>NZ_JBXCJB010000001.1:0-2335802 GCF_056786475.1 Williamsia sp. Y844
GTCATATCGGGTGTTGATGTGAAGATCGTGCTGCACGTGATCACCGACCAGCCGACCCTCGAAGGAACCGCAACCAACCCCGGATTCATGGACGGACACGGTGTCATCTCCGGCGATCACGTTCGCGACATCGCAGCCCGCCCAGAGACCATCACCCGGCCGATGGGCAACGCGTTCCAACCCGCCGAACCGACTTCTGCCGAACCGCAACCAGAACCTGCGCAATCGTCGCCAGAACCAGCACCACTCGAACCTGAACCGGTCGAGCCCGAACCGGTTCAGCCCGAACCAATACAGCCCGCGCCCGCACAGGCACCACCGGCCGAACCCCGGCGCACGGTGTACATGCGGGCGCCGCAAAACCCCGCACTCGGGGACTTCCCCGATATGCCCCAAAGCCCCGAAGCCCCGTTCTTGCAGGCAGTTCCACTCCCAGCTACCCAGCCCGGCGACGAGTATCGGCCCTCAGCGGTGCTCGACAGCTATATCCGCATCCGAGACATCTACTGCATGTGGCCAGGTTGCAACAAAAAATCCTGGGGCGCTGATCTCGACCACACCTGCGAGTACAACCACAACGAACCCAACGCCGGTGGCTGCACGCACCCCTCAGAGATGAAGACACTGTGCCGTTTTCACCACCTGCTCAAGACCTACTCCGACTGGCTTGACGACCAATACCCCGACCCGCGCACCGGGCGGCCGCGCCTGATCTTCACCACCCCCGAAGGCCGCAACTACCACGGCCCAGGCTGGACCGGCGACGACCTGTTCCCCACACTCAGACTCATCGTCTTCGACAACCAACGCGGCTCACCCAGCCGGCCACCAACATCACCGTCGCCACCGCGCCCGCAACAAGACAACCGGCAGCAACCACGTACCGCTGCCAAACACGCACGCCGCCAACAAGAACGCCAACGGAACCGCCGACTCCGAGAAGAACAGGAAAGGAACACTCCCCCGGCGCCATTCTGACGCCCCGCGATTGCGGCGGTTACTCGACCGTCCGGAACCTGAGCATCATGTCGTGATCTTCGTGATCGAGGAGGTGACAGTGCCACACATAGCCTTGCAGCATCTCCGGGGTGTCACCGTGTTCATCCGCATGCTGATGATGTGGAGGCGCTTCGGGGGCAACCGGATCCACGATCGCGGGCTCAGATGGTGCCGCGGCCGGGAGGTTCACCGGCAACGTGGTCGGGTCGGAGGAGAACATCGCATCGGGGTCGAATTGCAGTTCTTCTGCGGTCGGGAAGCGGACAACGATCCTGGTCACGGTTCCCGGATCAACGCGAACGGTGTCCTTCCAACCGGCCTCCCAACGCGCAGGCACCACCATCGGGCCTGCGAGGAAGTTCGTCGGATCGGGCGTCCACTTCACGCCGATGGCCGGTTGTGGATGTGCCGCCTGGTAATCGACGGTCCGCAGCGGGGTCCGTCCCAGAATCCGAACGGTCACCAGATGGATGTGAATCGGATGCGGATCATCGGTGATGTTGACGATGTTCCAGATCTCGGTGGTCCCCTGCTTCGGCGTCTCGATCTGAGGATCCGAGAACCGAAGGTTGTTGAGCGACATGATGGCAGGTGGATTTCGGAGTGCGTAGGGCTGGCTCACCGTGACAGTGCGTTCCAACGTCGGTTTTGCCAACGGCGGCAATGGCACTGGCAGGCCATACCCACCACGCAGTTCGGTCGGAACCGGCTTGGTGAAACCCGCCCCGCCAGTGGACTTGAAACGGCAGAACACGGGCATCGCCACTGCGCCCAGGATCTTGGCCTGGAACGGCGGCGCCTCGTCGTTGCAGAGCTCCACTGTTTCGCCGGCGGACATTCCGGAGAAGTCGACCAACAGGTCATAGCGTTCGGCCGGGGCGACTTTGATCGAGCGGACAGGTTCCGGAGCTCCCAACAAACCGTGTTCGTTGCCGATGACCCAGAACTGCATCCGGTTGGAGAAGAACAGATTCCACACACTGAAGGATGCGGCATTGATGAGCCGGAAACGATAGAGCCCACGATCGACCTTCAGCTGCGGCCAGGCCTTGCCATTGACCAGACCGACGTCGCCGACCGCACCGCCCTCCCAACCACCTTCCGGCACAAACAAAGTCGAACGAAGACTCTGATGCCCGTCGGCAGAGAACAACTTCTCCTGCAGAATCAACGGCATCTCGTAGTCAACGGCAGGCAATGTCAGCGGATTGCCCTCCCGACCGGTGTCGTGGTCGTCGCGCAGGAAGTACATGCCCGCCAGGCCGGCGGTGATGTTGGCGCGCGTGATGCCCATGGCGTGGTCGTGGTACCAGAGATGACCGGCCTCCTGCCGATGCGGAAAGAAGTGGGTCGCCGTGCCACCGCCCGGCAACAGGAGTCGCTGCGGGTGGCCGTCGCTGTCGGGCGCACTGACACCACCGTGAAGATGCAGATTGGTGGGCGGATGCGTCCGCCACGACTCCGCGACCCCGTGTATCGAGGTATCCAGGTCGGCGCCGAACGGATGTCCGTCAATGGCGTTGGTGAGCGTGACGAGTCCCGGTTGATCAACATGCGCTTCGATCGTCGGCCCCAGGTACGACATGTCGTTGAACCCGAACGCCGGAGAAGCAGGCAGATCGCCATGGAAGTTCGTGCTCGTGGTTTTCGCTGTCAGATGCAGTTCACTGCCACTGATCACCGGCGGACGCGGCATGTCGTCGACAAACTTGCGCATCGGCGGCGAATGAAAAAGGAGCGGGCTGTCGAATGGAGGATCCGGGATTGGCGGCGCCGCACCGGCAACGCCTGTGCGGGTCGCAACGAAGCCCGCTGCGGCCGCGACGGCCGCACCCCGCAATGCGGTGCGGCGATCGATCTGCTTACCCAAATTCACCCGGCCTCCGATCCGCCCCGATTGAGGCGGCCGTCACACTACCCTACTGCAGGGTATGGGCGAAGATGCCCGCCGATCGTCCGACGTATGATCGGATTCATGCGCCCGAATCGAGACATCCCTGCTGGATCCGATTGCGTGGCGCGATAATTGGCCACTCGATCGAAGCGGGACACGAGCTCACGGCTGTCGATGCAGGACTGGCTGGACGCGGCACTCGACCTCCTCATCCGTGAAGGTGTGGGTGAGGTCAAGATCAGCCGCCTGTGCGAAGAACTCCACGTGACGAAGGGCAGTTTCTACTGGCACTTCGAGGACATCAACGCACTGATGAACGCGCTCGCCGACCACTGGAAGACTACTCAGGTCGAGTCCCTGCGCGGCCTGGCCGACATCGAGAACATCCCCGCCGACCAGCGACTCGAGCAGATGGCCGGGATGCTGGTCGAACGCAACTGGTCGGTCGAGGCCGCGATCAGGGAATGGGCGCTGCGGAACGAAGAAGTCGCCAAGTCGGTCCGTGAGCTCGATCGCCGGATCTTCGACCTCGTCCGCGAAGCGCTCATCGAGCTGAACCTCAGCGAACAGGACGCCCGACTACGCGCCGGACTCCTGGTCTACGCCGGCATCGGGTTCATCCACGGCCACGCCAGCCTCCCGACACCGACCAGCGACGACATCCGCGCATTGTTTGCAATACTCGTCGGCAATCGCTGATCGGATTCTCTCCGCGTCGGGTTCCCTCAGTGCAGGACGTCGAAGACCTGTTTGGTGATGCCGTTGCCGTACGCCTCGTGCTCGGTGAGCTTCAGCTTGGTGGCGTCCTTGTCGGCCTCACTGAACAGGCGTTTGCCTGCGCCGAGCAAGAGCGGGAACACCAGCAGGTGATAGCGGTCGACCAAGCCGGCGTCGGCCAGACTGCGACCGAGAGTCGCGCTGCCGTGCACGGCGATCGGGCCGCCCTCGGTTTCTTTGAGCGCGGCCACGTCATCAACCGACCTCAGGATCGTGGCAGGCCAGCGCGCATCGTCCGTTTCCAGAGTTGTCGACACCACGTATCGGGGCATCGCATTGTATTCGGCGAAGTCGTCCATAGTCGGCCACACCGGGGCGAACGCCTCGTATGAAGTCCTGCCCAACAGCAGCGCGGTGGTCTCCTGCTGTTCGGTGCCCTTGATCTCATAGGCCGCCGGATCGAACTCGACGTCCTTGAAGGTCCATCCGGAGTTCCGGTAGCCCGGCTCGCCGCCCGGGGCCTCCATGACCCCGTCGAGTGAGACAAAAGCAGTGACGATCAGCGTTCGCATAATGATTCTCCTTGTTGAGTGGTTCCTACACTCACGTCGAATGAACTCCGCTGATATCGACAACAGCGCGCAGGAAAAATCATCGGCGCTCTAGCCGGTGTGCACGCCCAGTTCGGCGAACAGCGCCTCGTTGAAGCCGAAGGCCCGCACTGCCTCGTCGAGAAGACGCGTCACCGCTTCTTCATCGAGACCCAATCCATCGATCGACTCGGCGTAGGCGTCCTTGAATCGCTTCAGCTTGTCGATGTCGAAGTTGTAGAAAGTCAAGACGTCATCGGTCAGTCCGTAATGCAGCTTCAGCCGACTCCGGACGATCTGGCCGCCTGAGAGGTCACCCAGGTACCGCGTGTAGTGGTGTGCCACAAAGGCAACCGGATCAGCGGCGCTGTCCCGGATACACGCGGCGTACTGGGCGGTCGCTGGGAGCAACTCGATGTCAGACACCGAGATCCCGAGCGCGTCGAGGTCGGCGGTCAGCCGTGGCAGGCGCCGCAGACGCTCGTCCATCACCGCACCGGCGATCGGATCGTCGACGAGCTGATCACACACCGATTCCAGAGCCTCATAGATGAAGTACTGCTGCGCCGCCATCGCCCGGTAGGCGTCGACGGTCAGCTCACCCTCCATGAGATTTCCGATGAACGCGGCGCCTTCTGCCCGAGTGTGCGCACTCGCTGTTGCCGCACGCAACCGATCCATTGTCGTGCCCGATGCAACAGGTGTTTCCGTCATCGCGTCCTCTTTCGAACCAATGGGTCGAACCTCACCAGGTTAGGTGAACCTCAGTTAGGTATAAGTGATACCACCAGTCCGCGATGGTCGGCATCCTCGATCCCAAAACTGTCCAGTTCCACCGCGGTGAATCCGCGCGAGATCACGTGGTCGATCCCGATCGCAGGCGGATAGCTGCGGCCCGCCGGAAAGGTCATCTTCCAGCCGGCCCCGGACTGATCGGTGGCGTCGGCGAATCCGTCGGTCAGCAGATCGCGGAACTGCTTGTGGTCCCAGGTCGAATTGAAGTCGCCGCTGACGATCACCCGCTCGGTGGCCGTCGAGTGGACGATCCCGCGTAGACGTTTCATCTCCTCGACCCAGCGCCACGGATCGTACGGATAAGGCGGAATCGGGTGCACGGCAAAAACCGTGGTGTTCGCGGCACCAGGGAGGTCGACTTCGACCCGGAGATTGTTGAGCCCGAAGCCGTCCAGCTCCGCGGTGTTTCGCAGTGGATAGCGGCTGAAGATCCCGGTCCCCACACCACCTTCGCCGGGTACGACGAACTCGTACGGCAGCAGGCTCCGCACATCGGTCTTCTCGATCCGTTCGAGCGCTTCGGGCGTCAGTTCCTCGACCGTGAGCAGATGCGCCCTGCTGGCCCGCACCTGTGCCACCAACTCCTCGACGTTGGCCTCACCGAGCGTGATGTTGGACTGGACCACCACGATTCGCTCGCCGGACGGTGCATCCGAAGCGATGAACAGTGGCGCCTGCGTCCAGATGCCGACGCCGAGCAGGGTCACCGTCAGAGCCGTGGTGAGCCACCGCTGTGTGACGGCCAGGATGATGGCCGCCGGAATGCCGGCGAGCAGGAGCCACGGCACCGCACTGGCGAATGCAGTGGAAACCCGCCCCTTGCCGGGATAGAAGTGCAGCCAGATCGCCGCGACGACGGCCCCGAGCAGCGCCCAGCCCAGAAGCACGGCAACCAGATACAGAACCTTGAATACCGGACCACGCCCGGCGAGGCGTTCCGAAGTCCGCCTCACCCGCCGAAGACCTTCAGCACCACAGCCTTGGCCCGGCGCGTGACCCGCAAGTAGTTGTCCAAGAACACCCCCGAGTCGTCGTCATGCCAGCCGGCGGCAAAAGCGACCGCACGCAACGCTTTACCTGGTCCGGGAAGTTGGTCGATGGCCTTTCCGCGCACCAGCACCAATGCGTTGCGCGCCTTTGTCGCGGTCAGCCACGCCTCTTTCAGGAGCATCACATCTTCTTCGGCGAGCAGTTCGGCCGCGCCGATCGCGTCGAGACATTCCAGGGTCGATGTGTTGTGCAGCGCCGGGATCCGGTGGGCGTGCCGCAACTGCAGCAGCTGAACCGTCCACTCGACGTCAGCCAGACCACCGCGTCCCAGCTTCGTGTGGGTCGCGGGATCGGCACCTCGCGGCAACCGCTCGGCGTCGACGCGGGCCTTGATCCGGCGGATCTCCCGAACCGCGTCGGACGAGACACCGCCGGACGGATAACGGATCTTGTCGGCCATGTGCAGAAAAGCGAGGCCGACCTCGTCGTCACCGGCCACCTGATGAGCCCGCAACAGCGCCTGGACCTCCCAGGCCTGTGCCCACTGCTCGTAGTAGGCCGCATAGGCCGCAAGCGTGCGGACGACGGGACCGTTGCGGCCCTCCGGACGCAAACCGGTGTCGACCTCGAGGGGCGGATCGGCGCTGGGTGTCCCGAGCAACGATCGCACCTTGTCCGCGACACTGTTGGCCCATCGCACCGCTTCGGCGTCGTCGACGCCTTTTTCCGGTTCACAGACGAAGAGCACATCGGCATCGGATCCGTAGCCGAGTTCACCGCCGCCGAGCCGGCCCATGCCGATCACTGCGATGCGCGCCGGTGCGGGTGAACCACGTTCGGCGACAGAGGCATTCACCACGACCTGCAGAGCCGCATTGAGCACCCCGGCCCACACGAGCGACAGCGCCCGGCAGACCTCGGGGACGTCGTACATGCCGAGGAGGTCCGCCGAGGCGATCCGGGCGAGCTCTCCGCGGCGATGCGAACGGGCCACGGAGATCGCCATCTTGACGTCGCGGTGCCGGAGGGCCGAGGCGACCATGCCTGCCACCACGTCCTCCGAGTCGACCTCGGTCAGTTTCGGGCCACTGGCCCCGTCGGCGTAGAGGCGGATCACGTCGGGCGTCCGCATCAGCAACTCTGCGGCGTACACCGAGGTACCGAGCACGGTCATCAGGCGCTCGGCGACGACACCTTCGTCCCGGAGCAACCGCAAGAACCAGTCCCGGTCCGCCGCTGCGTCACACAACCGCCGGTAGTTCAACAGTCCCGCATCGGGATCCGGTGTGCGGCTGAGCCATTCGAGCAAGGTCGGAAGCAGGAGTTCCTGAATCTGCCCCTTACGACCAGCCGTGGAGACCAAGGCTTTGAGATGCCCGAGGGCGTTCTCCGGTTTGGTGTAGCCCAGGGCGGCAAGCCGCCGGACCGCTGAACTGGTCGACAGGCGCAACTCGTCCTTCTCGAAACGGGTGACCGCTTCGAGCAATGGACGATAGAAGAGCTTTTCGTGCAACTTGCGCACCCGATAAGACTGTCTACGGACTTCCTCGCGCAGCGTGCTACCGGCATCGAGGTCGCCCTCCGGCCGGATGTGGGCCGCGCGGGCCAGCCAGCGCACCGCCTCATAGTCGTCGAACTCCGGCAAGGTGTGGGTTCGCTTGAGCCGCTGCAACTGCAGGCAATGTTCCAGCAATCGCAAGAACTCGTAGGACGCAATAAGATTGGCGCCGTCATCGCGACCGACATAACCACCGTCCCGCAAGACGGTCAGCGCCTCCACGGTGCTCTTGACCCGGAGCGACTCATCCACACGCCCGTGCACCATCTGCAACAGCTGGACGGCGAACTCCACGTCCCGCAGCCCGCCCCGACCGAGCTTGATCTCGCGCACCCGCAGATCTTCGGGTAGCTGGGACTCCACCCGCCGGCGCATCGCCTGAACATCGACAACGAAGTCCTCGCGCTCGGAGGCCTCCCAGACCATCGGACTGACGGCGTCGACATAGGCGCGCCCGAGCTCCATGTCCCCGGTCATCGGGCGAGCCTTGAGCAGGGCCTGGAACTCCCAGGTCTTCGCCCAGCGCCGGTAGTAGGTCAGATGCGATTCGAGGGTCCGGGTCAGTGCACCGGCCTTGCCCTCGGGGCGTAGTGCGGCATCGACCTCGAAGAAGGCCAGAGAGCCGACCCGCATCATCTCCCCTGCGATCCGGCTCGTCTCGGCGTCGGCGGGTTCGCTGACGAAGATGACGTCGACGTCGCTGACGTAGTTCAACTCTCGCGCACCACATTTGCCCATCGCGACAACCGCGAGCCTGGATTTCAGCGGTTTGTCACCGCAGACTTCTGCGATGCCCACCGCGAGCGCCGCGGTCAGTGCCGCGTCGGCGAGGTCGGCAAGGTAGGCGCCGACTTCACTGAACCGCATGACCGGTTCATCCTCGACGGTCGGCGCCAGGTCCCGGGCAGCCAACTGCAGCAGCAGGTTGCGGTAGGCCAACCGGAGCGCGAGAACCGACTTCGGACCGGTGAGATGCGCACGGAAGACCAGGTTTCCGTCATCGGCGCCGGTTCCGTGATCGTTGTATGCGGGCTCCGGCTGCGCGTCCACCGAATCGAGCATCAATTGCCTGACCTCGTCGAGACCGGGCAGATCGGGGCGGGTCAGCAGTCGCCAGGCCTCCGGCTCTGCGACGAGGTGATCGCCGAGCGCGGTGGACGAACCGAGGACCGCGAACAACCGGCCGCGGAAACTGCGGTCCGTGCGCAGGAGGCGATCGATCTCGGCCCACTCCGCTTCGACCGCACTACGCAGGCGTACCAGAGCGCGCAGGGCGATATCGGCGCTGGGCGCGCGCGACAACGCCCACAACAGGTCGATGCTTGCTTCGTCACCCCAGCCGAGTTCGGCCAGGTCCGCGGCGGCGGTCGGTTCGAGCAGACCGAGTCGGCCGACGCTGGGAACTCGGGATCGGGACGCAGGTGGTGTCACAGAGGTAAACCGTACTGCGCGAGGTCCCGGTCACACCATGACCCCACCCGGAGCCCGCGAGCAGCTCTAGAGCGCCAAATAGTTCTGCAGCTCAAAAGGTGTCACCTGACTGCGGTAGTTGGTCCACTCCGCCCACTTGTTGCGCAAGAAGTACTCGAAGACGTGCTCTCCGAGGGCCTCTGCGACCAGTTCGGACTTCTCCATCTTCGTGAGTGCCTCGGCCAACGACCCCGGCAACTCCTTGTAGCCCATGGCGCGACGCTCTGCGGGAGTCAACGAGAACACGTCGTCCTCGGCGTGCTCGGGAAGTTCGTAGCCTTCCTTGATGCCCTTGAGCCCCGCGGCCAGCAGGACGGCAAATGTCAGGTACGGGTTGCAGGCCGAGTCGGGGCTGCGGACCTCGATACGCCGCGACGACGCCTTGTTCGGTGTGTAGAGCGGCAATCGAATGAGGGCGGAACGGTTCGCCGCACCCCAGCTCGCGGCGGTCGGAGCCTCACCACCGTGGATGAGTCGCTTGTAGCTGTTGACCCACTGGTTGGTGATCGCACTGATCTCATCGGCATGATGCAGGATGCCTGCGATGAACTGCTTACCGGTTGTCGACAGCTGCATCGGATCGTCGGGGTTGTGGAAGGCGTTCGTGTCGCCCTCGAACAAGCTCATGTGGGTGTGCATCGCCGAACCGGCGTGCTGACTGAACGGCTTCGGCATAAACGTGGCCCACACGTTTTCCGAGATCGCGACCTCTTTGACGACGTAGCGGAACGTCATCACGTTGTCGGCCATCGACAGCGCGTCGGCGTACCGCAGGTCGATCTCCTGCTGGCCCGGTGCCGCCTCGTGGTGCGAGAACTCGACCGAGATGCCCATCGACTCGAGTGCGTCGATGGCATGGCGGCGGAAGTTGGGTGCCGAATCGTGCACGGCCTGATCGAAGTAGCCACCACCGTCGGCGGGGATCGGCACCGAGCCGTCGAGCAACGGCGGGTTCTTCAGCAGGAAGAACTCGATCTCGGGATGGACGTAGCAACTGAAACCCTGATCGGCGGCCTTGTTCAGCTGGCGACGCAACACATGCCGCGAATCGGCCCACGACGGTTCGCCGTCGGGCATCACGATGTCGCAGAACATGCGGGCGGAGTGCGGCCTGCCTGCGCTGGTGGTCCACGGCAGGACCTGGAATGTGGAGGGATCAGGCTTGGCGATGGTGTCGGCTTCCGACACCCGCGAGAAGCCCTCGATCGCCGATCCGTCGAAGCCGATCCCCTCGGCAAAAGCACCCTCTAGCTCGGCGGGCGCAATGGCAACCGACTTCAGGTAACCCAGTACGTCGGTGAACCAAAGGCGGACAAAGCGAATGTCGCGCTCTTCGAGGGTTCGGAGCACGAATTCTTTTTGGCGATCCATGACAAACGAGCCTAGGAGTGCCCTGTTAAATGCATGTTACGGACGCGCATCATCCAGAATATCCTGGGCATTTCAGCCAAAATTCTCAGCATGTGAGGCCTTCATCCGGCAATGTGAGATCAACGAAGTACGCCGTGACCGCATCGTCGACGCAGTCCTTACCCTCGAGCGACGCGGTGTGCTGGTCACCCTCGAACGTGATGAGCCGGGCACCAAGCTCTTTCGCGAGTGCAACACCCGCCTCATAAGGGGTCGCCGGGTCGTTGGTCGTGGAGATGACAACCGTCGTCGGCAGGCCCTCCACGTTCAACTCGTGCGGCGTGCTGGTTGGCGGAACCGGCCAGAACGCGCAGGCATCTCGGGCACCGACCCCGGTCCCCCGGCCGTCATCGGCGAACGGTGCCGCCCGGCGCGCCTCGGTGTCGAGCCGATCGAGTGTCGCCTGGTCGGTGATCGGCGGGTCGTCGACGCACCGGATCGCGGTGAAGGCATCGGAATTGTTGCTGTAGCGACCCTGCTCGTCTCGCCCCTCGTAGATGTCGGCGAGTCGAAGCAGGGTGTCACCGTTGTTTCGCGCCAACTGCTCCAGACCCTCACGCAGCGGATCCCACAGCGCATCGCTGTACAGCGCCTGGATGACCCCTGTCATCGCGTCACCGTAGGTCAGGGTCCGGCCCAGACCCGTCGGTGCCGGCCGGTCGATCAACGGTCGGGTGAGCTCCTGGAAACGGGTGGTCGCCAGCGCCGGGTCATCCCCCAGCGGACACCCACCGCGCTCTATGCAATCAGCGGCGAAGGCATCGAACGCGGACTGGAAACCAGCCATCTGTTTGATGGTGTCCTCCACCGGATCCGCTGCCGGATCGACCGCACCGTCGTTGACCATCGCCCGCACCTCGGACGGGAACTGTTCGGCATAGGCCGCCCCGATCCGGGTGCCGTAGGAATAGCCGAGATAGTTGAGCTTGTCGTCGCCGAGCGCCGCGCGCAGAACATCGAGATCTTTGACCACATCAACTGTCCCGATGTGCGAGAGGTACTCGGCCCCCATGCGCTGCTCGCACTTCTCGGCGGTTTCCCTGGCCAGCTGTTCCTGCTTCGCGATACCGGCCGGGGTCATGTCGGCCAGGGTCAGCGCCCGCTGCTCATCCCGTTCGGCATCTGTGAGGCAACGGATTTCCGGTGTCGATTTACCGATCCCCCGCGGATCGAATCCGATCAGATCGAATCGCTCGGCGAGGTCGAGATCGGCGAAGTCCGAGGCCTGCCCCGCCAGGAAATCCACGCCGGAGCCGCCGGGGCCGCCAGGATTCATCAACAACGAACCGATCTTGTCGCCGCCGGCGCGCACCCGCAGGATCGCGATCTCGGCGGTATCTCCGTCGGGGTTGTCGTAGTCGACGGGGACCGTCACGGTGGTGCAGTCGGTCCGGTCCTCGGGGTATCCGAACGACTCCTGATCGGCGTAGTCGTCGCACGATTCCCAATGGAGTCGCTGTCCGTAGAAGCGGTCCAGCGACGGCGACGGAGCGACACCCGAACTGAAGGTCGCGGGCTCTGCGGAACCGTCGAGATCGGTACTGCAACCGCCGACCACCAGTGCCGCTGCCGCCATTGCGGTGATCCCGCACAGGATGCCCCGTCTATCCCGTGCTCGTATCCTCACCAGTCACATCGTGCCACGCCGGCAACAGCGCACCGGCGTCCTGAGCAGCGCAGTTGTGACAAATTGCACACCACCAGGCGTTTCCCTGCTCGACCCGCGGTGCCACACTGGTGGGGTCATCCACCAACCCGGGTACCTGCGGATGCAGGACTCGAGGCACGAAAGAGACAATGATGTCCGAAACTTCGGTATATGGCGCTGCGCCCTCAGCAGACACTTCTTCTCCCCGCCGCCGCGCAACGCGCGTGCACCATCTGGCCCAGATGAAATCTGAGGGCGACAAATGGTCGATGCTCACCGCATACGACTACTCCAGTGCGCGCATCTTCGACGACGCACAGATCCCGGTCCTGCTGGTCGGCGACTCGGCAGCGAATGTGGTGTACGGATACGACACCACCATCCCGGTCACCATCGACGAACTGCTTCCGCTGGTCCGCGGTGTCGTCAAGGGTGCCCCGCACGCACTGATCGTCGCCGATCTGCCCTTCGGTAGCTACGAGGCCGGTTCGCAGCAGGCCCTCGAATCGTCGATCCGCTTCTTCAAGGAGGGTGGCGCGCACGCGGTCAAGCTCGAAGGCGGTGAACGTGTCGCCGATCAGATCGCGACGCTGACCGCAGCGGGTATCCCGGTCATGGCGCACATCGGCTTCACACCGCAGAGCGTCAACGGACTCGGTGGTTTCCGGGTCCAGGGCCGTGGTGACGGCGCCGATCAGCTCATCGCCGACGCGATCGCCGTCCAGGAGGCCGGCGCATTCGCTGTCGTGATGGAGATGGTGCCCGCAGACCTCGCCGGGCAGATCACCCGCAAGCTCACCATCCCGACCGTGGGTATCGGCGCAGGCAACGAAACCGACGCCCAGGTCCTCGTCTGGCAGGACATGGCCGGGTTCACACACGGCAAGACCGCCAAGTTCGTCAAGCGTTACGCCGATGTCGGTGGCGAATTGCGCCGCGCGGCAGAGCAGTACGCCGACGAGGTCCGTCGCGGCCAGTTCCCCGGCCCCGAGCACGCGTACTGACCCCACCCGGCATAGTGGGGGGATGCGCGACTTCTACCCCCCGATCGAGCCCTACGCCACCGGACATCTCGATGTCGGTGACGGACAACAGATCTACTGGGAACAGAGCGGTAACCCCACGGGCAAACCGGCAATCTTTGTACACGGTGGACCAGGCGGCGGCACCAGCCCGTCACAACGGCAGTTCTTCAATCCGGACGCCTACCGCATCATCTTGTTCGACCAGCGCGGCTGCGGCCGGTCGACCCCGCACATCGCGGACGGCGGCGACCTGTCGGTGAACACCACCGATCACCTGATCGCCGATATGGAGCTGCTCCGCGAAGAGTTCGGGATCGAGCAGTGGCAGGTGTTCGGCGGCTCCTGGGGTTCGACGCTCGGTCTGGCCTACGCCCAGCGCCACCCCGATCGGGTGACCGAATTGGTGCTGCGTGGCATCTTCCTGCTTCGTCGCAGCGAGATCGATTGGTACTACAACGGCGGTGCGGCGAACATCTTCCCCGACCGCTGGGAGGGCTACCTCGAGCCGATCCCGGCCGACGAGCGTGACGGTGATCTCGTTGCCGCCTATCACCGGCTGCTGACCGGCGACGACCGTGAGAAGGCGGCCGCGGCCGCCCTCGCGTGGACCACCTGGGAACAGACGACAAGCCATCTACTCCCCCAATCCGATGACGACAAGGACAGCGATCCGGCCCGGTATGCCCTCGCGTTCGCCGGCATCGAGAACCACTACTTCGTCAACGGCGGTTTCCTCGAAGACGGTCAGCTGCTGGCCAACGCGCATCTGATCGCCGACATCCCCGGTGTCATCGTGCAGGGCCGCTACGACGTGGTGTGCCCGGCCCGCAGCGCGTGGGACCTGCACCACGCCTGGCCGACCGCACAGCTGAATATCGTCGCCGATGCCGGACACGCATCGTTCGAACCCGGAATCCGGCATCATCTGATCGAGGCAACGGATCGTTTTGCCGGAGTCGGCAACCAGAGCAGCGGGAAGGACGCACGGTGAGCGCCCAGGAGACAACAGAAGTCGAACTCAAATACGACCTCGACACCAACGCCTCTGTCCCCGACCTGACGGTATTGCCTGCGGTCCAGTCCATATCGGGACCTGTGATCGAACATCTCGACGCGACCTACTACGACACCGACGCGCTCGACCTCGCGGGCCACAAGATCACCCTCCGACGGCGAGAAGGTGGTCACGACGAGGGCTGGCACCTCAAGCGGCCCGGCATCGGCACTCCCCTGGGCCGGCGCGAGATGCACGTCCCACTGCAGACCGCGGCCGATCCGTTCGCCGAGGTCGTTGTGCCGTCGGAGCTGACCGACCCGGTCGAGGTCCACATCCGCGGTCGACACCTGGCACCCATCGCAACCATTTCGACGATTCGCCGCATCACCGAGCTCAAGGACGCGCAGGGCGCGGTGCTCGCCGTGTTGTGCGAGGACTCGGTCGCCGCACAATCCCTGCTGCCCGGCGGTATCGCCCAGAGCTGGCGCGAATGGGAACTCGAATTGGTGACCGGTGACACCAAATTCTTATATGCCGCCGACGAGGTACTGCGCGCCAATGGTGCTCACACCGCCTCGAGTGTGTCGAAACTCGCGCGCGCCATCGGCACCACCCCGACCACACATGACAGTTCTGACGGTGGTCGGCGTGCGAAGAGGTCCGGACTCGGCAAGAAGTCGACGGCGCTGGAACTGGTGGTCGCCGAGCTCGCCGAGCATCGCGACCACCTCATCGCCCATGATCCGCAGGTTCGGTGCAGTGCTCCCGACTCCGTCCACCAGATGCGGGTCGCGACCCGGCGAGCACGCAGCGTCCTGCGATCGTTCCCGGACGTCTTGCGAGGCACAGATGTCGAACAGCTCGAAGGCGAATTGAAGTATCTGGCAAGCGTTTTGGGCGATGCCCGAGACGCGGAAGTGCAGCTCGAGCGACATCGCCACCTACTCAAAGGCGAAGCCGCATCAGCGCATGTCACGCACGCACTGATCGACGGTCAACTCGAAACACAGCGCGTCGCACTGGCGATTACCATCGACTTCCTGCATTCCAAGCGATATTTCGATCTGCTGGACGAACTCGACCGGACCATCGCGGAACCGCAACCGGGTGTCGACGCCGAGGAGAAGGCCCGTTTGGTCTTCGACAAGGCCGTCGCGCACAGCACCAAACGTGTTCGCAAGGCGCACAAGAAGCTCATCGGCATGACCGAAGGTTCGGCAGAGTGGGTCGAGCAACTACACACCCTGCGCAAACGCGCGAAACAGCTGCGGTACACCACCGATTCCGGGATCCGGCTGAACACCGACAAGTACCGGAAGCTCGGCAAGAAGGCCAAACGGGCCCAGAGCGCTCTCGGGGATTTCCACGACGCCGTCATCAGCCGCAGCCATATCGCACTTCTGGCCATGGGATCCGATGTCAGCGTGGCTGACGCGTATGTGTACGGGCGTCTCGACGCCCGCGAAGAAGCCGCTGCGGCGCGGAACCTCGCGACGTACCGGCCCGTGTAGTCGCACCGTCGCTCGCACCCGGCCGCCTACACCGGCATGAACGTCACATTCGGTGTGCGGGGATCGGCGTCCATCAGTTTCACCTGCACGTGCCGGCCCTCGGCCGGATCGCCACCGCACGTGGCGAACACGGCCGGATCTGCGATGAAGATCTGTGCGGGCCGCTTGCCACGCGCGGCATGTAACACGGTGGCGGTGAACGTCTCGCCGACCCGGTCGGCAAGCAGGATGGCTTCGGCCATGTCCAGGCTCGACCGGTCCGCGCGGCCTGCGACCGCACTCGAACTCTTCATCACCTCGGGCAGTGTCGGCAAAGCGCTGCACACCCAGTCGGGTACCGGTTTTCCGGCCGCCAGCGCCAAGCAGGTCTCGGTGGCAAAGCGGTCGGCCAACCGGCGCAGCGGCGCGGTCACGTGGGCATAGACCCCGGCGATTCCGCCGTGTGTTGTCACCGCGTCGTCCGGGATCACACCCAGCATCGGCAGGTAGTCACTGCCGCGCAGCAACGTGGTGGCATCCGACATCACCGCCAGGGTGAGCGGGGACTGCGGATCCAGACCGGCGAGGAACGCACCCGGCGAAACATCTTCCGGCCAAGGCACATCCAGCGCCCCCGCGGAGGCCCGGAAGACCTTCACCGCGTCGTCGGTCGCCGACGGCAACGTGCGCAGCAGCCCGACCTTGTTGTCCAGCATCATCTGTCCGGCACACATGCCCGTCAGCAACGAGACCTGCGAGTTCCACATATCGGCCCGCGTCCGCGGTTGCACCACCAATCGCCACCCGCCGTCCCCGTCTCTCAACACATCTTGTTCGGGCAGACCCAACTCGACCGCGCCCCGCTCGATCGCCAACCGCTGCCGGAGCTCACCGAAATCCGGGAGCGCCTCGATGGACGGATGCAACCGCCCGGCGTCGGCGTCGGCCTGCACGGTTTCGTAGTCCAGCCGGGCCACCGACCGCACCAGCGCCCGCTGTACGTCAACCGAGGTCGGATGTCCGTCCCCGTCGACGGCGATTCGCCACAGGGCCGCCGGACGGACCTGACCGGGAAGCAACGATCCGCGATCCTCCGACAACGCCCGCGGATGCAGCGGCACGTTGCCGTCCGGGAAATAGATCGTCTGCCCACGCCTGCGGGTCTCGAGGTCGAGTGGACCTGCGGGCCGAACCAGCGCCGCGACATCGGCGATTGCGTACTGCACCACAAATCCGGCGCCGTCACGGGCGATGTGGACGGCCTGGTCGAGGTCCACCGATCCGGGTGGATCGATGGTCACCAGCGGCAGGTCGGTCCGGTCGACACGACGCGCGGCGAAGCTGTCCGATGCCGTCTGGGCTTCGGTTTGGGCGGCGGCTCCGAATTCCTCGGACAGACCGAGGTCGGTGCGGATGGCACCAAAATCTATGTCGTCGGCGCGAAGTATCCGTTGCACCGCACCAACACTAGCGGGCAGTGACCTCCACACCGGAGTAATCGGTGCGAGGCCACGCTGCGGGGCGAACGAGCCGGCCTGTAAGCCGGATCCTGTACCGACCACGAGGGTCGGCAGCGGCCATCCATCTGGGCACACCGTCACCGGGTACCTCGAGCGGTCCACCCGCAGGCTCGGGCGAGCAGCCCTCGAACACCTGCGCAGCCACACCAGTTACCTGGTGCAACCTTCGACCTTGCTCCGGGTGGGGTTTACCGAGCCATCACGGTCACCCGTGATGCTGGTGCGCTCTTACCGCACCTTTTCACCCTCACCGGCTTGCGCCGGCGGTCTGTTTTCTGTGGCACTGTCCCGCGAGTCACCTCGGGTTGCTGTTGGCAACCACCCTGCTCTGTGGAGTCCGGACTTTCCTCGATCACGGGCTCGCCGCCCATGCGACTGTCCCCGCGACCGCGGCCGCCCAGCCGGCTCGTTCGCATCATCACTGTACGTTCTCCCGCCCCGGATCCACGCATCCTTCGCCGTGCCGGATTGGTGCCCGGTCCGGGTATCGGGGGAACATTGCGCCGTGGATGTTGTCGCGGTGGTCCTGATGGTGACCGCACTGGGATTGGCCGTGTGGCGTCCGCGTGGCCTGTCCGAGGCGGCGGTTGCGGTCCCGGCGGCAGCGCTGGCCATAGTCGTTGGCGTCGTGGAACCCGACCGCGCCTGGGACGAGCTGCGCGAGTTGTCATCCACCGTGCTGTTCCTGGCGGCGTTGTTGGTGATCTCCTACGCCTGTTCGGTACTGGGCGTCTTCGAATGGGTGGCCCGGGTGATCGCGCACCGCGCATCCCCGCAAGGCGACGCAGGCCACCGGTCCGGGCGCAGACTCTTCGGACTCGTGTTCGCCGCCGCCGCGATCACCACTGCCGCACTCAGTCTCGACGCCACCGTACTGCTGTTGACACCCGTCCTGTTGTCGATGACATCGGCGCTCCGGGTACCGGCCCGTCCACACAGCTACGCCACCGTCACGCTTGCCAATTCGGCCTCGACCTTGATGCCGGTCTCGAACCTGACCAACCTGCTCGCGTTCGCCGCCACCGGTCTGGGCTTTGTCGAGTTCACACTCCTGATGGCTCTGCCCTGGCTGGTCACCCTTGCGGTCGAATTCGCGTTGTTCTGCTGGTACTTTCGCGACGACCTCGAGGTAGCACCCGGCCCAGACGTACTCGACCTACCCGGCCCGGCACCGCGCGCGCCGCTGATCGTTCTCACCGCAACCCTGACCGCATTCGGTGTCAGTTCACTGGTCGGCATCGAACCGGTGTGGTGCGCGGTGGCAGGTGCCGTCGCGATGGCCTACCTGGCGCTGCGCGGACGCGCCTGCGGGGCCGGGGCATTGGCCATGTCGGCGCAACCCGGATTCCTGCTGTTCGTCTGCGCACTCGGGGTGTTGGTGACCGGGATCTCCGACGGAGGGATAGGGAGTTGGCTCGCGGACCTGCTGCCCGACGGGACCGGGCTGCTCGACCTGCTCATCGTCGCCGTGGTCGCGGCCATCGCGTCGAACGTGATCAACAACATCCCGGCCACCCTGCTGATGCTCGCGGCACTGGGCAGCGGCGCACCGGCGGCACTGATCCTGGCAATGCTGCTCGGGGTCAACATCGGTCCCAGCCTGACCTATCTGGGGTCGCTGGCGAACCTGCTGTGGCGCAACCTGGTCAACGCGCAGGGCAACCGCGTGAAGGTCACCGAGTTCACCATGGTGGGCCTGGTGACCGTGCCTTTGACCCTGCTGTCCTCGGTGTTCGCACTCTGGCTGGTCACCTAGCCGGAGTCGGTTCGCTGGTCAGATACCCGGCGGAACGTCGTCTCCCCCGGCCAGATCCGCGCGCACCGATCGCAGTGCAGCGATCAGGTCGTTGACGATCTCGGATTGTCCGGTCGGTGCGCGCACCACCGCCGACACCGGAACCCGTAGTGCGCGTTCGATATCCCGCGTGAAGGCGATACCCGCGAGCGGCGTGCGCTCGTAGAGCACCGTCCACTCTTCGGGGTGGTTGAGGAGTTCCATGGTCGCGGTGTGGTCGACCGGCAGCGGCGGGGCCTGACGGGGCCGATCCAGTCCGTGACGGTCGAATGCCTCGCGAATCACGTTGTGCAACAACACCTGATCGCGTGCCGATGGCAACAGCAGCGGATACTTACCGAGGTCCGCCAGCCCGACCTCGGCAGACCCCGCCAGTGGATGCCGCTGCGACATCGCAACCACCAGGTCGTCGACCCACAGGTGCTCGATGGCGAGCCCTGGTCGCTCGAGGCCCCCACGGATCAGGGCCAGGTCGACGTCGCCGCCCAGGACCGCATCGATCCGCTGATCGAAGCTCTTGATGATGAATTCGATCTCGACGTCGAGGTGTTCGGTGCGCAGCTTGGCGATCGCGGCCAGCGACTGCTGCGCAAACGACATGTTGGCCGCCATCCGCACCCGACCACCCGGCGTACGTGCGGTCGCGGTGATCATCGATTCCAGCCGGATCATCTGCTGAGCCAGCGGAAGCACCTGGGCTCCGAGGTCGGTCAGGCGCACTGTACGCGTCGACCGGGCGATCAATTTGGAGCCCAGTTCATGCTCGAGCCGAGCGACCTGGTGACTGATCGCCGATTGCGAAATGAAGCAGCGGGCCGCGGCCCGGCTGAAACTCAGCTCCTCGGCCACGGCTACGAAGTACGTCAACTGACGAAGTTCCATGCGACCAGCTTATATGAGTGATCCAGATAAGTTCTATCTTTAGAACAGGTTGGAAAATGGCCGAAAATGGCCTGATTAGGGATTTTCAACCCAGTTAATTGCGCTATACATGGAAGTAGTTGCCATCAAGAGATAAAAGGATCATTAACTCATGCCCACACCGCACAGCGTTCCCACCCACCTCGAGGCCGACGTGGCCATCGTGGGTTCGGGATTCGGTGGACTGACAGCTGCACAACGGCTGGCCAAAACCGGACTGCGCGTCGTGTTGATTTCCAGCACCCCCGAACACCTTTTCCAGCCACTGCTCTATCAGGTCGCGACCGGCGTGCTCTCCAGCGACGAGATCGCTCCCGACATCGCAGGCATCCTGCGCAAGCACCGCAACATCGAGGTCCGCCTTGGCACGGTCACCGATGTCGACCCCGACGCCGGCGTACTGCACTTCCGGCATGAGGGCCCGACCGAGACGGTTCGATTCCGCTATCTGATCGCAGCCACCGGCGCGACCCAGTCGTACTTCGGACGCAACGAGTTCGCGCAGTACTCCTACGCACTCAAGACGATCGAAGATGCGACAAAATTGCGCACGCAGATCCGCCAGAACTTCGAAAGGGCCGCGCAGACCACCGACGAAGATCTGCGCCGCCGACTGCTGAGCTTCGTGATCGTCGGTGCCGGGCCGACCGGTGTCGAGGTCGCCGGGCAGATCCGTGAGCTGGCGACCCGCTACTACAAGCGTGACGACGTGTCCGTCTACCTCGTCGAGGGCGCGGGCGACGCACTTCCCGTCTACGGTGGTTCACTCTCGGCCTACGCCAAGAAGGCCCTCGAGGCCACCGGCGTGGAACTCCTGCTCAATTCGCTTGTCACAGACATGGATTCCGAGGGCGTCACCGTCAAGATCGGATCCGGTGCGGCGACCCGCAAGATCGCGGCCGACACCATCATCTGGTCGGCAGGCGTACAGGCCAGCGCGTTCACCGCAGTCCTGGCGGAGGCAACCGGAGCGCAGACCGATCGCGCCGGACGGATTCTCATCAACGCGGACCTGACCGTGGGCGGCTACGCCAACGTCTACGCGATCGGCGACATGACCTCACTCAACGGCTACCCGGGCCAGAGCCCGGTGGCCATGCAGGAGGCCCGTCACGCAGCCGACGTCATCAGCCGGAAGAAGCTGCCGGGCACACCGTTCAAATACCGCGACAAGGGCAGCATGTCCGTGATCAGCCGGTTCAGCGCGGTCGTCGCCATCAACGAGAAGATCCGGTTCCGCGGCATGTTCGCCTGGATCACCTGGCTGGCGGTGCACCTGTTCTACCTGATCGGTTTCCGCAACCGCTTTGCCGCGATCGCATCGTGGCTCTACGCGTTCATCGGCAGCAAGCGGCCGGGTTTCGAGCAGGTCGACCGCCGCGCGGCGGCCGTCCCCGAGGCGCAATCACGCGCGAGCTGATCGCGTACCTCACGTTCGCCCCGAACCACCTGGGAGAGATCAGATCTCACCCAGGTGGTTCGTGTCGTTGACCAACCGGACCGAGGCACCACCGTCGGGATAGAACTCGGCGATGCTCAGCGATGCCAGGTCGAGGTGCATCCGGTAGAGGATCGACGATCCGACACCGAGCGCTTCCCGTAGGAGAACCTTGATGGGTGTCACGTGGGACACCACGAGCACCTCGCCCGGACCGTACTGATCGACGATCTCCGCCTGCGCCTTCAGGATTCGCACGGTGGCGGTGTCGAAGCTCTCGCCTCCGGGAGGCGCGATGCTCGTATCGCCGATCCATGCCTTGTGGAGGTCGGGATCCTGATCCGCGGCTTCGGCGAAGGTCAGCCCTTCCCAGTCACCGAAGTCGGTTTCGATCAGACCGTCGTGCACGGTGACCGACAGACCCAGTGCCTGCGCAGCGGCCTCGGCGGTGTCGCGGGCCCGCCCAAGCGGGGAACAGATCACGGCCGAGATACCGTCCGGCTCGGCCGCGGTCTGCGCCCGGGTCGACAGTCGCTTGGCCGCCCTGGCCGCCTGATCGCGGCCCAGTTCGGTCAGTTGCGGGTTACCGCGCCCGGAGTAACGCCGCTCCACCGACAACGGGGTTTGCCCGTGTCGTAGCAACAACATTCGCGTCGGAGCACCCATCGCACCGTTCCATCCGGGCGCCCTGGGTGCCGGCTTCAAAGGCTTCTCAACCGGCTTCTCGGTCACCACGGCTACCTGCTCGCCCGCGGCCGCGGCGTCCATGGCCTCGTTGGCCAGGCGGTCGGCGTGAGAGTTCTGGTTCCGTGGGATCCAGGTGTAGTCGACGCGCGAGAATCCCGACGCCAGCGCCTTCGCCTGCGCGGCCAGCGGAATCATGTCCGGATGCTTGATCTTCCAGCGACCGGACATCTGCTCGACGACCAGCTTCGAATCCATCCGGACCGACACCTCGTCGGCGCCCACGTCCTCGGCCGCGGCCAGACCGGCGATCAGCCCGCGGTACTCGGCGACGTTGTTGGTCGCGATACCGAGGGCCTCCTTGCGTTCGGCCAGGACCGAGGCGCGGTCGGCGTCGAACACCACCGCGCCGTAGCCCGCCGGTCCCGGGTTGCCCCGCGAACCGCCGTCGGCCTCGACAACAACTCTCACGAAGAAGCCAAACCCGACTCGTGGGTACGCACCAGGATGGCGCCGCACTCGTCGCAGCGGACGACCTCGTCGGTCGGGGTTGCGTTGATCCGGCTGAGCAGACCCCGATCGAGTTCCATCCGGCAGGCGCCACAGCGGGCGGCCCGGAGCAGTCCGGCACCGATCCGTCCCTGCGAGACCTGCTTGGAGTAGACGGCCATCAGATCCGGGTTCACGTTGGCGGTCAGCGCCGCCCGCTTCTCCCGCGCGGCGGCGATGTCCTGGTCGATCTTCGCCAACGCCGCATCACGTCGGGCGGTGGCTTCTGCGATCTGCCGCTCGGTGTGGTTGGTCATGGCAGAGGCCCGCTGTTCGTCCGCACCGACGGCTTCCTGCTGTTCCATCACCTCGAGCAGCTCGTCCTCGAGCAATGCGCGACGACGAATCAGCCCGGTGACCTCATGCGACAGCTCACTGAGTTGTTTGGCGGGCAAGGAACCCGCAGCCAACTGCTGATTGTCCTTCTCTTCACGCATCGACATCGACATGATCTCGTTGTCGAGCCGCCGGGACTCACGGTGCAGGTCCTCTGCAGCTATCTGAGCCCGCACGGCCTCGTCACGCTGGGTATTCAGCTGCTGCGCGAGCTGATCGAGCTCGGCGATCTCGGGCAACGTGGACCGCCGGTGTTCGATTCGATGCAATTCCGCATCGACATCGGCAATGTCCAACATCAATCGTTGGTCGGCCGGATCTGCTTTCACCAGTGTTCCTTCATTCCTCTACTGTCCGGTCCCACGGGCCGGATCAACAAGTCGTTCGGCGCCGTCAAGCGCCGGTGATGACATTTTTGCAACCGTACGCGGTACCGCGCCTCAGTGGCCGCTCCGATGAATTGTCCATGGATCTGTCGGAGTGGCGAACACGCCGGTGGCAAGTCCGGGGACGGCGTCGGCGAGCAGACCGGCGACCTGCTCACACCACGGGAACTCGGTACTCCAATGACCGGCGTCGATCAGGGCAGGACCACCGCCGCGCAGGTGTTCGTCGACCGGGTGATGCCTCAGGTCGCCGGTGACGTAGACGTCCGCGCCCACCGCGCGGGCCGTGGCCAGCATCGAATCACCGGCGCCTCCGCAGACCGCCACCGTTGTGATGGTCATCTCCGGGTCACCGGCGGCGCGGATTCCCACAGTCGTGGACGGCAAAGCCCGCGCAACCTGTTCCGTGAACGCGGCCAGGCTCATCGGTTCACCGAGCTCACCCACCCGTCCCAGGCCCTCGTCGCCGCGAGCGGGTGCCAACTCGATGAGGTCGAAGGCCGGTTCCTCATACGGGTGTGCGGCGCGCAGCGCGGTCAGCACACGCTCGCGAACCCGGCGGCTCGACACCATCTCGACACGGTCCTCGGCCACCTGCGTCACCTCGCCACGTTCCCCGACCGCCGGATCGGCGCCCGCACCCGGCAGGAACTGACCGGTACCGGAGGTGCTCCAACAGCAGTGGCTGTACTCACCGATCTCACCGGCTCCGGCGTCGAACATCGCCTCGCGGACGGCCACTACATCGCCGGCCGGAACGAACACCGACCACTTGTCCATCGCCTCCGCGGGTTTGGGGTCCAGCGGTCGCACGTTGATGAGCCCGAGCAACGCGGCCAAGGCGTCGGAGACACCGGGGTTTGCCGAATCCGCGTTGGTGTGCGCGGTGTAGAGGGCACAACCGCCCTTGATCAGGCGGTGCACAAGCCTGCCCTTGGGGGTGTGGGTACCGACGGTGTCGACCCCGCGCAGGAGCAACGGGTGGTGGGCCACAACAAGATCCACACCGGACTCCAAGGCCGCCTCGACCACCGCGTCGGTGACGTCGACACAACACAGCACCGAGGTGACGGCATCATCCGGGTCGCCGCAGACCAGGCCCACCGAATCCCAGCTCTCCGCCAGCCGGATCGGGTATGCGCGCTCGAGAATCCCGATCACGTCGGCCAATGTCGTCATATCCGTCGTTCCTGTAGCCGTCACCCGAGCACCTTTCTGATCGTGTCGACCAATCCGTCGACAGTCGTGCGGTCCCGGACCGCGAGCCGTAGATGGTTCGCATCCATCCCGACGAAGTTGGCGCAGCTGCGGACCGCATAACCATGATCCCGCAGAGCCTCTTTGAGCGCGGTACCGTCGGCCACCGCGATCGTCACAAACGATGCCGACGGCTCGCCGACCACCTCGACCCCAGCGGCAGTCAGCGCGATGATCATCCAATCACGTTGATCGACAACCGAAACCGCTTCGGCGTCGGCGTAACCGGTTGCCACGTCACCGGCGCAGAGCTCGAGCGCCGCCAGTTGCAGGGTGCCCAGCGGCCAATGTGGTCGTCGGCGCCCCAACCGCTCGAGGAGATCGGGCGATCCGAGGAAGTACCCGGCCCGCAGCCCGGCCAGTGCAAACGTCTTGGTGATGCTGCGCAAGACCAGGATGTCGTCGCCGCGGTGGCCGGCCAGGCTCTGCGGCTCACCGGGCACCACGTCGGCAAACGCCTCGTCGACAACGATGACCCGGCCGGGGCGCCGCAACGCCTCGATGGTTTGGCGGGGATGCAGCACCGACGTCGGATTCGTGGGGTTGCCCAGGACAACGAGGTCCGCATCCTCGGGCACCAGCTCCGGGTCCAGAGTCCAGGGCGACGGCAACACCACCTGGTCGATGGCGATTCCGGCAGCACGCAGCGCGCGCTCGGGTTCGGTGAACGACGGCTGGATCAGTGCCGCGCGGCGCGGGGCCAGCTCGGGCAGGAGCGCAAAACCCTCGGCGGCACCGGCGAGCAACAACACCTCGGACGGATCGCGGTGGTGACGCCCGGCAATCGCCGTGACGGCCCGCTGCTGGTCATCGGCGCTGGGATAGCCGGCCAGGTCACCGAGCCGCCTCGCCAGCGCGTCGAGAACGAACTGCGGGGTGTCGCCGCGGACGTTGACCGCGAAGTCGATCAGGCCTGGTTGGGCATCTGCGTCGCCATGGCGACCCAGGTCGGTCAGCTCGTCCGATTTCACAGTTGTCGAGCCTACGGGCAGGATGGAGTGGTGAGTTTGAGCAACAGGCCTGACCTTCCGGACCCGGCCGATCCGGCGACCATTCTGCTGTTCGACCTCGATGGCACGATCACCGATTCGTTCGACGGCATCGAGAAGAGTTTCCGGCATGCGCTCGCCGTGGTCGGAGCACCCGAGCCCGATCCGGCGTTGGTCGCCGGACTCGCCGGACCACCCATGATCGACAGTCTGCGGGGTATGGACCTCGATGACGCCGATATCGAGACCGCGATGGCCGCCTATCGGGAGCGTTACGTCGAGACCGGCTGGCTGGAGAACTCGGTATTCGACGGCATGGCCGACCTGCTGGCCGACCTGACGCAGTCCGGTCGACTGATGGCCGTCGCGACCTCGAAGAACCAGGGCACCGCCCGGGCGATCCTCGAGCATTTCGGCCTCGCCTCACATTTCAAATACATCGCCGGGGCATCCGACGACGGCAGCCGGCGCAGCAAGTCCGACGTGATCGCCCACGCCCTGAGCTCACTCGGGATCACCGATGTCGCCGCCCACCCGGTGGTCATCATCGGTGACCGTTCCCACGACGTCCACGGCTCGGCGCAGTTCGGGATTCCGGCAATCTTCGTGGACTGGGGTTACGCGGTCGGCGATGAAGGCGCCGATGCCGCCTGGACGGTGGACTCGGTTGACCAATTGAGGAAGCTGATCCATGGCTGAACCACTGCACGTCACGTTTATCTGCACGGGCAACATCTGCCGTTCACCGATGGCGCAGAACATCTTCCGGCGGGCGCTCGAGGACGCCGGCCTGGACGACAAGGTGCGTGTGACCAGTGCGGGCACCGGCGGCTGGCACGTCGGCGAGCCGGCCGATGCCCGCGCTCGCACCGAACTCACGTCGGCCGGCTACGACGACGAACACACCGCAGCAAAAGTGGGCCCCGAACATCTCGACGCCGACCTGCTGATCGCGATGGACAGCGGCCACTCCGCAGCCCTGCACAAGATGGGCGCCGGCGACCGGACCCGGCTGCTGCGCAGTTTCGATCCCGACGCCGATGACGTCGACATCGCCGATCCGTACTACGGCAGCGACGACGACTTCCGGACGGTGCGGACCCAGATCGAGGCCGCGATGCCCGGACTCCTCGATTGGGTACGCAGCCGCGTATAGGGATCAGAGAGCGGCAGGCGCGATCAGTCCGTGGATGAACCGCATTTTGTCGAGCACCTTCGCGGGCAGCACGAACGGATAGAGATCGTGGTGTCCCATCGACCGGTTGATCTGATTCAGCGCCCAGGTCAGCGGTAGCCACAGATCGATGATCTGATCGAACCCCACATCCCCCACCAGCACGCTGTCGAGTGTCGCGCCCGCAGGTGCCATCGCAAACGCGGCCGCGGTGTCGAGGGTGTCGCGGATGTGGAGATAGTGCGCAAAGGTCTCGGCCCAGTCCTCCGCCGGGTGCATCGTCGCGTAGGACGAGACGTAGTCGCTCTTCCAGTCGTCGGGCGGGCCCTGGCTGTAATGCCGGTCGAGGGCTGCCTGATAGTCGTCGTCCGGGTTGCCGAAGAGCTCTTCGAAGCGTGGTCGGTGCTCACCGGTTCCGACCAGCACCATTTGGTAGTAGTGCCCGATCTCGTGGCGGAAGTGCCCGATCAGGGTCCGGTAGGGCTCGTCCATCGACACCCGCAACTGTTCGCGGTGTACGTCGTCGCCCTCGGCGAGATCCAGGGTGATCACCCCGTCGGCATGACCGGTGATCACCGGCGTCTTGGCGCTCGAGAGCAGATCGAAGGCCAGCCCGGTCTGCGGATCGACATCGCGGCCTTCGATGGGCAGACCGAGCTCACTGAGCTCCAGGATCACGCGTCGTTTGTCGGTCTCGGCGGTGCCGAAGGCCACGATCGCAGCAGTGTCCTCGTCGGCCGGACGGGTTCGCGTCAGGCGGCACGATTCGCACAGCGTCGACGGATTCGGTTCTCCGTCAGGTGTGCTCGCACCCGGCTCGACCGGCGGTACCAACCAGTTGCACGAGATCAGCTTGAAGTTGGCACACCGGACGAGGACGTCGCCATCGGTCTCGGTGGTCGCGTCCTCGTCGAGTGTGAACATGGTGCGCGACGGCAGATGAAACCCCAGCGGGCTGTTGCAGCTCAAGCACAACGTGTTCTCGAAGGACAACTTCTGTCCACATTTACGACAGACCAGATCGCGCATTTGAGCCTCCCCAAGACGTGGCGCGCCGACCGCACGCCAACCCCGCCAAGACTAGCCAGGACGAGGTGGGTCGGCAGGGTTCGAAAGCCGGGTATGGGGAGTCGAGGGCCACATCGATGCGCTCGGTACCGTATAGGGGTGCGCATCCTCCGTAGTTTCCTTCGGCCCGGCTGGCTTCTGCTCGCCGTAGTTGTGGTCGCTTTTGCGGTGGCGTGCTTCTGGCTTCTCGCGCCCTGGCAGTTGGGCAAGAACTCGAACACCGAACATCAGAACGACCTGCTCCGCAAAGCCGAGACCACGGACCCCGTGCAGATCGCCGATCTGTACAACGATGGCCAGCCGGTCAAGGATTCGGAGTGGCGCAAGGTACAGGTGACCGGCACCTACCTACCCGAGCAGCAGGCCGTCGTCCGGTTGCGCCACATCGACGGGGCCCCCGCATACGAGGTGCTCACACCGCTGCGGAGCACCGACGGTGCCACCTATCTCGTCAATCGTGGATATGTGACGCCCGTACAGGGCACGGCCCTGCCACCGATCGCGGCGCCGCCGACCGACGAGGTCTCGGTGGAAGCGCGGATCCGTTCCGCCGAAGGCACCAGTCCCGGGCGCGAGCCACGTGTCGAAGCCGGTGCCCTGCAGGTGTATTCCATCGATCCGGTGGTCCTGAGTGCCGCCGTCGATCTCCCGCTGACAAACGGATACCTCCAACTCGACGAGGGACAACCCGGCGGCCTCGGGGCCATGGATCTGCCCCAACTCGATTCGGGTCCCTACCTGTCATACGGATTGCAGTGGATCGCGTTCGGTGTGATGGCCCCGTTGGGGTTGGGCTACTTCGCCTGGTCGGAGTACAAGCAACGCCGCGCCGCCAAAGAAGGAACGATCCCCAAGAAGCCCCGCGAACGTGGACGCGAGACCCGCGATGCGCTGGCTGCGTCGTCGACCGGTGGCGCCGATTCAGAGGTTCGCGGCGGGGTGATCGGTTCGGGTCCGACGGCCGATCAGGATGGCAGCGACAAGCTGTCCGATCGCTACGGTCGCTAACGCTCCCACCTGTACGCGTCGCGACAGCTGCGCTGCCCGACGTACGTCCACCGCGGCCGGCGCCGGCCCCTGGCCGAGTACGGGCCGATCCTCGACCCGATGGCGGTAGACGGTCCGCCCACCGATCGACACACCGAGCGCCCCGGCAAACGAGGCCTCGACCACACCGGCATTCGGGCTGGGATGCGCCCGGGCATCACGCCGGACCGCGGCCACCGCACGTCGCCGATTCGGTCCGATGGCTATCACCAGCGCAGCGGTCACACGCGCGGGCAGATAGTTCGCAACATCGTCGAGCCGGGCGCCGGCCCACCCGAAGTTCTCGTATCGCTCGTTGCGGTATCCGACCATCGCGTCGAGGGTGTTGATCATCCGATAGGCCAGTAGGCCGGGAACGCCCGCCACCGCACCCCACAGCAGCGACGCAACCGCCGCATCAGATGTGTTCTCTGCCACTGATTCCACGGCCGCGCGTGCCATCCCGGATTCGTCGAGGCTGTTCGGATCGCGGCCGCACAGGCTCGGGATGAGCTCACGGGCACCATCGATGTGACCGGCTTCCAACTCGTCGGCCAACCGGTCGCCGACGGCCGCCAACGACGATCCGCCCAGCGCAACCCACGTGGCCAACGCAACTCCGACGACACCGCAGCGTCCGCCGACGATTCCGGCACCCAGCGCGGTGCCCACGCAGACCGCGGTGAAGGCCGCTCCGGCCGGCCGCGAATCGCGATACAGGAGTTGTTCGAGCTTGCCCGCCGATATCCCCATCCCGGCCACCGGATGCAATCGCCGCGGATCACCGAACCTACGATCGAGGAGATAGCCGATCGCCAACCCTGTGCTGCGGTGCACTCCCGATGACTTCACCGGCCACATCTTAGATCCACGCGATCGGCCGCCAGCACCAGCTGAGGGTACCCTTAGCCAGTCTGGTGCCGCTTCAACGGAGCAGCGGTGCCCGACGCAGTGAACACGTACGCGCAGACTTCGAAAGAGCACAGCCAGGCCATGAAAACGTCCAACCTGCCCGATGACGCCGAGTTCACCGGAGACGAGCGGCTGTGGTTGTCCGGCTTCCTTGCCGGCTACGACACCGGGTCGACGTCCGGAACCACCGTCGCGACCCGCGAGGATGTACTCGCCCGCGCTCTGATCGCGCTACGTGAACTCGATACGACAACTGATGCACCGGAGATTCTGCACGCTGTGACCGCCACCACCGAAACCCCTTCTCTGCCACGGGCCGACAAACCGAAACGCTCCCCCTGGACCCGCAAGAATCCCTACGGCGCAACACTCGTCGCGAACCGTCCCCTGCGCGGATCAGACTCTCGCAAAGATGTCCGCCACGTGGTCTTCGATCTCGGTGACAGCGACATCGACTACGAAGCCGGCGACGGCCTCGGCATCAAGCCGGTCAACGATCCGGCGTTGGTGGCCGCGCTGATCGAGCGCATCGGCGCCGACCCCGAAGAGATGATCACCACCCGAACCGGCGAGTCGACACTCATCGACCTGCTCTCCCACGACTACGAGATCTCGTTGCCGACGCGGGAGCTGATCAACCACATGGCCGATCACTCCGGCGACGCCGAACTCGTCCATATCCTGTCGACGGAAGACCGTGACTCGCTCGAGGGCTGGCTGTGGGGCAAGGACGTCCTCGATCTCCTCGACCTCGAACCGACCCTGCAGATCTCCGCCACCGAACTCATCGACCTGTTGCGCCCGCTCGCCCACCGCGTGTACTCGATCTCGTCGAGTCCTCTGACCCATCGCGGCATGGTCCATCTGACCGTTGCGGCGGTGCGGCACCGTAGCGCCGAGCGCGATCGACGCGGACAGTGCTCGACGTATCTGGCCGACCGGATCAGCGCAGGCGGAACCGCAGGTGTCTTCCTCTCGAAGAACCGCTCGTTCCGATTGCCGACCGACGACTCGGCACCGGTGATCATGATCGGTCCCGGCACCGGGGTGGCGCCGTTCCGGTCGTTCCTCTACGAGCGCAAGGCCCGCGGCGCCCGCGGCCGCAACTGGCTGTTCTTCGGTGACCATCACCGGGCCACCGATTTCATGTACGAGGACGAGATCGTCCAGTTCCAGCGTGACGGCGTCCTCACGCGCCTCGACCTCGCGTTCTCCCGCGATCAGGAACACAAGATCTACGTCCAGGACCGGATGCGCGAGAACGGCGATGAACTGTTCCGTTGGCTCGCACAAGGTGCATACCTCTACGTCTGCGGCGACGCGTCGCAGATGGCCAAGGATGTCGACGCCGCGCTGCACGATGTGGTCGCCGAGCACGGTGGCCTCGACACCGACGCCGCCGAGGACTTCGTGAACACCCTCAAACGCGAAAAGCGTTATCTGCGTGACGTGTACTGACGTCGATGGCCAAATCGCGCAAGAACACGCAGTCCCGTAAGACCGCACCGGCACGCGAAACCGACGGGCCGCAGCCGGGCATCTACCCCATCGACACGGGCACGTGTGAACTCGTCCGCGATCACCTGACCGACGGCTGGATGATCACCGTCAACGGCGCCCAGAGCTCGCATATCAACCTGGCCGATCCGACGATGCTCGACTTCGAGTACATGCAGTGGATGGCCGAACTGATCGGCGACCATTGGCCGACCACCGAGCGACTGCGCGCACTGCACCTGGGTGCCGGTGCGTGTTCGATGGCCCGCTATCTTGCCGCGACCTACCCCGACGCGAGGCAGGTTGCGGTCGACATCGACAAGCGGCTCACCGAACTGGTCCGCGAGTGGTTCAACCTGCCGCGCGCGCCCCTGCTGCGGCTGCGTGCGGGTGACGCGCGCGAGGTCACCGAGTCGCTGACCGACACGACCCGCGATCTGATCATCCGGGACGTGTTCTCCGGAGTCGTGACGCCGTCGGAGCTGACCACCCTGGAGTTCGTGACTCAGGTACGACGGGTATTGGCGCCCGGCGGCATCTACGTCGTGAACTGCGGAGACACCCGCGACCTGACCCTGGCGAGGGCCGAGGCCGCGACCATGGGCACGGTCTTCGAGCACATGGTGATCATCGCCGATCCCGCCATGCTCAAGGGGCGGCGCTACGGCAACATCGTGATCGCAGGCAGCGATACCGAGATCGGCCGGTCCCCCGCGCTGACTCGCGCACTCCTCGGCGGAGGCGTGCCTGCGCAGGTCTGGGACAACGCCCGGGTCCGTGAATTCGCCGCCGCAGGCAAAGTTTTGCGTGACCCGGTGCCGGGTGACCTCTCGATCTAGTACGTCGGCGGTGGGCTACCCCTCCCTTGCTCTTCGCGGCGTGCGCGGTTGAGTTGTTGTTCGAGTTCACGCTGAATCCATGGGTGGCGAGAATTGCGCGACGGACTACCGTTGTCGGTGTGCTACCCGTGATCGATCTGGCCGAACTCGATACACCCGAAGGCCGCCAACAACTTCGTACCGTCACCCACGAGGTCGGTTTCTTCTACCTCGTCGGCCACGGGGTCGACCCGCAACTCATCAGCCGGGTCCAGGCCGCCGCCCACGCCTTCTTCGCGCTCCCGGATGAGGACAAACTGTCGATCGCCATGATCAACAGTCGCCACTTCCGTGGCTACAACCGCCTCGGTGGCGAGTTCACCAATGGCGAAGTCGACTGGCGCGAGCAGATCGACATCGGCCCCGACCGGGACCCGCTTGATCACGCGATGGGCTACATGCGTCTACAGGGGCCTAATCAGTGGCCCGAGTCATTGCCCGAATTGCGTTCGGCGATCGCCGATTACGACGCCGCCATGTCACTGGTGTCGCTTCGGCTGTTGCGTCATTGGGCCGCCGGGCTGTCCGCCGATCCGAAACTGTTCGACGACACCTTTGCGCACGCCCCGGCGACGCTGATCAAACTGGTGCGCTATCCGGCCCGGCCTGCTGCGGCGGTGGCCGGCGACCAAGGTGTTGGGGCACACAAGGATTCGGGAGTGCTGACCTTACTCCTGCTCGAAGAGGGTTCCTCGGGGCTGCAGGTCGAGACCTCCGACGGGAGCTGGATCGACGCACCGCCGCTGCCCGGCGCTTTTGTCGTCAACATCGGCGAGATGCTGGAGGTGGCCACCCACGGCTACCTGCGGGCCACCAGACATCGGGTCCTGACACCACCCGGTGCGGGCGAGCGCCTGTCGATTCCGTACTTCTTCAGTCCCGCTCTCGATGCGGTGATACCCACGGTCGACCTGCCCGACGAACTCGCCGCCAATGCCCGCGGCGTCGAACAGGATCCGGCCAATCCGCTCTATTCGACATACGGTGCGAACACCTGGAAAAGCCGAACCCGCGCCCATCCGGACGTGTATGCACGCTGGTATCCGGACGAGGCCCGGATCGCCGGGGGACGAGACCGCCTCGGGCACTGATCCGTCGTCGCCGATCCCCCGGGCTCAGTTCTCGAGAATGTCGGTTGCCCGGTGGTCCGGATCGACACCTTCGAAAGTCGCGAGGGTCCCGCGGGAATTGTTAACGCGAAGCGGGGCAATGGCCTGATAGGCATCCGAGTCGTACCAGCGCGCAGCGCCATCCGACGTCGGGAACCGCAGAATGATGAGGTCGCCCGTCCATGTTCCTTCGCGGACGGTCGGCGGCCCTCCGTGGATGATGAATCGACCGTCAAATGGCGCCAGGGTGCTGTCGATACGCTGGAGGTATTCGGCGATGTCGTCTCCCATGGAGACGTCGGTGAGGACGGCGACCGCGTAACTCTCGCTCATGGTTTGGGCTTCCTGTCTTCGTCGGGTATGTGTTCGAGTGTGGCGACCGGCAGGTAGTCACGTCGATTACCTCTCGGGTAATTCTCCGACTGCAATGGGCGCCGATCCAGCTCCTACCCGAGGGACTACGAGATATGCCAGAGTCCGTACAACCCCGCACCGGCGACGTAAACAACACGGATACCTGCGGGCCACGAAACATCGGGTTCTGACACCGCCGGGAGCGGGCGAACGAGTGTTGATCCACAGCCACCCGCATTCCACGAACCAGGTGCGGGTTCAAATCTGGTCGATCTCAACTCTCGACCGTTGACGCAGGGCTCAGTAGATTTCGCATGGATCGTCGTTCTACTTCTGAAGGTGAGGCATGACTGCTGTACTCGGCTTCTCGCAGGCTCAGGCAGATCCCGTTCATGCACATACGTCGTCGTGGACATTCGAATCCTGTGACCCGGACAAAGTTCACCAACACCTGACCGAGTCGTTGGGACCTCACCGGATGGAACTTCCCGATGGGGTGGTCGACTTCCTCGCCAGAGCGCAAGCAACCTCAATGCCCGGCGTCCAGGTGCACAGGATGACCTACGGCGGGGCAGCCGTTGATCTACGTCCCGAACCGAACGACAACCACATCGTGGTCATCCATCCACTCGCCGGCCGAATCGGTGTGAGTGCCGATTCGGTTGGTGTTGTCTCCAACCCCCTCCTGCCGGTTGTACTCGACGCGGGTAAGCGTTACCGGACGCACTGGAGCAAGAACAGCGTTGTGTACAAGGTCGTGATACACCGAGATCTGGCTCGCGAAGTGGCCGCCGAGTCCTGTGGGCTCTCGGCCGAAAAGGTCTGTCTCGACTTCTCATTGCAACTGCAACCGTCCGGACCTGCAATCGAGACGTGGGGTCGCATGGTTGCAGTGATGGCTGCGCAGACCGGAGTCTTCGTGGACAGCAGGCTGCCCACGCTCACCGAGTTTCACCTTGCGCGGGCCACAGCATCGGCCTTGCTCGACGCCTTTCCGGCCGCGATTCGAGTTTCGGGCGATGAACGCGTTCCGTTCATCTCATGCCCACCGGTCGATCGCGCCGTCTCGTACATCGAGGAGCATGCCGGAGATCCACTCACGCTGCGAGACATCGCACTGTCGGTCGGCTTGAGTTCACGAGCGCTACAGGTGGCATTCAGACGACACCGGGACATGACACCGATGGAATATGTGCGGAAGGTCCGACTCCAGCGCGCGTACGACGATCTGGCGGCGGCCGACCTCGAGAGCATCACAGTGGCCACCGTCGCGGCACGGTGGGGTCACCACAATCCCGGACGCTTTGCCTCCGAGTTCCGCAGCGCCTTTGGGAGATACCCGAAAGAGGTTCTGGCGCAGTAACAAACACCGGAACTGCCGACGACGGTGTCTCGCCGCCGGCAGCTCGGATGTAACATTGTCAGGACTTCGGCAACCCATTGGTGCGAGCACTGAGTTTTTCGTCAAGACCGAACCGCTGAACGTCGAAGTCCGAGAACTTCGGATGAGTCCGGAGCTGAGCCACCAGAGGGCCGGTCAAATAGGCGTCCACTGCGGCGTCGTCCCGGAAGATGTAGAAACCTCCACTACCGCCCTCGATTTCGAGCCATGTCTTACTCAGCAGTCCATCGACGCCGCCAAGGGCCCCGGCAAAGTCATCGGCGATCGCGCCGAGTTCTTCTGGTTCGGCGACGCTGGAAAAGGTCACCAGAATTGCGATGGTCATGGTCACCAGATCTCTACGTCAAGTGCCGAGAAGAACTTCGACAGCGCGGACATGTGGGCGGCAAGCTCGGTCAGCTCGGCGATCTCTGGATCGGAGTACCAGCGACGCAGGTTGTCGACTTCCTCATCGGTCACTTTGAACGCATGCAGAGCAATCTTGCGCGAGTAGTCGAAGACCGCAAGGACGCGCTCGTCGAATGCATCCCGATTCTCGTCGTAAGTGTGAATCTTGGCGACCAAGCTCTCTTCGGCGCCTTCGAACCGTGACGCCGCTGAATGCCATGCGATGCAGTACGGGCACTCCAAGGCAAACGCGACGACCAGGCCGACCAACTCGGCCAGTTGCGGGTCCTTCTTCGAAATCAGGCTCTCGCGAACGATGTACCAGTCCTTGTCGAGCCATGCCTTCAGCAGGCCGGGGCTCAGCCCGAGGACGCGGATGAACTGACTCACCCACTCGTGATGCGCATCGCTTCCCTTCTCTCGAAAGGGGTGATCGACTGTCTGCGCGATTTGGAAATACTCACCGCCGGTCTTCTTGGCGTAGTCGTCCAGGACCTGCTTGGCCTCGGGAGACAGGCTGTCAAGATCGGGGACGAGTTTGACGCGGGGCGCCATGGTTTCTCCTTCATTTCTCGAATGTTCCGCCTATAAGTCAACCGCCCGAACGACTTTGCCAACAGCCACGAAACGCACAGCGCTGTACAGATTGCGCACCCGTGGGCAGCCCGCCCCTAGTCGAGCACGATGTTGGTTCCGGCTTTTGTCGTTATCGGTGAGAGCTTCACCCCGCCAGATGCCACGCCAACGCCGCACCGAGTGCACCGGTGCCGTTGACCGCCCAGTGAAAAGCCATCGGCGCCAACAGGCTATCGCTTCGTCGTCGTAGCCAGATGAAGATCAACCCGGAGGTGCCGGTGACGATCACCGCTCCCAACACTCCGGCAATCCGAGCGAATACCCCTGCCCCCAGCAGGTCGGTGAGGCCCCCGTTGCCTTCGGTCAACCCCAACGACGACGAGATGTGCCAGAGCCCGAAGAGGCCCGCACCCGCCAGATAGACGACCCGTACCGACGCGACCCGCGTCAAGGCCGCGTTGAGCACACCCCGGAAGAGAAGTTCTTCGGGGATCACCGTCTGCAGCGGGATGATCACAAACGCACCCCACAGCGCCACCGACACCGTGTCGTAGTGATCTGACAAGTACAGGGACCGGGTCCACGGCAGCAGCGCGCCCCCGATCGCGATGACCGCAACGGGGATCAGGATCGCCGCAGCCCATTTGAGTCCCTTGCGGTGTTGACTGCGGGCCAGCCCCAACTCGTCCCAGCCGTATCCCCGCCACCGGGCATAGATGAGCAAGCCGAATGCCCCGAGTGGGACGAACAACGAAATCGCGTGGTCAAACGTGAAATGCGCAAGCCCGTTGATCAGCGCGAGGACACCGACAACCACCGCCACATCACGCATCCGCCGAACTCTATCCGGTCAGTGGCGTAGCGGTCTGACCGCTTTCTCGATTCGATTGTCGGAGCCGGGTATTAGGGTCCTCCGCATACGCGATCGGCTCCGAAGATCGCCCCCACCCGACACAGGAGGACACGATGCACCTGCAGTCCGATCCCGTCGACTTCGCCCATCGCGCCATCGCCAAGCGGTACTGGACCGTCACCGCGGTACGCGCCAACCCCGGGGCAGGTTTTCCGTCGCACGCGTACACCACAGGACTGACGTCCCTCGGTCATCCCGAGTTGATCGTGTACGGGCTCGAGCCGGGTATCGCCGGATCGATCCTCAACACCGTCGGCCATCGGATCGCGCTGGCCGGGGGCAAACTCACTGCGGGTGAACGCCTCTCCGGATTCATCACGGACGATCTCGATCTGATGGTGATCGAAGCACTCACCACGAGCGATCTCAGAGTCGCGCGAGCGGTCTACGGGGAGGTGTCGGCGTGGCAGTTGGTGTGGCCTGACGCCACCGGCGAATACCCCTGGAGCACCCGGTACGGCATGGCCCGCACAACGCAACCGCTCGCGGGCCTACCCGCCGCCTGAGGACGGCGTCCCGCGCGGGAACCTTCCGGAGCTGTAGATAATGGGCCGATGGTCTCCCTGACGCGTGGCGCCAACACTCCGATCAGTACCGGCCCTTTGACGGTTGAGGTCTCGGGAGCCCAACCCGGCATGGTCGATGTGATGGCCTTCCAATTGGCAGGCAATCACAAGACGCGCACCGACAACGACTTCATCTTCTTCAACCAACCGTCCTCCCCAGAAGGCGCGGTTGTCCTGACCGGGACCGCCACACTCTCGATCGACCTCGCGCGGATCCCCGCCGACATCGACACCATCGCCATCGCCGTCGCGTGCGATGAGGGTTTCACCGCGGGCCTGGCCTCGCTGCCCGACCTCGCCGTCGCCGCCAGTGGCTCCGGCGTCGCGGTGGAATTGCCGGCCAGTGGACTCACGACCGAGCGTGCGGCCGTACTCGGTGAGGTCTACCGCCGCGGCGGTCAATGGAAGATCCGGAACGTCAGCGCCGGATGGGACCGCGGGTTCGCCGATCTCGTCCGCGAACACGGGGTGAGCGTCGACGACGCCCCGGCCACACCACCACCAACCGACCCAGAAGTGAGAAACGTTGCGGGTGAGGAGAAACTTTCCCTCGAAAAGCGTCAGCGCCTCGATATGCGCAAGCGTGAAGTCCACAAGGTATTGCTCTCCAAGAACGCCACCGGCGTGCGCGCCCGAGTCGTCATCGTCATCGACAAGACCGGGAGCATGGCCAAGCAGTACTCCAAAAAGGTGATCCACCGCGTTGTCGAGCGAATGTTGGCCGTGGCCACCCAGATCGACGACGACGGGCAGCTCGAGCCGTACATGTACGCCAAGTCTTTCGTACGGGTGCCGGACATCAACGTCGGCAACGTCGAGGCCTGGACCGGCGAGTACCTCCACATCTACGGTAAGCACGGCGGGTTCGACTACGACGAGATCGGTGCCACCAACGACGAACTGCCGATCATGAACGAAATCCTCAGTTCGGTGACACCGGGGCATCCGGTGTTGGTCTTGTTCTTCACCGACGGTGGATTCCGTAAGAAAGGTCCGATCAGCGAACTGATGCGGGCGGCATCTAACGCCCCCGTCTTCTGGCAGTTCGTCGGTATCGGCAAGGCGAACTACGGCGTACTCGAACAGCTCGATGAGATGGACGGCCGTGTTGTCGACAACGCAGGCTTCTTCGCCCTCGACGACATCGACAAGGTCTCCGACGACGAGCTCTACCAGCGGCTGCTCTTCGAGTTCCCCGACTGGCTCCGCGCCGCCAAGGCCGCAAACATCCTCACCTGACCCACCCCGGGTCAGGCTCGGGAGGCCGCGCCCATCGCCCGAATGCCCACGACCAGACCGCCGCATGCCATCAGGACAGCGGCGAGCGCGCCGGCACCGATCACCGAGAAGTCGAAGTCGCCGACAAACAGCGCCCGTTCGGCTTCGACGACGTAATGCAGCGGATTGATGTTGACCAGAAACCGCATCCATCCCGGCGCGTCGTCGAGCGGCAGCATCGTTCCCGACAGGATCAGCAACGGGAACATCAGGGTCTGCTGCACGGTCCAGAACACCCAATCCTGCTCGCGGACAGCAAGAGCCAAGCTGTACGACAACGACCCCAGTCCGACACCGAAGACGGCCAGGATCAGAATCCCGATCACCGCTCCCCCGATGTTGATGTCAAAGCCCAGCGGCAATCCGATCAAGAGGATGACCACTGCCTGCGCCGCCAGCGGTACCATCTCTTTCAGAGCGCGGCCGAGCAACAGCGAACTGCGACTCAGCGGTGTCACGAGCATCCGTTCATGACTGCCACTGTGCATTTCATCCAGCAGGTTGGCTCCGGTCATCGAGGTCCCGAAGATCGCGATCATCGCAAGAACACCCGGGATGAACCAATTCCAGACGTTTCCCGAATCTGCTGCGCCCGGAACGCCTTTGAGGAGCGGTCCGAACAATGCCAGCAGGATCAACGGTTGCACCAGACTGAAGATCACCGTGAACGGGTCACGGATGGTGGGGCGTAGCTCGCGAACCAGGACGATCGAACTGTCTCGAACAATGTTTGTTGTCATCTGAATTCTCCTTGGATGCAGTGGATCAGGCGGCTGCGGATTCGCGCAGGCTGCGCCCGGTGAGTGACAGGAAGACGTCGTCGAGGGTTGGACGGGTCGCTTGTGCCGTTCGAATGGTGATCGCCCGCTCGGTGGCCGCGGCGATCAGCTTCGGCAGCATCACATCGGCGCCTTCCACCTGCAGTCCCACGGTCAGCGCGTCAACCGTCACGCCGCGTGTCTGATCAAAACTTGTTGCCAGGCGGGCCAATTCGTCAGCGTCGGCTGTCGTGTCGACGGTGAACTCGATGCGGTCGCCCGACAGCTTGTCTTTCAGCGCTGCCGCGGAGTCGTCGGCGATCACGGTGCCCTTGTCGATGACTACCACCCGTTCGGCCATTGTGTCGGCCTCTTCGAGGTAGTGCGTCGTCAGCACGATGGTGGCTCCGGTCTCGGCGCGCAGTCGCTCGATGTGCGTCCACAGGTTGGCTCGGCTCTGCGGATCCATCCCGGTGGTCGGTTCGTCGAGGAAGATCACCGGCGGCCGATGAACAATTCCCAGGGCGATGTCGAGGCGGCGACGTTGCCCACCCGAGAGCGTGCTGACTTTCCTGTTCTCCATGCCGCTCAGATCGAGCGCGCCGATCAATTCATCTGCACGGGCGGCACTTTCGGACTTCTTCATGCCGTAGCACAGCCCCTGGGTCACGAGTTCTTCACGGACGCGCTGATTGTTGCCACCACCGTTGCCCTGTCCGACGTAACCGATCTGGCGCCGGACGGCGTCGGGGTCGTCGGCGATGTTGTGACCGGCGAGCCAGGCCGAACCCGAGGTCGGCCGCAGCAGCGTGGTGATCATGCGTAGGGTCGTCGATTTTCCCGCCCCGTTCGGGCCCAGCAGGGCCAGGAGCTCCCCTTCGGCCACGGTCAGGTCGATTCCCTTGACCGCCTCAACCGTGTTCTTCCCCTGTTTGAATGTCTTGGTCAGTGCCGCGACCTCGATCGCCGGCGTTGCCTTACCTGTGCTGATTGTCATCATGTCCCTCCAGAAATTGCCCGCGAACTGCGTCGACATGAAGTTACGACGCAATGAGGACAGAGACGGTCCGCAATATCTGGCATGGTGAAACGCATGTTGGACACGTCAGCGCGACTGCTCCGCCTACTGAGCCTGTTGCAGACCCGCAAAGAATGGTCGGGTGCCGATCTGGCCGAACGCCTGAACATCACCACCCGCACGGTCCGTCGAGACATCGACCGACTCCGCGAACTCGGCTATCCGGTGGACGGCACGGTGGGTGTCGGCGGCGGCTATCAACTCGGTGCAGGCGCCGAGATGCCTCCGTTACTCCTCGACGACCAAGAGGTCCTGGCGGTGGCGCTCGGGCTCGGAGCCGGAGCCACGGCATCGGTCACCGGGCTCGATGAAGCCGGAGCGCGGGCGATGTCGAAGTTGCGGCAGGTGATGCCATCTCGGCTTCGGCACCGGCTCGATTCCCTCCAGATCGATGCCACCCCGATGCGGACACACGTGTCCCAGGTCGAGGCGGCCGTCCTGTCCGACGTGGCGGCTGTCTGCCATCGTCATGAACGCCTGCGTTTCGATTACCGTGCCCGCGACGGCGCCGAGACCCGCCGCGAGGTGGAACCTTATCGGCTGGTGCGCAGCGGATTACGCTGGTACCTGCTGGCCTGGGACCTCGGGCGCAACGACTGGCGCTCATTCCGCGTCGATCGAATGACCCCGAAGATCCCGACCGGTCCCCGCTTCACACCACGCGAACTCCCCGAAGGCGGCGCTGCGGCGTTCATCGCCAGCAGCATCGGGTCGGTGTACCGCCAGTCCACTGCCCGCGTTCGGATCCACAGTCCACTCGAACAGGTCGCGGAGATGGTCGATGCCGCCTGGGGCGAGGTCGAGTCAGGTGATGTCAACAGCTGCGAGGTGTCGCTCTTCGGTAAGTCACTGACGTCAATTGCCCGCTGGCTGTACGCCTTCGACGCCGACTTCACGATCATCTCCCCAGCCGAATTACGCACCGAATGCCGCATCGTCGCAGACTTCCACCTCAAGACCGCCGAGCGTTATCGCAATGCCTGATCAGAGTTCGGGTCGGCTGCCGCGGCGCCATCCGGCAGTGGCACGGGAATCGCGGCCGCCAGCAACACCTTGAGCTCCGCGACGTCACTCCGGAGCAGATCGATATGCGCCGCGGTTGCCGCCTGGTTGGCCGTATCCTCTTCCGCGACCCGTTGCACGATCCAGGATGCCAACGTAGCGGTGACCACACCGATCAGGCTGATCCCTCCGATCATCAAGAGTCCCGCGATGACTCGGCCCGTTGACGAAACCGGCGCGTAGTCGCCATATCCGACTGTCGTCACAGTGGTGATCGACGACCACAGCGCCTCGCCGAATGACCGTATTCCTGCGTCGGCATGAGATCGCTCGGCTTCCAGAATCGCGAGCGACGCAACATAGATGAGCAGGATCGCACTGGCCACCGTGTAGATGATCACCCGTCCTCGGATGACACCCCCGACCACCTTCTGGAATACGCCGATCAAGATGACCAGCCGCAGGAGTCGCAGCGGCCGCAGGATGGGCAAGGCGACAATAGCAAGGTCGATGAGGTGCCGGTAGAACCACCGAAAACGCTGCGTAGACAACAGCAGTCGGCAAACGTAGTCCGCGGCGAACGCCAGCCACGTCACCGCAACCACCGCCGACAGCGCGCGTTCGGCCATCCCCTCCGGGCGGGCCAGAACCTGCATCGAATAGGCGACAAGGAAGATCACAGCAACGATTGCCAAGGGCCACTCGGTGCGCTTCTCCCAGAGCCCGAGCTTGTCGACCCGGCCTCCCACAATGTTCTCCACGACCACAACACAATCACCTTCGTGTTCTGCTCAGAAGTTACGGTGACTCATGGCGACTCACACGTATTCATCGCATCTCGTCTGGCAGGGTTCGACCGGCAGCGGATATCGCGCATATTCGCGAGATCACCGGGGAGTGACGCCACCAGCTGTCGACAGGATCGGACTGAGCGCCGATCCGCATTTCCGGGGCAGCGAACAGTTGATGAATCCTGAACAACTTGTTGTGCTGGCAGCGAGTTCATGTCAGTTGCTGTCATTCCTTGCCGTTGCCGCTCGCGCCGGAATCGATGTCCTCGGCTACGAGGACGATGCCTCCGCGGCAATGGACGATGCCGACACACCGATCCGCATCGGCACGATTGAACTCTCTCCGACCGTCCGGGTGGTGCCTGGCACGGACCCCGATCACGTTCTGGCCCTTGTCGAGCAGGCCCACCACGAGTGTTACATCGCCAATTCGTTGAACTCGGACGTCACGGTCACCGCGACAATTCACATCGAATGAAGTCATCACCCCGGCTATATTCGACCCGTGACCACCACTGATTCGGCGAAGAGCGCCTCGCTCACCAAGAACCTCCTCGTGATCGTCTTGATCGTCTCGATTCTCTTGACCGCCCTTGCGATCTACGACATCGCCAACGGCGAGCACAGCCTCAGCGTCTGGGTGGCCATCATCTGCTGGCCCGTCGTCGCGATTGCCAACGGCATCAAGCTCTTCAAATTGCGCAAGAACCGCTGAGTCCCAGAGTCACGGCGCCCGTGGATCCGATGGTCGGCAAGCTCGGCACCGTGTACCTCTCCATCGAGGCCGGTGGATATGGTGAGGTCGTCCTCAACGTGAGTGGCGCAAGCCAACTATTTGTCGCGACGTCGTCGATCGACATCGCTCGCGGCGACAGCATCTTGGTGATCGACAGGACCGACGACGGGAGCCTGATCGTCGAAAAATGGTTCCCAACGCCGGATGCGGCTGCACGCCAAGACAACTGGTGAATACAACTGAAAGCAGGACGACAGATGCTCGGTTATCACGTGCCCGAACCCGACGAGGCGATGATCATCTCCGGAAAGAAGTCGCACGACGAGAACGCGCCATTCCTGGTGATCATCGGTCATGGCAAGTGGGTGATGCCGTTCTTCCGCCGCGTCAGTTACCTGTCGCTGGCGATGCATGAGGCCGCCATCGAAGAGACCTGCGTGACCACCCAGGGCATCCAGCTCAAGGTCCGCGCGGTCATCGCACACAAGGTGGGGTCGGACACGGAATCGATTGTCAACGCCGGACAGCGATTCATCTCCGAACAATCCAACGAGATGAATCAGTTGACCGGGCAGATCTTTTCGGGACATCTGCGCTCCATCGTCGGTTCGATGACCGTTGAGCAGATCATTCGTGAACGCGACACGCTGGCCCGGCAAGTTCTCGATGCTTCGAAGCGCGAGTTGACCCTGATCGGGTTGAAGGTCGACTCCTTCCAGATCCAGTCGATCGACGACCTCGGTTCGGGTTACATCAAGTCGCTCGCCGCCCCCGAGGTCGCGCGGGTGCAGCGCGATGCCGCGGTCGCCCAGGCAGCTGCCGAGCAGCAAGCCGTCGAAGCTCAGCAGAAATCTGCACGGGCGCAGGCCGACTACGAGCGCGAAACCGCCCTCAAGCGGGCCGAGATCAAGTCCCAGACCGACAAGGCCAACGCCGAAGCCGCTCAGGCCGGTCCACTCGCCCAGGCCCGCGTGACCCAGGAGATCACCACGGAACAGACCAAATTGGCTCAGACCACGGCGGAGCTGCGCGAGCGTCAGCTTCTGTCCGAGGTGATCAAACCTGCCGAGGCCGACGCACAGCGCACGCGGATCCTGGCCGAAGCCGAGGCCGCCGCCATCAGGATCCAGTCCGCTGCCGCGGCCGAGAACGACCGCATCTCCCTCGACCAGCTGCTGATCGAGCAGCTGCCCGAACTCGTCGAAGCGGTGTCCAAGGGTTTGGCCGGCGCCAACCTCACCGTGTTCAACGGGGCGCAGGGTGTCAACGAACTGGCGACCTCGGTCGTCGCACAGGGGATCTCGATCCTCGATACCGTGCAGGGCCGATTCGGCCAGAAAACAGAAGAAAGCTGACGCCGCTCGCGTTTCTCACATTCGCTCGCGCTACAGAGCGAGCGGGTGTGAGGACTGTGAGCGAGCTTGCCCGTTGTTCGATGTCGGTGCGCGCAGAGGGATTTGAACCCCCGACCGCTGGTGTGTAAGACCAGAGCTCTACCGCTGAGCTATACGCGCATGGCGGCTGAACGAAGGCGAGTTCGCCAGCCGCGACGGCGAGAGAAAACATTCGGACTCGCCGCCCATCCGATCACCCGAAGGTGCCGGACACACTCAAGAATTTAGCGTGGCCAGAGCTTTCTCCCAAAGCGACTGGTCACGGACCTGACCGGGATCCATCATTTCCGAAAAAGTGATGATTCCGGTCTTGTCGACGACGAATGTTCCGCGGTTCGGGTAGCCCTTGTCCTTGTTCAGGACCCCATAGGCCTGGGCCACCTCGCCGTGCGGCCAGAAGTCGGCCAGGATCGGGAACAGGTATCCCTGAGCCGACGACCACACCTTGTGTGTGGGCGAACTGCCAACCGACACCGCAACGAACTCGGAAGTCTCGTTCGAGAACAACGGCAACCGATCCCGGACCATGCTCAGTTCGCCTTCGCAGGTTCCGGTGAACGCCAGTGGAAAGAACACCAGCAGAACGTTCTTCTTGCCGCGGTAGTCGGAGAGACTGACCACCTGATTGTTTTGATCACGCAGGCTGAAGTCGGGAGCCTCGGTTCCCACCTCGAGCTCCCGACCGAGAGAGGAAGTCATGCTCTCTTGCCGACCCGCGTCTTCGGTTGGACCAAACGTGACCCGAGCCATTCACCGAAACTGACGGCACTGGTCTGGGTGAGCCCTGCGGTAGGAGCCGCCTCTGCGACTTCTGTGGGGTCGACGTAGCCGTCAGCCCCGGTCTTCGGGGACAAGACCCAAACGAAGCCGTCGTCGGCGAGGGGCGTGATGGCATCCATCAGCGCATCGACCAGATCTCCGTCACCGTCGCGCCACCACAGCACAACCATGTCGATGACCTCGTCCGAGTCCTCGTCGACCATCTCAGCGTCGATGGTGTCTTCGATGAGGCCGCGCAAGTCGTCGTCGGTGTCCTCATCCCACCCCAGTTCTTGCACAATCATGCCCGCTGTCACTCCCAGCTTTTGGGCACGATCACCATCTGAAGCGGCAACCAACGCGACGACCTCCTGTCAAAAAAATGGGTGAACACGCTCCGTGCCCACTTTGATCACTCAAGCGAACAGGGTAAACCCCCAAGTTGCAAGCCGAATGCCGCTTTTTCAACTGGACAGTTGCCCGCAAGCGTCCACCGCCTTGTTCCGAGACTCGATCCAGCGAGCCGCCGGATCGTTCAGTCCGGACTGATTTTGGCCCTCGATGGCGCGCACCAACTCCTGATTTCTGACGAAGAATGCGCGTACGAGTCGGCCCACCGAGGGCTCCACGTCAGGCACCAATTTGGTGTTGATCGCCTGCTCACCGGCTTTGAGCTGATCGATGGCCACTTGTGCGGCGCCACCGACTGCCGAATAGGACTGCACTTCATTGAGTTTGGTCACGAAGTCGTTGTAACTGTTCAGCATGGTCACCACGGTGGTGGTGAACTGCGAACACAATTCCAGCGTGAGATTTCTGGCCGCTTGCGCGCGTCGCGACGATTCGGCGGCCTGCGACTGCACCGCGGCCACTGAAATGTCACTCCGATACGCGGACACCTGGCCACCATCGACAGAACTCGAGCCGTCAATCGTGGTCGCGCACCCGCAAACGCCCAATCCGATTACCGCAACGACGGCCACACCCCAAACCTTCACAGTCCAGATACTGCACGACGAGCGCGCAAACCGGCGACGAAACGCCCGTGGGTAGGGTTACTTTGCCGCACACCGATGCCAACGCACATCACTTGCGGCACGATTGAGACAACGCCGAACCACACCCCGGTTCCGGCGGGTCGATCCCGTTACGGCAGCCACCGCTGCCGAGTGACTCGAGGAGAAAGAGCACGCAGTGACTGACAGCACTCACGCACCAAAGAACCAGGCCCGAGTACGGGTCATCCGGGAAGGTGTTGCGTCCTACCTCCCCGACATCGACCCGAGTGAGACAGACGAATGGCTCGATTCATTCGACGGACTCCTCGAACATGCCGGGCCCGGCCGGGCCCGCTACCTCCTGCTGCGGCTGCTCGAACGAGCCGGTGAGAAACGGGTGTCGATCCCGTCCCTGACGTCCACCGACTACGTCAACACGATCCCGACCGAGAACGAGCCCTGGTTCCCGGGCGACGAAGAGGTCGAGCGCCGCTTCCGCTCATTCATCCGCTGGAACGCCGCCGTCATGGTGCACCGCGCCCAGCGTCCCGGCGTCGGCGTCGGTGGCCACATCTCCACCTACGCGTCGTCCGCTGCGCTCTACGAGGTCGGCTTCAACCACTTCTTCCGCGGCCAGGAACACGCAGGCGGCGGCGACCAGATCTTCATCCAGGGCCACGCCTCCCCCGGCATCTACGCCCGCGCCTTCCTCGAAGGCCGCATCAACGAAACCCGCATGGACGGCTTCCGCCAGGAGCACTCCCACGCAGGCGGCGGCCTGCCGTCGTACCCGCATCCGCGGTTGATGCCCGACTTCTGGCAGTTCCCAACGGTTTCCATGGGCCTGGGTCCCATGAACGCCATCTATCAGGCGCGCTTCAACCACTACCTGAACGATCGCGGCATCAAGAACACCGAGGATCAGCACGTCTGGGCATTCCTCGGCGACGGTGAGATGGACGAGCCCGAGTCGCGTGGCCTGGCGCATGTCGCCGCCACCGAAGGTCTCGACAACCTGACCTTCGTGGTCAACTGCAACCTGCAGCGTCTCGACGGGCCGGTACGTGGCAACGGCAAGATCATCCAGGAACTCGAGTCGTTCTTCCGCGGCGCGGGCTGGAACGTCATCAAGGTGATCTGGGGCCGCGAGTGGGACTCGCTCCTGCACAAGGACCGCGACGGTGCGCTGGTCAATCTCATGAACAGCACCCCCGACGGCGACTACCAGACCTACAAGGCCAACGACGGCGCGTTCGTCCGCGAACACTTCTTCGGTCGCGATCCGCGCACCAAAGAACTGGTCAAAGACCTCAGTGACGCCGAGATCTGGGGCCTCAAGCGTGGTGGCCACGACTACCGCAAGGTCCACGCGGCGTACGCATCGGCGATGGCCCACAAGGGACAGCCGACGGTGATCCTGGCCCACACCATCAAGGGCTACACACTTGGCAAGCACTTCGAGGGCCGCAACGCCACGCACCAGATGAAGAAGCTGACCCTCGACGATCTCAAGGACTTCCGGGACAGCACCCGCATCCCGATCAGCGATGCCGAGCTCGAAAAAGATCCGTACCTGCCGCCGTACTACCACCCCGGGGCCGACTCACCGGAGATCGAGTACATGCTCGATCGCCGTAAGCAACTGGGTGGGTTCCTGCCGGCGCGGCGCACCAAGAGCAAGGTGCTCAAGCCCGACACCAGCGGTGCCATCAAGCTCGCGAGCAAGGGTTCGGGCAAGCAGCAGGTCGCCACGACGATGGCCATCGTGCGCATCTTCAAGGAACTGATGCGCGACAAGGAGATCGGCAAGCGCCTGGTGCCGATCATCCCGGACGAGGCCCGCACGTTCGGTATGGACTCCTGGTTCCCGACGCTCAAGATCTACAACCGCAACGGCCAGCTGTACACCTCGGTCGACGCCGAACTCATGCTGGCCTACAAGGAGAGCCCGCAGGGCCAGATCCTGCACGAGGGCATCAACGAAGCCGGATCCACGGCCTCGTTCACCGCGGTCGGCACCTCGTATGCCACCCACGATGAGCCGATGATCCCGCTGTACATCTTCTATTCGATGTTCGGGTTCCAGCGCACGGGCGACGGCTTGTGGGCCGCGGCCGACCAGATGGCCCGCGGATTCGTGCTCGGCGCCACTGCCGGACGCACCACCCTGACCGGTGAGGGTCTGCAGCACGCCGATGGTCATTCACTCGTGCTGGCATCGACCAACCCGGCGGCAGTGGCGTATGACCCCGCGTTCGGTTACGAGCTGGCGCACATCATCTCCGATGGTCTGCGGCGGATGTACGGCGAAGATCCCGAGAACATCTTCTACTACATCACCATCTACAACGAGCCGATCACACAGCCGGCGCAGCCCGAAAACCTTGATGTCGCAGGCGTTCTCAAGGGCATCTACCAGTTCGCCGATGCTCCCGAGGGCAAGCAGTACCCGGCCAACATCCTGGTCTCGGGTGTCGCAATGCCGAGCGCCCTCAAGGCACAGCAGCTGCTGGCCGATGACTGGAATGTCGGAGCGAGCATCTACTCGGTGACGTCCTGGGGCGAGCTCGCCCGTGACGGGGTCGAGTACGAGAAGGCAGCGTTGCGTGAACCGGCAGGCAGCCATCCGCAGCCCTACCTGACGGAGGTCCTTGCCGATGCCTCCGGACCGTTCGTTGCGGCGACCGACTACATGAGGGGTGTCCCGGAGCTGATCCGCGCCTGGGTCCCGGGCACCTATCTCACCCTGGGCACCGACGGTTTCGGATTCTCCGACACCCGACCGGCCGCACGCCGCTACTTCAACGTCGATGGTGAATCCATCGCGGTCGGTGTCCTCTCGGCACTCGCCCGCGAGGGTCACATCGACATCAAGGTTGCCGCCGAGGCCGCTGAGAAGTATCAGATCGAAGATGTACTGGCTGCCCCGAAGCAGACCAGCGATCCCGGTCCCGGCGCCTGATCCTTCGCACCACACCGACCGCCCATCCGTTGTACAACGGGTGGGCGGTCGGTGCGTTGCGGTCGACATGTCCCAATCGTGCACCGGACTGACATAGATTGAAGCCATGACTGAGTCCCGTACGGGTGATCAGCCCGTAGGCGATCTCTTCGGCCCGCGCGGCGCCCATGTCCCTGCACCGGCGAATGTTCACGACGCCCTGCCGGACACCCTGCTCCGCCGCGTAAAGCAGTACAGCGGACGGCTGGCCACCGAGGCCGTCCATTCGATGCAAGACCAGCTGCCTTACTTCGAGGATCTCGAAGCGGGTCAGCGGGCCGGCGTCCAACTCGTGGTCCAGACCGCGGTCGTGAACTTTGTCGAATGGCTGCAGGATCCCGAAGGCAACGTCAAGTTCACCGTGCAGGCCTTCCAGGTGGTGCCCCAGGACCTCGCCCGCCGGATCAGCCTGCTGCAGACCGTCGAGATGGTCCGGGTCGCGATGGAATTCTTCGAGAAGTGGCTGCCGCTCCTCGCCCGCAACGACGCGCAGCTCCGCGCGCTGACCGAAGCCGTCCTGCGCTACGGCCGCGAGATCGGGTTTGCCGCGGCCTCGATCTATGCGTCCGCCGCAGAGTCCCGCGGCGCCTGGGACTCACGGCTCGAGGCGCTCGTGGTCGACGCCGTGGTCCGCGGTGACACCGGCCCCACCCTGCTGTCCCGCGCGGCCGCGCTCAACTGGGACACCGAAGCCACCGCCACCGTCGTCGTGGGCATGCCGCCGCCCGAGCGCAACGTCTCGGTTCCTCTTGCAGTTCACAACACCGCACGTCAGCATGACCGTGCTGCGCTGTCGGTGGTCCAGGGCAGTCTCCTCGTCGCGATCGTCAGCGGTCCGGTGACGATCGGTGACCCGTTCATCACCGACCTGCTGGTCCTCTTTGCCGACGGGCCTGTGGTCATCGGGCCGACCAGGCCCAACCTGGGTGCCGCCCACGCCAGCGCCATCGACGCCCTGGCCGGCATCGAGGCGGTCGCCGGCTGGCCCAGTGCACCCCGTCCGGTCCACTCCCTCGAGCTCCTGCCCGAACGCGCTCTGCTCGGCGACCAGGCCGCCATGACCACTTTGAGCGATGCGCTGGTCATGCCACTCGCCAAAAGTGGCGACACCCTGACGTCCACTCTCGACGCCTATCTGGACTCCGGCGGGTCGGTCGAATCGTGTGCACGGCAACTCTTCGTCCATCCAAATACTGTCAGATATCGACTAAAGAGAATTTCGGACATTACTGGTCGCGATCCAATGAACCCCCGTGATGCTTATGTACTGAGAGTGGCAACCACCGTCGGCAGACTGGCACGGGTCAGACACGACATGCGCACAATTTTCCCTACAGTCACTCCTGTCACAGGCTCCAAAGAGTAAAAGCTACGGTTGTGCATCAATTCACAACGGTGTAACGGATGTCGGTGAGATGACGATGTAGGCACGCTGTTGTGCAATTTTGTGGGGATCCCACAAAGGGGTCGCCCAAGGTTCATTGCGTCCAACACCTTCGTCGAGGGCAAATAGGGTGTTCTCTGATCAGGTGCTCACCTTGCTTGCGCCCGGACAGGGCTCTCAGACCGTCGGAATGCTCACGCCATGGCTTGAGCTACCCGGCGCACGCGACCAGGTCGCGACCTGGTCGAAGCTGACAGGCCTCGACATCGCACGCCTGGGGACCACCGCAACGGCGGACGAGATCACCGACACCGCGGTCACCCAACCCCTGGTGGTCGCCTCGGCACTGCTCGCCTATGACGAGATCGACAAGCGTTCCCCATTGCCCTTGGACACCCTGGTCGCAGGCCATTCCGTCGGCGAATTGGCCGCCGCCGCGATCGCAGGCGTACTGACCGCCGATGAGGCCGTGTCGCTGGCCGCAATCCGCGGCGCCGAGATGGCCAAGGCCTGCGCTCTCGAGCCCACCACCATGGCCGCTGTGCTCGGTGGCGACGAAGCAACAGTGCTGGCGCGCCTCGAAGAACTCGACCTGGTTCCGGCCAACCGCAATGCGGCCGGACAGATCGTGGCAGCCGGCACGATCGCCGCCATCGACGAATTGATCGCCAACCCGCCGGAGAAGGCACGTGTCCGCAAGCTCGCCGTCGCCGGCGCGTTCCACACGCGATACATGGCCCCGGCCCAGGACGCTGTTGCACGCGCGGCAGCCGACATCAACCCATCTCAGCCGACGCGGCCCCTGCTCTCCAACTCAGACGGGGCACCGGTCACCACCGGTCGCGACGCACTCGATAAACTCGTCGCGCAGGTCACCCGGCCCGTGCGGTGGGACCTGTGCTCGCAGACGATGCGAGAGCTCTCCACCACCGGACTGATCGAGCTGCCCCCCGCCGGCACTCTCGTCGGAATCGCAAAGCGCGAGCTGAAAGGAACACCGACCCTCGCGCTCAAGACCCCCGACAACCTCGCGGGCATCACCGAACTTGGATAGCGACGGCGGCACGCCTGTGCCGCTGTCCCCGGGAGATGTACAGAGCACAGTTGCTCGCCACATCCGTCCATAGCAGCGCACCTGCGCTGCTCCTCCGGAAACACTCGAACACGAACATGAAGGGAGCCACACAGTGGCCGCCGCCCAGGAAGAAATCATTGCCGGACTCGCTGAGATCATCGAGGAGGTCACCGGCATTGAACCCTCTGAGGTGACTGTAGAGAAGTCGTTCGTCGACGACCTCGACATCGATTCGCTGTCGATGGTCGAAATCGCAGTGCAGACCGAAGACAAGTACGGCGTCAAGATCCCCGATGAGGACCTCGCCGGACTGCGCACCGTTGGTGACGCCGTGAACTACATCCAGAAGCTCGAAGCCGAGAACGCCGGTGCCGCCGACGCCATCCGCGCAAAGCTCGACTCCGACAAGAACACCGGTGAGTGACAGACCGTGACCAACTCTCTTCGCGAATACTCCACCCTCGGCGGGAATTTCCCGAACGTGGTGGTGACCTCCATGGTCGCGACCACCTCCATCGGCGAAGACCTCGATTCGACGTGGAAGGGTCTTCTCGCCGGAGAGAGCGGCATCAAGACTCTCACCGATGACTGGGTCGAGGAGTTCGATCTCCCGGTCCGGTTCGGTGGGCGTCTGGTGAAAGATCCCTCGACCGAGGTCAGTCGGGTCCAGGCCCGACGCATGGCCTACACCGAGCGGATCGCCTATGTCATGGGCAAGCGTCTGTGGGCGCAGGCAGGCGAACCGGATATCGAGAAGGAGCGCCTCGGCGTTGTGATCGGTACCGGTCTGGGTGGCGGTGACGCACTCATCGAGGCCTACAACGCGATGCACAACACCGGCAACTACCGCAAGGTCTCCCCGCTCGCCGTGCCGATGGCCATGCCCAATGGGCCGGCCGCGGTTGTCGGACTCGAGATCGGTGCCAAGGCCGGTGTGATCACACCGGTTTCGGCCTGCTCCTCGGGTTCTGAAGCGATCGCACACGCTTGGCGTCAGATCGTCATGGGTGACGCCGACATGGTCGTCACCGGTGGCGTGGAGGGTCATATCGACTCGGTCCCCATCGCCAGTTTCGCAATGATGCGGGCGATGAGTACCCGCAACGAGGACCCCGCCGCCGCGTCTCGTCCGTTCGACAAAGACCGTGACGGCTTTGTCTTCGGTGAGGCCGCTGCACTGATGGTCATCGAACGCGAAGATCACGCCATCGCCCGTGGCGCGCACATCCATGCGCGTCTGCTCGGTGGCGGGATCACATCCGATGGGTACCACCTGGTCGCACCTGACCCGGAGGGCACCGGCGCAGCACGCGCGATGTCACGAGCTCTGCAGACCGCTGGTCTGGGGAAATCCGACATCACGCATGTCAACGCACACGCCACGTCCACCTCGGTCGGCGATACCGCCGAGGCCCTGGCGATCAACATCGCGGTGGGTAACCACGCAGCGGTATATGCACCGAAGTCTGCCCTCGGGCATTCCATCGGCGCTGTGGGTGCGCTGGAGTCGATCCTGACGATCAAGGCCATCGAAGAGGGCGTCATTCCCCCGACGCTGAATCTCGACAATCAGGATCCGGAGTGCGATCTCGACGTGGTTCACGGAGAGCCGCGTTACGGACAGATCGACTACGCCATCAACAACTCGTTCGGATTCGGTGGGCACAACGTTGCGCTCGCCTTTGGGCGCTACTGAACCCGCCGCCCCTGAGCCAGTTCTCACCGGGCGCTGAAGATCTAAGGAGATTCATGACCACCATGGCCCCGATCACACAGCAAGAGGAATCCATCGATCCTCGGGATCCCTTGCTGCGGTTGACCAATTTCTTCGACGAAGCATCCATGTCGTTGCTGCACCCCCGCGACAAGTCGGGCGTGCAGGCTGCTGTCGGGCGGGTGAACGGTGTCCGCACCGTCGCCTACTGCACCGACGGCACCGTGATGGGCGGGGCCATGGGGGTGGTGGGCTGTAAGCACATCGTCAACTCCATCGATACCGCCATCGCCGAGCAGGCCCCGGTTGTCGGGATCTGGCATTCCGGCGGCGCCCGGCTGGCTGAGGGCGTCGAAGCCCTCCACGCCGTCGGCCAGGTGTTCGAGGCGATGGTCCGGGCTTCCGGATACATCCCTCAGATCTCGATCGTCGTCGGCTTCGCCGCAGGCGGAGCGGCATACGGACCGGCCTTGACCGATGTGGTCATCATGGCGCCTGCCGGCCGCGTGTTCGTCACCGGACCGGACGTCGTCAAGAGCGTCACCGGCGAGATCGTCGACATGGAGTCGCTCGGCGGGCCACTGACCCACGGCAAGAAGTCGGGTGTCTCGCACATCACCGCCGACTCCGAGCCCGACGCCTACTGGCGTGCCCGTCGCCTGATCGGAACCTTTGGTCAGCAGGGACATTTCAGTCGGCAGAAGGCCGAGGCCGGCGATACCGACCTGCGGGCCCTGATGCCCGAGTCCAACCGTCGTGCATACGACGTGCATCCGATCGTGCGGGCCCTGCTCGACACCGATGTGGCTGCGGACGGCGAAACCGAGATCTCGAGTTTCGAAGAGCTGCAGGCAAAATGGGCACCGAACATCACGATCGGTTTCGGTAGGCTCTCCGGACGCAGCGTTGGCGTCATCGCCAACAACCCGCTGCGGATGGGTGGTTGCCTCAACTCCGAGAGCGCTGAGAAGGCGGCTCGGTTCGTCCGTCTCTGCGACGCGTTCGGCGTCCCGCTGATCGTGATGACCGACGTCCCGGGTTACCTGCCCGGTGTCGGCCAGGAATGGGACGGCGTCGTGCGCCGCGGCGCAAAGCTGCTGCACGCGTTTGCCGAATGCTCGGTCCCCCGCGTCACGCTGGTGACCCGCAAGATCTACGGCGGTGCCTACATCGCGATGAACTCGCGGGCACTGGGCGCCACGGCAGTCTTCGCGTGGCCCGGTTCCGAGGTCGCGGTGATGGGCGCCAAGGCCGCGGTCGGCATCCTGCACAAGAAGGCACTCGCTGCCGCACCCGATGACGAGCGCGACGCACTGCACGAGCGTCTGGCCGTCGAGCACGAAGCCATCGCCGGTGGCGTGGGCCGCGCCCAGTCCATCGGTGTGGTCGACGAGATCATCGACCCGGCCAAGACCCGCAGCATCATCGCCGAGGCACTCGCTTCGGCACCGGCTCGCCGCGGACGCCACAAGAACATCCCCTTGTGATCTGACGCGGTGATCTGAAGACACAACAAAGGCGGGCCCGGACTTTTCAGTCCGGGCCCGCCTTTGTTGTGTCTTTGGGTGTTGCGCGCGGTCAGCCCACGCGCTGGTGCAGCCAGGTGACCTCGGCGCCGGCGCCGCCCATGCGGAACGACTCCAATGCCTCATCCCAGGCCGTACCGAGTGCGGCATCGAGTGCTCCGGCGAGTTCCATCCCATCGGCGTGCGATTCCATGAGCGATCGCAGTTGCATCTCGCCGACGATCACATCACCGTTGGCACTCATCGACCCACGCCACAGACCGAGCCCGGGCACAAAGCAGAAGCGTTCACCGTCCACGCCGTCGCTGGCGTTCTCGGTGACCTCGAACCGCAGGGCGGACCATTCGCGCAGAGCGTTGGCAATGCGCGCTCCCGTTCCGACCGGTCCGACCCAATCGACGGTGGCACGCTGCAGGCCAGGACCCGCCTCTTGTGCAGACCACTTCAGATTCGCGCGGGCATCAAGGGTCGACGAGAGAGCCCACTCGACGTGCGGGCACAACGCGACCGGTGCGGAATGCACAAAAACCACACCTGCCGTTACGTCCGCAAACTGATTAAGGTTGCGCACTTTCCACCTCCGGTTTCGACGAGGACCGTCTTCCCCAACGCCTGGCGAAACCACAGTGGATACCACACACTTGTTATTTATTGTGCCTCAAGTGACCCGTGTTGCGCTAGTGTCGCATGCGTATTGAGTGAAAATAGTTTTCAATCCGAAAGAGCTGACACCAGTGAATCGTTGAAGTCACTCCACAACGGCTTCGCCCAGGCGCCGAAGGCCCGATCGGTGAGAACCACACAGGCCGCGGGCAACGCCGGGTCCACCCACAGGAACGTCCCCGACTGGCCGAAGTGACCGAAGGTCTCCGGGCTGTTCTGGCTCCCCGTCCAGTGCGGACTCTTGTGCGAGCGCACCTCATACCCCAGGCCCCAGTCGCAGGGCCGGTGTTTGCCATACCCCGGGACGAAGCCGTCCAGCCCCGGGAACTGCACCGATGTCGCCTCGCGAAACAAGTCCGCGGAGACCAACTTCGGCGCGAGTAGTTCCCCGGCGAACGCGGCCAGATCCGCAACCGACGAATCCGCCCCGTGCCCGGCCGAGCCGCGCAGGGTGGTCGACGTCATCCCGAGCGGTTCGCAGATGGCCTGCGCGAGGTATTCGTCGAAGGCGATGTCGGCCTCGGTCTCGATCAACTCGGCCAGCACCTCGAACCCGGCGCTCGAATAGATGCGCTGCTCCCCCACGCCTGCCACGGCCTCGCGGCTGCCGAAGTCGAGGCCCGAGGCGTGCGCGAGTAGGTGCCGCACGGTGGAGCCGGGCGGGCCTGCCGATTGATCGAGTTCGATTGCGCCCTCCTCGATCGCCACAAGCGCCGCGTGCGCGGCAAGCAGTTTGGTCACCGACGCGAGTGCGAACACGTGCTCGGTGTCACCGTATTGTTCGATCACCTGTCCACCGGACACCACCGCCGCCGAGACCAGATCCACGGGCCAGCTGTCGAGTTGCTTGAGCATGGTGCCCATGCCATCACGCCCGGTGCGTGCGCGGCAACTGCCCCGGCCCGGACACCACGACGAACACATCACAACGGCCGCGGGCCGGTGAGTGCGTGGCACTCACCGGCCCGCGGCCGTTGGGTTGGATCCAGCGATCAGACGGTGCGGTCCTCGTCGGTGTAACGAATCACGCCGCGAATGTTCTTGCCGTCCAGCATGTCCTGGTAGCCCTCGTTGATCTGGTCGAGGCGGTACTGCCGCGTGACCATGTCATCGAGGTTGAGCTTGCCGAGCTTGTACATCGAGAGCAGTTGCGGGATATCGATCTTGGGGCTGGAGCCGCCGAAGATCGTGCCCTGCAGATTCTTCTGGAGCAGTGTCAGCATCGCGAGGTTGAGCGTCACATCGGTTTCCATCATGTTGCCCATGGCGGTCAGCACGCAGGTACCGGCCTTGGCGGTGATGCCCATCCACAGGTCGACGTCCTTGCCCTGCACCTCACCGACGGTGACGATGACCTTCTTGGCCATGGCTCCGGCGGTCACCTCGGCGATGGTCATGGCCGCCTCTTCGACGCTGGCAAACGCGTGGGTCGCGCCGAACTTCAGAGCTTGCTCGCGCTTCCACTCCACCGGATCGATGGCGAAGACGTTGCGGGCACCCGAGATCACGGCGCCCTGGAGCGCAGCGATACCCACACCTCCACAGCCGACGATCGCTACGTCTTCTCCCGGCTTCACATTGGCGCTGTGGGTGGCCGATCCGTACCCGGTCGGCACACCACAACCTACGAGGCAGGCGACCTCGAACGGGATCGACGGGTCGATCTTCACGACGGACGTCTCGTGCACCACCATGTACGGCGAGAAGGTGCCGAGCAGGGTCATCGGGTAGACGTTCTCCCCTGCGGCGGTCTGGATTCGGAACGTATGATCCGACACCGCTTCACCTTGCAGGAGCATGGCGCCGAAGTCGCACAGGTTGCTCAGGCCCGATCGACACGACGGACACTTGCCACACGACGGGATGAACGAGAGCACCACGTGGTCGCCGACCTCGAAATCGGTGACACCCTCACCGACCTGCTCGATAACGCCGGCACCCTCGTGCCCACCGAGCACGGGGAACCCACCCATCGGGATCCCACCGGTCACCAGATGGTGGTCGGAGTGGCACATGCCCGCAGCTTCCATCCGGATTTTGACCTCGCTGCACCGCGGGTCACCGATTTCGATCTCCTCGATCGCCCACTTCTCGTTGAAGTTCCTGAGCAATGCGCCTTTTGTCTTCATCGAACCTCCCAATCGCGGCACGCAAGGTGCCTACAAAAGCCCGCCCGGCCTTGGCCGGAGCGGCATCTTCCAGCCGGACAGTGACCGCAGTCACGGTCTTGAAAAAAGTGTAACGTGTTTCAGTTTTGCCGCCAGTGGCAGTTTGTATAAGTGGTCAGTGCAGCCCGGCATCCTTGCCGCCATACTCCTTGCGAAGCGACGGCTTGATGACCTTGCCGGACGCGTTGCGCGGCAATTCATCGATGATGATCAGTTCCTTCGGCTGCTTGAACCGTGCGAGGTGTTCGTTCAGGAACTCGATGAGTTCGTCGAACTCGAGCGTCTGCTCCGGCTTCAAGACGACGATCGCCACCGGTACCTCGCCCCAGCGATCATCGGCCTGGCCCACCACCGCGGCCTCGAGGATCTTCGGATGGGCGAAGAGCGCATTCTCGACCTCGGCGCAGTAGATGTTCTCGCCACCGGAGATGATCATGTCTTTCTTGCGATCGACGACGTAGACGAACCCCTCTTCGTCCATTCGCACCAGATCTCCGGAATGGAACCACCCACCGGCAAACGCATCCGCCGTCCCCTGTGGGTTCTGCCAATAGCCTTCCATCATCGTCGGACCGCGGTAGACGATCTCGCCGACCTCACCCACCGGGACATCGTTCATCTCCGCATCGACCACGCGTGCCTGCACGGCCGGGATCACCTGACCCACCGAACCGAGTTTGCGCAACGCATCCTTGCCTTCGAGCACACAGGTGATCGGCGACATCTCGGTCTGCCCGAACACCGCGACGTTCACCGCATCCGGGAAGGTGTCGGACATCGCGCGCAACACGGTGTCCGAGGCCGGCGCCGCGCCCCACGAGATGACCCGGAGTTTGAGGTTGCGCGGCTTGGCCTGCTGGACGGCACACACGACCTGCCACTGTGCAGGCACCAGGAAGATCGATGTGATCCGTTCTGCCTCCAGAACATCCAGCAACGCCTCGGGATCGAATGCACCCAGTGGATGGATCACCGTGGGCACGCCCATGTAGAACAGCGGTGCCATCGCACCCATCGCCGCGATGTGGAACATCGGTGCCACACACGAGCCGATGTCGTCGATTCGAATCTGCAGTGCCGTGATACACGTCACCGCCTGCGCCTGCATGTTCGAATGAGAAAGCATGGCGCCCTTGGGTTTACCCGTGGTTCCCGAGGTGTACATGATCATGGCGGTCGAGTTCTCGGGCACATCGATCGCCGGCAGGTCGGACGGATCCTCGGCGAGGAGGGTCTCGAAGTCGAGAGCATTTTCCACATCGGAGGGCCCGACGATGACCAGGTTCTCGACACCGGGCGTACTCCCCCGGACCGCATCTGCCAGCGGGGCAAGCAGCGACTCGGTGACGATCACGGTGGCACCCGAATCGGCGATCAGGAAGCCGATCTCGGGCGGTGTCATCCGGATGTTGACCGGCACCGCGATCGCACCGATCAGGTTGGCGCCGAAGATCACCTCGACGTATTCGCTGCGGTTGAGCATCAACACCAGCACCCGGTCACCGAAGCGCACCCCGCGGCGGTACAGCGCTGCGGCGAATGCGGTGGACCGGTCGTCCAGTTGCTTCCACGAGGTGTTCTGCCCGCCGAACCGTAAGGCGGCCGCGTCGGGCTTCATCGCCGCGTGGCGACGGACATGGGTGTTCCAGTTGTTGCGCCGAGACCGGAACGGTTCGGAGACGAGATGATCGGATTGGGGCAATGTGGTGCTCGTCATTTTCCGCTTCCTTGTTATGTACCATTCGCCGAAATCGACCCCCGGCGATGATGTTTCGAATGCTACTGAGATGCCGCCGTCGGTTTTGCCTTTTTGCCACGTGCGAATGCGGTGATGAGAGCCGCGAATTCGGGTGATTGCAACAGTTCTGTCTGACCTTCGGTCTCCAGCTGCAAAGCCAGATCGAAGCCGGTCATCGTCTGGGCATCGATGGCCTTCTTGGTCAGGGCCAGTGCCCGGGGCGACGCCGAGAGTAGCTTGTCCACGACTTGATCAACCTTCTCCGACAACGCTTCTGACGGCAGAACAGCGGTCACCAGTCCGTCGGTGAACGCCTGGGTCGCAGGCAGGCGCTCACCGAGCAGCGCCAGTTCATTGGCGCGGGCGCGACCGACGGCCGCAGCGACTGTCGCCGTCGCGGCGCCGTCGGGCATCAGACCGATGTTGACGAAGGCGAGTAGAAAGTACGCCGTGTCGGAGGCATAGATCAGGTCCGAGGCAAAGGCGATCGAGGCGCCGATGCCGACCGCCGCACCATCGACAACCGCGACGACCGGAACCTGCAACCCCCGGATCGCCCGGACGACGTCGGAACCGGCATTGATGGTCCGCTCGGCGCGCAGGCGCGCTTCGTCCTCGGAGGTCGGCGGCGGTGCCGTGGCCATTTCGATGAGGTCGGCGCCGGTGCAGAAGTCCTGGCCCGGAGCCCCGATGACCACGACCCGAACCGAGGGGTCGACCGCCCACTTCCCGAACACTTCGGTCAGCGCTGTGTTTGCCGCCGAGTCGATGGAGTTCTTCCGGGTAGGCCGGTTGATCAGGACGCGTGCAACGCCCCGATCGTCGACAGATGTAATCAGGCCTTTGTCCCCTGGCATGGTCGCCACCCTAAGCTCAAATACTCACAATTGCGATGTAGATCACGTGAATCCACATTAACTTGTCAGATCCACGCCGGACGCGTCAAGTGTTTGCGAGCGCTTGTCCTCGCTGGTCGGCGGGACCCGGCCCCTCTGGTGCAGATGATCGGTACCTGCCGCTAACATGGATAAATGGCTTCCGCCAACGGACGCGTCAACGACGCCCCCACACCCGCTGCCGTCGCACCGAAAACTCGGCAGCGACCGAAGGACCGCCGCGAACAGATAATTCGTGTGGCCGCCGAGTCCTTCAGCGAACAGGGTTATTTCGCCACCGGTGTCGATCAGATCGCCGGGCAGGTGGGCATCAGCGGCCCGGCGCTGTATCGACACTTCCCCAACAAGTACGCACTGTTCTCCGAGACGGTCCGAACCCTTGGCTCCGACCTGGATCACGCGATCGCACAGGTGCCGGTCCTGCCAGGCGATCCCGAACGCGAGTTGCATCTGCTCATCACCGAACTCACCCGGACCACGATCGAGAACCGATCCCGTGGCGCCCTCTACCGATGGGAGGCGCGATACCTGAATCCAGAGGACCGCAGGCACCTCGGTGAGCTGGTCGGCCGGATGCATGCCCGGTTCGCCGCACTTCTGGACCAGATACACCCGGACCTGGCGACCGGGGGTACACCGCAGCCGGGTCGCCTCGGCACCGATGCGCAATACCTCAGCGGCGCGGTGCTCAGCGTCATCGGATCGATCACCACGCACCGGGCCTCGTTACCCCGCAAGCGGATCGAGGCCGTGATCCTCGACGCCGCAATGAATGTGGCACGTACCGATCTGCCGCCGAACGATCTGACACCATCGACCGCACGACCGGCCGCACCTGTTGGACTTCCGATGGCATCAAAGCGCGAGGCGCTGCTGACCGAAGCGATCCGGTTGATGAGTGCGCGCGGATTCCACGACGTGACGATGGAAGAGATCGGCGCCGCGGTCGGCATGAACCAGTCGGGCGTGTACCGACACTTCGACACCAAGGTCGCCATGCTGTCGACCGCCTTTTCGCGGGCCAGCGAACGCATCACCGCGGGAATCAGCGACGCCCTCGCCGAGTCCGCGACACCGGACGAAGCCGTCGACAAACTGGTCGGCAAATACGTCGATCTCTCGTTCGCGAACAGCGATCTGCTCAACCTCTACCTGTCAGAAATCGGCAGTGTGCCCGAACCCCAACGGGTCGAACTCCGTGATCAGCAACGTCGCAACGTCGAGGAGTGGGCACAACTGGTCGGCCAGGTCAGGCCGGGCGTGCATCCCGTCGAGGCCCGGTACCTGGTGCACGCGGCCTTCAACACCGTTCTCGACCTCGGCAACTGGGTGCGTTACGATCCCCGTCCGGCCACCAAGCGTCGCATCGAGGCCGTGATGACCACGATCCTGCGCCCGAGCACCTGACCCCGCCCAGGATGGCGATTTGGCTCAGACGACCGCGAGGTCCGCGAGCAGCCATACCCCGTCCACCAGTGCGAGCGTCACCTTGACCATCGACTGATACGAAATCCCTTCGGGCAGTTCGGCATCTGTTTGCGGCGACTTGACCCTCTGATCCATCGCCACCAGTACCACCGCGGTGGTCGGTGAAATCGATTGCAGTGCGGCCTCTTTGACTTTCGCCGATGCAACCGCCTGCGCACTCGCGCTGCCTTCACGAGCCTGCCTCGACCCCTCGATGAAGTCCTTGGCGAATGCCGGGGTCGAAATGTCGGTGATCCGCGAATCGAGCTCGGCGAAGTTCGCGGAGTCGTAGGTCAGCAGATCCGCGGCATATTGACCTGCAACCTCGACCGCGCCGGGTCGCAGTTCGTTGAGCTGATCGTCGCCGGACGCCCGGTTGTCGGCCTCGCGATACAGGTAGGCCAGCACCCCGGTCGCCACCAACGCCGCGATCAGCAGGACCGAGAGCACCGGAACCAACCAGCCGACACTTCGACGGACCGGCGCATCGCCGGCCGACTCAGCCGACTTCGCCCCGACGCCACCTCCACGATTGGAGCGCCGCTGCGCGCGGGCCGCTTCCTTGGCTCGCTTGGCCTCGGCGGTCGCGCGCATCTTGTCGCGGTTCCGGCGATTCGCCTCGAGGAACTCGGCGGAATCGAAGGGCGACGGATCCGACCGGACCTCGGAATCGGTGTCGGTCGCCGTGATCTCGGTTTCGGCTGTCGTCGGCGCCGGGGGCTCGGTCGGCGCGGACATGGTCGTCGCGGGTTCAGGTGCTACCTGCTCGTCGCCGGGTTCCCCGGTTCGATCAACCTTCGCTTTCGGACTCATGCCGCCAATGTAAGCCCTCCAGAGACCTGCACCACACCGCCTCCCGCACGCCAGTCGCCCATCTGCAGGTATTCCATCAAATATATGTGATGTGTTAGGTTCAGCCCGAGCCGAACCCCTAGCCAGGAGCATCGTCATGACCACTTTCACGTCTGAACAGACCGACTTCGCCAAGTCGGTCGCAGATTTCTGCGCCCGCGAGGCAGGCACCCGCGAACAACGCGACGCACTGACCGCAGGCGGCACAGAGCTGCACTCGGTGGAGCTCTACAAGAAGATGGCCGACCTCGGATGGGCCGGAATCCTGGTGCCCGAGGAGTACGGCGGCGCCGGCGCCGGAAACATGGAGATGTGCATCCTGCTCGAAGAAGCGATGCGTGGCAACGCCCCGATCGGCGGAATCGGCCCGACCCTGATCACGGCCGCGGCCTACCAGAAGTTCGCAAACGAGCAGTTGAAGAAAGAAGTCCTCGCCGATGTGGTTGCGGGCGAGTCACTCTCGATCTCGATGTCCGAACCCGAGGCGGGTTCCGACGTCGCCGCTCTCACCTGCCGGGCCGAGAAGGTCGACGGCGGCTGGGTCATCAACGGACAGAAGACCTGGTGCTCCAACGCGCACTTCGCCAAGAGCATCCTGCTCGTCGCCCGCACGGATCGCACCGGCAAGAAGCACGAGGGCCTGACCCAGTTCCACATTCCTGCGGGTACCGAAGGTCTGGAGATCAGCGGGATCGACACACTCGGCGGCCGCGAGGTCAACGACCTCTATTTCACCAATGTGCGTGTACCGGACAGCGCGGTCGTCGGCGAGGTCGGCAACGGCTGGAACCAGCTCATGGGCGGGCTCAACACCGAACGCCTCATCCTGGCCGCCATGCAACTCGGCGTCGCGGAACGCGCGTTCACCAACACCCTCGAATTCGTCAGCGAGCGCAAGCAATTCGGCCGCCCGGTGGGTACTTTCCAGGCACTGCGGCACCGCCTGGCCGACCATGCCACCGAGATCGAGTGCACCAAGCTGCTCGTCTACAGCGTGGCCGCACAGTCTGACGCGGACCCGACAAAGATGCTGCCGCGCGAAGCGTCGATGGCCAAGCTCAAGGCCACCGAGGTCTCCAAGGCGATGACCATCGACGGCATGCAGATGATGGGTGGATACGGCTACGCAACGGAGTTCGATGCAGAGCGCCTGATGCGGGGTGCGATCATTTCCACCGTGTATGGCGGAACCAACGAGATCCAGCGCGACATCATCGGCAAGACCTACGGTCTGTGATTTGCCAAGACCTACGAGCGGTAATTTGCACTGATGACCACATCGCGAGCGGCCACATCCCGAAACTCGCTGCGCAGGCGACCTCAACTCTCCGAGGAGGTGGCCGGCCATCTTCGTCATCTCATCATGACCGGCTCCATCCGCCCGGGTGAGTTCATCCGGATGGACGAAACTGCCGTCGACCTGCAGGTCAGTGTGACGCCGGTGCGCGAGGCACTGCTCACCCTGCGTGGTGAGGGGATGGTCAATCTGGCACCGCATCGCGGATATGTGGTCGCCGACCTGACCCGACAGGATGTCGAGGACATCTTCTGGCTCCAAGGCGTGCTGGCCGTCGAACTCGCGGTCCGGATCGCGAAAACGGTGACGCCGGCACAACTCACCGAACTCACCGAACTCAACGACGAGCTCAGGGTCGCGGTCGAATCCGGGCGTCCCGCCGACGTCACCACTGCCGAGTTCGAGTTCCATCGCGTCCACAACCGCATCGCCGACGGCGGCAAACTGGCTTGGTTCCTGCTCAACGCCACCCGCTACACACCACATGAGCTCTATGCCAATGACCCACAGTGGGGAGCAGTTGCCTGCGAGAGCCATGCGAAACTCATCGACGCCTATCGCAACGGCGATCGCGACGAGGTGATCGCGCAGACCCGACGCCAGTTCACCGATGGCGCCGAACGTCTGACCCGTCATCTGGAATCCATCGGCCTGTGGGCAGAGGACCCCGACGCCGACGCGACAACAAAGCGCTGAAGGCAATCCACGCAGCTGTCGCCCACGACTGGATCGACAAACCGATCTGACGCGATGGTCTCGATTCTCTATTCTCATGGCATGCCAGACATATCGGTGCGAGTACTCGGCGCGCTCACTGTCATCCGGGACGGCGAACCGGTTGCACTCGGTGGACCACTCCCCCGCGCTCTGCTCGCCCGACTGGTGATGGCCCGTGGCCAGATGGTCCCCGATACCGGCTTGATAGACGACCTCTGGCGCGACACTCCCCCGCGGTCCGCTCAACTGACTCTCCAGGGTTATGTGGCTTCGCTCCGCAAAGCGCTCGAACCCGAACGTGGTCGATCGGCCCCTGCGATCCTCGTCCGCCGCGGCACCGGATACGCGCTCACCATCGACCCCCAACAGGTCGATGCCGGCAGATTCGAGACCCTGGCAAAGGCAGGTCACGATCAGTTGGCCGCGGGAAACGCCGACGCAGCGCGGCACACGTTGGCCGAGGCCCTCGAATTATGGTGGGGCCCAGCCTATGCCGACGCCGCCAACTGGGAGTTCGCCGCCATCGAGTCCGTCCGCCTCGAACGCCTTCGCGACGATGCCCTCGAAGATCACCTCGCGGCCCGGTCCGATTGCGGCGAATACGCCGCGGTCACTGCGGGGCTCGAAGCCATCGTCGCGGCCGACCCGCTCCGGGAACGCGCATGGGAACTGTTGGCGCTGGCGCAGTACCGGGCCGGCAACCAGGGTGATGCGCTCGCATCGCTGCGAACGGCCCGCGAACGTATTGCCGACGAACTCGGTACCGATCCACGTCAGAGCCTGCTCGATCTCCAGAGTGCGATCCTGAACCAGGACTCGTTCCTGATGTCGGGGCAACCCGATCTCCGGGCGACACCGAAATCGGGTCCGACCGCGAATCCTGAACGCCCCACCGGGAACATACCGTTGGCTCTGACCTCTCTGGTCGGACGTGTCGAACAGATCAAGGACATCGCCGACCTCGTCGCCGAACAACGCCTTGTCACACTCGTCGGCCCCGGGGGCATGGGCAAGACCCGGGCCGCACTCGAGGTGGCCCGAGAACGCAAAGACATCGACGGCCCATGGCTGGCCGAACTCGCCGGCGCACAGAGTGCCGCCGCGGTACTCGACACGGTTGTCTCCGCGCTCGGCCTGACACTCAACGGCGGGATCCCGGTGCTGACGTCGCTGTTGCACGACCGCGATTTCCTTCTCGTACTGGACAATTGCGAACACCGACTCGACGAGGTCGCAGCGTTGACAACCGCGATCCTGCGCACGTGCCCACGGGTCCGGATACTCGCCACGAGTCGTGAGGCATTGGGTGTCGCCGGAGAATCGACCTTCGAGATGCCTCCTCTCGCGGACTCGGCCGAACTCTTCCTCGAACGTGCCGGTTCCGCCGCAGCCGACGCCACGCCCGAGGACATCGAAACACTTTGCGCTGCACTCGATCACATGCCGCTGGCGATCGAGCTCGCAGCCGGCCAATCGGCAACACTGTCGGTCCGGCAGATCATCGACATGCTCGACGATCGATTCGAGATCCTCCGCGGTGGACCCCGGACCAACAAACGGCATGCCACGATGCAGGCCGCCATCGAGGGTTCCTACCAGTCGTTGACCGTGAACGAGCGGCAGTTGTTCTGCGATCTCGCGGTCTTCACAGGCGGCTTCGACCTCGATGCCGCAAAGCAGGTCACCGGCCACCGCGGACTCCTCGCCGACCTGACCGCACTGGTGAACAAATCGATGCTCAAGGTCATGGGCGGTGATCCCCGCCGCTACATGATGCTCGAAACCCTCCGCAGCTACGCACAGGTGCAGCAGGATCCGGAACGCGCCGCATATCTACGTCAGGCCCACATCGACTGGGTGGTCACTCTTGCCACCGCCGCCTATCTGGGTCTACGCGGCCCACGCTGCTTGCAGTGGACCCGTCGCCTCGACGCCGAGATGGCCAATGTCCGCGCTGCGATCGACTGCGTCGACCCCCATTCGCGGACATATCTCGAGATTGTCGGCAATGTTTATTGGTTCTGGTTTCGGCGGGGTTTCGCCGACGAGGGCATGCGCATGCTCGAACCCGCTGTCGACGCTCCGACAAGCGTTCCCATCGCCACCCGGTCGCGCGCGATCGCCGGCCGCGCGATCATGTGCTACCTCGGCGCCGACCTCCCGGCCCTGTTTGCAGCATTGACCCGCCTCGGCGAGATCTGTGCCGAGTTCGATATCCGGTCCGATGACGGGGTCGAACAAGTCGCCCGCGGCGACGCCACGGTGACACTGGCCTTTTTCGAAGCCGGCTCCGGCGTGGTCGACGCCGCCCGGATACATGCCGACGAAGCACTCGAGATCGGTCGTAGGTACAACTCACCATGGACTGTCGGCGAGGCCTTGATGTCCTTGGGTACCGCAGACTTCCGCGCAGGCAACCACGTGTCGGCGGGTGAATACCTGGATGCCGCCGTCGCGACCGCACGCGACTGCGGCTACGACTGGCTGGGCGCATCCGCACTCTGGATACATGCCAAAAGTGATATCGCCCAAGGGAAGTGGGATGGTCCCGCAGAGCGCAAGCTGGCCCAGATGGTCGGATACTGCGAACGGGCCTACGACCTCACCTCTTGGATGGTCGCGCTGTTCACATTGGCATATGCCCTTTTCCGGCGCGGGCGCCATGACATCGCGAGCCGTCTCATCGGCGTCGTCGACAACATGACCGAACTCACCGGCTACAGCCCGGAGAAGATGGACGTGGTCGAGCTCGCCTCTTTTGGTGCGACCATGCGCTCGGAGATGGACCCAGAGGTCTTCGCCAGCGAATCATCAACCGGCCGCGCAATGACCCGCGACGAGATCCGCGGTCTGGTTCAAGAATGGGCGGGATCAACAGAGATCTCTTGATCTGATTTCCATCCGTTTCCCTAACGTAATACGGACAAGTCGGTAGTGATCTGCCCACCGCTCGGTTGATGTCGGGATCCACGATCAGAGCGCTGTATGCCGATGTTCTAAGCCATCAGATCTATGCTTGGACTTGTCGAACCCCCAACTATTGCGTTCTTTTGCCTTCTTCTCAGGTCAAGTTGTTATGATTGACCTCCATCAGCCTCGAATTGGTGTTCGTCGGTCGCAAAAATGAGTGGAGAGTCCAGAAGTGGCTAAGAAGCAAGTAGTAGAGTTCATCGACGACCTCGACGGAAAGGTTCTCGAAGAATTCGAGACCGTGCGATGGGGACTCGATGGCAAACAATATGAGTTCGATACTTCCCCGAAGCACGCAGAACAATTCCGCCGGGTACTCGCCAAGTACCTGAGCGCATCGCGGCGTGTCAACACCTCCCGCCAGGGCGGCCGGGCAGCGGAGAAGGTCGAAAAGGCTCCCACACAAGCGATTCGGGAGTGGGCCAAAGAAGAGGGATACGAGATCAGCGACCGGGGTCGAATTCCGGGAGCGATCATCGAAGCATACGACGAAGTGCACTAGACATCACCGGATCCGAGCCCGCCATTGCGCACAAATAGGGCACGGACCACCGCGTAGCGCGGCCAGAACACGTCTGCCCCGACCCCGACCAGGGTTGGGGCAGACGCATTTGTCAGACCAATTCCCCGTACCGGCGATCTGCAGTCCTGACGAGCACCCCATCGTGCAAGTCACGGTGGGGACCACCTATTGCGCAGGTCACACTTCTCGATTTCCGGGGTATTCCTCTCGCTGACGACGCACGAATCCGCAAGGTTTTCGACTACCCCGCACACTCATCCAACGAGGGCCTCGTACTCCGCTGCAGCACAACATAATTCGTTTCCATCAACGATGGTTTCGTGACACCTACTGGCGCGCAAGAACTTAACGCCCATCGGCGTCACACCGCTCAAATTTCGCTCATAAGCGCTCCGCCTATTCGCATACGCTCCACGTGGGACGCGTGTAAGTGGAGCAGATCGATCCAGGCGGAGCATTTGCTGCATCAGGGCCGCCACACCGGCATATGGTGAATCCACCAATCCACCCTCTCAGGCCGCCTCGGCGACAGATTGGGTCGGCGCCGGCTGTACGTCGTCGGAATCACGATTTTCGTTATCGGCAGCCTTGTGGCCGCCACGGCAGACAGTGCGACCAGCTTGATCGTGGCCAGAGCTGTGCAGGGTGTCGGTGGCGCATGTGTCCTGCCTGCCACGTTGTCCACGATGAACTCCATCTTCCGCGGCAAGGACAGAGCGGTCGCATTCGGTGTGTGGGGTGCCGTCATCGCAGGCGTTGCCGCAATCGGGCCACTGCTCGGAGGCTGGATCACCACGGACTTCACCTGGCCATGGATCTTCATCATCAACGTTCCGATCGGCGTCGCCCTACTGATCGCGACGTTCGTGGTGGTTCCCGAAACGCGCGCAGGCGTCCTCGAACCGGGACTGGACGTACCGGGACTGCTACTGAGTGCCTTGGGTTTCGGCGCATTGATCTTCGCCCTCATCGAAGGTGGCACGCTCGGCTGGTGGACGCAGAAAGCAGATCTGCATCTATTCGGACTGACGTGGTCGACTGACGCACCACTGTCCGTGGTGCCGACGATCGGCACGATCGGGATCGTCTTGCTGATCGCATTTGTGTTGTGGGAGGGACATCGCGGGCGAGTCCATCGGTCCGCGATCCTGGACTTGAACCTCTTTCGCACATCTACATTCAGCTGGGGCAACGTAACGGCCATGACGGGGCGATCGCCGAGTTCGGACTGCTGTTCGTCATGCCTCTCTATCTCGTCAACGCGCTGGGTCTGAGCACGATGGGGGCCGGCTTCGTACTCGCGGCCATGGCAGGCGGCGCATTCATATCCGGTTCGCTCGCAAGGCATCTCACCGCACTCATCGGTGCCCCCGGGACGGTGATCCTGGGATTGCTCCTGGAACTCGTCGGGGTGATCGTCGTCGCGGTATTCGTCACTTCGACTGTGGCACCGTGGCTTTTGGCCCTACTCCTGGTGATCTATGGAACCGGACTCGGACTCGCTTCCGCGCAGCTCACCGGAATCACCCTGGCTGACATACCGCCGCAGGAATCAGGTCAAGGATCAGCAACACAGAGCACCGTCCGACAGTTGGGTTCAGCCATCGGAACTGCCGTGGTCGGTGCGGTGTTGGCTTTCGGGTTGTCGAAAAACCTGCCGGACACACTCGAATCAGGCGGAGTACCGCCGCCGGAAGCCACTCGACTCTCCGACGCGACACGGGAATCCGCGGGCAGTGCCATCGGAGCCCTTCGAGAACAGGGCGGCCACGGGCAACTGAGGGAAACGGGGCCGGACGTGGTGCGTTTGTTGTCCGACGGGTTTGCCGAGGCAACGCGCTACTCGCTCTACGTGTCCGCGGCCTTCCTGGCGGTGGGTCTGCTCGGGGCGCTGCGGGTCAGGGCGAGTGCCCGAAAAATCGCGTCGCAATGAGCCCGAAAGGGGGTCCAACCGCGAGACCATGGTGGGGCGGGCGGGGCTCGAACCCGCGACCTATGGATTATGAGTCCACGGCTCTAACCAACTGAGCTACCGCCCCATGTGCGGCGAAATCGTCGCCACAAACCTCGCTGATGCTACCGAGTGAGCGCCTCTTTCGCGTAACCCGCCCCCCGGCACGGCGCGTTGGCCATGCGCCGGCGAAGTGCGGACCAACAGCAGTCGACGATCGTGGACATCGATCACCGGTCCGTGGGCGACGACGGGTGCAAAAAAGGTCCAGATCTCTCGGCGGAAACCGGGTGACCTGGACCTTTGCGCTCCCCCAACTGGACTTGAACCAGTAACCCTTCGATTAACAGTCGAATGCTCTGCCAATTGAGCTATGGGGGAATATCTTGGCCCTTCGGCCGAAAAGAACTTTAGCGCATGAGGGTGGTTGAGTGCCAAATCGTGCTGGTGACAGGCATTTTGTAGGCCAGTTTCCCCCACCCTCGACGGGATCAGGCAGGATGGGAACACCACCCCGGCGGACGCACCGACGACGTCCGCTGCGCACTGCACCACGGAGGCCTGAGCACTTATGGTTCGATTTCTCGCTGCACTCGGCATTGGCTACGTCCTGGGGGCCAAGGCCGGCCGAAAGCGCTACGAGCAGATCAACCGGGCGTACCGCTCCATCGCCGAGTCCCCGGCCACCAAGAAAGCCGTGGACGTCGGCAGGCAGAAGCTCTCCGAGAAGATCAGCACGCAGCCGAAGCTGACGGAATTGCGGACCATCGATGAAGAGACGACCGTGCTCGGTCCGGACGAATACCGGAACAACTGAGCACGACGAACACCCGGCCGAACTAGGCCGTGTTCTCGTCCGGTCCCACGGCCAGCTCCAGCAGACTCCGCCGATAGGCCTCCAAGGCCACCAGATCGCCAAATAGAGCGTTATAGGCGTCTGGGTCGTCCCCTGGTGACATCCGGCGCAGTTTCGACTTCAGATCAGCGATCTGAGAGCCAACCCAGACTTCCTGGAGCCTGGCGAGCACGCTGCCGATGTACTTCGGGATCATGTTCTCCGACACCAGCATCGACTCGACCGCAAGTTCTGTGACCAACGACTCCAGAACCGCGCCGTCCATCGACTGACCGATCGTCTCGACCCACTGCGCTCCCCCATGGGATGCGCTGGTGCCCCCGGCAGCCTCGATCGCCGCCCGGATCAGCTGGTAGGCGGGCTCGGTGAAGCACTCCTGCGGCAACGAGTCGAAGACGGTCCCGGCGATGGCCGGATACTGCAGCGCCGATTTGAGGGCCTCGCGCTGGGCCCACAACTTCGGGTCGGACGGCCGTGGCCGCACCACTCCCGGGTTCTTCGCGTCGATATCCGGTTCGGGCACCGAGGGGGTTGTCGTCTGCACCCGCCGGTCCCGCGACTTCGAGGTGTCGGGGGCACCCGACCGCGCGACCTTCGCCTGCCTGACGGATTCCTCACGCACTCGCTGCAACACCTGCGGGACTTCTTCCCAGCCCACCCATCCGGCCAGCTGGCGCGCGTACTCGCCCCGCAGCGCCACATCACGAATCCGGGCCACAACCGGTACTGCATCGCGCAGCGCATGCACGCGGCCTTCTGCGGTGTCCAGATCATGGTTGCCCAGCAGTGCCTTGACCGCGAACTCGAACATCGGGATACGACGGGCGATCAGATCCCGGACCGCGGCATCACCATGGATCTGCCGCAGCTCACACGGATCCATACCGTCCGGGGCCACCGCAACGAAGGTCTGTCCGGCGATACTCTGCTCGCCCTCAAAAGCCTTCAGTGCCGCAGCTCTTCCGGCGTCGTCGCCGTCGAATGTGTAGATCACCTCGCCGCGGAAGTAGCTGTCGTCCATCATCAGCCGCCGCAACAATGCCAGATGGTCTTCGCCGAAGGCGGTTCCACACGACGCAACCGCGGTGGTCACGCCGGCCAGGTGCATGGCCATGACGTCGGTGTATCCCTCGACCACCACCGCCTGATGTCCCTTGGCGATGTTCTTCTTGGCGTGATCGAGACCGAACAGCACCTGAGATTTCTTGTACAGCATGGTCTCTGGCGTGTTCATGTATTTGCCGAGGTTGTCGTCGTCGAACAACTTGCGGGCACCGAAGCCGATGATGTCGCCGCCGAGGTTCCGGATCGGCCACAACAGGCGACGATGGAACCGGTCGATCGGTCCGCGCTGACCTTGCTTCGACAGACCGGCCGCCTCGAGTTCGGCGAACTCGAATCCCTGCGTCATCAGAGCCTTGGTCATCGTGTCCCAGCCGGCCGGCGCATAGCCGCAGCCGAACCGCAGTGCCGTGGCGCCGTCGAAGGACCGTTCCGTGAGATAGTCGCGGGCCTTTTGAGCCTCCGGCGACTTCAGCTGTTCGGCGTAGTACTTCTGCGCCGCTGCGTTGGCTGCCACCAGCCGCGCGCGGGTCCCGCGATCACGCACGACACTGGTGCCACCACCCTCGTAGCTGATCTGATAGCCGATCCGATCGGCCAGCTGCTCGACGGCTTCGACGAAGCTGACGTGTTCGACCTTCTGGAGGAACGAATAGACGTCGCCGCCCTCACCACAGCCGAAGCAGTGGAAGTGTCCATGGTTGGGACGCACATGGAACGACGGCGACTTCTCGTCGTGGAAGGGGCAGAGCCCCTTCAATGAGTCGGCGCCCGCCTTGCGAAGCGCGACGTAGTCGCCGACAATCTCCTCGATGTGCGTGCTTTCACGGATTGCCGTGATGTCACGATCGGGAATTCGGCCTGCCACGCAGATCAGTCTAGGCGGAACTCCTTATGAGTCCGCCTGCCCCCGACGTTTAGCCCAGGTGGGCCGATGCGCCCATGTTCTGACGATCCATCCGCTCGAGGCGTCCTTCGGTCATCGAGGCGATCTGATCAACGACGACCCGCACTCGAGCGGCGTCGTCGGCTGCGGAATTCCAGGCCGGTACCAGCAACGGATCCAGACCACCGGGCGCGGCGTGGAGAAGCCAGTTGGCCACCCGGTGGATGCGGTCACGCTGACGGGCCTGATGAGACCGGTGCCGCGGATCGGAGAAGATGAACCGCAGCGCCAGCGTCTTGAGCATCGCGACCTCGGCGGCGACGATCGGCGGGACGACGAGGTCTGCCTCATAACGACAGACCGCCCGCTCGGACGACTCTCGACGGGTGGTGGTGATGGCCGCCGATGCGAACCGTCCCACGAGCTCACTGGTCAGACGTTTGAGCGCCACCAACCGGATCATGGTGCCGTCGTAGGCGCCGACATCTTGCACGATGTCCATCGCCCACAACCGCGCCGCGGCCTCGACCAGAACGTTTTCTTCCAGGTCCGGGAATTCCTTTAGGCCCACTGCGGCCAGATCGCGCTGTTCGGTCCGGTCACCGAGGCTGCGAAGATCGATACGCCCGGCCATCACACCGTCTTCGACGTCGTGGACGGAGTACGCGACATCGTCGGACCAGTCCATCACCTGACACTCGAGCGACTGCCGGGTATCGGTACGACCGTTCCGGATCCACGCCAGCGCGGCGGCATCGTCGTCGTACGCACCGAACTTGCTACCGGGCTTCTTGCGTGTCCACGGATATTTCAACGTGGCATCGAGCGACGCCCGCGTCAGGTTCAGCCCGACGCTACGGCCTTGCGAATCAAGGAGTTTCGGCTCGAGCCTGGTCAGGATGCGCAAGTTCTGCGCGTTGCCCTCGAACCCGCCGAACGCACTGGCGACCTCGTCCAGCGCCCGTTCACCGTTGTGTCCGTACGGCGGATGGCCGATGTCGTGCGCCAGTCCGGCCAGCTCGACCAGATCCGGATCGCAACCGATACCGATGGCGATGCCCCGCCCGATCTGACCCACTTCCAATGAATGGGTCAGTCGGGTACGCGGGGTATCACCTTCGTGTGGACCCACGACCTGGGTCTTGTCGGCCAACCGGCGCAGTGCCGCGCAGTGCAGTACGCGAGCGCGGTCGCGGGCGAACGCACTGCGGTAGTCATTGCGGGTGCCGGTCAGCCCAGCAACCTTCACGCCCTCCGGAATCGGCCGCTCTACGTCGGATTCGTCGTAGTCGGCACGGAGAACCGCGGGCGGTGTATCCGCCGACAAGTCAGTCAAGCACCCAGCCGCGAGCGATCGCGAAATCGGTGACACGCTGACGGATCGCCAGGATCTGGGTTGCGGTCAAGGTTCCGGAGGCATCGAGCAGCAGCTCGGTGATCTCCTCCGAGAACGCACCCGAATCGAGCGTCGCCGAATCATTGCTACGCGACGGCCGACGACGATCGTCACGACCGGCGCCACGGCTCTCCTCATGGCGACGTTCCGGACGTGCCCGCTCTTCGCGACGCGGACGCTCGGGTGCGGCACCGGCAGGCGCCGCTCCGGTCACCACGAGATTGACCGCCTTGGATCCACGGTCGGTCTCTTCGATGTCGAACTCGACCTCAGCGCCCGGTTTGAGGGAACTCTCGTCGATGTCGATGTCGTTGATATGCAGGAAGACATCCGAGCCGCCGGCATCAGGCGCCAAGAATCCGAAGCCCTTGTTGGCGTCGAAATGAACGATTTTTCCACTCACAGACACGGTTTACCCACTCTCTCGCCGCATATACCGACCTCACCCCATGTGTGGCCGAACGGCTTGCCCAACCTTCAGTATCTCAGATACCGGCCGGTTCATACACCCAACCGGCCACGGGCCTGCCGAATCGACTGCGAAAGTGACGCGCGTGGGCTAACGGTGGTCCTTCTTGGCCTGGCGTCGCTTACCCGCAGCCTTCGAAGAGGCCTCGTATTTTTTGCGGCCGGATGACTTACGCGTCGCATCGACACGGTCTTTGCCTGCGGAGATGACCTTGCCCTTGCCCTCGGCCGACCCGCTGAACGACTTACCGTCGCCTTTGGCCTGACCCAGGCGAAGGTCCTTGAGGTCGGCAGCGCTCTTCTTCGCAATCACCCCGAGCTGACGACTGACCCGCGACAATGCGGCCTCGAACACTTCGGCTCGGGCCGCATTGTCGGCGTTGGCGGGACGCGCGACGCCCCGGCCACCCTTCTTGGTGACCTTGGCGGCGCCCGCCTGCCGATAGTTCTTCACATGCTTGTTCCGCGCCCGCCGCGTGCGCATGTGCAGGTCGATCAGAGCGTCCTCATCGAGATCCGCGAGTTTCTTCCGTTTGGTCTTCCGGACCAGACGGTATTCCTCGTCGGACAATGACCTGTGGATCTTCTTCATCAGTCGCTCCGACCTCTACGTGTCAGCCTCGTTGCCGTTTGGCGATCATAAGCAATCGAAGCGGATCTCAGCAGCCGATCAGCCGGACTGCCAGGTAGTCGACAACCTTGTCCAGGGCGACGCGTTCCTGCGTCATGGTGTCGCGCTCGCGCACGGTGACCGCCTGATCGTCGAGTGTTTCGAAGTCGACCGTGACGCAGAACGGTGTACCGATCTCGTCCTGACGGCGGTAACGCTTGCCGATGCCCTGGGCGTCGTCGAATTCGACGTTCCAGTTCTGCCGGAGCTCGGCGGCCAGCGCCTTCGCCTTGGGCGAGAGCTGCTCGTTACGCGAGAGCGGGAGCACCGCGACCTTGACCGGCGCGAGTCGACGGTCGATCTTCAGTACCGTTCGAGTGTCGGTGCCGCCCTTGGCGTTCGGCACCTGCTCCTCGGTGTAGGCATCACACAGGAACGCCATCAGCGAACGCGTCAGGCCGGCTGCCGGCTCGATCACGTACGGCGTGTAGCGCTCGCCGGTGGCCTGATCGAAGTACGACAGGTCCTCGCCGGAGTGCTTCATGTGGGTGCTGAGGTCGAAGTCGGTGCGGTTGGCGATGCCCTCGAGCTCGCCCCACTCACCGCCGGCAAAACCGAATCGGTATTCGACGTCGACGGTGCCCTTGGAATAGTGCGAGAGCTTTTCCTTGGGATGGTCGAACAGACGCAGGTTCTCCGGATCGATACCCAGATCCGTGTACCACTTCAGCCGGTGATCGATCCAGTACTGATGCCACTGCTCGTCCTCGCCCGGCTTGACGAAGAACTCCATTTCCATCTGCTCGAACTCACGCGTGCGGAAGATGAAGTTGCCGGGTGTGATCTCGTTGCGGAAGCTCTTACCGATCTGGCCGATGCCGAACGGCGGCTTCTTACGCGACGTCGTCATCACGTTCTTGAAGTTGATGAAGATGCCCTGAGCGGTCTCTGGACGCAGATAGTGCAGTCCTGCCTCATCATCGACAGGGCCGAGATAGGTCTTCATCAAACCAGAGAATGCGCGGGGTTCGGTCCACGCACCGGGCTGACCGGTGTCCGGATCGTTGATGTCTGCCAAGCCGTTGGGCGGCAGATGTCCGTGCTTGTTCTCGTATGCCTCGATGAGGTGATCGGCGCGGTAACGCTTATGCGTGTGCAGCGACTCGACGAGCGGATCGCTGAACGTCTCGACGTGTCCGGACGCTTCCCACACCTTGCGCGGGAGGATCACAGACGAATCGAGCCCGACGACGTCGTCGCGGGAGGTGACCATGTTGCGCCACCACTGCTTCTTGATGTTGTCCTTGAGTTCAACACCCAAGGGCCCGTAGTCCCACGCCGATTTGGTGCCGCCGTAGATCTCTCCACACTGATACACCAACCCCCGGCGTTTACAGAGGTTGACTACGGTTTCCACGAGATTGGTTTTGCCTGCCACGGATCACAGCCTATCGGGCGCCGCGGGGCACCTGACGCCCGGCGGGCGCCCGCCTCATCGGGCGGTGCGAACCCGCGTCAGGATGTGCTTGTTTGACATGGCCGCTCACGCATATGAAAATGGTTTCCAACAGCCGCTCGATTCCCCCCGCCGCTACGGAAGTGCCCTGTGACAAGTCAGCACGCAACCCCGGCTTCCACCGCCGTCGACAAGAAGGCGCTGGACGCTGCAGGCGAACTACTGCGGGCACTGTCCGCCCCCGTGCGGATCGCGATCGTGCTGCAATTACTCGGCGGCGGCCGGTGCGTCCACGAATTGGTGGGAACTCTGGCGGTACCCCAGCCACTGATCAGCCAGCATCTGCGCGTGCTCAAATCAGCGGGTGTGGTTCACGGTGAACGCTCTGGGCGCGAGGTCGTCTACTCATTGGTCGACGACCATCTCGCGCATATCGTCACCGACGCCATCGCACACGCGACCGAGGAGAGCGATTCATGAGTTCGGGTACCGAACAGCGCCCGGTCACCGGTGTCCGCTCCACCCGACAGCGCAGCGCGATCGCCGAACTCCTCTCCGGTAGCGAGGAGTTCCGCTCGGCTCAGTATCTGCATGACCAACTCAAGGCCGCAGGCCAGTCGATCGGGCTCACCACCGTCTACCGGAATCTGCAGGCGTTGGCCGATGCCGGCCAAGTCGACGTCCTACGTACCGACAACGGCGAATCGGTCTATCGGTTCTGCTCGTCGGCGCATCATCACCATCACCTAGTCTGCCGAGAATGCGGCAGCACGGTCGAGATCCAAGCCGACAGTGTGGAGCAGTGGGCCACCGACGTCGCCGCACAACACGGCTTCACCGACATCAGCCACACCGTCGAGATCTTCGGTCGCTGCCAATCCTGCTCGTGACCTCGGCCCGCAGGCGGCGTGTTCGGCCCGCTCGACGGTGATAGGTCAGCCGCGGATGGTGACGCCGACGTCCGCGCCGGTCCCGAGCACCATCAGCAGCATGGTTCGCAGCGCGTCGTCGCTCAGGGTTCCGGCCGGAAACGTGTAGTGCAGCAGCACATCTGCGGTCACCTCGTGGACCGCCAGTTTGACGGTGCCGAAGTTGGAGGCACCAGAGGCGGCTTCCACGTCGGTGCGCAACTGTTCGGTGACCGGTAGATCCCACGCCAGCACCTGCGTCAGCGACAGCACATCGAGACCCGGCGCCAGCGCGAGCGCCCTCATCGAGACCACCGTCCCCTGGTGGTAGATGGTCAGCGAATCGTCGTCGCCGCGCTGCACCGACATCTCCGGGGCCAACAGCGCTGCGGTCCGCTCGATGAGGCCGGACTCCCCGTTGTCCTCAGGCACCGGTAGACCCCGGTACCCCGCCGAAACGCCGGTCCCGGCTCGCATACTCCACGCACGCGTCCCAGAGGTCGCGGCGGTCGAAGTCGGGAAAGAGCTTGTGCTGGTACACCATTTCGGCGTAGGCCGATTGCCAGAGCAGGAAGTTGGAGATCCGCTGTTCCCCCGACGGACGCAGGAACAGGTCCACATCGGGCATGTCCGGCTCGTCGAGATACTTGGCGAAGGAAGCTTCGGTGATCCGTTCCGGATCGAGTGTCCCGGCGGCGGCACGACGAGCGATCTCTTTGGCCGCGTCCGCGATCTCGGCCCGCCCACCGTAGTTGACGCACATCGTCAACGTCATCACGGTGTTGTCCTTGGTGAGCTCCTCGGCGACCTCGAGTTCGCGGATGACGCTGCGCCACAACCGCGGTCGACGACCGGCCCACCGGACCCGCACACCCATCTCGTTCATCTCGTCGCGACGACGACGGATGACGTCGCGGTTGAAGCCCATCAGGAACTTCACCTCGTCCGGGCTGCGACTCCAGTTCTCGGTGGAGAACGCGTACGCCGACAGCCAGCCGACACCCATCTCGATGCAGCCGCAGACGGTGTCCATCAAGACGGCCTCGCCGCGCTTGTGGCCTTCGGTGCGGGGCAGTCCCTGATCGGTGGCCCACCGTCCGTTGCCATCCATCACCAGAGCAACATGCTTGGGTACGAATTGCGGTGGAATCGCCGGCGGGCGGGCTCCGGACGGATGTGGATCCGGTGGCCGGACCTCTTTTACCGGTTCAGCCTGCTGCGCTGTGTTGCGCCGTCGCGCGATCACGTGTGTCCTTCCTGCCGGTATCGGCATTCGCACCGGCGGCCGCCAGACCGCGATGAGGGGCCTCGCGCTCGATCAGCGGCAACGTGCGTAGCTGCCGTTCGAGGTGCCACTGCAGGTGCGCCGCGGTCAATCCACTGGCCTGCCGCCGAGCGGAGTCGGTCGCCTCGGTGGTGTGTTCCCATTGGCCACGGTAGAGCGCGTCCATCAGATCGAGGACGCCGGGTGAGGGCGTCGCCGATCCGGCCGGACGACAGTGCACACACACCGAGCCGCCCGCGGCGACGTGAAAAGCCCGGTGCGGGCCCGGATCTCCGCAGCGAGCGCAATGTTCCAGCGCCGGCATCCATCCCGCGAAATCCATGGCCCGAAGCAAGAACGCATCCAGTACAAATTCTTTGGGACGCTCTCCTGCCGCGATCGCCCGGAGTGCACCCACCGTCAGTCGTTGAAGGCGGTCGGCCGGGGCCCGCTCTTCACCGGCGAGCCGTTCCGCGGTTTCGAGGACCGCGCAGGCCGTGGTGTAGCGACCGTAATCGGACACGATGGCCGAGGCAAAGGTGTCGAGGCTGTAGACCTGGGTGATGATGTCGAGGTTGCGGCCCGGGTGCAGCAGCAGATCGACATGCGCAAACGGTTCGAGCCGGGCACCGAACTTCGACCGGGTGCGCCGTACCCCTTTGGCAACCGCACGGACCAGCCCGTGTTCCTTGGTCAGCAACGTGATGATTCGGTCGGCCTCCCCCAGCTTGTGCTGGCGGAGGACAACGGCCTCATCGCGATACAACCTCACTTGGTCAGTCTTCCACTCCCCACCGACCAACCGCACCGCGACATGCCTGCCCCGGATTTCTGATCACACTGCTTCGTGGACTCCCGGGTGAGCGGCCGGCTCCGGTGGACGACGGATCAGCCCCTTGCGGTCATACAAGATGCAGGCGATCGGCCCGGCGATCAGTCCGACCAGGGTGAAGATCACGAACATGACAACGGCCTCGAACAGACCGGCATCGACATTCGCATCGAAGTACAGGATCGAACGCAATCCCACGAATGCCTGGTGCAACGGTTCCACCACGGCCAACCCGCGGACGAACCCGGGCACCGCCTCCAACGGCACCGTGCCACCTGAAGAGGGTATGCCGAGGATGACGAAGTAGATCAGATTGATGATCAGGCCGGCGTTACCGAAGATCGCCAGGATCGCATTGGCGAGGACACCGATGCCGGTGATCACCAGCACCCCGAACATCCACAGCGCCATCTTGTTGGGTGTGTACATACCCACCCACTCGCAGATCAGTACGTAAAACCCCGAAACGATGATCGCGACAAGGAACATCGCCGACCACTTGATCACCATCGTCCCGAGCCGCGAGGACGGTAAGCGTTCGCGCAACCGGTAGAACGGTCCTATCTCGAGCGGCGCGAACCCGAGTCTGCCGTCGACGATGGCGGAGACGATCATCGTTCCGGTGAAACCGGCCAGGATCAGCAGCAACCCGAGGTAGAAAGCAGTCAGACCTCTGCCGGCAGAGTCCGGAAGCGGGTTCGCCTCCGAGGCCTTGATATCGATCGGTTTGCTGATGGCGGTCAGACTGGCGCCGGTGACCTTGACGCCGGCCGCATCGGTCTGTTCGACGAGTGCGGCAGTCAGCCTCTCGCCGAACTGGGTGTTCACCTGCTCCATCGCCTGATTGAAGAACAACGTGGCGATCTGCACGGTGAACGCACCCGCTCCCGGGTTCGTCAACACCTCGATCACGGGCTGCGGGACCTCGGTGTCGCCGATCGCCGAACCGAGAAACGCAAAGCTGGCCGAACTGAAGTCGGCGGGTACGACTATCGCTCCGTACGCCTTCGCATTGTCGAGCCGATCGAGCGCGGTCTGGCGGTCGACGACCTGCAGATCGAACTTACCCGGATATTGCTCGTCGACGCCGGCCTTGAGGCCTGCGATCAGCTCTTTGCCCAGATATTGCATCTCATCGGTGGTGCCGGGTTGCAGGGCCCCGGTGTCGGCGTCGACCACCACGATCGGAAAGTCGTCGAGGTACTTTTCCGGATTGACCACCGGCGCCATGTACATGAACCCGAGCAGGCCCATCACCAGCACCACAACAGTTACCGGAAAGGTCCACAGCTTCCACGACCGCAACTCCGCCGCAAGGCCGGCGTCGAGCGACCCTGGCGGAAGTTCGTGTTTGCCTTCCGGCTGTCCGGGTTCCGTCATACCGCCAATTCAACCCTGCCGGTACCGGGTCGTGGCTGCGAATCGCCGACCGGTCAGAAGCCGAGGCGCCCCATTTGTTTGGGATCCCGCTGCCAGTCCTTCGCGATCTTCACGTGGAGATCGAGGTAGACCTTGGCGCCGAGCATCTTTTCGATCTGCTTTCGGGCCACTGTGCCGACCTCCTTGAGGCGGGCACCCTGTTTGCCGATGATGATGCCTTTTTGGCTGCTCCGCTCGACGTACAGGATGGCGTGGACGTCGACCATCGGGATCTGATCGTCGCGGCGTTCGCGTTCGACGATCTCCTCGATCACCACGGCCAGAGAGTGCGGCAATTCGTCGTGGACGCCTTCGAGCGCTGCCTCCCTGATGAACTCGGCCATCAGTACGGTCTCGGGTTCGTCGGTGAGTTCACCGTCCGGATAGAACGCCGGACCGGGCTCCATCAGCCCGCGCAGGACGTCGATGAGTACGTCGAGTTGTTTGCCCTTGGTGGCGGAGACAGGAATGATCTCGCTGTCGGGCCCGAGGAGCTCCGACAGTGCCATCAGTTGCTGCGCAATGCGTTCGGGCTTGACCTTGTCGATCTTGGTGACCAGGCCGACCACGGGTGTCTTGGGTGCCATCTCCCGCAGTTGCTCCGCGATCCACCGGTCGCCGGGCCCGATCTTCTCGTCGGCGGGGACGCAGAAACCGATCGCGTCGACTTCGGAGTAGGTGTCGCGCACCAGATCGTTCAGGCGTTTGCCGAGCAGCGTCCGCGGCCGGTGCAGGCCGGGGGTGTCCACCAGGATCAGCTGTGCGTCATCACGATTGACGATGCCGCGGATGGTGTGGCGGGTGGTCTGCGGACGACTGGAGGTGATCGCGATCTTCTCGCCGACCAGAGCATTCGTCAGCGTCGACTTGCCGGTGTTGGGACGGCCCACAAAACACACGAAACCGGAACGGAAATCTTCGGACTGAGCTGTCATCGTTGATCCAATCGACGCGGGTTCCCGCCTCCTGCGTCCGCGACGATCGCGTACGCCGACGAGCTCACTTCAGTCAGCGCCGCCAGTCCGGGGTCCGTGTCTGCACGACCCCCGGTAGTCGCGGGACCGCCGACAAGCAGCCCCGCTTCGAGTCCTTCTGCACCGCTGGCGAGCGCCATCGCGATGGCCACCTGGAGCGCCGAGAGTTGTAGTGCGGCAAGTTCAACAGGTCCGGCCGCATAAGTACGTCCGTCGGAGTCGCGGACCGCGGCCCCGGAGGTCGCACCGGCCCGGGCCATCGCACCGCGGGCCAGGGTCAGCAGCTTGTTGTCTTCGGCATCAAGTTCCGATTCAACCGGTTCAGACGTCATGAGGCCTCCTCGTGCCGATCGGAACGTTCCGTGATCTCCGGCGAGTTGTCGGCCTGCTCAACCTGTTTCGTGTCGGACTCGTCAGAATCCGGTGCGCTGTCCCGCTTCTTCTTGCGCTTTTTCTTCTTTTCGAGCTCTTTTTCGGGGATCTTGTGGACCACCACGGACGCGATGCGAACGCGGCCCTGCCGGTTGGGTCCGCCTTCGGCAACCAGCCGCAGGCCGTGCATTTCGACGGTCGCACCGGGCAGCGGCACCCGGCCGAGCACGAGCCCGAAAAGACCACCGACGGTTTCGACGTCGTCCTCGTCGATCTCGACATCAAGTAGTTCTGCGAGGTCCTGGACCGGAAGTCGTGACGACACCCGGTAACCGCCGGACCCGTCCTCGAGCGGTTCGATGGGCGGTACCTCATCGCTGTCGTATTCGTCGTTGATCTCACCGACGATCTCCTCGAGCACATCCTCGATGGTCAGCAGACCGGCGACGCCGCCGTATTCATCGACCAGCACCGCCATGTGGTTGTGGCTGCGCTGCATGTCGGCGAGGACCTTGTCGAGTGGCTTGGAATCGGGGATGAACTCCGGCGCACGCATCAACTCCCGCACCTCGACAGCAGACGGCTGCGCAGGCGGAAGCAGGCGCTGGACAAGGTCTTTGAGGTACACGACACCGAGTACGTCGTCCGGGCTCTCACCGATCACCGGAAGACGGGAATGTCCGGAGCGCACGGCGAGCGAAATCGCCTGCGCGGCAGATTTGGTGGACTCGATCCACACCATCTCACCGCGCGGAACCATCACCTCACGAGCGCTGGTGTCGCCGAGGTCGAAAACCGACTGGATCATCTTGCGTTCCCCGGCCGCGACCACACCGGTGAGTTCGGCCATGTCGACGACCTCACGCAGCTCGACCTCGGTCGCGAACGGGCCGTTGCGGAAACCCTTACCGGGCGTGATGGCGTTACCGAGTGTGATGAGAAGTCTGGTCAGCGGCGTCAGGAGTACGCCGATGGCCTGCAATACTGCCGCCGAGTTCACCGCGATCGAATAGGCATGCTGCGCACCCAGGGTCCGCGGCCCGACACCGATCACGACGTAATTGATCACCGCCATGCCCGCAACCACGACCACGACGCCCCAGGCGGTTCCGAGCTTGTCCATCGCGTAGACGGCCGCGGCCACGGTGGCCGCGGTCTCGGCCGTGATACGCAGCAGCACTGTCAATGCCACGTACTTCGGCCGGGCGGACAGCACCTCCCGCAACCGTCGGGCGCCGGGGCGGCCGTCCTTCACCAGATCGTCCACCCGCGCCGGGGAGACGGTCATCAGAGCATTGTCGACAGCGGCAAAAAGTCCGCCTATGGGCACCAGCGCCACCGCAGCAAGCAGCGGCAACAAGTCAGAAAGCACCGGTGATCAGCTCTCCCCAGCCGGTTTGTCTTCTCCGAACCCGATGTTGTTCAAAAGCTTTGCGTCACGCTCGGCAACACGGGCGGCGCGCGCGCGCGACCGGCGGTCGTCGTACCACTCTTCGATGATCTGGCCCTGGAGTCCGAACATCAACTTCTCTTCCTCGGGCTCGGCATGATCGAAACCGAGGAGATGCAGCACGCCGTGCACGGTCAGCACCGACAGTTCGTGATCGGTGGAGTGCCGTGCGTTGGTGGCCTGCTCGGCCGCGAACTCCGGGCAGAGCACGATGTCGCCGAGCATCGACGGACCGGGTCCGGCCGTATCTGGCCGTCCACCTGGACTGAGTTCGTCCATCGGGAAACTCATCACGTCGGTGGGCCCTGGCAGATCCATCCACCGCATGTGCAGCTCTGCCATCGTCTCGTTGTCCACCAACACCATCGACAGCTCTGCTGCCGGGTGCACGTCCATGCGGCCGAGCGCGAACGTCGCGACGTCGATCAGCATCTCCTCCGGCACCTCGATACCGGATTCGTTGGCCACCTCGATGCTCATGCCCGCCTCCTGGCGTCGCCGGGGGTACTTCGGCGTCGTCGCCTCGCGTGAACTGACAAACTCAAAGCCGGGATCCTCATCGGTGTCGCCCATTTCCGGCACGGCGCTGGGCGCGGTTTCCGTGCAACTCGTTGGCGGCCTCGGCGCGCCCGTACGCGTCGACAATGTCGGACACCAGTCGGTGCCGGACCACGTCGGCGCTGGTCATGTGCGAGAAGTGGATGTCGTCGATGCCTTCGAGGATGCGGGCGGCAGCGCGCAGCCCGCTCTCGGAGCCACCGGCGGGGAGGTCGATCTGCGTACCGTCGCCGGTCACCACGATCTTGGACCCGAACCCGAGGCGGGTCAGGAACATCTTCATCTGCTCGGCCGTGGTGTTCTGGGCCTCGTCGAGAATGATGAAGGCGTCGTTCAGTGTGCGGCCACGCATGTATGCCAGCGGCGCCACCTCGATGACACCGGCTTCCATCAGCTTGGGAATGGCCTCGGGATCCATCATGTCGTGCAGCGCATCATGCAGCGGACGCAGGTACGGGTCGATCTTCTCGTGCAGCGTGCCGGGCAAGAACCCCAGCCGCTCGCCCGCTTCGACCGCGGGACGGGTCAGGATGATGCGGCTGACCTCTTTGTTCTGCAACGACTGCACGGCCTTGGCCATCGCCAGGTACGTCTTGCCGGTACCGGCAGGCCCCATCCCGAACACGATCGTGTTCTTGTCGATGGCGTCGACATAGTGCTTCTGGTTGAGCGTTTTCGGGCGGATCGTCTTGCCACGGCGCGAGATGATGTCCAGGCTCAGGACCTCGGCAGGCGACTGTCCGGAACCGTCGGTCAGCATACGCACGCTGTGCCGGACCAGGTCAGGGTTCAACTGGGTGCCCCGACGGACCACCGACACCAGTTCCGAGAGCACCCGCTCGGCGAGCGCGATGTCGGCAGACACCCCGGTCAATGTGACGGCGTTGCCCCGGACATGAATGTCTGCGGCGAGATGCGATTCGAGTTCTTTGAGGTTTTGGTCACCGGCACCGAGCAGTCCGAAGATGACATCGGGCGACACTTCGATTGTCGAGATCACCGCGCCAGGCGCCTTGCTTCCAGCCGCGCCGCTCCGCGCCCGGATCGCGCTGTTGTCATCACTCACGAAAAGTATTTCTCCTGCTCTGCCAGATTTGTCGGTGCTTTGATTCTACGTCCATCAAACGCCGCGATTCACATCAATATTTCGCGTCCTGTCAAGACCCTCATATCGCGTTGTCGAGGCCCTCATATCCCGAGCACCCGGACCGTTTCGCGATGCCCCCGGCTCCGCGGATCGACGAACACGTCGTGCCCCTCACCTGCGACCTCGATCAGCTCGGCCGACTGACCGGCCGCACCGGCGCGACGTACGTAGTCGCGGCTGACCTCGACCGGGACCGCAGTGTCCTCGGTTCCATGGATGGCCACCACGTGTGCTCCGAAGACCGGCTGGTCCACCGGCGAGGCATCGGCATATCGAGCCGGGAAATCGGTGATCGAACCGCCCATCAACGCCCGCAGGGACGGACGGGACGTGCGTTCACGAACCTGGAGGTCCAAGGGCGCGGCCTGGGCGATGACGGTGGAGATGGCCGACTTCCTGGTTCGGGCGCCGAGCCGCGCGGTTGCCCAGACGGCCAGCTGCCCACCCGCCGAGTGCCCGATGACGCTGACCTTCGACCAGTCGATCCTGCTCAGGATCTCCTCGGGCAGCGCATAGCGGACCGGTGCATCGAGTGCGGAGATCGCGGCGATCACATCGTTGCCGGTGCGTGGCCAGCCCCCACCGTCCTCGCCGACGCGGCGGTACTCGATGTTCCAGACCACCGCGCCGCGTGCGGCCAGATCACGCGCGACCGCGGTCTCGATGGTGAGCGCGAACTCGGTGCTCCAGAACCCGCCGTGGATGAGCACGATCACCGGCACCGAACCCGGCACCGGAATCTGCGGCAGGTAGACATGACCGAACTGTGAATTACGTTCCCCATAGGCGACTTTCACCCGTTTGACGGAGTTCACCACCGGGAGCGCACCTCCCACCGCGACGTGAGGGCACCGATCGCACCGAGTGCCACCGCGGCCGCACTCGACGTGCGCAACACCTCCGGGCCGAGCAGCACTGCCGTGGCGCCGACGGCGGTCAGATCGTCGATCTCGGAATCATCAAGTCCGCCTTCGGGACCCACCACGAGCATGATCTCGGGAACATCGAGTTCCAGCGAACGCAGGCTGGTGGTCGCGGATTCATGGAGTACCGCAACCACACCCCCGCGCACGACGACGTCGGAGGCCATCGATCGCACGTCACTGGTCCGGGCCAGCGGGGCGATGTGCGGAATGTGGGCCCGGCGACTCTGTTTGGCGGCCGCAATCGCCGCCGACCTCCACTTGGCCACACCCTTGTCAGCCTTCGGCCCAACCCATCTGGCGACGCAACGGGCACTCTGCCAGGGCACGATCTCGTCGGCGCCGGCCTCGGTGGCGAGATCGACGGCGAGTTCGGACCGTTCGGATTTGGGCAGCGCCTGAACCACCGTCACCCGGGGAACAGGTGACGGGGTGGCAACGGTTTCCAGGACCCGGGCATGCAGCGCCGACTTGCCCTCGGTGGCGATCACCTCGCACAGCCCGGTCATCCCGGCACCGTCGCCGAGGATGATCCGTTCGCCGACAACAACTCTGGTGACGGTGACGGCATGCCGTCCTTCGTCTCCATCAAGGAGGACGTCGTTGCCTGCGTCCGGCACATGGTCGACCCAGAACAGCGGTGGGCTCATCGCTGCGGTGTCAGCGCCCGGCGAATGCGTTGCGCAGGCGCGAGAACAATCCGCCGGTGTTGGACGATTCGCTGTTCACCAGCTCGATCTGATCATTCTCCGAGAGCTTGCGGTATTCCTTGAGTTTCGCGGTCTGCTGCGCATCGAGGCGAGTGGGCACCACGACATCGAGATGCACGTGGAGTGTGCCTCGCACGCCGGTGTGCAGATGGGGCATGCCCTGTCCGCGAACCTTCGAGACCTGGCCTGGCTGCGTGCCCGGTTCGATGGTCACCTTGGTGGATCCACCCAGGACCGTGTCGATCTCCAGCTCGCCACCAAGGGCCGCATCGACCATCGGCACCCGCACGGTGCAGTGCAGGTCGTCGCCGTCACGGACGAACACACTGTGCGGTACTTCGACAACCTCGACGTACAGGTCACCGGCAGGTCCGCCACCGGGTCCGACCTCACCCTGCCCGACCAGGCGCACGCGCATCCCGTCGCCGACACCGGCCGGGATCTTGACCGTCAGCTTGCGCCGGGCCCGGACACGTCCGTCGCCGCCACACTTGTGGCAGGGGTCGGGAATGGTCTCGCCTGCACCGTTGCAGGTGGGGCATGGTCGCGACGTCATGACCTGGCCGAGGAACGAGCGCTGGACCGACTGGATCTCACCGGCACCCTGACAGGTCGCACAGGTGACCTGCTTGCTGTCACCGTTGGTACCCGATCCGGTACACACGTCACACAGCACGGCCGTGTCGACGTTGACCTCTTTGCTGACCCCGGCCGCACACTCGTCGAGGTCGAGCTTCATCCGCAGCAACGCATCCGACCCGGCCTGCACTCGTCCGCGTGGTCCACGCCCGGAACCGCCGCCGGCGTTGCCGAAGAACGCCTCGAACACGTCACCGAGGCCACCGCTGAATCCACCGTTGCCGAAACCGCCGTAGCCACCTGCACCGGCCGATGCCAGCGGGTCACCACCGGCGTCGACGATGCGGCGCTTCTCCGGATCGGTCAGCACCTCATATGCGGCCGAAATATCCTGGAATCGGGCTTGGGCGGACTCGTCGGGATTGACGTCGGGGTGCAGCTCACGTGCCAATTTGCGGTACGCGCGCTTGATCTCCTGATCAGTGGCACCCCGTTCGACGCCCAGAATCCCGTAGTAATCACGTGCCACGGCGATGCGTTATCCGTTCTCTCTTCAGTTCCGGAAGTTCACCCAACCGGTGTCCGGAATATCTCTGTTTATTGGTCAATGTGCTTCGTTGCACGTCATCGGTCGGCGAGAACCTCGCCGACATATCTGGCAACGGCCGCGACCGAGGCAATTGTTCCCGGGTAGTCCATCCGAGTCGGGCCCAGGACTCCGAGCCCGCCGAATACTGTTCCCGAGGCACCGTACCCGGTCGAAACCACCGCCGTACCTCTCAGGTTCTCCTCGCGGGTCTCCTCACCGATCTGAACCGTCACGGTTCCGGTGTTCTGGGTGGCAGCCAGCAGTTTGAGGACCACCACCTGCTCCTCGAGTGCCTCGAGCACCGAACCCATCGCGCCTGCCATCGGCGCGAAGTCAGCGGCGGCACGGGCGAGGTTCGATGTGCCACCGAGCACCAACCGGTCGGCGGACCGTTCCACCAGGGTCTCGACCAGCACCGTGGCCACCCGGATGAACGGCTGGCGGAGATCTTCGGGCGCCTGGTTGGCCAGTTCGGCCACTGCATGCGAGGCGACATCGAGTCGCTGTCCGTTCAGGGCCGCCGAGAACATGTCCCGCAGCTGGGCGATGTCGCGGTCGCCCAGGTCATCACCGAGATCGACGATGCGCTGTTCCACCCGTCCGGTGTCGGTGATCACCACCAGCAACAACCGGGACGGTGTCAGCGAGACCACCTCGAGATGGCGTACCGCCGACGACGAGAGCACCGGGTACTGGATCACCGCCACCTGGCGGGTCAGCTGCGCCAGCAATTGCACCGAACGCCGCAGCACGTCATCGAGATCGACGCCGGAGTCGAGGAAGCTCAGGATCGCGCGGCGCTCGATCTTCGAGATCGGCTTGACCTCGCTGATCCGGTCGACGAACAACCGGTAACCCTTGTCCGTTGGCACTCGCCCCGAACTCGTGTGCGGCTGCGTGATGTAGCCCTCGGCCTCGAGTACCGCCATGTCGTTCCGGACTGTGGCACTCGACACACCGAGATGGTGACGATCGACCAGCGCCTTGGATCCGATCGGTTCCTGCGTGGCGACGTAGTCGGTCACGATCGCGCGCAGAACCTCGAAACGACGGTCCTCAGTGCTCGACACGAGCGGTCACCTCCAGCCCTCACGTTGGCGTTTGCGTGTTCGGTGAGGGACGTATTCGCCCTCACGGCGTTTGACCAGTCTACGGCGACCGATACCGGTTACGGTGAACCGGTGATTTTCAAGGGCGTCCGCGACGGCAAACCGTATCCGGACCATCAGCTGTCGATCCGCGACTGGGCCAAGATCCCACCGAGGCAACTCCGGCTCGACCAACTGACAACCGTCACCACCGTGCTCGCCCTGGACAAGCTGTTGTCCGAGGATTCGACCTTCTACGGCGACCTGTTCGCGCACGCCGTGCAATGGCACGGAGAGATCTACCTCGAGGACGGACTGCACCGGGCCGTGCGGTCAGCGCTCCGGAACCGGAACGTCATCCATGCCCGACTACTCGACCTCGACCATCTCTCCGCCGCCTCGGCCAATCCGGAGAACATGGACAGCACAAATGATCTACCTACCCCGCCAACAGGTTTCGGACGACGCCGTCCGCGAGTAGCCGACCACGGTTGGTCAGAACCAGGTCATCGCCGACCAACTCGATGAGTCCGTCGGCAATCGCCTGACGAGCCCGGGACTGCTCACCGGCGTCCAGTTCGGTCCACGGCAACCCACTCGATCGCCGAACGGTCAGCATCACCGTCTCGGTGTGCTGATCCTCGGGGGTCAGTTCCTCACTGCCTGCCACCGGCAGGTCGCCGGCGGCCACTGCGGCCGCGTACCTGGCCGGATGCTTGTGATTCCACCAGCGGACCCCGGCCACGTGCGAATGCGCGCCGGGCCCGGCACCCCACCAGTCCGCGCTGTCCCAGTAACCGAGATTGTGACGGCACTCGGCGCCCGCGACATCGGGTCGGGCCCAGTTCGACACCTCGTACCAACGCATCCCCGCCGCGGTGAGCCGCGAATCGATCATCTCGTACCGACTGGCCAGCACATCGTCGTCGGGAGCAGGCAGATCGCCTCGCCGAATCCGCCGGGCCAGCGCCGTCCCGTCTTCGACGATGAGCGCATAGGCCGAGACGTGATCGACGCCTGCCTCCAGGACTGCGTCCAGCGACAGCGCCAGATCCTCATCCCGTTCACCCGGCGTCCCGTAGATCAGGTCGAGATTGACGTGCTCGATCCCGGCGGCGCGTGCTTCCCGCGCGGCGGTCACCGCCCGGCCGGGGGTGTGGGTGCGATCGAGGACCGCGAGCACATGGCTTGCGGCAGACTGCATTCCGAGTGACACCCGGTTGAACCCGGCCGCCGCGATTCCGGAAAAGAACTCCGGTGATGTCGACTCCGGGTTGGACTCGGTGGTGATCTCGGCGCCGTCGGCGATGTCGAAGTAGTTCCGCACCGACGTCAAGACCTGTGCGAGCCCGGCCGCACCGAGGAGCGAGGGCGTGCCGCCGCCGACAAATATCGTCGAGACCGGACGCACCGGAGTCAACTGCCGGGCGGCCATCTCCAGCTCTCCGTCCAGCGCGGTCATCCACTGGTCCGGCGACGAGGCACTGCCCAGCTCACCAGGGGTATAGGTGTTGAAGTCGCAGTACCCACAGCGCGTGGCACAGAATGGCACGTGGATGTAGAGCCCCAGCGGTGTGGCACTACTGGACTGCGGAATCAGAAAGTTTTCCATCGTAAAACGATCATCCCAGGCACGCTGGTCACAACAAACTCAGGACGACTTCACGCGACAGGGGTCATGCCATGCCAACCACAGACGAGTCGGACACAGGCGGGTCTGGCACAGGCGGGCCGGGCACGCCTGTGGTGGACGCACGGAGGGCTGGTGCGCACGAGGCCACCAAACCGGACTGGCCGACGACCATGTTCGTCTGGGCGCTGGTGCGGTCGGTGATCACTGTTCTGGCCTACCTCGTCGCCTACTTCGTTTTCCCCTGGGACAGGTTCAGCGACTGGGCCGGGCTGTTGATCGTGATCGCATTCCTGGTCATCGCGACGATCACCGCGGTCTGGCAGGTAGGTAAGATACTGAGATCGCACGTCCCGGCCGTTCACGCCATCGAAGCCCTGGCGATCATCGTGCCGATCTACCTGCTTGCGTTCTCGCTGGGCTACTTCATGTTGTCGGACAACAATCCGGACCAGTTCACCGAAGAACTTTCGCGGATGAGTGCGCTCTACTTCACGCTCTCGGTCTTCGCGACCGTCGGCTTCGGTGACATCACCGCCGCCGTCGATGTCTCCCGTGCCGTGGTCAGCGTCCAGATGGTGCTCAACCTCATCGTTGTCGGGGTGGGGATCAAAGTCATCCTCGCCGCCGTGCAATGGAGCCGCGACATGCGCAATGGAAAGCTTCCACCTCGGAATGACTCCTCCTCACGGGTTGTTGACTCTGATTTGAAGGCGAAACAATCCGACCGGCCGACTTCCACTCAGCATGAGTCGAAGTAAGCCCAAGTAGACGCATCGAGGGGGGCCGTGGCACTATGGGCGACGTGACTTCTCAAGGGGTGTGGCTCGCAATGCGGCGGCACATTGATCTCAAGCGCGCATGCAGCGCGCTGTGTCGCATGTAACCAGCACGTCCGCTTCGCGTCCCGCAGTCCGGGATCGCACCGGGTTCTCATACGTGCCACTCACGGCTTCCCCCTCACTTCATTTCGCAGGATCATTCGGGTGCCATCGGCACATGCCCAGCGCTGCCCTGAATGGATCCGTCAGACAGGAGCATCATGACGTCGACGACCGACGCCCCCGGAAAGCCGCCGCAGCGCCGCGCGCGTCCCACCAAACGCCGGGCAGAAGGTCAGTGGGCGCTCGGCTACCGCGAACCGCAGAACCCCAACGAGCAGGTCAAGAAAGACGACAACCCGCTCAACGTTCGGGCCAGGATCGAGAACATCTACTCCAAACAGGGCTTCGACTCCATCGACAAGCAGGATCTGCGTGGCCGGATGCGCTGGTGGGGGCTCTACACCCAACGCGCCGAGGGCTACGACGGCACCTGGACCGGTGACGACAACATCGACATCCTCGAGGCCAAGCACTTCATGCTCCGGGTGCGGTGCGACGGCGGTGCGCTGACCACCGAGCAGCTGCGTACCGTCGGCCAACTGTCGACGGAGTTCGGCCGCGACACCGCCGATCTCTCCGACCGGGAGAACGTTCAGTACCACTGGATCGACATCCGCAACGTCCCGGAGATCTTCAGCCGCCTCGAGGCCGTCGGACTCAAGACCACCGAAGCCTGCGGCGACTGCCCCCGCATCATCCTGGGATCCCCGCTCGCGGGTGAAGCGCTCGACGAGGTCCTCGACCCCACTCCCGCGATCGACGAGATCGTCCGCCGCTACATCGGCGATCCGAAATACTCGAACCTGCCCCGCAAGTTCAAGACCGCGATCTCCGGCCTGCAGGACGTCGCCCACGAGATCAACGACATCGCGTTCATCGGTGTCAACCATCCCGAACACGGTCCCGGACTCGACCTCTGGGTCGGCGGCGGCCTTTCGACCAACCCGATGCTCGCGCAGCGGGTCGGCGCGTGGATCCCGCTCGACGAGGTCCCCGACGTCTGGGAAGGCGTCGTCTCGGTCTTCCGCGACTACGGCTACCGCCGACTGCGCACCAAGGCGCGCCTGAAGTTCCTGATCAAGGACTGGGGCATCGAAAAGTTCCGTCAGGTTCTCGAAGACGAGTACTTGGGCCGCAAGCTGATCGACGGACCGGCGCCCACACCGCTGACCGCCCCTCGTGATCACATCGGCGTTCAGCGGCTCAAGAACGGCCTGAACTCGGTCGGGTTCGCCGCCATCGCCGGCCGCGTCTCCGGTACCAAACTGACCGCAGTCGCCGATGCCGCGCAGCGCGCCGGCTCCGACCGTGTCCGGTTCACGCCGTACCAGAAGCTGGTTGTCCTCGACGTCCCCGACGACAAGGTCGAGCAGCTCATCGAAGAGGTGTCACAGCACGGCCTCGAGGCCCGCCCGTCACCGTGGCGTCGCAACCTGATGGCCTGCTCGGGCATCGAGTTCTGCAAGCTCTCGTTCACCGAGACCCGCAAGCGTTCGCAGATCTTGGTTCCCGAGCTCGAAACGCGGCTGGCCGACATCAACGACCAGCTCGACGTGCCGATCACGGTCAACATCAATGGCTGCCCCAACTCCTGCGCCCGCGCCCAGATCGCCGACATCGGCTTCAAGGGCATGCTCGTCGAAGACGACGCGGGCAAGACGGTCGAGGGTTTCCAGGTTCACCTCGGTGGCAGCCTCGGGCAAGATTCCGCATTCGGCCGAAAGCTGCGCCAGCACAAGGTGCTCTCAACCGATATCGGTGACTACATGGAGCGGGTTGTCCGCAACTTCGTCAAGGAACGCAATGAAGGGGAACGCTTCGCCCAGTGGGCGATCCGTGCCGATGAGGAGGATTTGCGATGAGTACCGCAGTTCGTAATGAAGCGGAATTGCGTGAGCTGGCCCAGGCCGGCGCCGCAGAACTTGGTCCCGATGCCTCCGCGCAGGATCTGTTCCGTTGGACCGCAGACACATTCGGCAGCGACTTCCTGGTCGCGTCGAACATGCAGGATGCCGTCCTGATCGATGTTGCGGCGGGCGCGATCGATTCCGAGCAGCTCGGCGGGAACAAGCTCAAGGTGCTCTTCCTCGACACCGGCTATCACTTCGCCGAGACCATCGGAACGCGCGATGCGGTCGAGCAGGTGTACGGCGTCGAGATCGTCAATGCGGTGGCCGAGCAGAGCGTGGCCGAGCAGGACGCCATCGTGGGACGCAACCTGTTCGCCACCAACCCCGCTGAATGCTGCCGCCTTCGCAAGGTGGTGCCGCTGAAGCGGGAGCTCTCGGGTTACCGGGCCTGGGTCAGCGGAATCCGCCGGGTCGAATCCCCCACCCGGGCCGATGCCCCACTGATCTCGTTCGACGATGCCTTCGGTCTGGTGAAGATCAATCCGCTGGCCGCCTGGACCGACGAGCAGTTCCAGGACTACATCGACACCAACGGCGTACTCGTCAATCCCCTTGTCGACGAGGGCTATCCATCCATCGGATGCGCGCCCTGCACCAGCAAGCCGATTGCCGGTGCCGATCCACGAAGCGGCCGCTGGGCCGGTCTGGCCAAAACAGAATGCGGGTTGCACGCCTCATGACCATCGAACAGAGCACCAACACTTTCCCTGTCGACACCCTGCCCGCCGACACCCTGCCCGTCGAAACCGCCGATGAGTTCACCACTCTCGACGCCCTCGAGTCCGAGGCGATCCACATCTTCCGTGAGGTCGCCGGAGAGTTCGAGCGTCCGGTGATCCTCTTCTCCGGAGGCAAGGACTCCACCGTCCTGCTGCACGTTGCCCTGAAGGCCTTCTGGCCGGCCCCGCTGCCGTTCTCGCTACTGCACGTCGACACCGGGCACAACCTGCCCGAGGTCTTGGCGTTCCGCGACGACGTGGTGGCCCGCCACAACCTGCGTCTGCACGTCGCAAAGGTCGAGGACTACCTCGCCGACGGCCGGCTCACCGAGCGGCCCGACGGCATCCGCAACCCGCTGCAGACGGTGCCACTGCTCGACGGCATCACCGAGAACCGCTTCGACGCGGTCTTCGGTGGCGCCCGCCGCGACGAGGAGCGCTCCCGCGCCAAAGAGCGGATCTTCTCGCTCCGCAACGCATTCGGCCAGTGGGATCCGAAGCGTCAGCGCCCCGAGCTGTGGAACCTCTACAACGGCAAGCACGCACCGGGTGAGCACGTCCGGGTGTTCCCGCTGTCCAACTGGACCGAACTCGACGTCTGGCGTTACATCGCCCGCGAGCAGGTACTCCTCCCGTCGATCTACTACGCCCATCAGCGTGAGGTCTACTCACGTGACGGTATGTGGATGACCCCGGGCGTCTGGGGCGGTCCGGCCGAAGGCGAAGAGCTGCAGACCCTTTCGGTTCGTTACCGGACCGTGGGCGACGGCTCCACCACCGGCGCGGTTCTGTCCGACGCCACCGACAACGAAGCCGTGCTGGCCGAGGTCGCCGCTTCCCGACTCACCGAACGCGGAGCCACCCGCGGCGACGACCGCGTGTCCGAAGCCGCCATGGAAGACCGCAAACGAGAAGGCTACTTCTGATGAATCACGCTACTGATCTGCTCCGACTGGCAACAGCAGGCAGCGTCGACGACGGCAAGTCCACCCTGGTGGGCCGGTTGCTCTACGACACCAAATCGGTTCTGGCCGACCAGATCGACGCCGTCACCCGGGCGTCGGTGGACCGCGGTCTCGACCAGCCCGACCTGTCGCTACTGGTCGACGGTCTACGCGCCGAGCGCGAGCAGGGCATCACCATCGATGTCGCCTACCGCTACTTCGCCACTCCGACCCGGTCGTTTGTTCTGGCCGACACCCCCGGACACGTGCAATACACCCGCAACACCGTCTCGGGCGCCTCCACCGCCGGACTGGTGATCCTGCTTGTCGACGCCCGCAAGGGTGTCATCTCGCAGACCCGTCGCCACGCCGCAGTGATGGCACTGCTCGGTGTACCCCGATTGGTGTTGGCGGTCAACAAGATCGACCTCGTCGACGACCCCGAGAAGGTCTTCAACGAGATCCGCACCGAATTCACCGACATGACAACGTCGCTCGGCTGGAGCGCCGAACGCGTCGTGTCCATCCCGGTGTCCGCGCTGCACGGTGACAACGTGGCCATCCGATCAGACAAGACGCCGTACTACAACGGCCCCACGCTGATCGAGCACCTGGAATCGGTACCTGCCAGCGAGGATCGCAAGCCGGTCGGGTTCCGGTTCCCGGTCCAGTACGTGATCCGGCCGCGCACAGCGGAATACCCGGACTACCGCGGCTATGCCGGTCAGGTCGCCGCCGGCCGCGTGACCGTCGGTGACGAGGTGGTGATCCTGCCGTCCGGCACCCGCACCACGGTCGAACGAATCGACACGGCGGACGGTTCGCTCGAATCGGCACACACCGGCCGCAGCATCACCCTCATCCTCGCCGAGGACGTCGATGTATCCCGCGGCGATGTCATCGCCGCCGTTGCCGACGCGCCCGAACCGATCTCACAGTTCAGCGCAACGGTCTGCTGGCTGGGAGACAAGCCGCTGCGTCCCGGCGCGCGACTGCTACTCAAGCACGGGGCCCGCACCACCCAGGCCATCGTCGGCGAACTCGAAGTGCTCTTCGACGAGCAGGAACTGGTCTTGCGTGAATCACCGGATTCGCTGGAGCTGAACCAGATCGGTCGCATCTCGGTGCAGACCGCACAGCCGGTCAGTGCCGACGACTACAACACCAACCGCGAGACCGGCAGCTTCCTGCTGATCGATCCGCAGGGTGGCAACACTCTCGGCGCCGGCCTGGTGGGTGACGCCCTGTCCACGTTGCACCTGAAAGAGCTTGTGTGACAACACTGGTTCTTGCTGCCCACGGTAGCCGCGATCCCCGGTTCGCGGCCACTGTGGAGCGGATCACCGCGGCCGTCCGCGCCCGCCTGCGCGACGTGGATGTCCGGCTGGCCTATCTCGACCTGAACACCCCCACGGTGTCGCAGGTTCTGGCCGGCTGCAGCGGCGAGGTTCTGCTGGCACCGCTGCTGCTGTCGGAGGCATTCCACAGCAAGGTCGACCTGCCCGCGCTGGTCGAACAGGCCTGCGCCGCGAACCCGACTCTGACGGTCCGCCAGTTGCCGACCCTTGGCGGTGACCCCCGGATCATCACCGCGTTGACGCAGCGACTCGATCAGGTCGGCCTGCGACCCACCGACGGCGTCCTGATGACCGCGGTCGGATCCAGTGACACCGCGGCCGACGACGCCGTCCGGCGCCGCGCCACCGAGCTTGCACTCGAAATCGGTACACCGATGGTGCAACTCGTGTTCGCCACCCGCTTGGGCGAGGACAACCGCAACCTGCGCGCAGCCATCGACACGCTGCACGGCGAGGGTGCCCGTCGCATCGTCGTCAGCCCGTATTTCCTGTCGGCAGGGCTGCTGACCGAACGGTTCGACAACGCCGTCGACAACCTGGCCCCCGGCGCCCAGATCGCCGGACCACTCGGAGCTCACCCGGCCCTGATCGACGTCGTCTGCGACCGCTACCGCGCCGCACTCCCCACTGGTTCCCGCGTCTACGTCTGACACCCCGCCCCGCCCCGCTCCCCCGCAAACGCTCCACTAATACAAGGATGCTCCACATATTTGTGGAGCATCCTTGTATTAGTGGAGCGTTTGGGCGCCAGATGGCACGGGCAGGAGCGGAATTCCGTCGTACGTTCCCGACAGCGCCCGACCGGCCGCGAGCAACGGCGCCTTGCTTCGCATCGTTCGTGCCATCACGAACGCACCCTCGAGCGAGCAGATGATTGCGGTGACGACTTCTTCGGCGAGATCTTCGTCCAGACCGCGACCCTGAAAGTACATGCGCCCGAGCGTGATCCAATCACCGAATACCGATGCCGCAGCCAGCCGCAATGATTCGTCGGCGTTGGCTACCTCTCCGGCGACGGTCGACACCGGGCACATGTTCGCGTATCCCGTCAGCTCCATGTCATCGGCGGCCTGGGTAAACGCCGCCCTGATCCCGGCACCCAACTCCGATTGGTCGGCCATCACCATGGGAATGACCGCAGCGTAGGCGACCCCGGAATTGATCAGCGCTTCCCTCGCGATCTGCGCCTTGCCCTCTGGAAAGTGGTGGTAGATCGAGCCGATCGGCGCACCCGACGACACCACTATCTGCTTCATGCTCAGTGCCGCGTAACCGTGGACACGCATGAGTTCGACAGCGGCCGTCAAGATTGTCTCGCGGGTACCCCTTGCCATCCGAACCTCCTGCATTCCATACTAGAACAGTCGCTCTAGAACGAACGCTCTAGGAGATCCTGATGGAGAACGTCGAACTGACCGCCGGCACCATCGAATACCGGGAGGCCGGCGATCCGCACGGGCCGCCGGTGGTGTTCACCCACGGCCTGCTCATGAACGACCACCAGTGGGACCTGGTATTACCACTGCTACCCAACACATTTCGATATCTGCTGCCGGTTCTACCCCTCGGCAGCCATCGCATCCCGATGAAGCCCGACGCCGACCTGACCATGCCCGGGATGGTCGGCGTTCTCTCCGACTTCCTGGCAGCGCTGGACCTGCGGGACGCAACAGTTGTGCTCAGCGACTGGGGCGGACCCCTGTTCTTACCCGAACTGCAGACCGGACAACGGGTGAGCCGCCTCGTGATCTGCCCGGCCGAAGCATTCGACAACTTTCCTCCCGGATTCCCGGGAAAGATGGCCGTCCTCGCGGCCACGGTGCCCGGCGGAATCAAGTTCGCGCTTCGTCAGTTCCGCAGCCGGATCCTTCGCCGGACCCCGATGGTGCTCGGACTGATGGCCAAGAAGCCCATCCCCGACGACATCATCACCGCATGGACCGATCCCGGCCTCGCCTCGGCCGACGTCCGCCGCGACGTACTCGCCTATGGCCGCGGAACCTCTTACGACAAAGCCACGTTGGTCGCCAACACCGAGAAGCTGCGTCAGTTCACCGGTCCGGCGTTGGTGCTGTGGGCACCGGAGACCAAGGTGATGCCGCGTGATCACGGCCGCCGATTGGTCGACCTACTCCCCCAAGGACGACTCGTCGAGATCGACGACGCCTACGTCCTGATCATGCTCGATCAACCCGAACGCACCGCCGAACTCATCACCGAGTTCCTGCAGACCACCTGACCAATGCCTCGCGGCCGCCTGACCCGCAAACGCTCCGGAAATACGAAGACGCTCCACTAATTTGTGGAGCGTCTTCGTACAGGTGGAGCGTTTGCGGGGGGTACGGGATCAGGCGAGGGCGGCCTCAGGGACGTGGGTGGCCCGCACGTACACCTCCTCGCCCTCGTTCAGACCCAGTGCCGCCGCGTCGCCGCGGGTGATCTGCGCGTGGAAGTCCTCGTGCGTGGCGAGATTCTCGAACTCCACCCGAACTTCGAAACCCAGGTACACCACACGCTTGACCCTGGCCTTCAAGACGCCTGTCTCCGCAGCCGCCTTGCCGGCGGTCTCCAACGCCAGATCAGGTGTGCGACCAACCCGAATGTCGTGGGGTCGCACCAGAACTCCGTTGAGCTTGGCAACCGAACCGAGGAAGGACATCACGAACTGATTCTCCGGACGATCGTAGAGATCCGACGGAGTGCCGATCTGCTCGATGCGCCCCTTGTTGAGCACCGCGATCCGATCGGCGACGTCGAGCGCCTCCTGCTGATCGTGGGTCACCAGGACGGTGGTCACGTGCACCTCGTCGTGCAGACGACGGAGCCACGCCCGCAGATCTTCGCGGACCTTGGCGTCGAGGGCACCGAAAGGCTCGTCGAGCAGGAGCACCTTCGGGTCGACGGCAAGCGCCCGGGCCAACGCCATCCGCTGACGCTGGCCACCCGAAAGCTGGGCCGGGTAACGGGTTTGGAAGCCGGCCAGCCCGACAACCTCGAGCAGCTCGTCGACCTTCTTCTTGATCTCGGGCTTCGGGCGCTTACGGATCTTCAACCCGAACGCGACGTTGTCCCGCACCGTCATGTGCTTGAACGCGGCGTAGTGCTGGAACACGAACCCGATATCGCGGTTCTGCGGCGACACGCGGGTGACGTCGTCGCCGTTGATGAGCACGGTTCCCGAGTCGAGCTGGTCGAGACCGGCGATCGCCCGCAGGAGTGTCGACTTGCCCGATCCGGACGGTCCGAGCAATGCGGTCAGCGAGCCGACCGGGATGTCGATCGATACGTTGTCGAGCGCGGCGAAATCTCCGTAGCGTTTGTTCGCGTCAATTACCGAGATGGTCATACCAGTTCACTCTCCTGGGCTTTCGGGCTGGTGGGAGCCGGGGCAACGGACGCATCGGCCTCTTTGCTCGCGCGTCGGCGGGGTATTTGATTGGTTTCGGTTCTCTGCCCGACCAGGGTCATCAGCAGCAACACGATGATTGCGATGATCATCAACAGAGTCGCGGCGGCATATGCGCCGTACTCGTTGTAGTCGTCGGTGTACCGCGACGACACCAGCAAGGTCAGCGTCTGCGAAACACCCGGCAGGTTGGACGACACCATGATCACGGCGCCGTACTCACCCAGTGCACGGGCAATGGTCAACACGATGCCGTAGGACAGACCCCACCGGATGGCAGGCAAGGTGATCCGCCAGAACGTCTGCCATCCATTGGCACCGAGTGTTGCCGCGGCCTCTTCCTGTTCGGTACCGATCTCACGCAGCACCGGCTCGACCTCACGGACCACAAAGGGCAGCGTCACGAACAGTGTGGCGAGCACCATGCCCGGCAGGCCGAAGATCACCCGGAATCCCAGGCTCTCCAGACCACCGAACCAACCGCCGTAACCCCACAGCAGGATCAGGGCCACACCGACAACAATCGGTGAGACAGCGAACGGGAGATCGACGATCGCCTCGACCACACCGCGGCCACGGAATCGACCACGTGCCAGCGCCAGTGCTGTGAACACACCGAAGATCACGTTGAGCGGCACCACAATCGCGACGATCAACAAACTCAACTGAAGTGCCGAGATCGCGGCCGGGGTGGTGATCCAGTCCCAGAACTGGCCGAGGCCGTGTTCGAAGGACCGCCAGAAGATGAGCCCGACCGGGATCACCAGCAGGACGAACAGATAGAGCAGCGCGATGATGCGCAACGAGATACGCGGGAAGGCAGACAGTTTCATGAGCTCATCTCCTCACGGCGTGAGGTCCGACGACCCGCAACGCGTAGTACCAGCAGCACCACAAACGCGATCAACAGCAACATCACCGAGACGGTCGCAGCGTCGACGGGTGAGTCGATCTCGATCTGCTGCTGGATGTACTGCGAGGCAACCTGCGTATCGCCGGGGATGTTGCCGCCGATCAGCACGACGGATCCGAACTCACCGATGGCACGGGTGAAGGCGAGGCCGGCACCGGACAGGACCGCCGGGGCCAGAGCCGGGAAGATGATCCTCCACCAGATCACCCAGTTGGTGGCGCCGAGGGAGGCCGCGGCCTCCTCGACCTCTTTGTCGATCTCGATCAACACCGGCTGCACCTGACGCACCACGAACGGGAGCGTCACGAAGGCCAACGCGATGACCAGCGCGGGCTTGGTGGCATTGAGTTCGATATCGATCGGGCTGTTCGGGCCGTACAGCGACAGCAGCACGAGGCTGGCGACGATCGTCGGCAGAGCGAACGGAAGATCGATCAGGGCATTGACGAATCGCTTACCCGGGAACTCGTCACGGACCAGCACCCAGGCGATGATCGTGCCCATCACCACGTTGATCAGGGCGACGACCAGCGAGACCAGAACCGTGATCTTGAGGGTGTCGATGGCCGCTTCGGCGGTGAAGGCGTCCCAGAAACCACTCCACCCGTCGTCGAACGCCTCGCTGGTGATCGCGGCGAGCGGCAGGAGCACGATCACGGTGAGCCACAGCATCGCAACGCCGACGCTCAGTGGGCCCACGCTGCCCCAGGTGCGCTTGGTTGGTCTGGCGGCGGGGGGCGGCTTCACTGCTGATACTTCAGTGCTGGTCATACCTTGCCTCCGGCGTTGTAGATCTCGGTGATGGCACCCGATGTGCCGAACAGCGCCTTGTCCACTGCGGACCAACCTTTGAGGTCTTTGCCGTCGTTCTTGGCAGCGGTTCCTTCACCGAGAACAGCGCCCAATTCCTTGATCGTCCAGAGTTTGGCGATGTCGCCCGGGAAAAGCGACTTGGTCTCCTCGATCACCGACTCATCAACTGGACGGAATCCGTTCTCTGCCCAGATCCGTTGCGCAGCAGGGGTGAACAGGTATTTGACGAAGGCGTTGGCCGCTTCCTTCTCCTCACTGAAGTTCACCACCGCGACCGGGTTCTCGATCTTGAAGGTCTCGGAGGGGATCACGTAGTCGACCCGCTGGCTGGGCTCGGACGTCGCGTTCTGATTCTTGAGGAAGATCGCTTCGTTCTCATAGCTGATCAGCACATCGCCCTGGCCCTGTTCGAAGGCCGTGGTGGCCTCACGTCCGGACTTCGGCTGGATCCGGGTGTGATCGCGAACGAGTTCCGCGACGTAGTCGAGGCCGGCCTGCTTGTCGACGCCACCCTTGCTCTTCGCGGCGAACGGTGCCAGCAGGTTCCATTTGGCCGAACCCGAACTGCCCGGGTTCGGTGTGACCACCTGGACGCCCGGCTTGAGCAGGTCGTCCCAGGTCTGAATGTTCTTGGGGTTGCCCTCACGAACCACCAACGCCACCACCGAACCGAACGGGGTGCTCCCGTTGGGGTACAACTCAGCCCAATCCTTGTCCACCACACCGGCTTTCACCAACCGTGTGATGTCCGGCGCGACCGAGAAGTTGACCACATCGGCCGGCACCCGGCGGGCGACCTTGCGCGACTGATCACCCGAGGCTCCATAAGAAGCCGAGAAACCGATGCCCTCACCTTCGGGTGTATCGCGGAACGCCGGGATGATCGCGTCGAAGCCGATCTTCGGCACCGCGTAGGCATAGAGATTCAGATGCCGCGAACCACTGGAGATGTCCTGGCCTCCGGGCTCATCTGTCGAGCCGCCCCCGCAGCCCGACAACACCAGCGCCGATACGACAAGCACGGTGAGCGAACCGGCGACGGACAGGTCTGTCCAACGCTTTCGCCCCCGTGGCCGCGCATGGCGCGAGAATCGGAAAAGCATAGTTGTGTCCCCTTGTTTCACGGTCAGAAGGTGATGGAAGAGCGAGTCGGCGGGCTCAGCGCCCGAACAAGACGGCGTTCAACGACAGAGAGCGTCGAAAACGCAGCGATAGTCAACCGCGATGAGCGCCAACGTATGGCGCACGCGGTAACCACTGGCTGCAGACATAGGCGGAACACTAGCACCAGAATTCGGCGTGTGAACCCGACCACCTCGGGGACCGGTCACGGCAACTCAGCGCAAAAAGAACCAGGCGACGACAACCAAAACAACCAGAGCAATCAACGCAACTGTCACCTTCGAGCGCGGCATTACCGTTCCCCTCCATCGACGTCAGCGGAATCGCGGCGGTCAAAGAGCCGAAACGATGCATCTACCAGCACATTCATCAACACAGCGATGCCAACGGCGAGCGGGACGACGATCGCCACGCAGACGAGTATCTGCGGCACGAACGACAACGACGTCAGCCACTCTTCGACGCCATCCCACCATCGGGTCAATGAATCCACCGGACCACCCTATCCCCTCCATTTTTGATCACCGTGATTAAAAGTCCACGGGTGCCATCACCAGGGGTCCGGGGTCCGCCACACCCGTCTCTGACCGAAATCCCTCCACCGGTGGCAGCGGAGTACGGCCGCCACCATGATGGATCCATGACAACCACATCCGAGGACAGCAGCATCTCTGGCCTCACCGACACCGGCACACCCGGTCCGACGGGCACGACCCACAAAACGACGCATTCCGCCCTGAGCTCACCAGCACCCAGTGCCTCTCCCGGAATGCCGCAGAATGCGTTCCCGCCGATCGGCGACTACGCATTCCTGTCCGACTGCGAATGCAACTGCCTGATCGCCCGCAACGGCTCGGTGGAATGGATGTGTGTCCCCCGCCCGGACTCCCCCAGCGTGTTCGGCGCCGTCCTCGACCGTAGCGCGGGCCATTTCAGACTGGCGCCCTACGGTGTAAACGTCCCGGTCGACCGCCGCTACCTACCCGGCAGCCTGATGGTCGAGACCACCTGGCAGACCGACACCGGCTGGCTCATCGTCCGCGATGCACTGGTGATGGGTCCCTGGCACGACAACGAGGCCCGATCGCGCACACACCGACGCACCCCCACCGACTGGGACGCCAAGCACGTCCTGCTCCGTACGGTCCGTTGTGTGAACGGCACGGTAGAGCTGGCGATGAGCTGCGAGCCCGCCTTCGACTATCACCGCGGCGGCACCAAGTGGGAATACGCAGGCCCGGCGTACAGCGAGGCGATAGCCACCGCGACCGGTGTCGCAGCAGGCGACGTGCAGTCATTGAAATTGACCACAAGCCTCAAACTCGGGCTCGAGGGACGCGAAGCCCGCGCACGTACCCGCATGGTGGAAGGCGACAACCACTACGTCGCCATGAGCTGGGGCAGTCAGCCGCCTCCGCAGGACTGGGCGGAGGCCGCCCAGATGATGTGGGAGACCTCCGAGAGCTGGCGGCAATGGATCAACATCGGCACCTTCCCGGACCACCCGTGGCGCAACTACTTGCAGCGCAGCGCCCTGACCCTCAAGGGGCTGACCTATTCACCCACCGGCGCCCTGCTGGCGGCGGCCACCACCTCGTTGCCGGAAACACCTCAGGGTGAACGCAACTGGGACTACCGCTACGCGTGGGTACGCGACTCGACCTTTGCCCTGTGGGGTCTGTACACCCTGGGCCTCGACCGCGAGGCCAGCGACTTCTTCTCGTTCATCGCCGACGTCTCCGGCGCCACCAACGGTGAGCATCATCCGTTGCAGGTGATGTATGGCGTCGGAGGTGAACGCACGCTCGAAGAAGCCGAACTCAATCATCTCTCCGGCTACGACGGAGCCCGGCCCGTCCGCATCGGCAACGGCGCCTACAACCAGAGCCAGCACGACATCTGGGGCACCATGCTCGACTCGGTCTACCTCAACACCAAGGCCACCGAAACGGTGTCCGAGACGTTGTGGCCGGTCCTGAAAGCTCAGGTCGAAGAGGCGGTCAAACACTGGCGCAAACCCGACCGCGGCATCTGGGAAGTACGCGGCGAGCCACAGCATTTCACCTCGTCCAAGGTCATGTGCTGGATAGCCCTGGACCGCGGCGCCAAACTCGCGGCCATCCACGGCGAGACGTCCTATGCGAATACGTGGAATGAGATCGCCGACGACATCAAGGCCGACATCCTCGAATTCGGTGTGAACGATCGCGGCATCTTCACCCAGCGCTACGGCGACGACGCGCTCGACGCGTCACTGCTGCTGGTCCCCCTGCTGCGGTTCCTCCCCTCTGATGATCCCCGCGTGCGCAACACCGTGCTCGCGATCGCCGACGAGCTGAGCGAGAACGGACTCGTGCTCCGCTACCGCGTCGAAGAAACCGACGACGGCCTGTCCGGCGAAGAGGGTTCATTCACCATCTGTTCGTTCTGGTTGGTGTCGGCGCTCGTGGAGATCGGTGAACTGCCGCGCGCGAAGACCCTGTGTGAGCGACTGCTGAACTACGCCAGCCCACTCAAGCTCTACGCCGAAGAGATCGAGCCACACACCGGCCGCCATCTCGGGAACTTCCCGCAGGCCTTCACCCACCTGGCGTTGATCAATGCCGTGATGCACGTGATCCGGGCCGAAGAAGCCCAGGGCCACAACACCTTCATCCCCGCCAACTGACCGCGGTCCACCCCAAACGCTCCGGTTATACGAGGACGCTCCACAAATATGTGGAGCGTCTTCGTAATTGTGGAGCGTTTGGGTGGTCGGGGTCAGGTCGGGAGGAGCCCCCGGCGACGCAGGAGCGGGTCGATCTCGGCGGGACGGCCCAGGAGTTCTTGATGCGCCGTGATCGGATCGGTGCTGTCGCCACGGGACAACGTGGTTGCCACGAAGCCGGCACCGCGTTCTGCGGAGAGTCCACCTCCGTCGAGGAACCATTGCTCGGTCTCGGCGTCGAGGACCTCGGACCAGATGTAGGAGTAATAGCCTGCCGAGTAGCCGCCACCGAAGATGTGGTTGAAGTACGAGCTGCGGTACCGCGGCGGGATCAGGTCGGACGACGCACCGGCCTTCACCAATGCGGCCTTCTCGAAGGTCTCGACGTCGGTGATCTCATCGTCGATGGTGACCCGATGCCAGGCCATGTCGAGGACAGCCGCGGCCAGGTATTCGATTGTGCCGTGCACTGATTCGACGTCGGCATCGGCGCGGGCCGCGTCCGCCAGCTCGGGTGGAATCGGCGCTCCGGTCCTGTGGTGCGTCGCGTAGTTGTCGAGCACCTGCGGGTGCAGGGCCCACATCTCGTTGACCTGGGATGGGAACTCGACGAAGTCCCTGGGCACCGACGTTCCCGACTGCGACGGGTACTTGACCGCCGACAACAACCCGTGCAGGGCATGGCCGAACTCGTGGAACAACGTGGTCAGCTGATCCATCGTCAGCAGACATGGTTGCCCCTCTTCGGGTTTGGTGAGGTTCAGGACGTTGACCACCACCGGACGCTTGTCGAGCAGGTAGCTCTGGTCGACGAAGTTGTTCATCCACGCCCCGCCGCGTTTGCTGGGCCGGGCGTAGAAGTCGCCGAGGAACAATCCGACTGACGTGTTCGACCGGTCGAGCACCTCCCAGACGCGTACGTCGGGATGGTAGACGGGCAGATCCGTCAGCTCCCGGAACGACAATCCGTAGAGCCGGCCGGCCGCATAGAACACACCCTTCGTGAGGACCGAGTTGAGTTCGAGGTAGTCGGAGAACGTGTCCAGGGGCACCGCGGCGCGTTGCTGATCGGCTTTGGCCAACAGATAGGTGAGGTCGGCCGCGCCGATCTCCGTACCGTGCTCGACGGACAGCGCGGTCAGTTCACGTCCGCCGGCTCGCATGGCCGATGCCACCAGGTCGGACAACAGGTCTTCGACCGCCTCTGGGCTGGGCGCGGTCTCCTCTGCGATCACGAACTCGGCGTGATCGCGGTAGCCGAGCATCCGTGCGCGTTCGGCGCGCAACCTGACGATCTCGAGGACGATGTCGCGGGTGTCGTTGGGGCCGCCCTGGGCGCAGCGCGTCACCGAGGCCTCGAACACCCGGTGTCGGGTTTCCGAATCCTCCAGGGAGGCAACCGTGGACTGGCTCGTCGGCAACTCGATGGCAAGCAGGTAGCCCGACGGATGGCCTGCGTCCTTGGCTGCCCGGCGAGCCGCCGCGATCTGCCCATCGGACAGTCCCGCAAGCTTGTCCTCGGTGTCGACCAGGACCGCGGCCTCGTTGCTGCCCTCGAGGACGCGTTGCCCGAATTCGGTTGTCAGGGTGGCCAGACGCTCCGAGATCTCGCGCATCCGTGGCTGCTGTTCGACGTCGAGTCCGGCGCCTGCCCGGATCGCCTCCCGATGACGCTTCTCGAGCAACCGCATCGACGGTTCATCCAGATCGAGACTTTTCCGGGTCTCGAACAGCTGGTTGATCCGCGCGAACAGCCCCGGATTCAGCGCGATCGTGTTGGCGTGGGCCGTCAGCTTCGGTGCAAGCTCCGTGGAGATCGCATTGCGCTGCGGATTCGTATCGGCACCGGTGAGGTTGTAGAAGATCCCCGCCGCCCTGGCCAGCGCCTGACCACTGCGTTCGAGCGCTTCCACCGTGTTGGCGAACGTCGGCTCGGCCTTTTGCCCGGCGATCTTGTCGACCTCACGCAGATGCTCGGCCATCGCCTCATCGAAAGCAGGCAGAAAATCGTCGTCGCTGATCGACGGGAAGTCGGGCAGGCCGTGCAGGTGCACACTGGGAATCAGGACAGGGTTGGATGCCATGGACCGATCGTAGTGTCGCGCGCCCGAAGTCTCCTGCTACTTGCCCTTCTTGTCGCTTGGGTCATCCGAGGACAGCGCCGCCACGAACGCCTCCTGCGGAACCTCGACGCGACCGATCGTCTTCATCCGCTTCTTGCCCTCTTTTTGCTTCTCGAGGAGCTTGCGTTTACGACTGATGTCACCGCCGTAGCACTTGGCGAGCACGTCCTTCCGGATGGCCCGAATGTTCTCTCGCGCAATGATCTTCGACCCGATGGCGGCCTGGATCGGCACCTCGAACTGCTGACGCGGGATCAGCTCTTTGAGCTTGGTGGTCATCTTGGTGGCGTAGGCCATGGCGCCGTCCTTGTGGACAATCGCACTGAACGCATCCACCGCCTCACCCTGCAACAAGATGTCGACCTTGACCAGCTGCGAGATCTGCTCGCCGGACTCCTCGTAATCAAGGCTGGCGTAACCGCGGGTCCGCGACTTGAGCAAATCGAAGAAGTCGAAGATGATCTCCGCCATCGGCAGCGTGTAACGGAGTTCGACCCGGGTCTCCGACAGGTAGTCCATACCGCCGAGCTCACCGCGCCGTGACTGGCACAGCTCCATGATCGAACCGACGAACTCACTGGGCGAGATGATCGTGGTTTTCACGACCGGCTCGTAGATGTTGCGGGCCTTGCCCTCTGGCCAGTCGGACGGGTTGGTGACGACGTGCTCGGTGCCGTCTTCCATCTCGACCCGATAGACCACGTTGGGCGCGGTGGAGATCAGGTTGAGGCCGAACTCGCGCTCGAGGCGCTCCCGGCTGATCTCCATATGGAGGAGCCCCAGGAAGCCGCAGCGGAAGCCGAAGCCCAGTGCCACCGAGGTCTCCGGCTCGTAAGCCAAGGCGGCGTCGTTGAGCTGCAGTTTGTCCAGTGCTTCACGCAGGACCGGATAGTCCGACCCGTCCACCGGATAGAGCCCCGAGTAGACCATCGGCCGCGGTTCGCGATAGCCGGTGAGCGGCTCGGTCGCACCGTTGCGCGCCAAGGTGATCGTGTCACCGACCTTCGACTGGCGGACATCCTTCACACCGGTGATGAGGTAGCCGACCTCGCCGACACCGAGCCCCTTCGAGGGTTTCGGGTCAGGAGAGACGATGCCGACCTCGAGTAGTTCATGGGTGGTCCCGGTCGACATCATCTTGATCTTCTCGCGGGGCACGACCCTCCCGTCGACCACACGCACGTAGGTCACCACACCGCGGTAGGTGTCGTAGACGGAGTCGAAGATCATCGCGCGGGCCGGAGCGTCCGGATCGCCGACCGGCGCCGGGATGAGCTTCACGACCTCGTCGAGCAACTCGGTGACGCCGACACCGGTTTTGCCCGACACCCGCAGCACGTCGTCGGGCTCGCAGCCGATGATGTGCGCGATCTCCGCGGCGTACCGATCAGGGTCGGCGGCAGGCAGATCGATCTTGTTGAGCACCGGAATGATCGTCAGCTCTTTGTCGAGCGCGAGGTAGAGGTTCGCCAGCGTCTGCGCTTCGATGCCTTGGGCCGCGTCCACCAACAGCACCGCACCTTCACACGCCTCCAGCGCCCGCGAGACCTCATAGGTGAAGTCGACGTGGCCGGGGGTGTCGATCAGGTGCATCACGTAGTCGGTGCCGTCGACGTTCCACGGCAGCCGCACGTTCTGTGCCTTGATGGTGATGCCGCGTTCCCGCTCGATGTCCATCCGGTCGAGGTACTGCGCGCGCATGTCGCGACCGTCGACGACTCCGGTGACCTGCAACATCCGGTCAGCAAGCGTCGACTTGCCGTGGTCGATGTGCGCGATGATGCAGAAGTTCCTGATCTTGGCCGGATCAGTGAACGTGGTGTCGGAAAGCCTGGGAATTGAACTCACTCCTTGGGTGACGCGGGTGATGCTGGTCGAGCTCGCCCCGGCGTCTTGGCGCCGCGCGTGACCTCCAGTTTCTCATGGCCGGGCCGCGGTGTCGGCATTCGGTGCGCTACGCAGCGGCTAGCGTGAGTTCATGACTGTCATCGACTGGGATTCCGACGGTGTGGTCGGGGCCCTGCACCGCCCCTCCGGCACCGCGCTCGCGGTGGCGGTTCTCGCGCACGGCGCAGGTGGAAACCATAATTCACCGATGCTGCGCGCGATGGCCGAACTGCTCTGCGAGCGTGATGTCGCAGTGGCCCGGATCGACCTCCCATACCGGCAGAAACGGCCCAAGGGTCCACCCAGCCCGTCCGGGGCTGCCGCCGACCGCGCCGGGATCGTGGCCGCGTGCGCCGCGTTTCGAAGTGAATCGACCGGACCACTACTCGTCGGTGGCCACTCCTACGGCGGACGACAGGCATCGATGGTCGTGGCCGACGACCCTTCCGTCGCCGACGGGCTGGTGCTGACGTCCTATCCCCTGCATCCGCCGGGCAAACCCGACCGACTGCGCACCGAACACCTGCCTTCGATCACTCGACCGGTCCTGGTGGTCCACGGCGCGAGCGACCCCTTTGCCACCACCGACGAACTCACCACCGCGCTCGATCTGATCCCGGCTCCCACCCGGCTCATCGACCTACCGAAAGTCGGGCACGACCTCAAACCGGACCGCTCTGGCGCACCCCAACTCGCCGCCGATGCGATCTTCGAGTTCTTTGCGATTGCCCGCGGCCAATAGGCTGAGCCGATGGCAGGAAAATTCAGCCGACTGGCGATGTCGCTGGTCCGGCAACACGGCCCGAGGCTGCTGCGCGAACTGACCAATTCGTCGGGCAAGAAGTCCTCGCCTGCACCCAAGCAGGCGACAAGGCCAGGCACCAGGTCCGGACCGACTCCCACCCGTCCCACCGGACAGCGTGCCCGCAAACTCGAGTACTCCCCCGAAGCCGACGGCAACGCCGACCCCGGCGAAATCGTTTGGACATGGGTCGAATTCGAAGAGGATCCCACTCAGGGCAAGGACCGACCCGTGTTGGTCGTCGGCCGCGACGACAACACCTTGCTCGGCCTGATGCTCTCGAGCCAGCAGCATCGTCGCGACGACCGGGACTGGGTCAGTATCGGCACCGGATCGTGGGATCGAGAGAAACGGGAAAGCTTCATCCGGCTCGATCGTGTCCTCGACATCGCCGAGAACGGGATCCGCCGCGAAGGCGCCATCGTGCCCCGCGCGCAGTTCGATCAGGTGGCCGCGGTCCTGCGCAGCAGATACGGCTGGCACTGAAAGCGGCACTAAACACAACAGCCCTGAAAACTGTGAAATAGGCAGGTGCCGAGGGATATTTGCCCTCGGACACCCGCTATACAACAGTTTTCAGGGCGTACAGATCGGTCAGGCCAACCGGGTGATCTCGACCTTCACTTCGAGGTCCTTCGCGCCGGCCCCGGTGTAGATGCCCTTGAGCGGTGTCACGTCGGAGTAGTCGCGACCGACGCCCACCGACACGTGCCGCTCGGTGATCGTCACATCGTTGGTCGGGTCGTAGCCCCACCATCTGCCGGTCCAGGATTCGATCCACGCGTGAGACTGGCCTTCGACGGTTCGGTTGATGGCCGCTTTCCGGTTCGGATGCAGGTACCCGGATACGTAGCGCGATGGGATACCCAGGCTCCGCAACATCACCAGGCACAGATGCGCGTAGTCCTGGCAGACGCCCTTCTTTTCCTTCCAGGCGTCGACGGCCGAGGTGTGCACGCCGGTGGTGCCCGGCACGTATTCCATTTCCGTATTCACCCACTGGCAGACCGCGAGTACCGCTTCCTGCGGAGTCATCCCTTTGGTCAATCGCTTTGCGATCTGCGTCAGCTGACGGCTGTTGGGCACATAGCCGGTATTGCTGAGGAGCTCGTCATACCTGTCGATGACGCCGTAGGAGTGCAGGTCGTCCCAATCGAGTTGTTCTTCCTCGCTGGGTATTTCGTCGGGTTCGGTCTCGACGACCGACATCCCCGAGACCTCCAGCTCCTCGTGCGGGGCGTGCAGGTCGAACGCGGTGACCGCGGTACCCCAGTAGTCGGTGTAGCGGTATGAACGAGTGGCCGGAATGGTCTCGACGCGGTTGATGATCACGTTCTGGCGAGTGTCGCTGCGAGGCGTGAGCCGGGCCTCGTTGTACGACGATGTGACCGGGGCGTTGTAGGCAAAACCCGTCGAATGCACAACCCGCAGACGCCAGCTCACAGTTCACTCTCCTCGATGAAACGGTCTACGGAATCGCTGGCCGATACCCCGGCCCACGCGACATAGGGCGAGACGTGGAAGTACTGCGCCGTCACGGCCTCACTCACTTCCCGGCAGGTCTCCTGCAGGTCCACCAGTCGAGGTTGCAGGTCTTGCAACAGAATTCCCGGTTGCATGAACTCCAGGCCGCTGCGTGCACGTCCGAGCAGACGCTGTGCCTCGGCCCGCGCGCCGACGCGGCTGGGGCGATTGTCGAGTTCGAGGAGCTGCTGTTCGGCCAGATTGATGGCGTGGAACACCGACCGCGGGAACAGTCGGTCGAGCAACATGAATTCGACGACACGGGTCGCGTCGAGGGCGCCGCGGTAGGTCCGCAGATAGGTGTCGTGGGCGCCCGCCGAACGCAGGACGGTGACCCAGGCCGGTGAGCCCGAGCGATCCCCGGCCCGCGACAACAGCATTCGGACGGTCATATCGACCCGCTCCACAGAACGTCCCAGCAACAGGTAGCGGTACCCGTCGTCGTGGCTCAGGGTGGCGTCGGCCAATCCGGCGAACATCGCAGCGCGGTTCTTCACGTAGGCGAGGAACTCGTAGGGTCCCAACTTGCGGGCAACCCGTTCGGCATCACCGAGGCCGTTGTACGTGGTGTTCAGACACTCCCACATCTCACTCGACGTGACTTCCCTTGCCCCGCGGGCATTCTCGCGAGCATGGCCGACACTGTCGACGATCGAGCCTGGCAGGGTCTTCGAGTACGCGACGCGCTCGGTCAGCGACCAGGCATCCAGTGCCTCACTTTTCGGGGGCAGCTCCATTCCCAGGACCTGCAGGACCAGCCGACACCGCGCATCCGGGTCAACGGTGGTGTCCTCGAGGAGCTGATGGACCGCGACATCGAGGATGCGGGCGGTGTCGTCGGCACGTTCGACGTAGCGACCGATCCAGTAGAGCGACTCAGCATTTCGGGCCAGCATCATCAGCGGCCACCGCCTTGCTGCTGCTGTTGTTGCTGCTGCTGATCCTGCTGTGTCGCGATGTCGGGTCCCTGTTCGGTCGGCGCGCTGGGTGTGGAGATGTGCGACGGACTCACCAATTCGTCGCCGGCCAGTTCCCGCTCTTCGGCAGAGCTGCGGGTGGCGAGCACCCAGGTGTCCTTGGAGCCGCCACCTTGACTGGAGTTGACCACCAGCGAACCCTCGGGCAGCGCAACCCGCGTCAGCCCACCGGGCAGCACCCACACCGATTCGCCGTCGTTCACCGCAAACGGCCGCAGGTCCACATGCCTGGGCGCCAGCTGTCCCCCGATCTTGGTGGGAACGGTCGAGAGCTGAACAACAGGCTGTGCGATCCAGCCGCGCGGATCCTGACGAACCTTGCGGGCCAACACATTCAGCTCATCGGCTGTGGCATCCGGTCCGAACACGATGCCGTAACCACCCGATCCTTCGACAGGTTTGACGACGAGTTCGTCGATGCGGTCGAGAACCTCTTCGCACTCGTCTTCGAGCCAGCAACGCAATGTGTCGACATTGCCCAGGCTCGGCTTCTCCCCCAGGTAATACTCGATGATCTCGGGAACGTAGGTGTAGGTCAGCTTGTCGTCACCCACTCCGTTGCCGACGGCGCTGGAGATCACGACGTTGCCTGCCCGCGCGGCGTTCAACAACCCGGCAACACCGAGCATCGAATCGGGGCGGAACTGCATGGGGTCGAGGAAGTCGTCGTCGATACGGCGATAGATGACATCCACACGCTGCTCACCTTCGGTGGTGCGCATGTAGACAATGTTGTCACGGCAGAACAGGTCTCGGCCTTCGACGAGCTCGACACCCATCTGGCGAGCGAGCAACGAGTGTTCGAAGTACGCCGAATTGGCCACACCGGGGGTCAGGACCACAACATTCGGATCGGCCTCATTGAACGCCGCCGATGCCCGCAGGGCCCGCAGCAGGTGCGACGAATAGTCGCCGACCGCGCGCACTCGATGGGAGGCGAACAGGTCGGGGAACACCCGGGCCATCGTGCGCCGGTTCTCCATCACATACGACACACCCGAGGGCGACCGCAGGTTGTCTTCGAGCACGCGGAAGTCACCGTGCTCGTCGCGGATCAGGTCGATACCCGCCACATGGATCCGCACACCGTTGGGCGGACGGATGCCCATGGCCTGGCGATGAAAATGCTCACAGGAGGTGATCAGCCTCTTCGGCACCACGCCGTCACGCAGGATGACCTGGTCGCCGTAGATGTCGTCGAGGAACATCTCCAGTGCCTTCACGCGTTGCGTGATTCCGCGTTCGAGCTTTGCCCACTCACCAGCGGAGATGACCCGGGGAACAACGTCGAGCGGGAAGGGACGTTCCTGACCCGAGTGCGAGAACGTGATGCCCTGGTCGATGAATGCCCTGCCGAGTGCGTCGACCCGGGCGTCCAGATCGGCGCCGTCATAGCTGCCGAGTGCCTTGTGGATGCCCTTGTACGGACCACGGACCTCGGCGCTGTCATAGCCGTCGAACATCTCGTCAAAGGCCGCACGGTACGGGCCCGCCTCATATCCCTCGAAGATCCCGACTGCGTCGTTCGCCGACTTCGTCGTCGCGCCGGCAGCAGGTTTCTTCGCAGGCGCCTTGTCACGCGCCGCGCGTGTGCCCGCTACCTTCGCGGCCTTCTTCTTGACTGTTGGAGTGTCCCCCGCGATTGGCTTGGTCCCGTTACCCCGAGATGCTCCCGCACGCTTCGAACCTGCTGATGTTGCCGCCGTCATCTGACATATGGTGCCGTAAGTGATCAATATCGGCTGACCACGGCGCGGTATTGGCTGCGTCACTATCTCTGGCCCGGTCGACAATTTGGGTCACAGTGGCCCGGCTGGTAACGTGGCTCGCTGGTGCTGACACCGAAACGACCATCTTTGAGCTAAGGAAAATACACGCGTGGCAAACATCAAGTCTCAGATCAAGCGGAACAAGACCAACGAAGCTGCACGACTGCGTAACCAGTCGACCAAGTCGGCCTTGCGTACCGCGATCCGTTCATTCCGCGAGGCCGTTGCGTCCGGCGAGAAGGACAAGGCTTCCGATCTTCTGGTTGCCACCGGCAAGAAGCTGGACAAGGCTGCCACCAAGGGTGTCATCCACTCGAACCAGGCCGCCAACAAGAAGTCGGCAATGGCATTGGCGCTGAACAAGCTCTGATGTGCCCCGCCCTTAACCGGGCATCATAACTTCAAGCTAGACGCGATCACCCTGGCGGCTCCCACGCAGTCGTCGGGGTGTTTGTTGTATCCGAAAGTTGCGTCTGACAGGCCTGAGGTGGAGGGGCTGTGGCGTGGGGCTGCTCTGCGGTGGACGCGCTAGCGACGCGGCGACGGTCGCAGATCAGCGATCTCGGCCACGGCCCGCTGCAGACTGAAGTCGGCGTCGGCAGCCTGACCTTTCACATCGCCGTTCAGCGTGGCGATCACTGACATTGCCCGCGCGATCGACGGTGCGTCCCATCCGATTGCCTGCGCCTGGACACGCTTGGCCCGGCCCTGCGTCATCCCCAACTCCGAGGCGATGGCATTCGGATTGGATTTACCCATCCCGTACACCCGCGCGATCCCGTGGATGGATTCACCGAGCGCATCGGCCACGAGCACGTGCGCAACGCCGTGATGGTGTGCCCACTGCAAGGCCTCCAGTGCTCCGGCCCGATCTCCGCCGACAGCCAGGTCGGCGACGTCGAAGCCCTTGATCTCCGGACGACCCGAGTAGTACCGCGTAATGGATTCGACGGTGACCTTGCCACCGGTGTCGGCGACCAGCTGTGCACACGCCGCCGCCAGATCGCGCAGGTTGGCACGGACCGACTCGACGAGTTTGTCGACCACGTTGCGGTTGGCCTTCACACCGAGCCGCAGGAACTCGCTGCGCACGAACGTGCCCATCTCCCACGGCGGTAACTTGGCACATTCATGGATCTCGGCCCCTGCTTTACGCAGCGCCGGAACCATCGACTTCGCGCGCCCACCACCGGAATGGCAGACGACGAGCGTGACACCGTCTGGCGGATTCTCACCCACCTCGGTGACCAGTTTCGCCGGCTCTTTCCCGGCCTCACCGGCAGCATCCAGGATGATGATCCGGTCTTCGGCAAACAGCGAAGGACTCAGCAGCTCAGCCAGTTCCGGAGCCGTCGCATCACCGGCCCGCAGCCGCGTGATCGGGATGTCCTCGGGGTTGTCGACCGTCGCACGGACTTCTGCTATCACCGCGGACGTCGCTCGTTCGGCCAGGAATTCGTCATCACCGAGGATCAGATGCACGCTGTTCACACGCCTCATCGTGCCAGACAGCTGCGACACCTCCCGACTTCCCGTCCCCGCTCACTGCTCTTGCTCCCGCGCGCTGATCTCACGCCCGCGTGCTCTGCAGACCGCGCGGGCGTGAGATTTGTGAGCGGGAGTCTGAAACGGGTTGACTACCAGAGCGTCAACGTCGCGAACGGAACGCGGCTGAGGTTTTCGGCCACCCACACCATCCACCAGAGTTCGGGGCCGGTGAACCGCGCGAGGACCGCCGCGACCGGTGGCCACATCATCGCCACCACCGCCGCGCAGGTACCCAGCACGGTGATCGGTGCCACCACCAGCGCCACCGCCAGATTTGCCACGATCGCGATCATGCTGATCTGTCCACTGATCAGCAGGACGACCGGAGTGGTCACCACCTGCGCGACCACCGCCACCGCGAGCAGTTCGGCAACACCGACCGGAACATGATGATTCCGCAGCCATTCCGCGACAACAGGTGCCAGCACGATGAGCCCGGCAGTGGCGATCACCGACAGCAGGAAGCCCGGCTGTACCGCGAAGGCCGGCCAGATCATCAGCAGCGTCATGATCGCCGCACAGAGCGCAGGCATGGCCTGCGAGCGTCGACGGATCAACAGCGCCGACAACCCCACCCCACCCATCACCGCCGCCCGGACGACGCTCGGGCTCGGCCGGACCAAGATCACGAACACCACGATGGCAATGGCTGTCAGTGCCACCGCAAGACGCGGACCGGCACCGAGCCAACGCACCCCCAGTAGCAGTGCGCCAATGATGATCGCGAAGTTGGCTCCGGACACAGCCGTCAGGTGGGTCAGCCCGCAGGCCCGGAAACTGTCTTTCAAGTCGTCACTCAATGCCGAGGTGTCCCCCAGCACCAAACCCGGCAACAGGCCTGATTCGGGCTCCCCCAGCGCCTGCGACGACACCTGCTGAAACTGCGCTCGCACCGCACCCGCCCAACGCTGATGGGCCGGTGGGCCACGGACTTTCGTCGGCGCGCCAGAGGTGGTGAGTGTGGCGACGGTCAGATCTGGCCTGCGAGGCTTCGACACCGTGAACACCGCAGATACCTGTTGCCCCGGAATCAATTCCAGCCATCCATCGATCGGGGCCAGCACGGTGGCACCGACTGTCGGGACCGAACGACCACGCACACCGACCACTGTCACCGCCACGACCACCCGGTCGGTGCGTGCGATGATCTTCGGATCGTCGGAGATCCGCACCGTGGCGGTTGCCTTGCTCCCCCGCACGCCATGATCTGCCAACGGATTCGACGCGATGTGATGCTGCCGGAGGACCATCGCCCATCCGAACCCGGCCAGAGTTCCGGCGAATCCGATCAGCAAGGGCAGCATCACCATTCGCGAGCCACGCATCATCGCGACGATCATCACGATCACGCTCAGCGAAGCCGTACCTGCCGCAGCGGCGGTGACCGGGATCGAACTGAGCACTCCCAGAGTCGAAATCAGCCAACTCCCGGCCGCAGCGGGCGCCAACCGCATGTCGAGCCGGGTGCGCATCCGACCAGTCGATGCCACAGAACCCGTCACACCGTGACCTTGCCCCGGAGTTTCTCCAGACGCCCGGGCCCGATCCCGTCGACCTCCGCCAGTTGGTCAATGGAAGCGAAGTTGCCGTTGGCCTGCCGCCAGGCGATGATCGACGCCGCGGTCACCGGTCCCACGCCGGGCAAGGTGTCCAGCTCGATCTCGGTCGCGGTGTTGATGTTGACCAGTCCCCCTGCTGCAGGTGCGGTCCCAGCCGGCGCGGAACCGGTTGGTGCAGGCGCCGCTGTCGTGGCACCGGTGCCCCCGGAACCGTCGACCGGAATCACCGCGCTGCGCATCTGCACTCCACCCTCCGGATCGGCGAACCCGACCAGGATCTGATCGCCGTCGCGAAGCGGCTGAGCCATGTTCAGCGACAACAGATCTGCGCCGTTCTTCGCACCGCCTGCCTTGCTGATGGCATCGGCCACCCGAGACTGCGGAGACAGACGGACCAGACCTGGCCGATGCACCAGACCCACCACACTGACCACGAGTTCGACTGGGGCCTGCGCACTTTCAGGAGCTGCCACACCTACACTCGCACTGGTGATCGGTGCGGCCACCCCGGCAGTTGCGGGAAAGTTCACCGGAACCTGCGGACCCGTATCGCCACTGGCAAAGGCCGTGTACAAGGCGATGGCGGTGGCGCACAGCCCCACCGCAACCAGCGCGATGGCAGCCGCCGGTGTCGAGCGCCACCGACGCTTCAGTGGCCCTTCGGGGTCAAGGTAGTCGCCCTCCTCGGCCCACCGTGGCCGATACCCGTCATCGACCCCATCGGGATCAGCGGGCTCAGGCTCGTACGACTGACTTCCATGCAACCACTGCGCCGACCCCAACCAGTCGGGCGCAGCAGGTTCAGACCGTGCCCCTTCAAACCGGGGCGCATCGATCTGCGCCGGTTCCGACGGCATCGGTTCCGACTGGGTCGGTTCGAACTGGGTCGGTTCGAACTGCCCCCACGGTGACTGCAGCGGTTCGGGTGGCGCCGCGGGTGAATCCGGTCCCGTCAAGCGATCGAGATTGCTTCTCATGGCCGAACCGTAGGAAACCGGCCCGCCACTTCACCTCGACAAAGCTGCCCCGACGCCGATCCTGTGGGCACAGCATCGAACTGTGGACAACCTCGGCATCAGCCTCCAGACGCTCCACCTATACGAAGACGCTCCACATATTTGTGGAGCATCTTCGTACAGTTGGAGCGTTTGAGAAAGAGGGAAACTCAGGGGAGGTCGATCGGGTCCAGTGATGTCGCCACCGCGATACCCACGGCCCCGCTACCCACATGCCGCGACAACACCGGACCGAAATCGGACTGCACCAGCGAGGTGATGGTCAGCTTGGACTGCAGCGCTTCGATGATCTGCGCCGCGAGATCCGGTGCCTCACAATGCTGTACACCGAGGGTCACCGGCCGCTGGTCGGCGATCTCGACACCGGAATCGATGATCTTGGCGATGGCCTTGGACGTGGTCCGCTGCTTCTCCTTGAGGACCAGCGTCCCGTCGACCACTCTCAGAATGGGCTTGATCGCGAGCGCCGAGGCAAACAATCTCGTGGTGGCGCCGATCCGTCCACTCGACCGCAAATTCTCCAGTTGCTGCACGCACAGCAGGCACTCTGTCGTCGACCCGACCCGGATCGCCGCTTCGTAGACACGGTCCATATCGGCGCCGGCTTCGGCAGTCTGCGCCGCGGCAAGGGCAGAGAACCCGACCCCGAGCCCGACCGTCCGTGAGTCGACCACCCGGATGTGGCCCTGGAACTTCTCGGCAACCACACGCGCCGAACCCCACGTGCCACTGAACCGCCGGGACAGGTGAACCGCCACCACTCCGTCGCCGTCGCTTTCCTCGACGGCACGCGCGTACGCGGCCTCGAGGTCGGCGGGTGTCACACCCGAGGTGGTCGTCTGCGGGTTGTTGTAGATGTCGGGACCGATCTCGTCGACGTCTTCCCGCAGATCGAGATCCCCCGACAAGACATGCAACGGCACCTGCCTGATGCGGTACCGCTCGCGCAGCGCATTCGGCAGGCGTGCCGAGGAGTCGGTCACTATGACAACGGTCACAGGGACACGTTAGTCGTCGGTGCATCGGGAATCGTGAGGGCGTCGGAAGTCGTGAGGGCGCCGGACACGGCGGCCTGAACAAGATCAGCCACCTCGCGGTGACAACTGAAGCCCCAGTGAATGCCGTCCGGATTTCCTTCGCCGCGGTCGAAATGCGCCGCGGTCGGCGGCATCAGATCAACGAGCGGCACCTGCGCCGCCTGCGCCCAGTCGGTCATTGCGGCCACCGTTTGTGGTCGCCCCTTGTGGACGTTGCCGTAGTAGGGACTGCGATGCGTCGACGGCAGGCAGGCCACCACCGGCAGGTCGGGCCGGATCGCGGTCAGGGCCTCGTGGATCTTGCCGAGATAGTCAGCTGTCAGCGCCGGTGGCAGTGCCAACGGCCAGCCGGTCCGGGCCAGCCGCGGCTGAAGCCACCCGTAGCCGTCACGGACGTACTGTCGCAACCACGGCGGCCGCACGTAGCGGATCTGCTCGCGCAAAGCGGTCGGCAACGGCGACGGCAGCGAATCCATCCCGCCGAAAGCAAAGACGACCGCGCTCGCCCTCGGGACCGCAGCCCAGATGTTCGGATCCTGGGTCAGTGCCCACCAGACGTCGCGGCTGGTCCAGCCGATCCGTCCGAACAGTTCGAGCTCCAGGCCCAACTCTTTGGCGACCAAGGTCGGCCAGATCCGCGGATCGTTGGCAGGCAATCCGCCCTTGGGCCCGTAGTAGGCCAGCGAATCCGACAGCACCAACAGACTGCCGCCCCCCGGCGACGCGATGTCCAGGCTCATTGCAAGCCGCTCACTGGACTGCCAGATCGGAGACCTCGGCGGACGCATTCCACACGTCGAGCCGCCAGGTGGTGTCGTTGTCTTCACCGTGCCCGCTGAGCTGGACCCAACTGGTGTTGGCCAGTCCTCCGAACAGCGGCCAGTGGCTGATGGGTAGTCCGAGCAGCCCGGCGGTCAGGGCCGCGATGGCCCCACCGTGTGCCACCAGGACAACCGGTGCGTCAGCGTTGTCGCCGCGACCCCAATCACCAAGTCCGGCAACGAGTTCCTCCACCAGAGGCATGCTCCGGCGGGCCACGTCGACGCGGCTCTCGCCACCGGGCGGGGTCCAGGTGGCGTCGTCGCGCCAGATGCGGCGGGCACCGGGCAGCAGTGCATCGACCTCGTGGTGGGTCAGCCCCTGCCACTCGCCGAGGTGGGTTTCGCGCAGCCGCTTGTCCAACCCGACCTCGAGGCCGACCTGCTCGGCCAGAGCAGCCGCGGTGTCGCGCGCCCGCCGCAGGTCCGAGGAGATGATCAGACGCGGTTCTCTGGCGGCGAGCACCTTGGCCGCGGCGGCGGCCTGCCGGATACCGAGTTCGGACAGATCGGTGTCGAGCTGTCCTTGCATCCGGCTTGTTGCGTTGTAGTCGGTCTGCCCGTGCCGAAGCAGCACGAGCCGACGCACGACCGGCGTCATCCGTTCAACGCTGGAGTCGTGTCCGTCCGGACGCAACAACTCATTCATTGTTCGAGCTTTCGGTGTCTTCGTCGTCACCGCCGGTCGCGATCACGGGGGTGTCGAGCCCTGGGATGTCGAGGACCGGGCAGTCCTTCCACAGACGTTCGAGGGCGTAGAACTCGCGCTCCTCTTCATGGAGTACGTGGATGACCACGTCGATGTAGTCGAGCAGCGTCCAGCGCCCTTCACGGGTGCCTTCACGCCGGACCGCCTTGTGGCCGGCTTCGCGCAGTTTTTCCTCGACCTCGTCAACGATGGCGCTGACCTGTCGTTCATTGTCGGCCGATGCGATGACAAAACAGTCGGTGATGACCAACTGCTCGGAAACATCGAGAACGATCACATTGGCGGCCAGTTTGTCGGCGGCCGCATGGGCGGCGACGGCGGACATGGCGACCGCCTCGGGTGACGCTGTCACAGAGTGCCTTTCGATTGGTAGAGCTTTCTCTTACTGATGTACTGCACCACTCCGTCCGGTACCAGGTACCAGACCGGCCGTCCGGCCGCCGCACGCTCGCGGCAGTCCGTTGACGAAATCGCCAACGCCGGTATCTCCATCAGATGGAGGGTATCGGGAGGGAGCTTCTGCAGATGCCTGTCCAGATGTGCTGCGCCGAGTTCGTAGCCGGGACGGGAAACCCCGACAAAGCTCGACAACTCGAACAACACTTCCCAGTCCTGCCAAGACAAGATCGATGCCAGCGCGTCCGCACCCGTGATGAAGAACAACTCCGCGTCGGGGTTCATGCGGCGCAGATCACGCAGCGTGTCGACCGTGTAGGTGTCGCCTTCGCGGTCGAGGTCCACCCGGCTGACCGAGAACCGTGGGTTGGACGCGGTTGCGATCACGGTCATCAGATAGCGGTCTTCGGGCGGGCTGACCCCGGCGTCGGTCTTGAACTTCTGCCAGGGCCGGCCGGTGGGGACAAAGATGACCTCGTCGAGACCAAAGCGGTCCGCGACCTCGCTCGCAGCGACCAGGTGGCCGTTGTGGACGGGGTCGAAGGTGCCGCCCATGACACCGATCTTCCGACCTTTGGAGGCGCGGGAGATGGGTGTCGTTTCGGGCATGAGGATTGAGTCTACTGATCAGCTCATACGGGCAGCAGGTTGGCGATCACCTTTGCCAGTTGAGAGGCGTTCCGGCATTCATGCATGTCAATCACATCCGAGTAGGTTGCGGCGATCGAGTCCCCCGAATCCCAGTTGACAGCGGCCTCCGGATTGAGCCAATAGGCATGCCTGGTGTGATCGACCATCTTGGTCAGCGCGTCGAGCTTCGGGTCGCGATAGTTGTTGCGGCCGTCCCCCAGGATGAGCAGCGCACCGCGTCGCGTCAGTGCGTCCAGATGCCCGTCGGCGAAGCCTGCGAACGCATGGCCGTAGTCGGAGTGACCGTCACGGGTGATCAGCCGGGCGTTCTTCACCATGTCGTGAATCGCAACGGCGACGTCGAGGTCGGGGCCGTCGAAGAACTCGGTCACCTCGTCCACGGTGTCGACGAACGCGAACACCCGGACCTTCGAAAACTGTTGCCGCAAGGCATAAACGAGCTGGAGAGTGAACTGGGAGAACCCGGCGACCGAGCCCGATACATCGCAGAGCACCACCAGTTCGGGGCGGCCCGGACGCGGCTTGCGTCGCACCAGATCGATCGGGACTCCCCCGGTGGACATCGATGCGCGCAACGTTTTGCGGACGTCGATCGCGCCGCGGTGGGCACGCCGCCTGCGGATCTCCAGTCGGGATGCGAGTAGGCGCGCCAACGGTGCGACGGTACGACGGACCTCGGCGACCTCGGCCGCGCCTGCGGACAGGAAGTTGATCCGTTCGGGCAGGTTCGGCACCGCGTACTGCGACACCCGTTCGCGCCCGTTGCGCTCGGCCATCCGGCGTTTGGTCTCGTTGTCGATCAACGTCCGGAACTGCCTGACCCGGTCGGCGGCGGCCTTGCGGAAGACCGGATCTCTGCCGTCGGCCTCGGTGCCGCCGCCCGCGACGGCCATCGCCGCGGCGATCCGGGCGATCAGCGTCTGCGGATCAACCGCCGACATCGCCTGATAGGTGGAGTAGGCCGAATCCCGGGTCGCCTGATATTTGCCCATCTCCGCGACGATCATCGCCGCGAATCTGGCCAGCTCCGCCTCGGATTCCGGTGAATCGTCGGCCAGGAGTTCGGCGAGGCGGTCACGTACGGCCTCGGTCTTGATCTTGCCGTCGGCGTCCCGGGTGAACGCCTCGTCCAGGTCGCCGCTGCGGTCACCGGCGCCGAGCGGGAACCACAGGTTGAAGACAGAATCGAAGACCCTGCGGTGCCCGTTGTCGTGGAGCAGCGTGCAGGCCATCCCCTCGCGGAAGCTTTCGCGGTCGAGAAGATCGAGGACCGCGGTTGCCTCCCCGGCATCGATCAGATTCGCAGGCCCGACCACGATCCCGCGGGCCCGGAGGTCGTCGACGAACCCGGTGAGCTGGGTGATGAAGGGGGCGGTCACGGCACTCAGCTCAGCTTCAGTTCCTTGAGGGCGGTGGCCACGTCCGGACGGTGCTTGAGGACGACCCCCAGGGTTTGCGCGATGAGCGCGTTGTCGATCTCTGTTCCCGGCTTCTCGCCGACGCCCAGGGCCAGCAGCGTGTTGGCCCAGTCGATCGTCTCGGCCACCGACGGCTTCTTGCGGATGTCGAGGGTGCGCAGGACCCCGATGATGCGGACGAGTTCCTTCGCGACCGACTCGGCGAGCTGGGGCACCCGGCTGGCCAGGATCTCCCGCTCACGCGCCGCGTCGGGGAAATCGATGAACAGGAACAGGCAGCGGCGCTTGAGGGCCTCGGACAGCTCGCGGGTCGCATTGGACGTCAACAGCACGATCGGTCGCCGCGCGGCGGTGACCGTGCCCATCTCGGGGATCGTGATAGCGAAATCGCTGAGGACCTCGAGGAGCAGGCCTTCGATGTCGACGTCGGCCTTGTCGACTTCGTCGATCAGCAACACGGTCGGTCCGGGCTGGGTGATGGCTTTCAGCAGCGGACGCGGCAGCAGGAACTCGTCGGAGAAGATGTCGGCTTTGGTCTCGTCCCAGCCGCGCTGGCCGGTCGCCTGGATCGCCAGGATCTGCTTGGCGTGGTTCCACTCGTAGAGCGCGCGGGCCTCGTCGATGCCCTCGTAGCACTGCAATCGCACCAGATCGGCGCCCGTGGACTGCGCGATCGCACGCGCCAACTCGGTTTTGCCGACACCGGCGGGGCCTTCGACGAGCAACGGTTTACCCAGCCGGTCGGCCAGGAACACCGACGTCGAGGTTGCCTCGTCGGCCAGGTACCCAACGCCGGCTAGCGTCTCGCGTACGCCGGGCACGTCGGTGAAACTGGGCTCTACGGCCATCGTTTTTGCTCCTGGGTATCTGGTTGGACGGGCAGCGGGTTCAGGGCCGGCGGCTTGGGCTAGCGGGGCCGGGTCTGGCCGTTGCCCCAGGCGATCCACTTGGTGGACGTCAGTTCTGGGAGACCCATCGGGCCACGGGCGTGCAGCTTCTGGGTGGAGATGCCGATCTCGGCACCGAATCCGAACTGCTCGCCGTCGGTGAACGCGGTGGAGGCATTCACCATGACAGCTGCGGCGTCGACGCGCTGGGTGAACTCCGTGGCCGCAGCCAGGTCGGCTGTGACGATCGCCTCGGTGTGGCTGGTGCCGTATCGATCGATGTGGTCGACGGCCTCGTCGATACCCGCGACGATCTTCACGGCGATGTCGAGCGTCAGGTACTCATCGGCCCAATCGGTTTCGGTGGCCGGGACCATGCCCGGTTCGTCGCCGTGGATGATCACCCCGGCGCTCTGCAACGCCTGGGTCAGTCGGGGCAACGCGGCCGGGGCGATCGCCTGATCGATGAGGACGGTCTCGGCGGTGTTGCAGACACTGGGCCGCCGGGTCTTGGAGTTGAGGACGAGGTCCTCGGCCATGTCGAGATCAGCCGCCGAGTGAATGTAGATGTGGCAGTTGCCGGTTCCGGTTTCGATGGTCGGCACCGTGGCGTTCTCGACCACTGCCTTGATCAAGCCGGCACCACCGCGTGGGATCACCACGTCGACGAGCCCGCGGGCCCGGATGAGGTGGGTGACGCTGGACCGGTCTTCCGACGGCAGCAATTGCACCGCATCGGCAGGCAGACCGGCGGCGGTCAGGGTGTCGCGCAGGATCCGGACGAGTTCGGCATTCGAACTGGCCGCCGACGACGAGCCACGCAGCAGCGCCACATTGCCCGACTTGAGCGCGATGCCGAACGCGTCGACGGTGACATTGGGGCGGGCTTCGTAAACCATGCCCACCACACCGAGCGGTACCCGCACCTGCCGCAACTGCATGCCGTTGGGCAGGGTTTTGCCCGCGATCACATCGCCGATCGGGTCGGGCAGTCCGGCCACCTGGCGCAGTCCGGTGGCGATGCCGTCGATCCGATCGGCCGTCAAACGCAGCCGATCGATCAGGCTGGCCTCGGTCCCGGCGGCCTCGGCCCTCGCGACATCTTCGGCGTTGGCGGCCAGGATCGAATCAGCCTGCCTGAGCAATGCCTCGGCGGAGTCGTGCAGAACCCGGTTCTTCTGATCGGTGGTCAGGCCCGCGAGCACGCGAGATGCGGCTTTGGCGGCGGTCGCCTGGCCGCGCACGATCTGTTCGATGTCGGCCGGAGTCGTGGTGGTGGCACTCATTTATCCAGAATAGGTGGTGATGAGATCGACGTTCTCGCCGACCGACACCTCACCGGCTTCGATCCTTGTCCTCACTCTTCGTCGAACGACCCGTGTCGACCCGCTCCCCCGGCGAACCGGGTCGCGCCTGCAAAGGTCTCTGTCGACAGTGACCTCACGCCATGGCCGTACTCGTTGAGGATGGCGTCCTCTTCACAGAGCCCTTCCTGTTCGAGCACGGAGAGCCGGTCGTGGCGCATGCAGGTCTGTGGGAACGCGGCCAGTTCGTGGGCGAGTTGCCGGGCCGCCGACACCGCTTCGCCGGCCGGCACCACCCGGTTGACCAGCCCCATCTGACCGGCTTCGCCCGCTGACACCGGGCGTCCTGTCAGGATCAGGTCCATGGCCCGCGACATTCCGATCAATTGCGGTAGCCGCACGGTGCCGCCGTCGATGAGCGGTACACCCCATCGACGGCAGAACACTCCGAGAACGGCGTCTTCGTCGGCGACCCGGAGGTCTGCCCACAACGCGAGTTCCAAACCGCCTGCCACCGCATGCCCGTCAATGGCCGCAATGACGGGCTTGGACAATCGCATTCGAGTCGGCCCCATCGGACCGTCGCCATCGGCCGCCACCCGGTTCACGTTGCGACCGGATGCCACGGCCTTGAGATCGGCGCCGGCGCAGAATGTTCCGCCCTCACCGTGCAGCACCGCCACCGACGCATCGGGATCGACGTCGAAGGCCCGGAAGGCGTCGGCCAGGGCCTGCGCTGTCACGCCGTCAACGGCGTTCCGAATCTCAGGCCGGTTGATGCTGATCATGGTCACCGGACCGTCTCGGTCCACCTTCACCGGCATAGATATCGGCGTGGATGTCATCTCGGCCACCTCCCGGGGTCGGGTCACCCCCGAACGTAGCCGGTTACGCAGTCGGCGAAAAGACCTCTGCCGCCAATCCTGCGGGCCGGTCGGGCAACCACAACTGCAGTGGCATCTCACAGGGTGCGGCCAGCACGTCACCGGGCAAGATATCCGCCGGGCGCGGCAGGGTGAGCGCGCATTCTCGCCCCTTCGAACCGATGTCGGTCGACTCCACTCGTGCAGTCGATACCCGGCCGATCAAGCGGGCCTCGGACCAGACCAGCTGCACTCGTTCGGCAGCGAAATCGACGCAGATCATCCGACGGCGTGGACCGATGGTGCGGGCTTCCACCACGCGCATCATCACCACGCCTCGCCCCGGAGTGCGACTCGGATAGACCGCGGGCGTTCCCGACAATTCGATGAGGTGTGTCATCGACAGACCGTCGACAAGAACGTCCGTCACGGTGGTGGTTGTGTGGTCGGGCCACAAAGAACTGTTGATCGGGTCCGGGATGCTCGCGCGCAGGGTCGGCAAGATCGTCGTGAGCGTCACAGATCCACCTGCTGGAGTGGGTCGGGATCGAATTCTGCACTGGGACGCGGCTTTTGATGTGGTCTCACGTCTATCGTTCTACCCATCGTCCCGGGGCTTGAATACATCGCGCACCAAGTTCTAACGATATCTTTGCGCGCCATCCCCACACGGGACATTCGACTCATGTATTCGGGACGCAGTCCGTGCACAATTGTCAGGTGGGGTGTCAACGCACCCAACGGCTCCGAGGAACGCTAACGTAATTCGGATAGGTCCATCAGCAGGCGGAAGGCAACGATCATCATCGATTCTGAAGGCCCGACACCGCAACCCATTCTGACGCGGCTACCGGAAACCTCCATCTTCCTGGTTGCCACTGTCAACGAGGGCGCCGAAGCGCAGGTCTGGGATTTCCTTTCCGGTGTCACCGGGCTCATCCGATCGGTCGCCACACGAGTTCCCGATTCCCAACTGACGTGTGTGGTCGGCATCGGGTCAGACGTCTGGGACCGACTGTTCACCGGTCGGCGGCCCGCCGGCCTGGCCCCCTTCGTCCCGCTGCAAGGTGCGGTGCACACGGCACCGGCAACAGACGGCGACCTGCTCTTCCACATCCGCGCCAGGCCCATGGACACCTGTTTTGAGATGGCCAAGCAGATCACCGATGCACTCCAGGGCGCCGTGACCGTGGTCGACGAAGTCCACGGATTCCGGTTGTTCGACATGCGCTCGATGGTCGAGTTCGTCGACGGCACCGAAAACCCTGATGGTCCCGCGGCCGTGCGGGCCGTGATCGTCGACGCCGATGATGACCCGGACTTTGCCGGTGGCAGCTATGTCTTGATCCAGAAGTATCTGCACAACATGACTGCCTGGAAGGCGGCAGGCACCGCCGAGCAGGAACGAGTCTTCGGCCGGACCAAGTGGGACAACATCGAAATGGACGACGACACCAAACCGTCCAATTCCCATACCGCGCTGACTGTCATCGAAAACGAAGACGGTGAGCAGGTGCAGATCGTGCGCTACAACATGCCATTCGGCACGGTGGGCCAGGACGAGTTCGGAACGTTGTTCATCGGCTACTCGGCCGGTCCTGAAGTGACCGACGAAATGTTGCGCAACATGTTCATCGGTAAGCCCGAGGGCAATTACGACCGGCTCCTCGACTTCTCCACCGCCGTCACCGGCAGTCGATACTTCACGCCCACCATCGAGTTTCTCGACGATCCGCCGGAGCTCCCGGCCGGCGAATCCCGGGCAACTGAAGACGAAACGAACGATCCCGAAACGATCACCACCGACACGGTCCCCGACTTGGGGTCACTTCGGATCGGCGACCTCTCCCGGCGCCGGCAGTTGACCACGGAGGAAAAATGAACAACCTGCACCGCGAACTCGCACCGATCTCTGCTGCGGCCTGGAAAGAGATCGAGGAGGAGGCGACCCGAACATTCAAGCGCAACAGTGCCGGTCGTCGACTCGTCGACGTCAACGGTCCGCACGGGTTGGAACTCGCCGCGGTCACCACCGGACGCCGCCTCCCCATCGATGCACCGCACGCTGGTATCGAAGCCAGTGCCCGGACCTCGCAGTCGATCATCGAATTGAAGGTTCCGTTCACGGTCAGCCGCCAGGCAGTCGACGACGTCGACCGCGGTGCGCAGGACTCCGATTGGGATCCGGTCATCGAGGCGGCGCGCAGCCTTGCCCAGGCCGAGGACCGCGCGATCTTCGAAGGCTATTCCGCTGCAGGCATCGCGGGCATCCGCAGCCAGGCCCCGGGCGATCCGATCAAGCTACCCAGCGATGTTCGCGAATACCCCGAGGCGATCAGCCAGGCGTTGAGCCGGCTCCGCCTGTCGTCGGTGAGCGGTCCGTACTCGTTGGCACTGAGCGCCGACGTGTGGTTGAAGGTCAACGAGACCTCCAATCATGGCTACCCGATCATCCAGCATCTGCAGCGCGTGATCGATGGCGACATCATCTGGGCCCCTGCCATTGATGAGGCGTTCCTGCTGAGCACCCGTGGCGGCGACTTCGATCTCACCATCGGACAAGACGTTTCGATCGGCTACGACTCCCACGATGCGAACGGAATCAACCTGTACTTCCAGGAGTCCTTCACCTTCCTCGTCTACACCGGTGAGGCAGCGGTTCCGTTTGTGACCACCGGTATCTGAACGGCTCCAACTCGGGCCGGCGCCGCTTCTTCGACCCGCGGCGTCGGCCGAGGTCGGTGTTGAACACCCATCGCCTCCACAGGTCTAGATCTCTGACGATTTCGGCGATCCATAATCCCTGAAATCGGTCCTCTCAAGCGGTTTCAAGATCACATTCTTGCGCCCCCATCGCTGCGTGCACGCCACTGTCCGACCACGCCGATACCGCGCAGAAACCGTGACCGCCTCAACGAGGCTCCGCGACTCGGCTCGGCTCGGCGCACGAACTTCACGTGAACGCTGCCGACCCCTTGCGAACACACAAATCACAGCAGACCGCCTGGTCCAGACCTTGCCGGTCGCTCCCGCGTGCCCATTTTCTCAATCACCAATGGAACACTCTTCCCAACTATAAGAATTGCATTCCGAACGAGCAGAATGCTATTCTCGCACGGAACGAGGAGGCCTCTATGGCATGGGATTTTGAGACCGACCCGCAGTACCAGGCGAAACTGGACTGGGCCGATGAATTTGTCCGCGCAGAAGTCGAACCACTCGATCACGCGTGGCCGCATATGCAGTTCGTCCCGCTCGACGGGGGACGTCGCAAGGCGATCGACCCTCTCAAGCAGCAGGTTCGTGATCAGGGTTTGTGGGCGACCCATCTGGGCCCGGACCTGGGCGGTCAGGGCTACGGCCAGCTGCAGCTGGCCCTGCTCAACGAGATCCTGGGCCGTTCGTCGTGGGCGCCGATCGTGTTCGGCTGCCAGGCGCCCGACACGGGCAACGCCGAGATCATCGCCCACTACGGCACCCCGGACCAGAAGAAGCAGTACCTGCAGCCGTTGCTCGACGGCGAATGCTTCTCGAGCTACTCGATGACCGAGCCGCAGGCCGGCGCCGATCCGACGCAGTTCAAGACCAGCGCGGTCCGCGACGGCGATCACTGGATCATCAACGGCTACAAGTACTTTTCATCGAACGCCAAGACCGCGTCGTTCCTCATCGTCATGGTTGTCACCAACCCTGAGGTGAGCGCGTACAAGGGCATGTCGATGTTCCTGGTCCCCACCGACACCCCGGGCGTCATCATCGAACGCAACGTCGGACTGTTCGGCGAGCCGATGGATGAAGGCACCCACGCCCTGATCCACTACGACAACGTCCGCGTCCCCGACAGCGCACTGCTCGGCGGCGAAGGTCAGGCGTTCGCGGTGGCGCAGACCCGGCTCGGCGGTGGCCGGATCCATCACGCGATGCGCACGATCGGGTTGGCGCAGAAGGCGATCGACATGATGTGCGAGCGGGTGCTGAGCCGCGAGACCGCCGGCAGCCGGCTGGCCGACAAGCAGTTCATCCAGGGCTACATCGCCGACTCGTACGCCCAGTTGGCACAGTTCCGGTTGTTCGTGCTGAACACGGCCTGGAAGATCGACAAGTACAACGATTACAAGAAGGTCCGTAAAGACATCGCCACCGCGAAGGTGGTCATGCCCACGGTCCTGCACGACATCGCTTGGCGGGCAATGCAAGTACACGGCGCCCTCGGTGTGACCAACGAGATGCCGTTCCTGACCATGGTGCACGGCGCCGCGGTGATGGGTCTGGCCGACGGCCCGACCGAGGTCCACAAGATGACCGTCGCCAAGCAGGTATTGCGCGACTACACCGGCACCGACGACCTGTGGCCCACCGAGTGGATCCCTCGCAAACAAGCTGCAGCCAAAGCCAAATACGCCGAATTTCTCGAACTCGAAGTGGGGAACCTCTGATGGACCTGATTAAGCTCGCGGACTGGATGGACGAGGCCGGACTGCCCGGCAAGGGCGAACCGCTCGAGGCCAAGTTCCTCTCCGGCGGAACGCAGAACGAAATCTACAAACTCACTCGCGGAGAACATGTTTCGGTGATCCGGATGCCGCCGACCGCCGCGCCGGCCGACCGCGATGAGGGCATCATGCGCGAATGGCGCATCATCGAGGCCCTCGAGGGCACCGATGTGCCGCACACCGAAGCGATTGCTGCTTGCTCCGACACCTCGGTCCTGGGGCGCTCGTTCTACCTGATGGGCTACGTCGACGGCTGGTCGCCGATGGACAACAAGCAGTGGAAGGAACCCTTCACCTCCGACCTCGAATTGCGAAAAGGCCTGGCATATCAGCTGGCCGAGGGTATCGCGCTGCTGTCGAAGGTCGATTGGAAGGCCCAGGGCCTCGGCGATCTGGGCCGGCCCGACGGCTTCCACGAACGCCAGGTGTCGCGGTGGACCCGATTCTTCGATCGGATCAAGGGCCGTGAACTCGAGGGTATGAGCGAGGCCACCGCCTGGCTGAACGCTCACAAGCCGATCGACTTCATCCCCGGAATCATGCACGGCGACTACCAGTTCGCCAATGTCATGTTCAAGGAAGGCGCCCCGGCCCAGCTCGCCGCTATCGTCGACTGGGAGATGGGTACCGTCGGCGACCCGAAGCTGGACCTGGCCTGGATGGTTCAGGGCTGGCCCGAGGACACCAACGCACCCGAGGCATCGAAGGCGAGCTATGTCGACCTGTCCGGGATGCCCTCGCGCGATGAGATAGTCAACCACTACTCCAAGGTGTCGGGCCGCCAGGTCGACGATCTGGACTACTACCTGGTGCTGGCCAAGTGGAAACTCGCCATCATCCTCGAGCAGGGTTTCCAGCGTGCCGGTGACGACATCAAGTTGCAGGCCTACGGCCCGGTCATCACCAAGCTGATGCGGGAAGCAGCCGAGTTCGCAGCATCGAGCGACTACAAGTCATGATCACCAGGACCGGGACAAGCGCTGACGAACTCATCACAGAGCGGCGCGGGGCTGTCCTGGTCCTGCGTCTGAACCGACCTGAGGCCCGAAATGCGATGACCAGCAGCCTGCTTCGCGGTATCGGCAGCGCCGCGCTCGAGGCAGAAGCCGACCCGGAGATCCGCGCCATCGTCCTGACCGGGACCGGCGACCGCGCCTTCTGTGCCGGAATGGACCTCCGCGACTTCGCCGACGGTGGCAACTTCACCTCCGAAGGCTTCACCCGCCTCGCTGCCGGCGGCCTTTCCGTGCCGGTGATCGGTGCCGCCAACGGCACCGCCATCGGCGGTGGCCTCGAACTGCTCCTCGGCTGCGACATCATCGTCGCGTCGTCCACAGCCGAGTTCGGGCTACCCGAGATCAAGCGCGGCCTCTTCCCCGCCGGCGGCGGGACGTCCCTCGGAACCCGCATCCCGCTGGGTATCGCCTTCGAGATGACAATGACCGGCGACTATTTCACCGCCGACCGGGCATACCAGATCGGCCTGGTCAATGCCGTCGCCGCACCGGAAGACGTGCTGGACAACGCCATTGCCTACGCCGAACGCGTCGCGGCCAACGCTCCTCTGGGCCTGGCAGCCTGCAAAGAGCTCGTCCGACTCTCGGTCACCGACGCCGCAGCCGCCGAAAAGCGGCTCGCCCAGCAGCGCGAGATCGTCTTCCGCAGCGACGACGCCAAAGAAGGCGCCCTGGCATTCATCGAGAAACGCGAACCGAACTGGCAGGGACGGTAGCACTGCGATGTGTACCGGCGTGCCCGGATAGGAACCGGCAAACAACGAACGCACCTGAGTACATGCGTCCCGTTCCCCGTGCTCCAGACAACATTTGATGACACGCAACGGGTCCGGATCAGCCATGCCCTCCCAGGCATCATCATCGCGAAACCATCGCCCGGAAATCCCTCGTCGTTTCACCAACTCTCTTGCGGTAGAGCATCTCTCGCCGAAAACAATTTGGATCGATTTCTCCGGAAACCTTCACATTCCACCCTTCCAGCGGTATGGTCTTCTCCAGATCAGTGATTTGCGTCACGGGTGCCGCGAATCCTGGCGCGTTCCCCACCATCTGAAGACATCGACCACCATGGTCCGACACAGGTTCCCTGCAAGACTGTTGCACTACAACGTTTTTCGTGTTCAGGCCCGCACCGACAGCGTCTACCGCCAGTCAACCGATGAAACCGAACGGGAATCGTAACGGTCTGAAATCGCACAATGATTCAGCTACGAATTGAGGCAATCGTGAAGGTAAAGGTCGACCCAGAACTATGCCAAGGGCACACGTTGTGCGCGATGGTCGCACCTGACGTGTTCGATCTGAGCGATATCGATGGTCATGCGACGGCAATCGACGGTGATGTTCCTGCCGATCTCGAGGAGAGTGTGCGAGAGGCTGTCCGTTCCTGCCCGGAGCAGGCAATCAGCGCCTTTTCGGGCGATCCCCAATCCGCAAACGCCGCCGGCAAGACACCAGAGAGGACAGCGCGATGAGCACCGACAACGTTGCAGCACAGACCAATCGCAGGGCACCGGTATTCCAGTTCGACCGGCACGCAGCGGACTATCGCGACAACTTCTCGAAGATCACCGAGGAGATGCAGTCCAAGTGCCCGATGGCCTGGTCTGACACCTACGACGGCCACTGGGTTGCCGCAGGTGCCGAAGAAGTCTTCACCCTCGCCCGATCGGTCGGATTGTCAAACGACAACGACATCAAGGGAGTCCGCCGCGGATACAAGGGGATCATGATCCCGACTGCGATCAGGTCGGCAGGCCGCATCCGTGGCGGCATCCTGGAAATGGATGATCCCGAACATCGCGAATTTCGCGCGATCCTCAACCCCTATCTGTCGCCCGCTGCCATCAAGAAGTGGGTCCCGATCATCGATGAGGTGATCCGAGCCAGCATCGACGAGAAGATCGAAACGGGCAGCATCGATTTCATCGATGATCTGGCGAATATCGTTCCGGCAGTCATCACGCTGGCCATGCTGGGCATCCCGGTTGTGAAGTGGACCGCCTACTGCGAACCTGTGCACGCGGCCATGTACACCCCGCCTGATTCGCCCGACATTCAGCGGATCAGTGCCCTGCACCAAGCCATGGGTGCAGACCTCCTGCTCAATCTCCATGAAATCCGGGAGAACCCGCGGCCCGGGCTCGTCGACGCGATTGTCCGCGCCACCATCAACGGCGAGAAGCCGGACGATGCAGAGCTTCTCGGCGTCATCAGTCTGCTCATTGGCGGAGGGTTCGACACGACCACAGCACTGACGTCCCACTCGATTGAATGGTTGTCACAGAATCCCGACCAACGCGAGATCCTCAGCCGGGAGCGGGACACGATGTTGGACTCGGCGACGGAAGAGTTTTTACGCTTCTTCTGTCCGACACCCGGTGACGGCCGCACCTTCTCCGAAGACGGTGAAATCAACGGCATCGAGTTCAAGGAAGGTGAGCGCCTGTTCCTCTCGTGGGCGATGGCCAACCGGGATCCATCGGTCTTCGACGAGCCCAACAAGGTCGATCTCGAACGTACAGCCAACCGGCACTTGAGTTTCGGACTGGGCGTCCACCGCTGCATCGGGTCGAACCTGGCGCGAACAGTGTTCAAGCGCATGCTCGTGGCAGTGCTCGATCGGATGCCGGACTACCACTGCGACCCAGAAGGCGCCGTGCACTACGACTCCATCGGCATGATCCAGGGCATGCGTCAACTCCCGGCCACCTTCACCCCCGGCCCGCGAATCGGCGCCGGACTCGACGAGACGCTGGTGAAAATTCAACGGATCGTCGACGAGCAGGGGCTCGCCGCACCGATCACGGCACAGAAGTAGGACCGACACAGCTCTAAGTCCACCACCTGAATTGACGAGGTTGCCGACATCTCTGCGCAACCATGGAGAGGATCGATCCCCGATGAACATTGACGACATGGTGATGGTCAGCATCGACGACCACGTGGTCGAACCTGCCGACATCTTCGAAAAGCACTTCCCCAAGCACCTCATGGACCAGGCGCCGAAACTGACCGCCAATCCACGGAACCCGCGGGTCCAGGCCTGGCAGTTCCAGGACAAGGTGGTCGGCAGCTCCGGACTCAACGCCGTCATCTCGTGGCCGAAGGGTGAATGGGGCATGGACCCCACCGGGTACGCCGAAATGCGACCGGCCGTCTACGACATGGACCTGCGCGTTCGGGACATGGACGCCAACGGCATCCTCGCCTCCACATTGTTCGCCACCTTCCCCGGCTTCGCCGGCACCCACCTGGCGAGCCTGCCCGACAAGGCCCTGTCGCTGGCGGCCTGCAGGGCGTTCAACGACTGGGTGGTCGGCGAGGTCCCCGACGCCCATCCCGGCCGCTTCATCCCGCTGGGCATCCTCCCCTTCTTCGACATCGACGAGTCGGTCCAAGAGGTCCACCGCCTGGCCGCCATGGGATGCCGGTCGATCAGTATCCCGGAGACGCCCTACGGGTCGGGCTACCCCGACTTCGCGTCCGGCTACTGGGACCCGATCTTCGCCGCATGCGTGGAACACGGAATCGTCCTGAGCCTGCACATCGGTGGCGGCTTCAGCCTGATCCAACGGCCGGAAGGGGCCAACATCGACAGCATGATGGTGTTGACACCGCTGATCTCCACCATCGCCGCAACCGACATAATGCTCAGCGGAGCCTTCCAGAAGTTCCCTGAACTCAAGATTGCCATGAGTGAGGGCGGCATCGGATGGGTCGCACCGTGGCTCGACCGGCTGGAGCGCAATATCGTCAATCAGTCGTGGACCGGATTCACGTTCCTACCCAGGGGTAAAACACCTACCGACGTGTGGCGAGACAACTTCCTCGCCTGCTACATCACCGAGCCCAGTGGTCTCAGCAACCGCAACAAGTTGGGCATCGACACCATCGCCTGGGAGTGCGACTACCCGCACTCGGACTCCACCTGGCCCCGGTCACCGGAGATCCTGAAGGCCGAGCTCGACGATTCCGAGTGCTCGGACGACGAGATCAACAAGATCACCCATCAGAATGCCGCGAACTTCTTCGGCTGGGATCCGTTCAAACACATTGCGCGCGAGGACGCCACAGTGGGCGCACTCCGTGCTCGCGCTACCGACGTCGACATCCGCGAGACGTCCAAAGAGGAATACCGCCGCCGCTACGAACTCGCTGCCACGCAGTAGCGGCCACGGCAACAGGCAATTCCCGAGCGTCGCGACGCCCCAACCGTCCAGGAAAGTGATTTCATATGCGCGCTGCAATCTGTTCGGACTACGGGACCCCCGAGACCATCACGATCGAAGCACTCCCCTCACCCCCATTGGAGGCAGGGCAGGTACGGATCCGCATCGAGTCCGCAGCCGTCAACTTCTCGGACGTACTACTGGTGGCCAACAAGTATCAGGTCACCGTCCCGACGCCATTCACTCCCGGCAGTGAGTTCGCCGGCGTGGTGGCCGAAGCCGCCGACGGAGTCGACTCGGTCGCCGTGGGCGAGCGCGTTGCGGGTACCGGGTTCGTCGGCGCCTTCGCCGAGGAGATCATCATCGCCTCCGACAAGCTCACGCTCCGCCGGATCCCGGACGGTGTAGAGACGCGCGTCGCCGCAGCCTTCGGGGTGGCCCACCGGACGGCGTACCACACGCTCCGATCGGTGGCTCACCTCAAGCCTGGCGACGAATTGATCGTTCTCGGTGCCGGTGGTGGCGTCGGAATCGCAGCCGTTCAGCTCGGCGTTGCACTCGGCGCAACGGTCACCGCAGTAGCGTCGAGCACCCAAAAGCTCGACGTGGCAGCGTCGTACGGCGCAAGCAACCTCATCAACCATCGCACCGACGATCTGCGAACGGCATTGAAGGCTGCGCTCCCCCAAGGTGCCGATATCGTTGCTGATCCGGTGGGTGGCGATCTCTCAGAGCCTGCTCTGCGGGCACTACGCCCGGGCGGTCGCTTCATCACGATAGGGTACGCATCCGGTGTCATTCCGAAGATTCCGCTCAACCTGATATTGGTAAAAGGTGTGCAGGTCAACGGTTTCCAATTCAAAGACATCCCGCCGGAAGAGTTCCGCCGAAATGAGGCCGAGCTCACCGATCTACTCGTCTCCGGGCGTGCGGTCCCGCACATCGGCGCCGAGTTCCCACTCGACAAGACCGCAGACGCTCTCCGGATGGTCGCAGATGGTCAAGCGATTGGAAAAGTGCTCATCGACCTGACTGCCTGACGTCAGTCCACACCAACAACAGTTTCGGGAAGCCCGGGAACGGTGTTCCCGGGCTTCGCCTTTGCGAGATCATCGTTCTCAAACCCAAGAATGGAGTAGGTGTACCCATGGGAGATGACTTAGGAGCCAACGGTTTACGATTCGAGCGCGACGGTTCCATCGGATGGTGCACCATCGATCGGCCGTCGGCTCGAAACGCATTCACCCCTGCGATGTATTACGGCTTGAAACGAGCGGTTCGCCTCGTCAACTCCGATCGGGACCTGGCCGCGCTGATCATCACCGGAGTCGACGACGTATTTGCACCCGGCGGCGATCTGGGTGGACGCACCGAGCCTGGTGACAACCTGCCGGAGGGCCTTTCGGGCAGCGATGTCGTACCCTTCCTGACCATCCGGGACAGCCGCGCACCAGTGATTTCCGCCGTCAACGGAATCTGTCAGGCCGGCGGACTACTGGTTGCGATGATGTCCGACATCGCCGTCGCCAGCGACCGGGCCACGTTCCGCGTGCCCGAACTGTTGCGCGGAATCCCGGACGCGACCTTCGCCGCCGCTTTGCCCGCACATGTCGGACTCGCGGCAGCACGCGATTTGATATTGTCCGCACGCAAATTCGATGCGGCGGAGGCACTGCGACTCGGGGTGATCTCCAGGGTGGTGCCGCACGAAGACCTGCGGTCGGCCGCACTCCAGGCAGCACGTGAGATATTGCAATCGGCGCCGATCGCACGAGCTCAGGTCAAACGAATGCTCAACGAGCGATACGGGCTGTTCGACTACGAGACGATGTTCGGCGCGCTCGAAACGTCGCAAGAGCCGCGCGAGGGAATGCGAGCATTCATGGAAAAGCGTGATCCGAATTGGATTCCGGCGAACCTGCCGAGCTGACACTAGAAAAACATTCGAGGCCGTCATCCGGAGATGACGGCCTCGAATACTTTTACCCTTTACCCAATCAACGCGGCTTGGAATACTCCGACTTCACAGCCATGATCCGCATTGTCGGGATCGGTCCATAACTCAGCGAATCCGACATGTTCAACTGCTTCGCCGCCGCCGCGAGATGTACATTTTCCTTCGCCTTGTGGGGATCACCCTCGAGTTCGTAGAGCGTCACCGACGGACCGCCGTCTGGATCCGCCGCCACGAGTCGAGTTCCGGCGACAAAACCGTCAAGCGCCACCACCTCCGGTATGTGGACCTCGTCGTACCATTTGTTGAATTCGTCCAATCGATCAGGATGGGAAGGATGTGATTCAACCAGCAAGTAATGCTTCATGCGAATTCCTGACTGTTAGAAGTGTTGTGAAGAAGCGACTTCAGACCCGTACAACCCAGCCGCCGTCAATGTTGAGAGTGTGGCCGGTCACCCAGTCACTGCCCGACGAAACGAGGTACAGCAGACCCGGATTCAGCTCCTCCGGTTCTCCGAAGGGGAACGGAATTGCGTGTTTGACCATTTCCTTGAGCTCCGGGGGCGATGCGATCGAGCCGGCTTCCGTGTTGACCATGCCCGGCGCGATCGCATTCACCCGAATCCCGAACGGCGCCAACTCCCGCGCCAGTGACACCGTCATGCTCACCAACCCCAGCTTGGTAACGCCATATGCCTGTGCGGCCATGAATGCACCACTCGACGACTGGTTCACGATCTTGCCGTAGCCGCGCTCCTTCATGTACGGCACCACTGCACGACTACAAAGGAGCGGACCGGTGAGATTCACTGCGAGAGTGCGGTTCCAGAGTTCGAGATCCATCATGGTGAGGGACCCTTCACCGACCACCTCTGCCATCAACCCCGCATTGTTCACCAGGATGTCGACCGACCCGAAATGATCGGCCGCGGTGGCCGCCATCTCTTTTGTACTGGCTTCGTCGCTCACATCGACACGAACAGGGAGGACGCGATGGCCTGCCGCGGACAGCTTCTCAGCTGCCGCGGTCGCGGCTTCGAGATTCACGTCAGCCAAAACCACGGCTGCACCCGCCTCGGCGAGCCCCTTCGAATACGTACTGCCAATCCCTCCTCCGGCTCCGGTGACGATGGCCACTTTGCCTTGCAACAGCTGATTATCGGTCATTGATTCCTTCTTCATCAGACTTTTCGGGTGACTCCACCGTCGACACGAATGATCGCCCCTGTGGTGAAACTTGATGCAGCACTGGCCAGATGGAGTGCTAGTGGACCGATCTCTTCCGGTCGTCCCATGCGCCGAAGTGGCACGAACGGCGCATCTTCCCCCTCGGCCGGCGCCCAAGACTTGGAGATATCCGTCCGGAAGGGACCGGGCAGAATGGCGTTGACCCGCACTGTCGGCGCAAATGCATCGGCCAATCCAACTGTCAGGGCATTGAGACCGGCCTTGGCACATGCGTAGGGCAACTCCCTGACGCTGGCGACGAGGGATCCGGCAGTACCGATATTGATGATGGAACCGCCGCCGTTCTCGGCCATGTGGGTTCCGGCGCGGACGGCCAATCTGAAGGGCCCCTTCAGATTAACTCCGAGCGTCTTGTCGTACAAGTCCTCGGTGATGTCATCGAGATTCTTGTAGGGCGGTGACATACCGGCGTTGTTCACCAGCACGTCGAGTCTGCCGAAGTGTTCGAGTGTCCGGTCGATCAGACGCTCACAGTCATCCCAATGTCCGACGTGACACGCAATCGGAAGTACCTTGCGCCCAGTCGATGCCATCACTTCGTCGGCGGCGCGCTCGCATGAGTCGAGCTTCCGGGACGCGATCACGACGTCTGCTCCCGCTTCGGCAAGAATTTGGGCAACCGCTCTACCAATGCCACGGGATCCACCCGTGACGATCGCAACTTTTCCGGCCAGGTCGTGGAGATGTTCCAAAGTGTTCACAGAGGTCAATCATGCCCGATGTGAACACGTTTTGAATAGCCCCTTTTCGGTTTTGAGAACGGAATTTACAACATCGTTCCGCCGGCCTCAGATCCCCGAAGAACCTCGCCGGTGAATTGCGTATACTAGCCATACACAACTCGATTCGGCGTCTTATCGAAACAGTTCTGTCAACGATTTCGATCCGGAATTATCGGACGAAGCAGAAAAGGCCACCTGGTACGCCGAAGTCTCGGAAAGTTTCGACTCCGCTGTTCTTTTTTTTCGAGAGTTGTGTTCTCCTACTAGGGTCACGCGCTTGATTCGGATGGTCGGCGGAGCGCACGGTTCACAGAAGAGAACCGTTGGTTCCCAGGCCCTCCCAACGAATCGTCTGTGTGGAGACTCCGCCTCACCAGTCACACCTCACACTTTTCTAGTCCGCGGTTCCTGTGGTTTCCCAACCTTTCCCGAGAGGTCGATGATGTTCCGATCCAGATACGTTGTTACTGCAGTTGCGGCGGCATGCGCCGCCACGCTGCTCCTGAGCTCTTGCGCCGGCACGGATTCCGAGAATTCTGGCTCCGGATCGGCGGCCGACGTCGGCGATCCGGTGGCGGGCGGAACGCTGCGCACGATTCAGATGGGTGAACCGCGCAGCCTGGACCCGGCCGCCTTGTCGAACACCTGGGCGCATCAGCCGATACTCGGAAACGCCCTCTACGGAACGCTGATGATCAACAATCTCGAGACACTCGAGGTCGAATACAACATGGCAACGGGCTTCGCCACCACCGATGGCGGCAACACTTTCAACCTCACGCTGCAGCCCGGACTCACCTTCACCGACGGCACTCCGCTCGACGCCGCGGCCGTCAAGTTCAACTGGGACCGACTGCGCGACCCCAACCTGGGCTCCACCGCCGTCCGACAGGCGGCACAGGTCAGCAACTCCGAGGTGGTCGACCCCACCACACTGAAAGTGACATTGGCAGCACGCAATCCACATTTCGCGCAGGGCATCTTGACGACCGCGATGAACTGGATCGCCTCGCCGGCGGCTCTGCAGAAGGGTCGGAAGGCCTTCGACGAAAACCCAGTCGGTGCAGGCCCATTCACCCTGACCAGCTGGAGCCGCCAAAACCAGATCGAACTCGAGAAGAATCCCGACTACTGGGATGCACCCAGGCCCTATCTCGACAAGATCAACATCCGCACCGTGGCCGACACCGAGCAGCGTTTCAACGCGATATCGACAGGCGGCACCGATCTCAGCATGGAGGCCAGCTGGTCCACCCTGGACAAGGCCGAAGCCGCCGGAATCTCCACCGAGATCGTGTCCGCCGGTGGCGGTCAGCTCCTCGTCATGAACTCTGCTCGCGCGCCGTTCCAAGATGAACGGGCTCGCCGGGCAGTCGCACTCGCCCTCGATCCGGAAGTGATCAACTCAACCGTCTACTTCGGTACCGGCCAGGTTCCTCAGACACTGTTCCCTGAAGGATCCCCCTATTACGCTGATATCCCACTCAATGAGCAGAACAAAAAAGTTGCCCAGGAGCTGTTCAATGAGCTTGCAGCAGAGGGAAACCCGGTCTCCTTCTCGTTCCTCGCGTACCCCACAACGGAAACGAAAGGGGCCGGCGAATCAGTGCAGGCCCAACTGAGCGAGTTCGACAATGTCAACGTCGAGGTCGAGGTCGGCGACTACGGTGCTGTCACCGCACGGGCCGGCGCCCGCGACTTCGACATGATCGTCTCGTCCGCGGTCACCCAAGATCCGGATTACGCGTTGTGGACCGCCTTCCACGGCGACTCCCCCGGGAACTTCTCCGGCCTCGATGACCCGGAACTCAACGACGCCCTCGATGCCGGTCGCCTTGCTGAAGGGACAGACGAGCGCAAGGCGGCGTACGAAACCGTTCAGGAGCGTCTCACCACATTGGTGCCGGCATCGTGGTACATCAAGGCGGCGCCTTCGGTGATGTACGCCAAAAACGTGCACGGAGTTCAGCTGTACACCCTGGGTTCACCACTGCCCGAAAAGATCTGGATGACAAACTAGCGCCCAACGCGGCACCGACCGCTCGCCACGACATCCAACTCGGTTACTCCCGCGCATTGACACTCGACGTGGGAGTAGCCGAGTTCCGGAGAGCACCACGAAGCCTTCGTGGCGATCGAACAGCGTGTCCAATCCATCAGATTCCCAGTAGTTTTCATGACACCGATGGACATCTCGAACGGAGTTCAAAGCATGGATCTATCCTCTGCGCGTCACGCATTCATAACCGGTGGCGCAAGCGGTATCGGCCTCGGAATCGCCGGTGCACTGGCCGATCGCGGCATCTCGATCACCATTGCCGACATCAACCGGAAATCGCTGGAAACGGCTATCGGATCGCGTGGGTCCGGGTTCCAGGGAGTTGCGCTCGACGTACGCGATCGCGCGGCATGGGCGGTGGCCAAGTCCAAATCCGAAGCTGCCTTCGGACCAGTCGACATCCTGGTCAACAACGCTGGAATCGGTTTCAATGGGTGCGATGTGATCGACATGGACCCGGAGACTTTCGACATGCTCATCGCCATCGATCTGACCGGAGTGTTCAACGGCGTCGCAACATTCGGCCCGGACATGCGCGCACGCGGGCGCGCACACATCGTCAACACAGCGTCGGTGATGGGGTTGCTCTCGGGCGCCCCGGGCCGGGGCGCGTACAGCGCGGCGAAGAGCGCTGTCATTGCCTTATCCGAGGCTCTGCGTACCGAAATGGCGCCGCACGGTATCGGGGTATCCGTGCTGTGCCCTGGTTTGGTGGTGTCGAACCTCGATCAGAACACGGCAACCTTGGGTGGCCATGTCACGGATGTCGGTCACAACAAGGGAACTGGGAACAGCGCCATGGATCCGGCAACAGCGGGCGACCATGTGGCCCGAGGCATAGCGCAGAATCTGCCCTACATCATCACTCACCCGCATTACCTCGACACCATCGAGAGCCGGATGGACACCATACGCACAAGTGCCGAAGCAACAAACCAGCTTTAATGAAGTCGATCCTCCACCAGGACAGCGTGTTTCGAGCCCACAACCGAATCCGGCACACGCAGCCGCTTCGCCGGAGCCCAGACAGGAAGGTACTGCGATGAACAGCGCTGCCCGCGCGTCACACGACGGCAGCAGGTCCGGTCGGCGAAGCAACGGAACTGACGCTTTCCGGCCTGCGGTCGGACTGCACTACGGTGGCACCGACCAGTCGATGCCTCTTGTCGATCTGGCCCTGGCCGCCGAGGAGCGCGGGTTCGATTCCCTGTTCTTGCCTGAACACTCACACATTCCCAGTGCGCGCCGGTCACCGTTCCCCGGTGGCGGAGAAATGCCGGAGCGTTACTTTCGTTTGTGGGATCCGCTGGTCGGACTCGCGCAGGTGGCCGCGACAACAAATCTCGTCATCGGCACCTGCGTCGCGCTTCCCGGTGGCCATGATCCGATCTCCTATGCCAAGGCGATCGCCACGCTGGATGTGATGTCGGGGGGCCGATTCGTGATGGGTGTCGGGTTTGGTTGGAACAACGACGAATCCGAGGATCACGGCTTCGCTGCGGAGGCCAAGTACGCGGTTGTCACCGAGAAGATCGAACTCATGAAGACGCTCTGGACAGCGGACGAAGCCACTTACGCGGGTGACCATGTTCGGTTGTCGCCGAGCAGGGTGTGGCCCAAACCACTGCAAGACCCGCATCCACCGATACTGCTGGGATCGCGGGCCAGTCCCATCAACTTTCGGCGCATTGCCGAATGGGGCGACGGCTGGATCCCGATGGGTAACGATGTGGTCGACACCCTCGGAACCCAACTCCCCCAGCTGCATTCGGCGTGGAATGGAGCCGGCCGGGACCTCGCGGACCTGCAGGTGGTCGTACTCCAGAAGATCCGGCCGAGCATCGGTGAGATCATCGACCGGCTCGGAGAACTGGGCGTTCACAGAGTACTCATCGACATCCCCACAGCCGGTGCGAGCACCATACTTCCGCTCCTCGACGAGGTCGCAGAAGCGGCTGCAACACAGCTTCGACAGTGATCAACCGAATGCTCGAATCCACCCAGGAGAACGTATGACATCTCAGAACATCTCAGTTCCCGACAACCCTCAGTCGGGCACTCTCGATCGGCGCCTGCTCATCAACGGAGAGCTCGTCACGACCACGCAGACGTTTGCGTCGATCAATCCCGCTACCGGCGAGCTCCTCGGTCACGCGCCGGACGCGGGTGTCGACGAGACTGAACAAGCCATCGCTGCGGCGCGGAAGGCGTTCGAAACCACCAACTGGGCCACCGACGTCGAGTTCCGCATCACGTGCCTCGACCAGCTGCACCGAGCACTGCTCGACAACATCGAGGAATTTCGCGAATTGACGATCGCCGAAGTCGGCGCGTCCCACCTCAGTACGCTCGGTAGCCAGCTCGACACACCTGTCGGGATCGTCCGCTACTACGCCGACCTGCTGCGCACGTACCCGCTGACCGAAGAGCTCGGCGAAGTCGAGATCAAGGGACAGAAGCACAACCGCTGGATCGAGAAAGAAGCCGCCGGCGTCGTTTCGGCGATCATCGCGTACAACTACCCGAACCAGCTTGCGCTGGCCAAGGTGGTTCCTGCGCTCGCTGCCGGATGCACGGTGATCCTCAAGGGAGCTCCGGACACACCGCTCATCACGCTGGCCTTGGGCGAGCTGATCGCCGAGCACACCGATATCCCGGCAGGCGTGGTGAACGTCTTGTCCTCGACTGCGGTGGAGGTGGGTCAGATGATGACCACGCACCCTGATGTCGATGTCGTCACCTTCACCGGGTCCACACCCGTTGGCGCTCAGATCATGGCGGCAGCGAGCGCGAGTCTGAAGAAGGTGTTCTTGGAGCTGGGCGGCAAGTCGGCGCTGATTGTGCTCGAAGACGCAGACTTTGCCACGGTCGCACAATTCGCGGCGTTCACAATCTGTTCCAACGCCGGGCAAGGTTGCGCGCTCACCACCCGGCTGCTCGTGCCGCGGGCCCATCACGACGAAATCGTTGCCAGGGTGGCCGGTCTGCTCGAGCATGTGCCCTACGGTGATCCGTCCGATCCGGCGACCTACATGGGCCCGCTCATCAGCGAACGCCAACGGGACAAGGTGGACGCCTTGGTCCAGCGGGCAATCGAGGCCGGCGCGACACTCGTGACCGGTGGCAAGCAGGTCAATCCCGGATACTTCTACACGCCGACACTGCTCGCGAATGTCGACCCGGACAGCGAACTCGCACAGGAAGAGGTCTTCGGCCCTGTCCTCGCAGTCATCCCGTTCGATGACGACGAGCACGCCGTGCAGATTGCCAACAATTCGAAGTACGGACTCTCGGGTGGTGTCTTGGGCGCCGACGACGACCGGGCGATAGCCATCGGCCGCCGGATCCGGACCGGGACCTTCAGCGTCAACGGCGGCAGCTACTTCTCTCCCGATGTTCCTTTCGGCGGCTACAAACAGTCCGGCATCGGCAGAGAGATGGGTACCGCCGGACTGGAAGAATTCCTGCAGATCAAAGCCTTTGCGACGGTGACCAAATGAAGCCACTCGAAGGTTTCCGTGTTCTCGAGGTAGCGATGTACGGCTTCGTTCCTTCAGCGGGCGCAGTGCTCGCCGACTGGGGGGCAGACGTCATCAAAGTCGAACACGCGGTCACCGGAGATCCGCAGCGTGGCCTTCGTCAGATCGGACCGATGAAGGTCGAGGGTGACCCCAACCCCAATGTCGAACATGCCAATCGAGGTAAGCGCAGCATCGGCCTCGACATGGGCCGACCGGAAGGCAAGGAGGTGCTGAACGAGCTCATCCGCACCTCGGACGTGTTCCTCACCAGTTTCCTACCGCAGGCCCGGGCCAGGTTCGGAATCGACGTGGACGATGTGCGCTCCGTGAACCCGAAGATCGTCTTCGCACGGGGCAGCGCACTGGGCCCGCGAGGTGTGGAGGCAGACAAGGGCGGATACGACATGACCGCCTTCTGGGCCAGAGCCGGTGTCGCCGCCACGCTCACACCTCCAGATATGGAGGGGATGGTCTTTCCGCCGGGGCCCGCGTTCGGAGACACGATCTCGGGCACAAACCTCGCGGGCGGCGTTGCCGCAGCCCTTCTCAAACGTGAACGCACGGGTGCTACGTCCGTCGTCGACGTATCTCTCTTGAGTAGCGGCGTCTGGGCCATGGGACACGGGCTCGCATTGTCGGCACACGTCGGCGAAGCGATGGTTGCTCCTGTGCCCGGTGAGCATGGCGCCCTTACCAATCCACTGTCCGGACTGTACGCCACGGCCGATGGGCGCTACCTGACCTTCGTCATGTTGCAGCCTGCCAAATTCTGGGCCGATGTGTGCCACCATATCGACCGTCCCGATCTCGCGGACGATCCCCGCTTCGCCGACGCCGCGCTGATCGCCGCCAATACCGATGTGGCAGTGACTATTCTTCGTGAAGTCCTCGCCGGCCGAACCCTGGCAGAATGGACGGAGCGTTTCGCCACCTTGGCGGGCCCGTGGGCACCGGTGCAGGATTCGTTGCAGGTGTCCAACGACGCGCAGGTCGTGGCCAATGAATATATGCTGCCGGCGGGCGAACTGACACTGGCCGCCAACCCGGTGCAGTTCGATGTCACTGCACCCGAGCTCGGCCCCGGACCCGAGTTCGCCGCCCACACCGACGAAATTCTCGCCGAGCTGGGCTTCGATTGGGATCGCATCGTCACGCTGAAAATCGCGGGCGGAGTGACCTGACCGCCCGCTCGACGACGACTTCGGCACGGTCGACGGCGGGCTGCCCCGGTCAGTCGCGGCCCGCCTCGACGATCTTTTCCGCAAGCCGAGCAGGGGCGGTGAACATCAGTTCATGGCTCCCCGGCGTCTGCACGATCCGGCACAGGCCCAACCGGCTGGAGAACCTGGGATGCCATGCGAACTCGCCGTGAGGCATGGCGGTGTCGTCGGTGCAGTTCAAGTAAGAGGCGCGTAGTTGACCGGCCGCGATGAGTTCGTAGAACTTGCTCAGCTCGAGCTTGTCCTCCAGCATCCTGACAGGGGTCGCGCAGATGGTCTCGTAGGCTCGCAACGCGACATCACGATCGGCATCATTCAGGAATGCTTCCCGCCACACATCCCACGGAAGCATAAACATGCCGTCCACCGCGAACGCTTGAGTCATTTCTCCATAATGCGCCGGAGATTCATCGTTGATGCTATTTCCGTCCGCGAGGACGAAAGCGTTCCAATAGACAAGACGTCGAATGCGTTCGGGAATCTGTTCGGCGACCTTCGAGATGATCGTGCCGCCAAAGCTGTGTCCGAGGAGAACAAAATCTGTTAGTTCACGATCATTGATGTACTGCAGCACCGAATCAACGCCATCTGCGTGCGAAGCAGTCGATTTCTCCTCGCCGAAACCGGCGACTGTCGGAGTATGCACCCGATGCCCGGCCTTCTCCAGAAACTCCACCACTGGGGCCCAATGTTTTCCGGTATGCCACGCCCCATGTACCAGCACGAATGTGTACGACTGCGCCATTGTCTTCTCCTGAACGGTTGTTTCCGGAAGAGTAAAGCAAATTTCTCTTTTGTTCCAATGAACAATCTGTCGGCGATAGACAATTTCCTACCGATTGCATTCTGCAATTCATCTATAGCAATGCAATAAATCGGCGCCGCCCGATCGCGACACCACGTCAGCAACGACGCAGTGCCGACTTCAACACCGGCACGGACAGGGCATCGAGATACAGCCCGTAGGTCCGCATCACCACCACGAACTGGGCCGCATATTGACAGTGAAATGACTCGTTCTCCGGCATCCACCGCGACGGCTGTTTGTCACTCTTGTCCTGATTCGCGTCGCCATCGACCGCCACCAGATTCGCCGGATCATTGGCAAAGCGTTGCCGCACTCGCGAACTCCAGTTCCGGGCACCCATATCCCAAGCAAAAGACAGCGGGACGATGTGGTCGATCTGAACCTTGGCGCCGGTCCCCTGCCCACGCCGGAAGACCACCCACCGACCGCTGTAGGGGCTACGGAACTCGCCGGTGGCGACTGCGCGAACGCAACCACTCGTCACCGCAAAGGTCTTGTCCTGAAGATCACGGTCAAGGATGTCGTTGCGGGTGTCGCATCCGTTGCGTGAACCACCCGCATCGGTGTCGTCCGTCCAGGCGGTACCAAAGGCGCTGCGGTCGTAGTCCGGCGCATCCGGCCGGGCGGCGAGTGCCGGAATCAGCGTCAGCTCACCGAGCAGCCGCTGCGCGTCGGGTGAGATGGCTTGCGGGCGGTTGATCGCAATCCCGACACCGGCGACCACAACAGCCGAGGCAGCAAAAACAACCAGTAACGCCCACACCCGGGCCGAGAGTTGCCCTCCGCTAGGACTTGTCCAAAAACGCCAGCCGGACCGGCCCCAGAATCGAATCGACAAGCGCTGCCATCGGTTTGTGCTCGACCAGGGTGAGGTCCGAGCTGACCACCTCGTCGGCCAGGGCCCTCGTGTCATCGATGAGGTCACCGTCGGTGAGGAGCGAGAGGAAGCGGAGCGAGGAGGTCTGACCGGACTGGAGCGAGCCAAGCAGATCACCCTCCCTTCGCTGAGCCAGATCCACGAGCGACAATTCGAACCCGTCGTTGGACGCCGCGACAGCACGCAAACGTTCCATGGCCGGCGACATATCTGCCGCACCGGTCATCAACAGACACAGGCCGGGCAACCCACCACGACCGACACGACCACGGAGCTGATGCAGCTGGCTCACGCCGAACCGTTCGGCATCGACGATCACCATGGTGGTGGCGTTGGGGACGTCGACACCGACTTCGATCACGGTGGTCGAGACCAGGATGTCGATATTGCCTGCCGTGAAGTCGGCCATCACCTGAGCTTTGTCATCGGCGTGAAGCCGCCCGTGCAGCAATTCGATTCGATACTTGCCCAGTGGACCCGTCGACAACGTGTTGAACATGTCGACCGCTGCGATGGCCGGCTCGCCACCCGCCTCACTCGATTTCTGCGCCGACTTCTGGCCGGCGGCGGTCCCGTCATCGCCGATCCGCGCACACACCACATAGACCTGGCGGCCGGCCTGCACTTCCTCGTCGACACGTTCCCACGCCCGCTGTACCCACTTCGGGTTGCCCTTGGGCACCACGCTGGTGGTGATCGGCTGACGACCCCGCGGCAGTTCCCTCAGTGTGGACGTCTCCAGATCACCGAACACGGTCATCGCGACGGTGCGCGGGATCGGGGTCGCGGTCATCACCAACAGATGCGGAACGATGTGGTCGCGGCCCCGCGATCGGAGCGTATCCCGTTGTTCCACACCAAATCTGTGCTGTTCGTCGACGACAACAAACCCCAGGTTGAAGAAGTCGACATGCTCTTGCAACAGGGCGTGGGTGCCGATGAGGATGCCCACCTGGCCGGTGACCGTCTCGAGGAGTGCGGTGCGTTTGGCCGCGGTCTTCATCGAGCCGGTGATGAGAGCGATGCGGGTGGCGCCCTCCTCCCCTTCGAGTTGACCCTCTTTGGCCAATCCACCGAGCATGTTTTCCAGCGTCCGGAAGTGCTGCGCGGCAAGAACTTCGGTAGGTGCGAGCAGCGCGCACTGGTACCCGTTGTCGATCACCCGGAGCATGCTGAGCAATGCCACCAGGGTCTTACCCGATCCGACCTCGCCCTGCAGCAGTCGACTCATCGGCGCGACCTTGGTCTGTCCCTCGGACTCCGGACGTGCCATATCTGCGGTGATCTCGTCGATGACCTCGTTCTGTCCGTCGGTGAGAGTGAACGGAAGACGTTTGAGAAACCGGTCTTCGAGCCCTCCGTCCACGTGGGGGCAGGAGGGCCCTTCCGCTCCGCGATCCACATATCTGCGCTGCGCCAGCGCCAGTTGGAGGGCCAGCGCTTCGTCGAACTTCAGGCGCGCCGATGCCTGGTCGATGTCGTTCTGTCCTTCGGGGATGTGGATCTTGCGCAGCGCCTCGTCGGCACCGATCAGTCCGCGGGCCTTGCGCTCGTCGTCGGGCAAGGAATCCTCGATCGGATCGAGATAACCCAGTACCGCGCGCACGCACTGCCAGATCGTCCAGGCCTGCAGCTTGGCAGTGGCCCGGTACACCGGTATGACGTCGCGCAGGAACTCGGAGAAATCGATTGTGCCGTCGACTTTTTCACCGCTACCGGCATCGGTCGCCAATGCCTTCGCGATGCCCTGCATCAGGGCGGAACCCACCGCGTCGTCTGCTTCGATCGACGTACCGTCTTCCGGCAGCTTCAGCCAGTTGGGGTGGGTGAGCTGCAACTCTTTGTTAAAGTACTTCACCTCGCCCGCCATCATCACGCGGGAACCCTTCGGGAGTTTCGACGCGATCCACGGCGAGTTGAAGAACGTCACCGAGATACGGAAATTCCCGTCGAAGACAACAAGTTTGGTCATCTTGCGGCGCGAGTTCCGGATCGGAATGGTTTTGCTGTCCTCGACCCGGGCGACCACCGTCAGACGTTCCCCCGGCTCGGGTTTACGTTCGCCGGACAGATCTCCCTGTTTGACGTAGCGATCCGGCACATACCGCAACAACTCGCCGACGGTGTTCACGTTGATCTGCTCGGCCAGCAGATCGGCAGCCTTCGCTCCCAACACGACATCGAGCGACTCCGACAATGCCACCACTGCTATTCGACTCCCACCTGAAGCAGTTCGCCCACCTGCCCACCAGGAAAGCTCACGAACTCGACTCCGGGGTGCACGGTGTTCACATGATGCTCGAGCTGCTCGAGCACCTCGGGATCGAGATTACGCCCGGCGAGCACACTGACCATCTCACCACCGGTACTCAGCAGGAGATCGATCAAACCGGCAGCCGCGCCGATGATCTCGGGATGGATCACGAGCACGCCATCGCCGATGAGACCCAGGTGGTCGCCGGGTTCGCAGGTTCCGGCAAATGTCAGGGTTCGTTCGGTGGCCGTGACCACGGCGCCAAATCGGGTGGCAGCGGCGGCATCGGCCATCGCGTACGCGTCGTCGTCGGCCAATTCGCCGGGATCATGCACGGCCATCGCCGCCAGGCTCTGCACCATCGAACCGCCGGGCAAGATCACCACAGACCGTTCCCGGGAGCGCGCAGCCGCAGCCACGGCAACCAGGTCCTGGGCCGGTAGCGCTCCGTTACCCATCAAGATCACGTGCGCACTGTCGACGTCGATGATCGCCTTCGCCAGCACCTCGGCATCCAACTCGCCCTCGCCACCGGTGTCGGCCCGGACAACCACGGCTCCTTCTTGCTCGAACAGCTCCGCGGCCTCGTCGCCGGTGACAACCGCGACGACCGCACGCCTGCGACGCGGTGGACGCGAGGCCTTGTCCTCTTGTCCCCGGTGCGCATCGAGCAGGAAGCAGCTGATCCTGATGTCACTCACGCGGCCGAGCGCCACGCCCGCTTCGACCGCGGCACCGGGCTGGCAAGTGTGGACGTGGATGGAAAAACGCTCGCCCGCACCGTCGTCGGCACTGTCGCCGACGATCACCACGGCATCGCCGATGTCGCCGAGTTTGGTGCGCAGTGTCGAGATCTGGTCGGCGGCGGCACCGTTGAGCAGGTACATCACCTCGAAGTCCATCTCGTCGTCGCTGTCACACGACTCACCGACCTGGTGCCCGATCCAATCCCCACCGCCGACCAACGCGCCCTGGTACCGACGGCGGCGGGTCGACACACCGGTCAGCACCTTGACGAGCTCATCGAAGATCACCAGAAGTCCCCGACCACCGGCATCCACCACCCCGGCCTGGGCCAGGACATCCAGTTGCGACTGTGTGAGCTCGAGGTCGTCGGAACAACCGTCGGCGATGGCGCGCGCCAGGTCGGCGGGGGTGGACTCGGCATGGTCGGCAGCGTTCTCCGCCGACCGCCGCAGCAGAGTCAGCACTGTGCCCTCACGAGGTTCGCTGACGGCCCGGGTCGCGGCCAACGAGCCCAGCCTCAGGCCCGCAACCCACAGTTTGTTGAAGGAGACCCGGCCCCCGATGGCATTGATCTCGGCCGCATCGGCCAATCCGACCAGAACCTGCGACAGGATGATCCCGGAGTTACCCCGGGCCTTCGCCACAGCGCCCTCGGCCATGGCCCGGGCGACGGCCGGGGTGTCGGCATCGTCGTCGAGCGCGTCAACTGCCAGAGCAGCCGAATGCATCGTGTGCAGCATGTTGCTGCCGGTGTCGGAGTCCGGAATCGGGAAGACATTCAGATCGTTGATCTCGGCACGCACCAGATCGAGGCTGGTCACGGCACCACGGATCCAATCCCGCAACACACCTGGGTCCATTGCAGGCGCCCCGACCGGATCCACCACGTGCCGCACCTCCATCTTGTGGTCTGACACACAGACTAATCTGAGAGGCCGACAGAGTCGTTCGGTGACCATCTCTGGCCAGGGGTTTGACCACCATTTGGATCACGGGCCCGGTGACAGCTATCCTTGCAGGGTTGCCCATTGGGCGTCGGCATCCGTGTCGACAACTCTGGGCCGATGACCACCTAATTTCTCATTGAAGGAGTTCGACGATGGCTGCCGTCTGCGACGTATGCGCCAAGGGCCCCGGCTTCGGTAAGTCGGTCTCGCACTCACACCGGCGTACAAACCGGCGCTGGAATCCCAACATCCAGTCCGTGCGTGCGCAGGTTGCCCCCGGAAACCGCAAGCGGATCAATGTTTGCACCTCTTGCCTGAAGGCCGGCAAAGTCGTTCGGGGCTGAGTGTGACCGAGTTGCGGTCCACTCCGACCGATTCCGACTCAGTTCAACTCATCGATGGCGTGCTCCGCATTGCCATCGCCTCAGACAAGGCCGGTAACTCGCTGGACCGGGTCTACTTCGATCGTGGCGCTGTTGCGCTGCGTCAGTTGGCCCGCGGCGAGATCAAGGCGGGTGCGGTGCTGCTCGTCGGTACCGGAGCGAATTTCTGCGCGGGCGGCAACGTCCGCGACTTCGCTTCTGCCGACGATCGTGCCGAGTTCCTGGCCGGACTGGCCGGTGACTTCCACGACTTCATCCGCGCGCTGAACTCTGCGAACGTACCGATCGTTGCCGCGGTGCACGGCTGGGCCGCAGGTGCCGGAATGAGCATCGTCACGCACTGTGACGTTGCCATCGCCGGTACCTCGACGAAGCTCCGTCCGGCATACCTCGGCATCGGACTGACCCCCGACGGCGGCCTCACCTGGACGCTGCCGCGGGTCATTGGTGCCGCACGTGCACGCGACATCATCTTGACCAACCGCGCGGTCGACGCCGCCGAGGCACTCGACCTCGGCCTGATCTCGCGTGTGGTCGAAGACGATCAGGTGCTGGTCACCGCCGAGGCTGCTGCAGCCTCGATCGCGGCCGGCCCGTGGCGCACGCTCACGGCCACGCGCAAGCTCCTGAACGCATCGGCGACCCGCTCGCTCACCGAGCAGCTCGACGCCGAAGCAGAGTCGATCGCTGCACTGTCCGCATTGCCGGACGGCATCGAGGGTGTCAACGCGTTTGTCGGCAAGACCAAGCCGGACTACGCGTCGGTCAACGCCAACAGCTGAGTCTTTGAACTGAAGCACATTCACACCTGAAAATGGCCACCTGCTTTCCGCGGGTGGCCATTTTTGTATTCGGATGCCGCCAGATCTCGGATCCGGTCAGGGTAGGCGCCAATCGATTTCGGTGCCACCCTGCTCCACCAGTGCGGCGTTGGCCCGGGAGAACGGCTTCGAACCGAAGAATCCCCGACGGGCCGACAGCGGCGACGGATGCGGCGAGATGATCGTCGCGACCCCGGGTAGCCACGGCTGCAACGACGCGGCATCCTTGCCCCACAAGATGGCAACCAACGGTTGGTCGCGGGCCGCCAATGCCTTGATGGCGCACTCGGTGACCGATTCCCAACCCTTCCGACGATGGCTTCCCGCAGCCCCCGGCGCCACGGTGAGCACCCTGTTGAGCAGCAGGACACCCTGTTTCGCCCACGGTGTCAGGTCGCCGTTCGACGGCCGCGGAAGTCCGAGGTCATCGCAGTATTCGGTATAGATGTTGCCCAGGCTCCGCGGTACCGGTTTCACATCGGGCGCCACCGAGAAGCTCAGGCCGACAGCGTGACCTGGCGTCGGGTAGGGATCCTGCCCGACGATCAGGACGCGCACCTGGTCGAACGGGTCCGAGAAGGCACGCAGCACGTTTCCGCTTTCCGGCAGATACGTGCGGCCTTCCGCGAGTTCGGCCCGCAGAAAGGCTCCCATTTTGGTGACATCGTCGGCGACCGGCGCGAGTGCGCGGGCCCAGCCCGGATCCACCAGGGCCGAAAGTGGTTGTGCGTCAGACATGGCCGTCTAGTCCAGGCGGCGCAGCGCGGTGCGGTAGTACGCAGCGTTGGCGGCGTAGTTCTCGACGCTCATCTCGATATGGTCCTCGGCAACCTCGTAGCCCTGCCGGACCTTCGCCGGAACACCCAGAGCCATCGAGCGTTCGGGAAGTTCGAAGCCGTACGCGACCACCGCGCCTGCACCGACGATCGACCCGGCCCCGATCCGAGAACCGTTGAGTACCACCGAACCTGATGCGATCAGGCAGCTGTCGCCGATGGTCGCACCTTCGATGTGCGCGTTGTGCCCGACGACACAACGCGCGCCGATCACCGTCGGATGCACGGGTGTGCAATGGATTACGGTGCCGTCCTGAATGTTCGTCTTCTCACCGATATGGATGGTCCCGTAGTCACCCCGCAGCACCGCGCCCGGCCAGACAGAGGCACCGGCCGCGAGGGTCACCGCGCCGATCACCACAGCATCCGGATGTACGTAGGCGCCTTCGCCCAGCTCGGGTTCGCGATCATCGAGTGCGTAAATAGCCATGAACGCCACAGTATCGGTAGTGCCGAACCCCACACGCACCCGTCAGAACGTATGCCAACCCGCCTCGAGATCAACCGTATCCATGCCGTGAACGGTGACCGGGGGCTCAGCGGGCCCGGCATGCACCGAACCGATCGCGGTCCACCCGACCGGAAGCTCTCCGGCAGCGAACGTGGCCAGCAGCTCGTGATCTTCACCGCCGGTGCTCGTCCAGACATTCATGTCCACACCGAGCCTGGCTGCGGCAGCCGGCAATTCAGGCACCACCGGGATGGCGGCAACATCGATCTCGATCCGCAGCCCACTGGCCCGCGACATCGTATGGAGCTCCCGCATCAGCCCATCAGAGATGTCGGTCATCGAATGGACGCCTGCCTCCGCGGCGACGACGCCGAGCTCCAGGTGCGGCTCCGGCGCGCAATGTGCCTGCACCAGACCAGCGAAATCGCTGATACCGGCCGACAACAGATCCATGCCTGCGGCCGACGACCCGAGCGGCCCCGAGACAGCCACCACGTCGCCGACCTGAGCCGTCGACAGCCGGACCGGGGTGCGGGTGTCCATGGCGCCGATCGCGGTCACCGCGAGCACGAGTTGATCGCCTGCTGTCAGGTCACCGCCGACAACGTTCGCCCCGTATCGCCGGGCAGCCTCACGCATCCCGTCGCGCAGACCCACCAAGGTGGCTACCGGAATGTCTTTCGGACAGGTCACCGAAGCAAGAAACCCGGTGACCCGGCCGCCCATCGAGATGACGTCGGCGGCGTTCGCGACCACCGCCTTGAACCCGATCTGTTGTGGACTGCTCCAGTCCATCCGGAAGTGCCTGCCGTCGACCAATGCGTCGGTGCTGACCACCACCGGGCCGGCGCCGACGAGCACGGCGGCGTCGTCGCCGGGACCGACCAGCACCATGTGATCACCCCGGGCGTCGTCGTCGGGGGTGGTGAACAGATCGATCAGCACTTGCTCGCCGACCTCACTGACCGTGGGAACCGGATCGGTGGACAGCGTTCTCACCGCGCCTTTCGTTTGGATGTCGGCCTGCTTGATTGGCCACTCGGCACCGTTGTCGGTGACAATATGTGCCAGTCTATTTGGGTCAGCCGCTCCGCTGATCGTCGTCGTGAACGAAAGGAACGCCGTGGTTCAGGCTTACATACTGATCCAGACCGAGGTCGGTAAGGCTGCGGTAGCCGCAGCAGCGATCTCGGATATCGCCGGCGTTGCCTCGTCCGAGGAGGTCAGCGGACCGTACGACGTCATCGTGCGGGTCGACGCGACCAATGCGGCCCACCTCACCGAAGAGGTGGTTCCGAAGATTCAGCAGGTGGATGGGATCACTCGAACCCTGACGTGCCCGGTCGTGACAGGCATCCCGAGGCTGGTGTGAGCGAGTCAACCCCCAGTCGCCCCGGTCGCCTACATCCGGCGATCATCGCAACCATCATCACGATCCCGGTGATGGTCATCGTGGCCTTCATCACCTATGCGGTCGTCAAGACCGACGACAGCACCTCCGCCGACACACCCCTGAAGTCGATGGCGGCACCCGAGCAGTCATCACCGGACTGCGCGGCACTCATCGCCGCGCTGCCCGAGACCTTCGACGGATTCGGCAAGAAGACGGTGTCCGACGACGGCATGGTCAGCTGGCCGCCGGGAGATCAGGTGCCCGGACCGGTTCAGCTGCGCTGCGGCGTCGATCGACCCGAGTCACTGTCCCCCACCTCGGGTCTGCAGGTGGTCGATCCGGTGCAGTGGTTCCTGGTCTCGGCAACCACCGACGCCCCGGGCTTCCTCTGGTACGCCGTCGATCACCGCCCCTACGTGGCGATCTGGCTCCCCGAGAACGTGGGAAACGGTCCGATCCAACAGTTTTCACAGTTGATCGACGAATACCTGCCGACAGCCCCGATCGATCTTGGGTGACTGAACCCCGACCGTTACCCGGTTTCGCGTGACGGAGTCACTCGGGTTTCGCGTGACGGAGTCACTCGGGTTTCGCGTGACGGAGTCACTCGGGTTTCGTCCGCCTGCCGAGCAGTGAGTAGATGGCGTCGGTGACGGTCAGACCCTCGTGACAGACCTGATGTACCGCATTGGTCAACGGCATGTCGACGTCATGCTTCTGGGCGAGGGCACGCACCGATGAACAGGACTTGACGCCTTCGGCGACCTGGCCGTGGGTCGCCTCCTGTGCCTCTGCGAGTGTTTTACCTTCGCCGAGGCGGCTGCCAAAGGTACGGTTGCGCGAGAGCGGCGACGAGCAGGTGGCCACCAGATCGCCGATACCGGCCAGTCCGGCCAACGTCTCCGGGCGCGCTCCCAGTGCAACACCGAGTCGAATGGTCTCGGCCAGCCCGCGGGTGATGATCGAGGCGCGGGTGTTGTCGCCCAGCCCCACGCCCGATGCCATGCCGCAGGCCAGTGCGATGACGTTCTTGACTGCCCCACCGATCTCGCATCCGACCACATCGGTGTTGGTGTAGGGACGGAAATACATGGTGCTGCAAGCCTTTTGAATCTCTCGAGCGCGAACCTCGTTCTCGCATGCCACCACGGTGGCCGCAGGTTGTCCGATGGCGATCTCCCGAGCCAGGTTCGGTCCCGACAACACCGCAACCCGATCCGCGGTCGCTCCGGTCACCTCGGTGATGACCTCACTCATCCGCAGCAGGGTGCCCGTCTCGACGCCTTTGGCCAGCGACATCAGCGTTGCCGTGTCACTCAGATACGGCAGCCACGTCTGCATACTCGTGCGCAGCGATTGCGACGGCACCGCGCACACAACCAGATCCGCGCCATCAAGCACCTCCGCCAGATCGGCACTGGCGCGCAGGCCCTCCGGCAGCGCCACGTCGTCGAGGTAGTCGGGGTTGGTGTGCGTCTGATTGATCGCGTCGGCCAGCTCGGCCCGCCGCGACCACAGGATCGTCTCTGTACCGGCGTCCACCAACACCTTGGCCATCGCTGTGCCCCATGAACCCGAGCCCATGACGACCGCCCGCATAACGCCACCCACCATCTGTCTCCACGACTGCGTGCGGTCTCTCCGCGACGCTCCAAGCCTAGAGGTCGGTGCCAAGGTGGGGTACCTTTTCACCCCGGCGGGGGCGCCGACCATGATGGACCCCATGGAAACGCGGCCGACCGCAGTCGTCATTGCGGTCAAAGAACTGAGCGGGGCCAAAACGCGGCTGGCTCCGGCCATCGGCCGCGATGCGCGCCGCGCCCTGGTTCTGGCGATGCTCGAGGACACCCTCACCGCGGTGGCCGGCACCGGACTCGATCGTGTCGTCGTGGTGTCGCCGGACCAAGCCGTGGCAACCACCGCCGACGCATTCGGAGCCGAGACCGTTGTCGACAAGGGCGACGTCCTCAACCAGGCGTTTGCGATGGGGATCGATCACGCGCTGGCCCGATGGCCCGGTAGCCGAATCCTGGTGCTGCAGGCCGATCTGCCCGCCGCGACCCCGGCCAGTCTGATCGCGGCCGTCGCGGAGTCGGCACCGCTGACGTCGTCGTACATCCCCGATCACGCCGGGACCGGCACCACCGCACTGTTTCTCGACCTCGAAGGTCCACACACAACCGACTTCTTGCGGTTCGGGGCCGACTCCGCGCAGCGCCATTCCGACCACGGCGCCGTCGATCTCATCAACGACTCGGACCGCTGGCCGGACCTTCGGATCGATGTCGACACAGTCGACGATCTGCTGACCGCCGCGCGGTTCGGTCTGGGTCCGGCGACGTCCGCGGTCGTCTCTCGCCTGCGCTTGAGTGAACAATCACAATCTCGCGATTCCACAGCCCGGCCCGATGGGCCATGATGGTCACGTGAGCACAGCAGATGCGACAGGCCAGTCGTCGACCCCACCCTCTATGCCGACAGCACCACCGGCAGCGACCGCTCTACCCACCAGCACCGCGGATCTTCCCGAAGATCGTTACCTCAACCGCGAACTGAGTTGGCTCGACTTCAATGCCCGGGTCCTGGCACTGGCCGAGGACACCTCGCTGCCGCTGCTCGAACGTGCCAAGTTCCTGGCCATCTTCGCTTCCAATCTCGATGAGTTCTTCATGGTCCGGGTGGCCGGGCTCAAGCGCCGTCACGAGACGGGACTATCGGTTCGCTCCGCCGACGGCCTTTCGCCGCATGAACAGCTGTCACTGATCGCCCAGCGCACCCAGGTATTGGCCGACAGGCACGCCCGCGTGTTCCTCGACTCGGTCCAACCGGCTCTGGCAGACAACAACATTCACATCGTCACCTGGGAAGCGCTGTCGGACGACGAACGCAGCCGACTGAGCGAGTACTTCCATGAAGTGGTTTTCCCGGTGCTCACCCCACTGGCCGTCGACCCGGCTCACCCATTCCCGTACATCTCGGGACTGAGCCTGAATCTGGCCGTGACGGTGAAGGACGTCGGCAAGGGCGGCGAACATTTCGCCCGCGTGAAGGTCCCTGACAACGTCGACCGTTTTGTCCGAGTCGACCGCCTGATGCCTGCCGAGTTCCGGCATCTGTACGCGAAAACCGATACCGCACCGGCAAAACCGATACTCCTTCCGATGGAGTATCTGATCTCCGCGCATCTCGACCATCTGTTCCCTGGCATGGAAATCGTGGAGCACCACGCATTCCGGATCACCCGCAACGCCGACTTCGAGGTCGAGGAAGACCGCGACGAAGACCTGCTCCAGGCACTCGAACGCGAACTCGCCCGTCGGCGTTTCGGTTCACCGGTCCGCTTGGAGATCGCCGGCGACATGACCGAGCACATGCTCGAACTGCTGCTGCGCGAACTCGATGTCGATCCGGCCGACGTGATCGAGGTGCCCGGGCTGCTCGACCTGTCGTGTCTGTTCCAGGTCGCAGGCATCGACCGGCCTGCGCTCAAGGACCCACCCTTTGTCCCGGCCACCCACCCGGCTTTCGGCGAACGCGAAACCCCCAAGAGCATCTTCTCCACGCTGCGTGAGGGCGATGTACTGGTGCATCACCCGTACGACTCTTTCTCCACCAGCGTGCAACGGTTCATCGAACAGGCGGCCGCCGATCCCGATGTCCTCGCGATCAAACAGACGCTTTACCGGACCTCCGGCGACTCCCCGATCGTCAACGCCCTCATCGATGCGGCGGCGGCGGGCAAACAGGTGGTGGCGCTCGTCGAGATCAAGGCGCGCTTCGACGAGCACGCAAACATCAAGTGGGCCAGGCAGCTCGAGCAGGCCGGCGTCCACGTGGTCTACGGGCTCGTGGGACTGAAGACACACTGCAAGACCTGTCTGGTGGTCCGGCGTGAGGGCTCGACCATCCGGCGCTACTGCCACATCGGAACGGGCAACTACAACCCCAAAACCGCACGGCTCTACGAAGACATCGGTTTGTTCACCGCTGCGCCGGATATCGGTGCCGACCTGACCGACCTGTTCAATACGCTCACCGGCTACTCGCGAAAGGTCGAGTACCGCAACCTGCTCGTCGCACCACACGGTGTGCGGGCGGGCATCGTCGATCGCATCCGCGCCGAGATCGAGCGGGCGCAAAGCGGACACTCCGATGCCCGAATTCGCTTGAAGGCCAATGCGCTCGTCGATGAACAGGTGATCGATGCGCTGTATCGAGCATCACAGGCCGGTGTCCCGGTCGATGTCGTGGTCCGCGGTATCTGCGCTCTCCGCCCGGGGGTTCCCGGCCTCAGCGAGAACATCACGGTGCGGTCGATCCTCGGCCAGTTCCTGGAGCACTCCCGGGTCTTCCACTTCCAGTCGATCAACGAGTTCTGGTTCGGCAGCGCAGACATGATGCACCGCAATCTCGATCGACGGGTCGAGGTGATGGCTCAGGTACGCGACCCGCGACTGACACGCGAACTCGACGACGTGTTCGCCTCCGCGATGGATCCGACCACCCGTTGCTGGGTACTCGGGCAGAACGGCAGCTGGACGGCTTCACCCGCTGCGGGTGAAGAAGTGCGGGATCATCAACGTCAGATGATGCGGCGCAACCGTCGTCGGGCTGACCTGAGCCAGTGAGCAAAACGGCAAGCGGCAACGGCGCGGTGGTCTACGCGGCCGGTGGCGTGGTCTGGCGCGAGGATCCGGCCGGGGAGATCGAGGTCGCCATCGTCCACCGACCCCGGTACGACGACTGGACCCTGCCCAAGGGCAAGGTCGAACCCGGGGAAACCTTTCTCAGCGCGGCGGTCCGTGAGATCGCCGAGGAGACGGGCTACCGCGTTCGGCTCGGCAGGCATGTGCGGATGGTCAGCTACGACCTTCGTGGTCCCGGCCGCAAGCACGTCCACTATTGGTCGGCCGAGGTCGTCTCAGGCGAGTTCACGCCCAACGACGAGGTTGACGAATTGCGTTGGCTTTCAGTGGAATCAGCAGAATCGGCGATCTCGTATCATCTCGACCGAAAGGTCCTGAAGTCCTTTCGGACCCTACCGGCAAAGCTTGATGTCCTACTGTTGGTGCGCCATGCCAAGGCAGGCCGCAAGTCCCGCTACAAGGGTGACGACCGGTTCCGCCCCCTGGAGAAGGTGGGCCAGGCTCAAGCCGAGGCATTGATGTCGCAACTGCTGTTGTTCGGCCCCACTGACGTTCATTCGGCAGACCGTGTGCGTTGCGTGCAGACGGTGGCACCGCTGGCCGACGAACTCGGCGTCGAGGTCGAGGCCGAGCCGTCACTGTCAGAAGAGTCCTACGCCGACGATCCGAAGGCCGGGCGCCGCCGGATTCGAGAGATTGCGCAGTCACCCGGGATTCACGTCGTGTGCAGTCAGGGCAAAGTGATCCCCCCGCTACTCAAATGGTGGGCTTCACAGGACGAGCTGAAACTCCCGGCGTCGCGAAACCGGAAGGGAAGTTTCTGGGTGCTCTCGCTGCACGACGGAAAACTCGTTGCCGCGCACCACGTCGACAGCCCGATGGGTTAGCGGCCGGTAACCGAAATGCCTTGAACGCAAAACAAACCCCGGTGGAGGGAAGGTCCACCGGGGTTTTGTTTGTCTGCGTCAGCGCTTCTTGGCCGGAGCCTTCTTCGCCGGAGCCTTCTTGGCAGGTGCGGCCTTCTTGGCCGGAGCTACCTTCTTGGCTGCAACCTTCTTGGCAGGTGCGGCCTTCTTGGCCGGAGCTACCTTCTTGGCTGCAACCTTCTTGGCAGGTGCGGCCTTCTTGGCCGGAGCTACCTTCTTGGCTGCAACCTTCTTGGCGGGAGCGGCCTTCTTGGCCGGAGCCACCTTCTTGGCTGCAACCTTCTTGGCCGGAGCCGCCTTCTTGGCTGCGGTCTTCTTGGCCGGTGCCGCTGCGACAGTTGCACTGCCACGCTTGACGGCCGGGCCCGATGCGCTCAGCTTCTGCTTGCCGGACACAACGAGTTTGAACTGTGCGCCCGGACGGAATGCCGGCACCCAAGTCGGTTTGACCTTGACGGTTTCGCCGGTGCGCGGGTTGCGAGCAACCCGAGCGGCGCGACGCCGTTTTTCGAAGACACCGAAACCGGTGATCGTCACGCTCTCACCCTTGTTCACCGCCCGCACGATTGTGTCGACGATGTGCTCGACGGCGTCAGTAGCCGTACGGCGATCGGTCCCCAACTTCTTTGTTAGTTCTTCGATGAGCTCTGCCTTGTTCATGGATTCAACCTCCGCAAACTGTTGACCCACTTTGGGCCATCTAAATGAACACGGTAAACGTCAAATCGCAAAACGTCCACGATCGACGCCAAATTCGCTCGGCGTGGCGAAAGGTATGCCGTCTAACAGGTTACGGCCGTGGCCTCGCTGCGCTCCCCGAAGCGGGCTCCGGCAGGGTCTTCGGTTTCCATACGGGCCTTGCCTTTTCGAACTCAGAAATGGCTTCGACCTGCCGCAATGTCAATCCGATGTCGTCCAGACCCTCCATCAGACGCCACCGGGTGTACTCATCAATTGCAAAGGGCACCACTAGGTCCGCTGCTGTGACCGTCTGATCTTCAAGGCTCACCGTCAATTCCAACCCGGGCTGCTCCTCGAGCCGCTTCCAGATCAGCTCGACGTCCGCCTGGTCCACCTGCGCGGCCACCAACCCGGCTTTTCCGGCATTGCCGCGGAAGATGTCAGCGAAGCGCGACGAGATCACGACCCGAAAACCGAAGTCAGATAACGCCCAGACCGCATGCTCACGGGACGATCCGGTGCCGAAGTCGGGGCCCGCCACCAGGACAGATCCGTGGTTGTACGGCTCGACATTGAGAATGAAGCCCGGGTCCGCGCGCCAGCCGGCGAACAGTCCGTCCTCAAATCCGGTGCGAGTCACCCGCTTCAGAAACTCCGCCGGGATGATCTGGTCGGTGTCGACATTGCCCTGGCGAAGCGGCACGCCGATTCCGGTATGAATGCTGATCGGTTCCATCGTCAATACTCCTTCTCGTCCGCGCTCAGACCGCGGGAACTGAATCGGTCAGGTCGGTCGGGGCACTGAGGCGTCCTCGAATTGCAGTGGCAGCAGCCACAGCTGGGGACACGAGGTGAGTTCGGCCTCCCTTTCCCTGCCGCCCTTCGAAATTGCGGTTCGAGGTCGACGCGGACCGTCCGCCGGGTGCGAGCTGATCCGGGTTCATTCCCAGGCACATCGAACAACCGGGCTGCCGCCACTCTGCGCCGGCTTCCTCGAAGATGTCGCCGAGTCCCTCTGCTTCGGCCTGCAGGCGCACCCGCCCCGATCCGGGAACGATGAGCATCCGAATGCCTTCGGCCACGTGATGACCGGACAAGACCTCGGCCACCGCACGCAGATCCTCGATACGCCCGTTGGTGCACGAGCCGACGAACACGGTGTCGACCTCGATCTCGCGCAGCGGCATGCCAGGCGTCAAATCCATGTACCGCAGTGCCTTCTCGGTCGCCTCGGCCTCTGCTGCATCGGCGATCTTGGCGGGGTCGGGCACAGAAGCACCCAGGGGCAACCCCTGCCCCGGGTTGGTTCCCCAGGTGACAAACGGGGTCAGCTTGGTCGCATCGATATGGACCTCTGCGTCGAAGACCGCACCGTCGTCGGTACGGAGCTGACGCCAGTTCTGCACCGCGGCATCCCAGTCGGCGCCGGTCGGCGTATGCGGACGGCCCTTGACGTATTCGAAGGTTATGTCATCGGGTGCAATAAGTCCGGCGCGAGCACCGGCCTCAATCGACATGTTGCACACGGTCATTCGGGCCTCCATCGAGAGCTTCTCGATGGCCGGGCCGCGGTACTCGAGCACATAGCCCTGTCCGCCGCCGGTCCCGATCTGCGCGATGACCGCCAAGATGAGGTCTTTGGCGGTGACGCCGGGCGGCAATTCGCCGTCCACATTGATCGCCATTGTCTTGAACGGACGCAACGAAAGTGTCTGCGTCGCCAGCACATGCTCGACCTCGGAGGTACCGATGCCCATCGCAATAGAGCCGAAAGCACCATGCGTGGCGGTATGACTGTCACCACAGACGACTGTCATACCCGGCAACGTCAGACCGAGTTCCGGTCCGATGATGTGGACGATGCCCTGATTGGCATCACCCATGGAATGCAACCGGATTCCGAATTCTTCGCAGTTCCTGCGAAGGGTATCGACCTGCAGACGCGAGATGGGATCGGCAATTTCCTTGTCGATATTCATCGTCGGCACGTTGTGGTCTTCGGTCGCAATCGTCAGGTCGGGTCGTCGCACCGGACGATCCGCCAGGCGCAGGCCGTCGAACGCCTGCGGGCTCGTCACCTCGTGGACTAGATGCAGATCGATGTAGATCAGGTCGGGGTTGCGTCCCGATCCCTCACCTTCACCACGCACCACAACATGTTCTTCCCAAACCTTTTCGGCCAAGGTCATTGGACGTTCGGTCATCATGATCACCAAGTTTCTTCTTCTGACGAGATGGGCTGGCATCTCAGTATGCGAGAGCATAGTATCGGCTTGTGAGAAATGATACCGCATCGGCAGTGGCCAGTGGGATCGGTGTTCTGGATAAATCCGTCGCCGTTCTGCACGCCGTCTCCGAAGGCCCGTGCAACCTGAACCAACTGTGTACGCGGACCGGATTGCCGCGTGCGACCGCGCACCGGCTCGCCGTCGGACTCGAAACCCACCGACTGTTGGCGCGCAATACTTCCGGCCTGTGGTGCCCGGGCCCCGCACTCGGCGAACTCGCCGCCGGAGCCACCGACACCGTGCGCGAGGCCGCAGCGCTGATCCTGCCCAGACTGCGGGAGATCACCGGCGAGAGCGTGCAGCTCTATCGCAGAGAGGGCGCCGACCGGATCTGCGTCGCCGCCATCGAGCCGCCATCCGGACTCCGCGACACCGTCCCCGTCGGAGCCCGGCTGCCGATGAACGCCGGCTCAGGGGCCAAGGTCCTCCTCGCCTGGGCCGACCCCGCGACCGCCCGGCTCCTGCTGGGTGAGAACGGTTTCAGCGAACGCACACTGCTCGAGGTCCGCCGCCGGGGATGGGCGCAGAGCATCGGTGAGCGCGAGCCCGGCGTGGCCAGCATCTCGGCTCCGGTACGCGACAACGCCGGCGAGGTCATCGCCGCGATATCGGTCTCCGGTCCGATCGACCGGATGGGACGGCGTCCGGGATCACGCTGGGCCGCCGACCTACTGGCCGCGGCGGATGCAATCAACAAACGACTCTAGGGTGGGGTATCGAAAGTCACATCTTCGAACGACAGTGACCTGACCGGCCTCCGTTGGCGCCCGGCAGGAGAACGAAAGGACACCCGATGGGAACGAACGAGCGCGGCAAAATCGTGATGGGCGACGACGAGATCGACGAATTCATCGTTCGCAGCCGCACTGCCACGATGGCAACGGTGTCCGCCACGGGCCGTCCCCACCTGGTGGCCATGTGGTACGGCGTCATCGATGGCGAGATCTGGTTCGAGACAAAGGCGAAATCACAGAAAGCCGTGAACATTCGCCGCAATCCGATCTGCACCGTGATGATCGAAGCCGGCCTCACCTACAACGAGTTGCGCGGCGTATCGATCGACGGGACCGCCGAGATCCTCGACGACCCGGACTCGATCCTGATGTGCGGCATCAGTGTGTGGGAACGCTACAACGGCCCGTACACCGACGAGATGCGCCCCTACGTCGATCAGATGATGAACAAGCGGGTTGCGATCCGGATCAAGACCGACCGCGTCCGCAGCTGGGACCACCGCAAGCTCGGACTCCCCGAAGTCCCGCTCGCCGGAACCACGGCGGAGTTCGTGAAGTAGTAGACACACCCGCGACGGCCTCCACATCGATTCGATGTGGGGGCCGTTCTACGTCGCGGGGGTCAGAAGCTCGACGACTTCAAATCCGATAGGCGCGATCGGCGGATGCCGAACTCAAATCAGGCGTAAGCAGCAATCGCCGCTTGTGATTCATGCCACACTCAGGCGTCCGCCGCGGCACAGCTACAAGAATCCCTCTTTTGCCGGCCACAGCGGGTCCCCCCGCTCAAACCAGGTGGAGGGTTCACCGAAGGAGTATCAACAGTGGGTTCAGCCGATTTTGTCGGACTTGCTTTCGGAATCTTGGGTAGCGGAATCCAGCTGCTCGGGGTGTATCTCGCCGCCGCCCTCGCAGCGTTTGGCCTATAGCTCCCAACAAGATTCGAAGGCCCCTACCGGACATCAGTTCCAGCGGGGGCCTTCGCTGCTGCGTGGAAGCCGACCGCCTTGGTCCGGACAGAGAAAAACCCTCCCCCTGCATGGCAGGAGAAGGGTTGATCTTGTTGTAGCCCCGACGGGATTCGAACCCGCGCTACCGCCTTGAGAGGGCGGCGTCCTAGGCCGCTAGACGACGGGGCCAGAACTGACACAGTATTACGCTGTTGTCGCTGGGGTACCAGGACTCGAACCTAGAATGGCGGTACCAGAAACCGCTGTGTTGCCAATTACACCATACCCCATTCGCTGCTCTCCCAGTCGCTTGTGGCGGCTGGAAAAGCAACGAGAAAGAGATTATCAAACCCTGCGCCCTAACCTGTAATCGCCAGGTCAGAGGCACTTTTTACACGATCGTTGCGCGAGCAGCGCGCAGTCGGGCGAGGCTGCGCTGCGCCCCGAGGAGCTCCAACGACTCGAACAGCGGAGGGCTGATGTGCGACCCCGTCACCGCAACACGAACCGGACCGAACGCCTTGCGCGGTTTGAGCTCGAGTCGCTCCACCAACGCTTCCTTGAGGGCGCTTTCAATGGCCTCAGTCGTCCACTGAGGCAATGCCGCCAGCGATTCGATGGTCGCGTCCAGAACGGGCGCCGCGTCGGCTCCGAGGTTCTTACGGGCCGCTGCTTCGTCGATCGCGAATTCGTCGTCCGCCACGTAGAGGAATGCGATGAGTCCCCACGCGTCCCCGAGGACCTGGATGCGCGTCTGGACCAGATCGGCGACAACCGCCCACTGGGCCTCGTCGACCGGTTCGGTCAACTTGCCCGCCTTGACGACGAAGTCCCGCAACCGCCCGGCAAAGTCCTCCGGGGTGAGCCGGCGAATGTGCTCGGCGTTGATCGAGTCGGCCTTCTTCTGGTCGAACCGGGCGGGATTGGAGTTCACCTTCGAGATGTCGAACGCGGCGATCATCTCGTCGAGGGTGAAGATGTCGTGATCGTCGGCGATGCCCCAGCCCAGGAGCGCCAAGTAGTTCAGCAGGCCTTCGGGGATGAACCCGCGATCGCGGTGGTGGAACAGGCTCGACTGCGGGTCGCGCTTCGACAGCTTCTTGTTGCCCTCCCCCATCACAAACGGAAGATGCCCGAATTCGGGTGTCCGGCTTGCGATTCCGACCCGGATGAGCGCTTCGTAGAGTGCGATCTGACGCGGTGTCGACGACAGCAGATCTTCACCGCGCAGGACGTGGGTGATCTCCATCAACGCGTCGTCGACGGGATTGACCAAGGTGTACAACGGATCTCCGTTGCCGCGTGTCAGCGCGAAATCCGGCACCGTCCCGGCCGGGATGGTGGTGGTGCCGCGCACCAGGTCGTCCCATGAGATGTCGCGATCGGGCATCTTGAGCCGGACGACGGCGCGGCGGCCCTCGTCGCGAAATGCCTGCTTCTGCCCTTCGGTGAGGTCGCGGTCGAAGTTGTCGTAGCCGAGCTTGGGATCACGGCCTGCGGCCTTGTGCCGCGCCTCGACCTCTTCTGCCGTCGAGAACGCCTCGTAGGCCTCACCGGCATCGAGAAGCTTTGCGACCGCATCGAGATGCAGCGGTTTGCGTTGCGACTGGCGGTAGGGCTCATGCGGGCCACCGACCTCCGGGCCCTCGTCCCAGTTCAGGCCGAGCCAGCGCAGCGCATCGAGGATCGCGGCGTACGACTCCTCGGTGTCGCGCGCGGCGTCGGTGTCCTCGATCCGGAACACGAACGCACCACCGTTGTGCCGGGCGTAGGCGTAGTTGAACAACGCGGTACGCACCAACCCGACATGTGGTGTGCCGGTCGGAGATGGACAAAAACGGACGCGGACCTGCGATTCACTCATGCGCCCAGATTACGCGGGGGTAACAGTGCCGCTGTCCCCTGGCATCCTCAGGCGGTGTGCTGCCCCAAGAATTCGATCAGGAGCGCGTTGACCTCGGCCGGCTGCTCGAGGTAGCCGTAGTGACCGGCCTTGACCACTTCCTCGTACCGCGCACCGGGTATCGCGTCTGCGACCTCACGAGCCAGATGTGGTGGCAACGTACGGTCGTCGGCGAAACCGATCACCAGCGACGGCCGGGTGATCCCGGCATATGCGGCAAGACGATCACTCTCTCCGTCGTGCAGCCCGAGTTGTGCCCGCATACCCGGCGTCACCGTTTGCCCAGAGAACTCGATCACATCGAGCCAGTCCCGCACCGCGGTGTCGTTGTCGAGGGTGTGCCGAGACAGATTGAGGTGCGCGGTGATCGCCGCGTGGAAGCGAGGAGGCAACGTGATCTTCTGGTCGTAGAGCGCCCGCTCCCCTTCGGAGATCCATTGCTGCAGTGGCCCACTGCGACCGTACGTCGCGATCATGACGGCGCACCGGACGAGATCGGGTCGCGCCAACGCCAACTCCTGGGTCACCTTCGCGCCGAGCGAGGTTCCGATCACAACCGCAGGCTCACCGCCGAGAAACTCGATCAGAGCGGCGGTATCGGCCACCATGTCGGCGATGGTGAACCCTTCGGGACATTCACTCGACGGTGCGATGCCGCGATTGTCGAACATGACGACGCGGTAGCCCGCCTTGACCAGCGCCGGCTGCTGGTGCGCTTTCCAGACCCGGCCCGGACTGCCACTACCCATCACCATGACAACCAGTGGACCTGAACCGGAGTCCTCGTAGCTGAGCGAGATTCCGTTGACCTGAGCAGTTTTCGGCTGCGGACGCATCTGCTACCCCCGCTCGGCGACCGGGTTTGTCAGCGTGCCGAGGCCTTCGACGGTGACACTGACCGTGTCGCCGGCGGCCATCGGACCGATGCCTTCCGGTGTGCCGGTGAGAATCACGTCGCCGGGCAGCAGTGTCATCACGGCGCTGATCCATTCGACGATCTCGCCGACGTCGTGCAGCATCAGGCTGGTGCGGCTGCGCTGCTTGACCTCTCCGTTGAGCTCGGTGCGGATCTCGAGATCACTGGGGTCGAGTTCGGTTTCGATCCACGGCCCGAGCGGACAGAAGGTGTCGTGGCCCTTGCCGCGTGTCCACTGCCCATCGGCCTTCTGCTGATCGCGGGCCGTGACGTCGTTGCCGATCGTGTAGCCGAGGATCACATCCTTTGCCGCTGCCGCCTTCACATCGCGGCAGGGGCGGCCGATCACGATCGCGAGCTCACCCTCGAAGTCCACGCGGTTCGACGATTTCGGTCGCAGGATCGGCACGTGGGGCCCGATGATCGAAGTGTTCGGCTTTATGAAAATCACCGGATTCTCCGGTGCCTCAACAACCCCTGGGGTCGAGCTCCGCTCCGCTTCGTCTTCGGCCATTTCAGCCACATGAGCCAGATAATTTTTACCAATACAGATCACCTTGCTGGCCAGGATCGGCGCCAGCAGGCGGGTATCGGCCAGCGGCCAGCTCCGGCCGGTGAACGTGGGCGTACCAAAAGGGTGTTCGGCAATTTCACGAGCCGTGGCGGCGTCGCCGTCGCCTTCGATACTGACAAAAGCAACCCCGTCAGGGCTGGCAATTCGACCTAGTCGCATGGTCGCCAGACTATCGCACCCGGACCATCTCAACTGTCGGGAGCCGCCCTTGGCACCATCCCCAGCGGCGTTCTACTATATGGACATTCTATTTCATATGTTGAGAACACGATCGAGGAGGTCCTGATATGCCCACCAATGCCCGCCGCTGGGCAATGCTCTGCGCCTCCCTGCTGTCCGCGATGGCAACGACCTGCGTCGTCAGCGGTGTCGCCTTCCTCATCCCCGAACTGCACCGCTCAGAAGGGATGTCACTGACCGAGGCGTCAACCCTGGCAGCGGCGCCGACCTTCGGGCTGCTGTTGTCGACCTATGCCTGGGGTATCGCCCTCGACCGGTTCGGCGAGCGCCGGATCCTGCTGCTGTCACTGGGCTCGACCATCGTCACAATGTCGACGGCATGTTTGGCCAACATGTGGGACGCACCCAAGGCCGTCCTGGGCCTGGCACTGTTGGTGGCAGGCGTCACCTCGGCCGCAACCAACGGGGCCGGTGGCCGCATCGTCGTCGGATGGTTCTCGCCCGAGAAACGCGGCACCGCGATGGGTGTCCGGCAGACGGCGCAACCGCTGGGCATCGGTGTCTGCGCCCTGACGATCCCGGTTCTGTCCGAAAAGTTCGGTGTCACAACCGGTCTGGTGGTCCCCTTGGTTGTCACGGTGATCGCGACAGTGTTCGTCCTGGTTGTGGTCGCCGACCCGCAACGACCATCGACATCGGCCACCCAGACCGCCATGTCGTCGAATCCGTATCGCGGAAGCCAGTTCCTGCCACGTGTCCATGGGGTGAGCATTCTGCTGTGTGTCCCCCAGGGCATGCTGTGGACGTTTGTGCCGGCCTGGCTGATCGTGCAGCACAACTGGTCCCCGATGACCGCGGGCATCCTGGTGACGATCAGTCAGATCCTCGGCGCCGCCGGTCGCATCGGCGCCGGCCGATGGTCCGACGTCTGGGGATCACGCACCAAACCGATTCGGTTGATCTCGATCGGCGCCACCGCATCGGTGGGATTGCTGGCCTTCACCGATTGGCTCAACAGCCCCGTCGCGGCGGCCGTCATGGTTATCGCGAGCGTGATCACGGTGGCCGACAACGGATTGGCGTTCACCGCGATCGCCGAGTTCTCCGGGCCGCAATGGAGCGGTCGTGCACTGGCGGTCCAGAACACGGGCCAATACCTGTGGATGGCCGCGTCCACACCGCTGTTCGGCATGGCCATCGGTGCCTTCGGCTACCCGGCCGCGTTCCTGATCGCCGCGGCAGCCCCGGCCGCCGCGATCGGATTGGTCCCACCGGACCAAAAGCGCGACGCGTTGGTGACCACTCCGTCTTGACGGCCGGTGGCCACAACGACAAACCCCACCCGTTTCAGTCAAAACCACATGGTGCAACGTGTGGAAATGCCTGGAACGGGTGGGGTTTGTGAGTGTGCCCGGCCGGCGGGTCAGCCCAGGGCTGCCCGGATCCGGGTCCCGATCTCCTTGGTGTCGACCGGAAGTTCTCCGCGGCTCGCCAGGTCGGCGGCGACCGCCTGCGAGATCCGGTCGGCCTCGGCCTCGTGGCCGAGATGACGCAGCAGGAGTTCCACCGACAGGATGGCAGCCGTGGGATCGGCGACGCCCTTCCCGGCGATATCCGGAGCACTTCCGTGGACCGGCTCGAACATCGACGGGTTGGTGCCGGTCGCATCGATGTTGCCCGACGCCGCCAGGCCGATGCCACCGCTGACCGCGCCTGCGATGTCGGTGATGATGTCGCCGAACAGGTTGTCGGTGACGATGACGTCGTAACGACCCGGGTTGGTGACCATGTAGATGGTCGCCGCATCGATGTGGTTGTAATCGACGGTGACCTCGGGGTACTCAACCGCAACCTCGTCGACGGTGCGCTTCCACATCGATCCGGCAAACGTGAGCACGTTTGTCTTGTGGATCAGTGTGAGGTGCTTGCGACGGGCCTGAGCACGCTTGAAGGCATCGCGGACAACGCGTTCGATGCCGAACCGGGTGTTGACGCTGACCTCGGTGGCGACCTCGTTCGGGGTACCGACGCGGATGGCACCACCGTTGCCGGTGTACGGACCTTCCGTGCCTTCACGGACCACAACGAAGTCGATGTCGGGGTTGCCCGCCAGCGGCGAGGTGACGCCGGGGTAGAGCTTGCTCGGGCGCAGGTTCACATGGTGATCGAGCGCAAAGCGCATGTTCAGCAGCAAACCGCGCTCGAGGATGCCCGGGGTGACCGACGGATCGCCGATCGCGCCAAGCAGGATCGCGTCGTGGCCGCGAATCGCGGTCAGATCCTCATCGGTCAGCAGTTCGCCGGTGCGGTGGTAGCGATTGGCGCCGAGATCGAACTCGGTGGTCTCGACGCCCGGCAGGACGTGTTCCAGTACCGCCAGAGCTTCGGAGATGACCTCAGGGCCGATTCCGTCGCCGGCTATGACAGCGAGTTTCATGACAGGTCGACCTGCTTGATGAGCGTCGCGCCGACTGCCTCACCGATGGCGGTGAGGACGGCCTCGGGGATCTGCTGGCTCACGCGCAGCAGGATGGTCGCGCCTTCACCCTCGGCGTCCTGCGAGAGTCCGGCGGCCGCGATGTCGATGCCGGCGTTGCCGAGCAGGGTGCCGATCTTGCCCAGTGATCCCGGCTGATCTCCATAGGAGACAACAAGATTGAGGCCTTCGGCCCGCAGGTCGAAGTTGCGGCCGTTGATGTTGACGATCTTCTCGACCTCGGCAGGCCCCGACAGGGTGCCACCGACATTGAGGACGGTTCCGTCACCGAAGACCGCACGCAGATCCACCAGGTTGCGGTGATTCGGGCTCTCCGATGCGGTGGTCACCTCAGAGGTGACACCACGCTCGGCCGCCAAGGCGGGAGCGTTCACGAAGGTGACCGGATCCTCGATGACGGCGGAGAACAGACCACGCAGCGCGGACAGTCCGAGGACGTCGACATTGCGCGACGCGATCTCGCCGCGGACGTCAACGCTGAGGTTGGCCGGAACCTGACCCGACAGGGCGCCGACCAGGACACCGAGCTTGCGGACGAGTTCGAGCCACGGGGCGACCTCGTCGTCGACTGCGCCACCGGTGATGTTCACGGCGTCGGGGACGAAGTGTCCGGCCAGGGCCAGCCGCACGCTCTTGGCGACGTCGGTGCCTGCGCGATCCTGCGCCTCCGAGGTGGAGGCACCCAGATGCGGGGTCACCACTACCTGCGGGAGCTCGAACAGCGGCGAATCAGTGCACGGCTCGGTGGCGTAGACGTCGAGGCCTGCGGCGAACACATGACCGGTCTTGATGGCATCGGCCAGTGCCTGCTCGTCGATCAGCCCACCGCGAGCGGCGTTGACGACGATGACGCCCTTCTTGGTGCGGGCCAGCTCGTCGGCGCCGATGAGGCCGAGGGTCTCCGGAGTCTTGGGCAGGTGCACCGAGAACATGTCGGCGCGCTCGAGCAGCTCGTCCAGGGTGACCAGCTCGATACCGAGCTGTGCGGCGCGAGCCGGCGACACGTAGGGGTCGTACGCGATGATGTTGGTCTCGAAGGCGGCCAGGCGCTGTGCGAACAGCTGTCCGATCCGGCCGAGTCCGACAACACCGACGGTCTTGCCGAAGATCTCGACACCGTTGAACTTCGACCGCTTCCACTCGTGCTCGCGCAGGGTGGCATCGGCGGCCGGGATCTGCCGGGCAGCGGACAGCAACAGGCTGACGGCGTGCTCGGCGGCGGTGTGGATGTTGGACGTCGGTGCATTGACCACCATCACGCCCCGCTCGGTTGCGGCCGCGACATCGACATTGTCGAGTCCGACGCCGGCGCGGGCGATGATCTTCAGGTTGGGTCCGGCGGCGAGGACCTCGGCATCAACCTGAGTAGCCGAACGCACGAGAATGGCGTCGGCATCCTTGACTGCCTCGAGCAACTTCGGGCGGTCGGGGCCATCGACCCAGCGCACCTCGACATCTTCGCCGAGGGCAGCAACCGTGGACTGTGCCAATTTGTCGGCGATCAACACGACTGGGCGGCCGGTGGGGCTCACAGTAAAATTCTCCTGGGGTCGGGTAGCGCCCGGCGCTTACCGGGAGCCAGCGAAGTGGCAACTCCAGCGATCAGCTTAGTGGCCGCCCACAGCGATCCGTTCCCGGGTATATCGACGAACCCCGGCGCGGACCTGCATGAATCGGATCAGTCGGCCCGATGACCTGGGAAATGCCGCCCCGAAGATCGATTGCGACTATCTTTCAAGGAGGATATTCCGGCTTCGGGGGAGACACACCGGGATAGACCACGGCCGATGATTGGGGAATCCGATGCTGAAGAAATTGCTTGTGGCCTGCATGGCCCTGGCATCCGCCGCACTACTTGTGACCGGGGGCGGAGCTGCGGTCGCGGCACCGGCGAAGGTCGCCTTGGGCGGCGGTTCGGGAATCCTGATCCTCAAAGGCGGCAACAGTGCCTCGGCGTGCACGCTGACCACCATCGGCACCGACAACACCGGCACGCTCTACGGGTTGACCGCAGGCCACTGTGGTGAGGGCGGACAGCGGGTCGCCTCCGAGCAAGATCAGGATCGCGGCGTCCTGGGCCGGATCACGTTCTCCAATCACAAACTCGACTACGCGATCATCGCGTTCGATCCGGAGAAGGTCGCACCGACCCGCACGGTCGGGAACGTGACCATCCGCAGCGTGCAGACGACTCCCCCGCAGTTCCCGGACATCGCCTGCAAGGAAGGCCGGACCAGCGGCAACACCTGTGGTGTCACGTGGTTCGCCGACGGCGTCGAGCACATCAGTCAGATCTGTGTTCTCGAGGGCGACTCGGGCAGCCCGGTGGTCATCGGTGACCGACTCATCGGCATGGTGAACGCCTACTACTACGTCGGCTGCATCGGACCCGAGACGGGCACCAACATCAAGCCGATCCTGGACGACCTGCCTCTGCGCGGGGTCAACGGATTCAAGGTGTACTGACCCGCTCGCTCGTGATGTCCCCCGCCTCGGAGACTCAGGGGAAGGTCCCGCTCGGCGGTGGTTCGGGCATCGCGATCCTGCAGATCGACGAATCACCGGATTTCGCCTGTCCTGAGACGGACAACAGAAAGGCCCCGAACCAATGGTCCGGGGCCTTTCTATGAATTCGCTTGAATATCAGGCGGTTTCGGTGATCGGGCGATCAACCCAGCTCATCAGGTCGCGCAGCTTCTGGCCGGTGACCTCGATCGGGTGCTCGGCGTTCTGCTTACGCAGACCTTCGAGCTCCTTGTTGCCACCCTCGACGTTGGCAACCAGACGCTTGACGAAGGTGCCGTCCTGGATGTCCTTGAGGATGGCCTGCATGCGCTCCTTGGTACCCGCGTCGATGACCCGCGGGCCCGACACGTAGCCACCGAACTCAGCGGTGTCGGACACCGAGTAGTTCATGCGGGCGATGCCACCCTCGTACATGAGGTCGACGATGAGCTTGAGCTCGTGAAGAACCTCGAAGTACGCCATCTCGGGCGCGTAACCGGCCTCGACCATGACCTCGAAGCCGACCTTGACGAGTTCTTCGGTGCCGCCGCAGAGCACGGCCTGCTCGCCGAAGAGGTCCGTCTCGGTCTCTTCCTTGAAGGTGGTCTTGATGACGCCTGCACGGGTGCCACCGATGCCCTTGGCGTAGGACAGCGCGAGCGCCTGGCCCTCACCCTTGGGATCCTGATCCACTGCGATGAGCGCGGGAACGCCCTTGCCGTCGACGAACTGACGACGCACGAGGTGGCCGGGGCCCTTCGGTGCGACCATGCCGACGGTGACGAACTCCGGAGCCTTGATCAGGTCGAAGTGGATGTTCAGGCCGTGACCGAAGAACAGCGCGTCGCCGTCCTTGAGGTTGGGCTCGATGTCATTGGTGAAGATGCTTGCCTGAGCGGTATCCGGTGCGAGCACCATGATGACGTCCGCCCACTCGGAAACCTCTGCCGGCGTACCGACGGTCAGGCCGGCTTCCTCTGCCTTGGCACGAGACTTCGAGCCTTCTTTGAGGCCGATGCGGACCTCGACGCCCGAGTCGCGCAGGCTCAATGAGTGCGCGTGACCCTGGCTGCCGTATCCGATGACCGCAACCTTGCGGCCCTGGATGATCGACAGGTCGGCATCGTCGTCGTAGAACATCTCGACTGCCACTTGACTTCCCTTCATTGGTGAATCTCCCGGCCATCATTGGCCAGGGATCAGTTTTGTTTGTCTAGATTGTGTCAGCGAGCCGCGGACATGCTCTTGGGGCCACGGCCAAGGGCGACGATGCCCGACTGGGCGATCTCCCTGATGCCGTAGGGATCGAGCATCTTCAGCAGCGCGTCGAGCTTGTCTTGCGTACCGGTCGCCTCGACGGTGATCGAGTCGGGTGAGACGTCGATTACCTTGGCGCGGAACAGGTTGACCACTTCGATCACCTCTCCGCGTGCAGATGCGTCGGCGCGCACCTTGACCATCAGGAGCTCGCGGGCCACCGAGGTGTCGGGGTCCTGCTCGACGATCTTGATGACGTTGATCAGCTTGTTGAGCTGCTTCGTCACCTGCTCCAGCGGGAAGTCCTCGACGGAGACCATGATGGTCATCCGCGAGACACCCTTGAGTTCGGTGGCACCGACGGCCAGCGACTCGATGTTGAAACCGCGACGCGAGAACAGCGACGCCACCCGGGCCAAAACGCCGGGACGATCTTCGACAAGCACGCTGAGCGTGTGGTGGGTGGTCACTTCTGCTCGCCCTTCTCGACGCTACGGGTCATCGCCTTGTGGATCTCATCGGGATGGGTGGACGCGGCCTCGTCGTCGTCGAACAGTGGACGAATGCCCCGGGCCGCCATGATCTGGTCGTTGCCGGTGCCGGCAGCGACCATCGGCCACACCTGCGCGTCGGCGCCGACGATGAAGTCGATCACGACCGGCCGGTCGTTGATCGCACGCGCCTGCGCCAGCACGGCGTCGACGTCTTCTTCACGCTCACAACGGAGTCCGACACAACCGAGGGCGTCCGCCAGTTTGACGAAGTCCGGGATGCGCTGCGACGGATCGGCATTGTGCGTCGACAGGTTGGTGTTGGAGTACCGCTCTTCGTAGAAGAGGGTCTGCCACTGCCGAACCATGCCCAGGTTGCCGTTGTTGATCACGGCCACCTTGATGGGGATGCCTTCGATGGCACACGTGGCCAGTTCCTGATTGGTCATCTGGAAGCAGCCGTCGCCGTCGATGGCCCACACCTCGGCGTCGGGCATGCCCTGCTTGGCACCCATGGCCGCCGGAACGGCATAGCCCATGGTGCCAAGGCCACCGGAGTTCAGCCAGGTACGCGGATTCTCGTACGAGATGAACTGTGCTGCCCACATCTGGTGCTGACCGACACCGGCGCAGTAGATCGCGTCGGGTCCGGCAGTCTTGCCGATCGCCGAGATCACGAACTCGGGCGACATCGAGCCGTCCGAGGGCCGGTCGTAGCTCAGCGGGTACGTGCGACGAACCCCGTCGAGGTAGGTCCACCACGTGCTCAGATCCGGCGCGCCGGTCGTGGTGGCCCGCTCATCGCGCACCGCCTCGATCAGTTCGGTGATGACCGCCATGCAGTCGCCGACGATGGGGACGTCGGCATGACGGTTCTTGCCGATTTCGGCGGGATCGATGTCGGCGTGGATCACCTTGGCGTCCGGCGCAAACGAGTCGAGCATGCCGGTGACCCGGTCATCGAAGCGAGCGCCGAGGGTGATCAGCAGATCGCTGCGCTGCAAACCGGCAACCGCCGCGACGGTGCCGTGCATTCCGGGCATTCCCAGGTGCTGCTTGTGGCTGTCTGGGAACGCGCCGCGGGCCATGAGGGTGGTGACCACGGGAATACCGGTGAGTTCTGCCAATTCGAGCAGTTCGGCAGATGCATTGGCCTTGATGACCCCGCCGCCGACGTACAGCACCGGTGCCTGGGCCGCGGCGATCATCCGCGCGGCCTCACGAACCTGCTTGCCGTGCGGCTTGGTCACCGGACGGTAGCCGGGCAGATCGATCTGTGGCGGCCACGAGAATGTGGTCTGCGCCTGCAGGATGTCCTTGGGGATGTCGACCAGGACTGCGCCCGGACGGCCGCTCTCGGCGATGTAGAAGGCTTCGGCCATCACCTTGGCGATCTCGGCGCCACTGTTCACCAAGAAGTTGTGCTTGGTGATCGGCATGGTGATACCGGAGATGTCGGCTTCCTGGAAGGCGTCGGTGCCGATCAGCGCCCGACCGACCTGCCCGGTGATCGCAACGATGGGAACCGAATCCATCTGAGCATCGGCCAACGGGGTCACCAGGTTGGTGGCGCCGGGTCCGGACGTCGCGATACAGACGCCGACGCGGCCCGTGGCCTGGGCATAACCGGTGGCCGCGTGACCCGCACCCTGTTCGTGACGAACAAGAATGTGGCGGACCTGCTTCGAATCGAACAGCGGGTCGTAAAGAGGGAGTACGGCTCCACCCGGAATGCCGAAGACCGACGTGACACCGAGTTCTTCGAGTGAGCGCACTACTGCCTGTGCTCCACTGACACGCTCGGGCGCGACCGTGCGCCGCTGTTGCGGCGAAGGTACGGCCGGGGCGCCATTGCCCGTGTTGCGCGATCCCGTTCCGCGGGGGCCTGGCCCCGGCTGGGTGCGTGCTGTTGGTGCGCTCACTGCACTTTCCCTCTACTCAGACGCTCGGCCCGATGGCCGCAACGTAGGTGGACAACAAAAAACCCCCGACAGCGGTGCTGTGCGAGGGTGGCGCGTCGATGCTTTGTGAGTACTTCGTGTACCCGGTCAGGCGGAGACGCGCCGGCCGAGTACGAGAATCTGTTTCTGCATCACAATTAAAGAGGCTAGAACTGCGGGTTCAAGGAGTCAAACTCATGCCATATCGATCCCACATGATGGGATCAGGGGCTCAGTCAGCAGGCCATCGATGGGCGGCGCACCGGACTGTCGAAGGCCACTCCCAAGGGATGGAACAATGTAGGAGTGTCTGAGCCAGAAGCAATCGAGTTGCCCGCGGAGTTCCGCATCCATCCCATCTCTTATTTTGCCGTCTTCATGATGGTGGTGTCCGCACTCGTGCTGGCCGGGGTATCACTGCCCTACCTGGGCTGGACACTCGCCGTACCCGTGGTCGTCGCGGTGTGGGTACACCGTCTTCGCACCACGGTCACCGAAGAAGGACTCACCACCCGGACACTGCGCGGTCAGCACAGCGCAACGTGGGATCAGATCACCGGACTGCAGTTCCCGCGTTGGGGCGCGGTGCGGGCGGTACTGCAGGACGACTCGACGTTGACCCTCCCCGCGATCAGCTTCCGGGACCTGCCCCGACTCTCTGCCGCCAGCAAGGGCCGCATCCCGGACCCGTATGCGGCCTCGGACGCCGCGGCCGCCGAGTCCGAGAGCGGCTCAGACAAAAAGGCCTCGTGACCACCGTTTTGAAACCGCGCCGCATAGCGGCGTAGCGTAAACCGCGCAACTCTCCGCACCGCAGCCCCGGTCGGAGCTGGTCGATAGGCGAGGAACCAATAGTCATGCCGCAGTTGAGGTCACGGAAAACCACCATCGGACGCAACGCCTCGGGCGCACGCTCACTCTGGCGCGCCACCGGCATGACCGATGACGACTTCGGTAAACCGATTGTCGCCATTGCCAATTCGTATACCCAGTTCGTACCCGGCCACGTGCATCTGAAGGACGTCGGCGAAATCGTCGCCGCCGCGGTCCGCGCTGCCGGTGGAGTGCCCCGCGAGTTCCACACCATCGCCGTCGACGACGGAATCGCGATGGGCCACGACGGCATGCTCTATTCCCTGCCGAGCCGCGAGATCATCGCCGACTCCGTGGAATACATGGTCAACGCGCACACCGCCGACGCACTCGTGTGTATCTCGAACTGCGACAAGATCACTCCCGGGATGCTCAACGCCGCGATGCGCCTGAACATCCCAACCGTGTTCGTCTCCGGTGGGCCGATGGAGGCCGGTAAGGCCGTCGTGGTCGGTGACACGGTTCATCCGTCGTCCGATCTGATCACCTCGATCTCCGCGTCCGCCAACGACTCCGTCGACGACGATGCACTGCGCGAGGTCGAACTGGCCGCCTGCCCGACCTGCGGTTCGTGCTCGGGCATGTTCACAGCCAACTCGATGAACTGCCTGACCGAGGCTTTGGGCCTGGCGCTGCCGGGCAACGGCTCGACGCTGGCCACGCACGAGGCACGGCACGCCCTGTTCACCCGCGCCGGAACCGTCGTCGTCGAAGCCGCCAAGCGGTATTACCACGAAGAAGACGAATCGGTGTTGCCGCGAAATATCGCCACCCCCACCGCATTCCGCAACGCAATGGCCCTCGATGTCGCCATGGGCGGATCGACCAACACGGTCCTGCACGTGCTGGCCGCCGCACAGGAGGGTGAGGTCGACGACTTCGACCTCACCGTCATCGACGAGATCAGCCGCAAGGTTCCCTGCCTGTCGAAGGTCTCCCCCAACTCGGATTACCACATGGAAGACGTGCACCGGGCCGGCGGAATCGCCGCGATCCTGGGTGAATTGCGCCGCGCCGGACTCATCGACTACACCGCGAGCACGGTTCACTCCCCCACCATCGGGACCTTCCTCGACGACTGGGACATCCGCGGCGGCAAGGCGATCGACGAAGCCTTCGAACTGTTCCACGCCGCCCCCGGTGGCGTGCGCACCACCACTCCGTTCTCGACGGCCAACCGGTGGAGTTCACTCGACACCGATGCGGCAGACGGTTGCATCCGCGACCTCGCGCACGCCTACACCGTCGAGGGTGGGCTCTGCGTCCTGCGGGGCAACCTCGCCGAGGACGGCGCCATCCTCAAGACCGCAGGCATCGACGAAGATCTCTGGCACTTCCAGGGCCCGGCGCGCGTCGTCGAGTCCCAGGAGGACGCCGTGCAGACCATCCTGAGCAAGACCATTCAGGCCGGTGACGTCCTGGTGGTCCGCTACGAAGGTCCCGCCGGTGGTCCCGGAATGCAGGAGATGCTCCACCCGACAGCCTTCATGAAGGGCACCGGCATGGGCAAGAAGTGCGCCCTGATCACCGACGGCCGGTTCTCCGGTGGTTCCTCGGGTCTGTCGATCGGGCACATCTCACCCGAAGCCGCCTCCGGTGGCGTGATCGGGCTCATCGAAGACGGCGATCAGATCCTCATCGACGTCAAGACGCGCAAGATCGAGGTCCTCGTCGACGACGAGACCCTGGCCGTGCGTCGCGCCAAGATGGATGCCTCCGAACGTCCGTGGCAGCCACGTGAGGTTCGCGAGCGCAAGGTCACCACCGCACTGCGCGCCTACGCGAAGCTCGCGACGTCGGCCGACAAGGGCGCCGTCCGCAAGGTCGACTGACCCCCGTTCACCAAATGCTCCACCTATACGAGGACGCTCCACATCTTTGTGGAGCGTCCTCGTATAGGTGGAGCGTTTGCGGCTGGTTGGGTTGCGCTGCAAGTCATTTGATGTGCAACTTCTTCATCGCCCGATAGACCCCGGCGATGAAAGCGACGTATCGCTCGGGGCTGATCTGGGGTGGGCGATCGAACTCGATGACGTGCTGGCTGGCCACCGTCTGCAGGTCGACGAACTCGAGAATGCCGACCTCACCGTGCCGACGGCCTTGACCTGACGCCTTCATCCCACCCATCGGGGCATCGTTCGACGCGTGGGCCGAGCCATATCCTTCGTTGATGTTGACCACCCCGCAACGGAGCTGCGCACCGATGCGAAGCCCCTTTGACGTATCTTTTGTCCACACACTGGCATTGAGCCCGTATTCGGTGTCGTTCGCGAGCCGGATCGCTTCGTCTTCGTTTGCCACTTTGTACACCGATACCACCGGTCCGAATGTCTCGTTGGCAAACACCTCCATCTCAGGTGTGACACCGTCGAGGATGGTCGGTTCGTAGAAGTACGGACCGAGGTCCGGTCGCGGACGTCCTCCGACGAGGACCTTCGCTCCGAGGTCAGTGGCCTGTGAGACGTGACGGCCCACTGTGTCGAGCTGACGTTTCGAAGTCAGGGAACCGACGTCGTAGCCGTATCCGGCGCCTTTGCCGAGTGTGAGCGCGCGAGTCCGGGCGATCAACTTCGCAAGGAACTCGTCGTACACCTCCGCTGCCACGTAGAGCCGTTCGGTTGACAGACATAGTTGCCCAGTCGTTGAGAAGCACGCTCGCGCAGTACCTCTGGCAGCTTTGTCCAGATCGGCATCGGCGAGCACCAGCATCGGATTCTTCCCGCCGAGTTCGAGTGTGCAGCCGATCAATCGGCGCCCCGCGGCTTCGGCGATACGGCGTCCGGCGGCGCTCGAACCGGTGAACAGGATGTGGTCGCAAGCGTCGATCATCGGCTGGCCGACAGTTTCGGGTTCACCGACGACGATCTGCCACAAGTCGGCGTCGAGTCCGCATTCAATCAGCAATTCCCGGCCTCGCAGGGCGCTGAGAACCGTCTGGGTGTCGGGCTTGTGGACAACGGCATTGCCGGCAAGGAGCGCCGGGACAATATCGCTGACCGCCAGGGCGAGTGGGTAGTTCCACGGGGTGACAATCGCGACCACACCTTTGGGATGGCGGAACTCGGTGGTCCGGGTCGCCCCGGGGATCGCGCCGGCACGTCGACGCGGTGCGAGGAAGCCGGGGGCGTGACGCCCGTAGTACAGCGCGACCCCTGCGACGTCGATCGTCTCTTCGAAGGCACTGATCCGAGATTTGCCGGTCTCGGCTTGCACGATGTCGAGGAGCTCCCGTTTCGCGAGCACCTCATCGTGCAGCCGCAAAAACGGCGCCACCCGGTCGCGCGGGGAGGTCTGGGCCCACCGCTGCTGAGCCAGGCGGGCTTTGCCGAAGGCGTCGGCCACATCGCCGGCGGTGGACGAAGTAAACGTCGCCAGATGCTCCCCTGTCGCCGGAGAGTATGTGGACAGTTGCGGTCCGGTTCCGGTGATCGAAGCCGTCAGTCGATCGGCCTCGCCGGGTCCGAGGAACACGTCGGTGGTGCCGTCAGCCGTCTCGGGGAGTCTGGTTTCTGCAGTCATGTCTTCACCGTTCGTCGACCTCACCAGTCTTAGCCACCCGCGCAGGCCCCCATGGGGTAGTCGACTACCTCACCTCCCCGTTCACCAAACGCTCCACCTATACGAAGACGCTCCACATATTTGTGGAGCGTCCTCGTATAGGTGGAGCGTTTGTGGTGGGGCCAGAGGTCAGGGTGCGGGGTTGCCCGGGGATTCGAACGGGTTGGTTCCGTTGAACAGGAACCAGATGGTGATCGGCGCGGCGATGCCGATCACCAACCACGCCACCGAACCGATGAATGGCCGGGTGGCCCAACCTCGTCCGAAGTCGAGAGAAATACGGCCGGGACCGGTCAGGATGATCGCCGCAGCGGCCAATGCCAGGAACAACTCGAATTCGATGCCGCCGCCTGCGTAGTCCGGGTCGGAGGCGAAGAACCAGACACCGCCGGCAAGTGTTGCCTTGTAGGCCGACGCCACCAGCATCACGCCAAGCACCGCAGAGCCCGCGACCGGTGTCAGCAGACCGAGCACCAACATCAGGCCACCGATGGTCTCGGAGAGCGCCCCGAGGACCGCGAGGGGTTTGGCGGCGTCCGAGTTGAAGCCGATCGCGGGATCCGGTGCATTGATCAGGTAATCCTCGAAGCCGGACAGGCGCGGACCGTTCCACCACCCGAACAACTTCTGGCTGCCGTGCGCCATCGCGATCAGGCCCACACCGAGCCGGAGCACCAGCAGGCCGAGATCGAGCGTGCCGCGACGGGCCGGAAGCTCGGTCACCAGTGGAGCCACCGGTTCCGGTTCGGCCGGGCCGCCGGACGCGAAGTCGTCATCGTCGTCATAACGCGGCTGCGGGCCGTGCTCACGGTGGAAGTCGTCCCGGTCGATGGCCGCGACCGGGATCCGCGTTGTCGCGTTCGACGGCGGCGCATCGGCAGCCGGGGTCATCACCACGTCGGTGTCCTGGTCGGCGATGTCGGCCGGGACCGACTCGTTCGACTGACGTTTGCGCATGGTGGGTATCTGCTCGGTTTCCTCGAGCTCGGCCTCACCGTCGGAGAAACCGGCGGATCGGTAGGGCTCATAGCCGTACGCGCCGGTATCCCCCTCGTCCTGCGCCCCGCGCGGGTCGTGTGCCCGCGTCAAGGGCAACTCGATCTGTTCGGTGGGCTCGTCGTATGGGCTCGACCCTTGGCCGTCGGGATCTCGTTCGGTCACACGATGACCTTAGAGGTTGTGTCGAGGATGGTCGCGATCACCGGGCCCATCGCGGTCGACCAGTTCGGGGGTCAACCAGTTCGAGGCGATCAGTAGGGTGGACGCCATGACATTGCGCCACCGGCCTGCGCTTGCCCGCCTTGTGGTCTCGCTGGTGGCGGCGGCCCTGGTGGTGACCGGCTGCAACGACGGTTTTGCCGAGCAGGACCGCAACCGCGAAGCCGGGGATTTCTCTGCGAATCAGAACCCGCAGATGCAACAGCCCTCCCAAACCCAGCCCAGTGTTCCGTCGACCGACCCCGGAGCCGACCCCGGCCCGTGCCCCGATCCCGACCCGGCGGTCATCGCAACCTGCCTCGGTGCCACCAGCGGGGTCCTCGCGGCCAGCGCCGACGCCACCTCGACGGTGGTTGCTGAGCGTGTCACCGGCAGGATCGTGCGCACCAAACGTGGCGGCCCGACGACGGAGGTCGCATCGCTGGACGTCGATGCCTCCGGCGACGGCGGTCTACTCGACTTCGCACCCTCCCCCGACTACGCGCAGGATCAGCTGGTCTACGCCTACATCACCACCGCCACCGACAACCGGGTCGTCCGGATCGCCGAGGGTGACATCCCCAAACCGATCGTGGTCGGTATCCCCAAGGGCACCACCGGAAATATGGGCACGATCTACTTCAAGAGCCCTACCGAACTGCTCGTCGCGACCGGTGACGCCGGCGATCCGCAGGCCGCTGCCGATCCGGATTCGCTTGCCGGAAAACTACTCTCGGTCACCGACCTCTCGTCGGGTGGCACCACGCCGCCGCGGGTGCTGACCTCCGGGCTCGGCGCCAACCCGGCGCTGTGCCCCGACGTCGTCACCGGCGCGCTGTATCTCACCGACCGCGCACCCGCCGAGGACCGACTGCAGATCATCAGCCCCACCGGGGTCGGACGCACGCTGTGGACCTGGCCCGACAAGCCGGAGACCGCGGGCTGCGCTGCCGTCGGCGGGATGATCGTGGTGTCGCAGACCCGAACTCAGGCGTTGCAGTTCCTGAACGCACCGACCGAGGAAAAGCCGGGCATCGAGGCGCCGGTCACGTTCCTGGACAAGAAGTACGGCGCCCTCGGTCGTCTCACCGCGGTCCCGGCCGGACTACTCCAGGTCGGAACGGTGAACAAGCAAACCGGTACGGCCGGTCCGACCGACGACCGCGTGGTGATCGTTCCGCTACCGGCAGGCAGCGCAAACACGAACATGTAAGGCAGACACCAATATGTGAAAACGGGCCCGGTCCGGGGTTTCAATGCCCCGGGCCGGGCCCGTTCACGTGACCATCAGACTTCTACTGGCAGGCCGCGAGCACCAGTTCTTTGACCCGGCCTGCGTCGGCCTGGCCACGGGTGGCCTTCATGACGTCGCCGACGATCTTTCCGGCAGCCGCGACCTTGCCGCTGCGGATCTTGTCGGCGATGTCGGGGTTGTTGGCCAGTGCCTCGTCGACCGCCTTCTGCAACGCCGAATCGTCCCGGACGACCTCGAGGCCGCGATCGGCGACGATCTGTTCGGGCTCACCTTCACCGTCGAGAACCGCCGTCAGCACCTGCTGGGCCAGCTTGTTGGTCAGCTTGCCGTCCTCGACAAGCTTGATGACCGTTGCGACCTGCGCCGGGGTGATCGACAGATCCGCCAGGTCGGTACCGCGGGAGTTGGCCTGCTGCGCCAGGAACGACACCCACCAGCTGCGGGCCGCATCGACCGGTGCACCGGCGTCGACGGTCGCAATGATCAGGTCCACGGCACCGACATTGACGAGGTCACGCATCACCGCGTCGGAGACGCCCCACTCTTCCTGGATCCGCGCCCGGCGCAGCCACGGAAGCTCTGGCAGGGTGGCCCGGATCTCCTCGATCCACGCGGAATCCGGTTGTACCGGAGGCAGATCCGGTTCCGGGAAGTAGCGGTAGTCCTCGGCGGTCTCCTTGCGGCGACCGGCCGACGTCGACCCGTCGGTCTCCTGGAAGTGCCGGGTCTCCTGGATGATCTCGACACCGGCCTTGAGCAACGCGGCCTGACGGCGCATCTCGTAACGCACCGCCACCTCGACACTCTTGAGCGAGTTGACGTTCTTGGTCTCGGTGCGGGTTCCGAACTCGGTGGCGCCCTTGGGCATCAACGACAGGTTCGCATCGCAGCGCATCGAGCCCTGGTCCATCCGGACGTCGGAGACATTGAGCGACTTGAGCAAGTCACGCAGGGCCGTGACGTAGGCGCGGGCCACCTCGGGTGCACGGGCGCCTGCGCCTTCGATGGTCTTGGACACGACCTCGATCAGCGGCACGCCGGCCCGGTTGTAGTCGAGCAGCGAATGGCTGGCACCGGAGATACGTCCGGTTCCGCCGACGTGCAGCGATTTGCCGGTGTCCTCTTCCATGTGGGCGCGCTCGATCTCGACCCGCCAGGTGGTGCCGTCGTCCAGCACCACATCGAGGTAACCCTCATAGGCGATCGGGTCGTCGTACTGCGAGATCTGGTAGTTCTTCGGCTGATCCGGGTAGAAGTAGTTTTTCCGGGCGAAGGTGCTCGATGGCCGGATGGAGCAGTTGAGGGCCAGCCCGATCCGGATAGCCGATTCGATGGCTTTCTCGTTGACGACGGGCAGCGAGCCCGGCAGTCCGATGCACACCGGGCAGACCTGCGTGTTCGGTTCGGCGCCGAAGGTCGTGGGGCAACCACAGAACATCTTGGTCTCGGTGCCCAGCTCGACGTGCACCTCCATACCCATCACCGGGTCGAAGTCGGCGATGACGTCGTCGTAGTCGAGCAGTTCGGTGGTCACAGCAGTCATGACACGTAGTTTAAACCGGCTCGAACCTGCAGGTTATAGTCGGTTCGCCGTGCGAGTGGGAAATCCGGTTTCAATCCGGGACGGTCGCGCCACTGTGAGATCACCGAGAGGTGATGAGTCAGAACACCGCAGCACGGTAGATATCCATCGAGTGCGGGACGCGTATATCCCGCAGAGGAGACGCCGTGCCCGTGCCATCGCCATTCCGATCCATTTCATCGTCTGCGCGCAGCGGCCGTGCCCGCAAGGGTCCGCAAGCCCTCATCGGTGTCGCCGCACTCGTCGCGACACTGCTCACCGCCTGCTCGGACGGTGGCAGCGACGACGATCAGGCCGTCGACGACCGCGATTGCATCGTCGACTTCGACGCCGACACCGACTACTACCCGGAGAAGTTGTCGATCGAATACGCCGACAACTTCGATCTGGACTACCGCGACTCGTACATCGTGGCGACCGTCAACGGGACGAGCACGGATCAAAAGGACACGTTCGTGTTCACCAAGTGCGGCGCGCCCACACCCGAGCTGACCGAAGACCTCGCAGGCGCCACGGTCATCGACTCCCCCGCGTCCAGCCTGTTCCTCGGGTCGACCACGCAGCTCGCCGCTTTGGCAGAGCTCGATCAACTCGATGTGGTGACCGGTTTCGCCAACAGTGACTACGTCTACGGCGAGGCGGAGACCAAAGCGGTTGCCTCACTGCCGCAGTACGCGCCGACCGGTGAGATCGACCCGGAAATGGTGGTCTCGGCCAAACCGCAGCTGTTGATCACCGACTATCCAACCGACCGATCGCTGGCACAGATCGAAAAGGCCGGAGTGCCGGTGATGATCAACAGCGACTGGCTCGAGGTCGATCCACTGGGCCGTGCGGAGTGGATCAAACTGTATGCGGCACTGACCAATACCGAAGAAGCCGCCAACGAGTTCTTCGACGGGGTCGCCCAGAACTACAACGACACCAAGGCGATGGTCGGGGGCTCGTCACCGGTGGAGGCCGTGCTCGGACTGCCTTACCAGGGCACCTGGTACATCCCCGGCGGTGGTAGCTACGGTGCGACGCTGATGAAGGCGGCCGGAATCACCTACGCCTGGGTCGATAATCCCTCGACCGGCAGCATCTCCGAAGACATCGACACCGTGTACTCGCGCGCAGGCACTGCGCCGCTGGCCCTGAGCAGCGAAAGCACCGCGACGCTGGCCGACGCCATTACCACCGATCCGCGGATCGCACAGTTCGCCGCCTACCGCGACAACAACGCCTGGTCCGCGTCCGCACAGGTCAACGACGCCGGCGCCAACAACTACTTCGAACTCGGCGCCATCCGGCCGGATCTGACGCTCGCCGACCTGATCGCGATCGCGCACCCGGATCAGATGCCCGACCACACGTTCACCTTCTACAAGAAGCTGAGTTGAGCCGGACCTCCTGGACCATCGCCGGCCTGCTGCTGGCGGTGGTCGCCGCGCTGATCGCGGCGATGTCGGTCGGGTCGACGATCATCCCGATCGGCAACTGTTTTCAGTATCTGTTCACCGGGGATGCCGGCGCCACCGAGTACACCACGCTGCTGCACGAGTTCCGGATGCCACGGATCGTCACCGCGATCCTGGCCGGTCTGGCGATGGCTCTGGCCGGCCTGCTGATGCAGGCGATCTTCGCCAATCCCCTTGCCGAGCCCTACATTCTCGGTGTCTCGGCAGGCGCGAGCTTCGGTGTCGCGGTGGTGACGCTCGGTGCCGGTGGCGCCTTCCTCACGGTCGCCGACGATCACCAGACCTCGGTGACGGTCGCGGCAGCACTCGGAGCGGCCGCCGTGATGGGCGTGGTTGTGATTCTCTCCCAATGGATCACGTCGTCGTCGTGGCTGCTGATCACCGGTGTCATGCTGGGTTCTGTGGTGAGTTCGATCGTGTCGTTCATGCTCGCCTACGCCAGCCCCGGCGACATCCGCGAGTTCGTGATGTGGGGCCTCGGATCGTTCTCCGGTGTGTTGTGGGAAGACCTACAGATCCTGGCCCCGGTCGTGGCCGTCGGCGCCGTCGTGACGATCGCCATGATCCCGGCGTTGAACGCGCTCCTACTCGGCGAGGCCTACGCCAGGACCATGGGCATCCGGATGAACCTGACGCGGGTCGGCGCAGTGGTCGCCACCGCGCTGCTGGCGGGTTCGGTCACCGCCTACTGCGGGCCCATCGCATTCATCGGTATCGCGGCGCCACACGTCGCCCGGATCGCGCTCGGCAAGTCCGACCATCGGGTGGTGCTGCCGGTTGCCGCGCTGGTGGGCATCGTCATCGCCCTGATCTGCGCCGCACTGACAACCATGCCGGGCCGCGACGGCATCCTGCCGATCAACGTGCTGACCGCATTCTTCGGCGCACCGATCGTGGTCCTGGTCCTGGTCCGGTCACTGCGATCGGGGGCAACCCGATGACCTCACTCGAACTGTCGAAGCTGCGGGTCGGATATCGCAGACACCGTTTCGGCGGCAACGACAACCAGATCCTGCAGGCGGCCGACATCACTGCCGAACCCGGTGTGGTGACCGCGGTGATCGGTGCCAACGGCACCGGCAAGTCGACGTTGCTGCGGACCCTCGCCGGACTGCAGCCGGCCCTGGGTGGCACGGCAAACCTGGGCGGCCACCACCTGCTGACGATGAGCCCGGCGTCCCGCGCCCGCGAGGTTGCGGTGGTGCTCACCGACCGCGTCGACGACAGCGGTCTGCTGACCGCCCGCGCCCTCGTCGAACTCGGCCGCACGCCCTATCACTCCTGGATTCCGGGCCGGTCGTCACAGGTCGCACCCATCGTCGACGAAGCCCTCGCCCGGATGGGAGCCTCGGCGTTCGCCGAACGCCGGATCGGTGAACTGTCCGACGGCCAACGCCAGCGGGTGCTGATCGCCCGTGCGCTGGCCCAGGAACCACAGCTGCTGATCCTCGACGAACCGAGTTCCTTCCTCGATGTCGCCGCCCGCACCGAATTGCTGTTGGTACTGCGAAAACTGGCCGCCGAGACCGGAATCGTGGTGGTGATGTCGACCCACGACGTGGAGGTTGCACTGCGGATCGTCGGACCGGTCTGGCTCGCCCGCCGAGACGGGAACCTGGTGGCCGCCACCGCCGATCAACTGGTCGACGACGGTACGATCGCCACCGAATTCGACTCCCCCACAGTCCGTTTCAACAGTGAAGCGAGACTCTTCGAACCCCGCGTCTGACCCGAAAGTGTGCCCTTTTGGCGACACCCACCTGGGGTTTTGTTCGCCAAAAGGGCACAGAATCGGGGGTTGGGGGTCAGCCGAAGAAGGCGGCGGCGTCCTCGTAGCGGTTCTGGGGAACGAGTTTGAGTTCTTTGACGGCGTCGCCGAGTGGGACGAGCCCGATGTTCTGGCCCTGCAGGCTCACCATCTGCCCGGTGTCGCCGTTGTGCGCGGCGTCGGAGGCGTTGACTCCGAAACGGGTCGCGAGGACGCGGTCGAAGGGGGTCGGTTTGCCGCCGCGTTGCACATGGCCGAGCACCGTTGTCCGGACTTCTTTGTTGATCCGGCGTTCGATCTCCACGGCCAACTGCTGTGCGACCCCGGTGAAACGTTCATGACCGAACTCGTCGGTCCCGCCCTTGACCATCTCGAAGGCGTCCCCCTCCCGGGGTTTTGCGCCTTCGGCGACCACACAGATGAAATGCGAGTCACCACGCTGGAACCTGCGCTTCACCAGGCGGCAGACCTCTTCGACGTCAAAGGGCTGTTCGGGGATGAGGATCATGTGTGCGCCGGACGCGATGCCGGAATGCAGCGCGATCCATCCGGCGTGACGGCCCATCACCTCGACGAGCATCACCCGCTGGTGCGACTCCGCGGTGCTGTGCAGGCGGTCGATGGCGTCGGTGGCCACGGTCAGAGCGGTATCGAAACCGAAAGTGACGTCGGTGCAATTGATGTCGTTGTCGATGGTTTTCGGGACACCGACCACCGGCACCCCTTCGTTGGACAGCCAGCTCGCCGCGGTCAGCGTGCCCTCGCCACCGATCGGGATGAGTACGTCGATACCGTTGTCGTCCAACGTCTGCCGGATCTGATCGAGTCCGGCGCGCAACTTGTCGGGATGGGTGCGGGCGGTACCGAGCATGGTGCCGCCCTTGGCCAGCAGCCGGTCGTTGCGGTCATCGGCGGCCAGATGGATCCGCCGGTCTTCGAGTAGTCCCCGCCAGCCGTCGAGAAATCCGACCACCGCCGAACCGTATCGGACCTCGCTGGTTCGGACCACGGCACGGATGACTGCGTTCAATCCCGGGCAGTCGCCGCCACCGGTAAGCACTCCAATGCGCATCAGGTGTCCTGCTCCTCGTCTGACGGTTGTCACAACGGCGGGCGTTTGTCCCGCCGTTGTCAATTGTGCTACCGATCTCCGAGTCTGGCTGGACTACGGTTGCACGACGTCATCCAAGGAGGTCAGCGCACTCCGTTTTCGAAGGCGTAGACAACGGCCTGCGCCCGGTCGCGCAGATGCAGCTTCGAGAGCACGTTGCTGACATGGGTCTTGACGGTCTGTTCGGCGACAAACAGATGGCCGGCGATCTCGGCATTCGACTTGCCCTCGGCAACCTGCTCGAGCACCTCGCGCTCGCGCGGTGTCAGAGCCGCCAACTCCCCCGGTTCTGCCTTACGCGGCCGATGTCGGCTGTTCACCTCCGCGATGAGACGACGCGTCACCGACGGCGCCAACAGTGCCTCACCGGCAGAGACCACGCGAACCGCACGCACCAACTCTTCGGCGGGTGCATCTTTGAGCATGAATCCGGACGCCCCGATCCGCAGCGCCTGGTAGACGTAGTCGTCGATGTCGAAGGTGGTGAGCATCAGGATCTTGCTCGGCACCCGCAGCGGGCCGGTGAGCAATTGTTCGGCCGCGGCCAACCCGTCGAGGATCGGCATGCGGACATCCATCAGCACCACATCGGGATGCAACGCGCGGACACCTTTCACCGCGGCCTGACCGTCAGCGGCATCACCCACCACCGAGATGTCGGGCTGCGCGGCCAACAGCGCGCCAAAACCCTGACGCACCATTGCCTGATCGTCTGCGATGAACACCGTGATCGACACCCGGCCAACCCTACTTTCACTCGGGCAATCAGACGTTGTTCGGCCCGGGAAGTTCCGGCGCACCGACCACTCGGAGCGGCAGAGCAGCACGGACCACAAACCCACCACCCGGTTGCGGCGCTGCCGACAACACCCCACCGACCGCCTTTGCCCGCTCGATCATCCCCGGAATCCCTTGCCCACCTGACGACTCCAGATTGATCGGCTGCCCGGTGGATGCGGTGTTGGCAATCGTGACGTTCAGATCGTCACCGCGTACCGACAATTCGACGGTGACCTGGGCGCCGACGGCGTACCGGGTGGTGTTGGCCAACGACTCCTGAACGATGCGGTAGGCAACCAGCGCACAGGTATCTCCGACCTGCTCACCGGTCGACAACGGGTGATACGTGACATCAACACCGGCTCCGCGGGTCGCCGCGACGATCCCGCCGATCTGTTCCAATCCGGGGTTGGGATTGCGCGCATACGCCTCGGCGCCCGGCGAATCATCCTCCAGTCGAAGCACTCCCAACATCATCCGCACCTCGTCGAGAGCTTCCCGGGCCACATCGGCGATGGCATCGAACTCCGCAGCCGCCTCCTCCCCGACTCCGTCGACGCGATACTTGGCGGTCTGCGCCTGCACCACCACCACCGACATCCGGTGTGCAACAACGTCATGGAGGTCGCGGGCGATCCGGGTTCGTTCGGAAAGCACTGCATTCTTGGACTTCTCGGTGTCCTTCAACACTGTCTGCTGCGCCAACGCGACCCGCGACCGGACGATGATCCGGATCAAGATGCAGATGACGGCCGCGATGCTGAGCCCCACCACCCAGCCGACCTGGGCTTCCGGCGGTGTCGCCTGATACATCACAAAGCTGGACACCGCCCAGAAGACCGGAAGCAATCGCAACGGCGCCCGCAGATACGCCAACACGGTCAGGACGAGGATCTCGATCAGGTGCACCACCGAAATCGTGTAATTCCAGTCGTTGACCGGATCGATGGTCAGTCCGATGAGCTGTGCCGACACCACCGAGATCGCCCAGCCCAGGGTCGGATTGGACCAGCCGAGCATGATCGGGAACGCGGCAAACGCCGCGACGATCGGCATGACGGCAGGCCGCACATCGTGTGTCTGCGACAACGTCGGCCAGGCAATCGAATACATGATCAACGCGACCAGCGTGAGGAATATGTTGATCCGGTGCCCCAAGAATCGAGCGACCGCAGGGTCGGCTGCGATCGGCAATTTCTTGACCTCGCCGACCACGTAGTCGGCAGGCGCTGTCCACAGTTTCACCTCTACCACGCTAGCTCCCCTTTCCTGGTTGGGCCTCATACCTGAGAGTGAGATCGAGACGCCCCCGCAGTAGCGGACGGCGGCGCAACTCACCCGAACACGGCGCACGCATACACCCCGGTCGACCGATGTGTCGCAGTGCCTGCGATTTCTAGGTTGATCTCATGCGAGCTGCCGCAAGTCGAATCTTCCTGTCCAGCATGGTGATCAGCACAGTCCTGGCGGTGGGTATGTGGCCCGCCGCAGCGAACGCCACCTCGGCGCCCGTCGGCATGTCCGCAACCGAGATCGCCGAACGTCAGAGCCCGGCCGGAATGGTTGTCACTGCACTGACAGGACCCGACCCGCAGCAGGCGATCACGTCACTGCCGGACGATTTTGCGGCGCTGCTCGACTATCGGCCGCAGTTGACAGGCGGGCTGCCGAGCAACCCAGAAGGAGCATGTTCGTCTCCCATCCCCCTCCCCGATCGTTTCGAAGATCTCTGCAAGGCACATGACTTCGGCTACGACCTCTTGCGCTACGCACAGCGCCACGGTCAACCGCTGGGCCCCTGGGCACGAACGTCGCTGGATCGCATGCTGATCGAGGCGATGCACGACTCCTGCAGCAACCCGTCCTGCCACTGGGCCGCGGACCTGGCGCGAATCGGTTTGGCGTTCAACACCTGGCGCCAGCATGCCGGTGCGCCCGTGAGCAAAGAATCATTGCCATCGATTGTGGTGACCTCGGTTCAGCGCGGCGGCGAATCCCTCGCCTCGCTGGTGGGTCTGGCATGAGAACGCCACGTGTGAGTACGCGAGCGCGCAGAGCACCGAGCTGGCCCCGTCCACTGACCAGCATCGGCGCATTGAGCGGAGCCGCACTGGCACTCGCGCCGGCATCTCTGCCGCGCGGGGCGTTGGTGGCCGGACTGCTCCTGGCCGCATTCGGCGGACTGGGCGCGTTGTTCGGCCGGGTCGCCGGAGGGAGGTGGCCGGGCAATATTCGATCGCGGCGGTACACCGGATGGATCTGCGCCGGACTGTTCACCGGCCTGTTCGGCCATATGCTCTGGTGGCAGAACGGATTACGTACACACCTCGACATGTCTCCCGTCGGCTTCTGGTGGATCCTGGGCGCACTGGGTCCGTCAGCGCTGATTGCAGCCGCCTGTTACGTCCGCGCCCGGACGCGGGCAATCGTCGCCGCACTCGCTGTGGTGGCGGTACTGCCGCTGATGCCGTCACCCGCCGGCGCGGCCGGATCCACCCACAGTCCCGCGCAGGAGTTCGTCAGCACGGATGCCACTTCCTCGTCCCTGCGGATCTACGGCGAACTCGACGACCGCGATGTGCAGGTCCGGGCGACCGAAACCGTACGGCACTGGCAGGAGTCCGGCGGATTGCAGCGGCGCGCGGTGGTGATCGCGGTTCCAACCGGATCGGGGTGGGTGGATTCCGATGCCGTCACCGGATTCGAAACCCGTTTCGCCAGCGACGTCAGTGTGATCACGTTGCAGTACAGCGACATTCCGTCATGGCAGGCGTTTGTCTCGTCCCCGCAACCGGCGCGGGACAGTGCCGTGGCGCTGACCGAGGCGGTGGTATCAGCCGTCGAACGATCCCCGACGGAGGACCGCCCCGAGATCTACCTCTACGGCCAGAGCCTGGGCGCGATCGGTGCCGACGCCGCCCGGCGCCACCTCCTCGATGTCGCACCCGACGCGATCTGCCACACGGTTCTCGCCGGCGCACCGGAGGGTTCTGCCACCATCGCCGCACCCGACACCACGGTGCTGGCCAACGGTTCCGACCCGGTCATCCGATGGTCGCCGCGACTGCTCTGGGAATCGCCGCAGCTACCACCCGACCTGCGTTCCGACATGCCCATCCCGCCATGGATCCCGATCGCGGGTTTCGTTCAGGCCAGCGCCGACCTCATCGGGGCACTGTCATTCCCCGCCGGATTCGGTCATCAATATGGCACCGAGCAGGGTCTACTAGCGCCCGGGTGCCACCAATGATGTGCCCTTCTGGCGCACCCCACCTGGGGTTTTGTTCGCCAAAAGGGCACAGGATCGGGCTAGACGATGGGGCCTCGGGCGGCTTCGTAGGCGGCACCGACACGGTAGAGACGTTCGTCGGCCATCGACGGCGCCATGATCTGCAGACCGACGGGCAGTCCGTCGTCCACCGACAGTCCCGACGGCACCGACATGGCGCAGTTGCCCGCCAGGTTGACCGGCAGGGTGCACAGGTCGAACAGGTACATGGCCAGCGGATCGTCGACCTTCTCACCGATCGCGAACGCGGTGGTCGGTGTGGTCGGCGAGATCAGTACGTCCACCGATTCGTAGGCCTTGGCGAAGTCGCGGGCGATGAGCGTCCGAACCTTCTGTGCCTGGCCGTAATACGCGTCGTAGTAGCCCGACGACAGGGCGTAGGTACCGATCATGATGCGGCGCTTGACCTCTGCGCCGAAACCGGCGTCACGGGTCATCGCCATCACCTGGTCGGCGCTGTTGGTGCCGTCGTCGCCGACACGCAATCCGTAACGCATCGCGTCGAAGCGAGCGAGATTGCTCGACACCTCCGACGGCAGGATCAGGTAGTACGCACCCAGTGCGTAGGTGAAGTGCGGGCAGGAGACCTCGACGATCTCGGCGCCGCGCTCTTTCAGCGTTGTCACGGCCGCGTTGAACGATTCGAGCACACCGGCCTGGTAGCCATCACCCTGAAGCTCGGTGACGATGCCGATCCGGACACCCGAAAGATCTTCGGCGGCACCGGCTTTGGCAGCGGCCACCATGTCGGCGATGGGCTTGTTGATCGACGTCGAATCGCGGGGATCGTGTCCAGCGATCACCTGATGCAGCAGTGCGGTGTCCAGGACCGTTCGGGCACAAGGCCCACCCTGATCGAGTGAGGAGGCGCAAGCGACCAGCCCGTACCGCGACACCGTGCCGTACGTCGGCTTGACGCCGACGGTGCCGGTGACCGAAGCCGGCTGCCGCACCGAACCACCGGTGTCGGTACCGATGGCGAGCGGAGCCTGGAACGATGCGAGCGCGGCAGCACTACCGCCGCCCGAACCACCGGGAATCTTGGTGGTGTCCCACGGATTCCGGGTCACGCCGTAGGCGGAGTTCTCGGTGGACGAACCCATCGCGAACTCGTCCATGTTGGTCTTGCCCAGAATCGGGATACCGGCCGCGCGCAGCTTGGCGGTGACCGTGGCGTCGTACGGCGGAACCCAGCCTTCGAGGATCTTCGAACCGCACGTCGTCGGGGCATCGGTCGTGGTGAACACGTCCTTGAGCGCCAACGGAACGCCCGCCAGCGGCGAGGCCGGGGCCTGACCGGCGGCGACGGCCTTGTCGACCTCGGCCGCGGTCGCCAGTGCCTGCTCGGCACCGACGTGCAGGAAGGCATTCAGCTCACCGTCAACCGCCTCGATCCGATCGAGGTGGGCCTGGGTGACCTCGACCGCGGACAGCTCACCGGCGTGGATCTTCGCGGCGAGATCGGCAGCGGACTGCCCGGTGATGGCACCGGACTCTCTGGTGGGGGCGCTCACGCTTCTTCTCCGAGGATCTGGGGGACGGCGAACCGTTGCTGCTCCACTGCGGGCGCACCGGACAGGGCTTGCGCGGGGGTCAGCCCGGGCACGACAACATCCGGACGCAGCACATTGGCCAGGTCGGCGGGATGTGCGGTGCCGGGGACGTCAGCAGCGGCGACCTCGGAGATGTTCGCGACGTGCGACAGGATCGAATCGAGCTGACCGGCGTAATGGTCGAGTTCGTCGTCGGTCAGCGCCAGCCGGGACAGCCGGGCCAGATGCGCTACTTCATCACGCGAGATGGCAGACACGCAGATGCACCCTTTCTTGTCGGTGTGGGCGGCTCACGAACTGTGGGCCAAACCCTTGGGCCAGAGTAGTCGGCCGCCGACCGGTGACAGGCACGGCCGTCCGGTCGCCCGACCGACGATCACACGTGTGGACTCAGAACTGCGCCGCCACAACACCAACCAGTTAGGGTTGCGCATGATCATCGTCACATCCAATGACATCCCGGGCTACCAGATCGCCAATACGATCGGCGAGTGTTTCGGCCTCACCGTTCGTTCACGCCACCTCGGATCGAACATCGGCGCCGGCTTCAAGTCGATGGTGGGTGGAGAACTCAAGGGCATCACCCAGTTGCTGCACGATTGCCGCCAAGAGGCACTCTCACGTCTGGCCACCGAAGCTCAACATCGGGGCGCCAATGCTGTTGTGGCATTCCGATTCGAGACGACCGAGTATGCAGGCACCGGCATCGAGGTCTGCGCATACGGCACCGCAGTCGTCGTCGAACCGCTCGCCGGGAATCCCCCTCAGAACTGACCCTTCCTCCTATCACGCGCCCTGGACCTCGATGTCCGGCGCCTGAACAGCGCCGGACCAACTCCGGTGGGAGAATGACCGGCGTGTCCTACCTGTTGCGCGTCTACCTGCAAGATCGTCCCGGCTCACTCGGTCTGCTGGCCGTGTCACTCGGTTCCGTCGGCGCCGACATCCTCTCGCTCGACGTCGTCGAGCGAGGTGAGGGTTACGCGGTCGATGACATCGTTGTCGAGGTCCCCCGCAGCGCATTGCCCGACACATTGATCACGGCAGCGGAGAAGGTGGACGGGGTTCGCGTCGACTCGATCCGGCCGTATACCGGTCTGCTCGAAACCCATCGCGAACTCGAACTGGTCAACGACATCGCCCGCGCAGGCCGCGATCGCCTGCAGGTGCTGGTCGATTCCGCACCGCGAGTGCTCCGAGTCGACTGGGCGACCATCATCACCGCTGGCGGTGGCGGCGGCGCAATCCAGTTGTTCGGCAGCTCGAGTGCTCCCGAGACCCAGCTGACCGACGCCAGCTGGCTGCCCATCGCCGAGACCGCCGAGCTAAATCCCGAAGCGCCCTGGGTCCCCCAATCGTGGCGCGACATGGACATTCGGCTGGCCGCCGCTCCGATCGGCACGCCCGGCAAGGCGCTGTTGCTCGGACGACCGGGCGGCCCAGACTTCCGGCCGTCCGAAATCGCCCGAATCGGCTACCTGGCGAAAATCGTCACCACGGTGCTCTCGCAGAGCTGACGCCACAGCCGCGAGAAGGCGGGTCGCGGGGGTGCGGGCGGCGCCCCGGTCAGGCGTACGCGGGTTCGACCGCGATGTTTGTATTCTGTTCGGCCACTTGAGTTCTGAACGCTTTCATGGCGCGAGGCATATGAAAGCCGTTGGTCACGATGACCGCGCCGGTGGCTCCGAGGCCTTTGAGCATCGCAACAACTCGGATCGCGTTGTCGTTGGTACTCATGGCTGCGTGCTCGTCAATGACCTGCCAGGGCGCAACTCCCCGTTCGACGAGCTGGAGGTGCATGAAGGTGGCCTCTGATATCGGCAGCGTCCAGGTGTTTCCACCGGTGACGATGATCCGGTTGAGTGGGTGCGCGCGAGCGAGCGCCGCGGCCCGGTCAAGGCGATCCTGCAGGATCGGCGGCGGGTCCCCGCCGGGATCCATGCGCGCACCGAGGACCACGATGTAGCGACCTATCGGATCGGCCGCGAGGAATGCGTCGGTCGAGGCTCCCGGTTCGGCCTCGGCGGGCGGCGGTGTGATTGCTGCAGGCGCCAGAAATGCAGTAAACGCTGTGACAGTCGCGGCCAAAACCACGAATCCCCTCCGTGCAGATTTCATAACCTTCACCATCCTGGAATGTTTTTGTTATTTCTCCGTCCCTCCATCGCAACATTTGAGATGCTTTATGTCGAGTAAATGACAATGTCCGTGTCGTGAATCCGCCCAACCGGCCCGTTCGGTTCACGGTTGATCAGAGGGTGAACCGCGGTGGGCACCGCGGGGGGCGAGGTGCAGCATCACCCTTCGGGTCGAAACCGCCGTCACCGCCACCCGCTCAGGGGCATCGTCGGGCAGGGCCGAAGCCCACCGCCCGTATCGCCCCGCCAGCGGGAACGCACTGAGGCCGTGCGCGAGGATCGAGAACACAACCGTCAGCGAGGCGACCTCGATCAGGTGATCGGAGACCGCGGTCGTCCCCAGTTCCTGCGCCGCGATCATCACGAAGATCACCGTCGCCAGTCCCCGCGGGCCGAACCATCCGACGAACAGGATCGTCTGCCATCCCCACCGACCGCCTGCCATCGCGATGGCCACCGGAACCATCCGGACCACCGTCAACGCACCGACCGCGACCACCACGGTCCGCACGGTGGCGTGCTCGAGCGCCGTCCCGACCATGGTGGCGCCGAACGCCATCCACACCACATAGGACGCCAACAACCCCATCGTCTCGGTGAACTCGGACCGCACGCGCAGCGACGGCGGCGTTGCGAATCCGAAGACCATCCCGCCCACGAACGCCGCGACAAACCCGTTGCCGTCGATCTCGGTCGCGGCCAGATAACACAGCAGCGCCATCGTCAGCACGGCCACCTGCTCCGACAACGGTGACGTCCACCCGCGGCTGCGACACCAGCGGAGCACCCAGCCGCCACCACCGCCGACGACAATCGCGACCACCACGGCAACCGACATCGCCCAGGCGGCATCGAGGACCCAATCGAGAGAACCGAGCTTGCCCGCCTCCGACGCGACCACCGTGATCAGCACCATCACCACCGGCGTGGCCATGCCGTCGTTGAGTCCACTTTCGACATTCAGCATCCGGCGTATCCGGGCGGGGATCCGGGTGTCACTGACCACCACGGCACCGAGTGCGGCGTCGGTCGGTGCGAGTAGTGCGGCGATCAGCGCGGCCACCACCCAGCCACGATCGGGGAACATCCAGAATGCGAGCAGGGTGCCCGCGAGCAGAGTGAGCGGCAAGCCGATCAGCAGCAACCGGGTCGGCGGTCCCGAATCGCCCTCGACGTCGCGCAGTCGCAAGTGCGAGGCGTCCGAGAACAGCAGCAGGGCAAGGGTCAACTCGGCGACCGTCAGCAACCAGTGGCCACCCGGATCCACCTGGACGAGCCCGAGACCGGAGGCCCCGATCAGCACCCCGATCGCCACGAACACCATCGGCGCACTCACCCGCGCCCGATCCAGTCGCGCCGACACGATCGAATAGACGAACACCGAACCAACGAGCACCAGCGGAACCGCCGAATGGATGGTCTCCTGGTGGTCGCTCATGACTGCGCGCCCCGACACCACACGACAGCCGCTCGCCGATCACTCACCGAGCCGCGGATATCGATTGCCGGACCCCCGAATCGGTTGGTATGCCCCGACGCCCAGAACGCGCCCGACTACCAGCATCGGCAGCGGCGGCGCCGCGCGCATCACCCGAAACGGGTGACCACCAGCCGCGATTTCCTCGCCAACATCGAACGTTGCGGGCCTGGTGTCCGCCCAGAATCGATTGATGATCGAACGCCCGCCCTGACCGCCGTCGACTGCCCGCCCTGACTGCCGAACGCGCGCGAGAGGTTGTCCCCTACTCGCTCGACATCGTGTAGACCGGCGCCTCCGTCAGCAACGGATGAGCCATTCCGAAAGCGGTGTCTGGATGCAGTTGAATCTTCGAGATCATCGGCATGCGTAGCCCCTGATGCAGCCCGCTCGGAGCAAAGGCGCTGCCGGTGTATGACACTGCGCCACCTGCCCAGAGAGGGATTCCGGCGAGCACAGCGCCGACCGGCTGGTGGTAGTGACCGGAGACGATCATTCGCACATCCGAGTCGCGAACAAGTTCGCCAAGCTGTTCCCGATCGTCGGGATCGAGGATGTAGTCCTCGAGATACGGCGAAGTGGCAGGCATCGGCGGGTGATGGATGATCAGCACCGTACCGTCGGCGGCCTTGGTGCTCAACGTTTCTGCCAACCATTCGAACTGGTGGGGACGGATCTCCCCGTGTCCGGCGCCCAGCACGTTGCTGTCCAATCCGATCACTCGCAGATCCCGGACGTGTGTGGTGAAGTCGAGTGTTCCCTGAGCTGAAACCGGCGTTCCCAGCTCTTCGGCGAACAGGGTGGGATCATCATGGTTGCCGGACAGGTAAATCGCGGGTACACCCAGGTCCGCACTCAGATCACCGATGAGGGACGAGAGTCGTTGGTAGGCTTCGCGTCCGCCTCCATCCACCAGATCGCCGGTCAGTAGGATCGCGTCGAACGTGGTCTCGGCTGCGCGGATCGCGTCGCAGGCAAGTTCGAGGTGGGCCTGTGTGTCGAGCCCTTCGAGCAATTCGCCCGAAGCGAGCAGATGGGTGTCGCTGATCTGAACCAGTTCGTAGCAATTGTCGTATGGCATTACAGAATTCCATCCAATGTTGGGGTGTTACGAACGGTGTTGCAGAGATCCTCCAGGCTGGAGACGACCAGATCCGCTCCGGCGGCGGACAACGATTCTGCATCAGCGGTTCCGGTGCTGACAGCCACGACCCGGGCACCGTTCCGTCGAGCCGCCTCGACGTCGAGTACGGTGTCGCCGATCAAGAGCACGTCAGCAGGATCGACGCGCCGACCCAATCGACGTTCCGCCTTGGCGATGGCAATGGGAACCAAGTCAGGTCGTTTCATCGTGTCCTTGCCAAAGGCTCCCTGCTCCAGGTCGAGTCCGTCGAGCAGTCCGTACGCCGCCAATTTGATTTCGGCTACTTCGATCTGATTTCCGGTGAGTGCTGATTGATATATGTGCGAGTAGCGCGAAAAGGCCTCGATCGCCGACTTGGCGCCGGGCAATGCGCGGCCTCGTTGCACCAGCAACGCACGGCGTTCTCGGAGGAGTTCGACCTCTCGGGCCAACGCCCGGGGCAGGAGTTGGTCAGCCTCGGATTCGGGGACGTCGAACTGTTGCAATATCGCGCGCAGCAACCCTCGGATGGTGCTTCCCTCGATGACCTTTGCGTCGGCGATGGGGCGGCCCACTATTTCGGAACACAGTTCGAACCAGACTTCGCGGTCCACGCCCCCTACGTCGAGCAGCGTGCGGTCGAGGTCCCACAGGATCAGCGTCTCCCGGCCGCCCTGCACCTCTAGTGTGGTGGTAATGATGAAACCCTCTCGTCGGCAATAGAATTGACTGTGATCGATCCGGGAACAGGTACGAGTCCGATCCAGTCGGTGACAGCAATCGATGACGGCAACTCCACTGTCAGCGCAGTGTCGGAGAGACCGATCCGGCCGTGCACCCGCACGAGATCCCCGAGGTACTCACTCTGGACAACGCGCAGCGGCAGGCCGGCCCCCGGCTCGGTGCAATGAGTGAAACTGCGTGTCCGGAGGACGAGTTCGCAGTTCTGACCGGCGACCAGGCCACTGGAGGCAAGCTGGTCGATGGGGATCTCCCAACCGCCGTGGACCGCTATTGTCCGGTTCCGTGTGACGCTGCCGCTCACCAGTGCGGCGCGTCCGAGGAAGGCCGCGACGAATGCGTTGGCAGGCTGCTGCCAGAGTTCTCGAGCCGTGGCGCACTGCTCCATTCGACCGTCGCGCATGACTGCGATGCGATCAGCGAGGGCCAGTGCTTCTTGCTGATCGTGTGTGACCAGGATCGTCGCGCGCCCCGAAGCGCGCAGGATCGTGGCAAGTTCGAGGCGCAATTCATCGCGAAGTTGCGGGTCCAGCGCGGCCAGGGGTTCGTCGAGAAGTAGCACTCGCGGATCGGTGGCGAGGGCTCGCGCCAGTGCAACCCGTTGGCGCTGACCGCCGGACAGCTGCCGCGGGGACCGCTCGGCCAGCTCCGAGACACGGGCCAACCTCAGGGCCTCGGCGACGGCAGCGACACGTTCGCCTTTGGAGACGCGACGGGCGCTGAGTCCGTAGCCCACGTTGGCAGCCACACTCATATGCGGAAACAATCCGTAACTCTGTGGAACCCAACCGATTCGACGGCCTTCCGGACGGGTTCCGGTGGCATCGGTACCGTCGAGCGACAACGTACCGCCGTCGAGTGGCTCCAGTCCGGCGATCATTCGCAGAGTGGTGGACTTGCCGCAGCCCGAGGGTCCGACCAACGCCAGTACCTCTCCGGAGGAGACATTGAAGCTCACTCCACTGACTGCGTCGCGATCCGATTTGGGATAGCGCCGGACCAGCGCGGCGGCCTCGACGGCGGGTACCGAGGATTCGGATCCTTCTGTCCTTGAGGTCATTTCGATCTCCTAACCGTCAGTGTGCCGAGAATGTGAAGGGCGATCGCCATCGGAATCACCGCAGCGCAGTACCAGAGCGTCAACGCCGCACCAGCGGAGGTTTGGCCGTAGACGAAGGAGCTGAACAGCACGACCGGCAGTGTCTGCTGTGCCGGATTGACGAGGAAGTACGTCAAGTTGAACTCACCAAAACTCAACGTGAGCACCATCAGCGCCGCCGCAAGCAACGACGGCCGGATGTGCGGCAGCGTCACGGTACGCAGTCGGCGTAGCACCCCTGCCCCCAGCGTCGCCGCGGTCTGTTCGAGCTCACGCAGGTCCGGGTCTCGCAGGACCGGGGTGAGGGCGGCGACCAGGAAAGGCATCGTGACGACCACGTGGCCGCAAATCAGCAACCACCCCGACCGCTGCATCTGTGGATACATGGCACTCAGGGCCAACCCGACCGCAATTCCGGGAACGGCCAACGGGAGACTTGTCACCCATCTGACGATCCCGATGCCGGGTAGCCGACTGCGGGCAAAGAGCAACGCCAGCGGAATCCCGAGTGGTATGCCGATCACCAGCGTGTAGAGCGCCACCTGCAGGCTGATCGACAGGGCCGGAACGAATGTCGTCAGCGCCTCGTCGACCCACTTGGTGGTGAGACCACCGCTGAGCGGACCGTTGTTCCAATTGTCGGTGAATGCGACGAGAACGGTTACCACGATCGGCAATATCGAGAAGACGACGCAGAACCAGGCCGCGGATCCGGTGACCCAACGGCGCCGGGCACGCTGTGCTCGGCGTGGAGCCGGGCGGGGTGATCGGCGATCGGATGGAGTAGTCGAATCGACGGGGTCGACCGGCGCCGTCAGAGTTGTACGCATACTCATGTTGCACGCTCCGATTTCGCGATGAGACGCTCGCCCACCGTGTTGAGGAGCGTGAAGACGAGGGCGACCGCCGCCAGAGTGATGGACATCGCGCCGGCCAGCGCAGTGTTCTGCAGAGCTGTTCCCTGCTCCGCGATTTCCAGCGGCAAGACCCGGAAACCCTCGGAGAGCGCGGCCACGGTTCCGTAAGCCCCCAGCGAACTTGCGACCGCAAGCCCGGCCGCGGACAGGATGGCCGGCCACAACGCAGGCAAGACCACCGTTGTGAATATCCGCACCGGTGACGCACCCAAGGTGCGGGCGACCGCACTCAGGTCTGTATCAAGGCCGCTGGCCGCACCGCGGAGAATGCCCAGGGTACGAGGTAGCTGAAAGTAGAGATAGGCGATCAGCAGACCGGGCATCGAGTAGGCGATGACCAGCATCTGCTGTCCGGTCAACGCGGTCCCGGCGGCTTGCGCCAAACCGGCGCGGCCGAACAGCACGATGACGAAGAATCCGATCACCAGCCCGGGTAGCGAGAGCGGGAAGGTCAGGATCGCGTCGAAGCCCGCCGCCCGGCCACCGCTGAGTCGGGCGAGATGAAGCGCGGCCGGAAGGGCGACGATCAGGGTGACCACGGTGGAGGCGATCGCAAGCCACAGTGAATTGACCAGGGCGGTACGGTAATTCGCCACCGTGAAGATCTCCGTGTAGTACTGCCAGGTGAATCCCCCACCGGATCCCGTGACGCTGCGGACCAGAAATGATGTGAGTGGAGCCACCATGAACAGCACCAGAAAGGCGACTGCGGGAAGGGAACACACCATCACGCCGAGGCCACGCGGGACGCGCGACCTCGGCCGGCCGGTGCGGTTGGGGCTCGGGCCGGTCATGAGCATGGTCAGCCCGAGATTGCAGCGGTGTATTCGGCGACGAAATCGGTCTGCGCCGCCGCGAGTTCGGTCATGTCAAGCGACTGCGCCGCGTCGTACGCCTCACTCGGAGCGATCTTCGCCGCGATGTCGGCAGGCATCTCACCTCGAACGGGATGCACGTAGAACTCAGCGAAGAGCTTCTGCCCCTCGTCCGAGAACTGGAAGTCGATCCACTTCTTCGCGCCGTCCGGGTTCGGCCCGTTCTTGACCAGGCTCAACGCGTAAGCGACCTTGACGGTTCCGTCCGAGGGAAGGACGACCTCGATGTCGGCATTCTGGTTGTACTTCTGTGCGTAACCGTTGAAGTCAGCGTCGACGAGAATCGGATACTCACCCGAAGCTGCCTTGCTTGGCGTGGTGTTGACGGGCGCCTGACCACCGTTCGCCTTCAGTTTCGCGAAGTAGTCGAGAGCCGGCGACCAGTCGGTCATGGACCCGCCGCGAGCAAGATTGACCGCCGCCGCCGTGTAATACCCGATCGCTGCCTTTCCCGGATCGGCGTAGAACACCATGTCCTTGTACTCGGGCTTGAGAAGATCTTCCCAGCTCTGCGGCACGGGAAGCCCGCCGAGCGCCTTCTTGTTCACCAGGAACGACACCACGCCGTAGTGCGCGACGTTCCATGAACCATCGGCGGCCTTCAGATCGCTCGAGATCTCGTCGGCCCCGGCCGGCACATAGGGTTCCAGCAGACCCTGCTGATCTGCAGAGACACCGAAGGTCGGTCCCCAGTAGGCCACATCGGCCTGCGGATGGTCCTTCTGCTCTGCCAGCGCGGAGAGACTCTGCCCGCTGTTCTTGACATCGGCGGGAACAGTGATGTCCGTCTGCTCGGCGAATGCCGCTCGGACGTCCTTGTAGTTTGCCCACTCGTCCGGGCTGTTGTACTGGACCACCGTGCCTGCGGCTGAGCCGCTGCCACCGCCTCCCACGGCACCGGAACATCCAGCGGTCGACATCATGGCGATAACTGCAAGCGCCCCAGCATATTTCACAACTTTTGAACGTGAACGAACGAGACCGCGCATTGCGGAGCCACTCCTCTTTTAGGGGATGAATTTAGGCCTTGAGCAGACCGGCGAGAGGCGGACACCAGGGTCCGCCGTCCCAGTATGTCGCACGAAAATGGGTAGTTTTCACCAAATCATGAAGATTTAACCATTAGTTACGCTAACGGACTTCGCGCGTCTGGCTACCGGACTCCTTCGCGCACATCGGCACGAAAGCAGCTGTACTGCAATCACATTGCGGTCGTCGTCGGGTAGAGAAGCATCCATGGACGAACGTTGAACAATGCTACGGTCATGGAGATCGGCTCGGTGTATCCCCAATCCATCCCCTGTGTCCAGATCGAGGAGACCGTCAGTGAGCTCGAGCAGAGCCGCCCCGCCGGCACGACGCCAGCAAGCCATTGCCGATCATCTGTTCACACACAACACGTCCACCGCACAAGAACTCGCGGAACTGTTCGGTGTGAGCCTGGTGACCATGCATCGAGATCTGGATGCGCTGGCGAGAAAGCGCGTTGTCCGGAAGTTTCACGGCGGCGTCACCGCGCAACCTTCCAGTGTGTTCGAGAGCAGTGTCGAGTTCAGGATGAGCCATGCGCTGGAAGAGAAGCGGGCGATTGCACGGTTGGCCGCGCAGTACGTCGAGCCAGGAATGTCAGTGCTACTGGATAATTCGACGACCAATCTCCACGTGCTGGATCTCCTCGAGGAGATCCGCCCGCTGACCCTGATCACCAACTTCGTCCCGATCATCACCACTGCGTCGCAGTGGTCGGACGTGGTCCTGGTTGTACTCGGAGGCGAGTACAACAGTCGGCTCGCCTCGCTCCTCGGCGTCGATTGCCAGGCTGCGGCGAGGCGTATCCGCGCCGATATCGGGTTCTTCTCGTTCTCCGGAATCGATGCCGGTGGGATGTACCACCAAGAGCAGGACGTCGTCGCGTGCAAGCAGGCCATGCTCGCTTCATCGGGCCGACGGATCGCCCTCGCCGATCACAGCAAACTCGGCCGAACCGCGTTGCATTGGGCTGCGTCCCTGACTGATTTCGAGCAACTGATCACCGATCCCGGCGCACCGAAGGACGTGCTGCGCGAACTTCGTGAGCACGACGCACGTGTCACCGTCTGCACCGATGTACTCGGGCAGGATGCGCCCGTGGGCCCTCAGGCAGCGGGTAAGATCCCTGCAGCGCAAGTAAATTGACGAGAACATTCCAACGAACGGCTGGGTGAATAGTTGAAACTCGCACTGGCAGATCTACTCGAACCAGCTTCGGTTTGACGATGTGGCAACCACGCGAGCGTTCTATGAGACGCGGGTGGCCGGCGCCGGCCCGGCCTCCTTACCGGAGTTGCTTGCGGTACGAGCCGCCAGGACCGTAGATCCCACCTCGACAACCCGGTCCGTCGAGCACGCGCTCGAGGTCGACGGCCGAGAACTGTCCGTGCGCATCATCATCTCGAAAGACGGGGACGTCACCGGGTTCTACCTCACATACCCGGTGGCGGCTTCTACATGGCCTCAGCCGCCCAGGCTGACGCAAGAAACACACGACTCGCGGACGCCGTCGGCGCGGCAGTGGTCAGCGTCGACTACCGGCTCGCACCCGAGTCCCCTTGGCCGGCAGCGCCCGAGGCCTGTGAAGCCGTCGCCGTCTGGCTACTCGACGTCGCGGCCGAACGGTTCGGCACCACAAAGCTCGCGATAGGCGGCATGTCCGCGGGATCAACATTGGTCATGACAACGCTGCTGCGCGTTCGTGATCGAGACCGGGCGAAGTCATTTCTAGGCGCCGTCTTGGAAGCAGACACCTACGACGTGAGCGCCCACACCCCGCCGGCCGCACCATCGCCGACGAATATTCATCGAGGCGTACGTCGGCCATGTCAACGATCGCACGATCCCTGACATCTCTCCGACGTTCGCCGACCTGCGCGATCTGCCTCCCACCCTGGTGGTGATCGGATCCGAGGATGTGTTGCTGGCCGAGAACCTTGCGATGGTGGCCCGACTGTCGGCAGCAGGCAACGACGTCGACCTACGTCTCTACCCCGACGTCCCACACGGATTCACGAACCATCCCACACCTATCGGCCGGCGCGCTGTGCTCGATAGCGATTCGTGGCTCCGGCGCTGCTTTACAGTAGAGCCACGGTGAGGAGAATCGGCAGACCGAGGCCCCACACCGAACGCAGTTGAATCACCATCGCCGAATTTAGGACCGCCGTACAACCAAGTCGCACAAGGAGAGTCAATGCAGATGGACGATGACGGCACCGAAAGTGTGTGCTCTCGCTTCGATGGCACCATCACGATTGACGAGCACACGACGGTGATCCCGGTGTCCGGTAGGAGCCGACGAGGCAAGCCGGTGGCAGTCGGGGTGTTCACGGTGACAAACGGAGCCACCACGTCGACCCCGGTCATCGACAGTGGACGCATCGCCCTGATCGGCGTGATCACCGGCCTGATCGCGGCAACCCTGGGTTCTGCCGCAGTACTCAGACAACCACCCTGGCCGCGCCTGACGATCCACCAAGACCATGGTGAGCCTTCAGCTGATTGATGCGGTTGTGCGGTCTGCCCTGCCCTCATGTCATCGACGATCACGGAAGAGGTGCGGTAGCACCCGAGCGTCATCGAGTCGAGGAACCGTGAGAACAGACAGTGCCGGGGCGGGCCAAACCGTTCTGGTGGATGCATCCGGGACCTTTGTTACCAACACAAGGCTCATCCCGGCGCCGATGACAGCACGAGCTCCGATGGGCGAGTCTTCCAGTCCTGTCGACGAGCGCGGATCTACTTTGAGTTGCTCACACGCGGTCAGATAGACACTCGGATCGGGTTTCGGTGCGGCCGCCATGTCTGCGGTACAAACTGCGTCGAAGGCCGGTTGCAATCCAGTCTTTTCGAGCACCAGATTGACAATCTCTGTAGGTCCATTCGATGCCACAGCCATCGGGAGTCGTCCGTACAGGGAGTCGATCAGACAGTGGACGCCCGGCAGTACGACCGGCGGTTGCGACGTGACGGAGGCGGAAAGTGCCGACAAGATCACGTCGGCGAGCATCGACCGTGATGTCGGATCGTGCGCCAGCCCGGCAATCAACGCAGCGGCGCTGCCGACTGAGCTGCCCAGCAGCCGAACATGATCCACGGCAGAGAGTTCATACCCAACCTGAAGCGCTGCAGAATCGAACGCACTCGTCCACGCGGCTGAACTGTCCACCAGTAGGCCGTCACAATCGAATACCAAACCCGGTGCGCCGCTCATGTGGTCGACATCCAAGGCATCCCGGAGACGAGCTGTCGCGTATACGGGTGTGTGGGATTCTCGAGTACCTCCCGTGTCGGCCCCTGTTCCATGATCCGCCCGTGCTGCATGACAACCACACGGTCGGTGAGGTGCCGGATGACTCCCAAGTCATGTGAGACAAGGACCAGCCCGAGGTTCTCGGTGAGATCAAGCAAGACATTCAGTACCTGAGCCTGTATCGAGAGGTCGAGTGCGGAGGTCGGTTCATCTCCTACCAGCAATGACGGGCGCGCGGCCAATGCGCGGGCGATCGCGACCCGCTGGCACTCGCCACCGCTGAGCGCCGTCGGCTTCTTGACGGCCAGCTGCGGCCCGATACCTACGGAGTCAAGAAGCACGCTTGCGAGCTCTTTGGCCTCGCGACGTCCAATTCGCTGCGTCACCTGCGCCGCTTCGGTAACAGCACTGATCGCAGACAGATGTGCGGTCAACGATGCGAACGGATCTTGCTGGATGACCTGGACACAACGCCGCGTATCACTGCGGCGCGAATAGGTGCGCCATGGGCGTCCGTCCACTGTCACGCGATCGGAGTGCATAACGCCCACAAGGAGTTTGGCAAGTGTGGTCTTGCCACTACCCGACTCCCCGACAACGCCGAGACGGTCTCGTGACGACACCCGAAGATCGATGCCATGCAGCACAGGTTTGTTCCCGTAAGCGAAATCAAGGCCCTCGACGACGATTTCGGTCTCGTGTGCGGTTCTCATCATAGTTCGCTGAACTTTCCGGGCTTGGCGAGTACGCAGGAAGCGTTGCGGGACGGTGTGATCGTGATCGTCGGGGGATGACTGCCACGGCATGCCGGTGAGACGAATCTGCACCTCGAAGCGAAAGCACAGCCTGGCACAAGGTCTGCAAACCTGGGGGTGTGGCCTGGAATGACAGGCAATGGCAAACCTGGCTCTGTGCGCGAGGGCATCGCCGACAACAGAGCCGATGTGTACGGGTGAACAGGAGCTGCAATCACTTCGGCAGTGGGGCCCGATTCGATTGAACGACCCGCGTACATCACAACTGTCTTATCTGTTGCGCCGGCGATGGCCTCGATGTCGTGCGAGACCATGATCATGGCCAAACCGCGTTCTCTGCGAAGCGTAGTGAGCAGATCGAGAATGGAGGCGCGCACAGTCGCGTCGAGCGCGGTTGTCGGTTCGTCCGCAACAAGGATTCGAGGTTTGGTCGCGAGCGCGAGCGCGATCATGATCCGCTGGCGCATACCACCCGACAGCTCGTGCGGGCGGCTCCGCAAAGTGGCTTCGTCCGGGTCGAGGTGCACGGACTCGAGGAGCTCGGTGACTTGCTGTCCAACACCGGACCGTCGATCGGATATCCGGATGGTTTCGACGAGTTGCTGTCGAATGGACATCATGGGATCAAGACTGGACATACTCGCTTGCGGTACAAACGCGATCGTCTTGCCTTGCCAGCGTCGCCAACGACGCGCAGTGGCGTTGGTGGCATCCTCCCCATCGACCGTTACGCGCCCGCCGGTGATTTTGCCGTTGATCATCGGCAGGAGCCCGGTGACTGTACGCACTGTCATGGTCTTACCTGAACCGCTTTCACCAACAATGCCGACGGCCTCACCGGGGTGTACAGCAAAATTGACACCGTGGAGTATTCGGACATTCCCGACGGTCACTTGAAGGTCATCGACTGCAAGGGCAACAGGTTCGGTCATCGTTTATCTTTCGTCGTGTACGAATCAGCAATCAGCCCGAAACCAATCCCGATTACCAGAATGACGGCCCCAGGGATCAGCGATATCCAGGGTGCGGTCGGAAGCAGCCCGATACCCCGCTGCATCATCTGCCCCAGCTCTGGACTGGGCTCCTGCACGCCGACACCGAGCACCGCCAGGCTGGCGAGAGCACCGACATTGGCAACGGCCTGTGTTGCGGCGTACGAGATGTTGACCGGCATCACAGCCGGTGCAATATGGCGGCGCAGGATGCGGAGTTCCCCGAAACCCAGTGTGCGTACCGCGATCACCGATTCTCGCTGACGCACGGATAGTGCTTGGACGATTGTGAAGTTGGCGAAGGGCGCCCAGCCGCCGATGATCAGCGCGATGACGATACCCACAACACCGGAAGGTATCCCCGGAATAATCTGTTGGGTCCGAAAGAGCGCTGCAATACCAAGCACGAGAACAAGATAGGGAATCGAAATCGCCGCCTCGATGACCCGCATCGCGCACTCTCGAGCGAATCGAGGGAGTATCGCAACGACGAGGCCGATGGCGATCCCGACGACCAAAGCTCCCGCGACGCTGACCACTACGATCGAAAGGTCTAGTCTTCCGGCCACCAGTACTCGTGCGAGGATGTCCCGGCCGAGTTCGTCGGTGCCGAATAAGTGCTTGGCAGACGGTGAAAGCATGGGCGTACCGATGGCGGTGGGACTCGTCGAATAGAGAATCGGGCCGAGTACAAAAATACCGGCACAAAGCAGCAGCAGTGCTCCGCCGATCGTCCCTTCGGTCACGCGCACGCGCCCGCGGAGGCGTGAGCCCGATTGCAGCCGGTTGCCTTCGGGCGGTTGGTTGTTGGCCTGCGTGGTTGGAGTGAGAGTGCTTGTTGCCATCAGCGCGTCCTCGGGTCGATCACCTGGGTGATGATTCGGGCGACGGCCAAGCACACGACCACAACAAGTCCGGTGATCATCGCGCAGGCCTGAATGACTGGAAAATCGTTTGTCGTGAGGGCTGATGTCAGCGTCCGTCCGATCCCGGGTATACCGAAGACCACCTCGATCACCACGGCACCACCGAGCAAACCGGCAGTGTTGAGTGCAACGAAACTGAGCAGCGTCGGCAGACAGTTCGGTAGAACATGTCGGAACAAGATGCGCGAGGTGGGCACGCCGCGGGCTTTCGCAGCCTCGATATGAGGTTCTGCCAGCACCGCATTGGCACGCTCACGCACGATACGAAAGATGGCTGCAATAAACCACACTGACAGGGCTATGACGGGAAGGACCATGTACCGGAAATTGTCTGGATATCCGTGGCCCCATCCCCCGGCTGGGAATGGGCTGCCGACCGTACTACTGAGCCAAATCAGTACAAACCCAACAAGTGCGGCGGGCGCTGCGATCCCCGCCATCGCACCGATGCGCAGTGAGTGATCGAAGAACGGTGAACGCCCAGCAGCTGAAGCCAACCCCAACGCCGTGCCCACGAGAACGGACACGACGATGGTGATGATGGTCAGCACGATGGTGGTGGAAAACCCGCTCCACACCAGCTCACCGACAGGCTTGCGCGCACCTTGCAAGGAGGTCCCGAGGTCGCCTCGTGCCAAACCGCTGACAAAGTCCCAGAACTGGACGAGCACCGGCGTGTCGATGCCGAGATACCGTCGCGCGGCTTCCACTGCTTCTGGCTGGGGTGGGCGGCCGCCGTTCTGCGCCATCGCGTACTGATACGCGGGATCGCCCAGCAGCACGCGAAGCAGGAAGAACGTGACCACCACTACGCCGACCGCGACGGCGACGGCGTTCGCCACTATCTGGATCACGCTACGAATGGCTCGCCTACTTCCCTCTCCTATGTCGCTACGGACGGTGCGCCCGCGAAGAGTTGCTGTCGTCGTCACGGTCTTTCCCCTGTCTCGATCAGCAGTTGAGTCGTCACGGAATGTCGAAGTACGCGGCTTGAATGTTGGTGAGCATGCTCTCCGGATACGACGAACCGGCGAGATAGGTGAGGGTTGTCAAGGGAATCAGCGGGAGATTTGCAGCAAAAAGTCCATTGGCCTCTTCTGTGAGCGCTGGAAGCTCAGCCGAGTCGGCCACTGCCATGCGCTTGCCAAGAGCTGTCATTTCAGGTGAGACGAACCCACTTGAGCTCTCGAGCCAGGCACCAGTGATGTAGTAATCGCTGAGATAGTTCGCCGAATCATCGTAGAAGCCAGTCCAACCCATGTTGAGGTCACCGCCTTCGTCCTGCCATGTGTCTCCGCCCTCTGCGAGGGTCACGCTCCGCAGCTTGACGTCTATGCCGATTGCATCGAGCTGTTCGGCTACCACCTGCACTGTCACCGGAAGCTGCCACACCGCGTCACTGAAGTAGTAGAGGCTCAGTTCGCAGCCGTCCTGGCACTTCGTTCCTTTCAGCAATTCGGTGGCTTCAGCTTGATTGGGTTCAGACGAAACGACGTTCGGGGATTCGTTGGTCTGGTTCCACGGCACACCGAACAAGGGCTTGCCGGCCACCTCACCGCCGAGTGCGGTATCGGAGATCTGCTGCCGATCCAGAGCAAGGTCGATCGCACGGCGCACCTTGTAGTCGGACAGGATTGCTCCCTCACGCACATTCGGTAGCAAGTACAAAGATCCCCCAGCCCAGGGCGCCTCGTCGACGCGGAGATCTCCGGTGATCTGTGGCAGAAGGTTGCCCGGCAGGTTCTCTGCGTAGTCGATCTGGTTCTGGGAGAGCTGCGCAATACGGGTAGCAGCTTCCGGAACACTTGTCATTTCTATGTTCGTGACTTCCTGCGGCCCATCGAGGTACGTGGGATTGGCCGAAAAATTCACGTTCCCGTTGATCAGGTCGGCCGAATCGATGACGTAGCGACCAGCCGAGATCGGGGCCTCCCAGAACGATTTACCTTGTGCGAGACCGGCTGCGGGAACAATGACCATCTGCGGCATCGCGACCTGCTTGGCGAAGTTCGGGAGCGGGTCTGCGAACTGAAAAGTGACGCTCGCGGCGTCATTTGCGGAGATGGATTGCAGATTCGCAAAGAAGGGGCCCGCGAACCCATCGGCTTCAATTTGATCGCGGTCATCGAGTCGCATAAGGCTGGCGACGACATCGTCCGATGTGATCGGCGATCCGTCTGAGAACACCAGACCTTCTTTCAGAGTGACTGTCCACGTGGTGAAGTCATCCGATGGGGTTACGGTCTCGGCGAGCAATGGCCGGCCCCCGATGTCGCCGCTACCGTAGGTCGTCAGGTACGCGCCCCAGAGATATGTGACCTGAACCATTTGGTAGCTGGCATTTTCGATCGGATCGAGCGTTTTGACAATGGAGTCGTTCGCAATGCGGATGACGCTTGGGCTCTGACCGCCTTCGCTCGTCTCAGATTGCCCGCCACAGGCAGTCAGTGCGAGTGAAATCGCAAGTGCTGCCGTGACGTACTTGGTTGGCCGCCAACGCTTCCGTGGCACGTTTGGTCCTGCGTGGTTCTGACTGGCTGTGAACATGACTCACTCCTTGGATTGGTATGGGTTTGGTTCAGGCGTGGATGGATCGAGACACGGTTGTTCGGATGTGGAAACCGGAATCTCTGACACGGGTCAGGCGTTGAATTGTGCGCTGCGCTGGTCTATTGTTCGGCGGCGAGGTCTAGCCCACACGCGGTCAGCGTGAGCCGTGGATGCAGAGGCAAGACTTCATCTGGCCAGCGATAGCTCTCGAGACCGCGGGCCGAACAGCTGCTCATGGATGTCCATTGGCATTGCCCCGAAAGGCGATAGAGCACACCGCCAGGACCCATATGCGGGTGAAACGCAAGCTGGACGTCGTTTGCGTCTGACATAACAAGCATTGGGCCCCACCATGTTTGAGGTCCTATGTCGTCAATATCCAAACGCACGAATAATTGTGATGTCGCCGAATCGATTCCTGCCAGAAATCTTCCATCGCCTGAGCCGAGCCACGGGATCTGCGAAAAATTGGGCTCGGGACGAAGTCCGGTGAAGTCGTATGGCGCGTCCTGCGGTTCGGTCACGTTGAGGTAGAGAATGCTTTCAGATCCGTGGGTACCGGTCCCGACAGCGGACAATCGCTGGGGCTCAGGCTGCGGCGGAGGTGGCCACTGGAGGTGCTCGCGGACCACCCCCGCCCCATCAAGAACCTGATACCGCATTCCGGCGCCGTCCAATGCGATCTGGACCGCGTGTAGGAATTCTTCTGGACCGGGCATGAAGCCACCCGGCCCGAAAGTGGTGCCCGCGCCACCTGTGGTGATCTGTAAAACGCCCTGATGAACCTGGACGTCGAAGGCTATGACGTGACTGCACAGGTACGCCGTCACTCCGTGACGGACCAGAATCTCCCAAAAATCGTTACGCGCTTCTGGGATGAAGCACCACATAGGTGACTGGATGTACCCGTTCACCGGAAAAACCGGGTAGTGACCGGCCACAACAATGTGGGTTGCGTCGGCGTTGGTGGTGAGGACCTCCTCCAGCCACTGACGTTCCACCGCGGAGATCCCGTTCTGCATGCATGACTCGACGCGCGGATCTGGTTGGTGCAGTGTGACGTAGAGAAGCGAGCCCCGCCGTACCCAGTACGCGAGGCCCTGCTGACTCATGGGCCCATTCTGTGGGAGGTCGCACCAACGGCGCCGAAACTCATCGATACCGTCTTGATCGACAATGTGGTGGTTGCTTGTGGCCTGATATACCTCCAGCCCCGATTCGAAGGCCCACTTCATCTCGTCGAACCAGGTATCCCATTGTTCGGCGTCGCTGCCTGTTGCTACGGCATCGCCGGGGAAAGCAATGAAACTCGGGGCTGGTGAAAGTCGACGAATCACGTCGACAACAGTGCGGTGGCGCTCGATCTCTCTGTCGCCCATTCCAATACATGAATCTGCGTATGCGACAAAATGAACGCCGGGGCCTCGGGGCGTCAGCGCTTTAATCGGTCCGGGCTCCGCATGGATCTGCTGCGTTTCAGGCATCGGGTCCGCCGCCACTCGAATGTTGACAGCGGCTCGGCGGGATTTCGAGAGCAGTTTCGAACAGGTCCACGCTGCGCCCACGTTCGGTGAGGTTGCTGAATTGGCTTGCCTGCGTTCCGTTGGACGCGCGAGGAGACTCGGTGAGCGCATCCAGGCGAAGGCAGATTGATACGTGATCGGACATCAGATGCGATGCTCGATGATTACATCAGCGGCAAGTTTTTGGTGGGCCGCGGCAACCTCGTCGTGCAGCGACAGCCCAACAAAAATCGCGTCGATCACAGTGATATGGACAATTCGGCTGGCCATTGCCTCCACGCGATAGGCAGTTTCAGCACTCCCGGCGACCAATACCTGATCGGCGATCTCGGTCAACGGCGAGGCCGCGAAGCTGGTGAGTACGATCACTGTCGCTCCAGCGTCACGGGCTGCACGCGCCGCTGCGAGTGTCTCGGTGGTCGAACCGGTATGACTGATCGCGAAGAAGACATCGACAGGGGTGAGCATGCGCGCGGCCACGTGTTGGGCGTGCACGTCGGGTATGAATCGTGCGTCCACCCCCAGGGTGACCAAGCGTTGCGCGGCGTCGGCGGCCACCGGCGAAGACGTTCCGACCGCACCGAACTGGACGCGCGCGGCGGCGCGAAGTGCTCCGACTATTCGGGTGATCCGCTCGACGTCGATCACTGACGCAGTTTGCTCCAATGCGCAAGCCGTACCAATGATCACTTTGCGTGCCGCTTCGGCGATCGTGTCGTCCGGGGTGATTGCTGCGAGCATCTGTTTCTCGGCAGGAAAGGACTCCTGGGCGAGAAGGATCTTCAGTTCTTGGAAACCGCGCAGTCCCAAACCTGTGCACATCCGCACCACTGACGATCCAGATGAGTCGGCCAACGCTGCGAGCTCGCTTACCGACAGGTGGATGACCGCCACTGGGTCGCGAAGCACCACATCGGCCACCTTGCGTTCCGCCGGCGAGAGCGAACCCAGATTTGCGCGGATCAGCTCAGCGGTGCGACCTGCCTGTTCGGTTTCAATCCCGATGTCCGTCATACCAATGAACCTAGGGTCCGTATACGAACGAAACCAGAATCCAAGGTTGCCGGTGGATTGAAATTTCATGACAAGTTCAAATCTGCAATGAAATTTCAGAGGGCTCCGTGGGTGGTCGGCCATCCCCTAGAGCGTTCCAGGGAGCGGCACCTCGCCGAGTGGTTCAGCTCGGTTCGACCGGCGCCTCACCGCTCGGACCGGCGTCATTCGCTACTTCGATGTCATCCGTCGCCGGAGGACCCTGCGCCAAGAGCTTTTTGAAACCGTCCTCATCGAGGATCGGGACACCGAGTTGTTCGGCCTTGGCCGCCTTGGTGCCGGGTGCATCACCGATGACCACAAACGCGGTCTTCTTCGATACCGACCCCGACGCTTTGCCGCCGCGGACGAGGATCGCCTCTTTGGCACCGTCGCGGGAGAAATCCTGCAAAGATCCGGTGACCACAATGCTCAGCCCCTCGAGATTGCGTGGGATCGAGTCGTCGCGTTCGTCCTCGAGTTGCACACCGGCGGCCCGCCACTTCTCGACGATCTCGCGATGCCAATCAACGGTGAACCAGTCGGCAACACTCTGCGCCAACGTATTTCCCAAACCTTCGACGTCGGCAAGTTGTTCAACCGTCGCCGATTGGATGGCTTCGAGCGTCCCGAACTCGGTGGCCAGCGCGCGTGCGGCGCTGGGCCCGACATGCCTGATCGACAACCCCACCAGCACCCGCCACAGCGGTACCTTCTTGGCCGCATCGAGGTTGGCAAGCAGTCGTTTTCCGTTGGCCGACAACGCTCCGGCCTTGGTGGTGAACAGCTCGGTCTTGAGCAGGTCGTCCGCGGTCAGGCTGAACAGGTCGCCCTCGTTCTCCAGCACGCCAGAGCTCAGCAGGGCCCCCGCTGCCTCGTAGCCGAGCGCCTCGATGTCAAAGGCGCCCCGGCCGGCGAGGTGAAACAGCCGCTCCCGCAGCTGTGCCGGGCACGAGCGGCTGTTCGGGCAACGGATATCGGCGTCGCCCTCTTTCTGGGGTGCGAGTTCTGTGCCGCATTCGGGGCAGTGGGTGGGCATCACGAACTCACGCTCGGTGCCGTCACGCAGATCGACCACCGGTCCGAGGACTTCGGGGATCACGTCGCCTGCCTTGCGGATGGTGACGGTGTCACCGATCAGGACACCCTTGCGTTTGACCTCGGATGCGTTGTGCAGCGTGGCCATTGCCACGGTCGAGCCGGCCACCAGCACCGGTGTCATCGACGCGAACGGGGTGACCCGGCCCGTCCGGCCGACGTTCACCAGGATGTCGAGCAGCTTGGTGGTGGCCTCTTCCGGCGGGTACTTGTAAGCGATGGCCCAGCGCGGCGCACGGGAGGTGGAGCCGAGGCGACGCTGCAATCCGAAGTCGTCGACCTTCACGACGATGCCGTCGATCTCGTGTTCGACATCGTGGCGGTGCACGCCCCAATAATCGATCTTCTCCAGGATCGCATCGGCGCCAACAAGTTTGGTGGTGTGCTTCGAAACGGGAAGGCCCCACTCCCCCAGCGCGAGATATGCGTCGTGGAGGGTCTTGAATGTGGCTCCCTCGACCCGGCCGAGCCCGTGGCAGATCATGCCAAGCCGACGGCGCGCAGTGATCTGTGGATTCTTCTGGCGCAGCGAACCCGCCGCGGAGTTGCGCGGGTTGGCGAACGGCGCCTTACCGGCCTCGACCAACGACGCATTGAGCGCTTGAAAGTCATCGACCCGGAAGAACACCTCGCCGCGGACCTCCAGCAGATCCGGGATCGGGTACTTCTCCGATTCGGTCAGACGATGCGGGACGTCGTTGATGGTTTTCGCGTTGAGGGTGACATCTTCACCGGTGCGGCCGTCGCCACGGGTGGTGCCGCGAACCAGCACACCCTTCTCGTAGACCAGGCTCAACGCCACGCCGTCGATTTTCAGCTCGCACAGGTATTCCAGGCCGACGCCGGCATCGGCCTCGACGCGACCGACCCAGGCCCGCATCTCCTCGGCGTCGAAGACGTTGTCGAGCGACATCATGCGTTCGAGGTGATCAACCGCCTTGAACTCGGTTGCGAATCCACCACCGACGAGCTTGGTCGGCGAGTCGGCCACCGCCAGCTCGGGATACTGCTCCTCCAGGTGCTGCAGCTTCTGGAGAAGGGCATCGAAATCACCGTCGGTGATGATCGGGGCGTCTTTGACGTAGTAGCGAAACTGGTGGTCACGCACCTCTTCGGCCAGCCTCGCCCACTGCTCGCGCACATCCGAGGGGGTGGGCTTCGCGGGCGTCGGCTCTTCGATATCTGCACTGTCGGACACACTGTTGAAGATAGTCGAGGGTCCTGACAGACCATTCCGGCTACGGCCGAATAGTCGAAACGCCCCACCCACTCGTTCTACCCTTGTCACCATGGCGCACCCGATCATGTTCTCCGACGATGACCCGGTCCTGAATCGGCTGCGCGGTGTCGCCCTGGCATTTCCCGACGCCACCGAGGTCGTCGCACACGGCAGGCCCACATTTCGTGGCGGAAAGATGTTCGGCACGTACGGCGGGGGCGTCAAGGGCGGACCGAGGTTCGACACGTCGATCCTCTTCAAGGTCGACGAATCCGAACGTAGTGCACTGGAACAAGATCCCCGGTTCTTTTATCCGGCCTATGTGGGGCCCTACGGATGGCTTGGACTCGATCTGTCGAAGAAGCCCGATTGGACCGAGGTGGCCGAATTACTCGACGCCAGCTACCGCATGATCGCTCCGAAGAAACTCGTCACACGCCTCGACGACGGCGAACGCCCGGCCGAACTGGACTGACGCCGAGACGTCCGTTGTATCCGGACGCGTGAGACCAAAACCACATCCAATGTGCGATCTGGGTCTCCGCACTGCATATACTCCGCACATGCTTCTCATCGGAATCATCCTGTTCGGCATGCTCATCGGCGCCGGAGCTCAGCTCATCCTCGGCAAGCCCTCCGGTGGCATCGACTGGACGCTGGCGATCGTCGCCGGCCTGCTCGGATCATTCGTCGGCGGACTGCTGATCAGCCTGGTCACGGGCCACGGGATCCAATTCCACATCAGCGGCGTCATCGGCTCGCTGGTCGGCGCCTTGATCGTGACCGCGGGATGGCAGTTGTGGACGCGTAAGCGCACTGCCTGATCTGCGTCTGCGTCGGTTGCTGCGCGTGGGGTGCTCACACACCCGCGCGTGGTGATTGCTCATGTAGATCAGAGTCGCGTGCGATCCGAAATGTTCCCGAACCCCGTCCGACCTCGGGGGTCAGACAGATGTGGGATCGGCGTGTAGGCCTTGAGCTGCCTTGCCACACAACGCGAGCGCGGTCTTCGCCCATTCGGCGTCGGCCTTGGCCAGACCACATCCGGGACTGATGACGATCTGCTCGGCCAACACTTTGCGGGACAACCCGATTCGGTCGATCAGCTCCGCGCAGTTGGCGGCCACCTGCTCGGCAACGAGTTCTTTGTCCGGCGCGGTGGACGGTACGGCGCCCAGCACCACCTCGCGGCCCTCGTCGAGCAACAGCCCGATCCCGTCGAGATCCGCTGTCCGGATCTGCGCAAGATCAACGCTGATCGCGGCAAAGCGGCTCCGCGCCAGCAGATCCCACTGCACTGCGGATGAGCAGTCGTGCATGATCACCGGGCGGTCCACCACGGTGATGAAGTTGTCGTAGTGCTCGGCGACCGTCTGCACCGGGATCGGGTTGATGATGTTGAACCGGGTCAGCGGCTCGATCGAACCCTCGACCACCCGGCCGATCAGCGGTTCGTCCACCTGGACGACAACCTTTGCGCCTGTTCGCCTGCTGACATCATTTGCGTGTACCCGGAGGCCTTCGGCCATCGATTCGACCAGATCGGACCACGCGCCCACGTCGCGGAGGATCTTGTGGCCACCGGCGAGTTCCACCGATGCGGCCAGCGTGAACGGCCCGCACGCCTGCACTTTGACGGTGCGGTCGGTACCGGTCAGACCGGCCCGCTCCCAGGCTTCTTCGAAGGCATCGAGATCGGCGGCCAGGAAGTCCCGGGCCCGGCGGCTCAGACCCGATGGGCGTCCCGAGAGCCGATAGCCCGACGGTACGACGTCCATCGGCATGTCCACCAGGAGCACTGCGGCCCGGCCGACCATGTCGGCACCAAGCCCACGAGCAGGCAATTCCGGAAGGAATGCGAACTCTGTTTCACCGACACTGATCTCGGCGGCAACCCGCGGATCGGTGCCCGGCATCGAGCCGACCCCTGTGCCCGATCCGACTGGCAGGATGCTCACGCGCCGGAACTGCTGACCAGGTCGCCGCGGACCGAACCGGTCACCACGATGCGGCCACTGCCGACCACCAGGTCGCCGTTGACAGAATCCGGTAGATAGACAACCGCCGCCTGCCCTCGGGCCACACCGGTCAGTGGGGCCTGCAGTCGGATCCGGATTCCCGGACCCTCGACACCGTCGGTGCCGTCGTCGATCGCCTCGACCGTCGCAGGTGCCAAACCGCCGTGGGCCCGCACCTGAACCATCGCCTCGAACGGCCCGGCCGGCGTCTCGCCGGATGTCCAGATCGCGCGGTTGGCGGTGATGCTCCATACCTGGAGGTGTTCCGAAGAACCGACCGTCACCGTGCCCGAATCGGGATCGATCTCGGTGACGTACCGTGGCTTGCCGTCGGTCGCCGGCGCCTCGATACCGAGGCCCTTGCGCTGACCGATGGTGAATCCGTGGACGCCCTCGTGGTCGGCGAGCTCGGCGCCGGAATCGGCGTCGACAACCTTGCCCGGCCGCACGCCGATGGTGGCGCCGAGGAAGGCCCGGGTATCTCCGGTGGGGATGAAGCAGATGTCGTGTGAATCCGGCTTGTCGGCCACGGACAGGTTTTTCGCGGCGGCTTCGGCGCGGATCTGATCCTTCGGGGTGTCGCCCACCGGGAACATCGCATGCGAAAGCTGCTCTGCGGTCAGCACTGCCAGCACGTAGGACTGGTCTTTGTCGTCGTCGACGGCCCGACGCAGCTGCCCGTTCTCGAGCCGGGCGTAGTGGCCCGTGGCCACCGCGTCGAATCCCAATGCGATCGCCCGCTCGGACAATGCGGAGAACTTGATCTTCTCGTTGCAGGTCAAGCAGGGATTGGGTGTCTGCCCGGCGGCGTAGGCGGCAACGAACTCGTCGATGACGTCGTCCTTGAACCGGTCGGCGAAGTCCCAGACGTAGAACGGGATCCCGAGGACGTCGGCGGCACGGCGCGCATCGTCGGCGTCCTCACGCGAACAACATCCGCGAGAACCAGTACGCAGGGCGCCGGGTGCGGTCGACAACGCCAGGTGCACCCCGACGACCTCGTGTCCGGCCTCGACGGCGCGAGCCGCGGCAACTGCCGAGTCGACACCACCGCTCATGGCAGCGAGTACCCGCATCAGCGATCACCCGCCATCGCCGTGGCCATACCGGCAGCCTGTGCGCGAGCGACGACCTCGCCGATCACCGCACCGACCGCCTCGATCTCGTCGACCGTGGTCGACGGTGCCAGCGAAAAGCGCAGGGAGCTACGGGCATCGGCAGTGGAGACACCCATCGCGGTCAGCACGTGGCTCGCCCGCGCCACACCGGCGGTGCAGGCCGAACCGGTCGAACATTCAATACCGTTGGCGTCGAGCAACATCAACAGCGAATCACCTTCACAGCCGGGGAAAGAAACATGAACATTTCCGGGAAGTCGCTGCGGCCCGATCGGTCCGTTGATGACACATCCGGAGCTCGATTCGGCGAGCACCTCGAACAGTCGATCACGCAGCGCGGCGACCGCAGGCATTGTGACATCGAGTTCTCGCACCGAAACATCCAGCGCCACAGCCATACCCACCGCGGCCGGTACGTCGGGGGTGCCAGAGCGAACATCGCGCTCGTGTCCGCCGCCGTGCAGCAGCGGTACACAATCGACGTCGCGGCCGAGTAGCAACGCGCCGACACCGTAGGGGCCACCGAACTTGTGTCCGGTGACACTCATCGCCGACAGGCCACTGGCACCGAAGTCGATGGGCAGATGCCCGGCGGCCTGAATCGCATCGGAATGCATCGGCACCCCGAACTCGCGGCAGATGGCGGCCAACTCCGCGATGGGCTCGATGGCACCGATCTCGTTGTTGGCCCACATCACGCTGACCAGTGCGGTCTGCTCGGCATGGGCTGACAGCTCGGCGCGAAGGACTGCCGGATCGACGAGTCCCTGGGCATCGACCGGGAGCCATGTCACGTCGGCGCCCTCGGAATCGGCGAGCCAGAGCACCGGATCGAGGATCGCGTGGTGTTCGATCGACGAGGCGATGATCCGCTTGCGCGGAGTCTCCGGATTCTTGTTGCGCGCCCAGAAAATGCCCTTGACGGCGAGGTTGTCGCTCTCGGTGCCACCACCGGTGAAGATCACCTCGGAGGGCCGTGCACCCAGTGAGGCCGCGATCGATTCGCGTGATTCCTCCAGGCGACGACGGGCCCGGCGACCGGATCCGTGCAGTGACGAGGCGTTGCCCGCGATCCCCAAGAGCTCATTCATCGCCACGACGGCGGCGGGGACCATGATGGTCGACGCGGCGTGGTCGAGGTAGATGGGCGTGCGATCAGCGGAGAACATAACCAACCAAGGATAACCGCATCATCGCCCTCGATATTTCCACCGTCCGAGCTGCGGTCGGCGCGATCACTCAGATTCGGCAACCCGAACACGATGCGCTCGCAGCGGGCCGCGAGTTCACGCCGATCACCGCCGGAAAACTGCAGCTCACAGAGTCGAACCCGCACGGTCAGGCCTTTTGCGAGCAGCACCCGGCGCAGCGTGTCGGCAATGGTGTCATCGCCGATGAAGCAGGGTGCGGTGCTGACGTCGCCTGTCGATGTGTGGAAACTCACCACCATCGGGCGCACCGGCGCCTGTGCATCGATCGCGGCCTGGAAGAACGCCGGCCGGAATCGGCCGCCGCCGCGACCGCACCAGGTGGTTCCTTCGGGGAACACCCCGACGCTGTCCCCGGCAACGAGTTCGGCCCGCACCTCGTCGACCACCGCGGGCAATTCCCGCAAGGATTCACGCCTCAGGCCGATGACACCGATACCCCGGGTCAGCCATCCGATCACCGGCCACCCGGTCACCTCGGACTTGGCGACAAAATGTGCCGGACTGACCGCGGCCAGCGCCAGGATGTCGAGGAACGAAATGTGGTTGGCCACGATGAGGCCGCCACCTGAAATCCTTCCCGCCGTCTCGTCGGCCGGATTGTCGATGTCCAAGGCCAGCCCGAGTGCGGCGAGCAACCGGCGCGCGGCAAACCGCAGATACGGGGTGCGTAGCGCTCTGGGCAGGAAGGTCACGACAACACCGACCACCAGAACCAATCCGATGGTCAGTGGCAACGCCACGATCCGCCGGGTCTGCCGAATCCGCCCGGCCTGGTGCTCGCCTGGGCGGACGCAGCTGTTGTCGCAGCCACTGACCGGGAACCAGCCGTGCCGCAGCGATCCGGTCACCGCGGGTTCGGAGACAGTGGGCTCGGAAACACTGGGCGCAGCCGCTGGGGGCGCGGCCACGATGGCCGTACCGGCGGTGGTCATCGCCCTGTTCCGGACGTCGCCTGCCTCAGGCGGTCCAGGTATCTGCGGTTGGCGAGTCGGCCGTCGAGGACCGTCACGAAATCGGCGACACCGAAGTCCGGGTCGTGGGCGGGCTCCCCGCAGATCCACGCACCCATTCGGAGGTAACCGGTGAGCAGTGGCGGCATCTGCAGCCTCGGTGACGGGTCGATGTCATCGAGACGCACTCCGTCGATTTCGACGCGGCGGTGTGGAAAGGCCTGCCACGGTCCGGCATGCCGGTTGCGCACGTGATCGCGGATCCGGCGGACCTGGGCGCCCGGACGGTCCCGCGACGGATCGCCGGAGATGGGAACCGAGGTGGCGCCCATGAGATAGCGATATCCGCTGTGCTCGAGGTAGGCCAGGATGCCCGACCACATCAATGCCAGCACCGCGCCGGATCGGTGGGCGACGTCGACGCAAGCGCGCCCCATCTCGACGGTTTGTGGTGCGATGCCGTCGAGTTCGGTGATGTCGAATTCGGTTGCGAGATAAGGTCCGCCCGCGGCAATCGCGCCCGGCGGCGGCAACAGGCGGTAGCTGCCGACCACGTGCCCGCTCAGATTGTGTCGGACCACCAGGTGATCGCAATGTTCGTCGAAGCGATCGGTGTCGCGTTGATCCGCGATGGCCGACGCCGGCGCGGTGAAACCTGGTTCGCAGGCGAAGACGCGGTAGCGCAGGGCGGCGATGGTGTCGACGTCGGAGGGGTCGTTGCTCAGATACAGGCTGTAGGTGGGGCCGGAGACGAGTGCGGTGTCGCGCAGTGCGGCAGATGTCCTCATGGGCATAGGTGTATCGACCGCGCCGTACCGGGCGGCTGCGCACACGTTAGGTGTCGGTGCAGAGTGGGTGAACAGCAAACGACCCCCCACCCGAAGGTGGAGGGTCGTCTGTTTGTCTGCGAAGTGCGGCGGCGCTATGCGCTCACTTACGAGCCTTGACAGCCTCGGTCAGCTGCGGGGCGACGTTGAACAGGTCGCCGACGATGCCGAAGTCGGCGATCTCGAAGATGGGTGCCTCTTCGTCCTTGTTGACAGCGACGATCGTCTTCGAGGTCTGCATGCCGGCCCGATGCTGGATCGCACCGGAAATGCCAAGTGCCACATAGAGCTGGGGCGACACGGTCTTACCGGTCTGACCGACCTGGAACTGTCCCGGGTAGTAACCGGAGTCGACGGCCGCACGCGAAGCGCCGACAGCGGCACCCAGCGAATCGGCGAGATCTTCGACAACGGAGAACTTCTCGGCACTGCCGACGCCGCGGCCACCGGAGACCACGATGGTGGCCTCGGTCAGCTCGGGGCGATCGCCACCGACGTTCGGCTCGATCTTGGTGATCTTGACGGCGTTTTCGGGAACCTCGGGAACCTCGATGTCGACACGCTCACCGGCGCCGGGCGCGGGAGCGGCCTCGACACCACCGGGGCGGATCGAGAACACGGGGACGTCGCCGCCGGCCTGAGCCTCAACGGTGTACGCGCCGCCGAAGATCGAGTGGACGCCGATGCCGCCCTCTTTGACGTCGATGACGTCGGCGAGGACACCCGAACCGAGACGGGCAGCAAGACGGCCCGCGATTTCCTTGCCGTCGACCGTGGCAGCCACGATCACGCCGGCCGGAGCGGCCTGCTCGACGAGGGTGCCGAGGATGTCGACCTTTGGGGTGACGAGGTAGCCGTCGACTGCGTCGGACTCTGCGACGTAGACCTTTTCAGCGCCGGCTTCTTTCAAACCGTCGATGACGGCGTCGGCGGTTCCGGGCTTGCCGGCGACAACCACCGACGGGCTGCCCAGTGCGCGGGCAGCGGTGATGAGCTCAGAGGTGACCTTCTTCAGGGCCCCTTCGGCGTCCAGCTCAGCGAGGACAAGTACTTCAGCCATGGCTTTTACTCCTTGGATGGTGGTCGATGTGGTGGGGTGTGGCGGAAAAGATCAGATGATCTTCTGGCCGACCAGGAACTCGGCGACCTTCGTGCCGCCGTCACCCTCATCGACGACCTTTTCGCCTGCGGTCTTCGCAGGCTTCGGGGTCGAGGCGGTGACTGTCGATCCGGCGTTGGCCAGGCCAACTTCTTCGGGTTCGACGCCGATGTCTGCAAGCGAAAGAGTGAGAACCTCTTTCTTCTTCGCCGCCATGATGCCCTTGAAGGACGGGAAGCGGGGTTCGTTGATCTTCTCGCCGACGCTGACGATCGCGGGCAGAGCCGACTCGAGGTGGAAGATGCCGTCGTCGGTCTCCCGCTCACCGGTCAGCTTCTCGCCGTCGACGGTCAGCTTGCGCAGGTGGGTCAGGTGCGGCAGTTCGAGGTACTCGGCGATGATCGCGGGCACGGCGCCGACGCGGCCGTCGGTGGCCTCGTTACCTGCGATGACCAGTTCGACACCTTCGACAGTGCCCAGCGCACGGGCGAGAACCCATGCGGTCTGGATGGCGTCGCTGCCGTGCAGTGCATCATCTTGGACGTGGATGGCCTTGTCAGCACCCATCGACAGCGCCTTGCGAATCGCATCGGTGGTGCGGGCGGGGCCAACGGCCAGCACGGTCACCTCGCCACCGTTGGCTTCCTTGATCTGCAGAGCCTCTTCGACGGCCTTCTCGTTGATCTCGTCGAGCACAGCGTCGGCAGCTTCGCGATCGAGTGTGTAGTCACCATCGCTGAGCTTCCGCTCGGAGTACGTGTCAGGGACCTGCTTGATCAGAACGACAATATTTGTCATGGGTCTACGTCGACCTCCTGCGTAGGGTTCTGGACAACTTACCCGTCGGTAAGTACGCCTTGTTCTGTACCACCTTAGCGCGCACTAACAGGAGGTCGACCACCCGATTCTGTCACAATGACCTCCGTCACATTCCGACGGTCATGACGGATCCGCGCCGAAGATCTGAACTCCGGTTCCAAGTCGCCCTTCAGGTCCGACTCCGCGACCACTAGGCTCCCCTAAATGGCCAACCGCACGCGTGGATCGCAGGACACCGTCACCCAGCCCGACACGGGTGCATCGGCGGCGCCCACGCTTGCCCTCACCGGCGAACGAACGGTTCCCGGGATCGACGAGGAGAACTACTGGTTCCGCCGTCACGAGGTGGCCTATGAATTCATACTGCAACGTTGCAGCGGTAAAGACGTGCTCGAAGCCGGATCCGGGGAGGGCTACGGCGCCGACCTGATCTCGACTGTCGCCACCGGTGTCACCTGTGTCGACTACGACCTGTCCGCAGTGCAGCACACCCGCGCCCGCTATCCGCAGCTGACCATCCATCAGGCCAACCTGATCGAGTTGCCCATCGCGGCCGAATCGGTGGACACGGTCGTGAACTTCCAGGTGATCGAACACCTCTGGGATCAGCCCGCTTTCATCGCCGAATGTCTGCGCGTCCTACGTCGCGGCGGCGAACTCCTGATCTCGACCCCCAACCGGATCACCTTCTCCCCCGGCCGCGACACCCCCCTCAATCCTTTCCATACCCGCGAACTGAATCCCGCCGAGCTGCGCGAACTCCTCGAGGACGCCGGTTTCACGGTCACCGAAACACTCGGGGTCTTCCACGGCGCCGGGATGCGCACCCTCGACAGCAAGTGGGATGGTTCGTTCATCGACGCCCAGATCGAACGCGCCCTGTCCGGGCAGCCATGGCCGCAGGAGCTGACCGACGACGTCGCCGGGGTCGGGACCTCCGACTTCGACATCACTGCCAACGACCTCGATGCGAGTCTCGACCTGCTGTTCATCGCGGTGAAGCCTTGAGAGACAACGCCTTGCCAGACAAGGCGAGTCCGGCACCGGGCATGTTCAGTCTGGTGCTGCACTCCCATCTGCCCTGGCTGGCCAATCACGGTCGCTGGCCGGTCGGCGAAGAGTGGCTCTACCAATCGTGGGCCGCGTCGTACCAGCCGGTGTTCGCCGCGCTCCGACGGCTCGCCGCCGACGGCTTCACCGACCAGCTGACGCTGGGCATCACGCCGGTCCTGGCCGCCCAGCTCGACGATCCACACTGCCTGACCTCGATGTACGAATGGCTCGCCGATTGGCAGCTCCGCGGCGCCGAGGCCGCGATCTCCCGCGCCGACACCGGCAGCGCAGCACGTCCCACCGCATCGATCAACGAGCTCGGTACCCGCGAATACCGCAGTGCCGCAGCTGCATTGACCGACTTCGAAACACATTGGCGCCACGGTGGTTCCGCGCTGATCCGGTCAGTGGTCGACTCCGGCACGATCGAGTTGCTCGGCGGACCGCTGGCCCACCCGTTTGCGCCACTCCTCGATCCCCGACTGCGAGATTTCTCGCTCCGCGAAGGTCTGTACGACGCGCAGCTACGGTTCAACACTCGCCCAGAGGGGATCTGGGCACCGGAATGCGCCTACGCGCCGGGCATGGAGACGGACTACCAGGCCGCCGGTGTCCGGCACTTCATGGTCGACGGACCGGCCCTGCACGGCGACACCGGCCTGGGCCGCACAGTCGGCGACAGCAATGTGGTCGCCTTCGGCCGCGACCTGCAGGTGTCCTATCGGGTGTGGTCACCGAAATCGGGCTACCCGGGCAATAGCGCCTACCGCGACTTCCATACGTACGACCATCAATTCGGCCTGAAACCGGCGCGGGTCACCGGACGGACCGTCGCAGGCCCCGACAAGAAGCCCTACGAACCGGCCCGCGCACAGGCCGCGCTTCGCCGCCACGTCGACGACTTCGTCACCTGCGTCCGCGAACGATTGATCAGCGAGAGCGAACGCATCGGCCGTCCGGCACATGTGGTCGCCGCGTTCGACACCGAACTGTTCGGTCACTGGTGGCACGAGGGACCGCAGTGGCTCGAAGCCGTCCTGCGCGCCCTGCCCGAGGCCGGGATCACCGTCGGCACACTGAAAACCGCACGCGACGAGGGTTATGTCGGGGCGCCGGTGGAGCTGAGCGAGTCGTCCTGGGGTTCCGGCAAGGACTGGCGGGTGTGGAACGGTCCGGTCGTCGAAGACCTGGTGAGGATCAACGCCGAGGTGGTGTCGGCGGCACTGGCCACCGTCCAGAAGCGCCGCGATCAACAGCCCATGCGTGATCATGTCAGCGATCAGATCCTGCGCGAGACACTGATGACCCTGTCATCGGACTGGCCGTTCATGGTGTCCAAACAGACCGCGGCCGATTACGCCCGCAATCGTCTCTACACCCATGCCCACGCGACACGGGAGATCTGTGATGCCGCCGACCGAGGGCGGGAATCGGTTGCGGCACAACTTTCGTCGCAATGGAACCGGGCCGACAACCTGTTTGCCGGACTCGATGCACGTCGATTGAATTTTGCGGGGCGGGAATCACTATGAGATTGCACGAGATTCGGATGGCGGGGGCAGCATGAAGGTTCTGATCGTGTCGTGGGAGTACCCACCCGTGGTGGTCGGGGGCCTGGGCAGGCATGTGCACCATCTCGCCGTCGAACTCGCCCGCGCCGGACACGACGTGGTGGTGCTATCGCGGCAACCCGGCGGCAGCGACGGACTGACCCATCCCGGCACCGACGCCGACAACGAGGGTGTTCGCGTGATCGCCGTGGCCGAGGATCCGCCGCACTTCGTCTTCGGCGACGACATGATGGCCTGGACCCTCGCGATGGGGCACTCACTCCTGCGCGCCGGGCTCAGGTTGGGTGACTGGAAGAACCTTGACGCCGAAGGCCCATGGATTCCCGACGTGGTTCATGCCCACGACTGGCTCGTCGCCCACCCGGCGATCGCGCTGGCCGAACACTTCGATGTCCCGCTCGTCAGCACCATCCACGCCACCGAGGCCGGCAGGCACAGCGGCTGGGTCAGCGGTCGGGTGAATCGACAGGTCCACTCGGTCGAATGGTGGCTCGCCGCCGAATCCGATGCGTTGATCGCCTGCTCACAATCGATGCACGACGAGGTGAACCGCCTGTTCGGCCCGGAACTCGCGGAGATCCACACCATCAACAACGGCATCGATGTGCAGGCCTGGCCGTTCGCTCAGCGCATCCCCAACAGTGGGCCGCCGAGCCTGCTCTACGCCGGACGCCTCGAGTACGAAAAGGGTTTGCAGGACGCGATTGCCGCGCTGGCCCGCATCCGCCGGACATACCCCGGCACCACACTGACTGTCGCCGGCGACGGCACACAGCTCGACTGGCTGCAGGAGGTCGCGCGCAAACATCGTGTGTCACGGGCCATCCGGTGGGTCGGAAGTGTCGACCGGATCGGCCTGACCACGCTGATGCACGACTGCGATGCGATCGTCCTGCCCAGCCGATACGAGCCGTTCGGACTGATCGCCCTCGAGGCGGCCGCGACCGGCATCCCGCTGGTCACGTCGACCGCCGGTGGGCTCGGTGAAGCCGTCACCGACGGTGTGACGGGGCTGAGTTTCGCACCCGCCGACGTGACGGGTCTGACGGCCGCGATCCGCGGGGTCCTCGGCGATCCAGGTGCCGCACAGCAACGTGCCATCGCCGCCCGCGCCCGGGTGGCCGACGGTTTTGCCTGGAACCAGGTCGCCGAACGCACCGCCGGGGTCTACCTCGCTGCGAAACGCCGCATCCGGCGTCCAATGGGCCGACCCGACATCGTCGAACGTCCACTGCCCGAACGTGACCCGGCGGTCCCCGTGGTCGCCGCACTCCCCGTCGACTGACGCCGACGCGCGCCGGGTTCCTGCCCGACTAGTGTTTCCGGGATGCCTGCGCGGCAGCCTTTTTGCGTTCGATATCGGCCAGGGCGCGCTCGAGTTCGGCACGCTCCTGCGCGTTCGACGCCCAATCATCCTTGCGGTTCTTGACCACGCGGGCCGGTGATCCGACGGCGATGGAGAAGTCCGGGATAGTGCCCTTCACCACGGCGTGGGCTCCCAGGACGCATCCGCGTCCGACGATCGTGTTGCGCAGGACGGAAACCTTGGTCGCGATCCAGGTGTCCGGGCCGACCCGCACCGGGCCCTTCACGATGCCCTGGTCTTTGATCGCCACGGTGATGTCGTCCATCTTGTGGTCGAAGTCGCAGATGTACACCCAGTCGGCAACCAACGTGGATGCCCCGATCTCGATGTCGACGTAGGCGTTCACAACGTTGTTCTGACCGAAGACAACCTTGTCACCGATCCGCAACGAACCCTCGTGACAGCGGATGGAATTGCCGTCGCCGATATGGACCCAGCGACCGATCTCCATGCGGGCGAGCTCGGGAGTCGAATGGATCTCGACGTTCTTGCCAAGAAACACCATGCCCCGCAGGATGATGTGCGGATTGGCCATCTTGAACCGCAGCAACCGGAAGTACCGGACCAGGTACCAGGGGGTATAGGCCCTGTTCTGCACCACCCAGCGCAGCGAATCACGGGTCAGGAAGCGGGCCTGCCCGTCATCGCCTCGCAGACCTGCACGCCACCGGCGACGCAGTGGCGCATTCCACATGCTCGTCATGGCTACGAAGACTAACGGGGGACGCCGATACCCGAGGTCGTGGGTCCCGCGCGATAGGCTCAGGCCCGATCAAGGCGAAGGGACGCAAGAGTCACGATGAGGATGATGGAGACGCGGCGGAGCTCGACCACCAAACGGTCCGGGCGCCGGGTGATTGCGCGGGCTGCCGCGGTGTTGGTGCCGATTCTCGCCGTACTCCTGAGCTCTTGTTCGGACGGTGTGGACGATGTCCGGTCCGTGGCCAGCGCGGGCTGGTCGAGCTACGGCGGCAACGCGCAGAACTCCAACTTCGCCTACCCCGAGATCCGCAGTGACCTCACGTTGTCGTGGTCGCGGCCGGTCGGTGGCCAGATCAGTGCTCCCCTGACGATCTCCGGGCGTTCCAATGTCAACGTCACCGCCACCACCGACGGCGGCTGCAACACCTTCCAGTTCGACCAGCGTGCCGGTCGCAAGAACTTCTGCAAATACCTCGGAGACGGTGTCGACCTGAACTCGATGCTCGTCGATCAATACGAGAACATCTACATCGGCCGGGCCGGGACGTTCTTCGGTCTCACCGGTAGCGGCGACACCAGATGGCAGTTCGGGGTCGTCGGGGTCCCGGTTTCGGCCAAGTTCGCAGGCCCCGGTTCGGTACTGATGGTCAGTCACCTCGGACAGGTCCTGCTGTTCGACTCGCAGACCGGCAAATTGCAAGCCCCCGGGATCGCGTTGGTGCCCGGCGTCGACCCCACCAAACCACTCGAGGGTCTCGGAGACTGCATCACGGGCGGGCCTGCGTGCCCCGTTCAGGCAGCACCTGCCGTCGACGACAACCGCGATCGCTTCTACCTCAACTTCTGGCCGAAAGGCGAGATCGCTTCCGGCGTCCGTGCTTTCGATTACGGCGAGCAGGACGGCAGTCGCTCCATCCGCGAAGCCTGGAGTGCAGAGATCCCCGGTGGCGTGATCGGGCCGCCGACTCTGTCCATCGACCGCTCCACGCTGTACGTGTTCAACCGCCTCGGCAGCATCTACGCGCTGGACGCGCAGACCGGTGAGCCGAAATGGGATTACTTCGTCGGCAACTTCGGCTTCGCCACGATGACGGTGGCCCCGGACGGACTGTTCATCCCGACCGGGCCGCTCAATTCCCCCGTCCGGGCCTTCCGCGACGAAGGCGACAAGGCCGTTCCGGTGTGGGAGCGCACCGATCTGCGATCGGTCAGCCTGGCAACGCTGACCAACTCGGGGACCGCGTGGACCGTGGTTCGTGAGCCCGGCGAGGACAACCTCACCCTGACCGAGCTGAACTCCCGTGACGGCACCACCAAACGCACCCTCGACATTCCGGGCGCAGTCGGTTTCACCACCGGTGTTGCCGTATCCGCATCGGGCCAGGTGGCCGTTGCCACCCATCTCGGCGAGGTCTTCTTTTTCGACTCCCCCAAGAACTGACCCACCCTGCCAGCGCGTCAGGCGCGGCGGAGGCCTGCCTCGCAGATGAACATGACCCCGCGACGGCCGATACGGGTGATCACCACCGCCAGCGACTGTGAACCCTTGAGCTTCAGCCGCTTCCGCAGGGCATCGGGGTCGACGTCGATGCCGCGCACCAGGATCTCCACTGCGCCGCAGTCGAGTTCGGCCAGTCGGCGTTTGAGCTGTTTCTCGGAGTAGGAAAGCTGTTCCAGCACCCGCCAGCCCCGCTCCCCGACCGGTAATTCGTCGCCACTGAGGTACGCGATCTGGGGATCGAGCTGCCACAGATCATGGGCTTTGCCGTAGTGCCGCACCAGACCCGCGCGGACCACTGCACCGTCGGGATCCATGATCCAGGTGCCGGCATCATCGACACCGGCACTGTCATCGGCAGCATCCGTGACCTCAAAGCTGTTGCCTTGTGTGCGGATCACGGTGGCGCGGCGCGTGACGCCAGGTGTCGGCTCGGTCCACAGGCAGGCCTCACGGACTCCCCCGTCGAGCGAAACCACTTGCACCTCACCGGTGAATCCATGGCGCTCGCGCAACAGGTCGTAGTCCAGGCCGGGTGCCGACTTCACCACCAGTGGTTTGCCGGCATAGACGTCGAGGACGTCCAGCAGCGGCGGTTCGGTGTCCTCGATACGGAAGCTGCGCCGGCCGCCGCTACGTCGGGCCGGGTCGGCGATGAACACGTCGGCATCACTACTGGGCACCAACGCATCTGCCCGACGCAGCGTCGCTGCGGGGACGTTGTTCTCGGCCATCGCCAATCGCACCTCGTCGAGGTCGCTGCCGATGACCTCGCCGAGGCCGTCCTCTCGGGCCAGTGCGGCGAGGTCAGCGCCGATGGAGCAGGTGACGTCGTGAACTGTGGCCCCCGGATAGCGCGCTGCGAGTTCGGTCGCCCGGTGATCGGCCACCGGATAGGCGGTCGCCTGCTGCAACGCATCCACGGTCAGCAGCAGGCGCTCGGGGTCACGAAGTTTGCCAACGGCCTTGCGCCGCAACGTGACCGTCTCGACCAGCACTGCCTGATGTGGCGAGAAACTCCGTGCAAGTTTGTCGATGTCACCGAGCATCGTGTCGGGTTGCAGCACAAGCGAATCAGCGAACGCCAGGGCGCTGCGTCCGGCATCGGAACGCAGATATGCAACGTCGTCGATCGAGAAGTCGTAGCCCACGGGTATAACTGTAACGATGTCGAATTCGAGGAGATCGTGAGTAGTAAATCTCGGGGCGCGGGAATCCTGGCAGTTGTGATCGCGGCCGTGATCGGAGGAGTCGCCTGTACGGAAATATCCGGCGACACCCTCGTATCAGCCCCACCTTCAGCCACACCGCAGCTCACCCCAATAGAAGCCGCCGCACCGGTATCGAGTGATTTCGACGCTGCCCGTACCCAATTGGAGATGCTGGCGGTCAAGGGCCGGGCACCCAAAACCGGTTACGCCCGTGACGAGTTCGGACAATCCTGGACCGACGACGTGAATGTGGAGTTCGGCCACAACGGATGTGACACCCGCAACGACATCCTGCGCCGCGACCTCACCGAGGTCACCGCCAGGCCCGGCACCCGGGAGTGTGTGATCCTGACCGGAGTGCTCTTCGATCCGTACACGGGCAGGACCATCGACTTCGTCCGCGGCGAAAAGACCTCTACCGCAGTGCAGATCGATCATGTTGTCGCATTGTCAGATGCCTGGCAGAAGGGTGCGCAGCAACTGACTCCCGAGCGGCGCACCGATCTCGCCAACGATCCGATGAACCTTCAGGCCACCGACGGTCCCACCAATTCACGCAAGGGTGCCGGCGACGCCGCCACCTGGCTACCGCCGAGCAATGCCTATCGGTGCACCTACGTCGCCCGCCAGATCGACGTGAAGGCCCGCTACGACATCTGGGTCACCGCTGCCGAAAAGGAAGCGATGACCCAGATCCTGACTACCTGCTGACCGAAGTTGGTGGGTTCTGGTGAGCGCGACCTGCGCATTTACTCGCCAGAACCCACCACTTCCGGTTTTTACTCGGGCTTGGTGCCGGTGATAATGACGTTGTAGAAGAACTTCGGGGGGACGACCTTGCGGAGGACGTTCTCGTCCAACCAGGTGAGGTTCTTCCAGCCACCGAAGGCGAAACGCGCCCAGCCCCAACCGAGCTTTCCGGGCGGGACCGCTGCCTCGAAGGTACGCACCGGCCATCCGAGCATCGCTGCTGCGAACTCTTCGGTTGCGGTCTTGACGTTCACCGCACCGGCCGAGCGCGACATCTTCTCGAGGTCACTCGGATCGAACGTGTGGATGTCGACAACCGCTTCGAGTGCTGCGGCCCGCGACGACTCATCGAGCTCTGCCTGCGGCCGGCGCCAGCTCTGCAGTGGACCGAACTTGGTGACGGTGGTGGTGGCAGCCCAGGTGGCCCGGGACAACCAGCGTGCGTAGAAGTCACCGATCGTCGACGGCTCGCCGGCGAAGATGAATCGGCCGCCCGGCTTGAGCACCCGGACGACCTCGCGTAGCGATTTCTCGACGTCCGGAATGTGGTGCAGCACAGCGTGCCCGACCACGAGATCAAACGTGTTGTCCTCGTACGGGATCGTCTCGGCGTCGGCGACCCGGCCGTCGACGTCCAGACCCAGGTGCTCGGCGTTACGCAGGGCGACCTTGACCATGCCCGGTGACAGGTCGGTGACCGACCCCTTCTTGGCGATACCGCCCTGCATCAGGTTCAGCAGGAAGAATCCGGTGCCACAACCCAATTCGAGGGCGCGCTCGTACGGCAACGGCTCGTCACCTGCCACCGCGTCGAAACGTCCACGGGCGTAGTCGATGCAGCGCTCGTCGTAACTGATCGACCATTTGTCGTCATACGACTCGGCTTCCCAGTCGTGGTAGAGCACCTGGGCGAGCTTGCTGTCGTGCAATGCCGCCTGCACCTCGTCCGCGGTTGCGTGCGGGTTGGGCGCGGGATCGTTGGGAGACGAAGTCATAGCTCTACAACCACTTTCGCATCGATGTGCTGATTTACCGAGGTGCCTATTTACCGAGGAACTTTGCTTTGCCCGGCCCGTTCTCGATGAACGAAGCCATGCCGATCTTGCGGTCCTCGGTGGCGAACAGCGCCGCAAAGACGTGCTCTTCGATCTTCAGGCCGGTGGTCAGGTCGGTGTCCAGGCCCTCGTCGATGGCAGCCTTGGCGGCCGCGATCGCAACACTGGCCGCACCGCTGAACTGGGAGGCCCACTTGAGGGCTGCGTTGTATACCTCATCGGGTGCGACGACCTCATCGACCAGACCGATCTCCAGGGCTTCGGCGGCACCGACGAAACGTCCGGTGAAGACGAGGTCCTTGGCCTTGGCCGGTCCGATCAGACGTGCGAGACGCTGTGTGCCACCGCCACCGGGGATCAGGCCGAGCAGGACCTCGGGCACGCCGAGCTTCGCGTTGTCGCCAGCGATCCGGCGGTCCGCGCCGAGCACCACTTCGAGTCCGCCACCGAGCGCGTAGCCGGTGATGGCCGCGACCGTGGGCTTCGGGATGGTCGAGATCGAACCGATGTCGCGCTGCAGCCGACCGGCCACCTTGCGCATCTCGGCGTAATCCATGTCGTTCATCTCTTTGATGTCGGCACCGGCCGCGAGGACCTTGGGTCCGCCGTAGACAACCACGGATTTGATGTCATCGCGCAGGGTCGCCTCGCGGGCGGCCTCGGCCAATTCGGTCTGGACCTGACGGCTCAGCGCGTTCATCGGCGGGCGATTCAGGAGGATGGTTCCGACCCCGGGAAAGTCCTCGGAGGTCTGCAACGATACGAACTCAGGCATGCCTGGCAGGCTACCGGGTCCACCGCCGATACCCTACTGTCGGGTAATGGCAACAAGCTCGCACGGCGAGCCGGTTGAGGTCCAGGTCGGTGAGCGCCTCGTCCGCGTCTCGAGTCCACAGCGCGTGTACTTCCCGGCGCGCGGTGAAACCAAGCTCGACCTCGTCCACTATTACCTTTCGGTCGGCGACGGCATCGTGCGCGCATTGCGGGATCGACCCTGCATGTTGCACCGGTATCCCAAGGGGGTGGCCGGCCAGAAAGTCCATCAGAAGCGGATCCCCGCCGGTGCCCCCGACTGGCTCGAAACCGTCAACATCTACTTCCCCCGGTTCGGCAGGACCGCCGACGAAGTCTGCGTGACCGAACTGGGCAGCGTGATCTGGGCCGTGCAGATGTCGACCGTCGAGTTCCACCCATGGAACTCCCGCCGCTTCGACACCGAGAAGCCCGACGAGTGGCGGATCGACCTCGATCCGATGCCGGACTGTTCATTCGACCGGGTCCGCCGCAGCGCACACGTCGCCCATGAGGTGCTCGACGACCTCGGGATCCGCGGCTTCCCCAAAACCTCGGGGGGTTCGGGTCTGCACATCTACGTCCGCATCGAACCCGAATGGGGTTTTGCCGATGTCCGTCGGGCGGCGCACGCGTTTGCCCGTGAGGTCGAGCGTCGCGCGCCCTCCGAGGTCACCACCACGTGGTGGCGCAAAGACCGCGACCCGACAACTGTTTTCGTCGACTACAACCAGAACACCCGCGACCACACCATCGCCGGCGCCTATTCGGTGCGCGGCAACCCCGAGGGCACTGTCTCGACACCGATCACCTGGGACGAGATCGACGACGTCGAGCCTGCGGGGTTCACGATCGCCACCGTCCCGGCCCGCTTTGCCGACCTCGGCGATCTACACGCCGAGATCGACGACAAGGCGTATCGCCTGGACACGCTGCTCGAGTGGGCCGACCGTGACGAGCGTGAAGGCGCCGAACCCATACCCGATCCCGAATGACCGACGATCGCGTCGGTTTCGGCCCACTCGGCATTGAGTAGAAGCCACTGCCTGAAGATAGTGGTTCGTTCGTCCGATTGACCCGATCGGCGCGATTCCGATGGGATTGCGGGAATGGCGGCGACGCTTACATCCCGATCGAGAGTGAGTTCCACGATGGCGTCTGCCAGCGACATTTACCTGATGCCCGGCGAGGATGTAACACACTCTGCCGACTTTCCCGTTGAATCGACTTTGGTCTCTACCATCTTTCCCAACCTGAAATCGACACTGGTGGTGACCGATTGCCGTGTGATCGTTCGCCATCCGCAGATCGTTCTTGGCGTCTTCCCCGCGGGATACACCGAGACTTTCTGTCCGCTCGCCGACGTCAGTGAGGTGGCCAGCGGCGTGGCGGTCAATGCGCGCAGATTCACTGTCGGTGTCCTGGTCTTGATTGCCGGGCTCTTGTCGGTGTTGTCGGTGCCGACGGCGGGCCCGGTCGCCTACGTACTCACTCCGGTCCTGCTTGTCGTCGGAGCATTTCTGGTCACGTCCGCCTACACGCTCGGTTTGTCGATTCGGAACAGTGGGGGCGGCGTCATGGCAATCACGACACCGAAGCGAACTCGCGATGCGGTCGAGGCCTCGCGGAATGTCATCGCAATGCTAATTTTCGACACAGCCGACGATTTGGAAGAAATCTGACCGCTCTGAGGTGATGCGCGCCTATCGATCGACCGGTCAGGTCACTTCAGGAACGTGCGCTCGACGCCGTAGACATCTTCTTCATCGAACACGATCCGGACGCGTTCGCCGGTCGAGACGAGGGTGGGCTCGATGGCCTGGATGGTCCGCTCACGGGTGAGTGCTTCGTCGACGCTGCCGCATTCGGTCAGGTCGCGCAGTTGCGCCCAGGTCGGCGGCAAGAGCAGCGTGTTGCCCGCCTCCCAGTCCGCGAGCGCCGCCGCCGGTGTGCTCCAGCCACTCTCGGACGCCTCGGTGGTCTCGCCGTCGGCGTGCTGCCCCTGCGGGAGTACCGCGAGGAAGAAGCGGGTGTCGTAGCGCCTGCGCTCTCCGAGCGGGGTGATCCAGTGCGCCATCGGACGCAGCAGATCGGCCCGCAGCAGCAACTGATGGTCGCGGAGGAACTGGGCAAACGACAGCGACTTGTCGACCAGCGCCGCACGGTCCGCGCTCAGCGCCGAGGTGTCGGGAAATGTTCCGTCGGCGTCGGCGGCCAGCAACACACCGCACTCTTCGAACAGCTCCCGGACCACCGCGCACACCAACTCTTGTGCGGTCGCCGCATCGGTGTGGAACTGCTCTGCCCACCAGTGCTCATCCGGACCGACCCAGGCAAGGTCGGCCTCGGCATCGCGAGGGTCGACGCCGCCGCCGGGAAAGACGGTCACGCCGCCTGCGAAGTCCATGGCTTTGACCCGGCGCATCAGAAATACGTCGATCGGGGTCTCGGGTTGCGGATTCTCGCGAATCAGCACCACGGTCGCGGCACCGCGGATCGGGACCGATTCCGGATCCTCCGCGAAGGTGAACCTACTCATTCTGCACGCCGCCGGTGCCCGCCCGCGCGACGCGATCGCCTGGCGAAGTAACGGCCACCCGACCTGGTCAGGACGATCGACTGGCTGAACGCCGCCGACAGGTTCGCCGACGTCACGACGTCTTCCACCAGTCCCTGTGCCACCACCACGCCCTCCTTCAGCAGCATCGCGTGTGTGAACCCGTTGGGGATCTCTTCCACATGATGTGTCACGAGAACGGTCGCAGGAGCATCGGGGTCGGCGGCCAGCACCTCCAGGCGCGCCACCAGTTCTTCACGACCACCGAGGTCGAGTCCGGCCGCCGGTTCGTCGAGCAGGAGCAGTTCGGGATTGATCATCAGCGCCCGCGCCACCAGCACTCGCTTGCGCTCGCCTTCGGACAGCGTGCCGAACTTCCGGTTCGCCAGATGCTCGGCACCCATCGATTCCAGCATCTCCAGCGCCTGATCTCGATCGACCTGGTCGTAGACCTCTTTCCAACGACCCAGGACCGCGTAACCGGCGGAGACCACCAGGTCACTGACCACTTCGTCGGCGGGGATGCGATCGGCGAGCATCGCCGACGTCACGCCGATCCGCGCGGTCAGCTCCCGCACCTCGGTGCGCCCGACCGGCTCCCCGAGCAGAAACGCACTTCCGCTGCTCGGATGGGTTTCGGCGGAAGCCATCCGCATCAGCGAGGTCTTGCCCGCGCCGTTGGGTCCGAGGATCACCCACCGTTCGTCGAGTTCCACCTTCCAGGTGATGGGCCCGACGAGGTTGTTTCCCTCACGTCGCAGCACCACATCTTCAAAGTCGATCAGCAGGTCCGGATCCGTTTCACGCACCCCCCTATCGTGCCGCACGGCATCGGCTCACAGGGCGCCCAGGTTGGAGTGTCGGGAAACGAAACGAAAATCAGTTCTGCCCGGAATCGGGCTCGACCATCGCAAAATCAGCAAAGTCGAAGCCGGGCACCACAATACAACTCACCAACGACGCCTCATCGCCGTGCGGCGAAGCGCGCTGCCATTCGCCGGGTATCACCACATATTGGGGATGTTGACCGGCAAGCACGTCCGATCCGACGTACACCGTGTGCTCACTCGCCGGCGCCGTTCCCAGACCTCCCAGGCCCAACGCGACCGGAGCACCACGGTGATGCAGCCAGATCTCGGATCCGCGCACGGTATGCCACGCCGATTGTTGTCCGGGCATGAGCAAGAAGAGGATCGCAGTGGCGCCCGGCCGCCCGGCGGGATATCCCTGCGGTAGCACCGATTTCGGGATGGCCAGATCACTGATCCAGGTCTGACGATAGAAGCCACCCTCCGGGTGAGGTGCCAGATCGAGGTTCGCGGCCCAGTCCGGAAGTTCAGTCATGGCACGAGACTAATCAAGCACGGCACATGCCGCAGGCCAGGGACATCGGGGGCGGTAGGAAGAGCGCAGGTCGAGTCGAGGGCCGAAAGCGCTCACCACGGAATCAGCCCGGATGTTCCGGCAAAGGTGGCCGTCTGGGCGGCCGGTCCGGCTGTCGCAGCAGCCACGATCACCGCCGCACCTACCTCTACGCTCTGGGTACCTTGATGTCCGTTCAAATCGGTGGCGGTGAAACCCGGATCGACCGCAGTGACGGTGAGTTGCGGATATGCCTGCGCGTACAGGATGGTCAGCATGTTCAATGCCGCCTTGGAGGAGTTGTATGCCGGCAGGGGCGCCCAGGCTTCGAGGATGTGCGTGTACGCGGCAGGATCGGCGTTGATGGCCAGCGAGCCCAAACTGCTGCTGACATTGACAACGGCCGGCGCATCCGAAGCCACCAACAGCGGCAGGAACGCGCGCGTGGTGCGGACAGCGCCGAAGACGTTGGTGTCGAACACTTCTTGAAGGTCCGCTGCGGTCACATCCCCGGTCGCTGCGGTCGGGCCGGCGATGGCGGCGTTGTTGATCAGCACATCGATATGCCCGACCTCGGTCCGCACAGCATCCGCCGCAGCGGACACCGATGAGTCGTCGGTGATATCGATCAGCAGCGGCCGGGCACCGAGTGTCTTCGCGGCGATCGAACCCCGCTGCCGATCCCGCGCCCCGAGAAACACTGTGTGGCCCAGATCGATCAGGCAACGGGCTGTTTCGAAGCCGAGACCCTTGTTCGCCCCGGTGATCACATAAATTGTCATTGCCCCAGCCTGCCGGGCAGATCCCGAAACAGACAGGGCCCTCATCAACAGGAGGTCCGCCAGTACCAGGCTAACCTGCGGGCCGAAACCCCCAGGAGCGGGCGCTTACGCTACTGATCTCCTAGATCCGCAGCGCCAGTGCAGGATTCATGAGCTTGCGCTAAACCCCGCCGGTCTCCGCGATCACGGTCATCGAACCCGGTGCGATCTCGGTGAACCCGGCGTCGCGGACCGCGACCGCCGTTCCGCCGGCATCCGCGGACACCAACTGTTCCCACCGCGATTTCGACGACATCCGGACGCGCACCGGGCAGCCGTCAGAAAACCATTGCGCCGCTTGACCGAGATCCATCAGTTTGACCGCCAGCATCGACGCATGTCCGACCTGTGCCGCCAGCTTGCCCACCGACATCTCCAGCGTCGGGTTGACCCACAGGGTCGGACGGAGGGCAGCAGTGTCGACGTCGACATCGGATGGCGGGTTGTCGCCGCGATCGTCGACCTCGGTACCACCGATCTGCAGTCGTGCGATCCGGCGATCGGTCTGACCCACCGGGCCCGGCACGATCGCCCTGGCCTGCGCCGACCCATACGTGGCGGTGACTCCCGGAACGTCCTGAGCTGCTTCCCAATGTGCGCCGCGGGCCCGACGGGCGATCTTCCGGATCCTGGCATCGCACCAGTTGTCCATCGCCGCCGCCCACGGCCCACCCGACCCGCTGCGCTCATCAAGACACAACAGCGCCACCGCGGATGCGGCCGCGGTCAGCAGGTCAATCCGGCCGACCGGCTCAGACTTCGGGATGTGCAACACCATCTGCATGGCCAGCACCTGCCCGGGATCGTCCGGATCGCTGTGTCCGCCAACGTATCCGACCAAGCGTTGGTAGCGCTGCTCGAAAATGTCGGGACGTTCGGCGTCGTCCGGATCCTCCGGCGCTTCGGGTTCCATGGTCAATTGAGTGGTACGCGACGCATGACACCATCGATGGCGTCTGCCGCTTCGATCTCGTCGCGCGTGACGCCGAGGATGAAGAGCACCGCATCGAGGAACGGATGCGACAGCGCCGCGTCGGCAACTTCCTTCAGAGCTGGCTTGGCGTTGAACGCGATCCCCAATCCGGCGACCGTCAGCATGTCGATGTCGTTGGCCCCGTCGCCGACGGCGATGGTCTGCTCCATCGGGACACCCACGCTGTCGGCAAAGGCCCGCAGCGCCGTGGCCTTTCCGGGCCGGTCGACGATCTCACCGATCACCCGGCCGGTGAGTTTGTTGTCCGGACCGATCTCCAGGGTGTTCGCCTTCACGAAGTCCAATTCGAGTTCGTGCGCCAGCGGCTCGATCACCTGACGGAATCCACCCGACACCACGCCACAGTGGTAACCCATCCGGTGCAGCGTGCGAATGGTGGTACGGGCACCCGGTGTCAGCTCGAGTTCGTTCGCAACCTCATCGAGGACGGACACATCGAGACCGGCGAGCGCCTTGACGCGCTCGTGCAGCGACTCGGCGAAGTCGAGTTCACCGCGCATTGCAGCCTCGGTCACGGCAGCAACCTCGGCCTCACGCCCGGCCCGGGCAGCGAGCATCTCGATGACCTCGCCCTGGATCAGCGTCGAGTCGACATCGAAGACGATCAGTCGTTTTGCGCGTCGGGCCAGGCCACCACGTTCGACGGCCACGTCGATGCCGTGCTGACTCGCGATACTGGCCAGGCCCTTGCGGAGTGCGGCGTCGGCAGCAACACTGTCGCGGTCGACGCTGATCAGGAGTTCGAGTCCGGTGACCGGATAGTCGGCGATGCCGCGGATCGAGTCGATGTTGCCGCCCTGGCGGGCCAACTCTCCGGCAAGTGCACTGAAACCCTTTGCACTGACCGGACTTCCGAGAACAACCACCGCGTGGGTCGAGAGCCGCCGGGTTGCGTTTTCGGCGCCGACCTCGACGGTGACGTCGATGCCCACCGAATCCATCGCCTGCTCGATGACCTCTTGGAGTTCTTCGCTGTCGCCGAAGCATTTCACCAGGACACCGAGCGTCAGACGCGCTCGGATCACGACCTGCTCGACGTCCAGAATGCTGACCTGCCGAGTGGACAGCGCTCCGAAGAGCACCGAGCTGACACCCGGTTTGTCGTGTCCGGTGACAGTGATGAGGACAGTGGTTCCTTCGGAACCCGCGGGCGCGCCTGCACCGGGGTTGATGTTGCTGGTCACGTCAGTTCTGATCAGATTCTGTGGAGGATTCGTGGCTACCGACCTCGAGCGGCCCGTGCTTGGCCGCTTCGGCTTTCTCACTGGTGTGACCCACATGGGCTTCGTCGCGCATACGTCCAACCATATGCGGGTAGTGCAATTCGAATGCAGGCCGCTCCGACCTGATGCGCGGAAGCTCGGTGAAGTTGTGGCGCGGCGGCGGGCAGCTGGTGGCCCATTCGAGCGAGTTGCCAAAGCCCCACGGGTCATCGACCGTGACGACCTCGCCGTAGCGGTAACTTCGGAAGACATTCCACAGGAACGGCAACGTCGAGACACCGAGGATGAACGCACCGATCGTCGAGACCACATTCAATTCGGTGAATCCGTCGGTACTCAGATAGTCCGCGTAACGACGCGGCATACCTTCACCGCCGAGCCAGTGCTGCACCAGGAACGTCATATGAAAACCGATGAATGTCAACCAGAAGTGGATCTTGCCCAGCCCCTCGTCGAGCAACCGTCCGGTCATCTTCGGGAACCAGAAGTAGATGCCCGCGTATGTGGCGAACACGATCGTCCCGAACAGCACGTAGTGGAAATGCGCGACCACGAAGTAGCTGTCGGTGAGTTGGAAGTCTAGCGGTGGACTCGCCAGGATCACACCGGTCAGACCACCGAACAAGAACGTGACGATGAAGCCGACAGCAAACATCATCGGCGTCTCAAAAGTCAGGTGACCCTTCCACATCGTGCCGATCCAGTTGAAGAACTTCACACCCGTCGGCACCGCGATCACAAACGTCATGAACGAGAAGAACGGCAACAGCACCGCACCGGTGGCGTACATGTGGTGCGCCCACACCGCCACCGACAGCGCCGCGATCGCAAGGGTCGCGTAGATGAGCGTGGAGTAGCCGAAGATCGGCTTGCGGCTGAAGACCGGGAAAATCTCCGAGACGATGCCGAAAAACGGCAGCGCCACGATATACACCTCGGGATGTCCGAAGAACCAGAACAGGTGCTGCCACAAGATCACCCCACCATTGGCCGGGTCGTAGAGAACCGCATCGAATTGACGGTCGACCTCAAGTCCCATCAGAGCCGCGGTCAACAGCGGGAACGCCATCAAAATCAGGACGCTGGTCACCAAAATGTTCCACGTGAAGATCGGCATCCGGAACATCGTCATACCGGGTGCGCGGAGGCAGGCAACGGTGGTGATCATGTTGACCGCACCGAGAATGGTGCCCAGCCCCGACACCCCCAACCCCATGATCCACAGGTCGCCGCCCGGCCCGGGCGAATGGATCGAATCAGTCAACGGCGTGTACGCCGTCCAACCGAAGTCAGCTGCACCACCGGGGGTGATGAAGCCGAGCAGCGCAACGGTGGAGCCGAACAGGAACAGCCAGAAGCTGAACGCATTCAGTCGCGGGAACGCAACGTCGGGAGCACCGATCTGCAGCGGCAGGACAACGTTGGCAAAACCGATCACGATCGGGGTCGCATACATCAACAACATGACGGTGCCATGCATCGTGAACAGCTGGTTGTACTGCTCGGTCGACAAAAATTGCAGACCGGGAACGGTGAGCTCGGCGCGCATCAGCAGCGCCATCAGGCCGCCGATGAGGAAGAACGCAAAACAAGCGACCAGATACATGATGCCGATCAACTTGTGATCGGTGGTCGTGAGCATCTTGTAGATGAACGACCCCTTGAGCCCCGTGCGCTGAGGGTAGGGCCGCACCGGCAGAATCGAGGTGTCGGGCTTGTCTACTGCGGTCACGGGTTCCCCCTACCTGCACGGTGTGTTGAAGACCTGAGGTCAGCTCGGATCCGGATCGGTGGACGCCTCGTGAGTGCCGACCGTCAGTACATCGCGACGCGCTTTCTCTGCGTGGTCACTGCTCTTCCCGTGGCCCGGTCCCACATGTGCCTCGTCGCGCATGCGATCGATCATGTGCGGGTAGTGCAACTCGAATGCAGGCCGCTCCGAACGAATCCGGGGAAGCTCGGTGAAGTTGTGTCGCGGCGGCGGGCAACTGGTGGCCCATTCGAGCGAGTTGCCAAACCCCCACGGGTCATCGACGGTCACAACCTCGCCGTAGCGGTAGCTGCGGAACACATTCCACAGGAACGGCAACGTCGATACCCCGAGGATGAACGCACCGATCGTCGAGACCACGTTCAGTTCGGTGAACCCATCGGTACTGAGATAGTCGGCATAACGACGAGGCATACCCTCAGCACCGAGCCAGTGCTGCACCAAGAACGTCATATGAAACCCGATGAACGTCAACCAGAAATGGATCTTGCCCAGCCGCTCGTCGAGCATGCGGCCGGTCATCTTCGGGAACCAGAAGTAGATGCCGGCGTAGGTGGCGAACACGATGGTGCCGAACAGCACGTAGTGGAAATGCGCGACCACGAAGTAGCTGTCCGTGAGTTGGAAGTCGACTGGTGGGCTCGCGAGCAGCACACCGGTCAGACCACCGAACAAGAACGTGACGATGAACCCGACCGAGAACATCATCGGCGTCTCGAAGGTCAGATGACCCTTCCACATCGTGCCGATCCAGTTGAAGAACTTCACACCGGTTGGCACTGCGATGAGGAATGTCATGAACGAGAAAAACGGCAACAGCACCGCACCGGTGGCGTACATGTGGTGCGCCCACACCGCCACCGATAATGCCGCGATCGACAGCGTGGCGAAGACCAGACCGCTATAACCGAAGATCGGCTTGCGACTGAAGACGGGGAAAATCTCCGAGACGATGCCGAAGAAGGGCAGCGCCACGATATACACCTCGGGATGTCCGAAGAACCAGAACAGGTGCTGCCACAAGAGCACGCCACCATTGGCCGGGTCGTAGAGAACAGCATCGAACTGGCGGTCGACCTCGAGTCCCATCAGAGCTGCGGTCAACAGCGGGAACGCCATCAAAATCAGGACGCTGGTCACCAAAATGTTCCACGTGAAGATCGGCATCCGGAACATCGTCATCCCCGGAGCGCGGAGGCAGGCAACGGTGGTGATCATGTTGACCGCACCGAGAATGGTGCCCAGCCCCGACACCCCCAACCCCATGATCCACAAGTCGCCGCCCGGTCCGGGCGAATGGATCGAATCAGTCAACGGCGTGTAGGCCGTCCAACCGAAATCTGCCGCACCACCAGGAGTGATGAAGCCGAGCAGCGCAACGGTGGAGCCGAACAGGAACAGCCAGAAGCTGAACGCGTTCAGTCGCGGGAACGCAACGTCGGGGGCACCGATCTGCAGCGGCAAGACAACGTTGGCAAAGCCGATCACGATCGGGGTGGCATACATCAACAACATGACGGTGCCATGCATCGTGAACAGCTGGTTGTACTGCTCGGTCGACAAGAACTGCAGACCGGGAACGGTGAGCTCGGCACGCATCAGCAGCGCCATCAAACCGCCGATGAGAAAGAACGCAAAACAGACGACGAGATACATGATGCCGATCAATTTGTGATCGGTGGTCGTGAGCATCTTGTAGATGAACGACCCCTTGAGCCCGGTGCGCTGGGGGTAGGGCCGCACCGGCACAACCGACGTCGTGGGCTTGTCTACTGCGGTCACGGGTTCCCCCTACCTGCACAGGTCGGCCGCGACATCAACGATCCTTGATCAGTGACCGCGACTCACGAGCTCGGCACGATTCTTGGATCTGATCGTAAACCCAAACGACGACAGAAACCGGCCATCTCCTACGAACTGTAGGAGATGACCGGTTTCAGTGTGTTAAAGAGTGTTCGAGACCTGAGGTCAGCTCGGATCCGGATCCGAGGACGCCTCGTGAGTGCCGACCGTCAGTGGTTCGCGACGCGCTTTCTCTGCGTGGTCACTGCTCTTCCCGTGGCCGGGTCCCACATGTGCCTCGTCGCGCATGCGATCGATCATGTGCGGGTAGTGCAGCTCGAACGCGGGCCGCTCCGAACGAATCCGGGGAAGCTCGGTGAAGTTGTGGCGCGGCGGCGGGCAGCTTGTGGCCCATTCGAGCGAGTTGCCAAAGCCCCACGGGTCGTCAACCGTGACAACCTCGCCGTAACGGTAGCTACGGAAGACGTTCCACAGGAACGGCAGGGTCGAGGCACCGAGGATGAACGCACCCACGGTCGAGATCACGTTGAGCGTGGTGAACCCGTCCGTACTCAGGTAGTCCGCGTAACGGCGAGGCATGCCCTCGTTGCCCAGCCAGTGCTGGACGAGGAAGGTCATATGGAAGCCGATCATGGTCAACCAGAAGTGGATCTTGCCCAGCCGCTCGTCGAGCATGCGTCCGGTCATCTTCGGGAACCAGAAGTAGATGCCGGCGTAGGTGGCGAACACGATCGTCCCGAACAGCACGTAGTGGAAGTGTGCAACCACGAAGTAGCTGTCAGAGAGATGGAAGTCGAGCGGCGGGCTGGCGAGCAGCACACCGGTCAGACCACCGAACAAGAACGTGATGATGAAGCCGACCGAGAACAGCATCGGCGTCTCGAAGGTCAGATGACCCTTCCACATCGTGCCTATCCAGTTGAAGAACTTCACACCGGTTGGCACTGCGATGAGGAATGTCATGAAGGAGAAGAACGGCAACAGCACCGCGCCCGTGGCGTACATGTGGTGCGCCCACACCGCCACTGACAGAGCCGCGATCGAGAGCGTCGCGTAAACCAGACCGCTGTAACCGAAGATCGGCTTACGGCTGAACACCGGGAAGATCTCCGAGACGATGCCGAAGAATGGCAGCGCGATGATGTACACCTCGGGATGCCCGAAGAACCAGAACAAGTGCTGCCAGAGGATCACACCACCATTGGCCGGGTCGTACAGGTTCGCACCGAACTGACGGTCGACCTCGAGCCCCATCAGAGCTGCGGTCAGCAGCGGGAACGCCAGCAGGATCAGGACGCTGGTCACCAGGATGTTCCAGGTGAAGATCGGCATGCGGAACATGGTCATACCGGGTGCGCGGAGGCAGACCACGGTGGTGATCATGTTGACCGCACCGAGGATGGTGCCCAGACCGGACACGCCGAGTCCGAGGATCCACAGGTCGGCGCCGGCGCCGGGCGAATGCACTGCGTCGGTCAGCGGCGTGTAGGCCGTCCAGCCGAAGTCAGCTGCACCACCGGGGGTGATGAAGCCGAGCAGCGCAACGGTGGAGCCGAACAGGAACAGCCAGAAGCTGAACGCATTCAGTCGCGGGAACGCAACGTCGGGGGCACCGATCTGCAGCGGCAGGACAACGTTGGCAAAGCCGATCACGATCGGGGTCGCATACATCAGAAGCATCACGGTGCCGTGCATCGTGAACAACTGGTTGAACTGCTCTGTCGACAAGAACTGCAGGCCGGGAGCGGCGAGCTCGCTTCGCATCAGCAGGGCCATCAGGCCACCGATGAGGAAGAATGCGAAACACACAACCAAGTACATGATGCCGAGCATCTTGTGATCAGTTGTCGTCAGCATCTTGTAGATGAACGACCCCTTTGGCCCCGTGCGCTCGGGGTAAGGCCTCACCGGAACCACCTGCTTGGTGGGCTGGTCTACCGCGGTCACTGATCCTCCTACCTGCGTGGCCACTCCGGTCCGCCGCGGCGAAGAATCTTCCGCTCACGACATGAGGGCACGGCGATGAATGTGCGCTGTGAAGATGGTAAACCCTCTCTTGCGAAGCAGCCGCGCGGGCTCCTACGAAGTGTCGTATTTCGATGCGGTGCTCTCGATCCGGCGCACCGAGGGCAACCTTTACCAATCGGGTCAGTGCTAGTTTGGTCGGGAATTCGACCACCTCCAGACGACATCGAAAGAGTGGCAGTGAGCGATGTGATCCGCGCTCGGCGCGGTATGGCGGTCTTGGCATTGGCAGCGTTGGTCAGCGTCGGCATGACCGGTTGTATCGAGTCGACGGTGCCCGGTGGCGAGGGTTCGGTCGACCGGACCACCTCACGCGTTGCCGCGGTCAATCTGGTCGACCCGGATCGGGACGCCAACACGACCTGTCAGCCGACTGCCGCGCTCGACCCCGGCGCACCGGATCCCCTACGGATTCTGGTTGCCGATCCGAGCCTGCTCGACGCGCTGTGCGCGCTCGGGCTCCAGGACCGCGTGGTCGCCACGACAACTGCGGACGGCACACTGCCGACCTATATGGGCGATACGGTGCATTCACTGCCCACCATCGGCGACGTCCGAGATCCTGATACTGCCAAGGCCGCTGCCGCCGATCCCGATCTCGTTTTGACCGTCGGGAACTCCCCTCTCACCGCCTCGCTCCGTGACGTCCCGGATACGACCATCGATCCGGAAGCGGACTGGAAGCAGCGGTTCGTCGCCGTCGCGGCCGCAGTCGGCCGGACCGAGGCCGGGGACGAACGACTGCAGGGATATCTCGACACCGCCGCGACCATCGGCAAACGTAACGGCGCGCGATTCACCCAGGTCTCCCTGGTGCAGTTCACCGCAGATTCCACGATCGTCATGGGCACCGACACGTTTGCCGCGCGGGTCCTGACCGATGTCGGCGCGCAGCGGCCCCCTGGTCAGCGTGAACCCGAACCAACGGTGCTCGACGACAAGAACTTCGAGATCGCCGACGGCGACATCGTCTACATCGGCTTCGACGGCCCCGAAGGGCAGGACTACGGCACATCGGTCCTCGAGACAGATCGCTGGCTCGACATGGGTGCGCCCGCTTGGGGACGCTCGCGGATCGTCGAAGATCAGGTGTGGTTCGGCACCGGTGGACTCTGTGCCGCCAACATCGTCCTACTCAACCTCCGCGGCTCCCTCTGAACTCTCCAGACACGGGGTTCATACAGGTCAGCGCCATGAATCGAGTTGCGATCACGATGACCGCAACCTTGTGCCCGGCGCATGCGGCGATCAGCATGAGTGCATGACTGTTACCGACGAATACCTGGAGAACAACCGCACATACGCGGAAACATTTTCCGGACCACTACCGCTGCCGCCCAGTCGCCACGTCGCGGTGCTCGCCTGCATGGATGCCCGACTCGACGTCTACCGCATCCTCGGACTCGGAGCCGGTGAGGCCCACGTCATCCGCAACGCAGGCGGCGTGGTGACCGATGACGAGATCCGATCCCTGGCCATCAGCCAGCGACTGCTCGGGACCACCGAGATCATCCTGATCCACCACACCGACTGCGGAATGCTGACGTTCACCGACGACGAGTTCAAACGCGGCATCCAGGACGAGATCGGCGTCAAGCCGCCGTGGTCGGCCGAGTCCTTCCCCAACCTGGACGAGGACGTCAAGCAATCACTCGCCCGGATCGAGAACTCGCCGTTCGTCACCAAGACAACGTCGTTGCGTGGCTTCGTCTTCGATGTCGCCACCGGCAAACTGAACGAAGTCACGCGCTGACGCCGACATTCCTTCAGGGGATGTCCGGCCAGCCCTTCTCCGACGGAATGTCACCGTTCTCGACTGCCCGGGCCAACTGGGCGTGGTCGGCGGCATTCTGGTCGGCGTAGGCGCTGGCGAAGGCGACGAGCGCGTCTTCGGCCTTGATGCTGTGGCCCAGGTAGTTCGCGATCGCCGCCGCGTCCCCGCTCCGCGCATGCGCACGCGCCAGCGCATGTCCGCAGGCAGCGGCGAATCGCGGTAGGACCGGGGCGACACCCTCGCCTTTCGGTATCACCTTGCCGTCCCGGTACTGCCGGACGTAGAAGTCGAGATCCAAGTTCAGCTCGGGATACTGAAACGACGTCCATCCCACGAACATGTCGGTGGCACTTTGAATCAGATGCTGCCCCTGCACAACTCGGGCACCGTGATTGTCGTACTTGCTCTTGCCGAGGAACTGTTCGTAGACCGATGGCCCGGCTTGCTTGATCTGGAGGAACAACGGGTCCCCGGTGCGCTGCTCTTCGAGGAGGGTCAAGAACACCCGCATCCCAACGCTGCCGACACCGACCACCTGCCGCACCGCGTCGACGGCGTCATATCGGGCGAGGAGGCTTTCGAGGTGGTCCGGGACCGACTTGTGGTATTCGGCGAGCACGCTCCGCAGAATCTGCTCGGCGGCATCGCCGAAGCGGTGGGTGCGGTACGGCGGGTCTTCGGTGATCCTTCGCCGGCCTTCGACCGTAGTGACGAGCTTCTTCGACGCACCCCGACTGCTGCGCTTGCGCGCCCGGCTCTCGATCAGTTGGTCGAGAGCCTCCTCGTTTTCCTTTTTCGCATACTGGAGTAGCTGCTCGACCTCGATCCGGTCATACCAGACATCGATCTGCGGCATCTCGGAGTAGTGCCTGATGTTCTTGCGATAACTGCGGTAGGCCCGTCGAACCGCCTCTTGCCCAGCCGATTCCGTCAGCCCGTTGTCCCGGGCCAGCACGATCACGCTGGCGAGATAGCGCTTGAGATCCCATTCGAACGGCCCCGGCAGGGTCTCGTCGAAGTCGCGGAGGTCGAAGACCAGATGCCGCTCGGGCGAGATCCACATCCCGTAGTTGAGGATGTGGGCGTCACCGCACATCTGGACCATGATCCCGGTGTGCGGTGCGGACGCGAGATCAGCAGCCATCACCGCAGCAGCGCCCCGATAGTAGGTCCATGGCGAGTGACTCATTCGCCCATGCCGGATCGGCAGCAGATCAGGGGCGCGAATGTCACTCTGCGCCAAGATCGTTGCCAGTGCGTCGTGCCCGCGCTTGGCGGGGTCCCACTGCCCCAACTCGCGCCGGGGAACAAGCGCCCGGGAGTCGCGGCCGACCTGTGAGTCTTGGGAAACCTGAGTAATCGTCATCTCTGCACCTCGCTGTACCTGGGTCACAGCCAAGTATTGCAGCCAGACGCTGTCAATATCGGAAAGATTCCAGACCCACCCAGGGCGATCGAATGATCGAGAATCTGAGTCGGCTTGTGGGAATCACCCACCGATATTCGCGAACTGCCGACGGTAGGCCGTTGGTGTTGTGGCGTAAGCGGATCCGAAGTTCTGCCGAAAAGTGACTCCACTACCGAATCCGCACGCCGATGCGATCCCGTCGATGCCCCAATCGGTTGTCTCGAGGAGTACTCGGGCCTCGTTGAGCCGTTGCTCGAGAACCCAGCGCGCCGGAGTGGTTCCGGTCGCCTGATGGAACTGCCGCACGAAACTCCGCCTACTCATCCGGGCCTGCTCCGCGAGCCGGTCGACCGACAGGGTCTCGTCGAGCCGTCCCAGCGCCCATTCCTGTACTACCGATATCGCCGTGTCCTCGGCGGCTCGCGCCAAGGGCCGCTCGATGTACTGCGCCTGCCCGCCGTCGCGATGCGGTGCGACCACCAGACTGCGGGCGACGCGCGTCGCGACCGCCGATCCGAGATACCTGCGTACGAGGTGCAGGCAGGCATCGATCGACGACGCGGTTCCCGCCGACGTCATCACATCGCCATGATCGATGTAGAGCACCGAGGCGTCGATCTGACTACCGGGACTGCGCTGCGCCATCTCCGGCATCATCTCCCAGTGCGTCACCGCCGAACGTCCATCGAGCACGCCGGCATCAGCGACCGCAAACGCACCGAGACACAAGCCGGCGATCACCGCACCACGCTCATGCGCACCCACCACGTCGCTTCGAAAGGTGTCCGTGAGTGGCCTGAGCGGCAGCGGCCATGACGGGATGATCACGATGTCGGCCCACCCGACCGTACTCGGATCCGCTACGTCCCCAACCGAATAGCCCTCGGCCGTCTGCACCGACCCGGGCTTGTCTGACCACAACCTCGTCTCCCAATCCGACGCCAACCCGAGACGCCCGAGTTCACCGAACACCATCAGCGGTGCTGCGAGATGGAACATCGTGATGCCGTCGAAGGCGTAGATCGCGATCCGCATATGCACTCCCAAGTTGGCCTGAACTCATCGAGATTATGCATCTATGCCACTCACGGATGGTACTGAATCGGCGGAACAATCTAAGGCGTCCCCTTTCACCGAGTTCCGATCCGGAGAATTGCACCCGAGATTCAGGAGTCACCATGACCGCACCGCACCGCGCCCTCGTTGTTGTCGATGTCCAGCAGGAGTACTTCGACGGACCGCTTCAGATCCAGTACCCACCACGCGAGGAATCGCTGGCGAACATCGTCGGCGCCATCGAGGTCGCCGACGCACACGGGATCCCGGTGGTCATCGTTCAACATCACATGCCCGAGGGCGCCCCGGTCTTTGTCGAAGGGACGCCGGGATGGTCACTTCATCCGGACATCGAAGCGGCAGGCAACGGGTCCCGGAAAGCGGTCCACAAGCAGTACGGCAGCGTCTTCGCCGGAACCGACCTCGCAACATGGTTGCGGGACAACAACATCGACACGGTCACCCTGGTCGGGTTCATGACCAACAACTGCGACCTGGCATCAGCCGTGGAAGCCGAGGGCCTGGGCGTGGCCGCCGAGATCCTCTCCGACGCCAGCGGCGCGATCAACCTGGCAAACGAGGCGGGCAAAGTGTCGGCCGAGACCTTGCACAACACCCTCATGGTGCTGTTGCAGTCCAACTTCGCCGCAGTCGGCACCACTGCAGCGTGGACTGAGGCTGTCTCCGCCGGCACCGGATTGCCCAAGAGCAACCTGGTGGTCTCTGCCATCGAAGGCAGCGCCGCTACAGCCTGAGGAATCACCCTCGGCGCGACCTCAACTCATGCGGCAATCCGAAACACAATGGTGCAGAGGCATTTTACCGTCATCGGCGCGGACTCACCCGCCACTCTCTTGCGCCGGTGATCGATTTCAGCCTGCCGCCGTTGTTGTTCCGCACGCGTGTATCAATGACTTTCGTTCTTCAGACGTTGGTCATCGGTAGTGCGAAAAGCTCCCTGTCGACATGGTATTTCTCAGAAGTCAGGCTCAAGGGAGCCAATCCTGGCAACGACTTCATTCGAAGACGGATCCACCCACACCGCGACACTGTCCTGAATTCTCGGCTCCAATAACCTCCAGCCATCGGATGGCCATTGGACGTATTCGTAGCCACTCAAGTCATCCTGCACAGTCTCGGCCACCCACACACTCGCCTGGGCCAAGGTTGTGTCGAAGCGAAAACCCTGACCGATCGAGAATCCGCCGATATCGGCGTCCGGAGTCGAAACCATGCCGATGGACACCCAATACTCGTTGTTGAGTCGCAGCTCCCAGTCGACCTGATCGAGCGTGATCTTCCTGCCGTGTCGCCGATGCTTGAGATCGCGTCCAACCGCCCTGAATGCATCTGTCCAATGCGCGGGCAGATCAACCGGTAGATCCTCGCCGAGCACCGAGAACCGCCAAATCAGCTGGTCCGTATCGAACTCCCATGGGATCACCCCTTCACGGTCGCAAGAACTCGCCCGGATCGCCAACCCTTTTCCCACGATCGAGGCGACCGCCTTGGCACATATGTCTACAGCGCCGAAGGCTACAACCTGTTGACTCAACTCCCTGTCATCGAACAGACCACGGTGCAATAGAACTCGCGACAGCCGGCCCGTTCAAGTCACTCATTCCGGCCAGCCCTCGACCGCCTCCACCCGACCGTCGTCGATGGCCTTCACCAGTTGCGCGTGATCGCGATCGTTCTGGTCGGCATAGGCAAAGGCGTATGACACAAACGCCTCTTCGACCTTGTCCGACGTTCCGAGGTAGTCGGCGATCGCGGCTGCGTCACCGCTGCGGGCATGCGCCCGGGCGAGCACGTGCCCGCATGCCGAGGCGAACTGCGGCAACCGGGAGGCGATGACCTCACCCTTGGGGATCACCTTGCCGTCACGGAATTGCCGGACGTAGAAGTCCATGTCGTTGATGGTCGTCCAGCCGACGAAGGAGTCGGTGGCACTCTGAATCATGCGCTGGCCGTGTACAACCCGTTCACCATGATTGCCGTAGTGACTCGCGGGCAGGAACTGTTCGTATACCGACGGACCGGCCTGTTTGATCTGCAGGAAAAGCGGATCACGGGTTCGGCGTTCCTCGATCAGCGTCAGGAACACCCGCATGCCGACGCTGCCCACACCCACCACCTGACGGACCGCGTCGACAACATCGAAGCGTGACAGCAGGCTCGAGACGTGATCGGGTACCGAACTCTGATACTTCCCGATGATCTGGTCGAGCATCGCCGCATGCTCGGCGAGCGCGTGGGTACGAAACGGTGGATTTTCACTGATCATCCGTTGTCCGTCAACCACATTCGTGAGCTTCTTCGACGCACCGCGACTCGATCGTTTGCGCGCCTGCTTGTCGATCATCGCGTCGAGGCGGTCTTCGTCGTCCTGCGCGGTGTATTCGATGAGCTGTCCGACGTCGACCCCGTCGTACCAGACATCGATCTCCGGCATCTGCGCGTAGAGGTCGATCCATTCGCGATAACCGCGGTACGCCTCCGACACCGCCAGCTTGGCATCGGCATTCGAGACATTGTTGCTGCGAGCCAACACCACAAGGCTGGCCACAAACCTCTTCACGTCCCATTCGAATGGCCCCGGCAGGGTCTCGTCGAAGTCACGCAGATCGAAGGCAAGATTGCGTTCCGGGGTGTTCCACAGTCCGAAGTTGAGAACGTGCGCGTCTCCGCACAGTTGCACGGTGATACCGGTGTTGGGCGTCGAGGCCAGATCCGCCGCCATCACCGCTGCTGCGCCCCGGTAGTACGTCCACGGCGAATGACTCATACGTCCGTGCCGGATCGGCAGCAGGTCGTCGGCGCGGATCGTGTTCTGCGCCAGGATGGTCTCGAGTGAGTCGTGTCCTCGCGTTGCCGGGTTCCACTCCCCCAGCGACCGCCGCGGCACGAGTTTGCGTGAGTCGCGTCCGGCGCCCCGATGCTCCGGAACCCGGGCACGGCCGATCAGAGTGCCGTCACCGCCCTGCCAGAGAATGTGTCCCGAATGATCCTGGGCGGCAGGGCCGGTTGCCGCGCTGGTGGTGGTCGTCACTCCGAGATTATGGCAGGTGGACTCACGCAGACCACGGTGTCACCGGGCGGTCACCCCGGATTCCGTCGATGACGAAGTCGACTTTCTCCTGATAGAAACAGATCCGCCCCGTGATCTGATGCATCTCCGGCGGCGGATTCTCATAGCTCCACGCGATGTCGATGCCGGCGTCGCCGAGGCTGGGCGCGGACCAGTGGGTGGCCTCACCCTTGTACGCACATGTAGTCGACGTGTCGCTGCGCACCAGATCTGCCAAAACGTCCCCGGGTGAGAGATAGAACCGCGGGGGCAGGTGGGTCTCGAACAGCATCAGTGGATGCCCGGATTCGGCGAGGATGTCACCACCGGACACCACGTGGACGACGCGGGCACTATGCCGGATATCTATGCGTGAGAAAGGATCTCGAGGATGTCCGAATATCCGTTCGTCCTCCTCGAACCAATCGAAGGGATTGAAGTCGAGCACGGCGTACCCGTCGAGATCGTCGGGCAGGAACGCGCCACCTGGGCCGGCCTCACCCCGAACGACTGCGGTGCGACCCGCACAGGTGTGCTGCGCAAAGCCGTTGCTCGGATCGAGCATCCCGGTGGGCATCTCCCCGACGGTGAATGGACGGATCTCTTCCAACGGCGTTCGCAGGGCCGCGACCGGGACGGCATACGAGGGAACGATGCGTTGCGGTTCCCAGACGAGGATGGCCTGATCGGTGCGCGCGATGCCGTGATCCGCCGACGAGACCGTCACCATTTTAGCCGTGGGTTCGTACCGCAGACTCCCGAGCTCCGACATCAGGTACTGCCGCATCATGGTCGCCATCCTGACCACCTCCGCTCACCACCATACGACTGATCGTCGGCCCACTCGATGGAAAGAGACAACCTCCGTACCGAGTCGGTACGGAGGTTGTTTGTCTTACACGTCTGCGACGGTCAGAAGTCCCAGTCGTCGTCTTCGGTGTTGATTGCCTTGCCGATGACGTACGAGCTACCCGACCCCGAGAAGAAGTCGTGGTTCTCGTCGGCATTGGGTGACAGTGCCGAGAGGATCGCCGGGTTCACGTCGGTCTCGTCCCGCGGGAACATCGCCTCATAGCCCAGGTTCATCAGGGCCTTGTTCGCGTTGTACCGCAAGAACTTCTTCACGTCTTCGGTCAGGCCGACATCGTCGTAAAGCGCTTCGGTGTAATCGATTTCGTTGTCGTAGAGCTCGAACAGCAGCTCGAAGGTGTAGTCCTTCAGCTCCTGCCTGCGCTCGGGTGTCTGCGTCTCCAGTGCCCGCTGGTACTTGTACCCGATGTAGTAACCGTGCACGGCCTCGTCGCGGATGATCAGCCGGATCAGGTCCGCGGTGTTGGTGAGCTTTGCCCGAGATGACCAGTACATCGGCAGGTAGAAGCCGCTGTAGAAGAGGAACGACTCGAGCAGGGTGGAGGCGATCTTGCGCTTGAGCGGGTCGTCGCCACGGTAGTACTCCATGACGATCCTAGCCTTGGCCTGGAGCTGTTCGTTCTCCTCCGACCAGCGGAACGCCTCGTCGATCTCCTTGGTGGAGCACAACGTGGAGAAGATCGAGCTGTAGCTCTTGGCGTGCACCGACTCCATGAACGCGATGTTGGTCAGCACCGCCTCTTCGTGCGGGGTGCTCGCATCAGGGATCAGGCTGACCGCGCCGACCGTGCCCTGGATGGTGTCGAGCAAGGTCAGACCGGTGAACACGCGCATGGTGAGCTGCTTTTCCAGCTCGGTGAGGGTGCCCCACGACGGGATGTCGTTGGACACCGGCACCTTCTCCGGCAGCCAGAAGTTACCGGTCAGGCGATCCCAGACCTCGGCGTCCTTCTCATCGGGCACCCGGTTCCAGTTGATCGCCGAAACCCGGCTGACCAACTTGATCGGCGCTCCGTCTGCGGGGCTATGGGTGGAGGTCATCGTACTCCCCTGATGTTCAAAAGTGATGTGGCCAAAGGTGTTGTGTCACAGGTATTTACAGCATGCACGAAACGCAATTTTCCACCTCGGTCCCCTCGAGGGCCATCTGACGCAAACGGATGTAGTAGAGCGTCTTGATGCCCTTGCGCCATGCGTAGATCTGCGCCTTGTTCACGTCGCGTGTGGAAGCGGTGTCCTTGAAGAACAGGGTCAGGCTCAGACCCTGATCGACATGCTGCGTCGCCGCGGCGTAGGTGTCGATGATCTTCTCGTAGCCGATCTCATACGCGTCCTGGTAGTACTCCAGGTTGTCGTTGTCCATGAAAGGCGCCGGGTAGTAGACGCGGCCGATCTTGCCCTCTTTGCGGATCTCGATCTTCGCCGCAACCGGGTGGATCGAACTCGTCGAGTGGTTGATGTAGCTGATCGAACCGGTCGGCGGGACGGCCTGCAGGTTCTGGTTGTAGATCCCGTGCTCCTGCACGCTCGCCTTCAACTCGATCCACTCGTCCTGCGTCGGGATCGTGATCCCGGACTGCGCGAACAACTCTCGGACTTTGTCGGTCTCCGGCGCCCACACGTTCTGGGTGTACTTGTCGAAGAACTCACCGGTCGCGTACTTCGACCGCTCGAAGCCACCAAACGCCTTGCCCCGCTCCTTGGCGATCCGGTTCGAGGCGCGCAGCGCGTAGAACAGCACCGTGTAGAAGTAGATGTTCGTGAAGTCGATGCCCTCTTCGGACCCGTAGTAGACGCGCTCCCGCGCCAGGTACCCGTGAAGGTTCATCTGCCCGAGACCGATCGCATGCGAGTCGTCGTTGCCCTTCTGAATCGAGGGCACCGAGGTGATCGCGGTCTGATCCGACACTGCGGTGAGTCCGCGGATCGCGGTCTCGATGGTCTGCGCGATATCCGGCGAATCCATCGTCTTGGCAATGTTGAGCGAACCCAGGTTGCACGAGATGTCTTTGCCGATGTGCTCGTACGAGAGGTCGTCGTTGAACGTCGACGCGGTCGAGACCTGCAGGATCTCCGAGCACAGGTTGGAGTGGGTGATCTTGCCGTCGATCGGGTTGGCGTTGTTCACCGTGTCCTCGAACATGATGTACGGGTAGCCCGACTCGAACTGCAGCTCGGCGAGGGTCTGGAAGAACTCGCGCGCCTTGATCTTGGTCTTGCGGATCCGACGGTCGTCGACCATCTCGTGGTACTTCTCGGTCACGTTGATATCGGCGAACGGCACGCCGTAGATGCGCTCGACGTCGTACGGACTGAACAGGTACATGTCGTCGTTCTTCTTGGCCAGCTCGAACGTGATGTCCGGGATGACCACACCCAGCGAGAGGGTCTTGATGCGGATCTTCTCGTCCGCGTTCTCACGCTTGGTGTCGAGGAAGCGGTAGATGTCGGGGTGGTGAGCGTGCAGGTACACCGCGCCTGCACCCTGACGAGCACCGAGCTGGTTGGCGTAGCTGAACGAATCCTCGAGCAGCTTCATGATCGGGATGACACCGGAACTCTGGTTCTCGATCTTCTTGATCGGCGCACCGTGTTCACGAATGTTGGTCAGCAGCAAGGCAACACCGCCGCCGCGCTTGGACAGCTGCAGCGCGGAGTTGATGGAACGGCCGATCGACTCCATGTTGTCTTCGATACGCAGCAGGAAGCACGACACCGGCTCGCCGCGCTGCTTCTTGCCCGAGTTGAGGAAGGTCGGGGTGGCCGGCTGGAACCGTCCGTCGATGATCTCGTCGACCAGCGCCCGCGCCAGGATGGTGTCGCCGTCAGCCAGCGTGAGCGCGACCATCGAGACCCGATCCTCGAAACGCTCGAGGTACCGCTTGCCGTCAAATGTCTTGAGCGTGTACGAGGTGTAGTACTTGAACGCACCCAGGAAGGTCGGGAACCGGAACTTCTTGCTGTACGCGTGGTCGAACAGACCCTTGACGAACCCGCGGTCGTATTTGTCGAGAACCTCTGGCTCGTAATAGTTTTCCTTCACCAGGTAGTCGAGCTTCTCGTCCAGGTTGTGGAAGAAGACCGTGTTCTGGTTGACGTGCTGAAGGAAGTACTGATTGGCCGCTTCACGATCCTTCTCGAACTGGATCTTGTTGTCGGCGTCGTACAGGTTCAGCATCGCGTTGAGCGAGTGGAAGTCCATCTCCTCCGGCTGGTGGCCGGAGGGATCTGCGTGGACGCCCGACTTGCTGGCCGAGGTCCCTGACCTTGAGTCGGTTACTGGGGTTGCGGTTGGCGACACTGTGAAAACTCCTGTGATTGCGCAAATTCGTGGAGACCGGAGCGGACCCGGTCGACGTCGTCGGCGTCACCCATCAGTTCGAACCGATACAGATAGGGCACCTGGCATTTAGTTGAGATGATGTTGCCGGCGAAACAGAACTCTTCGCCGAAATTGGTGTTGCCGGCGGCGATGACGCCGCGGATCAGCGAACGATTGTGTTTGTTGTTGAGGAACTTGATGACCTGCTTCGGCACAAACCCGGAGTTGCGTCCCGGCTGGCCGACTTCCGCGCCATCCGATGCCTTGCCGCCACCATAGGTGGGACTGATCAGAATGTACGGCTCGTCGACGGTGAAGGATCCGTCGTGATCGATGAGTGGAATTCGTCGTGCCCGCATCCCGAGCTTTTCGACAAATCGGTGCGTGTTCTCCGAGACGCTCGAGAAGTAGACGATCAGCGGGGTCTCGGAGAGCTCAGCAACGGCGAACTCAGCCGCGGCGGCATATTCGGGAACCTTCCCCATGTCCCGACCTCCACGAAATTGCTGACAGGTGATGCTTGAACCAACTAGAACTACGGACCGCCTCGCGGGCGGGGTCCGGGTAGATCAGGCAGCCGCTGCGACCAGAGCCTTGATGCGGTCCGGACGGAATCCCGACCAGTGGCTGTCACCGGTGACGACAACCGGAGCCTGCAGGTAACCGAGCGCCATGACGTAGTCGCGGGCATCGGAGTCCTCGGTGATGTCGACGATGTCGTAGTCGAGGCCGTTCTTGTCGAGGGCCTTGTACGTGGCGTTGCACTGAACGCAGGCAGGCTTTGTGTAGACGGTGATCGTGGCGGTTGTCGCAGTGGTCATAATTCCCCAGAACTCCTTTGTGACGGAACCGATGAATGCTACCCACACCAGCACCGGATAGCGGCAAGACTTGACTTTCAAATAGTTATCCCGGCGGCTCTGCGGTGGAGAACTTCGTTGCACTTTTAGTTCCAACGCCGTAGTCCCGTTCGGTGTTCCAAACACTACACCTAGTGTCTGACAAACTGTACCGACACAACACGTTGCGAATGACATTCGTGAAAGTCCCAGGTCACGGGAACTACACCAGCATGAATTTCGGCGTGTCTCGGCGCGTCGGGCGTGTCCCCACAAGTCCCATCCGTCACTGCGCGGTACCGGGCACCCTGATTGAACACCGCAACCCCGACAATCGGCTCCGCAGTCGTGCGCCGTCACGCACGCCAGAGCACGAAGCCAGCAGTTCGGCGACCGGGTACGGGGTCGTCAGCCACAGCGAAATGGAGCGGTCGGCTGCCACGTCGACCAGATGGGTGAAACGCACCGACCAATCCGGGGCGCATCGGTCGAGCAGGGGTATGTCGCGGATATGCCAGCCACTCGTGGAACCACAGTCGGCCATCCGATCCGCCTGGAACAGGTAATCCCGCGCCGACAGCGGCTGCCCACACACTTGATCAAAGGCCCGGGCATCGACGGCAGGGATATCGACGAAGCCACCGGCGAGTCGCCCGGTCTCACTCAACCGATAGTCGCGATCTCCGGCGAGTTCGACCACCACAGCCATCTCTCTCAAGAGCGCAACACCAGGCGCGAATACCGGACGGAACAACGGATCGGGCAGTAGTTCCTCCGGCACCAGGTTCGATGTCGCCACCAGGACGATGCCGCGCGACCGCAGCTCACGCAGGAGCCGAATGAGCAGCGTCGCGGTCCCGGGATCGTGGACATGGAACTCGTCGAACACCACGATCCGAACACCGTCGCCGACCACCTGGCGGCAGGCGATCTCGATCGCACCCTGGCGTCCCGAATGCATGGTGACAGCCGACTGCAGATCGTCAAAGAAGGCGTGAAAATGCCAGCGCACCAGTTGAATCGACCCCAGCTGATCGATCATCCGATCCACCAACATCGTCTTGCCGCGGCCAGGCGCACCCCACAGATAGAGACCCGCGACCATCCGAGGTCGACGATGCCGAAAGCGGTGAGGAGGTTCCCGAAGTTCGGCAAGCAGACGCATCAGTTGCGCATCCACGACGCGCTGCTCGGGATCGAGCTCATCCTCTACAGTCGTAGAGTCACCGGACATGCGATGAGCATATCTCTACAGAAGTAGAGGACACTGATCGTGTGACGGACCAGACAAACGATCGCCGCGAGCTCATCGCAGACGCAGCGATCCAACTCATCGCCGAGGCAGGAACCAACGGACTGAGCCATCGCGCAGTCGATCGGCGACTCGAGCTCCCGAACGGATCGGTGTCCTATTACTTCCGCACGCGGGCTGCGCTGATCGACAGCGCCATCGAGGCAATCACCCGGCGCGCGCAATCGGCGTTTACGCAAGCGGCACCAAAGCCAGACGGCAGGGATGCCGCACAGACCGTCGCCGATTACCTCGACGATCTACTGACGCACCGTGACGCGGATGCACGGGCACGATACGCACTGCTCGCCGAGGTGGCGGGCGACCCGGATCGGGTACGAACGCTGCGTGATTGCCTGTTTTCCGAACAGGACTCGCTGACGCTGATGCGGGCGATCGGATCGTCAGAGCCGGAGGCGGACGCCGCCGATCTGATCAGCCTGTGCGAAGGCCTGGTGTTCGACGGCATCACCGGTAGACGCGACAAAACCGGGCGCCGGGACACGATGACCCGCACAGTGGACCGATTCCTGCGCGGCCTCCGGTAGAACCGACCCACAGCAAAGGCACACGTTCCAGTCATAAGCACACGTTGCGACGTGTGCTTATGACTGGAACGTGTGCCTTTGCCGAGATTTAGATCTTGTCGAGCTCAGGCGTCGACGGTTGCCGCCTGGTTGGCCAGTACGGCAACGGCCGCGCGAAGGATCTCGACAACCTCAGGGACGTCGGCGACGGCCTTGCCGCCGAGGCTGCCGGTCGAGAGATGCAAGTTGACGTCTTCGACGATCTTGCCGCCGGCAATGCCGACCGCGCGGGCGGTGTCGTCGTGCGACCACTTGCCGCCGTACTGCCCCATCGCCACTCCGAGCACACCGACGGGCTTGCCGCTGATCGCGCCGGAACCGTAGGGACGCGAGAGCCAGTCGATCGCATTCTTGAGGACGGCGGGGATGGTGCCGTTGTATTCGGGCGTGGCGATGAGCAGGGCGTCGGCGTCAGAAACCGCCTCGCGCAGCTGCGTCACGGACTCATCGACCTGGTCGGTGTCGAGGTCTTCGTTGTAGAAGGGCAGCTTCTCCAGGCCGCTGTACACCGCGACCTCAACACCCTGCGGTGCATTGTCGGCCGCCACCTCGGCGAGCACCCTGTTCACGGAATCGCGACGCAGGCTTCCCACCAGGGCCAGCACCTTCGCGGTTGCGCCAGATGTCTCGTTCGTGCCAGTAGCTGTACCGGTCAAGGTCAACCTCCTTGTTGCTTCGCATCACTAATAGATATGTCTGCATCATTTAACCGGACCCTGGTCCGAACGTATTCCCGATGTGGCTACCGTTACAGTCATGGCTGTGTCCAAGCCCCCCGCGCACTCGAATCCGAGTGAAGACCAGTCGCGAACCGGCACATCCGACGCCGCACTACCTCTCCTGACCTCACCCACCACGCCACGCCCGGCTCACCCTGCGCCGATGTCACTCGTCGTGCCCGCCGAGTCCGAACGCGCGGACGCCGCCCGCAACCGTCAACTCTTGCTGGAAGCCGCCACCCGCCTCATCGACCGCCATGGCGCATCCGCGGTCACGATGGACGCCGTGGCTCGCGAGGCCGGAGTCGGCAAGGGCACCGTTTTCCGCCGCTTCGGCAATCGGTCCGGCCTCATGATCGCGCTGCTCGATCATTCGGAGTCCGCGCTTCAGCAGGCCTTCATGAGTGGGCCACCGCCGCTCGGGCCCGGTGCACCCGGCGACAAGATCGATCCCCTCGATCGGCTCATCGCATACGGACGCGCTCGCCTGACCACCACTGCCGCGCACCTCGACGTCCTGCTCGAAGCCGAAGACAGTGGGCCACAACGCTTCCTGCATCCCACCCGCATAGTTTCGGTCATCCACACCCGAACACTGCTCGAGGCCATGGGCTTTTCGGGCGACCTCGAGTTGATGTGCATCGCGGTACTCGCACCGCTCGACCCACCGGCAATTCATCACCTGCACAACCACAGGCACATGTCTTTCGACCAGATCGCAGATCAGTGGGAATCACTGGTTCGGTCGCTGAAGCCACCGAAGGCCTGACCTCGCCTCGGGCGGTTCAGTTCTCGGGTGCCCCGATCTGGGTTCCGGTCAGATCCGGTGACATCCCGTCGTGCGAGATCAGCGCATTGCCCTGCGAGAGAGTCGGACCCGCGGCCAGCAACGAGATGATCGACCAGGGTGCAGGCACCGGACTCTCGCCCAGTCCCAGTGCAATCGCAGTGTTCTGATCCGGGATACCGAACCGAACACCCGAATCACTCACGTAGAACAGCGATTCGGCCCGGGTACTGTCTGGCTCCGAGCCGGTGACCCGGATGTAGTGCCCGCGGCCCGGTTCGACGAACACTGCATCGAGTCCAGGTCCGGGCCCATCGGCGCCTGCGAGCACCACCGGTGCCTCTTTCGAACCGAGCGGCAACGTCGATCCGAGCAGGACACCGCGGACCGCCTGATGATCGTCCTTCGTCCGCGACCACGCACTGCACAACACTGGGTCCACATCCACATCGGTCAGTACCGGTGTGACCGCCGGGAAGTCGGTCACCGGCAACTCCTCGATGGTGTCGACACCGGTCAAAGCACCTGGGCCCACCGTCGGAACGCTGCCACCACCGGCGGTGTCGGCCTGCCTGATCACCTCGGCAGCGACCTCGCCGATCTGTTGAACGCCCTTCGCCAGTGCTACGTAATAGGTCGTCCCACCGGACAGACCGGTCACCTTGATCACCGATCCGACGGGTATGTCGCCCCCCAGCGCCGATGGTGCACCGGCACCGGAAATCGTCGGAACCACAACGGGTTCGACTTCCGGGATCGCGTTGAGCAGACCGGGACTCACCGTCCGCACCGACGCCTCGTCGATGCCAAGCGCGCGCCGCACCGGAACGCTGTCGGTATCGACCCGGGCCCGCTTCCCCTCGAAGATGAGATAGATGTCCTCGCCGGCGGTGACCAGGGTGGCATCACCCGCTGTCGCCTCCCGAATCCGGTCGCCGAGTGCGGGTTCGCCGGCGACGACCGTGGTGACGACATCATCACCGGACACCGTGTCGCAGACCGTCCACTGCGAGACGTCGGTCGACCGCGGTCCCGGCAACGCCACCGGCGCACCGGGTATCCCGAGCAAGGGGCCCCGCGGGTACCCGGTCAGCTTCTTCTCGGCGATCGACTTCGGTGATTCGTCGCTGCCGCTGATCAGCCGCGCAGAGGCGAGGTTGAGAACCGGATGCAATCTGTCGTCGACCAAGACATACATCGCGCCGGCCTTCTTGCTCACGATGATTTTCGAATCACCAACGGTGCCTTGCGGTTTGATGAGTCCGTACACGCCAAATCCGGCCAGCACCAGCAGCGCGAGCACCAGCCCGACCAGCAGTGAACGGGCCTGTGACCGCATCGGGTCGTGCAACATCCTCACGTCGCGCCGAATCAGCGCGTGCTCGAGTCGGCGTAGCAGAAAGCGATAGCCGTTGACCTGAGCTTTCGTCGTCAATTGAGCAGGCAAAACATTCCCCCCATCCTCCCGCGGTGTAGCGTATAGCAGCATTGAGCCCCGGGGTACCGCCCGGAGTTCGACCATTGGATCGGGGCCGATGGCTGTGGGGGGATTCATGATTGTTGTGGTTGCGATCGAGCTGTTGATCGCAGGCGCGCTCGTGCTGTCATATGACAACGGCGCGCTGTGGTGGATTGCGCTGGTCGGCGCCGTTGTCCTGTCGGCGCTGTTGGTCGCATTGCCCGGCCGGACGTCGGTGGCACGGTTGTCGATGTTGCGGCTCGGCCTCTGGCGTCGCCGCCTGCTGCGCGGCTCCGAACCGGACGGATCGAAGCCGGATCAGGCACCATTCGACATCCCGGTTCCCGACGAGTCGCCCATCGGAGCCCGATGGGACGGCACCTCCCTGGTCACTGTCCTCCGGATCGACACACCGCCTCCGGCAATCGGACTGCTCGACCCCCGTGGATGCACCGGAATCCCTGGTGTCCCACTGTCTGCGCTCGCCGAGAGCGTTCGCCAGTTCGACATCGAACTCGAATCGATCGACGTCGTCAGCCATGGCATCCGGTCGCACGGCACCGGCCGCGTGGCGCAGGTCTACCTGCGCACACTGGGCCCGCTCCCGGCCACGGCCTACCGATCGGTCCTCGTGGTCCTGCGACTCGATCCCTCCCGGTGCCCGGAGGCGGTCGCCCGCCGCGGCGGCGGATCCGAAGGCGCGCTGCGCACCGCGATCGTCGCCACCCGCCGGGTCGCCAACCGGATCGGTGGTCGCGGACTGTCCGCGACCGCATTGACCGCAGCGGAGATCACCTCCGCAACAACCCAACTCGCCCATGGCGCCGGCGGTGCAGAGGTGTCCGAGAGCTGGGAGTCGGTCTCGATCGGCCGGTTACAGATGTCAACATTTGCGGTCTCGCCCGAACACCTCACGTCCGCGCTGGACGCGGTGTGGGCGGTCCCGTCGGTGTCGACGACCGTCACGTCGCGACTTCGTTCGACACCGGACGGAGAAATCTCGCTACGCACCCTGGTCAGGTTCAACGCCCTGGCCCCCGAAGGAACCCAGCGCGGCGGGCAACCCCAGATCGCCGGGCTGCTCCCCCTCCATGGCCGCCAGCGCGCCGCCCTCGCCGCCAGCCTGCCCGTCGGTGCCGCCGACCGCCTGCCCCCGATCGCCGAACACACCATCTCCGGTGACGATCTGGCGCAGGTCTTTCTGGCCGCAGCCGGATGTGGCCAGCTCATCGGCGCCGACCACAGTGGACGCGCGGTGGCGGTCGACCTACTGGGCGGCCGACCGCATCGGGTCTCGATCGCCGGCGGGTTGCACCTGGCCCAGCAGGTACTGCTGCGCGCGATCGGAGTCGGCGCCCGGGTGCTGATCTACAGCGACCGCCCCACTGACTGGCAGCAGTTCGTCACGGCGGTAGGCGATCCCGGGCTCGTGGCGCTGGCCGGTGGACGGGTCTTCCCGGGGCATTTCACCGTGGCGATGTTCGACGGCCTGACCCCGACCACTGTCGATGCATCGACGATCATCTCGTTGGCACCTCCCGGAACCCACACCGAAGCCGCCGACGTGAGGCTTGTCCAGAATCATGCTGCACCCCAGGACATCTGGATCTCGACACCCGGAGGCTCGGCGATGGTCACCATGGTCGCAACGGGCGATGAGATCAGCTTCATCGGTAGCAGCCTGCCCTCGACCAACGGCGCCCCGGTGCCCGGCCGGCATACTGCTGCCGGGGCCTCCCCGGTCTACTGAACAGGGACCAGGGCTCGGAAGAACACGCTCCGCGCGCTGGCCGCATGCACCACGACGTCGGGATCACTGTCGGCAAGCCAGACCGCGTGTCCTTGCGGGACCAACAGACTGGTGCCTGTCCCCCTCAATTCGATCGCACCGGACGTGCACAGCAGGATCTGCGGCCCGGGGACGTCGAACAGGATCGATGACGGCTTGCGAATGCCGGTGCCGTCGAGTTCCACCATCGACAGCCGGAACTCCGAAATCGGTGTCTGATAGATCAATTCGGCATTGAGGGTGCGCAGCGTCGGGGTGACGTCGGACGCGGTAACCGGCGTGAAATCGAGCACCCGGAGCAACTCGGGCACGTCCACATGCTTGGGGGTCAGTCCACCACGCAGGACGTTGTCGGAGTTGGCCATCACCTCGACAGCGGTACCACCCAGGTAGGCGTGCAGATTGCCCGCAGGCAGGAACAGGCCCTCGCCCGGACGCAGCGAAATCCGGTTGAGCAGCAATACCGCCAGCACGCCGGAGTCTGCCGGGTAACTCTCGCCGATCTCCAAAAATGTTCGGACCTCGGCCCCGAAGTGGCCGTTGCCGTCCGACAGATAGCGGATGGCTCCGTCGAGTACTGCCGGGATCAGGGTTGTCAGCGCCGATTCCGGAAGCGTGATCCAGGTGGTGAACAACGCCCGCAATCCTTGCGAATCAGGTTGTCCCGCCAGCATTCCCAGGTACGCGTCGAGCTCGGGCACCTGTAGCGCCCGCAGCAGGTCGACGGTTTCGCCGACATCGCGGAAACCCGCCAGCGCCTCGAAATCGGTGATGGCCACAACCAATTCGGGCTTGTGGTTGTCGTCCCGGTAATTGCGGTGCGGCGCACCGACCTCGATCCCCTGGGCATTCTCCCTGGCGAATCCGTCTTTTGCCTGCTCCAGACTGGGATGCGCCTGCAACGACAAGGGCTCTTCTGCCGCAAGGATTTTCATCAGGAACGGTAGTCGCCCCTGGTACCGGTCAGTGCACGCCGCACCGAGCTGACCCCGCGGGTCGGCATCGACCACGTCGAGCAGGGTTTCACCCTCTGCCCCACCGTCGACCGGTGCCGGAGCCGCCGGATGTGCACCGAACCAGAGTTCGGCCTCCGGATGCGGGCTCGGCGTTGGCAACCCCCGAAGCTCTGCCAGCGCAGTTCGCGAACCCCAGGCGTATGGCCTGATCACACCGTCGAGCAGGTGCATCAGTGGCTGCCCACCAGCCGCAGGTACGCACCGGCCATATCGGCGCGTAACGCGAGAATCATCAGAGGCACAAGGTCTTCCATACCCGAAGCCCGGCCAGTTGGCTCGGCGGTTGACTGCTCGGCAGGCCCGCTCGTCCGGATGTCGACATCGGCCAGCGATGCGGTGCGCCGACGGAGCAACCATTCCCGATCCGGGGTGGTCAGCAACTGCACACGAACAGGTTCGCTCGGTATCGGACCATCGATCGCAGCGTCATGAAATATGGGATCGTAGTCAGCCGGCATGGTGCCACCGTACCCCGCCAGCAATGCGCCCGCAGCGAGTACTTCGCCCAGATCCGTTGCGGTACTGACCACTCCGGCACCTGCGAAAACCGTCCGCGACGCATGAACCGCGACAACCATCCCGGCTGCCGTATCCCCTGTCCACACCGTTCTACGATCCGCAACACGAACCGCCAGTTCCTTTGCCGCGTTGTGGAACAGCTCATGTCCGGGATGGTTTCCGGCAGCTTCGGAATCCAACTCGTCGGCCATCGCCGCCAGATCCGGATGCCTGCCCTCGAACCGCACCGCACGCAACCCGTCGAGCACCGCGAACATCGCCGCCACATAGTGCGCGAACCGATACGGCGCAGGGACATGTACGCGCGGTGACAGATCCACCACCGGACCGGACAATGCCTCGCGCAACGGTCCCTCGACCGGCCCGGCGACGACGACCTCGGCGCGGCGCCTGCCCGCCCGGGTCGCCGCATCTGCCAAACGAGGATCACCGGCGTCGTCCCCGGCGATCACCACCACATCCAGCGGCCCGATCCAGGACGGCACCGCTCCGCACTTGATCAGTGGGACATCGATGTGCGGGCCTGCCAGTGCCATCACGAGATCCACGGCCCGACCGGAAGTGCCGTCACCACAGACCACGACCACTGCGCGGGGCAGCAGTCGTTCGAGCGGCTCGAGCACACCTTCGGCCCGGGCCGCGGCCATCGCGCGACACTGGGCACCGGCCAAGGCCGAAGCCGGCAGCAGGCCATCGACGTCGGCGTCGAGCAGCGCGGCGACGTCGTCGATTTCAGGCGCTCCGGTCAACATGGCTCCAGCCTAGTGCCGCGAGTCGAAAGTTTCTTGCAGGTATCCGGTCGAACGCCGGAGACAGCAAAAGGACTTTCGACTCGCGGCAGTAGTGCTCATCAGCCCCGAACGACCCCCAGGATTCGTTCGGTCAGTGCATTGACCCGCTCAGTGGTCGCGGCCTCGACATTGAGCCGCAGCAGCGGTTCGGTGTTCGACGCCCTCAGGTTGAACCACGAACCGTCGGTGAGATCGACAGTCACACCGTCCATCTGCGTCGTACCGGCGACCTCGTCGGCAAAATCGGCCAGCACCGCTGCCGTACGCGCTGCCTGATCGTCGACGGTCGAGTTGATCTCACCGGAACTGGCGTAGCGCTCGTACCGGGCCATCATCTTCGACAACGGCTGATCCGACGCCCCCAGGGCCGCGAGCACATGCATCGCCGCGAGCAGGCCCGAATCAGCACCCCAGAAGTCCCGGAAGTAGTAATGGGCCGAATGCTCACCACCGAAAACCGCACCGGTTTCCGCCATCTGCGCCTTGATGAACGAATGACCAACTCGGGTCACCAGTGGCTCGCCACCCAGCTCGCGGACGAGTTCAGGGACCGCCCGGGAGGTGATCAGGTTGTGGATGACGATGCTGCCGGGGTGCTTCGCGAGTTCACGCTCGGCCACCAACGCCGTCACTGCGGACGGAGACACCGGATCTCCCAGTTCATCGACCACAAAGCAACGGTCGGCGTCACCGTCGAAGGCCAGGCCGATGTCCGCGCCGGTCTCCTTCACATAGGCCTGCAGATCCACCAGATTCTTGGGATCGAGCGGATTGGCTTCATGGTTGGGGAATGTTCCATCGAGCTCGAAGTACAGTGAACGCACGGTGAACTCCTCGGAACCACCCAGGACCACCGGAACTGTGTGACCACCCATGCCATTGCCCGCATCCACGGCGACTGTCAAATGCCGCAGACCGGAAAGATCGACGAGCTTGTGCAGAAACGCCGCATAGTCCTTCAACACGTCGCGTTCGTCCAGCACGCCCCTCGCGAGGGGCGTGCTTGCATCGCCGTCGGGTCCTTCGACCAATTCACGCGAGATGGTCGCCAGCCCACTGTCCTGGCCCACCGGCTTTGCGCCGGCCCGGCACAGCTTGATCCCGTTGTAGCTCGCCGGATTGTGGCTTGCGGTGAACATCGCGCCCGGCCGGTCGAGATCTCCGGAGGCGAAGTAGAGCTGATCGGTGGACGCCAGGCCGATCAGGGTCACGTCGAGTCCCTCGTCCAGGGCACCGTCAGCAAACGCCGCAGCGAGTTCGGGGGACGACTCCCGCATGTCGTGTCCGACCACCAGCGCCGATTGGCCCTCGCTCTTCATCAGACGTGCGAACGACCCACCCACAGCGCGGACGAAATGGACATCGATCTGCTCTCCGACAAGCCCTCGAACGTCGTAGGCCTTGATGACGGCACTCACCAGCTCGCGGCTGAAGAGTTGCGCGGGACGATCCACGGATTGGCTCCTTCTATGTCGGTACAGCATCACGATCTTGCATACACACGATGGCCGGTGCGACCGTTCACTGACGATCGGACCGTGCCACCGGCTGGGTCGGTCGACAACGGGGTCAACGCCTAATCATGACCGATCTACACAGCCCGAAGACCGACGCCCCTCCAACATCTTGGTACTCCCGGCTGCGTTTCGCTGAGTTCAAAGCTGCCCGCCTCGGCGCGGAGCGATTGAATCTGGTGCTGATCCGGCGCGTGACCGTGACGATCTGGGCGCTGACGCTGCTCGTCATGCTCGGCACCCGGACCATGTCTTTTGGTCGGTCCTACGTGCTCGTCGCAATGGCCATCGGCCTGGCTGCCGCGTCCATCGGCAGGCGCAACCTGCTGTCGGTGATCCGCGACTGGCTGCCGTTCGGTGTATTGCTCGCGGTGTATGACTCCACGCGCGGTCTCGCGGCATTCCTCGGTATGCCCACCCAGTGGCATTTCGCGGTCGACGCGGACCGCTGGATGTTCCATGTGGTGCCGACCGTGTGGCTGCAAGAACACCTCAAGATGGCCGACGCCCAGTGGTGGGAGGTGTTCACGAGCTTTGTGTACATGTCCTACTTCATCGTTCCCTACGCGGTCGCCGGTTTCCTCTGGCTCCGCGACCGTTTGCAGTGGCGCCGATTCGCCTTGCGGCTCATCATGATCTTCTTCCTTGGTCTGATCGGCTACGTGCTGGTACCCGCGGCTCCCCCATGGGCCGCTGCCAAGTGCACCTCGGCCGAGTTGGTCGGCGGGCCGGCCTTCCCGCATTGCATCACCACACCCGAACAGATCGTGCCCGACAACATCCTCGGTCAGGTGGAGCCCGAACACGAAGGTGCTGCCCCCTACATCGAGCGGATCTCCAGCCGCGGCTGGGACGTGCTGCACATCGGTCCGGTACGGGACGTGATCGAGGTCGGACAGGACAAGTCCAATCAGGTCGCCGCGATCCCGTCACTGCACGCCGGGGTCACCGCGTTGCTCGCGATGTTCATGTGGGGCCGGACAAGAGCGTTCGGGCGCACCATCTTCACCGGCTACGCGCTGGTGATGGCGTTCACCCTGGTGTACTCCGCCGAGCACTACGTGATCGACCTGATTTTCGGGTGGGGTCTGGCCACGTTCGTGATGGTGATCTGCCACTACGGCGAAAAGGCCTGGGACAGGCGCAAAGGACGCGGTTCGGAGAACATCACCGAACCGCCGGTGGCCGAACCGAAGACGGTGGAGCTCAGTCCACGGGATCAGGCAACACTCGGAGGTGTCCACGTCGACCCGGCCGCGGGCGCGGAAGCGGGTCGGGACCGCTGACCGGGGTCTGCGCCCGGCTCAGATGAGGTGCAGAGTCGGCGCTGGGCACGGCGGACACGTGCGAGACAAGGGAGCCACCAGAGGCTTCGCGAACGGCCTCGGCCAGCGCCGTCAGATCGTCCTCATCACGTCCCGGCGCGGCGAATCCACCCGCGCTGCGCAGCATCTCCCAGCCACGCGGAACGGTGATCCGGGTCGCATGGGTATCGCACAGATCCCACGAGTGGGGTTCGGGAGACGTCGCCAACGGCCCGACCACCGCGGTCGAATCTGAATACACAAAAGTCAGCGTCGCGACCGCCGGGTTGGCGCAGACGGGCCTGGAACACTGACGTGGAAGCCTCACGGGTGGAAGATTATCCCTATCCCCCGGCGGGTCGAAGTAGGACACACCGCACAGACCTGCCTAGACTTGCGACTTATGGCACCCATTCGTCCTCCGCTGGTCCGACCACGGCGTCGACGATCGGTTCGAGGCGTCCCCCGGGTCCGCGATCGTCGTGGTCGCGGCCTGCGATCATCCCTGCTCCCGGTCCATGTGCCGGCGTGGACGAGCCGGTCCCAGTCGTTTGATGCGGTGGTTCTGGAAGCCTTTGCCGAGATCGATGCCCGCTGGCACGACCGGCTCACAGGACTGGACATCGCAGTCGACGAGGTCCCGCGGATGCTTCCCCGGGATCCCGACACCGTGCAGTGGCCCGCCGAGGTCACCGCCGACGGCCCGATCCCGCTGGCCCGACTGATCCCACCGGGCATGGACGCGGACGGCCGGGCGACCAAGGCCCGCATCCTGCTGTTCCGGCGACCGCTCGAAAGTCGCGCCAAGAAGGGCGCAGACCTGTTGGACCTGCTCCACGAGGTACTCGTGCAGCAGGTTGCCGCGCACCTCGGCGTCGACGAAGACACAATCGACCCGCCGCCCCAATAGGGACAACGGGTCGCCATGTGCCATATCCGTGACCAGGGGTCGCGGCGTGCAGAAATTGTCTTGCAAGTGGTTTTGTACTGAAAAATCCTGTGCCGCAACAGTTCACACTGCGCAGCCATCCCCTGTTATCACCCCGTCGAACATCACCGACGATCGGTGACCGAACCCCGCCGAACTAGACGATGCCGCGCTTGATGCGCCGGCGCTCACGCTCCGACAAGCCGCCCCAGATGCCGAACCGCTCATCCTTGTGCAGCGCGTACTCGAGACACTCCGCGCGTACCTCGCACCCCTGGCAGATCCGCTTTGCCTCGCGGGTCGAGCCACCCTTTTCAGGGAAGAATGCTTCGGGATCGGTTTGGGCACAGAGCGCCCGGTCCTGCCACTGATCTTCGACGAAGTCGAACATGTCGTCGAATGCAGTGGTGACCAAGCTCAGTCTGGGACGTTCGTTCTGACGGTCCTCGGGTGCGTTCAATTGCGAATCGACTTGCGGTTCAAGGCTGTTGGTAGCCATGTGTTCCAGAGCCATCGCCCCGCCTCCTCATCTGGACTTCGAATTGTGCAGTTGGTCAGTCATATTCGAACAAGTGATCGATTCCTATGCCCCGCAACAATTCTCGTTGTCAAAACTGGGAATGACACTGATGTGATTAGACACGGTTTTGGGGGTCCAGGTCAAGCCGCGAGCGAAATTGCTTTACCACCCCATCGGGTGATTCCTGAGCCTCGACACGGCGTGATGACCAAAAAGACACTCGTCACGATTCGAACAGTTCGAACGCCGCACAACCGCTGTGGCCGACCCACTCGATGCTACGTGCCCGCAGCGGCGATGCGGGAGCGATAGCGGCGGGCAATCCGAGTCCCGGGGAGGAAGAACTAGGGTGGTTCCTTGTGAAGGTGACCGTTCTTGTTGGTGGCGTCGGTGGCGCCCGATTTTTGCAGGGTGTTCGCGAACTCCTTGGACACACGTCGTTCCCCGACGTCTTAGCGGAGGGTCGACCTCCCTCGGAACATGAAGTGACGGCGGTGGTCAACGTCGGCGACGACGCCTGGATGCACGGCGTGCGCATCTGCCCGGACCTCGACACCTGCATGTACACCCTCGGCGACGGCATCGACACCGATCGCGGGTGGGGCCGACGCGGCGAGACCTGGCATGCCAAAGAAGAACTGGCCGCCTACGGCGCCGACCCCGACTGGTTCGGGCTCGGTGACCGCGACCTGGCCACCCACCTGATCCGCACGCAGATGCTCGACGCCGGATACCGGCTCAGCGACATCACCGCGGCCCTGAGCAAGCGGTGGGATCCGGGCGTACGTCTACTGCCTGCCACCGATGACCGACACGAGACCCATGTGGTCGTCACGCGTACGAGCGCGATCGGGACCGAGGTGTCGGAAGAGAAGGTGGCGATCCACTTTCAAGAATGGTGGGTTCGCCACCGCGCACAGATCCCGACACACGGGTTCGCGCAGGTGGGTTCCGACGATGCCAAGGCCGCTCCCGGGGTGCTCGAGGCGATCGCCGAGGCCGACATCATCCTGTTCGCCCCGTCGAATCCCGTGGTCAGCGTCGGCGCCATCCTCTCGGTGCCGGGCATCCGCGGAGCCCTGCGCACCGCATCGGCACCGGTGGTCGGCATCTCCCCCATCATCGGCACCAGTCCGTTGCGCGGCATGGCCGATGAATGCCTGTCGGTGATCGGCGTCGAGACGACCGCCGAAGCCGTCGGCAGGCACTACGGAGCCCGCAGCGCCAACGGTGTGCTCGACGGCTGGCTCATCGCGCCCGGCGACACCGCCGACGTCCCCGGCGTGAAAGTCGCATCGGTGCCACTGTTGATGACCGATCCCGCCACCACCGCGCAGATGGTCCGCGACGCCTGCGATCTGGTGGGTGTGTCGTATGAGTGAGTCACCGCAGACCGCGCCGCAGGATCATGCGGCACCGGGCAGCATCGAGATCATCCCCATCCCGGGTCTGCCCCGGTTCAGCCCAGGCGACGATCTCGCCGCGGCGCTGGCCGAGGCCGCCGGATGGATCCGTGACGGCGACATCCTGGTCGTCACGAGCAAGATCATCTCGAAGATCGAGGGCCGCATGGTCCCGGCGCCCACCGATCCCGACGAACGGGACGCCGCGCGCCGGGCTCTGGTCGACTCCGAGGCCGTCCGGGTGGTCGCGCGCAAGAACCGCACGTTGATCACCGAGAACAAACTCGGCATCATCCAGGCGGCCTCCGGCGTCGACGGATCGAATGTAGGCAGCGACGAATTGGCATTACTCCCTGTCGATCCCGACGCCAGTGCGGCCGCCCTACGGGCGTCACTGCGTGAGCGGCTCGGCGTAAACGTGGCTGTGTTGATCACGGACACGATGGGACGCGCGTGGCGCATCGGACAGACCGATGCCGCAATCGGGGCCGCAGGAATCGCAGTCACGCACCCTTACGAGGGGGCGGTCGACGAGTACGGGAACCCACTCATCGTCAGCGAGATCGCGGTCGCCGATGAACTGGCCGCCGCAGCCGACCTGGTCAAGGGCAAACTCGGTGAGATTCCGGTGGCCGTCGTCCGCGGGCTGGACCCTCGCGAAAATGGGACCACGGCAAGGGATCTCGTACGTCCAGGTGAGGAAGACCTGTTCTGGCTCGGCACCGCCGAGGCCCTCGATCTCGGGCGCAGGCAGGCATTGTTGATGCGACGGTCGGTGCGCACCTACACCGACGAGCGGGTTCCGGAGCAGATCATGCGGGCCGCTTTTGCCGAGGCGCTGACCGCACCGGCGCCGCACCACAGTCACCCGGTGCGGTTCATCTGGCTACGCGACGATGCTCGCCGCATCGCACTACTCGATGCGATGGCCCGCCGCTGGCGTGAGCATCTGACCGACGACGGCAAAACCGATGAGTCGATCGGCAAGCGCGTGGCCCGCGGCCAATTGCTCTACACCGCACCCGAAGTGGTGATCCCGGTCCTGACCGGCGACGGCCGTCACGACTACCCCGACGATGAGCGCACAGCGGCCGAGCACACCATGTTCACCGTGGCAGGCGGCGCCGCGGTCCAGGGTCTGCTGGTCGCGCTCGCAACACGGTCGGTGGGTAGCTGCTGGGTGGGGTCGACGATCTTCGCTCCCGAAGTCGTCCGCAGCGAGCTCGACCTGCCTGCCGACTGGGAGCCGCTGGGCGCCGTCGCGATCGGCTATCCCACCGACCCCACCGACCGGCCCCGCCCGGCCGCGGCCATCGATTCACTGGTGGTGGAACTGTGAGCGGAAAAACCCTGCACTCCTCGGCCACCGACCTCCTCACCCGCTGGCAAACACCTGATCCACACCAGGATTCGCTGCGGCACACGATTCTGGCGTTTCTGGCGGCCGCCCCCGACGGGTGTCTGCGTGAATCCGCTGCCGGCCACATCACCGCTTCGACGATCGTCTTCAACTCGGCGCGCACCCACGCACTGCTGACGCTCCATCCGCGGGTCGGCAAGTGGATCCAGCTCGGTGGTCATTGCGAAGAGGGCGACACCACGATCACCGACGCGGCCACCCGCGAGGCCCGGGAAGAATCCGGTATAGGCGACCTGCAGGTCATCGATGAGCTGGTGCAGATCCACACCCACCCGATCACCTGTTCACTCGGCGTTCCGACCCGGCATCTGGATCTGCGTTTCGCGGCGTTCGCCGACGACCTGCCGGATGGCTCACTGCCCGAGTTCGTCCAGAGCGACGAATCGGTCGACCTGGCGTGGTGGCCGATCGACGCGCTGCCGGACAACACCGAACTTCCGGCGATACCGGAGCTCATCACCGCGGCCCTGAACCGGTTCTGACCGCCCGACCCACGGGTCCTGCGGATCAGACCCTGATCCCTTTTCCGATCGCGACCACGCCGCCGGCGCTGAACGCGAAACGTTCGCGGTCGCGTTGTTCGTCGACGCCGACGATCTCGCCGTCGGTGACCACAACGTTCTTGTCCAGGATGGCTTTTCGGACCACTGCGCCTTTGCCGATCCGAACACCAGGCATCAGCACACTGCCTTCGACGGTGGCGCCGTCCTCGATGATGACGTTGGAACTGAGCACCGAGTTGCGGACGGTGGCGGCGGAGATGATGCTGCCTGCCCCGACCATCGACTCCTGTGCGAGTCCGCCCTGCACGAACTTCGCAGGTGCCACCAGGTAATCGGCCGACCCGTGGATGGGCCAGCGCCGGTTGTACAGGTTGAAGATCGGGTGCACCGAGACCAAGTCCATGTGCGCGTCGTAGAACGCGTCGAGGGTTCCGACGTCGCGCCAGTACCCACGATCCCGGTCGGTCGCGCCGGGTACCTGATTGTCTTTGAAGTCGTAGACGAACGCCTCACCACGCGCGACGAACGCCGGGATGATGTCGCCGCCCATGTCGTGATCGGAGTCGCTGTTGTCGGCGTCGAGCTTGATGGCCCTGACCAGAGCGTCGGCAGTGAAGACATAGTTGCCCATGGACGCAAACGTGGCGTCGGGGTCGTCGGGGGTGCCGGGCGGATTCTCGGGCTTCTCGAGGAACCCGGTGATCTTGCCGCTGTCATCGGAATCGATGCATCCGAACGCGGTCGCCTCATCACGCGGGACCCGGATTCCGGCAACCGTGCACTCCGCACCGGAGGCGATGTGCGCCTCCACCATCTGCTCCGGATCCATCCGGTAGACGTGATCGGCACCGAAGACCACGATGTAGTCGGGTTGCTCGTCATAGACCAGGTTCAACGACTGGAAGATCGCGTCGGCGCTACCGGTGTACCACCGTGGACCGAGCCGCTGCTGGGCCGGGACCGGCGTGATGTATTCACCGTTGAAACCGGACGGCCGCCACGTCTGGGAGATGTGCCGGTCGAGTGAATGCGACTTGTACTGGGTGAGCACACAAAGCCGCGAATACCCGGCGTTGACGAGGTTGCTGAGCACAAAATCGATCAGACGATATCCGCCACCGAAGGGGACGGCAGGCTTGGCGCGGTCCATCGTCAGGGGAAAGAGCCGTTTGCCCTCGCCGCCCGCAAGAACGATCCCAAGGACGTGGCGCTGAGAAATCACCCTCTCAACCTATCCGCCAACCGACTGTGCGGCCATAGAGAGGTGCAGATCTTTTCGAAATCGTTTGGCCCCACCTGATTACACTTGTCGGCCCCGGGCTCTGTGATCTTTCCTGCCACCGATGGCGTACCTCTGTCCACCCGGCTAGCGTCAAGGTCATGCGCGTGGCAATGATGACCAGGGAATATCCGCCTGAGGTATACGGCGGGGCCGGAGTTCACGTCACCGAACTGGTCCGGCACATGCGCACGCTGGCCACCGTCGACGTGCACTGCATGGGTGCGCAGCGCCCCGGCGCCGAAGTCCACGGCGTCGATCCGGCGCTGATCGGCGCCAATCCGGCCATCACCACACTGTCATCGGATCTGCGGATGGCGGTTGCCGCCGAAGGCGCTCAGGTCGCGCACTCCCACACCTGGTACACGGGTCTGGCCGGACATCTCGCCGCGCAATTGCACGGAATACCCCATGTACTGACGGCACATTCACTGGAGCCACGGCGGCCGTGGAAAGCCGAACAACTCGGCGGCGGATATCGGGTGTCGAGTTGGGTCGAGAAGAACGCCATCGAGTACGCCGACGCCGTGATCGCGGTGAGTTCGGGTATGCGCATCGATGTCTGCGACGCCTATCCTCGCCTGGATCCGGAAAACGTGCACGTGGTTCGCAACGGCATCGACACCGAGAACTGGCACCCGGTGGATCCGGCGGAATCGGATGCCGCACTGGCCGCGCTCGGTGTGGATCCACATCGTCCGATTGCGGCGTTCGTCGGCCGGATCACGCGACAGAAGGGGGTGCGCCATCTGGTCGCGGCCGCCCATCACATGGACCCCGATCTGCAGCTCGTCCTGTGCGCCGGCGCACCCGACACCCCTGAGATCGGGGCCGAGATCGCCGCGGCCGTGGAACAACTCTCGCAGGCACGCTCGGGGGTGTTCTGGATCCGGGAGATGCTGCCCACCGACAAGATCCGCGAAATACTCTCTGCAGCAACAGTTTTTGTCTGTCCATCGATTTACGAACCGCTGGGCATCGTGAACCTGGAGGCCATGGCCTGCGGGACTGCGGTGGTCGCCTCGGATGTCGGCGGGATTCCCGAGGTGGTGCGTGACGAAATCACCGGCCTGCTGGTGCACTACGACGAAGACAGAACCCGCGACTTCGAACGAGATCTCGCCCATGCAGTCAACCGGGTGATCGCCGATCCCGAACTGGCCCGGTCGATGGGTGAGGCAGGACGAGCGCGTGCGATTGCCGACTTCTCCTGGGATTCGATCGCCGAGCAGACCCTGCGGATCTACGAATCCGTCTGCAAGACCGTCTGATACACCGCAACGGTCACCGACGCGGTGACTGTCACCGGATCGGGCAACGCGGCCAATTTCGTATCGACATCGGCCCTGGTGAGGTGAAAGGCCGACGGGCCCATCAGCACCACGTCCGCGACGTCGTCGTGCGTGAGTTCGATCTGGTATTCCACAAGCGATCGGTCGGTGCGGACGAAATGCCCGGACATGCTGTTGCCGATACGTTCCGACTTGTCCTTGTCGACGCCGATCATCCCGACCTCCGACACCAATTCACCCAGGTGCCGGGGCGTCGGGGACACAACCACCAACATTCCGCCCTGGCGCAGTACCCGCGCGAACTCGGCGACGTTCCGGGGCGAAAAGATCGACAACGCAACGTCGATCGAGTCATCGGCGATCGGAAACCGCTGCCATCCGTCGGCCACCACGGCTCCGATGGAATCGGATAGACGACTCAGCTGACGTGCAGCCGATTTGGAAAGATCAAGTCCCACACCGCGTCCGCCACAAGCTTTGACGGCGGCGGCCAGATAGTGGCCGGTGCCGGCACCGACGTCGAGAATTGTTGCCGCCGGAATGCATTGCCGCGCGACGGCCGACATGATCGGATCGAAGAATCCTTTGTCGAGGAATCGGGTTCGCGCGGCCAGCATGTCGGTGGTGTCTGAGCGAAAATTGCTACCGGCCCCGCCCAACAGAGTGACGTACCCCTGTCGAGCGAGGTCGAAGCTATGCCCCGCCGGGCACCACAGGGTGCGGTCGGCGAGTTCTAGCGATCCTCGGCATACCGGGCAACTCAACAGATCGACCACAGTGGTCAACACGCGTTCGATCGTCTCCTTCAGTTGCCTTTACGGCGTGGTACTCAGGCGGTCACCCCGCGCAATTCTTCACCAAGTGCTGCCGCCTCGTCCGAGGTCAGCTCGACAACCAGTCGGCCACCGCCCTCGATGGGGATGCGAACAACGATTCCTCGCCCCTCCTTGGTTGCTTCAAGGGGACCGTCCCCGGTCCGTGGCTTCATCGCCGCCATTTCTGCTCCCTTCAGATTCGCTGCCGCAGTCGGCGTCGAAGTCTGATCTTATTAGGTCGATGCCAGTGTTTGCTGACACCGCATGTTTTCGGTGCTGCGTGGTCGCGCTCCATACTACGGACCACGGAGCCGTTATTCTTCCCGTTGCGCAGGGCTTTCGGCCTCTTCACGAGCTTGAAGATCGTGCAGTGCGTTTCGGAGCTCGTCGATTTCACGCGCGAGTTTCTCGAGCGCCCAGTCGACCTCACCGGTTTTGTAGCCACGGGTCACCTGTGCAAAGCGCAGTGACCGCACGTCCTCACCGGTGATTCCGGCTCGGGGTAAACGGGTCAGGGTGGTCCCCCGCTCCAGCGGGGGAAGATCCTCCGAACGACCGAATACCAACCAGACGACGGCGAACACCACACCGATCACCACAACCATGATCAGCAGGTACAGCAGAAGTGTCAGCACGTCATCCACTATTCCAGGTCATCCGAGGTGGTGTCGCGGGCCGCTACGCTCCTGGGCATTCTCGAAGGTCATCTCGATGTGACCGACCGACGAAGTCATCAGCGCATGCCGACCCAGCTGCAGCTGCCGTAGCTCGTCTGCAATCGGATGTGATCCGAGTTGCAGCCTCGCACCCCCGGGCCGGGTTCGCGTATCAGCGGTCCGATTGAGCACCCAGGGCGTCTCGCGCGTCACACCGCCGATGTGCGAGTACGCCCGAAGCACCGCCGTCGCATCGGAATCCGGAACCTTGAACCCCGGCTGGACCGTGAGCGCGACAATCAGTTTTCCCGCTTCACTCACGGCACCCCGCTTCGTTGCCGACGAATGGTCGACGTCGAAGTCTGCCAACGTTTTCGGAAAACCCCAGATCGCACGGCCTGCGGCGAGTGTGAAGTCTCCGTCGACCGGGAGACGATGCACCAGGGCGCGGGCCTGCCCGGTCGCCAGCGCCCGGAGATTTCCCAAAATTGTCGACTGCCCGGGCGTGTCGGGATCCTCGAGCAGCATGCACACCCCAAACTCGTTGTACGGGCCGAGATCTCCGTCCACATAGTCGACGAATACCAGCATGCACATCGTCCTACCCGGCCTGACCTGCATCACCCGGAGCCCGGTGTCGTCGATCATCGCCTGTGCCGCAACGGCAGACGCTGTGAACCCGGCCACAAAACAGCTCGCATGACGGATCCGGACCGGCATCTGCACCTCGGTACCGAGCACCTCATACGTCGTCATGAGGTCACCGCACTTTCAGAATTGGTCGAGCTCCGCTCCGCTTCGTCTCCTGAAGCGGTCGAAACTTCGACGACGCCACGCAATCCTTCAGTGCCGAAGAGTGGTTCGAGCATCGAACTGAAGTCTGGCCCACGACGCAACATCTGGCCGCCGTCGACATTGATCACCTGGCCGGTGATCCAGGTCGACTCGGCGCCGAGCAAGAACAGAGCCAGCCCGGCAACGTCCTCGACCTCGCCCACCCGCTGCAGCGGCGTACTGATCCGATAGTCCTCACTGAGTGCGGGATCCTGCGTGACGAGCCCGACGAGCTCGGTCCGGGTCAATCCGGGGCGGATGCCGTTGACGCGAACATTGCTCGCGCCCAATTCGTCTGCGGCCAACGCGACCAGATGATCGACCCCGGACTTGGTGACCCCGTAGGCACCGAACCATCGGTGCGTATTGCTCGCAGCGATCGACGAGATCGCGACGATGGAACCGCCACCACCCCGAACAAGTTCGCGCGCACCGTGTTTGATCGTGTACATCGTGCCGTTCAGATTGAGGTCGACGGTTCGCTTCCAGGCCTCGGTGTCCATCTGGGTGATCGGCCCGATGGTCTCACTGCCACCGGCACAGGCGACGATCCCGTCGAGGCGGCCGGTGCGTTGTGTTGCCGCGGCCACCGCCCCGGCGACCTGCTCCTCGGACGTGATGTCCGCGGGGTGCGCGAACACGGCGCCGTTTTCGGCGCCCGCGTTGAGCGTGGCGGCCACCCTCTCGAGGCGCTCGGCGCCGCGGCCGACGATGGTGACCTGCGCACCGCGCTCGCAGAGCAGTGCTGCGATCCCCTCGCCGATCCCGCTGCCACCACCGGTGACCAGAACTGATTTACCCACCATTGAATCCGACATCGACCCACTCCCCGTAGAACTAGAACATGTTCTAACTACGGTAGCTGGCTCAGCTGGCAAACGAGCCACATACACGAAGACGAGCCACGTAAATGTGGCTCGTCTTCGTAGTACTGGCTCGTCTTGTGGGCGGCGCTATGAGGCCCGGCGACTGCGGACAGGGACCCGTGGGCGCAGCGTGTTCATCGCAGGCCGATCGGTCAGGTGGACATCGGTCGTCTTCGGGATGAAGGTGCCATCGGGCTGGATCTTGAACTGTGTCAGACCCACGCCGGAATCGGCGATCCCGCAGCGACCCATCAACGTGCCGACGATCTGACGGCTCATCACTCCGAGCTCCACCAGTGGACGATTGCGGTGTGTCCGAACGCCCAGGTTCACCTGGCCGATACCCGCCATGCCGTAACGGTCGTAGGTGTCGACCAGCAGGCCGATCTCCACGCCGTAGCCCGGCGCGAACGGCACCGCACACAACAACTCGCGGGTGCCTGCGTACTCCCCGCCCAGCGGCTGCAGCACCGCGGTCAGTTCGGGTTTGAACGAGGCCAGCAGCGGACGGGCGACGAGTTCGGTGACCCGCCCACCCCCATTGGCGTCCTCACCCGTTCCGGTGCGCAGCGGGCGACGGTAGAACCCCTTCACCAACTGGATCTCGGGGTTGATGAGAAGTGGTCCGAGCAGCTTGGGTACGAACATCGGATCGGGATCGATCAGATCGGAGTCGACAAATGCGATCAGGTCGCCGGTGGTCGCGGCCAGCGAGCGCCAGAGCACCTCACCCTTGCCACGCACGGGCTCGATCTCCGGGACCGCTTCTTCCCGGCTGACCACCCGGGCACCGGCGGCGGTCGCCCGCTCAGCGGTGGCATCGGTGGATCCGGAGTCGAGCACGATCAGCTCGTCGACGAGGGTGCCGACCAGCGGGCGAATCGAGGCGATCACGTCCGCGACGGTGTCTTCTTCGTTCAATGCCGGCAGTACAACCGACACGGTGCGGCCGTTCTTGGCCGCGATAAGTTCCTCGACGGTCCAATCCGGACGGTCCCAACTGTGGTCGGCGGCCCAGCGGGCCGAAGGTGAGTCCTGCGGTGCCGATGCGATCGGCGACCATGCACGTTCGGTTTTTCCGGTGACTTGCTTCCCAGCGGTCATGCCAAACCCCTTACTGTTCGGGCAGGTGGCCTGGTGCCCACTATCGCGGCCACCATGTCGACCACCCTTCGTGTAGCGGCTACCTCATGAACGCGAAACACCCGGGCCCCCGAGGAGGCTGCCAGTGCCGTCGCGGCCAGAGTCCCCTCCAACCGATCTTCCAGGCCTACACCCAGAGTCTCCCCTACAAAATCCTTGTTGCTGAGCGCCATCAGGACAGGCCAACCGGTATTAACGAGAACGTTCACGTGACGTAACAAAGCGAGCCCGTGATGGGTATTTTTCCCAAAATCATGAGTCGGATCAATAAGAATCGAATCGCGATTCACGCCGGCCGCAAGTGCTCGATCGGCGGCGCCGGTCACCTCGGCGAGGACGTCGGCCACCACATCGGGGTACCGCACGCGGTGCGGGCGGGTGCGCGGAACAGCGCCCCCGGTGTGGGAGCAGACGATCCCGACGGACAGTTCCGCTGCCACCGACACCAGATCGGGGTCGGCTCCGGCCCACGTGTCATTGATCAGGTCCGCGCCTGCCGCAACCGCCTCGCGGGCCACGTCGGCCCGCCACGTGTCGACGCTGATGATGAGGCCGGGATGAGCGTCGCGGATCCAGGCGATCATCGGCAGCACGCGCCGAATCTCTTCTGCGGCGTCCACGAGGTCGCCCGGACCGGCCTTGACACCCCCGATGTCGACGATGTCGGCGCCCTCGGCGACCACCTGATCGACCCGCGACTTGGCGGCGTCGTCGGTGAAGCTCGCGCCACGGTCATAGAACGAGTCCGGAGTGCGGTTGACGATGGCCATCACCAGCGCGCGATCGGTGGCGACCGGACGGCCACACAGAGTCGGTGACACCGCAGCCTCCGACATCGGTGCCCCCGATATCGGTGTCCCGGGCAGGCCGGAACCCGCCCCAGCATCACTGGGACGCAAGCTAGCCTCTGGGTACTTTCGCTCCGGCGACATCATTTGGATAGTCATCGTAGAACTTGACATACCCTTCGCCGCGTCCGGTCAAAACATAGAGATCGTCATCGCCCACGTCGGTGAATCCCTGCTCACGCAGCTCGACCTTCCGGTTCTTGAAGGTCGACGTCTGTTCGAGTTCCGGCACGACCCGCATGAACAGCGGAATCGCATACGACGGCAACTGCTCGTACAGATAGGCGCCCAATTCCGTCGGGTCGAGTTCCGCGCCGTCACGCAGGGTGATGGCCGCCATCCCGGCTTTGCCATCGCAGCCCGGGACCTCGACGCCGTAGACCACCACGTGCTCGATCGAGCTGACGCCACCAAGTGCGGCCTCGATCTCGGTGGTGGCCACGTTCTCACCCTTCCAGCGGAAGGTGTCGCCGAGACGGTCGACGAATGCGATGTGACTCATCCCGAGGTCGCGGACCAGATCACCGGAGTTGAACCAGCGATCCCCGGATTTGAAGGCATTGGTGATGATCTTCTTGTTCGAAGCGTCGGAGTCGGTGTACCCGTCGAACGGAACCTTGGAAGAGATTTCCGAGATCAGCAGGCCCGCTTCGCCTTTGGCAACCTTGGTCAACCGGCCCTTCGCATCCTGCGCGGGTTCACCGGTTTCGTGATCGTATTCGACGATCTTGAAGGGCAGCGGACAGAACCCGGCCGTCCGGTCGATGTTGAAGACATTGATGAAGGCCAGGTTCAGCTCTGAGGCGCCGTAGAACTCGACCACCCGCTCGATCCTGAAACGCTTGGCGAAGTCGTCCCAGATCTCCGCGCGCATGCCGTTGCCGACAATGGTCTTGATCCCGTTGGTGGCGTCGGTGGGTTTCTCCGGCTGCGCCAACAGGTAACGGCACAACTCGCCGATGTAGCAGAACGCGGTGGCCCGGTTGAGTTCGACGTCGTCCCAGAAGCCCGAGGCCGAAAACGACTTGCCGATCGCCAGGCAGGCACCAGAGGCCAGCACCGATGACAGCGCGACCGTCAGCGCATTGTTGTGATAGAGCGGCAGCGGCGAGTACATCGTGTCCGTGTGCCGCAGGCGGACGCCCATCCCGCCGATACCGTCCATGCTCGTCATCCAGCGGTAGTGCGACATGATGCTGGCCTTCGGCAAACCCGTTGTGCCGGAGGTGAAGATGTAAAAAGCCTTGGTCGACGCCGGGAGCTCGGCCGTGATCTCGGGGTTGCTCTCATTCAAACCCTCGGATTGTGCATCGAGTTCGGTGAAGTCGACTGTGACGGAGGGTAGTTGCGCCTCGTCGACCGAATCGAGCACGTCGGCAACCTGCGGGTCGACCACCAGCACGACCGCATCCAGGATCCCAACGCTGTGGGACAGGACCTGCCCGCGCTGGTTGTAGTTGAGCATCCCGGCGACAGCGCCGAGTTTCACCGTCGCCAGCATCACCATCAATGTCTGCGGATGGTTCTTGGCCAGGACCCCGACCACATCGCCGACACCGACACCTTTGCGGGAGAGGAAGTCTGCGTACCGATTGATCTGACGGTTTGCCTCACCGTAGGTGATCGATGCGCCCTCGAACCGGACGAAGGGACGGTCCGGGCGCTTGGCGACCACCTTGTTGAAGACCGAGCCGATGGTGTCCTGCGCCTTCGGCCGTCGCAGAACCAGACCCGGCGCGTGCCGGATGACGCCAGGAAGATCCGGGACCATCGCCAGTGCCCCCTTGGCCACGTCGACTAGTCCAACACTGGTCCGGTTCTCGCTGACCACATAAGCTCCGATGCTCGTGATTTGTCCTGGGCCCAACTGTCGGGGTGCTCGCTGAACTATCACGGTAAGACCCCCGGTGATGAAGGTTACAGATAATCAGAGATGAATCGCACAACCTGCCAGGGCCTCGGTCACCGTTGTGGTCCGCACCAATCGGTTCAGCGCTGATCTCGAGACAAACCCCGGTTCGATCAGTGTCTCCAGCCAGCCGAGCAGCGGCGCGTAGTGACCGTCGGGATCGAGGAGTACCACCGGTTTGGTGTGCATCCCGAGGTAGCCGGCGGTCCAGGTTTCGAACAGCTCTTCCAGCGTGCCGATGCCACCGGGCAGCGTGATGAAGGCGTCGGCTTTGTCCTCCATCAGCTGTTTGCGCTGGCGCATCGTGTCGGTGACCACCAATTCGTCGGCGTCGACATCTGCTACTTCCCTCTCCACCAACGCCTTTGGGATGATCCCGATGGTGTGTCCACCGGAAGCGCGGGTGGCATGGGCAACCGCACCCATCATCGAGACGTTGCCACCACCGGAGACCAGGGTGTGCCCGCCTGCACCGAGTGCGGTGCCAAGTTCGGTGGCCAGCGCCAGATGGTGGTCGGCGACCGGGCCGGATGCGCAGTACACACAGATCGCGCTCATGTCGGGTCCTCCGGGATGCCGGTCTGCTTCTGCACCTCGTGTTCCCGCTGCCGCGACGCCATGACGATCTCCACCGCTTCGGCGACAGAATCGGTCACCTGCAGCAATTCGACGTCCGCCGCGGATACGAAGCCCTGTTCGGTCAGCGTTCCCTTGATCCAGTCGAGCAGTGGACCCCAGAATTCGGTGCCCAGCAATACGATCGGGAACTGGGTGACCTTCCTGGTCTGCACCAATGTGAGAGCCTCGAACAGCTCGTCGAGCGTGCCGAAGCCGCCCGGCAGACAGATGAAGGCCTTCGCATACTTCACGAACATCGTCTTGCGGACAAAGAAGTATCGGAAGTTGACCCCGAGATCGACCCATTCGTTCAGCACCTGTTCGAACGGGAGCTCGATGCCCAGACCGATGGACAGTCCACCGCCCTCGCAGGCGCCCCGGTTGACCGCCTCCATCAGGCCCGGTCCACCTCCGGTGATCACCGGATATCCGGCCTCGGCCAGAGCGGCACCGAGTTCACGGCCCAGGTTGTAGTACGGGGTGTCGCGCGCGGTGCGGGCCGACCCGAACACCGTGACGGCCGGCGGCACCGTCGACATGTTGTCGAAACCCTCGACGAACTCGGACTGGATCCGCAGCACCCGCCAGGGGTCACGAGCAGAGTCCGCCGACCTCAGCAAACGCTGGTCGGTGGTCTGGGTCAGCGCGTGCGGATCTTCACGGATCCGCGCCGCGCCGCGATAACTCAACCGGGTGTCGCGATCGGGAGGTGCCATGACAAAGACGCTAGCAATGTGCAATGTACCGCGCCCGACAGGCAACCCCGGCGCAGCAGACCTCAGCCGAGCAGATACCGCCGCAAGATGTCGGTGACCTCGGTGATCTGCGCGGTGGGCACCCGTTCGTCGCGCTTGTGCGCGAGGTTCGGGTCACCGGGCCCGAGATTGACCGCCGGGATACCCAGCGCCGAGAACCGCGAGACATCGGTCCATCCGTACTTCGCCCGGAACCGGCCGCCTGCCGCATCGACAAGTTTCGCGGCCGCCGGATTCGACAAACCGGGCAGCGCACCGCCTGCAGCGTCGGTGATCTCGAACGTGACGGCGCCGGAATCGATTGCGGCGGCGAAGACTTCACGAACGTGCGCCGTGGCCTGTTCCACCGAGCGGTCCGGCGCGAACCGGAAATTGACGTCCACGCTCGCTGCGTCGGGCACCACGTTGCCTGCGACTCCGCCGTCGACGCGAACCGCGGACAGACCCTCGCGATATTCGCATCCGTCGATGTCGACCCAGCGCGGCGTGTAGTCGGCCATCGTCTGCAGTACCGACCCGAGTTTGTGAATGGCGTTGTCCCCCAACCACGAACGGGCCGAGTGCGCGCGGGTGCCCGATGCGGTCAGCCGGGCCCGCAAGGTGCCCTGGCAGCCGGCCTCGATCTGACCGGCCGTCGGCTCACCGAGGATCGCTACGTCGCCCGCGAGCCAGTCGGGTAGTTCGCGTTCGATGAATCCCAGGCCGTTGTACTTGGCCGCGATCTCCTCGCAGTCGTAGAAGATCAGCGTGAGGTCGGCGGTTGGTTCGTCGAGCGTGGCCGCCAGATGCAAGAAGACCGCGTCGCCGGATTTCATGTCGACGGTTCCGCAGCCGTGGAGCACATCGCCTTCGGGGCTGTCACGGTCGCGCCGGCTCGGCACGTTGTCGGCGATGGGCACGGTGTCGAGGTGACCGGCCAGCACCACGCGCCGATCGAGACCGCGGTTCGTACGCGCCAAAACGCAGTTGCCGTGGCGTAGCACCTCAAAACCCTTGGTCTGCTCTCGCAGCGCCGCCTCGACGGCATCGGCAATCGCGGCCTCGTCGTGGCTTTCACTGGCGATGTCGACAAGCGCTGCAGTCAGTTCGATCGGATCGGCATGCAGGTCCAAGGCTGAGATGGTCACGGTGAACACCGTAGTCGCCGACCCGTGGCGGTCACGAGTCCCCCAATGTCCGAAATGTTCATGACCCGTCACCGGGGGCACGGATAACGTCGGTGACATGACGTCCTCCACATCACCTGTGCCGACCCTCAACGCGATCTCGATCATTGTCGACGACATGGCCGCGACACTGGCGTTCTACCGCGCCTGCGGCCTCGACTTCCCCGACGACGCCGACACCGCCCCGCACGCCGAGACCACTGCCGCCGGCGGATTCCGGATCCTCTTCGACACCGCGGCCAGTGTGGCCACATTCAACCCCGGCTGGTCGGCTGCTGCCGGCGGCCAGCGCATCTCTCTGGCCTTCGAGTGCTCCGGCCCGTCGGAAGTCGACGCCAGATACGCGGCGTTGACCGCGGCCGGTCACACCGGCGAACTCGAACCGTTCGACGCTTTCTGGGGTCAGCGGTATGCGTCCCTCAAAGACCCGAACGGCAACGGCGTCGACTTCTACGCCGCGCTCGGCTGATCACCGAACTCCGCGGGTGATCGGTGCGTCACCGCCCGGAAGTCGCGGAACATGTGGGCATAGTCCGCGTATCCGCAGTGGTGCGCGGTGTCTGACAGAGCGTGGCCGCCGCGGATCCGCGCCATCGCAGTGTTGACCCGCAGGATCCGCTGCAATGACTTGGCGCCGAAACCGTAGTGATGTCGCGACCAGCGTTGCAGCTGGCGGGGACTGGCGTCGATCCGCTGCGCCACCTGCGTGATCGGGGCACCCGCCACCAGCAGCGCCGTGGCCGGCCACAACCAGCGCGGCGGTGGCCTCAACTCGAGTTCGGCGGCCGCATGACGTTGCAACGCGGCGGCCCGATCGGTGGCTTCCGCCACCCGCTGGTGCAGACGCCGCGCCGGACCAGCTCCGGCAAGGGCGGCCAGATCGATCCGACTGTTCACCAATTCGTCTGCGGCACAACCGAGAACAAGTGGCGCGATTCCGGGATCAAAGCGCAGCGCCACCATCTCACCGGCGCCGGACGCGGTCACCGGGGACGTATCCGGGCCGGCGACGAGCAACCCACCTGGTGTCCAGATCAGGTCCATGCAGCCGTCGGGCAAGATCTCCGCCACCGGCAACACTGGTCGAGCTCCGCTCCGCTGCGTCTCCGCGGATCCACCGGTCCGCGACCACACCGTCGCCGGGACCAGCATCGATCGCCACTCCTCATAGGTCGCCACGGAATCGCCAACTACTGGTCGAGCTCCGCTCCGCTGCGTCTCCGGCGCTACTGGTCGAGCTCCGCTGCGCTGCGTCTCCGGCCCGACTGGTCGAGCTCCGCTGCGCTGCGTCTCCGGCGACATGCTCTCCAGTATCCCGCCACCAAGCGCCACGCGTAAACTCCTGCGCGTGACCAATGCATCTGGAGCCTCCGCAATCGGCATCGCCACCATCACCGACTCGGGCGCTGTGCTCGACACCTGGTACCCCTCACCCGAGCTGGGTGAAGTTGCCACGTCCGGGACCACCGAGCTCGCCGCCGACGAGACCCCCGCCGAGTTGACCTCGCTGGTCGGCACCGACACCGACCGCGGTGTGCGGACCGTCGCCGTCCGCACGTCGATCGTGCTCACCGACGCCCCGGCCGACGCCCACGACGCCTACCTGCGTCTGCACCTGCTCTCGCACCGGCTGGTCATCCCGCACGGCCTCAACATGGACGGCGTCTTCGGAAAGCTGTCGAACGTGGTGTGGACCAATTTCGGTCCGTGCGCGGTCGAGGGCTTCGAAGTGACCCGGGCCAAGCTGAAGGCCCGCGGCCAGGTGACCGTCAACGGCATCGACAAGTTCCCCCGCATGGTCGATTACGTTGTGCCGAGCGGAGTTCGGATCGCTGATGCCGGCCGGGTCCGCCTCGGAGCGCATCTCGCCGAGGGCACCACCGTGATGCATGAGGGTTTCGTGAACTTCAACGCAGGCACCCTGGGTGCGTCGATGATCGAGGGTCGCATCTCGGCCGGTGTCATCGTCGGCGACGGTTCCGATGTCGGCGGTGGCGCCTCGACGATGGGCACCCTGTCCGGGGGCGGCAAAGAGATCATCTCCCTGGGTAAGCGCTGCCTGCTCGGCGCAAACTCCGGCTGTGGCATCGCCCTCGGCGACGACTGCGTCATCGAGGCCGGCCTCTACGTCACCGCAGGCAGCAAGGTCACCGGCCCGGACGGCACCGTCATCAAGGCGCGTGACCTGTCCGGCAAGAGCAATCTGCTGTTCCGCCGCAACAGCACCACCGGTGCCGTCGAGGTCGTGCCGTGGAAGGGCGACGGCATCGAGCTCAACGCCATCCTGCACGCCAACTGATCGCCCCACCCAAATTCACTGCGCCCACCGGCAATTGCCGGTGGGCGCAGTGAATTCAGGTGGGTGTGGCCGCAGATCCGGGAACGGTGCGGGTCAGGCGGACAGTCGCTCGGCCGCCGCAGCGATCCGTTCGTCGGTCGCGGTGAGCGCCAGCCGCACGTGGCGGGTGCCGCGGGGACCGTAGAACTCACCCGGCGCCGCCAGGATGCCCCGATCGGCCAGCCAGTCGACGGTCGCGCGACTGTCTTCATCGCGGGTGGCCCACAGATACAGGCCGGCCGCTGATTCGTCGATGCGCAGTCCGGCACCGAGCACTGCCGCGCGCAGGACCTCGCGGCGGGCCCGGTAACGCTCACGCTGCGCTGCGGTGTGGGTGTCGTCATCCAGTGCCGCGGCCATCGCACCCTGCACGGGGAACGGCACGATCAGGCCCGCGTGCTTGCGGACTGCGAGCAGTTCACCGATCAGGGCCGGGTCGCCTGCGAGGAAACCGGCCCGGTAGCTCGCCAGGTTCGAGGTCTTCGACAGCGAGTGAACGGCCAGCAACCCGGTGAAATCACCGTCGGTGACCCGTGGATCGAGGATCGACACAGGCTCGTCATCCCAGGCCAGGCCCAGGTAGCACTCGTCGGAGACGACGATCGTGCCGCGTTCGCGCGCCCACTGCACCACTTTGCGCAAATGCTCGACGGGCAGCACCTTGCCGGTGGGATTGGACGGCGAGTTCAGATAGATGAGTGCGGGGGTGCTCGGTCCGAGCTGGGTCAGGGAATCGGCACGAACCGGTCGAGCGCCGGCCAGCAACGCCCCGACTTCGTATGTCGGATAAGCGATCTCCGGAATGACAACGTCGTCACCGACACCGATGGCGAGTGCGGCAGGCAAACCGGCGATGACCTCTTTGGTGCCGATCACCGGCAGAATCATCGAGTTGTCGAGGCCGGTGACCCCGTGCCGTCGCGCCAACGATTCGCAGGCCGCGGTCCGGACCATGGCGGTACCGATGGTGACCGGGTAGCCGGGGAAGTCCGAGGCCGCGTACAGCGCATCGCGAATCAGCGGGTCCACCGGATCGACCGGGGTACCCACCGAGAGATCAACAATGCCGCCGGGATGCCTACTGGCACGTTCCTTGGCCTCGACGAGGGTGTCCCACGGAAACACGGGCAACCGCGACGACACCGGGGTCCGGCCACGCATCGACGGCATCGCTGGTGTCATTCCTCGGTGTTCATGGGTGGCAGAGCCTTCACAAACGGCGAGTCGTAGGCGACCTTGCCCAGTTTGGCGGCACCACCCGGTGAACCGAGATCGTCGAAGAAGTCGACGTTGGCGTTCACGTACGGCTCCCACTCATCCGGCACATCGTCTTCGTAGAAGATCGCCTCGACCGGGCACACCGGTTCGCAGGCACCACAATCGACGCACTCGTCGGGCTGGATGTAGAGCATCCGTTCACCCTCGTAGATGCAGTCGACGGGGCATTCCTCCACGCAGGCCTTGTCCAGGACGTCAACGCAAGGCTCAGCGATGATGTATGTCACCGACAACCCCTCCTCACCATTCAGTTCAGTGCGCGTGGGCTGTACGCGCTCAAAAGCGGGCACGCCTTACGAACTCGAAGGACGACGGCTGCCCGCTTGTCGCCTTCCAGTATCCGGGTCGCCGATTCCAAGTCAAAACCGGCCCCACCACCTCAGCACCGGGCGACGATGTTTGCCGCCGTGGACGGGCGTTGGTTCAAATCAGAGAGGGCGTAAATCTCGACCGGAACATGTTGAAAAGGCACTGTGGTGAGCGTGACCATGCGACCGAATCTCCAGTGGAACCGAATGTGTTGTTGCTGACTGCAACATCTCCCCTCATTCGAACCTCTTCCAGGAGCCCAGCACCGCATGACCTCCACCCTGTCCCGGCCGTCTGCCGCCGGATTACCCAACCACCACCTGCCGACGCGGCTGCGACCCGCTGACCTGCTGCGTCTGACAGATCAGAGTGCCTCCGACGTGCTCGACGGCACCTACGACCATCTCTTGCCGAAACGCTGGGACCGCGAGAATCGCTGGGCCACGCGATTGCACTACGACGACGACGTCGACGTCTGGCTGATCAGCTGGACCCCGGACGAGTCGACGGACCTGCACGACCATGCCGGCTCCCTCGGTGCGTTAACCGTGCTCTCCGGCGCACTGACCGAATACCGCTGGACCGGCAGCCAACTGCGGGCCCGCACGCTCGACGAAGGCGATCAGGCCTCATTCCCGCTCGGCTGGGTGCACGACGTGGTCCGCAACCCGAACCTCCCGGTCACCAGCGAGCCCACCCTGAGCGTCCACGCCTACTCCCCGCCGCTGACCGCGATGTCCTACTACGAGGTCACCGACGCGCAGTCACTTCGCCGGACCAAGACGGTTCTCACCGATGGCGGCGCGGCATGAATGTGCAGTCACTTAGCCGCACGAAGACCGTTCTCACCGACGGTGGGGCAGCATGAGCGCTGTGACCACCATCGACGATCTCCTGCTCCGGGCCCGGGCCGGTCTCGACCGGATCAACGCCCCGGATCTACCGGCCGCACTCGCGGGCGGTGCACTGGTCGTCGACATCCGCCCTGCGGCGCAGCGGGCCGCCGAAGGTGAGTTCGACGGCGCATTGGTGATCGAGCGCAACGTCCTGGAATGGCGCCTCGATCCGGCATCCGATGCGCGGATCCCCGAAGCCGTCGACCACGACGTCCCGTGGGTCGTGATCTGTTCTCAGGGCTACACCTCGAGTCTGGCCGCGGCGTCGCTGCAACTACTCGGACTACACCGTGCCACCGACGTGATCGGCGGCTACGAGGCGCTGGTCGCCGCGGGCATCAGCGGAATCTCGCGGTAGTCAAACACTCGCGGTAGTCAAACACTCGCGGTGGTCAGACCACTTCGCGGACAACGGCATCCGATGCCCGTCGGAGAGCGCCGGACTCCCCGATGTAACTGGCGACCGCACCGACCAGGGGCAGTCCGGACAGCAGCCGCCACGGCTGTTTCGACGACGGCCGTCGCTCCAGTTCACCGAGAACCGCACGCGATTTCTCGAGACCGGTCCACATCTCCTTCACCAGCGCGTCGTTTTCGGCGCTGCGATCGCTGCCTTCGGTCTCGCCGGTCAGCAGCGTCCGCGAATTCAGGGTTCGGCGGCACAGAACCTCCGCCAGCAGGTCGGTCTGGCGATACCGGTCGTCGATGCCGTAGGCGCGGGCGACCGCACACAGCAGGATCGCCTGGTGACCGAATCCGAGCACGGTCTGAATCGGCAAGCGGTTCACCAGCGCACCGAAGACACCCGGGTACGCCACTCCAACAGTTGTGATGGCCCCGACCCGGCCGATCCACCAATTGCGACGCTGGTCCGGCGTCCAGTCGGCCCACTTCGAGGTACCCGGTAATCCGGTGGCATCGGCTGCCCACACCAAGGGTCCGTCGATGGTGCCGATGACCTTGGCGACCAGCGCCTCGTCAGATTCGTCAGGTTCTCGCTGGGCACTGTCGAACGTTCGCCCTTTGATGCCGAGCGGGTCACTGTCGACCGCATCGAGGAGCAGATCGATCACTCCGGCGGCTTGGTAGAGCATGCGCGCAACATCGTTGTCCGAGAGCGCTTTCACTGGCGGCAGCGGAAGTTTCATGCGGTATGCAGACCTTCGTCGACCGGCTCCCGGTCGTCGCCCGATTCGTTCCACGGACGACCGGTCGGCAGCACATCGGCAGCCAACCCGGTCACCGGATCAGCCAGTGCCCACACGTGGTCGCTGATCCGCTCGTCGATCCACGGGGCGCCCGCCAAGACGTATCGGGGTTGGGCCGCAACACGTTCGGTCAGGACATAACCTGTCTCGGCGGTGATCGTGGCCAGCGAATCCAGATGAGGCCAGGGCCGTTCCGGATTGACGTGGTCGGGGGTCAGTGGCGACACCCCACCCCAGTCGTCGACGCCTGCACCGACCAGCGCCGCACATTCGGCACGCGACACCAGGTTCGGAGGGGCTTGAATCCGCATTCCCGGGCCCAGGATGATCCGGGCCACCGCGACCGCTGCCAGGAATTCGTCGAACTCGGCATCGGCGACGCCGCGCATCGCGGTATCGGGTTTGGCCCGAAAATTCTGGACGATCACTTCCTGGATGTTGCCGAAAGCCTGCTGCACCTTGTGCAATTCGATCAGAGAATCAGCACGTTCGGTGAGGTTCTCCCCGATGCCGACAAGGATGCCCGTGGTGAACGGGACCGAGAGCCGGCCCGCGTCGACAAGCACCTGCTTGCGGACCTCGGGGTCTTTGTCGGGGCTGCCGTAGTGCGCATTGCCCTTGTCGGTGAAGAGTCGCCGCGCGGTGGTCTCGAGCATCATGCCCATCGAGGGTGCAACCGGTTTGAGTAGGGCCATCTCCTCCGCACTCATCACACCGGGATTGAGATGCGGCAGCAGCCCCGTCTCCTCGAGCACCCGGATCGAGGCGGCCCGTACATAGTCCAGCGTCGAGGTGTACCCACGCTCGGTGAGCCATTGCCGGGCTTCCGGCCATCGCTCCTCGGGACGGTCACCGAGCGTGAACAACGCCTCTTTGCAACCCATCTCGGCGCCGCTGCGGGCGATCTCGAGTACTTCCTCGATCTCCAGGAACATGCCGTGGCCGTCGCGGGCCAGCTTGCCCGGCACCGTGACGAACGTGCAGTAGTGGCACCGATCCCGGCACAGCCGTGTCAGCGGGATGAACACCTTGCGCGAGTAGCTGATCTGACGCTCGCGGCCTTCGGCGATCAGTCCGGCGTCACGGATACCCGCCGCGATCGCGCAGAGTGCGGCCAGTTCGTCCCCGCGGGCCGCGAGCAGGGTCGCAGCCCGGTCGACATCGAGTTCGATGCCCTCCTCCACCTGGGCGAGCACCTGCCGGATCGCATCGCCATCAGGGCGCACCTCCTCCGCGGCTCCGGTGACGCGCGGCGGCATGGCGGGATCAGGCAGCAATATCCGATCCGGTGTCTCGAGGACTTCGGGGATCTTGGAGGTCACGCTTTAGATAATGCGTCATCGGCGCCGGATCATTCCCCCGACCCCTTCACCACCGGCTTCGTAGCGGCCGTGGCATCGGACTCTGGGTCGGGAACCAAGCCGGCAAACGCGGCGAACACCGGCACCACCAGCCCCAGGCCGAGGAGCAGGAACACCGTCAGATCCTGCGGCACCACGATGTCACCCCCGGGACCTCCCGCGGCCAACACAAAGAACGCGATCATGAAGGCGATCAATGCGCCGAAGCGGGCGAACCCTTCGACCAGGGTGGCGCTGCACCACAGCAGGATGTAATTGGCGATCGCCGCGAGCACCGCGCTGATGGGGAACGGCACCGACCCGATGTGCAGCGGCAGAAACGCGAGGGCGAGGACGCCGACCAGGAAGCCGTCGACCCACAGCAGACCCAGCAGGGCCCAGCGCATCCCGACTGAATTCATCACGGTCGTGGCCATCACAGACCACCGAAGAGGTCTGTTTCCCGCCCGGACTCATCGGTCGGTCCCTGCTCCCCGGCGACCAGCATGAAATGTTCCTCGGCAAAAATCGGCTGGATGATGTTGTTCGACAGCGCATATTCGGTGCCCGACGCGGACACCGTCACCTGCGTTGCGTGGGCGCTCAGCGCCCGCACCTTGCGATCGTAGACCTCACGGACGTCGATGGCGGTGGTGATCTCCGCATCCGAATGACTGGGCAGCTCCCCCGGTGCCGGCATCCGCCAGCCCTTCGGGACCCGCGCGGCGGCCGCGGCCAGGCCGTCATCGAGTGCGGATTTCTCGGTGACGGTCCAGTAGAGCTTCGACACCGACCAGCCCTGCTCACCGGTGGCCGCGAGTTCAACGGCCGCGTGAGCGATGGCGTGGACCTGGATGTGGTCGGGATGACCGTAGCTGCCAACGGGGTCGTATCCGACGACCACCTGTGGACGCAGTTCGCGGATCAGGTCGGCCAGCACCTGCGCCGGCTTCTCGGTGCCCGCGGCGATGAAGGCACGCTTGTGCTCGTTCGATGGTGCGCCCGACATCCCGGAGTCCCGCCAGCGACCGGCGCCACCGAGGAACTTCGGTTCCACCGGGGCAAACGGATCAGGGCTCAGTTCGGCCAACGCGTCGGTCAGCTCCATGATCCGGTAGCCACCGAGCTGATCGGCGCCGCCGTCGGCGACCAGTCCACTCCACCGGTCACCGATCACCTCGCCCTCCTCGCCCAGCGTGCAGGTGAGCACGGTGACCTCGGCGCCGGCGTCGAGATATGTGGCGATCGTGCCGCCGGTGGTGATGGTCTCGTCATCCGGGTGGGCATGAACGAGCAACAGACGATTCATGGATTTCGGGTTCGCTTTCAGTTACCGGTCTGCTGGCGCCAGAGGGCGGAGTCACCGTAGATGCCGGTCTGCACCGGACCGGTGACCGGGACGCCGGCGACAAGAGGAGAGACGGCGGTGGTCAGAACATCCTGATACACCGGCAGATACACCGAGCGTTCATCGAGCAGGCGCTGAGCGGTGCGCAGATCCTCTGCCGGATCCTCCGCCGAGATGGCGCGGGTCGCGATCTCCTGCAATTCGGGGTCACACAGGCCCGAGACATTGCTCGTGTAACGCGGTTCGTTGCGTTCGGCCTCTTCGGTCTCCGACGGCGGGGCCTGTGAAGAGGTGGCCGATGGCTCCGGGGCCGACGTGTTCGACGGCTCGCTGTCCGAGTCCGGCGATGCACTCGTCTCGGTGGATTCTTCGGTGCTCAGACATTCGGTGTTCGACGCGAGCGCGGTGGCCGGTGATTCACCGGCCCGGCTCCAGCCCACCACCAGATCGACGTCTCCGCCGGTCAGGCTCGAGCTGTACAACTCGGCGGTCGACATCGCGACACTCGTGGCACGGATTCCCGCGCGGTTCAGTTGGTCGACGATGTTGGCCGCCGCAGCGCCCGTCCGAAGATCGCCGGTGACCGATCCGACCCGGACCACCAGCGGCTGCCCGTCGCCCTGCTCGACCGGCTGTGTGCCGGCGGGCAGCGTCGGCAGATCGCTCGGCGCGGTCGTCGATGTCACCTCGGTGGTGGTCGTCGTGGTCGTGGGCGCCGCGCTCGTGCTCGGTGCGCCGGAAGAAGTGGGCGGATCGGGTTGCGGTGTCGCCGGGCCGCGCTGGTATCCCGCTGCGGCCAGCCACCCTTCGATCTGCTCGGGGGAAACCGCCGGACGCGCCACCGGGTAGTAACCCGGGTCGGACGGCGCATAGACGGAGTTGGTGTCCGGGAGTACCTCGGTGTCGTCGGCGGCGGCGAACGTCACCAGTCTGGTGTCGATGGTTCCCAGAACCGCACGGCGCAGGTCGATGTTCGACATCGACTCCGTGCGGGTGTTGACCGTCATGCCCAGGGTTCGGGATTGCGCGACGCGGCCGGTCAGTACCCCACCGATGCTGCCGAGGGTGGCGCCGAGTGCCTCGCCGGCGCTGACCGCCACGACCCGGGTGTCGCCGGAGCGCATCGAATCGGCCAGTTGGCTGGTGGTTCCCGCGCGGCGCAAGGTCATCCGGTCGACGCCGGCCGGTGTCAGCCAGAACCTGTCGTTGCGGATCAGCCGGACCTCGTCACGACTGTGGTCGATGCCGCTGATCGTGAAGGGCCCACCGGAGGCCGGGAAACCGCTGTCCATGCCGGTCTGGAAGCCACCGGGCGCGCCTTTGAGGACGTGCGAGGGCAGCAGGTCGTTGAACAGTTCACGCCACGCCGGGTACGGCGCCGCGAACGTCGCGGTGACCTCTTTGCCGCCCGCGGAGCTGCGGACGTCGGTGATCATGCGGTAGCCGGCAGGTGCGGTCACGTTGGGTTGCCGGGACATCTGCTGCCAGAGGTAGATGAAATCCTCTGCGGTGATCGGCAATCCGTCCGACCACTGCGCGTCCTCGTGGATTTTGTAGGTGACCGCGAACGGGTCGGTACCGGTGACCTCGGCGCTGGTCAGCAACGCCTCGTCCATCAGCCACGCGACCCGGCCGTCCTGCGCTGTCGGCCGAAACGAACTCGGCAGGGTCATCGCCGCGACTGCGGTGGTGGCCGCCGACTGGTCGGCGGCCAGATGCGGATTGAACCCGTTGCCGATCGAGTCGGTTGCCACGTAGAGCACCCGGCCCGAGGGCTCGGCGGGCTCCGGCGGGACCGAGTTCGTCTGCTGCACCGGCGGCGGCGGATCGGCGACGCATGCTGTCAGGAACAGCAGGCAGGACAGCGCGACCGCGGCCATCGGAGTCGCTGTTGTCCGTCGTCTACCCAAAACCCGATTCCTCTGTCCGCCGGTCAAGATCAGTGCGCCATCGGCGGTCGGTACTCGACCGCCGATGGCGTCCTTCTAGCTCACGCTCTGGTTACGAGACTTCGTCTTTGACCGCTCGCGGGCGCGGGTGTTGGAGTCGAGATTGACCTTGCGCACCCGGACCACCTCAGGGGTGACCTCGACACACTCGTCGTCGGTACAGAACTCCATCGCGGCTTCGAGCTCGAGCTTGATGGGCTTGGCCAGGGTCTCCATCACGTCGGCGGAAGACTGACGCATATTGGTCAGCTTCTTCTCCTTGGTGACGTTGATGTCGAGGTCTTCCATACGCGGGTTGATACCGACGACCATGCCCTCGTAGGTGTCCGCGCCCGGCTCGACGAAGAACGTTCCACGATCGGCGAGCTGGATCATCGCGAACGGGGTGACCGTTCCGGACCGGTCGGAGACCAGCGAACCGGTGTGGCGGGCGCGGATCTCGCCGGCCCACGGGCCGTAGCCGTCGAACACGGCGTTGGCGATACCGGTACCGCGGGTCTCGGTGAGGAAGTCGGTACGGAAACCGATCAGGCCACGCGACGGAACGATGAACTCCATGCGGACCCAGCCACTGCCATGGTTCGCCATGTCGCCCATACGGCCCTTGCGGGCGGCCAGCAGCTGCGTGACCGCACCGAGGTACTCCTCGGGGACGTCGACGGTGAGGTGCTCGAACGGCTCGTGCAGCTTGCCGTCGACCTGCTTGGTGACCACCTGGGGCTTGCCGACGGTCAGCTCGAAGCCTTCACGACGCATCTGCTCGACGAGGATGGCCAGCGCCAGCTCACCACGGCCCTGGACCTCCCAGGCGTCCGGACGACCGATGTCGAGGACGCGCAGCGAGACGTTACCGACCAGCTCGCTGTCGAGGCGGTCCTTGACCATGCGCGAGGTGAGCTTGTGGCCCTTCACGCGGCCGACCATGGGCGAGGTGTTGGTGCCGATGGTCACCGAGATGGCCGGCTCGTCAACGGTGATACGCGGCAATGCGATGGGATGGTCGATGTCGGCGAGGGTGTCACCGATCATGATCTCCGGCATACCTGCCACAGCCACGATGTCGCCGGCAACGGCGACTTCCGCGGGGGTTCGCGCAACGCCGACGGTGACAAGCAGCTCGGTGATCTTGGCGCGCTCGGTGACGGGCTGGCCGTCGACCTCACGTAGCCAGGCGACGGTCTGGCCCTTCTTCAGGGTGCCGGCGTAGAGGCGGACCAGCGCGAGCCGGCCGAGGAACGGCGAGGCGTCGAGGTTGGTGACGTGGGCCTGCAGGGGCGCGTCGAGATCACCCTTGGGGGCAGGCACATACGACAGCAAAAGATCGAACAGGGCGTCGAGGTTCTCGGCATCGGGAACCTGACCGTTCTCGGGAGCAACGGTGCTGGCGACTCCGGCACGGCCCGATGCGTAGAGAACCGGCAGATCGAGAGCGAGTTCGGCAGCTGCGGCGGCCTCGTCATCGACGTCCGACGCCAGGTCGAGGAGCAAGTCGTGGCTCTCTTCGACAACCTCGGCGATGCGGGCGTCGGGACGGTCGGTCTTGTTGACCAGCAGGATCACCGGCAGCGACGCGGCCAGGGCTTTACGCAGCACGAAGCGGGTCTGCGGCAGCGGGCCTTCAGAGGCGTCGACCAACAGCACCACGCCGTCGACCATCGACAGGCCGCGCTCGACCTCACCACCGAAGTCGGCGTGGCCGGGGGTGTCGATCACGTTGATGACAACCTCGGTGCCGTCGGGCTGCCGACGGTGCACCGCGGTGTTCTTCGCGAGAATGGTGATGCCCTTCTCGCGCTCGAGGTCGCCCGAGTCCATGACCCGGTCGACGAGTTCCGCTCGTTCTTCGAACACTCCCGATTGCCGCAGCATCGCGTCAACCAGGGTCGTTTTCCCGTGGTCGACGTGCGCAACAATCGCAACGTTGCGGAAATTGGGGGCAGAAGTCACTGAAGTTCTCCGGACGTGAAGTGGGCATGTCAAAACAGTCGAGCCTGGTGCTCAAACCACACAAGGATACGTGGTCCCGCAATGAGAGCGGCGTCACAATCCACTGAAGCCCACAAATTAAGGTGGTGCTAACCTAACTTTCCACTAGGTGCGGGACCTTTGGAAGGCGGATACATGGGCAAGAAGAAGGCGGCAGATGTCTGCGAGATGAAGCCGAAAAAGAAGTGCTGCCGCAGTTCAACCCGTTGCCTTCGCTGCCCGGTTGTGATCCACAAGATGCAAAAATACTCCTCTGCGGGCCTGTCGAACAAAGAGCTGACCAAAGCCCTCAAAAAAGTTCGATCACGCGCCGCCTGAGCCCCTCGCCACCACATCGGACCTCATCAGCGGAGCAGCGCGATCAGGTCGTCCAGCCACACCGCATCGGCAGGTACCAGCTCCCCGGCGCCGGCCATCCGCCGGAGGTCGTCGGCATCCACCCAGCCGACGGCAGAGTGTTCATGCGGATGCGGCCGGCCGGCGAGCAGTGTCGCGGCCATCGCGACCAGAACCAGATCTGTACGCAGCGGTACGGGCTCTCCGATCTGGCCGGCGACCGCGACCGTGATCCCCAACTCTTCGGCGAGTTCACGCTCGAGCGCCTGGGCCCGGGTCTCCCCTACCTCGACCTTGCCCCCTGGCAGCTCCCACAACCCGGCCACCTCGGCCGGATACGTGCGCTGAGCAAGTAGCAACCGACCTTCGCTGATGACCGCACCGGCCACGACCTCACGCATTGCGGCCCGCTGTTCCCTGTTCCTCGGCCGTCTCGATGAGTGATTTGGCGGGCGGACCGGAGATGATGGCGATCCGGCTGCGGTCGAGCGCGATCGAGACCTGATCGTCGACCGCGAGCCGCGGATCTCCGACAGCATCGACATCCAGACCGGCGACCGTCACCCGCACCCGGGTCCCCTCGGGCAGTGATGCCACATGCCGGACGACGCCGCCGACGCCGCCTGCCCCGTCGACGAACGGTGTGGCCAGGACCGCCTCTGGGCGCAGTCCGACCCGGACGGCGCCGTCGGGCAGATCGACCGCAACACGACCGAGCGGGCTCTGCAGAACACCCGCGGAGATGTTTGCTTCGCAGACCGTCGTGCAGCCGATGAACTGCGCGATCCGCTCGGTCCGCGGTGCACGCCAAAGCTTTTCGGGATGATCGTCCTGGACGATCCGGCCGCCGTCCATCACCGCGATGCGATCGGCCATCATCGCGGCCTCGGAATGGTCGTGGGTCACCATGATGGTCGGAGTGCCGGTGGCACCGATGATCGCGGCGATCTGCAGCGCGAGGCGATCACGCAACTGCCGGTCGAGCGCAGAGAGCGGCTCGTCCAGTAGGAGCAGCCGGGGTCGTGGAGCCAGCGCCCGGGCGAGCGCCACCCGCTGTTGCTGACCACCGGACAGCTCGGCCACCTTCCGGTTGCCGAGGCCGGGCAGGTCGACCAGATCGAGTAGCTCGGCCACGCGGCGTGCGATGACGGGCTTGCGCCAGCGTCGGACCCGCAGTCCGTATCCGACATTGTCGGCGACGCTGCGCCCGGGGAGCAGCTGACCGTCCTGGAACACCACCCCGAAGTCGCGACGGTGGGTCGGGGTCGGCGCGAGATCGATCCCGTCGAACGTGATCGTTCCCGCGGACAACGGCTCCAGACCGGCGATGGCACGGATCAGTGTCGACTTGCCACATCCGGACGGCCCCAGCAACGCCGTGATGGTCGCTCCCCCGGTCCCGATCGAAAGATCCAGATCGTCGATGATCACTTCTGATCCATAACTCACTGTCACAGAGGATAATTCGAGCATCTAGAACTCACCTCCCTCGTCCCGGCGGACGACCTCGATGAGGGCCACCACCACCGCGGTCACCACCAGCATCATCACCGAACAGGCCATCGCAGTGCCGAAGTTACCCGCTCCGGGACGCGACAGTGACGTGCCGATCAGCACCGGCACCGTGGTGGTGTCGGGCCGCGCCACGAAGCTGGTGGCGCCGAACTCACCGATCGCGATCACAAACGCGAAACCGGTCGCCGCACAGAGCGCTCTGGAGATGATCGGGAGATCAACGGTGCACCAGACCCGCAGGGGCCCGGCACCGAGGGTTGCCGCCGCCTGCCGAAGCCTCAGATCGACCAGACCCATCGCCGGTACCAGGATGCGGATCACAAGCGGCGTCGCGATCAGCGCCTGCACGGCCGGAACAACAGCCGGCGAGGTCGCGACCTCACGAGGCATCGAGGTCAGGATCACCAGATAGCCCAGACCGACCGTGACGGCGCTGACGCCCAGCGGGAGCATCGCAACCCCCGTCGCGACCCCACCGAACACGCCACGGGCACGGGAGAGAGCCAGTGCCCCGAGCAGACCGAGGACCAGCGCGATCACGGTCGCCCAGAGCGCGCTGATCAGGGAGTACTGCATGGTCTCCCAAGGGGTTTCACCGTTGATCGGTTCCGTCAGCGCCCGGTAGCCGTCCAGATTCCAGCTTCCACCGACGGTGGGCCGGACCGAACGCCAGACCAGGACGGCAGGCGGGGCCAGCAGTACGACCAGGACGAACGCGACGATGGCGCCGACCACCACGCGCTGCGCCCCTTGCGGTCGGCGGCGACGACGGGGGGCACCGACTCCCCGGGCCCGCCTGCTCAACACCGCGCTGATCGCGACCACCACCGCGACCACGAGGATCTGGATCATCGACAGGGCCACGGCAGCAGGCAGTTTGAAGAATCCGATGGCCTGCCGGTAGATCTCGGTCTCGATGGTGTTGTACCGGCCGCCACCGAGGATGAGGACCACGCCAAAGCTGGTGGCGCAAAACAGGAAAACCACCGACGCTGCCGACGCGATCGCCGGGGCGAGGGCCGGGAGCGTGACCGTTCGCAGCACGTGCAGACGGTCGGCACCCAGCGTCCGAGCGGCCTGTTCGGCACGCGGATCGAGCTGACCCCAGACCGAACCGACGGTGCGCACCACAACCGCGACGTTGAAGAACATGTGCGCCAACAGGATCGCCCACACCGACGATCCGATGTCGAGCCAGCCGAGCGGGCCACGGTCGCCGAGTAGTGCGGTGAACGCGACCCCCACCACCACGGTGGGCAGCACAAAGGGAATGGTGACGATGACCCGTATCGCCAGCGCTCCCCGCAGTTCGAAGTTTGCCAGAACCCAAGCCACCGGCAGGCCGACGATCAAGGTGAGCACGGTGCTCGCCGCGGCCTGGGCAACGGTGAACCACAACAGATGTGCGGCATTGGCATCGTCGAGCAACCCGATGAGATCGATGCCCGAGCCATCGCCGAACGCACGGACGGCCAGAGCGACCAGCGGCCACCCGAACATCACCCCCACGAACACCAGCGGAAGCGCGCCCGCGGCGGCCACGATGCCCGTTCCGGACCCCCACCTTGAGGGTGGGTGCCGGGTGGTTGCGCGAAGGGGCACCGCGGTCAGCGACCCATGACGGTGCGCCACTCCTGCTGCCAGGCTTCCCGGTTCTCGGCGATGACCTCCAGCGGCATCGTGGCAGCAGACTCGGGCTGGGGTGCGAATTGCGCCCAGTCGGCAGGCAGCGGCGTTCCGGTACGGACGGGGTAGACGTACATCGATTCGGGCAGAGCTGCCTGTACCGGTTCGCTGAGCAGGAAGTCGACCACCTGCTGGGCGCCGTCGACGTTCTCCGCGCCGCGCAGGACGCCTGCATACTCGATTTGCGCGAAGCACGTGTTCAGCAGGGCCTTGGTGGTCGGCAGGAAGGCAGGCGACGACGCATACGACACCACGATGGGTTTGCTGCCCTGCCCCTCCCCGGCGGTGAACTCCTGGTTGTAAGCCTCGGTCCAGCCGGGGGCCACGCTCACGTCGTTGGCGCGCAGGCGCTCCCAATATCCTTCCCATGCACCATCGGCCGGATAGGCGGCGATCGTCGCGAGCAGAAATGCCATGCCGGGTGACGAGGTGGCCGGGTCCATAACCACGGTCAACCCCTTGTACCGGGCGTCGGTCAGATCTTCGAGGTTCGCGGGTGGTGCGACGTCGCGTTCGGTGAACCAATCGGTGTCGACGTTGACACACACGTCGCCGCGGTCGATCGCGGTCAGCCGATTGGGTTCGCCGAGCGCGTATTGCTGCGGTCCGAGATTGTTGTCCGGACTCGTATAGGGCTCGATCGCGTCGGCGTCGAGGACCCGGGAGGCAAAGGTGTTGTCGATGCCGTAGACGACATCACCCCGGGGTGAGCCGGCGGTGAGCGCGATCGACGACGACAGCTGTCCGGCGTCTGCTTCCCGGACCACCTTGAGGGTCAGCCCGGTCTCGTCCTCGAACGAGGCCAGCAGTTCGTCCGGTAGCGCGAAGGAGTCGTGGGTCAGCAGGACCACCTCGTCCGAGGAACCGGAATCGCCACATGCAGTCAGGACACCGGCCCCGACCGATAATGCAACGAGCGCTGCGGCGAGCTGTATTCGTCGAAGCATCGACCCTCCAAGTGGGTTTGTTCAGTGAGAACAGCGGGCCTGGTTCCCTGCATCGCGTGTTCGTTCTGTCTTCGTGAATCTAAGCAGGCCCGGGGAGGTTGCCCGGAAGCGGAGCGTGACGATCACATCTGATGCGCCATCAGCGACTTTCGGATCAGGCCGACTCTTCCTTCGTGCCCTCAATGTGACATCACAATTGCATCACCGGCACCACTGGCAACTCCAGTCACACGGTATGGTCCCAGGGCGACGAGAACAGGTCCGCCTACTGGCTAGGGCTACTGGCGGCAGAAGAATGAAACGGTTACCGTCAGCACGGCGATAGAGATGTTGAGCCGTGATCAGTCGGGCTCCACGCGAGATGGGACACCACGAACAGTGCTTTTGAATCAGCAGGCAGACCGCAGCCGCGGGCGCTTCCGCAAGGCCTCGACAGGCCTGAATGTCCGCCGCGCGGTCACGACCGTGGCCATCGCCGCCACAGCGGCGCTGACACTGCCCGCTGTCGCATCCGCTGACGAAGCCGCGTTCCCGCCGATACCCGCCAACCTCGAGATCGACGAAGCCACCTTGCAGTCGCTCGGCGCGTTTGTGCCCGCCATCATCGGTTCGGTCGCCACCCCCGGTGCCGACGGCAAGGTCGATGCCAGCCTGCTCTCCAACGCCAAGGTGCTCGCGGCCGATCCGGCGCTACCGCCAGAACTCGCCGTGATCTGGGACAAGGTCGTCAGCTTCCTCGACGGCTCCGGCGGCGGCGGCCCGGACATCCCGTCCGGCCCGGGCGCACCGGTCATCCAGCAGTTCCTCTACCCGACCATCGGCCAGGGCTGCATCCCCGGCGGCAACTCCATCGGTTCCGCACTGGTGACCGCCGGACCGCAGCAGGCGCCGGCCCCCGGCCCCAAGAAGGGCGAGGCCGGATACGTCTACACCAGCCTCGGCACCGGGCCGGCACTGAACAACGACGCTGCCCCGCTGACCGTTGCCTGGATCAACATCGACACCGGCCAGACCGGACAGCAGAACCTGCGCCGCAATGACCGGATCAATGCCGCAGACGGCCCCGGAACCTTCACCACGGTCGTGAAAACCGGTCAGGGCCGCGTGATTTCGGCAATCTACGGCAACGTGACCACCAAGACCGAGGACAAGACCGTGAGCTGCACGATCGTTCCCACAGTCGGACTGGCCGTCATCTAGCCACCGGAGTACTCCACAGCAGGCGTCGACCTTCGGGTCGGCGCCTGTTTTTTGTGGCCCGTCACACTCCACCGGCCACACCAGATCTGTTGATGCACAGCCGAACACCGGAACGGTCGCGGTTGAGTCACAGGTTGAACTCGCAACTTGCACAGAGCTCCCACACCGTGGTCTTGTGTAACAAGAGCACCATTGGTCACACCTGTCACAGACGTAACAGGTGCGACCCCGCGTCTGTCCAAGGAGATCCATGCCCAGCTCAACGATGTTTCGCCGCAGCGCCGCCACACTGGCGGTTGTGGCGTTCGCCGCCCTGCTGTCCCCGGCCGTAGCCGGCGCAGAACCGGTCGCACCCGAGACGGCCACGCTGACCGCGCCGAACCAGATCCCCGGCGACGACGCACTGACGGCCGCGATCGCCGAGCTCGGAAAGTCTGCGGGCGATCCCGCCGCCCTGGCCGCTGCGAAGGCACTCCTGGGAGGCACCTCGCAGATCGAGTCCACACCGGCCGCCGAGCTCACCGCGACGCCGGTCGCAGACGCCACCGACATCGCCGGGTCACTGGCAGCGGCCGATGAGGCCCTGCGCAAACTGGGCATCCAATCCTTCATCAACCCCACCGTCGCCTTCAACTGTGTCGAGGCCACCGAGGACAACCCATTCGGACTCGTGCCCGCCGTCGGCGGCGCCGCACCCGGCCCGTATGTCATCCCCGGAGTGAAGATCCCGGACCTGTTCAAAAGCCTGATTCCCGCGACCTTCTCACCCAACATCGTGGACGACGGTGAAACGCTGTTCGGCTTCTTCCCGTCCGGGATCACCGCCGACGGCGAAGCCACCGGCATGCAGGTCGCCTGGTTCAACGTCAACACGCTCCAGGGCGGGTTCGAGGACATGGCCCCGGTGGGCACCACGATCGTCGACAAATTGATCGAACAGGTCAAGAAGGTCCGAAACCTGACCCCCGGCGAAGAAGCAACGGTTCGCGCTTTCATCAACCCTGCGGCAAAGGCCATGAGCCTGCCCGGTTCACGACTGGCCCCGGTCGAGACCGGCAACGGCACCGTGCTTTCCGCCGTATTCGGCACCGTGCAGAACGGTAGCCGCAGTTGTTTCTTCCTCCCGATGATCGGGATCACGCAGGTTTAGTCCGCGTACGCGGACCTTGGTAGGAGAAGTAGTCATGAAGAGTGTTCACAAGCAAGCACTACGCCGGATCGGTACCCGCAGCCTCACCGCCACCGCACTTGCCGCGGTGGTCGCCGGAGGCCTCGGTGCCGCCGGTATCGCAACCGCAGACCCGGTTCCGACGGGTGGAACCGCAGGCAAGGTGTTTGCCAACATCGGCCTGCCCGACGATCGTTGGGTGACCGGCGCGGGATCCGCCGACCGCTTCACCTATTGGACGAATGCCGCCACCGACCGCACCGAGTTGAGCAGTGCCGCTGTCTATCTCCCCCGCGGCGAAGCACCAGAGGGTGGCTGGCCGGTGGTGGCCTGGGCACATGACACCGTCGGATTGGCGGACAAGTGCGCACCGTCGTGGTCGGGTAAAACCGAATCGGCCGCCAACTGGAACGACATCACGCCGTGGCTGCGGAAGGGCTATGCGGTTGTCGCCTCCGACTACGCCGGCCTCGGCGTCGAGGGTGCACTCCCCGACCTGCAGACAACCATCAAGGCCCACAACATCGTTGATGCCGTGAGGGCTGCCCACGACATCACCGACGATCTCTCTGATCAGTGGGTTGTGAACGGGAACGGCAGCGGCGCAACAGCTGCGCTGGCCACGGCCCGCAGCGCAACGCAGATCCAGGGTCCGGAACTGGATTTCCGCGGCGCTACGGTCACCAGTGTTCCGGCCAACCTCGGCGAACTCGTGCTCAACGCCGGCCCCGAATTCATCCCGGTGCCACTGCCTTCCGACCTGACCGCCGAGGTGCTGTACGCCATCGCCGGTATCCGCGGGTCGCATCCCGAGCTGAACCTCGACTCGTACCTGACCGCAGCGGGTAAGTCGCTGGCCGACAAAGCTGTGACGATGTGTTCGGCCGAGTTGCAACGGGATGTTGCAGGAACAAGTTTGAACGAGCTGTTCAGCCGGCCTGTGCTGTCGGTCCCGAATCTTCGTCCCATCGTCGAGGCCTACCTCGGAGTGCCCGACACCGGGTACGTCAAGCCGGTGTTCTTCGGCCAGGGCCTGCTCGATACCCAGGTGATCCTGCCGTACACGCTGGACTTCCTGGGCCGGGTCGAGACGTCGAGCCAGTCGACAACCATCCGTACCTACCCGGTGGACGGACAAGGAACGGCCGCGGCAGCATTGCCTGACGCTTCCGCCTTTGTGACCGCACTGTTCGCCAGGTAGACAGGCACATGCGCCTACCGGCTTGGGAGCTCCCCGAGCGAAAAGTGTTCGTCGCTGCGACGCTGGCGGTTTCGGCCGCCGGCGCCGCGGGATGGCGGCCCGGTGTGGCCGTCGCCAAACCCGCTGCCCTGGCCGCGTTGGCCGTGGGTGTAGCGCGCGGTGCACGTGAGCGGTCCGGGGTCGACAATGCACTGTTGAGCGCTGCGATCGCCGCGTCGGCCGCAGGTGATTACTTCATGTACCGCGAGGAGTTCGCAACCGGTCCCGAGAAGGATCGGCAGATCCAAACCGGTGCAACGATGTTCGGGCTCGCGCATCTGTCCTATCTCGGTTTGCTGACGCGGCACGGAGCCCGGCCGGACAAACGCCGACTGCTCGCGCGCTTCGGGCTGATGAACGAGGTCACCGCACTGCTGGTACTCAACTCCCCCCGCCTGCTCCCGGTCTTGGGAACATACGGCGCGGCGTTGGCGACCATGGCGGCGACCGCAGGCGATCCGGTACTCACCGGTGGAGACTCGAATGACCCCACACGCCGACTGGCCATGGGCGGAATCACGTTCATGGCTTCCGATGCGATCCTGATGAATCGTCGATACCTGCTGCGCAACAAGGGCCTTCGTGCAGTCGCAGAGGCATCGGTCCTGTCGACATATTTTGTGGCACAGATGTTGCTCCTCGACGGCCTGGACAGCGTCAGCCGACGCGCCCACGCCGCCAGGTGAACTCACGCCGGGGCGGCGCTATTGTGCCTTCTTCTGTCTCTTGAGAGCTGCCTCCACCTCTCCGAGTGTATCCATGTCTTCGAGCTCCATCCCCTTGGTTTCGGGCACCTTGCTGTGCACATAGAACCAGGACGCGAACGCGCAGAATGCAAAGAATCCGTAGATCCATGCCAGTCCCAGCACGCTGTTGAGTTCGGGGAAGAGCAGCGAGATGGTGAAGTTGGCAAGCCAGTTCACGCCCGTGCACACACCCAATGCCACACCGCGGATGCGGTTGGGGAACATCTCTCCGAGCATCACCCACATCACCGGGCCCCAGGTGGCCGCGAATGCGACCACAAACAGGTTGGCACCGATGAGTGCGACAACACCCCATGGGTCGGGCAGCGAGATGTTGTCACCGGACCCGATCTGCTGCGTGAACGCGACACACGCCATCACGAGTCCGATGAACATGCCCACAGAGCCGATCAGCAACAGCTGTCGCCTGCCGATCCGGTCGACGAACATGATCGCAACGAAGGTCATCACCACGTTGATCACGGCCGTGATGACCGAGGTCCGGAACGATTCGCTTTCGCTGAATCCGACCGACTGCCACAGCGTCGTGGAGTAGTAGAAGATTGCGTTGATCCCGACGAACTGCTGCAGCACAGCAATCCAGATACCCACCCACACCAGCGGATGCAGGCCGAACGACGGGCCACGAATGTCCTTGATGGACACCGCAGATTCGCGTTTGAGGGTCAACCGGATCTCTTTGACGCGGGCCAGTGGATCGACCTCCCCCGTCACCTCGGTCAAAATGCGCGCGGCCTCTTCATCGAGATTGCTACCCACCAGATAACGCGGTGACTCCGGGATGAGGAGCGCCAGCACCCCGTAGACCAGTGCCGGGATGACGCCGACTATGAACATCCATCGCCAGGCCTCGAGACCCAACCAGAAGTCGTTGGAGGCATTGCCTGCGCTGTCGGCGATCAGTGCGTCCGAGAGCAGGGCAACAAAAATGCCCATGGTGATGGCCAACTGCTGCAGTGATCCGAGTGCACCGCGGTAACGGGCCGGGGCGATCTCCGCGATATAGGCCGGGGCGATCACCGACGCGATACCGATCCCGAGGCCACCGATCACACGCCAGAACAACAGGTCCAGGACCGCAAACGCCAGACCGGTGCCGATCGCCGACGCGATGAACAACGCCGAGCCAAGCAACATCACTTTCTTGCGACCCCAGATGTCTGCCAGCCGGCCCGCGAACCAGGCACCGAGGGCACATCCGAGCAGCGCGATCGCGACCGCGAAACCCTGCATGAAGTGATTCAGCTCGAACTGGTCGCGGATGGAGTTGACGGCGCCGTTGACCACAGAGCTGTCGAAGCCGAAAAGAAAACCACCCACTGCAGCGGCCACGGTGACCCCGATGACCTTGGCCACGTGGGCTTCTCCGGCCGCCGCCGACCTTGGGTCCTGCGCAGCACCAGTGGACATAGGAATCACACCTACCTTCCGGGCGGCGGCTGCCGGCTCTGACAGGTTTCGCCACCAGCTGACGTTACGCCCTCAGTCCCCTACGAGTCCGTAAGTCGGTAGAAGACAATCCATCTCTGGCTCGACCACCACCGACCGAGCACTGCGGATTGACCCAACTCTTGTGCATCCAACCGGTTCGCCGGGACGCTCTGGGCCGCTCGCAGCACTGCCGATAAGCTGGACTGGCAGAATTTTCCCGGCCACCGGAGGTCCGCATGACCCGCCACATCTGTATCGCGCAAGAACCAGAAGCCGACAAGCTCCTGTCCGTCGACGACTTCGCGCTGGTTGTCGGTATGACCCTGGATCAGCAGTTCCCGATGGAAGCGGCATTCAAGGGCCCGCAGAAAATCGCCGAGCGGATGGACGGCTTCGATCTGCAGAAGATCGCTGCCTCCGATCCGGATGAGTTCGTGGCCCTGTGCTCGCAGACCCCGGCCATCCACCGCTTCCCCGGTTCGATGGCCAAGCGCATCCATGATCTCGCGGTTTTCATCGTCGACAACTACGACGGCAACCCTTCGGCCATCTGGACTGAGGGCGATCCGGACGGCAAGACGGTGCTCAAACGCCTCAAATCGCTGCCTGGCTGGGGCGACATGAAAGCCCGCATCTTCCTCGCACTGCTCGGCAAGCAGGTGGGTGTGGAACCGGAGGGCTGGCGCCAGGCTGCCGGGGACTACGGCAACGACGGCGAACGCCGATCGGTAGCTGATGTCGTCGACAATGTGAGCCTGCAGGAAGTCCGCGAGTTCAAGAAGAAGGCGAAAGCTGCAGCCAAGGCGGCAAAAGCCGACTGAGCCGGCCAAGGCGGTGAATGTGTCCGCGAGTTATGCCGAACCCCTAGGGTGAAGTCATGGATGCCAGATTGGTGATCGAGATCCCGACGCGGCTGGGCTTTGCGGTGGCAGGCGCCGCGCTCAGCGCCGTCGAGGCCACCGTTGCGCTCAGCCGGATCGCCGTAGAGAACGCACACCACGAAATCGCCGTCACGATGGGCATGCGGGAGACACCTGCGTTCCGCAGCCCGTTGCAGCTGCTCAACCAGCTCGGTGAACTGCTCGAAGAAGACCGCTCACTCGGACGAATCCTCGCGCGCGGCGGCCCACTCGACCGCCTGCTCGCCGAGGACGGCCTGGTCGAACGCGTCCTGGCCGACGATGGGGTGCTCGACCAGATGACCGAGGCCGGCGGCCCACTCGACCGGCTGCTGTCGCGGGGCGGGCCGGTGGATCGCCTGCTGTCCGAGGACGGGGTGCTCGCCAAACTCACCAAAGAGGGTGGTCTACTCGACCGGATCTCCGAGGACGAAGGTTTCCTCGATCGGCTGACCGTCGAAGAGGGCCTGCTGGAACAACTCGTCGGCGAGGGCGGCGCCCTGGAACGGGCCATCGTCCCGGGCGGCCCCATCGACCGCCTTTCCGAACTCGTCGAGATGCTGGCTCAGCTGCCCCCGAGTATCGCGAGCCTCCAGGAGACGGTGCTGGAACTCAATTCTGCCGCTGAGGCGCTCAATGACGCCGTCGCACCGCTCGGAGAACTCGTCGGACGGTTGCCGAAACGGTTGGTGCGCAGCAAGAACGGCCACGAATAGAGCGGCTCGCAGCACTAGCGGCCGGAAGCCCTGACGATCTGATTCCAAGCGATCGAGGCCTGCAACATATCCATGTAGCCGTCGATGTCGTCCATCGCCGACCCAGCGGCATGGACACTGATCGCGACTGTGTCGCCGATGCCGTGCACACCGTGCGTCACACTCATCACCGGCGAGAGCGCCGGATAGCCTGCGGTGAACGCGACTGGTCGCCCCCCGAATCTCAGGTCGGCGCCACCCCGATTCACACTCGACACCACGGTGTTGCCATTGACCCTCTTCGGGACCACGGCCGGATCGAATTGCGCCACACCCCAACGCAGTAGCGGTGCGGGTATCGCCGCGAAGGCTTCGTCGGAGGCCCGCAGTGCCGGATGGCTGTTACGCAGCTGCCGCTCCCCCAGTGCCTGCGCAATGCGCGCCGTCCGATCATCCAGCGCGGCCGTCCCCGAGAACAATCCGATACCGACGTTTCGAAAGTGGTTGCGCGCCATCGGTTTCCCGAACTTCTCCATCGTCACCTCGGCGCCGAGAGTGGTGGGATCCTCGCCGATCGAACGCAAGTGATCGGACAGAGCCAACGAGATCGCGGTGAGCGCGCTGATGGTCACCGTCGGACCGGGGAAGTCGTCGCGACGCAGCACCAGGGTGCGGATCGCCCGGTCGCCGTCCGGACGGGTGTTGGTCGACAGCAGCGGTCGACCTTCCGATGGCGGAGGCACGGCCCCGGCGGCGACGTCGTCGACCAGCCGGCGATGGGTACGGGTGGCCTCCACCGCCCGCAGGCCCAGCACCCCGAGCTGTTGGGGTAGGCGGACGGCCGCAAGCACGGCAGCGTGCACCACCGAATAGGGCGTATCGACCTCGGCGGTGACCGATTCGCCGGGATCCTGCGGCGCAAAGATCGCACGGGCCAGGTCAGATGATCGGCGCCCGTCGGCCAGCGCGTGGCTCACCTGCAGCACTGCCACGGTGGCCGCGAGGCCACAGTTCGGCACTCTTTCCACGGCCTCGAACAGATGCAGCCGCCAGGTGCACTCCCGTGCGTCGAGCTGGTCATCGGCCAGTCCCGCCACCACCCGTAGACAATCGGACCACTCGGTGGATCCTTCGCTGTGCACCACGATCTGGTCGCGGTCGACGCCGCCGCGGACCCAGTACGGGTAGTCGAGAGCGCAGTCGACGTCGGCGATCCGAAGACCCAGATCTGCCACCGCCCGCGCCCGCTCGAGGACATCGTCGATCGCGGCATCGATCTGGCGCGGCACGCCAGTGAAGGCGTAGAGCAGGAACTGGTCGTTGGGGATCTTGTCCGACATCCAGTACATCTGGGCGTCGACCGGCGCCATTCGCTCCATGAGGAGAACCTACCGAAGCCGTGAGGCACGCACACGAGGTTCCGCGCTCCCTGATCCGGCCACCCGACAATCCGCCTGGGGCTCAGTCCCGGGACCCACCGACACCCGCGTCGCGGGCGCTCGGCAAGAGCACCATCACCCGATGAGCGCAGCGACCATCGATCGGAAGGGTGAAGATCACTGATCTGGACCGAGCATTGTGTGATGCGCGTCACAATGGGGAGGTAGCCTCCTACCGCCCACAACGCACCCAGGAGTCACGGTGACCGACACCCAGGAACGCCGACCGGACCCAAACATCGATCTGATCCGCACCGACCCCGATCTACCGCCGGTGGCGGTCATCGATCGCAGCCCGATGACAGTCGGAAAGCGGGTCATCTTCGCGGTGATCGCCATCGTCGGCGCGTTCGCCTGGGCGATCATCGCGTTTGTGCGTGGCGAGTCCGTCAACGCCGTCTGGTTTGTCATCGCCGCGATCTGCACATACATCATCGGCTACCGGTTTTACGCGCGGCTCATCGAGATGAAGATCGTCCGTCCGCGCGATGATCACGCCACCCCGGCCGAGGTCCTCGACAACGCCCAGGATTACATGCCCACCGATCGACGGGTGTTGTTCGGCCACCACTTCGCGGCCATCGCCGGCGCCGGGCCGCTGGTGGGACCGGTGCTGGCGTCGCAGATGGGCTACCTGCCCGGCACCATCTGGATCATCATCGGCGCGGTGCTCGCCGGGTGCGTCCAGGATTACCTGGTGCTCTCGATCTCGGTGCGGCGACGAGGCAGAAGCCTCGGGCAGATGGCCCGCGACGAACTCGGAGATATCGGTGGATTTGCAGCATTGATCGCTGTCTTCGCCATCATGATCATCTTGATCGCGGTGCTGGCCCTGGTGGTTGTCAACGCGTTGGCCGAAAGTCCTTGGGGTGTCTTCTCGATCGCCATGACCATCCCCATCGCACTGTTCATGGGTGTGTATCTGCGCGTTCTGCGGCCGGGCCGGGTGTCAGAGGTCTCGCTGATCGGCTTCGCGCTGCTGATACTGGCGATCATCTCAGGACGCTGGGTTGGTGAATCGGGCTGGGGCCGCGACCTTTTCAGCCTTTCACCCGTGGTCCTGAGCTGGTGCATCATCATCTACGGATTCGCCGCGGCGGTGTTGCCCGTCTGGCTGCTGCTGGCACCGCGCGACTACCTGTCGACCTTCATGAAGGTCGGCACGATCGTGCTGCTGGCACTGGGCATCGTGATCGCACGACCGGTGATGCAAGCACCGGCGGTCAGCGAGTTCGCGAGCAACGGTGAGGGTCCGGCTTTTGCCGGAGCGTTGTTCCCGTTCCTCTTCATCACCATCGCGTGCGGCGCACTCTCGGGCTTCCATGCGCTGATCGCCTCGGGGACAACACCGAAGATGCTCGAGAAGGAAAGTCAGGCGCGGATCATCGGATACGGCGGCATGCTGACCGAGTCGTTTGTAGCGATCATGGCGTTGATCACCGCCTGCATCCTCAATCAGCACCTGTACTTTGCGATGAACGCACCGGCGGCGGTCACCGGTGGAACCCCGGAAACCGCTGCGGAATACGTCAACGGCCTGCCGGGCCTGCGGGGTGAACCTGCCACCGCCGCGCAATTGGAGGAAGCGGCCAGAGCAGTCGGCGAACAGTCGATCATCTCCAAGACCGGTGGCGCACCAACACTGGCGATGGGCATGGCCGACACCATGCAGAGTGCGTTCGGTGGAGAATCGTTGCGGTCCTTCTGGTATCACTTCGCGATCATGTTCGAGGCATTGTTCATCCTGACAACCGTGGACGCCGGGACCCGCGTCGCCCGGTTCATGCTCTCGGACGGGCTCAGCAATGTGAAGGGCGGCAAGCGTTTCAAAGATCCTTCGTGGCGTCCCGGCGCCTGGTTGTGCACCCTGATCGTGGTGGGCCTGTGGGGGTCGATCCTGCTGATGGGTGTGACCGATCCCCTCGGCGGCATCAACACCCTGTTCCCGCTCTTCGGCATCGCCAACCAGTTGCTGGCCGCAATCGCGTTGACGGTGGTGCTGGTGATCGTGCTCAAACGCGGACTGTTCAAATGGGCGTGGATCCCCGGTGTTCCGCTGGTCTGGGATCTGGTCGTGACCATGACCGCATCGTGGGAGAAGATCTTTTCGAACAATCCGGCCATCGGCTATTGGCAACAGCATCAAGATTTTGTCGATGCGAAGGATTCAGGCCTGACCGTCTTCAAAAACGCGAAAACATCCGGAGAGATCGATGCCGTGATCCGCAATACGTTCATCCAGGGCACGTTGTCGATCGTGTTTGCGGTGCTCGTCCTGATCGTCGTCATTGCGGCAATATTCGTGTCCATCAAGGCGATTCGCAATCGCGGCCTCCCCACCACCGAGGACGAACCGACCGAGTCCAGCATCTTCGCACCCAGCGGGATGATCGCAACACCGGCAGAAAAGGAGGTGCAGCGAGAATGGGACGAGTACCTCAAGGAGAAGCCACCACCAGTGGTTCGATGACGCGGCGCGGCATCCGGGCGGTGCGTTGGTACATCGGGTCGGTCATGGGCGACAACGACTATCAGCGCTACATCGCATACCACCGCTCACGACATCCGGACACGGCGCCGTTGACCGAGCGTGACTACTGGCGACATCGCTACGCCGCGCAGGACAACAATCCGCAAGGCCGCTGCTGCTGATTCGTCGGCGACCGCGAGAACGCCTGCTACGCGGCAGACGTGACCGCGGTACCGTCGCGGCGGGATGGTTCGATGTCGTGCCGTTTGACGAACAAGATGATGGCCAGGATCGGGTACACGAGGATGGGGGCGAAGGCCCCGACGTAGCTCTGCTGGTCCAGGAGGATCGCTGACCCGCTGAGTAGTGCGAAGTCGAAGAGTCCGTGCAGTATCGAGTTGAGGGCGTTGTTGCCCGAGACCCGGCGGGTCAGATAGAAGAAGTAGCCGGCGAAGCTGACCATGATCGCCTGCGGGATCGCGGAGGCACCATTGCCGAAGACGTTTGTCAGGTGGACTGCACCGAAGATGAGGCTGGACCACAACGCAACTCGGCCCTCTCGCAGGCCGTGGTTGCGCAGCATGGTCACACCGATACCGCGGAACATACCTTCCTCGCCCCACCCGACGAATTGGGTCGCAACGAGCAGCACAACGATGAACAGCCACCCTTTGTCGGCGAGCGCGCTGTAGTCGATGCCGATCAGGATGGCGACAAGCAGAACGATGGGCACCACCCACACCCAGCGGCTGACCGGGCGGTCGTCCTTGATCACCGGTCGCCACCAACCCAACGCTGCGACAACGGCATACGTGAACGCCAGGGCGAGCCCGAGTGGGATCACCATCGTGAAGACGACCCCGCGGGTGGTCAGGGTGTCGTCCTCGTCACCCCAACCCGCGATGAGTCGGCCACCGAACTGGATGATCACCAGGTACGCGATGACGACGACCGCGAACGCAATGTAGGAAAGTTGTCGCCCGCCGATTCGCGGTGCAGTCATGGGTTTCGGTGTTTTCACTACGCAAGGCTAACGGTGCGCCGCCGATAAACGTCAGGTCCGGTGCTGACCGACCTCGGTCACCGCCACGCACCACGGACGTACTGGGGCGCGTAAGGCGCCTGGGCCGTATCGAGTCCGAGTTCGTGCGCGGCGCGCAGTGGCCAGGCCGGCTCGCGCAGGGCGGCGCGAGCGAGCAGGACCGCGTCGGCGGCTTCGGAGGTGAGGATCTTTTCAGCCTGTCCGGGCTCGGTGATCAAACCGACCGCGGCAGTCGGCACCCCCGACTTCTCACGAATGGTCCGGGCAAACGGCACCTGATAGTCCGGGCCCACCGGGATGTCCGCCGCGACGTTGCCCCCCGATGAGGTATCGATGAGGTCCACACCCCGGGTCTGAAGGATGCCTGCGAGCTCCGCACTGTCCTCGGGTGTCCAGCCGCCCTCGGTCCAGTCGGTGGCCGAGAGCCGGACGAACAGCGGCTTGTCCGGCGGCCACACCGCGCGCACCGCCTCGACGACCTCGATCAGAAAACGTGTGCGTCCGGCGAAGTCGCCGCCGTACATGTCCTCGCGGTGATTGGACAACGGTGAGAGGAACTGGTGGATCAGATACCCGTGGGCCGCATGGAGTTCGATGACGTCGAACCCGGCCTCGTCGGCGCGGCGGGCCGCTGCGGCGAATGCCTGGACCAGGTCATCGATCCCCTTGCGGCTCAGGGCCTCCGGGGTGCTGTGTCCGTCAAACGCGATCGCCGACGGGGCGCTGGTCACCCAACCTCCATCGGCGGGCGAGATCGACCCACCGGCCTCCGCGAACGGAGCGTACGTCGACGCCTTGCGTCCGGCGTGCGCGAGCTGCATCCCGATCGCCGATCCCTGATCGTGGACGAAGTCGACGATCCGTCGCCACGCCTCGGTATGTCGACTACTCCATATCCCGGCGTCCTGCGGACTGATCCGGCCCTCCGCGTTGACGGCCGCTGCCTCGGTCATGATGAGGCCGAACCCGCCGGTCGCCCGGCTGCCCAGATGGACCAGATGCCAGTCGGTTGGCAGGCCGTCCCCTGCAAAGCAGCTGTACTGACACATCGGCGCCAGCCACACGCGGTTGGCAATCGTCAGTCCGCGGAGTGTGATCGGTGTGAAGAGCGCGGGGAGGGTCATACGGTCCACAACGATCGAGAGTCTTCATCGATTCCGACGGCAGACAGCCGGGTCCACAGTTGCTGCGCGAGCGAGACATCCAGGCCTGCGCCGACGAACTCATCGCTCCAGATCCGCTTGTCCGACCGGCGCAGATGCCACCCGATGAGACGTTCGACCTGTGCGTCCTCACTTGTCGCGGCATACAGGATCGGGAGGGCGCCCTCGCCGGCATCTCGGGAGATGGTCGCGTGCGCGAGCGCCATGACCGTCTTCTGCAGGATGCCGGTTGCTGCGTCATGCATGGGTGTGGTGCTCAGGCCGGGGTGTGCGATGAAACTGCGGACCGACGAATTCATCCCACGCAATCGCCGCTCGAGTTCGGCGGCGAAGAGCACGCTCGCAACTTTCGAGCGGACGTACGCACCGTTCGGTGAGTGGTCATGACCGAACGTCAGGTCCCCGAACTCGAGGTCGGCCCGGAACCGGCGATAGAGGTTGGAACCCACGCTGACCACGCGGGCATCATCACCGCGTTCGAGCAGTGGCAACAGCCGGTCGGCCAGAACAAAGTGTCCGACTACGTTGGTGGCGAAGGTGCTCTCGATGCCGTCGACGGTGACCACATGCGGCTGGTTCGCGATGCCCGCGTTGAGGACGAGGACGTCCAGCGGGATGTCGTCATCCAGCATCCGGGCAGCGAATGCGTCCACTGAAGCGAGGTCGGCCAGATCCAGTTCGTCGACCCGGCAGCGCGCTTCCGGGTGCGCAACGCGTACCGCAGCTGCCACCCGCTCCCCTTTGTCGAGATCACGGACCGCCAACACCACTTCTGCCCCGCGTGCCGCGAACTCCCGGACCACGATCGCGCCCAGACCGCTACTGGCTCCGGTGACGATCACTCGCCTGCCGGTCTGGTCGGGCATCTGATCCAGCGTCCAGTGGGTGGTGTTCTCGCTCATCGCTTCTCCTGGTCGTGGAATCGAGATCGAACTGATTCGGATAATTGATCCGCTTCGGCAACATTAGCAGAAGTGGATAGATCATCCGAATGGATTTCTCCTCCGGTACACTCGGCCTGTGGACGACATCCAGCACGCACATCGAGGCGAAGGCCTCCGCGCCGACGCGGTGCGCAATCGCGACGCGTTGCTGGCCGCGGCCCGCCACTGCCTCGCGTGCGGCGACGACACCCTCGCGATGAACGCACTGGCCAAAGACGCCGGAGTCGGGGTCGGGACGGCGTACCGACATTTCCCCAACCGGCAGGTGCTCCTCGAGGCCCTGGCCGTCGACTCCTTCGACAAGCTGGTGCTGATCGCCCGCGAAATCGCCGAGGATCCCGACACCGTGCACGCCTTGGCGCAACTGATCGGATCCGCGATCGAGTTCCAGCTCGACGACCCCGGCCTGGCCGCGGTGCTGGCATCGGAAACCCCCGCCTGCCCGGACACCAAGGAGCTGTTCGGCGAACTGGGACAACTGATTTCGCAGGTTCTCACGCGCGGGGTGCAAGAGGGTGTCATATCGGCGACACTCGATGCCGCCGATATCAAACATCTGATCTGCGGCACCGCGTTTGCGGTCCGGACCGCCGGCCGTGACTCACTGGACAACTACGTCCAGGTGCTCGTCAAAGGGCTACGCGCCTAAACGTCGCTGCCGGACATCGACCCCCGCCCGGCACGTCATTCATCCTGGGCCGAGCCCGCGGTCACCGCCTCGATCGCTTCCCACATCTGCAGCGCCAACTCACGATCGAGGCCGACGCCCCTGATCTCGTCGCTCCAGATCCGCTTGTCACCCCTTCGCAGGTGCCAGCCGATGAACCGGTCGGTCTCGGCCTGCTCGCTGGTCGCGGCGAAAAGGAGCGGCAGGACACCTTCCTCCGGCTCACGCGCCACTGTCGCATGCGCCACCGCCATCGCCGCCCTCGGCAGAACACCGGTCACCGTGTTGTGCATGGGGGTCTTGGTGAACCCCGGGTGTGCAACGAAACTCCTTACCGACGAACCACTTTCGCGTAGTCGCTTCTCGAGTTCGACAGCAAACAACACCGTGGCCACCTTCGCCCTGACGTAGGCACCGTGCGGCGAATGATCATGCTCAAAGGCCAGGTCGCTGAAGTCGACCTCCATCTTGACCCGGCGATAGAGGTTGGAGCCGACGCTGACCACCCGCCCCGCGCTTGCCCGTTCGAGAAGCGGCAACAGTTTGCCGGTCAGCTCAAAATGTCCGACGACGTCGGCCGCGAAGGTGCTCTCGATACCGTCCGCAGTGACGACGTGGGGCTGGTTGCCGATGCCTGCGTTGAGGATGAGACAGTCGATCGGCTTGTCCGAGGGGGTCATTCGATCCGAAAAGGCGCGGACCGACCGCAGGCTGGTCAGATCGATCTGCCCGACCTGCACCCTCGCATCAGATCGCGTCGCCCGAATTGCCTCCGCCACCCGTTGGCCTTTGACGACGTCTCGGACGGCCATCAACACCTCGGCGCCCCGCTTGGACAGCTCCCGGGCCATGATCGCGCCGAGCCCACTGCTGGCGCCGGTGATGACCACCCGCTTGCCGGTCTGATCCGGCATCGAACGCAGGTTCCAGTTGCAACAGGTGTCCGGCATCACAGCGCACCCTTCCCGGTGGCAGACGAAATCCGGTGTCCCCCGAATCTAACCTGTGGCGGGGTCGCTGCGGGCAGAAGTCGCCGGTGGTGATCGCGGCCATGGCGCACGCCGCGCAAATGTGGGTATGGTCGATCGGAGATCAACGACGATCAATACCGGACGATCGAAACCGTACCCGGGCAGCGACAAGACGGTACTTCCTCGGGGAGGTCCGAAACGTCATGGCATGGCTCGTATTGATTGCATCCGGTGTGTTCGAAGCAATTTGGGCAACAGCACTTGGCAAGTCCGAAGGGTTCACCCGACTGCAGCCGAGCATCGTCTTCGGGATCGGACTGATCATCTCGATGGCCGGACTCGCGTACGCGATGCGCACACTCCCCATCGGTACGTCTTACGCGATCTGGGTGGGCATCGGCGCCGCCCTCACCGTCGCCTACGCGATGGTCACCGGCACAGAGACCGCGTCTTTACTCAAGATCGCGCTCATCCTGATCATCGTCGGCGCCGTGGTCGGCCTCAAACTGGCACATTGACCTCGATCGCGCATCGCGAGTGCGTTCAGCCGACCCGGTTGAGCGCCAGTTGGCGGGTGACCACATCGACGATCCGGTCCGGTGTCGCGTTCAAGCCCCCCGACACCCACTCGGCGGTCAGTTCCGCGATCCCGCCGACCAGCAACAGCGCCAAGGGCCGGCGATCCTGCACCGGTACCGCGTCGTCGCCGAAAATCTCCGGAATCCTGGCCGCGAGCAGGCCTGCAAACTCGTTGACGATCGCGCGGCGATGTTCGCGGGTGGCGGCCAGGCCCAGAGACTCGGTGAGCACCACCCGCCCCTTGCGCTGATCTTCGGTCATGATTGCGATGAAAGCGCTTATCGCCGAACGAATCTGCTGCTCGGGCGCGGCATCCGGGTCGTCCGACAAGGCATCCAGGACCGCCGCCCGGACCTCTGAGGCGAGCTCGTCGAGCAGATCGCCCATCAACGCATCGAGTCCACCGAAGCTCTCGTAGAAGTACCGCTCACTCAGCCCCGCCGACCGACAGACCGCGGTCATCGTCGCCCGCTCCGCTCCCACGGACGAGACGACCTCCAATGCGGCATCGAGCAATTGCCTGCGCCGACGGCTCACCCGCTCGTGCGCGCTTGCGCCGCCGTACTTTCGCTCTGATACCGCCACCGCACAATGTTGACACCCCACCCCCATGTGATGCACGCTACGTAATCAGGAAGGCATGCCTGTCAGATAGGAAAGTGATTCATATGACCCATCGAACATCGCCCGCGCCGGTCGGCACCAAACCCATCGCCGGTAGTCGCAGCGTGCCGTTTCTGGGGCATTCCTACGCCTATTTCCGCAGGCCACTGGAGTTGATGGACAAGCAATATCGAACCATCGGTCCGGTGTCGGAGCTGTCGTTCCTTGGCCAGAAATGGGCGCTCGTGCTCGGCCCCGACGCCCTCGGGGAAGCCCTGATCAACCGCGACGGCGCACTGGTCAACGGGGCCGGTTGGCGCAGTCTGATCGGTCCGTTCTTCGATCGTGGCCTCATGTTGCTCGACGGCGACGAACATCGCAGCCACCGACGCATCCTGGCGAAGGCGTTCACCCGGGAGCGGTTGGCCGCCTACACCGAACTGATGCAGCCGACGATCGCCGAACACGTACGCACCTTGCCCGAGTCGGAGCACCACCTCGCGTACCCGACCCTCAAGGAACTCACCCTCGACATCGCGACCGAACTGTTCATGGGCGGCGCAGAGGACCTGCAACCCGGGGAAATTGACCGCGTCAACCGGTCGTTCATCGGTTGCGTCCAGGCAGCGACCTCGATCGTGCGCTATCCACTCCCCTTCACCCGCTGGCGCCGGGGCGTCCGTGGCCGGGCAACGCTCGAGGAGTTCTTCGCGAGGTATCTGCCGTCGCGTCGAGAAGGCCTCGGCGACGATGTGTTCAGCGTGTTGTGCCGGGTCGAGGCCGACGGTGAGCGACTGTCGGAACGCGACGTCATCAATCACATGATCTTCCTGATGATGGCCGCCCACGACACCTCCACCAGCACCCTGAGCACGGTCCTCTTCGAACTCGGGAAGCATCCGGAGTGGCAGGAACGCTGCCGCCAGGAATCGATGGCGCTGCAGACCGACTCCCCCAACCCGGACCAGCTCGGCGAACTGCGTTCGGCGACGCTCGTGATCAAAGAGTGTCAACGGTTGATCACCCCGGTCCCGGTGATCGTGCGACGAGCCCGCGCGGACACCATCATCGCGGGCCATCACATCCCCAAGGACACGCCGGTCGCACTGGGTTTGCATCACAACCATCACCTGCCCGAACTATGGACCGATCCGGACCGCTTTGATCCCGAACGCTTTTCAGACGAGCGGCAGGAGGACAAGGCGCACAAGTTCGCGTGGAACCCGTTCGGCGGTGGCGCGCATCGATGCCTCGGTCAGGTGTTCTCGGATCTCGAGGTGCGGTCGGTGCTGCACCACTACCTACTCAACTTCCGGTGGACCGTGCCCGCGGACAGGCCCGCACAACTCAGCTGGGTTTCACTGCCTTATCCGACCGACGGCATGCCGGTCGATCTGCGCCGGATCAGCTGATCACGAGCGGTCTGCGGCCGCTGCAAGCGCCAGGTCGGCCAGGAAGTTGTCGGCGAGGATGCGGACCCGCGTCCACTCCGGCGCCGACTCGAGCGCGTCGAAGGCCACCAGGTGAGAGTTGTCCGGCGAGGAGATCTCCGCCAGGAGTCGATCAAGGGACGTCAGATCGCGACCACAGGCCTCGCTGAGCCCCCACGGCATCGAGGTGGTGAGCTCGGTGAACTGCAGGGCGAGTTCGTCGACGCCAACGTCCAGGCGCTCGAGGAACGCGATCTGATCGGCCGCCGGTGATGCCAGGCGGCGAATGACCGATACCAACGCTCTCGTCCGCAGTTCGCCACCGCGCAGGTCCACCGATTCCGGCCGCCACCTATCACCCCCACTGCTCTCGATACGCGTCAGCGAATCAAAGCCTTGGGGGCCATCCCCTTCGAACATTAGTGACCATCCTCCGGCGGTTGGCGATCCCTCAGATGAATTAGCTATGCGCTGCATTCTTTACCAAAGTGTGCCATCTTGTCACCCACACAGCGAAGGGGGCCACAAAAAAGCCCGGACATCTCGGACTTCGCACGTTTTGATCACAGCCCGGCCTCATCGGGCGTCGCAAACTCTCAAGTTCGGGTTCAGACTTATATGTTTGCCGGGACCTGCGCATCGCGCGCTGAAGAGGAGCACCATGCACAAGTCCGGGCACGTAGGTATCTCGATTCGCGCTCGGCAAGCTGTGGTGGTGGCGATCGCAGCCCTTCTCGCCCTGGTATTGATGCCGGTCTCCCCGGCAAGCGCACAGTCCATCGTCCAACCGGTTGCCGCCGATCCGAGCGTGATCCACGCCGACGACGGCCGGTACTACATGTACGCAACCGCCGATGACTGGGGCGACGGTCAAGGCGCACACAACATGGCGATGTTCACCTCGTTCGACCTCGTCGACTGGGCCTACGTCGGCGACGTCTTTCCAACCGCGCCCTCGTGGCATCCCCCCGGCAATCTGGGCTGGGCTCCGTCGATACACAAGTCAGGCGGCACGTACACGCTGTACTACTCGCTGTATGACGTGACCAATCCGTGTATCGGCATGGCCACCTCCGAATCCCCGATCGGGCCATGGGCCGATCTCGGCCGACCCGTGTTCTGCGCGAATGATGTCGGCATCAAGGGCACCATCGACCCGTTCCTGTGGGACGACGGAACGTCGAAGACGTTGTTTGTCGGAAACTTTCACGGCATCTACGGTGTCCCGCTGAACGCCGACGGGACCGCACCGTCAGGTACTCCGGTCAAGGTCGCCGACGAGCGTTTCGAAGGTCCCGAGATCGTCTTCCGCGATGGCTACTACTACCTCTTCGTCTCGGCAGGCAACTGCTGCAACGGCGCCGACACCGCGTACCGGGTCCTGGCCGGCCGGTCCCAATCGCCGGCGGGCCCTTATCTCGACCGCAAGGGCGACGACCTCAACACCGGTGGCGGTGCTCTCCTGCTCGCCGGAAACCAGGCCTGGGCCGGCCCCGGGCACAACTCCGTCGTCACCGACGATGGCGGTACCGATTGGATGATCTACCACGCGGTGCCACGCGCGGATCTGAAACTGCCCAGTGGCGCTCAGCGGCGCGAGGGCATGATCGACCGCGTCGTGTGGGCGAATGGATGGCCCGAGGTCGGCGACGGTTCGCCGAACTCCACCGGGCCGGCATCGCCGGACGTCAAACTTCCCGTCCGCGTGACACTCACGCCGCAAACCCCCACCCGACTGCCCGAGGCCGGTGGCCCGGTCAACGCCAAGCTGATGATCACCGCACCTGCCGACCAGGCCTACACGGGGCAGGTCTGGGTCAACGTCCTGACTCCGGGCGGTACCACTGCGACAACGATTTTCGGCCCCGAGACCGTCGACGTCCCGGCCGGCCAGACCATCGAAAGGGCGATCTCCTACACGGTGCCTGCGGAATCCCCCGGCGGCATCTACGGCGTGTTCGGCTTCGCCGGCCCGACTGTCGAGGCACCTGCGGAGATGGGGACGATCACCCTGGTGAAGGACGGGCAGGCCCTGCCTCCGAACCCGGGCGGGACGAACTCCTCGCTCGCCTGACGGCGCGGCTCAAGCGGGTGCATGTTCAGGTTCAGGTGCCTCGGCTTGCAGGCGCCGGGCTATCTCGTCGAGCAACTCGCCGACGTCCGCGTTCTCGCCACCCGGATAGTCGGCAACGAACTCCGCAAGTCGTTGCCGCTGCGCCGCCAACAGTCTTTCGGCTTCCTTCACCCCGGCCGGGGTGATCACCGCCAGGCCGTGGCCCACGGTGATCAGTCCGCGTTCCTCCAGATGACGCGCCGTCTCCTCGACCTTGGGCAGCGGGGTCTGCGAGACCTCGGACATCGAACGGATGTCGCGGGTACCTTCCTCTGCGACCCTGCTGACCATCCACGCCTCGCCGCGCGACAACGGGCTGTTCGCGGCATCGACCACCACCTCCCACGCCCGCAGCTTGTCCTCACGGGCGAGTGTGCGCCAGATCTGCAGCCGCAACTCCTCCAGGGATGATCTCTCGCCGGACATGCCGAACGATGTCCCGGCATCCGGCATCTTGGTGACCTCACGCAGTGGAACCTCCGGCAACAGCCAGGAGAGCGCGAACGCCAGCGCGCCGATCGGAACGGCCACGATGAACACCGTTCCGAACGCGTCGGTATAGCCATCCAGGAACCAATTCTGAACGCCTGGTGGACAACTGCGCAGCGCCGACGACGATGCTTCCAGAACCTCTCCCGAACATCGGCCCACGGCACCTTCGGGCGAGCTGCCTGCCAGCTCCGAACTCAATCGGGAGTTGAAGACCGCGCCGAAAACGGCCACACCGACCGCTGCGCCGATCGTGCGGAAGAACGTCGCGCCGCTGGTCCCCGTCCCGAGATCTCGATATTCGATCCCATTCTGAACTGCGAGGATCAAGACCTGCATCACCATGCCGAGGCCGAGACCGAGCACGAACAGGTACAGCGCGATCGCGATATCCGATGACGAACGCTCCATCGTGGACAGCAGGTACAGACCAACGGTGAAGACGGCGGTGCCGAGGATCGGGAACACCTTGTAACGTCCCGTCCTACTGATGATCTGACCGCTGCCGATCGAGGTGATCAACAAGCCGATCATCATCGGGATCATGTTCAGACCCGACTCGGTCGGCGATTCCCCACGCACGGTCTGCAGGAACAACGGCATGAACGTGATGGCTCCGAACATCGCGAACCCGACCACGAAGCTCACCGACGACGCCACCGCGAACACCCGATTGGCGAACAGTCGCAGGGGGATCACCGGCTCCGTCGCGTACTTCTCGGTATATACAAATGCCGCAATACACACGACCCCGAGTGCACTGAGTCCCAGTATCAGCGCCGACGTCCAACCCCAGCGGTCACCGAAACTGGTCACCAGCACAATCGAGGTCGCGGCAGAAGCGAGCAGGAACACCCCGAGATAATCGATCTTCGGCTTGACCTGGGCTGTCGTGTTCGGCAGGACGAAGAAGACTGCGACCAGAGCGATCGCGCCGATCGGCAGGTTGACGTAGAAGACCCACCGCCAGCTGAGACTGTCGACGAAAAAGCCGCCGAGCAATGGTCCGGCGACACTGGCCAATCCGAAGACCGCGCCGAACATGCCCTGATAGCGGCCACGTTCACGCGCAGAGACCACATCACCAATGATGGCCTGCGCCAGCACAATCAGGCCGCCGCCGCCGACACCCTGCAGTGCCCGGAAGCCGATCAGCTGCCACATGGAGCCGGCGAGACCACACAGAGCCGAACCGACCAGGAAGATCACCACGCAGAGGATGAACAGAGGCTTGCGTCCGAGCAGGTCTCCGAGCTTGCCCCACAGCGGTGTGGTCACGGTGGTGGCGAGCATGTACGCGGTCACGACCCAGGTGAGGTGGTCGGCTCCACCGAGATCATTGACGATTGTCGGCAGCGCGGTCGACACGATTGTCTGGTCAAGCGCCGCCAGGAGCATCGCCAACATCAGTCCGCCAAAGATCGCGTAGATCTTCCGCTTCTCGAGTTCACCAGTGGGCGCGTCCGCGTCCGCACTCTTGGCTTCGGTCATGTTCCGGTCCTGTCCTCGTCGACCCGGTATTGACCTCTTGAGTCTCGCAGGTAGCCGCGGCGCATATGCCAGAAAACCGATTCCAAACCCGGTACCGGACCAACGGCGTCGAACCCCCACTTGTCCCTGCGGCCCCCACCCAGTAGCGTAGGCTCACCTAAGTTATGGTTGCCTAACAACTGCTGGGTTGCCCCAGCCCCACCACGGTAAATGCCGCGGGGACAACACGTTCCGGAGAACAAATTCGCCTGTCGGAGAACACTCCCAGTATGGGCGGCGCGATGTCGCGTCGCCAGATGATCAAATCGCTGGGTGTGGCGGCCACCGCACTCGCGGCCTTCGGCGCGACGGCTGCATGCTCCAATCGGACACCGGTCAACGAGGCCGCGGCCTCGAGTGGCGCGGGCGGGCCCTTCACACCCTTCACAGTGGTCGATCAGTACCAGAACACCATCGCCTTCGATACCCCGGTCGGACGCATCGTCTCGATCATCATCCCGGTGCCGTCCATGATCGCCGGTTCCGATCAGTCGATCGCCCGCAACGTGGGTGTGAACTCGAGCGCGATCGCGTTGGCCAAGAACGGCATGCTCGCCACCATGTTCCCCGGATTCCTCGACACACCAGTGGTTTCCGGCCCCGACTTCGTTCCCAACGTCGAGCAGGTGCTCTCGCTCAACCCGGACGTGGTGATCCAGTGGGGCGACAAAGGCGATGACATCGTGGCGCCGCTGCGCAATGCCGGGCTCAAGGTCATCCTGCTCAAATACGGCACCCAGGAAGACCTCGAGGCCTGGATCAACATCTTCGGCGACCTACTCGACAAGAAGCCGCAGGCCCAGGCGATCCTCGCGGCCATGGCCACCGACCGCAAGACCATCGAGTCCATCGCCGCTGCGAACACCGCCAAAGCGCCTCGCGTCATGTACTTCTACAACACACCCGAGACCAAGGTGTCGGCAGACAACACCTACATGGACTTCTGGATCACCTTGGCCGGCGGAAAGAACGTCGCCCTCGGAGCCGGCAAGGGCACCAGCGTCGCCGTCACCAAGGAACAGATCCTGACCTGGGATCCGGAGATCGTCGTCCTCGGCAACTTCGACCCCACAACACCCCAGGACATCTACAACGACTCCACCTGGGCGTCGCTGACGGCGGTCAAGAACAAGCGCGTCTACAAGGCACCCATCGGCGGCTTCTCATGGGACCCGCCATGCAACGAGTCGAACCTGATGTGGCTGTGGGTGGCTCAGGTCTTCTACCCCGACACCGATCTCGACCTGAACCTCCGCGCCCGTATTCGCGAAACATACAAGTCGCTCTACGCATTCGACGTGTCCGAAACCCAGATCGACGGCATCTTGCACCTGGAGACGAATTCGGTGAGCACGGGCTATGACACGTTCCACGCTTGAGGCCCGAGCTCCTGAATTCACACCGAATAGGGCGCGCAATCTCAACACCGTCGTGGTACCGGTTGTCCTGACCGTCGGCCTCATCACTGTTGCGCTGGCCGCACTTGCACTGGGCCGCTACACAATTCCGGTCAATGAGGTCGCGCGCATCCTGATCAATGAGGTCGTCCCGCTGGATCAGACGTGGACCGCGGTCGAGGAACAGGTTGTCCTGGGCGTTCGATTCCCGCGCCTGCTCCTGGGGATGCTGGTCGGAGGTGGACTGGCACTGGGCGGTTCGGCACTACAGGCCGTATTCCGCAATCCCCTGGTCAGTCCGCAGGTACTCGGCGTCTCGTCGGGTGCATCATTCGGCGGCGTCCTGGTGATCATGCTCGGCCTGGGTTCGGTGTTTCTCGTCGGTGGCGCATTCCTGTTCGGCATGGCCGCCTTGATGATGGTCATGGCGATCGGGAAAACCCGCACGGGCAGTTCCGTTCTCATGATCGTGCTCGGCGGCGTGGTGACCAGTGCATTCTTCGCAGCGCTCGTCTCGCTGGTCACCTACCTCGCCGACCCCTACAGCACCCTGCCGTCAATTGTGTTCTGGCTCATGGGGTCACTGGCCACCGCCGATATGGGCAAGGTGGTCATCGCGGGCATCCCGATCCTGCTCGGCAGCGCGGTCATCCTCGGCTTGCGATGGCGCGTGAACGTGCTCTCACTGGGCGACGACGACGCCGAAACACTCGGGGTCAATCCACACCGGATGCGCATGCTGCTACTGGTCATGGTTGCCCTGATGACCGCGGGAGCGGTGGCAGTCTCCGGCGTCATCGGATGGGTCGGACTGGTCATCCCCCACCTGGCCCGGCTCTGGGTCGGACCCGATCACCGGATCTCCATGCCGACAACCTTTGTGCTCGGCGCCGCATACCTGACGATCATCGACACACTGTCACGCACCATCAGCCCCAGCGAAATCCCCCTGGGGATCCTCACCGCGGTCATCGGTGCGCCGGTCTTTGTTGTCCTCCTCCGCAAATCGAACAGGCAGGCATTCATCAGTGCTTGAGCTACAAGATCTCGGATTTCACTACCCCCAGCAAGATTGGGTGTTCCGTCATACCAATGTGACCATCGCGTCCGGTGCGATCACCTCGATCCTGGGTCCCAACGGCAAGGGAAAGACCACGCTGCTCCGGTGCATCGCCGGTCTCGCCCGCCCGCAGGAGGGCAGCGTGGTCCGTGATGCGAATATCGGATACGTGCCGCAGGCGACACTGTCGAATGTCGGATACACGGTCTTCGACATGGTGCTGATGGGGTGCGCCAAGAAGGTGTCGGTATTCGGCACGCCCAGCAAGGCTGATCTGGCGCTGACCAGCCAATCCCTGCAACGGGTTGGGATCGAGCACCTCGCCGACTCGAGCTTCGCCGAATTGTCTGGCGGACAACGACAATTGGTACTCATCGCGCGCGCCCTGACCACCGGGTGCACTTTCATGATCCTCGACGAGCCGGTCTCCGCGCTCGATCTGAAGAACCAAGCCCGGGTTCTGCAACTGCTTCGCGAACTCGCGACAGAAGGAATGGGGATTCTGCTGACCACCCATCACCCCGACCATGCGCTGCATCTGCGCGGCGACGCCATCGTGATGTACAGCGCCGAAGAGATCGAACTCGGCACCGTGGAAGATCTGGTGACCGGCGAAAACCTCTCGCGGCTCTACGACATCGACGTCGCGACCGAGACCATCATCGACCGGGGCAACCCGCGGACGGTGGTGTACACCCGCTACGACAACATCGCGGTGGCCGACAATGGCCACCGCACCAAGGAAAGTGCACTGCAATGACAGCCGAAAGTCTGACGGCCCCTGATTTTTCAGCCGATTCCGACGCCCTGACCACCACCCCCGTCCTACATCTGGTGATGGGATCCAATACCGGGATGTCGGGGGGACCCACCACCTCCGGACTGACGTCCAACATCGACATCTACTCACTGGGGTCGGTCGACCTGAGTTCGGTACGCGGACTGATCATCAACGGCAACTGCGATCAGATCTTCCTCGAACGCAAGCGGGACATCCTGATCGACTTCGTCACCACCGGCGGCCGCGTTGCCGTGATGGGCCATCCACTGACCGATTTCCTTCCCGGGCTCGGACAATGGCGCAAGTTTGAATATTCCGGCCCGAAAGACCTCGCGATCCACGCCGGTACCCCCCATCCGGTCTGGGCAGGTGTGGACACTGCCGACCTGAGCTTCCGGCGAGAGGTGTCCGGATTCTACGGTCGCGGATACAGCCAGAAACTGCCGGAAGGTGCGATCGTTACGAACTTCATCGGCAGGCACCTCCTTCCGGTCGACTACGTGTACCCACTCGGCGACGGCGAGGTCCTGGTCCACGGCGGCATCGATCTCGCTGTCTACCAGGATGATCCGAACACATCGTCGCGTGTGTTCGGCCAACTGCTGACCTGGCTTGCCCGACTTGATGGAAAGGACAACCGATGACCACCGTCGAACCCTTCAACCGCACCGACCGCGCTCCCCTGTCGACCGGCACGCTGGCGATCGTCCACGGCGGATCCCATTTCCATCTGCAGACGATCAAAGACCCGGCGGTCAAGGTATTTCAGCCGGAATTCCATTATCTACCGGACATCAAGCCAGGCGACCTCGACGGCGTCACCACGCTGATCCTGGCCGACCGTCTGCATCCGGAACTCCTGCGGGCGCACGCCGACGAGTTCTTGGCCGTCGCACAACGTGGCGGAACCCTCGTGGTCCTCGGTGAGAATGCCGCGCACACATGGTTGCCCGGTGTCTCGTGGAGTCCGCGCCCCACCAACTTCTGGTGGTGGCGCACGGGTGAAGATCCGTTGATCCGTACCCGCAGCCACGACCACGAAGCGTGGAAGTTCCTGACCACCAAGGCGGTGATCTGGCACCACCACGGACTGCTGCACACCGATGCCGATGTGGTGCCGCTACTGGTCTCCGAAGAACCCGATGCACAGGGTGATTCACACGACGCCGGGATGATGCTCTTCGAGGACACCACCTCCACCCGCGGCCGCATCATCGCCACCACGTTGGATCCGACCTACCACCACGGCAACAACTTCATGCCTGGCTCGACGCGGTTCCTGTACGCCCTGCTGCGCTGGGTCGACCGCACCTGATCGGTGTCCTCATTCACCGGATGCGGAGAGTCGATACCCGACACCCCGAACTGTTTGAATTGACTTGCAGCCGAACGGCGTATCGATTCGACGTCGCAGATACCCGGCGTAGACCTCCACCACGTTCTCATCGCCCCGATAGTTGACGTCCCACGCCGCCTGCAGGATCTCCGCTTTGCTCACCACCGAACCCCTGTTCCGCATGAGGAACTCGAGCATCGAGAACTCTCGCGGCGTCAGCGTGATCTCGGTGTCGCCGCGTCTGACCACATGTGCGGCCGGATCGAGCGACAGGGTGCCCGCTGTCAGCACGGTGGGGCGTTCCGGCGCACCCCGCCGAACGAGGGCACGCAGCCGCGCCACCAGGACCGCGACGGAGAACGGTTTGACGATGTAGTCGTCGGCGCCGAGGTCGAAGGCATCGACCTGGTCGTACTCCCCGTCTTTGGCGGTGAGCATCAGTACCGGAGTCCACACGGATTCTCCACGGAGGCGGCGCACCAGTTCATAACCGTTGAGTCTGGGCATCATGATGTCGCAGACCACCGCATCGTAGGTTCCCTGCATCGCCAGCGCGAGACCGTCTTCGCCGTTGTGGGCCACCTCGACAACCCAGCCTTCGGCGACCAATGTCCGCCGAAGTGTCTCGGCGCCGTTGCGATCATCTTCGACCACGAGCACTCGCATGTCATCGTCTCCTGATTCGGCTAGAACGACTCCGGGGCCGCGGGCCAATCACGGTCTGGACGGTCGATGTCGAGGGCAATGGTCACCGTGGTGCCGCCCCCGGCGGTATCGCTGATCTCGACGGTCCCATGGTGCGCGCGGACGATCTCGTCGACGATCGCGAGCCCAAGCCCGCTTCCACCACGCGACCGATCCCGATCGGTATCGAGCCGGACGAACCGATCGAACACGGTGGCCTTGTCCGAATCCGGGATACCGGGTCCGTCGTCGATGATTCTCAGCAGACCCCGACAAGACTTCTCATCGATCTCCATCTCGAAGCGGACCACCCCGTCGGCGTGCCGGGCAGCGTTGTCGGCGATGTTGCGCACCGCGCGGGTCAGCTTGTCGGCGTCACCGCAAACCCTGATGGGCGTGATGTCGACCTGCACATCAAGCGAGGTGAGAGCTTCCAGCCGGGAAGCTTCGGCGTCCACGATCTCGTCAAGATCAACGTCTTCGGCACTGACCGGGACGCCGTATTCGTCGGATCGGGCCAGCAACAACAGATCGTCGACCATCTGAGAAAGCCGTCTCGCCTCGGGCAGCAAGATGTCTTCCACGGTGTCCGGATCTATCGAATTACCCGTGGTCCGTGAGAGATCGAGTAGGCCAACCAGCGTCATCAACGGACTACGCAATTCGTGAGAGGCGTCGCCGATGAACCGGAGCTGCTGCTGTCTGGCGTCCTCGAGACCACCGAGCATGTCGTTCATCGTCGTCGCCAAGGTCGAGATCTCATCCCTGGTACCCGGAACCCGCACTCGTTTGCGCAGATCGGTACTGGTGATGGCGGCGACCTGCGCCCTGATCTCTTCGACGGGGCGAAGGGTTCGGCCGACCAGATAGTAAGTCGCAACGCCGATCAACAACAAGAGGAACGGAAACACCAGGCACAGCAGAATTGCCACGGTTGCCAGAACCTTGTGGATCGGACCTTCGGCCGCACCGACCACCACGGTCACGTCACCACTGCCGGACGCGACACCCATCGCCGTGACCCGATATTCGGCATCGCGCCCCGGAAAGGTCACACCGTCGGCGGTGCGGCGGACGTCGACGGCCAGCGGCGAGACCAGCGGCACGTGCGGAGTGCCGGGACTGACCGCGACCACCCGCCCGCTGCTGTCGATCACCTGGATGACGTCCAGGTTCTCGGTCGGCAGAAGGACCGACTCGTCCAAGCCCGCAAGGCCTTCGTCCTCGATGGTGGTTGCGACTTCATGTGCGCGTGCCGACGTCGCGGAATCTGCGGAGTTCAGCAGCGTTTGATAGAGGACGAACAGCAGGATGGCAGCTGCCAATGCCAGAGCGAGCGCCAGCAATGTGGTGGCCAGGATGGTCAGCCGACCCCGAACGCTGGCCACAGCGGATGCGGTCCAACCGAAGATCCGCCGGGCATCCATTCCCGAAATCTATACGTGCAGCGGTGATCGACGGAACCGGACTCAGCGTCTGCTCAGGAGATCGCAGCGTCCTCACAGGACCACACCGCCACCCTTGGCCCTATGCACCGCAACCATTCGCGTTCGGCGACCAGCCTGCTGCTCTTCTGCCTGACCCTTGTTCTGGGTGTTGCCATCGTGACCACACACCACAACCCGTTGAGCTGGATCGACCGGACGGTGCTCGATGCGATGGTCGCTCATCGCACGCCCGCACTGACCAGTGCGGTCGCGGGCGTGACCAATCTGTTCGGACCGATGTGGGTGTTCGTCTGGACCGCGGTCACCGTCATCGCCTTCATCCTGTTCGACAAGAACGTGCGTCGTGGAGCGGCGGTGGCCGCAACGGTGGCGATCGCAGGGATCTTTGGATGGACTCTGAAGTTGGTTTTCAACCGGCCACGACCACCTTTTTCCGATCAGGCAACCGCATACGAGGCCGCGCACTCGTTCCCGTCGGGTCACGTGATCGGCACCGCCGCATTGGTTTTCGCGATCGCGCTGGCTCTCACCGCGACCTCGACCCGGCTACTTCAGAACATTGCATTGGCTGCGGCCCTTGCCATCTCGGTGATCGCCGCGACGACACGACTGTATCTCGGTGTCCACTGGCTCTCGGACACGCTGGCCGCAATCGCACTGTCCCTATCGGTTGCCCTGGTCGTTGCGATGTTGGTGCCTCGCGCATTGGACGGCATCCAAGGTCGGCTACCGCCAACTTCGCGCAGGTACATCGCTTCCGCCGATGCAGCCACAATTCCGCAGCACCAACCGGAAGGCAAGCACCATGCAACTCCGTCATAGAAGTGCGCGGGCATCGACACCAGAGGCCGCCTCACACAATTCCGTTGCATCATCGGACAACATGACACGGTTGCGTTGTGCATGGAGCAAGGTTCCCGAGGTCACGATCTATTTTTGGATCATCAAGATCCTGGCGACCACCGTCGGGGAAACGGCTGCCGATTACCTCAACACCACCCTCGGGTGGGGCCTGACGTCGACAACGATCATCACCGTGGTGCTGTTGATCGCGAGTCTCGTCGCGCAATTCTCGGTCCGCCGCTATGTGCCGGTCATCTACTGGTGGACCGTAGTTGTCATCAGCGTCACGGGAACGCTCATCACCGACAATCTGACTGACAATCTCGGCATTTCGTTGGTGGTGACCACCACGATCTTTGCCCTCGCGCTGATGGTTGTCTTCACAGCCTGGTATCTCGTCGAAGGCACCCTGTCGATCCATTCCATCCGGACTCCCCGCCGGGAGATGTTCTACTGGCTCGCAGTCCTGATGACCTTTGCCCTCGGTACCGCCGCCGGCGATCTGATCGCCGAGAAGCTCGCGGTCGGCTACACCGCGTCGCTTGTCATCTTTGCCTCCGTCATCGCGGTTATCACCGTGATGCACTATGGCATTCGACTGAACGCCGTCTTCGCGTTCTGGGCTGCGTACATCGTGACCCGACCGCTGGGCGCCTCGCTTGGCGATCTGTTGACCCAGCCCACCGAGAACGGCGGACTCGGCATCGGGACTGCGGCGGTCAATCTGGTATTCCTCGCGGTCATCGTGGCCCTCGTGGGATACCTGTCATTCAGCAAGGTCGATCGGCTCGAACAGGACGGTGACCGTCCATTGCTCGCCGGACAGCAGTCATGACGGACCCACTGCTGACATTCGTCGATGCGGCGATTGAGACGGCCGCCGCGAAATCGAATGCGGTGGCGTTGCTTCCGGGGTTTCTCGATCCGTTCACGCTGCTCGGACACTTCGGCGCATGGGCCCTGGTCGGCCTGCTTGTTGTGGTCCTGGTCGAATCCGGCGTTCTCTTCCCGATGTTGCCAGGGGATTCATTGCTGTTCGTCGCCGGAATGTTGGTGGCATCCGGAGGTGCCCGAGGCATCGACTCCTTTGCCGCCCTGTGGCAGTTGTTGATATTGGTACCCCTCGTTGCCGTCATCGGTGGCCAGATCGGCTACTGGATCGGCCGGTACGCGGGTACGACGATGTTCACCGAGAACAGTCGCATCCTGAAGAAGAGGTACATCAACGAGTCCCATGAGTTCTTCGACAAGCACGGCCCGACAACCGTGGTCGTGGCTCGATTTGTGCCCGTCATCCGGACGCTCGCACCACTGGTCGCCGGTGCCGCACAGATGAAGTACCGCGTGTTCTTCCTGTACAACGTCGTGGGGGCAGTCGTGTGGGGCTGCGGGATCACGCTGTTGGGATACTGGCTCGGTCAATTCGGTTTCATCCAGAACCTCATCGAACCCATCTTCATCCTCATCGCGGCGATCTCGATACTGCCCTTCGCCGGGGAGGCCGTCGCACGTCGGCGCTCGCGCCGGGACAGGAAGGAGGCGGACGGGGTATTGCCCGACAGTCGGTGACGATGTGATGGCAGACCAACTGGGGCAGTGCGGATCTCGTGAAGCGACTGCCTGAACGTCAGGGCCTCACCGGATAGTGGCTTCGAATTGCGATGCGATTCCACGCATTCATCGCGATTGCCAGCCAGCTGACGGCAGAGATCTGTTCGTCGTTCAACGCCCCGTTGTCCCAATCATCGCGCGCCGGAACAGACAGCCTGGTGACTTCCTCGGCCAGACCCAGGGCCGCCTTCTCCTGGTCGTTGAAGTACTGCGACTCCCACCATGCCGCGATGACCGCGAGGCGATCGGCGGTTTCACCTTTCGCGAGTGCATCCCGGGTGTGCATCCGCAGGCAGAACGCGCACCCGTTCAGTTGTGAGACACGGATTTTCACCAGTTCGATCAGCAGCGGATCAAGGTCTGCAGCGGCTGCCGCCCCGACGGCGGCCTTGTCGAGTTCGGCGACGAGCGCATACGCGTCCGGGTGCTGCTTGCTCAGATTCACGTTGCCCATCGCGGTACCCTCCTTCCGCCTACGCCGCGGCCGGCAACCAGGTACGAGCGGCCACAACCAGCGCCTTGACCCCGATCGACAAGGTGGGATCGATGACGGGAGCATAGTGCGGCGAATGGTTGGACGGCACTTTGAGCAGCGCGGGATCCGTCATGTCGCCCGTCGTGAACAACGACGGATCGGACCCGCCGAGTAGCCAATAGGACAGCGGCGCACCTGAACTCGTGGCTAAGATCCCCACATCCTCGCTGCCCGCACCGGCTCCGGGATCGAGAATGTTGCTCGCTCCCAGCCAGTCGGCGAACACGTCCAGGGTCTTACCCAATGCAGCCGCATCGTTGGTGACAACGGGGAATCGTTCGATCTCCGTGATCGTCGGTTCCTTCGGTGCCCCGGCAGCCGCAGCCTCACCTTTGACGATCCGGTCGACACTGTCGAGCACGCGTTGTCGCACCGGTTCGGCGTAGGACCGGATGTTCAGCTGCAATTCGGCGTCGCCGGGGATGACGTTCGCAGCGTCACCGGCGTGAATGGAGCCGACCGTCAGGACTGCGGTCGCGGTGCTCGGGATCTCCCTGGAGATGATCGTCTGCAGCCGAAGCACCGTTGCGGCGGCCAGGACCACCGGATCGACGGAGGCCTCCGGCATCGACCCATGCGCGCCTTTGCCGACGAGATGGACTCGAAGCGAATCCGATCCGGCGTATGAGGCCCCGGCATGACCGGCTATCTTCCCTGCAGGCAGCGGGGCGACATGCTGGCCGAGAACGACATCCGGTTTCGGGATCTTGTCGAACAACCCGTCGTCGACCATGGCCTGCGCGCCGGCACCCAATTCTTCGGCCGGCTGGAAGACGAGTACCAATGTGCCTCGCCACGTGTCGGTTCCGGTCGACAAGACCTGCGCCGCGCCCAGCAGGCACGTGGTGTGCAGATCATGCCCGCAGGCATGCGCAACCGGAACGGTTTTGCCGTGCTCGTCGGTCGCGGTGACAGTGCTCGCGTAGTCGAGCCCGGTATCCTCTTTCACCGGAAGAGCGTCCATGTCGGCTCGGAGCAATGCCACCGGGCCCGACCCGTTCTTCAGCACCCCGACGACCCCGGTCCCGCCGATCCCGGTGGTGACCTCAAAGCCCAGGGCGCTGAGCCGATCCGACACGATCCCGGAGGTACGCTGCTCCTGGAAACCGAGTTCTGGGTGGCTATGGATATCCTTGTACAGGTCCTGTAGCGCCGGATCGATCGCGATGTCGTCGTGGATGGCCATGGGATGGTCCTTCCCTGTTTGCCCGACTACGGGTTCACACCCGGGCGCCGTCGGCAGCGGCGTTGCTACCACACAGACCCCGTGAAACAACCCTACGACCGAACCACACTTCGGAAAGCAAGATTTGAGAAACCGGCTGCGGCTTCGCTGTGAAGAGAAAGCGTTTACAGCACAGATCTGAGATCGGCAGTGTCCGGAATGCCCACCTCGGCAATGGCGGTCCGTCTCTCTGGCAAGTGGCGCCACCGCCCGTTCGCGACCGCAACTCCGTTGACCCGCACACCCGTCGGCGCCGCGTCGACGCCGATCAGTTCGATTCGGCGGATCGTCGGCCTGGGTGTCCGAGTGCCGGATCCCGGCGACGACGTCTCGACGGTGAGTTCACGGGTGGTATCGTCCCAGCTGAACATTGTCCAGGAGTACCCTTCCACGAGATGCTCGTTCGAGTGGCCGTCGTCTTGATACAGCCGCGATGAAGCGTTGGCACCGGCGAACACCCTCAGCGACAACGGTTCCGCACTGTCGGCCGCCGGAGCCGCGGCATTGGCCAGTGTCGGGACCGTGGCCCCGGCCCGCGCGTACACCGGGATGTCGAACAGCGTGACGGCAACATCTCGGACCGCGGGACCTTCGATCACTGAACCATCGAAGATGTTGACCCAGTCACCCTCCGGGAACCAGATGCGTTTCACCCCGCCGCCGACGCTGCGCGGCCGCACCACCGGGGCCACGAGAAGGTCATCACCGAGCATGTACTGATGACGGAACTCATACGCCTGCTGGTGTTTTGGCCAGTCGAGGTACATGCCACGGGCCATCGGCAATCCGGTGTCGTGCATCACCCGCGCCGCGGTGTAGAGATACGGTACGAATGCCGACCGTATCCGCAATGTCTCCGCAGCGGCATCGTTGAAGGGCTGCGCGAACTCCCACGGCAGGCGTGGGGTGCCGATGTTCTGGGAATGGATTCGCATGATCGGCGAGAATGCGCCGAATTGCATCCAGCGAACGTATCTCTCGGGATCGGTGTCGCCTTTGAAACCGCCGATATCGTGCGACACGTAACCCATACCGACGTTGCCCTCGGCGTGGGTGAAGACCACTTCAAATGCGAGGGTCTCCCACGTCGAATAGGTGTCGCCGGTGAAATGGATTGTGTGCCGGTGCCCGCCCCATGGTCCCGGCCGGGTACCCACCATGTCCCAGTATGATGCACCGTTGCGGGCCAGGAGTAGCCATCGGTTTGTCGACGCTTTCGGTCGGCGGCCATACGCCCGCGCGATCCATACATCGTCAGCGATTTCTGCTGGACCCGCTCCGACACACGACTCGTCGATGATCCAGTCCAGCCACCAGAAGTCGACACCGTCGGCCTCGAACGAATCATGCAGCCGCATAAAGGAATCAATATGGCCGCGCTTGCCAAGGTCCCAGACATACGAGGGACCCAATGCACCGGCAACGTCGAGCTCCAGCGCGGAGAAGAACCGGGACGCGGGGGTCAGTGCCGGCTGCAATGTGCCGCCCGCCCGACTCGAGGCGTCACCGAAACGACTGTCGTTGCCGGCGATACTGGGATGGATGTTCAACCCGACCGCCATCTTCTCCTGGTGCGCCCAGGCCAGGAACCGCTGCGGGTCGGCGAACAGTCTGCGATTCCAGCCCCACCCGTTCCACGAGTTGGGTTCTTTGAAGTCCGTGTCGATGATCAGCACGTCCAGCGATGCTCCCACCGACTTGTACTTCGGCACCAGTTCGGTTCGGTAGTAGTGCTCGTCGTAGGGCGCATACCGCGAGAACCAATTCCCGAAGGCCTGTCGCGGCAGCAGAGGTGTTGCCCCGGAAAGGGTTCGGTAGTCCGCGAGTACCTGTTTGTAGTCGGCGCCGTAGGCGAAGATGTATCCGTCGCGGTATCCCGCGACGCTGCGGCGAGGGACATAATCGTCCCCGTCGTCAGGAACGAGGACGGATCGGGTGTCGTCGATGAAGAACCATCCGGCGCGCGAGAGCAGTCCGGGTTGCAGCGACGTCTCACCACGAACCGAGTCGAGGCAGCGCAGCCAGCCGCCGAGGTTGTCCGGCGGCAGCGGCGGGATCGACGCGGTCCAGACTTCGAGATTGGCGAGAAAGACGATGCCGGTCACTTCCGGCACATACTGTTCAGAAAGCCATGTGGGAGTGACTGTCTCACCCGAATGCACCAAATCGACCTGTGGCGCATCGGCTTCGAACCGCGACACCGGACACCTCATCGTCATCACGTCGGTCTCGAATCGGACGGTATCTCCCGACTGCCGTACCCGATACTCCGGCGTCCGCGCGTCGCGGTGATGGCCCAGCATCGTCGGACGGTCCTCGAACTGCCTGTTCGGCGAGTATTCGTACCGGACCAGACCTGGCGTGATGACGGTCAGACGGACATTGCCCACGGTGACCAGACCTTGACCGTCGTCCACCAGATCAATCGGGTCGGCAGCAGCCGTGCCACCCGACAGCGACAGAGCCCCCGCCGCCGCTGTGAGACCGATTCCCGCAATCGCCTGTCGCCGACTGATGCCCGCGTGCACACCCGGTGCACCAGTGTCTTCCACACGGCGGAGGCTACCTGCGGACCTGCGGCGATTCTCGGCTTCAACAGAATCGAATCAGCAGCCACAGGCCCATGGCTGAATCTTTTCGAAGGTTGTCATTTCCGCCAATGGTGTCGGCATCCTACCGACTGCACACTGTCAATCATGAGCGTCGAAGTCTTCGAAATCGTCCTGGCAACAACCATGTTCACATTGGTCGCGGCGTCGGTAATCTCGCTCGCCGTCAGCAAGTGGCGGCGAGAAGTTCGCCCAGGATCGCGCACGCCAACTGACGACCACGCCGGAACCCATCCGCCTGTGCCTAAATTTTCCTTATCTCCGTAACCCGGCAGTGGGAGAATCCGAGCAGGAGGTCCTGTGAATACCACCGATTATCTGGTCGTGGGGGCGGGCGCCAGCGGGCTCGCGTTCACCGATTCCCTGCTGAACGAATCGGATGCCGAGATGCTGCTCGTCGACCGACGCACCGAGGTGGGCGGGCACTGGCGCGACACCTACCCGTTCGTACAGCTGCATTCGCCGTCGGCGTATTACGGTGTCGGTTCCAGGCCACTCGGAAAAGACCGGATCATCGAGTCCGGCCGCAACAGCGGATTCTACGAGCAGGCGTCCGGCCCCGAGATCCAGGACTACTTCGCGCGGGTCCTCTCTGAAGGGCTCGCGCCGTCCGGACGGGTGGCGTTCTTAGGACGACACGACTTCGTGGGCAGCGACGACGATGTGGCACACCTCCGCGACACGGCGACCGGAGCCGTCACCGCTGTCACGGTGCGCCGACGGGTCGTCGACGCGCGCTATCAAGAGGCCTCCGTGCCTGCGACGCACACGCCGTCGTTCAGCGTCGAGCCGGATGCTCGATTCGTTCCGATCGGGCTGCTGCCGGAGCGGGCTGATGACCATCGCCGGTTCACAGTCATCGGCGGCGGCAAGACGGCGGCGGATGCCGGCCTCTGGCTGCTCGATCACGGCATCGCTGCCGACCGGATCCGCTGGATCAGGCCGCGCGACATGTGGTTCAACGACCGGGCCGGGCTGCAGCCGCTCGATCAGGTCGGTGCACTCATGCACGGCTTGGCCGATGAGGCCGAGGCGGGCGCCCAGGCGCACGACCTCATCGACCTGTGCCGCCTGCTCGAGGACGTCGGCCGGCTGATGCGACTCGATCCCGACGTGGAGCCGACCATGTACCGGGGCACGATGCTGAGTCGGCGGGAGCTGGATGAGCTGAGAGGCATCGAGGACGTGGTTCGGCTCGGGCACGTGCGCGCCGTGGGCCCGAGCCACATCCGGCTCGATGATGGCGAGATCCCGACCGAGCCGGACACGCTCGTCGTCGACTGTTCCGCACGTGGCCTCGCGCCCTCGCCTGCGGCGCCGATCTTCGACGGCGACACGATCCGGCTGCAGCAGGTGCGCCACAACTCCCCCACGTTCAACGCAGCGCTGCTCGGATTCATCGAGGCGCACCGCGACGACGATGCCGAGAAGAACCGGCTGGCCCGTCCGAATCCGTTCCCGAGCACCCCGGCCGACATGGCGAACATGCTCACCCGCACCTGGGCCGGCGCCCGCATCTGGCAGACCGAATCAGACATCCAGCACTGGATCGACGGCAGTCGCCTCAATCTGATGCGCGGGCTCGTCGAGCGGATGGGTGACGCGCATGTGCGGTCGGGGGTAGAGCGATTCGTGACCCACGTCGCCGATGCCACACGCCGGCTGCCCGCCCTGGTGTGAGGGGCTCTTCCGCCGGTTCTCCTCGAAATCCTGAGCCTCAGTATCTTGACTACGGCAGCGACAGTTTCTCGATCTCAGATTCTGACGGCTCCATCCGAGCCGCGGAACTCGGGTCTGGTGCGGCGACATACGCTTGAGCACGATGCACAACCCACCCACTCCACCCCCATTTCCTTTCCGCCGCACCGGGCGGGTGATCTACAGCTCTCGCGGGCTCTACGGCTTGACCGTGTTCATCGTGCTCTTCGTCATGCTGATCGGAGCATTGGCATACGTCTACGCAGCCAATAACTCCACAACCAATATCGTGGTGATGTTGTGCTTCCTAGGTGTGCTGCTGGCGATGGCCGGTTGGTGCATCTATTGCGGACGCCGCGTCCAGATCTGGGAACGTGAATATGAGCGCGTGATGGGCCACAAGTTCGGCGCCTAGTGGCGAAGTTTCTTGCTTGGATCCGGTGGAGCGATGAGTGCGTGGCAAGGCGAAGACAGACCCGGCTATGGCGCACAACGGAATTCAACCGCGTCACGGCGGTTAGGAAATATTTCCCCTGCGTCGTCGCAGTGGAGTGGTCAGGCAATCCATGGGTTCACCAGCTCGACCCCAGTGTGAGCGAAGTCCTTGGTGTTCCGAGTCGCACACGTTGCGGCCATTGTGATGGGTTCGCGAGTGAAACAGCCTTCGCCGCGTGAGCGGCTGCGCCCAACGCGTGCGCCCCCAAGGAACAGGGATCGTCAGCGAATCACCAGATCAGAGGTTGTGGCACTCAGGGTGATCGGCGCGATCGACTTTCCGCGCATCCACGTGCTCACGAACTGTGCCAGCTCGGGGTCGTCGGCCCGCTGCGTGTATGCCGCGTGCGGGATCTCGATCGCACCGATGAGATGGCGCGGCGTCGAAGTCAGGCCCACGTGTCCCGGCGTCATCCGCATGCCGTCCGCAGTGTGCAACTGCACCGGTATCCGGGTACCGGTCCCGGTGACGACAACGGCGTCGCGCGTGGTCACCGCGGGGTCGAAGTTCGCGACCTCCAACCGGTACCCGGATGGTCCGGCGTGCAATCCCACCTCGTCGAGCAACCGCGGGTCGACCACGCTGTAGGGCAGGCCGATGTCGATGAGTGTCTGACCATCGACCGCGGCGTCACGCGACGGCAGCGACGCCGACAGGTTCCACGGCTTGGGCGGGGCCAATGTATCGGCGGAACGATCGGCTGCAGAGTTCTCGAGTGCGCTGCCCTGCAGAGGCGAATCGGTGGGCTCGAACGTCCATGACGAGGCCTGAATATCTTTACGCCAGAAGCCGGTACGGCCGTTGTCGCGGCCCTCGACTCGCAACTCACGCTTTTCGACGCCTGGCCCGGTGGAGATCGCGGTGATGCTGGAGGTGATCTCACCCGGAATCTTCGGTTGGTGAGTCCAATCCGGCGCGGGCAATTGCACCGCCGCCGTCGAACGATCCCAGGTCTCCTGGTTGAGGTCCGTCGCACTCGGCTTACCGGTCTGCGGCTCCCAGCTGTAGCGGAAGAACACCGAGTCCGACCCCGAGGAATCGAAATCGAAGGTCCGCGTGTACATGTCGCCGTAGCGGTTCATCACGAAGGTGGTGGACGCCGCCGCCGACAACGACACCGATTGGAAGCGTCCACCCAGCGGGCTACCGATCTCATAGCTGTTGTCGTTGGGTAGCCACGGATCGGCGTAGGTGATGCGGCTACCGTCGCCGGTGAGCGACGGGATCATCGTCATCTTGGCCTGGCCGCTGGGATGCACGCGGCCGGCGATGTCGGCGTACTCGCGGTTAGCAGTCGGCGACGTGACACTCAGCGCCCACCCGCCGACACGCGTGTCCGGCAGCGTACGACCCGGTCCCAGCCACAGCAACGCGCCCCAACCCGACGTCCAGTTCCACAGCAACGGTGACTGGGTGACGTTGTCCATGGTGTAGATCCAGCCGTCGCGATCAATGCCGACGAGCTCGTCGTCATCGAGTGAGATGGCGGTGATCGCGCCGTTCAGACACGACGGCATCCGAACGATCCGCCAAGGGGCACCCGCATCCCGCGGTCGGGTTAGCAAGTCCCCGTCGACAAGCGCGAACTCCCAGTAGTGGTTGAACTGCGTGCGCTCGGTACGCAGATCGACACGAGTAGGGGCATTTGCACCGCGGTACGTGGCGAAGGTGTTCAACCCGGTGCGATCACCGGTGGACGGCGCCCCCGGCGGCAGTTGTGCGGTCCCGAACGGAACACACCCCGCCGGTCCGGCGATGGCAGAGGGCGATGCGATGGCGGTGCCCGTGCCGACGACTGTCAGGAGCGCGACAAGGGTCCCGGCGAATCGAAGGCTGATGCGGCGGACCAGAGAACGTGGCATGCGAGCACTATGCCACGGGGTCACATGCTCGTTGTCCGTTCTACGTGCCGAAACCGCAAGACGGTCACTGGTCGCTATCAGGTGCCGGATCGGACAGTCCTGTCCAACGGCGACTCGTACATGTGACCACGCAATTCGTCACCGACACTCACCTCCGGGCGCAGATCCAGACGACGCAAGAGCTGAGCGTTCAGAGCCACCACAACGGTCGACACCGACATCAGGATGGCGCCGACCGACATCGGCAGGACGAATCCGATCGGCGCCAGGACACCGGCAGCCAGCGGAACCGAGATGAGGTTGTATCCCGCTGCCCACCAAAGGTTCTGTTCCATCTTGCGATAGGTGGCCTTGGACAACCGGATCACCGAGATGACCGACCGCGGGTCGTCGCTCGCCAGGATCACTCCCGCAGAGCCGATCGCGACGTCCGTGCCTGCACCGATCGCGATCCCGACATCGGCCTGCGCCAGTGCGGGTGCATCGTTGACCCCATCACCGACCATGGCCGTGACGTGTCCCTCGTGCTGCAATTCCTGCACTATGGACGCCTTGTCCTCCGGCCGGACACCGGCGAAGTACCGATCGATACCGAGTGCCTGGGCCACCGACCGTGCGACGGGCTCGGCATCTCCGGTGATCATGACCACGTTCACGCCGATGTCGTGGAGCGCATCGACTGCCTGCCGGGATTCTGAGCGGATCTCGTCGGCGAGGCGGACTGCCCCGATCAGATCGTCGTCGGCCAGGACGTGCAGGATGATCGATCCGTCCGCCCGCCATGCGTCCGCCACCTCGACTTCGGTGCGCCCGTGGTTCTCCAGCAGACGGGGGCCTCCCACATGGATCCGACGCCCGTCTACGGTCGCCGAAACACCAACTGCTGGGGCGGAAGTGAAGTCCTTCGCCGGCGGGATGGGCAAGCTGCGCTCATTTGCCGCGCGCACGATCGCCTTGCCGAGTGGATGTTCACTGCCTGCCTCGGCGGCCGCCGCGAGGGTGAGCACGTCGTTGTCGGAGTTCGCGCCGACCGAGTGGAGGCTGGTCACTGTGGGCTCACCTTTGGTCAGGGTCCCGGTCTTGTCGAAGAGCACCATGTCGACGGACCGCATACTCTCCAGCGCGAGGCGGTCTTTCACCAACACACCGCCACGGGCGGCACGCTCGGTCGCGATCGCGACCACCAATGGGATCGCCAGACCCAGCGCGTGCGGGCAGGCGATGACCAGCACCGTGATGGTGCGGACAACCCCGTCGTCGGTCTTGTCCAGGACCGTCCAGATCACTGCGGTGATCACCGCAGCGCCGAGTGCGTACCAGAACAGCCACCCCGCAGCCTTGTCGGCGAGGCGCTGCGCACGCGAAGATGAGTTCTGCGCCTCGGAGACCAGCCGCTGGATCCCGGCCAACGCGGTGTCCTGACCGATGGCCGTAACTTCCACCCGCAGACCAGAATCTGTGGCCACCGTGCCTGCGACCACCGTGTCCCCCACGCCACGCGCAACGGTGCGCGATTCGCCGGTGACCATCGATTCATCCATCTCGGCCGTACCGTCGACAACCGTTCCGTCAGCGGGCACGGAGGCCCCGGGCCGCACCAGGACCACATCGCCCACGAGTAGGTCGGACGGCGCCACGACGACGGTCGTGTCACCGTCAACTCTCTCGGCCTCATCGGGAAGTAGCGCGGCGAGCGAATCGAGGGCCGAGGTGGTCTGCGCCAGGGAACGCATCTCGATCCAGTGGCCGAGCAGCATGATCACGATCAACAGCGCCAGTTCCCACCAGAAATCGAGCTGGTGATGAACAAGCCCGATGCTCGCAGCCCATGACGAGATGAATGCGACCGTGATGGCCAGGGCGATAAGCAGCATCATGCCCGGGGCACGCGCTCGCACCTCACTGACCGCACCGGTGAGAAACGGGCGCCCGCCCCATACGTACATCACCGTGCCCAACACCGGCGACACCCATTCGAGCGCCTCCGAGTCGGGCAGTTCGTAGTCGAGCAGCGAGGCGAACATCGGAGAGCACAGGACCACCGGGACGGCGAGGATCAACATGATCCAGAACAGCCGACGGAACTGCGCAACGTGATGAGCGTGACCACCTGGACCGCCGTGGTCGGCGTGCCCGGCCGGGTGCATGCCGGCACCGTGGTCGTGGTCAGGATGGTCGGCGTGATCGACAGCCGGGCCGGCGGCCGCCTCGGCGCCTGGATCACCCCCGCCGTCCCGATGTGCTGGGTCCATCAGCCAGGTCTACCCCTGACAGGAGTCTTTGTGGAGGGCATTCGGTCACGCGTTCCGGGTAATTTGGACCGAATCCGGCGCCGTACCGCCGGTGTTGCAACCGGTGCTGCCGCCCAGCTGCCTGGACGGCAGCACCGTGTTTTTCACACTATGGAGTTGTCAAGGATGCATGCACGGTCCCGAAAGATCTCGGGTGTGCAGGAGTAAAGAGTTGGTTGGATCAGGCGGCGAGGATCAGGCCGCGAGGGTCAGGGTTCGGCGGTTGTAGGCCGGTAACGGTTTTCGCTGCGGATCGACGTCGGCCGGTGGTATCAACCACGGGTGCCCATCCGATCCCATGATCACGTCCCAATCGGTGTTGTGGACCGCCATGTGGCAGGTGCGGCATAGCAAGCACCCGTTCTCGAGCGTGGTGAGACCACCGTCAACGAAGTGGACGATGTGGTGGCAGTCAGACCAACTCGCATGTCCCCCGCATTTCACACAGCAGGTGTCGCGGATGATGATCGCTTTACGGACCAACCCCTTGAACAACCGGTTCGGTGGACTCATATCGATCGGTACGTCCTGCCCGTCGAGGGTGATCGAGCTGATTGATGAATCGCAGGCCAACATCGCGGCAGTCGCCTCGGTGACCGGGCCCATCCACGGCAACGTGGCAGCCTCGGGATGATCGGCGGGCACGGTGACCATCACTTCGGTTCGCGGCGCCGACACCAGTGTTTGCCCACCCCCACCGCAATCCAACAGTTGATGCAGGGCGTCAGCCCGGCGCTGCGTCGGAGAACGCGGATCATCGGAACCATCCGGTTCGGGACGTGCTCTGGACCAGAAGTCCAACGCGGAGAACAACTTTTCACCGATCACCGCATCCACATCGAACGTCCCGACACAGCGACCCTCACGAACTTTGTATTCAAGGCTGTTCAGTGACCGGTCTTCGGCCGGCGGCGGCCCACCGGTGTCTTTGGCAATCTCGTTACCCAGCGCGCGGGCGGCGGCATTGATCTCTGATGGTGGCGCTCCGGAGACAGCGTGGCTCAACAGTTTCCGCTCGAACCCGATCCGCTGTTCGGCCGTGACAACTTCTTCGGACCGCCCGACAACATGCCCGACACCTTTGACCACCGCATCGACGTGCTCAGACGAGAGAAACCCATCCTTCGAATACCCGGCAGTACGATCCAAACCGGCCAGACCCGGACCGATACGTAACCACCGATACGCCGACACCGGCGCTGCACCGTTGGCCTGCAACAACTTTGATGTAGTCGAACCGGCCTTACGGGCCATCCCCAACTCGTCGATCACCGCCGCACACACCGCAAGCTGATGCTCGGCCACGTTGCGCAGAGTGATCAGATCCTTCACCACCCCCAGCGCATCGTTCGCGTCATCGGGAATCTCTAGGTCGACAAGGTCGTCGACCATCTCGAGAAGTCGCATGGCACAGCACCTTCCAAGGAGAGCGAAACCGGGGTCGTCGACCAGGGTGTCTCTGCGGGGAAGGCGTCAGATACGTGATGCTTGTGGTCGACGACTCCACCGTACCGGCTCGAACGCATGTTCGCAAGGGAGTCTTTAGCGAAACCTGTTGACCACCAACATATTTAGATAGTTTGCCGAAGCAACTCGAACTACCGCCAGTTCAGATCACCGGATCAACGACGCCACTGATACCGGATCTTCGGCCGCCCGGCGTGGCCGTAGTCGGTGTGGCGCACCAACGTTCCTTCTTCGGCGAGCCGTTCGAGGTAACGCCATGCCGTCACCCGCGACACCCCCACGATCTTGGCCGCATCGGCGGCAGTGATGCCGCCGACGGTGTCGCGGACAACCTTTGCCACCTCGTCTGCGGTTCCCGGCGCAGCACCCTTCGGTGCGGCGGATCGGTCTGCGCCGGTGCGCAATTCGGCGAAGGCGCGGTCCACCTCTGCTTGACTGGCGGCGTCGGTACCGGCCGGGAGGGCCGCGCGGTAGCGCTGATAGCGCTCGAGCCGATCGCGAAAAGCCGCGAAGGTGAACGGCTTCAGCAGATAGGCCAGCGCCCCGTTGGCGACTGCGGCGCGCACGATCTGCAGGTCGCGTTCCGACGTGATCGCGATGATGTCCGGCGCGGGGCGTAGGCCGGACAATGCAGAGGCGAGGTCGATGCCGGTGGCGTCGGGCAAGCCGATGTCGAGGAGCACCAGGTCGATCGGGGCTCCACTGGCCGATGCCGCGACGGCGGCTTGCATTGCATCCCGGGCCGTATGGGCCTGCGCAGCCGCGGTGAATCCGGGGATTCTCCCCAGATAGGTGCTGTGAGCCTCGGCGATCAATGGTTCGTCTTCGACGATGAGCACGTTGATCATCGCGCCGCCTTACCGATGCGCACCGTCACAACCGAACCGTATGTCATCTCCGCGGTGAGCGTTCCGCGGTGCCGATCGACGACCTGGGCGACCAGTGCGAGACCCAGTCCACGCCGCCCGTGCTCACTCCCGCCCTTCGTCGAATAGCCGCGCTGCATCGCCTTTGAGAACTCCGCGGGGTCCATGCCGGGGCCGCTGTCGGCGACCTGGATCAGCAGGTCGTCCCCGCCCAGACGGACCGTGACCTCCACCCACGGATCGTCCCGATCGCAGGCGTCGAAAGCGTTGTCGATCAAATTGCCGACGATGGTGACCAGCTCTGGCCCTGACAGCGGCACTTCCTCTGCGTCCGAAGACAATTCGGTGTCATCGGTGATGGTGAATCCGATACCCCGCTCGTCGGCCTGTGCGCTCTTGCCGAGCAACAGCGCCGCGAGCGCAGGTTCGCCGACGGCTTCCGACAGACGGTCGACCAGACGTTGGGACAGTTCCAGCTCGGTGGTCGCGAACTTCACGGCCTCATCGGCGCGGCCCATCTCGACGAGCGTCACGATGGTGTGCAACCGGTTCGCGGATTCGTGGGCCTGGGAGCGTAGCGATTCGGCAAACACCTTCATCGAGTCGAGTTCACCCAGCGCGCCCTGCAATTCGGTGCGGTCCCGGATGGTCACGACCTCGGTGTCGGGAGACCGCTCACCGCGTACGTGAGAACGGTTCACCACGAGCACCCGGTCGCCGGTCACGTGGACCTCGTCGCGCGCACCGGGAGAGTAGGATCGCAAGAAGAGCGGCAGAAACTCATTGTCGATCTCGCCCGACGGCAGCGACAACAAGCGCCGGGCCTCGTCATTCGCCAACGCGACACCGCGGCGGTCGCGCACGATCAGTCCCTCCGAGACCGAGTGCAGGATCGCGTCGTGGTGCTCGTACATCACTTGGAGCTCGGTCGGTCCGAGTCCGTGGGTCTGCCGGAGCAACCGTCGCCCGATCGCCCAGATCCCGATCAGTGACACCCCCAATGCGGCGAGCGCGACCAGGATGATCTGCGGAAGCTCGTCCCGCCAGCGCTGCCCGAGGGTCTGCTGGGTGATACCCGCCGACACCAGGCCGATGATTTCCCCCGACGACGAACGGACCGGGGCCACCGCCCTGACGGAGGGCCCGAGAGTCCCGGTGTAGACCTCGGTGAAGGTTTGGCCTTCCAGTGCCGGTCCGATGGTGCCCAGGTAGTCCTGGCCGATGAGGGCCGGGTTGGTGTGGGTGAAGCGGGTCCGATCGGGCGCCATGATCGTGATGAATCCGATCCCGGTGTCCTCGCGAATGCGCCCGGTCACCGGTTGGAGGATCTGCGGCGCGGTACCGGATGCGATGGCCGCTGCCGTCGAGTTCGACTGGGCCAGGGTACTGGCGATACCGAGGACCTGTTGGCGCGCTGCCGAGTCGCTGTCACGGCGGGCGTCGAGGAAAGCCAGCGCACTCCCCGCGAGCACGATCACCGCGACCACCACGAGTTGCAACACGATGGCCTGACCTGCCAGAGAGCGTGGCACCAACCTCGTCATCGACCTCTCCGCCTGAACGAAATGAACTTAACCGTGACCTCGCTCACTTTGGCGAACACCATTCTTTCAGACCCGTTCCTCGCTGCTTCACAAAGGAAGTCGATCATGACAACGACAGAAGACCGTCCGACACAAGAGCAGCCACCGGCTCCCAAGCGGCGTGACCGGACGCATTGGTTGTACATCGCGGTGATCATCGCGGTGTTCGCAGGTGTGATCGTCGGACTCGTCGCCCCCGGTGTGGGCGAGGACCTCGGTGTTCTGGGCACCATGTTCGTGAGCCTGATCAAGATGATGATCAGCCCGGTCATCTTCTGCACCATCGTCCTGGGCATCGGCTCGGTGCGGGCGGCAGCAACGGTCGGCAAAGTGGGTGGCCTGGCGTTCGGTTACTTCCTGCTGATGTCGACGGTGGCGCTGGCCATCGGGCTCGTGGTTGGCAATCTGCTCAGCCCCGGCAGCGGGCTCACGATCGATCCATCCAAGATGGGCACCGGCGCAGAACTCGCCGACAAGGCACACGAAGCCGGCGGCACCATGGATTTCATCCAGTCGATCATCCCGACCTCGATGCTGTCGGCATTGACCGAGGGCAGCGTCCTGCAGACACTCTTCATCGCTCTGCTCGTCGGCTTCGCGATCCAGGCTCTGCCCACCCGCAGCGGCGACCCGATCCTGCGGGCGGTCGAGTTGATCCAGAAGGTCGTGTTCAAGGTGCTTGGCATGATCCTGTGGCTCGCCCCGATCGGCGCATTCGGCGCCATCGCCAACGTGGTCGGCCAAACCGGTTGGAGCGCGATCACCGAGCTGTTGACCCTGATGCTCGGCTTCTACGTGACCTGCGCGATCTTCGTCTTCGTGATCCTCGGCCTGTTGCTGCGTCTGGTTTCAGGAGTCTCGATCTTCCAGCTGGTCCGTTACCTGGCCCGCGAGTACCTATTGATCTTCGCCACCTCGTCGTCCGAGTCGGCCCTGCCGCGGTTGATCGCCAAGATGGAACATCTGGGTGTCCAGCGCACCACCGTCGGCGTGGTTGTCCCGACCGGATACTCGTTCAACCTCGACGGCACCGCGATCTACCTGACGATGGCATCGCTGTTCGTCGCCGAAGCCATGGGTGACCCGCTCGCCCTCGGTGAGCAGATCTCGCTGCTGGTGTTCATGATCGTCGCCTCCAAGGGCGCAGCCGGGGTCAGTGGCGCCGGACTGGCCACCCTCGCCGGTGGCCTGCAGAGCCACCGTCCCGAACTCCTCGACGGAGTGGGTTTGATCGTCGGCATCGACCGGTTCATGTCCGAGGCCCGTGCGGTCACCAACTTCTCCGGCAATGCCGTCGCAACGATGCTCGTCGGCTCCTGGACGAAGACCGTCGACATGGAGAAGGTCGGCAATGTCCTCTCCGGCAAGGATCCCTTCGACGAGTTGTCCATGGTCGACGACGGAGACGACCGCTGGGACAAGACCGAGGAATCGACCACTGCGAAAACGGTAGTCACTGCCTGAGGCGATCGACAACGCTGCGCCGCGGTTCCCCCGGGAGCCGCGGCGCAGAACCAATTCCCTTCTCCCCTCCTGAAGATGGCTTCGGCACTGTCCCCAAACCTGTTGCGGCGAAGTAGAAGTGGCGCCGAATACGGGTGTGTCATGTGTGCCAAATCACCGGCGCGTTCGCATGTACAGTGGATCTGTTGGGATCTTCTCAGCCAGCACGCCTCCATGCTCGTCTACGGGTTCCGCAGTGAGCCAGACGCGTAAAACCGCATCCGAGAACGTCGAGTTCAATGTTCGTCGAGTGGGTCGGTCCTCGTGGGCGGCAGATCTCGGATTGGATCGATCAAATGACTTCTAACAGCACGCCCGGTGTTGCCCTCGTCGTAGGCGCAACCGGAATCGCCGGGCAGACCATCAGCGCTGCGCTGGTTGACAATGGCTGGACAACTTACGGTTTGGCGCGGGGATCGCGTAACCCGGTGGATGGTGTCATTCCGGTTGCCGCAGATCTCCTTGATCCCGGATCACTGACGGAGGCGCTGGCCGATGTCAGACCGGACGTCGTCTTCCTCACAGCGTGGATGAAGCAGGACTCCGAGGAAAAGAACATCGAGGTAAACAGCGCTACGGTTCGAAACGTCCTGGGTGTACTGGGAGACAAGGACTCGGTACGCCACGTTGCACTTCTGACCGGACTCAAGCACTACCTCGGATCATTCGACGACTATGCGACCGGCGTCATGGCCGATACTCCTTTTCACGAGTACGAGCCGCGGCTGAACACTCCGAACTTCTATTACGCCCAGGAAGACGAGCTCTTTGCAGCCGCCGAGCGATACGGTTTCGGCTGGAGTGTGCACCGTGCCCACACCGTCTTCGGCTATGCCGTTGGTAACGCCATGAACATGGTGCTGACCCTGTCCGTGTACGCCGAGATTTGCCGCGAAACCGGGGCGCCGTTCGTGTTCCCCGGTTCGAAAACGCAGTGGGACGGGTTGACCGATGTGACCGACGCGGACCTCCTGGGCGAACAGATGCTTTGGGCTGCAACAGATCCCAACGGCAAGGACGAGGCCTTCAACATCGCCAACGGCGACGTGTTCCGGTGGCGCTGGCTGTGGCCTCAGGTGGCCGAGATGTTCGGGGTGGAGCCTGTCGGGTTCGAACAGTCGCCGCGACCGCTCGACGACAGAATGGGCGACGCACCGCAGGTATGGGCCAAGATCGCGCAGCGGTACGGTCTTGCCGAGCCGGACGTGGGACGGCTCGCGTCGTGGTGGCATACAGACAGTGACCTCGGTCGCGACATCGAGTGCCTCACAGACATGAACAAGAGCAAGCAGGCCGGGTTCCTCGGCTTCCGTTCCACGGTAGAGAGCTTTGCCGACAAGGTCAGCCGCTATCGGGAGTCCGGCATCCTGCCTACCAGGTGATGCCTTCAGGCGCAGACGACCGCAGCAGACCCATGTCCATGGGCCTGCTGCGGAGGTCGGTGGGATGATGACCCACATGCCGATGCCCGCACCACTACCCGTCAAGAACGGGGTCGGACCGACGAGGCTGCGCATCCCCGCGTCGGGGCCGTGGACGACGGTCGCCGAGTTCATGGTCGCGACGTTCGACCACCTGGACTCCGACGACCTGTACCGCCGGTTCGACGACGGCGAGATCGTGGGCACCGACGGCAGCCCGATCGGTCGCGGCACAGCGCTGGGCGCGGACCCGTTCGTCTGGTACTACCGCGATCTACCGGCGGAGGAGCCGGTGCCGTTCCAGGAAGAGATCCTGCACGTCGACGACGACCTCGTCGTGATCGACAAGCCGCACTTCCTGCCGACCACTCCGGGCGGGCGATATCTGCGGGAGTCTGCGCTCGTCCGATTGCGGACCCGCCTCGACAATCCGGACCTGACGCCGATCCATCGCCTCGACCGGGCGACGGCCGGCCTGTTGATGTTCTCGGCCCGGCCCGCCACCCGTGGCGCCTATCAGTCCCTCTTCGAAAAGCGGCGGGTCGTGAAGGTCTACGAGGCGGTGTCGGCGCAGCCGCCGGGGTGGAACCCCGACGCACCGGCAATTGCCGGGCGCACGGTTCCCGTCATCTACCGGAACCACATCGCAGCGCGGCGCGGTGAATTACGAGTCACCGTCGACGACCTCCTCGAGCCCAACGCCGAGACAGTGGTCGAGGTGCGGGGTCACGGCGTCAGCGCTTCAGGACGCGGCGTGCTGCACACGGTCCTGCGTCCGCACACCGGCCGCAAGCACCAGTTGAGGGTGCATCTGTCGGCACTCGGCATCGGAATCCTGGGCGACAGTTGGTATCCCGACCTGCTCACCGAGGAACCGGACGATCATTCCCTTCCCCTCCAATTACTCGCGCGGGAACTGGAATTCACCGATCCACTGTCGGGACTGCCACAACGCTTCATCACCCGCCGGACGTTGTCCGAGGCGCCGGTGACGGAGCGCTGAGCGAACTCCAACAGTTGATCGTCGCTAACCCCGCGGCCGCTATCCCCGATTCAGCGCGACTGCGGCCTGAACCAGCGCCACGAAGGCATCAGCATCGAGTGCGTCTGCCTCGTTGATGTCGATGGCGCGCCGGACGCCCGCGCCGAGACTTGCGTTGAACAGCTCCGCCGGGTCCGGGAGGGAGGCGCCCTTGGCAAAGGTCACCTTGATCTTGTCCTTGTAGGTCTCGAGGGTGCAGATGAGACCGTCGAGCGAGAACGTCGGCACGCCATCGGGATTCGAGGCCTTACGCCACTTCGCTTCTTCGACGATGTCGGGCTCGGCCCGCATGATCAATGACCGCACCTCGTCGACCCGGGATTCCCGCCAATCGCCACCCATGGGGTCACAGTAGCGAAATCGGTCCGCGGACGTTCGTATCAGCGAGGTCGAATACCCGTCAGGACCATAGCGAGCACGCCATCGGCGAATGCGTCATCCAGCTCACCGGTTCGCAGCAGCCAGCGATGGAAGACAGGGCCGAACAGCAACTCGACTGCCAGTCCCGCGTCCACAGACTCGTCGACCTGGCCGGCCCGGATACCGGCCGTGACGCGCGCGGCGGTCGCATCGAGCTGCGGGCGGAGCAGACGTCGCACCAGTTCGTCGGCGACGGCAACGTCGATCTGAATCTCGGCGGTGATCGCGCGCTGTAGGCGGTCGTTGGCCGGATCGGTCAGTGCGGCAACGGTTCCCCGGAGCACGAGTTGAAGATCGGATTCGAGATCGCCGGTGTCCGGCAGCACAACCGAACCCCCATCCTGGGAGTTGGCCTCCAAGATCGCGTCGAAGACCACGGCGGCCTTCGATTTCCACCAGCGGTAGATGGTCTGTTTGCCCACTCCGGCGGCGGCCGCGATTCCCTCGATGCTCAGCCGGGTGTATCCCACGTCGGCGACGAGGTCGCGCGTCGCGGAGAGGATCGCTCGACGGGCTCGGTCGCTGCGCCGGGAGGCGTCGGGGCCGGACGCATCTGAACGCGCAGGATCCGGCGGGGTCGCTGTCATGCCGTCAGCCTACCCCCAACGAGACGAGACGCATCGTCTTGACTGTCGTAAGACCTTGTGCAATTATGACGAGACGCACCGTCTCGCTGGAGGTATTCACACCATGACCGAAGCATCACGCACTACTCGTACCTGGCTCATCACCGGCGCAGGCCGCGGTCTAGGTCAGGCATTTGCACAGGCCGCCCTGTCGCAAGGTGATCGCGTCGCCGGGACGGTCCGTCGCCCCGGAGCGCTGGCAAAGCTACAGGCCGAACACCCGAACTCGGTGCAAGAGATCCAGCTCGATGTGCGCGACGCCAGCGCCGTTGCCGCAGCCGTCGATCACGCTGTGCAAACCTTCGGTGGCCTCGACGTCGTCGTCAACAACGCCGGCGCCGGTTTCGTCGGCACCCTCGAAGAGGTCGATGAGCAGCAGGCCCGCGATCATCTGGACCTGAATCTGTTTGGTGCGATGTGGGTTTCCCAGGCCGCAATCCCGCACCTGCGGGCGAACGGTGGTGGCGACATCGTGCAGATTTCGACGGTCGGCGCCATCGGCTCGATGCCGATGTTCGGACTGTACAACGCGAGCAAGTGGGCCCTCGAAGGATTCAGCGAGGCACTGTCCGCTGAGGTCGCGCAATTCGGGGTCCGGGTGACGATCGCCCAGCTCGGCGGATTCGCGACCGACTGGGCCGGGTCGAGCATGTCGTTCGCCGCGCCGAAACCGGAATACGATGAACTCCGCACGGCATTCTTCGGAACTCCCGAGATCCCTTGGCCGACTGCCGATTCCGATTCACCGTCGACCGATGCCGATCCGCGCCTGGCCGCCGACGCGCTGCTCGCGCACCTGGCTGACCCCGACCACCCGTTGCGGGTACTGATCGGCGACGACGCGCGGGATCATGCCGCTCTGGCCTACGCGGCCCGCCGGGATTCCTACGGCGAGCGCAGGGACTTCAACTGGCCTTCGTGAGTCTCGGACCGCACATCTCGGGTCCTGTGGGCCGATCGGGAATCTGACACTCATCGGCGGTGAAAACTGCCACGATTCCGCGCCCCCTCGGGAATCTCCTTCTCGAGCAGGCTCAAGACCAAACCTCAGGCGAAGGCAGCGAGGCCGGCGCGCCAGGCTCCGGCCAGCTCAACGCCGTCCGGAAACCGCTCATCGATCTCCAACGAGACCATGCCGTGGGCGAACGCCCAGATCGCACGGGCACGGTCCTCATCTCCACCGACCGCCTCGACCAGCGGGCGAGCCGAGCGCTCCTCCAGACCGGCAGGCAGCAGATCGCGGCGGAGTGGACGGTAGTTCATCAAGCGGTAGAGGTGGGGGTGAGCGAGCGCGTAGCGGCGGTAGGCGGCACAGAGGGCGGCAAGAACCTGCCCCCGGCGGCCGTCGGACGAGCCTGCGTCGGAGGCAGCCTTCTCCAAGGCCTCGGCCAGCTCGGCAAAGCCATCCGCCACCACCAGCGCTTCGAGAGCGGCCTTGTCCGGCAGGTGCTTATAGAGGGACGGCGCACGGATGCCGACGGCGTCGGCGACGCGGCGCATCGTCAGCGCCACTGGGCCCTCCGCCTCCAGGAGGCTGCGTGCCTCGCAGGCGATCTGCTCCAGGCGAGTATGTGCGTCAGGCACGAACCAATCCTTCCTTGGTGCGAAGGTTGTAACCGGCCAGCCGGTCCACCGCGATGTGCAGCATCCAGGCCAGCAGGAAGGTGAACAGGACGGGGAGCTGGAACGGGCCGACGGAGTAGGCGACGGCCAGCGCAAGCGGGATCGCGGTGCGGTGCGCGGTGTTGTACCAGGGGACAGCGCGGGCCGGTAGCTGTCCCTGATGGGTGGGCTTCGGAGCGCCCATCGCCGCGAAGAAGGTCAGGTCCGGGGCGATCATGCCCACTGCGAGCGCGATCCAGGCGCCTGCGCCGTGGTTGACGCCCTCCAGGATCGCGAATGCAAGTAAAAACGCGGCCCACAGGCCCCATCCTGCACGGCGAGCATGCAGGCCCGGGGTGGCACCGGAGGTGGTGGAACCCTTCGGGGAAAGCGTGCTGCACATGGCGACTCCTCGTGACTCATGCCGATTCTCGCGTGATGACTAACACCGTTAGCCACACGGTATGGCTAACACAGTTAGCCGTCAAGTGGCGACCGAACTACATCGACAAACTCTGGTGGCGACATGGTGTAAGTGGCTTGGTCGTCGCGGCCTCCGTGGATTCCGGGGTAGGTCATCACCTCGTCGACCCTGCCGACAGACACGCACACGTCCGCAAATCTTGCTTTGCTGAGACGGCCCCCTGCATGTAAGCCAAAGGCCACACGGGCGAGGACGAGCACCACCGTCACCGAGCATCACCGACATTGAATGTGAAGACGCCATGAGCGCCGCTAATAACCCCGGCATCACCTCGTACGCGAAAGCCCCCCGCGTAGACCCTCCAGAACCAGAGCCACTCGATGTTGTGCGATGCGACGAGTCCAGCCGCCTTGAATTGTCGTGGCCCGCGAAGGACGCCACAATGCAGACAGCGGATTCTCGCGGTTTCGAGCGTGAGACCTTTGCGGCCGTGGCAACAAGCGGAACCCGTCAGGCCCTCGACGGGGTATCCAGACCTCCTACACGACAGGCGCTTTCGCCGCCAACGCTCAGAGAACCTTCTTCACCACGCTCGACTTCAACTGCATCTGCCCAAAACCCGGCACCTTCGCATCGATATCGTGATCGCCCACACCATCGGAGATCAGCCGAATGCCGCGCACCTTGGTGCCGATCTTGACGACCCCACCACCGGCACCTTTGACCTTCAGGCTCTTGACGATGGTCACGGTGTCGCCATCGGCGAGGACGTTCCCGACCGCATCAGTGACGACGCCACCCACATCGGCAGCATCGTCCGCACCGGGCGCCCACTCGTGACCACACATCGAGCAGACCAGCAACGCGCCGGACTCGTACGCGAACTCACTCGCACACGCCGGACACGGAGGTAGAACGTCAGACATTGAACCTGAACTCGACCACGTCGCCGTCGGCCATCACGTAGTCCTTGCCTTCGATCCGGACCTTGCCTGCAGCCTTGGCAGCAGCCATCGAACCGGCGGCGTCGAGGTCAGCGAAGGAGACGATCTCGGCTTTGATGAAGCCTTTTTCGAAGTCGGTGTGGATGACGCCTGCAGCCTTGGGAGCGGTGTCGCCCTTGTGAATTGTCCAGGCTCGGGACTCTTTTGGTCCGGCGGTCAGGTAGGTCTGCAGACCCAGGGTGTGGAAGCCGGCGCGTGCCAGTGCGTGCAGGCCGGGCTCGTCCTGGCCAATCGAGTCCAGGAGTTCCTGGGCATCTTCGGGGTCGAGCTCGAGGAGTTCGCTCTCCACCTTGGCGTCGAGGAACACCGCATCTGCCGGTGCCACAAGCTCTTTGAGCTTTGCGACGCGCTCGGGATCGGTCAGCACCGACTCGTCGGCGTTGAACACGTACAGGAACGGCTTGGTGGTCATCAGGTGCAGCTCACGCAGTTTCGCAAAGTCCAGCGAATCCTTCTGCGAGAACAGCGTCTTGCCCTCGTTGAGGACCTTCTGCGCTTCCTGCGCCGCATTGAGGACCTCGACGAGTTCCTTGTTCTTGCGCGATTCCTTCTCCAGCCGTGGCAGCGCCTTCTCCAGCGTCTGCATGTCGGCGAGGATGAGCTCGGTTTCGATCACCTCGATGTCGGAGACCGGATCGACGCGACCGTCGACGTGCACCACGTCGTCGTCGGAGAACACCCGGACCACCTGACAGATGGCGTCGGCCTCACGAATGTTGGCCAGGAACTGGTTGCCCATTCCTTCACCAACAGACGCACCCTTGACGATGCCGGCGATATCGACGAACGACACGGTCGCAGGCAGGATCTTCTCGCTCGAGAAGATCTCGGCCAGGCGGTTCAGCCGCGAATCGGGCAGCTCAACCACACCGACGTTGGGCTCGATGGTGGCGAACGGGTAGTTCGCAGCCAGCACATCGTTGTTGGTCAGTGCGTTGAACAGGGTGGATTTGCCAACGTTGGGCAATCCGACGATTCCGAGGGTAAGGCTCACGAGCAGCCAGTCTAGTTCGCCGCCGCAAGTCACCTGCGGGCCGTCCGACCAGCGACCCGATCGGGGGCCGCTGGTCGGCGCCGGCTAGCTCGTCTCGGGTTCTGCGTTGCTGTTGTCGTCGGGAAGGATCAGCTTCGCGTCCTTGCCGTTGGCGACCACTGTCTCGCCCGCGCGGATCCCGATCTGTTCGTTCAGGTACCGCAACACAACGGCCACCACCGCCGCCACCGGGACGGCGAGGAAGGCGCCGATGATGCCGAAGAGCGTGCCGCCTGCCGTCACCGACAGCAGCACGATCGCCGCGTGCAGATTCATCGACTTCGACTGCAACCACGGCTGGAGCACATTGCCCTCCAGCTGCTGCACCGCCACGATGATGCCGAGCACGATCAAGGCGGTCCACGGTCCATTGCCGACCAGTGCCACAAGCACCGCGAGGGCGCCGGCGACAAAGGCGCCGACGATCGGGATGAAACCACCGAAGAACGTGATGATCGCCAACGCGTAGGCGAGCGGCACCCCGAGGATGACAAGGCCGGCGCCGATGAGTACCGCATCGATCATGCTCACCAGGGCCTGTGTACGGATGAAGCCGCCCAGCGTCGCCCAGATCCGGGACAGCACCTCTGCGATGTGCTCGGAAGCCGGCGCGCCACTGGTCCGGCGCAACCATGGCAGGAACTTCGGTCCGTCCTTGAGGAAGAAGAAAGTCAGGAACAGGACCGTGAACAACGTGATGAGTACCGATGTCGCGGTGGTAACACCGGTGAAGACGCCGGAGGCGATCGTGGTGCTGGACTTTTGGATCCGGTCGGTGATCGCGTCGACCGCAGTATTCAACTGTTCGTCACTGACCCGGAACGGTGGTCCCTGCAGCCACTCCTCGATCTCTTCGACGCCGTCGATGGCCTGCGACGCCAGATCACCGGACTGGTCGACAATCGAGGGTGCGATCGCGCTGATGATGCCCGCCACCACCCCAATGGCCAGCAAGAGCACCAGCGCCGAAGACGTCGCCGGGCCGATGCCCTTTTTCCGGAGCCAGCGCACCGGTGGCCACAGGACCGTGCAAACGATGATCGCCAGCACCGTCGGCAACAAGACGACCCAGGCCTCGCCGATGATCCACGCCAGCACCCATGCGCCGCCTGCGATCAGGATCAGACGGAGGCTGTGCTTTGCCAGCCACTGGCCACCGTCCCCGATGATCTTGCCGCGATTCTTCTTCGTCGCATCCTGCGCGCCGGACACGATCGTCTTCTCATTCTCGGGCCGCTTCTTGCCCGGTTCGCCCGCCGGTGTTGTTGCCATGCGTTGATGTTCACATGCCGCTCGCCCGGACACACTTCGACCTGCCGAGTCGCCACAAGATGTCCGCCACAGTTGATACCGCGACCGCGAGGGAGGCAGGTATGCAGACAATTACCCGAAAACGGCTCCCGGCTGCGCGATGGCGCCGAGTTTCGCGGCGCGGTCGAGTCCCGGTAGTTGCCTCAGCCGCGGCGGCGTTGCAGCCAGCGGAGCTTTCCGCCGACGGCATCGTCATCGCGTGTCGGCGAGCTCGCATCCCCCGGCTGATCGGACACCTCGTCGGTGACCCCCGGCTGAGTGGACAGACCCTTTTCCGCTTCGATCGCCGTCCGCACCGACTGTTCGCCGTAGAGACCCATCATGATCTCCACACCCCAACCAGGGAATTGCGACAACGGCGCTTCTTTGCGTCCCCATCGTGTTACGTACATGTGACCACCCTGGCACGCTCATACGCGCTTTGTCCCCGTTTTCCTGCGGAAAGAGTCTAAATCCGGGACGAAGGTCCCAGATCGGGGCGAGGTCTCATTGTGATGTGCGCCACAGCACATTTTGCGGGTGCTGTCCAGCCTCCAGATGCTCGAATTGTCGCGTCCGATTTCCGCTAGTCCTGTGCCTCGAAGACTGGGACAGTGGTCCCATGCCCACCGACACCGCGACGAATCCGAGGCAGCTCGATTTCGATGCCTGTTTTCGTGCCCTCCAGGCCAGGGATGCACGATTCGACGGTCAGTTCTTTGTCGCCGTCCGAACCACCGGCATCTATTGCCGGCCCTCGTGTCCGGCCATCACCCCCAAGCCCACGAACGTCTCGTTTGTCCTGACCGCGGCCGTTGCCCAGCAACAGGGTTATCGGGCCTGCCGTCGTTGTCTTCCCGACGCGGTGCCCGGGTCGCCGCGCTGGAACGTCAATTCGGATCTGGCATCCCGCGCGATGCGCCTCATCGAGGACGGCCTGGTCGATCGCGCCGGCGTGACCGGCCTGGCCGACCACCTGGGTTACTCGCCGCGTCAGCTGGGCCGGGTGCTGGGAGAACAGATCGGGGCCGGACCCCTCGTATTGGCCCGCGCTTATCGCGCGACGACCGCCCGGATGCTGATCCAGTGCACAACCATGTCGATGTCGGACATCGCCTTTGCCGCCGGATTCGCCAGCATCCGCCAGTTCAACGACACCATTCGTGAGGTCTTCGCGCAGACACCCACCCAGTTGCGCGCGAAGGGCGCACCGCGTCAAGCGGCTGCCACCGGCGCTGCGGTGACCCTCAAGCTTGCTGTTCGGCAACCCTTTTCACCGCCTTGGTTGCACTGGTTCCTGTCCGCGCACGCGGTGCCGGGCATCGAGAGCTGGGACGGTGAGTTCTACCGGCGTTCGATGGCCCTACCCCACGGACCGGGCGTGGTCGCCTTGCAGATCAACCCTGATCACGTCCGGGCCGACATCGCACTGCACGACATGCGGGATCTCGGGGTCGCGGTCCACCGGATCCGCCAACTCCTCGATCTCGACGCCGACGTGGCGGCGGCCAACGAGGCACTCTGCGCCGACCTCTCGCTGATCCCCCTGATCGAGCGCATGCGCGGCATCCGCGTGCCCGGCAGCATCGATCCCACAGAGTTGTTGATCCGCACCATGATCGGCCAGCAGATCTCGTTGCCTGCCGCGCGCACCCACACCGGAAGGCTCGTGGCCGCGCTCGGCGAGCCGCTGGAAAATCCGCTCGGCGACATCACCCACCTGTTCCCCACCGCCGCGGCGATCGCCGAACACGGAAGCGAGGTCCTGACCGGCCCGGCCGCGCGGACCACCTCCGTGAGCGGCGTCGCCCGTGAGATCGCCGACGGAGCCCTGGTGATGCATGCCGGAATGCCCGCCGCCGACGTGCGCGCCCAACTCGTCGCACAACGCGGAATCGGTATCTGGACAGCCGACTACGTCGCGATGCGCCTGCTGAACGATCCGGACGTGCTGCTGCATACCGACCTCGTGGTCCGACGGTCGGCGGCCGAACTCGGCATCGACCTCGACAACACTGCGCACTGGTCGCCCTGGCGCTCCTATGTGTCGATGCATCTGTGGCGCAACATCATCGCCCGCAGTTCACCCTCCCTCTCCAACGGCTCGACATCCGTTTCACCACGAAAGCAGGTCTCATGAGCACCGCAGCCTGGTCCACCATTGCCACCCCCACCGGTCCGTTCACGATGATCGTCAACGACGACGCCGAGGTCCTCGCATCGGGCTGGTCCGACGATGCCGAGTACCTCAATGTCCTGATACACAAGTCGATTCGTCCCTTGACGCTCGTCAACAAGCCCGACCTGGGCGCGGTCACCACCGCCGCCGAGCGGTACCACCAGGGCGACCTGGCCGCCATCGACAACATTCCCGTCCGGCAACGGTCGGGCGAGTTCCTCGAGCACGCCTGGGAGGTGCTGCGCACGATCCCGGCCGGATCGCCGGTCAGCTACACCGAATACGCCGCCCTCAGTGGTCGTCCGGCCGCGATCAGAGGAGCTGCGAGTGCCTGCGCCCGCAATGCCGCAGCCCTGTTTGTGCCCTGTCATCGCGTACTGCGCTCCGACCGGTCGTTGGGCGGGTTCCGCTACGGCCTTCCCATCAAGTCCTGGTTGTTGGCTCACGAGGAACCACACACCCCGAGTCCGCAGTTGTGAAGGCATCGGCCGAGTAGATCTCTTCACAACTGCAATCTCGAACCAGTCGCAACGGGGTGTGTCAGACCTCTGATGCACCATCAACACCATGAGTATCACCGCAGTCATACTGCTGATCGTCGGACTGGCAGTCGGGTTCGCCTTGGGTTGGCTGGTCCACGACAACAGGTCCGGGACCGAGGTGGCTGTCGCCCGCGCCGAAGCCGACGCCGCCCACGCCAACCACGAACTCCTGGTCCGATCGCTGTCGGCCGCCAGTGAAGACGCCGCACGCCGGCAGTCTGGCGCGATCGGGCAGCAGGTCTCCCACATCGTCGGACCGCTACGCGAGACGCTCGATTCGCTGGCCGGGGAACTGCGGCGCACCGAACACAATCGGATCGCCGCGTATGCGGGGCTGACCGAGCAGGTCAGCGGTATGCGCGAGACCTCCGAACACCTCGGACATCAAGCGCAGCAACTGGCAGGCGCGATGCGCTCACCTCAGGCCCGCGGACGGTGGGGCGAACTCCACCTCGAGCGGGTCATCGAGGCGGCCGGGCTACAACGGCATTGCGATTTCACGACGCAGGTCAGCGGCACCACTGCCGATTCCGCGCGGGTGCGCCCCGACCTGGTGGTGCACCTCGCGGGAGGACGCGATGTGGTGATCGATGCGAAGGTCCCACTGTCTGCGTACCTCGAAGCCTCCGACAGCACCGATCCCGCCGTACGCGCGAAGGCCTACCGCGCACACGCCAAAGCGCTGCGTACACACGTCCAGCAGCTCTCGTCCAAGGCGTACTGGGAAGCACTGCAGAGCTCGCCGGAGTTCGTGGTCCTCTTTGTCCCGGGTGAGGCGATCCTCGAAATGGCCTGCCGCTCGGATCCCGAACTGATCGACTACGGCTTCACCAACAACGTGGTGATCGCCACCCCCACCAGTCTTGTGGCGCTCCTGCGCACGATTGCGCTCGGCTGGCGGCACGAGGCGCTGACCCGCGATGCCCAACAGATCCATCAACTCGGCAAAGAGCTGTACCAGCGCATCGGCATGGTGAGCAGGCACATGGACAAACTCGGCGGATCGCTCACGAAAGCTGTGGAGTCGTACAACAGCGCCATCGGCACGATCGATTCGCGCGTCACGGTCACTGCGCGCAAACTCTCCGACCTCGACGCCTTCTCCGATCTTGACGACCTGCAGCCTCCGGTGGCCATCGACGCGCAGCCCCGGCGTACCGGAATCGGCCTCAGCTGACCCGATCGGCTGCGGATTTCGTCGTATCCAAGCCACTTGACTGAGCAACTTGGATGCGCGGCCCCGATTCTCCTAGTGAACTTCAAGCCCACTCCAAGCGGCTCGGGACAACCTGATTCCAGTCGCCCTTCACACCTGGAGTCGTTCACATGTATGTCAGCCACGATCGTCGGTCCGATGTCACGGCCAGCACCTGCTCGGGCAGTGTTGTGGTCGGAGGATGGCTCCTCACCATGGCCGCCGTTGCGGCATTTGCGTTCACCACCGGCGACACCCTGCGCGACGGACACGACGCAGTCCTGGTGAGCCAATCGGGTGCCTCCTTCGACCAGAGCCTGTCGGCCACCCGCTCGGCCGCACGCCGGACCTCACCACGCATCGACGAGACCGGCCTGGACAACACCCTTACCCCGGACCCGGAAACGCCTGCCACACCCGCTGCTCCCCGGGGAACCTGCGGTGCGGGCGCGACGACCTCCACCACCGAAAGTGTGCAGCGGGTGAGTGACCGCGAGCTGACGTCCCGATCGACCCACATCCACAGCGGGGCGAGCATCTCCCGGATCACTGCCTCGGCGTGCCGCGTTGGTTCCTCACCGAAGCTGAACCTCAGCGGGGTCTCTGCCCCCTCATCGGGCCGGGCGGCAGGGGCTTCACGTCCCGTCCAAACGGAACCGGCGGTGAAGTGACCCACGGCATCACCTGTGTTCGGTACCAGAATTCTCAGGATTTACCGGTACGGTCGGTATGTGATTTCTGGGCCACGCTCGCGTTCGGGGGTTCCCCTCGACGAGCAATCCGCACTTCCCACCGCACCCGGTGTGCCATGGTGGGGCGCTGTGCTGCTGGCAGTCGGCCTGACCTCGGTCGGAGCAGTGATCGTGGTCGCAGGTGACGACGTTGCACTCGGCTTTACATTCAAGGCGCTCTACATGATCGGCTGCGTCGCTGCGGTGCTTGCCGTCCGGCGCCGGGCACTGTTCACCGCCGTCGCACAGCCACCGCTGGTTCTGTTCGGTGTGGCAGTCATCACGCTGTACTTCCTGGTGTCGGCCGCCGATTCGGGCCTGAAGAAGCTCGTCTTCAATGTGGCTCTGCCCGTGGCGAAACTGTTCCCGGTGATGGGGTGGACGTTCCTCATCGTCCTGGCCATCGCCGCCGCGCGGGTCTGGCTGACCCATCCCAAGAACGCCGGGAAGGTAGTCAAGACCGGCGACGGCAGGACCTCCGCGTCCAAGTCGCCGAAGAAGAGCGCAGACAAGTCGACGGCACGCTCGGCACACAAAGCCCGGCCTGTCCCCGGCACGACCCGGACCGACAAGACCCGAAGCAGTGCCGCGAAGGCGCCCCGACCGCAACCCCGTCCCGCAGTGATCGACGGCGACGGATCGGCACCCACCGCGACACCCAGGTCCCGCGTGCCCCAGGCTCCCCGGCCGCCCGTCCGCACCACCGATCCACGCCCCCGGGCAACCGAACCCCGAATCCCCGAATCCCGGATCCCTGAACGCGGAGACGATCTGGGCGGCCCGCCGCGGCGCCGACGCGCGGCCCCAGAGGTACCCGAGGCCCGCACTCGTCGCGCAGCACCCTACGACGACCGGCAGCCGCCGCCGCCCGGCGCGCGGGCCTACCGTGCGCCCGAGGAAATCATCTACGCGCCACCACCCCGGATCCGCGACCGCGACCTGCGCTGACGCTTGGCCGCCCGGCCCTCTTCAGGTCAGACCGCCAGTTCGAGAGTCTGCCGAGCCGCCCGCCCCAGCTCGACGCCATAACCCGGACCATGGCCAACCGCATGTACGGCCAGCGGATGTAGCTGGTGCAGCGCGATGCGTTCGGGCCAACCGTCGACCAGCTGGTACTCCTCTTCATAGCCCGCGATGACCGCATCGAGGGCCGGGCAACCGAACAGCGCGAGCATCGCCAAGTCGGTCTCGCGATGCCCGCCATGGGCCGCCGGATCGATCATCACCACGCCATCGGGTGTCCACATCACGTTGCCGTTCCACAGATCACCGTGGATACGGGCCGGCGGCTGCCCGTCATCGAACACCCCGGAAGCGATGAGCTCGCAGGCCTCGCGGGTATCCGATTCGTCGGCGCGGCCCAGGTTCCCGGCAGCGACTGCATCATCGACAAAGGCAAGCACGCGTTGCTGGGCGTAGAACTCACCCCAGTGCGCGGTCGGGGTCGATGGCATGGGCCGGTTCCCGATGAACATCTGACCGGTGAATCCGGCCGGAGCACTACCGAACGCATCGGCACCACATCCGTGCATCCGGGCCAGCACCGCGCCGAACTCCTGCGCATGTCGCGGCGTCGGTGCCGCAGTGGCCAGTCGGCGCAGCGTGATGTGGTCGTCCCCGACGTCGAGCACCTCGGGAACGGGAGCCCCGGCATCGGCAAGCCATCGGAGGCCCGCCGCCTCGGCAGCGAAGAAGTCGCGGGGAGCGTCGGATCGATGTTTACGGAATTCGCGTGGGGTCACGGCTCCAGCGTGCCGGAACGGTACCGGTCCCACTACCATTTGCGCATGGCCAGCCTGCAAGAGCGAATCATCGCCGAACTCGACGTCTCCGCGACCATCGACCCACAGCAGGAGGTGGACCGGCGGGTGAACTTCCTCAAGCAATACCTGCTGAGCACCGGCACCAGCGGGTTCATCCTCGGTATCAGTGGCGGGCAGGACTCCTGCCTGACCGGCCGACTCTGCCAATTGGCCGCGGAATCCGTGCGTGCCGAGGGTGGCAGCGCAACTTTTGTCGCGGTGCGGCTGCCCTACGGCGAACAGGCCGACGAAGAAGACGCCCAGATCGCACTCAAGTTCATCGACCCCGATCGCTGCGAGGTCTACAACGTCAAGCCCGGCTCCGACGCCACCGCCGAAGTGGTTGTGCAGACACTCGGTGAGCCGCTCCGAGACCTGGTGCGCGGCAACATCAAGGCCCGCGAACGGATGATCCTGCAGTACGCGGTTGCCGGGCAGGAGAACCTCCTGGTGGTCGGAACCGACCACGCCGCTGAGGCGGTCAGCGGGTTCTTCACGAAATACGGCGATGGCGGCGTCGACATCACGCCGTTGACCGGCCTCACGAAACGTCAAGGCGCCCAGATCCTCTGGCATCTGGGTGCCCCCGAATCGGTCACCACCAAGGTCCCGACCGCCGACCTCGAGGACGACCGACCGGCACTGCCCGACGAAGAAGTCCTCGGAGTGACGTACAGCCAGATCGACGACTATCTCGAGGGTCTGGAAGTCGATGCCGCGGTCGCCGAACGCATCGAATCGTTGTTCCTGCGCTCGGCGCACAAACGCACCGTTCCGGTCACCCCTTTTGACGACTGGTGGAAGAGCTAGCACCCGAATCCGACGCAGCGGCAGACGCTTCGAGGCTCCGCGCACTGACCCGCGCAATGTGATCGAACTGGTTGTTCGCGATCCGCATGACGATCTCGTAGGGCAACGCGAACTTCCGGGACATCCAGTACCCGAACCGGATGTCGAACGACGTGTACACCATGAACCGGTTTTTGCGAACGCCCTTGAGGATGGCGTCTGCCGCCTTCTCGGGGGTCACCGCAACTTTGTGGAATCGCCCGATCTGCCGCGCGATGACCGGGTTGTCACGGTCGACCCCGGCGATCTCGACGGAGTTGACCAGCGGGGTGTCGACCCCACCCGGACAGACGAGCGAGACGCCGATCTTGTGCCGCCGCAGGTCCATTCGCAGAACCTCGGACACACCGCGGATCCCGAACTTGCCTGCACTGTAGGCAGCGTGCCACGGCAGTGCCAACAGGCCCGCCGCCGATGACACGTTGACCAGATGGCCGCCGCGACCCCGCCGGACGATCTGCGGCACAAAGCACTCGATGATGTGGATCGGCCCCATGAGATTGACATCGACCATCTGCTTCCAATGGCGATGCTCGAGGTTTTCCACTGTGCCCCAGGCCGATACACCCGCGATGTTCATCACGACGTCCATCACGCCGACCTCGGCGTCGACTTGCTGGGCGAACCGCTTGACCCACTCGTAGTCGGAGACGTCGCCGGCGCGGTGGAAGACAACCTTGCCGTCGGCGCCACGCACCTGCGCAACCGTCTCGTCGAGGTTCGCCACGTTGATGTCGGTGAGTACCAGTGCCGCACCCTCCTTGGCCGCCGCCAACGCGGTGGCCTTGCCGATCCCGCTTCCGGCACCGGTGATCAGTACCCGCTTGGCTCGCAGGTCTTTCACAGGAGGTTTCATCACCAGTAGGTCTTTGACACTCATGCCTCAACCCTACGGGTCATACCTGTACTCAGATGGGTAGTTTGCCGCCAAAGATCTCGTAGACGACCGAGAGCATCGCCTCCAGGACCTGCGACGCCACATCGTTGCCCTGCGTCGCCAACAACCCCTCGATTCCCTCCGAGTCCTCGGCCTCGAGCAGCGAACTGATCAGAGGCAGAAGCGACTGCAGACCGGTCAGATCGATTCCTTCGGACCCGGCCCCGGACCCCGGCGCCGTCGTTCCGTTCTCAGTACCGAGCGGCTGGCTCGGCAGGCCCATACCCGGAGCGACCGTGCGTGTCGGTGCTGCAGTCTTGGGTGCTGTGGTCTTGGGTGCCGCGGTTGTGGGTGTCGAAGCCTTCGGTGCCGGAGCAGCGGCGGACGGGCTCGACGCTGCGGTCGTCGGCGCTGGTGCTGTCGGTGCTGCTGTGGTCGGCGCGGCTGCGGCCGGGGCGGCAGTCGTCGGTGCGGCGGTGGCCGATGCTGGTGCTGCCGGCGCTGCGGTGGTCGGGGCTGCGGTGGTCGGGGCCGCGGTGGCCGAGTCCCCGGTCAGCAAGAACCTGATCATTCCGTCGATCAGACCGATGGCGTACTTGAGCTGGCCATCTGGACCGGTGAGAGCCGCGGCGTCTGCGGGATTGGACAGATTGCCCAGCTCGACGAAGACGTTGGGCACCTTGGTGAGGTTGGGCGCGGCGACATCCGACCTGGTCTGCAGGCCGTCCTGCGCACCGGCGTAGTTCGCGGGCGCCAGTCCGGCATCCTTGAACGCGTCACGCATCAGTCCGGCGGCGTTGAGGCCGGGACCGGACTGCACCTGCTGCACCGTGGCATCGGGCACCGGGAGCTGCGGAACGATGATGTGGAAGCCACTCTTGCTCTCGTCGACTCCGGGAGAGGTCGAGTCGGCGTGAACATTGACTGCCATATCGGCATTCGAGGCATTGGCGGCGTTGATCCGCTCGTCGATGCACCCGCCCCAGCCGGTGTCGTCCTGGCGACTCAGGACCACCTTGGCGCCCTGGCTTTCCAGACCGGCCTTCACGAGCTGCGAGATGTCCCAGTTGACCTTGTGTTCGGCCACCCCATTCGGGCTGGTGGCGCCGGTCGTCTGGCAGTCCTTGGTTCCACCCCGACCGTCGGGTACCTGTTTCTTCAGGTCCTGACCCGCCGACGACCCCTGATGTCCGGGGTCGATGAAGATTGTCTTTCCGACAAGCGAATCGCCCTGTGCCGGGGCGGGCTCGGCTGACGCCGTCGTCGGCATCGCGATCAGTGAAGCGGCGAGGGCCAAGGTGGTGAGCCCGGCGGCGCGCATGTTCTTCTTGGTCACGGTGTTCCTTTCGCATGCGCCGAAAAGGGCCGGCGCGGCCTTCGGACCGATCGGTTGATGGTGTGGCCGGCCAGGACTCGACTCGGACGCCACTTACGCAACTTCAGTCACAGAATTCACTTCTGTAACAGTGAACCAGTCCTTGAGACTTTTGGGAAATGGGTGTCCGATACGCCCGAAACCGTTGTCAGGTCGTGACCCGGCCGATGCTCAATCGTTCGGTCGCAGCCGATGACGACGCGGTTGTCACCGGGTAGCCTGCGCAGGCGCGGACAGCGGGCTGTTCGAAGCCCCGGCTCGAAATCCGTCGATCGCGAGAGCGGCGAATCGGCGGGCGGCAGCGGTCCGCCCCTCCAAACGCGCTGTGGCCAGTCCCCGACCGGCGAGCAGGACCAGGACAAAATCGTCGACGACAAAATCGGCGCGAAGCGCGCCGGCATCCTTGGCTCGACGGGCGATACCGGCCAGTTGATGCAACACCTCGCGGCGATGGGTCGCGAAGTCGAACAGCTCCGGCTGGGCCGACATGAACGCATCCGTGAACCCCTGGTTCTGTGCGTTGAGGACAGCGAGACGCTCGATGACTGTGCAAAATGCCCGCCACGGATCGGGATCATCTACGGCGTCGCCAACGATCCCGCGACAAGCACCGAGCTCGTCCATGAAGACTTCGACCATGAGCGCGTGCTTGGTCGGAAATCGCCGATAGAGCGTCGCGGGACCGACTTGGGCGTGGCGTGCGATCTGGCCCATCGTGACATCGAGTCCATCGCGGGCGAACAGCTCGCGCGCCGCGGATAAGGCGCGATCCCGGTTCTCTTGCGCGTCGACGCGAAGCACCTGAGGCAATGTCTCGTCCATCTCTCTCACTTTAACGATGTGGACGCCTGCGTCCACTAACTTTCGATCCGGGGGCATCCCCCCGACAACTTTCGCGGAATCAGTTCAGGAGCAACCCAATGCGCGCAGTGACCATTCGAACCTTCGGTGACCCGAACGGCATGGGGATCGTCGATCTGCCGGAGCCGCACCCGGCCTCCGGCGAAGTACTGATCCACACCGACGCGATCGGGGTCGGCGGTGTCGACGTCCTGATCCGGCGGGGCACGCTCGGCGGGTCCGAGTTCGCCCAAGGCATGATCGCGGGCAGTGAGGTCGCGGGCACCGTGACCGCGGTCGGCGACGGTGTCGACTCGTCGTGGATCGGCCGACGCGTCTGGGCGTTCACGGGCACCACCGGTGGATACGTCGAGCAGGCAGTGGCTGCCGTTGGCAACATCGTGCCGCTTCCGTCCGACCTCACGTCTGTAGACGCCGTGGCCCTCGGAAGCGCCGCGCCCGTCGCGCATTTCGGCCTCGGCCGCGCACACCTGGCCAAGGGTGAGACCGTGCTGGTGCGCGGGGCGGCGGGCAGCATCGGCATCGCAGCCGTAGAACTCGCGGCCCGGGCCGGCGCCGCAGCGGTCGCGGTCACCACGTCGTCCACCGAACGCGGAGAACGACTTCGCACACTTGGGGCCACCCATGTGCTCGATCGAGCCGGACACGGCGATGCGACCGCGCCCACCGAGTTCGACGTGATCCTCGACATCGTCGGCGGCCCGGCCTTGCCTGCTTTCATCGACCGGCTCGCCCCGAACGGCAGGTTGATCGCCGTAGGTGTTGTCGGCGGGTTTCCGCCGGTGGACTTCGGTACCGCGCTACTCGGCGCGTTCCGGAAATCGATCTCATTCGGCACCCTGAGTCTCGACACGGTGCCCCGCGACGAACTCGCACGCGTTCGCACAGAGCAGTTCGACGCGGCCGTTCGGGGCGACCTCCACGCAGTGGTCCAGGACGTCCTGCCGTTGAGTTCTGCTGCCGATGCGCACCGGCTCATGGATGCAGGCGAGGTGTTCGGTCGGATCGTGCTGGTGCCGTGACCCGGCGCCCCTGGCCGGCCTAGCGCAGGTAGCGGGTGATGCTGAGCATCGACTGCTCGTCGACGTCGCCTTCGATACGGCATCCTTCGAGCGCCGAAAGCACTTGTGTCTCATCGATTCCCGCGCCGATGATCACGATCTCGGTGCGCCGCGACTCCCCCGGTTCCCATTTCTGCGCATGCACACTGACGTAATTGCCGACGGTGTGAATGAGGTACTTGCGCCGATGTCCCGCGACATCGAAATGTGCAAATCCCTTGATCCGGAAGACCCCGGTCGGCGGTTGTTCCAGAAATGCCGCGAGCGATCGGGGCTCCATCGGAGCCGACTCGGCAAAGGTGACCGCCTGGTAGTCGTGGTGCAGGTGTTCGCAGTGGTCGTCTGCGCCATTTTCGCCTGCGACCTCCATCAGCAACTCGTCCAGACCGAGTTGGCGCGGACCGTCGTCGGGCACCTGACGCGGGGTCAGATCGGTCAAAAATCCCAAATCGACTGCGGAGTCGCGGGTTTCGATGATCGGCGCAGTGGGATTGTGGCTGCGGGCCACCTCGCGTGCCGTGTCGATCGTCTCAGGGCCTGCGAGGTCGACCTTGTTGAGCACGATCAGGTCGGCAAGTGCCAGATGCTGATCGATGCGGGCGTGCTGAGCGCGGGTGTCAGCGTGATTCGCGGTGTCCACCAGGTACACCAAACCGCCGTATTCAACGCGAGAATTGGTGCTACCCACCACCATCCGGATCAGATTGCGCGGCTCCGCGAGCCCGCTCGCCTCGACAACGATCAGGTCCAGCCCCGCCTTTGGTGCCGTCAACGCCTCGAATGTCGCATCGAGTCCGTCGTCGTCGACGGTGCAACACATGCAGCCGTTCCCCAGTGCGACGGCGCCGTCCACCTGACCGGCCACCAGCATCGCATCGATGTTCACAGACCCGAAGTCGTTGACCACCACGCCAATTCGCAATCCGGACCGCGTGCGCAGCAGGTTGTTGAGGAGCGTCGTCTTCCCGGCACCGAGAAATCCGGCGACCAGCAGAACCGGTATCGCACTCACGCGTCCCTCATATCTGGGCGTCGGCCTGACACTGCTCGCAGACCACCACCAGTTCCCGGCCGCCGGGATCGGGATAGTTCGCGACGTTCTTCGTCTCCGCGCCGCAGCGGGTGCAGGCCCCGATGACCTTCGCGTGGTCGGAGAAGTCCAGGCTCATCCGTTTGTCGAACACATACAGCGAACCGTCCCACAGACCGTCGTCGCCGTACTTCTCGCCATATCGGACGATGCCACCGTCGAGTTGGTACACCTCGTTGAAGCCGCGATTGCGCATCAGAACCGACAACACTTCGCAGCGCACGCCGCCGGTGCAATAGGTGACCACCGGCTTGTCCTTGAGGTGGTCGTACTCGCCACGCTCGATCAGGTCGATGAAGTCGCGGGTGGTCTCGGTCGGCGGCACGACGGCATCGCGGAACCGGCCGATCTGGGCCTCGAGATGGTTGCGGCCGTCGAAGAAGACCACGTCGTCGCCCCGCTCGTCGACCAGCTTGTGCACGCCCTCCGGACTCAGGTGGGTGCCGCCGCCGACCACTCCGGACTCGTCGACCTGCAGTTCCCCGGGTGCGCCGAAGGTGACGATCTCGGGGCGCACTTTGACGCTCAGGCGAGGAAAGTCGTCGCCGAGTCCGTCGGACCACTTGATGTCGGCGTTCTTGAACGCCGGATAGGCCCGCGTTCCGCGCACATAGCGTTTGACCGCACCGATGTCGCCGCCGACCGTGCTGTTGATTCCGTGCTCGGAGATGATGATCCGGCCCGTGACCCCGACTGCTTCGCATAATGTGTGCTGCCAAAGCCGTATTGCCTCGGGATCGGCGATCGGCGTGAAGACATAAAACAGCACGATCTTGGGTGTCGACACACAGGTAAGGGTACTGACATGGGGAAATCACCGATCGGGATGGTGCTGGTGTGCGCCGCGGCGATCGTCACCCTCGGGGGATGTTTTGCCGAGGACGGGCCGAGTACCAAGGAGCTACCGCCCACCGACGAGTTGTCCACCGAGCGGCCGACGTCCACGACCACCACGTCCTCCCGCGGCACGTTGACCACCACCACCCGATCCGGCGCCCTGACGATCGGGGAGGTGATCAGCATCGCACCTCGCGTCGACAACACCGACTTCCACGAGGCGGCCCCCACCGCGGGTAAGCCGGTCGAGGACACCTCCGAGTTCCACTTCAGTACCGCCGACGGCGACGTGCACTGCTCCACCGTGGACCGCGACACCGCCACCCTGGCGTGTGATGTGGCCGGGGAGGACGCGCGGCCCGAACCGAACTCGACGCCGGCTGCCTGTACTTGGGAGGGCGGCTACGTGGTGCTGACGGAGACGTCCACCCTGGGCACCTGCACCGACACGCCGTGGGTATGGGTCCGCAGCGAGCCGCTGTTGTCCGGCTCGACGATCTCGGTCGGGAACTTCCAGTGTCTGGCAACCCCCAGCGGGTTGTATTGCCTGAATACCAGGTCAGACAACGGTTTTGCTGTGCGGGACGGCGCATATCGGGCAATCTCCGGGGCCGACCCGGCACCTGCGGCGCTGACCGAGATCCCGGCGCCGGGCGAGCCGATCGCCACACCGGCCGGTTGAGTAGAAACGGCTATAGACTTCAACGAATCACATGTGGCCTCGGCTGGAGGCGAAGTTGACGTCTGTGAAAGGTGAAGGTCATGACCTATCCCCCGCCGTACGACCCGAACAACGACCCGCTGCGCAAGCGCGACGACAATTCCGACGCCCAGGGCGGCACCCCGGCCCCGGGTGACGAGTACCAACAGCCCGGCTACCAGCAACCCGGATACCAAGCACCCGGATATCAAGCGCCCGGGTATCAAGCGCCCGGATACCAACAGCCCGGGTATCAACAACCCGGATACCAAGCACCCGGATATCAGCAGCCGAACTACTCTCAGCCCGGCTACGAGCAACCGGGCTACGGCTATCAGCAACCCGGTTACCAGCAGCCCGGCTACCCTGCCGCAGGCGGTTACGGATATCCCGTCAATCGGGAGACGAACTCGAACGCCATCATCGCGCTCGTCTGCGGCATTGCCGCCTTCGTGATCTGTGGTCTCGGCGCCATCCCGGCGATCATCTTCGGCAACAAGGCAATCGACGAGATCAACGCGTCGGGCGGCACCCAGGACGGACTCGGGATGGCCCAGGCCGGACGGATCATCGGATGGGCGGCCGTCGCCCTGTGGACGATCGGGATCGCCCTGTTCGTGATCCTGCTGATCGCGGCCGGTGCGTCGTCGAACTGATCCGACTCTAGGACAGCAACAGCACGCCGCAGGCGATCAGTGCGGCGAACTTGACCACCTCGAAACCGATGTAAACCAGGTGGGCGCGCGAGCCCGCCCCGCTCTCGTCCCCGGCCAACACGCGGTCCGAGCGACGGGTCAGTGCCTGCCGCACACCCACGATCTGGATGACCAGCGCGCCGATGGCAACAGCGGCCGCCGCCACGGTGGCCGACGTCGGCGATCCGATGATGAGCCCGGCCACCAGGGCGGCGGCAAGCACCGCCTCGGCAATGTTCAACGCGCGGAACACGAGTCGACCGATGCCCAGTCCGATTCGCAGCGTCACCTCCGGCGCGCGGAACTTCAGCGGCGCCTCGATGAACGAGATCGCAAACACCATGCCGATCCACACGAATACCGCTGCTGTCGCCAAACCCACGTCGCAGTCCCCTCATCCGTTTCCGGTGACTAATCCTCTGGCAGACCGGAGAATTCGATAACCGCGGTCAGGTCGTCGATAGCCTGACACAACTCGATGATCCGTTCCACAGTGCCCGGTGCAGACAAGACCTTCAACCGGTCTGCAGGCCCCAGACCCAGTCGGACCGCGGTGTCGTAGACCTTGGCATCGATGGGTCCATCGCCGCTCAGCGGTTCGACCAATCGGTCTTCGACAACGATTCCGCGCACACGGGACAGTACCGACGACAGACCGTCGAGTCTCTCCCGAAGGGGCGTCAGATCTGCCGGGTACGCGATGGGATCGGTGCTCGGCCACATCGTGATGTCTGCCATCGGATATGGGTTGTCGGGCAGCCACGACCGAACCCGGAAGCGGTCGGTGCCGACGCACGTCAGGTGATAGCGCCCATCGGGTTGGGCAGTGCATTCTTCGATCTGCGCAAGTGTCCCGACGTCGACTCGTTCTTCGCCGCCACCGACCTCGCTGCCGCGCGAGATCAGCACGACACCAAAGCTGTTCGTTCCGTCGATCGCCGTACAGTCGGCCACCATCTGCCGGTATCGGTGCTCGAATACCTGCAGACTCAGCGGTTCGCCGGGCAGCAACGCGATTCCCAGCGGGAACATCGGGTGTGCGGTCATCACTCAAGCATGCCTGGCAAACTCGGCCCGGCACAGCCCGACCGGCCGATCTGGTCAGAAGTGGTCACGTGAGGCCACGGCCCAGCAACCGGTCTGTTCCGGCGGCGCGAATCGCCGACACCCGCTGCAGGACCCGCGCATACCGTGGCATCACCTCGGCGGGCTGATGCCGGACCGCGTGGGTGATCCACGACGCCGCCTCGTCCGCCGTCAGCGCGGGCAGCCCGTTGTATTCGGCGGTGGGTGCGATCATCGGTGTCCGGATGAGCGGGAAATAGACCGTGGTGACCACGATTCCGTCGCAGGCGAGTTCTGTTCCGATGCTCCGGCCGACGATGCTCAGGGCGGCTTTCGAACCCGCGTATGCCGAGAACTTCGGCATCGATCCGGCGGGCACGCCCCACGTCGAGATGTTGATGATGTGCCCGCTCCCACGCGCTTTCATGCCGGGCAGGAACCCCAGCATCAGGCCAACCGGACCGAAGTAGTTCACCGCCATGGTGCGGCGATAGTCGTGCAGCCGGTCGACCGAGTCGATGGCGGTACGCCGGATGGACCGTCCGGCATTGTTGACCAACACATCTGGCGTGCCGTGTTCCGCGAGGATCTCATCGACGAGCCGCCGGACGTCGGCTTCATCGGCCAGGTCCGCGGGATGGCAATGCGCAAGACCGCCGTCGGCAACAACGCGGTCCCGGACTGCCTGCAAACCCTCGGCGCCACGGGCAACCAGGATGATTTCGGCGCCTTGCTTGCCGAGTGCCAGTGCGGCGGACTCACCAACCCCCGACGATGCACCTGTGATCACGATCTTGCGACCACGAATCGGCGCGGGCGTACCGGTCATGAAGGTGTCGCCGAGCGAATGCGGACGGGCGAGGCCGAAGCGGGCCAGGTGCGCGCCGAGGCGCCGGACTGTCGTCATGACTGCCCACCCTTACACACCCGCCCGCCGATGGGACAGACCTCGGACCCGGGTCAGGACTTGGCGGCCGCGAACTCGCGTACCAGGGCATCGGCGAATGCCGGCAGGTCGTCGGGATTGCGGCTGGTGATCAGCACGTTGGGGCCTTCGGTGCAGACCATGACCTCGCGATCGACCCACTGGCCTCCGGCGTTGGTGATGTCGGTGCGCACGCTCGGGTACGACGTCAGGGTGCGCCCACCGAGGACGTCGGCCTCCACCAGCGTCCAGGGTGCATGACAGATCGCCGCCACCGGTTTGCCCTCGGTGAAGAACGATGCGATGAACTGCACCGCGTCGGGGTCGGTTCGCAGGTTGTCCGGGTTGGCGACACCACCGGGTAGCACGAGCGCATCGAAATCGGCAGATGGAACCTCCGAGACCACGGCATCGACCGTAAAGGTGTCGGCCTTGTCGAGGTGGTTGTAGGCCTGGATCTTCCCGGCTTCCGTCGACACCAGATGCGGCGTGCCACCGGCGCTGCGGACCGCTTCCCAGGGCTGCGTCAACTCCACCTGTTCGGCACCTTCGGGTGCCACGAGAAACGCGATCTGTTGTCCGTCGAGTTCATGTGCCATGTTCTTTCGGTACCCGCGCCGGTGACGCCGCAAACTCGGGGCCGACGAAGACCCCGAGGTGGTGCGGTCAGCGCGCCACGGCAGGCGCCGAAGCGGGCCGCACCAGGCCGCGCGGACGGACGATGCCGAGTTCGAGATGGGTGATCACGCCGGGTTGCGCATCGCAGACATCGGGGATGGCGTTGGCGCCGATATACCCCGTCCACGGCAGAGCGCCGTTACCGTCGTCGTCGTTGGTGCGGACGCCGCGGGAAAGGCTCAGATCCAGCCCCGGATCACCCTCGATGACCACGCGGTAGTTGGTGTCGTCCCCGCAATCAAAACGGGGTTCGATGTCAGCTCCCATGACCCAGAAACCGTGGAACGTGATCAGTGGCGCGCCGTCGGCCCACGCGGTCCATTCGTAGTGTTGGCCTGCAACTGTTCCGGCCTCGACAACGCCACCGGGATAAGCGATGTCCTTGGTGGCGGTGGCCAATTCCAGTGTGGTGGTGATGTCGGTGATCGTCGCGCCCAGGGTCTGGGCGATCATCTCCATCGACTGCGCATAGATGTGATGGGTGTCCGGAGAACGGCTCGGGTTGGCGAGAACATCGTCGGGAGCGCGCCCGAAGCCAAGGGACGGAATGTAGTTGGACGGATGGGCGAGGAAGTCCGCGGTCTCGTATACGTGGACCCTGTCGACCCGGCTCATCAGGCGAAGCAAGGTGAGCGGCAGGAGGTCGCTCGCGAATCCCGGATGCAGGCCTGACCCATGGAATGAGGTGCCGCCGGCCTGGCAGGCCGCCTCGACCGTGTCGAGGAATTCACTGGTGCGCTCTGTACGAAAGAACGGGCCCATCGGGGTGACCACGTTCTTACCTGATCGCAGCAGCCGACAGACCATGTCGAGGTCCGGCAGAGTTCCTCGGGGTGCAAAATGCACGCAATCAGCGTCCAGCGCGATGATGGCATCGACGTCGTCCGTGGCGATCACACCGGTGTCCGGCAGATCCACGAGTTCACCGGCGTCCTTCCCGACCTTGTCGGGGTTGGTGACCAGGACGCCGACCAGCTCGAAAGCGGGATTCTCCACAAAATGTCGTATCGCCTGGCGGCCGACTTTTCCGGTGGCCCACTGGATCACGCGGTAGGTGGGCTCTGCATGCGACGTCGTCATGGGACTCCTGAGTGTGTGTCGGGTCACTCAACGTAACACGGCCAAGAGCACCCTTCTCGGAATCGAGAACGGTGTTCCAACACCGATAGACCTTGATGATCAGCACGTTTCGACACCGGTACCACACTCCACTGGACGTGACAGGGGTCACAGTTTTACGGTGGGGTATGGCTACCAAGACATATAGAAAGCAGGTCGTTCACCACTGCCCTGCCTGCGGCCAACACATGGAGGTCGAGGTGCACGAGTTCCGCACGTTCGGGGGCGATATCCACAAAACGAAATCAGAGCCGGCGTGCACGAACCCGGAGTGTCCCGAGCCCAAGCTCTGACCCTGCCCCGAGACCCCCCGGCTCACTTGGGAGTCAGCTGCGGGTCGCGCGGATCAGGTCCGCGCAACGCTCACCGACCATCATCACGGTGATGTTGGGGTTCACGGTGGTGTGTTCGGGGAAGACGGAGGCGTCCGCCACCCGCAGCCCCAGCACACCTTTGACCCGCAGTTCTGGATCGAGCGGCGAGTCGATGTCGTCGACGGCGCCCATCCGGACACTGCCCGCCAGGTGGTAGACGGTGTTGTGCGTACGGCGGATGTAGTCGGCGAGATCCTCGTCGGACTGGACGTCGATGCCCGGGAACAGTTCGGCCCCTGCCCACGGCTCCATCGCCGGTTGCGCAACGATCTCGCGGGCGCGTCGGATCCCGGCGATCATGATTCTCATGTCGTAGCCGTCGGGGTCGGTGAAGTAGCGCGGATCGACCAGCGGTTTGTCCCGAAAATCCCGGGTCCGTAGCCGGATCGACCCGCGTGAGTGGGCATGTGTCACGTTCGGGGTGAGTACAAAGACGTTCTCCGACGTCGGATACCCCTGCCGAACGGTGTGCATGTCGAAGGGCACAGATCCGTAGTGCATCATCAGGTCCGGACGATCGAGACCGTCGTCGACGGTGTCGAAGATGCCGATCTCCCACCATTGCGTTGACTCAGTTGGCATGGGCTGCTTCGCCTCCCACGAGATCACACCTTCGGGGTGATCCTGCAGATGCGATCCGACGCCCGGTGAATCCACCAGCACGTCGATGTCGAACTCCCGCAGGTGATCCGCCGGGCCGATCCCCGACAACATCAACAGCTTCGGCGAATCCACCGCACCGGCCGACAACACCACTTCGGAGTTCGCGCGGATCGTCTTGGTGTGGCCGAACTGGTTGTCGACCACATCGACGCCCACACAACGGGTCCCGTCGAAGACGAGCTTCTTGGCCCGCAGCCCGGTCAGCAGTGTGAAGTTGGGGCGATCGGCGATCGGATGGATGTACGACACCGACGACGACGAGCGGGTGCCGTCGGCGCGGCGATTGATCTGAAAGAAGTTCGCGCCGTGGACAACCGTGGGTCCGGTGTTGAACTTCTCGGTCGGGATCCCGGCTTCGGCGCAGGCTTCGAGCAATGCCACACCGCAGGGATCGGCCGGTGGGACGTTCATCAGATGCACCGGGCCGCTGTCACCGTGGTGTGGATACTCCGGGCCGGCGTCTTCGTTGGTCTCGAGCCGCTTGATCAACGGCCACACCGACTCCTTGTTCCACCCCGTCGCACCGTATTTCGATTCCCATTCGTCGATGTCCTCGGCGGGTGGCCAGAATGCGATACACGAGTTGTGCGACGAGCATCCACCCATCACCCGCGCCCGAGCGTGACGCAGGAACGAGTTGCCGTTTTCCTGCGGCTCCACCACGTAGTCCCAGTCGTAGCCGGACTCGAGCAACTCCATCCAGCGATCGAGTTGCAGCACTTCAGGAATGCCGTGATCGTCGGGGCCGGCCTCGATCAGCGCAACACTGATCGACGGATCCTCCGACAGTCGTGCCGCAACAGCACAACCGGCCGATCCGCCGCCGACGACCACATAGTCGAAAATCCGCTCTGTGCTCATTTGCTGTTCTCCGAACTCGTGTCCTCGAACCAGCCGGTCACCGCCGGCGCGATGTTCTGGTAGACGTGCTTGGCCTCGCGGTACTCACCAAGGCCCATGGGCCCCAACTCCCGTCCGACACCTGATTGACCGAAGCCGCCCCACTCCGCCTGCGGGAGATACGGATGATAGTCGTTGATCCAGATCGTCCCGTGCCGCAACCGATTTGCCACCCGTTGCGCTTTGCCTGCATCCTGAGTCCAGACAGCGCCTGCAAGGCCGTACACGGTGTCGTTGGCGATCGCCACGGCGTCGTCTTCGTCGGTGAAGGTCTCGACGGTGACCACCGGGCCGAATGCCTCGTCGACCACCACGGACATGCCCCGGCGTACCTGATCCAGAACTGTCGGCAGGTAGTAATAGCCGGCATCGAGATCGGATTCGCCCGATGTGCCGGTGCCGAATTCACCACCGCAACGCAACCGTGCGCCTTCTGCGACACCCTTGCGTATGTACGCGTCGACCTTGTCCCGGTGCGCGGCCGAGATCAGCGGGCCGGTCTCAGCTGAGTCGTCGAACGGTCCGCCGAGCCGGATCTGCTTCGCCCGGGCGACCAGCGCATCGGTGAACTTCTCGGCAATGCTGTCCTGCACCACAATTCGCGCACCCGCCGAGCAGACCTGCCCCGAATGCACAAATGCCCCGTTGAGCGCGTTGTCGACGGCGGCGTCAAAATCGGCATCGGCGAAGATCACGTTCGGATTCTTGCCACCCAACTCGAGGGCGACCTTCTTCACCGTCGCGGCAGCGGCAGCGGCGATGACCCGTCCGGTGACCAGGCCACCGGTGAACGAGACCATGTCGATGTCGGGATGTTCCGACAGAGCCGCGCCGGCCTGGGGTCCGGTGCCGGTGACCAGGTTTGCCACACCCGGGGGCAGCCCCAGATCGTCGAAGACCCGCATCATCAAGATCGCGGTATGTGGCGTCAGCTCAGCAGGTTTGAGGATGAAGGTGCAGCCGGCCGCCAGGGCAGGTGCCATCTTCCATGCGGCTTGCAGCAGCGGGTAGTTCCACGGCGTGATCATCCCGCAGACGCCCACCGGTTCGTACTGGATCCGGCTGACGACCTCGTTGCTACCGGCGTCCACGAGGCGACCGGCATCCTGCGCCGCGGCACGACCGAAGTACTCGAAACAGGCTGTGATGTCGTCCATGTCGATATCGGACTCGATCAGGCGCTTGCCGGTGTCGAGGGTTTCCGCGCGCGCGAACTCCGATTTTCGTTCCCGCAGAGTCGCGGCCACCCGGAGCAGGAAGGCACCGCGATCAGCAGCGGGCACCGACGACCACCGGCCGTCATCGTATGCCGCTCGGGCCGCCGCGATCGCCCGCTCGGTGTCGGCCGGGCCTGCCTCGCTGACCGTGCCGACCAGCTCGCGCGTTGCGGGACACTCGATGTCGCGGGTGCCCCCGTCGGCCGCGGATTCCCACGTGCCGTTGATGAACAGGGTTTGTGCGGTCATGGCTCCTCTTTGCTGGTCGGTGTCGTGCCGTCTTTGTCATCTGCGCCGTTGGGCATCGACTCGAAGTCGGTGGACCAGTCGATGACCGGTGCGGCGTCGACCGTTGTCGAATCGCCGCCGACCGAACGACGCAAGAACTCGAGGTGGCGTTCATAGTGATCGAGCACGTTGCTGATGAGCTGTTCTTTGGAGAATCCGAAGACATCGAACCCGCTGCTGCCGGAGGCGGTGAAGACCTCGAGTCGGAAGAACTTGCCCGGACTCTTCGGTAGCCGTCCGTACTGCGGGATCAGATGTTCGGTCGGATAGACCTGGTAATGGAAGCCCCGCTCCCCCACATACAGCACATCGAGGTGGTACGCGTGGATGCCACTCGATTCGACCAGTTGCTCACCAACCGTCGCTTCCCTTCCGGCAGAGGTCAATTCGTCAGCGACCTCGCGCAGTGCCGGACCGACCACGGTCTTGGCGTACCGCTCGGTCGCGGCGGCATCGGGGTATCGCACCGAACGCGCGATGCGCTGCCGCCAGTGCAGCGGAGTCCCGCCTGCCGACCGGCTGGACAGCACCTTCGGAATCGACAGACGCGCCGATTCGACCCAGTGTTGCTCCACTTGAAGTGCTTTGAACAAACCCAGCATGATGAAGACGATCACGATGGCAAACGGAACACCCATGATGATCGTTGCGTTCTGCAACGTGGTGATGCCGCCGATCAACAACATCGAAAAGGTCAGCACGCCGGTGGCCGCGGCCCAGAAGATCCGCACCCAGGCCGGGCCGTCGGACTCGTTGTCCGGCATCCGCGAGCTGAAATGCGACATCACCAGTGCCCCGGAATCTGCGCTGGTCACATAGAACAGCAACCCGGTGATGGTGGCGACGACAATCAGGAATGGTGCGGCCGGATACTCCTTGAGCAGGCCATAGAACCCCTCCTCCGGCACATTCACCGCGGTGTCGCCGAACTCTGTGTTACCGCCACGGACCAGTTCGATCGCACTGTTTCCGAAGATCGAGATCCACAGCAGGATGAACATGAACGGGACGGTCAAGGTACCGAGCACGAACTGGCGGATCGTTCGTCCACGCGAGATCCGGGCCAGGAACAAGCCGACAAACGGCGCCCAGGCAATCCACCAGGCCCAGAAGAACAGGGTCCACGACGACAGCCATTCATCTGGCCGGTCGTAGGCAAACGTATCGAGGGTCATCCCGGGGAACCGGCTGATGAAGTCGCCGGTGTTCTGCACGATGCCATCGAAAAGGTACGCGGTGGATCCGGCGATGAGTATGAAGAGCATCAGGCCAACGGCGACGATCACGTTGAGTTCGGACAGTCGACGCACACCCTTGTCGATGCCGGAAACCGCCGACACCGTGGCGATCAGAACGGCGACCGCGATGAGTCCGGCCTGCGCCCAGGTGCCTCGTTCGATGCCGAAGAGTTCGTCGAGCCCCACATTCAGTTGGGCCACACCGATTCCCAGGCTGGTCGCCAAACCGAAGATCGCGCCGAGCAGCGCCGCTATGTCGACAAAATTGCCGAGGCCGCCCTCGACCCGCTTCCCGAAGATCGGATAGAGGGCCGATCGGATGCTCAACGGAAGGTTGTGCCGGTAGGCAAAATAACCCAGCGCCATGCCGATCAGCGCATACAGGGCCCAGCCGATGATCCCGTAATGAAACAGCGTCCACGTCAACGCTTGTCGAGCAGCCTCGGTTGTCTGACCCTCACCCTCCGGTGGCGCGAGGTACTGCGTGACAGGTTCGGCGACCGAGAAGAACATGAGGTCGATACCGATTCCGGCGGCAAACAACATGGCCGTCCAGGAGAACAGGTTGTAGACCGGCTTCGAATGGTCGGGCCCGAGTTTGACCCGGCCAACCGATGACAGCGCAGCCCACACCACGAAGGCCAGGACAACCGTGACCAGCAGGATGTAGAACCAGCCGAGATTGGTGGCGACCCAGTTCACCGCAGTGCCGATGACGTCGTCGGCGCCCTCCTGATCGATCAGCGCCCAGACGATGATCCCGATGATGCCTGCACTGGAACCGATGAAGACCGGCCAGTTCACGGAGACCTTTTGCGGCGATTTGGTCGATGCGTCAGAGCCTTCAGATGGGGCCGAACTCTGGGGGTTATCGGTCGAAATGGCCATATCGCGTCCTCAAGTGGTTGTCCGAAAGCTTCGTCGGGTTCAAACCAAAATCAGTCAATGTTTTCTCTGGCAAATCATCGCTTAACAACGTATCAGCGTTCGGAGTCCTACTTCGCCGGGATGCGGCAAGCAATAGATCAGACCCACTTCCGTAGACACGATCAGGAGTGTCGCCCCACGAAGTTTCAGCGTGGAGCCATCCGAATCGCACCGTCGAGGCGGATGGTCTCGCCGTTGACATATCCGTTCTGTAGCAAGGTAAGTGCCATTCCCGCGTAGTCTCCGGGGTCGCCGAGCCGCTTGGGGAACGGAACGTCCGCGGCAAGCCCGTCCCGGATGTCCTCTCGGAGGCGAGCGACCATCGGGGTGTCGAATACACCCGGGGCGATGGTGTTCACCCGAATACCCACACTGGCGAGGTCACGTGCCGATACGAGAGTGATGCCGTGGACCGCGGCCTTGGATGCGGTATACGACGTTTGCCCGATCTGCCCATCGAATGCCGCGACTGAGGCAGTCAGCACGATTGCGCCCCGTTCACCGTCGATCGGTTCATTACGCGCGATGCGAGAGGCCACCAGCCGCAGCACGTTGTACGTACCGATGAGGTTGACCTCGATGACATGTCGAAAACTGTCGAGCGGGGCCGGGTTCTTGTCCCGATCGAGGATCCGCATCCGGTCTCCGCCGCGACCGGCGCAGTGCACAGCTCCGCGTAGGGGCCCGTGAACTTCGGCTGCGTCGAGCGCTTCGGTGAGCGACACCTCGTCCGTGATGTCTGCGGGTACGAACAGCGCCGCGTCGCCGAGGCTCTTGGCGGTTGTCGTGCCGTCTGATGCCGGCAAGTCTGCGATCACCACTCGCCCACCTCCTTCGACGATGGCGGCAGCGGTCGCGGCGCCGAGACCGGAGGCCCCGCCTGTGACGAGGAAGGTGTTGTCTTTCAGTTGCATGGAGTAGCCCGGCTTTCTCTCAGTTCAGCATCAGCGCACGCCGTCGTACGTCACTCAAACAACGCGTAGGTCACTCAAACACTATGTAGCGGGTCACATCGGCGGTTCGTCGACGCACCGAACATATGCTCAAGACCAATCAGTCCGCGCGCGTCGAGCCCGCCCCCCCACCCGAGCCAACCGAAGGAATTCCAATGTCGATCCGCAGCCTGAATCACGCTGTCCTGTTCGTCTCGGACGTCACGCGCAGCGCGGTCTTCTATTGCGACCTATTGGGATTCGAACGGCTTCCGATCGACTTCCCTGGCGGCGCTTTTCTCCGGGGTTCGAACTCCGCGAACGACCACGATCTCGGCCTGTTCCAGGCCACCGGCCCTCGTCCCGCCGACGGTTCGGTTGGGCTCTACCACCTGGCCTGGGAGGTCGAGACCCTACGCGAACTCGCCAACACCCGCGATCGACTCCAGGCTGCAGGCGCACTGCATGGAGCGGCGAATCATGCCGGAACCAAGGCCCTGTACGGCCGGGACCCCGACGGCATCGAATTCGAGGTCACTTGGCTGGTGCCCGATTCCCGCCTCGAAGAAGAGATCGTGCCCGGTGTTGCGCCGACCCGCACCCTCGACCTCGCCGCCGAGATCGAGCGATACGGCGCCGAAACCCCCGGCGGTCCTCGCTCTGACCTGGAACTGATGTCGCGGATCATGGCCCGTCTCGCCGGCCACACACGCTGATCAGCCCCTCCCCCTTGGATAGCACTAGGCCTTTGCCTAGTGTGATGTAGGCCACTTCGTGTGACGGTGTCAGGAGAACCCACACCTGGAGGCACTGATGAGCGCACCGACAACCAACGAACGTGGCCACGTGGCGGATGTCCTCGCCAATGCGGTGATCGACGATCCCGAGGCCGGGGTATTCCGTACCAATCGACGCATCTTCACCGACGAGGACATCTTCGAACTCGAGATGAAACACATCTTCGAGGGCAACTGGATCTATCTCGCCCACGAGAGTCAGGTGGCGGATCCCGGCGACTACTTCACGACGAACATCGGCAGGCAGCCGGTGGTCATCACCCGGGACAAGCAGGGTGAGTTGCACTGCCTGGTGAACGCCTGCGCCCACCGCGGTGCCATGATCTGTCGGCGCAAGACCGACAACCGAACCACGTTGACCTGCCCGTTCCACGGCTGGACGTTCCGCAACGACGGAACACTGCTCAAGGTAAAGGATCCCGAAGGGGCCGGATATCCGGAGTCGTTCAACGTCAACGGTTCTCACAACATGACCCGGGTCGCCCGGTTCGACAGCTACCGAGGATTCCTGTTCGGCAGCCTGAGCGCCGACGTGCTGCCACTCCGTGAACATCTGGGTGACACCACGACCGTCATCGACATGCTCGTCGATCAGTCCCCACAGGGCCTCGAGGTATTGCGGGGCACCTCGACGTACACCTACGACGGCAACTGGAAGGTGCAGGCGGAGAACGGTGCCGACGGTTACCACGTGACCGCGACCCACTGGAACTATGCCGCGACCACATCGCGCCGCGGAACCGGCGAGTCGAAGAACGACACCAAGGCGCTGGACGCCGGCAGCTGGGGCAAGACCGGCGGCGGGTACTGGTCGTATCCGAACGGCCATCTCTGCCTGTGGACCTGGGCCGGAAATCCGCAGGACCGACCGCTCTGGGACAAGCTCGATGAGCTCAAGGAAGAATTCGGAGATGCCAAGGGCGAGTTCATGGTCAAGGGTTCACGCAACCTGTGCCTCTACCCGAATGTGTATCTGATGGACCAGTTCTCCACGCAGATCCGACACTTCCGGCCGATCGCTCCGGACAAGACCGAGGTCACGATCTATTGCATTGCGCCCAAGGGGGAAAGCGATGCGGCCCGCGCGCACCGGATCCGGCAATACGAAGACTTCTTCAACGCCTCGGGCATGGCAACCCCGGACGACCTCGAAGAGTTCCGGTCCTGCCAGCTCACGTTCCGGGCGCAGGCCGCTCCCTGGAACGACATGAGCCGCGGTGCACAGCATTGGCGTACCGGTCCCGACGAGGTCGCCATCTCCCTCGGGATGGAGAACATCGTCTCGGCGGGTGTCAAGAACGAGGACGAAGGCCTCTACCCGGTCCAGCACGGCTACTGGCTCGACACCATGCGCACGGCGCTGGCCGCAGAAGAACAGACCGAGACGGGAGCAAGCCGATGACCAGTATCGACACGGGCAAAGCCCTGGGCACCGAAACCGGGAATGCCCTGATCACGCAGAACATCATCGAGCAGTTCCTCTACCGAGAAGCGCGATACCTCGACGACCGTGAGTTCGAGAAGTGGCTGGACTGCTATGCCGACGACGTCGTCTACTGGATGCCCTCCTGGGACGACAACGATCGCCTGGTCGAGGATCCACAGCGCGACATCTCGCTGATCTACTACGGCAACAAGGGCGGCCTCGAGGACCGTGTGTTCCGAATCAGAACCGAACGTTCTTCTGCCACATCGCTTCCCGAACCCCGCACCAGCCACAACATCAGCAACGTCGAGGTCATCGAACGGCGCGGCGATCTGGTTGATGTTCGATTCAATTGGCACACCATGTATTTCCGGTACAAGACCGTCGATCCCTACTACGGAACCTCGTTCTACACGATCGACTTCTCCCGAGAGCAACCCCTGATCCGGCGCAAGACCGTGGTGTTGAAGAACGACTACATCCACCACGTCGTCGACGTCTACCACTTCTAGAGGATCCGGATATGACAACCACCGAACAGGCGCCCACTTCGGCGGCCGCCACAGAGCTCGACCATCAGATCGCGCTGTCATTCGAGGACGGCGTCACCCGTTTCATCACCTGCCGGGAAGACCAGACGGTGGCCGACGCCTCGTACCGTCAGCGCATCAACATTCCGCTGGACTGCCGCGATGGGGCCTGCGGCACCTGCAAGGCACTCTGCGAGTCCGGCGACTACGACGGTGGAAACTACATCGACGACGCCCTGTCGCAAGACGAGGCAGCGGCCGGATACGCACTGCCGTGCAGCATGAAGCCACGGTCGGATCTGGTGCTCCAGATCGCCGCGACCTCCGCGATCGCCAAAACCGAGGCGGCCACCTACACCGGCACACTTGTTGAACTCGAACACCTCTCACCGACCACGGTGCGGTTCGCGGTGGAGATCGCCAATCGGCCCGCACTGGCCTTTCTGCCCGGGCAGTACGTCAACATCTCGGTGCCCGGCACCGACGTCACTCGCAGTTACTCATTCAGCAACGACCCTGGCGATGAGCGGCTGAGCTTCCTGGTCAAACTCAACCCTGGCGGCGCGATGTCGGACTACCTCGCCGACCGGGCGGCAATCGGCGACACCCTCACCTTCACCGGGCCTCACGGTTCGTTCTTCCTCCGCGAAAGCGACCGTCCCGTACTACTTCTGGCAGGCGGTACCGGACTGGCACCGATCCTGTCCATGTTGCGCAAGCTCGACACCGAGGGCAGCACCCGCAAGATTCACCTGATCTACGGTGTCGGCACCGACAACGACCTGGTGGAGACCGCGTCACTCGACGCACTGGCCACCCGGCTCGATGGATTCACCTGGGACCACTGCGTTACCGATCCGACCAGCGCCGCGCCCAACAAGGGGTACGTCACGAGTCTCATTGCACCGCAACATCTCTACGACGGAGATGTCGCGCTCTACCTCTGCGGTCCACCGCCGATGGTCGAGTCGGTGCGAGTCCACGTCAAGGACGCCGGGATCGAACCGACCGGCTTCTACTACGAGAAGTTCGCACTCGCGGTACCTGCCGCCACCACACCCGCGGACACCCAATCACCGGCCGAGGAACCGAGTTCCGACGAGGAACTGATCCCGGCACCGGAGGCACGTGCCATCGCCGCACAGACGATGTTGCCGGCCGCGCAGATCGAACCCTGGCCGACGCCGGTCGAGGTGATCGACGAGGGCACCGCGCCGCGGCAGATCGCCGCGCAGATCATGTTCCCCGCCGAACCCGTGACCGAACCCCACACCCGGGTCCCCGATACGGACGCGGCAGAGCCCGAATCCGTCCAGGCGGCGGTCACGACGGCCCCGCGCGTGCCGGCGACGAGCCCTGTCACCCTGGGCACCGGCGGTTACCAGATCGGCGAGGATCATCCGGCCGTATACGAGTCCGATGCGATCTTCGAGGCGCGTTCGGCTCTGGAACTCGGCGCGCTCGAGGTCACCTTGGGCCGCTTGAGCACCAGGCAGCTGGCCGGGTACCGACTGCTCGCCGAGTCCACACTGCCGCACGTGGCGGGCGATCATTTCGTCGACGCGGCCGAATACACGGAGACCAACGCCGCGTTTCACGACTATCTGTTCACCCTGACAGGTAACGAACACCTGCTGCAGGCCTACACGGCACTGGGGGTCAAAGGCCGGATGAGCGAGGTACTGCGTAACGCCACTTGGTGCCATCCGCTGTGCGCTCAGGACCACATGGACATCGTTGCCGCCTTCGAGGCCGGCGACCGCGACACCGCACGCTCGCTGATCATCGCCCATGCCGACAGATCCAAGCAGACGATGCGCCGGGCCATGGCCGATACCCGAGCAGCCCGCGCGCCACGCTTCGTCACGCCCGGCAGATTCACCGGGAAGGTTGTGGTCGTCACCGGCGCCGCGCAGGGTATCGGCGAGCACACCGCACGCCGCATCAGTGCCGAGGGCGGCGAACTCGTCCTCGTCGACCGGTCCGAACTCGTCAAAGAACTCGCCGACGAGCTGACTGCAGGCGGGGCCAACGCCATTGGCGTCACCGCGGACCTGGAACACTGGGCGGGTGCGGACAGCGTTGTCCACCAGGCACTGTCGGCGTTCGGCCACGTCGACGTCCTGATCAACAATGTCGGCGGCGCCATCAACTTCAAACCGTTCATCGAGTTCACCGACACCGAGATCCGCGCGGAGATCGACCGCTCGCTGCTCACCACCCTGTACACCTGCCGCGCAGCCCTGCCGACGATGGTCGACCACGGCAGTGGTGTCATCGTCAACGTCTCCTCCGCCGCCACGCGCGGTATCAACCGCATCCCGTATTCGGCAGCCAAAGGCGGGATCAATGCGATCACCGCCTCCCTGGCGATGGAGTATGCCGAAGCCGGTATCCGCGTGGTGGCGACCGCACCCGGCGGCACCGAGGCTCCCCCGCGGCGCATCTCGCGCGGGACGCCGCTACCGGCGGATGAGACCCAACGCGCATGGCAGCAAGCTCATGTCGATCAGACGATCGGATCATCGCTCATGAAGCGGTACGGCACCCTCGAGGAACAGTCCGCGGCCATCTGCTTCCTGGCCTCCGACGAGGCGTCGTACATCACCGGGACGGTCCTCCCGGTTGCGGGCGGAGACTGTGGGTGAATCTCCCCGGACATAGGTCGACCCGGTCCTAGAATGGACCGATGAGGTCTGCGACGGTCTGTGTCGGGCGGGACCGGGAACTCGGGGCGATCGCTGCACAACTCGCAGCGACCGCCACCGACGGCGCGCGGATCGTCGCGGTGTGCGGCGACGAAGGCATCGGGAAGACCACATTCGTACAAGCCCTCGCCGAAGCACACGACGGATCGGTGTGGTCGGCCAGCACTGCGCCGTGGGAGTCCGCAAGCGCCGGCGCAGTTCTCCACCAACTCTTCCGGCAAGACCTGCCGCACGACCCTCGCGAGGCCGCCGTAAAGATCGCCGAATATGCCTCGGCTGCAGCCGATTCCACCGGACCATGTGTGGTGATCATCGACGACGCGGAGCAATCCGATACACAGTCTTTGCAGGCCTTGACAACTGCGGTCCGCCATCATCGCAGTGTGCCGCTGCTTGTGGTCCTGACCATCACCGACCTGACATCACCGGCGACCGAGCTCGCCTCCGACATCGTGGTGCTCGACGGCCTCGACGCCGCGGCCGTCTATGAGCTCGCGTGTCACCGGGCAGTGGTGATCCATCCGGCGATGGTCGCGGAGCTGACCGAGCACACCGGTGGCAACCCACGGCATGTCACGGAGCTGCTCGATGAACTACCCGCCGGGGCCTGGGCCCATCCGGGCACAGCGCTGCCCGCACCGCCGCGGGTGGTCTCGCGGGTGCGTGCGCAGCTCGGCCAGTGCGGGCCGGAGGGACGGTCACTGATCGAGGCCTTGGCCATCCTCGGCGGATCCGGTTCGTTCACCGAGGCTGTGACACTTGCTGATTCGCCGTCACCGCTGACCGCCATCGACGAGGGCAAAGCCGCGGGCCTGCTCATCGATGCATCCGAACTCCGGCATTCCTACGGCGCCGTACTCCGAGATCGGCTGACCCGGGTCGCGGTCCTCGACATCATGGGCGCCGCCTCGGGAGGCCGCGCCCACCTGCGGGCCGCCGACATCGTCGACGATCCGGTCCGCAGCCTGATCCACCGCGTGACCGCCACCGCCACCACCGATGAGGAGCTGGCTGACGAGGCCGAGGTTCTGGCACGCCAACGCGGCATGGCAGGCGCCTGGTCGGAAGCTGCCGAACTCTTCAGGGCCGCCAGTCGCCTCTCGACCGACAAGTCGGCGCGCGAAGACCGTCTGACCCGCACCGCGGATTCACTGGTGGCAGCAGGCCATACCGCGGCGGCCCTCTCGCTGGTCCCTGATATCGAGGCAATGCCCGAGACAGCACTCGGTAATGCGGTGCTCGCCTATCTCGCGATCGTTCGTGGCCGCGCCGCCGAAGCCGAGATCCGGATGCAGCGGGCGTGGGACATCGTCGACAGCAGCACCGACCCCGAGGTGGCAGCACTCATCGCCCAGCGCCACGTCCTGCATTCGTTGAGTCGCTGCCGCGGCCACGAGGTGGTCGAATGGGTTGACCGCGCACTGGCTTTGGCGCAGCCCGACTCCCCCGCCGCCATCGAGGCGGAAGCGATCCGCGGCCTGGGTCTCGCGTCGGCAGGCCGGCCGGATCTGGCCGACGATGCCTATCGAGGCCTGGCACAGCGCGTGCACCCCGGCGTCCAGGCACAGCGTGTCAGTCTCGGCCGAGGCTGGCTCCAACTTGCCAACGACGACATCGACGGCGCCCGTACCAATCTCGAAACCGCCGTTGCCACCGCCCATATGGGCGGTTCCGCGCGAATCTCGATGTGGGCCTACGGCTGGCTGGCCCGACTGCAGTTCCTCACCGGCGATTGGGACCAGGCGCTGAGCACCGTTGCCGATGGTCGCCGGTTGGCCGATGCGAGCGGAATCGTGCTGGTCACACCACTGTTGGAATGGACTGCAGCCCAGGTCCATGTGTTGCGGGGGTCCTGGGACCACGCCCACGATGCCCTGCGTGCCGCCGAGACCGTCACGCGGGACTACGAGATCATGCGGGCACCGACGCTGATCGCCCGGGCCCAGATCGCCGAGGCGAACGCCGACTACGTAGCCGTGATCCGCGCACTGGATCCGGTCCGCGCCATGGCGCCGGGAACCGCGCTCGAACAGCCCGGCTTCTGGCCGTGGGCCGATGTTCTGGCCAATGCCCTGGTGATAGACGGGCAATTCGCCGCCGCCCAATCCCTGTTGGACACACAGGAAGAACTCGCAGGCAAGGCCGATCACCGGTCGACACTGGCCCGACTCGGATACGCACGCGGGCGACTTCTCGGAGCGTCTGGCGATCTCCCAGGCGCACGGCGGTCCTTCGAGAAGGCACTGTCGTTGCTTGACGGCCTACCGCTGCGCTACGACTTGGCGCGCGTCAATTTTGCCTACGGCCAGACCCTGCGCCGGGCAGGTAAGCGGCGGTCAGCGGACCCACTCCTGTCCGCCGCGCGCGACATCTACGCGTCATTGGGTGCAACAACATACTCCGAACGCTGCGACCGGGAACTGCGGGCCGGGGGCGTGAACGCCACCCTTTCACGCGCGGACGCCGGGCTGACACCCCAAGAAGGCGCGGTCATAAAGCTTGTTTCCCAAGGACTTACGAACAAAGAAGTGGCCGCAGAGCTCTACGTCTCACCCAAAACGGTGCAGTACCATCTCACCCGCATCTATTCGAAGCTCGGCTTGCGGTCGCGCGTCGAGCTGGCAAATCGGTACCACTAGCCCTCAGCGGTGTCTGCCGCCCAGATCGGTAGTCAGATCGGCCGCGACCTCGACGAGGAAGTCAGCAGTCTCTGCCGCAAAGGATTCGGCAGTCGACCGCGCCGATGACGTCGAGCAGGCCAGCGCGCCGACCACCGTTCCGCCGGCATCTCGCACCGGTGCCGCGAGCGAGATCAACCCCACTTCGAGTTCCTGTTCGGTCAACGCGTATCCGCGCGTCCGGATGTTTTCGAGCTCGCGTTCGAGGTCGGCGCCGGAAGCGACCGTCGACTCCGTCAATCGGTGCCCGAAGTCGGTCTGCTCGATGAGCGACTCCACAGCGGCCGGCGATGCCCAGGCCAGCAGAACCCGGCCCATCGATGTGGCGTACGCCGGGATCCGCGTCCCGACCGACACATTGATGCTCATGATCCGACGGACCGGGACACGCGCCGCGTAGACCACATCCGACCCGTCGAGCACACCCAACGATGCCGACTCATGGGTTGTCTCCGCGATTCGCAGCAGGTGGGGCATCGCGGTGTCTGCGAGCGAGTGGGACGCGGTGTAATGCTGCCCGATGCTCAGCACGCGAGGGGTCAGGGACCACCGCCCGCCGGATCCGGCGACGTAACCCAAACGCTGCAGTGTCAGCAGGATCCTGCGCACCGCAGGCCGCGAAAGTTCGGTGGCGGTGGCCAATTCGGCCAACGTCGGGTTCGGCCGATCGGCATCGAAAGCGAGGAGTACGGCAAAGCCGCGCTCGATGCTCTGGATGTAGTCCCGATCTCTGTCCACACCGATCTCGGTCACAGGTGTCCCTCCCGGTTGTCCGCGGGCTCCACCGTACGCATTGCGGGCAGACGGCGGGCCGTCAGGTGGCGGATTCTCCTGTTGTCGATCAGCGTGCGGATGCTGCACGGGCCACGTCGGCGGTGATGGCCGTCGCGGTCTTCAGCAGTTCGGGAAGCAGGTCGCCGCGCACGGCATCGAGGCTGTACCGCGCGGATTGGGTGGACATGTTCACCGCAGCGATCACCGAGCCGTCACGCCCATCGATCGGTGCCGCCAGCGAACGCAGACCCAATTCGAGTTCCTCGTCGACGATGCAGAACCCGTCGTGCCGGACCCGCTCGATCTCGTCCCGCAGTTCGGTGGTCGTGAGCTTGGTGCGTTCGGTCAGGGCGACCGGCGACACCCGATCGAGGTAATCGTCGAGGTCCGACGGTTCCAGACCCGCGAGCAGGACACGCCCCATCGACGTCGCGTATGCCGGGAATCGGGTGCCGATCGTGATGGACACCGCCATGATCCGGCTCACCGGCACGCGCGCCACGTAGACGATGTCGTCGCCGTCGAGTATCGACACCGATGCCGATTCGTGCACCGTGGCAGTCAGCGCTTCGAGATGGGGTCCGGCGACCTCCGGCAGCGACAGGCTGGACAAGTAGCTGTAACCGAGGTCCAGCACGCGCGGGGTGAGCCAGAAAGCAGTGCCGTCAGATCGCACGTACCCGAGATCGGCGAGGGTCAGAAGGAACCGTCGCGCAGCCGGCCGTGACAGCCCGGTGGACGCCGCCACCTCGCTGACGGTCTGCCGGGGATGGTCGGCATCGAACGCGCGGATCACCGCCAGCCCGCGGGCAAGTGACTGGACGTGGTCACCGGAGCCGGCGGTCATGAGCGCAAAATGTGGTCGCGGAGGAGCGCCGACACCGCGGCGGGCTGCTCTCGATTCACCAGATGCGCTCCGGGATCGAGGATTTCGAGTCGGGATCTTTCGATCCCGTCGACCAGAATCTGAAGTGTCGATGGTGGTGTCGAGGGATCCTGGGCTCCGGCGATCGCCAGCGTAGGCGCGGTGATCTTTGCGAGTTCATCGCGAGAATCCCAGTGAGCCAACGCCTCGCAGCAGGCCGCGTAGCCCTCATTGTCGGTGCCCTGCACCATCTTCAGTGCCATTTGCACCAACGCGGGATCAGAGGATGCCAGATCGCTCGTGAACCAACGGTCGACAACGGCCTCGGCGATGGATGCGGAGCCCTGTGCGCGGACGGTCGCCGCGCGCTCGAACCAGGCGTCGGGCTCACCGAACTTGGCCGCGGTACAGAGCAATGCCAATGTCTTCACGCGGGCCGTACAGGAGATGGCGAGTTGTTGCGCAATGGCACCGCCGAGCGAGAGTCCCACGGCGTGAAACCCGTTGACACCCAATTCATCCAGGGTGACGATCACGTCATCGGCAAGGTCGGCGACACTGTACGGTCCCACCGGCGTCGGCGAGGTTCCGTGCCCACGGAGATCGAGGGCGATGACCCGATTCCCGGCACGCGCCAGGGCCTCTCGCTGCGGATCCCACATCGAACGGTTCGAACCGAGAGACCCCAGTAATACAACCGTCTGTGCGGCGTCGCCGGCACCGCTCACCACATGACCTAACCGGACAGGCATCATCACCCTTTCGTTGTACGCTGATCGTACACTTGTACTATATGCGTACAAGCGCTACGGTGTCCATATGCTCGACAAAGTCATCAGCACCCCAGCCCAGGCCGTCAGCGACATCCCTGACGGCGCATCACTCGCCGTCGGCGGCTTCGGTCTGGTCGGTGTGCCGGAGGTCCTCATCAAAGCCCTACTCGAACAGGGCGCAACCAACCTCGAAACGGTGAGCAACAACTGCGGCACCAACGGGTTCGGTCTCGGCCTGCTCCTCAATGACCACCGCATCCGGCGGACGATCTCGTCCTACGTCGGGTCCAACGAGGAGTTCGCCCGGCAATATCTGTCCGGCGAACTCGAGGTCGAACTGACCCCGCAGGGCACGCTTGCCGAGCGCCTCCGCGCCGGTGGTGCGGGTATCTCCGCGTTCTTCACCCCGGCCGGTGTCGGCACTGCGGTGGCCGAAGGCGGACTGCCACTGCGTTACGACGGATCGGGGGGCGTCCTCCTGGCCAGTCCACCCAAGGAAACCCGGGTATTCGACGGCGAAACGTACGTCCTCGAGCGCGGCATCGTCACCGACTACGCACTTGTGCACGCATGGAAGGGCGATCGCCACGGCAATCTCGTCTTCCGCCGCAGCGCACGCAACTTCAATCCGCCTGCCGCGACCGCCGGGCGAATCACCATCGCCCAGGTCGAAGAGCTTGTCGAGCCCGGGGACATCGATCCAGATCAGGTACATGTCCCGGGTATCCACGTCCAACGCGTGGTTCACGTCGGCAAGGTCGAGGTGGGCATAGAGAACAGGACGGTACGAGCATGAGCTGGACACGCGCACAGATGGCCGCCCGGGTGGCCGCTGAACTAGAGGACGGTCAATACGTCAACCTCGGCATCGGCATGCCCACCCTTGTCCCGAGCTTCCTCCCGCCGGACATCTCCGTCGAATTGCATTCGGAGAACGGCGTATTGGGTGTGGGTCCGTACCCGACCGAGGAAGAACTCGATCCGGAACTCATCAACGCGGGCAAAGAGACCATCACTGTGAACCCCGGCGCCTCCTACTTCGACTCGGCCGATTCGTTTGCGATGATCCGCGGTGGACATGTCGATGTCGCAGTGCTCGGCGCCATGCAGGTCAGTGCCTGCGGCGATCTGGCGAACTGGATGGTCCCCGGCCAGATGGTCAAAGGCATGGGCGGTGCGATGGATCTGGTCCACGGAGCCCGCAAGGTCATCGTGATGATGGATCACCTCACGCGCAAAGGTGCCCCGAAGATCCTCGACACCTGCGACCTGCCACTGACCGGAAAAGCCTGCGTCCAAAGGATCATCACCGATCTCGCGGTCCTGGACGTCACCCCCGCCGGTCTGCGCCTGGTCGAACTCGCCCCCGACGTGACCTACGACGAACTCCAGTCAAAAACCGGCACGACCATCCTCGTCGACGCCGACGTCCCCGCCTGACCCCACAGAAGCACACGTTCCAGTCATAAGCACATGTTGCAACGTGTGCTTATGACTGGAACGTGTGCTTCTGTCGTCAGATCACACCGGCGATGGTGAGTGCTCTGCGAATCCGCGCACGCAACTGCTCAGGATTTCGGAAGTCGTCCCAAACCCAACGGATCACCAGCAGACCATCCTCACGTAGCCGATCCTCGCGGCGTTTCTCCCGGACCACGGCGTCCGCCACCGATTCGCCGGGACGGCGATGCTTTTCGTACTTCACCCGACCGTCGAACTCGCCGACCACCTTTCCGTCCCAGTCGAAGTCGACTCGGGCAATCAATCTCCCCGACTCGTCGCGGTACTCGGTCTGTAGCGCCGGAACCGGAACGCCCACCCATTCGATGAACAGGGCCCGGCTCACGGACTCGCCGACGGACTCCGCGTTTCGATCCGCGACGTCGAGCGCCCGGCGCAGTACTGCGATGCCGCTGGTGTTCGACAACCTGCTCACAACTGCTTCGAGTTCTCGGCGGTCGACGCCCAGACGAAGCGCATGGTCCAGGACCACCACCGCCTGCGTGAACGACCCCTGACGCGCAATGTCGCATGCAGTAAGCGCCAACTTGGTCAGCAGCACCCCGTCCACGATGGCCACATCCGACGTCGTCAACATTCCTGCGCCTTTGTGCAGGTGCACCTCACGGCCGACGCGCCCGCCGGCGCGGACGTAGAAGTGGACGCGACTCTGGTCAGGCGCAAACTGGTTCAGCCCGTGGATCACCGCGGCCGACGAGTGGCTGACAACCCGGGTCGTCGATCTGCCGGCAACCGCTTTCACCAGTTCGCGGTAGGCCTCGTCGTAGATCGGGTCGTCGGCGTTCTCGTCGGGATCGACAGGCCGGTACACCCCGCGGGTTACCCGTACCAGCTTTCCCTGGCGCCTCGCCCGCCGCAGTTCGGCCTCATCTCCACCGCCATGAACAAATGTGTTCCGGCGAATGAGGCCATCTGAATCGGGGGTGAGGTCCATAGAAGCCGATGATGGTCGATCACCAGTACCGAAACCTGCGACGTTCTTCGGTTTCGTCGCGACTGTGGATCACCCCGCCAACTGGGGACAACGGCAAAAGCACACGCTTAAGTCATAAACACATGTTTGAACGTGTGCTTATGACTGGAGTGTGTGCTTCTGGGTTGTGGCGCAGTCTATTTGATCGACGAAGGGTGCTTGGCCAGCGGATGGATGTCGATGTTCATGTAAGGGAACAGCGGGAGGTTCCACAGCAGGTCGTGGAGTTCGTCCGGGGTCTCGACGTCAAAGATGCTGACGTTGCTGTACTTTCCGGCGATCCGCCAGATGTGTACCCACTTGCCCTGACGCTGCAGATCCTGCGAGTACGCCTTCTCTTTCGCGAGTGTCTGCGCCCGAACCTCGGGGTCGAGGTCGCGGGGGATGTCGACGTCCATGCGTACATGGAATAGTGCCATTGCTGTGTACCTTTCGGATTTTCCGCGGATCAGTCCCGGGTCAATTTGTCGACCATGTCCATATCGAGTTCTACGCCGAGTCCCGGGCCTTCCGGCAACCGAACCTGGCCGTCGCCGTACCGCAGCGGCTCCTGCAGGATGTCAACGGCAAAGAGCAGCGGCCCGAAGAGTTCGGTCCCGAAGTTGATGCCCGGCTCACTGCAAGCGAAGTGGATCGATGCCGCGGTTCCGATCGGTCCCTCGATTGAGGTCGCCCCGTGGCAGGCGATGCCTGCAGCCTTGGCGATGGCAGCGATTTCACGACTGCGCGCCAGGCCACCGCACTTGGTGGTCTTGATGGCGATGACATCGGCGGCACCGAGGCGGACCACCTCGAGTGCGTCATGCGGCGTACTGACACTCTCATCGGCCATGATCGGTATCGGCAGAAGATGATTCAGTTCGGCGAGGACGTCGATCTGCTCCCCCGGCGTCGGCTGCTCGATGAGTTCGACACCACCGTCGGCCAGACGCGGAAGATACTTCAACGCGGTGAACCGATCCCAGCGAGCGTTGACGTCGACGCGCACGCCCGCGCGCCCGCCGAGTCCGTCGACGATGTCGAGAATCCGCCGGGTGTCGACCTCGGGTTCGAGGGCACCCATCTTCAGCTTGAAGCTGAAATGCATTCGGGTATCGAGCTTTTCCATCGCCTCGTCGAGGATCTCTGCGACCGGTGCGGCGCCGAGCGCCCAGGTCACGTCGACGCTGTTGCGAAAGGCTCCGCCCAACAATGTGTGCACCGGGACATTCAGACACCGCGCCCATGCATCGTGTAAGGCGATCTCGACGGAGGCTTTGGCGAACCGTGCATTTGCCACCACCCGCTCGATGTCGAGCATGATCTTGGTCAGGTCATCGACGGTGCGGCCCAACAGAATCGGGGTGATGTACTTCTCGACGATGACCTGCATCGTCTCGACCGATTCACCGCCCCACCACGGACCGCCCGGGACAACACCTTCGCCGTGACCGACCACTCCACCGTCCGTCTTGATCGACACCAGCAGGATCGGCTGGGCGTCCATCGAGGTGGTCGCGAATTTGTGGCTGCGGACCAGGGGGACGTCGATGATCCGGGTTGCGACCTCGACAATCTTCAGATCAGGCACTGGGCGCTACTTTCCCGCCGGATCGAGCGCAAAGTCGTAGCCGACGTGGTTCTTGCCGTCGTCACCGAGTGTCGGCGACAGGATCAACTCGGGCTTGGTGGCTGATGCGACGTCGCTGTCGATCCATTCTCCGCCGTCGAAGTAGAGCTGGGTGGTGACGGACTCTTTGCCCGGGGCCGAGACGATCAGGTGCAGGTGCGCCGGACGCCACGGGTGACCATTCTGGGCAAGAACGAATGCACCGGTCGGCCCATCGGTCGGAATCTGGTACGGCGCAGGCTGAATCGTGGTGATCTCGTAGCGACCTTCGGCATCGGTGATGATCTTGCCGCGCAGGTTCCACTGCGGCAGATGATCGGCGAACTGCGAGTAGTAGCCGTCTGCGTCGGCGTGCCAGAGTTCGATGATCGCGCCGTCGATGCCCTTGCCATCGAGATCGGTGACCTGACCGCCGAACACCAGGAGCGTCTGCTCGCGGTCCACATCCCGCATCGGCAGGGTGCAGACCGAGGGCAGTTCCGGAGCATCCGCGACGTAGTAGGGACCCTCGATGCTGCCCTTGGTGCCCTTACGGCTTCGAGCCAGCACCTCTTCGACGGCGTGCTCGATGAAGACGTCGAGGAACAGGGGCCATTCGCCGCCCTCACCGACATCGATCAGCCATTGCTTGAGCACGCGGTACTCGGGATAAGTGACGTTGTGGTCGAGGATGACCTTGTGCAGGGCCGACAGCGCATCCTTGGCGATGGCGGCGACCCGCTCGGGTGAGGTGTCGGCACTGACCCGCTCGTTCTTGAACTTGTCGGTGGCAGCAGTGCCGGAACCGACCGCGGACGGGCTGTTGAAATCGGTGGTTGTCATGAGGATCTCCCAGGTCGCAGACTTTGTGTGTACGCATTGCGTACGTCTGGATCGCATTGCGTACTCACACTGTGCGGCCAATCACACCGGCTTGTCAAGTACCTCCCCGACCACACCGCTCATCGGATGTCGAAATGCAGCCCCGCCCAGCCGCGACAACGGCCGCCGCCGCCGCGCTACTTCTCGGTGTGCGAATCCTTGCGATCGCGCTGACTTCGAAGCGTTCAGCTGCGACGGGTGGTCGGGGCGAGGCGGGCCATCCCGCGAAGGATCCACGGTGTCCGCCTCGCCATCATCCCCACGGCGAGGTCCGTTCGGCGCATCGCGAGACGAGGGCCGGGGGTCGAGGCGGACGCGAGTACGGCCTCGGCCGACCTCTTCCGCGCATCATGCCGATCGACCGCCAGGAGTTGCCACATGCCGGGCACGCCGCGCAACTCGACGCTGCCGCGGACCTCAAAGCCTGTGCCCGAGCCGACGACCAGGTCACGGACGGTGCCCGAGACGAGGATGTCCCCGGCACCGGCCTGGCCGAGGATCCGCGCCGCGATGTGTACGGCGAGTCCCCCGATGTCGTTGTCGAGCAGTTCACACTCGCCGGTGTGGATTCCCGCGCGGATCTCGATGCCCAGCGTCTCGGCGTCAGAACGCAATGCCTCGGCACACCGAATCGCCTGCGTTGGACCGTCGAACGTGGCGAGGTGCCCGTCGCCGGTGTTCTTGACCAGCGTGCCGCCGAAACGTTGGGTGACCGCGATGGTCATCTCACCAAAGCGTGCCAGCACCGCCCGCCACCGCTCGTCACCCGCTGCCGCAGCGTGTCGGGTCGAGGCAACCATGTCGGTGAACAACACGGTGCGCAGCGCGCGATGGGATTGCGCAGGCGCGGCATGGCTACCGGTGAGGAACTCCTCGATCGCGGCCAAGATCCTGTCGGGACCGGTGATCCAGGGCGCGTGGTCCATGCCGTCGACTTCGAGCCACCGCGCCTCCGGGATGTGGTCGGCGAGATAGCGGCCGCATTGCACCGGCATGCAGTCCTCACGGGCATGAATGACCAAGGAAGGCACGGTGATCGTCGGCAGGATGGTCCGGATATCGATCCGAAAAACCGATTCGGCCGTTGCCCGCACCATCCCGGGGCTTGCGCTCATCCGCTCGAACATTGCGAGCTGGCGTATCGACCGGACTGACGGGAACATGCACTTGGCTGCCGCACCGGTGCCCCACTCCGAACGGGTCGCGCGTCCCAATTTCTGAAGGCGGACGATCTGCTCGGTCGACGGAAGGTAGTCCGCACCGGTCCCGGACAAATCCTCACCGGCGTCGAAAACGAAGCGCTTCCGCACCTCCGCCGGATCTCGATCGAGGTCGTCCCAACCGGTTGCCATGAACGGGTAAGCGCCGTAGAGGATCAACGCCCGCGTTCGCTCTGGCCGTTTCGCCGCGAACAGGATCGAGGCCGTGCCTCCCTCGCTCATACCGAATACGGCGGCCTTTCCGAAGCCGGCGGCGTCCATGACGGCCTCGATCTCCGTCACCCGATCATCCAATGTACGAACTTTCGCCACCGGATCCGACAGCCCGACCCCTGCCTTGTCAAACAGTAGGACGCGACAGAACGTGGCGAGTTGGTCGAAGAAGGCCTTGAATTCGGGCAGAGTCCAGAACAGCTCGATATGGCTGACGAAAGGCCCGACAAAGACGAGGTCGACGGGTCCATCGCCGAACACCTGGTAAGCCAGACTCAGATCGCCGCAGGGCGCGTACGAGGTTTCTGGCACGGCCTTGATCCTACGGTCTCCACACGCTACAGACAACGACGCGAAACCGGTTCGGCACCAGTATCGAGCGAGTATCGACAACCTTCGCGATTCCTGTCGGACAATTCAAAAACATTGCGGAGCACCAATATTGGATGCAGATGACCCATGAACGACCGCGGCGCCTAACGCACCATCCGCACGGCCAGTTCGCCGTACGCCTGACCCAGCGCCACCGGATCGCGATGACTCCGGGTCGGGAACCATCGGCACACGTCGACGCACAACGACGACAACGCCAGCACCGCATCGTCGGCGGCAGCGACGGAGAACTCCCCCGAGTCGACACCACGGCGCACGATCGCCGCGAGTACCGCCGAGGTGTCGCGGCGGATGGCGGTGATCGTCAGATAGTGCTCGCGGGTGAGTTCGTGCAGTTCGTACTGCACCACCTTCGCCAGTTCGTGTTGCTCGGCCTGCCATCGCGCAAACTCGCCCACCACAGCCCGGAGCCGATCACTGTCAGACAAAACAGGCTCGTCAACCGCGCGCAGCGCGGCCAGCACACCGCGGTGCCCCTCCAAGGAGATCGCGTACAGCAGTTCCTCTTTCGACCCGAAGTGCGGGTACATCGCCGCCGGACTCATGCCAAGCCGCTTGGCGATCTCGCGGGTCGACGTGCCGGCATAGCCCAGTTCGGCGAACGAGGCGATCGCCGCCTGGCGGATCCGTTCCGCTGCAGCCGAGCCGCGGGCGTTCGTCACAGCCATCTGGCGACCTCGTTCTCCCGATCGTGGCCCGGTTGACCCGATCGCATTGTCGAGGGCATCATAAGCGAACGCTTAGTAAATAAGCGATCGCTTGGTTTGAAGGAGTCCCATGGCCACCCCACTGTCCCGTCGCGACCTCGAGTTCATGCTCTACGAATGGCTCGATGTCGAGAAGCTGACAACCCGTGACCGGTTCGCAGAGCATTCCCGGGAGACCTTCGACGCGATCCTCGAACTCAGCGAAGACCTCGCCACCAAGCGCTTTGCCCCGGTCAACAAGATCGGCGACCAGAACGAACCGTTCATCGGGGACGACGGCAAGGTCGTGCTGCCGGACGGCATCGGGGCCGGCATCGACGAGTTCGTCAAAGCCGGACTGCTGTCGGGCTCGTTCGATGAATCACTGGGCGGCATGCAGCTGCCCACCGTTGTCAACAGGGCCGCGATGGCGTGGTTCCAGGCCGCCAACGCAGCGATGTCGTCGTATACGTTCCTCACCGTCGGCAACGCGAATCTCGTCGCCGAGTACGGCTCCCCCGAGCAGATCGACACCTGGGTGCGACCCATGGTCGAAGGCCGATACTTCGGCACGATGTGCCTGTCCGAACCGCAGGCCGGATCGTCGCTCGCCGACATCACGACCAAGGCCGAACCGATGTCCGACGGCACCTACCGGATCACCGGGACCAAGATGTGGATCTCGGCAGGCGATCACGAATTGTCTGAGAACATCGTCCACCTGGTCCTCGCCAAAGCGCCCGGCGGCGGCCCGGGGGTCAAGGGGATCTCGCTGTTCATCGTTCCCAAATATTTGACCGACGGTACCCGCAACGACGTTGCGCTCGTCGGCCTCAATCACAAGATGGGCAACCGCGCGACCACGAACACCCTCCTGAACTTCGGAGACGGAACCCACTCTCCCACACCGGAATCGGGCGCGGTGGGCTATCTCGTCGGCACGGAGCACCGCGGCCTGTCGTATATGTTCAAAATGATGAACGAGGCCCGGATCGGAGTCGGCTTCCTCGCCACCTCACTGGGTTACGCCGGCTATCTCGCCTCGCTCGAATACGCCAAGGTGCGGGCACAGGGCCGACCGGTCGATCAGAAGGACCCGGCGTCGCGGCCCGTCCCGATCATCGAGCACGCCGACGTCAAGCGGATGTTGCTGGCCCAAAAGTCTTATGTCGAAGGCGCTCTCGCTCTCGGCCTGTACTGCAGCAAACTGGTCGACGAGCAGAGCACCAGCACCGGAGAGGACCGGGATCGCGCCGGCCTTCTTCTCGACGTCCTCACCCCGATCGCAAAGAGTTGGCCATCCCAGTGGTGTCTGGAGGCGAACAGCCTGGCGATCCAGGTCCTCGGCGGCTACGGCTACACCAAGGAATACGACGTCGAGCAGTACTACCGCGACAACCGGCTGAACCCGATCCACGAAGGCGCGCACGGCATCCACGGACTCGACCTCCTCGGCCGCAAGGTCGTCATGCAGGGTGGTGCCGGGCTCACGCAGCTCGCCGAGACCATCGGCGACGCCATCCACCGTGCCACCGACGATGATGCCGCCTCCGTGTACGCGGCAGACCTCCGAACTGCCCTGGACCAGCTGGTCACCACAACCACAACCGTCTGGTCGTCGGGCGATCCCGCACTCGCGCTGGCCAATGCAACCGCCTACCTCGAGGCTGCCGGCCACATCGTGATCGCCTGGATGTGGCTCGAACAGCTGCTCGCGGTCGGCTCCAAGACCGGCGACTTCTACGACGGCAAACGCGCTGCGGCCCAATACTTCTTCCGCTACGAGCTGCCCAAGACCGCCGCACAGCTGTCGCTGGTCGCCGCGCTCGACCGCACCACCCTCGATGCCCGGCCGGACTGGTTCTGACCGGCGATCGGGCACAGATGTCAATCGGTGACGCCACCGCCACCGCCGAAGTCGAGAGTTACAGGAGCACAATGCGTTACGTTGCAGTCGGAGACAGTTTCACCGAGGGAGTCGGCGACGAACCCGACGGTGTGAACCCGCGTGGTTGGGCAGATCTCGTCGCAGCAGGGCTTGCCGCGGAACACGGCAGCGCCGACTACGCGAATCTCGCGATCCGCGGTCGCCTGCTCGCGCCCATCGCCACCGAGCAGATCGATGCGGCGCTGTCGATGGACCCGCTGCCGACGCTGCTCACGTTCAACGGCGGCGGCAACGACATGCTGCGCCGAGGCAGCGACCTCCCCGGCCTCATCGAACTGACCCGCACCGCAGTGCGGCGGTGCCGCGATGCCGGGATCGAGGTCGTCCTACTCGCCGGCGCCGACCCGTCCGATGGGCTGCCGATGCGCGAGAAGATCCGCGGACGCGGCGAGTACCTCACCACCGGGGTCGCCACCCTCGCCCACGCCGAAGACATCACGTTTGTGGACATGTTCCACGACAGCGAGATCCGCCGCGCGGTCTATTGGTCTGATGACCGTCTGCACCTGAACCCGATCGGGCATCAACGGGTGGCGGCCCACATCCTCCGCGCGCTCGGTGTCCACACGATCCCGGTACCCGACCGACCCACCGACGCCGACAAGCGACGGGTCATCGAGAACATGCGCTTCGTCCGCAGTCATCTGGCGCCGTGGGCGATCAGACGGCTGCGTGGCAGGTCATCGGGCGACAATCGCTCGGCCAAACACCCCACGTGGGTGAGGGTGAACGCGTCCGACGTCCACCGGTCCGTCGACGGCGCCAACACACCCTGATTCGGTGACCACTTTCGGCCCCGAGAGCGGGGCCGAAGGGCAATACGCCCTCGGAGGTCACCGAGGTGGATGAAGTTGGGCCGGAGTAGTGCATGCAAGTCCGCGACTCGGCGTGCGGTGGTAGGAAGGATCACGTGGAGCGGTGGGTCGCCTCAGGCCGGAGACGGAAGAAGGTCAGGTCGACGCCGTTCCGTGAGAAGAACGGCACCAAGCCGTTCAACGCCTCGGGGGTCGCGCAGGTGGGTCCGCGCCGCTTCGTCTTCGTCGACAATCGGGACCCGGGCGCGCTCTTCGAATTCACGCTCGACGTCGACGGTGCACAGGTCGACAAAGTTCGGCGGCGCCCACTGGTCGGCATTGCCGATGGGATATTGCGCGATCCCGAAGGCCTCACCAGCATCGAATGCCAGGGCGAGACCTACCTCGTCATCGCGTCGTCATTCAGTGTCGCGGGCGGCGGCGGGTCCAGACGCGAAAAGGTCAACGACGGGTTGGTGCGAGTCCGCTACACCTCTGATGGTGACCTCCACGCGGATGCCATGCACGGATTCCGCGCGTGGCTACTGGCCAACGAACCCTCGCTCGCCGTACTCGGCGACCGCGAACCGGACGCGGGCGGACTCAACGTTGAAGGCCTGGCCTGGGATCCGCGCGCGAGCACGCTCGTGTTCGGGCTGCGAGGTCCCGCGAATCCCGGAGGAATCGCGGTCGTGGTGATCCGCGTCGCTGCCGGCGCAGCCTCGTGGACAACGGCGTCGATCGAGGCTCCATCCATCCTCCGCGCACGCGTCGCGCGCTCGATCGCGAGACAGGGCATCCGGGATATTTCCTATGACGAGCGAACCGGCGACTTCCTGATTCTGTTGGGGCGTGCGATCAGTCGAGACAACGAACCGTTTCAGCTGTGCAGGTGGAACGGCCGGAGCGACGAGGTCCTGCTGCTTGATGTTGACTTCCATCGATCCATGAAGCCAGAAGGCATCACGACGTTTTCCAGCGGCGGCGCGAACAAGATCCTCATTGTCGACGACGATGGCGGGTACGCGGTACTCGGTCGCACCGATCACGTGAAGAAGAGTTTGGACTCGCCGGAATCCTGATGAACTCTCGGTTCGCCTGACGGCGTGGGGTCGGACCCGAACTTCGTACTCAGACCGGTCCGTATGCTGACCAAGTTGAAATAGCCACTGAAGGTGAACGTGTCCGGCGTCTCGATGGGAACTACCGAAAACTCTTCGGCGCTTTCGTTGTTATTCGCCGCACAGGTGTAGAGCAACTTGTGCCCTTGGCTCGACACAATCGAGCTAGCATGGAGCAAACGGTCGAAAGCCTTACTGGTAACCGACTTTCCCGATCCGAGATCGTCGAAGCACCACAGATCCGAATCGTCGACAACGGGCGGACGTCGGCGATGGACGACCTCGAAATTCACCGGATTCGGTGTACCCGCCGGAATCCCCTCAGAATTGCCGGCATGCAGACAGTCGTTGGTGACGTCGTCGCGAATGTAGGCCCCGTCTGCGTCCGGCAGTCCGGCGCAAAGATAGCCGGCCGATCCGGCCAATCGCAATTGCTTCCGAACCACCCCCAACTCCGCTGACGCGTTGGGCACACCGAATCCGTTCAGCAGCGCCTCCATCTTTTCGATCATCGGATGCAGCACGGTCTCCTGGGTAGCGCGACCGAACACAGTGTCTCGATAGGTCCTGATTTGACCGATCAATTGCGCCCGGCGTGCCGGGTCGTTGCGCACCAGCTTCGCGATCAGCCCACTGGTGTCGAGCTTGAAATGTCTGGTGGGTTGGAGAGTTTGGTCGAGGCCCCACGGGATCATCTTGAACTTGACGTCGTCCTCACCAGGTACTGCCACGGCTTCCGTGTCGTTGTAGACATAGGTGTTGTTGGTGTTTCTGGAGTAGCCGTCCCAATGTTTCAGAAAAAATTCCATCGCATTGATCCGGATGAACTGATCCAGGTCGAATACCTCGCTCGCCCCGGCCAGTCCGTGTTCGTCGATATGGTCGATGGCGACCCGTAGGTCGGCCTTGTCCTCGAATTCGGAAAGCGACTCCACCCCGATGAACTGCAACCGGCTGCTGACGAAATCGTCGTTGTGTTCGAGTTCGTACAGGTTCCCCTTCATGTTGCCGTTGAAGTTGCGCTCGATATAGCGCGGCATGATCGGTTCTGCGTTGACGAAGACGCCCGGACTGTTGACGCCCGCGAACCCTTGGCCGATTGGCTTGCCGTTCACCAAGACCCGGGCGAAGTTGCATCGCGAGTTGGGCAGGCCGGCCATGGCGAGCAGTTTGTAGCCCAGCGGCTGCCGAATGTAAGAGGGATCCTGGATGGAATTGTTGAGGGTCAGATAGCGTGACCCGATGAGCTGGTTGATGACCGGAACGTTGGCCTTACGGAATTTTCCGAAGTCGATGTGAAGGCACGGCTTTTCGCTGCTGATCGAGCCGCAGAACGATTTCTTCTTGATGCCGACCTCGGTGAAGGTGGTTCGAGCGGGGAAACGGGTTCCCTCAATCTCGACCGAAATTGCCTTTTGCCATGTGTACCGGCTGCCGCCGGACCAGTCGAAGTTGCACCTCCCACCGGCCGGCTGCTCGGTTCGCACTGCATCCCAGTCGTTTTGCGACATCGAAATCTTGATCGTCAACACGTTGTCAAGCGCGTAGAGGGAATCGAGGGCTTGCTGTTCTTGAGCGCTCATTGTCGGACCCCTGTGCGTAGGTGCAAGCTCACGACACGGCCATCCCTATCCGTAGCCAAGCGCCCAGCCTGCACATGCGGCGCAGTCGACTGAATCCGACGGTAGTCGATTCCCTGCGGCGCATCGTGAGTACTCGACTACTCGATCCGGCGACTGGAGTTACCTCAATTCACACCCGCGTCGACGAACCGAGAGCCGGGAGCGCGACAAGCCGGTTCTTCAGGGGCATCCCCCCGAGCGTGAAGGGCGAGAACTCAACTCCCGTACATGAATTGAGTGCGACGGTCCGAAATGCACCTGGGGTGACCGCGCCGAGACGCGAGGCCGAAAACAACACTCACGCGTTCGTATGAGCGCTGCTGATTTGCCACCTCATGGGGATCGGCCACCCATACGCTGCGCCGGTGAAGATCCTGGTCGTAGTACTCGTAGCCCTACTGATGTTCGCCGGCACAGGGGTGGCAACCGCCGACGCCCGAGGGCCGGAATACGTTGCGCTCGGCGACTCGCGTGCCGCCGCGCCGACGTGGATGTCGGTTCTGATCGGCGACCATTGCGGCCGGACCGCAGATGCATATCCGGTGAAAGTGGCCGCCCTGATGGGTCTCACCTACCGCTCGGTGGCCTGCATCGGCGCCACCTCCGCCAACGTCCTCGAAGGGCAGCAGATGCTCGCGGTTCGGCCGCTGCCGCCGCAAGTCGATGCGCTGTCGAAGACCACGAAACTCGTCACGCTGTCGATCGGGGGCAACGACATCGACTGGTGGGGGTTGATCTCATCCTGTTTCCCGTCGTTGCCCATTGCAGACGCTCGCTGCCGCACCAGCGCCGCTGTCGGCGCGGCGATCGACACGAAACTTGCGGCACTACCGGCCAAGCTCGATGCAGTACTCGCCGAGATCGGCCGCCGATCGCCGAAGGCGCGCGTTGTGGTCGTCGGCCATGGCGGCTATTTCGGATACTTCGGACCGCGGGGTTGCGTGCCGCAGGCGAACATCTCGGCCGCCGATTCGATGTTCGTCGGCAGGTTCTTCGAGCGATTCGACGGTGTGCTGTCGTCGGCCGCGCAGAGGGCCGCCGCTACCCATGTCGACATCGTGGCGGCAGCGGTCGGGCATGACGTGTGCACCGGGGCGAAGAGATGGTTCGAAGGGAACGCACCCCGATCAGCGACCCAGGTCCGGCACCCGACACCGCTGGGATCGTCGAACATGGCCCGGCTGATCGTTGCCCAACTCGATTCCACGATGTAGGCACGTCCGAGTTTCCTTGAGCGGTCGGGTTGCCAGAGTTCCCAAGGCCCTGCGAACGACACTGTGCCGACGAACAATGGGGAGTGTCCAGCCCTCAACGGGAGGACCGGATACCGCATAGGAGGCACTGATGAAGGCGCTTGTGTATCACGGACCCGGCAAGAAATCGTGGGACGACGTCCCCAACCCGACAATCAAACATCCGACCGACGTGATCGTGAAAATCGATACGACCACGATCTGCGGCACGGACCTCCACATTCTCAAGGGCGACGTGCCGGCGGTCGTCGAGGGGCGCATTCTCGGCCATGAAGGCGTGGGCACCATCACCGAGATCGGCGATGCGGTGACCACACTGAACGTGGGCGATCGCGTCATCCTGTCGTGCGTGAGCGCCTGCGGACGGTGCAGCTTCTGCAAGAACGGTGTCTACTCCCACTGCCAGGCCGATGAGGGGGCGCCCGGGATCGGCTGGATCTTCGGACATCTCATCGACGGAACCCAGGCCGAATACGTCCGGGTGCCGTTCGCCGAGACCTCGGTGTACAAGCTGCCCGACGGGGTCAGCGACGCCGAAGGCGTGCTGTTGTCGGACATCCTGCCCACCGGTCACGAGATCGGCGTTCAGTACGGCCGGGTGAAGCCCGGTGACGTGGTGGCGGTGGTCGGCGCAGGCCCGGTCGGCCTGGCCGCGATGCTCACAGCCGGCCTCTACGGCCCCTCCCGGATCATCGCCATCGACCTGGACGCGAACCGTGTTGCAGAGGCGAAGAAGTTCGGGGCGACCGACGGGGTGGTTTCCTCCGACGCGGACTGGAAAGAACAGGTCGTGGCGCTCACGGACGGGCTCGGGGTCGACGTCGCGATCGAAGCCGTCGGTATCCCCGCCACCTTCACGATGTGCCTCGACATCGTTCGCCCGGCGGGCACCGTCGCCAACGTCGGCGTGCACGGCACCGGGGTGAACCTCCCACTCGAGACCCTGTGGATTTCGAATATCGCCATTTCGATGGGGTTGGTCAACACGAACACCACCGACACCCTGCTGAAGATGGTCGCTTCGAAGAAGCTCGACGCGACACCGTTTGTCTCCCACACGTTCGCACTGAACGACATTCTCGAGGCCTACGACATCTTCGGGCGGGCCGCGGAGACGAAAGCACTGAAAGTGGTACTGACCACCTGAGTCACCGCCCAACCCACAACAAAAAGGCAGGCCAGAGAAAATATCCTCTGACCTGCCTCTTATGGGTGGAGCTAAGGGGATTCGAACCCCTGACCCCCACACTGCCAGTGTGGTGCGCTACCAGCTGCGCCATAGCCCCGTATTCGGTTTTCGCAAGCTTTGCGGCTAATTTCTCCGCTCTGCTTGCTCGACCGAAATTACACCATCAGCGTGAGCCCGACCAAATCCGCTCGTCGGCGGGACCCGGTCGGGCCCCACCGCTCAGCCGTTGTCGGAGCTGATCAGCTGCTCGACCCATTCCGGTCCACTGGTGACCGTGACCTGCTTGCCGTCGCGGAGCACGCTGGGTGTGCCCACCTGACCGCCGAGCGCGTCGGACAGCTCTTCCTGCGACTGCTTGGCAGAAGCCTGCGCAGCGGCCACCTCAGCGCCGTCCGCGATGCACTGCTGCGTCGCCTCATTGGCACCGACATCTTTGGCGTAGGCGGCCAACGCCTTATTGTCGTGGTCGACGTCACCTTCGGCGGGCTGCTCCTCGAAGAGCTTCGAATGGAAGGCCAACTGGACGTTCTGGTCCTCACCGTCCGCCACACACTTCATCGCCCCCGCGGCGCGCGAGCTGTAGTCACCCGACCCGGATCGCTTGTCCAGGAAGTTCAGCATGTGATAGCGGACCTGCAGCTGGCCGCTGTTGATCGCATCGGTCAGCGCCGGACCCGAGGACTCCTCCAGGTTGCGGCAGGCGGGGCACTGGAAGTCTTCGAACAAATCGATCGTCGTGGGTGCCGCCGCGTCACCCGCGGTGAAGGTGGCACTCGATGCCAGGGCATTGACGTCTGCAGTTCCGCTGTCGCGGTTGCTGTTCCAGATGATCCCGCCGATCACCACGGCGGCGATGACCACCACGGCCAGTCCGGCCAGGATGTAGGTCGTGGTGCTCGACTGTGCACGGGGCTGGTAGTTACCGCCCGACACCTTGGGCACCGACTGCTTCTTCTTGTTGCTCACTTTGTCCTCACCGAACCGATTCTCACCGACTGAAGTCACCGCGCGACACACGCGCATCGCCTACCAGGGTATCGAGCGACGCCTGAGAACAATCTGAGCAGATCCGCCGATGGCCCGGCGTACGATCGCGAGGTGTCGCCGCGAATACCTCCGCATGAGCAACCCCATCCGCCCCAATCCGGGCGCAGCGAGGCCACTCACACCCATGCCGACGTCGCAGGCGGACGCCTACGCGCGGCCACCTTCGGTGCGATGGATGGCCTGGTCACCAACATCAGCCTGGTCGCAGGCGTCGGTGCGGCCGGAGCGTCGGGCCACACGATCATCCTCAGCGGGGTGTCCGGCCTCGCGGCAGGCGCCTTCTCGATGGCGCTGGGTGAATACACCTCGGTGACCACCCAGAACGAACAGATCGACGCCGAAGTCGCGGTCGAACGCCGCGAACTCGCCAAACACCCCGAAGCCGAACTGAACGAACTGATCGAGACGTTTGTCGACATGGGAATGAGCGAGGACACCGCACAAGCCGCCGCAACCGAGGTCCACGAAGACACCGAGCGGGCCGTGTATCTGCACTTGACCCACGAGCTCGGCGTCGACCCTGAGGACAAGCCGTCGCCGATCGTCGCGGCCGTCTCATCATTTGCAATGTTCTCCGTCGGTGCGGTGGTCCCGCTGATCACCTACCTGTTCGGATTCGAGTCGCTGACCGCCGCCCTCGTGGTCGGCGCGATCGGACTGCTCCTGGCAGGTGGAATTGCCGCGCAGTTCACCAACCAGCCGATCTGGAAAGGTGCACTGCGACAACTCGCCTTCGGCGTGATCGCCGCCGCTGCAACCTATCTCGTCGGTTACCTGATCGGCGTCCCGGCATCCGGTTGATTTGAGGGCATCGGCTCAGCCCAGGACACCATCGACAAGTTCCTGCGCCTGCGCCTGCACTTGCGCCAAATGCTCTGGCCCGTTGAATGATTCGGCATAGATCTTGTAGACGTCCTCGGTACCCGAGGGCCGCGCGGCGAACCAGGCATTCTCGGTGGTCACTTTCAATCCACCGATCTTTGCCCCGTTACCCGGCGCCTCGGTCAGGATCGCGGTGATCGGCTCACCGGCGAGTTCGGTCGCGGTGACCTGAGCCGCCGAAAGCTTCGCCAGCTTGGCCTTCTGCTCTCGGTCGGCCGGAGCATCGATGCGCGCATACGACGGCGAACCACCATGCTGCTGCGCCAATTCCGCGTAACGCTGCGAAGGCGTCTTGCCGGTCACCGCCAGGATCTCCGAGGCCAGCAGAGCCAAGATGATGCCATCCTTGTCGGTGGTCCACACAGTGCCATCGGTGCGCAGGAACGACGCCCCGGCACTCTCCTCACCACCGAAACCTACTGAGCCGTCGAGGAGTCCGGGTACAAACCACTTGAATCCGACCGGCACCTCGATCAGGTTCCGCCCGATACCGGCAACAACGCGGTCGATCATCGACGACGACACCAGCGTCTTGCCCACCGCCGCACTCGGCGACCAACCGCCGCGATGGGTGAACAGATAGTCGATGGCAACGGCCAGGAAGTGATTCGGATTCATCAGTCCACCGTCCGGGGTCACGATGCCGTGCCGGTCGGAGTCGGCATCGTTGCCGGTGGCGATGTCGTACTGATCGCGCGCACTGATCAGCGAGGCCATCGCGTTCGGTGAGCTGCAATCCATCCGGATCTTGCCGTCGGTGTCGAGGGTCATGAACGAAAATGCCGGATCCACAGAGGGATTGACCACGGTCAGGTTCGGCAAGTCGTAGCGGCGTCCGATCTCTCCCCAGTAACCGACCGAGGCACCACCGAGTGGGTCGGCACCGATTCGGACACCTGCGGTCCGGATGGCCGCCATGTCGATCACCGACGCCAGGTCGTCGACGTACGCGGCGAGGTAGTCGTAGGTTCCGTAGAACTCCGATTTCTGGGCACGCTCGAAGGGGATCCGTTTCACACCGGACAATCCGCTGCGGAGCAGCTCGTTGGCGCGGGCGGCGACCAAGCCGGTGATGTCGGTGTCCGCCGGGCCACCGTTGGGTGGGTTGTATTTGAAACCGCCGTCACGGGGCGGATTGTGCGACGGGGTGACAACGATGCCGTCGGCCTGCGGGCCACTGCCCCGATTGTGGGTCAGGATCGCGTGGCTCAACGCCGGCGTCGGAGTGAAACCGTCTCGGCTGTCGACCAGGACCCGGACACCAGCTGCAACCAGGACCTCGATCGCGCTCTGCCAGGCAGGCAGTGAGAGGGCGTGGGTGTCGCGGCCGATGAACAGTGGCCCGGTGATGCCTGCACCGGCCCGGTACTCGACGATGGCCTGCGTGGTCGCCACGATGTGATCTTCGTTGAACGCGTTGTCCAGACTCGATCCGCGATGGCCGGAAGTACCGAAAACTACTTGCTGCAAAGGGTTTTCAGGATCTGGTTTGCCGGAATAGTAGGCATCGAACACAGCCGACACATCGATCAGATCTTCCGGCAACGCCACGGTTCCCGCGCGCGGATGAGCCATTGGTCTTTCCTTCCGGTTGTGCTGCAGCGAACCGGCGAACCGTCCGCTGCGTCCTGGCGACTTCGACTGGACGCCCTGAATTCTGCCACCGATCGTCCTTGCAGGTCGGGTGAGCGGGCTACACTCCACCGTAGAAATGTCGCGCCCGGTAGCATTCCGGTCCGACGAAACCTCGGTTGGGGGACGGAGGGGCACCATGCGTGTTCGGAAACCGATGAGACGGCGAATCCTGCGAAGCCTTGCCGCCGTTGCACTCACCGCTGCAGCAGTCGCCGGCTTCACCGCGGCCCCGGCGGGCGCGGCACCGTTCATGCCGGCCCCCAACAGCGACCCGTTCTATGCCGCGCCCGGCAATCTGAACTCGGCAGCCAACGGACAGGTACTCAAGGTGCAGAACCTGAGCAGCCCGTTCCCGGGGTCCACCGCCCAGAAGATCCAGTTCCGGACCACCAACTCCGCCGGTGACCCGATCGCCGCGGTGACGACGCTCCTCGTCCCCGACGGCGGTGGCCGCCACGACCTGCTCTCCTACCAGCCGTTCACCAACTCCCTCGGTCTGCAGTGCGCACCGTCGCACCAGCTGTTCTCCGGCGGGTTGCAAGAACAACAGTTGATCGCATTGGCCCTGGCCCGGGGTGTCGCGGTCAACGTGCCCGACCACCTGGGCCCCACCAGCGCGTACGGCGCGGCCAGGCTGGGCGGCACCATCACTCTCGATTCCATCCGCGCGGTGCAGTCCGACGCCCGATTCCGGGTCGGCACGACCCCCACCGTGCTCGCCGGATACTCCGGTGGCGCGATGGCCAGCGCGTTCGCCGCGGTCCTCGAACCGACCTATGCCCCTGAACTGAACCTCGTCGGACTCTCCGCAGGCGGAACCCCCGTCAACCTCGATGCCATCGCCCGTACCCTCGGCGTCACCGCAAACCCGCTGTTCGGGCTGGGCTTCGCCGCGTCGGTCGGTCTGGAACGCGAATACCCGGCCGAACTCCCCCTGTCCCGACAACTCAACGGACGGGGTACGGCTTTGGCGAACCAGATGCGCAATGCCTGCACCCAACAGATCATCGACGCCGGGGCAGGACTCAAGATCTCCGATGTCGTGACCGGCGGACGTCTGCCGGATGATCCGGCCGGTACCGCCGCCCTGAACCTGAACAGTGTGCAGATGGTTCCCGAGGTACCGCGGATTCCCGTGCTGCTTTATCAGGGCGCCGACGATCAACTCACCCCCACCTCACGAGTTCTCGCCACCGCCGCGAAGTGGTGCAGCCAGGGCACCCGGGTGCAGACGCTCATCCTGCCCGGCGACCACGGGTCGACGATCGCAACGGGTGTGCCGTTTGCCTTGGCGTTCATCAACGATCGACTGACGGGCGCGCCCGCACCGAGCACGTGCTGATCCCCGGCCGAAAACCGAGGGCATCGGTCCTGGTGCTGCCGGGCGGCACCGACTCGTCCCACGAGCCGTACAGCCGGAAACAACCTGCGGCGTTGCGCATGTACCCGTTCACGTTGTCGCTCACCGCGCTGCCGGATGTGGCCGTCCGCCAAGCCGTGTACGAGGTATACGGCTGGAACGGCGACGAGAACAGCCCGATGGCCAGGGCCCAGCAGGCACTCGACCGTCTGCTGCAGGCCGCACCCGACGCCCCGGTAATCGTCATCGGGCATTCGATGGGTGGCCGCGTGGCCGCTCGGCTGGCCGCCGACAAACGGGTGGCCGGAGTACTCGCGTTGGCACCGTGGTGGCAGCACGGAGATTGGCGTTACATCAACATCGACGCGAAAGTGCTTGCGCTACACGGAACCGCGGACATCCGAACGTATCCGAGTCGCACCGCCAAGGGTATCGCCGAGCTGCAGGAACGCGGCGTGGATGCGACCTACGTGCCGATCGAGGGCGGCGGCCATGCCCTCCTCGACCACGTATGGACCTGGCAATCGACCGCGGTGCGGTTCGTCCGGAGCTTCGGCTGAGCCGGTGTCACGGGCGGCATCGGCCGATTTGCCCGTAAATGTCCCGGGACTGGGCTTTCTTGGCCGTTTGCAGCTGACTACACAGCGAACCCACAGGAAGTATCTGGACGATCAGACCTGTGAATCTCGCGGGGGTGTCTCTGTTCGGTGGTTGGTTCCCACCGGCGGTGCAGGGTCTGGCGGTGGCGGCCATGCTGACGGCGATCGGCTGGAGAAATCGTCGGTGGCGGTTGTTGTGGGTGCCGATTTCGACGGTGGTTGCAGTGGTCGCCGCCCTCGGGACCTACTGGATTCTGGCCCACCGCGACCTCGCCCCACAAGCGGCGCCACTGACGTTCTGGATCTGGTTGTCCGCCACCGTGATGATGGCGGTTCTGGTGGTGGTCGGCTGGATGGGCACGGGCTGGTGGCGTCGTGCGCTGAGTCTGACGGCGGTACTGCTGACCGCGGCCGCGGTCGGGTTGGCCGCCAACCAGTGGGCCGGCTTCTTTCCGACAACCGGCAGGGCGTGGCAGGCGTTGTCGTCGCAACCACTTCCCGATCAGGCCAGATTGAACACGCTGTCCGGGCTACGTGGCGCACCACAACCCGACGGAAAGCTCGTCCCGGTCCGAATTCCCGATGTTGTCAGCGGCTTTCGGCACCGCACCGAGTACGTCTACCTGCCACCGGCGTGGTTTGACGGAACGACACCACCGCAACTACCGGTGGTGGTCATGATCGGCGGTGTGGTCACCACGCCCGAGGACTGGGTTCGCAGCGGCGATGCCCCCACCACCGTGCGCAAGTACGCGGACGAACACGGCGGACAGGCACCCATCCTGGTGATGATCGACCCGACCGGATCGCTGACCAACGACACCGAATGCGTGGACGGCCCGCACGGAAACGTGGACACCCACATCACCAAAGAGGTTCGACCGTACGTGATCTCGAACTTCGGCGCCTCCGACTCACCAGCCCGATGGGCGGTCGCCGGCTGGTCGATGGGCGGCACCTGTGCCGTGAACCTGGTTGTCAGACACCCGGATCAGTTCAGCACCTTCATCGACATCTCGGGTGATGAAGGCCCCAACCTCGGGGATCGGCGGCAAACCATCAAAACCCTGTACGGAGGCCGCGAGAAAGAGTGGGCTCAATGCGATCCCGCAACAGCGATGGCCGAACACGGCAGATACACCGACACCGCAGGCTGGTTTGAATCCGAAGGACACCCGTCAAAGCAGACAGGTGGTCTCACCTCCCCACAGCTCCGGGCTGCGGAAAAGCTCTCAAAGGTCGCCGACGCCAACAACATCACCACGGTGATGCGGCCTGTCACCGGCCGCCACGATTGGCCATTCGCGTCGCAGGCATTCGCCGATGCCACCCCGTGGTTGATGCAACGCCTCGAGTTGCCCGGCTGAGTCAGCCCACCCAGTCGAAGGTGTCCGGGTTGGGGCCGTTGCGGCCGTCCTCTCCCTTGTCGAGTCCATCGATCGCGCTGATCGCGTCGCTGTCGAGTTCGAAGTCGAAGATCGCGAAGTTCTCTTCGACGCGCTTTGCCGTGACGGACTTCGGAAAGATGATGTCGCCGCGCTGGATGTGCCAGCGCAGGACAACCTGTGCGGTCGACTTCCCGATCTTGTTCGCGATCTCCGTGATCACCGGATCGCCCAGAACCTTGCCCTGGGCGATGGGCGACCAGGCCTCGGTCGCGATGCCGTGATCCTTGCCGTACTGCCGGGCGACCTCGTTGGTGAAGTACGGGTGTACCTCGACCTGGTTCACCGCGGGCACCAGAGATGTTTCGGCAGCCAGTCGGTCGAGATGAGCCGGCTGAAAGTTCGACACACCGACGGACTTCGAGCGGCCGTCCTCGGCGAACTCGATCAGGGTGTTCCAGGTCGACACGTAGTCGCCGCCGTACTGCGTCGGCAGCGGCCAGTGGATCAGGAACAGGTCGATCTGCTCGAGTCCGAGGTCCTTGAGCGTGGTGTCGAAGGCTTTGCGGGCCGCATCGGGCTCGTGGAACGTGTTGTTCAGTTTGCTGGTCACGAAGATCTCGTCACGGGCGATCCCGGACGCGCGGATCCCTTCGCCGACCTCTTTTTCATTGCCGTACATCTCGGCGGTGTCGATGTGGCGGTAGCCGACCGCGAGTGCGGTCTTCACAGCGTCGGCGGTGTCTTCCGGCTTGATCTGGAACACACCGAATCCGAGCTGCGGGATGGTGTTTCCGTTGTTGAGTGTGATGTTCGGAACCTGAGTCATCGTCGTCCAATCCACTGTTGATCGGAGCCCTGAACACAAAAGCGGGGAGAGAACCTTTTCTGGTCCTCTCCCCGCTTCTGCGAGACGGTGGAGCTGCCGGGAATCGAACCCGGGTCCTTCGCCGTGTCAGTAGGGCTTCTCCGTGTGCAGTTCGCTAAGTCTCTACTCGGATCTCTCAGTCACGCGAACAAGCCGAGATGACGATCCCAGTCGCTGTTGGATGTCCCACTGTGGTCCGCGACCGACCGCAGTGGTGAGCTCCCTGAATGATGCCGGTACCCGGGGCGGAAGCACACCCGGGCCGACAGACCAGCCTTCGCTTAGGCAGCGAGGGCGTAGTCGCGCTGATTTTTGTCGGCGCTTAATTGGTTGCTACGACGCTTACGGTGGTCTCTAGCCTGCACCGACACGCTTCCCCTACCTCAACGCACCAAGTCGAAACCGTTCAGCCCCTGGTCGGTGAATCTCTAGCAGGATCCAGCCGCTGGCAGCGACCGGACAAGTCATTGTAACAAGCCTGTCGCGCTTGTCATTCCCAATTGCCTGTCGGCTCGCCGACGCCCAATTGCCTGTCGGCTCGCCGACGCCCTTTGTCGGCCGAGACGCCGGACGTGGCAGGCCGGACATACGAAAAGGGCCTCACCGCCGCGTACCACGCGGGGATGAGGCCCTCTCAAGAGTTCGTCGAGGACGTACCCCGATCGGATCTCTACTTTCCGTAGTCGACTGCAGCGGTCCCGGTCTGCGACACCGTGTCGGCAGTACCGCTCTGCGACATCGCATCGGCGAGCTGCAGGAGCCCAGCGGGTCCCTGCTGCGCCGCGTCGACGATCTCGGTGACCTTCTCGACGGTGTCAGTGACCTTCTCGACGGTGTCGATGACAGGTCGGACCTTCTCGACGATCGGTGCGACGGTATCGGACACCGTCTGCTTGATCGTGTCGAGACGCTGCTCGGCCTGGGCAACAGTCCGATCAATACCGTCGAACACCTCGTCCACCACGGCCGCACTCTGATCGATCGCCCCGGTCACATCGGTGACCTGGGTCTCGACCGCGGTTCCCCGAGCAACGTTGTCGACCTCGTCAGTGACCGCGTCGGCAACCTTTGGCAGTTGCCGAACGATTACTGCGCCCACCTGGGCAACCGCAACTCCGGTGGTCACGCCGTTGGCAACCGGATCGGTCGTCGACGACGTTGTCTCCGCCGGAGCCGAAACAGGTTCGACACTTCCCGACGGCGCGTCGCTGACCGCAGACTCCCGCAGCCACGAACTCACGTAGTTCGCGCCGGTGAGGCCTGCCTCGTCCGGATCAGTGAAATAGCTGGTGTGCGAGATACCCGGGTACCAGTACTCCGGGTGCACCGCCATGAGCAGCACCCCGACGTTGTTGTTGATACCGAGGACGAACTCTTGCGCCACTTTTGCTTCCCAGGTGGACGAGACCTCGGATGCAAACGTCGCCACACCGTAAGCCGACTGCAAGACAACCAACGGGTCCGTGTAGTCCGGCACCGTGTAGTACGGATCGGTCGTCGCTGCGACCACATCGCCCAACGTCTCCGACGACAGCATCCAGTGCGGCGTCGTCACCACGTGGAGTCCGGTCAGCAACGCCGACCGCAGTACCACTGACCCCAGATCTGTCGTGATCTGTCCTGGATCGGTCGTGTCGATGTGGATCTGTTCGGCCACATTGGCACCGATCCGGACCACCTGAGCATTGTCAGGGATCGCACAGGCGAAATCGCCGGTCATACACAGGGACACAACGCGCCCGGTCAGCTCACCGAACTCGGAACCACGTCGCGAGTCCATGCCGGCGCCCAGTGCGGCGTCCGAACTCGACGCAGCGGTCCGCGCACCGTTCAGCGGTGCCGACAGTCCCGGTGCACCCGGAACCAGATCTGCACCCGCACCCCGGTTGGGGTCGGAGATGAGGTAGACACCACGCACCTGCGATGCCGGTACGGGTCCATTACCTGCACCGATATCGGCCGCTACCCGACTGGCGATATCCGCGCCCTGGCTGTATCCGACAATCGCAATCTCGGTGTCGGATCCACATTGCTCTTCGATCTGGGCGATCTGTGCTTCCGTCGCCGCCACACCGGCATCCACCGATTGTGCATACGGTGTGCCGTCCGACGTGTAGCCGAAGTCTGCGGGATACGGCACGTAGGTCGTCTGCATCGACCCTTCGGGCGCATCCCGCTCGGCATCCGCGATCACTGGGGCGAGAACGCCACTTTGATCATGCGGATCCCGACTGTTACTCGAATCCAACGTTCCCGGGACCGCCACCACATGGAGGTCCGGGCAGTCGCTGATCGGTCGTGCCGACACGTTCGACTGAACCAGCGCCGGCATCACACCCATTGTCATGGTCGCCGCGAGAGAGGCGAACATCATCGCCACCACCGGGCGCCATCGACGATGCCGACGATCCATCAGGATCGTGGCACCACCCCCGGCCCTAGATCGTTTTCGGGTCATTGTTCGAATGCTCCTGTTGAGGCTCACGTCCGTATGGACAGTGCGCGTGGGACTTGTGAGTTGCCCCCAACTCAGAGCCAGACCGGACCCGCGGCCAATTCCTCGTTAGTTAGGCATCCCTAATCCTTCATGTGAATCTCATGTTTGACTCCTGTGGAAACTCTCCGGAGCTGAAAGGTACTGTTCACAGGGCATGAATCCCTGTCCGGTCCGGATCCTGAACAAACCAGACCGTTTTGCGTACAGTCAGGGAGCCGTGTGACCTACATCTCGTTTCGTTGTGAAAACAGTTGGCGCAATCAACAATCATTTAGCTCTCCTACAGATCGGCAGAACCGGGGTTGGACGAAGTGACACCGGGCATCGCGGCCCGCGACGCCCGCCTCGAGTTCGCCGCGCGCTTTCGATTGCTGCACGAAATCGCCGGATCTCCGGCCCTCAAGACCCTCGCCTCGCGCGCCTCCGCATCGATGCTCACCGGCGATTCACCCCGTCCCGGTGCTGTCTCCCCACAACGTCTGTCCGATTGGCGAACCGGCCGCAATGTTCCCGCCAAGTTCGACGGGCTCGCGGCCACACTCCGCGTCCTGATCGCCGCCGCCCGGAAACGATGTCCGGAACCACCGTCCCGCGGGCTCTACTCGATGGTCGAATGGCAAAACCTGTGGAACCAGGCACTGACCTCACCGGCCATTCCGGAAAAGGGCAAGGAAACCCGATCGAAGCCGGTCGAGAAGCCTGATTTCGAGCGGCTGAACGTCTGCCCGTTTCCCGGCCTGACACCACTGTCGGATTGCGACACCGACTTCTACTTCGGCAGAGCCAAGGCGATTTCGATACTCGTCGAGCGATTCACCGCCAACCTCGGATCCCGGCGACTGACATTTGTGGTCGGCGCCTCGGGGTCGGGCAAATCCTCGCTCCTGCAGGCCGGCTTCGCCGTGGCGATCGGCGCGGACTACACGGTCGCATCGATGACCCCGGGTTCGCGACCCACGCAGGCACTCACCGAAGCCCTGGGTTCCGCGAGTGCCGCCACGCCGCGGGTACTCATCGTCGACCAGTTCGAAGAGGTGTTCACCAACTGCGACGATGTCGAGCGCTCGAAGTTCATCTCCATGCTGACCCAACTGCCCGACAGTGAGCTCTGCGCGCCGGGCAGTTACGCAGGTGTGGTCGTCGCGGTGCGTTCGGACTTCTACCAGCAGTGCGTGGAACTCCCTGCCCTCACCGACTCGCTGGTGCACAACCAGATGGTGCTCGGCCGGATGTCGCGCGCAGATCTCACCTCCGCCATCGTCGGTCCAGCGGGCGCAGTGGGACTCTCGGTGGCCGACGGACTGGTCGACGTCATCCTGTCCGACCTCGGTGTCGCCTCGCGGAGCGCAACCGCGGTCCCCTCCGATCCGGGCGTGCTCCCCCTGATGGCGCACGCTCTTCACCGCACCTGGGAAGCCAGATCCGGCAACGTCCTCACCCTCGCCGGATACCGCGAAACCGGCGGCGTCCACGGCGCCATCACGCTCAGCGCCGAAGAGCGCTGGTCGCAGTTCACCGACGTCCAGCGCGATGTCGCCCGCGACCTGCTGCTGCACATGATCCACATCGGAGAGGACGGGCGCGGCACCCGGCGCCACGTCCCGACCGTCGAACTGCGCAACCGCCATCCGCAGGCCCCGGCGATCCTCGACGCACTCGGCCAGGCCCGCATCGTCGTCCATGATGAACGCGGGACCACCCTGGCCCACGAGGCCGTCATCGAGGCGTGGCCGCGCCTGTCGCAATGGCTCGACGACGACCGCGAAGACGTCCTGCGCCGGCAGCGTATCGACGCGGACGCGCGCGAATGGCAAGCCAACGACAACGAACGGTCGCTGCTCTACAGCGGCACCCGCCTGGCATCGGCAACCGAGTGGCAGAAGGACTCGCGCAGTCCGATTTCACCGATCACAGTCGAGTTCCTCGGTGCGGCCCGAGAATCCTCACGCCGGGGCTCCCGGTTGCGCCGCGGCCTGGTCCTGCTCCTGGTGATCTTGCTGCTGACCACGGCGATGGCAGCGCTGGTCGCGGTGCAGCAGCAACGCCAGGCCGACGCCGACCGCTCCGACGCCCAGTTCAACGCGCTGCTGGCGCAGGCCGCGCTGACGCAATCGGTCGATCCCACGGTCTCGGCCCGCCTGTCCCTGGCCGCCGCCGAGCAACGTCCCGACGACCCGCGGCCCAGCGCCCTGCTGATGGGAACCCAGACGTCCGCGCTGGCAAGTGTGGTGGACGGACACCAAGGCGCCGTGTACGACATCGCCGTCAACAACCGCAACCTGGTCGCGACGGCAAGCTACGACCGCACCGTCCGGCTATGGCAGGAGTCGGGAGCCGGTCTGCCGACCCCGATGGGTCAGCCGCTGGCCGGACACCAGTCGTGGATCACCAGCGTCGAGTACTCCACCGACGGCGACACCCTGTTCTCCGGCGACGGCGACGGCGTCGTTCAGGTCTGGGACGTCACGGACCCGGCCAATGCACATCTACGCACGGCCACGCCGCTGACCGGACACACCGGGGCCGTCTATCAGATCGCCGTGCGACCCGAAGCCGACGGCGTCACCCGCTGGATCGCCACCGCAGGCGACGACCACACCGCGCGCCTGTGGAACCTGGAGACCGGCCAGACAGAGGTGCTGACCGGGCACGACGACGCACTTCGCACCCTGGCGTTCTCACCGGATGGCAAGACCCTCGTCACCGGCAGCGACGACCGGACCGCAATCGTGTGGGACACCACCGATCCGGCGGCTCCCGAGCAACTCGGCACGCCTCTCACCGGCTACGACGCCACAGTGCACGCGGTCAGGTTCAGCCCGGACGGATCACTGCTGGCAACCGCAAGCGACGACCAGACCATCCGGATGTGGTCGATGTCCGACCGGACCGCACCCAAGGCCATGGGCGCTCCCTCCGAAGCGCACACCGCAGCGATCTGGTCGCTCGAGTTCAATCACGACGGCTCGCTGTTGGCCACGGCCAGCTGGGATGGCACGGCCAAGGTCTGGAGCCTGACCGATCCGGCCCGTCCGGTGCTTCTCGGACAGCCGCTGACCGGCAGCAGCGGTGGTCTGACCACCGTCGCGTTCGGCGGTCCGGACGGCCGATTGATCACCGGAGGACAGGACGGCGCCATCCGGTTCTGGACCCTGCCCGCCGCAACCGTCCTCGGCCACACGGGGCGGGTCGCGCAACCGGCCTTCAACGCATCCGGGTCACTGATGGCAACCGGGTCGCGTGATGGCACGGTGCGGATGTGGGACACCACCGAGGGCAACGCCCCGCGCCCGATAGCTCTGTTGGTCGACCCGGCCGGACCTCAGGAGGTCGAGACCATCGCCTTGTCCGGGGACGGCCGCACGTTGGCGTACACCGGCGTGGGTACCGGCCAGGTGCGCCTGTGGGACGTCGCCGACCCCGCCTCCCCGCGACCGCTCGGCGCGCCGCTGAACTCCCGCGCGCGGTACACCCACGGGCTGGACTTCTCCCCCGACTCGATGTCGTTGGCGACCGCCTTCGATGATCAGAGCGTGCAGATCTGGAACCTGACCGATCGGCGCAAACCGGTCGCGGCGGGGGCGCCGCTGACCGGACCTCAGGGGTGGATCAACGACGTGGCGTTCTCACCGGATGGGCGCTATCTGGCCGCCGCGAGCAGCGACAAGAACCTGCACCTGTGGGACCTGCAGAAGGGCTCTCCGCTGTCGCAGATCTACCCGGGGCACAGTGGACCCATCAACGCGGTGGCGATCAGTCCGGACTCACAGTGGGTGGCGACCGGCAGCGACGACCAGACCGTTCGGCTCTGGAATCTCGACGCCCTTGATTCGAACGCGGTGAAGGTGACCGGACACGAGTCGACGGTGCGGTCGGTGACCTTCGACCCGAGTGGCTCCATGCTCGCCACGGGCAGCGACGACCAGACCGTGCGCATGTGGGACCTACGCCAGATGACCCATCCCACCGCGATCGGCCGAACGGTGACGCCTCCGGGCACCGTGCGCTGGCAGGTTGCCTTCAGTCCGGATGGCAAACATCTGGCAGGCGCGGGTGAGAACGGTGCGCTGCGCTGGTGGACCCATCAGGTGACGGCCGACACCGGGCTCTGCCAGGCCACGGCAGGCGGGATGACCGAGAGCAAGTGGAAAGACCTCCTGCCCGACATCCCCTACCGCCAGACGTGCTCGGGGTACGAGTCGGTGCCGGGCTGAGATCGGGCCGAGGACCGAGGTCTCGACCGTAGGTCAGCGCATACCCTTCACGCGACGCCCCAGCTCCCGGGTGACCTCGCGTTCGGCGTCGCGTTTGGCCAGATCGTGGCGCTTGTCGTGGGCCTGTTTGCCTCGCGCCAGCGCCAGTTCGACCTTCACCTTGCCGTCGTTGAAGTACATCGACAGCGGCACCAGGGTCAGGTTGCCGTCCCGAATCTTGCCGACCAGGCCGTCGATCTCCTTGCGGTGCATCAACAATTTGCGACTGCGCCGAGGCGCGTGGTTGGTCCACGTACCGTTGCCGTATTCCGGGATGTGCAGTCCGCGGAGCCAGACCTCACCGTTGTCGACAGTCGCGAACGCGTCCACCAACGAGGCTTTTCCTTCGCGCAGGCTCTTCACCTCGGTTCCCACCAACGCGATACCGGCTTCATAGGTGTCGAGGATGGCGTAGTTGTGCCGCGCCTTACGGTTCGTCGCGATTGCCTTGCGGCCCTTTTCCTTCATCCTTTTCACCTACTCTCAGTTCGTCGATCACGTCGGCGCCTGGCGGCGTCATCGATGGCCCCGCAACAATACACAGCAGTAGGCGGGGGTGTCGCATCCTTATTCGCGGACGTAGAACCGCAACGTCGCGTAAGCGGTCAGGCTCGACATCACCACGCCGATGATGACCAGCCACGGCGCCACGAACAGCACGTCCGAGATCTCGATCTTGGCGAGGATGTTGACCCCGTACAGGTCCTCGAGGGCCTTGTCGAAGAACAGCACCTTGGCCCCGAAGAGTCCGCCGACCGCCAGCAACGAACCCACCAGTGTCGCGATCACCGCCTCGAGCAGAAATGGCAGCTGGGTGTACCAGCGGGTAGCACCCACCAACCGCATGATGCCCACCTCGGTTCGGCGGGTGTAAGCGGCCACCTGCACGGTGTTCGCGATCAGCAGGATCGCGGCGATCGCCTGGACGAGGGCGATCGTGAATGCGGCGTTGCGCGCGCCGTCGAGCACGCTGAAGATCCGGCTCACCAGTTCCCGCTGGTCCAGCACGCTGTCCACGCCTTCGGCGTCGCGGAACTCGTCGAGCACGGCTCCGAACTTGTCCGGATCGGCCATGCGGACCTTGAACGACGCGGGCAAGGTGTCCTCGCGGACCAGCGCGGCGATGTCCGGGTTGTTGGCGAAGGTCTTGGTCGTGGCGTCACGGAATGCCGCGGCCCGGTCGATGTACTGCACCGAGTCGACCCCGTCGGCCGCCTCGATCTGTTCCCGCAGCGTCAGGCACGGCGCGCTCTGGCAGTTCGGGTCGGCATCTGTGACCTCATCGGAGATGAAGATCTGCATCTCCACCCGATCGAGGAAGATTTCCTGGGTCTTGTCGGCCATCTGGACCACCATCAGACCGGCACCGAACATGCCAAGGGTGATGGCAGTGGTGATGATCATGGCCATGGTCATGGTGATATTGCGGCGCAGTCCGTTGAGGACCTCGCTCAATATGAAACTCGCACGCATGTGAGTTGGGGTGTCCTCCCGGTCGGGACTGCAGAAACGAAAGTCTTGAGGGTGAGACTGCTACTCAGCCGCCGAGGCCGTACACGCCGTGCTCGTCGTCGCGGGCGAGGCGTCCGTTGCTGAACTCGAGGACCCGGCGGCGCATCGAATCGACGATCGCCCGGTCATGGGTTGCCATCACCACGGTGGTTCCGCGGCGGTTCACCCGGTCGAGGACCTCGACGATCTCGCGACTGGTGTCGGGATCGAGGTTTCCGGTCGGCTCGTCGGCGAGCAGGAGCAGCGGCCGGTTCGCGATGGCGCGGGCTATCGCCACGCGCTGCATCTCGCCACCAGATAGCTCGTACGGCATGCGGTCGGCCTTGCCGGACAGCCCGACGTATTCGAGGACCTCGGGCACCACCTTGTCGACGGTGCTGCGCGGCTTTCCGATGACCTCGAGGGCAAATGCCACGTTCTCGGCCACCGACTTCTGCTGCAACAGCCGGAAGTCCTGGAATACACATCCGACCGACTGCCGGAGCTTCGGCACCTTCCGGCTGGGCAGCTTGTTGACGTGGAAGTCGCCGACGTAGACATCACCCGTGGTGGGTTTGTCTTCTTTCAGCAGCAGCCGAAAGAACGTCGACTTGCCCGAGCCGGAGGGCCCGATGAGAAACGTGAAATCGCCTTTGTCGACGTCGAGGGACAAATCCCGCAGTGCGGGCCGGGTCGATGCCTTGTACTGCATCGTCACATTCTTGACGCTGATCACGGTCTGCCAGTGTAACCACGGATGTGCCACAAACCGCTCAGGCGTGCCCGGCGGGGCCGGACACAGTTCCCGACAGCCCGATTCACGGGGCGATACTCATCGTCGGTAATTCCAGTCCGGGCAGGAGTCCGCGGGTCGACTCCGACGTGGACGCCGGCGGCGGCACCGTTTGGGTCTGCGGACCGTTTCGCTCTTGCTCTGTCGTCTCGACGGTCTGATCGGTCTCGGGGGTCGTGGTGGTCGACTGTTCTTGCGTGGACTCCGGCGTTTCGCTGTACTCCGGTTCCGGCACGGGGGTCTCGGTTACCGGAGTGGTGGTTCGCGGCTGTTGCACCTGCTCGACCCTGGCCTGACGGTCTTGCTCGTCCACCTGCGCATAGTGGTCGGACCGCTGGCCGTACAGGACGAGCGCGGCGAGGAACAGCACACCGAGGACCACGGTGGTGGTCCGGACCTTCCCGTGGAACAACCGTGGCGGAATGCGTTCCCACAGCGACTTTTTCGGTTCGGCCGGCTGTGCGGCAGTGGGGTTGGTCGGCGTCTCGTCGCTCATCGGCTTGCCTCCTCGGCAGCGGCGGGATCCACCGCGCTGGTTTCGATGACCGATCCGGGAGCGAGCGCGATACCGGCCCGGCTGAACGCCCGAACGAGCCGCGATCGCAGGTCCCGACTGACCTCGAACTGGCGGCCGGGCAATGTTCGCGCCACGATCCGCACGGTCACCGTGTCGACCTCGATGTCGATGACGCCCATCGCGGTCGGTTCGTCGAGCAGCAACTTGCCCATGCGGGCGTCGCTGAACGCCTGCTCCCCGATCTGGGCGATCAGGTCGTTGACCCGGCCCATGTCGACCCCGATCGGTAGCGGGATGTCGACAACCGACCTGGCCCAGTCCTTCGACAGGTTGACGGCCTTCACGATCTGCCCGTTGGGAATCGTGATCATCTCACCGTCCGCCGAGCGCAGCTTGGTGATCCGCAGGGTGACATCTTCGACGGTGCCCTCTGCCGGTTCCGCGGAACCCACGATCGCCAGACTGACGACGTCACCGAATCCGTACTGCTTCTCGGTGATGATGAAAAATCCCGAGAGCAGGTCCTGCACGATGCGCTGGGCACCGAAACCGAGAGCCGCGCCGAGCACTGTTGCCGGCGCCACGAACCCGGTGATGGGCACGCCGAGCTCACGGACGATGCTGAAACCGGCGATGATGTAGACGATCGCGATGGCACCCCACGCGATCACCTGCGCAACGGAATGGCGATGTTTGATGGCCTCCGATCGCACCAGGGCGTCGGATTCGGCGAAGCCCGCGTCGATCCGGGTGGTGATCTTGTTGACCATCCACTGGATGAACCGGGTCACCAACAGAGCACCGACCACCCACAGCAGGATCGATAGCCCCTGCAGGGACAGCCAACGGATCAAGCGATCCGATCCGGCCAGACCGTCCGGGGAAGCCGTGACAAGCGCATTGAAGTCATGCATCAATCGGGTGGTCCTCCAGGTCGTGTGATGGCGGCGGCGGCTGCTGCGTGATCTCCGACGATCGGGTAGCCGTCAGATTCAGGCGCTCGCGTTCTGCGCCATCCTCCACCGGATACCCGACTCGATGAATCCGTCGATGTCACCATCGAGCACCGCAGTCGGGTTGTTGACCTCGTACTCGGTCCGCAGGTCTTTGACCATCTGGTACGGATGCAGCACATATGACCGCATCTGGTTGCCCCAGCTGGACCCGCCGTCGCCCTTGAGAGCGTCCATCTCGGCGCGCTCTTCTTTGCGTTTACGTTCGAGAAGCTTTGCCTGCAGCACGCGCATGGCGGCTGCCTTGTTCTGCAATTGGCTCTTCTCGTTCTGACAAGTCACCACGATACCGGTCGGAATATGTGTGAGCCGTACAGCGGAGTCCGTAGTGTTCACAGACTGCCCACCGGGGCCGGACGATCGGTAAACATCAACGCGCAGTTCGGTTTCCGGGATGTCGATATGATCTGTGGTTTCGACCACAGGTAGCACCTCGACCTCGGCAAACGACGTCTGGCGACGCCCTTGGTTGTCGAACGGGCTGATCCGCACCAACCGGTGGGTCCCCATTTCGATGGAGAGTGTGCCGTACATGTACGGCCCCTTCACGGCGAACGTCGCGGACTTGAGGCCGGCCTCTTCGGCGTAGGAGGTGTCGTAGACCTCCACCTTGTGATCGTGCTTCTCGGCCCAGCGGATGTACATGCGCATCAGCATCTCGGCCCAGTCGGCGGCGTCCACGCCACCGGCGCCGGACCGGATGTTGACGAGCGCATCACGGTGGTCGTACTCACCGGCGAGCATGGTCTTGACTTCCATCGCCTCGATGTCGGCGCGCAGTGAGGCACGCTCGGCATCGGCATCGGCGAGCGCCTCGACCTGGGAGTCGCCTTCTTCGGATTCGGCCAGCTCATAGAGCAGCGGCATGTCCTCGACACGCTGGCGCAATTCGGAGACGCGCCGCAATTCGGTCTGCGCGTGCGAGAGCTCGCTGGTCACTTTCTGGGCGTGATCCTGGTTGTTCCACAGTTCCGGATCAGCGGCCTGATGCTCGAGTTCGTCGATCCGTCGCCGGAGCTCCTCGAGATCGAGAACCTTCTCCACTGTGGTCAGGGTCGAATCGAGGGCGTCGATGTCTGCTGAAACGTCTGGATGCACGGTCACTCAGGCTACCGGTCTTGGGGACAGAGTCCTATCTGCGTAGTTCTCAGTCTTTGCGCAGGTTGGGTCCGGCGCCGCCGGGTTCGTCACCGATCGGGCCGGCGATCTCCCACGTCGACTCGGCTTTGCCTGGCTTGTAGGTCACCGGGATCTCGTCCCCGATCGACGGCCAACTCATCGCCATGGTGACCACAAAACGGCCGTAGACGTCGGTCGGAGATGTGTCCGGGCCGGTGATGGTTCCCGAGACCGTGCAGAAGACCTGGTTGTTCTTGTCCCCTTCGACGGGTTTGTCGGACACCCCCGTCACCTTCAACGTGCCCGGCACCCGGTTCACAAAACGTGGGTCCCCTGGCGCGCCGCCAGTGGGCCGGCCCGGACGCGAACGCCGCCACTGGACGAGTACGGCGCCGAGCATCGCCGCGAACATGAGGATGATGATGATCTCGAACATGGCCGGTTGGCTCCTGAGATGGTGGGGTCGGTGGGTTCCAGGTTAGTGCCGGGTAGCGTGGCAAACCGTGACCGACTCAAGTGGCCTGCCGAACGCTTCGAGCGACCTAGAGCTCGCGTTGTCGCTGGCCGAGCTCGCCGACATCATCACCATCGACCGGTTCGGCGCCATGGATCTGCAGGTTGATTCCAAACCCGATCTGACGCCGGTTTCCGATGCCGATCTGGCGGTCGAGACAAGCCTGCGCAATGAACTCCAGCAGATTCGGCCCGATGACGCGGTCCTCGGTGAAGAGTTCGGTGGCGATGTGGCCTTGACCGGACGCCAGTGGGTGATCGATCCGATCGACGGCACCAAGAACTTCGTCCGCGGCGTTCCGGTGTGGGCGACCCTGATCTCACTGCTCGTCGACGGGGTTCCCCGGGTCGGAGTTGTCAGCGCACCGGCGCTCGGCCGCCGATGGTGGGCAAGTGCCGGCGACGGTGCCTTCGCCCAGTCCCCCGACGGTTCGGTCCGGCGTATCCAGGTGTCGCAGGTTTCCGACCTCGCCTCCGCGAGCCTGGCCTTCTCGAGTCTGTCGGGCTGGCGCGACCGGGGTATCCGCGATGAGTTCATCGATCTGACCGACACTGTCTGGCGGGTCCGGGGCTACGGCGACTTCTACAACTACTGCCTGGTCGCCGAAGGTGCGGTGGACGTCGCCGCCGAGCCCGAGGTGTCGCTGTGGGACCTGGCCGCGCTCGACATCCTGGTTCGCGAGGCCGGCGGCACGTTCACCGGACTCGACGGGATCGCCGGGCCACACCGGGGCAGCGCCGTCGCCTCCAACGGGATCCTGCAGCCGAAGGTTCTGACGGCGCTGACGCCTGCCTGATTCCTACTTGGTGCCCACCCGAGGCGCATACTTGATCTCATGCAGATCACACATTTTGGGCATTCCTGCATCCTCGTCGAACTCGACGGCACCAAGGTTTTGTTCGATCCGGGCAACTTCTCGCACGGATTCACCGGTGTCACCGACCTCGACGCCATCTTGATCACCCATCAGCATCCCGATCACGTCGACGTGGCGGCATTGCCGGATCTGGTGGCAGGCAACCCCGATGCGGTCCTGTACGCCGATCCGCAGACCACTGCGCAGCTCAACGGCGACGACGTCGCAGGTACGTGGACCGCCGCCCACCCGGGCGACGAGTTCGCCATCGGCGCGCTCACCGCACGTATCGCAGGCGGCACCCACGCGGTGATTCACCCGGACATCCCCACCATCGACAACGTCGCATACCTGCTGGGCGACAACAAGAATCCGGCCCAGCTCATGCATCCGGGCGATTCGCTGTTCATCCCGGACGAGAAGGTCGACGTACTGGCGATGCCTGCGATGGCTCCGTGGATGAAGATCAGCGAGGCCATTGATTACCTCCGCGCGGTGAGCCCGCGCCTGAGTTTCCCGATCCATCAGGGCCTGCTGTCGAATGTCGGACTGAAGTTGCACTATGCGCGGCTGTCCGAAATGAGCGATCCGGCAACCGAATTCATCGTCCTCCCGGACCAGGACGCACTGACACTCACCTAGGCGGCGATCCTCGCTACGCGATGTCGGGGAAGATCCCGGTGCCGGCGAGTTGATCGATCACGCGGGCAATCCCGTAGAGCACCCAGAGTGCTACGGCGGCGATCACGATGGGATTGCGCAGAGCCCGAACGATCGGTGCCATCGGGCGCTTCCGCACTTGCAATACGGCAACCGCGATCACAAGTGCGGCGACAGCGATCAAGCTGATCGGGCCGAAGAGGTTGTACGAGAAGGCGTCGGCAAAGTGTCCGTGTGCCGCAGCGGTCCAACTGCGGGTCAAACCACAACCGGGACAAGGCAGACCGGTGACCAGCCGCATCGGGCAGAGCGTGGGACCGGACGTGCTCAGCGCCGGGGTGACGGCGAATGCCGTGACGATCGCCGCGGCACCGACACCGGCCGCGACCCGAACAGCTCGTTCGGGTCGCCGTCGGGTCGGCAAGGCCGTCACTTCAGCGGCAGGCCGTCCGAGTCGGGAACCTTGCGCATCGCGATGAGCACGATGTCGATGAGCGTCCATATGCCCAGCCCACCACAGGTGAGGAGCTTGGCAACTCCCAGGCCGGTGTATCCGAGGTAGAAGCGGTCGATACCGAATCCACCCACGAACACCGAGATCAGCAGGGCGGTCAGCCACTCCTTGGAGGAGAACAGACCGGGCACCTGCGACACCGGGAACCAGCTGCTGGTCTGGGTACGAATCTGGGTCTCGGGCTTGACCTGACCGGAGCGGACCAACCCGGCCAGATCCTGGTAGCCCATCGGGCCCTGTTCCTGACCGAACATCGAAACGATGAATGTGTCGTTCTGGGGGCCGCCCACTGGCTGGGGCGGCTGCGGCGAGAAGCCGGGAGGAGGTTGCGTCATGAGGGGAAGGCTATGACACCGGACGGGCGTAGATCGGTACCACGCGAAAATTTGGCTTGATTGAATGACGCCCGGAGACACCCCACGTGAGCAGCGACGATATGAAGAATGCTTCATGCGTGCGACGAGCCATCTAACCGCTCGGCTCAGGCGGGCGCGATGACGCCCCGGTCGCCGATCTCGGCACGGACATCGATCACTCTCCCGGACAGCAACCAGCCAGACGGTCCGCGACGCCACTCGTCCCGGTACTCGCCGAGACATTCGTACGTCACCCCGGCACGATCTCCGAGGCCGCAGTGAAAGGCCCGGAAGTACGATCGCGTTCCTGCCGCGTCACCGTCGATCTCGATCTCGATGTTGCCGAGCATGTGTTGAGTGGCACCGCAGACGTCGAGGTGGGAGCGAACGCGGGCGACCACCTCGGCTGCCCCGGTCCGGCCGTAGGCCACGGCGTCCTCCGCGAGCGCCGCGGCGAAACCCGGCCAGTCCTTCGCGTCGAGCAAGGTGGCCACGTGGTGCAGACTGTCGATGATCTGGAAGCGATCGCGAAGAGGCTCGTGCATGGCTTCATCTTCCTCGGCGAACTGGTGAAGCCGGTGCGGCTGTCCCGCTCATCGAGACATTTTCGGGTGCATCCGACGAGGTGGATCCACTGCGCCTGCCACAGCACCGCCGTCCCAGGTGCCGGCAAACCAGGCGAAAGCGAAGGGGCGTGACAAACGACCTTACTCCGGAGTAAGGTCGTTCTTACTGTTGAGTAAGATCAACTGTGTCCGGGCACCGTCCGGACAGCAGCCACGCCCACACACGCACGAGACAAGCTGGTGAGAATGAGTACTCATACCGAGCCCCGCGACACGTCCGCTGTTGGCAAGAACCCCCGTCGACGCTCCGCAATCGGTACCGCTATGCGCGTGCTGACCACGGTGACGGGCTCTGAGTTCGCCGACAAGTACAAGATTCGCGAGCCACTCAACCGAATTGCGTACGAGGGCACCAAAACCGGATTCAAGACGATCGGTGCCGCGAACCGCGCATTTGCCGCAGCGCAGGGCGGCGGCAAGGCCAAGCGCCTGGCCACCACCCCCAAGGACTACTTCAACCTGTATCCCGATGACGAACAGAAGATGATCGCGGACACCGTCAAGGAGTTCGCAATCGAAATCCTGCGGCCTGCCGCCTACGACGCCGATGCCGCCGCCGCCACTCCTGCGGAAATCCTCACCCGCAGTGCCGAATTGGGCATCACCATGGTGAATGTCCCCGAGGAGTTCGACGGCGCCGCCAGCGAGCGCGGTGTGGTCACCAACTCACTGGTCGCCGAAGCGATGGCGTACGGCGACATGGGCCTGGCGCTGCCGCTCCTCGCCCCGAGCGGTGTGGCCACCACTCTCACGCAGTTCGGCAGCGATGCCCAGCAGAAGACCTACCTGCCCGCCTACGCCGGCGAGAATGTGCCCCAGTCGGCGGTTGTCATCGCCGAGCCGCGGCCACTGTTCGACGCTCTGTCGCCTGCGACCAAGGCAACTCGCGTACCGAGCGGATACCGGCTCAACGGAGTGAAGTCGTTTGTCCCGGCCGCCGGTTCGTCGGAGCTGTTCATCATCGGCGCACAACTCGATGGCAGGCCCGCGCTGTTCATCGTCGAGTCCGGCACCAATGGCCTTGTCGTAGAAGCCGATCCGGGTATGGGCGTCCGCGCCGCCGGAATGGGCCGACTGCTGCTGACCGACGTCACCGTGCCCACCGGTGCCTTGCTCGGTGAAGAAGAGGGCGAGGCCGCCTACAACGCCTACCGCGACGTCGTCCGGCTCTCGCGCCTGGGCTGGTCATCGCTGGCCGTCGGCACCGCACATGCGGTTCTCGACTACGTCATCCCGTATGTCAACGAACGTGAGGCGTTCGGCGAACCGATCTCCAATCGCCAGGCCGTGGCATTCATGGTGGCCAACATGGCAACCGAGCTCGACTCGATCCGCCTGGTGACCCTGCGCGGGGCCGCCCGCGCCGAGCAGGGCTTGTCGTTTGCGCGCGAGGCCGCCCTGGCCCGCAAGCTCACCGCCGACAAGGGCATGCAGATCGGTTCGGACGGTGTGCAGTTGCTCGGCGGACACGGATTCACGAAGGAGCATCCGGTGGAACGCTGGTTCCGCGACCTGCGCGGCGCCGCCATCGGCGAAGGCATCGTTGTCCTCTAGGGACACCGCCCACGCCTCCCCCATTCGCCCCTGACGTCACCTTCTCCACGTCTACGACGTCGACTTTCACCGAAAGACAACAGATATGGCTATCAATCTCGAGCTTCCCCGGAAGCTGAACGCGACGGTCGATCAGGCCCACCAGGCCGCTGCCCAGATCTTCCGGCCCATCTCCCGCAAGTACGACCTGCGTGAGCACGACTACCCGGTCGAACTCGACACCCTCGCCAGCCTGTACGACGGCTTGTCCGAGGCCGGCGCAGCAGGCGCGGGCGCCGACGGCGGCCGCAGCCAGAAGAAGGACAAGAAAGAACTCCCTGCGGGCGCGGTTGTCAACGGCGGCAACATGCAGTCGGTGCTCAATGCACTCGAAACCTGCTGGGGCGACGCCGGAATGATGTTGACGATCCCTTACCAGGGCCTGGGCAACGCAGCGATCGCCGCAGTGGCAACCGATGAGCAGATCGCCAAGTTCGGCAAGGTGTGGGCCGCGATGGCCATCACGGAACCGAGTTTCGGATCCGATTCGGCCGCCGTGTCCACCACGGCCACCCGCGACGGCGACGACTACCTCATCAACGGTGAGAAGATCTTTGTCACGGCCGGCTCACGCGCCAGCCACATCGTGGTCTGGGCAACGGTCGACAAGAGCCTGGGCCGCGCGGCCATCAAGAGCTTTGTGGTGCCGCGCGAGAGCGAAGGCCTCACAGTGGTGCGCCTCGAGCACAAGCTCGGCATCAGGGTTTCCGACACCGCCGTGTTGCGCTTCGACAACGTCCGGGTGCCGGCCGAAAACCTGCTCGGTTCACCGGAAGTCGATGTCAAGAAGGGCTTTGGCGGGGTCATGCAGACCTTCGACAACACCCGACCACTGGTGGCCGCGATGGCCGTCGGTGTCACCCGCGCCGCACTCGAAGAGCTGCGCAGGCTGCTCGAAGAAGCCGGCGTCGAGATCGACTACGACAAGCCGGTCAACAACCAGCACGCCGCGGCCGCCGAGTTCATCCGCATGGAGGCGGATTACGAAGCCGCGTACCTGCATTCGCTGCGGGCAGCCTGGATGGCCGACAACAAGGAGCCGAACTCCAAAGAGGCTTCGATGTCCAAGGCCAAGGCCGGTCGCACCGTCACCGACGTCACCACCAAGACGGTGGAACTCGCCGGCACCTTGGGCTATTCAGAGCGGCTCCTGCTCGAGAAGTGGGCCCGCGACTCGAAGATCCTCGACATCTTCGAGGGCACACAGCAGATCCAGAACCTGATCATCGCCCGCCGGGTTCTCGGCAAGAGCAGCGCCCAACTCAAGTAGGCACCCGGCGAGCTCACCACTCGCACATCAGAGAGTCCCGCGGCATCGAGGGGTTGCCTGCGGGGCTCTCTGCGCTCTGGGGCCCAACGACTTTCGGCGCTGTGACCGAATCCGGCATACCCGGCGCCATAATTGTGTTCCCCGTCACAATCTTCGTTCAATCAGGCAATTGAAATCGACGCGTTTTCTCCCGACTGACCTGCGCGGACCCAAACCGCATGCAGCACTGGTCTTTTAGCGCTGAAACACCACCAGCGTGACCTTTCCGTGATCCACCCGTACTGTCGCCAACGTGCTCAGGACGACCTGGGCATGTCAACGGAAAATCACCGATCCCCTGCTGCCCGAAATCCGGGGAGCTGCGGTGCGAGGAGGAAACCAATGACCGATATTCGTAAGCTTGCCGTCCGGACCGCTGTGACCGGCGCGCTGACCCTGGCGCCGTTGGGCGCTTTTGCCGCCAACGCCTCAGCGGAGGGTGAGCACAACTGGGACGCTGTCGCCCAGTGCGAGAGCAGCGGCGACTGGGCGATCAACACCGGCAACGGCTACTACGGCGGACTGCAGTTCTCCCAGTCCACCTGGGAGGCCAACGGCGGTGTCGGCAGCGCCTCCGACAACAGTCGCGAAGAACAGATCCGCGTGGCCGAGAACGTCCTTGCCACTCAGGGTGCCGGCGCATGGCCGGTCTGCGGACAGAATCTCTAAGCCTGAGCAGAACTGTGGGTCACCGCCGGAGCCGAACGCCTGGCTCCGGCGGTGACGATCACCCGGTGTACGAACTCCAGTTTGCGGACCACCGGCTCTGAGATCGTGAACGGGTACAGATCGCCCTTGCCCATCGACTGGTTGATCCGGTTGAACACGTCGGACAGGATGTGCCAGTCCCCGAGCAACTCGTCGATACCGGCACCCGAATAGTCAGTGCGGGGTACGACATCGGCCGCCGGCTTCCACCGCACCCGGTCGGCGTGCACGGCCAACCCGGATTCGGATGCCGTCGCCAACGTGTCCGTGATGTGCAGGTAGTGGGCAAAGCATTCGGCGAAGTCCTCCCACGGATGCATCGTCGCGTACTCGGAGATGTACGACTGCTCCCAGCCCTGTGGAGCCCCAAACCTGTAGTGCCGGTTCATCGCATCGGCGTAACTCGTTCGCTCGTCCCCGAAGAGGGTTCGGCATTCGTCGATCATCGGACCGTTTTCCACCAAGATGCTCTGGTAGTAATGGCCGACCTCGTGGCGGAAATGGCCGAGCATCGTCCGATACGGTTCACCGAGGCGCACCCGCAACGATTCTCGGTGCGCGTCAAGTGATTCAGCGAGGTCGATGGTGATCACACCACCGGCATGCCCGATCACCACCGGGGTACCCGACGTTCGGCTCGAGAGCAGATCGAAGGCCAGTCCACCGTCATGTCGATAGTAGGGCTCAACCGGAAGGTTCAGGTCGAGCAACTGAAAAAGCAACCGGCGCAATGACTTCGCCGTCTGCGCCAATTTCTCCAGAGCCAGGGTGTCGTCGGCGTCCGGCCGAGTGCGGATGAAGGATCCAGCAAAACACTGTCCACTGCCGGAATCGTCGGCAACGAGCCAGTTGCACTCCCACGCCCAGTTCGAGCATCGCAACAGTCGGGTGCCGTCGACCGTGACCGAGTCACCGGGGATGGCAACAAGTCGCATCGAGGGCAGGTGGAACGCCAGCGGTACCTGACAGGTGGGGCAGCTCTGTGCCTCGAACGGGGCTGGTCCCCCGCACTCGGGACAGTCGAAAGCACGCATATCCACAGCCTGGCACACCGTGTCCGGTTTGGTGCGGCACATCGACGATCACAACGTGAACATCAACCAAACCACCGCAATCATCGACGGGCTGTTCACCCCGCAGGTGATCTGCGGTGTCGGACGCACCGAATCCGAACTCGCCACCGCCGTCGCCGGCGTGCGGACGCTGCTGGCCTTCTACGGCTCCACACCGGCCTATCGGCCCGTCCCGGAGGTGGCCGGATGCCCGAGCTCCAGGGCACACTCCAAACGCTTGCCAGGACCGGTGACCACCCGCGGATGTTCGACCTCATCGACGACGACGGGTCAGGACCTACCCCCGGAACACCGGCGAGACCTGGTCGACGCACTCCACAACGGTTGGTCCCGGCTGCAGAGGCCTACAGATCAGTCCTCGTCGTCGATCACGTGCACGGCGGCTTCTTCGGCCGAGGCCGCCCCGCCATCGATACCGGCGTCGGTCGCCACCCGTTCCTGGATGTCGTGGACCGCGGTGCCTTCGTCGGGGGCGACCAACCGTCCGGCCCGCCGATTTCCGACCTCATAGTCAACGGGGAACTCCGGATCCGAATCGAACTCGTCACTGCGCCAGTCTTCTTTTTGCTTCTCCGGCTGGTAGGCCTTCGAGGCGGGATCGGGCTCTTCCTCGGCCAGATGTTGGGCCAGACTCTCACCGGCGGCCTGTTCGGCGGGGGTCAGACCGAACTTGTCCGTCCCCAGCGGTCGTTCCGGCGGTGAGTAGCCCTCATCGAGGATGTCGTCGACACCGCGGTAGTCGAGGGTGTCTTCAGGCTGGAGCTGATCGTCCTCGTCCAGGCTGTACTCGCCGGTCGAACCTTCCGGCGTGCCGTCAGGAATGTTGGTCATCTACCCACGATGCCACCAGGATCGGCGCCGCGCATCCTTCCCACCGATCGCGCTCCGCAAGCAGCGCGGTCGCGAAAAGAATGCGCGCTTGGAAATGCAACGCAAGAGGCCCTCGAGACATTGTCTCGAGGGCCTCTTGACCTTCGTAGCGGGGACAGGATTTGAACCTGCGACCTCTGGGTTATGAGCCCAGCGAGCTACCGAGCTGCTCCACCCCGCGGTGTGAATACAACGTTACAGGCCAGTGCATCTGAAACCAAATCGCCTTATCTACCAACGTAAGAGGCCCACAACCGTGGCGGCGGTGATACTCGACTGATGCTCGATGAGTACCTCGTTCCCGCCTGCGCCGGTGTTGCTGCCGGCCTGGGTGTCGCCATGCCATTGGGCGCGGTCCGGACAAAGCAAGAGGCCCTCGAGACATTGTCTCGAGGGCCTCTTGACCTTCGTAGCGGGGACAGGATTTGAACCTGCGACCTCTGGGTTATGAGCCCAGCGAGCTACCGAGCTGCTCCACCCCGCGGTGTGAATACAACGTTACAGGCCGGTCCTTCCAGCTCCAAATCGCCGGCCTGTAACGCGCATCACCTGCCTTGAACTGCGCGAACGCTAGCTCGTGGGCAATGCCTCATAATCTGAAATGGCCGCCTGCAGATCAGACTGCGCCTTTCCGTAGGCGGTGAAGTCGCCCGACTTCATCGCCTCCTCCATCGCACCGATCGCCGTATTCATCCGATTGACGACCGCATCGCGCTCGGGTGAGGCAGGAACGGCTCCCTGAGTGTTCCCCGGCGCCGGTGTCTGCTCCGGCGTTGCCGATGTCTGTCCCTCCGGCTGCGGAGTGGTCGGTTCGACGTCGGCCTCGGATATGTCGGCCACCGACGACGGATCGATCCCGACGCCCCTGAGGGCACCGGCAACCGTCGGTGCGTACCCGATCTTGTTGTTGTACCGAACGATCACCCTGAACAGTCGCGGGAAGGTACCCGCGGTGCTCTTCGCCTGGGCGTACATCGGGACCACGCTCAAGATGCCGTTGTCGCCCACCGGCAATGTCAGCAGGTTGCCGAACGTGACATTCGCGGTGTTCTCGAGGTTCTTCCGACTCTCGGCGACGCGACCATCGGTCTCCATCGCACTGAAAACCTGTTTCGGACCCTCACGTTGGGTATTCGCCGGCAACGTCTTGATGGTCATCTGCCCATAGTTCTTGGGATCAGACGAGACGGTCAGATAGGCCGACAGGAACTCCTGCTTCAAGACGTTGAACACCGAGGTCAACTGGAACGACGGTTCCTTCGATTCCGGGTCGGCCGCGACGAAGTAGTACGGCGGCTGATCGAGGCCCTGCGTGACGGCCGCGCTGTCGGTTGGATCAGCAGGCACCGACCAGAATGCGTCGCCCTGGAAGAACGTCTGAGGGCTGTCCACGTGGTACTTGGTCAGCAGTGACCGCTGGATCTTGAACAGATCCTCCGGGTACCGCACATGCTCGCTCAAACTGACGTTCTTGTCGAACTCGGCGCGCGACTCGACGGAGTCGGGGAAGACCTTCATCCAGGTCTTGAGTACCGGATCCTGTTCGTCGAACTGGTAGAGCTTGACCTCGCCGGAATATGCATCCACCGTCGCCTTGACGGAGTTGCGTACGTAGGAGATCTGCTTGTTGACCTGTGATCGACCCGTCTGGCCCTGATTCAGTTCCTGCGCATCAGAAGTCGCATCGTCCAGCGACATCTTCTGTGCGTACGGGTAGGCATCGAGGGTGGTGTAACCGTCGACGATCCACTTGACCGAACCGTCCGCCATCACGGCGGGATAAGTCTTGGAATCGACGGTGAGCCACGGCGCCGCCTTCTTCACCCGGTCGCGAGGGTCACGGTTGTAGATGATTTTCGAATCTTTGTTGATCGCACCGGACAGCAGGATGTTGCGTTCGGTGTATTTGATCGAGTACGCCATCCGATTGAACCAATTCGACAGCGGCACACCGGCATCACCCTGATAGGTGTATGTCGAGTCGGCCGTGTCGAACTCCCGCGCCTGGCCGTTGTCCGAACCGACGATCGCGTAATCGGGGTTGACCTTGGCGATGAGCTCGCCGAAGTAGATCCTCGGCTGGGAGACCTGGATCGGGGCGGTCTTCTTGTATTCCTCGGTCTGGTAGTTGGTCAGGTCGCTGACGTAGAACACCGGCTCGCCGCCACCGCTGGTGACATCGTTCTCGTTCGAAACCGCTTCGTTGACGGTGTTTGCCGGCGCGGCGATGAATCCCTGGCCGTGGGTGTACACGGTGTGCTTGTTGAGCCAGTTCTGCTGGTTTGCCTCGAACTTGCTCGGATCGAGCTCTCGCGCCGCGACCACGAAATCGCGCAGCTGACCGTCGACCGTGTACCGGTCCAGAGCCAGTTGACTGGGGAATCCGTAGAAGTTCTGCTGCCGCTTGAGCTGGGTGAATGCCGGCGACACGATATTTGGATCGAGGATTCGAATGTTGGACAGGGTCGGCTCGTCCTGATCGACCTGCGTCTGGTTGACCGGCTGGCCGGTCCAGTTCTCTTGGTAGTTGATCTTGTCCGCACCGATGCCGTACGCCTGCTCGGTGGCCGTGATGTTCCGGCTGATGAACTCGGCTTCTTTTTCTGCCGCGTTCGGCTTGACCGAGAACTGTTCCATCGCCGCGGGCCAGCCGACACCGATGACCAGTGCCGAGAGCAGCATCATCGCGGTTGCCAGTGCCGGGATACGCAGATCCCGCAGCACCACACCGGCAAAGAATGCCAGTGCACAGATGATCGCGATCGCCATCAGGATCAGTTTCGACGGCAGCACCGCATTGATGTCGGTGAAGCTGGCGCCGGTGAAGATCTCCTGCTTTCGGGTGCTGCTGAGCAGGGTGTACCGATCGAGCCAGTAGGCAACCGCCTTGAGCAGCAAGAAGGTTCCGGCGATGACCGCGAGCTGGACGCGGGCCGCGTTGGTGAGCGATCCCCCACGTCCGGCCAGGCGGATCCCGCCAAAGATGTAGTGGGTCACCAGGTTCACGATGAACGCGATCACCACGATGACGAACAGGAAGTTCAGCACAAACCGGTAGAACGGCAGATCGAATGCGTAGAAACCGACGTCGAGTCCGAACTGCGGGTCCTTGATCCCGAACGACTCACCGTGCAGGAACACCTGGATCGTCGCCCACGAACCCTGTGCCACCAGACCGGCGAGAAGACCGACCAGGACGGACGGGATGATCGCGAACCAGCGGATCCGGCTCATCACGACCGTGCGGTAGCGGGCGATCGGATCTCCCGGCCCGCTGGTCGGCACAAAGACCGGCCGACTGCGGTATGCGAGCCAGAGCGCGCCGAAGACGATCAGACCGGCGATGACGGCACTGATCGCAAACACCGCGATGCGCGTCCAGATGATCTTGGAGAACACCGACTGATAGCCGATGTCGTCGAACCACAGCCAGTCGGTGTAGATCGAGATGAACCTCGGACCCACCAACAAGATCAGCAGTACGGCTACTGCGACTGCGATGAGCGCCTTGCTACGTCGCGACAGCGATGGCATCGCTGCCGGACCCCGGATTCCCACGTGAACTACTCCCAGCTTTTTGCCGGACGCACCGCGGCCGGTCCTTGACGAACACTTTACTTATCGAAAAACCGCAGTCGGCAGGTGGTTATAGCCGGGGGCTACTGCGGGCGGCCCGCAAGTACTGTGCATTCGCTTAGAACACTACCTATCCCTGCGCAGACCGGCTTCGACGGCGAACTTCCGACGGTTTGTGTGGTTCTTGTCACTGCCAACGGACGACCCACCACACCGGTTCCCGAGGCATTGCATAAAAGCCCCGTCGGCAATGCGACTATGGAGTTGTGACCGACTCGCAGCCACCCATCCTCTCCCCTGATGCCTTGGGCAGCGCGATCCGCGAGGTGATCGAGTTCGTCGATGCCGCCGGCTGGGGACAACCTCCACAGCTGTTCGCCCTCGTGCCCACCGCGCTGCTCGCCGACACCCAACCCGACTGGGTCGACGACCACGACACCTCCGAGTTGACGCTCATCGAGCAGGAGCCCCTGCCGGTCTCCCCCGAAAGCGGGATGGCCGAGCTCGAACACGTCCTGGCCACCACCAGCTGGCCGTCCGAGGTCGAAGGATGTGCGCTGGTCCAGGAGATCATCGTGTTGCCGCCCGAGGCGCAGCACGACCTCGACGACGCCGTCGGGCCCCTGGTGTCCGACCCCGATTCCGGCGATCACGTCGCCCGCAGCGCTGCCGAAGCCCTCCCCGACAGCCGGACCGCACGATTGGCTGCCGCGGTCCTCCGCGACGGCCGGTCTCTGTGTCTGCTGCAACTGGCACCGGACGACGACGAACAATCTGACGGTCCGATAGAACTGCTGCAACATCCGGAGCTGGCACCGAATCTGGTTGCCGCACTGGCCGCGACGCTCGAAAACGTCCCGTTCGACGACTGATCGGTCAAACATCGTCCCCACCAGCGGTTCGGACGGTAACGGGTTCGGAGGGCAACACGCCCTCCGGAGCCCGTCAGGGGCCTGATCCGGGCCCGAATCCGATCAGCAGGTCGGCGGGGTCCTGCCGGCGTCGATATCTGCCAACGCGTTGATCGCGTCGGGGAGGGTGTCGACCTTGACCAGGGTCAATCCATCCGGGGCATCGGTCTTGGCTTCGGCGCAGTTTCCGGACGGGACCAGGAACGCGGTGGCGCCGGCATCTCGCGCGGCACGCATCTTGTGGAGAATCCCGCCGATCTCCCCGACATCGCCCGACGAATCGATTGTGCCGGTGCCTGCGATGAACTCGCCGCCGTTGAGCTCGCCGGGACTGAGCTTGTCGATGATGGCCAGGGTCAGCATCAGGCCCGCCGACGGTCCCCCGATGTCGCCGACATCGAAGTTGATGTCCAGGTTGGGATCACCATTTTGTTCTGACAACGTGATCCCCAGAATCCCCTTGGTCTCGTCTTTGGGATCCGGCTGCAGCGTCACCGTCTCGGTCACGGGCTGACCGTCGCGGATGAGGTCGAGGGTGACCGGGGTTCCCGGCGGAATCTCGGCGAGCGCCTCACGCAGCGCCACGGACGTGGCGACCGAGGTGCCGTTGATCGCAATGATCTCGTCACCGGACTGCAGCTTGCCGACGGACGGGCCGTCTTCGGCGACACCGGCGACCTCGAGGTCGATGGGACGGTCGAGATAGTCCAACGCGGCGATGGTGGCCGAGTTCTCCGACCCCGTCATCTGCTGGCGGTTCTCTTTGTCGACCTCTTCGTTGGACCTGCCCGGCGGATAAACCCGGTCACGCGGCTGCAGTTCGTCGTCGCCCGACACCCACAGGCCGATCGCCTGGAACAGGGTCAGGCCGTCGGTCACCGACACCGTCGTGAGGTTGAGGTTGCCTTTGGTCGGATCCAGATCGGCACCGGTGATGTTCACCACCTCGCGGCCGTCCACGGATCCCAGGGTGTTGACGGTCGGACCCGGACCGAGCGCCACAAAGGGCACCTTCACGAGAGTTCCGATCAGGACGAACACGATCAGGAATGCCATTGCGACCAAGAGGGTGACAATCCGCCGGTATCCCGGACCGATTCTGAGGGACTGCAGTTTCACCAGCCCAGCGTAGAGGGTCGGCGCCCCGGGACCCCGCCCCACCGGGCCGCCGGTTGACCGGCTGCCCCGGTTTCGCGCAGAGCTGATCATGACGTTCGGGGTACCGACCGATTCGCCGGTACCGTGGAGGCATGAATGACTTGCCCTTCGGTTTCTCCCCTTCGTCCGGCGACGACGGGGATGGTGATCCTGGCAAGAAGCCCGGTGACTTCGATCCGAACCAGCTCGGCCAGATGCTCTCGCAGCTCGGGCAGATGCTGTCGGGCATGGGCGCGGGCATGGGTTCAGGTGGCACCGGCGAACCGGTCAACTACCAGGTCGCGACGAGCCTTGCCCGCCAGCAGATCGGCAAGCACTCCCCTGTCAGTCAGGGTGAGCTGTCGGCGATCACCGACTCCGTGCGCCTGGCCGAGGTGTGGCTCGACAACGTGACCACTCTGCCTGCCGGGGTCACCACCACCGAGGCGTGGACGTCCGTCGACTGGCTCGAGAAGACGCTGCCGATGTGGAAGTCGCTGTGCAATCCGGTGGCCGAACAGATCGCAGGCAGCTGGTCGACGAACCTTCCGGACGAGGCGAAACAGTTCGCCGGTCCGATGATGGGCATGGTCAGCCAGATGGGCAGCATGGCTTTCGGGACCCAGCTGGGTCAGGGCCTCGGCCAGCTCGCCAAGGAGGTCCTCACCTCCACCGACATCGGTCTTCCGTTGGCGCCCACCGGAACCGCGGTTCTGCTGCCCGAGGCGATCAACGCCTTCAGCGAGGGCCTCGAACAACCAAGCCAAGAGATCATTGTCTTCCTCGCCGCCCGCGAAGCCGCGCACGTCCGGCTGTTCTCCCACGTGCCCTGGCTGCGCCAGCGACTGCTCGCGACGGTCGAGGAGTACGCCCGCGGGATCAGCATCGACTTCTCCGGCATCCAGGACGCGGCCGCAGGCATCGACCCCGCCACCCTGCTGTCGGATCCGAGCAAGCTCGAAGAGTTGATGTCCGGTGGCGCGGCGTTCGAACCGAAGACCACCCCGCAGCAGCAACACGCGCTCACCCGCCTCGAAACGCTCCTCGCATTGATCGAGGGTTGGGTCGAAACGGTCGTGTCCCAGGCACTTTCCGATCGGATCCCGTCGGTGGCCGCACTGACCGAGACCATGCGTCGCAGGCGCGCCACCGGCGGTCCGGCCGAGGAGACCTTTGCCACGCTGATCGGACTGGAACTGCGCCCGCGCAAGCTCCGCGAAGCCGCCGACCTGTGGCGCAAGCTGGCCGAGTCCTCAGATGTCGAGACCCGCGACGGCGTCTGGGCACATCCGGATCTGATGCCCGATGCCGATGATCTCGATCATCCCGCTGCTTTCATCGACCGGGTGATCGGCGGCGGCAGCCACGCGTTCGACGATCCGATGGCCCAGCTCGAGAAGACCATCGCCGACGAGGCCCGCAAGCGCGAAGAAGAAGGCAAGGGTCCGGCAGACGGCGACACCCCCACCGCCTGATGGACCGCCAATCCTGATCAAACGCCGACAGGCCGCGTTTCGGCTGGTCCCGGCCCCGAAAACCTGTGGATAACCCGCCGCTGACGGGCGCCCGGACCGTCACCGGTCTGGTTCGGTGTTGCCATGACACTCGCGCCTTTGCCGCTGCTCCGCGCCGGAGCGGTGATCTTGCTCCGGCCCGGCGGCCGTATCCAGGTCGGATACGACCCCGACCGGGCAGTGATCATCGACCCGCCCGCACATGTTGTCCCGGACCGGCTTGCTGCGCTGTTGCGGTCGTTGACGGGTCCACAGCCCCCCGAGGACACCGCCGCCCGGGCAGCGGCGGCGGGACTGACGGCCGACGAGGTCCGCGAGCTGCTCGATGCGCTGGTCGACGCCGGTACCGCCCACCACAGCAGATCTGCGATCACACCGATGCAGATCAGGATCCATGGTGCCGGCCCACTCGCCGACGCAACGGCGAACGCGCTTGCCCAGCCGGAGTTCTCGGTTGTGCAGTCGGTCCGGCGGCCACGATTGTTCGACGGCGAGGTCGATCCGATCACCCACGAGGACCGGATGGTCACCTGGGCCACGGATCTGGTGATCCTGACCGACTTCCTCAGTCACGATCCGTGGCTGGTGTCGTGTCTGATGCGGCACCGGATCCCACACCTGATGGTCCGTCTACGCGACGGGACCGGGGTGATCGGTCCGATGGTGTTGCCCGGGCTGTCGAGTTGTCTGCACTGTGCCGACCATCACCGCCGCGATCGGGACCGGGACTGGCCGATCGTCAGTGCCCAGCTTCTGGGTCAGAGCGGCTGGGCCGGGTCGGCAACGATCGCCGGAACCGCCGCGATCGTGCAGGCCGAGGTCGAACACGTGGCAGCGGCAACCCGTCCCGATCGGCGCGGCACCCAACCGCTTCCTGCACCGACCAGCCTCGACGCCACCATCGAGTTCCGTGCGGACCCGTCATCGCTTGTCATCCGGGGCTGGTCACCACATCCATTGTGCGGCTGTCGGCTACCGCAATGAACCAACAGTCGTCAACTAAGCTCGGGTCCATCGGAAAGGGGAAACTCAATGGCTGAGATCACACGCGGCGGGGCGCGGCGAAACGCCAAGCTCGCCGCGCTTCCGTTAGGGGTGGCGGGACGAGCAGCATCGGGCTTCGGTAAGCGGCTCGCAGGTGGGGACAAAGACGAGATCACCGCGGACATGATGGAAAAGGCCGCGCAGCAGCTGTTTGCAGTACTCGGCGAACTCAAGGGTGGGGCGATGAAGGTCGGGCAGGCGCTCTCCATCATGGAGGCCGCGATTCCCGAGGAGTTCGGGGAGCCCTTCCGCGACGCGCTGACCAAGCTGCAGGCCGAGGCACCGCCCTTGCCGACCGACAAGGTGCACGCGGTCCTGGACAACCAACTGGGCACCAAATGGCGTGAGCGGTTCAAGGATTTCTCCGATGAACCGGCCGCGTCCGCGTCGATCGGCCAGGTACACAAGGCGATCTGGCACGACGGACGCGAAGTGGCCGTCAAGGTTCAGTACCCGGGCGCGGATCACGCGCTCAAGGCCGACCTGAAAACGCTGTCGCGGATGACCGGCCTGCTCAAACGACTCTCCCCCGGCACCGACGTGAAGTCGATGATGGATGAGCTGATCGAGCGCACCGAGGACGAGCTCAACTACACCCTCGAGGCGAACAACCAGCGGGCCTTTGCCAAGGCCTTTGCGGGCGACCCGAACTTCGTGGTTCCGCGCGTAGTTGCCTCTGCGCCGAAAGTTGTTGTCTCCGAGTGGATCGATGGCACACCGATGTCGAAGGTGATCAAGAACGGCACCGTCGACGAACGCAACGACGCCGCCGCCAAGATGACCGAGTTCGAGGTCAGTTCGCCCAGTCGCGTCGGTTTGGTCCACGGCGATCCACATCCGGGCAACTTCCAGTTCCTCGCGGACGGCCGTATGGCGATCCTCGACTTCGGCGCCGTTGGCCACTACCCGGACGGACTGCCTGCGGCCACCGGGCCGATCCTTCGTCTGTGCCGCGACAAGAAATACGACGAGCTCAAAGAAGAAATGGTGCGCGCGAACTTCATTCAGCGTTCACACCAGGACAAGGTGACCCCCGCCGACCTCGAGGCGTATCTGCGCCCGTACGTCGATCCGCTCTACAGCGAGTCGTTCCACTTCACCCGGAAATGGTTGCAGCGCGCCGCGGGTGCCGCCTCCGACCCGCGCGGTGACGTCTACAAGACCTCACGAAACCTGAACTGTCCCAAAGAGTTTGTGATGGTGTTCCGGGTGCTCGGCGGATGTGTGGGCATCGCAGCCCAACTCGACGCCGAAGCGCCCTACCGCGCCATCATGGAGAAGTGGGTTCCCGGCCTGACCGAATAGGGCTTACACAGCAAAGAGCGGGCGGACACAAGAGTTCTTGTGCCCGCCCGCTTTTCGCATACGGAAGGGGAATTGTCATGCCGCGGCCTGATTCTTGCGCGGTCGGCCACGAGGACGCTTGCGTGCGATGACGACGCCCTGATCAAAGATCTCGCCACCCCAGACGCCCCACGGCTCGGCGCGTTCGAGCGCTTCGGCCAGGCATTCGCGCCGCAGCGGGCAGTCGATGCACAGCGCCTTGGCCTGCTCGAGTTCTCCAGGGTTCTCAGAGAACCACAGGTCGCTGTCCACCATCTGGCACGGAAGCTCCGTTTTGGATGCATCCAGTGCGAGTCCGCAGGCCCCGATACTGTTGTCGCCGGACCTGTTGTCACGGTATGACTCGAGTAACTCGGTCATTGGGGTTCCTCCACTGTCGAATGTGCTGCTCGGATTGATTTGGGACCCGGGCCTCGACTGTGGTGGAACAAGCATTGTTCTCAGATCACAAAAGAGGCCACGGTTTCGCTGTTGCGATTCGCCGTGGCCTCATCTGGAGTCTGAACTGTGTCAGATCTCTATTCGTTGAGAGAACACGGGAAACGCGTGGCGGGCTCGGCGACGGACTGCTACCACCGTCGGCGGCATGAACGCCGGAATTGCTGCTGTCATAGCCAGGAATTCCGGCTTGATGGCGGCGGCGTGCGCAGTATGAACAGCCTTCGGGCGGGCAGCGAGGGGCGGTTCGCGATGCCATGAGGCACATGCCGTGACGGCATGGTCGACTGCTCTCTCGGCGTTGTAAAAATCAATCATCGAACCTCTCCTCTCCTGCTCCTCTGCGCGACCGCAGTCGCGCATGGTGTTGTTCGCTGTGTCACACAATGATGTTGTCCACAGTAGGGGCTGCCCAGAAAACGCACAACCTATTTTTGACCTGCGGTTTTCCCACCCCGGACAAGCGTGAGGATGTCTTCCCCGTATTGATCGAGCTTCTTCTGCCCGATCCCCTGGATGCCGACCAATGCCGTGACATCGCCGGGTTGCTGTTCGGCAATCGCGATCAGCGTGTTGTCGGTGAACACCACGTATGCGGGAACCTTTTGCTCCTTGGCCCGTCCGCTGCGCCACTCCTTGAGCGCGAGCAACAACCCTTCGTCAAGGTCTGAGGGGCATCGTTCACATCGCCCCAGCAGCGTTGCGGTCTTGCCCAACAACGGTTTTCCACAGACCCGGCACTTGGGGCCGGAGCGTGTTCGTTTGGGCTCGGCGATCTTCGAGGCCGGCGAATCGTCGGGTACCAGATTGATCACAAAGCGAGAGCGACGCCGAGAGGCCCGGCCACCCTCGTTCCGCGACAACGCCCACGACAGCTGCAGGTGCTCCCGCGCACGGGTGACACCCACGTACAGCAGCCGACGTTCTTCTTCGATGGCGTCGTCACCTGCCTTGATGGCCTGACTGATCGGCATCGAGCCGTCGACCAGGCCCACCAGGAAAACCGCATCCCACTCCAGGCCCTTGGCGGCGTGCAGTGAGGACAGCGTCACTCCCTGAACCGTCGGTGGATGCCTGGCCTCGGCTCGCGCGGCGAGCTCGCGGGACAGCTCGGTGAGGGTCAGGTCGGCGTTCTCTGCCAGCATGTCCTCGGTCATCGTCACCAGCGCCCGCAGGGACTCCCAGCGCTCGCGGGCCTGTGCACCGGCGGGCGGCTCTTCGGTCAGGCCCAGTGGGACCAGGATCGCCCGAAGGAGCGTGAGCGTCTGCGCTTCGGCGGGCAGATCATCGCGCTGTGCGGTCTGGCTGACCGCCCGCATCGCCTGCCTGATCTCCGACCGCGAGAAGAACGCCTCGCCACCTCGCACCTGGTACGGGATGCCTGCGGCGGTCAGCGCCTGCTCATGTGCCTCGGACTGGGCGTTGATCCGGTACAGGATCGCGATCTCCGAACCGGGCACACCGGACTTCATCAACCGTTTGATCGAGCGGGCGACGGCTTTCGCCTCGGCCGGTTCGTCATCGTATTCGGCGAAGTCGGGTTGCGGACCGGGATCTCGCTGCCCGATCAACTGCAGGCGCGTGCCTGCGATCCGCCCATGCGCGGCCCCGATGACGCTGTTGGCCAGCTCCACCACCTGCGGGGTGGACCGGTAGTCGCGCTCGAGGCGGACCACCGTCGCGTCCGGGAACCGCCGCGAGAAATCCAGCAGATAACGGGGTGTGGCCCCGGTGAACGAGTAGATGGTCTGGTTGGCGTCACCGACCACGGTCAGATCGTCGCGTGGCCCCAGCCAGGCGTTGAGCAGCGACTGCTGCGCCGGGGTGACGTCCTGGTACTCGTCGACGACAAAACAGCGGTAGCGATCCCGGAACTCCTCGGCGATCACCGGATGATCGTCGAGGATGGCCCGCGTCATCAGCAGCAGATCGTCGAAGTCGAGGAGCTGATCGCCCGCCGGAGAGACCTTCGCCTGCTCGTAACGCTCGTAGACCAGTGCCACCTGCTCGGCCGGGATGGGTGACTCACGACGGCTTTTGGCCACCGCCGCCGGGTAGTCCGACGGCCCGATCAACGAGCCCTTGGCCCATTCGATCTCCGAGATGAGATCGCGCAACGATTCGGTGGTGGTCGGCGCTCCGACGGCCCGCGCCGCGCGGGAGACCACGGGAAACTTGTTGTCGAGCAGCTCCCACTGGTTTTCACCGATGGCCTGCGGCCAGAAGTACCGCAGCTGACGCATTGCGGCGGCGTGGAATGTCAACGCCTGCACCGCATTTCCCTGTCCGGAGATACCCAGGGAACGGAGTCGGGTGCGCATTTCACCGGCGGCGCGTGAGGTGAAGGTGACGGCCAGGACCTGACTGGCCCGCACATGCCCATCGCCGACCAGATGCGCGATCCGGCGCGTGATGGTGCGGGTCTTGCCTGTGCCTGCGCCGGCCAGGACACAGACGGGCCCGCGGGGTGCGAGCACAGCGGCCTGCTGCTGCGGGTCAAGTGAGGCATCCATGGCGATCAGTATCCCAACGGCCACCGACAGACGTTCGGCCGGACGGTCTCGCACCAACTCGACCCGGCTCAGCGGGGACATCAGCCGGCTCCGCCGGGGACATCAGGCCGGCTCCGCCGGGGACATCGAGGTGGGTACGGGAACACCGTCGGCCCTCGTGATGTTATGTATGCGTGACTACCGACAACGCTGCTCTGACCATGTACTCCACCACCTGGTGTGGATACTGCAAACGCCTCAAGATGGGCCTGAAGTCTGCCGGTATCGAGTGGGTGGAGATCGACATCGAGCAAAATCCGTCGGCCGCCGACTTCGTCGGCAGCGTCAACGGTGGCAACCACATCGTTCCCACCGTCAAGTTCGCGGACGGCAGCACCGCCACCAACCCGACGGTGGCCGACGTCCGCAAGAAGCTGGGCGTCTGAAGAAGCCGGACGCGGTGGTTCAGCGCACCCCGGTTGCCGGGGTGTAGGCCCAGGCCCGGATCAGCGCGCTGGCGATCGAGATCGATCCCGGCAACCGCAACCGCGCGTTGTCGACGATCGGGTCTCCGTCCGGACTCATCCAGTCCTGCTGCGCCTCAATCGCTTCGATCACCTCTGCCCGACCGAACCACTCGGCTGCCGCGATCTCACCGTCGATGAAGTCGAGTGGTTGGTCCGGGTCTGCGGTGACCTCGAAGCCCACCATCAACGAGCGCGGGAACGGCCAGGGCTGCGATCCGATGTACTGCGGATTCCAGCAGTCGAGACCGACTTCTTCGTGGACCTCGCGGAGCACGCACTGCTCGAGTGATTCCCCGGGTTCGACGAATCCGGCGAGCGTCGAGAACCACCGGTCGGGCCATTGCTTCTGCCTGCCGAGCAAGATCTGATCGCCGCCATCGTGGACAACCGTGATGATCGCGGGATCTGTTCGAGGGAACTCCTCGCGGCCACTGATGATGTTGCGGCGGGCCCAACCGCCCTTGATCGGCTCGGTATGAGCACCGTCGACCGGCGAAAACCGGGCCGTGTCATGCCAATTGAGGACACCGAGTGCGGTCGAGAGAATCCCGGCCTCGTTCGGTCCGAGTAGCTGGGCGCCCCGCCGGGGATCGTCCTTCGGACCGTCGATGACGTCGAACCGCATCGCCCACATGTCGTGACCTTCTTCGGGATGCAGTCCGAGGAACACCGCTTCCGGCGGCGGTTCGTCGCCGACGTCGAGCGCCATGATCCAGCCGAGACCGTCCTCCCCCACCGGATAGCGCCCCGAGGGGTCGATCTGCAGCAGAAGTGCCCGCGCCCACCCGTCCTTCAGTCGCTGATGGTCCTCGCGGATCTCGTCGGCGCGGTTGTATACCGCCCGCGACAACATCGGGGGCTGTTCGAACTCAAAGCGCCGCACTGGTTTCCCTTCTCGAATCCCACTGTTCGATCCTCACCGCGCCAACCAGGGTGACCAGCGACGCGGCGGACCGTTCGGCACCGGTCGCCGGTGAGGACCACCCCCACCCTAAGCCTGGATCCGGCTTCTTGAGTGGCACCACTGGCGAACGGCGACTGCGGTGCATATTCGATGACCGGCTGAACCCGCCGCGCCGACTCCTCGTCGCCGATGCCGGCACCGCCGACTGCCAGGAAGACTCCGGTTGTGAACCGACCCGTCCCGGTGTCCATCGTCACCGGCAGCGAGGTCCCGTCAGCGAGCAGCACGGCGCCGACCACCGGAAAGATCTGGCATCGGCACGCAGTGGATCAGGAGCTCAGCCGGTTTCCCCTGCGCCAGACGGCGCGGGTGTTGAGCGTGTCGCTGATGGTGATGGTGGGATCGCCGTCGACCAGCAACAGGTCGGCTCGCAGACCTTCGGCAATACGGCCACGGTCGGTGAGGCCAAATCGCTTGGCGGTGGTCGCGGTGGCGGCGGTGAGCGCCTGCGCCGGGGTGAGGCCGGCGCGCACCAGGTACTGGAGCTCGTGATGAACGCTGGCGCCATGCGCAAGTCCGCCCAGAAACGGCAGTGGGACAGACACATCCGTGCCGGCCAGGATATCGACGCCGGCATCGTGCAGTACTTTGACCGAGGTCAGGACATCGTCGATATTGCCTTGGGGGTAGGTGTTGAAACTCGATCGCAGCGTGGCGTCCCATGCTGCATCGAGACGCGAGCCCACCCGTGGGTCGTCGGCGAGTTCCTGTCCGGTGATACCGATCAGCGAGGCGTTCAGGACAACGCAGGGGACGACAAACGCGCCGCTGTCCTTGATCGCGCTGATGATCTCGTCGGTGTGGGGCCGGTCCATGAACAGATGCGCAAACCCGTCGATGCCGGCGTCGATGGCCATCCGGGTGGCGTCGATGGTGAGGGCGTGAGCGATGGTGAGCATGCCATGTTCGTGTGCCGCCGCGACACCGGCGTTCAGTGTTTCCTGATCGAGCATCGGGATGCCCGGGTGTCCTTCCACGGACCCGTCATCGACCATGAATTTGATGTAGTCCGAACCGTCGGCGATTAGTTCGGGGATGACCGCTCGCGCTTCCTCTGGGGTGCTGACGTTGGCCGGTACCGGCCGTGGACCGCTCGGCGCCGGCGCCCCGGGAGGCGGACCATGGTGGAAGTCCTCGGGGAACAGCTCGTCGGGGTGGCCGCCGGGAGGGGTGAGCGCAAATCCGGACGAGCGGACGTCGGCCACCGAGTCGTCGTCGGAGATCTCGGCGCGGCGAGCGGCGGTATTGGCGCCCTGCATCTCGAGTTCGGTGGTGACCCCGAATTGCAACGCCAACCCGAGCGCCTCCCTGCTGGTGTGTACGTGGGCGTCGATGAGGCCGGGTATCAGTGTCGCTCCGTCGCCGGGTACGACATCTGCTCCGGCCGGGACGTCGATGCCGATACCGATGGCCGTGATCAGGCCGTCTTCGATCAGCACTGTGCGGGCACCGAGTGTCTGTTCCCCATCGAAGATCTTCGCGTTGGTAATTGCCGTGACAGTCATGGTCTGGGTTCCTCGCGCTGGAAGTCGGGTGTTCGTCGGTTCCCCGGAAAGGCATCGACGAACATGTTCGTCAGCGACTGTAGCCGATCACGAACACGTTCGCTACGAATGCGTTCGTTCGTACCTGTCTGCTCGCAAGCGGGGCACGAACGTGTTCGTTACTGTTGTCTGTCATGAGCAACCCGCCCCGTAGTCGTAGGGAACGCCCCGCCAAGCCGCCGTTGTCCAAGGCGGCCATTGTCACCGCGACCATCGCGATCATTCGCGATGAGGGACTGGAGAAGGCGACGATGCGTCGGGTGGCGCAGGCCCTGGATACCGGACCGGCGTCGCTGTACGTCTATGTGGCCAACACGGCTGAATTGCGTTCGGTGGTGTTGGACGAACTCACCGGAACGCTGCCCGAGGATCAACCCGGTCGGTGGGATGAACGTCTGGAAGCGCTTTTGCAGGCATATGGCGAGGTGCTATTCAGCTATCCCGGCCTGGCACGTTCCGCGATGGTGTTGCGCCCGATGGGCAGCAACACCATCGCGTTGGTGGATCGGTTGTTGGGGCTGTTGCTCGAAGGTGGAATCGCTGTGGAACGGGCCGCCTGGGGAGTTGACCTGTTGATGCAACTGGTCACTGCCGCCGCTGCCGAACACACTCCACCCAGCGCTGATGACATCGATTCGCGCTCCAGCGCGGAGAAGCTGGTGGCGTTGGAATCCCGTCTGCGGGAGGCTGATCCGCGCGAGGCACCTCACGTCGCAGCGAATGTCGATGCCTTGATGTCGGGGACTCCGGCGGGCCGGATGGCCTGGGCGATCCGGGCTCTCGTCGCCGGTATCGCGGTGACTCCTACCACCGCGATGCCGTCCTGATGTCCGGCCCCCGGCGCCCCAGGTTGCCGACATAGCACTTTGGACGAGATGTTCTCGCCGGCGAGGACGTCGACGACCTATCGCGGGACCAGGAACTAGTCCGAATTACCCTGCCGGACATACAGCAATCTGTCGCCCGGTTCGATCGCATCGACCTTGCTGTCGTCGACGCGATGCAGTTTTCCGCCACGCACGACACCGAGCACGATCTGCGGCAGGTGTCGCGGTGAACCACCGTATTCGTCTGGTTCCACATCGCGCTCGGCGATGGCAAATCCCTGGTCGGGTGTGAGCAGATCTTCGATCACCTCCACGACGGTCGGGGTGATCGTCGCCAGCCCCAGCAGGCGGCCCGCGGTCTCCGAACTCACCACCACCGAATCGGCGCCCGACTGCTTCATCAGGTGGGTGTTCTCCGCTTCCCTGATGGAGGCGACGATCTTCGCCTTCGGGGCCAGTTCTCGTGCGGTCAACGTCGCCAGTACCGCGGTGTCATCGCGGTTCGTGGCGACAATGATCGCCGACGCATGCTGGGCGCCGGCCAGTCGGAGGACATCCGATCGGGTGGCATCACCGCGCACGGTGACCAGCCCCTTGGCCGCGGCGTTGTCGAGCACGGCCTGATCGCCATCGACAACGACGATCTCGGCGGGCTTCTGTCCGTCCGCGATCATCGCCTTCACAGCGGTCTTGCCCTTGGTTCCGTAGCCGATGACCACGGTATGGTTCCGCACCTTGTTCCTCCATCGCTGGATCTTGAGCGCCTGCCGCGACCGTTCGGTCAAGACCTCGAGGGTGGTACCGACCAACACGATCAGGAACATCACCCGCAGCGGCGTGATGACGAGCACGTTGATCAGCCTGGCCGACGGTGTGTACGGCGTGATGTCACCGTATCCCGTCGTGGACAGGGACACCGTCGCGTAATAGAGGCAGTCCAGGAACGACAGTGGGCTGTCCTGCACGTCCCGGTAGCCGTCCCGGTCGAGATACACGATGAACACCGCGGCAAACAACGCGGTCAGAGCAAAGACGACTCGGCGACTGATCGCCCGGCCCGGGCTCGACTGCATCTCCGGGATGCGGACCACACCGACCAGGGCGTGGTCGGGCATATCTGTCAGCTCATCGTCCTTGAACCTCCGGCGTAGCCGACCCGCAGCCATCTATCCGACCCCTGTCTCGCCGCGACCTACCGGTTGCAGAGTTTGCGTACGCACAAAGTGGGACTGTAGTCCTATCGGCCGCCGGGCAGTCACAGCGACGGACACGACGGGACATCATCGGGCCGTCGCCCTGCGACATCATGAGGCATGGTGGAGGGATGACAGCAACCAAACAGAGCTTGCCGCAGTTGGCGTTTCCGGACGAGCAGAAGCTGGCCACTCGCATGGGCCTCGGACTGCTGGGTATGGGGACTCTGCATTTCGTCGCCCCGAAGCCCTTCGACCAGCTGATTCCCGCCGAGTTGCCGGGCAGCGCACGCGCTTACACGTACGGCTCCGGGGTGGTCGAGCTCGCGGTGGGTGCGGCACTGCTCGCCCCCAAGACGCGCCGATACGGCGGCCTGGCAGCCGTGGCGCTGTTCGTCGGCGTGTATCCGGGCAACATCAACATGGTCCGCCTGTACAAGCACAAGCCGTTGCCGCAACGCGCCGTCGCGTGGGGCCGGTTGCCCCTTCAGCTTCCGATGATCTGGGCCGGGTGGCGGGTCTGGAAGTCCGCGCCGAAACGTTGAGCAGATCCGCGCGCGGCCTTCGCTCTGCGGAGCTGTCCGACTCAGGAGGCACCCTTCTCGCGACGGATCAGCGCGGCGAGGCGGGCCCGGTCCGGTAGGTCGCGCGGCCGCAGGGTGGAGTTCGACCGCACATAGTGGAACGCCGCCCGAACTTTTTCGAGGTCGGTGCCGGTGAGCTCTGCCCACGCCACCCGGTAGGCGGCAAGCTGCACAAAGACCGAGTGCTCTTGCGCCTGCGTCGGTTTCGCACCGGTCTTCCAGTCGACCACCGTGTACCCGCCGTCGGGTTCGGAAAAGACCGCATCGATACGTCCACGAATGATGGTGTCGGCGATGACGGTCTCGAACGGCACCTCGACCTCGATCGGGTTGCGGGCCGCCCAATCCGATCGCAGGAACGCCTCTCGCAAGACCTCGAGGTCGGCATCGGAGCCGCCTTCGGCGTCGGCTGCGCCCGGTAGCTCGTCGATGTCGAGGAGCCGGGTGGCACCGTATCGGCGTTCCACCCAGGCGTGGAATGCCGTACCCCGGCGCGCCAGCGGGTTCGGCTTGAACGGCAGCGGGCGGCGAAGGCGGCGGGCGAACGCATCTTCGTCCTTGTCGAGTTCGACCAATTGGCTCACCGAAAGGTGCTGCGGCATGATCACTTCGATGTCGGAGCCCAGGCCTTCCGATCGCTCGGTCAGGAGCACCGCCAGATCGTTGGCCCACTCCCGGATCTGCGGATCGCCGTCATCGACCTCTGACCCGGATTCGGCGTCGATCTCCTCCCCCAAGTCGAACAACGCAGGTTCACCGCGCGCACGCAACGCCGCCCGGACGAGGTCGGCGCCGCGCTCGGTTCCGGGTCGCCGCGACCCCAGCGGATCGGCAGGCCAAGACGCCCCGGCGGCCAGCATCGCCAGCGGATTCTCGGCCCCCTCTTCGGGTTCGGCGGCCCACTGCGCGATGGTCAACCCCGGTGCGCCGTCCGGCGAGGTCTCGATCAATTCCTGTGCGATCTCGTGGAGTTCGGTCAGGAACACCGACGGACCCTTGGGTTTGTCACCGGCGGCCGACCAATGGTGCCCACTGATGATCAGCGCACGTTTGGTTCTGGTCAGCGCCACGTACAGGAGCCGGCGGTCTTCTTCGAGCTTGCGTCCCCGCAGCGCTTCCTGGTGCGCTTCGATCGACTCTTCGAGCTCTTTGCGGTTCTCCAGGCCATCGAGCACCAATGGCGGAAAGCCTTCGCCTTCAGCCGAGTCCGCGAGGTCGCCGCGCAATTCCGCAGGCAATTCCCGGGCACTCTTGAGCCACGTGCCCTCGGCCTTGCCGCCAGGGAAGATGTTGGTGCACAGGTGCGCGATCACCACGACATCCCATTCGAGCCCCTTGGCCGCGTGCACCGTCAGGATCTGCACCCGGTCTTCGGCGATCTCGACCTTGCCGGGCTCGAGCCCCTTCTCGATGTCAGCGGCCGATGCGAGGAACGCCAGCAGCCCGGGCAGGGTGGCCGCGGAACGCTCCGCATAGTTCGCAACATATTCGGCGAAGGCGTCGAGATGTTCGCGCCCGGTGATGTTGCCGCGCAGTCCACGTGCCCGGATCTGAGCCTCGACATCAACCCCGGTGACACGCTCGACCTCGGCCACCAGTTCGGGCAGCGGCCCACCCATACGCGCCCGCAGCACCGACAGCTGGTGCCCGAGCAACTTGATCCGGCGGTAGCCGTCCGGCGAATACCGGGCTGCCGGACCGGGATCGGCGAGTGCATCGCCCAGCCCCGCCTGATCCACCGTCTCCGAGGGCACCGCCGAATCGAGTGCGCTGTCGAGTTCTTCGAGACTGGTCATGGTGCCCGAGACGGCGTTGGCACCTGCCGCCAGATCTCGCGCCCGCGCCCACAGCGCGGCGAGATCCCTGGCTCCGATCCGCCAGCGGGGGCCGGTGAGCAACCGGACCGCAGCGGTCCCGGCCATCGGGTCCGACATCAGCCGCAACATCGCGACGACGTCCTGGACCTCGGGCACGCCGAGCAACCCACCGATACCGACGACCTCGGCAGCGATCCCACGATCGGCGAGCTGCGCGGCCAGCGGCGCCGAATCCTGGTTGCGCCGCACCAGGATCGCCACGGTGGGCGGTTTGCCGTCGGCCTGGTTGTATTCACGCTCGATCTGATCGACGATCCACGTGCGTTCATCGGCCACCGTGTCGGTGAGCGCCATGTCGATGGTGCCGCGAGGGGCGTCGTCACGAGGTCGCAGGATGCTCACCGGAACACCCCGGCGGCGTAGTTCGTCGGAGGCGGCGTTGGCCATGTCGAGGGCATAGCGCGCGTTGCGCCAGCTGGTGAGCAGTTCGAGCCGTGGCGCCTGGGTGCCGTCGCTGCACCGGAAGTCGGAGGTGAACCGCGGCAGGTTCGCCGCCGATGCACCACGCCAACCGTAGATGGACTGGATCGGGTCACCGACGGCGGTGACCGCGATCCCGGCGCCCGCCAGGACACCGGGTGGCGTCCCGAACAGTTGTGAGAGCAACACCCGCTGCGAATGTCCGGTGTCCTGGTACTCGTCGAGAAGAACCGCGCCGATGGCGGCCCGTTCGGCCTGCGCCACTTCCGGGTGCGCGGTGACAAGCTTTGCCGCCAGCGACATCTGGCTGCCGAAATCGAGCACGTTCGCGTCCATCATCGCCTGACCGAGCGCCGCCACCAGCGGTACCAGCGCACGACGTTCATCGATCGCGGCCTGGATATCCCGCAGCTTCGCAGGCGGCGTCGGTTTCTGCCGCCCGACCGGGGGCAGTGTGTCGATCAGCCGGTAGATGTCGTCGCCTGCTGCGGCGAGTTGCTCGAGGCTCACCAGATGTTCGGCCAACTCTCCGTACAGCTTGAGAACCGATTCCGTCACGCCCCCTGGCGTTTTGGGGGTGTCGAGATCCTCGGACCAGCCGCCGACCACCGAGAACGCGAGCTGCCATAGTTCGGTTTCGCTGAGCAATCTCGCCGACGGTTCCACCGGCAGGAGCAATCCGTAGTCGGCGATCAACCGGCCCGCATAGGCGTGGTAGGTGCTGACCTGCGGATCTGCCGAGCGCAGCTTGACGCGCAGCTCGCCGTCGGGATCCCAGCGCGACATCGCCGACGAACCGGCCAGCATCGACAGTCGCCGCCGGATCCGCGCGGCCAATTCTTGTGCGGCTTTTCGGGTGAAGGTCAGACCGAGGACCGCGTCGGGTTCGACCAGTCGGTTGGCGACCAGCCAAACCACGCGGGAAGCCATCGTCTCGGTCTTGCCCGCACCGGCTCCCGCCACCACCAGCACCGGTTCCAACGGCGCCTCGATGACCTCGACCTGCTCATCGGTCGGCGGCGGCTGATCCAGCGCGCCGGCCAGCACCCGCGCGGAAATCCTTGTCTGAACCGCAGATTCAGCCATCGGTGACCATCCGTCCGTCGAGTTGGGCGGGGCAGCTAGATGTCAGCGGACAATGCCCACAGCCGTCGTTGATCGTCGCCTCGAACGTCGGCCCGATACTGCGGTAGGCCGCCGACCGGACCACGGCGAGCCACGTCTCGACCTGCTCTTCGGTGAGCGGATCCTGATTGCGTTGGGCCGCACCGGTCTTGCCGTTGGCGTTGTTGACGTACACCAGCGATCCGCCGCCCGGTTCGACGTTGCCGAGCTCCGGCACCCCACCCAGGGTCAGCGCCAGCTGATAGGTGGCGAGCTGGGCGTGGTCTTGTCCGGCGGCCACCGAGATCGTGGTCTTGCCGGTTTTGACGTCGACAACCACCGGCCGACCCTTGCTGTCGGATTCGAGCCGGTCGATGCGTCCGCGCAGCCGTACCTCGGGGATGTCGAGCACCTCGCCGTCGGCGTCGGTCATCTGCGCCGGTTCCACCCGGGCGTTGACATCTATCTCGACTGCGACCTCGGTCAATCCCTCGCGAGACATCTTGAGCCACTGCCGGAAGTTGGTCAGCATCTCCTCGGTGCGCTCGAGTTCACGGCGCGAGAACCAGGGTGCGCCGACATCGACCTGATCCCAGACCCGGCGAAGTGACGCCGTGACGTCCTCCGGCGGGATCTTGCCTGCAACGGCCTGCACAAGGGTGTGTACGAGCGTTCCGGCAACGGCCGGACGCGAGTCCCCGTCCCGGCCGCCGTAACGTTCCAGCATCCAGCGCAACGAGCAGGTGCCCAGCGATTCGACACTCGACGGCGACAAGGTCAACGGGCCCGACGCCTCGGACCAGAGCGGCTCGGTGGTGCTCGGCCCGGCCAGCCCGTACCACTCGTCGGGGTGCGCTCCGGGCACTCCGGCATCGGCCAGTTCGGCCAGCATGTCGGCGGCGGCCCGCGTCCGCGGATCGTCCTGACCGGTGCTGTCGGAGACCTGGGCCCGGAGTTCGGCAACCAGTGACGACAGCGAGAGCACCCGGCGCAGACCGGGTTCGACGGGCAACTCCAGTTCGGGTTCACCCTCCTCCTCGGCACCGGAAACCACTGCTGCCAGTTCACCGACGAACCGGGATGGCGCAGCGTCGCCACTGCCGTCGTCCACCGCGCTAATCATCAACCGCAGACGGGCCCGGCTGCAGGCGACCAGAAGCAGTCGCCGCTCTTCGGCGAGCGCGACCGCGGTCCGCGAGATCGTGTCGATGGCGTCGGCCGACACACCGTCGAGCAGGTCGACGAGCTGACCGGTACCGAGGATGCTGCCGCGACTGCGCAGACTGGGCCACAGCCCGTCCTGCACCCCGGCGACGGCGACCACATCCCATTCGCGACCTGCCGCGGCGTGCGCCGAGAGCACCGTCACCGAATCGGACGAGGTCTGGGCCATCCTCGATTCGGTGGGGATCTGCAGTGCACTGAGATAGTCGATGAATCCGCCAAGGGTGGCCGCGGGCAGGCTGTCGGCGAAGTTGGCTGCGGCGTCGAACAGCGCCACCATCGCGTCGAGGTCTCTATCGGCCTGCGCACCGCCCGGACCGTGGTCGCGGCGCATCACCTGATTGGACCATCGCGGCCCCAATCCGCTTGCCTGCCATGCCTCCCACAGGATCTCCTCGATACTGCGACGGCTCGCCGCGGCAGTGCGTGCCGCCCGGATGACCGTCAACACTCGAACCAGAGGCTGCTTTTCGGCGTCGGTCAGCCCGCTGAGGTAGTGCTCGACGTCGATGGCGGGCTCGCTGTCATCAGGTGCCTTACCTTCCGGCGCGGGCCTGGCACTGACCAGTTCGGCGATCACGGTGGCCGAATCGCGGTCGCGGGACGACTCGGTCTCGATCCGTCGCACGCCGCGCCGCAGGCGCCGCAACGCAGCCGGATCGGCGCCGCCGATCGGACCGGACAACAACTCCAGCGCCGAATCCGGATCCAGCGGCATCTCCACCGCACGCAACGCCAGCAACATCGCGGACACCGAACGCGCCAGCGCCAGCGGTATCTCGCTGGCCGGGGTCATGACCGGGACACCGGCCGACCGCAGAGCGCGGCGCAGCGGTGCCATTGCCCTGGGGACCGACCTGACGATCACCGCCATCTGCGACCACGGCACGTCGTCGTAGAGGTGGGCGCGACGCATCATGTCCGCGATCGCGGTGGCCTCTTTCGCGGACGAGCCGTAGATGCGGACCACCGGGGCCGGGGCGCCGGGATGATCGGCCCGCTCGGGCACCGGGGACAGCTTGTGCCGGCGACGGCCGGGTAGCCGGGCCGCGATGGAACCGCCGAGATTGCTGATCGGCACGGTTGACCGAAAGTTGTTGTCCAGCAGTATATCTTGCTCAGGATCGTCGAGTTCATCGAGGAACCGCGCACTGGCACCACGAAAACCGTAGATCGACTGATCGCCGTCACCGGCGACCACGGCCTGCCGCGTCCCGGCGCCCACGAGCTCGATCAGCGTGGCGGCCTGCGGATCGAGGTGCTGGGCGTCGTCGACCAACAGATACCGCACCCGGGCGCGCTCGCTGCGCAGCAGTTCCGGATCGGTGGCAAAAGCGGTCAGGGCCGAGCCGACCAGCTCGGCCGCATCCACCGCCGGGGCCGTGGCCTGCGGAGCCTCCAGCCCGACCGCGCCGCGCAGCAGGCCGCTCTGCTCGTACTGGCGGTAGGCCTTGCCCGCTGCCTGCCATTCCGGGCGACGATGGGTGCGGCCGAGCGCGATCAGGTCTTCGGGACCGACGCCGCGTTCGGCGGCGCGCATCATCATGTCGCGCAGGGCCTGGGCAAAACCGTTGGTACCCAGGGCCGGTCGCAGTCGCTCCGGCCAGTAGTCGGCACCGTCTTCGATGTCGCCTGCCAGTAGTTCACGCAGCACGGCATCCTGTTCGGCACCGGTGATAAGCCGTGGCGGCGGGTTGTCGTGGGCCGCGGCCTGCAGACGCAGGACCGCAAACGCGTAGGAATGCAGTGTCCGGACGATCGGCTCCCGCGTGGCCCGCGGCGTACGCGCCGGGCCAGCCCCCGTCGAGAGCAGACGGGAGGTGATCTGTTCACGCAGTTCGGTGGCTGCCCGACGACTCGAGGCGAGCACCAGGATCGATTCCGGGTCGGTGTCCGGATCGGACAGTCGCGCGACCGCGATGTCGACAACCAGGGAAGTCTTCCCGGTACCCGGTCCACCATGAACCCGGTAGGGGCGAAACCGCCCGGGCGCGGTGAAGTCACCGTCGATGAGTGCCTGTACGTGTGCAGGCCAGGTGCGTGGATGCGCTGCGGCGATCGGCGCGGATACCAATCGCGTGGTCAATGCGGGCACGCACAAGTCCTTTCTCTCGACTGGCTTTGATGGTGTCATGTGCATCCGACAGGCCCGGACCGGTGCACCCCCCGCCACCGAGTTCACACCCCACAACGTCGTAGTCCACCCCGAACCTCACTTCTACGCGGGCAGAACATCGGGGCGTCGGGCAAGATTGCGACCATGTCTGCACTGAACGTGGAACTGTTCGGACCCGTCGACGGTCCGCCGGTTCTGGCCCTGCACGGCCTGACCGGACACGGCAAGCGCTGGGCCGATCTCGCCGATGCCCTGCCCCATGCCCGGATCGTGGCACCCGACCTGTTGGGCCACGGTTTCTCACCGTGGACACCGCCGTGGTCGATCGAGGCACAGACCGCGGCGCTGCGCGAGGTCGCCGACGAGTACATCGACGGACCGATGGTGGTGGTCGCCCATTCCTACGGCGGAGCCCTGGCGCTGCATCTGTCGCAGTCGCTCGGTGAGCGCATCCGGTCACTGGTGTTGCTCGATCCGGCAATCGGGCTCGATCCGCAGTGGCTCGAGGAGGTGGCCGCAAGCTATATGTCGCACTACGACTACCCCGACGAGGCCGCGGCCCGCGAGGAAAAGCTCGGCGGATCGTGGTCCGAACTCGCACCCGAGATCCTGGACCGGGAGATCGGCGATCACCTGGTCCCGGTCGGCGGCCGGGTGAACTGGCGCATCAATCCTGCGATGGTCGTGACCACCTGGGGTGAGCTGAGTCTCCCATGGGTGCTCCCTCCCAGCGGTATACCCGTCGATCTGGTGCAGGCGATGCGCGTGCAGCCGCCCTATGTCACCGACGAATTCCGCTCCGCGCTCGGTGAGCAGCTGGGCGATCTGCTGACAGTGTTCGAAGAAGACTGCGATCACATGGTTCCGTTTGCCAGAGCCGAACTGACGGCCACCCTGGTCGCGAAAGCGCTGGCCCGCAACTGATATGGCGCCGGTGACGGAAGACCAGGTCGAACGGGTCCGCGAGATCGTCGCAGCGATACCGGCAGGCAAGGTGACCACATACGGCGATGTGGCCGCGGCGGCCGGATTGTCGAGCGCCCGGATCGTGGGCTGGATCATGCGCACCGATTCGGCCGACCTGCCGTGGCATCGCGTCATCGCGGTCAGCGGCAGGCCTGCGCCCCATCTACGGACCAGTCAGCTCGAACGCCTTCAGGCCGAAGGCGTCCCGGTCTTCGACGGCCGCGTCGACCTGAAAACCGCCCGCCTAACGCTCCCCTAGCCCGAAGATGTGCCCTTTTGGCGGACCTCACCTGGGCTTTTGCTCGCCAAAAGACCACATCATCGGGGGGCTAGGGGCGACAGGGACGCGGACCGAGCGCATCCGGCGGACCACCAGGTCGACGACGCGGGGGTCGGCGCCGAGCGGCGCGCTCACACCATCGGCCCCGGCCTCGAACAGTCGATCGTGAAAAAGACCATGTGCCAACAGATATGACGCGATGAAGACGCGGCGTCCGGTCTTGGCCCGGACGTGGGCGACAACTTCGGCGATCGGCGGCTGCGCAGTGGCGACGTAACCCACCGGTATCCGCTCACCGAGCATCGAACCGAGCAGGTTGGCCTCTCGACGCACCTGGCCCAGCGCATAGGCGTCCGACGATCCCGCGGCGGCGAGCACCACCGAATCCCCACGCTTCCAGCCACATTCGGTCAGTCGCTGGGCCAGCACCCGGGCGAGTTCGGGATCGGGACCCAATGCCCGCGAGACCGAGGTGGCCCGATGACCGCTGGCCACAATGTGTTCGGGAAGATCCTGACGAACGTGATAGCCCTGCGCAAGGAACGCCGGGACGACCACTGCCGGTCCGTCGACGCCGGACAGCACTTCCGATGGCGACGGTCCGAGGACATCGACAAATGCGACCCGTGTTCGTCCGATCAGCGCCGAGACCTTGTCGGCCAGATCCGCGATCATCGCCACACCATGTTCGGAACGTGTCCCATGGGCAACCAGGATGGGCTGCGCACCAAGATGATTGATCGTCATGCGTTCTCGCCCTCCTCGTACTCGAGATCGATCGACAGTCGGTATCCGCGTTTGACCACTGTCTGGATCATGCGCGAGTCGCCCAGGCCGGCCCGCAGCCTGGCCATCGCGGTCTCGACCGCATGCGTGTCCCCACCCCCGCCGGGCAACTGGGCCAGCAGCGACTGCCGCGACACCACGCGGCCCGGATTCTGCGCCAGCGCCTTGAGCAATGTCAGCCCGGCAGGCGATAGTGGCCGTAACTCACCGTCGACCATCACCGCACGACTGCGAATGCTCATGTCGTGCCCGGCGACCCGCATGGTCGGAACCCTGCGCGGCATTTCTTCGGCGATGTGGCGGGCCAACGCGCCCAACCGGAATCGACCCGGCCGTGACGTCGGAACCTTCAGTGCAGCAAGCGGTCCCGCCGTGACGGGTCCGACGCACATCACCGCGACATCGGTCCGAAACGCCTCGAGCAGCCCATCGAGACGGCCGGTGTCGTGTGCCCGGCCGAGCATCGAGGCGACCGCGGGCGCACTGGTGAACGAGACGGCATCGATGTCGAAGTTGATGATCTGCGAGATCATCTGGTCCAACTCCGTCGGGTCGTGCGGTGGCAGCCACCGATACACCGGAATCGGCAGCACCAGCGCCCCCGCCTCCCTGAGCACCTCGCAGAAGTCTGGCAACGGCTCCCACTCGGTCGTCGCGCCATGCAGTTGAACACCCACCCGGACTCCGTCGACACCTTCGGCGAGCAGGTGCTCGAGCACCTCGCTCGACGATTCACTCGGGGGCGACCATTCCTCGCGCAGGCCACCGGCCCGGATCGCGCCCTTGGCCTTCGGACCACGGGCCAGGACCCGAGACCGCCCCAATGCCTCGACCAGCGACTCGGCCATCCCCCAGTCCTCCGCGGCCTCCAACCAGCCACGAAACCCGATACCTGTTGTGGCAACGACGATCTCAGGTGGATCGGCGACGACATTCTCCGTCGCCCTCCGCAATTCCGCATCGTCGGCGAGTGGGATGATCTGAATGGCCGGTGCCCGCTCGGTCACCGCGCCACGCCGCTCCAGCAAAGCCGCGAACTCATCGGCCCGGCGTGCCGCCGTGATCCCGATGGTGAAGCCGGTCAACGGGCCTGATTCACCCTGCGTGCGACCACCCGAACTCACTACGCCTCCATGTGTCACGCTATCGCGGCCGAACCTGTACCAGGCCGGCTCGTTGCCGTACTTCGTAGACGGGCAACCATACATTCTCATCACTGAGGCAGCGTCCGTCCACCAGGGAAAACACCTGCTTGAGCAGGGGTGATGCGACGGTTGGTTCACCGTCGCGGTCACCGACCAGTCCGCGCGACATGACTGCCGCATTGCCGAACGGGTCGATGTTGCCCACGGCGTAGAGCGTGCCGTCGATCATCCGGAACAGTGCCACTTGCGCACCTCCCGAAAGGAGGACCGCGACCCCGAAACCCGGGACCAGCCGGTCAAAGGGGCAGGCTGCGGTCCAGGTCGCGTTGAGTGCTTCAACGCGGGTGTCATCGACGAGACTCATCGTGCGTTTCCTCCGTTCCCCGGCGCGCTGCACCGGGCTGCGGTGTCCCCAAGAGTACCGGCACCTTGCGTCCGCCACTCTCCGAGAAATCAATGGTGGGATCGGGTTGTTCGGGCGCATTCACAAAGGACACGAAGCGGGCGAGTTTGTCCTCGTCCTCGAGCACACCTGCCCATTCGTCCTTGTATCCGGCGACATGGGCGCTCATCGCCGTCTCCAGCTCGGCGGCGATGCCGAGACTGTCCTCACACACAACATCTTTCAGATGCTCGAGACCACCTTCGAGCGACGCGAGCCACGGCGCGGTTCGTTGCAGCCGGTCGGCGGTACGGATGTAGAACATCAGGTATCGATCGATGTACTTGACGAGCGTCTCGTCGTCGATGCCCGAGGCCAGCAACTGCGCATGCACCGGACTCTGCCCGCCGTTGCCGCCGACATAGAGGTTCCAGCCGTGCTCGGTGGCGATGATGCCGACGTCTTTACCGCGGGCTTCGGCGCACTCCCGGGCACAGCCGGAGACACCGAACTTCAGTTTGTGCGGCGATCGCAGTCCCCGATAACGATTTTCGAGGTCGACGGCCATCCCCACCGAATCCTGCACACCGTATCGGCACCAGCTGGTTCCGACACAACTCTTCACCGTCCGCAGGCTCTTCCCGTACGCATGCCCGGATTCCATGCCGGCATCGACCAGCCGCTTCCAGATGAGTGGCAGCTGCTCGACCCGGGCGCCGAACAAATCGATCCGCTGCCCGCCGGTTACCTTGGTGTAGAGATCGAAGTCCTTGGCGACCTGGCCGATCACGATCAGCTGATCGGCGGTCACCTCGCCGCCGGGCATCCGCGGGACCACCGAGTAGGTGCCGTTCTTCTGCATGTTCGCCAGGAACCGGTCGTTGGTATCCTGCAGTGCCACTTGCTGATCCGAGAGGATGTGATCACTCGAGGTCGATGCCAGAATCGATGCGACCGTGGGCTTGCAGATCTCACAACCCAGACCGGTTCCGTGCTTGGCGACGAGTTCGCTGAATGTGCGGATGCCGGTCGCCTGCACGATCTCGAAGAGTTCTGCACGGGAATGCGTGAAATGTGCGCACAGCGACTTCGAGATCGCGACGCCCGATTCGGCCAGCAATCGGGTGATCGACGGGACACAGCCACCACAGGTCGTGCCCGCCTTGGTGCAGGCCTTGACCGCTTCGACGTCTTGCGCCCCATGGGCGATCGCACCGCAGATGGTTCCCTTGTCGACACCGTTGCACGAGCAGATCTCGGCGCTGTCCGGCAAGGCGGACAGCCCCACACCTTCGCCGGCGGCCGGAGCGATCAGCGCCGCGGGATCGCCCGGAACCGGACCACCGACCATCGGTTTGAGCAAGGCGTACTGGGTTGCATCACCGACGAGCACACCACCTAGCAGGGTCTTCGCATCATCGCTGACAACAACTTTGGAGTAAGTTCCGGCCACCGGATCGTTGAAGACGACCTCGAGGCAACCCGGTGTGGCGCCCATCGCGTCACCGAAGCTGGCGACGTCGACCCCGAGCAGCTTGAGCTTTGTCGACAGGTCCGCACCGGCGAACTCCGACCGGCCACCGAGCAGCCGATCTGCGACCACCTCGGCCGTGCTGTAGCCCGGAGCCACGAGCCCGTAGCAGCGACCGTCCACCGCGGCGACCTCACCGATCGCGTAGATGTCCGGATCGTGGGTGCGGCAACTGCTGTCGACGAGGACACCGCCACGCTCCCCGACCGCGAGATCGGCGTCCCTGGCGAGCTGATCGCGCGGCCGCACTCCGGCGGAAAAGACAAGCAGCGCAGCATCATCGATCGTGCTCTCATCGGAGAGCGTGATGGTCAAGGAACCACTCTCGGCCTGTTCGATGGCGGAAGTCCCCACACCCGTGTGCACGGTGACCCCGAGTTCTTCGACCAGGTTCGCCAGCAACGCACCGCCACCGGCATCGACCTGCAACGGCATCAGCCGCGGCGCGAATTCGACGACATGCGGCTTGAGACCAAGAAGTTTGAGAGCGTTCGCCGCTTCCAGGCCGAGCAGCCCACCACCGACCACAACGGCCGTCGCACCGGCCGGGGCGGCCTCGGCGGCGTCCCGGATCTGATCGAGGTCGGTCAGCGTGCGGTAGACAAAACAGTTCTCCGAGTCCGAACCGGGCACCGGTGGCACAAACGGATACGAACCCGTGGCCAGGACCAACGCATCGAAGACAACGCTCGAATCGTCGTCCAGGACCGCGGTCCGCGCGACCCGATCAATCCGTTTCACCGACCGGCCCAGGAGCAGGGACACCAGCGGGTCACCCGGGTAGGTGTTCCCGTCCAGGGCCAACGCCTGCCGGTCCCACTTGTTCACATAGGACGACAATCCCACCCGATCGTAAGCCGCGGTCGGTTCTTCACACACGACCACGACCCGCCACTGATCTGTGACGTCGCGCTGACGCAGTTCTTGCACAAAACGATGGCCGACCATCCCATGACCAACCACCACAACGGTTTTAGCGGACACCTGGGCCCTCCCTCTCAAGTCTTCTGTCTCTGTCATGCGTCTGCCGTCTTGAGCCATTCACACAAGCCCTCGACAACGGATTCGCAACTGCCACAACCGGTTGTCGCCCGGGTGGCATCGGCCATCGCACCCCTACTCCGGGCACCTTTTCGCCAGGCGTCGGTCAGGTTCTTCTTCGACACGGTGTTGCACCGGCAGATGATCGCGTCGCCGGGCATCTGCGCCGGGCTCGCCGATTCGGTGGCGCCTGCGGTGAGGTGACCGAGCAGCAGCCGCATCCGGTCGCTCGGCACCGGGGCCCCCGAATCGAACAGCTGCGAGATGGTTCCGACCACCTCCGGGTTGCCCAAGAGAACCGCCCCGGCCACACGGTCCTTGCGCACGACCACCTTGGCGTATCGACCCCGATGGGGATCGGACAGTGTCAACACCTCCGCTTCGAGGTCGTTCGGGTCGGTGTCGACCTCACCCATGGACGCCAAATCGATGTCGTGGGCCTTGAGGCGCAGGATCTGCTGTGTGCCCTCATAGCCGACCGCGGTGTCGCCGATCAGGTTCTGGGCCACGGTCTCTGCCATCTCCCAGCCCGGCTGCACCAGTCCGTAGACGATGTCGCGGTGCTGGGCGCATTCGCCGATCGCGTACACCGACCGGTCGTTGGTGCGGAGTTCGTCATCGACCACGATCCCGCGATCCACCGACAGCCCGGCATCGGCGGCGACGTCGACGTTGGGGGCGATACCGGCGGTCACGATGACCAGGTCGGCGCCCAGGGTGGAGCCGTCGGTCAGGACCACTTCGCGGCCGGTCTGCGGATCGTCACGGATGGCGCTGACCCGTCCACCGAGCACCACGTCCATCCCGATCTCACGCAGGATCCGGGTCAGAACCGCCCCACCCGCGCTGTCGAGCTGCTTTTCCATCGGATGCGAGCGCGGGTGCACAACCGTCACGGAGGCACCCTGCAGGAGTGCACCGCGGGCGGCCTCGAGGCCGAGTAGACCGCCTCCGACCACCACCACCCGAATGTTGTTGCCGGATAACGATTCACCGAGCGCGGAGACGATCGCTTCACAGTCTCGCAGGTTGCGGAAGGTGACCACTCCGGGCAGCGTTTTGCCTTTGTCGTCGAGCGCACCGGCGATCGGGGGGATGAATGCGCGGCTACCGGTGGCGAATACGAGCTTGTCGTAGTGGTGGACGGTTCCGTCGCTGCAATGCACCGTCTGATCAGCACGGTCGACCCGTTCGACGCGCACACCGACGTGGGTCTGCAGATTCCGTTCGCTGTACCAGTTCGCGGCACGAATCATGGTGTCGGTGGAGCTGATCCGGCCGGCCACCACATTCGACATCAGGATCCGGTTGTACGCCGCGGTCGGCTCCTCGCCGATGACGACACTGGTGACATGCTCGCCACCGGGGTCGCGCCGGTGCAGTTCCTCCTGCAGGCGCGCACCGGCCATGCCGTTGCCGATGATCACCACACGCTTGGTCATGTGGACTCCGTCGGTTCCATCCGCACGGCGCAGATCTTGAATTCGGGCATCCGACTGGTGGGATCGAGGGCGGGGTTGGTCAGCAGATTGGCGCGTCCGTCGCCGGCATAGTGGAACGGCAGGAACACGGTGTCGGGCCGCAGCGAGTCGATGCACCGGGCCGCGGCAACCACGGAACCGCGGCGCGATGTCAGCCGCACCTGGTCCCCGTGCGCAATCCCCAGCCGCTCGGCGGTGTCCGAGTTGACCTCGACGAACATCGGACCGGCGGCATCGGCCAGCGCCTTCACATGGCGGGTCTGGGCTCCCGACTGGTAGTGGGCCAGAACCCGCCCGGTGGTGCAGATCAGCGGGTAGTCCGAACTCACCGGCTCGGTGGGGCCGTGATGGTCGACGGCCACGAACTTGGCCCGCCCATCGTCGGTGGCGAAGCGCTCCAGGAACATCCGCGGGGTCCCGGGGTGACCGAGTTCCGGGCAGGGCCAGTGGATCGCCTCATCGTTGTCGAGCCGCTCGTAGGTGACGCCCGTGTAGTCGGCCGGACCACCGGCGGAGGCCCGGCGCAGCTCGTCGAAGACCTCGCGTGCATCGGTTTTGAACCGTTCGGCGGGCTGGCCGAGGCGGATTGCCAACTCCGACAGCACTTCCAGTTCGCTACGCGGACCGTCGGGAACCGGGATCGCCCGGCGCCTGCGCAGCACCCGTCCTTCGAGGGAGGTCATCGTTCCCTCTTCTTCTGCCCACTGCAGCACGGGTAGAACAACATCGGCCATCGCCGCTGTCTCCGACATCAGGAAGTCGTTGACCACCAGCATGTCCAGCGACTGCAACCGTTCGACGACGTGGCCTGCCCGCGGCGCCGACACCGCCAGGTTGGCACCGTGAACCATCAGCATCTTCGGACCGTCGGGCCCACCCAGCGATTCGAGCAGCTCGTACGCACTGCGGCCGGGGCCGGGCAGGTCGTCGGGATCGATCCCCCACACTGCGGCGACGTGCGCGCGCGCTGCCGGGTCGGCGATCTTCCGATAGCCAGGAAGCTGGTCGGCCTTCTGGCCGTGCTCGCGACCACCCTGACCGTTTCCTTGACCCGTGATGCAGCCATAGCCACTGCCACGGCGCCCACACAGCCCGAGGACCAGGGACAACCCGATCACCGCACTGACGGTGTCGGTGCCGGTCGAATGCTGTTCGGCACCACGGGCGGTGAGCACGTACGCGCCGGTGCCGCGGTCGCGGGAGCTGGCCAGCAGCGCGACCGTACGCCGCATCGCGCTCACCGGAACGCCGCTGGTCCGCTCGGCGCGTTCGGGCCACCACTGTCCGGCAATTCGCCAGAACTCGTCGAATCCGCTGGTGCGGTCTGCGATGTAGTCCAGATCGGCGTACCCCTCAGTCACCGCGATATGAACCATGCCCAAGACCAGTGGGAGGTCTGTACCGGGTGAGAGCTGCAGGTGCACACCACCATCGGCCACCGCCCGTTCCACCGTCGCCGTCCGACGCGGGTCGGCGACAACCAGGCCGCCTGCGCGGGCGGCCGTCATGAGGTGGCTGACCATCGGGGGCATCGTCTCGGCCACGTTGCCGCCGAGCATCACGATGCACTGCGCAGAACCGATGTCGGCCAACGGGAACGGCAGTCCCCGATCGAGTCCGAACGACTTGATCCCGGCAGCGGCCGCCGAACTCATGCAGAACCGGCCGTTGTAGTCGATGTTCGAGGTCTGCAATGCCACCCGCGCGAACTTGCCGAGTTGGTATGCCTTTTCGTTCGTCAGACTGCCGCCACCGAAGATCCCCACCGCATCGGCACCGTGCTCACGCCGGGTCCGGGCAAAACCCTTGGCGACGATGTCCAGCGCGTTGTCCCACGTTGTCGGCATCAGCTCCCCGTCGACCCGGACGAGTGGCTCGGTGAGCCGGTTCGGGTTGCGCAGGACTTCGGCAGCGGTCCAGCCCTTTTGGCAAAGCCCGCCCTTGTTGGTCGGAAACTGCCGCGGGGCGATCTCGGCGTCGGAGGCGTCGGTACCGGTGATGGCCATCGCGCACTGCAGTCCGCAGTACGGGCAATGGGTCCGGGTTCCGACCGACCCGTCGGCGTTGCGGCGCAGCGGAATCGTCTGTGTGCTCACGGCTGCGCCACCGGCGCAACCGGCGCCGGTCCGGCCTGCGGTGCAGGCTCGGAAGGGGCGGCCACAGAGTCGGATTCGTCGACAACCGATCCGACGGCGACAGCTCCCGGGATCTCGATCGAACGCCGTACATAGAACCAATAAGTCATGATGCCTGCGATGATGTAGAACGCCAGGAAGATCACAAAGGCCTGCGTCGCGGACTGGTTGGACTTGTAACTGTCCCGCAAGACCAGGTTGATGGCCACACCACCGAGACCACCGAAGGCACCGGCGATACCGATCAGCGCACCCGACATCGACCGCGACCAGTTTGCCTTGCCCGCCTCGTTGAGTCCGGTGTTGATCTTGGATTTATGCTCCCAGATCGCCGGAATGATCTTGTAGACAGAACCATTCGCGATACCCGAGATGATGAACAGCAGCACGAATCCGATCACGAACGCCGTCAGGGTTCCACCGGTGATCTTCTTGTCGTTGGCGTCCGACAGCGCACTCGCGGCGACCAGGATCGACGCCGCGCCAACCATCGCGGCGAAGCAGTACATCGTGATCTTGCCGCCACCGATCTTGTCGGCGAGCTTTCCACCGTACGGCCTGCTGATCGAACCCAACAGCGGACCGATCCAGGCGATTTGGGCTGCGGCGAGCGCCGGCTTGGCAGCACCAGAGGAGGTGAACGAGATGTTGAGAACCTGACTGAAGGCGAACCCGAAGCCGATGAACGAGCCGAACGTGCCGACGTACAGGATCGAGATGATCCAGGTGTCACGGTATTTCAGGGTTTCCAGCATCGCCTTGCCGCTGGAGGTCTGGTGGTCGAGGTTGTCCATGTAGATCGCGGCACCGATACCGGCCAGCGCCAGCAGCACCAGGTAGATCGCACAGACGATCTCGGGTTGATCAGCGGCGAGCCAGATCACCAACAGGCCGACGAGCTGGATGGCAGGCACACCGATGTTGCCGCCGCCCGCGTTGAGTCCGAGGGCCCAGCCCTTGAGTCGTTGCGGGTAGAAGGCGTTGATGTTGGTCATGGAGGACGCGAAGTTACCGCCACCGAAACCGGTGAGTGCGGCCACGAAGAGGAACCAGCCGAATCCGAACTCACCGGGGTTCATCATCAACATCAATGTGAGGCCGGTGGGGATCATCAGGACGAACGCCGAGAAGATCGCCCAGTTACGACCGCCGAAGATGGCGGTTGCCTGGGTGTACGGAATGCGCAGGCACGAACCGACAAACGTGGCGGTGGCGCCGATGACGAACTTCTGGTCGAGGGAGATGCCGTATTCGGGGCCCATCAGCAGGGCGAGGGCGGAGAACATCGACCAGATCGAGAAGCCGACGTGTTCACAGATGATGGACCAGACAAGGTTCCGTTTGGCGATGGCGGCGTTGCCGTTGTCCCACGCCTGCACGTCCTCTGGATCCCAGTCGGTGATGTAGTGCTTTCGCTTGGTGGCCTTGGCAGTCACGTCGAGCCCCTCCTCGTATGTCCGGGTGAGTTACCGGATGACTTGAAGAGACCGTAGAAAATTGGTGTTGCCGCAGTTTTGCAACCAGTGACCGAACAGTCACAGTGTTCTCACAACTCACCCCACCAGAACGTGAGAAGTGTTCACCAACAGGACCGAAAAGCGCATTCAACTGCGCCAAAACGCCTGATCAGCGGTACTAAACGAGGAATCTGACGATGTCGGAGACCCGCTTCAGACCCGGCAGTGCGCCAGAAGTCGACCGTGGGTGCAGCGCGTGAACAGCCAGTCTGAACATGACCGCACGCAACATCATCTGCGGCCATTCGGGCGTATCCGCCCAGCGTTCGACGAGTCCGTCGTCGGCACCACCCCAGGCCAGGGCATCGACCACAACGACCGCCGAAGCCCATGCGGCCGGTCGCCAGTACGGGGTGATGTCGGTGATACCCGGTGCGGCGGCGCCTGCGAACAGGACTGTGCCGAACAGGTCGCCGTGCACGAGTTGCGACGGCGATTCCACATTCTTACGCAGCGTGGACAGGGTCTGGAGCATCGCGAGGCTGGTCACGCCGTCGGGTGAGGTCGGGTCCCCCATCCCGGCGGCCCGCGCCGATCGCATCGGGACGTCATCCCAGGCAGCCCGATCAGAGGCGGTGAACACGTCGACGTCGCTGAACGGCGGCGCGGGCGGCTGCATCAAGAAGCGGGGACGCTCCAGCTCTGCGGTGGCCTCATGGAGACGGTCGGCAAGCGAGACGACCTCATCGAAGCGGGGTTCGGGTGTTCCGGCGAGATAGGTATCGGCCCGCCACCCCGAGACGACATAGCGACCGTCGGACGAACGGACCGGCCGCGCTATCCGAACACCATCGACGTAGAGCGACTCCCGGACCTTCGCGGACCAGGCGGCCCGGGCGTGATCGGGCACCAGCGACAGGACCGTCTCACCGATCCGCCAGCCACCTTCCCAACCGTCGCCCAATGCCACCACGGGCTGCTGCGTCAACCCGAAGGTCTTGAGGACATGCTCGGGCGGCTCGACGGAGGTCAAGTCAGAGATCACGGGGCCAACGTTACCGGCGTGACCGCGAGAATCACCGCAGGACGTCCGGGTGTCGCCGCGCTCGAGCGCGGCGGCACCTCAGTGGACGGGCCGAGACGTCAGTAGACCGGCAGCGCGGGGTCAACTTGCTTGGCCCAGGCGGTGATCCCACCCTGCAGATGGGTGGCGTCGGAGAAACCGGCCTTCTTGACCGCGGCCAGCGCCTCGGCAGACCGGATCCCGGTTTTGCAGTACAGAACCGCGGGTCGATCCTGCGGCAGCTTGGACAGGCCCACGCCGGATTCGATGTCGCCCTTCGGGATCAGGGTGGCACCTTCGATTTTGACGATCTCCCACTCCACCGGCTCACGGACATCGATCAGGGCGATCTTCTCGCCGGAATCCAGACGCTGCTTGAGTTCGACTGCGGTCAGGGTCGAGCCCTTGGCCGCCGACACCCCGTCGTCCGAGACCACACCGCAGAACGCGTCGTAGTCGATCAGTTCGGTGATCTTCGGCGCCTCGGGATCTTTGCGCAGGTTGATGGTTCGATAGCGCATGTCGAGTGCGTCGTACACCATCAGCCGGCCGAGCAGCGTCTCGCCGATACCGGTGATCAGCTTGATTGCCTCGGTACCCATGATCGAACCGATCGAGGCACAGAGGATGCCCAGCACACCACCTTCGGCGCACGACGGCACCATCCCCGGCGGCGGTGGCTCCGGGTACAGGTCGCGATAGTTGAGGCCGAGCCCGTCCGGCGCATCCTCCCAGAACACCGAGGCCTGGCCTTCGAAGCGATAGATCGAACCCCAGACATACGGCTTGCCCGCCAGAACGGCGGCGTCGTTGACGAGGTAACGGGTGGCGAAGTTGTCGGTGCCGTCGACGATCAGGTCGTATTGCTCGAAGAGCTCCACGGCGTTGCTGTTGTCGAGCCGGAACTTGTGGGTGTGCACCGTCACGTTGGGGTTGATCTCGAGGATCGAGTCCTTCGCCGAATCAGCCTTGGGCCTGCCCACGTCGGACTGCCCGTGGATGACCTGACGCTGCAGGTTGGATTCGTCGACCTCATCGAACTCAACGATCCCGATGGTGCCGACTCCGGCGGCCGCCAGATACAGCAATGCTGGCGATCCCAGCCCACCGGCACCGATGACCAACACCTTCGCGTTCTTCAGGCGTTTCTGTCCGTCGACACCGATGTCGGGAATGATCAGGTGCCTGCTGTAGCGGGACACCTCTTCGCGGGTCAGCTCTGCGGCGGGCTCAACCAACGGCGGCAACTGTGACACGAGGTCTCCTCACGATCAACGCAACACGCGATGGCCTCGCAGCGGCCACCCGCCCTGTTGCTCTATCTAACAACGAGCGGACGGGGGCGAAGATTCCACGCGGTCAATTCACCGCGGATCTCCGCTCACCGCTCGGGGAAAGGCCAGGGGTTGGGCCGGCAGACGTAGCTCCGGTCGGCCTTCATGTCCGGGTCCAAGGCCATGATCTCGCTGTTGGCGGTTCCGAAGGTCTGTTGCATCATCACCGGGGCGAGTCCGCCGTTGACCTTGCACGGCTCGTGACCGACGAACCCGATCGAGTGGCCGATCTCATGATTGATCAGGTACTGCCGGTAACCGAGATCGTCGCCCTGATACGACAACGCGCCGCGAACCCAGCGGGCCTCGTTGAGGGTCACCCGGCCCTCCGGCGGGTAGTAGCAGGACGATTCGAGTTTGATCTCGTAGCCGCACAGCTCCCGGGTGGTCACCGGCGAGGTCAGGGTGACCCGGAAGTCCGGCGTGCCCTCGTCGATCCGCCGGAACGTGAACTGCCCGTCGCCGATCCAGCTCTTCGGATTGGCCAGGGTGGCGTCGACCAACTTGGCGTACGTCGGGTCGCCACCGTAGTCGCTGGAGTTGAGTCCGTTCTCCACCTCGATGGTGTACGTGTACTCCTGACCACCGGTACCGATCAGCGGCGTGGTCCCGCGGACGATTCGATAGGTGCGGTCGCCGCTTTCGGTGAAGGGGCCGCCTTCCGGAAGCGTGCCTGCGGGGAGCTGATCTGCCTGGACCTCGGCCGGTGGTGCACCGATCGCGGTGGTCACGCTTTTGACGTCGGTGTTGCGGGCCGCGTCGGGATCGGAATCGGCGGTGGTCGTGACGGGCGAATCGCCCTGCTCCGACTGCACGGTGAGCACGATCATCACGATTGTGAGCACCACCAGAACCGGGATCGCGTATGCACGCCAGCCATATGTGGTGACGAAACGTCCCACCGCGCTCTGCTTCTTACGATCTGTGTCACGTTCTGCGCGTTGCCTGCCGGGATCACCGGTCGGATCCCAGCGGGCCCGGAGCGGCTGATCCGGGGCGGGACGTCCCGATGACACCGGAGGATGGATGTCCGTGCGCTGATTCGCCAGTCGCGCGTCTGCCTCGGCCTCGGCGCGGGCAAGCCTGCGGGCCCTCTCGGCGGCGCGTCGGGCCTGGTCGGAATGTTCGTTTCCGTCCGCGACTGCTGTTCGACGGCCAGATGATCGACGACTCGCGGTCTCGTCACCCTGGCCGGAGCGGTCCGAGGTCACCCGCGGCGAACGTCGCGTCCCTCTGGTCCCCGAGCCTCCCGCATCAGTCACCGTTCAACCTTCTCACAGGCATCCCCGAATCAGCTGTAGGCAACCACCGGTGGCGGCCCGCCAGGACAGATATACCCTCGATCCATGGATGAATCGGTCGCAGCGGGCACTGGAGTGAAGGCGAGCTCCGCCAATGCTGGACGCCGGAGCGTCCGGATGCCACGCAGCGCACGCAGACTGCAGTTGATGGATGCCGCCAGCGAGATCTTTGTCGAACGCGGCTACCACTCGGCAGGTATGGACGAGATCGCAGTACACGCCGGGGTCAGCAAACCCGTTCTCTACCAACACTTCCCGAGCAAACTGGACCTCTATCTCGCGGTCCTGGATCTGCACGCCGAGTCAATGGTCAACCGGGTCACCGCAGCACTGCTGACCTCCACGAACAACCGGCACCGTGTCCGATCTGCAGTGGAGGCGTTTTTTGACTTCATCGATGAGGACAACCAGGGATATCGGCTGATCTTCCAGTCGGATGCTCTCGATCCGGCGGCTATCCGTCGCGTCGAAGGTGCGACCGAGGCTTGTGTCGACGCCGTATACGGACTGGTGATGCACGATTCGGGACTCGATCCGCACCGATCCCGGATGCTCGCGGCGGGACTGGTGGGTCTGAGTCAGGTCAATGCCCGCCACTGGCTCGATGCCAAGCGGCCGATGACCAAAGAAGAAGCCATCGACATCACCGTCACCATGTTGTGGGGCGGACTCGCCCGCGTGCCGATGCAGCACGCGAACGACTCCGAACTGGACCCCGAGGCCTGAAGCAGGCCCGACTAGATTGCGCCGAACCCGACCTTGCGGGATTCGGAGGTGCCGACCTCGATATAAGCGATCTTGGTGACCGGGATCAGGTACCGCGCACCCTTGTCGTCCTCCAGGCGCAGGAGCTGATCGCTTCCCGACAATGCGGCCTCGACCGCGGCATGGGCTTCGTCGCTGCTCTGGTCGATGTGCACAACCAGCTCTCGCGTGCTGTCGGTGATACCGATCTTCACATCAACGGCCACAGATATCCTCCATAGATCTTCGGCGGTGTATTTCCTACGGTTGTGAATCTATCCCGCAACCCGGCCGGACCGGCATTCAGGCCGACGACCGCGAGGCGAGCCATGTCCTGTCGAAACCAAGGGTCCTGGCGCGACCGGGTCTGATTCTCATGCCAGGCCCATGTCGGCCATCCGGCGCGCGTGACGCTCCTGGATCGAATCGAAGAAGCCGGCAATTCCGTTGAGGTCGGTCTCGACGGAGAAGAGCAGCTCTGTCAGATCCTCCTGCCCGGCGAGGACGTACTGGGTCTGGGTGATCGCTTCACCGAGCAGTCGGCGTCCCCACAACGTCAGCGGCGATTTCAGATTCGGGTCGGCGGCGACGGCGTCGCGGATTGCGTCCACGGCAAAGTCCGAATGCCCGGTCTCCGCCATCACCGCACGGACGACAGCCTCGGCATCCGACGGCAACGTACCGGCGATCTCGAGGTAGAAGTCGGCTGCCAGCCCGTCGCCGACATACACCTTGACCAGTGATTCCTCCCACGTACTCGGCACCGTCGAGGCGTGGTAGCGGTCGAGCACCTCCTCGTACGCGGCGATCAACCGATAGACATCGGCCCCGCGGCGCTGCAGTTCGTTCTGAAGCGTTTCGAAGTGCGACATCTCCGCCGCGGCCATGCTCGCCATGGCCACCCGGCCCCGGGCACCCGGAGCCATCAGGGCCTCGGACGTGAGGCGATAGAAAGCGGCCAATTCGCCGCACGCCAGCACACCGAAGAGCTCGGTGATTCCGGGATGATCGGCCGAAACCGAGGTCGAGACCGCGGCTGCCGGCGGTTCGGTTTGTGAACCAGAAGACATGCGTTCGAGTGTAGTGCGCCCGCCCACCGACGTTTTGCCGGAGCATTCCCCGAGAGCGTCGATTCTTCGAGACCGTCAAACGACACGTACACTGCCAGAGGTGAGTCATGCTCAACGCTGACTTGCACCGAATTTGTGCGCGCACCGACGGCGGCCCGATGTCGATCGGGCCCGATTTAGCCAGATACCGGTTGCCAGAGTCCTCGGTTGTTCGAGGCCGGAATGCTGACCTGTTTGGTTGAACCCTTGCAGTGCGCGCGGGAGCACATTGCGAAAGGCAATCAACTGAACATCGAAAATGACACCCAGAACCCCGTACTCGACGTCGCTGAAGAAGAGCACGTCATCGTCGCGGAGGACCACGTCTCCCCCACGTTCGCCGAACTCGGCGTCCGCAAGGAGATCGTCGACGCACTTGCCGCCGACGGAAAAGTAAACACGTTCGCGATCCAGGAACTGACCTTGCCGCTGGCAATGGCCGGCGACGACCTGATCGGCCAGGCCCGAACCGGCATGGGCAAGACCCTCGGCTTCGGCGTACCGCTGCTGCAGCGCGTCTCGCAGGCCAAGGCCGAGGCCGGCGAACCCGGGATCTGGAAGCTCGACGGCACCCCCCGGGCACTGATCATCGTGCCGACCCGCGAACTCTGCATCCAGGTCACCGATGACCTCGAAATCGCGGCCAAAGGTTTGCACGTCGACACCGTCGACGGTCAGAACCGGCCGATCCGCCTACTCTCGATCTTCGGTGGGCGCCCGTTCGAACATCAGATCAGCGAGCTGAAGATCGGCATCGACGTCGTTGTCGGCACCCCCGGCCGCCTGCTCGACCTCGCCCGCCAGGGCCATCTGATCCTGGGCAAGGTGCAGATACTCGTCCTCGACGAAGCCGACGAGATGCTCGACCTCGGCTTCCTGCCGGACATCGAACGCCTCATGAGTTCGCTGCCCGATGCCCGCCAGACCATGCTGTTCTCGGCAACCATGCCCGGACCGATCGTCACCCTGGCCCGCACGTTCCTCACGAAGCCGACCCACATCCGGGCCGAGCACGCGAACGACTCGGCCATCCATGATCGCACCGCCCAGTACGTCTACCGGGCCCACGCGATGGACAAGGCCGAACTCGTCGCCCGCATCCTGCAGGCCGAAGGTCGCGGCGCCACAATGATTTTCACGCGGACCAAGCGGACCGCACAGAAAGTCGCCGACGATCTCGCCGAGCGCGGATTCGCCGTCGGCGCCGTCCACGGTGACCTCGGCCAGGTGGCCCGCGAGAAGGCTCTGACCGCCTTCCGCGAGGGTCGTGTCGACGTGCTGGTCGCCACCGACGTCGCCGCCCGCGGCATCGACATCGATGACGTCACCCACGTGATCAACTACCAGTGCCCCGATGACGAGAAGACCTACGTGCACCGGATCGGACGTACCGGCCGCGCCGGACGCACCGGCATCGCGATCACACTGGTCGACTGGGACGAGCTCCATCGCTGGGAGATGATCAGCAAGGCGCTCGATCTCGGCATGGACGAGCCGGCCGAAACCTATTCCAGCTCACCGCATCTGCGCGAACAGCTGGGCATCCCGGAGTCGGCGACCGGACGTGTCGGTTCCGCCAAACCCGCCCGTGAAGAACGTGCGCCGCGTTCGGGTGGACGTTCATCTGACGACGAGAAGCGTGTGGTCGCAGGACGTCGGGACGCGACCAAGCGCCCGTCTCGCCAGCGTCGGCGCACCCGTGCCGGAGATGGCGACGGTGCGGGTGTCGACCCGGCCGTGACTGTTGCCGCAGAGGCCACCCCGGCGACCGACACCGCTGCGACCGACACCCCGGCGGCCACGCCTGCCGGTGGTGCAGAGACCAGCGATCGTCCCCGTCGTCGACGTCGTCGCCGGTCGAGCGCCGGCAGCAACACCGACGCCGGCGACACCGCGGGTAACGCTTCGGAGTAGCTGACGGTGCTCAGGCCGCAGCGGCGGACACCGCTCGACATCGTGGTGGTTGTTGTGCTGGTTCTGGTGGTCGCGGCTTCGGCCGTGGCCATCTGGGCAACCAGTTCGGCAAAGAACACCGAGTCGGATCCGGCAGTGGTGGCCGCACCTCCGGTCGCGGAGGCCACTGCGGTTCCGAGCGGGTTCACCGAGGCCTGGCGCGCCACGAGCTCGGCCACCACCACGCCGGTCGCGATCGGCGGGGTGGTGGTGACCGGAGACGACGGAGCCGTGGTCGGTCACGACCCTTCCACCGGCGCCGCGCTCTGGTCGTACACCCGCGACCTGCCGCTGTGCACGGTCACCGGGTGGGACGCCGCGGGCCGCAACTACGCCCTCGCGATCTATCGCAATGACCGCGGTTGCAGTGAGGTGACCGCACTCGATGCCGCCACCGGCAAACGCGCCTCGTCGCGGAGCAGCGACGCGGACAATTCCCTCGACGTCAGCATCGACCGTGATTATGTTGTCGCCCAAGGTGATACGCGCCTAGAGGTTTGGCGCACCGACCTTGTCCGCACGATTGAGTACGGCCGTGTCGACGCCCCGGTGAACCCCGAAACGCAACCCCGATCGGGTTGCGAGTTCGTCTCCAGCGGGATCGGCGCTTCACGCCTGGCGGTCATCGAACGCTGCGGCATCGAACCCGGTTATCGCCTGACCATTCTCGGCGCGACGCTCGACAGCGAAGAGAAGCTCGAAGAGTTCGCGTCGACGATCATCACGGGCGAACTGGGCACCCCGCCGAGAATTGTTGCCGTCAATCAGACCGGCGTGGCCATCTATCTGTCGTCACCGAATCCCATGCTCGAAACCTATGGAATCGACGGGACGATCAAGAACCGCACCACCGTCCTCGGCGAAGCGGTCGGCATCGAGAGCAAGCCCATCACCAGCGGTGACGTGATCACATTCTGGACGGGCAAGGCGACGGTGGTGATCGATCCCGACACCCTCGCCGCCCGGTTCCAGGTACCCGAAACACTGGGTCCCGGCGTTGTCATGGCCGGGTCGCTGCTGCTGCCGAGCGCCACCGGCATCAGCGAACACAACCTCACCGACGGCCAGCCGATCGGTTCGATTCCGGTGCAGCGCAACGGATACACCGGCGGGATCATCACACTTGCCGACAGCGGCGATCACCTGGTGCAGCAATGGGACTCCACCGTGTCCGTGCTGGCACCGACGGGCTGACCCCAGACGTCATCCCGGCATCGGTGTGGCGACGCCTGCGCTCAGATCGCTTCGAAGGTCTTCAGCTCTGCGTCTTCGGTCCAGTGGTTCCAGAGATTGTCGGCCAGATCTCGATATGCCTGCGCGCCCTTGCTCTTTCGGCCGGCAAGCAGACTGACGCCCGAAGCCGATGCCTCCGCGAAACGGACCGTGCGTGGTATCGGCGGTGCCAGAACGGGCAGATCGTAGCGGTCCGCGACGTCGGCGATGACGTCGCGACTGTGCGTGGTTCGGGCGTCGTAGAGGGTGGGCAGGGCGCCGAGCAACTTCAGGTCGGGGTTGGTGATCTGCTGCACCTCCGTGACCGTGCGCAGCAACTGCCCCACCCCCCGGTGGGCCAGCGTCTCGCACTGCAACGGCACGATCACCTCGTCAGCGGCGGTCAGCCCGTTGAGCGTGAGAACCCCGAGCGAGGGCGGGCAGTCGATGATGATGACGTCGTAGTCTTCTTCAACAGTCTTGAGAGCGCGTTTGAGCGCGTACTCGCGGCCCGGGCGCATGAGCAGCAACGCTTCGGCGCCCGCGAGGTCGATGGTGGCCGGAAGCAGTGTCACATTGTCATCGGTGTCGAGCAGGACTTCGGCGAGGGTCCCCTCCCCCAGCAGTACATCGTGTATCGAGATCGTCAGCTTGTCCGGGTCGTGACCCATCGAAAAGGTAAGGCAGCCTTGCGGATCGAGATCCACAACCAGAACCGACAACCCCTTGGCTGCCAACGCCGCGCCCAGCGAGACGACCGTCGTCGTCTTCGCGACGCCCCCCTTTTGATTGGCCACCGCAAGAACTTTGCTCATTGCTGACTCCCTCCAAGTCGAGCATGCCGAACGCTCTACCGCAGTTTGCTTTCCTTGACCCTATGCGCAGGCAGTGCAGAATGTCTGGGGTGAGCACCATGAACTCGGCAATCCACCGATTGATTCTCATCCGTCACGGCGAAACCGAGTGGTCGAAGGTGGGAAAACACACCGGAACCAGCGACATCCCGCTGACGCCTTTCGGTGAGAAGCAGGCGGCGAGCCTGCGCAAACCGCTCGACGACCTACTGCTGACCGACCCCCTGGTGCTGTCGTCGCCGCGAATACGGGCCATCCACACCGCCGAACTGGCCGGATTGCGCATCTCGCACACCGACGAGAAGTTCTCCGAATGGGACTACGGCATCTACGAGGGCCTGACCACACCGCAGATCCGGGAGACCGAGCCGGGCTGGACGGTGTGGTCCCGCGGCGGGCACGGCGGTGAATCACCCGAGCAGATGAGCGACCGGATGGATGCGGTGATCGCCGATCTCCTCGATGATCTGCTCACCCGATCGGTTGTCCTCATCGGGCACGGGCACCTGTCGAGGGCGTTGCTGGCCCGCTGGATCGGCGCACCCGTACATTTCGGCGCCCACTTTGCGATGTTGCCCGCCTCGATCGCCGTCCTCGGTTTCGACGGCGAGACCCGGCAGATCCAATCTCTGGGCGTCACCGGATATCGCAGCGCCGACTACGTCGACGCCGGCCGACCGGCACATGTACGCACGGGGCACTGATACCGGCGCCGACTCCGCGTCCTGGGTTACGAGATCGGCGCTGCGGCCGAAGCCAGGAGATCCTCGGCGACGACATCCCAATCGGTGTCGTGGCCAGATCTTCGGCGGCCCCGGTGCTTCAGCGACGCTTTTTCTTGCGCCGCTCGAAGGTCTTCGCAACGGGCCTGGGTTCGACGTCCGCTTCGTCTTCGTCACCCGGGTTGATCGCATAGGCCTGCGCAAACCACTTCATCGAACTCGGGCTGAACAGGAAGTACAGTGCGATCACAAGAATGACCAGCACCGGCGTACCGATGATCGGAAGCTCACTGTCCGTTATCAAGGCATATGCCACAGGCACGAGCAGCACCTGGGTCATCACCGCGATCGCCCGGCCCCAGCGGCGACCGGTCAGCAGAGCGATGCCGCCGGCCATGACACCACCGCCGAGGATCGCGAACCAGGCCGCGGTGCCGTAGCCGCTGATGTAGTCGCCGTCTTCATGACCCATCAACTCCCGGACAACCATGTAGATCGCGGCCGCGACGCCAAGCGCGCCTTCGAGTGCGACTATCGCGCCGGCTCGACGAACATTGATCGGTGGAGTGGATTCAGACACCTGGCCAGCCTAATGGTCGTTCCGCGCGAGGCGCTGCCAGGTCCTTCCCGGCACCGTGACCGGCTCGAAGGGCCAGATCGACCCTTCTGGCACTAGGCTCAGTTCTCGTGCGCGCGATGCTGATCGTCAATCCCTTTGCCACCTCGACCACCGAGGCCGGCCGGGACGCGCTGCTGCATACCCTCTCCGCATCGCTGCGCCGCCCGGGTGGAGACGGCCAAACAGTCGATGTCCGGGTCGAACACACCACTCACCGCGGTCACGCCGGGGAACTCGCCGCGCTGGCCCGCGCCGAGCGATACGACGTGGTGGTGGTTCACGGCGGTGACGGCAGCGTCAACGAAGTGGTCAACGGGCTGCTCGATCCCCCGTCCGCGCCCGAGAGTGGCAATCCCTCCCCGGCACTGGCGGTGGTCCCCGGCGGCAGCGCCAACGTATTCGCGCGCGCACTGGGTATCGACGCCGATCCGCTCAAGGCCACCGGACAGCTCGTCGAGCTTCTCTCGACCGGGCAGCGCCGCCGAGTCAGCTTGGGGCACACCGACAATAGGTGGTTCCTGTTCAACGCCGGACTCGGTGTCGATGCCCGGGTGGTGAAGTCCATCGAGGAGCAGCGCAGCGCTGGACGGCGTGCGACCTCCACCCGTTACCTGTGGACCGCGGTGCGGACGTTCATCGGTGCAGCACGGAGCAAGCCCACGTTGACCGTCACCATCCCCGACGCCACGCCCCTCGAGGGCGCCCATTTCGCCTTCATCTCGAACTCCAGCCCCTGGACATATCTCGGTACCCGGCCGATCGAAACCAATCCGGACACCAGTTTCGATGGCCGACTCGGCGTATTCGCCTCGACGTCGATGGCCCCGATCCGTAATCTGCCCTTGGTCCGTCAATTGCTGTCGGCGAAGGCAAGACCGCACGCCAAGCACCTATTGCGCGCCGACGATGTCGAATATGTCGAGATTCACAGCTCCGAACCCATCGACATGCAGATGGATGGCGAATACCTTGGCACCCGGACGGCGCTGAGGTTTGGCTGCCGTCCAGCGGTGCTAGAGGTTATATCTCCCAAATCGTGAAGTTACGATCCTACGAAGTAAGAGAGATCCAGGTCACATCTACATTCGTATGTGATTCTCAGGATAAGTTCGCCGCACAGTAGTACAACGGTGTAAGGGCATATAGAGGCACCCCCTACACAGTGATGTTGCCCACGTGTTAAGGGAACATCATTGACATCATCTGGATTCGTGAAAGTATTCACAAGCAACAGTGCGGAAACAAAACCTACGCACAAATGAACAGACGGTTACGAGCGGCGCATAGAAGCGCCTGAAGGAGCAGTGGGATGGACTGGCGTCACAACGCAATTTGTCGCGACGAGGATCCGGAGCTGTTTTTCCCGGTGGGAAACAGTGGACCGGCCATCGCGCAAATTGCTGATGCGAAGCTCGTCTGCAACCGCTGCCCGGTTACAGCAGATTGCCTCACGTGGGCTCTGGAGTCGGGACAGGATGCAGGCGTCTGGGGCGGAATGAGCGAAGACGAGCGGCGCGCACTGAAGCGGCGTAATGCCCGCAGCCGCACTCGCAGCTCGGTCTAGACCCCAGAAATCTGGGTGGTCGCGGCCAAGCGACCACCTCGACGACAAACCAACCCGGTGGCATCAAGCCACCGGGTTTGTGTTGTCTATGGGCACGGGGTGTCACAGGTCACGAATTCTGATGCGGTACAGGTCATTTCGACGAAGCATCCGAGGCTGACCCGTGTTCCGTCACAAACAGTTCGGCGCACCCACCACGCAGAATCCGTTCTCCCGCCGGATCTTTCAACCCAGGGGAACGGTGAGGATCGCGTCGGTGCCACCGGTGGCACCCGGGCGCAGTTCGAGTTCACCGGCCAGCTCGATCCGCACCAACGTGTGAACGATCTGCAGGCCCAGCCGATCGGATTGCCGCGGATCGAAGTCCGGGTCGATGCCGACTCCGTTGTCCTGCACGGTGATCACGAGTTCCCTTGTGCTCCTGAATGTGTCGATCAACACTCGACCTGATTGTTCTGGCGCAAAGCCGTGTTCGACGGCGTTCTGGATCAATTCGGTGAGCACCATCACCACCGGCATCGCCAGATCAGACTTGAGCACACCGATTTTGCCGATTCGTCGCACGGTGACCGCAGTGCCACCTGATGCCACGTCGGCCATCACGGGCACCAACTGGTCGATGACCACGTCGAGATCGACTTCCTCATCCACACTGCCCGAAAGCAGTTCGTGCACAAGGGCGATGGCTGCAACCCGCCTGACCGCCTCCCCCAAGGCCTGTCGGGCTTCATCATTGGTGGTGCGCCGCGCCTGCAGACGCAGCAGCGCGGACACACTCTGCAGATTGTTCTTGACGCGATGGTGGATCTCGCGGATCGTGGCGTCCTTGCTGATCAATGCGAGGTCGCGACGCTTCACCTCGGTGACGTCGCGCACCAGGATCACGGCTCCGACGAGTTCACCACGCGGTCGCAGGGGTACCGCCCGGATCAGGACGGTCGCGCGGCGGGCATCGGCCTCGATCCGCATCCCCGTTTCACCCTCGACCGCCGCCCGCAACATGGCGGCGGCTTCCTCGGACTCGAACGGATCGCTGAGCAGACTGACCGTCACCTCGGCGAGGTCGTTGCCGCTGAGCTCGGACGTCCAGCCCATGCGGTGATACGCCGACAGCGCGTTGGGGCTGGCGTATTGCACAACCCCACGCTCATCGACCCGGATGAAACCGTCGCCGGCCCGAGGTGTCGACAGTCCCCTCGGGTTGCCCTCGTTCTGAGGAAACGTCCCTTCGGACACCATCTGACACAGGTCGTACGCGCAGTCCTGGTAGGCGAGTTCCAGAGGGGACGGCATCCGCGGCTGGGTCAGATTGATCGCGCGAGCGAGGACCGCGACCACCGCACCCTCGAAACGAACGGGTACGGCTTCACGCCTGATCGCCACGGAACCGACCCACGTCGGATCTTCTTCGCGAAGGATTCGGCCATGCCCGAGGGATCCGAAGACCTGCGGGTTGTCTGCCTCTGAGATCAACGTGCCCACGCCATCGGCGGGGAAGACTGTAGGTGCGGTGTTGGGTCGACATTGGGCCACACAAACCATCTGGGGACCGGGAACGCCGGGCTCTCCATCAGCCGCATGCTGCGACAACACCCACATCTGGAAATCTGCGAACGACAGGTCGGCAAGCAATTGCCATTCGGCCACCACACGTTGCAGGTGTCCGCCTGCGGAGCCGGACAGTTCTGTGTGTTCCGCGAGCAACTCCGAAAGAGTCGACATCAGTGCCGAGCCCGTCTATCCGCCAAATGTCCCAGCGTCAGTTGTCGATGACCGCGATGAGGTCACCGGCCTGGATCACGTCTCCGACCTTGACCTTGACCACTGTGATCGTGCCTGCTTCTTCGGCCAGCACCGGGATCTCCATCTTCATGGACTCCAGCAAGACGAGCGTGTCACCGACTTCAACGGTCTGACCGGTACTGACAACCACCTCGAGAACGCTTGCAACGATTTCCGCCACAACTTCTTCTGCCATCGCCATCCTCCAGGTGTTCGGTTACGCCGGGTATCAACCTAGCGCAGCACCTTGCGCCCGGGCGATTCTGATCAACCGCCACACTCGTGTCACAATGGAGCGCTGTCGAAAGGAGACTGCCATGGGAAAGCGTGGACGCAAGAAGCGGGCTCGCAAGAAGAATGCGGCCAACCACGGCAAGCGCCCCAACGCCTGAGCGTTGAGGCCCTTACCGGGTTTGGATCCCTGGCAGATTCGTAAGTGAGGTTCTATCCCCGCGTTTCGCGGACGATGACCGTCTTTCGAATCTCCAGGGTCAACCGTTCCCGCAGTCCTTTGGGCGCCTGATCTCCGCCGCATTTGCGGCTCACCAGGGACTTCAATTGCTGCTCGATGCCGTAGTGCTCGAGGCACGGCGTGCAACCATCCAGATGTGACTGCAAGCGAGCTCGCGCATGCTGGTCACACTCGTTGTCAAGCAACAGCCAGACATCGGCGATAACCGCCGAGCAGTCGAGCTGCTGGGCCTCATCAAATTCTTGTTCGGCGTTCGACCCGCCGGCTACTTCTCCGGTACTCATCCGGCGACCTCCTGTTTGTGGCCGGATTGGCCATCGGCCGACCGGCCGGAAGTTCCTCTGTTGAATCCACGCTCGCGAGCCACGTCGCCGAGCAGTTCTCGCAGCTGTTTGCGGCCACGATGCAGTCGCGACATCACGGTCCCGATCGGGGTGTCCATGATCTGGGCGATTTCCTTGTACGGCAATCCCTCGACGTCCGCGTAGTAGACCGCCATCCGGAAATCTTCGGGGAGCGCCTGTAGCGCCGCCTTGATCTCGTCGTCGGGCAGTGCGTCGAGCGCCTCGATCTCCGCGGATCGCAGACCCTGCGACGTGTGCTCGGCCGTGGCGGCCAGCTGCCAGTCGGTGATCTCATCAGTCGGATACTGCGCAGGTTGACGCTGCTTCTTGCGGTACCCGTTGATGTAGGTGTTGGTCAGAATCCGGTAGAGCCACGCCTTGAGATTGGTCCCCTCCTTGAACGACTGGAAGGCCGAGAAAGCCTTCACATACGTCTCCTGGACGAGATCCTCGGCATCGGCTGGGTTCCGCGTCATCCGTAGTGCACCGCCATACAACTGATCGAGCAACGGCAATGCATCACGCTCGAACCGCGCATAACGTTCTTCCGATGTCTCTGGGTTGACTTCGGGTGTTTCGGCTTCGGTCACGACAATCCCTTCGAGACCTGCGGGAAAATCAGGTCTGTCGAGCAAGCCTACCGACCCGGGCTGCTGCGAGTTGCTGTACACACCACACCTCCTTCAGCTGAAGTCAACAACGACTCGGAGCGACTTGTTCCAGACCGCATCTCATTTTGCCCACCATGGGCCGATGCTTGCCATCGATCACCCCGGTCTGATCTGAGAGAATCGACAGCCATGGCAGCGACCGCGGCGATCAGCGCTCTCGAAAAGGCCGGGGTACGGCATCAGGTCCACAAATACGAGACCCGATCCGATGGCGACTGGGGTCCCGAAGCCGCCGAACACCTGCGGATATCGATCGGCGCCGAGCCCGAGCAGATCTTCAAGACGCTGGTGATCGACGTCGGTGGCACATTGGCGGTGGCGGTCATCCCGGTACCCGAGCGGCTCTCCCCCAAAGCCGCGGCGAGCGCGCTGGGACTGAGCGGAAAGGCCGTCATGGCCGACCCGGCGGCGGTGGTGCGGGTCACCGGTTATGTCCTCGGCGGGGTTTCTCCGGTCGGGCAGAAGAAACCGCTGCCGACGGTCATCGACGAAACCGTCGACCTGTGGGATTCGGTGTTCTGTAGCGGCGGCAAACGGGGACTGGAGATCGAACTCGCCCCGGCCGACCTGGTCGCCGTCACCGGCGCGGTGGTCGCGGACGTCCTCTCCTGAGGGCGGCGCCTTTAGGACTGCTCTTGCCTGCGACGGTCGTAGCCTTCGCGGGCTCCGAAGACCTCGTCCATGTGTGTCTCGGCCCAGTCCTTCACCCCACGCACCAGCTCTCGGAGCGAAAGACCCAGCGGTGTCAGCGAATAGTCAACTCGCACTGGAACACTCACCGTCACCTCCCGCGTGACGAGTCCATCGCGTTCAAGGACGATGTCGATGAACTGCACCACCACGGTGCCACCACCGTGGCGACCGCCGTCGCCGATCTGGCCGGCATGCGCTTCGATGCCGTCTTCGACCCGGCCGGGGTCGGTGCCCGGCCGCTGGCTGCTCCGGGCCTGATCCTCAGAGCCACGCCAGCTGACGCAGACGCACCCAGTCGATCGGGCGCTTGGGTGGCCTGACGCCGGGGCGGTTCCTTGGCACGCGAACCCGCAGGGCCTGCGGACTGATCGTGCACCGCACCGGGGTCGAGAGGATGAGCGCCTCCCCGTCGACCCCGACCGGGATCTGCGGCTGGTCGGCGTCGACGACCACTTCGGACCCGGTGTGCTGCGTCAGACCGTGTTGCCGCGTCCGGCGCAGCAGACCCACCGCCTGCAGGGTGCTGCTCACCGACACCACGACGATCCCGAGGGTGCCGGTGTCCAGGCGGGGCCTGCGGCCGAGGCCGGCCAGATCGTGAATCTCGTAGGCGCCGTTGCTGACCAGGACGGCCTGCGGCTCGGTGATGGTCACATCGTCCGTACGGACGAGCAGACGTGGACCGCGGGAGCCGGAGATCAGATCCGGGAGCATCGCCAGCATCGTGCCGGTCTTGTCATCGCGATATGCCGGGCTCTGCACCACCTCGGCATAAGCACCGAAGGACGCGTTGTTGACGAATGTTCTGCCGTTGACCGAGCCGAGGTCGACCCTGACCTCCACCCCATCGGTGAGCGCCTCGAGGCAGGTGGACGGATCGTCGCGGTCCAGGCCGAGGTCGAGCGCGAAGTGGTTGCGGGTTCCGGCGCTGATCACCAGGAACGGCAGGTCGTGTTCGGCCGCGATGCCGGCCACCAACGCCTGGGTGCCATCACCGCCTGCCACCCCGAGCAGGTCGGCGCCGCGCTCGACCGCCTGCCGGGTCAGTGCCGCGATGTCGACCATTTCGGGACCGTCGAGCATGGCCACCTCGACACCCAATGCCTGCGCACGCCTTTGCAATTCGAACTTCTCCACTTTTCCGCCACCCGACCGCGGATTCATCACCACAAACGGATGCTTCGGCGGCGGGACATCACGCTCGGGCATCTTCCAGTCGTCACGGTCGCGGACCAGCGCGGCGCGGGCACAGCCGCCGGCCAGCAGCGCGAGGGCCAGCACCACCAGCACCACCCACAGAAGATGTTCGCTGATGAGGAAGATCAGCAACACGATCGGGATCACGACCGAAATCGCAAGCGCCAGCCACCGGATCCGGCCGCGTACGGCGAGGAACCAGAAGACCGCGGCAAGGCCGATCACCAGCGCACCCACCGTCGCCATGAACACGATCAGGGTCTTGAAGCCGGCGAACACAACCAGCACGACCGCCGCGGCGACCACTGCCGCCAGGGCAGCCCGCGCCAGCCACTGCTCACGAAGGGTCTCGGCATCGACCTTCGGCTCCGGCTTCTCGTGTTCGTGTGCCATTGCGCCCCGTTCAGTTGGGTGTTCGTGGGTATTTCGCCTCGTACTCGCTTTTGGTGATCTCTTGTCGGGCACGACGTTTGCCCCCGATCAGATCTCCGTCGATGCCGTTGGTGGTCAGCAGGTGTCTGCGATAGATGCTCATCAACGCGATCTCGAAGTACACCAGCGGAATGAGCAACAGCGCAATCATTCCGAGGCGATACATCACCGGTCCTGGCACAAACGAGAAGGCGATGAAGATCGGCAGGAACGGCAAGACCCCGCGGATGATGTAGCGGCGCATACATCCCGGACCGGTGACGTCCCGGATCACCCAGTCCCGCATCGAGGCAGGCAGTGGTCGGCCGAGTAGGTACTTGATCACCTGGATTGGGTTGGGACGGACCTTGTCGCCGCTCACACCGGCTCGATGAGATCGGCGCGGTTGTTGCGAACGCTGTTGACATCGGTCGACACCCGATACGGCACCAGTACAGGCTCCGGAAGGGCTTCGAGCAGATCCTTTGCCACCGAGGGCTTTCCGCTCGTGCAGTCGAGCCAGTCGTCACGCAGATCCGGTGTGACGATCACCGGGGTGCGGTCGTGTATGTGGCCGAGCGCGTCGGTTGCCGGACGGGTGATCACCGTGGTGGTCCACAGCCAGCGATCCGGATCATCCTTCGCCTTGCCCGGGTCGGGCCACAGTTCGTAGAGGCCGGCGAATCCCAGAATCGGGGTGTCGGGATCGTGCAGAAAGTAGGGCAACTTCTTTCCTTCCGGGTCCTTCGTCCATTCGAAGAAACCGGCAGCAGGAAGGATGCACCGGCGCCGGGCCGCGGCCGCCTTGAAGGAAGGCTTCTCGGTCAGCGTCTCCGAGCGTGCGTTGATCATCCGGCTGCCGATCCCCGGATCTTTCGCCCAACTCGGAACGAGCCCCCATCGCAGCGCGCGCAACGCTCGGATGACCTCGGGCTCGGCGTCTTCTTGGCTGTCGGGATCGGGGCGCGATGGCCGTTCCAGGATCACCGGCACCGATTGGGTGGGTGCAACGTTGTAGGAAGCGCTCTCGAGTTTGCTTGCGTCGTCCTCCGCCAACGCGGCATCAAATGCCGCAACCAGATCCGAAGTACTCGCCGTTGTTGCATATCGCCCACACATGGCGGTCATTATCCACCCAACCGGCCAGGAGCCACATGAATCGAACCCGCCCCCGGTGGTCACCAGGGGCGGTACGCATCGTTCGAGCTTGTCGGGGTCGATGACTATTGCGCCGCAGCGTCTTGCACAACCGCGATCTGCTTGTTGAGCAAATCGACCAGGAATGCCTCGTCCGAGTTGTTCCAGCTCGCGGCATTCTCACCGGTGAGGGTGATCTGAACGCTCACCGTGGTGCCATCGACGTAAGCACCGGTGGAACGAATCGTGATCGGAACAGTCTGATCACCCACCGTTGCCGTACCCGTACTGATGATGGTTTTGGCCGGAACCGTCGAACCTTCGACGTCCTCCACCGAGTTCTCCATCTCGGCAACAAGCTCGGTGCCGTCGTCGAGCGGGCCCCGCATGGTCATGGCCGGGCAGGCATCGACCTGACTCGCGACGGTCTCGAGGTCGCTGGTCTCGCCCAGGATCACCTGGGTCTCGATGGAGGTGCCGTCTTCCATGTCGAAGTCGACCCGAGCGCGGTCGTAGTCGTCGGTGCCGTCTTCTTCCTCGACGATCGCGGCACAATTGGCCGGTGTGACCTCGGGGTCGCTCGACTTGTCCGCGTCGATGGCGGCCTTGTCGAGGACGACGTACTCGCCGGTGCCCGGGAAGTCCGATTCGGGCAGCATCAGATCTTCGACGCGGACGTCGAGCTGCGCCGCTGTGGCTTCCGCAGAGGTCGACTCCGCGGCACTCGTGGTGGAGTCGGCGCTGTCGTTCGAGTCATCCGAACAGGCCGACAATGTCAAAAGCGCTGCCGCGCAGAGCGCAACGACTGCTCCGCTGCGTGAAAGTCTCATGTTCATGGATCGAACATAGCGACCAAAAAGGCCCCCCGACACCTGTTGTCCGTTAATTGACCGACCGCAGGATCGGCCTGGATCCAGTCCAGGTGAACAGGGGAAACAGCGGGTCGCGAGCAACATGAAAGACTGTCTGGGTGACTGCATGGAACGCACCGTTCGCGCCCGACCCGTTACAGGCGACGGTGACGCTGCCCGGGAGCAAGTCGATCACCAACCGCGCACTGGTCCTCGCAGCCCAGGCCGACGGGCCGTCCACCCTGTCCGGAACGCTCCGCAGCCGCGACACCGACCTGATGCTCGAGGCACTTTCCGCCCTCGGGGTCGCTGTCGAGGCCGCCTCGGACGACCCGACAACGGTGACCATCACACCGGCACCGATGCATTCGGCGACCATCGACTGCGGTCTGGCCGGAACTGTCATGCGCTTCGTGCCGCCGATGGCCGCATCAGCCAGTGGGCCAGTACATTTCGACGGTGATGAGCAGGCCCGGTCGCGGCCGCTTCACACCATTCTCGATGCGCTGCGCGACCTCGGCGTCCGGGTCGACGGCAACGCGCTGCCGTTCACCGTCGAAGCCACCGGATCAGTACGCGGCGGAGCCGTCACCATCGATGCGTCGGCTTCCTCACAATTCGTCTCCGGGCTCCTCCTGGCCGGTGCCGGCTTCACCGAAGGCATCACGATCACCCATTCGGGCAAACCCGTCCCGTCGATGCCCCACATCGAGATGACCATCGAGATGCTCGCGGCAGCCGGCGTTGTCGTGGACACCTCGGTCCCCGACCGCTGGCACATCGATCCGGCACCGGTTCACGCGGTGGACTGGCAGATCGAACCCGACCTGTCGAACGCGGCGGCTTTCCTCGCCGCCGCTGCGGTGACCGGCGGAAGCGTCAGCGTCCCACGGTGGCCGAGCGTCACCACGCAGCCAGGAGCCGCGATCGTCGGCATTCTCGAGGCGATGGGCGCTCGCGCCGACCTGACCAACGGGCTGCTCACCGTCACCGGACCCCAAGCGCTGCAAGGTATCACCTGGGATATGAGCGCCATCGGAGAGTTGACCCCGACGGTTGCCGCGATGTGCGCACTGGCCGAGGGCACCTCGACACTGTCCGGTGTGGCACACCTTCGCGGACACGAAACCGACCGTCTTCATGCGCTGCGCACCGAGATCAATCGCCTCGGCGGGGCCTGCCGGGAAACCGACGACGGGCTGATCATCGAGCCGGCACCATTGCACGGCGGCCTCTGGCAGTCGTACGCAGATCACCGGATGGCAACCGCGGGAGCGTTGATCGGGCTGGTCACCAAGGATGTCGATGTCGACGACATCGAGACCACGGCCAAAACCCTGCCCGACTTTCCGGCTATGTGGGCAAGGATGATCAGCGCTTGAGCAAACGGGAGTACGACGAAACCGATGTCCGGGTGCGCCCGGGCCGGAGCAGTCGACCACGCACCAAAACCCGGCCCACCCACGACGACGCGGCCACCGCGATGGTGGTCTCCGTCGACCGGGGCCGTTGGGGTTGTGTACTCCAGGACAACCAGGACATCCGCGTTGTCTGCATGCGGGCCCGTGAACTCGGCCGGACCCCGATCGTCGTCGGCGACGATGTGTCGGTCGTCGGTGACCTGTCGGGTAAACCGGACACCCTGGCCCGGATCGTTCGGGTCGCGCCCCGGCGAACCGTGTTGCGGCGCACTGCAGATGACACCGACCCGTACGAACGGATCGTGGTGGCCAACGCCGATCAACTGCTGATCGTCACAGCCCTGGCCGATCCGCCGCCGCGCACCGGATTTGTCGAACGCGCCTTGGCCGCAGCCTATGTCGGCGGACTGCAACCGGTCCTATGTCTGACGAAGAGCGACCTGGCCGACCCGGAATCATTCCGCTCATCGTTTGCCGACCTGGATCTACCGGTACTCCTCGCCGGTCGTGACGACCCCCTGGAGCCGGCGCAAAAACTCCTCGCGGGCAAGGTCACCGCACTCATCGGCCACAGCGGCGTCGGCAAGTCGACCTTGGTGAATCGTCTTGTGCCCGACGCCTATCGGGCCACGGCAGTGGTGTCCGGTGTCGGCAAGGGACGGCACACGTCCACCCAGTCGGTGGTCCTGCCACTACCCGGTGGCGGGTGGGTGGTGGACACCCCCGGCATCAGATCGTTCGGCCTGGCGCACATCGGTCCCGAAGACGTGATCAAGGCGTTCGACGATCTCAGCGAGACCATCAAGGACTGTCCACGCGGTTGCACCCACCTCGGACCGCCTGCCGATCCCGAGTGCGCCCTCGACTCCCTGACCGGCCAGCACCATCGACGGGCCATGGCCGTACGCGAACTCATCGCCGCGCTCAGCGTCGCCAATCACTGGGACTAACCGGCAACCCGGAATCACCTGGTGCGCAAGGTCTTTCGACGCGCTTTGACCTCGGCGATCGCGGTCTTCAAGCCCTCACGCTTGCCTTCGCCCGCCGCCACGATCCGCTTTCCGCGGTCGGCCGCGGCCGCCCGCAGACCGGCGAACTTCTTTTCCGAGGCCGTTTCCGGTGCGTCATCGGCAGTGGCGGTCAGGTACTTGTCCGGCAACGACAGCTTCGCGATCGTCCGGAATGTCTGCCAGTACTGCACCAGGATCGGACCCGTGGTGTACGGCAGGTCGTACTTCTCGCACAACTGCCGAACCCGGACCGAGATGTCGGCGTACCGGTTGGACGGCAGGTCGGGAAAGAGGTGGTGCTCGATCTGGTAGCAGAGGTTGCCACTCATGAACGCCATCGGACGCCCGGCGTTGAAATTCGCTGATCCGAGCATCTGACGCAGGTACCACTGCCCCTGCGTCTCATCGGCAATCGACTCCTCGGTGAACTTCTCTGCACCATCGGGGAAATGGCCGCAGAAGATCACCAGGTAGGCCCAGACGTTGCGGACCAGATTGGCGGTCAGGTTGGCGGTCAGCGTCTTTCGCGCCGCCTTGCCCGACAGCAACGGGAAGATCACAAAATCCTTGGCCATCTGCCGGATGATCTTCTTACCGAAGTCCTTGATCTGGGGAACCGCGATCTCCGCCGGCTTCTTACCCTCCAGATAGTCCTTCAGCTCGATATCATGCAGCCCGATCCCCCACTCGAAGGTCGCGGCCAAGAACAGGTTCGCCACAACCTGATAGGAGTGCTTCGGCTGCCATTCCTCGTCGCGGGTGACCCGCAGCAGTTGGTAGCCGATGTCGTGATCCATGTCCATCACGTTGGTGTACTTGTGATGAATGTAGTTGTGGGAGTGCTTCCAGTGGCCCGAATAACACACCATGTCCCATTCCCAGGACGTGGAGTGGACCTCGGGATCATTCATCCAATCCCACTGGCCATGCATGATGTTGTGGCCGAGTTCCATGTTCTCGATGATCTTTGCCGCCGAGAGAAGCGCCGTGCCCGACCACCAGAAGAACCGGTTGCGGCTGCCCAGCAACGCAATCCGGCCACTGACCTCGAGGACACGCTGAGCCAGGATGGTGCGTCGAAGATAGGTGGCATCGCGTAGTCCGCGGTCGGATTCGATCTCTCGGCGCAGCGCATCGAGCTCAGCGCCCAGTGCTTCCACATCCGACTCGGTCAGATGCGTGTATTCGTTGATATCAGTGATTGCCATCGCGCCTGGTAACTCCTTGGTGGCGTTGATCCTCGGGCCGGGTGAGCGCTGAGCTCACGGCCAACCGCCATTGTTGTCCTTCTCCAGAGTACGGTGTTCGGGCGTCGGAAGCCGATCAGGCAGCCCGTGCCCGCGCATCTTTCGACTGGCGCTGACCGCCGAGTGTTGCCACAGATGAACGCCGCCGACGAAGTTTGCCGATCGCGGTGCGCAGACCTTTCCGACGACCGGTGGCCGGATCAACCGTCGTGGCAAGCCGCTGCTCGGGATCGGACTTGAAGCGTCGCTCCGATGCCGTCTCGGGGGCGTCGTCGACGGTTCCCTTCAGGTACTTGTTCGGCAGCGACAACTTCGCGATTGTCCGCCAGGACTTCGCGTACTGCAGGAGGAACGGCCCGGTGGTGTACGGCAGGTCGTATTTGTCGCACAGGGCGCGGACGCGGACGGCGATCTCTGCGTACCGATTGGATGGCAGGTCGGGAAACAGGTGGTGCTCGATCTGGTAGCTGAGGTTGCCGCTCATGAACGCCAGCGGCTTGCCGCAGTTGAAGTTCGCGCTGCCCAGCATCTGCCGCAGGTACCAGTGGGCCTGTGACTCGTCTTCGAGATCCTGCTTCGTGAACTTTTCGGCCCCATCGGGGAAATGTCCACAGAAGATGACCGCGTTGGTCCAGATGTTGCGAATCGTGTTGGCTGCAAACGTCGCGGTGATCGCCCGGGCCCAGCTCGTGCGCGAACGCGTCACCGCACCGACGAGCGCCGGGTACACCACATAATCCTTGCCGACCTGCCTGCCGACCTTGATACCGACGTCGCGCAGATCCTTCTTGAAGGCGTCCTTGTTCGGATGCTTACCCGCGGCCGCACGTCCGAGCTCCAGGTGCTGCACCGCAACGCCGTACTGGAAGAACAGCATCAGCAGGGTGTTGTAGGCGATGTTGCCGAGATTGAAGGGCTTCCAGCGCTGATCGCGCGTCACCCGGATCAGGCCGTAGCCCACGTCGTCATCCATACCGAGCACGTTGGTGTACTTGTGATGGATGTAGTTGTGGGTGTGCTTCCAGTGCGCGGATGGACCGGTGTTGTCCCATTCCCATCCGGTGGAGTGCACCTCGGGATCGTTCATCCAATCCCACTGTCCGTGCATCACATTGTGGCCGAGCTCCATGTTCTCGACGATCTTGGAGACACCGAGCACTCCGGCACCGAGCGCCCAGACCTTTCGGTTGGCGGCGCCGAACAGCAGCGCACGCCCCGAAAGCTCCAGCCCGCGCTGGAATCGGATGGCGTTGCGAATGTATGTGGCGTCACGTTCACCGCGCTCGTTCTCGATGTCGCGACGGATGGTGTCGAGTTCGCGGCCAAGCGCCTCGACGTCGGCGTCGGTCAGGTGTGCGTACTCCGGGATATCGGTAATTGCCACCGCTTCGAACCTCTCGTCGGGGGTAATAATCCGAGGTCAGTGCTAACGACAACCAACCTACGGACACGTAACTTACGCAATCGTAGGTTACGTCCCGGGAGGTGTCCAGAGGTGGGTGAGACTGATCTCACCTGGCTTCGGATGGGCGGAAAACGGGTCGCCCGGGCTATGCTGATTGGGTACTTCGCGCAAGATGCGCGGAACCGTCGTGGAACTGCTTCCTCGTGACGTGGCCCCCAGGGAAACCCGGACCACACTCATTGCGAGTTGATCAACCCCACTGAGCTATTCACACGGCGATCGTTACTGCCCACCGGCCTGCGGTGTCCGACTTCCGTCGGCCAGCAGATCAGGGCAGTCGCGCCACCCAGCGGTGAATCGTGCTCGAGACGCCGCGTAAATCAGAAACGTGATTCTTTGAATTCTGTATCTAGTCCTGCCACAACAACTTTTGCTGATCTCGGCGTACCCCCGAGCCTGGTCAAGTCGCTGACGGCCGGTGGCATCACCTCCCCCTTCCCCATCCAGGCAGACACCCTGCCTGACAGCCTTGCGGGCCGGGACGTACTCGGCCGCGGAAAGACCGGCAGCGGCAAGACGCTGGCCTTCGCCATCCCGCTCGTCGCTCGCCTCGCAGCCGGCTCGTCTGCCGGCGCAGGCCGCCCCCGCGGCCTGATCCTGGCTCCGACCCGTGAGCTGGCCACCCAGATCACCGCCGTGGTGCAGCCGATGGCCCAGGCCCTCGGCCTGACCGTGACCACCATCTTCGGTGGCGTCCCCCAGGGTCGCCAGGCTTCGGCACTGCGCGCCGGTGTCGACATCGTCGTGGCCTGCCCCGGCCGCCTCGAAGACCTCATGCGCCAGCGTCTCGTGCGTCTGGACCGGGTCGAGATCTCCATCCTCGACGAGGCCGATCACATGGCCGACCTGGGCTTTTTGCCCGGCGTGACCCGCATCCTGACCGCCACCCCTGAGGGCGGCCAGCGACTGCTGTTCTCGGCAACCCTCGACAACGGTGTCGACAAGCTGGTCAAGCGCTTCCTGAACCAGCCGGTCATGCACTCGGTAGACGAGGCCACCTCGCACGTCTCCGCGATGACCCACCACATCTATGAGGTCGCAGGCGCCGACGCCAAGAAGGGCGTCGTCTTCGCACTCGCCTCGGGCAAGGGCCGCCGGATCCTGTTCATGCGGACCAAGCACCAGGCCCGCAAGCTGGCCAAGCAGCTGACCGACGCCGGTATCCCCAGCGTCGACCTGCACGGCAACCTCTCGCAGGGTGCCCGCGACCGCAACCTTCTCGCGTTCTCCAGCGGAAAGGCGCGCGTCCTGGTCGCCACCGACGTCGCCGCCCGCGGTGTGCACGTCGATGACGTCGAACTCGTCGTCCACGTCGACCCGCCTGCCGAGCACAAGGCTTACCTGCACCGTTCGGGCCGTACCGCGCGCGCAGGCAGCGCCGGTGACGTCGTCACCCTGACACTGCCGGAGCAGCGCCGCGACATGTCGCAGCTGCTGCGCAAGGCCGCCATCAAGGCGACCCCGGTCAAGGTGACCGCAGACTCCGAGCTGCTCAAGACACTGGTCGGCGAGACCGCAGAACTGGTGACGCCGCCCGCAATCAGCTCGGTTCCCAACCGGTCGGCCAACGCTCCGGGCAGCCGGTCGGGCAATGGTCGCTCCTCGAACGCACCTCGCCGCGCACGCCCGACTGCGGACGGATCAGCTCCGTACGAGGGCCGCGGTCGCGGACAGAGCGCACGGTCACAGGCCGGACGAGCGGCAGCCGGCCATTCTGAAGGCGGCCGCAGTCGCGGATATGCCGGCTCCAGTGCCGGCGGATCGTCGCAGGGTGGACGTCGCAGCCCGTCTCGCTAGTCTTTAACCCAAAAAGGGGCACCAACCAGAAATGGTTGGTGCCCCTTTTTTGGTGGCCGGGAGAGTTAGACCTCCAACGTGCAGTCTCCTGCAGCGACACTGATGCAGGTCTGAATACGTTCGCCCGCAACATGTTCGGCGCCGCTGCGCAAATCCCGGACAACGCCCTTGTCGAGCATCACAACACAGCTCTGGCAGATACCCATCCGGCAACCGAATGGCATCTGCACGCCGGCATCCTCACCGGCGGTCATCAACGTGGTCGCACCGTCGACGGTGGCGGTGCGCCCGGTCTTCGAGAATGTGACCGTGCCACCTTCGGCACCGACCTCACCACGCTCGAGGGCAAATCGCTCGATGTGCAGATGATCGCGCAACCCGGCCTGCGTCCACATCTGGGTCAGCGAATCCAGCAGCGCAGCCGGACCACATGCCCACGTCTGCCGCTGACCCCAATCGGGACACAGTGCGTCGAGCGCCTCCGGGTCGATCTTGCCCTCGACGCGCGTGCGCTGGATGTGCACTCGCAAGAGACCGTCGGCCTCGAACTGCTTGAGTTCGTCGGCGAACATCAGGTCCTTGTCGGTGGGCACCGAATGGATCAGCTGGACGTCGGTGTGCTGTTTGCGCGACGACATCGTCCGCAGCATCGACATGATCGGCGTGATGCCGCTGCCCGCGGTGACGAACAACAGTTTCTCGGGCAGTTCCGCCGGAAGGACGAACTCCCCCTGGGGCGCTGCCAGCCGCACCACCGTGCCGGGCGCGAGACCATTGACCAGGTGTCCGGACAGGAAACCCTCGGCCATCGCCTTCACCGTGATCGACACGACCTTGCCATGGGTGTCGGACGTGGTCTGCGGCACCGATGTCAGCGAATACGACCGCCAGGTCCAGCGGCCTTCGACCAGAATGCCGATGCCCATGTACTGCCCGGGGTGGTAGTCGAACGAGAATCCCCAGCCCGGCTTGATGACAAGTGTTGCCGAGTCGGCGGTTTCGGGCCGGACCTCGACGATCTTGCCGCGCAGTTCCCGCGCCGACCACAGCGGATTCGCCAGGTGCAGGTAATCGTCGGGGAGCAACGGTGTGGTGACACGCGCCGCCGCGGCACGGACCAAGTTGACCGCCCGGCTACGGCTCGCGATATCGCGAACCGGCTCCTCGAATCGTTCACGCCAACCCATCAGGTGCCTCCATTCGACAAGCTACGGTCGAGCTCCGCCTTCGGCTTCGCATCGACTCATGGTCGAGCTCCGCCTTCGGCTTCGTCTCAGCTCAGATGCTGCTAACTTACGCTACCGTAGGTTAAGGTCCGGACACAGCGCGAGAGGCCGGGGTCACTGCGCAGGCAACCGCTCAGAGAAGTTCCAGCAGGAACGGGAGCTCCTGGGTGGCGTACCAGCCCAGGTCGAAGTCTTCGACGTCGCCGATGGCCAGTTCTGCATCCTCGTCGCCCAGATCCGCGGCATCGACGACCTCCATGGCCCGCAGGACCTTCTCCTCGGCGTCGCTGCCGTCGACCAACAGGGATGCGACCGCCGAAAGCGGCACCACCCGGAAGGTTTTCACTACCGCGACATCGATATCGGGACGAAGCTTCACCTCGTCGACGTCGGCGGCGATCACCACTCGCCGGGGCGGAAGCGGCGTCGTCTCAACTGCCTCATCGTCCTTGTCGACGGAGCCGTCTTCGTCTTGCTCGGCGGAGCCGTCTTCGTCTTGCTCGGCGGCGAGCAGCCGGAGCGAGGCGCGCGCGGCCTCCCGGATCGCGGCCTCGGCAAGCTCCTCGTCGTCGCCGTCGAGATACGACTCGCGTAGCGCAGGTGTCAGTGCAAACGCCGTTCCTCCGACGGGCACGAACTCACCGGTGGTGTTCAGATCTGTCAGCATCGACAGGGTGGCGGGCAGATAGATTCTCATCGGGCCTTTCCAGGGTGTGAACTCGGTGGGGATGTCACCGTTGTGGGAGCAATTCTTCGAACGAGTCGGTGAGGTACTCGGCCATGGCACCGAGATCCCACATCACCCGGCGATCGGCGTTGAAACCGAAGCAGATTCGGCCGTTGTACGACGTGAGCCCGATCGCGAGGGCACGTTTGCGGACCAAGACCGGAACCGGATAAATGGCAAGGACCTCGTTGCCACCGAGGTATTGCGCCGAGCGTGGTCCGCGCGCAATGGTGACCGGCACGTTGAACGACCGGCGCGACAACGACGCCGCCGCCCGCGCACTCATCGCATGGAATGTCGCAGGCCCGATTTCCGGAATCCACGGTTCGACCGCAGCCGACCAGTTCCGGTTCGAATGCGAGTGCCGCTCCGCCAGCTGCGCGACCTGCGACAGTCGCACGGCCGGATTCGGTTCTCCCACTGGAAGGTCGGTGACAAATCCTTGTAGCCCGCCGACCATCCACGACGCCGACGACGACTCCCCCTGCGCATCGAGGTCCGAGTCGAACTCGGGTTCGTCCTCCCCTGCCGGGTAGGCCGACAGCGGCACCATGACACGCACGGTCTCCACCTGATCAACGGCCAGTGACCGCGAGAGCAGCCAGCGCCGGATCGCACCTGCGATGGCCGCCAGGAGAACATCATTGGGGGTACAACCGTGGCGCTCGGCGATGTCCACACAGTCCTCGGCCGAACAGGATGCCACGGTGAAACGACGGGTCGGGGCAGTGGCGCCGTTGAGTGGACTCGACGGCGCCGAGGTGGTGGCCATCTTCATCACCGATTCGACCCGGCGAAATGTACCGGACAGGGCCTGGCCGACAGACGCCAGCTGATTGGACGCCGCCCGCACCTGGTCGACCATCTCCCACGGCCGGGTCAGGACATCGGTGATCGCACCCACCACCAATTCGCCACTGCCCGGCTCCCGGTCGGGCAGCCACAGATCCTCGGGCATCGACGGCGACTCGCGGGTGTCGTCGACGATGATCTGATTGATCTCGAAGGCCTCGGACCCGTCGACCAGCGCGCGATGGGTCTTGGTCAGGATCGCCATCCGGCCATCGGACAGACCCTCGACCAGGTACATCTCCCACAGTGGCCGAGTGCGCTCGAGTGGACGCGACATCAGCCTGGCGACAAGGTCGTGGAGCTGATCGTCGGCGCCCGGACTCGGCAACGCAGAGCGGCGGACGTGATAGGTGATGTCGAACTCGTGGTCATCGACCCACACCGGACGGGCCAGACCGAGCGTGACCTCACGGATCTTCTTGCGGTACCGCGGAACCAGCTGCAACCGGCTCTCGACGGTACGCAGCAGCCCCTGGTAGTCCAGGCCCCCGGCGCGGCGCTCGAGGATAAGCAGCGAACCCACCTGGGTTGTCGAACCGCGGTCATCGAGGTAGTAGTACATCGAATCCTGAGGCGACAGCCGGTTCACAGGGCCAATCGTAACCGCCGCGTCCTCGCCCGGTCGCCGCGAACCACCCGCACAGTGCCGCCTACGCACTCGTCGCCAACCGACCCCCGTCGCCGGGCATCATCCGACACTGACCGATACCAGGACACACCGTCGTGCCTTGCGCCGAGCGCCGCCGGGGGTGGTGGGGCGGACGGGCATCAGCCGGCGCTCCACGCGAGCACCCATCGCCTGAACGCGCTCACCTCTGCGGTAGACGACGGTGATCTCGGCAACGTCGGGGCTCGTGTGCTGAGTGTGCAAGCGCAGCAATGTGCAGGCCGGTCCCCTCGACTGATCGGCGGCGAGCAACACCCGGAATTGATCGGCGATCTTCGGCACCGCCACCTCCGCCAGTTGTGCAAACGGCCGCCGGCCGCCCATGACCTCGAGCAGCACCGTGGTCGCGTTGATGGCAAACCGGCGCAGCTCGACGTCGACGGGCTCGGTCTGCGGAACCGGAGTGCGGTGGGCCGCATGGACTTCGATCCCGGTACCCGATACCGGCGCAGCTGCACTCGACCCCGGGCCCAGCGGTGGTGTCTCGCTGAAGGGCACCCGGCTGATCCGCAGGCCAGCGCGGCCACCACCACCGACCCCGAGGGCACTTGCCCCAACCGCGCCCGGGCCGGACTCGGCGATATCCGTTGTTGTCATGGCGCCCCCGGCTGTGTCCGCCCATGACCGGCGACGGCCGGCCCGATAGCCGGAAACCCGGATACCAGCAGTACGACGTGCACTGCCCGTTCCTGGTTCCTTCGGAACCGGAGACGGTGGTATCCGGGTTGTCGAGCGTTCGAGCCTTCAGAGCTGGTTGTTCAGCACCGCTTTGGCAGGGTCAGTGCTTCTTGCGAGTCTTGGGCGGCTTCGCATCACCCTTCGATCCCGACCGCGCAGCTGCGCGGCGTTCCTTGCGGCTGCCTGCCTGTCCATCAGTGGATCCGCCTGCGGACGCACTCGACCGCCGCACCGTGGTGCCACCGGTTTCGGATGGTCCGCTGAACGTCAGTCCGGCATTGGCCGAGCCGTCGTCGATTCCCTTGGCCCGCAATGCTGCCGGAGCCGCCGGTGCTGCCGGACGAGCAGGAGCGACCTGTTCGGTGGGCAGCGGGGCCGGAGCCGCCGGAGCTTTTGTCATCGATGCCGGAGCCGCTGCTGCTGCGGCGGCCGGCTGGGCCGGGGTTGCCTCGACACTGACGTTGAACAGGAATCCGACAGACTCCTCTTTCAGTCCGTCGAGCATGCCGATGAACATGTCGTAGCCTTCGCGCTGGTACTCGACGACCGGATCGCGCTGCGCCATCGACCGCAGGTGGATGCCTTCACGCAGGTAGTCCATCTCGTAGAGGTGGTCGCGCCACTTCCGGTCGAGAACGCTGAGCAGGATGGTGCGTTCGAGCTGACGCATCGCCGTGGGACCGGCGATCGACTCGATCTCCCCCTCACGCTTTTTGTACGCCTTGAGAGCATCGGCCACCAGGAGCTCGCGCAGTTCCTCGGAGGTGATGTCCTTCCGCTCGCCGAACTCGTTCTCCTCGAGAAGGTCCTTGTAGTCGAGCTCGATCGGGTACAGCGTCCTCATGGCGGTCCAGAGCTGATCCAGATCCCAGTCCTCGGTGTAGCCCTCGGACGTGGCGCCCTCGACGTAGGCACCGACAACGTCTTCGATCATCCGCTTGACCTGTTCGCTGTGATCCTCACCCTCGAGGATCGTGCGACGCTCGGCGTAGATGACCTTGCGCTGCTGGTTCATCACCTCGTCGTACTTGAGGACGTTCTTGCGGACCTCGAAGTTCTGCTGCTCGACCTGCGTCTGCGCGCTGCGGATGGCCTTGGTGACCATCTTCGCCTCGATCGGGACGTCGTCGGGCAGATTAACCCGGTTCATGATCGATTCGAGTGCGGCGCCGTTGAAGCGGCGCATCAGCTCGTCGCCGAGAGACAGATAGAACCGGGACTCTCCCGAATCACCTTGACGGCCGGAGCGACCACGGAGCTGGTCGTCGATGCGCCGTGATTCGTGCCGTTCGGTTCCCAGAACGTACAGACCGCCGGATTCCCTGACCTTCTCCGCGTCCTCGGCAACCTGGGCCTTGACCGTTGCGAGCGCCTCGTCCCAGGCGGCTTCGTAGTCTTCCGGAGTCTCCACCGGATCCAGGCCGGCCTTGCGCAGACGGATGTCGGCGAGGATGTCGGGGTTACCACCGAGCACGACGTCGGTACCACGGCCTGCCATGTTGGTGGCGACGGTGACCGCACCACTGCGACCGGCCTCGGCGATGATCTGGGCTTCTTGTTCGTGGAACTTCGCGTTGAGCACGTTGTGCGGGATGCCACGCTTCTTGAGCTGCCTGGCGAGATACTCCGACCGTTCGACGCTGGTGGTACCGATCAGAACGGGCTGACCCTTTTCATGGCGCTCGGTGATGTCGTCGACCACCGCATCGAACTTTGCCTCTTCGGTCTTGTAGATCAGGTCTGTCTGATCCACGCGCACCATCGGCTTGTTCGTCGGGATCGGGAGCACACCCAACTTGTAGATCTGGTCGAGCTCTGCGGCCTCGGTCTGTGCCGTGCCGGTCATGCCCGACAACTTCTCGTACATACGGAAGTAGTTCTGCAGGGTGATCGTGGCCAGGGTCTGGTTCTCGGCCTTGATCTCGACCCGTTCCTTGGCCTCGATGGCCTGGTGCAGACCCTCGTTGAAGCGTCGGCCGTCGAGCACACGGCCGGTGAACTCGTCGACAATCAGCACCTCACCGTTGCGGACGATGTAGTCCTTGTCGCGCTCGAAGAGCTCTTTGACCTTGATCGCGTTGTTCAGGTAGCCCACCAGCGGCGAGTTGGCGGCCTCGTACAGGTTGTCGATGCCCAGCTGGTCCTCGACAAACTCCACCCCCGCTTCGTGCACACCGATCGTGCGCTTGCGGATATCCACCTCGTAGTGGACGTCCTTCTTCAAAAGCGGTGCGATGCGGGCGAATTCGGCGTACCACTTGCTCGACGAATCGGTGGGCCCCGAGATGATCAGCGGGGTCCGGGCCTCGTCGATCAGGATCGAGTCGACCTCGTCGACCACCGCGAAGGGATGGCCACGCTGGACCAGGTCACCGAGCGAATGGGCCATGTTGTCGCGCAGGTAGTCGAACCCGAACTCGTTGTTGGTGCCGTAGGTGATGTCGGCGGCATAGGCCTCACGACGTGCGGCCGGGGGCATCCCGGTGAGGATCACCGCGGTCTCGAGGCCCAGGAATCGGTGGACGCGACCCATCCACTCGGAGTCACGCTTGGCCAGGTAGTCGTTGACGGTGACCACGTGGACGCCCTCACCCGCCAGCGCATTGAGGTAGGCGGGCAGAACACAGGTCAGGGTTTTGCCCTCACCGGTCTTCATCTCGGCGATGTTGCCGAAGTGCAGCGCGGCACCGCCCATGATCTGGACGTGGAAGTGCTTCTGCGACAGCACCCGCCAAGCAGCTTCACGGGCTACGGCAAAGGCCTCGGGCAGCAGATCGTCGAGGGTCTCACCGGCGGCGAGCCGTTCCTTGAACTCATCGGTCTTTGCCCGGAGTTCGGCGTCTGACAAGGCCTCGGTCGCTTTGTCGAGCGTCTCCACATGCGTAGCGATTGCATCCAGGCGTTTGACCATCCGGCCTTCGCCGACGCGCAGCAGCTTGTTGAGCACTGGTAATTCCCTCGATCCGGTCGAATACACACGAAATCCGACCTGCAGATTCCCGCAGGTCGGACTCCATGGTAGCGAGCGCCCCGGCCACCTGACTCACGCGAGGCGAATCAAGGCTTTCGGCCGCGCCTTCAGAGCGGGCAATTCGAGCTGCCCGCCGCTCTTTGAGTGGGGCCGATCAAGAGCGTCAGGCGAGCCGGATCAAGCCATAGTCGAACGCATGCCTGCGGTATACGACGGTTGGTTTGTCCGTTTCCTTGTCATGAAAGAGGAAGAAGTCGTGCCCGACCAGTTCCATCTCGTAGAGTGCGTCGTCGACCGTCATCGGCACAGCGGGGTGCTCTTTGACGCGGACGATGTGTCCTGGACCGGTTGACTCGGGATTCTCCGCGGCCCAGCGGTCTTCGTCGCTCTGGCGATCCGGGGCCTGGCCGTTCAGCGTCGGATCGGACGCGGCCGTGGCCTCGGCGACGGATATGGGCGTTCTCAGTCCGTGGTGGACCTTGCGACGATCTTTGGTCCGGCGGAGCCGCGACTGGAGTTTTGCCAGGGCGGCGTCGAGTGCGGCGTAGAAGTTGTCTGCGCAGGCCTCTCCTCGAACCACCGGGCCTTTGCCAACCGCGGTGATCTCGAGTCGCTGGCAGATCTTGGACTGACGTCGATTTCGCTCGTGGTGAAGTTCGACATCAAATCGGAAGATCGTCGGGTCGAACCGTTCCACGCGGGACAGTTTGTCCATCACGTGTATGCGGAAGTGGTTGGGGATTTCAACGTTACGGCCACTGACCTGCACTTCGGCGTCAGGGCGGGAGAGTTCATCGGACGAATCGGTTCGGACGTAGATGCCCGGATCAAACGGATCGGTTCGGGTGATGGTGTCGGGACTCGTGCTGGAATCTGTGCTTTCTTCAGATTCGGAAACGGCTACTTTGCCGACGCTTGTCGTCACTTGCGATACCTCCTGGATCGGTGAACTAGAGATCCCGGCCACCGCAGCGCACACGCTCAGGCAACCGGTCTATGAGTTGGGCTCTCACCTCCCCCCGGCCACCACTTGCTTCGGCAACCTTTGTGCGGCTAACTGACGCACCTTTGACCGTAGTCCTCCGGCCAACTGTTCGCCACATATTCGCCTCCGGCCGTTCATCGGCGCTTTGACCGGATAATCCAATACGCCGACTTTCGGAATATCTGAATGACTTTGGCCACCAAATCGTTTCGGCGGAAGTGCCGGGCGTGGGAAATGTCGGGCCTGGACCCGCCGACGATTCACGCTGCGGCAACGACGAGAACGAGGTGCACCTCGACTCCGGCACGGGCGAGAACCGTCACGGACTCGGCCGCGGTTGCGCCCGTCGTCAAGACATCATCGAGTAGGACCACCGCGGCGTCGCGAGTGTGAGCTGCCGCGGCGCCCGTACCGACACTTCGGCGGAGCCTGATCGCGCCGTGCAGGTTGTCGCTCCGCTGCCCGGCCGACAGTCGTGCCGAATCACGCGCCCACATCGAGGTGGCGAGCATCGGCGTCACCGTCACCGCGCCACCTGATGCCCCACCACCCAACGACCGGGCCGCGGCAACGGCGATCGCCGTCACCGGATCGCCGCCGCGACGACGCGCCGACATCGGCCGGGTAGGCGCCGGGATCAACACCAGCCGGTCCGCGTTGGGCAGTTCGGACCACCGATCGAGGGCGAGCAAGCCGGTGGCGACGGCCCGGCCCAACGGAACGGCCAGGTCACTGCGGCCACGCTCCTTGAGCTCGAGGATCGCCTGCCTGCGAACGCCGGTGTACCGCCCCAATGCGTATGCCGGGATCGATAGGCCCACCCGGGTCCGCACCTCGATCGGGGCATCGGCGATCTGGGCAGCACACGCCCGGCACCACCGGGTCCCGGGTCTGGCACATCCACCGCAGTGCAACGGGACCACCAGATCCACCAGTGCCGGCCACACCCGCTCGACCATGGTCGGAAATGATGCCGTGAACGCCGGAACCGGCGCCGACCCGCGGGCCTCGGGCAGCAGGATCATGCACAGTTCGCCACGCAGTCCACAGGTATCGCGGATCTGGTCCGCCAGAACCCGATGCGGCCGAATCTAATGCGGCAGAACAGGTATCGCCAACAAACCCATCGTCGGAGGAACTTCGCTCCAGTACTGGTCCGGTTCGTCGCTGGTACCACCGAGGCGCAGGACGCCGCGGCTGTCGGCGGCAAAGATGGTCGACGGACTCGCCACCACCGCCGTCACGGGCGGGGTGAGGTTGCCGCTGGGCAGCGCACCAGGTGGCATTCCGTCGATCCGCAGTTGCACAACCGGCCCTTCGGCAGAGCTGCGGCCGACCACCAACACTTCGCTGCTCAGCCAGTCCAGCGACACCGCGCCGACGATGTTCAGGGCCCCGGCCCCGAGCGGGTTGGCCAGCAGCAGTCTGCCGTCGGCCCGGTCCTCGATGATCGCGAGCACCACCTGTCCACCGACGATCAGCGCGGCGCGGGCACCGTCCTGTGAAACCTGCAATTCGGTGATCGGGCCCTGTGCGACCGCACGGATCGCCGACGAGTCCACTTCCCGCTCGGTGACCTGACTGTTGCCCGACATCTGCGTGACCTGGGTGACCCGGGTGTTGTCGACCACCGCCCACACCGTTTGAGAATCACCGGCAAACGAGGGCCGTGTGATCGTGCCGCCCTCGATGACCGGGGTCACGCCTGCACCGTAATCACCGATCGAGAGCGCCAGTGCAGGCGCCGGACCCGGTGCCGGGTTCTGCGACACCACCGCCACCCGCCCACCGTCTGCCGAGAGATCCGCGGAGACCAGATTCCGGGATTCCCCCAACGTGCCGGGAACCGGGGTCAGGGCGTCGTCCACGACCATCTGGAACGAACCACCTTCCACGACGTGCAGGCCGACGGGACTGGCGGGCGGATTCGGATTGAGCGACTCCACATCGTTCGTCTGCCAGCCGTTTGCGTGACGTTCGTTCAGCGGCGCACCATCGGCGTCGATCACATACGGACCACTGATGTCGGCGTCACTGAGCGTCCAGATGATCTGCGCCGCCAGGCGGTTACGTTCGGCACCGCCCAAGCCATTGAGACCGACCAGATCGATCCGGATACCGCCCCCACTGAGCGACTCGATCGAGCCGCGCAACGAAGACCGGGCCGGGAACTCGTTGATGACCGCACCGCGCAGATCGTCGACGGGTCCGGCGATCAGCAGCCCGATCAGCTGGTCCGCCAACTGGTCTCCGCCGGTGTAGAACCAGCGGGGATCGGCGACCAGGTGCTGGTCGTCGTAACTCGGGTAGTAGAGCACGTGCGGCCGGTACGATATCTCGAACTGCTCGCGGTCCATCAGGACACCGGCAGGCAATGGCCCGTTGATCCGCCATTCCCCGTCGACCCGCATCAACGACAACTGGATCTCGATGCGCCCCGAACTCGGGATCAGTTGTCCGCTCGGTTGGAGTTCACCGGTGTCTTCCCCGTTGACGCGGACGGTGATCGTGTCGTCTGTACGTTTGTCGCTCAGGACGTTGATCTGGTCGAGCAACAGGGCACCGCCCTGGTCGTCCCACGAGTCCGACGCGTCCTGGGTCAGGAACTGTCGCGCTGCGAGGTGACCGGAACCCGGCTGCGCCGACGCTTTGAGGAAGCTACGGACCAGCGACTCCGGGTCCATCCCGGGGCTCGGTGTCGGGATGTTGGTGCTCGGCGGTTGGCGCTCGAGCGAACCGAGTGGTTGCGGACTGGAGTTGTTCGGGATCGAGACACAGGCCGACAACAGCGACACCAGGATCACCATCACCCCGGCATACAGTCTGCGTCGACCGGCGCGACGATGTCTCACACCACTCATCGACACCTGCACACGCCTTGCTCGTCCTGCTGCCATATGTCGCTGAACCTCACTGCGCTGGACCTCACTCATCGGTGGGCCCCGGATCACGGGGTGCGCGGCGTGAACCAGGTGGTTTGAGTGGCAGAGGGCTCCCCAGCACCTTGTGGCCGCGAACCAGCGGCAGGGTCAACCGGAAGCATGCACCCTTGCCCGGTTCGCCCCACGCCTCGAGACGGCCCTGGTGCAGTCGCGCGTCCTCGACGCTGATGGCCAGCCCCAGGCCCGTGCCGCCGGACCTGCGGAATCGAGATGGATCAGAACGCCAGAACCGATTGAACACCAACTTCTCCTCCCCTGGCCGCAGACCGATGCCCCCATCACGCACCGTGATCGCCACCGCGTCGCCATCGGTTCGCATGGTCAGTGTCACCGGCTTCTGGTCGCCGTGATCGATGGCGTTGGCCAGCAGGTTCCGCAGGATTCGCTCGACCCGGCGCGGGTCGACCTCGGCGATGACCGGTTCGTCCGGCAGATCGAGGATCAGTTCGGTGTTGGTCTCTTCGGCGAGATGCCGGACAGTCTTCACCGCGGCGTCGATCGGGATGGTCATGTTCAGCTTGTCGGCCGACAACTCGGCAACACCGGCGTCATGGCGTGAGATCTCCAGCAGTTCGCCGAGCAGGGTCTCGAACCGTTCGAGCTCCATGTCGAGCAATTCGACGGATCGCTTCAGAACCGGTTCGAGCTCTTCTCGACTCTCGAACAGGACATCGGCTGCCATCCGGACCGTCGTCAACGGCGTTCGGAGTTCGTGGGAGACATCGGAGGTGAACTGCCGTTGCAACCCACCGAACTCTTCGAGGTGGGAAATCTGTTTCGAGAGACTTTCCGCCATGTCGTTGAACGACATCGCCAATCGGGCCATGTCGTCCTCGCCGCGGACCGGCATTCGTTCCTTGAGCCGGCCGTCGGCGAAGCGAACCGCGATCCGCGACGCGGAACGGACCGGGATCACCACCTGGCGGGACACCAGGATTGCGATCGCGGCCAACAGACCGAGCAGCACCAGGAAACCGGTGAAGATCGTGCCGCGGACCAGGGCGACGGTGCTCGCTTCGTTGGTCAGCGGAAAAACCAGATAGAGCTCGAGGCCGGGGATGTCGGTGTTGGTCGGAGTGCCGATGATCAGCGCCGGGTTCTGCTGTCCGTTCGACCCGGTGACCGACGAATACCGGTACGCCATCTGGCCGCCCTGAACCATCTGGCGAAGGTTTTCGGGTATCTCACCGATCGGCCCGACACCGGTCGGACCGGTCGGGCCCGAACTCGGCACCAGCAACACCGTGTCGAACGTACCGACCACACCTGAACTGTCGCCGGAATCGATGCCCCGGTCGGTCAGGATGGATCGCGTCTGGCGCAGCCGGTTGAGCAACGACGCATCCGAGTCGGCCCCGGACAGATCACGCTCGACGGCCAGACGGGTGCGCTCGAGTTCTTCGGTGGCGGCCTGGAGCTTGAGGTCGAGCAAACGGTCCGTGATCTGACTGGTCAGCACAAACGCCAGGATCAACACCACGACAAACGACAGCACAAGGGTCGACACGACCACTCGTAGCTGCAGCGATCGACGCCACACCTGGCCGACGTACTTGCCGACCGAGCCCACCCGACGCATCGCCGGTCCGAAGGTCCCGTTGATGCGACGCCGCGGGCGTCCGATCACGGCGGTCCGGCCTTGTAGCCGACCCCCCTCACGGTCAGGACGACCTCAGGGTTCTCCGGATCTGTTTCAACTTTGGCCCGCAGGCGCTGCACGTGCACGTTGACCAGCCTAGTGTCGGCCGGATGCCGGTAACCCCATACCTGCTCGAGCAGCACGTCACGGGTGAAAACCTGCCGTGGTTTACGCGCCAACGCCACCAATAGGTCGAACTCGAGCGGTGTCAGAGAGATCGGCCCGCCTTCGCGGGTGACCTTGTGCGCCGGGACGTCGATCTCGATGGGACCGATGGCCAGCAGTTCGGCGGGTTCATCCTCCGTGCGCCGCAACCGCGCGCGCACCCGGGCGACGAGTTCCTTGGGCTTGAACGGCTTGATCATGTAGTCGTCGGCACCGGACTCGAGCCCGAGGACCACGTCCACGGTGTCCGACTTCGCCGTCAGCATCACGATCGGCACACCGGAATCCGCACGCAACACCCGGCACACGTCGATGCCGTTCATGCCGGGCAACATCAGGTCGAGCAAAACCAGATCGGGCCGAATCTCCCGGACCGCCGTCAGGGCCTGGGTGCCGTCGCCGACAACAAAGGGCTCGAACCCCTCTCCGCGTAACACGATGGTCAGCATCTCCGCCAATGCCGCATCATCGTCCACAACCAGAATCCTGGGTTTCATTGCAACATCGTGTCACCGAATCGTTGCAATGTGTGGTTGACGCGCCGACTTCGCCACGGCCCGGCTGCAACGCCAGCAGTCCCCCGACGGTTACGCTCGTTGGTGTGGGCGTATTGATAGCAGTAGAAGGCTTGGACGGCGCCGGTAAACACACTTTGGTCACGGGTCTCGTAAACCGTTGGGCCACAGAGGGCTATCGCGTTGCAACCATGACCTTCCCAAGGTATTCAGAATCAGTGACCGCCGACATCGCCGCGGAGGCATTGCACGGCGAACACGGTGATCTGCGGTCCAGCGTGAACGCAATGGCGTTGCTATTTGCGCTCGATCGCCGCGATGCCGACGCCGAGCTGCGGAAGTTGTTGTCCGCCAACGACGCCGTGATCCTCGACCGGTATGTCGCCTCGAACGCCGCCTATAGCGCGGCCCGACTCGGCGAGGCTGCCGACGGCGACGTGGTCGAGTGGGTGACGACCCTCGAGTTCGGGCGGTTCGGTCTGGCCGTGCCCGACCACCACCTACTGCTCGACGTCCCAACCGAGCTCGCGATCGGCCGGGCGAAGTCACGTGCCGAGGCCGACATCACGCGCAGCCGGGACCACTACGAACGCGATCACGATCTACAGGAACGCACCGCGCTGGTGTACCGCGGCCTGGCCGAGCGCGGCTGGATGTCACCGTGGTCACGACTTGGTTCCGAACCCGACCCAACCCTGGCCGATCGGCTCATCTCCATCTGAAACCGGCCGGGTTTGGTCACAACCCCATCAAGAGACCGTAACGCTGACCGTGACGTTCACGGATCGACGACGCCAGATCACTAACGTCAGGTGTAGTCGCACTGATGGGAGGTTTGATGATTCATCTCCCGATCCATGTCGGCCACGGCGGATCCCACTCCATCCCGCCGATACCCGTCCGCCCCACCGTCGCGATCGCGGCAGGTGTGCTGGTGGTCAACATCGCGCTCCTCTGGCTGGCTTTCGGTCTTCGCACCGGCCCGACGAGTGATGCCGAGCAGATCGAAGAACTCGTGCATCAGCAGATCACCGCCCTCAACAACCGCGACGCGGCCGCCCTGCAACTCACCTACTGCGCCGAGAGTGGACCGATCGGCGCGCAGATTGTCGAGGGTCTGGGTCCCGCAGACGTCGGCAGCACCATCGCTGTAGCCCAGATAACCGACATTCGGTTCATCGGTTCACCACCGGCAGATCTGGCGACCGCAAGCATCACGCTGACCGTCATCGGCGCCGAAAACCCGGCGTTGTCGACACAGCCCCAGGCCGTCTCGTACTTCAAGCGCGAGGAAACCGGCTGGAAGATGTGCCAACAGAACGATCCGCAACAGACCACGCGATATCTTTGATCGCCCGATTCGCCTCTGAAACAGATGATCGACGACCGGGTGATCCGATCGACGGAGGGCATCGTCGAAGGTGTTCGGCACGGGCCTCCCGACGTAGTGTTCGCAGTCAGCAATCCCACCGGTTCAACCACGCCCTGTACTGATCCGGCCTGCCCTGATTCTGCCTGCCCTGATCCCACCCGGAGGCCCTGATGACGCAACCACCCAACGGTCCATACGGATCCGGCGACAACCAGGACGACAAGGGTTGGGGCCAGGGCCCGGGCAGCGGACCGAATCAACCGGGTCAGGGCGATCAGCCGCCGCCCGAACCCACCTGGGGTGGTGCGGCCGGGCCCGAACCCACTTGGGGCGGGGCGCCGGGCGCCGGGGCCGATTGGGGCCAGAACCAGCAACCCCGGTACGAGCCGACCACCGAGTACCGACCTGATCAGTACGGCGCCGGCGCGACGCCTCCACCTGCAGGACCGGCCGGACCGATTGGGGCCGGACCGGCCGGGTACGGCCCCCCACCCCAAGGACCGAAACCACCGAGCAAAACACCGTGGATCGCCGGGATCGCCGCCGCTGCAGTGCTTGTGGTGGTACTCGCGGTCGTCCTGTTCGTGACCCTCGGCGGCGACGAGGACGCCAACCCGATCGTCGACTCCGGACCACTGACCACAACGTCATCACAATCGTCGACGGCACAGGCCGAAGAACAGATCGAGGACACGATCCGGACGTACACGATCGCGTTCAGCGACGCCGACTGGGAGACCGCGCTGTCGGTCACCTGCGGCGCCGAGCAGGACATCATCCGCGACCTCCAATCAGACACCGGTGTCCAGTTGAACGGGATGAAACTGAATTCGATCACCGGGATCGAGGTCGACGGCAACACCGCTCAGGCAACGGTTTCTCTGACATACGTCGACCCGGCCGACCAGAGCCCGGTCGAGACAAGCCGCTTCACGTTCACCATGGAGAATCGACTGGATACCTGGAAGATCTGTGACACCCGCGAGATCTGACACCAGGATCTGACAACACGGTCAACCCTCAGGGGAGGAATTCTTGAGTTATCCGCCGACGGGCCCATCGGGATGGGGGAACCCCGATCCTCGTCACAATCCGCAACACCTACAACCGCAACACCTACAACCGCAGTACCCGCCACCACAACCAGGATCATGGGCTCCGGGTCACGGCGCACCGCAGTGGGGGCAATCGGGCCCTTCCGGCTCATGGGGTACTCCGCCACCGCGTCCGCCGAGAAACTCGACCGGGCTGATCATCGGGGCGGTCGTCGCGGTTGTTGTGGTCGTTGTCGGCGTGGTGATCACCGCGGCCGTGCTGGCAGGCCCTGACAACACCGACGAGGGTGTGGTGGCCGATCCATCCACCGCCACGTCGACCGCAAGCAGTTCCGTTGCCTCGGCCGATGAGGGTGACCTCGAGGCCGCGGCCGAGAAGCGCGTCGAGCTGATCAACACCCAGGACGCGGTGGGTCTGCACCGGATGGCCTGTGAGGCCGATTCACGCACAGAATCCACCGCCGGATATCAGGATCTGTTCGACGAGAACGGACCGATTTCGGCGTCCATCGACGTTGAGGATGTGGTTGTGGACGGCTCCCTCGGCACGGTCGAGGGTGTGATGTCGATTGATCGGGACACCGGCGACGTCACCTGGCCGTTCAAGAAAGAAGACGGCGAGTGGCGGTTCTGTCCGAGCCTGTCCCAGAGCCCGACGTCGGATACCAGCGGCGACGACGACATCATCACCGGCTGAAACGGCTGAAACGAAAATGGTGGGTACGGGCGTTCGCCCGTACCCACCATTTCAGGTGTTCAGAAGTACCTTGCGGTCCGAAGACTCAGTAGCGGTAGTGCTCGGGCTTGTACGGACCCTCGACATCGACGCCGATGTACTCCGCCTGCTCCTTGGTGAGCTTGGTCAGAGTGCCACCGAGCGCCTCGACGTGGATCTTGGCGACCTTCTCATCGAGTGCCTTCGGCAGCCGGTAGACCTCGTTGTCGTACTCGTGGCTCTTGGTCCACAGCTCGATCTGGGCGATCACCTGGTTGGAGAAGCTGTTGCTCATCACAAACGACGGGTGTCCGGTGGCGTTGCCCAGGTTCAGCAGACGACCTTCCGACAGCACGATGATCGAGTTGCCTTCAGGGAAGATCCACTGATCGACCTGCGGCTTGATGTTGATCCGCGTGACCTCTTTCGACGACTCGAGGCCGGCCATGTCGATCTCGTTGTCGAAGTGACCGATGTTGCCCAGGATCGCCTGGTGCTTCATCTGCTTCATGTGATCGAAGGTGATGATGTCCTTGTTGCCGGTGGACGTGATGACGATGTCGGCGTTGCCGATCGCCTCTTCGACGGTGACCACGTCATAGCCGTCCATCAGCGCCTGCAGTGCGTTGATCGGATCGATCTCGGTGACCTGCACGCGTCCACCCTGGCCGGCCAGTGATTCGGCACAACCCTTGCCGACATCGCCGTAGCCGCAGATCAGGATCTTCTTGCCACCGATCAGGACGTCGGTGCCACGGTTGATTCCGTCGATCAGCGAGTGGCGGGTGCCGTACTTGTTGTCGAACTTGCTCTTGGTGACGGAGTCGTTGACGTTGATCGCCGGGAACACCAATTCGCCTGCCGCGGCGAACTGGTACAGCCGCAGCACACCGGTGGTGGTCTCCTCGGTGACGCCCTGGACCGACTCGGCGATCGTCGACCACTTGGTCTTGTCCGTTTCGAAACGCTCACGCAGCAGCGACAGGAACACCTTGTATTCGGCCGAATCGTTCTCTTCGACCGGAGGCACAACGCCCGCCTTCTCGAACTGCGCGCCGCGCAGAACCAGCATGGTCGCGTCGCCGCCGTCGTCGAGGATCATGTTGGCCGGTTCACCGGGCCAGGTGAGCATCTGCTCGGCAGCCCACCAGTACTCCTCGAGGCTCTCGCCCTTCCACGCGAAGACCGGCACACCCTTGGGCTCGTCGACGGTGCCGTAAGGCCCGACGACGATGGCCGCGGCAGCCTCGTCCTGGGTGGAGAAGATGTTGCACGACGCCCAGCGCACCTCGGCACCGAGTGCCACCAGGGTCTCGATCAGCACTGCGGTCTGCACCGTCATGTGCAGAGAGCCCGAGACGCGAGCACCCTTGAGCGGCAATACATCCGCATATTCCCGACGCAACGACATCAAACCCGGCATCTCGTGCTCCGCGAGGCCGATCTCTTTGCGTCCGTATTCGGCCAGCGAAAGATCCGCCACCTTGAAGTCGATGCCGTTGCGGCTGTCCGCGGTGAGCGTGCCGTTCTGGACCGATGTCATATACCACTCCTCAAAGTCCCACTGGATATTGCCTACCAGGCTAACCCGTGGCCGAAGGAGCGCCACCCCCGGCTGCGGCATCGACAACCGGCTCGAAGATCTCGGCCAGGTCGTCTGCGACATCACGGTCGGCTTCCGGTGGCATCGACACATAGCTCAGTGCCATCCGGACCATCGCGCGAGCGATCCGCACAGCCGCGGTCTCGTCGGCTCCGACCCAGCTGTGCTGCAGAAGTTCGCTGATCCTGCTGCTGGCCTGGTCGATCAGCGGCCCGGCATCGGTGGTGATCAGCCGCAACAGATCCGGTTTCGCCTGCCCTGTCAACAACGACTGGATCAGCGGGTCCGTGGCAACAGAGGCAAAGAAACCCGAAAAGCCCTCTGCCAACGCTATTTTGGTCTGCCCCTCGTGGACCAGAACCGCATCGGAGATCAAGTCGACCAACTCGTCGGCCAGGCGGAGCGCATACGCGGTCGCCAGACCCTGCCTGGACCCGAACTCGTTGTAGACGGTCTGCCTGCTGACCCCGGCCGCGGCCGCGACATCGGCCATCGTGACCGCCGACCAGTCCTTCGACCGCAACAACTCTCGCATTCCGTCGAGCAGACTGCCGCGCAGCAATCGTTTGGTGGCCTGCGCGAACGGAATTGGCACAGCCGAGCCCACTGTGGCCGATGCGGGTTCCGGAACCTCTGACATGTCGGCCAGGGTATCGGTCGCGTCGGCCACGGGGTTCACGTGCGGGTGACTTCCTCCATGTAGAAGTCCGCTTTGGCGGCCCCACAATCCGGGCAACTCCAGTCGTCGGGGATGTCCTCCCAACGGGTTCCCGGGACGATCCCGTCCTCGGGCCAGCCCTTCGCCTCGTCGTATTCGAATCCACACTGCATACAGACGTACAACTTGAAGTTCATTTACGCCACCGTCTCCTCGAAATCGATCTTCTCCCGGACGCCGCAGTCGGGGCAGGGCCAGTCGTCGGGGACGTCGGACCATCGGGTCCCGGCTGGGAAACCTTCGCGTGGCGCGCCGGTCGCCTCGTCGTAGATGAAGTCGCAGACCGGGCAGCGATATGCGCTCATTTCACGGTTCCGTTCGCTTCACCGAGCATCGACAGCCGGTGCGCAGCGAGTATCTTCTCTCGCCGGCGGGGCACGATGTTCGCCAGCGACAGGTCGCCCTCATAGTGCTCGATCACCCTGTGATCCATCACTTTTCGCCACAGCGGCGGGAAATACGCGAGCGTGATCATGCTGGCGTAGCCGCTCGGCAGACCCGGTGCGTCCTCAAAACTGCGCAGCACCTGGTACCGGCGGGTCGGATTGGCGTGGTGATCGCTGTGGCGCTGCAGGTGGTACAGGAAGATGTTGGTGCAGATGTGATCCGAGTTCCAGCTGTGCTCCGGACGGGCGCGCTCATAGCGACCACTGGCGGTTTTCTGCCGCTGCAATCCGTAGTGCTCGAGGTAGTTCACCGTCTCCAGCAACCCGAACCCGTACACGGCCTGGATGACCATGAACGGCAGGATCTGCCAGCCGAAGATCGCAGTCAGGACGCCCCACCCGATCACCGACATCAACCAGGCGTTGAGGACATCATTGCGGATGTTCCAGACCGGACGTTCCAGCCGTTGCATGCGGGTGCGTTCGAGATGCCAGGCCGACTTCAGACTCCCCCACACACTCCGCGGGAGGAACGCCCAAAAGGTCTCGCCGTATTTGGCGCTGGCCGGATCCTCCGGGGTGGCCACCCGCACGTGATGGCCACGGTTGTGCTCGATGTAGAAGTGCCCGTAAAAGGTCTGCGCGAGGGTGACTTTCGAGAGCCACCGTTCGAGCGAATCCTTCTTGTGTCCGAGTTCGTGGGCGGTGTTGATCCCGATGCCACCCATGACACCGACGGTCAGGGCGATGCCCAGTTTCGAAGCGAGCCCGAGGCCACCATCGATCCCCAGCCAGCTCAGGTCGCTCGCGGTCCACAGGTAGCAGGCGAAGACCACACTCACGAGCTGGAAAGGAATGTACGCGTAGGTGCAATAGCGGTAGTACTTGTCGTTCTCCAGCTCTTCCATCAGTTCCTCGGGCGGGTTCTGCCCGTCGGGCCCGAAGAACAGATCCATGATCGGCAGCAGACCGTAGACGAGCAGCGGACCGATCCACCACCAGACGGGCGCAACAACGTCTGCGCCCAGCCAATTGAACCCGGCCACCAGTGCGGTCGCGAGAAAGAGACCCGTCGGGGGGATGAGCCCCAGCAGCCACAGGTGACGCTTTTTGTCCCGCCATTGCGCCGCCGACTGCTCGACGGTCGACGATTCTGCAGTGCTCATCATCACCCTCCTGGCTTCCGAACTAGAACCTGTTGTGGACACTACCGATGTTGAAGTCGCCTGTCTATACATCTAGAAAGATTTGTAAAGCGGGCAACTCACAAAAAACCCCGATCCGGGGATCGAAACCCGGATCGGGGTCTTTTTCAGATATCAGGTCCGGTGTCGGCCACCTCAGGGCTACTCGGGCGCAATCCCGCCCTTGCCCGCACCTGCGCGGATATCGTCGCCGACCTGATCGGGGATCTCACCACGAGCCCGTCTTCCGACCATCGAATGGCGTTGGCTGTACAGGAAGTAGAAGGCGACACCGATCACCATCCAGACCAGGAATCGCAACCAGGTCAGCGCCGACAGGTTCAGCATCAACCACACGCAGGCGATGATCGCCAGGATCGGGATCACCGGCATCCAGGGAACCGTGAATCCACGTGGCAGATCCGGGCGGGTCTTCCGCAGCACCATCACACCGGCCGCAACAACCACGAACGCGAACAGAGTGCCCACGTTGACCATTTCTTCCAGCTTGGTGATCGGGAAGAACGCAGCCACCACCGCGACGACCAAGCCAACCAGAATCTGGATCCGGGCCGGGGTCCCGAACCGACTGGTCTTCGCAAATGACCGAGGCAGCAGACCGTCTCGCGACATCGCGAACAAGACACGCGACTGACCGAGCATCAGCACCATGACAACCGTGGTCAGACCTGCCAGAGCACCGATCGAAATCACCTTCTCGGCCCAGGTGACCCCGTTCAGGCCGAATGCGTAGGCAAGGTTCTTGGGCTCCCCGTCGCCTGCGGACGTGGCCAGATCCTTGTAGCTGACCATGCCGGTGACAACGATCGTGACCAGGATGTACAGCACTGTGACGATGGCCAGCGAGCCGAGAATCCCGCGCGGCACATCCTTCTTCGGATTCTTGGTCTCCTCGGCGGTGGTTGCCACCACGTCGAAGCCGATGAACGCGAAGAAGACGATCGAGGCCGCGGCCAGGATGCCGTACCAGCCGTAGCTGGAATCACCGCCGCCGGTCATGAGCGAGAACAGGGTCGACTCGACGGACCTGCCGCCGGACTCAGAGGGCTCTGATTTCGGCACAAACGGCTTGAAGTTGTCGGTGTCGATGTAGAAGAACCCGACGACGATCACCAACAGGACAACCGTCACCTTGATGGCGGTGACCACAGCACTGAACCGGGAGGACAACTTCGTGCCGATGACCAGTAGGACCGTGATCGCCCCGACCACCACCAGTGCACCCCAGTCGACGTCGACACCGGCGATTTCGGTTGTGCCACCGGAGAATCCGAAGACGGTACCCAGATAGCTCGACCACCCCTTGGAGACCACGGCCGCACCGACCGCGAACTCGAGGATGAGATCCCAGCCCAGAATCCAGGCCAGGAACTCACCGAATGTGGCATATCCGAACGTGTAGGCAGATCCGGCGACCGGAACGGTCGAAGCGAACTCGGCGTAGCAGAGTGCAGCCAACGCGCAGGCAACCGCTGCCATCACAAAGGACAGCGAAATCGCTGGTCCCGCTTTATCTCCGGCCGTCGACGCGGTGATGGTGAAGATACCGGCACCGATGACCACCGAGACACCGAAAACGGTGAGATCCCACCAGGTCAAACTCTTCTTCAGCTGAGAACCGGGTTCTTCGGTGTCAGCCATCGATTGCTCCACGGATTTTGTCCGTGTCAGCGGATTGCTCATCACAACTCCTCTGGTGACTTGCGTGCATTGCGGTGGAATGCAGCCTGCCTGAGAAACTATCCGACCAACCCTGCCAACATTGGTTAATCCCCCCGGGATGGCGCGATCATTTTTCGCCCCCGGCGAACGACGCAGGCAATCAAGTCAAGAGACGGATCCTCGACCGATATCGGGTTCGAGGTAACTCATCCGCGCAACCCCGGTGATCGTCCAGCCGATGATTCCGGCCGGACGACACCCCCTGCGACCGTTCTGAACGGCCGAACCCGCCGGCACATTCTTCCGGCGGGTTCGGGGTCGAGCGATCGCGGTTGGGCGATCTAGGTGAAGTAGCCTGCAGTGCGCTTGTCGGCGCCCTGCATCGTCGATCCCGCTTCACGCACCTTCGTCGACAGGTTGTTCAACAGCAGACGGGAGTCCGAAAAGCTTGTATCCCAGCGCTGCTGCGCGACAGCGTAAGCCTCGGCGCCCTGCGGTGATTCCCAGTTCGAGTGCAGTCGGCCAACTTCAGACTTGAGCGTCCCGGCCAGCTCCTCGAGCTGTTTGAAATCGGAATCGAGCTGAGCCGACAGCTCCTCGATCGCGGCAAAGTTGTACTTGATCATGGTGTTGTTCCCTTTCTGGACGTTGATTGGAGGGGCCGAGAATCACAGGCTCAGACCGGATCCCCCACCCATGACGGAGCCGATGGTTCCTGCGAGGTCCTGGTCTTCGTTGTCGTAACCGTTGAATCCGCTCTCCAACGACGCCTTCAGACCGTCGAGAGCAGTCTTGAGCTGAGCCCCCTCGGCCTGCCACGCAGCTGCCGCATCTTGAAATGCCTTGCTGGCGGTGCCCTGCCACATCGCCTGCGCGTCTTCGGCATTCTTGTTCAGGCGTTGCAGTACAACACCCATGTCCTCGATGAGCTGCCCCACCGATTTGGTCGTGATCAACGCGTCTGGGACGTCGAGTTTCAACCCGCTGTTACCGCCGTCGGAAGTCATGGTGATTCCCCTTCTGTGATTGCCGCGACATCGGTTGATATCCGCGGATTCTGTAATCTGCTCCGGTACCACGCCGGCTTCTCACCGGGTGGGCCCCCTCCGGTTGGCCGAATCACGGCAACCACCTCCGGGCCGGCAACGTCTCCATCAGGAGCGTGACAGCCTGGGAGATCCGATGACCGGTTCCCGTCGACAATGTCGACCAGATCTGGCCATCGGGAGACATACTGGGGCCGGCCACAATCCGGCCCTTGGCTGTGTCGTAGACCGCCACCGCACCTTCCGAGCGGCGTATCCGCCCCGGCGCGCATTCGATGGCAACGATTTCCGCGTGTGCACAGCAGGTATCAAACGCCACCGCATAGGTCGCCGCGTCGCCGGCCGCAACACCCATCGCATGGAGGGCATCGGCGTAATCGGCTGCGGACTGCGCTTTATCGAGCCGATTCTGCAATTCACCGGCGGGCAGGCTGACCGACGGAACGCTCATCGGAAGAACCTGCCTGTCCTCGGCCGGTTCGAGCAAACGTGCAACGAGCTGACCCACCTCCAGGTCACTGCCGATCGCAATGTCGCGAAGCACCAGGCCCGATTCGGTCTTGGTCGCCAGCACGTGGTGATCACCGCGCCGCGCAAGGCAGATCCGGCGAGTCGAAGTGTCTTGGTGGCAACGGATCTCGAGTAATACGTCGGGGCCCGACAGTATCGTCAGCGCCTCGGCAAGGGCGTCGGTGACACCCACCCCGACAGCTGGGTCCGGATCGGCGGTCAGCCATCCGGCAGCGCTCAACTCCGTCGCCGCGGCAACGCGCGCCTTCTCACGCTCGTCCACGTACTCGTGACGAGGCCCGACCGCGAGCACCGACGGCCACGTCTGGAGATCGAGAATGCCTGACAGATAATCGATCTGGTCCTGCGAGAGGCGGAATTCGCATACCACCGGTGTAGCCCACATGTCGCTCACCGTCCTTGTTCCGTGGCGCCGAGAACCGCAGGCACCGACGTGACAGGAGGCAGGTCGAGAGTTCCGTTGCGGTACCGCGGATCCGGATGATCGCCGAGGTTGACTGCGGCAGCAATCGGCGCATCGTGGGAGCTCTCGTCGCCCACCCCCGATTCGGCCGCTGGATCGATGCCGGCTCCGGCGTGTGCGGGGGCTCTGCGCACGACGGAATCCGCACCATGACCGGGAGCACCCATCATGGGTGCCATCGGCGCCGCGGGCACCGACGGTCGAGCGCCTGCCGATGTCGACGCCGGTTGCACGATTGCAGGCGACGCCGACGACCCCGCCAGAATGGTTGTGGCATAACGCGTCTGCTGACGAGGAATGGAAACCGGCGCGTATCCACCGATACCACCGGGCATTGCCCCGGCCGCCGACGCAGGGCGTGCCGGCACCGCCCGGGTTGCCTCGCGAACCGCCTGTTCGGCAGCCAGCGCATCGGGCGAGACGATCTCGGCCGGGCGCGGTACCGACCACCCACGCGACACGGGTTCGGTGGCCGCCTCGTAGCTTTCCATGACCCGTGCGGCACGTTGCTTCTGATCGGCAGCGGCACGCTCGGCATCGGCTGCCACACCGCCGATGGGCGCGCCCGTCGCGGCACCGACAGTCACGGCCGCCGTGTGGATGTCCTCGGTGATCTGCAGTTCTGGTAATCCCGGCATGCTGATCCGGGCCACCGTGGTCGCGGCCGCCTGTGCGCCCGCACGCGCTGCACTGTCTGCGGCGGCAGCGGCCGCATCGGAGAACCAACCGGCGAACGAGGCCAACTTCCCGAAAGCCTCATCACTGGAGGCCGATTCCCAGGAGACGCCGAGCTTGGCCAGGATCCGAACGTAGTCGAGACCGGCGTCTGCGAGCAGCGTTGAGACCTGTGCCCAGCCGTGCGCGGCAGCGATCAGTGGGCCGTCACCGGCACCGGCACCAAGATCGGTTGCCAACTGCTTGGTGGGCCTTGCCTCCCACACGACATTCGTGAATCCGGTCATCATCGTGTCCCCGGCCTCAGAGCCGGAAGGTCTCCTCGATGTCGGCCTCGACCGTGCCGAAATCACGCGCCTGGGCGCGCAGTACCGCAGCGATCTTCCGGAGTTCGTGCACACCGGCCGCCGCAGTATCGGTGAACGTCTCCGCGACGGAGCCGAATGTGGCGGCAGCAGTGGTCGACACCTCGTCGCGACCTGCCGCCTGCACAACGAGTGCCGGACGGTGAACGGCCACACCCTGTTCGAGCTCATTTGCCAGCCGATCGAGATCAACCGCAGCTCGCAACAATTCATCCGAGTCGACGTTCAACTCACCTGTGGACATCGTTTCCCCCATGTTCGTGTCAGGCTTCCTGGTTGTGGTCAGGCTGGTTGCGGTCCGGCGGACCCAACCGCAGACGTACGTCCGGGGTCGGAGTCGCCTCCGGTGCCTGGGTTTCGCCAAGGACCGCAGGAGCAACAGCCGGCATCTCGCCGATGATCCGGGTGCCGTTGAGTTCGGTGACGAGGTAGTCCGCGGCCTCGTGCTGATCATCAGACGCACCGGCGCCGCGGCCGGCTCCCATCCCGCCGCCGCCCATCGGTGCCATCGGCCCGGTCATGCCTGCCGGAACCACCGCGTTCTGATTCCTGTTGACCGGTCCACCACCTGATTCCGGTGCCGATCCGCCGAGCAGTCCCGGCGTTGTCCGCGCACTCAGCGGGCTGGGGCCGCTACCGCCACCCCCACCTCCACCGCCTCCGCCGCCACCACGGCCGGCGGACATCGCGCCACCGAGACCCGTCGGAACAGTCTTGGCTTCATCGATCTCTTTGCTGTCGTACGCGGTTTGCAGTTGAGCCTGGTGCGATTTCATGAGCTCGGTCGCGGCCTTTGACGACATCGTGCCGAGTTGCCCCACACCGGTCATCATCGGTTTGCCAACAGAGTCGAGCACTGTGCCGGCAATCGAGAACGGCGATGTTCCCGCTGCGGGAGCACCGGTCACGGGCACCGGTTGCCCGGTTGCAACCATGTGCGTTGTCGGCGCCAGCAACTGCGCTCGGGTGGCGGCAACCACCGCGGTCGCCTCGGCCAGGCCATCAGCGGCCGCTGCCAACGCAACGGCCTGGCCGGGCGGTGTCACCAGAAACGGCGCCGAGGCGGTGATGATGGCAACCGTTTTCGCGACGATTCCCTGGACGAGGCCGAGGCCGACGCCCACGATCGCCGCGGCTCCCTGGGTGTCGGCCGACATCGTGGTGCCCTGCGTGGACAAGGCCGCGGTATCGGCGCCTGCCTGCATCCCCTTGGCGGTCGCCGCCGTTGCGGATTGCCCGCTCCACACCTGATCGAGAACCTTCAATGCGCCCGAACCCATCGACATCGACGTGTCCAGGATCTGCGACAGCGCCTCGAAGATCATCGTGGGGTCGAAGTCGCCCCCACCGAGGTTGCCCGAGCCGAAGCCGCCCACCAGATCGGTCAACGGTTTGAGCAGGACGTCGAGGTCGAGGGGCGGCAATGGTGGCAGATCTGGCAACGGCGGCATGCCCGACAGCACCGGAAGCCCTGGCAGGCCAAGGTCTTTCAAGACCTGGCTGACCGGGGTGTCGAGAATCGGCCCGAGTGGACTCGATTCGACCAATTGGCGAATGGTTGGATCAAGCGGCGGTGTTGCCGGTGCCGGTGGCGTCGTCGGAAAACTCACGTGACCCGATCCGGTCTACAGCGCGGCCTGCACGGCGGCGAAACCCCGGCCGCTGCCGTCGTCCGCCTCGGCGATCTGCGCGGCCGTGGCAAACGCGGCTGCCGCGCTGCCTGCGTGGACCGCAGCGAGCTGCCCGACCCCGAACAGATGACTCGCCTGCGCCTGCGCGAATGCCAGCAGGAACTCCTGCCCGATCAACCCGAATACGGGCACCATCTGAGCGATGTTCGCGGCGGCGTTGATCGAACCCGCACTGGCAACCGCTGCCGACATCAATGCAGCCGTGTCCCCATACGCTTCGATTGCTGCCGGTACCGCTGTGACCTCAGACATTTGTCCCCCCGTTTCTTCGAAAACATGTGTACTGCCCCAACCCTCGGATTGCCCGACCCTCGCAACCCGTCACTCCCACAGTCCGGCGGTAAGACGCCCACCGAGCCGAGACGGTTCCCTCCCGTGTCGGCGGACCGGTCATGTCGGCCGGCTGTTCACCAGATCCGCAAACGATTCGTTGAACTCCTCGAGGATCTCGCCGCGGCGGGCGAACGCACGGCCGGCCGCGACACCGGCCGTCGAGACGATCAGCTCTGAAAGTGGGCCGGTCCCGAGCTGCGGAGCCGTTGACGCAAACCACAACCCGGTCAGCTCGCCGATACCGTTGACCTCTGCGGTGACATGATCTCCGGGCGAGGTCTCACGCGCGGAGATGGCGGCCAAACGTTCATTGACCTCGTGCAACCGATCGAGCTGTGCCCGGGCCCTGGCCTCGAGTTCATCCATTGCAGAGCTCATACCGACCTCATCCAGCTGCCGGGTGCGCCTGCGGTGGCGTCGTCCTCGTACTCGGCCCTGGCGAGATCATCGGGCCGAGGCAGATTCATCTGTTCGATGATGTCGGCGCCGACGCCCGCAGCACGCAACTCTTCGCGGCGCGCGACGCCGGCGTGCATCGCCGCCTGCCGGCACAGCCGGAGCACCTCAGCGGCGAGTATCGCCGGATCCTTGTGCAATTCGGCAGGTTCGATCCGTACCGACATCGGCAGGCCCTGTTCTGTCGTGACGACAGACAGGCCTCCGGTGCGTGAAGTTGCAGCAGCCATGGTTCCCCCTCAAGAACTCCCCTTGGCGACAGATAGTACCCACAACTTGTGACACTGCGGAGATACCGCAGGCATGGACATCCGCGCTACCGGACCGCCGGAGATCGTGGTGGTCTATCATCGCCGTTATCCAGGGGTGGCGGGGTGGATTCGATATATGTAACGCCTGGGGTTTCACCACTGACAAGACGAATTGCAACTGGTTAGACGAAGTGCAACAACGGGGGGCTGTTTCTGTGAGCTACAACAATGCCGACGTGCCTGCGGCACCACCATGGCTTCAGACCGCGGCGGACATCGATGTCGCATCGTTCGAGCGCGCCGATCAATCACCAACGGCGCCTGCGACTCCGGAAGTACCGGCAGCGCCATCGGCATCGGCATCGGCATCAGTACCCGGACCACCCGATGCAGCGCCATCACCGCAGGGCCCACCCGGACCCGATGCACCACCGGCAACGGTGCACTCGGGCCGCCATGGCCAGGCGTCCGATGCCCTCGGCCCGGAACCGTCGCAACCCGCTCCCCCGCCACAGCCTCCGCTCGAGCAACAGTTCTGGCCGCAGGCAGCGGGCGGTTTCGCGCCTCCTGCACCGCACCAACCACCGGCCGGGCCGGCCTACCCGACGGGATCGGGCCCCTACGGCGGCACCAACCCGTACGGCGAATCATCACCGCCCCAAGGCTTTCCGCCGGCAGGAATCCCGCCGCAGGGTAATCCCGCAGCACCGCCCGGGTACTTTCCGGGACAGCAGCCGATGCCCCCGCACCAGCAGTACGCCCCCGGGCAACCGCCCGCACCGACAAGCCTCGACGAGGTGGCGCTGCTCCGAAAGGCCCGTCGGGCACCGGCCAGCGGATGGCGGCGGACCGTACACAAGCTGTCGGCGGGCACCATCAATCCTGGCGAGTCCCCCGACGACCTCGTCTACAAACAATTACTCGAACGCGTGAATCAGCCCGTCCGCGGCGACTATCGGATCGCGGTTCTCTCGCTCAAGGGCGGCGTCGGAAAGACCACGACCACAGTCGGTCTGGGCTCGATATTCGCATCCCTGCGCGGCGATCGGGTGATCGCCGTGGACGCCAATCCCGACCTGGGCACTCTCGCGCAACGCATTCCGCAGCAGACCCGCTCGACGGTGCGCGATCTGCTCGCCGACGAATCGATCTACCGATACTCTGACGTCCGCGCCCACACCTCCCAGGCGCCGAGCCGTCTGGAAATCCTTGCATCCGAACGTGATCCGGCCAAGGCCGAGGCGTTCAGTGAAGCGGACTACCGCGGCGTGATGACGGTGCTGCAGCGCTTCTACAACATCATCATCACCGACTGCGGTACCGGACTGAGCCATTCGGCGATGAACGGGGTGCTCGACATGGCCAACTCCCTGATCCTGGTGACCTCGCCCGCCATCGACGGGGCACGCAGCGCCGGAGCGACACTCGACTGGCTGCAGGCCCACGGGTTCGGGCATCTGGTGTCGGGAGCGGTGGTTGTGCTCAGCTCGTCACGACCCGGCGCATCGACCATCGACACCGATCAGCTCAGCGCCCACTTCTTGACCAGATGCCGTGCGGTACAACAGATCCCGTTCGACGACCACCTCGCCGAAGGTGCCGAGGTCGACCTCGATCTCCTCGGCAAGGACACCCGTCGCGCACTCGTTGAGATGGCTGCGACCGTGGCAGACGACTTCCCTTCCACCACGATGCGGCGAGGCGACCCGTACTACACATCCTGACCCGATGATGTCCCCTTTTGGCGAGCAAACCCGCAGGTCGCGCCCGCCAAAACGGCACATCATCGGGGGTGGGTCAGCCTCCGCAGCAGCCGGATGGTTCGATCGCGGCCCGGGTCTCGCGGGTGACCGCATTGCGTTGTGCCAGCGCACCATCGGCCGGGTAGTCGACACCGATCAGGCTCAATCCACACGCGGGCGCCACCGGGACCTCACTCGCGCGCGCCCGTTGTTGCAGCAATCCGGCGCACCATTCCACTGAGCGACGCCCTTCACCGACCGTCGCAACGGCCCCGACCAGTGAGCGGACCATCGACCAACAGAACGCATCCGCGCTCACCTGTGCGACGAGAACGCCGAAGTCGTCGCGTATCCACGTGAACTGCTGAAGATCCCGGACTGTCGTGGCGCCATCGCGCCGCTTGCAGAATGCCGCGAAATCGTTGAGTCCGAGCAAAGTTGAGGCCGCCTCTTCGAGGAGGTCGGCGTTGAGCGGCCGACTCCAGGCAGCGGTGGTGCGGGCGACAACCGGTTCAGCCCCCCAGGGGTCGTCGGTCAATCGGTATTCGTAGTGGCGGCGTAGGGCAGAGAAGCGCGCATCGAACTCCGCTGGCGCCTCTTCGATGTCCTTGACCCGCACATCGGTGGGCAGCATCTTGGCAAGCCGCCGAACGAGTTTGGTCGGATCCCCGTCGATCGACCGGGTCTGCAAGGCCGACTCTGGCACATCAAAATGTGCCACCTGGCCGGTGGCGTGCACGCCGGCGTCGGTGCGGCCTGCAACCGTGAGCGTCACCGGTTCCCGCAGAACCGTGCCGAGGGTCTCCTCAAGCACGCCACACACTGTTCGTTGGCCGGGCTGTCTGGCCCAACCCGCGAAGTCGGTTCCGTCGTAACCGATCTGCATCCGCAGCCGGACGAGTGGTCCCTCGAAATGACGAGACCCGCCACCGGAAATTCCGGTGGCGGGCTCGTGGGTCACTGACTCGTTCAGTCGACTACTTCTCGTCGGCCTTGGCGTCAACAGCGGTGGCAGCGGTCGACTCTTCGTCGACAGCCTCGGCCACAGCTTCAGCGTTCTCGACCTCGGCGTCGGTGGCGTCGGCTTCAACAGCCTCGACCACGTTCTCCTCGGTAGCGGCTTCTTCAGACTTCTTCTTCGAGGCCGCTGCGCGGGTGGCGCGATCGGCTTCCGATGAAGCGGTCTTGTCCCGAACCAGCTCGATCACTGCCATGGGGGCGTTGTCGCCCTTGCGCGGCAGAGTCTTGACGATGCGGGTGTAGCCGCCGTCGCGGTCCGCGTAGAACGGGCCGATCTCGGCGAACAGGGCATGCACGATGTCCTTGTTGCGGATGACCTTCAGCACCTCACGGCGATGAGCCAGGTTACCGGCCTTCGCGTGGGTGATCAGCTTTTCCGCGTACGGGCGGAGACGCTTTGCCTTGGTCTCGGTGGTGGTGATCCGGCCGTGCTCGAAGAGCGAGGTGGCGAGGTTCGCCAGCATCGCTTTCTGGTGCGAAGCCGACCCGCCGAGGCGGGTACCCTTTGTGGGCTTGGGCATTTCGAACTCCTAGGGTTCGCTCTCGACCTCTCGGCCGTGAGCTGGGGGTCTTGTTAGAGCTGTTCGGTTTCTGCGAAATCCTCGCCGGCATCGGCGTCGGAGAAGGAAGTGTCATCGGTCCAGGTACCGGTCGCGACGTCGTATCCGGCCACCTGGGACGGATCGAAGCTCGCGGGGCTGTCCTTGAGTGCCAGGCCGAGTGCGTGCAGCTTGACCTTGACCTCGTCGATGGACTTCTGACCGAAGTTGCGGATGTCCAGCAGGTCCGATTCGGTCCGGGCCACCAGCTCGCCGACGGTGTGCACTCCCTCGCGCTTGAGGCAGTTGTACGACCGAACGGTGAGTTCGAGGTCTTCGATCGGAAGGCTGAACGACGCGATGTGATCGGCCTCGGCGGGCGAGGGTCCGATCTCCACACCTTCTGCTTCGATGTTGAGTTCACGGGCCAGACCGAACAGCTCAACGAGGGTCTTACCGGCCGAGGCCAGTGCGTCCCGCGCGGAGATCGAGTTCTTGGTTTCCACATCGAGAACGAGCCGATCGAAGTCGGTGCGCTGCTCGACGCGGGTGGCCTCCACCTTGTACGTGACCTTGAGAACCGGCGAGTAGATCGAGTCGACCGGGATACGGCCGATCTCGGCGCCGGACGCCTTGTTCTGGACGGCGGGGACATAGCCGCGACCGCGCTCGACGACGAGCTCGATCTCCAACTTGCCCTTGTCGTTCAGGGTGGCGATGTGCAGGTCCGGGTTGTGCACGGTGACACCGGCCGGGGGCACGATGTCGGCACCGGTGACAGCACCGGGGCCCTGCTTACGCACGTACATGGTGACCGGCTCGTCCTCTTCGGAGCTCACGACGAGGCCCTTGAGGTTCAGGATGATGTCGGTGACATCTTCCTTGACTCCGGGGACGGTGGTGAACTCGTGCAGGACTCCGTCGATCCGGATGCTGGTGACAGCGGCTCCGGGAATCGACGACAGCAGGGTACGGCGCAGCGAGTTGCCGAGCGTGTACCCGAAACCTGGCTCGAGCGGCTCGATGACGAACTTCGAGCGATCTCCCGAGATGATCTCTTCGGACAGTGTGGGTCGCTGTGAAATCAGCATTGAATCTTCTTCTCCTCTTGGACGCCCGCTATATGACGGCCGATTAGGTGCCGAATGTGCTGCCGGACATATGGATCCGACAACCGGCGATTACTTCGAGTAGAACTCGACGATGAGCTGCTCGGAGAGCGGCACATCGATCTGTGCGCGCTCGGGCAACGAGTGCACCAGGATGCGCAGCGTGCCGGGCACGACCTGCAGCCAACCCGGAGCCTTGCGATCGCCCTGGATCTCCTTGGCGATCTGGAACGGAACAGTCTGCAGCGACTTCGGGCGGACATCGATGATGTCGTAGCGAGAGACGCGGTAGCTGGGCACGTCGACCTTCACACCATTGACGGTGAGGTGGCCATGGCTGACCATCTGACGCGCCTGGCGGCGGGTACGAGCGAGTCCGGCGCGGTAGACGACGTTGTCAAGACGGGTCTCGAGCAGACGCAGCAGCTCGTCACCGGTCTTGCCGTTACGACGGTTGGCCTCTGCGTAGTAGAGACGGAACTGCTTTTCCATGACGCCGTAGGTGAAGCGAGCCTTCTGCTTCTCCTGCAGCTGGAGCAGGTATTCGCTCTCCTTGATCCGCGCGCGACCATGCTGGCCGGGCGGGTAGGGGCGACGCTCAAACGCCTGGTCTCCGCCGACGAGGTCGACGCGCAGACGACGAGATTTGCGGGTTGCGGGTCCGGTATAACGAGCCATTTTTTAAAGTCCTCTTCTTTCCGATTAAACCCGGCGCCGCTTGGGCGGGCGGCAGCCGTTGTGCGGCTGCGGGGTGACATCGGAAATGGTGCCGACCTCGAGGCCAGCGGCCTGAAGTGATCGGATAGCAGTCTCACGACCCGAACCCGGGCCCTTCACGAAGACGTCGACCTTCTTGACGCCGTGTTCCTGTGCCTTGCGGGCAGCGTTCTCGGCAGCAAGCTGTGCCGCGAACGGGGTGCTCTTACGCGAGCCCTTGAAGCCGACATGTCCGGACGAAGCCCAGGCGATGACGTTTCCGGCAGGATCAGAGATCGAGACGATGGTGTTGTTGAACGTGCTCTTGATGTGCGCGCTGCCGTGCGGGACGTTCTTCTTCTCGCGACGACGAGTGCCCTTCTTGGGGCCGGCGCTACGTGACTTAGGAGGCATGGATTACTTCTTCTTCCCGGCGATGGTCTTCTTCGGGCCCTTGCGGGTCCGAGCGTTGGTCTTGGTGCGCTGTCCGCGAACGGGCAGGCCACGACGGTGACGCAGACCCTGGTAGCAGCCGATTTCGATCTTGCGACGAATGTCGGCCTGCACCTCGCGGCGCAGGTCACCTTCGACCTTGACCGAGGATTCGAGGTATTCACGAAGCTTCAGGACGTCTTCGTCAGTGAGGTCCTTGGCGCGCAGGTCGGCACTGAGGCCGGTGGCAGCAAGGATCTCCTTGGAGGTGGTACGACCAACTCCATAGATGTACGTGAGTGCGATCTCCAGGCGCTTTTCGCGCGGAAGATCAACACCAGCAACACGTGCCATGTGGCGTTTCCTTTGGTTCTCGGAGGTCTGCTCCCAATCCGTCCCCGACTCTTGCAGGGCCCCGGCCTCCGTGCCGGGGGTAGGCGGACTCCTGTGTGAGTCCGCTGGTGTTGAGAGGTCTTCTTTTGTTGCCTGTATGAAGTTGTGTCGCTCTTACAAGCGATCGGGTCGAAGTGCTGATCAGCCCTGACGCTGCTTGTGACGCAGGTTCTCGCAGATCACCATGACGCGGCCGTTACGCCGAATCACCTTGCACTTCTCGCAGATCGGCTTGACGCTCGGTTTAACCTTCACGTCACTCTCTCCTTTGCCTGTGCTGAGACCGACCTTGGTCGCTCAGCACGGATCTACTTCAAAGCACAGGGCACAGCCTTATAGCCGCACCCCAGCTGGTTGTCCTACCCGGAGGGGTCCGGGAAGTCTGTTGGGTCTTACTTGTATCGGTAAACGATCCGGCCGCGAGTCAGGTCGTAGGGCGAAAGCTCCACGACCACGCGGTCTTCCGGCAGGATGCGGATGTAGTGCTGCCGCATCTTGCCGCTGATGTGGGCGAGTACTTTGTGGCCGTTCTCCAGCTCAATGCGGAACATCGCATTGGGCAGGGGTTCGACAACGCGGCCCTCCACCTCGATGGCGCCTTCTTTGGCCATAGCCTCCACGATTCTGGTGTGTTGACCACACCTGAACAGTTGTCTTCGATTACCGTCATGACACGCACGTGACCGGGTTCTTTTCAGCGGCAGTCGGCAGGCGATTCGAGCAAGCTCTGCAAATCTGGGCACAAAAACAATCCGGCGCGCGTACGCACCGTTGATCAACATTACGCTGCCGCGCAGCTCAGGACAAATAAGCGCATTCTCCGGTGGACCCGCGTGCCCCCGAAGCTCCCCCGATCGGCCGGAATCTGGCCTTGACGCGATCCTTCAGTTCAGTTTACGGTGACCGCACTCACGGATTGAAACGTTTCAAACTATCGATTGGCGACGGGCCCATGCAGCACGAACAACCGGAAACGGTTACCGAGACATCAGCCGACACTCCACGTCAGCGGGTGTGTTTCACCATGAACCTGCGGCCCGACCGCATCGATGATTACCTCGCTGCCCACGAGGATGTCTGGCCGGAGATGCTCGACGCATTGCGCGAGACCGGCTGGTCCAACTACTCGCTGTTCCTGCAGCCCGGCACCGGACTGGTGGTCGGGTACGTGGAAACCGAGGACTTCGACCGGGCGCGCGAACTGATGGCCCAGACCGCGGTGAACACCCGGTGGCAGGCCACCATGGCGCAGTATTTCGCCGATCCCACGGCCGGACCCGACACCACGATGACCGAGCTCGACCACTACTTCCACCTCGCCTGATCGGTTCTTCATCCGGATCGGATCTATCGGCGGTGTCACATTCGGCACCCACCCGAACGAGTCGCCCGAGCCGGACCAATTACCCTGCGCCCACACCCCATGAGGAGAAACCATGAAACTCGGGGCCAAGAAAACCACCGGTTGGAAGGCAACGATCTCTGTTGCCATGTCCAACTACATCGAGGCCGGATCGATCATCGCGATCGCCACCAGCCTCGGTTTCTGGCAAGACGAGTTCGGCATCAGCAACTTTGCTGTCGGCTTGCTCGCCGCACTCAGCGCCAACGCCTTCGGCGCTGCCGTCGGCGCGGCCATCGGCGGTCCGCTGTGTGATCGCTACGGACGTAAGGCGATCTACACATACGACCTGATGGTCTACATGGTCGGCGTGCTGATCGCGGCCTTTGCCCTCAACTTCGGCATGCTGATGATCGCGTTTGTGATCACCGGTCTGGCGGTCGGCGCAGGCGTTCCGGCGTCGTGGACCTACATCGCCGAGCAGGCTCCCTCGGGTGCCCGGGCCAAACACGTCGGTACCGCCCAGCTCGCCTGGTCGGTCGGCCCTCTGGTCGGCTTCGCCCTGGCCGCCGCGCTCGCGCCGCTCGGGTTGCTCGGTTCACGGCTGATATTCCTGCACCTGTTCGTGGTTGCCGCGGTGGTCTGGTGGATTCGCCAGGGCCTGGCCGAGTCGAAGCTCTGGACCGAGGACAATCTGGAGAACACGGACGCGAACACGGGCTCGACGCCTGCCCCGGTCGCCACCTCGGGTGGCGCAGGTCTGCGCGGCCTGTTCTCGAAGAAGGTCAACATCACCGCGCTGCTGGTGCTCATCGGCATCTACGGCTTCTGGAACACCGTCGCCGGTCAGGCAGGCATCTTCATGCCGCGCGTCTACGAGACCGCAGGCCTCCACAGCGAAGTCCAGCAGAACCTGCTCCAGGTCCTGGTCTGGGGCATGACCGTGCTGTCGACCTACTTCGTCTTCATGCGCCTGGCCGACCACATGTCGCAGCGACTGCTGTTCGCCCTCGGCGCCATCCCCGGCATCTTCGCCTGGGGCGTGCTGGTCATGTTCACGGACGGCGGCATGACAACCATGCTCATCTTCGCGATCTGCTGGGGCATCTCCAGCGGTGTCGGAGCGCAGGCCTTCTACAGCCTGTGGGCCAGCGAGTTGTTCGCAACCCCGTACCGCGCCAGCGCGCAGGGCGTCATGTTCTTCGCCGTCCGCACGGCCACCGGTGCGCTGAGCTACTTCTTCCCCACCCTGCTGGCGGCAGTCGGGCTCGCCTGGGTCGGACTCCTGCTGATCACCTGCCTGACCATCGCGCTGATCATCGGAGTCATCTGGGCCCCGGACACCCGCGGCAAGGAACTCAAGGACATCGAGATCGAGCGGTACGGGCGGCCCATCAGCCCCGAGCTCGTCGGAACAACCACCACCGCAACAACCACCACCGCACAAACGACCGGCAATGCTGGGAGCAACTGACATGAAAAACTTTGACGCCGCCAAGATTGAAACGTTTCAGAACCTAGCTATCGAGCTCCCTTCCTGGGCATTCGGCAACTCCGGCACCCGATTCAAGGTGTTCGGAACCCCCGGAACCCCGCGCACGGTGCAGGAAAAGATCGCCGACGCCGCCACCGTCAACCGCTTCACCGGCCTCGCTCCGACCGTGGCGCTGCACATCCCGTGGGATCTGGTCGACGACTTCGCTGCATTGCGCCGCTACGCCGAAGATCAGGGTGTGGGCCTGGGAACGATCAACTCCAACACCTTCCAGGACGACGACTACAAGTTCGGCAGCCTGACCCACACCGACAAGAGCATCCGACAGAAGGCCATCGATCATCACCTCGCCTGCATCGAGGTCATGAACGCGACCGGCTCGCGCGACCTGAAGATCTGGCTCGCCGACGGCACCAACTACCCCGGCCAGGGTGACATCCGCGGCCGCCAGGACCGGCTCGCCGAATCGCTGTCCACGATCTATCAGCACATCGGCGACGAGCAGCGGATGGTGCTCGAGTACAAGTTCTTCGAGCCGGCCGTCTACATGACCGACGTTCCGGACTGGGGCACGTCGTACGCCCAGGTCAGCGCACTCGGTGAGCGGGCGCTGGTCTGCCTCGACACCGGCCACCACGCGCCAGGGACCAACATCGAGTTCATCGTCGCCCAGCTGTTGCGTCTGGGAAAGCTCGGTTCGTTCGACTTCAACTCCCGGTTCTACGCCGACGACGACCTGATCGTCGGGGCCGCCGACCCGTTCCAGCTGTTCCGCATCATGTTCGAGGTGATCCGCGGCGGTGGCCTGGCCACCGGTTCGCCCGTCGCGCTGATGCTCGACCAGTGTCACAACGTCGAGGAGAAGATCCCCGGTCAGCTCCGTTCGGTGCTCAACGTCCAGGAGATGACGGCCCGCGCATTGCTGGTCGACACCGAGGCGCTGGCCGCCGCGCAAGATGCCGGAGATGTGCTGGGCGCCAACGGGATCTTCATGGACGCGTTCTACACCGATGTCCGGCCCGAGCTCGCACGCTGGCGTGCCGAGCGCGGACTACCCGCCGATCCGATGGCCGCATACGCCGAGTCGGGCTACCGGGAGAAGATCGTGGCCGAGCGCGTCGGTGGAACCCAATCGTCCTGGGGCGCTTGAGTTTTAGCCTGAGATTTTTCAGTTTTCAATTTCTGTCTTGTCGATATCTGTAAGGAATGCAATGACCAACCCGACCGTCAAACAACTCATCGAACGCTCCAACCGCCTCGGCGCCGATCCCAAGAACACGAACTACGCGGGCGGTAACACCTCCGCCAAGGGCGTCGACCGTGATCCCGTCACCGGCCAGGACGTCGATCTGATGTGGGTGAAGGGGTCGGGCGGAGATCTCGGAACCCTCACCGAGGGCGGACTCGCGGTGCTGCGCCTCGATCGTCTGCGGGCGCTGGTCGACGTCTACCCGGGTCTCGATCGCGAAGACGAGATGGTCGCCGCATTCGACTACACCCTTCATGGCCGCGGTGGCGCCGCGCCGTCGATCGACACCGCCATGCACGGACTGGTCGACGCCGCGCACGTCGATCACCTGCATCCCGATTCGGGTATCGCCCTGGCGACGGCATCCGACGGCGAGGCGATCACCAAGAAGATCTTCGGCGATCGGGTCATCTGGGTGCCGTGGCGTCGCCCCGGCTTCCAGCTCGGCCTCGACATCTCCGAGGTCAAGAAGCAGAATCCGCAGGCCATCGGCTGCATCCTCGGTGGACACGGCATCACCGCGTGGGGCGAGACGTCCGAAGAGGCCGAGGCCAATTCGCTCGAGATCATCTCCGCCGCCGAGGATTACCTCGCCGTCAACGGCAAGTCGGCGCCTTTCGGTCCCCCGCTCCGCGGTTTCGGCCCACTGAGTCCGGCCGAGCGGGCTGCCAAAGCCGCTGCCCTCGCGCCAACGCTGCGTGGACTGGCATCGACCGACAACGCCCAGGTCGGGCACTTCAACGACTCCGATCCGGTGCTCGAGTTCCTCACCGCCGCCGAGCATCCCCGGCTCTGTTCGCTCGGCACGTCTTGCCCGGATCACTTCCTGCGCACCAAGGTCAAGCCGATGGTGCTCGATCTGCCTGCGGATGCCTCGGTCGAGGACTGCATCACCCGCCTGAAGGAACTGCACGAGTCCTACCGGGCCGACTACACCGCGTACTACAACCGCCATGCCACCGAGGACTCCCCCGCGATGCGCGGTGCCGATCCGGCGATCATCCTCATCCCGGGTGTCGGAATGTTCAGCTACGGCAAGAACAAGCAGACCGCACGGGTGGCGGGCGAGTTCTACCTCAACGCGATCAACGTGATGCGCGGCGCCGAGTCCGTCTCGACGTACCTGCCCATCGACGAGGTCGAGAAGTTCAACATCGAGTACTGGGCCCTGGAAGAGGCCAAGCTCGCCCGGATGCCCAAGCCCAAGCCGCTTGCCACCCGTATCGCCCTGGTGACCGGCGCGGCCTCGGGCATCGGCAAGGCCATCGCGAACCGCCTGGCCGCCGAAGGCGCCTGCGTGGTCATCGCCGACCTCGACGAGGAGAAGGCCAAGGCCGCCGCCGCCGAGATCGGATCGTCCGACGTCGCGATCGGCGTGCGCGCCGATGTCACCGACGAAGCCCAGGTCCAGGCCGCGGTCGATGCCTGCGTGCTCGCCTTCGGTGGTATCGACCTCGTCGTCAACAACGCCGGTCTGTCGCTGTCGAAGTCGCTGCTGGAAACCAGTGCAGCCGACTGGGATCTGCAGCACAACGTGATGGCCCGCGGCTCGTTCCTGGTGTCGAAGGCGGCCGCGAAGGCCCTCATCGATCAGCAGATGGGCGGCGACATCCTCTACATCTCGTCGAAGAACTCGGTGTTCGCCGGACCCAACAACATCGCCTACTCCGCAACGAAGGCCGACCAGGCGCATCAGGTCCGCTTGCTGGCCGCCGAGCTCGGTGAGCACGGGATCAAGGTCAACGGCATCAACCCCGACGGCGTCGTCCGCGGCTCGGGCATCTTCGCAGGCGGCTGGGGTGCCAAGCGCGCCGCGGTCTACGGCGTGCCGGAAGAGGAGCTGGGCGAGTTCTACGCGCAGCGCACCCTCCTCAAGCGGGAAGTGCTGCCGGAGAACATCGCCAACGCCGCGTTTGTGCTCTGCAGCTCCGACATGTCCCACACCACCGGACTGCACGTGCCGGTCGACGCCGGTGTCGCCGCGGCATTCCTGCGATGAGTTCCGGAACTCGGACCCGGAAGCTGGCGGCCGTCGATCTCGGCGCCACCAGCGGCCGGGTGATGTTGGCCGAGGTCGGCCCGGATCACTTGCAGATCCGGGAGGTGACCCGGTTCGCCAACGGTCCGCTCCCGATCTGGGACGGTCACCGGACCGCGCTGCACTGGGATGTCCCCGGGCTCTTCGCGCACATCCGCGGCGGGCTCGCGGCGGCCGGCCGCGAGGCCGACGACCTGGCCGGGATCGGCGTCGATTCCTGGGCGGTCGACTACGGACTGCTACGCGGCGGGCGCCTACTGGGACTGCCGTACCACTACCGCGACGACCGCAACAACGGTGGCGTCTCGGCGGTACACAGCTCCATCGACCCGGCAGATCTCTACGCCCGCAACGGTTTGCAGTTCCTGCCCTTCAACACCGTCTATCAGCTGATGGCCGAGAAGCAGGCCGGAACCCTCGAACTGGCCGATCGGGCACTGCTGGTCCCCGACCTGATCGGGTACTGGCTGACCGGCGAGATGGCCACCGAGCGCACCAACGCCTCGACCACCGGATTGCTCGGTGCCGACGGACAGTGGGACGACGAACTCAACCGCATCCTCGGACTGCCGACGGACCTGTTCCCCGGTTTGATCGAACCCGGATCGCAACTGGGCCGGCTGCTGCCGGACGTCGCATCCGGGCTGGGTCTGTCGTCGTCGGTGTCCGTCAATGCCGTCGCATCCCACGACACCGCGTCCGCAGTGGTCGCCGTGCCGATGCGGCCGGAGTCGTCGGCGTACATCTCGTGTGGCACGTGGGGCCTGGTCGGGGTCGAGTTGACCTCGCGGGTCACCGAACCGGCTGCCCGGGTCGCGAACTTCACCAACGAGGTCGGGGCCGACGGCCGGATCCGGTTCCTGCGGAACGTGATGGGTCTGTGGCTGCTCAGCGAATCGGTGCGGCAATGGGAACGCTCCGGCGCCACCATCGATCTGGCCGAACTGCTCGATCAGGCCGCCGCCGCGAAACCACCGGCAGAACTCTTCGACACCGACGACCCCGAGTTCCTCTCCCCCGGTGACATGCCGGCCCGGATCGCGCGGTGGTACACCGCCCGCGGCCTGCCTGCACCGATCGAACCGGCGCAGATGGTGCGGGCCATCCTCGAGAGCCTCGCCGGCGCTTTTGCCCGGCGGGTGCAGGAGGCGGCGTCGCTGTCCGGCACCGCGGTCGACACCGTCCACCTGGTGGGCGGCGGAGCCCGTAACCGGCTGTTGTGCCAACTCACCGCGGACCGACTCGGCATGCCGGTCCTCGCCGGACCCGTCGAGGCGACGGCGATCGGTAATGTCCTGATCACCGCCCGGGCCCAGCAATTGATCGCCGACGACCTCGAGAGCGCACGCGCGATGGTCGCCGCAACATTCCCACCAGAGCGATACGAGCCACGTACGACCGGCCGGCATCGCAACGATTTTGTAGGGGTATCACGATGAAACGGCAGTTCCCCAAGGTCCACGACCTGGCGCCATTGATGAAGTTCAAAAAACCCGAGATCAATGCCAAGAAGCGGCGACTCGACTCGGCACTGACCATCGAGGACCTGCGCAAGATCGCCAAGCGGCGGACCCCGCGCCCGGCCTTCGATTACACCGACGGGTCGGCGGAAGCGGAGATCTCGATCAGCCGCGCCCGCGAGGCATTCAACGACATCCAGTTCAACCCGGCGATCCTGCGCGACGTCTCCAAGGTGAACACCGGCTGGGACGTCTTCGGCGCCCCGGTGGCAAAGCCGTTCGGTATCGCACCCACCGGCTTCACCCGGATGATGCAGACCGAAGGCGAGATCGCAGGCGCCCGCGCGGCGGCCAGGGCCGGGATCCCGTTCTCGCTGTCGACGATGGGCACCGCGTCCATCGAAGATGTGAAGGCGGCCAACCCCAATGGCCGCAACTGGTTCCAGCTCTACATGTGGAAAGAGCGCGAGCGCTCGATGGCATTGGTCGAGCGTGCGGCCGCCGCGGGCTACGACACCCTGCTGGTCACCGTCGACGTGCCGGTCGCGGGCGCACGTCTGCGTGACAAGCGCAACGGCATGTCCATCCCGCCTGCACTGACACCGGGCACCGTCATCAACGCACTGCCCAGGCCGCAGTGGTGGATCGACTTCCTCACCACCGAACCGCTGGCATTCGCCTCGCTCGATCGCTGGTCGGGCACGGTGGCCGAACTCCTCGACACGATGTTCGATCCGACCGTCACGTTCGAGGATCTCGCGTGGATCCGCGATCAGTGGCCGGGCAAGGTCGTGGTCAAGGGCATCCAGACCGTCGCCGACGCCAAAGCAGTTGTCGATCTCGGTGTCGACGGCATCGTGCTTTCCAATCACGGTGGCCGCCAACTCGATCGGGCACCGATCCCGTTCCATCTGCTGCCGCAGGTCGCCCGCGAGGTCGGCAAGGACACCGAGATCGTGCTCGACACCGGCATCATGTCCGGCGCCGACATCGTCGCGTCGATCGCACTCGGAGCCCGCTTCACGCTGATCGGCCGGGCCTACCTCTACGGCCTGATGGCCGGCGGCGAGGCAGGCGTGGATCGCGCCATCGAGATCCTCTCCGAGCAGGTCGAGCGCACCATGCGACTGCTGGGTGTGAACGCCCTCGAAGAGCTGACACCCGCACACGTCACGCAGCTGACACGCCTGGCGCCCCGCGCGATGAACACCGAACGCGACTGAACCCGCGTTAGCCTGACCCCCTGGACCCATTGATCCGTGGACCCCTTCACCTCTTGACTGTCCGTCACCTGGTGACTGCGGGTCCACGGTGTCAGGGTTGGAGAGAGAAAGAAGGCGACCAATGGTGGTGAGTATGCGCGACGTGGCGGCGAGCGCCGCCGTGTCCATCGGCACCGTCTCGAATGTGCTGAACTCCCCCGACAAGGTCGCCCCGGCAACTGTCGAGCGGGTACACAAGGCGATCGCCGAACTCGGCTTCGTCCGCAACGACGCCGCCCGCCAACTCAAGGCCGGAAGGTCGCGGTGTGTGGGGCTGATCGTCCTGGATGTGGGTAACCCCTTCTTCACCGATCTGGCCCGGGCGGCCGAACGACAGGCCACCGACAACAACCTCACGTTGCTGCTCGGCACTTCGGACGACGACGTCAGCCGCGAGCACACGTACCTCGAAACCTTCGACGAGCAAAGGGTTTTCGGCGTACTGGTCTCACCGGTCGGGGATGACCTGAGCCGGCTCGAAGCGCTGCAATTGCGCGGCACGCCCGTGGTCCTGGTCGACCGCAACGGCGAAAAGACACCCTTTCCCTCCGTATCGGTCGACGACGTCGCAGGCGGCGCCCTGGCCTGTGGCCACCTGTGCGACACCGGACGTCGGCGCATCGCCTTCGTCGGCGGCCCGCGGGCCATCCGTCAGGTCGCCGACCGTCTGCAAGGCGCACGCGAGGCCATCGAACGGGTACCCGGCGCCACCCTCGAGGTCATCGAGACCCGCTCGCTCAGCGTCCTGGCCGGACGAGCCGCAGGCGAACAGATCCGCAGACGGCCCGCCGCCGAGCGCCCCGACGCCATCTTCTGCGCCAACGACCTACTCGCCATGGGCGTCCTCCAGGCCCTGACGATGCTCGCCGATGTCTCGGTGCCCGGCGACATCGCCCTGATCGGATACGACGACATCGACTTCGCCAAGGCAGCGGTGGTGCCGTTGTCCTCGATCAGCCAGCCGAGCAGGCAACTCGGTTCCAGCGCCATCGATCTCCTTGTCGGCGAGGCCACCCGGAGCCCGCACAACCCACCCCGGCACATTCGCTTCCAACCGCGGTTGGTCGTCCGCGCGTCCACTGCCCCGGCCTGAGCACCCCCCATTCCCGACCACTGCCAACTCCCTGCATCGAACGACCGAGACGTGCAACACTCGTGGCCAGATGCCAAAGCCGGTCACCAGGGAGATGTCTCATGGCGCAGGAAAAGACCACCTACTGCCGGATCTGTGAACCACTGTGCGGGATGATCGCGACCGTCGAAGACGGCAAGCTGCTCTCGCTGCGACCGGATCCGCACAACCCGCTGTCGAAGGGGTTCGCCTGCCCCAAGGGCATTGCGTTCAGTGAGATCGTCAACGACCCCGACCGCGTACTGCATCCCCTCCGGAAGAACTCTCGCGGCGAGTTCGAGCAGGTCTCCTGGGAGACCGCGATGGGTGAGATCACCGGCAAACTGTCCGCGATCCACCGCCGCGACGGCGCATCGTCGATCGGCTGGTATTTCGGTAATCCGGCGACCTTCTGCGCCGGACACGTCACGTGGGCGGGCATGTTCCTCAATCTCCTCGGGACACCCCACATCTATTCGGCCGGCTCGCAGGACGTCAACAATCGGTTCAGCGCCAGTCACTTCCTGTACGGCAACCCGCTCACCGCACCCATCCCCGACATCAACCGGGTGCAGTTCCTTGTCATCATCGGCGCCAATCCCGTTGTCTCCCATGGCAGCGTGATGAGCTCTCCGCGCATCCGGGAGGGTTTGACCGCCATCACCAAACGCGGCGGTCGGGTACTGGTCATCGACCCCCGCCGCACCGAAACGGCCCGCGAGTTCGAGTGGCAGCCCATCGTGCCCGACACCGATGCACTCCTGCTGCTCTCACTCCTTCACGTGATGTTCGATGAACACCTCGCCGACGATCACCGCCTGGAGGGCCGCAGCACCGGCCTGGCGACGATCAAGGATGTGGCACAGGCCTATTCACCCGAGACAACGGCCGAACACACCGGCATCGACGCCGAGACGGTCCGCGGGCTCGCCCGGGACCTGGTGTCGACCAACAGGGCCGCGGTGTACGGCCGGGTCGGAACGTCGCTCGGTCGCACCGGAACCCTGACCACAGCGCTGCTCGACATGGTGAACCTGGTGGCGGGCAACCTCGACGAGGTCGGCGGGTCGATGTTCGGCGACCTCGGCATCCCCGGTCAACGCCTGGGTGTCGCAGCGCTGCAGCGTGTTCCGCGGTTCGCCTGGGCCGGTCGGCGGAGCCGGGTCGGCGACCTACCACAGATACTCGGGACCGCTCCGGCATCGGTGATGGCGAAGGAGATGACCACTCCGGGACCGGGCCAACTCAAGGCGATGTTCATCAGTGCAGGCAACCCGGTGCTCTCGGTACCCAACGGCGATGAATTGAGTGCGGCGCTCGATGAGGTGGAGTTGTTTGTCTCACTGGATATCTACCAGAACGAGACCAACGCACACGCCGACTACATCCTGCCGACGACCACGATGTATGAGCGGTCGGACTTCCTGCTGCCATTCCAGGCGCTGTTCACCACGCCGTTCAAGCAGGCAACCGACGCTGTGATCGCACCACGCGGGCAGGCCCGCGAGGAATGGGTGATCATCAACGAACTCGTTGCCGCACTGGCAACCCGGGTCCCACTGCTCGGTGCACTGCACCTGTGGAACCGGCTCGCCGACCGCATCGGCAAACCCTTGACTCCGGATCGGTTGTCAGATCTGCTGATCCGGATCGGCACCGGCGGAGATCGATTCGGACTGCGCAGGCCGGGTCTGAACCTACACAAGCTGGTCACGAACTTTCCACACGGCAAGATCGTCGCCGATCACCTCGAACCCGGACAACTTCGCGGGATCATCACCCACCGAAGTCGCAAGATCCGTTTGGACGCACCCGAATTGATCGCCGAGATCGATCGCCTCGACCATGCATCCGACCCGTCGTTTCCGCTGCGCCTCATCGGTATGCGGGAGATCCGTTCGGAGAACAGCTGGCAGCACAACGCTCCCCTGCTACTACGCGGCGGACGCACCCATGCGGCTCGGATGCACCCGGTCGATGCCCAGGCCCGCGACATCGCCGAGGGTGAACTCGTCACCGTCCGCTCGCGTCACGGACAGATAGCGCTGCCCGTCATGCTCACCGAAGACATCAAGCCCGGAGTCGTTGCGATACCGCATGGTTGGGGTCACAACGGCAGCGGCGGCTGGACCCAGGCGAACACCGCGTCCGCCAATGACCTGGGAACCGGAGGCGCGAACGTCAACGCGTTGATCTCGTCTGATCCCGACGACCTCGAACGGCTGGCCGGTATGGCGAACATGACCGGTGTGCCGATCGAGGTCCGCGCGCTCGATACGTCGATTCGCGCCCGGTTGGCCGGGCAGACCGCACAGCCGGCCGCACTCAGATCAACTGACTGAGAACCTCCACGATGTCGACGTCGCCGAGGACCTGGATGGCCACGTGGTCGGCGCCCTGTCCGAGGTGGGCGTCGATCTTCTCGCGGACGACCTCGGCGGTGCCGTGCGCCACGAGTTCATCGATCAGCGCATCTGTGCCGCCGTCGGCGAAGTCGGCGTCGGTGTAGCCGAAGCGCTTGAGGTTGTTGGTGTAATTCTGCAGGTGAAGGTACGGCTGGTCGACGTACGGGCGGCCGACAGAACGTGCCAACTGCGCGTCCTCGGTCAGTACCACTTTGTGTTCGGGAGCGAGGAACTTCTCCGGGCCGAGGATCATTCGGGCGTATTCGGTGTGCGCAGGCGGAACCAGATAGGGGTGAGATCCGAATGCACGTTCCGCGGCCAGCCGCAGCATGCGCGGGCCGAGTGCGGCGATCACCCGACGATCAACCGGAACACCGCCCTTGTCGAGCCCGTCGAGGTAAGCACACAGCGCGTCGTAGGGACTTTTGTACTCATCGACGGCCTCCGGGTGACTGACGCCGACGCCGAGCAGGAAGCGACCCGGGAAATCGTCCTCCAAGGCGCTGAACTGATCCGCGATATCGGCCGGGTCGGTGTTCCAGATACTGGTGATCCCGGTGGCCACGCGAATCGAATCGGTGGCCTCCAGCAACGTCCGGGCCGGGCTCAGCGAAGGAGGCGAACCCCCCAGCCAGATGGTGCCGTAGCCCAGCTTCTCGATCTGCTGTGCCTGCTCCTGCGACAGTGCCGACGCACCCGCCCACACCCCATGCGTTCCAAAACTGGTCATACGACAGTCCAACCCGACGCACCCACCACAACATTCCATTGGAGGGTCATTCAAAAGCCGTCAATGATCTCGCCGGGCTTCAAACAGGCAGTCGACGAACGTAGTGTCGCACTCATGCGGACTGCCGTGGCCCTGATCGCAATCTCGATTGCGCTGCTCTGTGGTTGCACCACGCAGAATCCCGGTCCCGAACGCTCCACGAAGTCGACCACACCCGTGGCCGCCACCGAGGTCCGCACGATCAACCCGTTCGGACCCGACCGCGACGGCATGCTTGTGGACGGTTACAGCACCCACGACGTCGCAACCCTGGCTCCGCTGAAGTGCTTCACGGACATCAGCGGTGGTTACCGCTGTTCGGAGACCCCGCAAGGACTCAGGTTCTGTTGGCAGGCCGCCGAGAACACCGCCGCCTGTCTCGCCGACCCACGCGATCGGGAGTTGGGCACGATGGGTGCCACGTTCGTGATGATGTCCGACGTCAGTCCCTATATCCCGGCCGGACTCGACCTGGTCGACGGATCCCGGTGCACCCTCGGACGAAACCCGATGGCGATGGCGACCGGCGACATGCAGTATGTGCATGTCTACGGCTGCACGGGCGGTCCGACAAAGGGCGTGTACACCGAGCCCCTCCCCGGGATCGGCAATCCGGTCCGGGATGTCATCGACACGTCAACCGCGCTGTGGACCGTGCAGGGCGGGGACGAGAGCGCACCCACCGGACCGGTCGAGGTCCTCGTCGCCCACCAACTCGCCACTGGTTGAATTGACCGGGTGAAGGCACTCTTGCAACGCGTCACCTCGGCCTCGGTCAGCATCGATGGAGAAACGGTCGGCGCGCTACCACTGAGCGACGGCGCACAGGGACTGGTGGCACTGATCGGCGTCACCCACGACGACACCGACGCCCAGGCCGCCACCCTCGCCGAAAAGATATGGCGCCTGCGCATTTTGGACGGTGAACGCTCCGCCGCAGATCTCGATGCCCCGATTCTGGCGATCAGTCAGTTCACGTTGTACGCCAACACGGCCAAGGGCCGACGGCCGTCGTGGAATGCGGCCGCACCCGGACCCGTCGCGGAACCACTTGTCGAGAAGGTCATCTCCGCTCTACGTGCGCTGGGCGCCCACGTCGAAACCGGACGCTTCGGGGCCCATATGCAGGTGGCACTGGTCAACGACGGTCCGGTCACCGTCGCGCTCGAGGTGTAGGAGCGTTACGGCCGGGTGGTGAGAATCCGCGGTCCGTCGCCGGTGACCACAACGGTGTGTTCCCAGTGGGAGGCGCGGCTGCCGTCGTTCGTGACAACGGTCCAATCATCTTCGAGCACAGTGGTATCCACCGTACCGAGCGACAACATCGGCTCGATGGCCAGCGTCGATCCGATCACCAGAACCGGGCCCCGCCCGGGTTTGCCCTCATTGGCCAGGAACGGATCGAGGTGCATCTCGCGCCCGATACCGTGACCACCGTAGCCGTCCACGATTCCGAACTCGCGCCCGAAGGTTTTCTCCGCGGCCCGCGTCGCGGTCTCGATCGCATGGGAGATGTCGGTCAGACGCCCGCCATCGACCATCGCCGCGATACCGGCGTCGAGAGCCAGGCGGGTGGCGTCGTTGAGATCGGAGTCGGCCTGCGACAACTCACCGATACCGAAGGTCCACGCCGAATCACCGTGCCAGCCGTCGAGTATCGCACCGCAGTCGATCGAGACGAGGTCGTGCTCGGCCAGCACCACGTCTTTCGACGGGATGCCGTGCACCACGACCTCGTTCACCGAACTGCAGATCGAACCGGTGAACCCGTGGTACCCGAGGAACGACGGGACCGCCCCGGCGTCACGGATGACGGCTTCGGCGATCGCATCGAGTTCGAGCGTGCTCACCCCGGGCTTGGCGCCCTCGCGGACCGCCACCAGTGCACGGCCGACGATCGCGCCGGCGGCCGCCATGGCGTCCACCTCACCGGGACTACGGAATGGGACCGGTTTCGGTTTACGAAACCCCATGATCACCTACTGATTCGAAGTTGAGGTGCGCTCAGGCGCCGAGTGCGCGCAGCACTCGCTGATGCACTTCGTTGACGTCGCCCATGGCGTCGATCGACTTCACCGCATCGCCGTAGTAATCACGCAGCGGTGACGTCTCTTTTTCGTAGACGTGCATGCGGTTGCGGATGACCTCTTCGGTGTCATCGGCGCGGCCACGGGCCAGCATCCGCTTGACAACGACGTCCTCGTCCACGCTGAACGACAGCACGGCGTCGAGCTTGGTGTCGAGATCCGCGAGGATCTCGGTCAGCGCGTCGGCCTGCTCGGTCGAACGCGGGAACCCGTCGAGGATGAAACCCTTCGCCGCATCCGGCTCGGCAACGCGGGCGCGCACCATGTCGACGGTGATCTGCGACGGCACCAGGTTGCCGGCATCGAGATACTTCTTGGCCTCGAGCCCGATCGGGGTTCCCTGCGAAATGTTCGCGCGGAACAGATCGCCGGTCGAGATGTGCGGGATACCAATGCTCTCCGAGAGCAGTTCGGCCTGTGTACCCTTGCCTGCTCCGGGTGGGCCGAGAAACACCAGTCTCACTTGAGAAACCCTTCATACTTGCGCTGCATGAGCTGCGAATTGATTTGTTTGACCGTGTCCAGACCGACGCCGACCATGATCAGCACCGCGGTACCACCAAACGGAATGTTCTGGACGCCACCTGAATTGCCGATCTCCAGGAAAAGGTTCGGCAGCACGGCGATGGTGCCCAGGTAAATCGATCCGGGCAGGGTGATCCGGCTCAACACGTAGCCGAGGTAATCGGCCGTGGGCTGACCCGGCCGGATGCCCGGGATGAAGCCACCGTACTTCTTCATCTCATCTGCACGTTCCATGGGATTGAACGTCACAGCCACATAGAAATACGTGAAGAAGATGATCATCAAGAAGTACATGAGGATGTAGGCCGGATTGCTCGGGTCCACCAGGTATGTCTGGATCGCGCGCTGCCACCACGAGGGTTCCTCGGTCTGGCTCTGTGTCAGCTGCAGGATCAGGTTGGGCAGGTACAGCAGCGACGACGCGAAGATCACGGGGATGACGCCGGCCTGGTTGACCTTCAACGGCAGGTACGTCGACGAGCCGCCGTACATCTTCCGGCCGACCATGCGTTTGGCATATTGCACCGGAATCCGGCGCTGGCCCTGCTCGATGAAGACGACGCCGGCGACAATCGCCAGCGCGGCCAGGATCACCAGGAAGAACACCAGGCCACCGCGGGTGTCGAGGATGGTCTTGCCCTCGGACGGGATACGTGCGGCGATACCGGCGAAGATCATCAGCGACATACCGTTGCCGATGCCGCGCTCGGTGATCAGCTCACCGAACCACATCACCACACAGGCGCCGGCTGTCATGACCAGCACGATGATGAGCAGCCCGAAGATGGACTGGTCGTTCAGGATCTGATCACTGTTCGAACAGTCGGGCAGCAGATTGCCCCTGGCCGCCAGTGCAACGATGCCCGTGGACTGCAGGAGCGCCAACGCCACCGTGAGGTAGCGCGTGTACTGCGTCATCTTGGCCTGACCGGACTGACCTTCCTTGCGCAACTGCTCAAAGCGCGGGATGACCACGGTCAACAGCTGCACGATGATGCTCGCGGTGATGTACGGCATGATGCCGATCGCGAACACGGACAGCTGGAGCAGAGCTCCACCGGAGAACATGTTGATCAGCGAATAGATGCCCGCGGAATCTCCACGCGAGACATCGTCAAGACACTGCTGAATTTCTTGATAGTCGACGCCGGGCGACGGAATGGTCGCACCGAGACGATAAAGGATGATGATTCCCAGAACGAAGAGAATCTTCCGCCTCAGGTCGGGTGTCCTGAAGGCCGATATGACGGCGGAACGCACTAACTCCTCCTGGGCAAAGTCGCTCCGGCAGCAGCGTTGCACCGGGCTACGAACAACTCTTGAACTCTAACAGTCACCGGTTCGGGGGACCGAGCGGTGACCACTGAAGTGACGAACGGCGCGGCAATGATGTCCGCGCCGTCCGCCACTGTAGCGAGTCCGGGTGGTCGATGGACTGCGGCTGCCTTACAGGACAGTCGTCGTACCGCCGGCAGCAGCGATCTTCTCGCTGGCCGACGACGAGAACTTGTTGGCGCTGACCTGCACGGCCACCGACAATTCGCCCTCGCCGAGCACCTTGACCAGTTCGTTCTTACGAACCGCGCCCTTGGCGATCAATTCTTCGACACCAATGGTGCCCCCCTCGGGGAACAACCGGGCGATGTCGCCGAGATTGACAACCTGGTACTCGACCCGGTTGCGGTTCTTGAAGCCCTTGAGCTTCGGCAGCCGCATGTGGATGGGCATTTGCCCACCCTCAAAGCCGGCAGGCACGTTCTTGCGTGCCTTGGTGCCCTTGGTGCCGCGACCCGCGGTCTTACCCTTGGAACCTTCACCACGACCCACGCGGGTCTTTTCTGTCTTCGACCCGGGGGCGGGGCGAAGATGATGCAATTTGATTGTCATTGTGACTAAACCTCTTCGACGGTCACGAGGTGCCGAACCGCTTTGATCAAGCCGCGGTTCTGGGCGTTGTCCTCGCGGGTGACGGTCTGGCGGATTTTTCGGAGTCCGAGAGTCCGCAGGCTGTCACGCTGATTGCTCTTCTGCCCGATGGTGCTTTTCACCTGGGTGATCTTCAACTCGGCCATATCAAGCTCCCTGTCCTGCACGGGCGCGCAACATACCGGCCGGAGCGACATCCTCGATCGGCAGACCGCGACGTGCGGCAACCTCTTCGGGGCGCTGCAGCATCTTGAGCGCTGCAACGGTCGCGTGGACCACGTTGATGGCGTTGTCCGAGCCGAGGCTCTTGCCGAGGATGTCGTGGACACCCGCGCACTCGAGCACGGCACGCACCGCGCCACCGGCGATCACACCGGTACCGGGGCTGGCCGGACGCAGCATCACAACACCGGCAGCGGCTTCGCCCTGCACGGGGTGAGTGATGGTCGCGCCGATCATCGGGACGCGGAAGAAACTCTTACGAGCCTCCTCGACACCCTTCTGGATCGCGGCCGGAACCTCTTTGGCCTTGCCGTAGCCGACACCGACCAGTCCGTTGCCGTCACCGACGACCACGAGAGCGGTGAAGGAGAACCGACGTCCACCCTTGACCACCTTCGAGACGCGGTTGATGGCAACAACACGCTCTAGCTGATTCTTGTCTTCCCGACCGCCACCGCGCTGGTTGTCGCGCCGATCGCGGTTACCGCCACCGCCGCCGCGGCGGTCGCCGCCTGCGTTGGCTGCGTTCGGGTCATTGCTGTTGCTTCCGGCGGGTCCGCTTCCGGTACCGCCATCACGCCGCTGACGTCCCGGCATCAGATGGTCCTTCCATTGCAAATCGTTGTGGTCGACATCAGAACTCGAGCCCTCCCTCACGGGCGGCATCCGCCAATGCGGCGATACGGCCGTGGTAGCCGTGGCCACCATGGTCGAACACCACAGCCTGCACACCGGCAGCCTTGGCGCGGGCGGCGATCAGTTCGCCGACCTTCTTGCTCTGTGCCGACTTGTCGCCACCGGTTGCGCGGACATCGGCCTCGATGGTCGAGGCTGCGGCCACGGTGTTACCGGCGAGATCATCGATGAGCTGCACGTGGATGTGACGCGAGCTCCGCTTGACCACCAGGCGAGGACGCTCGGGGGTGCCGCTGATCTTCTTACGCAGCCGGAAGTGACGGCGTGCGTTGGAGACGCGACGACGGGTCGATGCGTCCTTGCCGAGGGGAATGCGCTTTGGCTTTCCCGCAGTTTTAGTCACTGTTGCTTCACTCATGTCACTTACCCGTCTTTCCGACCTTGCGACGGATCTGCTCACCCTCGAAGCGAACGCCCTTGCCCTTGTACGGGTCCGGGCGGCGCAGGCGGCGGATGTTCGCCGAGATCTGTCCGACTTGTTGCTTGTCGATTCCCGAAACCGAGAATTTGGTGGGCGATTCCACCGTGAAAGTGATGCCGGCAGGCGCCTTGATCGGCACCGGGTGGCTGTATCCGAGCGCGAACTCGAGGTCGCTGCCCTTCAGTGCCACACGGTAACCGACACCGAAGATCTCCATCTTGCGGACATATCCCTCGGTGACACCGGTGACCAGGTTGGCCACCAGGGTACGGCTCAGGCCGTGCAGTGCACGGTTGCGGCGCTCGTCGTTGGGACGGGTGACAACAACGGTCCCCTCCTCAACGGCGACAGCGATCGGCTCCGAGAGCGTCACAGACAACTGCCCCTTGGGGCCCTTGACGTTGACGGTCTGGCCGTCGATCTTCACGTCTACTCCGGCCGGAATGGCGACCGGGTTCTTTCCAATACGCGACATAGTATTTGCCCCTTACCAGACGTACGCGAGGACTTCGCCGCCCACGCCCGCGCTGGCGGCTTGGCGATCGGTCAGCAGACCCGAGGACGTGGAGATGATCGCCACGCCGAGGCCACCGAGCACCTTTGGCATATTTGTGGACTTTGCGTAGACCCGCAGGCCCGGCTTGGAGACGCGGCGCAGGCCGGCGATGCTCCGCTCGCGGGTGGGGCCGTACTTGAGCGAGACGACGAGGCTCTTGCCGACTGCAGCATCTTCTGTGCGGTAGTCGGTGATGTAGCCCTCGCGCTTGAGGATCTCGGCGATATTCGCCTTGATCTTCGACGCGGGCAGGGTCACCTCATCGTGATACGCCGAATTGGCGTTACGCAGACGTGTCAAGAAGTCTGCGATCGGATCAGTCATGGTCATAACAGACCGTCAACCTTTCTCGCAGCGGTTCCCATGCAGCATGCGCGCACCGGTTCCTTCGAATGCCAAGGCATTCTTCGGGCCTGTTACGTCACATCGTGGGCCTACAACGAAGTGAGTACTGTCCTGACCGACCGTTGCCGGTCAGGGGTGGTGCTCCCCCGAATGCACAGGTGCACTCAGGAGTTTTCAAAGCTCAAAGGCCAAGAAAATTCTCAGCTACCTGGGCATTTCAAACCGACCGAAGGCACGGCTCTGCCGAGGCAACTGTCCCAGTGTAGGGAACACAGCTGCTCAGGCCAAATTGCCGCCATACCAGCTGCCGGTTCCCACCCCGAACCAGCCGGCCTGGAACAATGGACAAGGCCATGAGAGAACTTGCTCCAGGAGAAAATACTCCACTGCCCTCGCAGCTGATCAGTGTCTCCGTCACCTGTGTGTCCCCGGTGAACACATCGGCGGTGTTGCTGGCGTCGAACGGCCGGGTCCGCTCGGATGACGATCTGATCTTCTACAACCAATCCTTCGGTCCGGGTGTCGTCTACAGCAGTGACGCCCGCAGCGACATCATCACGATCGACACGACCAGGGTCCCCGGCGACATCGAGACGATCGCGATCACCGCCAGCCTCGACGGCACCGGTCCGACCACCTTCGCCACGGCAGGCACGCTGCGTGCCGAACTGCGTGACGGTTCAGGCCACCCGACCGTGTCGTTCACCCCGGCGCGACTGACCTCGGAGTCCGGCGTTGTCTGCATGGAGGTCTACCGGCGGGGCGACGCCTGGAAGGTACGCGCGGTCGGACAGGGCTACGACGACGGGTTGGCCGGTCTGGCAACAGCTTTCGGCATCCAGGTCGACGACGATCCGGTGCCGGCGCCATCGACGCCGGACCCCTTGCCGTGGCCACCGGCCGGCCAGGGCGCGCCACCGCCACCACCGGCCGCCCAGACGTACTCACAGACCCCACCCCCAGCACAGCATCAGGGAGTTCCCGCCATGAACAGTGACCTTTTCGCACCGGCCCACGCCGAGGTGTCCGGCAGCGGCATCCAGAAGCAGGGCAGCAAGATGTGTCGCGTCGGCATGAACGGCGAGATCATGGCCCGCTCCGGATCGATGGTCGCCTACCAGGGCAATCTCACCTTCGAGGCCCAGGGCTCCGGCGGCATCGGCCGCGCCATCCGGAACACTCTGAGCGGAGAAGGTGTGCCTCTGATGAAGGTCACCGGCCAGGGCGATCTGTTCCTGGCGGACGCGGCCGCCGACGTCCACCTCATCGACCTCGACGGTTCCGACGGTCTGACCATCAACGGCGCCAACGTGCTGGCTTTCGACTCGACACTGACCTACGACGTCAAGCGGGTCCAGGGCGCAGCCTCTCAGAGCAACGCCGGTCTGTTCAACTGCGTGTTCACCGGCCGCGGCCGGATCGCGATCACCACCGACGGAAACCCGGTGGTCCTGACCGTCGATCAGCAGACGTTCGCTGATCCGAATGCCGCGGTCGCGTGGTCGTCGAGCCTGCAGACCAGCATCAAGCGCAATGATTCGTTCAACCTCGGAACCCTGATGGGTCGCAGCACCGGCGAACGGTTCACCCTCGCCTTCAGCGGCCAGGGTTTTGTGGTTGTGCAGCCCTCCGAGCTCCCGCCGGGTGGTTTCATCGGCGGCACCGGTGGCGGTAGCCAGGCCGGCTCTTCCGGCGGCCTCGGCGGCCTGCTCGGCCGGTAACTCCCCCTCCCAGCAGAAGCACTCGTTCCAGTCAAAATCACCTGTTACAACAGGTGATTTTGACTGGAACGAGTGCTTCTTTCGTGTCCCAAAACGGTTGTCAGACAACGCTGCTCCAATGGTTCAACTCGAACAAAGGAGCGAATCATGTCCGACTACGCATCCGCCATCGCAGGACTACCCCGCAGGCATCGTGACCCACTGGTGAACGCGACCATCGGAAGGATCCGAGCACACGGATGGGCAGTCACCGCCGTCACCGCCGTCACCGCCGTCACCGATGAGTGTGAGTGCGACTCGCCGGACTGCGTACCACCCGACTGTGCGTTCGCGTACACGACCGGCCTTGGGCTGCACTCGATCCCAGAGCTGGCGGTCTATGGCCTCGACCCGGGCACGAGCAACCGAGTCCTCAACGAGCTCGGCGATCTGCTGCACCGCTATGAGTGGGTGGACATCGTCGACCACGGTCTCGGACTGACGCTGCGATCCATCGACACCCGGGTCCGACTGATCGAGTTGATCGACAAGAATGACCTGCTGATCACCAACGCGTTGTTCCCCAATGCACCTGCGCTACAAGTGGTGTGGCCTGACCAATACGGAAAGTACCCGTGGATGGATGGTTATTCGCTGCTGCCCGACCACCAGCAACTCAAGGGATTGGTTCCGTCGGCGCAGAACAGGCCGCGAAGTCGGCAAGTCATGACTCCGTCCTCGGGCCTGAACCGGGCCCAGCGACGTCAGGCGCAACGCCGCAAGAACAGACCCTGAACCAGCAAACGCTCCACAAACACAAAGACGCTCCACCTATAGGTGGAGCGTCTTTGTAGAAGTGGAGCGTTTAGCCGAGGGCTAAAAGATCACCAGCTGCTCTTCTGCACGCCGGGCAGCTCGCCCGCGTGTGCCATCTCGCGCAAGCAGATACGGCACAGGCCGAACTTGCGGAATACCGAGTGCGGGCGTCCGCAACGGTTGCAGCGGGTGTAGCCACGCACAGCGAACTTGGGCTTCTTGTTGGCCTTGTTGACCAGCGCCTTCTTTGCCATGTCAGTTGTCCTTCACGCTTGAGTCTTTGAACGGGAAGCCGAGCTGACGCAGCAGTGCCCGACCTTCGTCATCGTTGGTCGCGGTGGTGACAATGGTGATGTCCATACCGCGGGGCCGGTCGATGCTGTCGATGTTGATCTCATGGAACATCGACTGCTCATTGAGACCGAAGGTGTAGTTGCCGTTGCCGTCGAACTGGCGATCGCTCAGGCCACGGAAGTCCCTGATACGCGGCAGTGCGATCGAGACGAGGCGGTCGAGGAACTCCCACATGCGGTCGCCACGAAGGGTGACGCGCGCGCCGATGGGCATGCCTTCACGCAGCTTGAACTGCGCGATCGACTTGCGAGCCTTGCGGATCTCGGGCTTCTGGCCGGTGATCAGGGCGAGGTCTTTGACCGCACCGTTGATCAGCTTCGCGTCACGGGCGGCGTCGCCGACACCCATGTTCACGACAACCTTGACGACGCCGGGGATCTGCATGACGTTGTCGTAGTCGAACTGCTCGTTCAGAGCGTCTTTGATCTCCGCGCGGTAGCGGAGCTTCAGCCGAGGCTGGATCTTCTCAGTGGTGCTCATGTCAGATGTCCTTCCCGTTCTTGCGGGAAATGCGCACGCGCTTGCCGTTGTCGTCGGTGCGGTAACCGATGCGCGTGGGGTTGCCGTCAGAGTCAACGACCATCACGTTCGAGACGTGGATGGCGGCTTCCTGGGTGACAATGCCGCCCGAGGATGCGCCACGCTCGTTCTGCGAGGCGGAGGTGTGCTTCTTGATCCGGTTGACGCCTTCGACCAGGATCCGGTTGCGCTGCGGGTAGGACTCGATGACCTTGCCCTTTGCGCCCTTGTCCTTGCCGGCAACGACGATCACGGTATCGCCCTTGTGAACCTTCATATCAGAGCACCTCCGGAGCCAGCGAGACGATCTTCATGAACTTCTTCTCACGCAGCTCGCGGCCGACCGGGCCGAAGATGCGGGTTCCGCGCGGATCGCTCTCGTTCTTGATGATGACGGCAGCGTTCTCGTCGAACTTGATGTACGAACCATCCGGACGACGGCGCTCCTTGGTGGTGCGCACGATGACCGCCCTGACAACCTCTCCCCGCTTGACGTTTCCGCCGGGGATGGCGTCTTTGACAGTGGCGACGATGACGTCACCAATGCCGGCGTAACGCCGTGACGAGCCTCCGAGCACGCGGATGCACAAGATTTCCTTGGCACCGGTGTTGTCGGCGACCCGCAGGCGTGATTCCTGCTGGATCACTTTTTCTCCTTGACCTGGCTGGTAAATATGTGTGGCGGATTTCCGTCCCGACACACGCGGTCCGTTGCCATCGGTGGCGCGCCTGCCTGCAGTTATCCACCACAGGGGGTTCGCTGCTCGATGTGCGGACACAAAAGTGCCGCGGGCAACCGGTCAAGCATAGGTGAAAGACCAGGTCGGATACAAATCACCCCTGGTCGCGACCATCACCAATCGTCGAGAGAGGTGAACCCGTCCTGGATCGCGCGGGCGAGTAGCTGCGATTTGGTCCGCGCCGGCCTGCCCACGAGAGCGTATTTGGATCGAATCCTGGTGATGTGGGTATTGACGGTCGCCTGCGAAATGTACAGCTTCGCCGCGGCCTTCCCTTTGGAATCGAAGGCAAACCAGGCCAACAGGACTTCGACCTCACGGGGCGACAAGACCGGGATCCGAGCTGCAGTGGGCGCAATGGAGATGTCAACAGTCATGGGACGACCCTTTTCGTCTGGTCTGTTCAAGTCATGGCACAAGCCGCCCGACGTCATCAAAGCGTAGAAAGCCCAGGCCAGATCGGTAAGTCCTAGTTCTAGGGGGACAAGGCGGGCGCTGGAGGCCGGGCCCCGGCACGCTCTGGATCGGCCCAGTAACTTAGGTTAGTGTTAGCTAACAAATTGGTCTCCGAGGAGAAAATATGAACATTCGCAAGAGCGTGGCCGGCGCGGCCCTGATCGGCTTGGCCGTGTTCGGTGTGGCCGCATGCAGTGATGACAGCGATTCCGACTCATCGACAAGCACCGCCTCAACCGCCGCCGAGACTTCAGCCGCGACCTCGGGCAGCGCAACCAGCACCGACGCCGCGGCCGACGCCGCGCTCGAGGTCGGCGCCGCGCAGGAGATCATCGTCGCGGTCCTGTCCCCCGACACCGACCCGGCGACGTACACCGACCTGGTCGACTCGGACGAGCCGGCCGTCGCCGGACAGCTCGCCGGACTCGCCAAGGGTTTCTCGGCCGCCGGATACACCCCCGACAAGTTCACTGTGACGGAAGTGACCGCTGACGGCGACAACGCGGCCACCGCGACCGTCGAGGTCGCGACCCCTCATGCCCCGGAGCCGGTCGCCATGCCGATGGCCTTTGTCTATGCGGACGGCATGTGGAAGCTCGCGCCTGCGGCCATCACCGATCTCACGTCGATGGGTAGTGGTCACTGACCGTCTGTACAACACAAAATTGCCCGGCCGCATCAGCGGCCGGGCATCTTTGTATTCGGACTCGGCCCTGGAGCATCCGGTCACCAATCGCACCATTGCTCGAACGTGCTACAAGTCATACGGTCGACCACTTCGTCTCCCTTAAGGTGGAATCAACTCTTCCAAGAGAGGCGAACCATGACCGACAACAAGGACTTTGCCGATCGCGACCAGTTCGACCTGACCAAAGACGTCAACAGCCGAGATAGCAACGGCCCGAACAGCAACGCGACCCACGACACAGCGCCGCTGAGCCCGTACCCCACGTCGTATCCGACGGCGCCGACCCTGCCGTCGGTCGGTGCGGAATATTGGCAGCCGTACGAACCCGGGGCCGGTCCCCTGGCAGGCCTCGACCCGGCCTATCCGCATTACCCCGTCGCGTACCCGCCGAGTCCATATCCGGCCATGTATTACCCCAACCCCTATCTGATGGCCCCGAAACGAACCAATTCGATGGCCACCGGCGCATTGATCTGCTCGATAGTCGCGATACCTGCGATGTTCTTCTGCTTCGTCGGCGTCTTGGTCGCACCTGTCGGTGTCATCCTCGGGATCATCGGCCTCAATCAGATCAAAGAGCGTCCGTATGAAACCGGCGAAGGGCAGGCCTGGGCCGGGATCATCGTCGGCGGTCTTCTCACCGCACTGTGTGTTCTTCTCGCCACGCTCTGGATCACGTTCATCGTGGGCAACTGAGATGCCGATTGTCGGCGGACCTATCTTCCAGGTCGCGTGGGTGGTCGATGACATCGCTGCCGCCGAAGAGGAGTTCACCAACCGTTACGGAGTCGAATCCTGGCTGCGCATACCGGATGTCATATTCACACCGGACGCATGCAGCTACCGCGGCGTACCGGCGGACTACACGATCCATGTATCACTCGCATACGCCGGCGGCCAGCAACTCGAGTTGATCCAGCCCGTGACGGGGACGAATCTGTATTCCGAAGCACTCGCAGCCCACGGCCCCGGGCTGCATCACGTCGCCTGGATTCCGGACGACTTCGATGCCACTCTGGCGCAGTTACGCAGCAACGGAGTGGCGATTCTTCAGGACGGCCAAATATCCGGCATAGGAATGGAATTCGCGTACATCGACGGAGGGCCGATCGGTTCGTATGTCGAACTCATGAAGCTCTCCGACGAGATGCGCGCATTGTTCGACGGGCTGGTGCCCGAGGGATCGGTCAATCCCTGGAATCGCTGAGGGGCCGAATACCGATTCAATCGGCCGAGCGGCCCTTGTCGGCGGCGTAGACGGCGCCGTGGACTGCGCTGGCTTCATCACTGGCGAGGAATGCGATCAACTTGGCCACCTCTGCAGGCTCCGACATACCCCGCGGTGACGCGGTCCGCATTATCAGTTCGAAGTCTGCCCCGTCGGGTACGACAAAATCGCTGACCTGCGGGGTGAGCATGCCCCCTGGGCATACCGCGTTGACCCGAACCGCAGTGTGCGCAAACTCCACTGCAAGAGCCCTGGTCAGTCCCACCAATCCGTGCTTGGCTGCACAGTAGCCGGCCGAATAGGCCTGGCCCTGGGTCCCCGCCGTCGAGGCGACGTTGACGATGTTGCCTCCGGACTCGAGGAGATGCGGCAGCGCCGCGCGACAAAGGTAGAAGGGCCCGCTCAGGTTGATCGCGAGGTCCTGCTGCCACTCTTCGTCGGTCACCGAGGGCGTGTGTCGCATGGTGTGTGCGCCGGCCACATTCACCAGCGCATCGATCCGGCCGAACACGTCGATGCAGCCGTCCACTGCATCGCGGCAGGCGTCCGGGTCGGCGATATCGGTAATGCGGAATCGGCCGTCCGTCACCGCGGTGAACACTTCCGACAAACGTCGTTCGTCACGCGCCAGCCCGAACACCCTGGCCCCGCGCTCGGCCAGGATTCGAGCCACTGCCGCTCCGAGTCCCGATGAGGCGCCGGTGACAACAACGACCTTCCCGCCGAAACCCGACGTATTCGTGTCCCCTCGTGACTCCGCCATACGACCATTTAAGCACGCACGCTTAACGGGGCGTCGATATTACGGTCGCCGAACTACGCGGGGTGTCTCCGAGCGCCGGTATGGATCACCGGTTTCACCTGTCCGGTCCACAACCTGTTCAACGTCCCTGGGCTATAGGATCTTTATCGATGACAGACACCGGTCCGGACCGAGGCAAGCGCGAACTGCTCGATGCAGCCGAACAGCTCATCGCAACCCGCGGATACGAAGTCCCCCTGCGCGACATCGCGGTCGCCGCCGGGCACCGCAACAACTCGGCTGTGCAATATCACTACGGCAACCGCCAGGGCTTGATCGCAGCGATCGTTGCCCGGCGCCTGGGCCCTATGGAGCGCGAACGCGCGCGCATGCTGGAAATCTTTGCCGCACAAGGTAAGCAGCCCACGGTGCGAGATCTCATCAGTGTGCTGGTGCTACCGATCCTGGAGATGAAGGGCACCCACTATGCCCGGTTCCTCGAGGTGACCCGCCCGTCGTGGCCCGATGAATCCATACCCACCGGGTACACCGAGTGGCCCAAAGTTCTTGAACAGCTGAACAAATCACTCGTTGGGGATACCGCCACCCGCCATCGCCGGGTGGCCGCGGTGGCCACTGCGATGTTCGCGCTGATCGCCGACTTCGAACGTCGAACCGAACCCGGCGATCAGTCGGAATCCGAACCGGACGAGATCATCGACATGCTCACATCGATGATGACCACACCCCTTCGATCCCCGACAAACTAGACAGACTGTTCGGTCCGCTACACAACGAGGTCACCGGCCCCGGGCGATCCGCGGGCCAGAGTGAGCCTGCCGCCGCGAGCAGTTGGCTGTAGGTTCTGGCCATGGATTGGTCGGCGGCACCAGCATCGGGGATCACAGCGTTGACCGGCCTCGGCCCGACAGACCTGGCGATCGCCTTGGACGCCCTCCCCGACGACGCACCCGCGGTCCTACTGATACGACTCGACAAGGTCATCGATATCTCACAGGTGCTGGGCGATCTTGTTGCCGACCTCGAGACAACAACCTTCCACCTGTATCCGGCGTGGCTGCCCGGCGCCGAAATATCACCTGGGCGCGCCACCATCGACCGCGTCGCTGCCCGAGCGCTCGCTTCGGAACTGGCTGCACGATCAGACCACTACCGTCCGTTTCTGATGGATCTGACCGCCAATGCCATCGCCGCGCAAACCCAGACCGAGCAGCTCGTCCTGGCGGAGAAATACTCCGACACCACCCGGATGTCCGGACTGATCCGGGTGATCAAGGCCAGCTTCGCCCGCGATCAAGTGGTCCTCGCCTTGTACTCCCCGAGTCCGCTGCCGCGAGATCAGCAGAGTTACGTTGCGGCGGTGTGCGATTGGCTGAGCAGCTATGTCGGCATCTGGCTTCTGGACGGCATCACGGCGGATATCGACCGCTTCCCGACGGCGCCCATGCGCTCCGGTGGTTTCACCTCGGCCAGCGGCGTCGACGAATCCCTGTGGGTTCTGCCCGCCGTGACCTTCCCACCGATATCGGGCCGGCCACATCCTGCAAGCGCAGCCGAACAACGACTCGAATCGCACCTGGCCCGCCTCCCCTGGGCCGCGGATCGCAGATGGAATCAGCTGGTACCCACCGAAAAACTTCAACCGTTCGTACGAGCCGATCTGCTGTGGCCGGATGCGAGACTGGTTGTCGAGATCGACGGCGCCGATCATCGAACCGCAAACAAGTATTCAGACGATCGGCGACGGGATGTCGCCCTGCAACTCGCCGGTTATATGGTGGCGCGCTTCACAAATGAACAGGTACTGAGCGACAGCACGCAGGTTGTGGACATAATCCACAGATTGCGTGCTCGCCGCTTGGCTGAAAAGGAGCTTCCGTGACCGCGTCGGACCTGACTGGTACCGAAATGATCGTCTTGTTGGTCTTGATGGCCGAGTCCCGTGGCCTCACAAACGGAGAAATCCAAGAGCGTGGACCGAAGCTCGAAGCCCCCAGCCGTCGCAAACTCAACGCATTGGGTCTGGTCGACAGCGACACGTCGAAAGTGCCCCACCACCATTCACTGTCTGACCGCGGCTGGGCCAAGTGCAACGAACTCCTCGGCAGCAAACCTCCGGCAGGCACCACCCCGCAGGGCAAGGCACTCTTCACCGTCCTCGCAGGTTTGGGCCGCCATTTCCAACGATCGGACCTGCGACTGGCGGATGTCTTTCTGCCATCGGAAGATTCGGTCAGCAAAGAACCATCTGAACAGACGACGCCGGACATCGAAACCCGCGTCATCGACACCTACCGAACACTCGCGAGCAAACCCGGTGCGTGGGTCGGGTTGGCCGAACTTCGGGCAGACCTGCGCAGTGTCGCACGGCCCGACCTGGACGCAGTGCTCCAGTCGCTGTACAGCCGGTCAGGGTTCCGGCTGATTCCGGAAGAGAACCGTAAGGCGCTGACGCCGGAGGCGCGTGCCGCCGCCGTATCGATCGGCAATCAGGACAAACACCTCATCAGCATGGAGCCGACGTGACATCGGTATCGCAACTCGACGCGCTCGCCAAGGCGCGAACCGGATTCTCCAACTCCGCCCATACCCGCGACGATGTGTGGCTCTCGCACAACGACATCCACGTCGACGGACTTCACGCCAACGCCTGGCGCGCCATCGAGCGCGCCGTCGCCGATGCACAAGAAAGCACCGGTCCGAGCCCGCTCGGTGTGGTGTTGCAGGGGCCGGCCGGGTCAGGCAAGACACACCTACTCGGACAGGTCCGCGAGTACGTACAGGCTCAGCGGGGTTACTTCGTGATGCTGGACCTGCTCGACCCCAGCGACTTCTGGCGCACGTTGCTCAGTTCGTTGCTCGATTCTCTGAACCGCCAGATCACGCCACCGGTGGACAAGACCCAACTCCACGACGTGATGCAGCGCCTTGCCGACCTCGCGGGAACCTCCAGAGTCGCGCGGCGGGCCATCTCGGGCGAAACCCTCGTCACACCCGCGATTCTCGATGAGTTCGTCAACAGCCTTCGCAAACCACTGCCTGCCCTCATCCGCAGTCACCATGCCACCCTGCGAGCACTTGTGCTGTCCGCAGCGCCGAGATCGCGGCTCAACGATCTCGGTATCGCCTATCTCGAGAACAACATCGATGAGATCGATCCGGCCGAGCGAAGCGAATGGCAACTGCCACCCCGGGCGCTTCCCTACGAGGGAACCGTGCGGGCGATCTCGGAGTACATGGCGGCTACCGGTCCCACTGTCCTTGCCGTCGACCAGATCGATACGCTGCTGGCCCAGTCGCGTTCCGGCACCGACGCCACCACCTCGGCTGACTCATATGCCGACGCCGTGGTCGACCAAGTGGCCCACGGATTGATGTCAGTGCGTGAAGTGCTGTTGCGCACCGTGACTGTCGTGTCGTGTCTTCCGTCCGTCTGGACCATCATCGAACTCCAGGCAACGGCCTCGGTACCGGATCGATTCCGCGCCAACTTCATCCTCGAAGGGCTCCCCGATGGGGCCTTCGCCCGGACACTCGTCGAGCGTCGGCTGTCCAAATCATTTGCGGTGCTCGGCTTCACACCGCCCTACCCGACGTGGCCGATCCAAGAACCTGCCTTTTCTGCCGCCACCTCCCTCAATGCCCGGCTGTTGATCAAACGCGTCGACCGGCACATCAACGACTGTCTCGACAACGAAGCCGTGACGGAACTCGGATCGCTGGTGGATCAACCAGCCAGCGTCGTCCTCCCGCCCGCACGGCCGAAGAACACCGACACGGACGAGCCGCCTGCTGGCGACCTCGACGAGGTGTACCAACGCCACATCCGCAATGCCCTCACTGCTACCGCGGTGGACCCGAAGAAGGAAGACGACGTCATGCCGGCGCTGCTGAACGCCGGATTGCGCGCCTGGGCAGTCGAATCCGGTTCTGACGACTTCACGATCGACCAGGTCGGAGGTCAGTTCCGCCTCCATGCCAGACTGCGCCAGAGCCTCGACTCCCTCACCGACGACGAACATCACTGGGCATTTCGCGCGATCTCGGCAACACACGCCGGGGCCGTACAGTCCCGCCTGCGGAATGCTTCGATCGATGCGGGTCTGTCCTCATCGGTCCCCCGTCGTCAACTCTTCATCCTGCGAAACATCGACTGGCCGGGCGGACCCAAAACGGCCGACATGGTCGACGAGTTCACCGCGAACGGTGGCCAGGTACTTGCGATGTCGTACGACGACCTCGCCAAACTCAGCGCGCTCAACGAGATGACCAAGGCCATGCTCGCGGGGTTCGACACCTGGCTCCGAACGCATCGACCTGCCCACGGCATCGAGTTCTTGAGCGCCGCACTCGGTGATGCCGGAACCACCCCTGCGCGCCAACCCATCCCGGCCGAGCACACCGACTGGACTACGCCAACCATCCCGGCCGAGCATCAGACACCCGCGTTCGACGAGCCACCCGCAGCGCGGACCCGCGAGTTGTCGGCGGAGATCACCACCGAGATACCGATATACGATCCGACGGTCCAGCCCGAAGTCGCCGCCCCACCGTCCACTACCTCGACGTCCACCACCCCGACAAGCATCAGCCTCGGCGTTTCACGATCGGGCAAGACAGCGACGGTCGATCTCGAGGCACTCCGCAAACACACCGCCATCTTCGCGGGATCTGGTTCGGGAAAGACGGTGATGATCCGTCGGCTCATCGAAGAATGTGCTCTGCAGGGTGTCTCGGCCATCGTGTTGGATCCCAACAACGACCTCGCACGGCTCGGTACCGCTTGGCCTGAACCACCGGCGGGCTGGTCTGGCGACGACGCCGCGAAAGCCGCCGACTACATCGACAACGTCGAGACCGTGATCTGGACACCCCGCCTCAACGGCGGTCGTCCGTTGAGCTTTCAGCCACTGCCCGACTTCGTGGCCGTCCAAGAGAACCCCGACGAGTTCGACTTGGCCGTCGATGCCGCAGTGTCCGCGCTCAAGCCGTATGCCGGGGTCAGCGGCGCGAAAGCAGCTCTCCAGGAAGCCATTCTCAAGCGATCCATGGCGCTGTACGGCCGACAAGGCGGCGGGTCACTTGCCGGGTACGTCGCCCTTCTGTCAGAGATGACGGACGACATGAGCGGTCTGACAGACACCGAGAAGCTCGCCGGCATTCTTGCTGAGAACCTCAAGGCGGCGATGATCATCAATCCCATGCTGGGCGGCGGTGGAACACCGGTCGACCCATCGGTCCTCCTCACCCCGACCGCAGGCAAACGCGCCCGCATCTCGGTGATCAGCCTGATCGGCCTACCGGACGAAGGCAATCGACAGGGTTTCGTCAATCAGCTCGAACTCGCCCTGTTCGCTTGGATCAAGAAGAACCCAGCCGGCGATCGCCCACTCGGCGCGTTGTTCGTCATGGACGAGGCCCAGACCCTGGTTCCGTCGGGACGAGTGACCCCGTGCACGCGAAGCACCGTTGCGCTCGCGTCGCAGGCGCGCAAATACGGACTGGGCCTGGTGTTCGCGACACAGGCACCCAAGGGCATCGACGCCAAAATCGTCGGCAACGCCTCTACCCAGTTCTTCGGCCGCCTCAACACACCGGTACAGATCAACGCCGCGAACGAGATGGCCTCAGCCAAAGGGAGCCGGATCAATGACATCGGGCGCCTCGGCACCGGCGAGTTCTACGTGGCCCCCGATGGCGGGACCTTCCAGAAGGTGAACACCTCGATGTGCTTGAGCTTTCACCCGTCGTCGCCGCTATCCGATGAGGAAGTGCTCGCTCTCAGCAGGCAGTGACCCCGTCCGAAGTCATCCCGGCGCGGTTCTGGCGCAACAACGCAAATGCGGCCCGCCCCTTTACAGGGACGGGCCGCATTTGTTGAAAACGTTTGGCTTACTTGGCCTTCTCGAGGACCTCAACCAGACGCCAGCGCTTGGTGGCACTGGTCGGGCGGGTCTCCATCAGCCGAACGCGGTCGCCGACACCGGCGGTCTCGTTCTCATCGTGAGCCTTGACCTTGCTGGTGGTGCGGATGATCTTGCCGTAAAGCGGGTGCTTCACACGATCTTCCAGCTCGACCACAATGGTCTTCTGCATCTTGTCCGAGACGACGTACCCGATGCGCTCTTTGCGCCGTGCACGGTCCTCGGCGGACGTTTCTGTCACTTCCTGGTCCTTACTCATGCGTCGTCACCGTCCGTAGCTTCGGGTCCGGCGGCCAGGCCCAGCTCACGTTCCCGCATGACTGTGTACACGCGCGCGATTTCGCGACGCACGGTACGCAGCCGGCGGTTGTTGTCGAGCTGACCGGTGGCCATCTGGAACCGAAGGTTGAACAGCTCTTCCTTCGACTCACGCAAACGCTCAACCAGTTCTTCGTCACTGAGCTCGCGGAGCTCGGCGGCGGCGATTCCGATACTCATCAGAACAGCTCCTCCCTGGTCACGATGCGGGTTTTGATCGGGAGCTTGTGCTGCGCGCGGCGCAAGGCCTCGCGAGCAGTCTCCTCACTGGGGTAACTCATCTCGAAGAGGATGCGACCCGGCTTGACCGGGGCGACCCACCACTCGGGAGAACCCTTACCGGAACCCATGCGGGTTTCGGCAGGCTTCTTCGTCAACGGGCGGTCGGGGAAGATGTTGATCCACACCTTGCCGCCACGCTTGATATGCCGGTTGATGGCAATACGAGCTGACTCGATCTGACGGTTGGTGATGTACGCGCTCTCCAGTGCCTGGATGCCGTAGTCACCGAACGTCACCTTGGTTCCGCCCGAGGCCTGACCTTTCAGGCTGGGGTGGTGCTGCTTGCGGTGCTTGACCCGACGAGGGATCAACATGCCTCAGCCCTCCTGGTTCTCAGCCTGCGCGGGCGCAGGCGTTGTCGCTGGAGCGTCAGCAGCCGCAGAAGCACCGGCCGTTGCGGCGCGTCCAGCTTCAGTGCTGGTCGCTGTGGTGCCCGACGAACCGCTTCGCTTCGGACGTGCGGGACGACGCGGACGACGGTCTTCACTCGGAGCAGCAGCCGAGGACAGTGCCTCGCGCTTGCCACCGACGATGTCGCCCTTGTAGATCCACACCTTCACGCCGATACGGCCGAAGGTTGTCTTGGCCTCGTAGAGGCCGTAGTCGATGTCAGCGCGCAGGGTGTGCAGCGGCACACGACCTTCGCGGTAGAACTCGCTACGGCTCATCTCCGCACCGCCGAGGCGACCCGAGCACTGGACCCGGATTCCCTTGACGTTGGGCTGACGCATGGCCGACTGGATGGCCTTACGCATCGCCCGACGGAATGCCACGCGGTTGCTGAGCTGCTCTGCGACACCCTGTGCCACCAGCTGAGCTTCCGATTCGGCGTTCTTGACCTCGAGGATGTTCAGCTGCACCTGCTTGCCGGACAGCTTCTCCAGGTCACCACGGATCCGGTCGGCCTCGGCGCCGCGGCGACCGATGACGATGCCCGGACGGGCGGTGTGGATGTCGACGCGAACCCGGTCACGGGTACGTTCGATCTCCACCTTGGCGATGCCGGCGCGCTCGAGGCCGGTGGCCAGGAGCTTGCGGATGGCAACATCCTCTTTCACGTACTCCGCGTACTGCTTGTCTGCGTACCAACGGGACTTCCAGTCCGTGGTGATACCGAGACGGAAGCCATGCGGGTTGATCTTCTGGCCCACTACTGAGCTCCCTTCCGGCGGTTGCGGCTGGTCGCCGCACCCTTGTCGGCGATGCTCTCGACGACGACGGTGATGTGGCTGGTCCGCTTACGGATCCGGAACGCACGCCCTTGGGCACGCGGACGGAACCGCTTCATGGTCGGTCCCTCGTCGGCGAACGCCTGTGCCACCACGAGGGTGCGACGGTCGAGGTCGAGGTTGTTCTCGGCGTTGGCAACGGCGCTGGCAAGCACCTTCGCCACCGGCTCGCTCGCAGCCTGCGGTGCGAACTGCAGGATGTCGAGTGCCTCGTCCACGTTCTTGCCGCGAACCAGATCGATGACGCGACGCGCCTTCATCGGGGTCACACGCACGAAACGAGCGGTGGCCTTGGCGGTCGGGTTGGTTGTTTCAATAGTCATCTACCGACGCTTCGCTTTCCGGTCGTCTTTGATGTGTCCCTTGAAGGTGCGCGTCGGCGCGAACTCGCCGAGCTTGTGCCCGACCATCGAGTCCGAGACGAACACCGGTACGTGCTTGCGACCGTCGTGGACGGCGAAAGTGTGTCCGATGAAGTCCGGAATGATGGTGGACCGACGGGACCAGGTCTTGATGACCTGCTTGGTGCCCTTTTCGTTCTGAACATCGACCTTGCCCAACAGGTGGTCGTCGACGAACGGGCCTTTCTTGAGGCTGCGTGGCATTCTCTAACTCCCTCCTGGGTTATCGCTTGTTCTTGCCGGTGCGGCGGCGGCGGACGATGAGCTTGTCGCTCGGCTTGTTCTTGCGGGTGCGGCCCTCGGGCTTGCCCCACGGGCTGACCGGGTGGCGACCACCGGAGGTCTTACCCTCACCACCACCGTGCGGGTGGTCGACCGGGTTCATGACGACACCACGGACGGTTGGGCGCTTGCCCTTCCAGCGCATGCGGCCGGCCTTGCCCCAGTTGATGTTGCTCTGCTCGGCGTTGCCCACCTCGCCGACGGTTGCGCGGCAGCGCACGTCGACACGACGGATTTCACCGGAAGGCAGACGCACTGTGGCGTAGGCGCCTTCCTTACCGAGCAGCTGCGCGCCGGCTCCGGCGGAACGGACCAACTTGGCTCCGCCACCCGGACGCAGTTCCACAGCGTGGATCTGGGTACCGGTCGGGATGTTGCGCATCGGCAGGTTGTTGCCCGGCTTGATGTCGGCGGTAGGACCGCTCTCCACCACGTCGAACTGCTTCAGGCCCTTGGGGGCGATGATGTAACGCTTTTCGCCATCGACGTAGTGCAGCAACGCGATCCGCGCAGTGCGGTTGGGGTCGTACTCGATGTGAGCGACCTTGGCGTTGATGCCGTCTTTGTCGTTACGACGGAAGTCGATGAGACGGTAAGCCCGCTTGTGGCCACCACCCCGGTGACGGGTCGTGATGCGACCGTGCGCGTTTCGTCCACCGGTGCTGTGCAACGGACGAACGAGTGACTTTTCCGGGGTACTACGTGTCACCTCGGCGAAGTCTGCGCCAGACGAGCCACGACGACCGGGAGTCGTCGGCTTGTACTTACGAATTGCCATGAGTCTTCTTGTCCTCTACTTCTTCTGAGTCCGACCGGCGTCAGCCGACCGGGCCTCCGAAGATCTCGATGGGCTTACTGTCGGCGGCCAAGGTCACGATCGCGCGCTTGGTGTCCTTGCGCTTGCCGTAGCCGAACTTGGTCCGCTTGCGCTTACCCTGACGGTTGGCGGTGTTCACGCTCGTGACCTGCACGTCGAAGATCGCTTCGATGGCGATCTTGATCTGGGTCTTGTTCGACTCCGGATGCACGAAGAACGTGTACACGTTGTCCTCGATCAGTCCGTAGGACTTCTCGGAGATCACCGGGGCCAGGATGATGTCGCGGGGGTTTGCCTGAACTGTCATGTTCCTCAGGCCTCCTTCTGCTCTTTGTTGGCACCGTCGAGGAACGCACCCAGAGCTTCGCGGCTGAAGACAACCTCATCGGCGTCGAGGACGTCGTAGGTGTTCAGCTGATCCGGAGCGATCGGCAGCACGTGCTGCAGGTTCGCAACGCTCTTCCATGCGGCGGTGTCCTCGCGGCCGACCACCAACAGGAACTTCCGGCGATCAGACAGCTCTTCGAGGAACAGTCGTGCCGTCTTGGTCGACGGGGCCTGCCCGGCAACCAGTTCGGTGATCACGTGGATGCGCTCGTTGCGTGCCCGGTCAGAGAGGGCTCCGCGCAGGGCGGCTGCCTTCATCTTCTTCGGGGTGCGCTGGCTGTAGTCACGCGGCTGCGGGCCGTGGACGATGCCACCACCGGCGAACTGAGGGGCGCGGGTCGAGCCCTGACGAGCGCGACCGGTTCCCTTCTGGCGGTAAGGCTTTGCGCCACCACCGCGGACCTCGGCCCGCGTCTTGGTGGAGTGCGTGCCCTGGCGTGCAGCGCCCAGCTGGGCGATGACGACCTGGTGCAGCAGCGAGATGTTCGCAGGCGCATCGAAGATCGCGGCGGGCAGTTCGACGGTTCCGTCGGTCTTGCCACCGAAGCTCTTCACATCGACCGTGCGGGTCTGCTGCTTCTCGGTGTTGACAGTCATTAGCTCGCACCACCCTTCATGGCGTCACGGACGATGACAACCGCGCCCTTGCGACCCGGGATCGCTCCCTTGATCAGCAGCAGGCCCGATTCAGCGTCCACCTTGTGGACCTTCAGGTTCTGGGTGGTGACCTTGTCATTACCCATCCGACCGGCCATCCGCATGCCCTTGAACACGCGACCGGGGGTGGCGCAGCCACCGATGGAACCGGGTGAGCGGTGCACGCGGTGCACGCCGTGGCTCGCGCCCAGGCCCTTGAAGCCGTGACGCTTCATGACACCGGCGAAGCCCTTGCCCTTGGAGGTTCCGGTCACGTCGACGAGGGCACCGTCGGCGAAGATCTCCGCCGTCAGTTCCTGTCCGACCGTGTACGGCGAAACGTCGTGGACGCGGATCTCGGCAACATGCCGGCGCGGGGTGACCCCGGCCTTGGCAAACTGACCGGCAACCGGCTTGGTGACCTTGCGCGGGTCGATCGCGCCGTAGGCGAGCTGCACGGCGCTGTAGCCGTCGATCTCCTCGGTGCGGATCTGCGTGACCACATTGGGTCCCGCCTTGACGACTGTCACCGGGATCACCCGGTTGTCCTCGTCGAATACCTGGGTCATCCCGAGCTTGGTGCCCAGGATTCCCTTCACATTTGTCTGAGTCATCTGTTAAATCCCGCCACTCACTGGATGTTGACGTCGACGCTGGCCGGCAGATCGATACGCATCAAGGCGTCAACGGTCTTCGGCGTGGGATCGAGGATGTCGATCAGTCGCTTGTGTGTACGCATCTCGAAGTGCTCGCGCGAATCCTTGTACTTGTGCGGCGAGCGGATGACGCAATACACGTTCTTTTCGGTGGGCAACGGCACCGGGCCAACGACACGTGCACCCGTACGGGTCACGGTCTCCACGATCTTGCGCGCCGACGCGTCGATCGCCTCGTGGTCATAGGCCTTGAGCCGGATGCGGATCTTTTGTCCCGCCACGCTGTGTCCTCTTCCGTCATATTCGGCTGCACAGATGAACACCTCGTGGAAACGACTGTGGTCGCATCCTCGTGACCATTACCTCACGGTGGTGATCGACGCTGTTCATCTGTCATTGTTCAAAACCCGCTTGCACGAGTCGTCGTACTGCGCCCAAATCTTGCGGGCCTCCGGTCCACGCACTCGGGTGTGTCGCGGTGGCTACACACGCTTGTGCGCATGCGCTTACCGCTTGTATCCGACTGCATCTATCTGAACTCGGGTCTATCTTTGCTTGTTGTGCATCACAACGGAAGCTCGAACCAGTTCGCAAGCCGCTTAGTTCGTCCGGTGATGCTCTTCGGTCGACAGGCGCTCTGCTGCCGGTTGGACGCATATAGCTTCCAGCCGGGACATACAGGGCCGCACTGCCAATCAAGGCAACCCGACAAGTATGCAATAGATCCGGCTCAGGACCAAATTCGTCCGCTCGGCCCCTTCATCTGCGTCCCGACCTCGACCTCCACCTCGGCCGAGTCCGCCATCCACAGCACATCTTACTGGTCGGTAGGATAACGAATATGCCGACTGAGAACGCGCTGACCAGCACCAGCCCGACCTACCGCCTGCGCCAGAAGTTGCCTGCCGGACGTCTGGGCTCCGTGCTCTTCTCGATGGGGATCTGCGTCCGTGTTCCGTACTTCGCGACGATCCTGCCCTATGTCAAGACCATGGAACCCGGACGATGCGAGGTCACCGCCCCCAAGTGGTACGGCATCCGCAACCATCTGGGCACCTTCCATGCCATCGCCGCGTGCAACCTGGCGGAGACCGCGATGGGCATGCTCATGGAGGCCACAGTCCCCTCTACCCACCGCTGGATCCCGAAAGCGATGACCAGCCAGTACCTGAAGAAGGCAACGACCGGCTTACGGGCCGTCGCCACCCTGCGCGAACCGCTCGACTTCGGCACGATCACCGAGGGCCGCGACGTGGTCGTCGACATCAAGATCACCGACACCCACGGCGTCGAAGTGGTTCACTGCGACATCACCACCTGGGTGACCCCGGCGTAGCTGCGCTTCGTCTTGGGGGGGTCGAAGGTCCCGGGTTTTCCCAACCCTCACCACGTAACCGCAGGTACAAAAACCGCACGTCACACAGTGTTTGACCACACATCAAGAATATGCGCATCTCCGATGCGGAATTACTACGGTGAGTCGTATGCAGCTGACCCGATTCACCGACCTCGGTCTGCGGGCGTTGATGTTGCTCGCCGCAGCCGAGGAAGACGGCCATCGGGTCACGACCGGCGCAATCGCGCACAGCGTCGCCGCCTCTGAAAATCACGTCGCGAAGGCCGTGGCCCGACTCTCAGAACTCGGCCTGGTGCACTCCCAACGGGGCAGGCGCGGCGGGCTGTCCTTGACCGACGCCGGCCGCCGCGCCTCGGTCGGTCGACTGATCCGCGAGCTCGAAGGCGACAAGGAGGTCGTCGACTGCACCGGGGACAACCCCTGTCCGCTCCTGCCCGCTTGCCGCCTGCGGCGTGCGCTCGCCGACGCCAAGGAAGCGTTCTACGCCGCGCTCGACCAGCACGTCGTCAGCGACCTGGTGAAAGGCACGCAGATACCGCTTCTCCCCCTCGTCCGGCTTCCCCACTCTTCCACCGAACAACTGTTGTCACCCATCGAGAGGACACATCCATGACCACTGCATCCACTTCTGCCCCCGAGCGGCTCACCGCAACCCGGGCACAAACCCTCGAACCGCATCACGCGGAGATGATCGCCGCGACGCTGCCACTGGTCGGCGCGAACATCGATGCCATCACCACCGAGTTCTACCGGCGCTTGTTCGCCGATCACCCCGAATTGCTCCGCAATCTGTTCAACCGGTCCAACCAGGCCCAGGGCACGCAGCAGCGCGCACTGGCCGCATCCATTGCCACGTACGCGACGCACCTCATCGATCCGGCGTTGGAGGATCCCGCGGAACTGCTCGGCCGGATCGGACACAAGCACGCATCGCTCGGGGTGACGGCCGATCAGTACCCGCTGGTTCATACCCATCTGTTCGCCGCGATCGTCGACGTCCTGGGAGCCGAGACCGTCACGGCCGAGGTCGCGGCCGCGTGGGACCGGGTCTACTGGTTGATGGCGAACACACTGATCGATCTCGAACACCGCCTCTATGCGGACGCGGAAGTCGGGGCCGGCGATGTCTTCCGCCGCGCGCGGGTGACCGCAAGGACGGACGACCCATCGGGCACAGTCGTGCTCACCGTCGCCGCCACAGTCGACACATTTCCTAATTTCCTTCCGGGACAATACATCTCGGTTGGTACAACACTCCCCGACGGTGCCCGGCAGATCCGCCAGTACAGCCTGATCAACACTCCCGGATCCGGTGAGCTCACGTTCGCCGTCCGTCCTGTTGTCGCCTCCGCCGACGCACCCGCCGGAGAGGTGTCGACACATATCGCCGCGCATGTGGCCGTTGGCGACCTGCTGGACGTCAGCATCCCGTTCGGCGATCTCCCCGTCGACAGTGTCGGTTCGCGGCCGCTGGTCCTGATCTCCGCGGGCATCGGGATCACGCCGATGATCGGCATCCTCGAGCACCTCGCGGCGAACGCCCCGGGCTGCCGGGTACAAGCCCTGCACGCCGACAGGTCGCCGGACGCGCATCCACTCCGGCAGCGCCAGCGTGAGCTGATCGGCGAACTCGCCGAGGGCAGCCTCGACCTCTGGTACGAGATCCCCGGCCAAGACGAGCCGACGATCCATCATGGTCTGATGCAGGTCGACACCATCACATTCGATGAGGACGCAGAGTTCTTCCTCTGCGGGAACAACGGTTTCGTCCAAGCCGTCCGAGGCCAGCTCCTCGCCCGGGGTGTGGCATCGGGGCGGTTGCACTGCGAGCTCTTCTCACCCAACGACTGGCTCCTGGGCTGACGGGCACGGTCGGGGGCGGGCACGGTCGAGAAGCCAACTGCGTCATCGGCGCCTAGAATCCACCGATACCCCCGCCCCGACCGTCCACCGCAGAGGTCGCCTTGCCATCACAACCACCGAACCGTCCACTGATCAGCTACCTGAACGGCGAACTCGCGGGCAGCGCACAGGCCAGTGTGTTCGATGAACTGCGCCGCGTCATCCTCGACGGCAGCGCAGCCCCCGGGTCGGCGATCCCGGTGGGAAGTGTTGCCGAGTTGTTCGGCGTGAGTGCGATACCGGTACGAGAAGCCCTGAAAACCCTTGTCGGCGAAGGCCTGGTGGGTCACCGGACCGGCGGCGGGTACTACGTCGCACAACTGACGCTTACCGAACTCCGAGAGATCTACTTCGTCCGCGGCGTGCTCGAACAAGCCGCACTGACCCGGGCCTGCGCGGTGGCCACCGAGGCCGACCTGGACCGCGCCCGATCCGAACACCGGGCGCTACAAGAGGCCACCATCGCCGGCGACCGCAAGGCCTATCACGTGCATTCACGCCGTTTCCATCAGGCGTTGGTCGGCCCCTGCGGAATGCATCGGTTACTCAACATGTTCGACTCCACCTGGGACATCACCGAACCGTTCCAGGTGATGCAGCGGGCGACCGGCCCCACCCAGCTCCAGCTGCACGGCGATCACGAGAAGATGATCAACGCCATGGCCCGGCGCGATGCCACCGAACTTGTTGCCGTTGCGCAACAACACCATCAGCGACTCGAATCGGTGATCATCGAAACTGCCGCCGAACTGAACGTCGCCCGCGAAGAATCCCCACCCACGTAGCGCCCGATCGCTCGGGAAGCCACGTGGCATCCTCTTGGTGATGGACTGAAGGCCACACGATGGCGCAGTCGATACACCGCCTTCCCGGAATATATCCACTTCCCTGGGCCGGACCCGCGCTAATTGTCACGCACGTAATCCCCGGGAAATATCGCGATCTTAAGTTTTCCTCAGTCCTACGAGGAGCCCGAATCCAGGTTCCGTTCCGACGCTGAAGGAATGCCCATGACCGATGTTCAATCTCCCGATTCAGAGGTCCCGACAAATCATCACAATGCCGCAGGCGAGAGCGTCATCAAGCTCAGTTACGACCAGCGGCTGACCAACGAGGATTTGGCTCCGCTGCGGAATCAGACCTGGACCTGGTACAACATCTTCGCGTTCTGGATGTCCGACGTACACAGCGTCGGCGGATATGTGTTCGCGGGCAGCCTGTTTGCCCTCGGTATCGCCGCGTGGCAGGTGCTGGTCGCCCTGGTCGTCGGCATCGTGATCGTCAACCTGCTGTGCAATCTGGTCGCCAAACCCTCTCAGCAGGCCGGGGTTCCCTATCCGGTGACCACCCGCATCGCATTCGGTGTCCGCGGTGCCAATGTTCCGGCCATCATTCGCGGCCTCATCGCGGTCGCGTGGTATGGCATCCAAACATACTTGGCCTCAGTGGCTTTCGGACTGCTGGCCCTGAAGTTCTGGCCGTCACTCGACAAGTACAGCGAGAGCGGCGACATGTCCTTCCTCGGACTCTCGCCGCTCGGCTGGGCCGGCTTCATGCTCATGTGGGTACTGCAGGCGGTCGTCTTCTGGAACGGTATGGAAACGATCCGCAAGTTCATCGACTTCTGTGGTCCCGCGGTCTACGTCGTCATGGTCATCTTGGCCGGCTACCTGATCTGGAAGGCCGGCTGGGACAACGTCAGCTTCGACCTCTCGGTAGGTGAATCGAAGACCGGTTGGGCCTCGATCACCGCACTCATCTCGGCGATAGCCCTTGTGGTGTCGTACTTCTCGGGTCCGATGCTCAACTTCGGAGACTTCTCGCGTTACGGCAAGTCGTTCAGTGAGGTCAAGAAGGGCAACTTCTGGGGTCTGCCGGTCAACTTCCTGTTCTTCTCGATCCTGGTGGTGTGCACGGTTTCCGCCGGTGCCACCGTGATCGGTAAGGACGACGCAGGCAACATCATCACCGACCCGGTCCACATCGTGGACAAGATCGACAACACCACCGCGGCAGTGCTCGGCGTACTCACCTTTGCCATCGCGACCATCGGCATCAACATCGTGGCCAACTTCGTCTCCCCCGCATTCGACTTCTCGAATGTGGCACCGACCAAGATCACCTGGCGCACCGGCGGCATGATCGCCGCAGTCGGCTCGATCCTGATCACGCCGTGGAACCTCTACAACAATCCGGACGCGATCCACTACACGCTGGACACGCTCGGTGCGGTGATCGGACCGCTGTTCGGCATCCTCATCGCCGACTTCTACCTCATCAAGAAGCAGAAGATCGACATCGACGACCTGTTCACGATGGATGAGAACTCGCAGTACTACTTCCGCGGGGGCGTCAACCCGGTGGCGGTCGTGTCCACGGTCATCGCAGCGCTGGTCCCGATCGGTGTTGTCATCTGGGGTACCGCGTATCAGGCAAGTTTCACGTGGTTCATCGGTGCCGGCATCGGATTCGTCTTGTACATGGCGGGCATGAAGTACCTGCCGCAACACCTGATCTACGGAACCCGCCCGGCCCCGGCCGCGGCCTGAGCCCTCCGATGATGTGGCCTTCTGGCCAACAAACCCGCAGGTCACGGACGCCACAAGGCCACATCATCGGTGTAGCGAGGAGCATGAAGCAATGCGCATCTGCGTGATCAACCCGAACACGACGGCGTCGATGACCGACCAGATCGCCACCGCCGCCCGGTCGGTGGCCGGGCCCGGAACGGAGATCGTGCCGCTCACCTCGACGATGGGGCCCGCCTCGATCGAGTCGCACTACGACGAGGCACTCGCGGTACCCGGCGTGCTCGAGGCAATCTTGGCGTCCGAACGCAGTGAGCGCCGCGCGGACGGGTATCTGCTGGCCTGTTTCGGTGACCCCGGGCTTGATGCGGCGCGAGAAGTCTCGTCGGGTCCGGTACTCGGGATCGCCGAAGCCGGTATGCACGCGGCATCGATGTTGGGGCGGCGATTCTCTGTGGTCACCACATTGGGCCGGACGATCGGCCGGGCCGACGAACTGGCCGAAAGATACGGGATGAGCAAACACTGCATCGGATTCCACGCGTGCGAGATCCCGGTACTGGAGCTCGAATCCAACCCTGAGACCGCCGCTATTCTCATCGAGGCCTGCCGCTCGGCTGCCGAAGCCGATGGCTGCGACGCAATCCTGCTCGGGTGCGCCGGCATGGCAGATCTGGCCAAGACCATCAGCGCAAAAATCGGGCTTCCGGTGATCGACGGGGTCGCCGCCGGGACAGCGTTCCTGCAGTCGTTGATCACCCTCGGCATGGCGCCGGCATGTGTCGGCGAATTGGCGCCCCCGCGACCCAAACACTATGCGGGCCTGCTCGCTCCGTTTGGCATCCCGGACACTCACCCGGCCCGGAATACACCCGATGACTGTGCGTAGCAGTCGGATTCTGCACCCGTCTCAGTCCAATGAATATCTCTACCTGAGAAAAGCCTGTCATTGATAGTGTTTTGTCTCCGCGTTCAATATTCAGGCACACTGGACGTCAATGCATAAGCCGACGATGTCACTGGTAATACCCGCCTACAACGAGGCCGAGACAATCGGCTGGTTACTGGACTCGCTGAAAACCGAGCTCGACGAACTCGACGAGATCATCGTCGTCGACAACAATTCGACCGATGACACCGCAGCGATCGCCACCTCGTTCTGCGAGCAGATCCCGCAACTGCGGCTCGTCAAAGAGACCAGGCGGGGTGTGATCGCCGCACGAAATACAGGCTTCGACGACGTCACCAGCGACATCATCGGCCGCCTCGACGCAGACACCCGCGCCAAGCCCGGATGGGCGGCCGCGGTCCGGGACTATTTCGCCCGCGCCGACGAGACCGTCGGAGCCGGCACCGGGCTCTTCGACCAGTACGACATGCCACTGCAGTGGCTTCACCGGCGTCTCGTCAAGCTGGCGATGTCGAATGCCGATCGCAATGGTGGCGACATACCGTCGCTCTTCGGGGCCAACATGGCAATCCGCCGCACGACCTGGGAGAAGATCCGGCCGATCCTGCTCGAACAGGACGGAATCTTCGACGACCTCGATATCACGTTGTGTACCAAAGAGACCGGACAGCGCAGCGTGTTCATCCCGAACATGGAGATCGGCGCCTCGGGGCGGCGCATGCTGTCGAGCACCGCCATTTATCGGCAGTTCACCGCATATATGCCGGCCACATTGGAAGCCCGCGGCATGCCCGAGGCGGCGAAGCGGTCATGGGCAAACGTGCGCACGATGCGACTGCTCCACCGGCTCTTCTGGGTGCCCGCGCGGGCCTGGGACCCCATCAAGGGTCGGTACTCTCCACGACAACTCTTCTCCGAGCGACAGCAGCGCGTCCTGCCCTACGGCTCCGACTGAGTCGACTCCAGCAGCCCGACCACGGTGGATCGGACGGGTCGACCCCCGCGTACCGGTGGCGCAGGGCTTTCGGTCACGTGGGCGAAGGGCTCGTGGTGTCAATTCGCTCACAGTTTCAAAACTGTGTCGGCGCGAAAGATTGTCATCAGAAATAGGCGGAAGCCGAATACTGACAATAGCGGCACCTTCGCAGCGAAAATGCACAACAGCAAATCCGCGACCAGGGGAGTTGTAACCCCGAATAGTCGGCGTGCGATCATGAAATACAGGGAACAACCGATTCTTCGATGACATATCGCAGCTGGAGGTAGCACATTGATGCGTGATTGGCGGCGCCCGATCGGCGCGTTGGCTGTTGCTGTCCTGCTCAGCATCGGCGCTCACGTCGGCGTTGGCGCGCCTGCGCAGGCCGCGCCTGCGCGATCACCCGAGGGCGCCAATGACCCATCGTGCGTTCCGTCCGCAGAGCACCCTCGTCCGGTTGTTCTCGTGCACGGCACCTGGGCCGACATGGACACCACGTGGAAGACCCTGGCCCCCATACTGAAAGACGAGGGCTACTGCGTTTACGCCCTCAACTACGGGAAGAGTGTTCCGGGCTCCGGCCAGAACCTTCTCGATCTGGTCGGCGGCGACACCGTGGTCCGGTCCGCGCAGACGCTCGCCGGCTTCGTCGCACAGGTCCGGACGCAAACCGGTGCCGCGCAGGTCGATCTGATCGGCCATTCGCAGGGCGCCCTGGTGGCCCGCGAATACTTGAAGAATGCGGGCGGCACCGACATCGACAATCCGGCGCAGAACGCGGTGCACACACTCATCAGTCTGGCCGGCACCAATCACGGCACCAGCTTCCACCTGAACCAGGGACTCGGTGCCATCGCGCAGTTGCTCGGGATCCCGGTCATCGCGCTGTCCAACGTCGCAGTCGGTCCCTCCTACGTCGAACAGATGGCCGGTTCGCCGTTCCTCGGCGACCTCAATGAAGGCGGCGACACCCGGCCCGGCGTCGAGTACATCGCCATCGCGACGCGTGACGACATGATGGTCACACCGGCCGAGAACGCCTTCCTCATGCCCTCCCCCGGCCATACAGTGCGGAACGTCTGGGTTCAGGACGGCTGCCCCGCAGCAGAAGTCGACCACATGCAGATGACCAGCAACCCCCGCGCGATGTGGCTCACGCTCGACGCGTTGGATCCGGGATACGCCGCGACACATCCCGCCCCTTGCCCCTAGTGTCGCGGGGGGGGGTGGGGACGGCACGGATACTGACCAGCCCACGACGCTGAATTCCTGGCTGCCTCCGACGCTCGGTGCGTAGCCGACTTCGAAGACTCCGGCCAGCAGCAGGACGAGCCAAGCGCCGGTGTTCCGCAGTCCGCTCGCCGCAGCGAAATCGCCTGTCGCACCTGTGATGTCTCGGGACATCACAATCGATGTGTCGTACCCCTCGTTTATTCTCGCATGTATGTTCGAAGGGGAGATCGAAGATGCAGGCGGGGACGACGAAATCGGCCCTGTCGAGTCGCTGGACGTCAACGAGTTGCTGCACACCACCACACTCGCGATGGCACAGCAAAGCCGGATGGAATGGCAGCGATATGCCGCCGCGGCCATGGTCCATCGCAAGCTGGTGGAACCAACAGTCGGCACCGACGATGAACTGCGGGCCCTTGATCCGTTCACCCAATGCGCGGCGAGACTGGCCATAGCTCAGGGGCTGACCCAGCAGGCCGCAGAGTTGCAAGTCCATCGCGGGGTGGCGCTGCGCGATCGTCTGCCCGCGGTCAACGCGCTACTGCGGGCGGGACGGGTTGCCGCCCATCACATTCCCGACATTATTGCTCGGACCGAGTTGATCGACGGGTCGGCCCATCGCGCCGAAATCGATCAGGCCATCGCCGAAGCGCTTGCTCGTCAGGGATCGTGGGGTGTGGGGGTCGAATGCCGACCATGGGATGGCGGTGATGGACGCGCACGGCACGGCTGAAGAGATCACGATGATCATGGCCCGCTTGGAAAAGCTGGCCATGGCGACCTGTAAAGCTGATCCGCGCCGCAAAGCTGATCGGATGGCCGATGCTCTGTTCGCGACGGTGATGGGCCGCGAGTTCTACTGTCAATGCCCCAACGATCCGAAACATCCCTGCACCGCCGAGATCATCACCGTCCCCGCCGATCAGGTCATCTCCGGTGTGGATGCGAAGATCGTGATGCATGTGATCACCGATCAGGCCACCCTCGACGGCCGTGCCGAGGATCCGGGCTATCTCGACGGGCATGGCGTCATCTCCGGCGACCATGTGCGCGATATCGCGGCTCGTCCGGAAACCGTCACCCGCCCGATGGGCAACAAGACCGAACCTGTCCAGCCGCACACTGCCGAACCTGCACCTGCACCTGCACCAGCATCTGCGGATACAGGGCCCGTGCAACCACCGGTCACCGAGCCGCCACCACCTGCCGAACCTCGACGCACGGTGAACATGCGTGGGCCACAGAACCCCACACTCGACGAGTTCCCTGACACTGCCGACGTGACCGAAGCACCGTTCCTGCAAGCAGTCCCGCTGCCGGCCACCCAACCCGGCGACAAGTACCGCCCTTCGGCAGTCCTGGACAGCTACCTCCGCATCCGCGACATCTACTGCATGTGGCCCGGCTGTGAGCACAAAGCCTGGGGCGCCGACCTGGATCACACCCACGAATACGACCACGCCTGTCCAGATGCGGGTGGCTGCACCCATCCCTCGGAGATGAAGACACTGTGCCGCTTTCACCATCTACTCAAGACCTACTCCGATTGGCTTGATGATCAATACCCCGACCCCACGACCGGGCGAACGTGCCTGATCGTCACCACCCCCGAAAGCCGTCACTACCACGGCCCGGCCTGGACCGGTGAGGATTTGTTCCCGACGTTGAGGCTGATCGTCTTCGATCAACGCGGTTCACCGGGCGCATCATCGCCACGGACACCGCCACCACCGTCATCGCGCAGGCCGCAGACACGGACCGCTACCAAACACGCACGCCGCCAACAGGAACGGTTGGCAAACCGTCGACAGCGCGAACTGCAGGAACAACACAGCCAGGCACTGCGCGACGAGCGAGGAAGGAACGAGCCGCCACCGACCTACTAGGCGTTGTCGCCGTCCGCACCGGACCTCAGGGTCAGTGAACGGAGCGTTCGGCCAGGGCCCGCAGTGCCAATATCCAGTGCGCGACCAACTCATCGAGATCGTCGCGGTCCAGTACGTCCGGCAGATAGGTCACGTAGGCGCGGACCACGGTCCCGTCCGGCCCTGCGGTGGCCATCGACTGGATGTCGATTTCTGCCTGTGCCGGCATCCGGTTGCCACGTGCGATCACCTCGGCGTCATCGGTGCTGCCCAGATCCGGACCGTTGACGTCGGGGAACCACGGCGCGCGGGCCACCTCGGCAGGCACGTCACCGCCGCCGGGGATCAAACCGATGTAGTTGAAGACGATCTGCGGGTCGGCGAACCCCGAGAGAGCCTGGGCGCCTTCGGTATCGAGATAGCGCAGCATCCCGTATCCGATCCCGCGCTCCGGGTTGGCCGCCATGGCCTCCCGGGTGCGGGTGAGTACGTCCTCGGCGATTTCTGCCCGGGCGTACAACTCTTCGATGTTGATGCCGTCGAGGTCGATCCGGGTCGGGAACATCGACGTGAACCAGCCGACGGTCCGGGACAGGTCGGCACCCGGCACAACCGCTTCCTGCCTGCCGTGACCCTCGAGTGTGAGCAGGGCGTTGTTGATCTGGTAACCACGATCGCGTCGCCACCCGACAACGGCTGCCGCGAGTCCGGCGACCAACTGGTCGGCCACCGTGACATCGGCGCCTGCCGCCGCCAACAGCGGCTCGACGATCTCGGCCGGAATCTCGACCTCCGTGCGGCTTTGCAGGTCCACCCGATCCCGGGTGACGTCGAGACGGCGCGCACCCAGAGCCGGGTCCTCCCCACCGAGCACCGCCGACCAGTGGTCGAGCTCGCCGCGGCGAGATCCGGCCTGGGCGTGCTGTGCGACGGACCACTCGGTCCAGGTGGTGCCGGCATCCGGTAGATCCACTGCCCCACCGGCAGAGACCTGCGAACCCGCAGTTGCGATGTCGGCGACCAGGATCCGCCACGACACCGCGTCGACGACGAGGTGGTGGGCAACGATGAGCAACCGGCCGGTGGCGTCCGGACCCGCGTCCAGCCACACGAACTGCAGCATGACCCCGGCCTCGGGATCCACGCGGTCGACACCGTCGAACAGAGCATCACGCAGTGCGGATTGGTATCCCGGCTCTCCCGGATGTGCATCACCGGCGAGTTCCACCCGCGACAGAAGCGACCTGACGTCGACGCCACCGGCAGGAGCGATCACCAGAGTGCGTTCATCGCTGTCCAGCCGCGAGCGGAGCGCGTCGTGCTGATCGGTCACCGCACTCATCGTCGCGACGATGTCGTCTTCGGTCACACCCACGGGCAGGTTGACAACCATCGGCATCACGAACCGGCGGTGGTCGCCACCGCGTTCGATCATCTTCGCGGCAACCGGACTCAACGGTGCGATACGCGTATGGGCGGCAACATCTCCCGGGATCTCGCCGACAGTTGCTGTTGCAGTTGTGGTCGATGCGGCCGCGGCCAGTGCGGCGATGGTGCGCAACTCCAGGACGTCCCGGGCGGTGAACCTCAGGCCGGCACTGCGCGCCCGGCTCACCAGTTGCATCGCCATGATGCTGTCGCCTCCGAGCTCGAAGAACGAGTCATCGGCTCCGGCTTCGTCGACTCCGACGACGTCGGCGACGATCTGGCAGAGCAGTCGTTCGTACTCGGTCTCCGGGGCGCGCCCGGCCGTCGAGACGGCCTCGGGCAACGGCAATTCGCGGCGGGCGATCTTGCCGGATCGTCCACGCGGGAACTCGTCGAGCACCACGATCGTCTGGGGCACCATGTACGAGGCCAACATTCGCGCAGCGTGTTCGCGTATCGCGGCCGGGTCGACATCGTGTCCGGCGCGTGGGCTGACGTAGCCCACCAATTGCTGGCGGCCCCCGTCGGTATGGATGACGGCAGCGGCCTGCTCGACCGTGTCGTGGCGGGCCAACGCCGTTTCGATCTCTTCGAGTTCGATGCGCAGGCCGCGCACCTTCACCTGGAAATCGACACGTCCGACGTAGTCGAGGGTGCCGTCGGGTAGTCGCCGCACCCGGTCGCCGGTCCGGTACATCACCGAACCTGCCGGGCCGTGGACCGACGGCACAAACCGCTCAGCGGTCAGATCCGGCCGTCCGAGGTATCCGCGGGCGAGCTGCTGCCCGGAAAGATAAAGCTCACCAACAGCTCCCACCACACAGGGACGCAACCAGCGATCGAGCACCACGGTCCGGGTGTTCCACACGGGCGCGCCAATCGGGGTGATGTCGGCCTCGACATTCGAGATGGCCTGCTCAGTGGCACCGGTCGCCGCAACCTGCGACGTGGCATCAACGGTGACCTCGGTGGGTCCGTACAGGTTGACCACTCGCGTATCTGCGAGTGCGGCAACCCGTGTGGCCAGCGGCAGCGGCAGCGCCTCGCCGCCGCTGAACACCAGCCGCAGTGTCGAGACGGTCTCGGGTGTGGCCAGCTGTGAGAAGACTGTCAGCACCGATGGCACGAACTGCACGATCGTCACCGCATGGCGGGCGATCAGTGCCACGAGCTCGTCGACGTCCCGATGTGCCTGCGGTGGGGCCACAATCGTGCGGGCACCCACCAGAGCCGGTGCGAACATCTCCCACACCGAGGCGTCGAAGGTGAACGGCGTCTTGTGCAGCACGACGTCGTCGGCCGAGAAGTGGTGTTCGGCGGCCATCCACCGCAATTGGTTGACCAACGCCCGCTGGGTGATCTGGACACCCTTGGGGCGACCGGTCGACCCGGAGGTGAACAGGACGTACGCAAGCGATTCCGGATGAATGCGTCCACGCCGCTCGGTGTCCCGGAGTGCACTCGCATCGGATGGTTGCAGATCGGGTGCCGTCAGATCCACGCAGACAACACCGCGCAGTACTGACCGCAGACGGCTCAGCAGATCAGCGCTTGCGACGACGCAACGCACGCCGGCATCGCTCACCACGGTCCGCAACCGGTCGTCCGGGCCCTCGATGTCCAGCGGCAGGTACGCCCCGCCGGCTTTGAGGATTCCGTAGACCGTCGCCACCTGTTCGAGCCCGCGCTGCATCGCAATGCCGACAATGCTGTCGGGTCCGATGCCCTGAGCGATCAGGGCCCGGGCACGCCGGTTCGTCAGCGCGTCGAACTCGGCGAATGTCAGTTCGGTGCTGTTGTCCTGGAAGGCGATTGCAGAAGGCGTGGCCTTCACCTGATCGGCGAACAGCTGCATCGCGGTGCGGTCGGGGATCTGCCGATCGGTGGCGTTCCAGGTCTGCAATTGCGCAGTCACTTCGTCCTGGTCCAGCAAGTCCAGCTCACGCACCGGCGTCCAGCTCGCCTGCGCGATGGTGTCGAGGACCGCCGCGATCCGGCGCGCAAGCGTCTCCGCCCGGTCACCGGCCACCAGCGCCGGGACATACTTCAGCGTGAGCGCCAGATCCGGATCCGACTGTGCGAGAACCGTAACCGGGTAATGCGAGGCGTCGTTGATCTGTGCTCCCGCGATGAACATGCCATCGATGCCGGACTCCGTTTGCTGACGGGTCCGATCGACCGGGTACGACTCGAAGACCGTCAACGTGTCGAAGAGCACCGGCAGGCCGGCGGAACGCTGAATGGTCGGCAGACCGACATGGTGGGCGTCGAGCAGCCCTGCCTGCTCGGACTGGATCCGTTCGAGCAGTCCGAGGATCGTCTCGCGTTCGCCCAGCCTGATCCGCACCGGGATCGTGTTGATGAACAGTCCGAGGATCGATTCCACGCCGGTCACCTCAGGCGGCCGGCCCGAGACCGTCGCACCGAAGACCACGTCGTCGCTACCCAGCGTCCGTGCGAGCACGATGCCCCAGGCAGCCTGCACCAACGTGTTCATCGTGATGCCGCGCTCCCGCGAGAGGTCGGCCAGACCGCTCGACGTACGCGGACTGATGTCGAGCGCCATCTCGATCGGCACGGTGTCACCGGCATCGGCGGCCACGGTGTCGGCGACCAGCAGCGTCGGCGACTCCAGTCCGTCGAGCGCCTGCTGCCACGACGAGATCGCCGCGGTCGGGTCACGTTTGGCGAGCCAGACCAGGAAGTCGCGGTACGACCGGTTCCGCGGCAGATGGGTGTCGTCCCCACCGGTGGCGTAGAGGACGAAGAGTTGCTCCATCAGCAGCGGCCCAGACCAACCGTCGAGCAGGATGTGATGGTTGGTCATCGACATCCGGTAACGCTCTTGGCCGCCCTCGTCCGGCCCCATCCGCAACATCATCACGCGCACCAGTGGCGGCGCCGACATGTCGAACCGGGCGCTGCGATGTTCGAACAGCAGGCGCTCGGCCTCGCGGTCGGCAGCGGCGCGATCGTCACCGTATTCGGCGCACAGATCGACGAGCTGCCACGGTGCCTCGACACCGGCCGCCACGAACTGCACGGGCGAACCGTCCTTGACGTGCCGGAAACCCACCCGCAGGTTGGGGTTTCGATCGATGAGCGCGCGCACGGCCTTGCGCATCCGATCGGTATCCACCGCGCCTGCCAGGTCGAAGACGATCTGGGCGGTGTAGATGTCGGTGACGTGCTGATCGGCGACCTCGGCGTGGAACAACATGCCCATCTGCAGCGGCGCCAACGACCAGATGTCCTCGATCGTGGGGAAATCTCCCTCGAGTGCCTCGATCTCGTCCTGTCCGATCCGGACCAGGGGCACATCGGACGGGGTCAGGCCGCCGGCGGCCGGCGATTGGTCGTGCACCGCGAGAGCAGCGGCCGCCTGCGCCCACAGGTCACCCAGTTCGCGGACGTCGTCGGATTCCAGGATCCCGCCGGCATAGGCCAGTGACGCCGACAGCCGTGGACCGTCGGGGTGATCGGTGGTGACGGCGTTGATGCCGAGCACGGCAGGCGCGACCATACCCGCATCCTGCGCACCGCCGAGCGGGCCACCATCTTTCGCCCGCTGCCACCCGAAATCGGTTGCCATATCGGTGTTGTCGTCATGTCCGGCGGCTACCCTGCCGAGATAGTTGAACCCGATCTGGGCACCACGGTAGTCGGCGAGCGCACGGGTCCGATCATCACCGCTGTACTCCAGCAGACCGAAACCGATACCGGCCTGCGGGACCGCGAGCAGCTGCTCTTTGACCGCTTTGACGGCGCCGCCGGCAGCGGGCCCTCCAGCGAACGCGTCTTCGAGGTCGATTCCGGTCAGATCCAGCGCGAGCGGGTACATCGAGGTGAACCAGCCGACGGTACGTGACAGGTCGGCACCGCCCACCGCATCTTCTTCCCGACCGTGACCCTCAAGATCGATGAGGACGGTGCCGGCATCCGAACCGCGACGAGACCGCCAGGCCCGCACGGCCATTGCCAGCGCGGTCAGCAGCGCATCGTTCACGCCACCGCGGTAGGTGGCACTCACGCCGGTGAGCATCGACTCGGTCACCGCGGTGGGGAACTCGAGGTCGATTCGCTTGATGGTGCCCGCGGTGTCCTGATCGGGATCGATGCGCCGGGTACCCAGGACCGGATCTTCGGTCTCGACGATCTTTGTCCAGTAGTCGATCTCGTCGCTGTGCTGCGTGGCGGAATCTACGAGTGCGGTGGCCCAGGTGCGCAGCGAGGTACCGACCTCGGCCAGCTGTGGGGTGCCGCCGTTTTCGCTCTGGCCCCAGGCCACAGCGAGGTCGGGCAGCAGGATCCGCCACGACACCCCGTCGACCACCAGGTGATGAACGAGTACGTAGAGCCGTCCGGTGACACCGGCCGGACTGTTCGGGGCGGGATCGAACCAGACCACCTGGATCATCGAGCCGGTCGCCGGATCGAGGCGCGCAATCGCCTCGGCCGCCGCTGCCTGGGTCGTCTCGACGAACTCGGGACTCCCTGGCACGGCGGTGAACTCGACCCGGGTCAGCACCGACCGCGGATCGATGGAGCCGACGGCCCCGATCTCGAGATGTGCCGGTCCGTCGCCGGACACCAGGCGGGACCGGAGCGCGTCGTGCCGGTCGAGTACTGCGCCGAGCGCGGCGAGCAACCGGTCGGCGCCGGGGTCTGCGGGCAGGGTGAGGAAGCTGGCCTGTGAGAACTCACGGTACTCACGCCGACTGTCGACGAGCCAACGCATGATCGGGGTCAGTGGCATCGAACCCACACCACCGCCGGGCAATTCGGCCAGCATCTGGATCTGTGCGTCTGCCTCGAACTGGGCCACGTGTGCCAGTTCGGCGATGGTCCGCCGGTCGAAGACATCACGCGGGGTGAACACGATGCCCGCGGCCCGGGCCCGCGACACCAACTGGATCGAGACGATGCTGTCGCCACCGAGCGCGAAGAACGAGTCGTCGACGCCGATGCGCTCGGCACCCAGCACGTCGGCGAACAGTTCTGCCAGTCGCCGTTCCATGTCGGTGCTCGGCGCCCGATAGGCATCGGAGTCCGCGTTGAAGACCGGTTCGGGTAGCGCTCGGCGATCCAACTTGCCTGCCGGCGTCAACGGAACCGAGTCCAGGACTGTGATCGAGGAGGGCACCATGTGTCCGGGAAGTCGCTGCCCCAGAGCCGAACCGAGATCTGCCACCGACACGCTCCGACCGGGGCGCGGGTACACGTATGCCACCAACACCGTCTGGCCGGTGTGCGGATGGCGGTGCCCGATGGTCACGGCGAAGTCGACATCAGGGTGATCGCCGAGCGCGGCATCGATCTCGCCGAGTTCGACCCGGAAACCACGGATCTTCACCTGGTGGTCGCTACGCCCGAGGAACTCCAGCTCGAGCCGGCCCGAGGACAGCTGCCTCCACCGCACGACGTCGCCGGTGCGATACATGCGCGCCCCCGGCTCACCGTACGGATCGGCCACAAAACGACCGGCCGTCAGTTCCGGCCTGCCGAGGTACCCGCGGCCGACCGAGGCACCGGAGACATACAGTTCCCCGGCCACGCCCAGCGGCACCGGCTGCAACCGCGAATCCGCCACGAGCGCACGGACACCGGTGACCGGTCCGCCGATCGTGACCGGCATCTCCGGATCCATCGATGCGGTCGAGGTCGACCAGATGGTGGCCTCCGACGGTCCGTACAGGTTGAACATCGAGCGGCCCGGCGCCCAGCGCCGAACCAGCTCGGGCGGGCACACATCGCCTGCGACAGCGATCATCTCGACGCAATCGAGGCCGTCGGCCGGCACGGTGGCCAAGGCTGCGGGTGTCACAAAGGCATGTGTCACCCGGTTGTCGGCGAGCAGCCGCGCCAGGTCGGAGCCACCGAAGATCGTCGGCGGTGCGATCACCTGGGTCGAGGCAGATGTCACGGCCATCATGATCTCGAAGATCGACGCATCAAAGCTCGGGGACGCGAAATGCAGGACCCGCGATGACTTCGTGACGTTGAAACGTGGCGCCATCTCGGCGATCAGATTGGCCAGTCCACGGTGTGTGGTGCCGACACCCTTGGGCCGTCCGGTCGAACCCGACGTGAAGATCACATACGACAGGTCGTCCAGCGACACCGTGACCGGTGCGCCGGCACCATCGGTCTCGGCAAGCTCCGACTCGGAGCCTTCCGACAGCGGCAACCACGTGGTGCGCTGCGGAAGCCGGTCGACGAGGTCGCCCGTGGTGAGTCCGATCCGCACGTCCGCGTCGGCGACCATGTTCTCGATGCGCTCGGCGGGATAATTCGGGTCGATCGGCAGCACCGCGCCGCCGGACTTCACGATCGCCCAGAAGGCGGTCATGGACTCGATGGAGCGGCCGATGGCGAGCGCCACCGGCGTACCCGGGGTGATACCGCGATCGCGGAGCCGGGCGGCATGGCGGCCGGCGCGGCGGTCGAGTTCACGGTAGGTCACCGAGGTGTCGCCACAGACGAGGGCAACACCGTCGGGGTGTGCGGCCACCGCATCGTCGAAGATCTCGATCATGGTGCGCGGCGGTACATCCGGAGCCCCGGTGACCGGCGAGAGTGCGGCCCGCTGCTCGGCCCCGAGCAGATCGATATCGCCAACCCGGATGTCGGCATCGGTGGCCACGGCCGCCACGATCGCACTGAAGCGCTGCGCCAGGGCCGCAATCGTCTCGGGATCGAACAACGCCGTGGCGTAGGTGAACTGTGCGGACAGGCCGGTGTTGCCGTCCTCGTCGACGGTATCGGAGAGCGTCAGCTGCAGGTCGAACTTGGTTGTCGGTGTGGATGATTCGAGTCCCGAGACGCGCATACCCGGAAGCTCCAGCACAGCCCGCTCGTTGTTCTGGAATGCCAGAGCGACCTGGAACAGCGGCGCGTAGGACGTCTCCCGCTCCGGCGCCAGGTGTTCGACCAGACGCTCGAATGGGATCTCGGTATGCGTGAACGCGGCGATGTCGGTGCTGCGGGTCCGGGCCAGCAGATCACTGAACCGCTCACCCGCCTCGACAGGCGTCCGCAACACCAGGGTGTTGACGAACATGCCGACCAGATCATCGAGTTCGGCTTCACCGCGCCCGGCGATCGCCGTACCGACAACGATGTCGTCAGTGGTGCCGGAGCGGGCCAGCAGCACGGCCAGCGCCGCATGGCAGACCATGAACATCGTCGCCTGGTGCCCCGCTGCCACTCGCTGCAGTCCGCCACGCACAGTCGCATCGAGTTCGAACTCGAAGGCGGCTCCGGCCGTCGATTGCACCGGCGGCCGGGGTCGATCCAGCGGCAGGTCGATGACATCGGGGATGCCGTCGAGTTGCTCTGTCCAGTACCCGATCTGACGTGCGGCCAGGGATTCGGGATCGGTTTCCTCGCCGAGTACCGCGCGCTGCCACAGGGCGTAGTCGGCATATTGCACCGGCAACGCCGACCAGCTGGGCTCGCTGCCTGCAGTTCTGGCGGTGTAGGCGACCATGATGTCGCGGGCCAACGGTGCGACCGACGAGCCGTCGCCGCTGATGTGGTGGATCACCATCACCAGTACGTGTTCGGTCTCCTCGCGCCGCAACAGTGCGATCCGCACCGGAATCGACTCGGTCACATCGAATCCGATGCCGATCAGGGCCCGCAGCCGAACGGGGAGATCGTTGTCGTCGGCGACATCGTGGAGCTCGAGGGCCAACGCCGACTCGGGCAGGTCGTCGACGTCGACGATCAGCTGCTGCGGTCCGTGGCCGTCGTCGGGGTACCGGGTCCGCAGGATCTCATGGCGGGACACCACATCTGCGACAGCGGCGCGCAGCGCTGCCACATCGAGCTCGCCCGACATCGCGATCGCGGCGGGGATGTTGTACGCCGGTGACGATGTGTCGAATTGGTTGATGAACCACATCCGGCTCTGGGCCGGAGACAGCGGAATCCGGTCCGGACGCGGCCCGGCCACCAGCGGTGGTCGGTCGCGGCCACCGTCGGCCCGCTCGGCCAATGCAGCCAACCCGGCGACGGTCGGTTCGACGAACAGGTCACGGACGGCGAGATTCGATCCCACCGCGGCGTTGATCTGGGCCACCACACGCGTGGCGGTCAGCGAGTTGCCACCGAGCACGAAGAAGCTGTCGTGGACTCCGACCTGTTCGACACCGACCAGGTCGGCGATGATCGATGCCACGATTTCTTCGACCGGCGTGCGCGGCGGCGCATAGCCCTCGGTGCTGGCGAACACCGGTTCCGGCAACGCTTTTCGATCGAGTTTGCCGTTGATGTTCAGCGGCAGCCCGTCGAGCGATACCACCAGCGCAGGCACCATGTAGGCGGGCAATTCCTCGGCGGCGGCCGCCAGGATCGCGCCGGTGTCCGGCGCTCCGGTGCCTTCGGTGACCAGGTACGCCACCAGCTGCTCCCCCACCTGGGGATCGCTGTGGACGGTCACGACGGCGGCCTCGACCTGCGGCGACTGCAGCAGGACACGCTCGATTTCGCCGAGTTCGATGCGGAATCCGCGGACCTTCACCTGGAAGTCGCTGCGCCCGACGTATTCGAGCGTGGGGGCATCGCCGGCGACCGTGACCCAGCGGGCCAGGTCACCGGTGCGGTACATCCGGGTTCCGTTGCCGCCGAACGGGTTGGCGACAAACCGTTCGGAGGACAGGTCACTGCGTCCCTGATACCCGCGGGCGAGTTGGGCGCCTGCGAGGTACAACTCACCGGTCACCCCGTCGGGCACCGGCTGCAGGCGGGTGTCGAGAACGTAGATCTGCGTATTCCACTCGGGACGGCCGATCGGAACCGCGGAACCGATCGTGGCAGGCACCGGTTGGTGCGTGACGCTGACCGCGGCCTCCGTCGGCCCGTACAGGTTGTGCAACTCCGGCGCGGTGGCCCCGGCGGTCAGCTGCCGGAACCGGTGCACCACATCGGGGGTCAATGCCTCACCGATGCAGAGCACGTGGCGCAGCGATGTCAGTTGCTCGGACCGGGCGTCCGACAGGAAAGCCCCGAGCAGTGAGGGTACGAAGGTCACAGCGGTCACGCCGGTGCGCTCGATGAGCCCGGCGAGGTAGACCGGATCCCGATGCCCCTGCGGCTCGGCGACCACCAGACGGGCGCCTGCGGCCGGTGCCCACCAGAACTCCCAGACCGACAGGTCGAAGGTGGCCTGGGTACGCAGTAGCACCGCGTCGTCGGTGCCGAGCCGGAACTGGGCGTTGATCCAGTTGAGCTGGTTGACGATTGCCGCATGCGATACGGCCACACCCTTGGGCCGTCCGGTCGAACCGGACGTGTAGATGACGTACGCGGTGTTCTCCGGACGCAGCGGCGCCAACCGCGCACTGTCATCGATCGCATCCGCCGAGACCGACGAGGTGTCGAGCGCGGTCAGATCCAGTACCTCGACGTCCTCGGGCAGACCGGATGGCCGCTCCCCCGCCACCAGCACCATCACCGGCTGCGCGCTGTCGATGATGAAGGAGATCCGGTCGAGGGGATGATCGGGATCGATGGGCAGGTATGCGCCACCGGCCATCGAGATCGCGTACATCCCGACCAGGAGGTCGAGTGAACGCGGGATGGCGAGTCCGACAACCGTTTCCGGACCGACACCGCGGTCGATCAGAATCCGGGCTGCGGCGTTGACCCGCGATCGGAGTTCGGCGTAGGTCACCGACAGACCGTGCTCGCCCTCGATCGCGACCAGATCGGAGTTCGACGCCCACGACTGCTGCAGGAGGCCGGGCAGTGTTCCGGGAGTGAGCACCACCGAGGTGTTGTTGCGACCCCGCAGTACCTCGTGACGCTGCCGCTCGGTCAACATCGGCAGATCACCGACGGCGGTGGACGGCTCGGCGATGATCTCACCGACCAGCGTGAGGAAACGGCTTGCGAAGGTGTCGACCGTCTGCGCGTCGAACAGATCGTCGGCATAGGTGAACACCGCGTCGAGACCGACGGGCCTGCCCGCGTCGTCATAGTTGTCGGACAGGATCAGCTGCAGATCGAATTGCGCGACACCGTCCGGCAATTCGACCGGTTCGATGCTCAGACCGGGCAGTTCCAGACTGGACCGCTCCATGTTCTGGAACGACAGACCGACCTGGAAGATCGGGTGATGCGCGGTGGACCGGACCGGGTTGAGGACCTCCACCAAACGCTCGAAAGGCACGTCGGCGTGGGAGAACGCCTCTGCGTCCCGGCCGCGGACGGCGTCGAGCAACGTGGTGAAGCTCGCTCCGAGATCGATGTCGGTCCGCAACGCCAGCGTGTTGACGAACATGCCGATGACACCCTCGACCTCACTCTCACCACGACCACCGATCGGTGTGCCCACGGTGATGTCGGTGTTGCCGCTCAGACGGGCGAGCAGCAGCGCAAAAGCGCTGTGGAAGGCCATGAAGGTACTCGCGCCGCGCGTGCGTGCCAGGTCGGCCATACCGCGATGCAGATCCGCCGAGACGGTGAACGCGTGCTGTCGACCGCGCAGCGACTGCACCGGCGGCCGCGGCCGGTCGGTGGGTAGTTCCAGCTGATCGGGTACACCGTCGAGATTGCGTTTCCAGAACTCGATCTGCGTCGACAGCAGGCTGGTCGGGTCATTCTCGTCGCCGAGGAGTTCGCGCTGCCAGATCGAGTAGTCGGCGTACTGCACCGCCAACGGTGTCCAGCGTGGGCTCTGTCCCTGCGACCGCGCCGCGTACGCCATCGCGAGGTCACCGACAAACGGTGCCACCGATTGACCGTCGGCGGCCACGTGATGGATGACCATCGCCAGCACATGCCGGGTCGCGTCGACCCGCAACAGGCCGATCCGCACCGGCACCGCGATGGTCACGTCGAATCCACGCGAGACGAACTCGCGCATCGTCTCGTCGACCATCTCTTCGGCCGTCTCGAGGAGCTCGATCTCAGGTGTCGCCTGTTGCGGCGTGAGGATCACCTGATGAGGACCGGACGGTGAATCGGGGTAGATCGTCCGCAGCGACTCATGCCGGGCCGCCACGTCTGCGATGGCCTTCCGTAGTGCAGGCAGGTCGAGTTCGCCGACGAGGGTGAGCGCCGCCGGGATGTTGTAGGCGGTCGAGTCGGGATCGAATCGGTTGAGGAACCACATCCGGGTTTGCGCCAGCGACAACGGGATCCGAACCGGTCGCGGACGCGCCACCAGCGGTGGTCGCTGCGTGCGCACGCCGACCTCGGACTGCAGTCGCTGCGCGAGTTCGGCGACGGTGGGCGCCGCGAACAGCTCACGGACTCCGATCTTGCCGCCGAGGGCGGCTCCGGCGCGCCCGACCACCTTGGTGGCGCTGAGCGAGTTGCCTCCGAGATCGAAGAAACTCTCGTCGATGCTGACCTCGGTGACACCGAGCACCTCGGCGAAGACCTCGGCCAGGGTGGCCTCGATCTGATTGCGTGGCGCGATGTACGTCCGCTCGCCCACGCTGAAGACCGGCTCCGGCAGGGCCCGACGATCCAGCTTACCGATCGGCGTGAGCGGGATCGCGTCCAGCAACATGACAACCGTCGGCACCATGTGCTGCGGAAGTTGCTCTCCGACACTGCGCTTGAGTGCTTCGATGTCGAGGTCCCGCTTGCCCTTGGCCAGGACATAAGAGACCAGGACGTTGTCGCCCTGCGGACCGGCAGTACCGATCGTGACCGCGAAGTCGATGTCGGGATGGCCGTCGAGGACCCGGTCGATTTCGCCGAGTTCCACCCGGAAGCCACGGATCTTGACCTGGAAGTCGCTGCGGCCCACGTATTCCAGCGAGTTCGGGGCCACGTCGGGATCGGTGCTGTACCGGACGAGGTCGCCCGTGCGGTACAACCGCGCCCCGGGTTCGCCGTAGGGGTCGGCCACGAACCGCTGCGCGGTGATCTGCGGGCGATCGTGGTAGCCCCGGGCCACACCCGGACCTGACAGGTAGAGCTCACCGACCACGCCGCGCGGGACCACCCGCAGACGCGAGTCGAGGACGCGGGTGGTGACACCACGCAGCGGGGCGCCGATGGTCACGCGGTCGCCGGCGGCCAGGGCCGGCGTGATGGTGACGATGACCGTCGCCTCGGTGGGTCCGTATGCATTTCGGAGCGCGTCCGGCCACCGCTCGGTCAGTTCGGGAGGACAGATGTCGCCGCCGACAACCACAGACTGCACCGAGTCCAGGCCGGCCGGATCGACGGTCATCAAGGCGGTCGGGGTCATCACCACATGCGTGATCTGCTGCGCTGCGACCAGCTCGGACAGCGCGGTGCCACCGAAGACGTCCTGCGGGGCGACGATGACCGCGGCACCGGCGGTGAACGCGGCCAGCAGTTCACCCACCGAGGTGTCGAAACTGGGTGAGGCGACATGCAGGAACCGGGAATCCGCGGCGACGTCGTAGTGCTCCCGGACGTCGGCGGACAGGTTTGCCAGCCCGCGGTGGGTGACCACCACGGCCTTCGGCTTGCCGGTCGATCCGGAGGTGTAGATCAGGTACGCGGCGTGATCGACACGCAGCGCCGTCGTGCGGTCGGCGTCGGTGATGACGGCGCCGGACTCGTCATCGGCCGACAGCGCATCGAGGTCATGCCACTCGAGCCCTGCGGGCAGGTCGCCTGCGTCGTCGGTAACCGTGAGCCCGAACAGGGCACCCGAATCCTCGAGCATCTCCACTATCCGCTCTCGCGGGTAGTCGACATTGATCGGCAGGTAGGCCGCACCGGTCTTGGCTATCGCCCACGTGCCGACAACGGATGCCAGCGATCTGCGAATACCGAGTGCCACCACGGTTTCCGGTCCGGCACCGGCGGCGATCAGCCGGCGCGCGACACGGTTGGTGAGGTGATCGAGTTCGGTGTAGGTCAGAGTGCGACCGCGGTAGGACACCGCGACACCCGACGGATTGAGGGCCGCGCCGCGACCAAGAAGTGCGGGCAACGTCTCCGGCTCGATGGCGGCCGGACCGCAGATCGACACCAGATCGGCGGACTCGGTGCCCGAAAGCATGTCGATGTCGCTGACCACCACGTTGGGATCGGTGGCCACCGCGCTCAGGATCCGCACCAGGCGGTCGGCGAATGCGCTGATCGACGATGCGTCGAACAGGTCGCTGGCATAGGTCAGCAGGCCACGCATCGCTGCGCCCGGTTCGTCGTTGTCCCCGATCGACAACTGCAGATCGAACTTCGCGACGTCGAAGTCGGCACGTACCGGTGACACCCGCAATCCGGGGAGTGTCAGTTCGGGGACCTCGTTGTTGTCGAACGACAGCGCCACCTGGAACAGCGGATGGTGCGCGGTCGAACGGTGTACATCGAGCACCTCCACAAGACGCTCAAAAGGTATGTCGCCGTGCGCCATCGCGTCGATGTCGGCCGTCCGGACAGCCGCGAGGAGATCGGCAAACGTCTGCGCGGGGTCGACCTCGGTCCGCAGCACCACGGTGTTGACGAACATGCCCACCAGTGGATCGAGCGCCTGCTCCCCGCGGCCGGCGATCGGGGTACCCACAGCGATGTCGGTGACGCCGCTGAGACGTTCCATGAACACGGCCAGTGCGGCGTGGATCAGCATGAACATGCTGACGCCGTGCGTGCGGGCGATCTGTTGCAGTGCTTCGCGGGTCTGCGCAGGCACCTCGAACTCGTGGCCCCCACCGCGCAGCGATTGCGTCGCCGGACGCTGATGATCGGTCGGCAGATCCACTGATTCGGGCAGCCCCGACAGGGTCGTGCGCCAGAAGCCGATCTGCTGCGCGGCAAGCGATTCGGGATCCTTCTCGTCGCCGAGAACCTCGCGCTGCCACAGGGAGTAGTCGGCGTATTGCACGGCCAACGGTTCGAAGTCGGGGGCCGCACCCGACCGCCGCGCCTCGTATGCGCGCAGCAGATCGGCGAACAGCGGGGCCATGGAGGCGCCGTCGGCGGCAATGTGGTGGACCACCATCATCAGCAGGTGCTCGGTATCGGCCAGACGCATCAGCACGATGCGGATCGGCAGTTCGACGGTCACGTCGAATCCGGCGACCGCGTGCCTGCGAAGCTCCTCCGCGACAGCGCTCTGGTCGGAGCGCACCTCGATCTCACGGTAGATGTCGGTGACCGAGGCATCGACCGGATGGATGACCTGATGGGGACCATCGGGCGAATCCGGGAACGTGGTGCGCAGCGACTCGTGGCGCTGCGCCACATCGCCGATGGCGGCACGTAGGGCGGCGACATCGAGTTCACCGGACAACCGCAGCGGCAGCGGCAGGTTGTATGCCGGTGAGCTGGTGTCGAACTGGTTGATGAACCACATCCGGGACTGGGCCAGCGAGAGCGGGATCTGGTCCGGTCGCTCGCGCGGCCCCAGTGGCGGGCGGGTGGAGACCGCGCCCGTACGTGAAGCTGCCAGCTCCGCCAATTCCGCAACCGTCGGATGGTCGAAGATGTCGCGGACGCTGATCTCGATACCGAGTGCTGTTGCCACCCGCGCCGCCACCCGGGTGGCCCCCAGTGATGTGCCACCGATGTCGAAGAACGAGTCCGTGGCGCCCACCTGTGCGGCCCTGGCGACGTCGGCGAAGACTGCGGCCACGGCGCGTTCGCCTGCTGTCCGCGGTTCGACGTGCTGGGTGTCGTCGCCACCCGACTCCGGTCGGGGTAGCGCAGCGCGGTCCAGTTTGCCGTTGACCGTGAGCGGGAGCGCATCGAGGATCATGACCACATCCGGGACCATGTAACTGGTCAGGAACTCTGCCACCGCAGCGCGAACCCCGGTGGTGCTCAACGCGGCTCCGAACTCGGGGACCACGTAGGCGATCAGACGTTCACCGGTGGACAGGCCCTGCCCGTTTGCGCCCTCGACGATCGCAACTGCCGAGGCCACGCCGTCGGTCCTCAGCAGCGCTGCCTCCACCTCACCGAGCTCGACCCGGTAACCGCGAAGCTGAACCTGGGAGTCGCTACGCCCCAGGTATTCCAGTTGATCGTGGGTATTCCAGCGCGCGATATCGCCGGACCGGTAGAGCCGCTCACCGGGAGCGCCGAACGGGTTGGCGACAAAACGATGGGCGGTCAGATCCTGCCGATCCAGATAACCCCGGCCGAGCTGGACGCCCGAGACGTACAGATCACCGGCGACGCCCGTGGTCACCGGGTGCAGGCGGCCGTCGAGAATGTGGACCCGCAGACCGCTGATGGGCTCACCGACCACCGACGACGTTGCCTGCGCGGCGAACTCGCGATCGAGACGCATCTTCGTGACATGCACGGTGGTCTCGGTGATCCCGTACATGTTCACCAGCACCGGAGCGGTGTCGGCGTGCCGGGCGTACCACCGGTCCAGCTGTCCGAGATCGAGTGCTTCGCCACCGAAGATCACATACCGCAACGCCAGATCGCCCGATTCGGCCACCCGATCGGCCTCGGCGAACTGATAGAACGCCGACGGTGTCTGGTTGAGGACCGTGACCTGTTCCCGGACAAGGAGCTCGCGGAACTCGTGCGGCGATCGAGACGTCGCGAAGTCGACCATGACAAGCGCGCCGCCGTACAGCAGCGGGCCCCACAGTTCCCAGACCGAGAAATCGAAGGCGTACGAGTGGAACATCGTCCACACGTCAGTTTCGTCGAAACCGAAGTCACGCTGTGTGTTCCGGAACAGGGCCACCACTGTTTCGTGCGTGATCACCACGCCCTTGGGACGTCCGGTCGAACCCGATGTGTAGATCACGTACGCGGTGTTCGCGGGTACGAGCGGCCCGGCGAGCTCGGCCTCGGCCACCGGGGATCCGTCGAGGGTCGCGAGTTCGTCGGCAACAGCGGGCGCGTCGAGCACCACGGTCGTCGGCAACTCCGACGGCAACGCCGCCCGGTGCTTCTCGGTCATCAGCACCAGGACGGGCGCCGCATCATCGAAGACGAACTGCACACGCTCAGCCGGGTGGCTGACGTCGATGGGCAGGTAGCCGCCACCGGCCTTCAACACCGCCAGCAACGCCACCACCAGATCAGCGGTTCGATCGAGTGCGATCGCCACCAGATTCTCGGGTCCGACACCGCGGGCGATCAGCAGTCGGGCAAGTTTGTTGACGCGCTCATCGAGTTCGGCGTACGTCAAGACCGCGTCACCGTCGATGAGAGCGCGATTGCCGGGCGTGCGCACGACCTGTTCGTCGAACAGCCGCACCAGGGTGGCGCCACGTGCCGACCCCTCCCCCGATTCCATGATGACCGAGGCGAGCATGCCCGTGAACTGTTCGGCAAAGCCAACGGCGGAGTCGCCTTCGAGAAGTCCGGGAAGCAACGTCGACAACGCGACCGTGATGGCGGCCTCGGCACCGACACCGACCGCCGCCAGTGTCACCACGAGTTCGGTCGACTTGGCATGCAGGGCGCCATAGGTCACATCGGTGCCATTGTGCGAGAGCGCGATTCCATCGGGATTGATCCGCGCCGCGGTTTCCAGCAGTTCTGAGAGCGACTTGCCCTTGAGCTCGGCAAGTGCCGATCCGAAGCCCTCTGCCTCTGCACCACCGGTCGATCGATCGTGCGATCGGCGTTCGGCCGAGGTGAGGATGTCGATGTCTCCGACGACGACGGCCGGATCGGCCGCGATCGCGGTCAGCACCGACAAGAATCGCTGCGCCATCGACTCGACGGTCGACTCATCGAAGATGTCCACCGCGTAGTCGAGTACCGCATCGATGCCACGGCCACGGCCGTCGGTACCGAAGGACTCCGAGACGGACAGTCCCAGATCGGATTTCACGTACCGCAACGGCGACTCGAGTTCACTGACCTGCAGACCCGGCAGCGTGACGGTGGGGATGTCGATGTTCTGCATCGTGAGCATGGCCTGCACCAGCGGCGCGTACTTACGCGAGCGCACCGGCGCGAGTGCTTCGACAACCTGCTCGAAGGGCAGGTCGGCGTTGTTGAACGCGGCCAGGTCCGACGCCTTCGTCTCGGCGAGCATCGAGGTGAAGGACGCCGAGAAATCCACCCGGCTACGCATCACCAGGGTGTTGACGAACATGCCGACCAGTCCTTCGACGGCCGAGGCATTGCGTCCGGCGGTCGGGGTGCCGACGGCAACATCGGCAGAACCGCTCAGCCGCGACAACAAGATCGCGTAGGCGGCGTGGACCACCATGAACAGCGTGCTCTCGTTGTCCTTGGCGATGGTGTGCAACTGCTGCTGCAGCTCGGCTCCGATCGTGAACCGAACCTCACCGCCTGCCACCGACCGCTTGTCGGTACGCGGCCGATCGGTGGGGATGTCCAGCAGCTCGGGGAGCCCGGCAAGGTGTTGCCGCCAGAAGGAGATCTGCTGCGAGGCAACCGAATCCGAATCCTCTTCGGACCCCATCACAGAGCGCTGCCAGATCGCGTAATCGGCGTACTGCACCGACAGTGGTCGGAACACCGGTGAGCTGCCCGCGGCGCGCGCCGTATAGGCGGACATCAGATCGGTGGCCAGCGGCACCAGCGACGAACCATCCGCCGCGATGTGGTGGATCACCAGGAGCACCACGTGATCATCAGGTCCGACCTCGATCAACAACGCGCGCAACGGAGGCGCCGCGGTGACGTCGAATCCCTCGGTGGCCATCTCGAGGCACAGCGCCAGGAGTTCGTCCTCGGAGCCCACGGTCCCCGAGATCAGCGCCGGCGCAGCCTCATCGACGGTCAAGACCTTCTGGTAGGGCCCCTGGACCGAATCCGGATAGACCGTACGCAGGATCTCCTGCCGCTCCACGACATCCGTCAGGGCCGCGGTCAAGGCGGCTTCATCGAGCCGTCCCCGCAGCCGCAGACCGAGAGGAATGTTGTAGTCCGCGGCATCGGGGTTGAGCCGGTTCACGAACCACATTCGCTGCTGCGCGAGTGACAGGGGGATCCGGTCGGGCCGCGGCTGCGGCGTCAACGGCCGGATGGGCATGCCATCGAGGTCCGGGGAGGCACTGATCGCCTCGGCGAGATCTGCCACCACGGGCGCCTCGAACAGGATCCGGACGCCCAGACGCACACCAAGGACCTCGTTGATCCTCGCGATGGCCCGGGTGGCGGCAAGGGAATTGCCACCGAGATCGAAGAACGAGTCGTCGGCGCCCACTGCCTCGACCCCGAGGACGTCGGCATAGGCCGCGGCGATCGCATGTTCCATCGGTGTGGACGGTTCCCGGTGTTCGGTCGCCGCGGACGCGAACTCGGGTGCGGGCAGAGCCCTCTTGTCGAGTTTGCCCACCGGGGTCAGCGGCACGTCGTCGAGGAACACCATCGAACTGGGGACCATGAACTTGGGCAGGAATCCACCGGCATAGTCACCGAGATCGCGTGAGTCGATGGTGGCGCCGGGCTTCAGTTTCAGATATGCGGCGAGCGCGGTGTCACCGGCGGGGCCGTCGACACCGATGGTCACGGCGAAGTCCACTGCGGGATGACCGGCGAGCACGGCGTCGATCTCACCGAGTTCGATTCGGAAACCGCGCACCTTGACCTGCTGATCAGACCGGCCCATGTAGCCGACTTCGTAGCCGACGTGTCCGTCCGGACCGGTGACCGCAACCCACCGGACGACGTCACCGGTGCGATACATCCGCTCACCGTGGGCGCCATACGGATTGGCGACAAATCGGGTCGAGGTCAGATCCGGCCGGGCGCGGTAGGCGCGGGAGACACCGGGTCCGCTGATGTACAGCTCGCCCGGGACACCGACGGGCACCGGATGCAATCGGCTGTCGAGTACCAGCGCACTCACGCCGGCGATCGGAGCACCGATGGTGATCGGTTCACCGGCCGTCATCGGATCACTGATGTTGGTCATGATCGTGGTCTCGGTGGGGCCGTAACCGTTGTACAGGCGACGGCCGGGAGCCCAGCGCTGCACCAGATCTGACGGCACCGCCTCGCCGCCGGCCACCACATCGGAGAAGTGCGGAAGACCCTGCGGGTCGATCGACGCCAGGGCCGAAGGCGTGATGAACGCATGCGTGACCTGATGCTCGGCCAGCAGTGCGTGGAGCTCGGCACCGCCGTACACCCCGGGCGGCACGATGACCATGGTGGCGCCTGCACCAACGGCCAGCAGCAGTTCGAGGATCGACGCGTCAAAGCTCGGTGACGCAAAGTGCAGTGTGCGCGAGGAGCTCTCGGTCCGGTAACGGCGCCGCTGCTCGTCGCTGAAAGCTGCCAGACCGCGGTGGGTGACCTCCACGCCCTTCGGCTTCCCGGTGGTACCCGAGGTGTAGATGATGTACGCGCAGTTCGACACCCGCACACTGCCGCGGCGTTCGGCGGCGGTGATCGGATCACCTGCATGACGGTGCAACGCCGGATCGTCGATGTCGAGCCAGTCGATCGTCTCCGGCAGCCGCATGGCGTCGACGCGACGCGTCATACCGATCCGCGCCCCGGAATCGGCGAGCATGTGCGCCACCCGATCGGCCGGATAGTTCGGGTCGACAGGCACGAACGCCGCACCACTTCGAGCAACCGCCCACACCGCAAGCACCGATTCGATGCTGCGGGTGATGCCCAGTGCCACCACGTCTTCGGGTCCCAGACCGCGCGAGATCAATTCCCTGGCAAGACGGTTCGATCGGTTGTCGAGCTCACGGTAGGTCATGGCCTGCTCGCCGCAGATCAGCGCGACACCATCCGGGTCAGCGGCGGCTGCGTGGTCGAGCAGATCGATCAGGGTTGCCGGTTCCGGCGCGGGTACACCGCGCACGGGAGCCAGGTCGGTGCGTGCCTGCTCGTCGAGCAGGTCGATCTCACCGATGAGTACATCGTTGTCTGCGACCATGCCTTGCAGGATCCGCAGGAGCCGATCCGCCAAGGCCTGCGCGGTCGACGGATCGAAGATGTCGGTGGCGTAACCGAGGAAGCCGGCCAGCCCGGCGGCCGCTCCGCTCTCGCCCCACTGTTCGGTGAGTTCGAAAGACAGGTCGAACTTGCTGAATGCGGTGTCCACCGCACCCGGGGTCACCTCGAGTCCTTCGAGTTCGAACGTGGGCCGGGCGTTGTTGTTCAACCCGAACACCACCTGGATCAGCGGTGTATGTGCCGTTGATCGACTCACTGTCAGGGTGTCGACGATCTGCTCGAATGGAACGTCACTGTGGTCGAATGCGTCCAGGTCGCGGGCCCGGACGTCGGACAGGAAGTCGCCGACCGACCGGTCCATTGGGACATCGGTCCGCAGGACCAGGGTGTTGACGAACATCCCGACCACCGGATCGAGTTCTGCGGCGCCGCGCCCACCGACGGGGGTCCCGAGGGCAACATCCCGATCAGCTCCGCTGCGGGCCAGCAGAATTGCCACGGCGGCATGCAGGACCATGAAGCTCGACAGCCCGCGGGCCCCGGCCAGAGCCACCACCTGCTGATGCAGATCAGCGGGCACGTAGAACAGGTGACTGCCACCCACGTCACTGCGCACATTCGACCGCGGACGGTCGGTGGGCAGACCGATCACCTCGGGCATGCCTGCCAATTGTGTTCGCCAGAAGTCCAGTTGGGCTGCTGCCGCGCCACCGGGGTCATCGGCCGCGCCGAAGTTCTCCTGCTGCCAGATCGCGAAGTCGGTGTACTGCACCGCAAGTGGTGCCCAACCGGGCGCCCGGCCCTGGCTACGGGCCTCGTAGGCGGTCAGCAGGTCGGACGCCATCGGACGCATCGACAATCCGTCCGAGGCGATGTGATGGACAACGATCACGAGCAGATGCTGTTCGCGGGTGTCGCCGCTGCTGACACCATCGTCCGGTTCGATGCGCCACAGGGCCGAACGGAACGGCACCGTGGTCGTGACATCGAACCCGATGCGGGCGAATGTCTGGATGCGTTCCCACACCTGGTCCCGTGCGATCACATCGAGGCGGAAAGGCGGTAGGGCATCCATCACCGGAACCACCACCTGCTCGGGTCCGTCGGGACCCTGTGGGTAGACAGTCCTCATCACGTGCTGACGATCGACCAGATCGACCAACGCCTCACTCAGCGCCTCGACGTCGAGTTCACCGGTGAGCAGGAGCGTCATCGGGATGTTGTAGGCACCGGACTCCGGGTCATACCGATTGATGAACCAAAGCCGCTGCTGTGCGAGTGAGAGCGGTATCCGCTCGGGCGCAGGGCCTTCGGGCTTCGAGAAGCGGGTGACCGCGTGACCGGACCGGCCGGACCCATCGGTGCGGCGCCGCTCCACCAGCGTGGCGAGTTCGGCCGGGGTCACCGCGTCGAAGACATCGCGCAGCCCGACGGTTGTACCGAGGGCATTGGACAGCCGGTTGGCCAGCCGGGCGGCGCTCAACGAGTTGCCGCCCTGCTCGAAGAACGATGCGGTGGCACTGACCCGATCGACGCCGACGGTGTCGGCGAACACCCCGGCGATGATCTCTTCGAGCGGTGTCCGGGGAGCCACGAAGGATTCCCCGGCGTCCTGCCCGAATTCGGGGGCGGGCAACGCCTTTCGGTCGACCTTTCCGTTCGGGTTGAGCGGCAGTGATTCCATGACCACGAGGGCTTCGGGAACCATGTAGTCCGGCAGCATCTTGGCCAGTTCGGCCCGGACCGATGCGACGTCGAGTTCCGGATCGGCGGACAGGTGGGCCGCCAGACGACGGTCCGAGGACTCGCCGTGCGCCGACACCACGGCCTGGCGGATACCGGCCAGGGCCGTCAGCGCGGATTCGATCTCACCGAGTTCGATCCGCAGACCACGGACCTTGACCTGGAAATCGCTACGTCCGATGAACATCGCGTCGCCACCGGGAAGGCGTCGCACCAGGTCTCCGGTGCGGTACATCCGGGCGCCGGCCGCGCCTGCGGGATCGGCCACGAATCGGGCGGCGGTGGTGCCGGGCATCCGTCCGTAACCGCGGGCAAGCGCGACACCGCCGATGTAGAGCTCGCCCACCACACCGATGGGTACCGGACGCAGGCGCTGATCCAGGATCTTGTGGGTCACGTTGGGGATGGTGTGCCCCAGTGTGATCGGCCCGATGTCGCGGGTCTCGCCCTCGGCGTTGGCCGCGTGATCGGCCAGTGGCACCCACCGCGCCGCCGTGGTGGCCGCGGCCTCGGTGGGCCCGTACATGGAGAGCATCGCGGTGTCGGTCCCGAGCAGGGTGCGATAGGCGCGCGGCATCAAGGCCTCGCCACCGGTCGCGACCGTGTCGAGGGTGGTCAGTACGTTCCCCGCGTCGAGCTCGGTGAGCAGCTCAAGCGCGCTCGGCGCGACGTTCAGCAGGGAGATGTCCTCGGATCCGATGATGCCGAGGATCTCTTCGGGGTCAAAGCCTTCGGTGACCAGGCGGATCACACCGCCGACGCGCAACGCGGTCCAGATGTTCTTCTGGGTGAGGTCGAAACGCGGTGACGACGCGATGATGACGGTGTCGCCGTCGGAGAACCGGAGCTGATCGCGGTACCAGCCCCACATGTTCAGCAGCCCGCCTGCCGGCACCAGGGTCGGCTTCGGTCGTCCGGTCGACCCGGACGTGGTGATCACGTAGGCCAGCCGCAGATCGGCGCCGGGCTCGGCCCAGCGATCTGCGTGGCCGGAGGCGTCGAGCCCGCCGAGGGCGGCATCGGTTTCGGTGTCGCCGAGCTCGATCAGGGCCGCCCCGGCAGCGATGATCCCGGCACGGAGATCGTCGGTGAGGACATCGTGGCTCGCGACAACCACGCGCGTACCGGCGTCGGCGACGATCGACGACGCCCGCTCCGCCGGTGCAGCCGGATCCAGTGGAAGATACGCCGCGCCCGCCTTCCATGCGGCGAGCAGCCCGATCACCCAGTGCGCCGACCGTGCGGTGAGCAGTCCGACGACATCGTCGGGGCCGATACCTCGCGAGATGAGTTCGGTGGCAAGTTGATTGGCCGACCGGTCGAGCTGGCGGCGGGTCAGCGACGCTTCCGGGCTCCGGACCGCCGGGGCGTCCGGGTTCTCACGGACGCGCGCATCCCAGTCGGTGAGCGGGGTCGCGGCGGCTGCGACGGCAGCGGTGGTGGCCGGCGACACCGCAGGCGTACTGCGGTAGCCGGAGAGGTCACGGCCACCGAGCAGGCGGGCGGCATCGGCGATGACGTTGTCGAGAGCGACAGCAAAGCCGTCCGGGATGGCCACGATGGTGGGAACCAGGCTGGTGAGCACCACCGACGCGATGGCATCGGCGTCCATGCCCCGCTCGCCGAGCGGACCCGACAGCGCGCCGAAGCGGTCACTGAAGTCGCGGTAGGTGATCGCGGCGCCGTCGGCGTCGAGTGCCACCGCATCGGGATCGATGTCGACCGCGGCGGCGAGGAGCGCGGCGAGGTCCGCGGCGCTGTATGCCGGGGCGGGCACGGTCGCGGGCTCGGGGTCCTGCGCCACGAGCTCGTCCTCGAGGTGTTCGGCCGCGGTGAGGATGTCGATGTCCCCGACCACGGTGGTCGGGTCCGCGGCGACCGCGCGCGCCAGGATCGCGAAGCGTTCGGCGATGGCGGCCACCGTCTCGTGCTCGAAAACGTCTGTGGCGTAGGTGATCCGGCCGCGCAGATCATGACGGCCGTCGGCGCCGATGGTGTCGTCGATGGTGAACGTGAGGTCGAACTTGGCGCCCTGGATCATCCCGTCGACGACGCCCACGCGCAGTCCGGGCAGGTCGATCGAGGCGGTCTCGTTGTTCTCGAACGACAGCAGCACCTGGAACAGCGGCGAATGGGACTGTTGCCTGCGCGGCACCAGCGCCCCGACCACGGTCTCGAACGGGATGTCGTCGTTGGCGAAGGCGTCGAGATCAGCCACCCGTACCCGGGCGAGCACATCGTCGAAACGATCGGCGGGATCGATTGCAGACCGCAGCACAACGGTGTTGACGAACATGCCGACCAGATCGTCGAGAGCGACGTGGTCGCGTCCACCGACCGGCGTGCCGACGGTGATGTCCGATGAACCCGACAGCCGCGCAAGCAGAGTCGCGACGATCGCGTGAACCACCATGAACACCGATGCCTGCCGGCGCTGCGCGTAGGCGTCAAGCGCGGCCACCACATCGCCGGAGATCACCAACGGCACCGAGGCGCCCTGCATCGTCCGCCTGGCCGGGCGCGGGCGGTCCAGTGGCAGATCGACGACCTCGGGCACACCCGACAATGTGGTGCGCCAGAAGTCGAGCTGGCGGGCGGCGATGGACGCGGGATCATCCGGCGAACCGAGCACCTGCCGCTGCCAGTGCGCGTAATCGGTGTACTGCACCGGAAGCGGCGCCCAGGTGAGCTGCGGATCGGTACCGGTGGTCCGGGCTGCGTAGGCGGTCACCAGATCACGGGCCAGCGGAGCCATCGAGGCGCCGTCGGCGACGATGTGGTGGACGACCACGATCAGCAGGTGTTCGCCGCCGGCACGCAGCAACCGGGACCGAACCGGGGCCGCTTCGGTGACATCGAAACCGCGGGCGGCGAAATCTGCTGCAGCGGAGAGCATCTGACCCTCGTCGGCGACGTCCACCGGGTCGAGATCGACCTGGACATCGTCCGCCGACAGCACCCGCTGGTACGGGCCGTGGGCGGTGTCCGGGAACACCGAGCGCAGCGTGTGCTGGCGCTCGAGTACGTCTGCGATTGCGGCCGTCAGGGCCTCGACATCGAGTGCGCCGGACAGCCGCAAAGGCAGCACGATGTTGTAGGCCGGGGACTGCGGATCGAGACGATTGAGCAACCACATGGCCTGCTGGGCGAGCGACAACGGTGGCCGCTCCCCCGCCCCGCCTGCCACGAGTTCGGGCAGGTCGGCTTCGATCGGCGTGGTGTCGAGGCACCTGGCCAGCGTTTCCACTGTCGGGTTCTCGAAGATCTCGCGCACCGCCACGCGGCGACCGACGAGCGCGCTGATGCGGGCCGCCGCCTTGGTGGCCACCAGCGAGTTGCCGCCGAGATCGAAGAACGAGTCACTCACGCCGATCGATGACAGTCCGAGGACCTCCGCCAGCACCGCGGCCAGCATCCGCTCGGTCTCCGTCGACGGCGCCGCACCGGCCGAGGCCAGCGCAGCCAGGTCCGGTTCGGGCAGCGCGGATCGGTCGAGTTTGCCTGCCTGGGTCAGCGGGATCTCGGCCAGGAACACGATGGTGGCGGGCACCATGTGCGAGGGCAGCCGCTCGCCGACAAAATCCCGAACAGCCTTGGTGTCCAACGGCTTCGAAGCCAGCACATGCGCCACCAAGGTGGTGACGCCCGAGGGCATCCGGGCGCCGGAGGTGACCGCGAAGTCGATGTCGGGGTGCGCGGCCAATGCGGCGTCGACCTCCCCGAGTTCGATGCGGAAGCCGCGAACCTTGACCTGGAAGTCGCTGCGTCCGACGTACTTCACCTCGAGGCCACCGGATTCGGTGCGGACCCACCGCACCACGTCACCGGTTCGGTACATGCGGGCACCGGGTGCGCCATGCGGATCGGCGATGAAGCGTTCGGCGGTCAGCGCGGCGCGGTTGTGATAGCCGCGGGCCACCGCCGGGCCGCTCAGGAACAACTCACCGTCGACGCCCACCGGGACCGGCTGCAGACGGCGGTCGAGGATCAGCGACGTCAGCCCACGCACCGGTGAGCCGATCGTGATCTCACCGGCAGGGTCCATCGGTCCCGCGATGCTCGCGACAATCGTTGTCTCGGTGGGTCCGTAGGCGTTGAACATGCGTCGGCCCGGGGCCCAACGCGCGACCAGCTCGGGCGGACAGGACTCACCGCCGACGACAACGGATTCGAGGCAGTCCAGGCCCGCGGGATCGACCGAGGCCAGCGCGGCAGGTGTGATGAAGGCGTGGGTGACGCCGTATTCGGCGAGGAGGTCGTGTAGTTCGTCGCCGCCGTAGATCTCCGTCGGCGCGATCACCATCACCGATCCGTGGGCCAGCGCCAGCAACAACTCAAGCACGGACGCATCGAAGCTCGGTGAAGCGAAGTGCAGGGTGCGTGAATTCTGGGTCAGCACAAAGCGATCCGACTGCTCACCCATCATGCTCGCCAGGCCGCCGTGGGTGACGACCACGCCCTTGGGGACCCCGGTGGTGCCGGAGGTGTAGATCATGTAGGCCGGGTTGGTGATCCGGATCGGGGTGGTCCGGTCGGCATCGGTGACCGGTGCGTCCGATTCCCGCGAGATCGCGGCGGCGGTCTCCTGCGAATCGAGTTCGAGCCAGTCGATCGTCTCCGGTCGCGCCGATCGCCAGGTCGACGTCGAAAGCCCGTAAGCCGCACCCGAATCGGCGAGCATGTGTTCGATGCGCTCGGCCGGGTACTGCATGTCGACGGGCAGATAGCCGGCGCCGGTCTTCGCCACCGCCCACAGCCCCACCAGGAAGTCGATCGAGCGGCCCATCCCCAGCGCCACGATCTGATCGGGTCCGATCCCACGGGAGATCATGATCCGCGCCAGTGCATTCGACCGTGCGTCGAGTTCGCGGTAGGTGATCGAGCCGGTCGGCGACACGGCGGCGTCGCGATCGCCGCCCGTGGCGGCCGCAGCGGCGAGCAGTTCGGGGAGCGTGTCGAAGGCGGTCTCGCCGGACCCCTGCCTGCCGAGCAGTTCGGTCCGCTCCGGCGCAGACAGGACCTCGACCTGACCCACCGGAACCGAGGAATCCGTGGAGATCTCACCCAGTACCCGCAGGAACATCTGCAGGATCTGCTCGGCCTGATCCCGGTCGACGGTCGCCGGCAGGTATTTCGCCGAGAGTCGCAGTCCCGGTTCGGTTGTCGCGATCAGCGTCAAGGGGTAATGGGTGGCGTCGAGGATGTCGGCGTCGGCGACGGCCATCCCGTCGATCGCGGCGGCGGCGGCGAGCGCGCTGCGATCGAATGGGTACGACTCGTACACCATCATGGTGTCGAACAGCGCGTCGGCGTCGGTGGTCGCGGTGATCGCTGCGAGGCCGATGGTGTGGTGGTCGAGCAGTTCGGTCTGCTCGTTGGCGACCCGGGTGATCAGCCCGTCGAGATCTGAGTTGTTGTCCAGACGCACCCGCACCGGCAGCGTGTTGATGAACAGCCCGAGCATCGACTCGATGCCCGAGACCTGCGGCGGCCGGCCCGACACCGTGGTCCCGAAGATCACGTCGTCGCGACCGGTCAACCGCGCCAACACGACTCCCCAGGCCGTTTGCAGAACGGTGTTGAGGGTGGTGCCGGCGCTCCGAACGTATTCGGTCAACCGGCGCGAGACGTCGTCGGCGACATCGACGTCGACCACATGCGGCACCTGACCGGCACTGTGCGCGGAGGCCGCCGGAAAGAGCGTGGTCGGTTCGGTCACGCCGGCCAGGGCCGCGGTCCATGCGGACAGCGCCGCGTCGGTCGACTGCGACCGCAGCCAGGTCAGATAGTTCCGGTAGGGAGCTGCGGGGCGCAGCGCCTTCGCATCGCCGCCTGCACGGTAGATCTCGAGCAGGTCGCCCATGAAGATCGGCATGGACCAGCCGTCGAGCAGGATGTGGTGATTGGTCACCACGAAGCGGTACGACGTGGCGCCGCGCCTGATCATCGTGAACCGGATGAGCGGCGCAGCGTCCATCTCGAACGGGGCGATCCGTTCCTGATGTGTCAGCTCCGAGACACGTGTCTCGCGATCGCTCTCGTCGACCTCGGTCAGGTCGTGCTCGCTCCAGGGTGCCTCCACGCGTGACGGGACCACAGCCAGAGCCGTGCCCTCGCTGTCGGTGACAAATGCGCTGCGCAGGTTGGGATGTCGGTCGATCAACGCCTGGGCGCTGCGCCTCATCCGGTCGGGATCGACACCGGTCAGATCGAGCACCATCTGAGCGGCGTAGACATCCATCCCGTCGGCGGCGAGCTCGGCATGGAACAGCAGCCCCTCCTGCAGGGGTGTCAGCGGCCACACGTCGACGATGTCGTCGAATCGCTGCTCGAGCTCGTCGACCTGCGGCTGCCGCAGGTCCACCAGCGCCAGATCGGATGGGGTCAGACCACCCGCCCCTGGCGACGCCGCGTGCAGCGCAATCGATTCCAGCGCCTGGGTCCACAGTTCTGTGAAGCGGTCCACCGAGGCGTCATCGAGCAGCGCGGCGGGATATTCGATCGTGGCCGAGAACTGCGGGCCTGCCGCCGATTCGGTCACCATCGCGTTGATGTCCAGTGCGGTCCGAACAGGCACCGCGGTGCCGCGGGTCCCCCGCAGGGCACTCTCGCCGTCCGGGATCCAGGGACCTGACATCCCGGTACCGGACAGCCGGCCCAGGTAGTTGAAACCGATCGCGGGTTCGGCGAACTGCGACAGTTCGGCGGCACCGGCCTCGTTCAGATACCGCAGCAGGCCAAAGCCGACACCGCGCCGGGGTACCGCGGCGAGCTGTTCCTTGATCGACTTGACCAGATCACCCGCGGCGGCGCCACCGGCCATCGCATCGTCGACATCGATGCCGGTGGTGCGCAGGAGTACCGGATAGGCGGTGGTGAACCAGCCGGCAGTCCGGGAGAGGTCGGATCCGGCGAGCAGTTCTTCCTCGCGGCCATGCGCTTCGAGTGCCACGACGATTGACCGTCCGAGCGCTTGCGTGCCGTGCGTCTCCGTCTCGGCGTCGCCGCGTTCACCCAGCCAGGTGCTCGCGGCCAGCGACAGCGCCGCGAGCAGCCCGTCGTTCACACCACCGTGGAAGGCCTGCGGCACCCGCGTCAGCAGGGCGTCGGTGAGCGCGGGCGAGATCGTGAACTCCCGGCGCCGCAGGGTCCCGACCAGATCGCGGGCGGGATCGACCCGCAGGCTCTGATCGTCGATCGCAGAGAGCACCGAACGCCAGTGGCCGAGTTCGCTGGTGAGCTCGGGCTGCGCGGCCAGTTCGGTCAGATTGTGAGCCCAGCGGCGCATCGAGGTGCCGGTCGGCGCGAGCACCACCTCATCACCTGCGGCGGCCGCCGACCAGGCGATGGCCAGGTCCGGCAACAGGATTCGCCAGGTGACCCCGTCGACCGCGAGATGATGGAGCACGATCAGCAGACGCCGACCGAGCTCGGGAGCCCAGTCGCCGGTCACCACCGTCACCGACATGATCGACCCTGTGGCCGGATCGAGCGCTTCGGTGGCATCGAGCGCAGCGGCGGCAACGGCGTCGTCGAACCCCGCCGTCCCGGGCGCCGGGTTCACCGTGATCTCCGATACCGCAACAGCTCTGGCGTCGGAGGTGGGATCGATGACGTGGTGCAGGCGTCCCGCATCGTCACCGAACAGGCGCGATCGCAAGATGTCGTGGTGGGCCACCACGGCGGCAAGCGTGCGGTTCAGAGTGTCGACAGAGAAGGGCTCGGGGGCAGGTACCACCACCGACTGGGAGAACGCTCGTGCATTCTCGGGCTCGGCGGTCATCCACCGCATGATCGGCGTCAGCGCCACCTCGCCCACTGCCCCACCGGGCAGTTCGTGGACCACGGCTGCCGACCCCTCGTCCCTGGCGACCGATGCCAGCGCGCCGATGGTGTTGTGCTCGAACACCTCTCGCGACGAAAAGTGCAGACCGATCGCTCGGGCGCGGGAGACGAGCTGGATGGACATGATGCTGTCGCCACCGAGACCGAAGAACGAATCGTCGAGTCCGACCTCCGGATGTCCGAGCAGGTCGCCGACGAGTCCGGCGATGGCCTTTTCGGCGTCCGTGGTCGGAGCGCGGAATGCGGTGGTGCGTACCGTGAAGTCGGGTGCAGGCAACGCCTTACGATCGATCTTGCCGCTGGGCCCCAGTGGCATCTGCGGTAGTTCGACGAACGCATCGGGCAGCATGTAGTCGGGAACCAAGGCCGCGACGGTGTTGGTCAGGGCGGCGGTGTCGATCGACGATTGCCCGGCGGCACCGACCACGTAGACCACCAGGCGCTGACCGTGTTCGCTCTCGTGGACCGTCACCACTGCCTCGCGAACAGTGGCGTCCGACAGCACCGCGGATTCGATCTCCCCGAGTTCGATGCGAAGTCCGCGGACCTTGACCTGGAAGTCGCTGCGTCCCTGGTACTCCAGTGCTCCGTCTGCCGACCAGCGAACCAGATCACCGGTGCGGTACATACGTGTTCCGGCAGGTCCGAAGACGGCAGGCACGTATCGTTCCGCGGTCAGATCGGCGCGGCCGAGGTAGCCGCGGGTGAGCTGCTCACCCGACAGGTAGAGCTCGCCGACGGCGCCGACCACACACGGCCGCAGTTGCCGGTCGAGGACCCAGACCTGGCAGTTCCACACCGGACGGCCGATCGGGACACCGCGATCGATGTCCGGGCCGACCGACGCGGATGTGGCATGAACGGTGAATTCGGTCGGGCCATAAAGGTTTTCGATCCGGACGGCGGGTAGCTCGCGACTCGCCCGATGGGCCAGCCGCTCGCCGAAGGCCTCACCGGCCACCAGCAGCAGACGCAGGGCGGCGGGGTCGATGGGTCCGTTCTCGCCCAGGAAGAGCTGCAGCATCGAGGGTACAAACGAGGTCGCGGTTACCCGCTCCGACGTGATCACGTCGAGCAGGTACTGCGGATCCAGGTGCCCGTCGGGCCGGGCGATGACCACCCGTGCGCCCACGGTCGGTGCGAACAGCTCCCACACCGAGACGTCGAACGTCGTCGGCGTCTTCTGCAGGACAACGTCGTCGGGCCCGATTCCGTAGTGCCCGGCCAGCCATGCCATCTGGTTGACCACGGCGCGATGCGGAACCGCAACGCCCTTGGGTTTGCCCGTCGAGCCGGAGGTGAACAGGACGTAGGCCAGGGAGTCCGGGCGCAACCGGCGCTCTCCGTCGGTCAGCGGCGCATCCGGGTAACCGGCGAGATCGATCTGCTCGAGTTCGACGGCCTCGACGCCGGTGTCCGCGACCACGGCGCGATCGGCGCCGGCGACGACAACACAGATCGGCGCAGCGGTCTGCAGGACGTCGATCGTCCGGCTTCGCGGATGGTCCGGATCGATGGGTACGTAGGCACCACCGGCCTTGAGGACCGCGTACAGGGTTGCCACGAGCTCGAGGCCGCGGCGCAGGGCCACCCCTACGCGGACGTCGGGTCCCACGCCTGCGGCGATGAGATGTCGTGCGAGCTGGTTGGTCCAGGCGTCGAACTCGGCGAAGGTCACCCGGCGGGACCCGTCGACGAAGGCCGTCGCATCCGGGGTCCGCTCTACCTGGCGGCGCCACATCGCGATCAGGTCAGTGGCATCGACCTCGTGCTCGGTGTCATTCGGTTCCACCGTCGTCGCCGCGATCTCGGCCGATGAGCCCAGGGTGAGCGATCCGACCGGCGTTCCAGGGGCGGCCTGCAGCAGCCGGCCGAGGAAGTGGGTGAAGCGTTCGTGGTGCCGGGTGAGGTCGGCGTCGGAGTAGGACTGCGGGTTCGCCTCGAAGTCAACCCGCAGGTTCGAGCCCGACACACCCGGATACAGGTTCATCGAGAGGTCCTCGACAGGACCGGTGGTGAGGACGTGCAGATGTCCGACGACATCGCCGAGTTCCAGGATGGGATGGAACATCATCAGGTTTATGGACGGGCCGAACAGACCACGCCTGCCGGTGCCCTGCCCGATGTCGCGGCGGATGTCCTCGTGCCGATAGAGCTGCCGCCGCAGCGCGCCCGTCAGTTCGGTCTGCACATCTGTGATGAGCTCGTCGATTGTCGTGGCCGACGCCACCGTCAGGCGCAGCGGGACGATGTTGGAGACCATGCCGCCCGCACGGCGGAGTTTGGCGGTGTTGCGCCCCGAGACGGGCAGGCTCAACACGACGTCTTCGCTGTCGGTCATCCGGGCCAGGTAGGCGGCAAAGGCGGCGATCACCGTCGGCGCGGTGCTGCCTCCGGACTTCTCGGCCGCCTCGTCGAGCATTGCGGCGATGTCGTCGGGAAGGGTGCCCGAGGCGAGTTGTGAATAGGCGCCGGGGGCAGCACGGTGCGCAGACAGGGACAGCGGGCCGGGCAGGTCGGCCGTGCGCTCTGACCAATAGTCGCGATCCTTGACGAAGCGATCAGAGTCCCGGTACTTGCGTTCGTCCGCGATGATGTCGGGCAGTGCGGCGCCCTTGGACGGCGCCGGCTCACGTCCGGCCACCAGTGCCGAGTACACCTCGGCGATCCGGGTGACCGTGGCCATCGAACCGAATCCGTCGAGGGCGATGTGGTGAGTGCGGACGTACCAGAAGTGATGGTCCTCGCCGAGGCGCAGCAGCGCACTGACCGTGAGTCGATCGGCCAGCACGTCGACGGGGCGCCGGTACTCCTCGCGCATCCACCGTTGTGCGGCGGCGTGCGGATCGGGCTCCCCGGACAGGTCGACGAACTCGATGCTGTCGTCGATCGACTTGTCGACGAACTGGAGCGGTAGTCCGCCGGTCTCGACCAGGCTCAGATAAGCCGAGCCCATCTCCCGGCCGGCAACCTGGGAGGCCCTGCTCAGCAGATCTGGATCGATGCGCCCGACCAATTCGACGTACTGGGCGATATTGATCGGAATCGTACCCAGGGATTGCTGGGCGAAATAGATTCCGCGCTGCGCGGCCGAAAGCTCAAATATTGCGCCACCGGGTATATTCACTGGTTCGTCGGAGCGGCCAGCAATCAAAAGCTCTCGCTCCATTCTCGAACGAAATGCTCGCCTCGGGACACAAAGAACTCAGCTTACATGCATCTGGCGATGCCAAAGTCCACGGCCCTGCTTATTCCGCATTTCGCCTGATCGGAGGTTATTTACCACTCTAAATAAATTTTCGTGAATGAGTAGTTAGACAGGAAAATCTGTCAGCGCGGTCCCACGTCGGGGAACCGGGCGGCACAGCGCGACCGCGCAGGGACGAACAGATCCGCCAACGAGCCCCACCGGGTGCGGCAGGGCAGCGGACTAAAGGAGTCGCCGGAGAAACACACGGCGGATCGGGGAGCCGGTCAGGCGCCGGACAACCGGCTGGCGACGACGCGGAGGTCGATCTCATTTGTGCCGCCGGCATGCATCGGCGCAACGGGCGCGATGATGTTGTGCAGGTCGACCACGTCGGTGGATATACCGTTGACGGCTCCGTCGACGACCGATGCCACCACGGCCGGATCGGGCTCGCCGCCCAGAGCAGGCAGGCCCGCGAAGATCGCCGCCACCACCGCGGACCGATCATCCATCCGTTGACCCCGGATCACCGGCATCATCAGCCTGATCGCGGCATCGAGTTCGTGGTAGGTCAGCGCACGCTCGCGGTAACGGGCCACCACGCGTTCTGGTGTCGCGGCGGCGATCCGGGCGACAGCGTCGGGCAGTTCGATAGGTCCAGAAGTCTCGTCCGCGACCTGGTGGCGGGACCGAACAGTTGAGGTAGCCATTTGCACTCCAAACCTGGGCCCTCCAGCGACTTGAGAGGGCCTTGCACAGCCCATGGTCACAGGACAAACACCATAAGGAAAGGTTTCGAGCAAAGCCGTTACATCACCGAAATGTGCAGCCCGTCACATTTGATCGTCAAGATCAGACAACTGGACGTACGGAGGACAAGACCCGACGTCGGCCGGAACCGGATTCAAGGGATTCGGTGCCACCGGAACAGCAGATTGCCCAACGCCGCAGGATTTCTCCCACCCTCGGGCGAGATGTCGATGGCGGGGTGCGGCGGACCGCCCGCGGCTCAGCCCTCCGCGAGGACGATCAGGGCCCGGAGCCGGATAGCGCCCAACGTCTCCTCGAGGGCACGAGGGCCGGCCACGGCGAGCCCTGGAACGGTTGTCATCAACGCGACTGTGAGGGCGGAGTCGTCGATGCGTGGTGAACCGGTCATGGCGGTGGCGGCCCCTTGGGCGCGTGCCCGCAGGTCCGCGAACGTCACCGTGAAGTCACTTCCGCTCACTGCGGGCCGGTCGGGCGCGGCGTCGGCCGCGACGGCCAGCAGTTCGGTCAGGGCTCGGGGGTCTCGCCGACCTCGGAGGGTCTGTACCCCAACTATGGGATACATCTCTTTGTCATCACCTCGGACCTGTGTCACCACAACGCCCACCCCTTTCCGCGACCTGCTAATCAAACTGCACCTATCACACGACATTCCGCCTGCACCCCTGGGATATTCCCCCATAACGCCGTCGCTAAACTATGCATTTGAAGGCTATTACCAAGCAAAACGGAATTTTTCCTTTTCTGGGGAGGGTTATCGCCGGATGACCACTTGGTGTTACTGCTGGATTCTGCGATACGTTCGATGACGTCAGGTAAGGGCGATCGCGTCGCCGCGTGACCAAGATGACGACGGGATCGAAATGCAAGCTAAGCACAGTGGTGGTGCCCGAACGAGCCGGTCAGGTGAGTTCGACGTGTCGGTCGCTGCGCATACGCACGGCGTGGTTGCCGACGGGCTGGTGAAGCGTTTCGGCGACTTCACGGCCGTCGACGGAGTCAGCTTCGAGGTGCCAACCGGCACCGTGCTCGGCCTACTGGGTCCCAACGGTGCCGGGAAAACGACGACGGTCAACATGCTTGCCACCTTGCTCACACCGGACGAGGGCACTGCGCGCATCGCCGGCTACGACGTCGTCCGGGACCGGGCCGCCGTTCGCGCCTCGATCATGCTGACGGGCCAGTTCGCGGCTCTGGACGAGTCCTTGACCGGCCGCGAGAACCTGGTGTTGTTCGGCAAGTTGATGGGCCTGAGCAAAACCGAGGCGGCGCAGCGCGCTGCCGAGCTCCTCGATGCCTTCGATCTCGTCGATGCCGCGTCGCGACGCGTCGGAAAATTCTCCGGCGGCATGCGCCGCAGAATCGACATCGCGTGCGGTTTGGTGGTGCGGCCCGAGGTCGTCTTCCTCGACGAGCCCACGACCGGACTCGATCCGCGTAGCCGCCAGGATGTCTGGAACATCGTGACCTCGCTGCGAGACCTGGGGATCACCACATTGCTGACAACTCAATACCTGGAAGAGGCAGACCTCCTCAGCGACCGGATCGTGGTGATCGACAAGGGCCGCGTCATCGCCGAGGGCACCGCGGCAGAACTCAAGGAACAGGTCAGTGGGACGTTCTGTGAAGTTGTCACGAGCAACCCGGACGACCTCGCCCGGATCAAGGCGTTGCTGACCGAACTCGTTCCTGCGGACGAGATACGGATCGATCTGAACCGCAACTCGCTGACCATGCCTGCGGTGCGTTCGACGCAGACTCTGGTCGATGTCGTACGTCTCACCGATTTGGCCGGCATAGAACTCACCGATGTGGGCTTGCGGCGACCGTCACTGGACGACGTGTTCCTCAAGCTGACGGAAGGCCCGGCCGACGGCGCGGAGCACGCATGACAGTGACCGACGCCACGCGGGTGGCGATTTCCGCAGGCGGTCGCCGCCCCTCGGTCAGACCCGGCCGTCAGTGGCTGGCCCTGACCCAACGTTCCATCATCGGTATGAAGCGACAGGGCGAGTTCTTCCTGTCCATCACCGCACCCGTGCTGCTGACGCTCTGCTTCTACATTCCGCTGCGGACCATCATGGATGGTTATCCCGGAATGGATTACGCGCAGTTCCTCATGCCCGTCATCTGCCTGCAGTCGGTGGGCTTCGTCGCGACGTCGGCCGCGATGCGTGCGGCGAACGACGGCAGTACGGGGCTGACCAACCGGTTACGCAGTATGCCGGTGAACACCTTTGTCCCGCCGTTGGCCCGATTGGCCTCGAACGTCGTGCTGTTGGTGATCTCACTGGTGTGGGCGATCATCTCGGGTCTGGTGATCGGCTGGAGGCCCACCGCCGGGCTCCTCGATTTCATCGGGTTCATCGGGGTCGCGATGGTCGTCGGCGTGATTCTCGCCTTCGGCGCCGATACGATCGGCGCCGTCTCGAAGAACCCCGCGGCCACCAGCCAGGCCCTGGCCCTCCCCCAGTTGATCCTCGGAATGCTCTCGACCGGTTTCGTGCCCGAAGAGCGCTTTCCCGAATGGATCCAGCCGTTTGCGCGCAATCAGCCGATCTCACAGTTCACCGAACTGATGCGTGGATTCGACGCGGGCGATGTGTCCTGGGAACTGGCGCTGCCGTCCATCTGCTGGGCGGCAGGCATCACCGCGGCGGGTCTGGCCGCCGGTGCCCTCGTGACGATCCGGAGCAGCCGACGATGAGCAGGCACAGAGGAGACGACGGCGCCCCCCAACAGCACTGGTGGCGCAGCGATACCGGCGGATCGAGTCCCTCGCCGCGCCGCGTCCGCACCGGCGATCAGCCCACCACACGCTTTTCCCAGGAGGAACAAGACCGGGCCGATGCCGGCCAGTCCGGCTCCCATCAGACCCTCGTCGGTCCGTGGACCCTGCTTTCCCCCGGGGCCGCGGCAGCCGAATGGACCTCCGAACATTCGGCCGTGAGATACCCGCAGGCACCCGAACAGACCGGGCGCCCAATGACCCGGATCACCGACCGGGACTCCCTGGACCCGGTGGAACTGACCCCGGCGATGCAGCAGGCGCCCACGGTCCGGCTGGATCTCGGGCAGATCGCGGCGGCACAGATCGCGGCGGAACAAGCCGCGACGGAACAAGCGGCCGCGCTCAGCGGGAGGTCCACGACGGCCGCGACACGATTCCCCGCCGCCCGGACCACCGACGAGCGAGGGTTTCGCGCCTATCTCACGCATTCGAAAATCCTCACCGGACGACAGCTCCGAGTTGTCACCCGGGACCGGCTGACCCTGATTCAGAGTCTGCTGTTCCCGTTGCTGAGCATGGTCATGTTCAAGGTGGTGCTCGGTGATGCGGTCGGCGGTGCGACCGGGGAGAACAGTGCATACGGCACTGTTCCACTGGTGGTGCTCGTCGGGGCGATGTTCGGTTCGCTGGCAGTCGGGACCCGCTTGATCAGTGAACGCCGAACCGGCTTGCTGACGCGCCTGTACGTCATGCCGGTCCACCGCGGGGCCGACCTGACGTCGCGGATCACCGTGGAGATGCTGCGGATCCTCGTCGGTACGCTCGTGATCACGACGGCCGGAATGCTCATCGGCTGGCGTTTCGACGAAGGGCTGCTTTCGGCCGTCGGGATCTTCGCAGTGGCACTTCTCTACGGTGCGGCGTACTCGACCATCGTTCTCACAGTGGCGATGTCGGCGTCAAACGCTCCCCTGGTGCCCATCATGTCGCTGTGCACCAGTCTGCTGATGTTCTTCAATTCGGGGTTCTCGCCGGTCGAGGCCTACCCGGAAGTGCTGCAGCCATTGGTCCAGAACCAACCGATGACATGCGCGATAGAAACGATGCGGGCGTTGGCCATCGGCGGTCCGGTGGCAGAAAATCTCATCAAGACCCTCATCTGGGCCGTCGGCATACTGGTGGTCTTCGCCTATCCGGCACTTCTGTCCTACCGCCGGGCGGCCGCGGCGCGGGGTTGATGTCACAACCCGGTCCGGACACACCGACGAGGGGGACCGTCCGTCGGACGGTCCCCCTCGTGCGCGTTGTCAGTCCTTGTTCGCCTGGTCCGCGTTCATCGCGTCGATCAGGCTCTTCGGCCGCAGGTCGGTCCAGTTCTGCTCGACGTATTCGAGGCAGGCAGCCCGTGAATCTTCGCCGAAAACCTTGTTCCAGCCCGCCGGGATCTCGGCGAAGGTCGGCCACAGCGAGTGCTGATTCTCGTCATTGACGAGCACGAAGAAACGGCCGTCCTCGTCGTCGAATGGGTTGGTCATGTTGATACTCCCTTCCACTCCGGATGCACCGAGAGTGATGTCGCCTGTTTGTCGTTCTGTCGGATCCTGTTGTTAGCCGGATCTGGTGTAGAAGACCCCGCTCTGACTTGCTCCGCCACCCACGCCCATCGGATCGACCATCACCGGTCAACACTACTCGACCTGTCGGCGAGGAACTCTGCCAACATCGGGCCCGCCTGTGCCAGCGCGTCCGCGCTCATCATCGCCCAGTGCGTGGCCTCGACGCTGTGGTGAACCACCTCTCCCGACACGGCGCCTCGCCATGCGCGCGGTGCGATGGTGTCGTCGTCGCGCCCCGAGCCCGCCGTGAACAGCAGGAGATCGCCGTCGACGGTCCGCGGTTCATAGCGGCGCATCAACGTCATGGATTGCGTGGCCGTCGCGATCATGTTCTCGAGCCACTCCGCGGTGACATCTGCAAATGCCGGACCGCCGGCTTCCCGAAGTTTCCCGGCGACGATGTCGGGAGAATCCAGAACCGGATCGACCCCCATCTCGGCGGGCAGTCCCAGCCCGGCGATGATCTCGCTGGGTGCGACACCCTCCTCCCCGAGGACTTTGGCCGACTCCCCTGGGAAGCTGTCGAACATCACGAGCATCTCGACCTGCTGCCCCTCGTCCTGCAGTCGTGCCGCGACCGCGTGAGCGATCACGCCACCGAGCGACCAACCCAGCAACCGGTACGGACCATCAGGCCGGATCGCGCGGATCTCATCGGCATATCTGGCCGCTATCTCCTCGACCGATTCCGGATTCCACTGACCGGTCGCTGCCGGTGACTGGACACCATAGATCGGGATCGCGGGATCCATTGCGTCGATCAGCCCCCGATACGCCCAGGCCAGCCCGAGCACCGGGTGGATGCAGAACACCGGATTACCGGCGCCCTGCTCTCGAATCGGCAGCATGACATCGAATACACCGGCGGACGAACCACCTCCGGATTCTGCACTTGCCGCGATCCCGGTCACGGTCGGATCGAGGAAGATCGCCCGCAGCGACATCGGTGTACCGAGCGCGTCGGTCAGCCGCGCGACAAGTCGCGTGGCCGACAGCGAGTTACCGCCGAGATCGAAGAACGACGCGTCCGCCGACACCCTTTCGAGCCCCAGAACCTCGGCCAGCACGTCCGCGACGATGCGTTCGATCTCGGTGGCCGGCGCCACGTACTCTCCGATCCGATGGAACTCGGGTAGCGGCAACAGTTTCCGGTCCAGCTTGCCACTCGGGTTCAGCGGGAACTCGTCGAGCACGACAACCGCATCGGGCACCATGTACTTCGGCAGCGAACGACCCACAACGGCTCGCAATTGTTCTGTGTCGAGGTCGGCGCCCCGGTGCGCGATCACGTAAGCGATCAGGTGGTCCCCGGTCCGCGGATCCTTGTGTACCAGCACCGCGCTCTGGCGAATCGGGGTATAGGCCAGCACCGCCGATTCGATCTCCTCGAGTTCGATACGCTGGCCGCGCAGTTTGACCTGGAAGTCGGTGCGTCCGATGTACTCCAGGGCCCCGTCGGCCCGGCGGCGCACCAGGTCGCCGGTCCGGTACATCCGCTCCCCCGGCTGCCCGAACGGATTGGCGACAAACCGGTCGCAGGTGATCCCCGGACGTTGCAGATAGCCACGTGCCAGCTGGGTGCCACCGAGGTACAGCTCACCGGCCACACCGGCCGGGGTCGGTCGCAGACCGGAGTCGAGCACGTGGGCGGTGACGTTCCACTGTGGCACACCGATGGGAACTGTCTGCGTATCCGCCTGTCCAACTTGCCAATTCGTCACGCTGACGGCCGCTTCGGTCGGACCGTACATGTTGTTCAGGCTCGCCGAACACAGTTCACGGAAGCGCTCCGCGGTCTCCGGCGGCAGCGCCTCACCGATCACGAACGCGTGGCGCAAGGTGCGCAGCGCGGACGGATCCGCCTCGGCCACGAACACTCCCAACGGGGACGGGACGAACGTTGCTGTCGTGATCCCGTACTGCTCGATGAGCGATGCCAGATAGCGCATGTCCTTGTGTCCGTCGGGTTTGGCGATCACCAGGGTGGCACCGTTCTGCAGTCCCCAGAAGAACTCCCAGACCGACACGTCGAACGTCATCGCTATCTGCTGCAACACCACGTCGTCGGTCCCGAGCCGGTACTCGGATTGCTTCCACAGCAACTGGTTGACGATCGCGCGATGGGTGATGACCACACCCTTCGGCTTTCCGGTGGAACCCGAGGTGAACATGACGTATGCGGTGTTGCCGGGCCGCAGCGACGCGATGCGGTCGACATCGGTGACCGGGCCGGCGGGCAGATCGGAGAGATCAAGGGTGTCGATCTCGACGACCGCGAAATCCGCCGAGATGTCGATTCCGTCACCGACGGTCGTCAGCACACACACCGGATCCGCGATCTGCAGAACGTAGGTGGTCCGATCCGCCGGGTGGTCGGGGTCGATCGGGACGTATGCCGCCCCGGCTTTGATGATCCCGTACATCCCCACCAGCAGGTCCAGTGACCGCCGCATTGCGATGGCGACCTTCGATTCGGGCCCGACACCCATCCCGATGAGATGGCGCGCGAGACGGTTTGCGCGGGAATCGAATTCGGCGTAACTCAGCACCTCGCCTTCGAAGACGAGGGCGTCGGCGTCCGGGGTGCGGAGCACCTGTGCATCGAACAGGTCGACCAGAGTGCGGTCCGGAACGTCGACCTCGGTTGCGTTGAATCCCGCGAGTTGCTCGCGCTCGGCCGGGACCAGCACGTCGACCCGGCCGACCGGGACGTCGGGCTGAGCGGCGATCTGGGCGAGCATGTGATCAACCCGCGCCAGGATGACATCGACTTCGTCATGGGTGAACACATCGGCGAGGAACTTCGCCTGCAGGCGCACTCGGTCGCCCGCAGTGATGAACAGCGACAGGGGGAAGTTGTTCGCGTCCACACCGGACACATCGAGCACCCGCAAACCGTCGATGTCGGTGACCGAGCCTGATGCCACGGCATCGACCGGGTAGGACTCGAAGACCGTCAGCGTGTCGAAACCGGCTCCGGCCCCGACGCGTCCGGCGATCACCGGCAACCCCACGTAGTGGTGTTCGACCAGTTCGGACTGCTCGACCTGCAACCGCACCAGGAAGTCGGCGAGTGTCTCGGACCTGTTGATCCGGGCTCGGACGGGCAGTGTGTTGATGAACAAGCCGATCATCGACTCCACACCCTCGAGGTGGCCTGGCCGACCCGAAACAGTGGCACCGAATACCACGTCATCCCGGCCGGTCAGTCGCGAAAGCACCAGACCCCAGGCCGCCTGGACGACCGTGTTCATCGTCACCCCAAGGCGTTTGGCGACCGCATCGAGCTCCGTCGTCCGCTCCGGACTGATCTCGAGGAGCATCTCACCGGGCATGCTCTGCTGCTCGCGGGCACGATTTGCCGGCGCCAGCAACGTGGGCTCGGTGACCTCGGACAACGCCGCAGCCCAATGTTCCACCGACGCCGCCAGATCCCGGCAGGCAAGCCACTGCAGGAACCCCCGGTATGAACGAGGCGCAGGCAGCACCGTGGCATCGCCGCTGGTGGCATACAGCGTGAACAGCTCACGCAGTATCAGCGGCATGGACCAGCCATCGAGGAGGATGTGGTGGCTCGTCATCACGAAGTCGACCCGATCGGCATCGAGCCGGATTGCCGTGAACCGCATCAGCGGTGGCGCGTGCATCTCGAATCGGCGATTCCTGTCTTCGTCGAGGATCGCAGCACGGACGTCCTCGGCATCGGGATCGGCGCGCAGATCATGCTCTGCGAACGGAGCCACGGCGGATTCGACGATGACCGCGACGGCTTCATCGGAGAGATCATCGCGGAACGCGGCACGCAGATTCGGATGGCGATCGAGCAGCGCCGCAGCCGCCGCGCGCAACCGACCGATGTCGACGGTACCCCCCAATCGAAGGATCACCTGCGAGGTGTACACGTCGAGCGAACCCTCGGCGAGCCTGGCGTGGAACAACATCCCACGTTGCAACGGCGACAGCGACCACACGTCGGTCATCGACGGATAGTCGATCGCAAGCATGTCGACGGCGCGTTGATCGAGATTCACCAGCGGCAGATCCGACGGTGTGAACACCCGGCCGGACGCACTCGACGACCACTCGGCAACTGCTTTCGCGGCCCGGATCCACAAATCGGTGAGCGATCGCACCTCGGACTCGCGCAGCAGTGTGTTCGGGAACGCGAACGTCGCCTCGAGTCGATCGCCGGTCACCGCGGCGTTGATGTCGATAGCGGCGGCCACCGGCATGTCTGGATCCGGGCCTGCCGATGCGGCGAGTTCACCGCTTGGCGCCGGCAACCATCCGACTGCACCCGACGCGCTCTCGGTACCGATCCGGCCGAGATAGTTGAACCCGATCGTAGGTTGCGGATAGGCCGACAAGTGATGCGCGGTATCTGCATTCAGGTATCGCAGCATCCCGTAGCCGATGCCCTTGTCGGGTACCGCCAAGAGCTGTTCCTTGATCGATTTCACGGCATCGGCAACCGCAGGCCCACCTGCCAGCGCGTCATCGATGTCGACGCCGGTCAGATCCAGCCCCAGCGGGAACATGGTGGTGAACCATCCCACCGTCCGCGACAGGTCGGCTCCGGAGACGACCTCTTCCTCTCGGCCATGACCTTCGAGTTTGATCGTGGTTGCGTCGGTGTGGACCCCGCGGTCGCGTAGCCAGGCGATCGATGCGATCGCGAGGACGGCCAGCAGACCGTCGTTGACCCCGCCACCGAAAACCCTTGGGACCGTGGTGAGAAGCGCGTCGGTCACATGCTCGGGTAGTTGTAGCTTCACCGATTCCACGGTGCCGAACACGTCCAGAGCCGGATCGAGCGGACGCCCGCCGATATCGGCGCTGCCCTGTTCCAGCAGATTCGACCAGAAGCCGAGTTCGGCGACCCGGTCCGGATCGACGGATTGCTCCGACAGAGCGTGCGCCCAACGACGCATGGAGGTACCGACCGGTTTCAGTTGCGGCGGCTGGTTCTGCGAAACCGCCTGCCATGCCGTCACCAGATCCTCGACGAGAACCCGCCAGGACACACCGTCGACGACCAGGTGATGGGCGACGATCAACAACCGGCCGCCACCGGACACATCGGGTTCGGGTTGCAGCCACACCAGCCGCAACACCTGCCCCCGGGCCAAATCCAGTTGGGCGGCCGCACGATCGAAGGCAGGTTCGACCAATTCGGCGAACGCCGGCGTCCCGGGAGCTGCCGAAGCGCCGAACTCGACGCGTTCGATCATGCCTGCGATATCGAGCACCTGACGATCCCGGACATTGATCGTGCCGTCCTCGTATGAGAGCGAGGCCCTGAGCATGTCGTGGTGATCGACCACCGCCGCGAGTGTGTCCACGAGTTGTGCGTGGTCGATGGATTCGGGCAGCGCCACGTACAGCGGCATGATCAGGCGGTTGTGCCCGCCACCTCGCTCGATCATCCATCGCACGATCGGGGTTGCGGGCATCTCACCGACGCCACCACCGGGCAGCTCTTCGAGAACCGTGACCGCCGCGTCGGCACTCATGGTCGCCACCCGGGCAATTTCGGCAACGGTTTTGTGCTCGAATATGTTGCGCGCCGAGATCAGGACACCGGCCGCCTTGGCGCGGGATACCAGCTGGATCGAGATGATGCTGTCGCCGCCGAGGGAGAAGAAGGAGTCGGTGACACCGACCCGTTCGACACCGAGGACATCGGCGAACACGGCGGCCAGGATCTCCTCGGTTGGCGTGCTCGGTGCGACATACTCCTGGGCCGACTCCTCGAAAGCCGGGTGCGGCAGCGCCTTTCGGTCGACCTTTCCGTTGACGGTCAGCGGCATCTCGTCGAGCACCATCACCACCGCAGGCACCATGTGCGCGGGCAGCGATCGGCCGGCGAACGTCATCAGCGCCGACGAACCCACCGTCGTGCCAACGGAGGGCACCACGTACGAGACCAACATCGTTGCCCCCGAAGGACCTTGGACGCCCTGGGTCGTGACGAACTCGACCGAATCGTGCTCGGCGAGGACCGCGTCAATTTCCCCCAGTTCGATGCGGAAACCGCGTACCTTGACCTGGAAATCGCTGCGGCCGATGTATTCGACCTCAAGCGCGCCGGATGGTGTTCGGACCCAACGGACCACGTCTCCGGTTCGATACATCCGCCGACCGGGATCAGAGGGGTCGGCGACGAAACGCTCTGCGCTCAACCCGCTCCTGGCGTGATAGCCACGTGCCAGTTGTATCCCGGAGATGTACAACTCACCGGGCGCACCGACCGGCACCGGGCGCAGGAACCCATCCCGTATCGAAGCCGACACACCGCGGATCGGGCTACCGATCGTTGGTCGGTCACCGGGGAGTATCCGATCGCTGATCGTCACCATGATCTGGGTCTCGGTCGGGCCGTAACCGATGTAGAACTGCCGATCCGGTCCCCAGATCTCGACCAACCGGTTCGGCACGGCCTCACCGCCGACCACCAGGTGTTGCAGACTGTCCAGCCCAGCGGGATCGAGCGTCGCCAGGGCGGCCGGTGTGATGAACGCGTGCGTGACGCGGTGCTCCGCGATGGTCGTCGCGAGTTCGTCGCCACCGTAGACACCCGGAGGCACGATCACCAGCACCGCACCCACCGGGACGACAAGTAACAACTCCAGCATCGACGCGTCGAAGCTGGGTGACGAAAAATGTAGTGCCCGTGAACGTTTGGTCAGCGCGTATCGTGCGGCTTGCTCGGCGGCGAAGTTCGCCAGACCCGCGTGCGACATCACCACGCCCTTGGGCAGGCCGGTCGATCCGGACGTGTAGATCATGTAGGCGGCGTTGTCGATCTGCAGCCGGCGCGGACGTTCTTCCGGCAGGAGGGGCTCGTCAGGTCGCGTCGAGCACTGCATCTCGAACTGCTGATCGTCGAGAACGAACCACTCTGTGGCGGCAGGCAGGTGGGTGCGATGCGCCTCGATCGTCAAACCGATCCGGGCACCCGAATCACGGACCATGTGTTCGATACGGTCGGCCGGGTAGGCCGGATCCATCGGGACCAGGACGCCGCCGGCCTTCGCGACAGCCCACAGCACAAGATTCGAGTACACCGAACGCGGCAGTGCGGAGGCAACTGCGACCTCGGGGCCGACCCCGAGCGCGATGAGCTCGCGCGCAAGGCGATTCGACCAGCGATCCAGCTCCCCGTAGGTGACTCGTCTGTCACCGAGTACCAGGGCGATGGACTCTGTTCCGGCAGCCTGAACCGCTGCGGCGAGCATCTGGGGCAGAACCACAGCCGGTTCGGCGGGTGCGCCACTGACCTGCTGCAACTGGGCGCGTTCGTCACCGGAGAGCAGATCTATCGCTCCGACCGGCACGTCGGGCGCAGTGATCAGGGCCGTCAGTGCCGCGAGGAGTCGCATTGAGATGCGCTCCATGGTGGGTTCATCGACCAGTTCGGGCGAATAGCTGAACTTGAACTTCAAGGCTCCGCGCATGCTGGCGGTCAAAGTCACCGGATAGTGGGCGGCGTCCTGTCCGCTGAACCCGGTAACCCGCATTCCGGCGATGTCGGTCTCGGCTGTGGCACCGGCCATGTCGACGGGGAACGACTCGAAGACGGCCAACGTGTCGAACTGCGCGGCCTCGCCAACCGCCCGTTGGATGTCGGCCAACCCCACGTGCTGATGATCGAGCAATGTCGACTGCTCGACCTGCACCCTGGCGAGCAGCTGATCGACCGTCTCCGAGGCCTTGACCCGCACCCGAACCGGAATCGTGTTGATGAACAACCCGATCATGGACTCGACGCCCGCCACATCGGCGGGCCGACCTGAAACCGTCGCTCCGAAAACGCAATCGGATCGTCCGGTCAACGCGTTCAGCACGATCGCCCAGGCGGTCTGCACAAATGTGTTCGGTGTGACACCGAGCGCCCTGGACCGGGCCTGCAGCATCGTCGTGGTCTCCTCGGTGATGCTCGCATGGAGTTCTGCGACACCTTCGTGTTGCCTGCGACCGCGATCACCGGAGATCAGCAGCGTCGGCCCTTCGACACCGCCCAGGGCATCGACCCAAGCCTGCCGCGATTCCTCCGGCTTCCGTCCCGCCAGCCACGACAGGAAGTCACGGTACGAGCGTGGCGCGGGCAGGACCGAGGCGTCGCCTCCGGTCGCATACAGGACGAGCAATTCCTTGATGACCAATGGTGTTGACCAACCGTCGATCACGATGTGGTGATTGGTGACCAACAGTTCGTACCGATCGGCGGCGGTTCGGAGCAGCGTGAACCGCATCAACGGCGGCTTCTCCATGTCGAAGGGTGCCCGTAGATCGGCAGCCGCCATGTCGGCCCGGGTCCTCTCGACCCCGGCACCGAGAGGATCCGTGCAATCCACTGTGCGCCAGGGGATGTCAACGTCATCGAGGACGACCTGCACCGTGTTTCCGGTCCCGTCGGTGACAAAGGCGGTTCGGAAGGCCTGATGACGTGCGATCAATGCCCGTGCACTGCGACGTAGCCGCTCGGGGTCGACCGTTCCGGCCAGGTGGAGCGACATCTGCGCCGAGTACACGTCCACCGCCCCCTCGGCAAGGGAGGCATGAAAGTGCATGCCCCGCTGCAGTGGTGAGAGCGGCCAGATGTCTTCGAGATCCGGGAACGCCCGTTCCAGCGCCTCGATCTCACCTTGCGTCAGCGTGACCAGACCGAAGTCGGACGGCGTCCGGCCACCTGCCCCTGGTGCGGACGCGTATCGGGCAACCTGTTCGAGCGCCGATGACCACGCCGCAGCCAACTCCCCGACCTCGGTCCGCGTGAACAAACCGACGGGAAAGTCGATGGCTGCCGACAGCCGTTCCGCGCCTTCGCGCTCGGACACGACAGCGTTGATCTCCAGAGCGGGGACCGGCATGTCCGGGTCGAGCGACGATCCCAGTTCACCGCCGTCGCGGGCCGGAACCCAACCGATCTCCCGCATCTCGTCGGTGAACTCGATCGCCGACGTGCGACCGAGATAGTTGAAACTGATCTGTGGCTCCGGTCCGGTCAATTCTGCGGCCGTCTCGTCGTTGAGATACCTCAGCAGACCCCAGCCGATGCCGTTGTCGGGTGCGGATCGGAGATTTTCCTTCGTTGCCTTGATCAGCCGGCCGAGATCGTCACCGCCGGCCAGCGCGCCGTCGACATCGAGTCCGGCCAGATCGAGACGGAGTGGGTATGCCGTGGTGAACCAGCCGACCGTGCGGCCGATCTCGGCCCCCGGCAGTGCCCCTTCCTCACGACCGTGGCCCTCCAGCTGCAGGTAGACGTGATCGGCCGACCGGCCCCGCCTCGACCTCCACTTAGCAAGAGCCAACGCGAATCCGGCCAGCAGTCCGTCATTGACGCTGCCGCCGAAGGCTTCTGGGACCGCGGTGATCAGCACTCGCGTCGCCTCCTCCGAGAGCTCGAACCGCACGCGCTCGGTCGTTCCGACCGTGTCGGAACCGGGGTCGGGGGCCCGCTGCCCCAGCAACGGGTCGTCCACGTCGATCACGGTGCGCCAGAAGCCCAATTCGGCCAGCCGGTCAGGTGTGTTCGCCATCTCGGCCAGCCCGTGCGCCCATCTGCGCAGCGACGTACCCACCGGTTGCAGCCTGGGTCCGTCACCGGCCAGGATGCCTCCCCAGGCCGCAGCCAGATCAGGCAACAGGACGCGCCACGAGACACCGTCGACCGCCAGATGGTGGATCACGATCAACAGGCGTCCATTGCTGCGCAATTCGGCGGCCGGGTCGAACCATACGAACTGAGCGACGATTCCCGCCTCAGGATCCAATCGATCGGCGGCCGAGCTGAACTCGCGCTGAACCAGGGCCTCGAAATCGTCTGTACCGGGCAGACTTTCGAACCGGACTCGATGCAGTATCGACCGACCCTGTTCGGGTTGCGGTTCCTCGACACGCAGATGCCCCACTGTGCCGTCGTCCCCCCGCACCCAACGCAGCCGCAGTGCATCGTGATGCGATACCACCGCATCGACCACCGATTCGATGGTCGTCTGATCGATGCCGTGCGGCAGGGTCACGAAATTCGATTGCGAGAAACGCTTGTGCCCGCCGGGTGCGGACCCGAACGCGGCCATGATCGGTGTCAGGGGTAGCTCCCCCACACCGCCACCGGGAAGTTCGGCGATCATGTTCCGTTGATCGTCTGCGAGATCGGTCGCCACCGTCGCCAGCGCGGCAACGGTCTTGTGTTCGAACACATCCCGTGCGGTCAGACCGATGCCGAGCGCCTTCGCGCGGGATACCAGCTGAATCGACATGATGCTGTCGCCGCCGAGGGCAAAGAATGACTCCACCGCGCTCACCCGGTCCCGGCCAAGCACCTCGGCGAACACCGCAGCGATCTTGACCTCGGCGTCCGATGCGGGCGCCACAAAAGCAGCGCTCTCGACGTTGAAGACGGGCTCGGGCAACGCCTTGCGATCAAACTTTCCGTTGGCCGAGATCGGCATGCTCTCGAGCACCGTGAACGAATCGGGGACCATGTAGTCCGGCAACGACGCGGCGATCGCAGTGCGCAGGGCGGCCACGTCGATCGCGGCACCGTCGGCGGGCGTCACATATGCCGCCAGCCTGCGTCCGTGCTCACTCTGCACAGCCAGGACCGCAACCAGCCCGACAGAGTCATGCCGGGCCGCCGCCGCCTCGATCTCGCCGAGCTCGATCCGCAGACCCCTGATCTTGATCTGGTGATCGGTCCGTCCGAGGTATTCGAGTTGGCCGTACCGATTGATCCGCGCCAGGTCGCCGGTGCGATACATGACGGTACCTGCATCACCGAGTGGATCGGCCACGAACCGGTCTACCGTGAGATCTGGCCGCCCCAGATAGCCTCGGGCCAGCTGGATTCCGGCGAGATACAGCTCACCACCGGTTCCCGGCACCACGGGCCGCAGGCGGGCATCGAGTACGTATGCCCGGGTGTTCCACACCGGTGTTCCGATCGGTACAGCGCCCGACTCCGTGCCGTCGAGCCGATGAGTTGTCGCGGTGACGGTCGCCTCGGTGGGTCCATATTGATTGTCGAGGTACGCCGTATTGTGTTCGAGGAATCGCTGTGCCAGCGACTCCGGCAGGGCTTCGCCGCCCACCGCGATACCGCGCACCGATTCGGGCAGTGCCGGCTGCTTCTCGCTCAGCATGATCGCGAGCATCGAAGGAACGAAATCGAGTAGAGCGACATTCCACCGGCGGACGATCTCGATCAGGTACTCCGGATCCCGGTGACCGTCTGGCCTGGCGATCACGAGATGTCCGCCACATGCGAACGGCACGAACAACTCCCAGATCGACGCATCGAACACGAGCGGGGTCTTCTGGAGGAAGGTGTCCTGCGCGGAGCACTCCAGCCGGGCACTCATCCAACGAATCTGGTTCACCGCGGCCGCATGGGTCACCACCACACCCTTGGGCTTACCGGTCGAACCCGAGGTGAAGATCACGTATGCGGAGTTCTGCGGACGAAGCGGAGTTCGGCGTCCGGTATCGTCCAACGGCCCGTCGTCGAACCCTGACAGGTCCACCCGGTCGATATCGATGACGGTGCAGTCGACCACCGGTTCCATCTGGTCCGGTGCGTTGGTGAGCACGCAGGCCGGCGCAGCCTGGTCGACGACCTCGGCGATCCGCTCTCGGGGCTGATCGGGATCGACCGGCACGTACACGCCGCCCGACTCCATCACCGCGTAAATCGCGACCATCATCTCGATCGACCGGCGCACCGCCACGACCACGGTCACCTCTGGTCCGACACCCTGTGTGATCAGCAGTCGGGCCAGTGCGTTGACCCGGGCGGAGAACGACACGTAGTCCAGGGTCCTGTCCTCGAACGTGACTGCCGGAGCCTGCGGTGCCACATCGACTCCGGCACTGAGGAAGTCGGTCAGTACGCGTTCGGCCACCGGGGTCACGGTGTCGTTGAGCTCGTGGAGGACCAGAGCCCGCTCGCGGTCGTCGAAGATGTCGATGTCCCCGACCCGCAGGTCTGGCTCGGTAACTGCGGCTGCAAGCACGCGAAGAAAGCGCTCGGTCATCGCCGCAATCGTCGGCCGATCGAACAGCGCAGTGGAATAAGCGAATACACCTGAGTACCCCGACTGCGTACCGTCGGTGTCGACCTTGGGCGACAGCGAGAGTTCCAGGTCATATTTCACCTCGAACAATTCGACCGGCAAGGGACTGATACTCAGATCCGGCAGGTCGAGTGCGGGACGCTCGACGTTCTCGAATCCGAAGGACACCTGAGCCAATGGCGCATAGGCCGTGGACCGCTGCGGATTGAGGACCTCGACCACCCGCTCGAACGGCACGTCGGCGTGAGAGAACGCGCCGAGATCCGCATCCCGTACGGCCGCGAGCGTCTGCGTGAACGTCGAATTGCCGTCCACCGTTGTCCGCAGCACCAGCGTGTTGACGAACATTCCCACCAGTCGGTCGAGCGCCTGCTCACCCCGCCCGGCGATCGCGGTGCCCATGGCGATGTCGCCGGACCCGGAGATCCGGGCGAGCAATACCGCAAATGCCGTCTGCAGCACCATGAACGGGGTGGTACCGGTGTTCCGGGCGATGCCTTCGACCGCCTTCGCGAGCTCCGCCGAAACCGAGAACGGCAATCGCTGCCCGGTGGTGGATTGCACCGGTGGCCGAGGTCGATCCGTCGGCAGTTCGAGCACATCGGGGAGATCGGCCAAAGTCCCCCGCCAGTATCCTATTTGCCGGGAGATCACCGATTCGGTGTCGTTTTCCGAGCCGAGCACCTCTTGCTGCCACAGACTGAAGTCCGCGTATTGCACGGGCATCGGCTGCCAATCGGGATCGCTTCCCTGCTGCGCGCGTGACAGATACGCCAACATCACGTCCTGGGCGAGCGGCGCCATCGATGCGCCGTCGGCACTGATGTGGTGCACCACCACGACGAGTACATGGTCGTCGGGACCGATACCGAACAGTGCGGCACGCAACGGCACCGACTCGGTGACGTCGAAACCCTGTCGGCCGAACGCAATCGCCGCCGCGATCACCTCGTCTTCGGAGATCTCCACGATGTTCAGCGACACCCCGGCATCGACCACGGACAACACCCGCTGCTCGGGGCCCTCGGGACCGGAGGGAAACACCGTTCGCAGCGATTCATGGCGTGCCAGAACGTCATCCATCGCAACACGTAGCGCGTCGAGGTCGAGCGCTCCCGTCAACCTGACCGCCATCGGAATGTTGTAAGCCGCCGACGTGGTGTCGAACTGGTTGAGGAACCACATCCGTTGCTGCGCCATCGACAACGGGATCCGGGCCGGACGAGTCCGTCGCGTGAGCGGTGGATGACCGGACTCACGCTTGGTCGCAACCGATGCGGCGGCGGCGATTCCGGACACTGTCGGAGCGTCGAAGATGGTCCGCACCCCGAGTTCGACGTCGAGGGCCTGGTTGACCCGGGCGACGACGCGGGTCGCCGACAGTGAGTTCCCGCCCAGCTCGAAGAAGTCCGCATCGCTGGAGACCCGTTCGACACCGAGCACGTCGGCAATCACCCCGGCGACTATCTCCTCGATCGGTGTCCGCGGAATCTGGAATTCTCCGTCGGTCTCCCATACCGGCGCCGGAAGCGCCCGGCGATCGGTCTTACCATTGGTGGTCAGTGGCATCGAGTCCAGCTCGACGAACGCGGCGGGCACCATGTGCGAAGGCAATTCTCGCCGCGCGTGCGACCGCAATTCCTTCGGATCGATGGCCACACCGGTGGCGCGCGTGACGTAGGCGACCAACGCAACCGACCCGCTGGGAGTCCGCACATCCACGGTTGTCGACATCCCGACATTCGGATGACGCGTCAGCACAGAGTCGATTTCACTCAACTCGATACGGAATCCGCGAATTTTGAGCTGGAAATCCACCCGGCCGATGTAGTCGATCACGTACTCGTCGTCGTTGATCACCCAGCGGACCACATCGCCCGTCCGATACATCCGGCTGCCTTCAGGGCCAAAAGGATTCGCGACGAAGGTGCCTGCGCTCAGGCCGGGGCGGTTCTGGTATCCCCTGGCCAGTCCGCCGCCGATCATGTAGAGCTCGCCGTTGACACCGATAGGCACCGGGCGCAGCCGGGAGTCCAGCACCACGGCTTGCATACCCCGGAACGGTGCTCCGATGTCGACCGGGCGATCGCGGCGCAACGGAACGCTGACCGTGCAGATGATGGTTGTCTCGGTCGGGCCGTACATGTTGAGTACATCCCTGCCTTCGGCCCATGCCTCGATCAGTTCCGGTGGTGTTGTCTCACCGCCGAGGACCACGGTTCGGTAGGTGTCCAGACCAGCCGGATCAACCGTCGCCAACGCGGCAGGCGGAATGAACGCCATCTCAACGGCCTTGTCCTGCAGCAGGCCTGCCAATTCTCGGCCGCCGTAAATCCCCGGCGGGACGACAACCATCGTATTGCCGCCGCTCGCGCCGAGCAGCAGATCGAAGATCGCGCCGTCGAACCCTGGCGAGGAGAACAGGGCGGTACGGACCGCCGCATCACCACGGGTCACCCGTTTCCTTATGGCTTCGAAAACACCTGACAGGCCGCGATGGGTGGCGACCACGCCCTTTGGTTTCCCGGTCGAGCCCGAGGTGTAGATGGTGTACGCCACATTGTCGACCGACGCCGCAGTGCGATCGGCATCGGTCAGCGGCGCGCTCGAGAGGTGCTCGAGTTCCTGCAGCGTCGAGGGATCATCGAGGACGAGCCACTCGATATCGGCAGGCAACGAGTCCCGGAACTGTGCGGTCGTGATACCGAACCGTGCCCCGGCATCGGCGACGATGAACTGCATCCTCGACATCGGGTACGACGAGTCGAGTGGGACGAAAGCCGCACCCGCCTTTCCGACCGCCCACACCGTGGTGACCCACTCGATCGACCGCGGAAGCGCGACCGCAAGGAACTTCTCGCGCCCGGCACCGCGTTCGATGAGCACGCGAGCCAGCCGATTCGACTCGGCGTCGAGTTCGCGATAGGTGATCGACCGATCGTTCTCGAGAACGGCGGGCAAATCCGGGTACAGATCGGCGCCCCGCGAGATGAGGGCGTCAAGCGTCATCGGCTCCGGATTCGGACCCGCGCTATAGGGGACCACTTCCCTGCGTTCGGCCCCGTCGAGAAGTTCGAGGGCTCCGACGGTCACCGTGATGTCATCGGCCACGGCGCGACACACGCGCACGAAGTAATCGGTGAAACGTCTCGCGGCCGCCGGATCGAACAGGTCGGCCGCATAGGTGAGCGTCGCGTCCAGCGCGGGACCGTCCTCGGTGTCACGCTCGATCATCATCAGCTGGAGGTCGAATTTCGCTGTCTCCAAGCCGGATTCGACCGGCTTGATGACGAGATCGGGGAGGTTCAGCTCAGCCCGTTCGACGTTCTGGAACGCCAGCGCCACCTGCGCCAACGGTGAGTGCGACCGGGAACGTTCCGGGTTCAGGGCCTCGACCAGCTGTTCAAACGGCAACTCGGAATGACTGAAGGCAGCCAGGTCGGACTCCCGCACCTGTTGCAGCAGATCGATGAAGCGCAGATCGGGATCGGTGCGGGTTCGCAGCACCAGGGTGTTCACGAACATCCCGATCAGGTCGTCGAGTTCACGTTCGCCACGCCCGGCGACCGGGGTCGCCACCGCGATGTCGTCACCACCGCTGAGTCGAGACAACAGCACCACCAGACAGGCATGAACGGTCATGAAAAGTGTTGCACCACTGTCGGTACCGATCGTACTGAGGCCGGCCCTGGTCGCCGCGTCAACTGTGAAGTCGACGGTGCCCGCCCGGAACGACTGCACCGGTGGACGTGGGTACGTGGTGGGCAGTTCGAGCACCGTCGGCAGGTCGGCGAGCTCGGCCCGCCAGAAATCCAGTTGCTCGGTGGCAGCCGATGCCGGGTCGTCGATGGAACCGAGCCAGTTCCGTTGCCAGACGCTGAAGTCGGCATACTGCACTGCCAGAGGCACCCATGCAGGCGCGCCGCCCTGCATTCGCGCGACGTAGGCGGTGACCAGGTCCCTGGCCAGCGGAGCGCGAGATGCTCCGTCGGAGGCGATGTGATGGATCGACATCAACAGCACGTGCTCATCAGTACCGAACTCGATCAGCGCAACCCGCAACGGAATACGTTTCGCGACATCGAACCCCTGCGAGAAGAACTCGATCATCCGCAACGGGAGGTCATCTTCACCGCAATTGATCCGGGCGACATCGATGTCCGCATCGACCACATCGAGAATGTGCTGGTGGGGTCCGGCTCCGGAATCAGGGAATACCGTACGCAGCGATTCGTGTCGCTCGAGCACATCGAGCAACGCAGCCGAGAGGACGTCGATGTCGAGGCTTCCGGTGAGCCTGATCGCGACCGGGATGTTGTAGACCGGTGAGGCGGTGTCGAACTGATTCAGGAACCACATCCGCTGCTGTGCGAGTGAGAGCGGGATCGCGGCTGGTCGCACGGTGGCGATCAGCGGTGTCCGCGATCGCCCTTCTCCCGCGCTGCGGCCGAGTCGGGAGGCCAGTCCGGCGACCGACGAATCCTCGAACAGATCGCGCAGCCCCAGTCGCGCATCGCCGGCGGCGTTGAGGCGGGCGATGACCCGGGTCGCAATCAACGAGTCACCACCGATGTCGAAGAACCGGTCGTCGACGGACACCCGTTCGAGGCCCAACACCTCACCGAAGACCGACGCCACCATCTCTTCGTACACGGTGACCGGTGCCCGATATTCGGCTGCCGCACTGCCGAACTGCGGATCGGGAAGGGCGCGCCGGTCGAGTTTGCCGTTGACGGTGAGCGGCAGTTCGGTCAGGACGACAACCGCCGATGGGACCAAGGCCGCAGGCAACACCGCTCGTGCACGTTCGAGCAGATCCTCCGGTTCACTCCCCGTGGTCTCCGGGACCACGTAGGCGACGAGCCGATCAACACCCTGCGGACTCGTCTTGAGCGCCGCGGCGCAATGCCGAATCCGGTCGTCGGAGGCGAGTACACCCTCGATCTCGCCGAGTTCGATTCGGATGCCGCGAAGCTTGACCTGCAGATCGGCCCGGCCGAGGTAGTCCAGGGTTCCATCTGATCGACGCATCGCCAGATCGCCTGTGCGATAGAGCCTCGCACCGGGCTCGCCCTGCGGATCGGCAACAAAACGTTCCGCGGTCAGCACCGGCTTCGAGGCATATCCGCGGGCCAGCTGAACGCCGCCGAGATAGAGCTCTCCCACCGCACCCGGAGGAGCTTCGCGCAGCGCCCGATCGAGCACGCGCGCGACCACATTCGCCACCGGGAACCCGATTCCCACCGATCCGTGCAAGACGTCGTCGGCGGTGGTCTGCAGTCGGGTGGAGGTCACCGTCGACTCGGTCGGCCCGTACTCATTGTGTAGCGACGCGATCGACATCGACCGGAAACGGTTCAGGGACGTCACCGACAGTGCTTCACCGCCGCAGAAGACCATTCGTAACGCCGAGATCTCTTCTGGTTCGACGGCGGAGAGAAAGACGTCGAGCATCGAGGGGACAAAGTGCATTGCGGTGATCCGATGGCGCGATACCGCCTCGGCGAGGTAACGCGGATCGCGATGGCCATCCGGGGTCGCGATCACCAGCGCCGCACCGTGCGTCAGGGGCCACCACAGCTCGCGCACCGACGCGTCAAAGGTGAACGGCGTCTTCTGGAGAAGCCGATCATCGGCTCCTAACCGATAGACCGATTGCCGCCACTGCACCATGTTCACCACGGAGCCGTGGGTGACCTCCACCCCCTTGGGCAGGCCGGTTGATCCGGACGTGAACACCACGTAGGCCAGATGTTCGGAGCGCAGCGGCGAGTGCCGTTCGAGAGCATCGATCGGCGCATCAGCGTGGCGCGCGAGTTCATCTGCCAGCGAGTCGATCTCGAGGACCGGACTGTCGCCGGGGACGTCCAGTGGTCGCTTCGAGGTGGTGAGAGTCAACATCGTTTCCGACGCGCGCATCATGTGTTCGATGCGCTCCGGCGGGGCGTCGACGTCGACCGGGACGTACGCGGCACCTGCCTTCGCGACGGCATAGATCGCGATCATCAATTCCGTCGACCGCTCGATGACCAGCGCGACCCGCTTCTCGGGGCCGACTCCGTGGCCGATCAGCACTCTGGCAAGCCGGTTGACGCGAGAGTCGAACTCCGCGTATGTCAGGACCTCGCCGTCGCCGATGAGTGCGGTGGCGGTGGGCGTTCGGGCAACCTGGTCCTCGAAGAGGTCGACCAGCGTCCGGCCCCCGATCGGCTCCGGCGACGGGTTCCACCGGAGCTCCGCGATCCGTTCCTCCGGCGAGGCCGGCTGTAGCGCGGCCAGTCTCGCCACCGGATCAGCGATGAACGACCTCAGCACCCGCAGCAGTCGATCGAGGTGCGAGTCGGCGACGGCCTCGGTGAAACTCTCGCGCGCGAACTTCGCGGCGAAGTGCAGACGATCGGTGTTCGCCGCCACGATCGACAACGGAAAGTGGCTCGCGGCAGCGGATTCCACATTGCGCAGCCGAACGCCGGCGATGTCCACACCACCGCCGACCCCGGCACTGTCCACGGGATAGGACTCGTAGAGGACCGCGGTGTCGAAGACCGCCCCGGTGCCACCGTGGCGATGGATGTCCGCCAGCCCCAGGTACTGATGGTCGAGCATGTTCGACGAAGCGCTCTGCAACCGCTGCAGGAACTCGGCCACCTCGAGCGCGTTGTCGACGCGGACCGCCACCGGCACGGTGTTGATGAACAGACCGATCATCGACTCCACGCCGGTGATCGACGGGGGCCGGCCGGAGACGGTTGATCCGAAGACCACGTCGGCACGGTTCGTCATGGCGCTCAGCACGATTGCCCACGCACCCTGCACCAGGGTGTTCATCGTGACACCCAGTCGGCCGGCGAGTGCCGCGGCCTGCTGCGTCTCGTGGGCGGTGAGTTCACGCCTGACCACGCCCGGCACCGCGGCATGGTCACGGCCTCGTGACTGTGGTGAGAGCAACGTCGGTCCATCGACGTCGGACAGTGCCCGCTGCCAGGCCGCCGTCGAGGCGGCGCGGTCCTGCTGCTGCAACCAATGCAGGTAGAGACTGTACGGGCGGGTGACAGGCATCGACGATTGGTCGGCATCGGTGGCATAGAGCACCATCAGCTCGCGCAGCACGAGGGGCGTCGACCAACCATCAAGAATCGCATGATGGTTGGTGATCACCACATCCCAGCGATCTGATGCCAAACGCAATGCGGCGAGTCTGATCAGTGGGCCCGCCGACATGTCGAAACCGGTCGCCCGGTCGGCAGACAAGATCCGGTCGCGCTCGGCAACCCTTTCGGCGTCGTCGATCATCGTCAGATCATGAACCTCGACAACAACGTTCAGATCAGTGCGTACCAGCGCGACCGCGCCCAGGTCTTCGTCGATGACGAACGTCGACCGCATACTCTGATGCCGCTCCAACAGCGCATTGCAGGCTCGGCCGAGCCGTTCGACATCGAGCAGCCCGTCGAGACCGAGGACGAACTGCGCGACGTACACATCGACCACCGACGTCGATTCGCGAGCCATCAACGCATGGAACAGCATTCCGTGCTGCAACGGCGAAAGCGGCCACACGTCGGCGATGCCGGGGTGGCCCTTCTCCAGTGAATCCAGTTGCGCCTGGGTCGCAGTAAGGAGGGACAGGTCAGAGGGAGTCAATCCGCCCGCATCGGGTTGTGTGGCGTGGCGGGCAATGGCCGAGACCGCGGTGGTCCAGTGCTCGGCCAGAGCAACGATCTCGTGTTCGGTGAACAGATTCGCGGCGTAGGTGAACGTTGTGGACAGTGTTCCGCCACCGAGCACCGACACGTTGACATCGACCGCGGCGCCGAGCGCCATGTCGGGATCGGTCGCACCACCGAGGTTCTGGCCCTCGACCACCGGAACCCAACCGTGCTCGGTCATCTCGTCGGTGATCTCTTGACCACCGAACCGCCCCAGATAGTTGAAACTGACCTGCGGGTCGGACGCTGCCGCAAGAACCGGCCCGGTCTCGGGGTTCAGATAGCGCAGAAGGCCGTAGCCGATCCCGTTGTCGGGGACCGATCTCAGGGTCTCCTTGACCACCTTGATCAACCCGCCTGCCGCGGGGCCACCTGCCAACGCCTCGTCGATGTCCACACCACCGATGTCCAGGCGGATCGGATACACCGTGGTGAACCAGCCGACGGTCTTCGACAGGTCCGCGCCCGGGGCCACACTCTCTTCGCGGCCGTGGCCCTCGAGAGTGATTCCGAACGGAGCCCGTCGCTCGGCAACACCGCGGTCACGGCGCCAGGCGGCAATCGCCAGCGCGAGCGCAGCCAGCAGACCGTCTTGGACGCCGGCTCTGTACGCACGCGGAACCGCCGTGGTCAACGCCTCGGTGAGTTCCGCGGGCAGGGTGACCGAATGCTTCTGTGCGGTCCGCGTGGTGTCGGTGGCCGGGTCCAGAGCACGTGCGCCGATGGCTGATTCGACGGGATCGGACACCGACTGCCAGTAAGGCAGTTCATCGATGCGGCCCGGCTCGGTCGCCTGCACGGTCAACGCATGAGACCACCGCCGCATCGACGTCACCTCTGCGCCGAGGTCGAGGGTCACGTCGGCCGTCAGTTCGGCCCAGGCACCGGCCAACGCGGGAACGAGTACCCGCCAGGAGATCCCATCGACCGCGAGGTGGTGCAGAACCAGCAGCAGTCGTCCGTTTCCGTCGACGCCTGCGGCCGGTTCGAACCACACGAACCGGGCCAGGATGCCTCCGGCAGGATCGAGCCGGTCCGCGGCCTCATCGAGGACCGTGCGAGCGAGTGCAGCGAAGCCCTCGGATGACGGCATCGCGTCGGCGTCGAACTCCACCCTCGTGATCGCCGGTCCCACCTCGATTCCACCGACCTCGGCGACCACCAGCTTCGGAGCCGCCCCGTCCGCGGCGACAAGATGGGCGCGAAGCATGTCATGGCTGTCGACAACCCGCTGGAGTATCGCAACGAGCGTGGAGTGATCAATACCCACCGGCAGTGTGACCATCACCGCCTGCGAGAAGCGATCGCCCATTCCACGCTCGAGAGCCCAATGCATGACCGGGGTCAGTGGCATCTCGCCGACCCCGCCTCCGTCGAGCTCCTCGAGCACCGGTGTCATGTCCGCGGACTGTAGAACGGCCACTTCGGCCAATCCGGCAACTGTCTTGCGCTCGAACACATCTCGCGCGGTGATCTGGACACCCGCGGCCTTGGCTCGCGAGACGAGCTGGATGGACACGATGCTGTCGCCGCCGAGCGCGAAGAAGGAATCCGTCACCCCGACTCTCGGCACCCCCAGCACCTCGGCGAACACGCCGGCCAGAATCTCTTCGAGCGTCGAAGCAGGCGCCATATACGATTCGCTCGCGATGGCCTCGAAATCGGGCTCCGGCAGCGCCGCGCGGTCGAGCTTGCCGTTCACCGTCATCGGTACCGAATCGAGAACCATGACAACGGACGGAACCATATGCTCCGGAAGGGATTCGGCGGCATGGCGGAGCAGTTCGTCGGTGTCGACGGTAGAACCTTCCACCGGAACAACCGTGGACACCAGGACCGTGGCACCCGTTGGTCCGGTGCGGCCCTGGGTCACCGCGAATTCGATGGTCTTGTGGGCCTGCAGAACTGCGTCGATCTCTCCGAGCTCGATCCGGAAACCACGCACCTTCACCTGGAAGTCACTGCGGCCCAGGTACTCAAGGTTCAGTTCTCCTGCCGGATCGGTCATCCACCGGACGACGTCACCGGTCCGATACATCCGGGTTCCGGACTCCCCGAACGGGTTCGCCACGAACCGGCCGCTGGTCAATCCGGCGCGGCGATGATATCCGCGGGCCATGTGCAGCCCGCTTATATACAGTTCGCCGCTCACCCCGATCGGAACCGGACGCAGGCCCCTGTCGAGAACCATCGCCGCGACACCGCGTATCGGACCACCGATCGTCATGGCGTCGTCGGGTTGCAGCCGACGCGACATGGTCACCATGATGATGGTCTCGGTGGGACCATAACCATTGTGGAAGTGACGGCCGGGCGCCCAATCCGTCAGCAGATGCTCGGGTACGGCCTCGCCGCCGACCACCAACTCCTGTAGCGAATCGGCCTCGCAGGCATTGATGGTGGCCAACGCCGACGGTGTGATGAACGCGTGGGTGACCGCGGACCCGCTGATCACCCGCGACAGTTCGTCACCGCCGTACACACCTGGCGGCACGATCACCAGGGCTGCCCCGGCCGACACCGCGAACAACAACTCGAGCATCGATGCGTCAAAGCTCGGCGACGAGAAATGCAGCACTCGGGCCTGCGATGTCACCGAGTATCGCTCCCGCAATTCCGCGGCAAAGTTCGCCATGGCCCGATGGGTGACCACCACGCCCTTGGGCAGCCCGGTCGAGCCCGAGGTGTAGATCATGTACGCCGCATTGTCGATGCGCTGTGGCGACACGCGAACCGGGATGTCACCGCCCGTCGCCGCGGCTTCGTCCAGCACCTGTCGGGTCTCCGGGTCGTCCAGTACCACCCACCGCACCGAATCGGGTAGCTGCGAGCGATGTTCGGCCAGGGTGACGCCGATTGCCGCCCCGGAGTCGGTGATCATGTGATCGATGCGCTCACGCGGGTAGGCCGGGTCGACAGGGACAAAGGCGGCGCCAGATTTGACCACTGCCCACAGCCCGACCTGTTCGTCGAATGAACGCGGAAGAGCCAGTGGGACGAACTGATCGGCGCGAGCCCCGCCAGAGATCAAGATCTGCGCCAGCGCGCTCGACCGTCGGTCGAGTTCACGGTAGCTGTGGACTTCGTCGTCACAGATCACCGCCGCCGCATTCTCATCGACGCTCACTGCCGAATGAAGAAGTTCGCCGAATGTAACCGCGGTTTCGCCGGCCCGGCCCACAACCGGACACAATTCCGCGATCTCGGAATCGGAAAGCACACCGATCCGTCCGACGATGACGTCGGGCTGCGCGACAACCTGATTCAGGATCCGAACGAAGCGCTCGGCGAGTTTCTGGATCGACGCCTGGTCGAACAGGTCCGCGGCGTAGACGAACATCCCCTCCAGACCACCGGCAACCGTCGGATTCAGGGCCAGCTGTATATCGAACTTCGCAAACGTGACTCCACTGTCGTACTCGGCCACCGACAGATCCGGCGCGTCCAGTACCGGCGGCTCGTTGTTCTGCAAGGCCAGTGTGACCTGAAAGATCGGCGTGTGGGCGGTCGTGCGCTCCGGCGCAAGCACTTCCACCAACCGCTCGAATGGAACATCAGCATGAGCCAGGGCGCCGAGGTCGGTGTCAGCGGTGGCCCGCAACAAGTCTGCGAACGTGGCCTCCGGTTTGATCCTGGTGCGAAGTGCGAGCGTGTTGACGAACATCCCGACGAGTCCGTCCAGTTCCCGCTCTCCACGGCCCTCGATCGGTGTACCGATGACGATGTCGTCCATGCCGGACAGTGCGGACAGCGTGAGCGCAAACGCTGTGTGCAATACGCTGAACTCCGTTGTGCCGCAGTCCCGCGCCACTGTGGCGACCCGCTGGTGCAGGGGCCGGTCGATGATGAAGTCCGCGCGCCCGCCAAGCATCGAGGGACGGATGGGCCGAGGCCGATCGGTCGGAAGGTCGAGCACCGCGGGTATATCCGCCAGGACGTCGGTCCAGTAGGAGATCTGCCGCGAGACCAGCGAGTCCGGCTCGGACTCGGACCCGAGCAGTTCACGTTGCCAGAGAGCATAATCGGCGTACTGCACGGGAAGCGGCTCCCACTGCGGGCCGTCATCGATCGAGCACCCCAGGTATGCGGTGACCAGATCCCGCGCCAGCGGCGACATGGACGCACCGTCGGCCGCGATGTGGTGCAACACCAGGACCAGCACGTGCGAGGTCGGTCCGAGTCGGAAGATGGCCGGTCGAACAGGAACCTGAGCGGTCACGTCGAAACCTTGTGATGCCAACGCGGCCAGCCGGTTCCGCAGTTCTTCCTCGTCGGCAACGTCGATCGGGTCGAGGGCGAGATCGACCTGGGTCGGGTGGAGAACCTGCTGCCACGGCCCGTCTTCACCGGACGGAAAAACAGTGCGCAATGCCTCATGCCGCTCGATGACACCCCGGACCGCATTCGCGATGAGATCGAGATCGACTGTTCCGGTCAACCGCACCGCCAGCGGCAGATTGTATGCGGGCGAGGAGGTGTCGAATTGATTGATGAACCACATTCGGGACTGGGCCAGCGAGAGCGGCGGATGATCAGGACGCAGTCGAGGTGCCAGGCGCGGACGATCGACCGAACCCGCTGCCGATTCGCCGACGACGGCGAAGCTCGTCACCGTCGGGTTCTTGAACAGCTCGGCCAGCCCGATATCCGAGTTGAGCATGGAATTGACCCGGGCCACGACCCGCGTCGCAGACAGTGAGTTTCCACCGACGTCGAAGAACGAGTCGTCCGCACCCACCCGGTCCACGCCGAGGACTTCCGCGAAGACAGCGGCGACCGCGATCTCCGTTGATGTGCTCGGCTCCCGGTACGGGGTGGTCGATCTCGCGGCGTGCGGCTGCGGCAGTGCTTTTCGGTCGAGCTTCCCGTGCGCGGTCAACGGCAGCTCGTCGAGCGCGATGATCGTGGCCGGAATCATGTAGTCCGGCAGGAACTCTGCCAGGTGACTTCGCACAGCGTCGGTGTCTTCGACATCCGAGGTCGGACGGACGACGTAGCCGATCAGTCGCTCGAATCCCGAGTCGTCCGTATTGACCACGACCACGGTTCGGACCGCACCGGTCACCCGGGCGAGTACCGTCTCGACCTCACCCAGTTCGATCCGGAACCCACGCAACTTCACCTGGAAGTCAGTGCGGCCCAGGTACTCGAGATCGCCGTTGGGTCGCCGCCGGGCCTCGTCACCGGTCCGGTACATCACCTCGCCCGCCGGGCCCGCCGGATCGGCCACATAGCGTGCGGCGGTCAGGTCCGGGCGGCTGACGTACCCCCGCGTGATCTGCGGACCCGCCAGATAGATCTCGCCTGGAATGCCGGGTGGGACCTCCCGAAGTCGGCGATCGAGCAGGTGAGCACGCAGACCCGCGTACGGGGTGCCGATGGCAACCACCGGTAGCGACAAGTCGTCGTCGGCGCTCGCATACCGGGTGCCCGACACCGTGAACTCCGTTGGGCCATACTCATTGCTCACCGAGGCATCCAGTTTGGCACGAATCTGCCCGAGGAGTTGCGACGTCAATTGCTCTCCGCCGCTGAGGATCTCGCGGAGGGATTGTCCCTCCCCCGGTTGCAGTGCGTCAACAAACACCGCCAGCATGGACGGCACGAAGTGCATCACTGTCACGCCGTGACGATCGACCGCGGCGGCGAGGTACCTCGGGTCCCGCTGCCCGTCAGCGGTGGCGATTGCCAGCCGCGCTCCGCTGACCAATGGCCACCACAGTTCACGCACCGCGGCGTCGAACGTCACCGGGGTCTTCTGCAACATGCAATCGGACGGTCCGACACCGTAGACCTGCTGCCGCCGAGACAAGAACTCCCCGACCGAACGGTGCGACACCACAACACCTTTGGGACGACCGGTCGACCCGGAGGTGAAGATCACGTACGCCGGATTGTCCGCCCGCAGCGGCGCTCGGCGCTCGGAGTCGGCGATCGGGCCGTCGTCGTGAGCCGACAGATCCAGCAGATCCGGATCGACGACAGTCACTCCGGCAGGAACCGTCAGACCGTCAACATCCCGGGCGACCACGCAGAGCGGGGCAACCGACGAGATGACCTCCGCAACTCGCGCCGCGGGATGATCCGGGTCGACCGGCACGTAGGCGCCACCGGCCTTCACGATCGCGTAGATCGCCACCATCATGTCCAGTGAGCGTCGAACGCCCATCACCACCGGGATTTCGGGGCCGACACCGATCCCGATGAGGTGGCGTGCCAGCCGGTTGACCCGCCGATCGAACTCGCCGTACGTCCACGTTGTCTCTTCGCAGATGAGCGCCACCGCATCAGGTGTGGCCCCCACCTGAGTGTCGAACAGATCGGGCAGCATCGCGGTCGTGGTCGCGGCGGACTCCGCCTCGACCACCGCCTGCACCTCCCCGACGGCCCTCGTCAAGGCACCGCCCGCAGCGGCAATCGTCGGGGACAAGCCGGAGATGGCGACGGACAACACCTCGGTCGGGCCCATTCCCCGATCCGCCAACGGTGCGGCCAGCAAACCCAGGCGCGTGTCGAGTTCTACCCAGGTGACCCCGACCCCTTCGTGTTCGTACGCAACGGCTCCGGGATCACGCGTTGTGAGTCGACTGATCGCATCGAGCAACTGCGCGAACGACAATTTGTCCTCCTGGTGGAACTCGATGATTGCGGTCTCGGATGCGCATTGCCCTGTTTTTGTATGTGATCGGTCAGGCGATTCGGGCAGGGTTCGACGACATCCTTGCCACCGTCTGCGCTGCCAGCGAGACGTCTGCAACGAGGGTGTCCACGATCTCCTCGAGATTGGGTCCGGTGCCTGGTAGGAGCAGATCCGGCGCCAGTCCGGACAACGCCGTCATCACCACTGCATCGATGCCGATTCCGCTGGGGGCCAGCGATTCCTGCAGGATCGACAGCCGGTCATGCAGATCCCGGAACGTCACCTCGGTCGCCCCTGATCGCAAGGCAGGCCGGTCAGGATCCTCGCCGGCGACCAGCGCCACCATCCCCGGCAGGTCGGCCACCGTCGTCGGCTCCACCAACGAATCACGCAAACTCTCGGGTTGCGCTGCGGCAGACCAGATGTCGATGTCTCCCACCACGGCACGCGGATCGGTGGCGACCGCGTCGAGAATCCGGATCAATTGGTCTGCGAATCGCGCGATCGTGCTCCGATCGAACAAGTCGGTCGCGTACACGAACGACGCGTTCAGCGGACCGACAACACTGCCGTCCTCACGGTTGTCCGCGAAGGTCAACTTCAGGTCCATTTTCGCGGGCACGACTCCCCAGTCGTATTCACCGACGGTCAGTCCGGGCAGCAGCAGCCCCGACACGGCTGGATTCTCCATCGCGAGCATGACCTGCGCAAGCGGCGAGAAGGCCTCACTGCGAACCGGTTTGAGTTGGTCGACCACCGAGTCGAACGGCACGTCGGCGTGGGCGTAGGCCTCGAGGTCGGTCTTCTGGGCACCGTGCAGCAGATCGATGAACTCCGCGCCGGGATCGACGTCGACCCGCAGGACCACGGTGTTGACGAACATTCCGATGAGATCGTCGAGAGCCTCTTCACCACGCCCCGCGACCGGCGTTGCGATGGCGATGTCATCGCGTCCGCTCAATCGCGACAACAGGGCGGAGAACGCGGCGTGCATGACCATGAACAGTGTGGCTCCATGACCGGCCGCAATGTGATTGAGCCTGGAGACCAACTGTTCGCCGATCTCGAAGTCCACCCGCGCGCCGCGCATCGACTGTTGCGGCGGACGCGGACGGTCGGCGGGCAGTTCGAGGAGTTCGGGCATGCCGTGCAACGCGCGTTCCCAGTACGACAGCTCGCGTCCGGCCACCGTGGCCGGATTGTCGGCGTCACCGAGCAGATCCCGCTTCCACAGCGTGTAGTCGGCGTACTGCACCGCGAGCGGTTGCCAGGCCGGCGCCTCGCCGCGCGAGCGAGCGACATACGCGACCATCAGGTCCCGTGCGAGTGGACCCATCGACTCACCGTCGGCACTGATGTGATGTGCCACAACCGCCAGCACGTGATGATCATCGGACACCCGGAGAAGTCGCATCCGCAGTGGGGGTGCGGCCGTCACATCGAATCCCTGTGCAGCAAAGACGATGAGCTCGTCATCGAGACGTTCGACGTCGACCGGGACCGGATCGAGGGAGACCACGAACTCCGACGGCGCCAGGACAACCTGGCCCGGTACCCCATCACGCTCCGGGTAGTGGGTGCGCAACGATTCGTGACGGCCGATCACATCGCGGGCCGCGTGTTCCAGCGCTTCGACATCCAGTTGCCCCTGCAACCTCAGCGCGCCGGCGATGTTGTATGCAGGCGAACTCTTATCGAGGCGGTTGATGAGCCAGATACGTTGTTGCGCAAGTGACAACGGCAAGAACTCGGGACGCGGCATCGCTGTCAGCTCCGGACGGGAACCAACATCCGGCGCCGCTGCGAGACGGGCGGCGAGCGCTGCGGGTGACGGCGCCTCGAAGAGGTCGCGTACCCCGAGCTGCCGACCGGTGGCCGCGGTGACACGGGCGACCGCGCGCGTCGCCGACAAGGAATCGCCGCCGAGACGGAAGAAAGACTCGACTGCGGACACCCGCTCGATCGACAGGACGTCGGCGAACACCCCGGCGATCGCGATCTCCTCCGGTGTGGTCGGGGCGACGTATATCGCCTCCGCGGAATCGCCGAAGTCGGGTTCGGGCAATGCCGCGCGATCCACCTTGCCGTTGACGGTCAGTGGGACCGTGTCGAGCACCATGATGCTCGACGGCACCATGTGAGCCGGAAGTGTCTGTGCGACAAATGTTGTCAGTTCACCGGCGGTCACGCAGGCCCCCGGAACGAGAACGATGTACGAGACAAGGGCCGTGGTCCCCGACGGGCCGCGGCGCCCGACCGTGGTCGCGAAGTCGACTGATTCGTGGGCTGCCAGCGCCACGTCGACCTCGCCGAGCTCGATGCGAAATCCACGCACCTTGACCTGAAAATCGCTGCGTCCGACGTATTCGATCTGCAGGCGCGGAGCTTCTCCGGCGCCGGCACGATCAACCCACCGCACCACATCACCGGTGCGGTACATCCGGCCACCGGGGTTGTTCGGATCGGCGACGAACCGTCCCGCGGTCAGACCGGGTTTACCGTGGTATCCACGCGCCAAACCCGCACCGGCTACGTACAATTCGCCTTCGGCGCCCACCGGTACCGGCCGCAGCCAGCTGTCGAGCACCACCTCGGCGACACCCCCGATCGGACCGCCGACGGTGACCGGCGAATCGTCCACCGTCAGCTGCTCGCTGACATTGGTGGCCACTGTTGCCTCGGTGGGTCCGTATGCGTTGAACATTGCCCGTCCCACGCCCCACCGGGCCACCAGATCGGCGCCGCATGCGTCGCCGCCGACGATCACCGTGCGCAGCTGTGGCAAACCTTCGGGATCAACCGTGGCCAGGGCGGCAGGTGTGACAAAGGCGTGCGTGATCTCCTCACCGGCCAGGAGCTGATGCAGTTCTTCACCGCCGTAGACGGTCTGGTCGGCGATCACCATCGTCGACGATGCCGCGGTCGCGAGGAACAATTCCAGAATCGAGGCGTCGAAACTCGGAGACGAGAAGTGCAGGGTGCGTGATCGCGCGGTCAGCCCGTAACGCACGCGTTGGTCATTGACGAGATTCGTCAGACCGGCATGCGTCACCACCACGCCCTTGGGCACACCGGTCGAGCCCGAGGTGTAGATCATGTAGGCCGCCTGATGCGGCAGAACCGGTCGACGGCTGATCGGCCCGATCTGGGACGTGCGGGGCATCGCACACCGCTCGCGGAGTGCCGGGCGGTCGAGTTCCAGCCACGTCACATTCTCCGGAAGCGCTGCGACATGGGCGGAGGTCGTCAGCCCGATCGTCGCGCCGGAGTCGGTGATCATGTGTGCCACGCGATCGGCCGGGTAGCCCGGATCGACGGGTACGAAGGCCGCGCCCGCCTTGGCGACCGCCCACTGGGCGACCTGCGATTGCACCGATCGGCCTATGGCGACTGCGACGAAGTCGTCGGGTTTGACTCCTTCGCTGCGCAACACCCGCGCCAGCGAACTGGACAGCTGATCGAGCTCTCGGTAGCTGACGATCCGGTCGGCAGCCACGAGGGCAATGGCATCCGGGGCGTTCCGGGCCGCGGTCCTGAGTAGGTCCGGCAAGGTCGTGACCGGTTCAGCAGCACTTCCGCGCACCGGCATCAGAAGCCGCCGTTCCGCTTCGCCGATCACCGGGAGCTGCGCGATCCGGCGCTCGTGGTCCTCGGTGAACCCCTTGATCACCGACAGCATCCGGTCGGCGAGGTCCGCAACGACCGCGGCATCCAGCCCGGACGACAGATACTTGAACTTGATCTCGAGCCGCTCGCCCGGCATGCCCACCACCGAGAGTGGGTAGTGCGAACCGTCCCGCACGCCCACGCCCCGCAGCTGCATGCCCGCGATGTCGGTGTCCTCGGACAACCCCTGCTTGTCGATCGGATACGACTCGAGCACCAGCAGTGAATCGAACAGGTTTCCGCCGCCCGAAGTGGCCATGACCTCGTTGAGGGCAAGGTGCTGGTGGTCCAGCATTTCGGTCTGCTCGCGCTGCAGCCTGGTCAGGAAGGCCGCTACGGACTCGTCTGGTTCCAGCCGGACCCTGACCGGCACGGTGTTGATGAACAGGCCGACCATCGTCTCGACCCCGCTCAGCTCCGCGGGCCTGCCGGACACGGTCGACCCGAACACCACATCCGACCGACCGGTCTTCGACGCCAGCACCATTGCCCAGGCCGCCTGCAGAACCGTGTTGGCGGTGATGTCGAGCGCCCGCGTCATCGAGCGCAGCGCCCCGTCCAATTCGGGGTCCAGCGTTCGGGTCATGTCGATCGGCACGTCGGAGCCGTCCGGTTCGAAGCGCTCGACGAGCATCGTCGGTTCGGAGCCCTGCAGCGCCTCCGCCCATCGGTGCGTGGCCTCTTCCTTGTCGCGCGTCTGCAACCAGCCGAGGAAATCGCCGTAGGAGCGGACTCGTGGCAGCGCATCCGCCGAACCGATCGCGTACATCGTGAGCAGATCGCGGATCAGCAGGGGTGTCGACCACCCGTCGGCAATCACGTGATGATTGGTGATCGCCAGGACCCAGTGGCCCTCGTCTTGCCGGATCAGGTGCATCCGGGTCAGAGGAGCGGACGCGAGATCGAACCTCTCGGCGCGTTCGGTATCGAGCAACCCCTCGCGTGCTGCGGCACGATCCGCCGGAGCGAGGGTACTGAGATCAGTGAAGCGCCAAGGCAATTCGACCTCGCGGCGCACCAATTGGATGACCTCTCCGGTGCCGGCATCCTGGGTGATCGCCGTACGCAACACGTCATGTCGCGCCAGCAGGCCCTCACCGGCGGCCCGCATCCGATCCGGATCGACGATGCCCTCGAGTTCGAGCACCATCTGTGCCGTGTACACGTCGCCGCCGTCTGCCAACAGGGAGTGGAAGTACATCCCCTGCTGTAGCGGCGACAGCGGCCAGACATCGGTCAATCCCGGGTAGTGGTCCTCCAGGGCGCCGATCTGGCGTTGGTCCAACTCGACCAGCGGCAGGTCGGACGGCGTGAGTCCACCACTTCCGGTATCGCCTGCGTGGTGCGATAGCGCGGTCATCGCCTCGACCCACAGCGCGCCGATCTCCAGTGCATCTGATTCGGACAGGACTCCGGTGGCATAGGTGAGCGAAGCCACCAGTCGTGCGGCGGCTCCATCACCCTCCACACCGGCGTTGATCTCCAGCGGAGCCGTCAATGGCGCGTCCGGATCCACGGTCGCCATGAACCCGCAGATCCCCACGCTTTCCTCCGGCATCCAGGCCACGGCACCAGAGTCCGTTCCGGTGCCGCCGACCGTTCGGCGGCCGAGGTAGTTGAAGATCAGGTGTGGCTCGGCGCCACCCGACAACTGTTGGCGCCCATCGGCATCGAGGTAGCGCAAGATACCGTAACCGACACCGCCATCCGGGATCTCGAGTAGTTGTTCTTTCACCGCCTTGATCGCACGAGCAGCATCGGGGCCGCCGCGCAGTGCGTCGTCGAGGTCGGTGGCCGAGGGCAAGGTCAGCTGAACAGGGAACAAGCTGGTGAACCAGCCGACCGTGCGCGAGAGGTCGGCGCCTGCGACTATGTCGTCGTCGCGACCGTGTCCCTCGAGAGCGACCAGGACCGAGTCCGAATCGTCGCCGCCCAACTGTCGCCAGCGGCTGACCGCGAGCAGCAACGCCGTCAGCAATCCGTCGTTGACACCACCTCGGAACGCAGCGGGCAGGCGGGTGAGCATCGCTCCGGTGACATCCGCGGGAACCGTCACCTTGACTGTCGCCGCTGTCGCCGCTTTGTCGACGTCGGAGTTCAGCGGCCGCGATCCCAACGGCTCCTGCGGCGAGTGGACTGTTCGAAGCCACAGTGGCATTTCGTCTCGACGGCTTGCGGCCGCCGCGATCTCTGTGGTCGCGTGCGACCATCTGCGCAGCGATGTCCCCACCGGTTCGAGCGAAACCGGAAGCCCGGCAGCACATTGCGACCAGGCAATCGCCAGATCTGGCAGCAGCACCCGCCACGAAACGCCATCCACCACAAGGTGATGTGCAACGAGGAGCAGCAGACCGCCGGTACCACTCGAGTCCGGCAGATGTACTGCCTGGAACATCACTCCCCGACCCGGATCCAGCCGCTTAGCGGCCAGTTCGAGCTCGGCTGCGATGAGAACGCCGGAGGTGGTGTGGTCATCTACGACGGCGCTCAGTACATCGCGTGCATCAACTGCGCCTCGCTCGCGGACGTGCATCCGCCATTGATCATCGACCTCGATCAGGCGCGAACGAAGTGCATCATGATGATCGATGATCGCCTGCAACGCCGGTTCCAGGCTTTCGGTGCGCAGGTCTTCGGGCAATCTGATCGCCGTCGCCTGAGACAGGCGCGTCCAGTGCTGCTGCTCGATCATCCAGTGTCCGATGGGAAGCAGCGGCAAATCGCCGCCGCCACCGCCCGGTAGTTCTTCGAGCACCTCCACCACATAGTCCGTCGCTGCTCGCTGGGCGATCAGATCTGCCAGTCCGGCAACAGTTTTGCAATCGAAGACGTCACGGGTGGTGAGGGCGATGCCGGCCTCCCGCGCTTGAGAGACCAGCTGGATCGACATGATGCTGTCGCCACCGAGGACAAAGAAGCTGTCAGCCGTACTGACTCGCGCCAACCCGAGCACCTCACCGAAAACGCCTGCGATGGTCTCTTCGAGCTGCGTGGACGGGGCAACGAAGGTGGTCGAGCGGACACCGAAGTCGGGCTCCGGCAATGCCTTTCGATCGACTTTCCCATTGCCGCTGAGCGGCATCACATCGAGCACCACCACCGCTGCCGGAACCATGTAGCTGGGCAGGGTCTCGGCCAGGTATTCGATCACCGCCCACCGATCGGGGTCGGTGCCCTCGGCGGCCACCACGTAACCGATCAATCGGGTGCTCGGGCCACTCGTGTCGATGGTCACCACCGCTTGCGCCACATCGTGGTGTGAAAGCAATGCGGACTCGATGTCGCCAAGCTCGATCCGCAAACCGCGGATCTTGACCTGGTGGTCGGCACGACCGAGATACCGCAGCTCGCCCTGCCGATCCCAGCTGACAACATCGCCGGTTCGATACATGCGCTCGCCGGATCCGTAGGGGTTGGCGACGAAGCTCGCGGCCGTCGCCCCGAATCGATTCGCGTATCCCCGTCCCACGCCGACACCGGCGAGGTAGAGCTCGCCTGCCACCCCTTGCGGTACCGGGCGCAGTCGTGAATCCAGCACATAGAGCGAGATGTTGTCGATGGGACCACCGATCGGCACCGCTCTGGCGGCATAGGCATCCGGTGCGGAGTCCATCTGGTGGAACGAGACCACATCCGAGAATTCCGTCGGTCCGTAGCTGTTATAGATCGCCGTGCCTGCTGCCAGATGCTCACGCACCTGGTCCGGTCTCACCGGCTCGCCACCGAGTACCAGCGACCTCACCGACGTGGTCATCCTCGACGGATCGTGTTCGGAGAGAACAGCGAACGCGCTCGGCGCCATGTTCAACACGTCATCGGCACCACCACCGATACGGGCCGAGATGTCGTCCGGATCGAATCCGTCATTCGCCAGACTGATCGTCGCGCCGTCTGCCAGCGCCGCCCAGATGTTCTTCTGGGTGAGGTCGAAGGTCGGCGACGAGGCAACCAGCACACCGTCGCCGTCACCGAGTGACATCGTCCGCCGGTACCAGCCGAGCGTGTTGGCAACCCCGGTCATCGGCACCAGTACCGGCTTGGGGCGCCCGGTGGAGCCCGACGTCGAGATGACGTACGCCAGGCGCGCGCCGGCGCCGGCCTCCGCCCACCGGTCCGATGGCGTTGCGGGGTCACGCCGGGCGATGCTCGCAGCACACTGCGGGTCGTCCAGCACGATGATGTGGCTGTTCGCGGCGGCAGGTGCTGCCGCGTCCTTCCACGACGCGGTGGTGACCACAACCCTGCTGTCGCAATCGTCGAGAATCGCCGAGACCCGGTTGCGCGGGACATCGGGGTCGATGGGTGCGTAGGCGGCGCCGGCTTTCCACGCGGCCAACATCGACACGACCCAGTCCGTACCACGCGGCAAGATCAGGCCGACGACATCGTCGGGCCCGATTCCACGCGAGATCAATTCGTTGGCGAGCCTGTTCGCACGTTCATCGAGCTCGGCGCGCGACAGGCCGGCTCCGGCACCAACCACGGCGACTCGGTCCGGTCCGGCGCAGACCTGCTGATTCCACAGTCTCAGCGGACTCGGATCGACCACGACGGGTACGCCTGTGCCGGACTCCAGGATCCGCCCGGTCTCGGCCTCGTCGAGCAGCTCGAGATCGCTGACCGCGGCATCGTCCCCCGCTTCGAGGTACCTGTGCAGGAAAGCCAGGAAACGCCTGTGGTGATCGGCCAGTTCATCAGCGTCGTAGAGATTCGGGTTCGCCTCGAAATCGATTCGCAGATTATCCGATTCGCCCGTATAGATGTTCAGCGACAGATCCAGAACCGGGCCGGTACTGAGTACCTGAGTGGTACCGGTCGCCGTTCCCAGCTCCACAGTCGGCGAGAACATCATGATGTTGACCGCCGGGCCGAAACGTCCGTGTTCACCGGCGATACCGATGTCCCGACGCATGTCCTCGTGCCGATACAGCTGGTGACGCAGCGCGCCGGTCAGCTCGGTCTGTGCCGCCTTTCGCAACTCGCCGACCGAACGATCGAGCGCCACCCCGAGGCGGAGCGGGACAATGTTGGAAACCATACCGCCGCAACGCCGTAGCGCCGCGGTGTGGCGGGCCGAGACCGGGAGACTGAGGACGACGTCGTCCGCTCCGCACATCCGGGACAGGTACCCGGCGAACGCTGCGACGACCACTGGTGCCGCACCGCCCACCGACTCGGCCGAGCGCGAGAGCAGCTGCGCGGTCTCGGTGTCCAATTCCGTGGACGCCACGAGCGAATAGGCGCCGGGGGCGGCGACCTTCGGACTGAGCGATAGCGCGGCCGAGAGCCCGGCCGTGCGCTCCGACCAGTACTCACGATCCATTGCGAACCGCGTCGATTCCCGATATTTCTGCTCATTGGCAACGATCTGCGGAAGATCGGGCGCCTTGCCCGGTGACGGGTTCCGCCCCTCCGCCATTGCGCTGTATACGTCGGCGACCTGGCGTAAACCGGTCATCGCGGAGAATCCATCCGCGGCGATGTGGTGACTGCGCATGTACCAGAAGAACCTGTCGGTGCCGATCTTCAAGAGCGCGGAGACTGCGAGGCGGTCGGTGAACAGAGCGACCGGACGACCATAGTCGGCACGCATCCATGCCATGGCCGCCGCGCGGGGATCGGGCTCTCCGACGAAGTCCACGAATTCGATCGTGTCGTCGAAGCGGCGGTCCACCACCTGCATCGGAAGGCCATCGGTTTCGATGAGTTTGAGATATCCCGAAGCTGTCTCGTGAGCAACGGCGCGGGTTGCCTCCGTCAGCAGTCCCAGATCGACCGGACCTGACAGATCAACAAAAAGCGCAATGTTGATAGGGGTGTCCCCCAGAGCGTGCTGGGCGAACCATATTCCGCGTTGCGCTGCAGAAATTGGAAACGCACTGTCGCGAAGATCGCGCTGTGAACCCGTAACTGCATCAGTCACACCCACCGCTGCTCCGATCCCGGACCAGATGTCCATGACGTCATCGCAGAACACTCCCCCGATCTTTTCCGACAAAACTCACGAGAATGAAATGGTATCCAAACCCACTGGCCCATCTGGCCGGTTGCAGGCGCGTTAGGTTGAAGGGACGACAATTCATTCTCCGGATCACCAAAGAATGCTTCTTGCAATATCTCCCCGGCTCCCCCAGGCGTTACACACCTATTCGGCGACATGACCGAACAGCTTCATAATGCCCTTATCGGACCGGAGCCCGAAATGGTTACGACACTCGCGAGATCTCATCGCCCAACCTCCGTCCCCTGCGGGGCAACAGTCAGTCAATCGACTGATTTGCCCATCGATCCGGTGGATATCACGACCGATCACGAACTCGCCGAATCCGCCGTGCCAGACGTTCGCAGCCGTGCCCGGTTTCGAGTTGGTGCTCGTATCTTTGGGCAGTCGGCGGCGAATACAGTAACGGTATCGCCGCAGGTCGCCGCGAACACGAGTAGCCGGGTACCCGAAAATCTCAGTCCCTCAACGCCGCCATGCGAGTAGGACTTTCACGCGGTCAGTACGTGCGCGGACCCCCCGACGCTTGCCACCCCGACCCGAATCCGGACAGTGGCTTGAAGCGGACATTTCGAACGAATCCTCCGAATCCGGCACCACCCGAAATTCCTGCACTAACCTTGGTGACCGTATGTGGACGTGGAAATAAATCACCACGCCTGGGTATTTCTTTGCTTCTTTCCACTACGATCAAGTCCCGTCCGCCGCGTCGCCGCGTGGGCGAAATCTTAGGCCATCGGACGCGCACCGATTCGGTGGCGGCGTGAGCGATTTCGTTCTTTTCGCCACCCTGGGCGCCCTATTTTTTGCATAGAAGACACTGCGGGCGCAAGATAAAACTTACCTAAAGCAATTAAAAGCTCTGCTAAGCATTAGTTGTAACGGCGACACCTCCGGCACGATGAATAGGACAGCTGACCGGCATGGTATTTGTGGAATCAAAGAGGGTGGGCCGCAAGCATGGCAGAACCGACCTGGCGATGACTGTCGGCGACGAAGAAGCCCCGACAGCTCGTGCGACGCAAACTAGAACGGACTGGACAATGCAGGTGCAGGCGCAACCTGATACGGCCGACTCGGAAGTCGGCCCACAGACCAACGTGACAGGCGCGCGTCATCGGGCGCCGGAATCGCATCCGGGTCCACCGACACCGACCGAGGGCACACAGGTCGGTGAAACCCAGGTCGGTGAAACACAGGCCCCTCACTCGCAGGACGGCGGAATCGGGCACCCTGTCGATCACACCGGTACGGACAGCGGATCTGGTGACCGGTCAGAAGCACCAACACCGGCACCAACACCGGCACCGGCACCGGCACCAACCCTTGCCGACGACGATGCGGTCGTGGTCGACGGACTGGTCAAACGGTTCGGCGACTTCACGGCTGTCGACGGCATCAGTTTTCGGGTCGCGCGCGGTCAGGTCCTCGGGCTCCTCGGCCCGAATGGCGCGGGCAAGACCACCATGGTCAACATGTTGTGCACACTCTTGCGTCCCGACGACGGTCAAGCGTTCGTTGCCGGCCACGACATCGCCAAAGACCGTGCAGCCGTTCGCAAATCGATCATGCTGACCGGTCAGTTCGCAGCCTTGGACGAATCCTTGTCCGGCCGTGAGAATCTCGTCCTGTTCGGCAGGCTGATGGGCCTACCCAAAAAGGCTGCGACCCGGCGGGCCGACGAATTGCTGGTCGCATTCGACTTGGAGGTCGCCGGCTCCCGGCGCGTCGGTAAGTTCTCCGGTGGAATGCGCCGCCGAATCGATATCGCCTGCGGCCTGGTGGTTCGACCGGAGGTGGTGTTCCTCGATGAGCCGACCACCGGGCTCGACCCCCGGAGCCGACAGGAGGTCTGGAAGATCGTCAATGCCCTGCGAGAACAAGGCATCACCACCGTTCTGACCACCCAGTATCTCGAGGAAGCAGATCTGCTGAGCGACAACATCATTGTCATCGACAAAGGCAAAGTGATCGCCGAGGGTACAGCCGCCGAACTGAAGGAACAGGTCGCCGGAACATTCTGCGAGATCCTCCCGGAGCTGCCCGCCGATCTACCGCGCATCCGCGAGTTGCTCACCGGCCTCGTGGCAGATGATGCGATCCGGGCCGACGCGGCCGGGAGCTCGCTTATCGTTCCGGCGCCCCAGGGTGCAGCAACGCTCGTCGAAATCGTCCGCCGCACCGACGAAGCCAACATCACGTTGACCGACATCGGTCTACGCCGACCCTCTCTCGACGACGTGTTCCTGACGCTGACCGAACACTCGCACGTTCAGCAGGGTGACAAACCGTGAGTACCGTCATCAATCCCGGCACCCTCGATTCGGCGCGCCCACATATACAACCGATCAGCCAATGGCTCGCGCTGAATCGGAGGTTCCTGACCACGATGTGGCGCCACGGCGAGTTCGCGCTGTGCGTCCTGGCCCCGATACTCCTGACGCTCTGCTTCTTTGTGCCCCTCAACAAGGTCATGGGCCTGTACGCGGGCATCGACTACGCCCAGTTCCTCATGCCCATCATCTGTCTGCAGTCGACGAGCTTCGTGGCAACCTCTGCGGCGATGCGTTCGGCCAACGACCTCACGATCGGTGTGACCACCCGTCTGCGAACGGTGCCCATCAACCCGATGGTCTCGCCGCTCTCACGGCTCGGCGCGAACACCGTTCTGCTTGTCGTCTCCCTGACGTCGGCGATGATCTCGGGGCTGGTCATCGGGTGGCGGGCACACCACGGGCCGTGGTACCTGCTCGGATTCCTTGCGGTCGCTTTTGTGGTCGGTGTGGTCTTCGCCTTCGGGGCCGACGTGATCGGAACGCTGGCGGGCAACCCGGAATCAACGAGCCAAGCGATGACACTGCCCACGCTCATCCTCGGCATGTTGTCGACCGGGTTCGTTCCCGAGTCCCAGTTCCCGGAATGGATACAACCATTCGCCCGCAATCAGCCCGTCTCTCAATTCGCCGCTCTGATGCGACAATTCGACGAGGGTGCGGTGACAACCGGACAGGTGATCCCAGCGGTGTGCTGGGCTGCCGGGCTGATCGCACTCGCAGTCGCCGGGATCGTACTGGCAGCCTTCCGGACCTCACGCGCATGACAACAACCGAGAATTCGATGTCGGAGTCGACGACCCCACGGCATCGGGCCGCCAGTACAGATCAACAGGATCATTGGTGGCGGGCCCATCTGGACCCGGAGCGCGCGCGAACAAGGCGGGCGGTCGACAGGGACGAAGATGAGACGATCAACTTTCCGGGGACCGGGTCGCTGCGCAATGCGGTGGGGCCCTGGGTTAGCGCACGACCGGGCGATGGCGACGGGACCGGTGTCGTGACATCCGAATCCCTCGAGGATGCCGACCGGCCGCAGTATTCACCGACCGGAGATCGGACCGACGAGCGGTTGGTGGCACTGGCAACCGCATTCCCCGCCGACACCCATGCGCAAGAGACCGGTCTTCGGGCCTACCTACTGCACACCGCGATCCTCTCGTCCCGGCAACTCACGGTGTGGACCCGTGACAAGAAGGTCCTCATCCAGAGCATCGTCTTCCCCGCACTGAGCATGATCATGTTCAAAGTGGTACTCGGCGACGCGATCACGGCTGCCACAGGTATCAACAGCGCATACGGCACCGTCCCCCTCGTGGTCCTTGTCGGTGCGATGTTCGGGTCGCTCATCGCCGGCATCAGACTTCGGCGTGAGCAACGCACGGGACTGCTGACCCGCCTCTACGTCCTGCCGGTTCACAAGGGAGCCGACCTGAGCGCGCGTCTCATCTCAGAACTGGCCCGGATCCTCGTCGCCACAATCGCTCTGACCACGTTCGGCATGCTGATCGGGTGGCGGTTCGACCAGGGACTGCTGCCCGCATTGGGGATCTTTCTCGTGCCGCTGCTCTTCGGCGCCGCATTTTCGACAGTGATGCTGACGGTCGCGATGTCGTCGACCAACCTGCCACTGGTACAACTCATGTCACTGTTCTCGAGCCTGCTGATGTTCTTCAATTCCGGTTTCGCACCGGTGTACGCCTACCCCGCGTGGATACAGCCGATCGTGCGCGAGCAACCGATGACGTGTGCGATCGACAGTATGCGTGCGCTCGCCCTCGGTGGTCCGGTGGCCGAAAGTTTGACCAAGACCATCCTGTGGGCAGTTCTCGTCATTGCGATCTTCTTCTATCCGGCTGTCCGTGGATTCCGCAGGGCTGCAGCCACCCGCGCCTGACGGCTAGGCCGTCATATCGAGCGCTGCAATGACTTTCGTCGGCTCGATCCAGACCACCAGTTCACCGGGAACGCCGTTGCGGTCGCCGAATTCTTTTCCGCGATCGGCGCCCATATAGCGCACCCCGCAAGCCGTTGCGATTCGATGTACGTCGGCCAGATCATCGCTGACATGGGCGATGCCCTGCACCTGGACAAAGGCGTAGGGCGGTTCTTGTAGGTCGACGCACATCACAACCCGATCGTCGCGGACAAGTGCCTTACCCTTTGCCGTACCCGCTCCGGTGTTGAACGCGAACCGGTCACCGTCGACCACGAACCAGACCGGGGCCACCAGCGGTCTGCCATCCGATGCGGTGAAACCGAGGTGACCGGTCTTCGTTCCATCCTCGAGGAACGCCCGGATCGCGGGATCAGAAAGTGAGGTCATCGCTTCACGATACCCACGATTCCACTTCTGATCTCAAATATTCTGTGGACTCAGGCAATCTGGTCTGCGATGTGCGAGGCCACCATCATCACCGTTGCATGCGGACCACTCGACCCCGCGGTCGGCAGAATCGATGCATCGAGGACCCGCAATCCGGGGACCGCGGTCACCGCGCCGTGCCAATCGGTGTCGACACCCATCGGAAGTGTCCCCCACGCATGTTGGGACGTGCGGATCACCGGGTCGGCCACCGCACCACCCCGGCTCCGATCGGCCAGGCCGGCAAAGCGCGGGCCATCGAGCATCTCGCGGACGCGCTCGGCCCATACCTCGAGCTTCTCGACGTCGGATCGGCTCACCTCACCGAGATCGACAACCAGACCACTCGTCAGGTCCCACTCGATCGATCCGGGGTTCTCGGGATGCATCAGGGCAACCCCCATCGCCGGACCAGAGGCCGGGACCCCGGTGATGAAGTCCGCGAAATCTCCGTTGTAGCAGCGCACTTCGATTCCGTCGTCGGTATGCAACACCGATTGCAACAACGCGCGCGCCACACCCACCGCCGGATCGGCCGGTGTGAACCGGACAAGCATCTCGCGATGCTCCCAGACGCCGGCGTTCTGCGTGCCGAGGATCCCGGACCGGGCCAGGAGCGCAGCGGTGCCCAATGTTCCCGCGCACAGGATCACCTCGTCGGCAGCGATGACCTGCTCCCCGACCACGACCGCGGTGACGCGGTCGCCGCAGCGCCGCAATTGCGTCACCTCGGCGTCGGTGACCAACTGCAGATTGGGGCGGCCCTCGATACGCTGCGCGATCGATTCCGCCGCGGTCCACCGCAGACCGCCGTCGCGGTTCGATCGCACCCGGACCACACCCACATCCGGCCACGGCGATACAACGTCACCGAAACCCTCGTCATGCCAATGACTTTCAAATGCTTGCGCATAGTCGTGCAACTCGTCGTCACCAAAGGCCGACACATGCATGCTGCCGCCCCCGGGACTGCCTCCGTCGAGCCGGTCATAGGTCGCGGAGATCCCGGATCGCTGCCACGGCCAGCCGGCGAAATCGGATTCGTGCCATCGCATGAAGTAGCCACCGTTGACCGCCGACGAACCACCCAGACCCCGTCCTCGTGGCAGATCAAAACCCTGGCGGCTCGGAAAGTGGACCACGCGCCCCGAACCGGCCTCCACCGGCAGTCGATCCAGCCTCAACGAGGCCGCCTCCGGCATTCCGGGACCGGCCTCCAGCCACAGCACCGTGCGCTCGGGGTCGCGCGAAAGACGTTCGGCCACCACACATCCGCTGCTACCGGCACCGACAACGATCACGTCCGCACCGTTCGGGGTCAACCGGGATCGCCCCGGCTCAACCGAACTCACCCGGCGGCGGCAGGCACGTCCGGTGAACGCGGCCTGGCGTTGGCCGAGTTACCGATCTGCGGGTACAGCGCTTCCATACTGCGCCCGGTCAATGCACCCTGCCAGAGCCCGGTCCCGTAGGCGAGGTCGTCGAGACGCTTGAGGACCATGAACCGCCACCAGCCGACCCTGGCGCCGGGGGTGGGGTTGACCAATTCCAGCCGCACCCACTCGTATGCAGCCTCACCCACTGCAACCGCGAGGAGCAGTGTCCGGAATCGCTTGGACACCAGTGCAAGCAGGAATGACAGCGGCCAGTAGTGCCGGCACATCGCCGACGCCGACTGCAACAATCCGAATCCCACCGATTGGGCGGTCAGCTTGGCCGCCATCCGGGCCGCATCCGGCATCGACGACACCCTGCGATGAAGACGCCCGCCCAGTACACCGAACACAACCAATGCCACCAGGACACCCCAGCCGGTACCGGTCACCAGTGCAGCCATCGCTGCCGCCATCGGGACGGTCAAGGCCAGCGGTGCGGCCATGCCGGGGTGGCGACCGGACAGCAGCGCTGCCCCGGTTCCGTAATATCGTTTGCGATCCAGACTCTTCGACAGCCGCTGCCGATGATCGTGGGCCACCGTGGCCACCGGGTCGTACCGCAGCGACCAGCCACGTTGATGTAGCCGCCAGCACAGGTCGACGTCCTCGGCCACTTCCATCGACTCGTCGAAACCGTCAAAACAACTGCGCCGCAAGACCATCGCGGCGCTCGGAACATAGGGGATCCGCGACCGGGGCGCGATCTGCCCCTCCCGCCAACCCATGTCGAGTGACGAGCACAGCGCCTCGTAGCGCGACATCGCGCCGCCACCGGGGTCGAGGGCGACGATTCGCGGCGCCACCAGCGCCACCTTCGGATCGGAGAAATGACCGAGCAGCTTGGTCAGCCAGTCGTGCTCGGGAACGACATCCGAGTCGAGAAACGCGACCAGTTCGGTATCGGCCTGCGCAGCACCACGATTGCGGGCCGCGGCCGGACCCTGACTCTTCTCGTTGCGCAACACGGTCGCGCCTGGCGCGGTGATCGGAACGGCCGAACCGTCGTCAACCACGACGACCTTGTGGCCGTCGAGCACAGCCAACAGTCGATCGATACCGGGTTGGTTGTCGCGCACCGGGATCACCACGGTGACAGCGGAATCCGTGGGTCCGAACATCGGCCGGGGATGCCCTACCCCGGCATCGAGGAGTTTGCGGGCCAGACTGGAGGTCAGCTGATCGCGCACGGTCAGCCGGCCGTCGGCATCGAGCAGGCCTCCGGCGACCTCGGACAGGTTCAGCAGTCGCACCGGAGAGCCGCCGACGATATGGCGGCGATCGGAAGTCACCGTGCAGTGGGAGTCGATCTGCACCTGGAAGCCGACCGGCGGAAACTGCGCCGCCGGATCTGCCGCTGCCGGGGCCACACACTCATCGGGGCGGTTGTCTTGCTCCGAGATCACTGCAGCATTCCGTTCGCATCGGCCTGCCACCGCTCGAGTCCGTCGGACAGTTTCGCGGCCATCTCGTTCAACATTCGCCTTCCGTCGGCCGCCGAGGCGGCCAGGGGGTCCCCGAGTACTCCGTTGTCACTCACCGCCGCGACACCCCCGGTACGCATCGACGCCATCAGCTCCGACACCGGGGCCACGTTGCCGCGGACCATCTCGTCGGACCGCACGACCAACGGTGAAATATGAAGCAGTAGCGATGTTTCGGTGTGGCCCGCGTGTGCATCGCCACCGGTCGTGGCGCAAGGAAACCAAGCGACGTCACGTCCTTCCGAACGTAGCTGCGTGACCGCGGATACCAGGGTCCGACCGTTACCACCATGCCCGTTGACGAACAGCAATCGCGAAGACCAACGGCAGGCACTTCGACCGTACTCGACAAGCACCGAATGCAGAACCTCCTGACCGATCGAAATCGTGCCGGGAAAGCCTTCGTGCTCACCGGCGGCACCATAGCTCAGTGGCGGGGCGAGCAAGAGGTCGTGAGCGGTGTTTACCGGGTCGTCGACGCTGCCGGGTCGAACTGCCGCCTCCGCCACCGCCACCGCGATCCGCACGTCGGTGTCGAGGGGCAGGTGTGGTCCATGTTGTTCGATGGATCCCAATGGGACGACAAGGGTTGTTGATCGCTCGTTGAGCTCGGTCCAGCTCCGAAGTCCGAGCTCGCCCGCCGGTGTCATTCCGACCATGTTAGACCGTATCGGTCGACGCCTGAAGGGTTTACCGCCCGAGCAATCGCTCGGTACCTGGTTTACTGGGAAACCGACCGTATCTGGTTGCGAAAGATCGCGCCCGCGAGACGCGGCGCACGACCATTCAACGATGAGGGGCAGCGAATGACGAAGAACGGACCGTTGAGCGGGACACGGGTGATCGAGTTCGCGGGGATCGGGCCGGGCCCGCATGCCGCGATGATGCTCGGAGACCTGGGGGCCGATGTCGTGCGTATCGAGCGCGCGGGCAAGTTGCCCGCGCAGGGCGAGGTGGCCGACCAACTGCTACGCAACCGGACCGTCGTCGAAGCGAACCTCAAGGACCCCGTCGACAAAGAGGCGATCATGAACCTCATCGCGAAGGCGGATGTGGTGATCGAGGGTTTCCGGCCCGGCGTGACCGAGCGGCTGGGCTTCGGGCCCGAGGACGTCGCGAAGGTCAACCCACGCATCGTCTACGGCCGCATGACCGGATGGGGCCAGGACGGACCGCTGGCGAACGTGGCGGGCCACGACATCAACTACATCTCCCTGACCGGCATGCTGCACGCGGTCGGTCGCGCGGACGAGGTTCCCACTCCCCCACTGAACCTCTTCGGCGATTTCGGCGGTGGATCGATGTTCCTGGTGCAGGGCATCCTGGCCGCCCTCCTCGAACGCGAGAAGTCCGGGAAGGGCCAGACCATCGACGCCGCAATGGTCGACGGTGTGTCCGTGCTCGGCCAAATGATGTGGGCCTGGCGCGGTACCGGCTTCTGGGGAGACCAGCGCGGCTCCAATCTTCTCGACACCGGCGCACCGTTCTATGAGGTCTACGAGACCGCGGACGGCAAGTACTTCGCCGTCGGGGCGATCGAGCCACAGTTCTACGCCCTGCTCCTCGAAGGCATGGGCCTGACGGACGACACCACACTGCCGCACCAACTCGACATGCCGCAGTGGCCCGCGATGAAGATCCGTTTCGCCGAAGTATTCAAATCCAAGACGCGCGACGAGTGGACCGCGATCTTCGATGGCACGGATGCCTGCGCGTCGCCCGTTCTCGATTGGGAGGAGGCCACCGAGAACAAGCACCTGGTGGCACGCCAAACCCTGATCGAACTCGACGGTGTCACGCAACCTGCTGTGGCCCCGCGCTTTTCCCGGTCGGTCCCCGACGCCCCGGCCGCGCCGGCCCGCACCGCGACCGACCCGGCGACCCTCTGGCTCGACTGACACCAGCCAGACGCTCCACATATACAAGGACGCTCCACATATTTGTGGAGCGTCCTCGTATTTCCGGAGCGTTTGTGAGGGGTCAGACCTTGGTGGCACCCATGTCGACCTCGATCGAGGACGCGGTGATGAACTTGGCCTTCTTCGAGCACAGGAACATCACCGAATCGGTGATGTCGACCGACTTGGCCATCCCGGTCAGGATCGGCTCGAAATGCGCCTTGTACTGCGGCATCTCGAAGACAGCCAGTGCATCGGTGTCCTCGAGACACATCGGGGTGTCGACGCCGTAGGGGTGGACGGTGTTGACGCGAATCCGGTGCTGTCCCAGCTCTTTTGCCGTGGTCTGCGCCAAACCCACCAGTGCGTGCTTGGACGCCGAGTACGACGCCTGCATCGGCATCGCCTTGATCCCCGCGACCGAGGAGATGATCACGATCGAACCGCCGTTGCCGGCCTCGATCATGGCCGGGATGGTCGCCTTGAGCGTCTTCCAGGTGCCGTTGACATTGATGTCGATGACGTCGGTGAACTGACTCTCGCGCAGCTCGGTGACACCACCCCAGGTGAGGACGCCGGCATTGGCGATCACGTAGTCGAGGCGACCGAACTGCGCCACCCCGTCGGCCACGAGCTGTTGCTGGGCAACAAGATCGCGCGTATCGGCCTGCCGCGCCAGGATGCTGCCTCCGGCCGCCTTCACCAACCGGACCGTCTCCTCGAGATCCTCCGCGGTGGCCGGTGGATATCCGGTGGCGGTGACCGCTTGGCAGACGTCGAGTCCGATGACCGCGGCCCCTTCCTCCGCGAACCGAATCGCGTGGCTACGACCCTGCCCACGGGCGATGCCCGTGATGTAGACGACCTTGCCGTCAAAATCTCCCATAGACGAACTGTAACGTGTTCTAGTCTTGTTGCCCAGTAATCCGCGGACAGACAAAACCACCCGTTGCAGTCATACCCAGGTGCCGTGCAACTGCTGGATATGTCCGGAACGGGTGGTTCTGTTCGTGATGCCTATCCGGTGATCTCGCCGAACCGCTTCTCGAAGCCTTCCGGGATGATGATGTCGTCGCGGGTGAGGTCGTGGATGCTCTTGCGTCCCAACCCCATCAGCGCCGAGTCGATACCGCCACGCAGGATGTCGAGAACGTTTTCGACACCGGTCTGGCCGTTTGCCGCCAGGCCCCACAGGTATGCGCGACCGATCATGACGGCGTCGGCACCCAGAGCCAGCGCCTTGACCACGTCGCTGCCGCGGCGGATACCACCGTCGAGCAGCACCTGGATGTCGCCACCGACGGCGTCGGCGATCGGCCCGAGCATCCGGATGGTGGCCGGGGTGCCGTCGAGGTTGTTGCCGCCGTGATTCGACACCGAGATCGCGGTGGCACCGATGTCCACAGCACGCTTGGCGTCATCGAGTCGGGTGATGCCCTTGACCATGAACGGGCCATCCCACTCCTTGCGGAGCCATTCCAGATCCTCCCAGGACGGCGGCGCGGTCTGCATCCACTGTCCGTAGGCACCGAAGAACGTCGGACCCTGCTCACCCTTGTCAACCACGTTGGGGGCGGTCAGGTCTGGGATGTTGATCTTGCCCTTGTTGAACCAGTCCAGCGCGTAGCGCGGGCGCATCGCGATCTCCGGCGCGAGCTTGAGCAGCGCCTTGAAGTCGACCTTCTCGGGGATCTCCGGACTGCCCCAGTCGCGTCCCATCGAGAACGACCAGTCGGTGGTGACGATCAGGCCCTTGGCCCCGGCCTCGCGGGCCCGCTCTGCGCGCTTGAGGATGTCCTCGCGGGAGTTGAGCCAGTAGGCCTGGAAGAAGATCTTGTCATTGACCGCGGTGACCTCTTCGATGGGCTTGCTGGCAAAACTCGACAGTCCCATCGCAGTGCCACGCGCCGCCGCTGCACGTGCGACGGCGACCTCGCCCTCCGGGTCCACGGCCTGTACACCGGTCGGCGAAATGATGACGGGCAACGAAATGTCTTGCCCCATGATCGATGTCGACAACTCGCGCTGCGCCTGCGCGCCGACGACGTGCGGTGCGAATCCCAATTCGGAGAACGCATCGACATTGTCGGCGAGCGTGATGCCCTTCTCACTGCCCGCGATCAGCGAGGAGTAGACCGATTTGGGGAGCCGCTTCTTCGCCCGACGCTGGGCTTCGAGCACCGTCTCGAACCAGGGGTTCGCCATTACTTCATCCTTTGCTCTCCCGGCAACGCTGCCGGGGGTTCTTCGTTATTTGGCGGGGGTCAGACCGGCCGGCTCGAGGCCGGCACCGTCTTTGAGATCGTCGGGCAGGAACCCGGCGAGCGGGTTTTCGTCGCAGTCGCGTGAGGGCGGCCTGGTCATCAGGGTCAGCGGCACGCCGCGTGAGTGGTCCTTGTTGGCCGAAGGCACCTTGCGGTCTTCGGCGAGCAGGGATTCACCGAAGCCCTGTACACATTCGGGGTCGGGGCCGGCCAGCGGAAGTCCGGTGAAGAACTTCGCTGCCATGCAACCACCACGGCAGGCGTCGAAGTGCTGGCACTTGGTGCACGCTCCGGCGTTCTGCGGTTCACGCAGTTCGAGAAACAGATCCGACTCTTGCCAGATCGTCTTGAATCCGCCGTCCGACAGAATGTTTCCGGCGAGGAAGTTCTCGTGGATGGCGAACGGGCAGGCGTACACGTCGCCGATCGGATCGATCAGGCAGACAACACGTCCGGCGCCGCAGAGGTTGAGCCCGGGCAGGGCACCCTGTCCGGGCTCGGCGAAGGCAGACAGGTGGAAGAACGAATCCCCGGTCAGAACCCGATCACCGTGTTCGACCAGCCAGTTGTAGAGGTCGCGCTGCTGTTCCGGCAACGGGTGCAGGTCATCCCACACGTCGGCGCCGCGGCCCGACGGACGAAGACGGGTGATCCGCAACGTGGCGCCGTACTTGTCTGCGAGCGCTTTGAACTCGTCGAGCTGCGTTGCATTCTGGCGGGTGACGACCACACTGATCTTGGCATCGGCGAAACCGGCTTCGTGCAGGTTCTCGAGGGCCTTGATCGCCATGTCGAACGATCCCGCACCACGCACCGCGTCGTTGACCTCGGCGGTGGCGCCGTCGAGCGAGATCTGCACGTCGACGTAGTCGCTGGCGGCCAGACGCTGCGCCACCTTCTTGTCGATCTTCAGACCGTTGGTCGAAAACTTCACGCCCACTTGGTGATCAGTGGCGTAGTCGACAAGTTCCCAGAAGTCCGAGCGCACCGTCGGCTCGCCGCCACCGATGTTGACGTAGAAGACCTGCATCCGCTGCAGCTCGTCGATGATGGCCTTGCACTGTTCGGTGTCGAGCTCACGCGGGTCGCGCTTACCCGAGGACGACAGGCAGTGCACACACGACAGGTTGCAGGCGTAGGTCAACTCCCACGTCAGGCAGATCGGTGCGTCGAGGCCTTTCTCGAACTGATCAACCAGACGGCCGACCGGCTGACGAGGCGCCGCGGGGCGCTCCAAAATGGAAGTCATTGGGATTCCTCACAAGTGAACATGGGGGGCGTGGGCTGACGCCTGTCGTGCTGCTCGGGACCGAGGGCTGCGGCGCCGAGCAGCACGGGAGAACTCAGGATTTGGGGACGATCATTCCCGAAGTTGCCAGCGCGGCAAGCGCATTGACATACAACGAGCGGTCGCTGTCGGCGATTCCGGCAGCGGCGATTGCGTCAGCGGCATTGTCGTGGTCACCGAGCGACTGCACCACTTCGACCACTGTCAGATTCTTCAGAAACGACAGCTTACGAGTGCCGAAGTGGTACAGCAGCGCGCCGAACGGTTCGGGTCGCAGGGCGACCGAAGAGTTCAGGACCCACGCCCGGTCGATATCGAATGCGACCACCGGTGTCGTGGGCGCAGACGAAGGCGAAGCCGGAGTCATGGGCGCGGACGAAGGCGAAGCCGGAGTCATGGGCGCAGACGAAGGCGAAGCCGGAGCTCGACTCGTCGAAACTGACATGTCAGTAGACGCCGCACATGCCGTCGATGGACACTTCTTCGACCAGCGACTCGGTGACGAGATCGTTCTCGGTGCCGGTGGTGTCGGCCGACACGGAAGGATTCTGGGCTGCCATCTGGGTTACCTCCTGGTTGTTGGTGTGAGGCTCACCATAATGGCACCGAGTGCATAAACACCAGGGTTTCTGCCCGCTCTTTCTGTTAAATCTTTGAAAAACGACCATCAGCCCAGGTCCGGGGGCTCTGCGCCTACACTCCGAGATCCCGCCCGATGAGATCCTTCATGATCTCGGTGGTGCCACCGAAAATCGTCTGGATCCTGGCATCGACGTAGGCCTTGGCAACCGGGTACTCGTTCATGTACCCGTACCCGCCGTGTAGCTGCACGCAACTGTCGACGACGCGCTTGGCGAGCTCGGTCGCCCACCACTTCGCCTTGGCCGCATCCACGGCCGTCAGTTCACCGTCGACCACCGCCCGCAGGCAGCGATCGACATATTGCTCGGCGATGTCGAGTTCGGTGGCCATCTCCGCGAGCTGGAACCGGTTGTGTTGAAAGGACCCGATGGATTGACCGAAAGCCTTGCGGTCCTTGGCGTACTGCAGGGTCTGCGCAAAGGTCTTCCGGGCGCCGGCGACCGCCGCGATCGCAATGGACAACCGTTCAGATGGAAGGTTGTGCATGAGGTGATAGAAGCCCTTGCCGACCTCCCCCAGCACGTTGGTCACCGGCACCGCCACGTCGGTGAAGTTCAACTCGGCGGTGTCCTGGGCATGCTGGCCCATCTTGTCGAGCTTGCGGCCACGTTCGAATCCGGGCATCCCTCGCTCGACAACCAGCAACGAGAATCCCTTGTGCCCGGCTTCGGGATCGGTGCGCGCGACCACGATGACCAGGTCCGAATTGATACCTGCGGAGATGAATGTCTTGGCACCGTTGAGAATCCAGTGGTCGCCATCGAGAACCGCGGAGGTCTTGATACCCGCCAGATCACTGCCCGCGCCGGGTTCACTCATGGCGATGGCGCCGATCAGTTCACCCGAAGCGAATCCCGGTACCCAGCGCTCTTTCTGCTCCGTGGTGGTCAGGTTCGCCATATACGGGCCGACGATGTCGTTTTGCAGGCTCAGCGCTGGACATGCGGACCCGAATTTCGCGAGTTCTTCGACGATCACGGCATTGAACCGGAAGTCGTCGACCCCGCCGCCCCCGTACTCCTGCGGGAGATTGAACCCGATGAGCCCGTATTTGCCCGCGGCCACGTACACGGATCGATCGACCAGCCGATCGGATTCCCATTGCGCCGCATGGGGTGCGATCTCACGCTCGATGAATTGCTTTGTGGTATCCCGCAATTGTTCATGTTCGGTCTCGAAGACGATCCTGCGCATTGATTTCCGCCCCTCACCCGGGTACCGATGTCTTCGGATGTGTGACCTCGGCATCGGCTGCCATGGTAGACGTTGAAGATGCTGGTCACGGGCGATTCGGCGAGAATCAAATCGCCCCCGGTCGGGCGACCGCCCGAGCGTGAACCCGGGACACCTACCCTGCCGACCATGGGGCTACCCGAGGTGACACAGTCGAAGTGATCCCCCCGAGAGGAGTTGTATCCGTGCCGACAACAACACCACCGCAGCCCAGGCAAGTCGAGTTCACCGGGTCAGGCGGCATTCGACTCGTGGCCGACCACTGGTCCCCCGCATCGCCGGACCGGGCAGCCGACGGCGCGATCGGCACGTCGTCACCACGGATCGTTCTCCTCATGCACGGTGGTGGCCAGACGCGGTTCTCCTGGAAGAACACCGGCGCATTGCTGGCTGCCCACGGCCATGAGGTGATCTCTCTCGATACCCGCGGGCATGGCGAAAGTGATTGGGCCCCCGACGGCGACTACAGCCCGGCCGCCCTGCAGGCCGACGGACTCGGGGTGCTCGAACAGCTTTCCGCCGTGACGGGCCGAACACTGCCGGTCACCATCGTCGGTGCCAGCCTCGGCGGCCTGACCGGGATCGGGGTGGCCGCGATGGCGCCGCCGAACACGGTCGACCGCCTCATTCTCGTCGACGTGGTGCCCCGGCCGGAAGAGCGTGGCACCACGCGGATCCGGGATTTCATGGCATCAGGCGGTGACGGATTCGACGATCTCGAACAAGCCGCGGCAGCCATTTCCGAGTACCTGCCGCACCGCCCGTCCACCGGAGCAACCGAGGGCCTCAAGCGAAACCTGCGCCGCCGCGAGGACGGCCGGTGGTATTGGCACTGGGACCCGGCGTTCCTCAGCGTCACCGGCGGTCCGGCCGTGCTGCCCAGCGACATGTTCGAGGAACAGGCGCTGGGGCTCACGATCCCGATCCAGTTGATCCGCGGCCGTCTCTCGGACGTCGTGAGCCAGGAGTCGGTTGATGCGTTCCGCGAACTCATCCCGAATCTCGAGGTGACCGAACTGCTCAGCGCCGGGCACACCGCGGCCGGTGACAGCAACGACGCCTTCACCTCGGCGGTGATCGACTTCATCGATCGATGACGATCTACCATGGATCTTCCACACAATTTGCAGGTCAGGCGAACGGAGATGATGAGTTGATCAACGCATCACGGTTGCCATGACCACCCCCATCGGACGTCGGCCCACCACCACCAAGTCGAAGATCACCGACGCGGCCATCGACCTGTTCACCGAGGCCGGATTCGACGAGACCAGCGTCGACGACGTCGCCGCAGCGGCCGGCATCGCCCGCCGCACGCTGTTCCGGTACTACCCGTCGAAGAACGCCATCGCGTGGGGTGATTTCGACGAGCATCTCCACGGCATGCGTCGCCTGCTGGCCGATGTCCCGGCCGACATGCCTGTCTCCGAGGCCCTGCGCAGCGCCCTACTGGCCTTCAACCGGGTGCCGCCGCACTACCGCGAGCACCATCGTAAACGGATGCGCCTGCTGCTGGGTGTACCTGCACTGCAAGCACATTCGATGCTGATGTACACCGGCTGGCGCGAGGTGGTCGCCGAGTTCGTGGCCACGCGCACCGGTACCGAGCCGGGCGACCATCTACCGCAGACCGTCGCGTGGACGTTGCTGGCCACCGCCCTTGCCGCATATCAGCAGTGGCTCGACGACCCGGATTCCGACCTCGACGAACTGCTCACGCGAGGCACCCGCCTGCTGAGCAACGGCCTCAACAGCGAGTTGGGGTCGACCACAGCTGCTGGTAATCTAAACTAGAACGTGTTCTCGTTTTGTCGCATCTGAGTGTTCATTGCATCGAGGAGGTACGCCGGTGACCGTCACCCCACACAGCACGCGCAGTGTTGTGCTGACCGTGGCCGAGGTGATCGACGAGACGAGCGACGCAAAGTCGCTGGTCTTCGACATCCCGGACGATGCCGCCGGCCGGTTCGACTACAAACCCGGCCAGTTCCTGACGCTCCGGATCCCCAGCGACCAAACCGGATCGGTGGCCCGCTGCTATTCCCTGGCATCGTCGCCGTTGGGTGACGAGAAGCCCAAGGTCACCGTCAAGCGCACCGTCGACGGCTATGGATCGAACTGGATCTGCGACCACGTCGGCGCCGGTGACCAGATCGAGGTCCTGCCGCCTTCCGGAGTTTTCACACCGGCCGATCTCGACGCGCCGATCCTCCTGCTCGGAGCGGGCAGCGGCATCACCCCGGTGATGTCGATCCTCAAATCCGCACTACTCAAAGGCAGCGGCCGCCTGGTCCTGGTCTACGCGAACCGCAGCGAGAACGACGTGATCTTCTCAGGCGAGCTGAAAGACCTGCAAAACCGATACCCGCAGCGACTCACCGTTGTCCACTGGCTCGAATCGGTCCAGGGGCTTCCGTCGTCCGACAAGCTCGCCACACTGCTCCGCCCGTTCAAGGCGTATCACGCCTACATGTGCGGTCCCGGACCGTTCATGGACGCCGTGCACAAAGCCCTCGCCGAGGTGGAGATGTCGCACCATCAGGTGCACGCCGAGGTGTTCACGTCGCTGTCGGGCGACCCGTTCGAAGACACCGAACCTGCCGAGCTCACCGAAGAGCAGCTCGCCGACGCCGCATCGGTCGAGGTCGAGCTCGACGGTGAAATCCACCAATTGTCCTGGCCCAAAAGCCAAACGCTGGTCGACATCATGCTCGGCGCCGGCCTCGACGTGCCCTATTCGTGCCGCGAGGGCGAATGTGGTTCGTGTGCCTGCACACTCACCGAGGGAACCGTCGACATGGAACACATCGGAGCGCTCGACGAGGAAGACGTCGCCGACGGCTACATCCTCGGATGCCAGGCACGGCCGACATCACCGGTCCTCAAGGTCGAGTTCTGAACGCGGTCACCTGAGCCCACGGTAGTGGGCCCGTTGTTCGGGATCGAGGTGCTCGGTCGCGTAACTCAGTGCGGTACGGCCCATCTGGGCGGCATGGGCTTCGAGGAAGGCCAGCAGCAACGCCCGGTCGATGCGCTTGCCCATCTCCCGGAGCATCCAGCCGACCGCCTTCTGGATGAGGTCGCGACGGTCGGCCAGAACCCGCGGCGCCACATCCAGAATCGGCACCGGGTCACCGCTCTTGATGAAGGCCGCGGTCGCGATGATCGCCACCCGGCGCACCCAGAGATCTTCGTGGTCGGCGAGTTCGAGCAGTAACCCGTGGTCCCCATCCAGCATCCAGGCCCCCAGGATGTACTCGGCGGAGCTGTCCACCAGATCCCAGTTGTTGACGCAGCCGTCGAACACTGCCCGCAGGTAGAAATCCACCCAGGCCTGACGGTCCCCCACGGTCGCGGCCTTCTCGAATCCGCTGCGCAGCAAGAACAATCCGGTCAGGCGATGCTCGTGGACATCGCTGTCGAGCAACGCCGCGACACCCGCCCGGTCGAGGCCGCGGAACTCCTTGGCGACCCGTCGCTGCTCCGGGACCGTCACCCCGACAAAGAAATCACCTTCGCCGTACTCGCCGGGACCGGTCTTGAAAAACGATGCCGAACTCCGGGCGCGATCGGGATCACCCAGTGCATCGAGCGCCGCCATCACCGCAGCAGCGGTGGGTCGTGGGCTCCCGGCGCCACCCCGCGGCATCAGCCCAAGAGTTCCGAAATCGGCGTCGGGACAAGCAGTTTGGCGCGCATCTTCATCACTGCTGCCGGCTTACCAGCACCGACCACCGCGGTGAAGACGCCGCTGCGGCTGTAATAGACCACAAACTTGCCGTCCTCTTCGAGGACCACGTTTACATCGTCCAGGCCGGACGGATGACCCAGCGCCTGGATCTTCACCTCGAACTGATCGCTCCAGAAGTACGCAACGGCAGGGCGCGGGTTCTCGACCACGACACCGAGGATCGCGTTGGCGACCTTGCTCGCCTGCTCGACCACATTGTTCCAGTGCTCGACTCGTGACGGCACCCCGGCCGCGTCCTTCCAGTTCGCGACATCGCCCAGTGCGTAGACGTCGGCTGCGCTGGTCCGGCCTTCGGAGTCACAGGCGATACCGCCGCCGACGGTGCGGTCTGCGAGTTCGATGCCGGAACCGTCGAGGAAGCCGACCACCGGTGTCGACCCGATGCCCACGACAACGATGTCGGCGGGCACCACCGTCCCGTCCGCCAGTACGACGCCGGTCACCTTGCCGCCCTCGCCGACGATATCGGCGACGCCGACGCCGGTGCGGACCTCGACCCCACGGTCGGTGAGGATGCGGCCGACCATGTTGCCGACCTTCTCGCCAAGCGCCACAGCCATCGGTGCAGGTGCCGGTTCGACCACGGTGACGTCGAGACCGCGGGTCTTGAGGCTCGCGGCGACCTCACAGCCGATGAATCCGGCCCCGACGACCACCGCTCGGGTGGCACCGTCGATCTCCGAACGCAACGAGTGAGCATCGTCGACGGTGCGCAGCACGTGGACGCCGGACAGTCCGTCGGCGAAAGGCAGGGTGCGGGGATCCAGACCGGTCGACAGGACCAATGAGCTGTAGGAGATCGTCTCGGACTCGCCACCGCCGGTGGGCTGCACGGTGATCGTGTGTGCAGCCGGATCGATTGCGGTGACCAGGGTTCCGGTCCGCAGATCGATCTTGTTCTCGACGTAGAAGTCGTCGGGCTTGAGGTCGACCCGATCTTGCTCCCCGACCAACACGGCCTTGGACAGCGGCGGGCGGTCGTACGGTGCGTAGTCCTCTTTGCCGATGAGGATGAGGTCGCCCTCGTAACCTTCGCTGCGGAGGTCGTCGACCACCCGCGCGCCGCCGAGTCCGGCTCCGACAATCACAATCGCGGCGCTCATCGCCACACCTCGCATCCCTACTTGGAGTTGATCCGCCCGCGCTAGCCCGGCCCAACAGGTTGCAGCCCGGCAAGGCGCCAATTGCCGTTGACCTTACGCATGTCCGCCCACCTTGTGACAGCCACCACCTGTTGTTGCGGCTGTGCCGTAGGTAACGAGATGTCCTGATTCACGAACACCAGCACCCGAGCGCTGTTGTCATCGATGTCCTCGACTCCCGTCGCCAGAACCTGCGCAGTCATCTCCGCGCCGGACTCGACCGCGGTCGGTAGGACCACCCCGGGGCCCTGGCTCCGGAACTGCAACAGCAGACGTCCGGTGAGACGGGCACCGACGGTCTCCTGTGCGGCGGTCAAGGTGTCGGGCCGAAAGGTCATCAGTGCGGTGACCGCGTCGGCAGTGGCCGACTGCACCGCTCGGCGCTCGCCATCGTCACCGCGCCCCGACTCGGAGGGACCGATGAACCCGACGATCGCGATCGCCGACAGGATCGCCAACGAAGCGGCCAGGAGTCCACCGACGATCCGGTGCCGCACCGACATCGCGCGCAAGAACCGATTCATTGGAGCTCTGTTCGATCGATGGTCCAGTGGTCACCGGAATCGTTCATGGTCACCAGCAATGCCACCCGGCTCTGCGAAGGGTCGGCTCCCAGCACCGCCGGGTTGGTTCCCTCGGCGACCACCAGCACCTGTGCGCTACCACCGCCGACCTCGCCGACGATCCCGGCGGAGAGCACCTGTCCGGTGCTGGGCACCCGAAGCCCGCCGATCACCTCGACCAGCTGTTCACGCGACGCCTCCAACCGGTTGCGCTGCTCGCCGGAGGTGACCGCGATCGCCTGATCGACGAACTCCTCGGGCCGTGCCGGGTCGATGGTGAGCATCGTCGTCACCGCAGTGCGGGTGTCGGCGAGGACGGTCGCGTCGCGTTCGCGATCAGCCTCGGCGCCGCGGTGTGCGATGACGAGAACCACCGTGATGGCCAGCAGCACCACGGCCACGACGGCGCAGCAGACGGTGACCAGCATCAGACGCCCGCGCCGACGTTCGGCGCGCGCCTGCAGTGCCGGCGCCGCCGCGGCCCTGGCCTGCTTTGCGGCCGCGCCCGCCTCGGCCACGCGCTCACGTGCCTTGTCGACCCGATGTGAGGCAGCGGTGGTGGGTTGTTCGCTCACAACACCTCGTCCGCTCGGGCGATCTTCCACTGATCACCGATTCGTTCGAGTTCTACCTCGACCACCTTGGTGACATCGGTGGCCTCGGTGCCGGGCACGGCCTCGGTGACGAGCGCAGAGACAACCGCGTCGGCATGGTTCTCCGAGACGCCGGAAATGCCGGTGTGCACCGGTTTCCACACGATCGTCACACCGGCTGGGGGTTCGACATCCAGGACGTCGGCATACTGTTGCGCGAACTCGTCGGTGACCGCAGCCCGGGCCTGCTCACGACCCGCCGGATTTGCCGCGTCAGCGGAAAAGAGTTGGGCCACCAATGGACCCGCCGCTCGAGCGACCTCGGCGCGATTCTTGTCGAGTCGCTGATCGTCGGCATGCGCCTGCCACGCGACACCGAGCCCCACCGCGCAAGCCACGACCACCAACACTGCGATGACGGCAGCGGTGATCGGTCCACGAAGACTCATCCGAAGAACTCCAGCGCCGAGATCTTCAGGGAACCGTCGTCCGGCACCATCTCCACCTGCACCCGGAATCGGCGCGGCGCCGGGTCTGTCGACGCGGCATCGGTCAGATCACTACGCACCGTGATCGCAGCCGTCACGATCAAAGTCGCCCGGTCCCCCGACCTCGTCGACATACCCACGCCGTCGACGGTGCCGGTCGCCACCGCACCGATCTGCGTGACGAATTGCGTATATGCGTCGACCGATTGCGCGAACTCGTCTTCGAACTCACCGGTCGCCCCGGCCAGGATCTGTGCCGATCGACGTCCCTCGTCACCGCCGTCGGGCGTGAGCAGCACCTGAACCCGAGCCGCCGCCGCACGCATGTAGTCATCGTCGCTGTAGCCGCGGTCGGACTGTGCGTAGCGGACTCCGCCCACCACCGCTGCCACCGCCGCGACCACCACCAACGCCGCCAGAACCAACAGCCATCTCGGGCGTGTCTCATGCCGGCGTTCACCGAAGTCGGTTTCCAGCTCCGCCAACGCGGCGTCGGCGGCACGCAACTCTGCCTGTGCCGCTGCATCGGCCTTGATCAGCGCACGTTCCGATGCAGGAGCAGCCGTCAGCAACGCGCGAACATTGGGCATCGGTTCATCGTAGTGGCGCAGCGCACGTCCGCAGGCAATACGAGTGCTCAGCCTGCCGAACTGCGCCGGCGAGCGATAGATTGCCTTGCATGAGCATCGTTGTCGGGTATCAACCAGGACGCGGCGGCGGTGAGGCAATCGAACTCGGCGCCGGTCTTGCCGATGCCATGGCAACCGACGTGGTCGTGGTCACCGCCACCCCCAAGCCCTGGACCACTCCGTCGATGGCCCGGGTCGACGCCGAGTTCAGAGCCTACGCCCGGCGCTACGGCGACGACGCAGAATCCGCCGCCCGCGCCCAACTCGACCAGCGCTTCCCGCAGACCCCGGCGACGTTCCTTCGGGTCAGTGAGCGGTCCGTCTCCACGTCGTTGCACAAGGTTCTCGCCGAACACGACGCAGACATTCTCGTACTGGGCACCAGTCACAGTTCAGAGAGCGGCCGGATGTCCTTGGGCGCGACCACAAGCCGACTCATGCACTCGAGTTCGATCCCCTTGGCCCTGGCCCCCAAGGGGTACACCTGCTCGCAGATCACCGGCATCACCTGTGCCTACTCGGGTGACGAACACGGCATCGACGTGGTGGTGGCGGCCCGTGACCTGGCCAAACAGATGGCGGTTCCGTTGCGGGTGGCCACCTTTGGGGTGCGGCCCGCCGACATGTTTCCACCGGAGATCGGATTGGAGATCGAACGCAGCGTGATGGACGCCTGGCGAGAACAGATTGCCGACGCGATGAACGCGCTGGTGACCGCCAACATCATCGACCCGACAACAACAACCACGATCAGTACCGGCAGTGACTGGGACGCGGCATTCGACGCGATCGAGTGGCGCGGCGGTGAGGTGCTGGCCATCGGCACCACACCCCGCGATCCGATCAAGCGAGTGTTCTTGGGCTCTCGGGCCGCGAAAATCATTGCCTCCGCGACCGTTCCGACGATTATTTTCCCAGGCTGAGGGCGCACACATGGACATGAACAAGAAGCAGGCGCAGCCAGGTGCACTGACCGCAGCAACGCTATTGCGCCGCAAGCCCATTCCGAAGGGCGGTGAGGCAGAGGCCGATACCGGTCTCGAACGCACCATCAGCACCACACAACTGGCCTGCTTCGGTATCGGCGCGACCATCGGCACCGGCATCTTCTTCGTGATGAGCGAAGCCGTACCCAAAGCCGGACCGTCGGTGGTGGTCGCGTTCATCGTCGCAGGCATCGCGGCCGGCCTGGCCGCGATCTGCTACGCCGAGATGGCGTCGTCGGTACCGGTCTCCGGATCCACGTATTCCTACGCCTACGCCACACTCGGTGAACTCGTCGCCATGGCGGTGGCCGGCTGCCTGCTCCTGGAGTACGGGGTGTCGACGGCGGCGGTTGCGGTGGGCTGGAGTCAGTACCTCAACGAGTTACTCGCCCATCTGCACATCCCGGCCATACCGCAGGCGCTGTCGGCCGCGCCATGGGACGACAAGGCAGGCTGGGTCAATCTGCCTGCCGTCGTCCTCGTCGGGCTCTGCGCGCTGTTGCTCATCCGCGGTGCGAGTGAGTCGGCCAAGGCAAACGCCGTGATGGTTGCCATCAAACTCGCTGTGCTGGCAATGTTTTGCGCGATCGCCTTCAGCGCGTTCAGCAGCGACAACCTGACCCCGTTCTTCGCCGATGGCGCCAACGGCGTCACCGCTGCGGCCGGCGTCATCTTCTTCTCCTTCATCGGCCTGGACGCGGTTTCCACTGCCGGTGAAGAGGTCAAAGATCCACAACGCACGATGCCGCGGGCGTTGATGGCCGCACTGGTCGTCGTTGTCCTGGTCTACGTACTGGTGGCGTTGGCGGCGGTCGGCGCTCAACAGGCGTCGAAATTCGAGGGTCAGGAGGCGGGTCTCGCCGTCATCCTCCAAGACGTCACCGGACAGTCGTGGCCGGCGCTGGTGCTCTCGCTCGGCGCGGTGATCTCGATCTTCTCGGTCACGCTGGTGACTCTCTACGGACAGACCCGCATCCTGTTCGCCATGGGTCGGGACGGGATGCTCCCGAAGTTCTTCACCAGGATCGACCCTCGTACGATGACGCCGGTCAACAACACCGTGGTCGTCGCGATCATCGTTGCGTTACTTGCCGGATTCGTCCCGCTCCACTACTTGGTCGACATGGTCTCGATCGGCACCCTCACAGCCTTCACCGTGGTGAGCGTCGGTGTGATCATCCTCCGCCGACGCGAACCAGATCTCTATCGGCCGTTCAAGGTGCCGCTTTATCCCCTCACACCCATCCTGGCGATCGCCGCATGTATCTACATCCTCTACGGATTGCACTGGTACACATACATGTTCTTCTTGCTGTGGGTTTCAGTGGTGGTGACCTACTACCTCATCTACGGCCGAAAGCACTCACTGCTCAACTTCACCGGCGAAACGCTCGACACCGGGGGCGCTTCGCGCGGCAACAAGAGCATCTAGCGTCAGCTTCGTGACCTTGCCCTGCGCTCCGCGGGGCAACTCGGGCACCACGAACACGTCCCGCGGTACACGTGAGCGCGAGAGCTCGATGCCGACATACGTTTTCACATCGGCCTCATCGATCGTCACCCCGTCACGCGGGACGACAAAAGCACGCAAGCGCTGACCGAAGTCGGCGTCGGCAACTGCCACCACCGCGGCATCGATGATGTCCCGATGACGGCCGAGTGCGAGTTCGACCTCTTCGGGAAAGACGTTCTCACCGCCGGAGATGATCATCCCGTCACTGCGTCCCTCGACGAACAGTCGACCGGCGGCATCGATCCGTCCGGTGTCGCCGGTGTTGAGCATCCCGTCGAGCGTTTCCTTGGACGATCCGTTGGTGTACTTGCTGATCTGACTGCCCGACCGGACATAGATCTGGCCCGACTGCCCCTCGGGTACCCGGACTCCACCGGAGATGATGGCAACCTCGACGCCGAGTGGCGGTCGCCCGGCGCTCGTCGGGGCGACCGCAAGATCTTCCGGGGTCGCGATCGTGATGTATGAGGCCTCTGTGGCGCCGTAGAGGTTGTGCAGCACATGCCCGAACTGTTTCTGCACCGAAAGCACCAGGGATTCATCGAGTTTGGCTCCGCCCGACGCGATCATCCGCAGCGTGGAGCGATCGACCCTGGACAGCTCGTCGTCGCCCTGATCCATCAACCGCCGCAACATGGTCGGCACCATCATCGCCGCGGTACAACGATGCTCGATCAGCAGCTCCAGGGAGTTCGGAGCCAAAAAGCGCCGGTCCATGACCACGGTCGCACCGGTGAGCAGGCAGACCATGGTCGCCAGCAGGCCCCATCCATGGAAGGCCGGAGCCGACATCAGTACGCGATCGGTGCCCCGGACCGCGATCTTCGACACGAATCCCGCGGGCAGCGACATCGCCAGACCGCCTTCGCGCGGCGCACCTTTCGGCGCGCCGGTGCTGCCGCTGGTCAAAATGACCAACGAGGACGAATATGCCGGTGCCTGCGGCAAACCGGTGGATGAACGCGCCACGAGCTCATCGATTGTCTGCGCGTCGATCGCACTGTTATCGCCGGGTTCACCGGACCACGCGAGGTAGCGACGCACAGTCGGATCGATCAATGCCAAGACCGGGGTGAACTCGGCGTCGTGCAGGATGACGTCCACCCGTTCACGTTCGACCACCTCGGCCATCTGCTTGGCACCGAGGTCGGTGTTCAGCAATACGACCCGAGCGCCGAGCCCGGTGGCCGAGAGCAGGCCGATGACCGCAAACCTGCTGTTGCGGCACATCACGCCCACGGTCGGCTGCTTGCCGGTCGGCAACACCGCCCGCAGGCCGTTGATCACCCCGTTGCAGGTGCGCGCGAGTTCGGCGTAGGTCAACGGTCCGCGGGGATCGATGATCGCCACCCGATCGCCGTACATCAACCCATAGATCGACGGGCTTGCGGCCTCCCCGCCCGCACGACGCAGTTTGCCGATCTTCGGCAACAATTTCAGACTCGGCAGTGCGCCGGCACGAGACAACTCCCGGACGGCGAGCAACTCGGTCCGGATCTTCTGCAGTTTTGACATCGAGCGGTTACCTGACCATGGGTGCGAGGTAGCGGCGCGCGAACTCGCGCACCGACTCCGGGGACTGCCGCCCTTCATCGAGCGGCGGCGTATCGAGGAATGAGATGACCAGACGCACAAGGATTTCGGTCACCGCATGCAGATCATCGTCCGGCATCTGTGCTCCGGCGCCACGTAGCGTCTGCATGATGCGGCCGGTGACGATCTCGATGAACAGACCGGTCACCGACTTGGTGATCCCCTGCAGCGCATCACGTTCATCGAGCATCATCCGCCGGATCAGCGGGTCGTCATTGACCATCTGCGCCCCGGCAACAAAGGCTTCGACCACCGCGTCCGCAGCGCCGTGGCCCACGGTTGCGGCTTCGAGCATGCGCATACCGTCGAGGTAGACGTACTCGGCCACACCCAACAGGAGTGCCTCCTTGTTGGGGAAACGCCGATACAGGGTGCTACGACTCACGCCGGCCCGCTTCGCGACATCGTCGACGCCGGTCTTTCGGATCCCGTTCTCTTCGAACTCTTTTCGGGCCGCCGTCAGGATCGCGTCCTCCTGCTCCTTTGGCGACTCGGTATTGCGTACCTTCCGGCCACCGGCCACACGGCCCGCCGTGCCCGAAGTGCGCTGCGCCATCACACTCGCCGCATCGTGACGGGAAACTTGTCTTTCGGGACGGGTAGCGCACTGTAATCCATCGGCATCGTGTAATCATCCGGGACGGACCATTCGAAGCCGCGCAGCAGGTGATGCATGATCGTCTTGATCTCCAGCTGACCGAAGTACAGCCCGATGCACTTGTGCACGCCGCCGCCAAATGGATGCCATGCCATCCGATGCGACTTGTCCTCTGCCCGTTCCGAAGTGAACCGCTCGGGATCGAAGGTGTATGGATCCTTCCAGTATTCGGGGTCGTAGTGGTTGGTCAGTCCGGGGATCGAGACCATCGCACCCTTGGGGATGAAGTGCCCCAAGACCTCGGTGTCCTTCACCGCAACCCGCGGCTGGCCCGGAACCGGTGCACACATCCGCAGCGACTCTTTCATGATCAGATCGATGTCGGTCAACTTCGCCAGATCGTCGTATGCCAGTTCCGGTCCGAGTTCGAGTGATTGCGCGCGGGCCCGTTCCTGCCACTGCGGCGACTTCGCCATGTGATAGGCCATCTGGGTCATGGTCATGGTGGAGGTGTCGTGCGCGGCCATCAGCACGAAGATCATGTGGTTGACGACGTCCTCGTCGGTGAACCGGTGTCCCTCTTCGCTTTCCGCATGGCACAGCACCGAGAACAGGTCAGGGGTCTCGGTCGCACGTTTGGCTGCGATATGACTCATGAAGAATTCTTCGAGGATCTTGCGCGAGCGCAGACCCTTCCACCAGCGACCGCCCGGAACCGGCCGGCGAACGATCGCCACACCGGCGCGCACCGTCTCGATGAACGCCTTGTTGATCCGGTCGGCTTCGTCCTGCGGGAGTTCGAGCCCCATGAACACCTCGAGGGCAACATCGAGTGTCAGCGCCTTGAACTCACTGAACAGCTTCACCTGACCGACGGGGAACTGTTTGATGCGCTCGGCGATCATCGGCTGCATGGCCTGCATGTAGCCCTTGAGAACCGGCGGGGTGAAGGCCTGCTGCAAGATCAGTCGGTGGTGCCGGTGCTCTTCGAAGTCGAGCAGCATCACACCGCGGTTGAAGAACGGTCCGATGAAGAAGCTCCACGCAGGCCCGTTGGCAAACGCCTTCTGCTTGTTCATCAGGATCTGGTCGGCCGCCACCGGACCGCGGCAGGTGACCATCTGCTGCCCGAACGCGTTGATGAAGGAGATGTTGCCGAACTCGGCCTGCTGCGCCCGAGCAAAGGCAAACGGATCGCGGCGCATCCTGAGAATCTGGATCACGCCGTTGGTGGTTGACCCATGAACGGGTTTGAGATCACTGTCGGGTGGTACCGGTGCCAGGATGACCGTCATGGGTTGAAACCTCCGCTAATGGAACGTTTTGAAGAAATTGTATCTTCAAAGTCCGCGGCGATCCAGACCCAGGTCGCGTTCAGCTCGCTGCGAGCACCGCATGACATCGGCGCAATCTGTCCAGCCACCAGCGACGACGCTCCTCGGAGGCGAGCGGGACGGACGCGATGTCGACCTCAACCCGCCGGGGTGTCACCATCCCGCCGTCGGGCACAAACGGCTCGGCCACATCGGTGACGAACAGACCTCCTGTTCCCAGGCCGCAGGCCGGGGGTGCCAGCGGCAGCGCCGCTGCGGCGGCAACACCGGCGGACATGCCCACCGCCGAATCCAGTGCGCTGGAGATCACCACCGGGATCGGGATCTGAGCAGCCAGATCCAGGACCCGTCGCATCCCGCCCAGCGGTGCGACCTTCAGGATCGCCACGTCGGCGGCCTTGGCCTCGATCACCCGCAACGGATCCTCGGCCCGGCGGATGCTCTCATCGGCGGCGATCGGAGTGCGCACCGCCGCCCGCACTGCCGCCAGTTCTTCCAAGGTGGCGCAGGGTTGCTCGGCATACTCGAGTTCGCCGAGCGCCCGCAACGCCGTGATCGCTTGCGGGACAGTCCACTTCCCGTTTGCATCCACCCGCACGGAGCCGATGTGTTCGCGCACCGCGGCCACCCGCGCGACGTCGTCGTCGAGGGTTTGCCCCTCCTGCGCGACCTTGACCTTGGCAGTGGTGGCGCCCGGGAACCGAGCGAGCAGCGCCGCGACCTCGTGCGCGGGAATGGCAGGCACCGTGGCGTTGACCGTGACATGGTCCCGGATCAGCTCCGGCGGCCCCAGGTACGCGGCCTCGATACCGGCCGCCAGCCACGCCGACGACTCGACATCGTCGTACTCGGGAAAGGCGCCGAACTCGCCCCACCCCGCCGGACCTCGGAACAACAGCACTTCTCGGGTGGTTATGCCCCGGAACCGCACGTTCATCGGCAACGAGACAACAACGGCCTCCTCGGCCAATTCCGCATAGGACGGAAGTCCCATCATCCGACCGTCATTCCGAAGGCCCCGACAACCAGCGGAGTAGCAGTTCGAGCCGTGCCTCATCGCGCGCGGGCTGCGGATTGACCGTAGCCATGACAGATTCACCGTCGAATAGATGAACCACCGTCAGTACGATCAGTTCGATCTGCCCCTCCGGAAGGTATTGGACCGCAGGCAACGTACGCGCAAAGGCGGCAATCTGGTCGTGATACTCGGATGCCAAGGGCGCCAGTTGTTCCCGCAATGCGGCATCGGTGCGGGCCGCAACGAGCAGCTCGTACCAGGCGCCGTTGATCGGAGCCCGGCAAGCCGCACGCAGCAGTCGCATACAGTCCGACAGCGTCCCCGCCCCCAGTAACGCCAATGACTGCGAGAATGCCTCGAACTGCTTCTGCCGCACGTCGTCCGCTGCCGCGATGACCAGATCCAGTCGGGTCGGGAAGTGCCGGAACAGACCACCCTGCGACACTCCGCTGCGGGCACAGATCTCACTGATGGTGCTGCGCTGATAGCCGAGTTCACACAAGGAATCCACACAGGCCTGCACCAGCCGGCCCTTCGTGGCGTTTCGTCGCTGCTCCTGGGTACGCCGTGGTGGCGGGATGATCTCGTGCTCAGTGCCTGCGGTAGAACTCACGAAGCAACCTCGACGACAGTCGGCTTCTTGTCACCGGCGGCCCCGGCCCGCAAAAACTGTCCACTGCGCGTACTGGTACCGAATCCGGGCGCGAATTGCCCACGGCCATATAGGTATTCGCCGGATACCACCACCGCGCTCACCGCGTCGTCATTCCTGTTGACCATCCGCTTGATCCCCCCGAACTCAGCCATCGGCTCTTCCGCATATTCCTTGCTCTCATCATTCAACCCGTGCGGGTTGACGACCACAAGATCGGCACGGTCACCCACGCGCAGGAATCCGGCGTCGAGGTTGTAGAACTCACCGAGTTCACCGGTGAGTTTGTGGACGGCGGCCTCAACCGTGAGGAAAGGGGTCCGCGCTCCGCCCTGGGCTTCTTTCACCCTTTGCAGCAACCTGATTCCGTAGTTGTAGAACGCCATGTTGCGCAGGTGCGCGCCGGCGTCGGAGAAGCCGACGGTCACGCCGTTCTGGTTGATCAGCCAGTCGGCGATGTCCGGGCGGTCGTTGGTGATCACGGTGCGCCACCGGAATGCAGTGCCGTGTTCGACGACCAGATCGAGGAACAGATCGGTGTTGTGGATGCCGCGCTCACGCGCCACCTGTTCCACGGTTTTGCCGATCACCGAGGCGTCGGGGCAGTCGGTGATCTCCGCGTCGTCGAAGTCCCGGTGCCAGATCCGCGGGCTGAACTTCTTCTCGAAGTCCTCGCGGAACCAACGTCGGTATTCGGGGTCCGTCAGGAGGTCGTTGCGCCCCATCTCTTCTCGCAGGTGCAGGGCCGCCCGGCCCGACGCGAACTCCTCGAATACCACCAGGTCGATGCCGTCGCTGTACACCTGGAACGGGACCGGTAGATGCTGCCACCGCAGCGCCCCCCGTCCCCAGGAGTTGGCAACCGTGGAGATCGGACCGAATATCCGGCGCACCCACCGATCCGACTTCGCATCAGCGGCGGCGAGCACCGAGGTCTTGAGTGGTTTGCGGCCCAGTCCGGTACTCGAGGCGAGGAAGAAGAGGATGTCGTATTTGGTGTTGAGGTTCGGAATGGTCTGCAGCACCCGATCGCGCCGCCGCAGCACCTTGTTGATCTTGCGGCGCTCACTCCAGCGCGCGTAGACCGACGGCAACGATCGAGACCGGTAGCGGTCTCCGTCGAGCTTGTCCCAGGGATTCGTCATCGCCGAGACCCCGAGGAAGCCCGCGTCCAGCGCTTCTTCGACAGCTTCGAGCATCCTGGCCATCTCACCCCGGCTCGGCCTGTGGGCGCGGTCCGTGGACCGTCCCAAACCCATGACGTCGGCGCGGATATCCGAGTGACCCAGGAAGGCCGCGATGTTGGGGCCGAGCGGCAGCCGTTCGATCGCCTCGATATACGACGCCGGATCGGTCCAGGTCTTACCGCCTTCGAGCGCGGCGATGACCTGATCCCGCGGCAGGGCTTCGACCCGGCTGAACAGGTCCGCCGAATCGATCGGGCTGGAATAGACGGTGGACAGCGAACAGTTACCGATGAACGCCGTGGTGACTCCGTGGCGCACCGACTCCCCCAGCCCCGGGGCGACCAGCACCTCGGCGTCGTAGTGGGTGTGGACGTCGATGAATCCCGGCATCACCCATTGGCCGCCCGCCTCGATCACGCGTGTCCTCGATCCGACCGGCAGCGGCCGGGCCGATACCTCCACTACACGACCGTCGCGGATCCCGAGATCGCGAGCCAGGCCCGGCGCCCCGGTTCCGTCGAACCAGGTCCCGCCACGAACCACGAGGTCGTAGGACCGCCCGCCGGTATCCTCGGCACCCCGGGTGTTGTCCAATTGCACGCTCATCAGTGACCTCCATCACGAACTTTGCGGACAATCTAACATCGCGAGCAATCACTCGCTATGTATTTCCGGATTCTGCCCACAGCAGATCCCGCCACCGCCCGGCGAGCGTGCCAACTATCGTCGAACCCATGGGCCCATATCTCACCCGCGTTGCCGACCCCGACCCCGTGTCGATCGAGCTGCTCTGGCGTGAAGCACTCGGCACTGTCCTGCGGCGGGTACGCACCGAACAACAACGCATACTCACCGACATCGCCGCCGAGGCCGGGGTCTCACCGCAATATCTGTCCGAGATCGAGCGTGGCCGCAAGGAACCATCGTCCGAGATCTTGGCCGCCGTCAGCGGCGCCCTCGGACTCTCACTCCTGCAGGTCACCCGCGGCGTCGCCGAGGTACTCGAAGACCTCGCCCGGCCACGGCCTGCCGTTACCGCGGTCGGCGGAGTTCAGCGCACGACGGCAACGATGCGCCGCCCCGGCGGCCACGTGAGCCTCCGGATGGTCTCCTGAGCACCATCCGGAAGGGCCCTGTGACGGCGGCGCATTCGGAGGTCAGGCTGCGACGGGCGTGGAGCGCCCGCACCGAAACAGCTCAGACAGCGCCGGTACGACAAGGCCCCGCCCGGTGAATTGCACCTACAAACGGGCCTGGAGTATCTCGTCGGCGAGACCGTAATCGACTGCTTGGTCGGCGCGCAGAATGAGGTCGCGGTCCGTGTCGCGCCGCAAGGTCTCGAGGTCTTTTCCGGTATGCCGGGACAACAACTCCTCCAATTCACCCCGCACGCGAAGTACTTCATCGGCATGGATGATCAGGTCCGGGATCGACCCCTTCCCCTCGATGGCCGGCTGATGCAACACCACTCGTCCGTGGCGGAGAATCCCCCGCTGTCCGGCAGTACCTCCGGCCAGTAGGACGGCCGCGGCACCGACGGCCTGACCCACACACGTCGTCGCGACATCGCAGCTGATGAAGCGCATGGTGTCGTAGACGGCAAGCATTGCCGACGGAAAACCACCCGGCGAGTTGATGTAGAGGTTGATCGGTTGCCCGGCACTGTCAGATGCGAGGTGCAACATCTGGGCGATCAGCACGTTCGCAACGCCGTCATCGATTTCCGTTCCGAGATAGACGATCCGCTCCGAGAGCAACCGGCTGTACACGTCCAGTGAGCGCTCGCCGCCCGCGGTCTTCTCGATCACGTAAGGCACGGTGTAGCTGCTCATCGCTTGCCGCCCAACGCAACCGGACGTGCGAATGCCGGGTAGATGTCTTCGACGCCGTCGACAACCCGATCGACGAACCCATAGTCCACAGCCTGCGCGGCGGTGTACCACCTGTCACGCAGGGAGTCGCTCACGATCCGCTCGAGCGGCGTTCCGGTGTTGGCTGCGATCAGCGAGAGCACCGTATCGCGAGTATGCCGCAGATCGTCGGCCTGCAATTCCACATCAACGGCCGTACCACCGATACCGGATGATCCCTGGTGCATCAGGATCCGCGAGTGCGTGAGCGCATATCGTTTGCCTGGCGTGCCTGCCGACAACAGGAACTGGCCCGCACTGGCGGCTATCCCGATTGCCAAGGTGCTCACGTCATTCGGGATGGCCCGCATCACGTCCATGATCGCGAGCATCGCAGGCACCGAACCGCCCGGTGAATTGATCCAGAAGCTGATGTCCTTGTGCGGATCCTCGGCAGACAGAAGAAGTAGCTGGCTGCAGAGCCGGTTGCCCAACGTCTGGTCGAGCTGGTCACCGAGCACGACAACGCGTTGATGAAAGAGCCTGCTCACCAATTCATCGTCGATCGTGCTGTTGCCGTTCTGAATGTTGTTCATGTCGCCCAGCGTGCCGAATCGCGCCGATCCACGAAAGAGATTGCTGCCCACAGCAGTTCTGCCGTCGGCAGCTCCGGCAGATCGGCCCACTCGATGGTCGGTTCGGCACGCTCGACGGTCACCTGCGGCGCAGGGTCACCGGCAGTCCGTCTTTCGGGATCGGCAGGGAACTGTAGTCCATCGGGATCTCGTAGCCGGCGGGCACCGACCACTCGAAGTTGCGCAGCAGATGATGCATGATCGTCTTGATCTCCATCTGACCGAAATACAGGCCGATGCACTTGTGTACGCCACCGCCGAACGGACTCCACGCCATCCGGTGCACCTTGTCCTCGGCTCGCTCCTTGCTGAACCGTTCCGGGTCGAAGGTCCACGGATCCTTCCAATACTCCGCGTCCACGTGGTTCGCCTGGCTCGGCACAGCGACCATCGTGCCCTTCGGAACGAAATAGCCCTGAATCTCGGTGTCCTGCACAGCGGTTCGTGGATGAGCAGGCACCGGCGGACACAGTCGCAGCGATTCCTTCATCACGAAGTCGAGATCGGTCAGCGCCGCGAGATCCTCATACGACAACTCCGACCCCAGTTCGAGCGACTGCGAACGGGCCCGCTCCTGCCACTGTGGCGCCTTCGCCATCTGGTAGCACATCTGGGTCATCGTGATGGTCGACGTGTCATGTGCGGCCATCAGCACAAAGATCATGTGGTTCACGACGTCCTCGTCGGTGAACCGATGTCCCTCTTCGCTTTCGGCAAAGCACAGCTGTGAGAACAGATCCGGTGTCCGGGCGGCTCGTTTTGCGGAGATATGCTTGTAGAAGAACTCCTCGAGGATCTTGCGAGACCGCACTCCGCGCCACCACCGGGTTCCGGGGACGGGCTTACGGATCACCGCGGTGCCTGCCTGCACCGTCTCCAGGAATGCCTTGTTGATCCGGTCGGCTTCGGCCTTCGACAGCTCCATGCCGAGAAACACCTCGAGGGCCACATCAAGGGTCAGCGCCTTGAACTCCTTGAACAGCAGCACATCTCCGGTCGGGAACTGTTCCATCCGCCGCCGGATCATCGGCTGCATGGCATCCATATAGCCCTTGAGTACCTTCGTGTTGAAGGCCTGCTGCAGGATCAGGCGGTGATGGCGATGCTCGTCGAAGTCGAGCAACATCACGCCCCGGTTGAAGAATGGGCCGATCAGATAGGACCACGCAGGCCCGTTGGCGAAGGCCTTCTTCTTGTTCATCAGCAGCTCGTCGGCCGCCGCAGGCCCGGACGCCACGACGATCTTCTGGCCGAACGCATTGATCCCGGAAACCCTGCCGAACTTCGCATGTCGCTCGTCCGCATGCTTGAAGGGATCCCGCCGCATCGCAAGCACCTCGAGCGCCCCGTTGCGCGTCGAGAACGGGATCTCCTTGAGGTCGGAACCGGCGGGTATCTCCGAGAACTTTGTGGACATGGTCCGAGAACCTCCATTGGAACGAATTTTCCTAATCGTATCTTTGGAGGTAGGTACTTGTAAACCGTGTAAACAGATAGTTTTCCGGTCCAGGACAGACAAAAGCGCCCGACCCCAAAGGGATCGGGCGCTTTCGCTTCTAGCTGGGCACTACTGCTTACTTGATGATCTTGGTGACGCGACCGGCACCAACGGTGCGGCCACCTTCACGGATCGCGTAGCGCAGGCCCTCGTCCATGGCGACCGGCTGAATCAGCTTGACCGTCATCTCGGTGTTGTCACCGGGCATGACCATCTCGGTGCCCTCGGGCAGGGTCACAACGCCCGTCACGTCAGTTGTACGGAAGTAGAACTGGGGACGGTAGTTGTTGAAGAACGGGGTGTGCCGTCCACCCTCGTCCTTCGACAGGATGTAAGCCTGGCCCTCGAACTCGGTGTGCGGGGTGGTGGTACCCGGCTTGATGATGACCTGTCCACGCTCGACGTCCTCACGCTTGAGGCCACGCAGCAGCAGTCCGGCATTGTCGCCGGCCTGTGCCGAGTCGAGCAGCTTGTGGAACATCTCGATACCGGTGACGGTGGTCTTGGTGGTCTTCTCGCGGATGCCGACGATGTCGACTTCCTCGTTCACCTTGACCTCGCCACGCTCCACACGACCGGTGACAACGGTTCCACGACCGGTGATCGTGAACACGTCCTCCACGGGCATCAGGAACGGCTTCTCGGTTTCGCGAACCGGCTCCGGGATGCTCTCGTCGACAGCGTCCATGAGCTCTTCGATGGTCTTGACCCACTCGGGATCACCTTCGAGAGCCTTGAGTGCCGAGACCTTGATGACGGGGGCGTCCTCATCGAAATCCTGGGCGGCGAGGAGCTCACGCACCTCCATCTCGACCAGCTCGATGATCTCGTCGTCGTCAACCATGTCGGCCTTGTTCAGCGCGACAAGGATGTACGGCACGCCCACCTGACGGGCGAGCAGCACGTGCTCGCGAGTCTGCGGCATCGGGCCGTCAGTGGCGGCAACCACGAGGATCGCGCCGTCCATCTGAGCAGCACCGGTGATCATGTTCTTGATGTAGTCCGCGTGACCAGGAGCATCGACATGGGCGTAGTGACGCTTCTCGGTCTGGTACTCAACATGCGAGATGTTGATCGTGATACCACGAGCCTTCTCTTCGGGAGCCTTGTCGATCTGATCGAACGCGAAGCTCTCGTTGAGGGTCGGGTACTTGTCGTGCAGCACCTTGGTGATCGCCGCCGTCAGCGTGGTCTTGCCGTGGTCGACGTGACCGATCGTGCCGACGTTCACGTGCGGCTTGGTCCGCTCGAACTTCGCCTTCGCCACTTGATTGTCCTCCTGGACTGTCGAGCGACCGGGGCAATCCCGGTCACTGTGTGTTTAGTTCTTGGTCGGGGAAGGGCTTTTCAAAACCCTTCCCCGCACAAGCGATCTCTTAATTGTTGTGCGCCGATGGCGCTATCGCCGAGGCGACGGGTGATTACTCGCCCGTTGCCTTGGCAATGATCTCCTTCGCCACGTTCGCCGGAACTTCGGCGTACGAGTCGAACACCATGGAGTAGTTTGCCCGGCCCTGGGTCCGCGACCGAAGGTCGCCGATGTAGCCGAACATCTCCGACAGCGGAACCAATGCCTTAACGATACGGGCACCGCTGCGCTCTTCCATGGCCTGGATTTGACCACGGCGTGAGTTTAGGTCGCCGATCACGTCGCCCATGTAGTCCTCAGGTGTGGTGACCTCAACGGCCATCAACGGTTCGAGGATTACCGGACCCGCCATCCTGGCTGCCTCTTTCATGGCAGCCGATCCGGCGATCTTGAACGCCATCTCCGACGAGTCGACGTCGTGGTACGCGCCGTCGAGCAGAGAGAACTTCAAGTTGACCAGCGGATAACCGGCCAGTACGCCGTACTGCATCGCATCCTGCGCGCCGGCATCCACGGATGGGATGTACTCACGCGGAACGCGACCACCGGTCACGGCATTGACGAACTCGTAGGTGGCGCCATCTTCGGCATCCACCAGGGGCTCGAGCTTGACGATGACCTTGGCGAACTGACCACTACCACCCGTTTGCTTCTTGTGGGTGTAGTCGTGCTTCTCGACCGTCTTGCGAATGGTCTCTCGGTAAGCCACCTGCGGCTTACCAACATTGGCCTCGACCTTGAACTCGCGCTTCATGCGATCGACAAGGATGTCCAGGTGGAGCTCGCCCATACCGCCGATGACGGTCTGGCCGGTCTCGTTGTCCAGCTTGACCGAGAACGTCGGATCCTCTTCGGCCAGCTTCTGGATCGCAAGACCCAGTTTTTCCTGGTCCGACTTGGTCTTCGGCTCGATCGAGACGTTGATGACCGGGTCCGGGAAACTCATCGATTCCAGGACGATCGGGTTTGCCGCGTCACACAGGGTGTCGCCGGTGGTGGTGTCCTTGAGGCCGATCATCGCGTAGATGTGGCCCGCCGTGGCATCCTCAACCGGCATTTCCTTGTTGGCGTGCATCTGGAACAGCTTGCCGATGCGCTCTTTTTTGCCCTTGGTGGCATTGAGCACGCCGGTGCCGGCCGTGATGTGGCCCGAGTAGACCCGCACGAACGTCAACTTGCCGAAGAACGGGTGCGAGGCGATCTTGAACGCCAGCGCCGCGAACGGCTCGTCCGCCGACGGCTTACGCGACAGGATCTCTTCTTCGTTGCCGAGCGCGTGACCTTCCACAGAGGGAACGTCGAGCGGGCTCGGCAGGTAATCGATGACCGCGTCGAGCATGGGCTGAACGCCCTTGTTCTTGAACGCAGAACCACAGATCACCGGGTAGAGCACGCGGTTGACGGTCAGCTTGCGAATCGCAGCCTTGACCTCGGCGATGGTGACCTCTTCGCCGCCGAAGTACTTCTCCAGAAGCACCTCGTCGGTCTCGACGATGGTCTCCATCATCTTCTCGCGGTACTCTTTCGCCTTTTCGAGCAGATCCGCGGGGATCTCTTCGATGGTGGGCTCAGTACCGGACGGGACAACGCCGCGCCAGGTGATGGCACGCATCTCGACCAGGTCGACAACGCCGTCGAAGTCATCCTCGGCGCCGATCGGCAGCTGGAGAACCAGCGGCTTGGCACCGAGACGCTCTTCGATGGTGCGCACCGTGAAGTAGAAGTCGGCGCCCAGTTTGTCCATCTTGTTGACAAAGCAGATACGCGGAACGTCGTACTTCTCGGCCTGCCGCCAGACCTGCTCGGACTGCGGCTCCACACCCTCTTTGCCGTCGAACACCGCAACCGCACCGTCGAGCACACGCAGGCTTCGCTCCACCTCGACGGTGAAGTCGACGTGCCCGGGGGTGTCGATGATGTTGATCTGGTTCTTGTTCCAGAAACAGGTCACCGCAGCGGAGGTGATGGTGATACCCCGCTCCTTCTCCTGCTCCATCCAGTCGGTCGTCGAGGCGCCGTCGTGGGTCTCGCCGATCTTGTAGTTGACACCGGTGTAGAAGAGGATTCGCTCGGTGGTTGTGGTCTTGCCGGCATCGATGTGAGCCATGATGCCGATATTGCGAACCTTGTTGAGGTCGCTGAGCACTTCCTGTGCCACTTAATTCCTCACTCTGAATTGAAAGTTTTTGCAGCTGTTGCTGAGTATCACCAGCGGTAGTGCGCGAACGCCCGGTTGGCCTCGGCCATTTTGTGGGTATCCTCGCGACGCTTGACTGCAGCGCCCAGACCATTGCTCGCATCCAGCATCTCGTTTGCAAGACGCTCGACCATGGTCTTCTCGCGACGCTGACGGCTGAAGGTGACGAGCCAACGCAGAGCGAGGGTGTTCGCGCGACCGGGCTTGACCTCGATGGGCACCTGGTAGGTGGCGCCACCGACACGACGGCTCTTGACCTCGAGGGCGGGGCGGACGTTGTCCAGCGCACGCTTGAGGGTCACGACGGGGTCGGTGCCGGTCTTCTCGCGGGCCTGCTCGAGAGCCTTGTACACGATGCGCTCGGCGGTCGACTTCTTGCCGTCCAGCAGGATCTTGTTCACCAGCTGGGTGACCAGCGGGCTGCCGTATACGGGGTCATTGATGAGTGGGCGTTTTGGTGCGGGTCCTTTACGTGGCATCAGCCCTTCTCCTTCTTCGTGCCGTACTTGCTGCGGCCTTGCTTGCGGGCCTTGACACCCTGGGTGTCGAGCGAGCCACGAATGACCTTGTAACGCACACCCGGGAGGTCCTTCACACGACCACCGCGAACGAGCACCATCGAGTGCTCCTGCAGGTTGTGGCCTTCACCGGGAATGTATGCGGTCACCTCAACCGAACTGGTGAGGCGGACACGGGCGACCTTACGAAGCGCCGAGTTCGGCTTCTTCGGGGTCGTGGTGTAGACGCGGGTGCACACACCGCGTCGCTGCGGGCTGCCCTTCAGCGCTGCCGTTTTCTGCTTGGCAGGCTTGTCGTGACGGCCCTTGCGGACCAGCTGGTTGATAGTTGGCACTGAGAGTCTTCCTTTGGTTGGCGGTCTTCTTTGCTGCTCTGCTGCGGTTTCTGCTCCGGGCAAGTTTCCGATAAATCTCGGAACCTCCGCAGTACGCCCCACCAGTTGAAAAGCCCTGGTCAGGTAACGCCTTCCCTACCCCTTAGTCGGGCGTGTCGAAAACGCCCAGCGTGGCAGGTGAAGGCACGCAGATGGGACCCGGCCATTTGAATTAATGCGGAGGCCGAGCACCAGCGGTCAAGTCTACCGACCCGGTGTGCCCAGGTCAAAATCGTCCGGCACCAGCGCAGACCAAAGCAATTCTGCAGGTCTCCGCCGGTCTCGTGAAGAGGCCGACAACCGACTGCCCAGGGCGGGATTCGGCGTCGTCAACCACCCTTTACGGAAGTCTATTCCTCGGCGATCATTCCGGGTACGACCGGCGTGAACTGAGCTGTGGAAATTGCCCAACCGAGTCTCGACGACGGGTTGACCCGAAGCCGCGCAGGCTCAGGTGGCGCAACGATCACGGAAGGCGGCGACGGCGGCGTCGATGGTCGGATAGAAGTGTCCGGCGCCGAACCTGTCGCCCACCCCGAACCGGATGAGGCGGTCTTTGATAGGACCCTTCATCTCCGCGAAAACCAGATGGATGCCCTTGCCCTCGAGATACGTGTCGAGGTCGACGAGTTCGTCGACTGCGGTGGTGTCGAGTCCGGTGAGGGCCTCCGCAGCGACGATGACCCATTCGACGGGCGTCTTCGCATCCGCCACCACCGATCGCACGAAGTTGTCGAAGACGTCTCCGTTAGCGAAGAACAGCGGGGCGTCGAAGCGCACCAGCACCAGTCCCGGGATTCGATGTCCTTCGGGATGACGGTCGATGTCGTGGAAGCCCGGTTCTCCAGGCGTCTGGACGAGTTCGGTGCGGTAGGGCTGCCACGACCGGGCCACCACTGCGATGAAGGACAGTGCGATCGCCACCAGGACACCCTGCAGGACACCCACCAGCGCGACGCCGAGGAACGCCGCCGAGGCCAGACCGAACTCGGTCCGGCTCATCTGCCACATCCGGATCATCCCGTTGACGTCCACCAGCGCGGTCGCGGCGACGATCACCACGGCGCCCAGCGTCGCGTCGGGAAGATATTCGGTGACGCCGGGCGCGACGAGGATGAACACCAGGACCGCAAGCGCACCGACAACACCGGCCAATTGGGTCTTGGCACCGCTCTGTTCGGCAACCGGGGTCCGAGATCCACTCGCGGAGATGGGAAATCCGCTGAACATTCCGCCTGCGATGTTGGCGACCCCGATCGCCTTCATCTCGGTGCTGCCATTCACGTCCTCGCCATGACGGGCCGCGAAGGTGCGCGAGAGAACACCGGTATCGGCAAAGGCGATCAATGCGATACCGGCGGCGGGCCCGATGAGTTCGGCCACGTCCCCCCAGTCGACGCCACCGAACGACGGCAGCGGCATCCCTTCTGGCAGTGCACCGACCATCCCGATGTCGTCCGTCAGACCCAGCGCAGCCGAGACGATGATCGCCGCGACCACCGCGACGAGCACACCGGGGATACGCGGAACTGCGATGCGAAATCCGATGATGATGGCCAACGAACCGAAACCGATTGTGGCGGCGAGGAGATCGATGTCGCCGTTCGCGATGGCCTTTACGGTCTCCCAGATCTCGCCGAGCAAGCTGTCCGCGTCGACGGAGAACCCGAGCAACTTGGGCAACTGGCCGACCACCACGATCAGGGCGATCGCATTGAGATAGCCGAGTCGGATGGGTTTCGAGAGGAGGTCGGTGACGAATCCGAGACGCAGGAAGCCGGCAAGCAGGAGGATGAGGCCGACCAGAACACCCAGAACGCCGGCCAACGCGAGCGCACTCTCGGGATCATCGGTGACCGCCAGCGGCACGACAGCCGCCGCGATCAGCGGTGCCAGGGACGAATCAGGACCGAGGACAAGGATTTTCGACGGTCCCACCACCGCGTAAGCCAGTAGCGGGACGATGGTGGCGTACAGGCCCGCGTAGGCAGGCAACCCCGCCGCCTCGGCGTATCCCATTCCCGCCGGGATGAGCAGTGCGGTCAGAACGAGCCCGGCGGTGATGTCCGGCCGCAACCATTCGCGGCGGTAGGACCGCGCAGTCGCAACTCCCGGCAACTTGGCAAAGCCATCCGTCACAACATTTCCCATGACATCACCCCGAACGTCCGACTGCTTCAGACCCGGCCCGGATGGGTCACGCGATCATTGTCAGCCCAAAAGATGCCTTCCGACGAACGATTTAGCAATTCCAGATCCACCGTCGACTCAGACCGCGTCGTCGTCCTCTCCGGAATGACGATGGTGTCCGATCGCCGCGACCACAACTGTGATGACCGCAGATGCCAGGACCCCGGCGCTGACATCGATGAACAGCAGCGCCGCACCCACCAGTGCACCGACGCCGATCGCGAGGACGGCGAGCAGTCGTCGCACCCACAACTGCTCGCGCGCGGCACCGAACCGCGAATCGCAGGCCAGCCCCGTGATCGTCGAGGTGACCACCACGGTTGTCACGTCGGCAACCGCCACGTGCCGGGCCACTGCCGCCTGAAGCCCCATCGGGGTGGCGAGCAGGACCGTTGCCAACGGTTTGGTGAGCCCGTGGTCGATCGGCACGACCAGCAGCATGACGCCGGTGGCGCAGAGCACCGCGGCCACCGCGAACAATGCGCCGGTGACCCTCGGTGTCCACTTGGCCTTCTCGTGACGGACGAACCGCCCTCCCATTGCCGCACCCGCCATGAAGCCGGCCAGCGCGAGAATGGGTCCGAGCACCGGCAACCCGTCGGCCTGCCCGATGCCCATACCCATGATCACGACGTTGCCGGTCATGTTCGCGGTGAACACCTTATCGAGCGCGAGGTAGCCGACAGCATCGGAGATACCCGTAGAAAAGGTCAGGGCGAGCATGCAGAACGTCCGGATGTCCGCGGCGTCGAAGCCCCGCAGGCGCCCCGCCCCTGAACTCCCCGAATTCAGTGCCATGGTGCGAAATCCGCCTTTCTGATCCGACAGTGGACGCCCTTGACATCGTCGACGACCTGACCGACAACGGTGTCCGCTGCGGTCAGGCCCATCGGACGACGTCGTGAACGGATAACCCAGCGCATGGCGGCTCCAAAAGAGAGATTTCAGGGAACGCTGACGGATTGTCAGCTCGAAAATCGGGACCACTTGGTCCGACCAAGTCGACCGTAGAGCCGACGCGATTCCGCCGTCAATTGCAGGCGATACTTGTTCACACCAATGAAACAGAGAATCCTGTCGGCGACATCGAAGTCCCACTCAATGGGATCATAAAGACGCGAAATAGACCTTCTACCAGTGGATTCACGAGGATTGCCGGTTCTGGGATTTCGATTTGCCGCAATTGTTAACAGCCCGTTGCAGATCGCCTCCTCACCTGGCGGGCCGCTCGTGAACCCGGCTAAGGTCAGACCAATTCAACCGGATTGGTCAGGCCAAGTCGACAATTCCGAGGACGAGCGAGGCATGATTTGTCACCCACGATCGGGTCTGGGAACTCGGGCGGACGGACTGTACCCGTCGAGGCACTTTCCATCGGCTACAGCACCTCCACCGGTCGCGACAGCGTCAGCGCCGCGATCGCGGCACATCTCGAAAAGCTCATTGCCACAGGTGAACTCGTCCCCGGCGACCGACTGCCATCCGAACGAGAGCTGGCCATTCACATGGGCGTATCACGCGCGTCCTTGCGGGAGGCGATGCATGAACTGCAGTCGAAGCACCTTGTGGAACGCCGACCAGGACGCGGTACCACCGTGATGCCGATGCCCAAACGGGTCCAGACCCTGTACGCCGAGCTCTCCGATGCCGAGCATCAACTCCGTGATGTTGCGGAGCTGCGGGAGACCATCGAACCCAGGCTGGCAGCGCTCGCCGCACTTCGCGCAACACCGACCAATCTCATTGCACTCGAGGAGGTTCTGCGCCGATCAGTCACCGATGCAACGCCGGACGAATCGCTGCGCTGCGACCTCGAGTTTCATATGCTGCTCGCCGCGGCATCGCAGAATCCACTGATGTCGGCCATCAACACCCTGGCCGGATCATGGACCTGCACCACACGCGTTCTGTCACATTCGACCCGCTATGCGCGGGAAGTCTCGTACCTCGGCCACAAGTCGATCCTGGCGGCCGTCTCCGCCGGAAGCGCAGACGGAGCACGAGAAGCGATGCGCAGGCACCTCGGAGAGGTGGCATCCATGACCCAGGAGACATTTGACTACATGACAGACGGTGTGAGGTGACTTGCCGCGAAGGATTGCTTGCGCGAGATCTGTTGATCCACAACGATCCTCGGCTCGAACCATCCTTAAAGGGGCCAACGAGGCACTTTGTTAGACGAAACACCGTTCACCCTTCATTGATGGCCCACGTGACTTAGTGTTGCGCTCATGTCATCTGAATTTCGGGCTCATCCGACCAAGGGGGCGTTTTGGCCTGCGGCCAAACGCCTCTCCGGAACAGCCCTCGTCGCCCTCACGGTCGGTGCCGCTCTCACTGTCGCACCATCCGGCCCGGCGACCGCGGCACCCGCGCCGATCAACTGTCCGGCACCGGGACCCTGGGTAGGTGCGTGGGGCGCACCCGCGTCGGATTCAAGCGCTCGCAGCATCCCTACCGACCCCAGCGGCAATTTTGCGGTCGCGGTTGACAACTCGACCGTTCGCTCGATCATCACCCCCACTCGAGGTGGCGAGGTCCTACGTGTACGTCTCTCGAACCTGTTCGGAATAGCGCCCCTGACGATCGGGCGGGCGAGCGTGGCAAAACAAGCCGGAGGCGCGAAAATCGCCGATCCCGTCCCGCTGCTCTTCAATGGACAGACGTCGGTGACGGTGCCGGTGGGAGTCGATGTCGTCAGCGACCCCACCGTTCTGCCATTCGCCGCCCGCGAATCCCTGGCGATCAGCACCTTCCTGCCCGCATCCGTCACTGTGCCGACGCGCCATTTCGCGGCCCGTCAGCACTCCTACCAAACGGACGCAGGCGCTGGGGATCAGACCTTTGAGGTCGGTGAAGCGCCCTTCGACAACGCCACCACGTCACGGCTGTTCACGACCGGAATGGACGTCCTCACGCCCGGTGTCGGGGCGGTTGTAGCGCTCGGGGACTCACTCACCGACGGCTATCGGGGAACCACAACGCCACCGCATTACCCTGAATCAGCAGTAGGGCTCGACGAACTCGTCCGCTGGCCGGACTTCCTCGCCGCCCGCGTCAATGCCACAGGGCTCCCGTTGACCGTCGTAAACGCCGGGATCACCGGGAACATGGTCACCATGGATGCGAGCTCCAACCCGGCCGCCGGGCCGTCAGCGCTCAGCCGGCTCAGCCGAGACGTGCTGTCGGTGCCGAATGTGAGTACTGTCGTGCTGTTCGAAGGCATCAACGATCTGGGGCACGGTGCAACGTTTGAATCACTCACCCAGGGCTACGAATCCATCGTCGCATCGCTGCACAAACGTGGCATCCGTGTCGTGCAGGGCACCATCACGCCGTCGGGCGGCAACGCGACCTACGGCGATTCCACCGATCCCACATTGAATCCCCTACGTATCCGCGTCAATGAGTGGATCCTCAAAAGCAGCCCGGCCGACAGCGTCGTCGACTTCGACAAGGCCATCGCCGATCCTGCCAAACCCTCATACATCAGAGCTGATCTCGACGGTGGCGACGGTTTGCACTTGACTCCCGCTGGATATCAGATCCTTGCCAACACGATCAGCCTCAAGCAGATCCAGAATCCGTGCTCCTCGCCGTCCGGTTCTTCTTCCTGGGGTTCGGCAGCGTAGCCGGCAGTTTCATCCAACAATCACGATGAGTGAACTCTGTCCCACCGACCGGCGGGGCAGAGTTCATTTTTTGTTGCGGGCCAGGCTTTCTTGGCGTTCGCGGACCACCGCAATCTGCTCAGGAGATCCGATGAGCTCCCGGATCGCGACCTGCTCGGCATCCAAACCTGCTGCCAGATCGGTACGGCCTGCCAGATCCAACAGCGCCTTGGCATGTAACAGCGCGTTGCGGGAGTTTCCGGCGATCTCGGTGGCGAGTGTGGTCGCCGCGAGCACCGGGTTCAAGTTGATACGTGTGGCCAATCCCAGTGTCACGGCTTCGGTTCCGGTGATCTGACGGCCGGTGAAGACAAGTTCTTTGGCCACGTCTCGTCCGACGAGTTCAGGGAGCAGCTGGGTGCCGGTCATATCCGGAATGAGGCCCCAGACGATTTCCATCATCGACAGCTTGGCCTCCGGTCCGACGATCCGGATGTCTGCGCCGAGCGCCAACTGCAATCCCCCACCGAACGCCACCCCATGCACAGCTGCGATCACCGGTACCGGCACCAGCGACCAGACATGCACGGCCTGCTGGGCCAGTGCAGCCGCAGCACCCAGACGTGGGCGTTCGATCACCACCGCATCGGCTCCCGATGCCATCCGTTCGAACTCCGCCATGTCCAGGCCCGCGCAGAACCCGCGACCCTCACCAGCCAGCACCACCGCCGAGATATCGGTCCGTGCGATCAGGTCTTGGCCCACTGCAACCAGTTCTTCGAACATCGCACCGTTGAGAGCGTTCATCTTGTCGGGGCGATTGAGACGCACCTGCGCGATCCCATCGTGCACATCGCACGTCACCACAGCTTGCGTGTTCGGAGTTTGCGTCATGAACCGTTCCTACCAGACCGGCCCCGTTCTCCGACATGGCGGCGCCGGCCTCCCCCGAGCTCGCCGACGGGTCTAAAAGCACGGTCAAGGGTTTTCGGCACGCACCTTGATATCGGCCAGACGGCGATCCCAACCTGATGCGATACTCGCCAGTTCCCGGCCGATCATGCTCAACCGGGCACCAACAGCGGTGAACTGCACCTCGCGACCTACCTTCTCCGAGGAGACGAGGCCAGTTTCCTCCAGTACCGCAAGATGTTTGGCGATGGCCTGCCGCGACACCGGGAACTCGGCGGCAAGCGACGAGGCCGATGCGGATGATTTACCCAACCGCACCAACAGATTCCACCGGGTATCGTCGGCCAGTGCTGCAAAGACAACCGTCAGACCTGGTTCAGCCATTGGCATCGGCGTGCACACCCTCAACATGGCCTTTGGCAACAGTCAGCTCAACGTTCCAGCCCTTGGTGTTGTCGTCGAGCTTCTTGCGCCGCTCGGCCGCATCACCGGGGAGCGAGGCAAAGCCGCTCTCAACAACCCTGAGAGTCACTGAATCAGTGGACCTCTCGTCGATCCAGAACTCGACGAGTGTGGATGCGCTCTCGGTATCGTCGACATCTGCGAGCCAACGAAAGGCGGCGTATTTCGGCGGGTCGAGCGATACCGTCCGGAACGCAAAAGCCCCATGATTCGGATCATGGATGATGCTGACATCCCCTGACTTCTCGATCCGATGCTCGGTGATCTGTTCCTTGTTGATGAACCAACCAGGTTCCGAGATCAGCGTCCAGACGCGCCCGGCCGGCGCGTCGATGTCGATCTGCTTTTCGATGCGATCAAGTTCCACTGTCATGGTTTCCTCAAGGTCGACGATTTTCTTCCTGCAACCAAAGGATTGCACATCCATCGCCATTTATGCAACCAACAGGTTGCACTTCATCGGTTCACCCGAGTCAGGACAACGACGCCTGCAGCACCTGCGCCCAGGTGCCAACCACCTGTTTGCGTCGCGCCGAGTCGTCGGACAAGGTGTCGGCCAACCCCAGCCCCCGAGCGAAATCGAGGGTTGCCTGCACGAGCCGGTGGATGCGCGGATCGGTACCGTCGACACCGAGCATCTGCACTGTCATCCGGTGTGCCGCAACACCGAATCGGCCTTCCAGCGGGAGTATCAGCTCCTTGAGTGCCTGGTCAGACGCCGCCGCACACCACACCTGCAATGCCGCTTTGAACTCCACGCCGGTGTAGAACTCCACCGCGGTCGACACCGCGACCTCTATTCGCCCCTCGCCCTGCGGTAGCCGGTTGGTCTCCTCGACGGCACGCAGCGTGAGGAGCTCGAACGCGTGCTCGAGTGCCGCGGTGATCAGGTCTTCCCGCGTCGGGAAATGGTGTTGTGCCGCGCCCCGGGACACGCCCGCGCGGGTGGCCACCACGCCCACACTGCACGCGGCCCATCCGTCGGTCGCCAGGACATCGATGGTGGCGTCGAGAAGGCGCTGACGGGTCGCCCGGCTGCGTTCCTGCTGCGGTGACCGCGTGGCACCGCGGGTCATCGGTCCGCCAGCCACGGTGGGGGCTGCTTGTTCAGGAACGCCATCATGCCGGCTCTGGCCTCGTCGGAGCCGAACAGTGCCGCCGACTCCGACGCCAGGCGCTGCGCGTCGGCATCGAATGCGGCCAAGATGGCGGCGGTGGTCAGCTTCTTGCTGGCAGCCAGTCCCTGCGGGGAACCTTTGCGCAGGTCAGCGCACCACCGGGCCACGACCTGGTCGACGGCAGCCGCGTCGGGAGCGGCGACGGTGATCAAGCCGATCTGATCTGCGACATTCGCATCGAACTTCTCACCGGTGAGGAAGTACCGACCGGCTGCGCGTGAGGTCAGTCGAGGCAGGACCGCAAGTGAAATCATCGAAGGAGCCACGCCGATCCGGGCCTCGGTCAGCGCAAATGTGCTCGTCGGGCCCGCGACAACAAGATCGCACGCACCGACGAAACCGAATCCACCGGCCCGCACGTGGCCGTCGATCCGGCCGATCACAGGTTTCGGCAATTCCAGGATCGCGCGCATCAGGTCGATCATCACCTCCGGGCGTGACTGTCCCGCCTCACTGAGATCAGCTCCGGCGCAGAAGGTTCCACCGGTATGCGTCAACACCACCACCCGCACCTGCGGGTCGTCGGCAGCTCCGCGCAGCCGCGCAAAGAGCTGCTCCACCAACGACATCGAGATCGCGTTGCGGTTGGCAGGCGAGTCCAGCGTGATGGTGGCGACCCCAGCATCGACCCGATATCGGACAACCTCGTTCATCTGCTCATCCTGTCAGTGCGTCCTCAGTACGACTTCGGAAGGCCCAGGCTGTTCTGCGCCACGAAGTTCAGGATCATCTCCCGGCTCACCGGTGCGACCCGTGCGATACGACAGAGGTTGAGCAGCGGCGCCAGCCCGTATTCGGTGGACAATCCATTGCCGCCCAACGAATGTACGGCCTGATCAACGATTTTCACGCAGGCCTCGGCGGCCGCATATTTCGCCATGTTGGCCGGTTCGGCGGCACCCCAATCATCGCCGGCGTCATACAGGGTCGCGGCCTTCTGCATCATCAGCTTGGCCAGCTCCATCTCGATCTTGCCGACTGCGAGCGGATGCGCGATTGCCTGGTGGGCACCGATCGGCGTCTTCCAGACCGTCCGTTCGTTGACGTATTCCACTGCCCGCCCCAACGCGTACCGGCCCATGCCGACCGCGGTGGCAGCAGCCATGATCCGTTCCGGGTTCAGTCCGGCGAACAACTGACTGAGCGCAGCGTCCTCGGATCCGACAAGTGCGTTCGACGGCAGGCGAACGTCATCGAGGAAGAGCAGGAACTGCTTTTCGGGGTTGACCAGATCCATCGCTATCTGGTTGAACTCGAAGTTCGGCGCATCGGTGGGCACGATGAACAGTGCCGGCTTGAGTCGTCCGGTCTTGGAGTCCTCGGTTCGTGCCACGATCAACACGGCCTGTGCCTGATCCACACCAGAGACATAGATCTTTCGTCCCGACAGCAACCACTCTTCGCCGTCACGCCGAGCAGTGGTGGTGATGTTGTGTGAGTTCGAACCCGCGTCGGGTTCGGTGATACCGAAGGCCATGGTGATCGTCCCGGAGGCCAGGCCCGGCAGCCACGTCTGTTTCTGTTCGTCGGTACCGAACCGCGCGATCACATTGCCGCAGATGGCAGGCGAGACAACCATCATCAGCAGACCGCTACCGATGGCGGCGAGTTCTTCCATGACAATCGACAGTTCGTACATCCCGGCGCCGCCGCCCCCGTACTCCTCCGGGAGATTCACCCCGATGAAGCCGAGTTTGCCTGCTTCCGACCACAACTCGTCGGTCTTTCGTCCGCTGCGCGCGCATTCCAGGAAGTACTCGTGCCCGAACCGGCCACCGAGGCCTGCCACCGCACTGCGCAGGGCCTTCTGTTCATCCGTTTCCACAAAACTCACGATGCCTTCTCCCTCAGTTGCTTTCGGCCAGTTCATGCTCGGTGATGACGGCGAGGATCTCCCCCACCGACACCTGCTGCCCCGGCGCCACGGGTAGCTCTTCCACGATGCCGTCTGCGGAGGCAGCAATCGTGTGTTCCATCTTCATCGCCTCGAGCCACATCAGTGGCTCACCGCGGGTCACTCGTTGGCCCGGTGCCACGGCGATCCGGATCACCGAACCCGGCATCGGCGCCAGCAACGAACCCGGGGTGTTGGTCTCGGCGGGGTCGACGAACCGGGGCTTGCGGATCAGTGCCACCGATCCTCCTGAGAAGTCCACCCACACACCCTCGCCATATCGGTCGACGGTGTACTTGCGGTCCACTCCGGCAACGGTGAGAACGACCGCATCGGCATCGATTCGGGTCACCGTGACATCGGGGTCATCCGCCAAGGCCACACCGTCCCTGGCGTGCCGATAGTGAACCGTGATCTCGTGCTCGCCGTGGAGGTAGGACTTGGACTGCGGGCCCGACGCCAGGTTGCGCCAACCCGAGGGCAGCGGCCTGCCCGACTGCTGCCGGTTCGTCTCCGCATCCGCGAGTGCCACGGCGACGGCCGCGAGGCGGACCTGATCCTGCCCGGCCAGTGGCGCGGAGAGTACATCGAGACCGATCTCCTCGATGAACTTGGTTGTCGTGTTGCCACTGCGGAACTCGTGGTGGCGCAGCATATTCACCAATGTGTCCCGGTTCGTCCGCGGACCGTGTAACCGGGCCGAGGCCAGTGCCCTGGCCAGGATGTTGATCGCGGCGTCGCGGTCGGGTGCCCAGCTGATGACCTTGGCCAACATCGGATCGTAGAAGGTCGACACCTCACCGCCATCGGTGATGCCGGAATCAACCCGCACGCCCGGCTCGGTGAGCCGTCCGAACCGAACATCAGCATCGAACCCGAACCGATGGAACCGTCCCGATTGTGGCTGGTAGTCCACCGCCGGGTCTTCCGCGTACAGCCGAACCTCGATGGAATGTCCTTGCGGCTCCGGCGGATGCGCAGGTAGCAGGTCGCCGCGGGCGATCTGCAGCTGCCAGGCAACCAGATCGAGCTTGGTGGTCTCCTCGGTCACCGGATGTTCCACCTGCAGGCGGGTATTCATCTCGAGAAAGTAGAATCGACCGTCGTCATCGGCCAGGAACTCCACGGTCCCGGCCCCCGTGTAACCGATTGCCGAGGCGGCGGCGCGCGCAGCGTCGAACAGCTTGTCCCGCAGTCCGGTTCCGATCCGCTGCACGAGCGGTGACGGCGCCTCTTCGATGACCTTCTGATGCCGGCGCTGGATCGAGCATTCCCGTTCGCCGACGGCCCACATGGTGCCTGCGATGTCGCCGAGTACCTGCACCTCGATGTGGTGGCCCCGTTCGATGAACGGTTCACAGAACACCGTGCTGTCGCCAAATGCCGACAGTGCCTCACGGCGAGCACCTTCGACCTGCTCGGCAAGTTGGCCGGAGTCGCGGACGATGCGCATGCCGCGTCCGCCGCCGCCTGCCGAGGCCTTGATCAGAACCGGCAACTGGTCGGCCGTCACCGCGGCCGGGTCGAGATCGTCCAGCGTGGGAACGCCCGCCTTGCGCATCATCGCCTTGGCATTGACCTTCGATCCCATCGCAACGATGGCCGCGGGTTCCGGACCGATCCAGGTCAGTCCGGCATCGAGTACCGCCTGAGCGAATTCGGCGTTCTCCGAGAGAAATCCGTACCCCGGGTGGACCGCATCGGCGCCGGCCGACCGGGCCGCGGCTATCACTTTCGCGGCGTCGAGGTACGTGTCAGCGGAAGTATTGCCCGGCAATCGGACCGCCACGTCGGCCTCGCCCACGTGGGGAGCTCCCGCGTCGGGATCGGAATACACCGCCACGGTGCCGATCCCGAGCCGGCGGCAGGTGGCGAACACCCGGCAGGCGATCTCGCCCCGGTTGGCAACAAGCACACTGGTCACGTTCGGTTTGTTCATCACCCATCACATCCGGAATACGCCGAAGTTGCTTGTACCCTCTACGGGCCCGTTGTCGATCGCCGAGAGACACAGGCCGAGAACCGTTCTGCTGTCCCTCGGATCGATGATGCCGTCGTCGTACAACATGCCCGACAGGAAGGCAGGCATCGATTCCTTTTCGATCTGGGCCTCGATCATCGCCCGCATGCCGGCATCCGCTTCTTCGTCCACGGTGCCGCCACGGGCTTCGGTGGCACTGCGCGAGACCATCGAGATCACACCGGCAAGCTGGGCTGCGCCCATCACCGCAGATTTTGCACTGGGCCAGGTGAACAGGAAGCGCGGATTGTATGCCCGTCCGCACATCCCGTAGTGCCCGGCTCCGTAGCTCGCACCGATCAGCATCGAGATATGTGGGACCGTGGAATTCGACACCGCGTTGATCATCATCGAGCCGTGCTTGATGATGCCACCGCGCTCGTACTCCTGCCCGACCATGTAGCCGGTTGTGTTGTGCAGGAACAGCAACGGCGTATTCGACCGATTGGCCAGCTGGATGAACTGGGTGGCCTTCTGCGATTCGGCGCTGAAGAGCACACCTTGGGCGTTGGCCAGGATCCCGATCGGATACCCGTGAATGCGCGCCCATCCGGTACACAACGACGAACCGTATTCGGGTTTGAACTCGTCGAACAGGCTCTCGTCAACGATCCGCGTGATCACCTCGCGCGGATCGAACGGGATCCGCAGATCACCCGGGACGATGCCCAACAGATCCCCGGCTGGATACTTCGGCTCGATGGACGGAGCCACCGGACCCGGACCCTGCTTGCGCCAGTTGAGCCGGGCGACGATCCGCCGTCCGAGGCGGATCGCATCTTGTTCGTCGGCGGCGTAGTAGTCGGCCAGACCGGACTGACGGGCGTGCATTTGTGCGCCGCCCAATGACTCGTCGTCGCTGACCTCACCGGTGGCCATTTTCACCAGCGGCGGACCACCGAGGAACACCTTCGACTGCCCCTCGATCATCACCGTGTGATCCGACATACCCGGAAGATAGGCACCGCCTGCCGTCGAATTTCCGAATACCAATGCGATGGTGGGGATCCCGGCCGCTGACAACCTGGTGATATCGCGGAACATCGCCCCACCGGGAATGAAGACCTCTTTTTGCGTCGGCAGATCAGCGCCACCGGACTCCACCAGGTTGATCAGCGGCAGCCGGTTCTCCAGCGCAATCTGATTGGCCCGCAGACCCTTACGCAACGTCCACGGATTGGAGGTGCCGCCGCGGACGGTGGGGTCGTTGGCGACCAGAACACATTCGACCCCCTCCACCACGCCGATGCCGGTCACGATGGACGCACCCACCGGGAACTCGGATCCATATGCCGCGATCGGGGAGAGCTCGAGGAACGCACTGTCCTCGTCGATGAGCAGCTCGATCCGTTCCCGGGCCAGCAGTTTGCCGCGCTCGCGGTGCCGGGCGACCTTCTTCTCGCCACCACCGGCCAGCGCCTGGGCGAACAACTCCTCGATCTCACCGATCCTGGTGAGCATCGTCTCCGTGGCAGATCCGGTCCCGGCGGCGCTCACGGGTGGTAGCCCAGACGCTTGCCTGCGAGACCGGTGAGGATTTCGGTGGTACCGCCGCCGATCCCGATGATCCGCATGTCCCGATATTGACGCTCCACCTCGGTACCGGTCATATAGCCGGCGCCACCGAAGAGCTGAACAGCCTTGTCCGCCACCCATTCACCGGCCTCGACCGCGGTGTTCTTGGCAAAACAGACTTCGGCGATGAGGTCGGTCTCCCCGGCCATTGCGGCGTCTACGATTGCGTGGGTGTAGGTCCGCGCGACATCGATCTTGCGGGCCATCTCGGTCACGGTCTCCTGCACCGACTGGCGCGCGATGAGCGGCTTGCCGAACGTCTCTCGACTCCGCACCCATTCGAGGGTCAGGTCGAGGCAGCGTTGCGCACATCCGTAGGCCTGAACGGCGAGTCCCACCCGCTCGGTGACAAATGCTCCGGCGATCTGGAAGAACCCCGAGTTCTCGGCATTGACAAGGTTGCTGACCGGAACCCGCGCGTCGACATACGAGAGTTCAGCGGTATCCGATGCGCGCCAACCCATCTTCTCGAGCTTGCGGGTGACTGTGAAGCCCGGCGTACCCTTCTCGACCACCAGCAACGAAACGCCACCGGCACCCGCACCGCCGGTGCGGACCGCGGTCACCACGAAGTCCGCGCGGACACCGGAGGTGATGTACGTCTTGGATCCGTTGACGACGTAGTGGTCGCCGTCGCGAACAGCCGAGGTGGTCAGGTGCCCGACGTCGCTGCCGCCGCCGGGTTCTGTGATGGCGAGGCTGCCGATCTTCTCACCGGCCAGCGTGGGGGTCACCCACTTCTCGATCTGCTCGGGATCATTGGCCGCAATCAGGTGCGGCAACGCGATTCCGCAGGTGAAGAGAGACGAGAAGACGCCACCGGCCACACCCGAACCATGTAGTACCTCACCGCAGATGGTGGCGTCGATCAGATCGCCGCCGCTGCCGCCGACAGACTCGGCGAAGCCCAGCCCGAGCAACCCGGCCTCGGCGGCCTGCTTGTGCAGATCGAGGGGCAGCTCGCCGCTGCGCTCCCACTCATCCTGAAATGGCAGGATGTGCCGCTCCGCGAATGTCCTGACGGAGTCGCGCAACTGCTGACGCTCCGGGGTGTGCCAGACCTTGGACTCAAGGGATTTCATCTATTCTCCAAACCGGATCGGGATCGTGACGTGACGCGAACGCAGCCACTCTCCGAGCCCCTTAGCTTGCGGATCGAATCGAACGTTGTCTGCTACTCCTCGACCGAGAATTCCTTCGATCACGAAGTTCACGGCGAGTAAGTTGGGGAGTTCGTGGCGGTGGACCTCGAGGTCGGCCGCCTCCGGGATCAGCTGTTTGAACAGTTCGGTGCTCAGAGTCGCCGACAACCAATCGAAGTGCTCTGGATTACGCACCCACACACCCACATTCGCGTTGCCACCTTTGTCACCACTGCGGGCGCCTGCGATCTCACCCAGCGGCGCACGACGTGTCGGCCCCCACGAACTGACCGGCTCCGGAGTTGTGGCCCGAGCCTCATCCATAGGTGCAGCCACCTCGACCGGCAGACCGGGTTCGATGATCTGCGTGGACCCGTCCGCATGATGCACTGTGTGCGAGACCTCGCCCACCGGTACGTATCCGGCCTCGAACACCGCATACGGCGAGGCCGACCCTGGCGGTGCGGTCATGGTGAAGCCGGGATAGCTGGCCAGCGCCAACTCGACTGCAGCCGAAGAGAACTGGCGGCCCACGACCTTCTGGTCCGCATCCTTGACAACACACTGCAACAGCGCACTGGCCTGCTGCTCGGAGGGCGCGTCGACCTGATCGAGACGGGTCAGCGTCCAGGTGAGGTCGGCGGGCCTGGCGCTCAATTCGGCCTCGAATTGGCGGCGCGCGAGTTCGGCCTTGGCCTCGATGTCGAGGCCGGTCAACACCATCGTGACCTCGTTCCGAAACCCGGCGAGGTGATTGAGCGACACCTTGAGGGTCTCCGGAGGTGCCTCACCGCGAACACCGCCGACCCGAACGCGGTCGTGTCCGAGATCGGTGAGTGTGATGGTGTCGAGACGGGTGGTCACGTCGGGACCGAGATAGCGCGGACCGCCGACTTCGTACAGCAGCTGCGCGGTGACCGTACCCACGGTGACCGCACCGCCCGTTCCGTCGTGCTTGGTGATGACAGAGCCACCGTCGGACGAGATCTCGGCGATCGGGAAGCCCGGGTGCGCCATGTCGCCGATCTCGGTGAAGAACGAATAGTTGCCGCCCGTGGCCTGCGTGCCGCATTCGATGATGTGCCCGGCCGCCACGGCCCCGGCCAACTGGTCGAGATCATCGCGGCCCCAGGCGAAATGGGCGGCGGCAGGTCCGACGGTCAGAGAGGCGTCGGTGACCCTGCCGGTGACAACGATGTCGGCACCCGATCGCAGGGCGGCCGCGATCCCGAAGCCGCCCAGATAGGCATTGGCGGTCAGTGGCGTTCCGAGTCCGAGTTCGGCGGCCCGGGACCCGAGGTCGTCACCGTCGACGTAGGCGATCTTCGGCGCCAGCCCGAGTTTCTCGGCCAGCTCACCGATCGCTGCGGCGAGGCCGGCCGGGTTCACCCCTCCGGCGTTGCTGACGATCGTGACACCCGCATCCATTGCGGTACCGAGGTTGACCTCGAGTTGTCGCAGGAAGGTTTTTGCATACCCGGTAGTGGGATCCTTGAGCCGATCACGACCCAGGATGAGCATCGTCAGCTCGGCCAGATAGTCGCCGGTCAGGCAGTCGAGTCCGCCGCCGGTGAGCATCTCCTGCATCGCCGAGAATCGGTCGCCGTAAAACCCGGAGGCATTGCCGATCCGAATGGTGTCGATCATTGTCCACCCCCCGGAGGTCCGGCGAAGCACTGCGCAATCGTGATCCAGTGGCGGGCATCGTCACCGGTCGCGCGGATGTCAAGGTCTCGCAGGCCGCGGCGCTGGGTGACCAGCTGACAGAAGTCGAGGGCCGAGCCGGTAACCCGCTGGGTGGCATCGCCGGGACCCCATGTCCAGGTCGAGCCATCTGGCGCATGCAGTTCAATCCGAAAATCGTCGGTCGGCGGGGTTTGGTTGTTGACCTGATAGGCGAAGTCTCGTGTCCGAACACCAAGATGTGCAATGGGTTTCAGCCTTGCCGTCGGCTTGGTGACAATTCCGAGCGCGTCGGCGACGTCCAGGCCATGAGCCCAGACCTCCATCAACCTGGCGGTCGCCATCGAGGCCGCGGACATCGGTGGACCAAACCACGGCAGCTTCTGCCCCGCTGGGACTGCGAGGAGAGCCTCGGTCAGCACACGCCGCCCTTGCCGCCAGTGTTCAAGCAGCTCGACAGGCGGGTTCTGTGCCCGTTCCCTGGCCGCCACGTCGACAAATCCGGTCGGGTTCTGCCAGGCCTGCACCAGAACGCGCTCGAACTCCGCCGGATTCGTGGCCGCAGCAGTGGCCACCGCGTCCGTCCACGACAGATGCGCGATCTGCTCTTTCACGGCCCACCCCTCCGCGGGTGTTGGTGTAGCCCAGCCATTTTCGTCCAGATCTGAAACCATCTGGTCGACAACGTCGGTTTCCGCGGACAGAACAGACACAAGTTCGGCAACGATGCTCACGCGGCCAGCGTGACACGGGCCACTCACAAAAGCAAGCGCTGGTGCTTGTTTTCCCGGATGCCGGACAACTTGCCTACACGTTCAGCTGTGTTTCCCTCCCGGTTACCTGTCGTGTGGTTGTCCGTACAACTGGGGCCGACACAGTGATGGCATGACCGAGCAGAGATATCGCATCATCGCCGACCAGCTCGAATGCGAGGTCAACCGCTTGGCACCGGGCTCCAAGCTCGACAGTGAACACACGTTGATGCAGAGGTTCGATGTCGGCCGCGCCGCCGCTCGCGCCGCTCTCCAAGAATTGGAACGACGGCTACTCGTGCGGCGAATCCAGGGCAGCGGCACGTTTGTCAGCAATCGCATCGACTACGTGATCTCACGCGACCGCCGACCGTCCTGGCATCGCACCGTCCGTAGCGCGGGCGCCGAACCTCGCACCGTGCTGCTCGAACATTCTCTGGCACCCCTGCCACCGGAATGTGCCGAGATGCTCGAACTGGCGCCCGCCACGCCGGCACACCACATGATCCGGCTCAACTACATCAACAACATGGTCGCCGGATTCGCCTCGGAGTGGATCTCTCACGATGTGGTGCCCCACTTGGCCGACGGTATGCGGGTCGAGGAATCACTCGATGAGGTCCTGCGCCAGATGGGCCACGTCCGCTCGGTTCGTTCCTGGTGCCGGACCGCCTCCGATATTCCACCACCCGAGATCCAGGCACGACTGCAACTGGTGACCGCAACCCCGGCCTGGGTGGTCGAAAGCGTGAACCGCGACGCCGATTCCGGCAGGGCACTGACCTACAGCAAGGCCTGGATGCGGGGCGATTCAGTGCGGGTCGTCATGGAAATCGGCACGTCGCCCGCTGACAGCCATACCAACAACCTCACCACCGACACGAAAGAAGTTGCATGGAAATGACATCCACCGGATACAGCCGAGAACGGATCGCCGAGCTACTCGCCGCGGCCGCGGAGGACGAACTCGTCGAGCTCGCGGACGCCGCCCTGGCCACCGGTGCCGAGTTCAGGCTTCTCACCGCCCCGGAGATCGGGACGATCGCCGCGCAGGTCCGTGAGCCCATCGCCTATGACCGGTTCTTTCTCGGCGACGTCCTCGCGTGTCGCGCCGAGGTCACTTTGGCCGGAACCCACGGCTGGGCAATGCGCATGGGAGACAACCGGGCCGCGACCCTGGCCGCCGCCGTCTGCGATGCAGAAGTCCAGGCAGGCGGTCCGAACAGCTCGAGGGTGATCGAGCTGTGCCACCGCGTCGAAACCGACCTCGAGCTCGCAGACCGTGGCGAGTGGGCCCAATTGGCGCCCACCGTCGTCCAATTCGAGGAGCTGACCTGATGACCGACCTGTTCACCGGAAGCACCCTGGGCGTGGGCGTTGATCCCCTCCTGTCGCAGAGCATCTTCCGCGCCATCCTCAACGCCTTCGCACGACCGGGGATCGTCGAAACCCTGCCCCGGACCACCTACCCGCCCGCGATGTTGCCTGCCCTGGCCCTGGCCGACCTCGAGACGGGCACGCACCTGATCGAAGAGTCCCCGGGCACATGGGCTTCGGTGTTGTCCGTCGCGACCGGAGCCCCCGCGCTCTCCCTGGACACAGCCAAGTTCGTGACAGCACTCCGGCCGCTGACCGATCACGAGTTCGGTTCGGTGGCGGTGGGTAGCCCGCTGAGTCCGGAATCCGGTGCCACCGTGATCCTTTCCGTCGACGCGTTGTCCGGTGGAACGCGGGTGGCGATCGAGGGCCCCGGCATCGCCTCGCCGATCGATTTCGCACCGCGCGGGATCTCCGCTGATTTCTGGAACGTTCGGCGCCGGCTGGTCTCGGACTTCCCCACCGGTGCGGACCTGCTGTTCGTCAGTGCCGACGGGGAGCTTGTCGGAATACCCCGCACCACCGTGGTCCACACCATCGACCACCACACACCGACTCCAAACGTCGACCCCAACAACCCGACTCCAAACGTCGGCCACCACACACCGACCGCAAAGGCCTTCTGACATGGGATATTCGGGAGCACGAGGCGGTCTGGATGCGATCCTCGCCGCAGAGTCATTGGTCCGCGGTGCCAGGAATCAGGACCCGGCGCCGTGGTTGACCACCAAACAGATCACCGGCCGCATGCGCCTGGCCGTCGACCGTGTGATGGGCGAAGGCAGCCTGTACCACGAAGAGACGGCTGCGGACGCGCTACGCCAGGCCGAAGGTGACGTCATCGAGGCCACCCACCTGGTCCGCGCACACCAGTCGACCTTGCCGCGACTGGCGGTGAGCGAGCCGATCGACCCCGACGAGATGGTGGTACTGCGGCGAATCGTCCCCGCTCATCGCGTTCCCGACGGCCCCCAGCTCCTCGGCCGCACAAGCGATTACACCGGTCGCATGCTCGACCGGGATCAGGAGACATCGGCAGCTGTCATCGGGCAAGACGAGCTCGGGCAGTCCGAGCGAACCGAATCCGAGCGCCACCCACGTCGCTTCTCCGACATGCTCCGCGAGATGGATCTGCTGGTCGACAACCGGCCCGGCGACAACGACACCGATGAGCCGCCCTTTGACATCTCGCGTCATCCGGCCCGTCCACCAGCTCCTCGTTCGGCGATTCTCGCGAGCATGGCGCGGGCGGAGACCGGTTCACTCATCGGCACCTGGTACCGCTCGATCCGTGGTACCGAGGGCAACTTCCACGAGGTCACGCTCGGCGAGGTCCGCCACGGCCGGCTCCCCCTCCGAGTCCTTCATCCCCACACCGGAAACCCGGTGCAGCTCGGACACATTCGAGCATCCGAGTGCGAAGCGATCGAAGACCTGGACGGCCCCGACGAGGACCGTAGCCGCTTCGACGTCGGGTACGGCCTCTGCTTCGGTCACAACGAACGCAAGGCCATCGCGATGGCCAACCTGGATATCGCCAGCCGACGATACGGAGACACCGGCGGTCTCGAACAGGTGCTGTTGCTCACCACCGATGGACTCGACTCCTGTGGATTCCTCGAGCATCTCAAGCTCCCGCACTACGTCACATTCCGGTCGATGATCGATCGCAAACGGGCCGTTCGCGGCGTCGACGACGACCTCGCCCGCCCCGCTGAACCCATTGGAAGGACCTGCTGATGACGCTCACCGACACCGTCGCCACAACGCCAACCGTCACCACCTCAGATGTGCTGGCGTCCATCGACTCCGCCGCATTTCCGCAAGGCATTCTCGACGAGGGTTCCAAGCGTGAGATCCGCCGCGCCACACTGATAGCGGTCTGCGTCCCCGGCTACCAGGTCCCCTTCGGCTCCCGGGAGATGCCCGTGGCCCGCGGCTGGGGGTCGGGCGGATTGCAGGTCACCCTCGGCATGCTCGGTGCCGACGACACCGTCAAAGTCATCGACCAGGGCGACGACGACGGCGTGAACGCCACCAATCTCCGGCGCCTGATCGTCAACAGTGAACGGTGCCTGCAGACCCAGGACACCCGTGAATCGACCGTCATCCAGAGCCGTCACCGGATCCCGGAAGAGCCGATGGCAGAAGGCCAGACCCTGGTACTCCAGGTTCCCGTCGCCGAACCGCTTCGCGGAGTGCAGAAGTCGGTTCGAGAATGTGCACGGATGCACGCCGAAGCGGACTATTCGATGATCTGGGTCAGCCTCTACGAGGACCTCGTGCGCAACGGCGTCATCACCAAGACCACCGGTTACCCGGTGTTGGTCAACGGCCGTTACATCATGATCACCACCCCGATCCCGCGCTGGGATGTACCCCGCCTCGACGACTCACCCCACCTCACACTGTTCGGTGCAGGCCGAGAGAAGCGGATCTTCGCGGTGCCGCCGTACACCACGGTCGAGCCGATCACCTTCGATGATGTCCCGTTCGAGGTCGAGGGCAACAGCACCCAGAGCTGTGCCCGCTGTGGTTCGGCTGACACATTCCTGGTCGAGGCACCCGGCGGCCGCCTGGCCTGTAGCGACATCGAATGGTGCACACGCACACTGGACGGTGACGTCGACAAGAAGTTGCACACGGATAACGCGCCGCTGCACTTCTTGCCCGATACCTCGCGTCGAGTCCGCGGCAGCGCAGCGACCACGGTGCGCGAGCGCCGCGAGCCGGTGAGCCGGCCGGCCGAGGCCACCGCCGAGGGCTGGACCCTGGCAGCGCGTGGCGTCGGCAAGATCCACGGACCTGGTGGCGCCGAGGCGGTACCCGGCACCGGCCCCGAGGCCGGCACGGCAATCAGCCCACGCACCGGCGCGATCGTCGCCGCCTGGGATGTCAGCTTCGATGTGGCACCCGGCGAAGCACTCGGTCTGATCGGCGAATCCGGCTCGGGTAAATCGACCGTGCTGCGTTGCCTGGTCGGCGAGGACATCGCCACATCCGGGTCGATGTTCCTGACCTCCGTGGACGGGGGCCGCACCGACATCTTCGGTCTCGACGCGGCCGCCCGCCGCGCCCTGCGGATCGACACCCTCGGACTCGTTCACCAGAATCCGGCCGACGGACTGACGATGAACGTATCGGCAGGCGGAAACATCGCCGAGCGTCTGACCGCGGCCGGATGGCGGAATTATCACGAGATCCGCGACCGCGCAGCCTATCTGCTCGAGAAGGTGGAGGTCCCGCTCGACCGGATGGACGATCCGGTCAAGCACTTCTCCGGTGGCATGCGGCAGCGTGTTCAGATCGCAAAGGCCTTGGCCACCGACCCGCGCGTTCTCCTGCTCGACGAGCCCACCACCGGCCTCGACGCCTCCGTCGCGGCGGGTGTGCTGGACCTGCTGCGCAAGCTCCTCGCCGAGCGCGACACCGCAGCCGTTGTGGTCAGCCACGACTTCGCCGTGATCGAAGCCCTCACCGATCGCTGCCTGGTGATGAATGTCGGCCGCGTGGTCGAGAACGGTCTGACCGATCAGCTCTTCCAAGATCCACACCACCCCTACACTCAGCGGCTCGTTGCGGCCGCACGAAGGTGACACCCACGATGTATGAGGCATTGAATCCGGCCACCGACACCCCGGTACTGTCCGTCCGGGATCTACGTAAGACGTTCACCCTGCACACCATTGACGGTCGCACCGTGACCTCACTGCACGGCGTCGACCTCGACGTCGCAGTCGGGGAACATGTGGCGCTGGCAGGCCCCAGCGGCGCAGGCAAGTCCAGCCTGCTGCGATGTGTGCACCGCAGCTACCTCCCCGATTCCGGCACAGTCGCCCTGAACACCGGGTCGACGACGGTGGAATTGACTTCTTTGCCAGACCGGGAGATGGCCAGGATAAGGGGCCGAGAGTTGGGTTACGTCTCTCAGTTCTTGTCCGCCCCTCCCCGCACCGCTCCACTGGAAGTTGTTGCCTCAGCGGGCCGTCGGCGCGGAATGTCGCGCGAGGAAGCCCGCGAGGCCGCCGCGGCGTCGCTGCGACGACTCGCCCTCGACGAAGCATTGTGGGACGTCGACTGTAGCGTCCTGTCCGGCGGAGAACGCCAACGGGTGAATATTGCTGCCGGAACGGTCAATCCACCCCGGTTACTACTCCTCGACGAACCGGTTTCTGCCCTCGACCCCGCCAACCGTGAACTCGCGCTCGAACTCATCGCGTCACTGTCGGCGCAGGGTGTTGCCGTCCTCGCGGTATTTCACGACCTGGATGCCATGCGGCAGTTGGCATCCCGAGTCATCCGTTTCAGTGACGGTCGCATAGCCCAGCAAGGTACCCCCGCAGAAGTCCTGGAGGCAGCAGCATGACCGAATCAACTCAGACACTCTCCCGGCCCACGGCCTGGTCACTGCCACAGGCACCGAGCAACTATGTGCTCGGACACGTCCGGGCGATCCTGCCCGGCGAGGTCCTCGACGACGCCCGGATCGTGGTGCGCGACGGACGGATCGTCGAGGCCGGACCCATGGTCACCGGATCACCGATCGATGTCGACGGTGGCGGGTTGTACTGCCTTCCAGGACTTGTGGATGTGCACTCCGACGGACTCGAGCGTGAACGGATGCCACGTCCCGGGGCCGAATTGCCCTGGATGTTCTCGATGATGTCTTTCGAGGGCAAGCTGCGCGCCGCAGGCGTCACCACCGTCTTCCACGGGGCATCGTTCTCCGACCGCGAGTCGGCTCAGCAGCGCAGCGTCCATGCCGCGGTGTCGATGTGCGAGGCCATCGATGCCTGGAACGGCCGCGAGAGTGATGGACGGCTGGTCGATCACCGGGTCCTGCATCGCCTCGACGTGCGCTCCGCTGCCGGACTCGCGGCCTTGCGCCACCGGTACGACCAACAATGCGTTGTCGGTCAGATCAGCGACACCCTGCCTGCGGTCATCTCTCACGAAGACCACACCCCGGGCATCGGGCAGTACGCCGACCGCACCTTCTACGAGCGTTACATCGCCGGGATGCGCGGTATCTCCGACGACGCCGCCCGCGCGATCGTCGATGAGGTTGCGCACCAACGGGAAAGCAACATCGGAGTTCGTGAAGAGGCGATGGATTGGCTGGCCGGAAGTTCGGCGACCGGCTTCGTTCGCATCTTCGGGCACGACCCCGAATCTGCCGTCGAGATCGCCGACCTGGCGCGGCGCGGCGGCAATGTGGCCGAGTTCCCCACCACCGAGGAAGCAGCACGAGAAGCCCGTGACCGGGGTATGTCCGTCGTGATGGGCGGCCCGAATGTCCTGCGCGGAGGATCCCACTCCGGCAACGTTTCCGCGGTGGAGCTCGCAGGACTGGGATTGGTCACGGCACTGGCATCGGACTACCTGCCTTCATCGCTCCTCGGCGCCGCCTTCAGTCTCGCCACCGACAAGACGATGGCTCTGCACGATGCGGTCTCGCTGATCACCAGTGGTCCCGCCACCGCCGTCGGCCTGTCCGACCGGGGTGCTCTGGAACCCGGGCAGCGCGCCGACATGGTGCTGGTCGGAGTCGAACACGGCTGTCCCGTCGTCCGTTCCGTGCTGCGCGGGATCTGACCGAGCGCATTGTGGGACAACCTTCGGTTACTGACGCCTGGCCGTTTCGTCTGGTTCATCCAGGGTTGTCCCACTCGTTGCCGCGGTAGAGGACGCTCAGTTCCGACCGCGTTTTCACACCCACCGCGGGTCCTTCCAGTCCCTTGCCCGACTTCCCTCCTGAATCCGGGTTCAGCAATACCTGATTACAGAAAACAAGGAGCACACCTTCATGGGCAGCCAACTACACCGCTCACTGGCCACCATCGCCTGCGGCGGCGCAGCGCTGATCGCGCTCGCCGCATGCGGTTCGAGCGCAGCGGACACCTCATCTTCGGACGCTTCGACGAGCTCTGATCCGACAACGCTGGTCCTGGCGTCCATTCCCTCCGAGGACTCACAGAGCCTTCAGCAGCAGTACGCCACCATCGGCTCGGTCATCGAAAAGGAAACGGGCCTCAAGGTCGAGTTCCAGAACGCCACCGATTACGCCGCGGTCATCGAAGGGCAGCGCGCAGGCAAGATCCAGATCGCCGCGTACGGGCCGTTCTCGTACGTCACTGCAAAAGACAGTGGCGTCAACACCATTCCGGTCGCCGTCCCGGTCAATGCCGCCGACGAGGAACCCGGGTACCAGTCGTACGCGATCACCAAGTCCGGGTCAGACATCAAGAGCCTCGAAGATTTCCGCGGCAAGACCATCTGCTTCGTCGACCCGTCCTCGACCTCCGGCTATCTGTACCCCTCTGCCGGACTCCTCGCGGTGGGCATCGACCCCGTCAAGGACGTGACCCCGGTCTTCGCGGGCGGCCATGACGCGTCTGTACTGGCTGTCAACAGTGGCCAGTGCGACGCCGGGTTCGCCTACGACACCATCGTCGACAAGGTCCTCATCGAAAAGGGCCAGATCAAGCCCGGCGACATCACCACCCTGTGGAAGTCCGACTTGATCGCCGCGAGCCCGATCGCCATCTCCGGCGACCTCTCACCGGAGCTCCAGGCCAAACTCACCGACATCTTCCAGAACAAGCTCACCCGACCGGCACTGGTGACGGCGGGTTACTGCGCCGAGGAGGCATCCTGCCCGCTCCCCGACGACGTCGAGTACGGCTACGTAGCCGTGAACGACGCCGTCTACGACGGTGTCCGCAAGGTCTGCGAGGCCACCAAAGCCGAAGCCTGCCAGGGCTGATCAAGGCCAGTCCCACCGAACCATCCCCTTCGAACATCCTCCACAGCAGGGAGAGCCCGATGACCGACTCCGACCATGCCGCGCTCGGCGCGTCCATCGACCGCATCCTCACACCATCGATCGTTCTCGAGAATGTGACCAAGGATTTCGGCCCGCAGGTACACGCACTCGACGACGTATCACTCCGGATACACCCGGGAGAGGTCGTTGCCTTGCTCGGCTTGTCGGGGTCGGGCAAGTCGACCCTGCTGCGGCTACTGGACGGATTGCATCTCCCCACCGACGGCGCCGTGACCGTACTCGGACGCAACGTGGGCACCGCCCGCGGGCGCGAGCTGCGCGAACTGCGCCGTCAGGTGGGGTTTGTGTTCCAGCAATTCCATCTGGTCGGCAGCATGTCTGTCCTCGAGAACGTGTGCACCGGTGCTCTCGGCGCTCTGCGCGGACCACGCTTCGGCTTGTTCAGTTATCCGAAATCGGTACGCCTGGCCGCTATGGAACAACTCGATCGAGTCGGGCTGGCCGACAGGCCGTTTCAGCGCGCCGACACCTTGTCCGGCGGTCAGCAACAGCGAGTTGCGGTCGCGCGGGCGCTCATTCAGCGGCCGAAGATACTTCTTGCCGACGAACCGGTGGCGTCGCTCGACCCCGAATCCTCTGTCCAGGTGATGGCACTGATCTCGCGTATCGCCTCCGAGGACAACCTGACCGTGGTGTGCAGTCTCCACCAGGTCGAACTCGCGCTGTCCTGGGGGCATCGCCTCATCGGACTGCGCTCGGGCCGAGTTGTACTCGACAAGGTGGTCGAAGGCATGAGTCGCGAAGAGGCGATGAGCATCTACACCAGCGTCGCCTCACCGACATCACCACAGTTGGTTTGACGCGCGTGTCCGTTCTGTCACCCGCGCGACCCGACAAGACCCGCGAACCGTCGCAGCGCACCCTTCCTCGCCCATCGCTGACCTCCATCGGTGTGTGGGTCGTGATGACCGTCTGGTTCATCGCCTCCATCTGGTCCATCGCGGCTCTGAAGATCAACCTCGCAACCTTCGTGGACAGCCTCGACAACGCCGCGAACTTCATCTCCCGGATGTTCCCGCTCGACTTCCCGCCGGTCGGCGAGATGCTCACCATGACCGGGCAGACCCTGGCCATCGTCACCTGCGCGACCGCCCTCAGTGTCGCGCTCAGCATGCCCGTCGCCCTGATGGCTGCCCGCAACACCACCGCCGGCACACCGCTGCGGTGGGGCGCCCGGGTGATCATCGTCATCACCCGCGCGGTTCCCGAGATCGTGCTGGCCATCCTGTATCTGCGCCTGTTCGGCCTCGGTGCCGTCGCCGGGATCCTGGCACTGGGCATCCACTCGATCGGCATGATCGGCAAGATGTACGCCGACGCCATCGAAGACACCGATGCCGGCCCCCGTGACGCCCTCCGTGCCGCAGGCGCCACCTGGTGGCAACAGATCACCGGTGGCGTCATCCCGCAGGCCCTGCCGGCATTTGTCGCAATTGCCCTGCACCGCTTCGACATCAACCTGCGCGCTTCGGTGATTCTGGGCTACGTCGGGGTCAGTGGCATCGGCATGGAACTGTCTCTTGCAATGAAGACCCTCAACTATCAACGAGGGATGGCGCTGGCGCTCTTTGTGGTTGCCCTCTGCGTCGCCGTCGAGATGATCTCCGGTGCGATCCGAAAATCCTTACTCGGAGAACAGATGCCGACCCGCATCTCCCTCTGGGGACGGCTGCGACGACGCGTGACCCGATCCTCAGGTGGTTGGCTCGAAGCCGAGGTCGGCACCGCGCAAACCGCCGCGCGTACCAAAACCGGCGAGTACCGGGTGAGCCCACCGTGGACCGGCGAACGCATTCGGCGAACTCTCTACATCGGACTCACCGTGGCTGCCCTGATCCTGGCGACCTGGGGCGCGAAGATCGACTTCTCCCGCGTGCTCGACGGCCTGGCGACGACATCGACCACGCTCGAACTCTTCTTCCCACCCGGCACCGGTGGCATTTGGGACGAACTGCTCGAACAGCTGATCGTCACTGTCCAGATCGCCTTGGCAGCAACCTTTCTCGGCATCCTACTGGCGATACCCATCGGAGTACTGGCCGCACGCAACGTGTCCCCGACACCAGGTATTGCCAAAGCGTTCCGCATCATCATCGTCCTGGTCCGCGGAATCCCCGACCTCATCATCGCGATCATCTTCATCGTCATCACCGGCCTCGGCGCCACCGCGGGTGCGCTGGCACTGTCGGTCGGTGTGGTCGGACTCTTCGGAAAACTCATCGCCGACTCACTCGAGGAGACCGACGTCCGAGTGCAACAAGCGGTCACCGCAGGGGGAAGCAGCCGCAGCCAAGTGTTCGTGGCGGCCACCCTGCGCCAGTCCGCGCCTGCGCTGATCGCGCACCTGTTCTACCAACTCGATGTAAACATCCGCGCGGCAACACTCCTCGGCGTCGTCGGTGCAGGTGGCATCGGCTTCTACCTGATGAACGCTGCCCGCGTCATGCAATTCGATGTGGTCACGACCATCGTCCTGATGGTGTTCGCCGTGGTGATGGTCGTCGAAGGCATCGCCATGTGGATGCGCCGCGCAATGTCGTGAAATCCCAATTGATGAAAGAGATACCGTGAGTTCAGTCGAAAGTGTCAGAACCCGAACCAATTCCGCCCTGCAGGCGGCATCGGACGCCGCGATGGAAGCACACCGCAGCGCCGTGCAGTCGCATACCCGAGAAGAGTTGCGGGCGACCGTGATGACCGGCGCCGACGGCACACCCACCATGCTCATCGACGAACTCGTCGAAAACGCGATCATCGACGTCGCCACCGCGGCGGGCGTGAACGTACTGACCGAAGAACGCGGCTGGATCGATGTCGGCTCGGCCGTCACCCTGGTGATCGATCCCGTCGACGGCTCTGCCAACGCCGCCGCCGGAGTGCCCCTGGCCTGCTTCAGTGCGGCAGTGGTCGTCGATGGTGCGTTCGTCGAGGCCATGACCACCTGGCTGCACACCGGTGAGAGCTGGTGGGCGTCGAGAACTGTTGCGCCCTACCGCACCAGTGGGTGCACCAGCGTCGCCAATGCCGCCGTTTCCGTGCTACGTCCCCACGAACGTAACTGGGACGCCTGGTCCCGGGTTGCCAAGCGCGCCACCAGGGTCCGAATCCTCAGTTGCAGCACCATCGATTCCGCATTCGTGGCCACCGGAGCCGTCGACGCCTTTCTCGATGCGGGCAGCGACACCCACCGTCTCATGGACATCGCGGCCGCAGTTGTCCTGGTCGAGTCGTCCGGAGGGGCCGTGATCGACGCCTACGGCCGCGCCATCGAGTTCGACACCGACCTCACCCGCCGTTGGAGCGGAATCGTCGCAGCCACACCGGATCTCGCCGATGAACTGCGCGCACTGGTCGTCGGGTGACCGCCCGCCTTCTCCCCGGCACCCACCGTCGCCCGACCGATCAAACGGCGGTGGCGTCGGCGGTGGCCTGGGCGACGACGGTGCCGTCCGGGTGACTCATGGTTGCGGTGACCGAACAGATGCGACGACCTGACTTCACCTGCTTCACCACGACGGTCAGGTTGCCCTGATCGACAGCGGGTGAACGCAGGAAGCTCACGGTGAGGTCGGAGACCTGGTAACGCCCGCCTGCTCTGGCCGACAACTCGGCGCCGAGCGAGCAAACTTCGGCCATGATCGACGTCACGATCCCGCCGTGCATTGTGCCCATCCGATTCGCCATCCCGGGACTCGGCGCCACCGCGATCTCGACTTCGTGGTCACCAACAGCAACGACGCGCAGGCCCAGCAGTCGCTGGATCGGGCCTGCCGCAATCGAGCCGTCCGACAGGCCGGCCAGGATCTGTCTGCCGGTCAGATCCGGGTCGAGGGGCTCCGGCAGCGACGACTGTTCGCGATCCTCGCTCGCACTGACCTGCTTGCCGAGTTCGAGCTCCGGGATTTCTCCGATGGCACGGCGGACCAGGACGCCCCGCCCGGTCGCCACGCAGACCACGGTGCCCGCATCGTCGACCAATTCGGCAGAGGTGACCCCGTGGTCACCGGTGGCACCGACCAGGCGGCCTGTGCCTCGCACGCGACTGCCAGATCTCGCCGGGACGGGGGCGGACAACGACAACCGCGCCTGGACCGTCGCCGAACCCTCCGGATGGGAGCGATAGAAGGCATTGCCGCCGACGATCTCCGCCAACGTGGCATACGAAGACATACCGGCGATCCCGCGGTGATCGACGACATCGGTCCCGAGGAACTGGCTGAACGTCCGAGCCCCTTGGTCGTCGACAACGTGTTCGATGCCGAGTACTTCCATGGGGTCTTTCGTCTGCGTCATGAAAACATGCCTATCACGCAGTCGGCACCGACATTCAATCGGCGAGGATGGCCTGCAGTTCGGCCAACGAATACGGCGGTTCGGGATCGTGCCCGCGGTAGGCCACGAACGCCGGCTCGAACGCCGGATACTTTCCGATGAAACCACCTGCTGCACTGTATATCTGGCCGGTGATGCCGCCGGCCAGGTCGCTTGCGAGATAGGCATACAGCGGTGCCACGTACTCCGGTGGCGCCGGATCCAGCGCGGCATCGCGGGTGAATTCGTCGAGCAGACCACGCTCGAACAGGTCTCTGATGTGCGCCTCGTATCCGGCACCCGTCGACAACCTCGTCTTGCCACCCGGGCAGACGACGTTGACCCGCACACCGTGCGGACGCAGGTCCGCGGCCAACGCCAGCGACAGACTGTTCACCCCACCTTTCGCGGCCGGGTACCCAGTCCCTCCGAAGTTGCCTGCCGACGCCGCCGAACCGGTGGTGACAATCGCACCGGAGCCCTGTTCCACGAGGATCGGCGCAGCCGCGCGCACCAGTTCGAACGTGCTCACCAGATGCGCATCGAGCTGGGCAAAGAACTCGTAGGTGCTCATGGTCAGGATCGATGATCCCTCCGGTTCGGCAACGCCTGCGCAGTTGATCACCACATCGAGCCCACCGAACTCACGCATCGCGGTGGACACCGCCTCTTGTGCGACATCCTCCTCCGCGACGTTGCCGACCACTGCAACCGCAATGCCACCACCCTCGACAATCTGCGCTGCGGCAGCCTTGACTGTGGCGTCGTCGCGGCCATTGACCACCACCGACGCACCCTCCGCGGCAAGCTTGCTCGCGACGGCCAGGCCTATGCCACGACTGGATCCGGCGATCACGGCCCGCTTGCCCTGCAGGTGTTGCGAATTCACACTGCTGAGACCGGTGTGATCGACAACGGAATCCCGCGGTCCGCGAACTCGAATGTCGCGCCGCCGCTGAAGCGTGCGATGGCGACCTCGCCGGACTCCTTGATCGCCTCCCCGCGAGCGATCTCGATCACCACGTCATCCCCCTCGAGATGACCGGAGACCGAGGACCACGTGGGATGCACAGCCGACGACATCGCAAGTACCGGCTCGAGGTGTTCGGGATCGATGTAGGCGATCCATCCGTTGTCGGCAATCGCAGCGGAGTTCCCCGGCAACCGCAACCGAACCGTCACGTCGTCCCCCGCGCCGTGGATCGACACCTGCGCGCCGACATACTGCTCCGGCCCGAGAATCGGGTGAACCCGCAACACCGCTGCCAGCCCCTCGGCGTCTTGTTCCACGCCGAGACAGTGGCGCAATCGATCAGCCGTCAGACCCGAGATGCCGGTCAGCTGCTTTCGGAAGATACTGTCGGCCTGACCCTCGTCCTCGGACTTCTCCCGCACCGACATCGCAAACCCGAGTGCCAGAAGTTGGTGTTGCAGCGCAACCTCTTCCGCCATCCGAATCAGCGCGGAGTGTGACCAATCCGCGAACCGCAGATCATCCCAGACCGGGCCGCGGTAGTCGTCGTGGCCTTCGCCTCCGGCGATGATCGGCGACAGTTCGACGTTCGCTGCCCGCGTCGCCGACATGATGATCGACTGCTCGGGCAACGGCAGTTCGTCACGGTCGGGTTCGATGGTCACCGTCCACGCGCAGTGGGGATGCCGATCCGCCGGCCGTCGTGGTGGCCGGTGGATCGGGCGGATCCGCGCCCGCCTGTTGGTGGCGATCGCGGTCGCGTCGAAGGTCGGATCTTCGATGTCGTGACACATCGAAGTGACGTAGTCATCGCCCATCGGCTCGACATCCATCAGTGCGCCACAATGATTCAGTACGAACTCACCGTGATATTCGTCGAAGATCGTGTACCGGAAGTCCATGAACTGCGGTGGTGCTCCGATGTCGAGCTGCAAGCACTTGAACATGTCCGCGACGCCATCACCGTCGATCTGCAACGCGGTACGCATCCGTTTGGTGTAAACGGGGCTGGCCGCCATCCACTCTTCGATCGCGATCTGGGCCATGGTTTCCCGCCCGAAAGCACCGATACAGTGGGCCATTCCGGAACGGTCGATCAGTTGCCCCGACAGCAGCAGCTCCGGCAGGAGTCTGGCCAATGTCGGGCGGTCGAGGTCTGCGTACGACATCGAGTCATCACCACATCTCGACAGGCGTCTTACCCAGCGGATACCAGCCCGGCAGAAGCTCTTTGGCGTTCATGACCCGGTCGATCCGGCCCTGCATCCCCTTGCTCATCACACCGTCGGTCATCATCTCCATGAACAGTGCGGTGACATTTCCGTAGTCGAAGAAGTCGCGCTGCCATCCCCACTGGAAGTTTCCGGCATATTTGAACCAGCTGCCCTGGATGCCCTCGAGTCCGTAGTGGGTGCCGTCGTCGCGGGTGGCCTCGAAGATCTGCTTCCACAGCCCCATCATGTCGCCGGTCTTCTCGTCGATCACCCAGGTCTGGTACGGGTACGTCCAACCATCGAGTCCGTCCATCTCGAAACCGATTGCATAGTCACGGATCTGCTCGCGGCCGATGGCCATGAAGTCGTGCTTGGCACCGTAATTCCACCCGTAGGTGGCATCTTCGGTGTAGTACTCCGCGAGCGGCCGCCAATCGCCGGTCTTCTCGCAATCGATGTTGGCCTGCAGCCAACGCTCCACCATCTCGTCGAGTTCAGCGCGTTCAAATGACATGGGAGTATCCAACTTTCATTCTTCAACAATTTTGAGGGCTTGGGTCGGACAGTAACGCACCGCGCGCTCCACGTCTGCCATATGACTGCTATCCGGTTGGGAATCAAGCAGTTTCACCGATTCGCGTTCGGCTTCGAAGATGTCGGGTGCTTCCATCTCACACATGCCGTGCCCCTGACACAGGTCCAGATCTACTTCGATTTTCACAGGAACCACCTCCACCGCAGCTCTGGGCACTACCTGTTGCGCTTGCGGTACTTGACCTTGCACGGCTGTGCGAGCTGCACAACCATCTTCGAGTGATCGTTCTTGTACGACTCCGGCGGCTGGGCCATCTCGAACTCGTAGTTCTGCAACAGCACCGAGAAGATCGCCTTGAGCTGCATGATCGCGAATTGCGCACCGACACAACGATGCCGGCCCGCACCGAACGGAATCCACGTCCACCGGTTGACAAGGTCTTCTTGGCGGGGTTCGAGATAGCGGTCCGGGTCGAAGCTGTCGGGTTCAGGGAAATCCTCGGGCAGGCGGTTCGAGATCGCAGGCGACACCGCAATCGCTTGTCCGGGTTCGAGTTGGACGCCTTCGACCACGAACTCGTTCTGCACCACGCGCATCAACACGATCAACGGCGGATGCAGACGCAGGGCTTCCTTGAGTGCCGATTCGAGCTTGGGGATCTGCCGCATCGCGCCGAAGCTGTATTCGGCTCCATCGGAGTAGATTTCGCCGAGTTCGGCGGTGACTTGATCCATGTACTCCGGATGGCGGAGAAGTTCGATCAGCGTCCAGGCGGCCGTGCCCGAAGTGGTGTGGTGGCCGGCGAACATCATCGAGATGAACATGCCGGTGATCGTGTCGGCGGTGAAGCGCAGGTTGCCTTCGTCGTCCTTGATCGACATCAGGACATCGAGCAGATCCCGATCCTCGTCCGTCGCCGGCTCTCCGGCGAGACGCGTGTCCATGATCCCCTGGACCAGCTCCACCAAACCGACTCGGGCGGCATCGCGTTTACGGAAGCTCTCGATGTCTGCGTAGGCATCGACGTAGGCGATCGGGTCGGTACCCTTTTCCAAGTCGTGGTAGAGATGCGCGAATCGGCCGTCGAGTTGTTCCCGGAACTTCTTGCCGATCAGGCAGGCAGACGAGGTGTAGATGGTCAGCTCGGCGAAGAACTCCAGCAGATCGATCTCACCCTCATCACCCCAGTTGGCGATGATGCGCTCGGTCTCCTCGGGAATCGTGATGGCGTGCTGCTTCATGTGAGCGCCCTTGAGCGCCTGGTTGTGCAGCATCTCCGAACGACGTTCGGGGCTGGCGTCGAACACCACGCCCTCACCGAAGATCGGTGTCATGAACGGATAGGCGGCAGCCTGATCGAGATCCTCTTCCGAGGCACGGAAGAACGCCTCGTTGGCGGCGGCACCGGAGACCAGCGCGACCTCGCGGTCGGCGAGTTGGAAGACACCGACGTCGCCGCACTCTTCGCGGACGCGCCAGAACAGGCCGATCGGGTCGGTCGAGAGTTCGTCGAGGTGGCCGTGCTCGCCTTCACCACCGGATACGCGCTTGGGCTTGGTAAGGGTCATTTGCTCTCTCCTCCACTGCGTGCGATCGGGGCTTCTGCCTCGACCTCGACCAGGCGCATATGGGCCCCCCGAGGCATGGAAACGATGGTTGCGATGGCTGTTGCGAGATGTTCGGGTTTCAAGAAGTTGCTGTGCCGGGCCAGGCCCCACGGAACCCAGTCGTTGAGAACCGATTCGGCGACCTCGGCCGTGAAGTTCATGCCCATCCCGGTCATGACCTGGCCCGGTCGGACCAGGCTGGAGCGGACGCCGGTGCCCTCGAGCTCCATTCGGGCCACGTCAGACAGGCCTTCGACACCGCGCTTGGCCGCGACGTATGCGGCCATCTGCGGCCTGGGCCACGTGACGACGTCGGAGCTCACGAACACGAAGTCGCCACGTTGCCGCTTGATCATCTCGGGGACGACCCGGCGGAACAGACGCTGGGCACCGAGGAGATGGATGTTGACCTGAGCGGCGAAGTCGTCGTTGCTCAGCTCGTGCGCACGTCCGGGCTCCAGGTCGCCTGCACCGGAGACCGCCACCTCGATCGGGCCCAACTGGGCTTCTGCCTTTGTGACGAACTCATCGATCGATGCCGCATCAGTGACGTCGAGCGGCAGTGCCACCGCCTCGCCTCCCGCCGCGTTGATCTGATCGACGAACTCCTGAGATTTCTGAACTCGCCTGGCGCCCAGTGCAACCGGGTATCCGGCCGCGCCCAGCATCACTGCTGTGGCGGCACCGATTCCGGATGATGCGCCGGCGACGATGACCGGGCGACGATCGGGATGAGCGGGAAAACGGGGCATTCAGCGCACCTTCACCTTCATGGGGAGCGACGCGAATCCGCGAACGTTGACCGAGTGCACGCGGACGGCTTTGTCGATGTCGATGTCGACCTGATTGATCGACTGCACGATCTGTGAGAGAGCAACATTCGCCTCGAGACGCGCCAGGTGCGCCCCCAGGCAGAAGTGGGTGCCGAGACCGAAGCTGGTGAGCGTCTGCGAACTGTCCCGGCCGATCAGGTAACGGTCCGGCTCGTCGAAGACGTCCTCATCACGATTGGCCGATCCGAGAAGCAACAGCACCCGCTGTCCGGCAGCGATGGTGTATCCACCGTATTCGACGTCCTCGATCACGCGTCGCAGCACGATCTGAGTTGAATTGTCGTATCGCAGAGTCTCTTCGGTCCACTGCGGAACCGCTTCGTGATCAGCCATCGGAATCGCCAGCTGATCCGGGAAACGCCAGCCCCAGTACACCGCATTGGACAACAGCTTGGTGGTGGTCTCGTTGCCCGCAACGATCATCAGGATCATGAAGCCGATGATCTCGTCGTCGGTGAGCTTGGTCTTCTCGCCGGTTTCGTCGTCGAGGATCTCTGCGTCGAGCAGCGCCGAGACCAAATCGGTGCCGGGGTTCTTTCGGCGATCGACCAGCAATTCGGAGTAGTACCGATGCAATTCCAGGTAGGCGTAGACCGCGGCTTCAGGAACGTCGAACACGCCTTCGTCGCGGTGGATCAGCAGATCCGACTGGGTCCGCAAGTTGGCGCGGTCGCTCACCGGCACGTCGAGCAGCTCGGAGACAACGTCCATCGGCAACAGACCGGCGAACTCGGTGACGTAGTCGAACTCCCCCATCTCCAGGCAACGACTCCAATGTTGCTGCGTCAGTTCACCGATCCGGTCGGCCAATTCGGCAACACGCTTGGGGGTGAAGCCCTTCGACACCAGCTTCCGGATGCGCATGTGCTTCGGATCATCCAGTGCCAGAAAGGACATCGACTTGTGCGCATCGGGTCCATAGGCTGCCGGGTCGAGGGAGACGCCCCAACTGTTCGACAACCGCGCCGCATCCCGGAAGCCGTTGCGGACATCCTCGTGCTTGGCGAACGCCCAGAAGTCCATATCCGCGTTGCGATAGACCGGCGCCTCGGCCCGCAGGCGCGCATAGGTCGGATAGGGATCCTCGTGGAAGTTGTAGTCGTACGGATCAAACGAAAGCTTTGTCGGCACAGTCATCGGCGCTCCAGCAGTAGTTTTGCCGCGGCGACGAGCCGATCGGCGATGGCGGAATACGATTCGTAACCCATACCGGCGCGGACCAGAGCGCCGGAGTACAGCATTTCCAGGGCTTCGAGCTCCCCTTCGTTGACGGCCTCGCCCGAGTCGCCGACCAGCGCATCCGAAATTCGCTGCCGGATCAGCAAACCGATCCGCAGCCGGAGATGTTCGACGTCGGGGTCCGACCCCAGCAGTGATGCGGTGACCGCGCGCGCGAGATGGCTGTCGTCCTCGACGGCCAGGGACACCGACCGCAACACCACGGCCACCCGGTCTGCGCGCGGTGCCGACGGATCGGGTTCGGTGATGCCCTCGGCCAGCCGGCGCCAGAACAGCTCGGCGACGACGTGCCCCTTGGAGCTGAAATAGGTGTAGGCGGTAGCCGGGGCAACCCCGGCACGCTTGGCCACCGACCGCACGGTGAGGGCGTCGTAGCCGACCTCACGGAGTACTTCGACCGCCGCCTCGGTGAGCTTGGCGACGGTCTCGGCCTGCGCGGTCGTGAGTCGGCGGCGAGTGGATTCGAAAGAAACCGGACTGGACATGGACAGTGACGTTACACTACGTTCAAACCACAGTCCAGACACGTGTCCAGCCAGTCATCCACGAAGGAGAGGTCAGCAATGTCGCTCAGACCAGAAACCAGCTCCGAGCTGCTGATAGATGGGAAGTTGGTGCCTGGATCGGGGGGCACATTCGCGATCATCAACCCGGCAACCGAAGAGCTCATCGGCCACGCCGCCGACGGCACAACCGGGGACATGGAAGCCGCAATCGGCGCCGCCCGGACCGCATTCGACACCACCACGTGGCCCCGCGACCATGCCTTCCGGGCACACTGCCTCCGCCAACTCCGGGATGCGCTGCAGGGCCACATCGAAGAACTCCGCGAGATCACCATCGCCGAGGTCGGTGCCCCGGCATTCCTGACCTCCGGCCCACAGCTCGAAGGCCCGATCGCCGATCTCGGCTACTTCGCCGATCTGGCCGAGAGCTACGAATGGGAGACCGACCTCGGCCGCGCGAAGCCGATGGGCATCAAGACCCATCGCACAGTGCAGCGTGAGGCGGCCGGTGTCGTCGGTGCGATCACCCCGTGGAACTTCCCACACCAGATCAATTTCGCGAAGATCGGTCCCGCACTGGCCGCGGGTTGCACCGTGGTGCTCAAGCCCGCCCCCGACACTCCGTGGTGTGCGGCGCTGGTCGGCAAGGTGATTGCCGAGGAAACCGACTTCCCGCCAGGTGTCATCAACATCGTCACGTCGAGTGATCACAGCGTCGGGGCGTTGCTATCGTCCGATCCGCGCGTGGACGTTGTCTCCTTCACCGGTTCAACCGCCACCGGCAAGAAGGTGATGGTCGCCGCGGCCGAGACACTCAAGCGGGTCTTCCTCGAACTCGGCGGCAAGTCGGCGTACATCGTTCTCGACGACGCCGATCTGGGGGCCGCCTGCTCGATGGCGGCGTTCTCCGTGGTCACCCACGCCGGCCAAGGCTGTGCACTCACCACCCGCATGCTGGTGCCCCGCGAGAAGTACAACGAGGCAATCGAATTGGTCAAGGCCGGTCTGGCCGGGCTCCCCGCCGGCGACCCGACCAACCCCGGGACCATATGCGGTCCGGTGATCTCCGCTGTCCAGCGCGAGCGGATCGAGGGCTATCTACAACTCGCCCGCGACGAAGGCGGCACCATCGAGATCGGCGGCGGGCGTCCGGCCGACAAGGACAAGGGCTTCTTCATCGAGCCGACCTTGATCTCGGGGCTGGACAACTCCGCGCGCGTGGCACAGGAAGAAATCTTCGGGCCGGTTCTGGTGATCATCCCGCACGACGGCGACGACGACGCGATCGCCATTGCCAACGACTCCCCCTACGGCTTGTCGGGCGCGGTGTGGGGCACCGATCCGGATCGGATCAAGAAGGTCGTCGACGGCGTACGCACCGGAACCATGGGCATCAACGGCGGTATCTGGTACTCCGCCGACGTCCCGTTCGGTGGCTACAAACAGTCCGGCATCGGGCGCGAGATGGGCGTGGCCGGATTCGAAGAATATTTGGAAATCAAAGCGGTAGCGACACCTGCATAAGGAGATCGACCTATGAGCAACAACAGATTTGAAGGCAAGACCGCGATAGTCACCGGAGCCGCGGGTGGCATCGGCGAGGTCTATGCCCGCCGGCTCGCTGCCGAGGGCGCGAATGTGGTGGTCGCCGACCTCAACGACGAGGCAGGCAAACAGGTGGCAGCCGACATCGGCGGGCTGTACGTCAACACCGACGTCGCCGAGCCCGAATCGGCACAGGCACTGGCCGCCGCAACGCTGGAAAGCTACGGCCAGATCGACTATCTGGTGAACAACGCGGCGATCTACGGTGGCATGCAGTTGGACTTCCTGATCACCGTTCCGTGGGACTACTACAAGAAGTTCATGAGCGTGAACCTCGACGGCGCACTGAACGTGACCCGCGCGGTTTACGGACACATGAAGCCCGGCAGCGCAATCGTGAACCAGTCCTCCACGGCCGCATGGCTGTACAGCGGTTTCTACGGTCTGGCGAAGGTCGGCGTCAACGGCCTGACCCAGCAGCTCGCCACCGAGCTCGGCGGATCCGGCATTCGTGTCAACGCAATCGCACCCGGCCCGATCGACACCGAGGCCACCAGGTCGACGACACCGAGCAACATGGTCAAGGACATGGTCAGCAAACTGCCGTTGTCGCGCATGGGAACCCCCGACGACCTCGTCGGCATGTGCTTGTTCCTGCTGTCCGACGAGGCCGGCTGGATCACCGGGCAGATCTTCAACGTCGACGGCGGACAGATCATCCGATCATGAGCGAACAACAGGCATCCGACACCGCGTCGGACCAGAGCGCACCTGTCGGGTTCATCGGACTCGGCAACATGGGCGCACCGATGGCCGATCGATTGGCGAAATGGCCGGGCGGCCTGGTGGTCTGCGATACGCGCCCCGAGGCCACGATCGAAGGTTCCACCCGCGCCGACACCCCTGCCGAGGTGGCCAAGACCGCCACCGTCATCGGCGTGACCGTCCTCAACGACGAGCAGGTCAACACCGTGGTCGCCGGGTCACACGGCATCCTCGAGACGGCCGCACCGGGAACCGTCATCGCCATCCATTCCACAATCGGGCCGCAGACCGCGATCGATCTGGAGAAGGTATGTGCCGCACAGGGGGTTTCGCTGGTCGATGCACCTGTCTCCGGCGGCGCGGGTGGCGCCAAAGAGGGCCGTCTTGCCATCATGGTTGGCGGTGAGCGCGAAGCCTACCTGAGGTTGAAGCCGCCGTACTCACTGATGTCCGACATGCTCATCCACGCCGGCCCGATCGGAGCCGGCACCAAGATGAAGCTGGCCCGCAACCTACTGCATTTCATCTCGTTCACCGCCGCCACAGAGGCGTCTCGACTCGCCGAAGCTGCAGGCATCGACATCGTCAAACTCGGCAAGGTGGTCCGCCACACCGATGCGATCACCGGGGGCGCAGGCTCGATCATCCTGCGGGACACCACAGCCCCCATCCCACCGGACGATTTCTGGTACGACATCTTGAGCCACGTCCGCGACCTCGGCGAAAAGGACCTCGGTCTGGCGCTGGCCCTGGGTAGTGAACTCGGCATCGAACTCCCTTTGGGCGAAGTAGCTCTCGACCGTTTCGCCGACGGTCTCGGCGTGGGCGGAGACGCAGCGGAGCGGAGCTCGACCTTTGGAAAGGAAAAGAAATGACAACCGACCAGAGCTCCTCGAATGGCGAATTGCCACCGACATCGGAGCTACGCCAAAAGGGCATGGACACGATGGCCAAGGTGTACGGCTTCGAGATGCAGGACGGGCCGGGTGACTTCTACGCCTATCTCACCGAGCATCTCTTCGCCGACGTCTGGAACCGGGAAGGTCTGAACTTCCGTGATCGTCGCCTGCTGATCTTCGGCGTCCTGGCCGCAACCGGTCAGATCGATGTTGCCGAGATCCAGGCCGGTGCCGCACTCGCCAACGGTGAACTCACCGGCGATGAACTTCTCGAAATCGCCCTGTTCCTCTGCTATTACGTGGGATGGCCGCAGGGTTCGAGAATGAATATGATGTTCGGTTCTGTCATCCAGAAGCACGAGGCCAAACTCGCAAAGCAGAACAAGTCGACATGACCTTCTTCGCGACGCGCTACGACTTTCGTGCGCCCGGGGCCACACCGCAGGGGCGGGCCGAACTATTCAAGCGCGCCGTGGAGCAGGTCACGTATCTCGAAAACCATGACCAGGACGCCGTGATGCTCTCTGAGCATCACGGCTCACCTGATGGCTATCTGCCGAATCCACTGATCGTCGGCTCGGCATTTGCCGCCTGTACCACCCGAATCCAGATCACCATCTCGGCGATCGTGGTGAACCTGCATGATCCACTGCGACTAGCCGAGGACATCGCGCTCCTCGACAACTTGAGCGGTGGCCGGGTGTCGTACACACTCGGCCTCGGTTACCGGCGAGAGGAATACGAACAGTTCGGCAAATCCTGGACCACTCGGGGCGCCGACATCGAACACGCCGTCGGCGTATTACGTCAGGCCTGGACTGGCGAGGAGTTCGAGTACAACGGCCGACGGGTTCGCGTCACACCGACTCCCCTGTCGCAGCCACATCCATTCTTGTTCTACGGCGGCGGTTCTCGGGCCGCCGCACGCCGCGCCGCCCGACTCGATCTGGGATTCGCACCGCAGGTCGCCGACCCCGAACTCCGCAAACTCTACGACGACGAATGCCGTAGCCACGGCCGGAATCCCGGTTTTGTCATGACACCACCACCAGGACCGTCCACCGTTTTCTGCGCCGAAGACCCCGACAAGTTCTGGCACGCCTACGGCGAATACCTCCTCGCCGACGCCCGCGCCTACGACGCCTGGCACGGTGATCACGCTTCTCATGTTCGCGACAGCTCCACCAGCGTTGACGAACTTCGAAGCGGCACAGGATATGTCGTCTGCACACCGGACGAGCTCATCGAACGCTGCCGCAGCAAAGAGTTCCGGCTCGTGACCAGTCACCCGCTCTGCGGCGGCATGCCGGAGGAGCCATCCTGGGACAGCGTGCGGTTGATCGGAGAGAAGGTCATTCCGACCCTGCGCACCCACCCAGATAGTTGATTCAGGGGCCGCGCTCGCGGTCTTCCGTCACAGTCGGACCTATCGTCACGCCCCGGTATCGTCGCGCTACTCTCACAGAGGGAATGTGTTAACACACATAGGGGGATGCAATGACAACACAGGTAGATCCGGAAGATCTGCGTGCTGCGGCGCGACAGATCGGGGGCGGCATGACCGGCACCACCTCATATGGTGGTACCACGCCCGACACAGCGACGAGTTCCCTGCGATTCGGTGGAACGGGCATACCGGGCACGGATACATCAGCGGCCTTGACCACAGCAGCCGGCGCCGCCGCGACGGCAATCGAGGTGGTGCGTTCGCGAATCAGCGAATGGAACACTGTTCTGACCACGTCAGCTGAAACCTTTCAAACAACTGAGGAAGACAGCACACGACGTCTAGAAGCCCTTGGCGACTTCAATACGCGCCCGCAGAGCTGACCCGTGCGACCGACCAAGAGTCAAGTCTCCGCCTTCAACTTCGGCAACATGCCCGCTGCTGCCACCGACTCCACCACCATTGGCGACCAGATCGATGGGGACGGACTGAATATTCAGCGCACCATCAGCGGAATGGACTGGTCTGGCACGTTTCGGAATGCTGCCGTAACGCGCGCCGATCGTGAGAGAGTGCAGTTCGCCAGGGTTGATGATGCCTTCGAGAAGCTCTCAACAGCCATCACCGATGGCCACACGTCGATGAGCCACATCTCCGAGAGGCTCAAAACCGGAGCCGCGGGGTGCGAGGCGACGGGCTACGTTGTGGCCGAAGACTGGACGGTCACCGACAGCTACAACTACGCCTTGGCCGAGTCTATGTACAAGGATGACGATGCAGCGCTGGAGCTCCTCGCCACCATGAGGGCCACGCGGGCGAACAACGCCGCCACGTCAACGACACAACTGCAGCGCTTGGCCGGCGAATTCGAAGTAGCAGATACCAATTGCGCCGCCGCCATCGGTGCAGCGAGTTCTTCGATTTCCACTCTGACACCATTGGAGTCTGCACTCGGTGGTGGCGTCGCGGATCGAATCGGAGAGAAGCTCCGAGACGGGAAGCAGCTGAGCGACTTCGAGCGGCGGGTGTTGGAGGCCGGCACCAATCTCGACGCAGACGAGTTGGAAGCACTCAAGTATGGGAAGCCCGCCACGATGACCCAGGGCGAGTTCGATTTCCTCAAGGAAATTGTTGGCGACCTCGACGGGCTGACCATGGATGAGATAGCCGAACTCGGAGCGGGCGCCCACCACAACGATATTCAAAGCAATCTCGCGAACGCGACTCAGCTGCTGGGGACCCCAAATCTGGGCACCTCCAGCGGAGACCGCGGTGGCATGGCAGCGCTACCAGCGAATATGCGTAGAATCCTGACCACAAATCCAGTGGATGACAACGGATATCTCTTTTCACACTTCCCAGAATTTTCATCATTCGTCGACTTCGTCGCGTCGGGCGATCAGAACGCGCGTCACGGGTCGGATGTGAATCGAGGATTGCTCAAGCAATCATCTGAGATTGCTGGCGCCGACAGCGCAATCAACCCTAATCCCGGCGGCCAGGCCACCATCGACGCGCTCTTGAATACCGCACTGAACGTCGGCGGTTCCGACAGGATAGCCGCCCACGATTTCATCACAGGCGAAAATATGAACGTCACCTGCGACAATGGCGGACAGTACAATGCTGGAATTCATCTCAACAACATCTCGGAATATAAATGGACAGACACCAGTGGCCTACACACCGTGTTTGACACCATCGGCCAAGACGTTGGATCGTCCAATCCGTTCTACGCGGAAATGTCCCGAGAAAACGCCAGCTCGCTGGCTCACTACCTCGGGTCACCGGGAGACATGGCCACCAATGACGACGTTGGCATCACCAACCCCAAACTCGCCCGCATCTACGCAAACGCGTTGAGCCCCTATCTGGGAGACTTCACCGGAATCGACGCGACCAGCACGGGTGCACCGAGCTACGGAGCAGACCGCCTCAACCCTGGAGAACTGGAAAACATATTCCGCTCTCTGAATACTGACGGCGAGGCCGCCGCAACCATGAACTCCGAAGCATATAAGTGGCAGAATCTGATGGCCTTGCAGTATGGAGTGACTGACCAGGCCCACTTCTCAGAATTGGCCGGAATTCTCAGCCAGGCAATGACCGATGGAAATGGCCAGGCCGTAAACCATCTCTCCGAGACGGATCTAGCAGAACGAACGGCGAGTTACAACAACAAGATGGCGCTATTCTCCACCGTTAAGGATCTGACCGGACTATTGCCGGTGGGTAGCGAAGCGGGCATAGCGATGCAACAACCGCTCGCCGACGCGATCTTTGGCGAAGCGCCCACACTCGAGGATGAATCCAACCAAGGAAACGACCGAACTGGGTAGCCCAACTCAACGACCCTGACATTCGCGATTTCTACGAATTGCAGGGCTATATTGCATCTCACCCCGAATTCGGGCAGCGCCTGCCAGATGAGTGGTTTCGCGACGGCAAGTTGGACTGGAATGCGGTCAGCAGCGGCGACAACAAAAACAAGTTCGACGACTGGGTGGGCGACATGAACAGCGACTGGGAAGATGGTTTTGACAAAGGAACCCAAGCGCCTGATTGGCCAATGGAAAGCGTTGATGGATCAAAACCGGAAAATCCCAATGCCCCTGCCCAACAACCACGTTAGATCGATGGCCAGCCGCCGACGCAATTGGCAGGTAGCCCTTCTACTGCGCGGCGCGGCCATAGCAATTGTGCTCACGTTCACGATCTCGAGCTGCGCGGGGCCCACGGAGAAGGCCGGCGACACTTCGGCCCCGCCAAGTTCGATACGCACCGCCGACGATTACCCGGTCGTCTGGTTCAACACCGACAACCTCGACCTCACCACCCCCGACGGCACCTTCATCCGAGCCATCTTCGAGTCGTACATACAGCGATCAGAACTCGGCCCGTCCGCATACTTCCCAGGCTGGGCCGACGCCACCGGAGACAGTTGGTACCACTGGCCTAATAGGCGTAGCAACGGCCCTCGCAATGGCCCCCCCTTCACCATCTTCGCCTGGGTTGCTCCCTTCATCGACCCAGACCCTGCCGGAATCGCCGACTGGACTCCACCATCAAATGTTGTCGGCAGAGTCATGATCTGCTCACGAACCAGCCAGAACATTGACTACGCCATGATCTTCACCTACCAACGCACCGGTACCGCACCCCCGGCAAACCAACGCGGCAACCAGCCAGCCCCAACCCGCACCGTCTACGGCGACTGGACAATCCTCGATACCATCCACCCAGATCACCGGCACATCGACCGGGCCGAACGATGCAACACCCCACCCGCCCCGATCTCCCAAGACATTCACACCCCTAGCCCCGGCTGGCCCGCCAGCAGCCAATAACCCATGACCACAAAAGAACCCAACCTCCCACCACACATCATGGCTGCCCTGCGCTCACCCGAAGGCACCACCGCCGAAGACATCTACCGGCAGTTCCCCGACGCACGACCCGCCCGCACACCCCCACCCATCGACCACGACGAACTCAACGCCCGCCTGCACCAAGCACACGACGACTGGCACCGCCATCACGGTTGGCACACCGACATACCACCAGAGACCAGAGAACAACTCGCCCAACAAGTCCGCGACGAACTCGCCTGGGAACAACGATGACCCGCCACCCTCACACACGCATCAACAGCGATCACCCTCGCGCTGACCATCGCCGGCTGCCGACTCGCCAATTCGCCCGAAGGACCTTCGGTACCGCTCTCCGACCCTATCGGCAGAGGCATCGTCTGCCCACCAGTGAGCCGGGACGTTGACTACGCCATGATCTACACCTACGGAGCAAAACCAGAGAATCCCAATGCCCCTGCCAAACGACCTCGATAGGCCGGTTGCCAGCCCCCGTAGTCAACGGCCGGTAGCCCTTCTACTGCGCGGCGCGACCATAGCAATTGTGCTCACGTTCGCGATCTCGAGCTGCGCGGGGCCCACGGAGAAGGCCGGCGACACTTCGGCCCCGCCAAGTTCGGTACGCACTGTTGACGACTACCCGGTCGTCTGGTTCGACACCGAGAACATCGACCTCGACACCCCCGACGGCACGTTCGTCCGGGCCATCTTCGAGTCCTACATCCTGCGTTCAGAACTGGGGGCGTCCGCATACTTCCCAGGTTTCGCCCATGCCGCCGGGGACAGTTGGTACAACTGGGGCGACAGACCCGGATACGGCCCCCGTAACAACCCCCCGTTCACCATCTTCGCCTGGGTCGCACCATTCATCGACCCAGACCCCGCCGGAATCTCGGACTGGACTCCACCCTCCAATGCGGTCGGCGGAGTCATCATCTGCTCACGGAACAGCCGGAACGAAGACTACGCAATGATTTTCACCTACCAACGCACCGGCACCGCACCCCCGGCCAATCAACACGGAAACCAGCCAACCCCAACCCGCAACGTCTACGGCGACTGGACAATCCTCGATAGCATCTCATCTTCTGCCGGCTTCCACATCGACCGCACCGAACGATGCAACACCCCACCCGCCCCGATCGACCAAGGCATCCAAACCCATAGCCCCGGCTGGCCCGCAAGCAGCCAATAGCCCATGACCACAAGAGAACCCAGTCTCCCGCCACACATCAAGGCCGTCCTGGCTCACCCGCCGTCGAACGACTGCGCGCGAACCGTCGAGGTCATCGAGAGTCTGACGACAACGAGGACCAGCGCCTCGAGTTCATGAGGGCTCTGGTGGCTGCGCACGCGCGAAGTCACGAAGTGCTCGACGCCGTCGCCGACGCCGACAGCGAAAGCTCAGCGAGGGCTTCGCTCGTTCGCCTGCTGGGTGTCACCGATTTCGGCGCAGACTCGATCATGTCGACGCCACTAGCCCACTTCCGTGGAGACCACGTTGAGGGCATTCGGCGCACGCTCGAAACGATGGAGCGCCAACACCGAGGGTGATAGCAAGGCGGCGACCCCACACGATTTGTTTCGTCTGCCTTCCGAAAGATGTTGTGGTCAAGCTAGATACACCACTTTCAACCTTGCGAACATGTGTTCGAATGGGTACAGTGGAGTCAGTCGACCATAAGCATCACGTATCTGACGCCTTCCCCGCAGAGACACTCCGGTCGACGCCCCCGGTTTGCTCTCTCCTTGGAAGGTGCTGTGCTATGCGACTTCTCGAGATGGTCGACGATCTCGTCGACCTAGTGATTCCTGATGACGCGAACGTTGCGCTGGGGGTGGTGAAGGATCTGATCACCCTGCGCAACGCCGCCGAGCACCAACTCGCGATATGCGCAGCGATGATCGATGAATCGGGTATCGCCCGTAAGGCCGGATCGACGACAGCAAAGTTGTTGCAGGCCAACGGGGCAGCACCCGCTTCTGCGTACCGCTGGATACGTATCGGCGCGGGACTGGCCGGCCTGGATCGTACCGCCGGCTATTCACGGGACGGGTTCCTGTCCTCCGAACACATCGACGCAGTGGTCAAAGGTGTCGCCCATATCGTCGGCCGGTCCGAGGATCCGGTGACACCCGAACAACAGGTCGAGTTCGAGCGGAAACTGTTGAGCCACGCCATCTCCGGATGTCCACCGGCTGAGATCGGTGCGGCTGCCCGCATGCTGGGCAACGAGGTCGCCAGGGACACCGGCGGGCCGCCGCCGGCCGAAGACCGGTCACTGAACAGCCTGGACTATGCAGTCCGTGAGGGTCGATGTGTCGGAACGTTCGATGTTGATGCGGTGATCGGAGAAAAGCTGTTCTCCGCGTTGGACTTCTGGTCCAGGGCCCGTCCCGAGCCCGACGGCTCGGATGACAGTCGAAGTCCTACCCAACGCCGCGCCGATGCCTTGCACCAGCTGCTGGATTGCGGTGGTGGCGGGCAATCGCTGGTGTCGGCGCCGCGAACCGAGGTGATCGTGACCGTGCCCGCCGATCATCCCGCGGCTGCGTCCCTGCCATGGATGGGTCCGGTCACCGAAGCAACCGCCGCTGCGTTGGCGTGCGATTCATCAATCACCTCGATCACCCTCGACGGGCAGGACGTACCGATCGATATCAGTCCACCGAAACGGCTGTTCAAAGGGCTGGTCCGTAAAGCGATCATCATCCGCGACACCTGCTGTGTGAAATGCGGGGGACATGCGAGTTGGTCTGACTGCCACCACATCGTCCACTTCGTTGATGGAGGTGCCACCACCCTGGAGAACGGTTGCCTGCTGTGCCGCACCTGCCACATGGCGGTCCACAACACCGACTGGGAGGTGATCATGGGCTCCGACGGGCACCCGTGGCTGATACCGCCCGCCGATATCGATCCGCAGCGAAAACCACTACCGGCCTACAACCGACGAACCCTCACCCTCGCCGCCTGATCCAACTTCACTACCGTCACCGACTCTCCACCACCAGCGCACCCGAGACTTTGTCGGGACCGCGCACGCATCTTTGACAACTCCATAGTGTGAAACGCATATGGTGCTGCCGCCCGGACGAAGTCCGCTTCATTGGCCGGACGAAGTCCGCTCCATCGACCGGACGAGCTGGGCGGCAGCACCACCCCGGCCTCGCCATGGGTAACGTGAAGGTCGTGTGTGAAGTAGCAGGCCTTCCCGTCGCAGAGGCGTCAGCCGTCCAGTCGATCTGGCAGGAGCTCGATCTGCCTGGACTCATCGACGTACACACCCACTTCATGCCGAAATCGGTGATGGACAAGGTGTGGGGCTACTTCGATTCGGTGGGCCCGTTGGTCGGCCGTGAGTGGCCGATCACCTATCGCGCCGATGAAGACCAACGGATCGAGACGCTGCGGGACTTCGGCGTCCGTGCATTCACGTCGATGATCTACCCACACAAACCGGACATGGCTGTCTGGCTGAACGGTTGGGCCGCCGATTTTGCGGCCCGCACACCCGACTGTCTGCATACGGCCACGTTCTACCCGGAGGTATCGGCGCCGAAGTATGTTGCCGATGCCATCGAATCCGGTGCAGCAGTGTTCAAGTCGCATATCCAGGTCGGCGATTACAGTCCCGTCGACCCACTACTCGACGATGTCTGGGGCACGATCTCCGACGCTGCCGTACCCGTGGTGGTCCACTGCGGGTCAGGACCGGCACCGGGGACGTATACCGGCCCCGAGCCCATCGCCGAACTACTGCAACGCTTTCCGCAGCTGCCACTGATCATCGCCCATATGGGCATGCCCGAGTACAACGATTTCCTGGACCTCGCAGGCACCTACGGCAACGTCCACCTCGACACGACCATGGCGTTCACCGCATTCGCCGAGGAAGGCGCACCGTTCCCGGTCGAATCGAGGCACAAACTGATAGACCTGGCTGATCGCATCTTGTGGGGCAGCGACTTTCCGAATATTCCGTATACCTACACCAGTGCCCTCGAAGCCGTTACCGGACTCGGCCTGGGCGACGACTGGGTACGCGGAGTCCTGCACCACAACGCGGCAAGCCTGTTCGGTCTCGAAACTTCCGAACTCGACCGCTAGCTCTTCTTTCCAGTTAACTCTGCCGAGCCGCCTGCGCCGCGATCCGCGCCTGCACTTCGGGGCGCCGCAGCGGTGGCACCGTCTTGGGCGGCTGCCGTCGTGGCGGCAGCGCTTGCAGCAATTCCATGGTCGCTGCCGTGACCCGTTCGACGGCGAGTTCGAAGGCTTCGACATTCGCCGCCGACGGTTTTTGTACGCCGCTCACCTTGCGCACATATTGTCGCGCCGCCGCTTCGATCTCGACGTCACTTGCGGGAGGCTCCAGCCCTCGGAGCTCGGTTATGTTGCGGCACATGGGCTCAACTCCTCATGGTTCTCGATCTGATCATTCGGCTATCTTGACAACCGCCTTGCCCAGGACTTTTCCGTTCGCCAGATCGTCCAGGGCCTGCGGGAGATCGGCCAGCGCATAGGTGCGATTGACCGGCGGGCGCATACCGGCGGCGACCATGGCCGTGAGGTCTTCGTGAAGCTGTGCGGGCAGTCCCGGATGGGTTCGCACGTATTCACCCCACGCCGCACCGACCACAGAAATGTTGCGGAATAGCACGCGGTTCAGCTTCACCGACGGAATCCCCCCTGCCGCGAATCCGATCACCACAAACCTGCCGTCCGGGGCAACCTGACGCAGGGCCTCGTCGAACACCTCGCCGCCGACCGGGTCGATCAGGACATCAACGCCGGTTCCGGTGAGTTCCTTGATCTTTGTGCCCCAGCCTTCTTCGAGCTGAACAACCTCGTCGGCCCCGACGCTTCGCAGCAACTCTTCGGCACCCTTGCGGTGCACGATCGCGATGACTCTCGCGCCCATCGCTTTTGCCACCTGAATGGTCGCAACGCCGACGCCACCGGCACTGCCGAGCACACCGACGGTCTCACCGGGCTGCAGATTGGCCCTGATCTTCAGCGCAAAGATGGCCGTCTGAAGGTTGATGCCCATCGCCGCGCCTTCGTCGAAACTCAGCTCCGGCGGAATCGGAAGCAACTGCTCGTCGGTGGCGACAACCTGCTCGGCAAATCCACCGACCACCGACATCACCTGAACACGGTCGCCTACGGAATATCGGGACGTCGCCGGCGCCTTGGCGACCACGCCGGCCACCTCGGTGCCGGGTGTGAACGGGGTCGGGATCCGGAGCTGGTATTTGCCCTGACTCATCAGGAGGTCGGGAAAGCAGATCCCGCAGGACTTCACGTCGATGAGCAGCTGGTTGTCGGTCGGTACCGGATCAGGCACCTCTGACAACGTCAATCCGCTCGGACCGGTCTCTTCGTTCAGTATCTGAGCCTTCATATCGCCCAACCCTACGCGGGGACGCCGATAGGATCACCGGTATGACATCTGTTCCACAGAAGCACGATGACCAGCCCAGTGAGCTCCAACTCCAAGCGGCCAAAGACGCGCCCGGTTTCATGCCGATCGACGAGGCGATCGCTCTCTATCGGGTTGCGCAGCAGTATCTGTCAGCCCCAGACGCTGTGGGGATCGGCGTCGAGATCGGCACCTATTGCGGTAAATCCACCGTCTTCCTCGGTGCCGCGGCGCAACCGCTCGGTGCGGTGATCACCACCATCGATCACCACCGCGGATCCGAAGAACACCAGGCGGGCTGGGAGTACCACGACATCAGCCTCGTCGACCCGCACACCGGCACGCTGGACACCTCCGCCCGGTTCCGCCGGACGATGTGGGATGCCGGACTCGAAGACACCGTCATCGGGTTGCTGGCCACCTCAACAGCGGCAGCCCGCATTTGGGGCCGACCGGCGGATTTTGTGTTCATCGACGGCGGGCACAGCAGCGAGGCCGCACAAAACGACCTGGCCGGATGGGCACCATGGGTTCGTCTCGGCGGAGCACTGCTGATCCACGATGTATTCCCCGATCCCGCCGACGGTGGCCGACCCCCCTTCGAGATCTACGAGAAGGCGCTCAAGACGGGCCAGTTCACCGAGGTCGGCGTGCAGGGCTCACTGCGGGTTCTGCGACGCGACGCCGGAAGTCCAGGTCAGCCCCTGTTCTAGACAGGTCTGTCTAGGTGGGTCTGTTCTGGGTTGGTCGGGGCAATCGGTGCAGTTGCACGTGAAACACAGAATCGTCGCCGATCGTGGCGGTCATGTACGTGCAGTGCGGTTGTCGTCGGCGGTCGGTCGGTGACCCCGGATTCAGCAGTCGCAGACCGGTGTCGGATGTGGTGTCCCAGGGGATGTGACTGTGGCCGAACACCAGGACGTCGGTATCCGGATAGGCCGCCGACATCCGCTTCTCCCGTCCCGTCGCGGCCCCGGTCTCGTGGGTGACGGTGAACCGCAGGCCACCAAGCACAACATCTGCGCGCTCGGGCATCCGAGCGCGCAGATCGTCACCGTCGTTGTTGCCCCAGCACGCGATCAGACGCGTCGAGCGCGCAGCGAGGGCTTCGTATGACGCCACATTCACCCAGTCGCCTGCGTGGATGACCACGTCGGCGCGCTCCACCGCCTCCCATACCGGTGTCGGCAAGTCGCGGGCCCGCTTGGGGATGTGGGTGTCAGAGATCAGGAGGAGGTCCACACCTCAACCGTAACCCGCTACCCGGCCTCAACCCGAATACTGCTCGCGCACTTTTCGTTTGAGGATCTTCCCGGTGGCACTACGCGGAAACGGCGCAAGGTCGAACACCACGGCTGCGGGCACCTTGTAGTCGGCCAGTGCGCCGCGCGCGATGTCTTGAACGTCGGCCTCCGTCAGGTTCACACCCTCCCGTGTCGCAACCGCGGCGACCACCACCTCACCACGCCTCTCATCGGGAACACCGAACACCGTGACCTCGGTGAACTTGTCGGAAGCCATCAACGCCAGCTCGACTTCGGCGCAGTAGATGTTCTCCCCCGCCGAGATCACCATGTCTTTCTTCCGGTCGACAACGAACACCAGGCCGTTGTTGTCGAGGTAGCCCAGATCGCCACTGCGATACCAGGATCCATCGAAGGCCGCGGCCGTCTCGGTGGGTCGGTCGAGATATCCCGCCATCACCAGCGGGCCGCGGATCTCCAGCTCACCCACCTCACCTGCGGGCAAGACCGTTCCGGTGTCATCAACAACCCGCACCGACATCACCGAACTCAACGGCCCGGACGAGTCCGGGTATGTGGCAAGCAGATCACCACCCGCGGTGCACACACTGCCGGCTGCCTCTGTCATCCCCCAGCCAACACTCCGACCAGCTGATGGGAGTACCTGACTGATTCGATTCACCAGGTCAGGTGACGTGGCCTGCCCGGCAGGTGCCACATTGACCAGACTTGCGAGGGCCTCTGGCGGCGGGTTGGCGGCCAGGAGGTCGGTGATCACCATCGGCGGGCCCGCCAGCATCGCCAGCTTGTGCTTGGCGATCAATCCGATCGCGGTTTCCACATTCCACCGATTCTGGATCACCACGAACCCACCGGAGGTCATCGAGGTCAGGATGCAGACCAGGCCAGAGGTGTGGAACAGCGGAAAGACCAGCAGCGCCGACAGACTCGGCATCAACCCGCGCAGCGCATCGGGCTCCATCCCGTACTTGTGGGCGTTCGTGAGGATATTGACCTCTTTGATCATCCGCAGGTTCATGACCATCGTGCAGATGTTGCGTTGCGTCAGCAGAACGCCTTTACTCCGGCCAGAAGTGCCCGAGGTGAACAGGATCAAACACAACGATTCCGGGTGGACCGAGACCGGCGCCGGCGGAGCGAACGACTCCCCCAGGACATCGGCATACGAGCGGGCGGGCCCGCCTGGCAGCTCGTCGCCAACCACCAACAGCGACACGTCTGAGCCCGCCGAACGCACCAGCGAAGCTCGCCTGTCATCGGCGATCACGACCACGCAGTTGGCATCGGCCAGCGCATGACCGATCTCCGCGACGGACTCCCGGCTGTTGAACAGCACCGCCGCGCCACCGCAACGGGCTATGGCCATGATCGAAACCACATACGCCAGTTGGTTTTTCATCAACACGCCAACCCGGCTCCCGGGTCCGACGCCATAGTCGGCCACGAGCGCGCCCGCCAGCCGTCCGGCCTGCTCCGCAACCTCTCGATAGGTGTACTCGACGCCATCGGAGACCAGCAGGGTGTTGTCGGAATAGGTTTCGACGAGCTCACGGAACACCATGTCGAGCGACGCCGGAGCGTCACGATAGACCAGCATGGACTCCCCGCGGACCGTGGCCGTTGCCAGCGCAAACGGACCATCTCGCCCGGTCAGCTCAGTTTCCAGCTTGCGATAGAGGGATATCGGTTCGAGGACTGCGGTCACGTTCGGCTACCTCCTTGGCTACATACGTCACCGAGCATATGAGAACAGGTTCTAGTTTATGAAGAAAAGCCAGAACCCGCATCAGCAGACCTGCTCGATGATCGCGTCGGCGACAATCCGCGGAAACTCTTCGGGTATCCAGTGGGTGCCGCCTGCGACCTCCACGTACCGATACGGCCCGCTCACATGTTGTGCGCAACGCGCCGGACCGGCAGCGGTGATCGCGATGTCATCGGTACTCCAGATGAACGTCGTCGGGATTGCGACGTCGCCGATGTCATGGGTGTCGAGCGGCATGGCCCGATACCAGTTCAGCGCAGCGGTCAGGGCACCCGGCTCGGACAACACCGCGAGGTGCCGCTCGACGGCCTCGGCCGGAACGGCATCGCCGTACCCCAACCGCAGGGCCAGGCAGTCGTCGGCCAGGAACGCCTTCTCGGGCTCGTCAGGCGTGGCGAAATACTCCATATAGCCCGACCGTTCCCGCTGGTCCGGATCATTTTCGCGCGCCCAGGCAAACGCCGCCGGATGCGGCACCGACACGGCGGTCAATGTATGCAGCCGTTCCGGATGCGCAGCGGCAACCGCCCAGGCGACAATCGCACCCCAGTCGTGTCCGACCAGATGCACCTTCGCCAGGTCGAGGGCATCGCAGAGTCCGATGACGTCGGCCACCAACTCCGGCAACCGGTAGTCGCTGATCGACCCGGGACGCGCTCCCGGCGAGTAGCCACGCTGATCGGGGGCCACCGAGGCGATCCCGGCGCCGGCGAGTAGCTCCGAGACCGCCGACCACGACGCGGACGTCTCCGGGAATCCGTGCAGCAGGACCGCCACGTCACCCGACCCCGTTGGTGGCGTCCACGAGGTGACCGTGAACTCGAGGTCGCGGGTGGACACAGTGGACACCGTGGAAACAGGGGAAACCTTCGCATCTGCGGGGCACATGGATGGAAGTCTCATCGATCGCGTCGAACTCTGCAAGGATTTGCACTGTGCAAACAGAGGCGAAAGTGTTTGGGCGACAACGTCTGCCAATTGCGCCATTCGTCGGCGCATCCGGCTGCTCCCGGCTAATCTGCAGCAATGCGCGCAGCCGTCATCGAGGGTGGAAGGTTTGTCGTCCGCGACGTCGCCGAACCGGAACCCGCACCCGATGAGCTGTTGATCCGGGTCCGCGGCTGCGGAGTCTGCGGCTCGGACCTCAAGACCTATCCCCTGCTGCCCGACGGCGCGATCATGGGACATGAGTTCGCAGGCGAGGTTGTCGGCGCCGGATCCGCCGTCGCCGATCAATGGGCCGAAGGCACCCCGGTCGCGTCGATGCCGGTGATCGGATGCGGTACGTGTCAGCACTGTGTGGCAGGCGACCCGGCCCGATGCGCCACACCGCAGGCCCTCGGACTCGGGATCCGGGCCGGCGGATTCGCCGAATACGTCACCGTGGCCGCATCCGGCACCGTGGCACTCGATCCGGCCGTCGACCTGCGGTCCGGCGCACTGGTCGAACCACTCGCCGTCGGCCTGCACGCGATGAACCGGGGCGGTGCCAGAAGCGGCGACCGCCTGTTGGTAATCGGATCCGGACCGGTCGGACTGTCCGTGGTGATCTGGGCACGTGCGCAGGGAATCACCGACATCACCGTCTGCGATCCGGTGGCACAGCGGAGGCAGGCGGCACTCGATCTCGGTGCCGCCCACGCCTTCGACCCCGCAGGCGAGGATGTCGGAACGGGCTTCGATCTCGTCGTCGAATGCGTTGGCAAGACCGGAATGATCGCCACCTGCCTCGACGCGGCCGGGCCACGCGGCCGGATCGTCATTGCCGGGGTCTGCATGGAACCAGACACGTTCATGCCACTGGGCGCCATCGTCAAAGACGTCACCATGAGCTTTGTCAGCTACTACACCGCCGACGAATTCCGCACCGCCGCCGCAGCATTGGCTGATGGCAGCCTCCGTCTCGACGGCTTTATCAGCGGCTACTCGACCCTGGACGACCTCCAGGAGGTTGTCGCCGGTCTATCCCATCCAAGTGACCAGCAAAAGGTCATCATCACGCCTTAGGAGTGCACCATGGAATCAAGCCCGCTTGCCATTATCACCGGCGGCGCCTCCGGCATCGGGTGGGCCAGTGCACAGGCACTGAGCACCAGAGGATTTCGGGTGGTGATCGCCGACATCAACGCCGACGCCGCGCGCGAACGCGCGGCCGAACTCGGCGGTGATGCAGTGGCCGCCATCGTCGATGTCGCGGACGAGGATTCGGTGTGTGCGTTGTTCGAGTCCGTGAGCACGAACCAAGGCCAACTGACCTCGGTGGTCAATTGTGCAGGCCTGACCATCCCCGGCGCGCTGGCAGACCTGAGCCTGGCCGATTGGAACACCACCATCGCCGTCTGCCAAACCGGCACGTTCCTCACGTTCAAATATGCTGCACGCCATATCGCCGACGGCGGTTCCATCGTCACCATCGCCTCACTCAACGGCCGTCAACCCGCGCCCGGCCTGGGCGCCTACTGCGCGGCAAAGGCTGCGGCACTGATGCTGACCCAGGTTGCCGCCCTCGAACTGGGCGAGCGCGGCATCCGGGTCAACGCGATTTCCCCCGGCCTGGTCGACACACCACTGGTCGCCGGACTGTCCCTGGTCCCGGGGATGACCGAGGACTACATCGAGAACACCCCACTCGGGCGAAGTGGCAAACCCGAAGAGATTGCCGCGATGGTTGCATACCTGCTGTCCGACGAGGCATCCTGGATCACCGGTTCGGCCTTCGACATCAACGGCGGCGCCCACACCAAACGCTATCCAGATCTGCTCAAACATGTTGCTGCAATGGGTTTGTGAACATCAATCCCAGGGAACCGAACCGCCCAGCTGGCCGGTCACGTCGTCGGCAACCGAACTGACGAGCGCGCCCCGCCTGTTCAGTTCGGCACCGGCCATCGGTGCAGAACAACCCAGTACACAGAGCGCCCCGACCACCTCACCTCCGGCATCGAAGATCGGCGCATTCACCGACAACGGGTGATACCAGGCGCTCTCGTCGATGGCACCCACCAGCACATCGGCATCCAGATTCTGTTGTTGACCTTCCACAAACGCGGCGGTACGTCGCGAACCCCGAACACCGGAACCCGTCGCAGCCGAGGCCAGGTCATGAATGCGCCCCGCATCCATCGGGTATTGCTCGACCGCAAAACGCCGGGCGCGCACCGCGGCAAGACGGTCGGTAAGGCGTTGATCGTGCTGTGCCTGCACCGGACTCCGGTCAAGCCAGTCGGCGATGGCCAGGTCATCCGACCACGCAACCAGAACCGAACCCAGCGGGGGCCGAAAGGTGATCCGGTCACCTGATCGCAGATTCAGCCCACCTCCATTGACCTGCCCGGCATCTTGAACACCTGCTATCAACAGGTCGTCACCGGAAGGTACTACAGCACAACATGATTGGCCGGTCATCTCGACGAGCTCTGCGATCGCGCGTGAGGTCGGCGCCAGTTCAGCGATACTGCGCCCGGCCGCTTCACCGATGCGCACCAGCGCCGGACCCAGCCGATAGGCCTTGCTGCTCGGATGTTTGACCACCCATCCGACCCGTGTGAGCTCGGTGAGCATCGGATAGACGGTGGCCTTGTCGAGCCCGAGGAGTGCTGCGATGTCGGTGAGACTGCAGCGCCGGCCCGGTGGATCACTGAGCATTTCGACCACGTCGACGAGGCGTTCGGTCTGCGGGGACCGCCGTACCGTCATACCCCGGGCGACTGCCTGCCGAGATGCCTTGCCAAGAACTTGATCTGGTGGCGCGCAGCGGCTTCGAACCAAGGCTGCCCGGAATAGATTCCGAAGTGATCGCAAGGATAGTGGCGCACTTCGGCTCGGGCCTTCACTGCGGCGTTGGCCGCCGGATGCGTCGGCGCACTCCGATCGAAATCGGCGATCTGCATCAGGACCGGGCATCCGATGTCGCCGGCATCCCGGTCTGGCCGATAGCCACCGATCTCCGGACCGATCGCCGCATCGATCGTGTTCTGCCAGGTCGGACCAGCGATCGCGAGGTAGTCCTGTCGATAGCCCGGCAGCGTCATGGCGCCGACCTCACCCGGCTCGGCGACGATCGGCATCATCTTCGGTGTCCGACCGGCGGCCTTGCGAACCCGGCTCCGCAATCCCAGCGCGGTCGATCGGGCGATCGCCGACACCGGCAGGTTCGCAAACGCCAGCCGTCCCGCCGCAAGACCGTTGACCAACGGCGTCATCGAGATGATCGCGGCCAGGTCGTCGCGCCCGGCTCCCACGGAGAGGACATGCCCTCCCGACAACGAAACACCCCACAACACAATCCTGTTCGGGTCGACGCCCTCAATCGCCTTCACAGCCGAGATGGCGGCACGGTAATCCTCGAGCTGACCCTCGATCGACACCGTCTGCCGAATGTGGCCACCCGAAGACCCGAACCCACGGTAGTCGAAGGCGAACACATCGAGGCCACTTGCGGCCAGCGCTGTGGCGAACGGTTCCAGGCCGGAATCCTTTGTCCCACCGAGCCCGTGCGCCATCACCACAATCGGGGTACCGGCGGGACCCTTGAGAGCGTCGGTGCCTGCCCGGAAGTACCAGGCATCACATTCGACCCCGCCGCTGTAAAACGTCCGGGTCAGGTAATGCCCGGAATCCGAACTGCCGGTGCCGGGGGTTACCGTCTGCGCGGTCATGCGGACACCGCCCAACGGGGCGCACCGAGGTCGGCAGCCCGGGCCAGACCATCCGGCAGCTCCTTGGTCCGCATGTCGTGCTCGTAGATGAAGTAGTCGACCTGCTGGGTGTGCCGCGGGCGATCGAGCATGTGACCGGTGTACTTCTGTTGGTCGCTCACGATCACCTCCTCCATCACCTCGGGCGTCGGCAACCGGTATCTGCCTGCGGCATAGGCGCCGAGTAGCCGGGACTGGCATTCTACGAACGGGAACAGTGTGGGGGTCGACTGCGCGAATCCGATGAACACCAGGTCGTCGATCCCCGGCTTGAACATCCGCTTGTACAGCGGAATGTGGTTGTCGGGCGCGCTGATGAAGTCTTTGTCGAAGAACGGGAAGGTGATGTTGTACCCGGTGGCATACACGATCACATCGAAATCACCGCTGGTGCCGTCCTCGAAATGTACGGTGGCTCCGTCGAGTTCGCGAACATTCGGCTTGGGAATCACATCACCCGAGCCCAGTCGCAGTGGCAGCTCCACCGACTGCGTCGGATGTGCCTCGAACAGTTTGTGATTGGGCGTGGGCAGTCCGTAGTTCTCCGGCCGACCCGACAGCATCGGGTGGCCCATCTGGACCAGCTTGCGCTGCCAGGACAGGGGCAGATAAGGCGTGGTCTGGTAGTACTTGTCCGCAGGTTTGCCTGCTATGTACTTCGGGACGATCCAGGCGCCCGATCGCGTCGACAGTGTCACCTCGTTGCGCAATGTCTTGGACGACAGTTCCACAGCGATGTCGGCCGCGCTGTTGCCCAGTCCGACAACGAGTATCCGCTTGCCGGTCAGGGGCAACGGATCCTGCGGGTCGATGTAGTGATGCGCATGGATCGACTCGCCACTGAAGGTTCCCGGGAAATCGGCGCGGCGCGCATCCCAATGATGTCCGTTGCCCACCACGAGCAGGTCGAACCTTCGGGTCTCGCCTGCCTGGGTCTGCAACTCCCAGCCTCCGCCGTCGAGCCTGCGGGCGTGGGTCACCCCGTTCTGGAACTCGATGTTGTCCTTGAGGTCGAACGCGTCGGCGTAGGCATCCAGATACGACTTGATCTGGGAGTGATGCGGAAAGTCGGGATAGTCCTCCGGCATCGGGAAGTCCTTGAACGACAGACGATGTTTGGAGGTGTCGATGTGCAGTGAACGGTAGGCGCTGCTGTACCCGTTGGGATTCTTGAACGCCCAGTTGCCGCCGACCCGATCCGAGACCTCGAAACACGTGTACGGAATGCCGTAGTCGTTCAAAATCTTTCCGGCTGTCAATCCACTGATACCGGCGCCGATGACAGCCGTGGTCGGACCCTGCATGAGAGCTCCTGAAGCATCTAGTTGACACATTCTGCAATCTGTTGACCCGAGAGTACACAGATCGGAGAATGTGTCTACCAGTTTTGCTATGTTTGCCCCGTGACAGATTCCATCGATGCCCGCAGCGTTCACGATCGACTCCTCGACGCCGCCGAAGTATGTCTCGCGGCCAAGGGCATTCGGGCGACCACCGTGCTGGAGGTCGCCGAGACCGCAGGCGTGTCGCGGGCGTGGCTGTACCGGCACTTTTCGGACAAGTCGGCGCTGCTCGGTGCCACGATCGTGCGACTCAACGATGCATTCTGGGCAGATGCGCACCAGAGACTGGCCGGATTTGACCAGTTCGACGCCCAAATGGCTGCGGGTGTCGCCCACGGCCGCAGCGCCTACGATTCGCCGGGGGCGCTGATGATGAAACTTCGCATGAGTGAACCCGAGGAGTTTGCTGCCTGCGCGGGTATCGGAGTCCAAGGTCTGGTGCCCGACCTCGCGGCGTTCTGGCAGGACTATGTGATCGCTGCCCGCGACCGCGGCGACATCCATCCGCAGACCGACATCGCCGAGGCCTCCGAGTGGGTGGCCCGGGTGCTCATCAATCTGACAACGGTTCCCAGTCCCAGCCTGGACCCCGACGACCAAGCCGCGGTGAGGCGTTACTTCCGGCGCTACGTGATGCCAGGACTGCAGGCCGCTCCCGCACAATAGATTTCGGGTGGATGCGGGTCAGGAGTGGTTCCGGACGCTTTCCTTCACCACATGATGTCCGGATCGGCGCCGAGCCGGTCGCCGGTGTTGAGCCCATCGATCTGCGCCATCTGGTCGTCGGTGAGCTCGAAATCGAATACGCCGAAGTTCGACTCGATACGGTCGGGTGCCGACGATTTCGGGATCACCACCGTATCGCGCTGCAGATGCCAGCGAAGGACCACTTGGGCCGGCGTCTTCGACTGGGCTGCAGCGATATCCACGATCTCCGGGATGGCGAGGGTACTTCCCTGCCCCAGCGGCCCCCAGGCTTCGGTGACGATTCCGAGCGATGCATGGAACTCGCGTAGTTCGTTCTGGGCAAGTCTCGGGTGCAACTCGATCTGGTTGACGACGGGGACCTCACCGGTTCCCTCGATCAGTTCCTCGAGATGCGCGCGGGTGAAGTTGGAGACTCCGATCGAACGGATCACCCCGTCGGCCTTCAGCTTCTGGAAGGCCCGAAACGTATCGACGAACTTGCCCTCCTTCGCCAGCGGCCAATGAATCAGGTATATGTCGACATAGTCGAGACCCAAAGTGGCCAGCGACTTCTCGAAGGCTCTCATCGTGGTGTCGTAGCCCTGATCGTCGTTCCACAACTTCGTGGTCACGAAGAGTTCGGATCGCGGAACCGGTGATGCCCGAACGGCCCGGCCGACCCCGGCCTCGTTTCCGTACATCGCCGCGGTGTCGACACTGCGATAGCCACACCCGATTGCGTGCGTGAGCGCCTCCTCGGCGGCGTCATCGGCCACCTGATAGACCCCGTAGCCGACGGCCGGAATCATGTTGCCGTCCAGCAGGTTCACGGTCGCACCCATGGCGTACTCCTCAGATCTTCTTTCGCGGACGAACTGGCCTGATCGCGGACGGCCGATTCTCGGCCCCACAGCCTGAAGAGAAGACTAAATTGCCTGCGTCCTCGCGTCAATGTGAAACACCATCTTGCGATACGAGAGAGTTTGGACTCCGGGCAACAGTGTTAAGTCTTCATGAAGAGACATCGATCAGGTGCAGTTCGCGTTGACAAGACCTTGATCCAGCCAGGATTCTGTCTCATATTGCGAGTCACTAGCTTGCATACAGAGACGGATAGGACAGGAGCGCCATGGCGTACGTCATCACCAGCCCGTGCATCGACGAGACAGACAAGTCGTGCATGGAGGAATGCCCCGTCGATTGCATCTACGAGGGCGATCGGATGATGTACATCCACCCCGACGAATGCGTCGATTGCGGTCGCTGCGAACCGGTCTGCCCGGTGATCTCGATCTTCCACGAGGAGGACGTACCCGAAGATCGAACCGTGTTCATCGGCATCAACGAACAGTTCTTCGCGAACATCGGATCACCCGGTGGTGCCAGAAAGGTCGGGGTCATCGGCAAGGATCATCCGACGATCGCCGCGTGGGAGGCCACCGAATGACATCCACGACACCAACGCCGGTCACGGTGGACCTGTTGGTCATCGGGGCCGGACCGGCCGGTCTCTACGGGACGTACTACGCCGGTTTTCGGGGGATGTCCGTCGCGTTGATGGACTCGCTCCCGCAGGTGGGTGGACAAGTTGCGGCCCTGTACCCGGAGAAACAGATTTTCGACATCGCCGGCTTCCCCGCTGTCAAAGGGCAGGAACTGATCGATTCCCTGTACACACAGGCACTGCAGAGTGAACCGATCCTGCTCCTCGGCCAGACCGCAGCGAAACTCGAGACCCATCCCGACGGTGTCTCGGTCACCACCGACGCCGGGACCACCGTGCACGCGAAAGCCGTTCTCATCACCGGAGGTGTCGGAAGTTTCGAACCTCGCCAGTTGCCGGTGGGTTCCGACTACGAGGGCCGCGGCCTGCGCTACTTCGTCCCACGTCTGAATGACCTCGCCGGCCACGACGTCGTCATCGTCGGCGGCGGCGACTCTGCCCTCGACTGGGCACTGGGGCTCGAGAAGATCGCGGCGTCGGTGACCCTCGTGCACCGCAGGCCGGTGTTCCGCGCACACGAACGCAGTATCGCTCTGCTCGCGCAGTCGACGGTCACGGTCATGACGCCGTATGAAGTCGCGGCCGTCACCGGCGAGGACGACGTTGCCGAGGTGACGGTCCGGCACGCGAAGAGCTCAGAAACCGTTGCCCTGCCTGCCAACTCGATTGTCGCGGCCCTGGGCTTCATCGCCGATCTCGGCCCACTTGATTCCTGGGGCCTCGAACAGGACAAGCGTCGCATCGTCGTCGGGCGCGACATGCAGACGTCGATCCCCCGGGTCTTCGCAGCCGGGGACATCAGCGAGTACCCGAGCAAGACACGTTTGATGAGTGTCGGTTTCGGTGAAGCGGCGGCCGCGGTGAACAATCTCGCGCCGCTGGTCGACGCGAACCTGTCCGTGACGCCGGGACACTCTTCCGACAGCTAGATCTGCAACCCCAAAGAACGACGACGGCGAGTTGTGGTCACGTTCACCACAACTCGCCGTCATCAGGGGTTCTCGTCAGTGCAGGCCCTCAGGGGACACAACCCCTCAGAGGATGAAGCTCAGTCGTGCACCGGGGTCCATCGCCTCGTTCGTCAGCGTGGCGCGCCGCAACGTGAACGCGAGACCATCGTCGGTCACGAGTAGTTGGTGATCGTAGCGACCGACGTAGTAAAACGCGCCCCCATCGCGGAAACGGTGGATCACGAAATTGGCGCTCACCTGCAAGCAGGCTCCGTCACGCCCGAGGATCCGGACATTGCTCACCAAGCGGGTTGTTCGCGAATGCGGGTTCTCGGCGTGCGCTTTTCGGCTCTTGAGGCGTTTGACCCGCGCGTTCAGCAGATCCCAGTCATCGGCCACAAAGTAGCCCGCCTCCTCGGGGCCCAGACCGCGCGCGTCGGTCGTGGGTACGAACATCGACGCCCCGGGGACGAACCGCGTCAACCATTCTTCGAGCTTCCAGTCATCGAGCAGTGCCGCCTCGTCGTAGAAGAACTCTTCGACCTCGGCACGGGAGACCGCCCGGTCACTTCCGGTGGACACATCCAATTCGATTGCAGTAGTCATCATCCGACCTTTCCGCTGACGCCGTCGATCTCGCCTACGCGCTTACTCCAGTGCCTCCAGAAGCTGCGCATCGCACCTTCGTCGATCGATCGTCCCCGCGGGCCGGTGAGGTCGTCTCCCATACCGCGGGACATGTCACTCCAGTCCAGGTCCACCGAATCGAAGCCGGCAGTGGCGGATACTCCACGCTGGACCGCTTCATACGCTTCGATGTCATCCGGTGTCGCCAGTCCGCCCGGTCCGACGAAACTCGCCATCGTCTTGAGCCGCAACGCCCGTACATCCGCAGGCTCGCCATTCTCGACGAACTGCCAGGCGCGGACATCGGTCACTCCCGGCTCCACCGGCTCGAGCTGCCGAATGGTCAGGGATTCGAGGTCGAAGAGCAGAAGATTGGGGAATACGAACAGGATTCGTGAGGCATTCGCCACGTCGTCCGCACGCTCGGCACCGAGGCGCTCCGCCATCTCCGCGCGCTTGCTCTCGATACGGGTCTTCTCCGGTTCACCGAAGCGCGGTTCCCAGATCATGCCGATACGGCCGTTGTGGCCGGTCAGGATGAGCAGTCCGTGGCCTTGTCCGAGATCATGGGCGTACTGGTCGTGGTCGGTGACGGCGAAGCCCGTCTCCCTCAGATAGCCGACAAAGGTGTTGTGCGTCGGCGCGAAATGATAGCCATCCATGGCATTTTCGACAGCGAGCTTCCAGTTGCCGCGCACGCTGTACTTCTGCACGCCGGGAAGGGTGGTCATCCCTTCTTTACCGATCGAAGCGGTCATGGTCATGTAATCCGCAGCCGGACCGAGATGTTCGAGCAGCGGCGGGACGCCCTCGTCGAAGGCCACGAAGACAAAACCCTCGTGGATGTCCAGACGCGGGACCCGGCGCAGCGAGAGCGAATCGACGAACTCGCTTGCCTCCGGATAGGCGTCACTGTCCGGCAGGGCCGCGAGTTCACCGGAATTGCGGAAAGTCCAGGCGTGATAGAAGCATTGAAAGTTCTTGGTGCGCCCTTCGGCTTCCCGGCAGAGGATGGTTCCGCGGTGGGGGCACGCATTGAGGTACGCCTGCACAACACCGTTCGAGTCCCTGACAAAGATCAGGGGGCGGCCGCCGAGTGTTCGGGTCTTGAAGTCCCCGGCGACCGGGATCTCGGTTTCGTGGCCCAGATAGAGCCAGGTACGGCCCCAGATCTCGTTACGTTCCCGATTGAAGACGGCATTTTCTCGGTAGGCGCCGCGGTGAACTTTGAAGGTCAGCGCATCCCAATCCTGCGCGATCAACGAGTTCCCGACGTCCAGACGTCCAGCATCCGCTGCGGGCAGCGTAGTGGTCATGGTGCACTCACATTTCGTTGTGGTTGTTCAGTGCGAGACATCGTCTCGCACTACGAGATATTCGATCAAGCCCTTGATGCCTTGTCAATTCGCCCGGAGAGCCGGAAAGCGAGGTTTACGAGCATGTTTCACGGCCGTAACCTGCCGGTCCGGCCGCCGGTCCTGATCCGGTGCAACAACGCGGCCGCAACCCCCGCAATCGCGGCGAGGATACCGAAGGCCAGCGGCCACGACGTCGCCTCGACGACCACGCCCATCAACGGGGGCGTGATGGCCATCCCGAGCGCGACGGCCGTGTTCTGAACACCCAGGATCAGACCGATCTTCTTCGGATCGGCCAGCTCCCCGATCGCCGTGAATGCGAGCCCATTCCAACTGATCGCCGCAAATCCCGCACAGACCAGCACGATCACCGCGACCACTCCACCGACGAGTTCGCCGACAACCGCGAGTGCGAACAGCACACTGGTCATCACCGCGACGTACTGCAAGGGGGCGATGCGGACACCTCGCCGGTCCGAGAGGACCCCGAGTCCGATACGAGCCGCGCCACCACCGAGCTGAACGAGCGCCAGCAGTCCGGCGGCAGCCACCGCCGACATGGCATGCCCGTCGACCAGGTAGACGACCAGGAACCCGACGACCGTGAGTTGGGGCACAACGAGGAGGAAAGAGACCAGACACAACTGCACGACGGCACGGCGATTGCCGGTGCGGATCTCGGATCCGTCTGCGCCGGAGGGCGCTTCGACGGGCCCACCCGGATCGCGGACGAACACCCACACCACGATTGCGCCTGCACCACAGGCTCCCGCCGCGACCAGCAAAGCACCGGTGAGCCCCCACATCCCCGCGACGGCAGGCAAAGTCAGCGATGCCACTGCCGCACCGAGTGGGATCGCCGTCTGCCGCGCCCCCATCGCCAGACCACGCTCGGAGCGCGGGAACCACAGGATGACGGCACGCCCACTGGCAGCGTTCACGCTCGCGCAGGCGGCGCCCGCGAGAACCATCGCCGCCATCAATGCCAACACCGTTGTCGACACGGCGGCACAGACCAGGGCCGCGGCACTGAGAAAGAGACCGACCGTCATCACCCGACGCTCACCGATCCGGTCGGCGAGCAGGCCCCAGGGCACGAGGAACAGCAGCAACCCGATCGTGCTGGCAGCCAACACGAACCCGAGTTCGGTCAGCGACAACGAGAACCGGGAACGCAGAATCGGCGACAGACTGGGCATACCCTGCAGCACCGAGGCCGCAGACGCCTGGGCGAAGACGCCCGCAGCCAGGACGACCCACCGGTATCGGCGGGCTGGGCGGTCGCCGGGCACCGGAACGAACGCCTGCTCTTCCGTATGGGTCATGTCGGGCCGTCCTGGGTCCATCTCATGAATCGGCCCATCTCATGAATCATGATGCACTGCGTGATACTCCTCGTTGAGTGACGTCAGGGGTCGTTGGCCCGCGTCGAATCACCGCTGCCAGGGCCAACATTCGCGTTGGTCGCCTTACAATCGGTTGATTCGCATCAGATACGGGCCGGGGCCGGCCCCGTCAAGGGCCGACCCCTACATCTAGACGATGCCTCGAACGAATGGTTTGCCCAGCGCTCTCGGTTCTCGTAGCGCCCCGCTGATCACCACCATCGCGACCAGCGCGAGCACATACGGTGCCGCGATCAACATCTGCGAGTTGAGCTCGAATCCCAAGGCGGGCAGTGCGAGCCGGAGCGCATCGGCAAGTCCGAAGAGCAGGCATCCGAGCAGCGTGCGGCGCAACCGCCACGCACCGAAGATGACGGCGGCAAGAACGATGAAGCCGCGGCCTCCGGTCATGTTCGCGTTGAACGAACCGACTTCGCCGACGGCCAGATACGCACCACCCAGGCCCGAGCAGAGCCCACACCACAGCAATGCCTGCCTACGCAGCTTGTTCACGTCCAGACCGGTCGCGTCGGCGGCCTGCGGGTTGTCGCCGATGGCGCGCAGATTGAGGCCCCAGCGACTACGTTCGACCAACCACCAGGTCAGTGGGATCAGAGCCACCAACAGATACATCGGCCAGCGTTCGACAAACAACGCCTGCCCGATCACCGGTATGTCCCGCAGTATCGGAATACTCATCAGTGACACCTGATGATTGGAGAAGTCGGCCAGTGAGATCAGGTACGTGGTCAGGCCGAGGACAAGCGTGTTGAGCACCAGGCCCACAACAAAGGTGTTGACGTTCAGGCGATGTGACAGGTTGCCGTGGATCAGACCGACGATCATGCCGATGATCGCACCACCGATCAAACCGGTGGTCGCGCTGCCCGTTTCACTGGCGATCGCGATGGACGAGAAGGCGCCTGCCAACATCATCGATTCGACCGAGATGTTCTGGGTACCTGCTCGTTCCGCCAGGTACTCGCCGCAGGCGGCGAATGCCAGTGGTGCGGTGAGCCGCATCGCGCTGGACAGGATGATTCCGATGTCGTCTGGACTCATGACACTTGCTGCGCTTTCTTCGACAGTTTGTCACTGGCGAACGACAGTGCCGGGGCGATGACACATGCCAGCACCAGCAGTGACTGGACGACGTTCACCAGATAGATGGGCACGCCGGTCGCCGACAGGAACGCCGACCCCGTTCGCAAGGCGCCGAACACGATTGCGACCGGAATCGCGACCATCGGCCGGTTTCGGGCGATCAGTGCGATGAGCATGCCATCCCAGCCGATGTTGTTGGCCACCGCGGGCTGGAGCCGGAAAACCGAGCTCTCGACCACAACCGCGCCTGCGAGTCCGGCGCAGGCGCCGGAGATCATCAGAGCCACCGCGCCTACGAGGGCCACCCGTACGCCAGCATGCTGTGCGGTCAACGGGTTCAGACCGACGATGCCCATGGTGAAACCCCATCGGCTGCGGGCCAGTACCACCGCGATGATCACGGTGAGCACAAGGCCGATGATCAGTCCGGCATTGACGCTCAGATCGGGATACTGCCCGATAGAAGGCAACCGATAGTCCTTGGGCAACAGCGCCGATTGGTTGGCGGCTGTGCTAGAGGCGTCGGCTTTCGGTTCCTGCAACAGCCACGGAACACTGACCATGTAACTGACGACCTGGACCGCGATGAACGACATCAACAACGTGCTGACGACGATGTTCACACCACGGATGCGATGCAGGAGAGAACTGACCCCGGCCCACAGCCCACCGAAGATCGCGCCGACCACGATGCTCACGGTGATCACCAGTATCGGCGGACCGGACATGCGGAGCCCGATGAACATCGCCATCAGGGCGCCGATCAGAACCTGCCCTTCCTGACCGATGTTGAAGGCGCCCGCCCGGTTACAGACGCAGGCGCCCACTGCCACGATCAGCAGTGGAGCCGCCGCGAGAAGTGTTTGCGACCACGATGCGGCATCGGACATGCTGCCCTTGAACAGGGCAACCGCCACCGCACTCGGCGAGCCGCCGGTCGCCGCCACCAGGATGGTCGACAGCAGTAGCGCCACAGCGAGCGCGAGGATTGTCAGCCACGCCTGCGCAAACGCACCAGGCCCCGGCGCGATCCGTATCACCGCGCGTCGGAGAAACTCCGAAGGCGGCCGGGGACTCGGCGGCGGTGGCGGCGCGGGCTCCTTGTCCAGAATCGACGTGGTACTCATGCTGCCTCCTCACCACCCAAAAGCATTCCGAGCCGCTCGGCAGTGGCGTCGGGTGTGCGGATCACGCCGACGATCCGACCATCGGAGATCACCGCGATCCGGGAACACAGCGCGGTGACCTCTTCGAGTTCTGTACTGATCAGCAACACCGCGACCCCCTGTTCTGCGGCTTTACGCAAATGCATGTACATGTCCTCGATCGCGCCGATGTCGAGCCCGTGTGTCGGCTGTGCCGCCACGAGCACGGTGGGACCTGCCGCCAGTTCACGCGCCAGCACCACCCGTTGCTGGTTGCCACCGGAGAGGTTGCGAACCGGCGTGTCGATCGACGGGGTCGAGATCCGGTGACGGGCAACCAGTTCCTCGGCACGCTTCCGAATCTCCCTGCGTCGCAACCAGCCTCGTTTCGATAGCGTGTCAAGGTCCTTGAACACGAGATTGTCGGCAACGCTGAGATCGAGTACCACGCCGCAACGGTGCCGGTCCTCGGGGATGACACCGACTCCGGCTTTGCGCAGCGCGCCCGGCTTCGACATCGAGACCGTGCGTCCGGCCACCTTGAGTTCGCCTCCCACAGAGGGAACCAGTCCACAGAGCACGTCACCGAGCTCTGCCTGACCGTTGCCCTCGACGCCGTAGAGCCCGACGATCTCTCCCCTGCGAAGTTGCAGCGACACACCGTCGAGCACGGCCCGACCGTCGGCATTCTTCATCGTCACGCCATCGAGTTCCAAAGCCGCAGGCTCCGAATCGATTTCCTCGACATCGGGGGCATCGACCCCGAGAGATCGGGTGGCAACGCCATCGAGTGCGACCCCGAGTGCGGGGGCCGAGTGGTCGAGCGAGACGTCCCGGCCCACCATCTGCCTCGCCAAGATCTGCGGGGTCGTGTCGGATGTGGCGGCACGGAAGACCACCCGACCCTTGCGCAGCACGGTCACCCGGTCGGTGGCGGCCGAGATCTCCGCCAACTTGTGACTGATCAGGACCACGGCACGGTTCTCGGTGGAGACCACCGTGCGTAGCACCTCGAACAACTCAGCCGACTCGGCCGCCGTGAGCACCGATGTCGGTTCGTCCAGAATCAGGATCTGCGGGTCCCGGCGCAGACACTTGACGATCTCGACCCGCTGACGCTGCCCGGCGGACATCTCTCCGACCACCGCCAACGGATCGATCGGGAGACCATATCGGCGCGAGACCGCTTCGACCTCACTGCACGCCCGATCACGGTCAATCGCACCGCGCTCGCCCAAAACAGTGTTCTCCCAGACGGTCAGGGCATCGATGAGGCTGAAGTGCTGATGCACCATGCCGATTCCCAGTTGCAGGGCGTCGTATGGTGACCCGATCTCGACCCGCTTGCCGCTGCGCATGATCGTTCCGTCGTCCGGTTGTACGAGCCCGAGCAGCACCTTCATCAAGGTCGACTTGCCTGCACCGTTCTCACCGAGCAGTCCGTGGATCTCACCTGTTCGTGCCGACAGATCAACGGCATCACAGGCCACAACCGACCCGTATGACTTCGTGATTCCGCGGGCCGCCAGAGCAGGCGGGGGAGCTCCCACTTCGAAAACCTCAGAGAGCGGTCCGGTTTCGACCACCCGCACCAGCGGCGTCCGATCCCCTGGCGCCCGCACCTGCTCACCGGTCATGCTCTACACGCCCGATTTCGCGATGACGTCGTCCGGCACGATCTCACCGGTGCCGATCTTCTCGATGAAGGTGGCCAGTTCAGCGTTCTGGGCTTCGGTGCCGTTACACAGCTTCACGGTCGGAACGGAGTCCTTACCCATGTGCCATTCACGGACCTCGCCCATCGTGAGCTCACCGTTCTTGAACTTCTCCAGCGCGGCGGCGAAATACGCACCCGGATCGAAGATCACCGAGACACCCCACTTGATGGCCGTCTCGCCGCAGCGGTCGGTACCCGGGGTCGACAGGATGACGCCTGCCTTGGTTCCGAGCTCGCCAACGCTGTCCGTCGCGCCACCCAGATACGGGTAGAGAGCCTCGACGCCCTGGCTGATCTGTGCCTGAGCCGCTTCCCGCGCTTTCGCCGAGTCGTTGAAGTCACCTGTATACGTGGTCGCCAGAGTCGCATTCGGGATCAACTGTTTGATACCCACTTCGAACGCCTTGGCAGCCATCACCGAGAAATCGAGCTCGGGTCCGGAAATGTAACCGGCTTTGGTGGCGTTCCGCTCGCGCATCAGGATGCCGTTTGCGTAACCGGCGGCGAGCATCGCCTCGTTGACGAAATCCTTCGACACGGTCACGTTGGCTGTCGGCTCGATCCCGGTGCCTGCCGGCGAGTACCAGTTGGTGTTGGCGCATACCGGTTCTTCCGCGGCAGGCAGCGCATCCTTGAGTTCCTGCGCGGCGATCGCGATGAGGTCGACATTCTGCCTGCACAGGTTACGGGCCTGTTCCAGCACAGCTGCCGGATTGACCGAGCCGACCTTGATCAGGGTCCAGTCGTTCGCGTCGACGAACTCCTGTGCACTGGCGACAAACGTCTCGTAGTACCCGTTGTCGTTCAGGTCGCCCGGACTGAGCACGCCGACAACAACTTTGCCATCGCCGTTCACGTCGGGTTGAGATCCGGATGTCGACTGTGCAGACCCGCCGCCGCTGGTGTCACTGTTGCCGCGGTCCGAGCACGCGGTGAGTGCGGCCAGCGCGACGCAAGCGACCGCCGCAGCCTGAATGATGCGCGATTTTGACATTGTTCAATCCCTCCAAGGGAGTGAGATGGATCAGGAATGGGGGCAGATCACAGGTCGGCGTAGGCAATACGTTCTTGCTGGAACAGCGCGCCGCCTTCGGCCCGGACGAAGTGGGGGAAGCCCATCCGGCCGACCGGCGCGACACGTGTGGGGTCTATGCGATCCGGCTCTATGAGTATCGATTCGTCGACGGTGATCGAGACGACCTCGGCGAGCACGATGTGTACCCCGGAGAATCGGACCTCCGGCTCACCCCGATGGATCACGTCGAGCACACGGCATTCCAGATTGGCGGGGCTGTCGATGAGGGACGGCACGGCAACCACCTGCGATTCGGTTGTCCCCCACCCCGTGATATCCAACTCCGACACGTCATTTGGGTATTCGCGCGCGACCGCCTCGATGTGATCGGCCATGCCACCGCCGGTGACGTTGACGACGAACTCACCCGTGCGTTCGATGTTGGCCCAGGTGTCCTTCGGTCCATCCGTTGCCTCGCGGAGGCTTCCGATCGTGATGGCGATCGTCGGCGGTTCACCACAGACCGGCATGTAGTAGCTGTACGGCGCGACATTGACCGTGCCGTCGGCGGAGACGGTGGTGATCATGGCGATCGGCCGCGGAATGATCAGGTGCGAGAGCAAGCCCTGCTTCTGAGCCGGGGTTCGACCAGCCAGATCGACGACCTGCCGGGTGGACGAGCGATTGCTCGTAGATGACTGGGAGGCGTTCACAGAGTTTGTCCTTTGACTCAATACGGGATGGCGTACCGCTTTATGAGATGGTTTCCGGTTTTCGTGGCCGTGTCAATCGGCAGCGGACGCCTACCGAAAGACGAAACACAGTATTAAGAGACGTAATGCATCAGTAACGAAAGACACTGCTAACAGGCAGGATCTGGCACATTTGGGCCAGAATCCAAAGAAGAGGCCACCCATTGAACTGGCAATGGGCGGCCTCTTCGATTTCGGCGAGAAGTGTCGCCTATACCGAGACGCTGTTCTCGGATTCCCCCAACAGATTGGCGCCGAGCAGGTTGGCACGCAACGTCGTTCCCGGGTAGTCGGGCGGACGAAGTCCGCGCGAGCGCAACTCAGGAACGAGATGGTCGACCACGTCGTTGACGGCCCCAGGTGTCCGAAGCGGATTAGAGATCATGAAACCACCGAGTGAACCCGTCGCCTCGAATTGGCCCTCCATCTCGTCGGCGACGTCAGCGGCTGTTCCGGCGATGGTCTGGTCGTACCCGGTGGAGTATCGCCAGCCCTCATCGAAGAATTCCTTTCTGCTGAGTCGGGTTTGGGCACCATGGTCGGAAATCAGCCGATCCACGAAGCCCGACTGTGTGCCCTGCGCGTCGACGATCGATTGCCGCAATTCGCCGAGCACGAAGGAGGCAGGCAATACCGAGAAGTCATAGCCGGTGTTGTAGGAGAGATAGGCTCCGACGCCTTCCATGGGAAGCATCCCGAGCAGCTCTTCACGCCGGGCGATCGCCTCGCTTCTGCTCGCACCGAGTACCACTTGGATGGCCCACAGGATGCCCACCGACGCCGGCTCCCGCCCGGCCTTGTCCAGAGCTTTGTCCAACTCCGATCTGTGTCGCCGCTGGGAGTCGAGGTGTCCGCCCGAGCCGAAGACCACGTCGGCGAACGCAGCGGATGCCGCGATCCCCCTGGGCGATGAACCGGCCTGTACCAGAACAGGTCTGCGCTGGGGACTGGGCACACTCGGAAGTGGACCCCGCACCTTGAAGTGTTTGCCGTCGTGGTCGAGGCGGTGGACCTTGGTCGGGTCGGCGAACACCCGGGTCTGGTGATCGCGCACGATCGCTGCCGGTTCGACCGAGTCCCACAAGCGCTGACAGACGTCGACGAACTCTTCCATCCGTTCATACCGGGTGCCGTGATCCATCAACGTGTCGAAACCATAGTTCGCCGCATCCGACGTCCGGGCAGAGGCCACCACGTTGAACGCCATCCGCCCGCCGGTCACGTGATCGAGTGAATTGAGCAGCCGCGCTACGTAAAACGGATGCATGTACGTCGAGGAGTACGTCAGTCCGAAGCCGATCCGCGATGTCGCCTGGCCGAGTGCGGCGATGATCGGCGACATGTCATGGCGCGGCCACGAGATCCCCCATCGGATCGCGGCGTCGGCCGAACCTTCCCACGTATCCGGGATCCCGACCCCGTCGCCGAAGAACAGCATGTCGATGCCGCCGCGTTCGGCGGTCCTGGCCAATTCCGTGAACATACCGACGTCGGGATAGTCGGAGCCGACCCAGGAACCCGGAACCGCCCAGCGACCCTCCGTGTGGGTGAACGACAGATCGAAGGCCAATGCCATCTGCGCCGATTCGTTCACGTTCACCGCGATCCCGCAGCGACGTGTGTCGACAGCGCATCCACAGCGTCGGCTGTGGAGATCTTCTTCGCCGCGTGCAAGGTCAGTGCGGTGACCGCGCCCTCATGTGTCGACAGCTCGTAACTGGCCGTTGCATCCTCGGCCAGAACGACGTGGTATCCGAGTTGCGCGGCATCGAAAACCGTTGCCAAAACGCAGCATTCGGTTGTCAGTCCGGCAACCAGCAGCCACTGTACTCCGGCTTCACTCAACCGGGCGTGCAGGTCCGTCTCGAAGAATGAGCTATATCGCCGCTTGGCGATATGCCATTCCCCTGGCGCCGGGCGCAGCGAGTAGATGTCGGTGCCCGATGTCCCGGCGACACAGGGTTCGGCCGGACCGGGCCAATCCTCCGGTTCGATGTCGCGTAGCCACAACGATGCCGCCCAGGGCTTCTCACGATCCTGCACCAAGGACACCCAGATCACCTGCAAGCCCGCGGTCCTGGCCGCCTCGACGAGCGCACCGGTTCGCTCGACGGCTGCCGCGACCGCCGCGCGACCCTCCTCGCCAACCCAGTCGAGGACCGCCGGATCAGCGAAGGAGTTCTGCACGTCGATCACGAGCAGTGCGCCGTCGGCAATCGGCCCGGGTAGCGCGCTCACGAGGTCACCACCGTGGACAGCGCGGGAAGAACAGCCTCGGCGAACGCGTTCATGTCGGGCACGTAGTCCGGGAAGATCAACATCAGGCCGTCGAGTTCGGCGTAGTCGACCATCTCGTGGATCTTCTCGGTGACCGTCGACGCCGAACCCTTGATGACCTCGGTCTGAAAGCCGCTCTGCTCCAGTGCCTTCGCCCCCGGTGCGTCGTTCTTGTCGACCGGCATGCCATAAGCGATCGCCATGTTGCGCAGAGCTTCTTGATCCGCGCCCGCACCGTACACATCGAACCTGCGTTGAGCGTCCGCGTCCGTATCGCCCATCACGATCGTCGCCATCGCGTAGGTGCGTAGACTCCGTCCCTGGTCCACCGCGGCCGCCTTCGCTTCCCTGCTCACCTTTCGCAGGCCGTCGAGTTCATGCGCCGACAGAAACGATGCGTCGCAATACTTCGCCTGGAATTCCAGACCGGCCGGTGATCGTCCTGCCGAGATGAGCGTCGGTGTTGCAGGCGGGTGTGGCCGCGACGAGCAGGCATTCATGTCAAAGAACTCGCCGTGGTGGGTCACCTCGTCCTGGCTCCACAACGCCAGCAGAACCTGAACCCATTCTTCCGAATAGCGGTAGCGCGCCGCATGATCGAGCTCTTCGGGCCACATACCCATCTGGGCGAACTCTTCAGAGAACGAGCCGACCACGATGTTCATGCCGCAACGCCCGCCGCTGATCTGGTCGAGTGTTGTGAACATCTTCGCGACGATCGCCGGGTTGAACAAGATGGTGTGCACTGTCGACCAGATCTTGACCCGCTCTGTTGCCTCGGCCAAGCCCGACATCATCGTCATCGACTCGAGGGTTCTGCCCCAATGATCGGTCCGGCCACCGTATCCGCGCCATTTTCCCTGCGACATGATGAAGTCGAAACCGAGCTGGTCTGCCGCCACAGCGATTTCGCGATTGTAATCGTAGGTGGCCTCGATGGGCGGCGCGGTGTCGGAGACGATCCAACCGCCGTTGCTGATGGGTAGGAATATGCCGTATTCGTGTTTATTCACGCTCTTTTAGACTTTCTTCACTGAAGTATGGAGGGGACCTTCGTCTCTGCGGCACCGAACGATGCATGCCTGCCGAATATCTCTTACCTGCTGTGAGGAACTCACAAATCCAGGATCAAATCCTCGCCGCACGCCCGCCCGACGCAGACCATCATCGATCGGTTCGCGGTCCGTTCTTCTTCCGTCAACACCGAATCCCGGTGCAATGGCTTCCCGGCGAGTACCCGCGTCTCGCAGGCGCCGCAATACCCTTCCTCGCAGTCGCGCGATATGCCAGGAACCGCCTCGGATATGGCATCGAGCAGCGTTCGGCCGACAGGTACGGTCAGGGTTGTCCCACTGCGCGCCAGGGTCACCGAGAACTCCCGGTCCGGGACGCTCGGCGCCGTGCCGAGCGAGTTCTCCGGAACCGTGCCGAAGTGTTCTCTCCGGAATCTCTTCGACGAACCCGCGCCGCGAGCGGCATTCTCGACTGCTGCGGTCATCGAATACGGACCGCAGCAATAGATCAGTGCATCATCGCCGATTGCGCTCACCCATGACGCGATGTCCGGGCGGAGACTTTCGGCCGTGTCCACGATCGTCAGGGACTCGCCGAGCAGCTCGCGCAATTCGTCGACGTAGGCCATCGAAGCACGGCCGCGGCCGCAGTAGAGCATCGTGACCCGGGCCTGCTGCGCCAGCGCATCTTTCACCATCGGCAGTATCGGGGTCACACCGATGCCACCGGCGATGAAGAGATACTCCGGCGCGTCCTGGAGCCGGAACTTGTTGCGCGGAGGTTCGATGTTCAAGGTTGATCCGGCACCGAGTCGCTGATGGATCTCGGCGGAGCCGCCCCGCCCGGATTCCTCCAGCAGCACTGCGATTCGGTAGCTGCGCAGGTCCTGCGGGTCACCACACAGCGAGTAATGTCTGCGCGTACTCGATGGCAGGGTCACCGGGAGGTGGGCACCGGGAGTCCACTCCGGTAGTCGCTGCTCCGCGGGATGCCGCAGTGTCAACTCGACGACCCCGTCGGCGACCTGGCGGACGGATTCCACCCGAACGGTTCCGAGTGCGAATGTGGTGGACGGATCGACCGGGCCGGGTGTGAAGGTGGCAGGCACCCGATCCCAGCCCGCCTGATTCCCGAGCGTCGGGTACGGCACCACCGCGTTCTCGTCGATCACGTAATCGGGCAGCCGGGTCAGGACCTGCGTGATCATCTCGGTGAACATCGCCCGCGCCAAATGCGCTCCCGGACAACGGTGGCTGCCGATTCCGAATGACAGGTGCCTGCGCGCATCGCGGTCGAGCCGCACCGACTCGGGCTCGTCGAAGACCTCTGGATCGTGGTTGGCCGCCACCCAGGGCAGCAGCACCCTCTGGCCTGCCTGCACCGGGCAACCACCGACGGTGGTGTCGGTGACCGCGGTCCTGGCCATCGCCTGCGAGGGTGCAAAGACCCGGAGAAACTCCTCTGTCGCGTTCTCCAGGGTCTCCGGTTGCGAGATCAGGCGATCACGCTCAGCGGGATTCCTGGCCAACCAGACCAGCGTCGATCCGGTCAGCGACGTAGTGGTGTCCACCCCTCCGGCGACCAGCAGGTAGGTCACCGAGACCAATTCGTCGTCGGTGTACGGCCGTCCTTCGGGGTGGACGGCCTGTACCAGTGTGGTCAGGACATCCGCGGCCGGTTCCGCTCGCCGCGCGGCGAGCAATTCGCGCACCCGTTGTTCGAGGTAACCCAGTCCGGCGACCCCACGCATGCTGCGCTCGCTGCCTGCCGGAGCCGCGAAGATGTCGTGGACGGGACCGGCGAGCAGCGGGAAGTCCTCCTCGGGAAATCCCACCCAGGTCAGGGTGACCGCCGTCGGCAGCGGATTCGTGAGATCGGTGACGAGATCACAAGAACCCGACTCGATGAACCGGTCGATGACGCGAGTCGTCAGCTCGGCGATCATCGGCTTCAGTGCATGCACCGCGTCCGGGGTGAGAAGCGGATTGATCAGGTCTCGGTACGGCTGCGACGCCGGCGGATCGAGTTCGATGGGGTACTGCACCAGGCCGCCGCCCCGGGGTATGACAAACGAGACCCCGTCACCGGGATTCTGGCGCTCCGAGGAGTAATCCTCATCGTCCCGGGCGATCGCCGCGATGTCGGACCACCGCGTGGTGTACCAGTAGCCCTCGTGTGCGTCCGTCCACCCGACAGGGCAGCCGGATCGCCGATCACGGTAGTACGCAACGGGATCGGAGTTGCACTCGTCGGAGTGGTGGTCGAATGACATGTTGCCAAGCTGTGCGGTCATGATATTGACTTTCAGGCATCGAATCTCATGCGCGGTGTTTCCCGGCCGCGCCACCGGGGTTCGCCTCGGGTCAGGCCGGTAGTAGCCGGATCGCCACGCCCTTTTCCTGGGTGTACTCGCGCATTGCGCGATAGCCCCCGCCGCTGCTGAAGCCGCTGTCCTTGCTCATGTTGAACGGGAATCCGATGACCCCGGAATCGGCGAACTGGTTCACCGATACCTGACCGGCCTGCACGGACGCCGCCATCCGCAGTGCGCGTGAGACATCGCCGGTCCAGATCGACGCCAGCAGACCGAAATCCGTGTCATTGGCGATCGACAGCGCCTCGGCATCGGTGGAGAAGGTCTGCAGCGCGAGTACCGGCCCGAAGACCTCCTCGCGAATGATCCGCGAGGACGACTCGGCGTTGTCGATCACCGTCGGTTCGATGAACCAGCCGGTGTCCCCGACTCCTGTCGGCCTGCCACCACCGGTGAGGATCTTCCCGCCCTCGTCCGGCGCAGCGTCGAGAAATCCCTGAACCCGTTCGTACTGAACGCGGTTGACCAGCGGACCCATGTCGAGGTTTGCCTCCCAGTCACCGACCCGCACGCCCCGCATCAGCTCGACGACCCGCTCGCGCACCTCGCCGACGATCTCGGCGCTGACCACCAATCGCGAACCGGCATAACAGTTCTGGCCCGCATTTTCGGTGATCGAGCCGACGATGGCAGGCAGCGCGACATCCAGATCGGCGTCGGCGAACACGATGTTGGGTGATTTGCCGCCCAATTCGAGCTTCACCGGTGTCAACGACTCCGCAGCGGCGTGCATGACCGCGCGACCTGTCGCCGTCGACCCGACAAACGAGATGTGGTCGATACCGCGATGCGCGGTGAGTGCGGCACCGGCGTCGGAAAGTCCGGTGACCACGTTGAACACACCGGCAGGGAGGCCGGCCTGCGCAGCAAGCGCCGCCATGGCCAGGATGACCCGCGGAGCCTCTTCAGAGGGCTTGAGTACGACGGTGTTACCCGCGGCGAGTGCAGGCGCAACGTTGGCAGCGGCCAGCACTGCCGGCACGTTCCACGGTGTGATGACCGCGCACACCCCCAGCGGCTGCAGCAGGGTGTACCCGTGGAAGTCGGGCGTGCGAGTCGGCAGCGTGGCACCGGTGAGTTTGTCTGCCGCACCGGCGAAATAGTTGACGATCGAGGTCGCGATGGCGATGTTCATCGAACCACCCCACAGCGGCTTGCCGACGTCGCGGGATTCGAGTGCGGCCAGCGTGTCCGCGTTTTCTTCCAGTGCACGTGCCCATCTCGCCAGAGCGGCACCGCGATCAGAGGCCGAGGTCGCCGCCCATGCGGGTGCGGCCTCGCGCGCCGCGGCAACGGCCACATCGACCGTCGAGGCGTCTCCACGCGCCACAGTGAAGAAGGCGGCTTCTGTCGAGGGGTCGATCAGCTCGATTGGGTTGCCGCCGCCCGGAACCCAGCCACCGGCGATGAAATGAGAAGCTTCGGGTACTTCGATTACCATAAGCAAATAGTCGCAGCTTGATCGCGCAAGTCAAGACGGCATCTCTTATTCTAAGACAATGAAACCTGATGTTTACGCCGTCACCGCCGCTGTGGTCCGCCACGAGGGCGGCCCCTTCGAACTAGAAGAACTCGTCCTGGAAGGTCCCGCAGAAGGGGAAGTACTCGTCCGGGTGTCGAGTTCGGGCATCTGCGGCACCGACCTCGAGTTTGCCACGATGATGAGTACTCCGGTGGTCCTCGGGCACGAGGGTGCCGGAATCGTCGAGGCCCTCGGCGCCGGTGTCACCGATCTCGCCGTTGGCGACAAGGTCACGATGACGTTCGCGCGATGCGACACGTGCAAGCCTTGCCGATCCGGCGCTCCGGCTTACTGCGAGCAATTCTGGACCCACAACTTCATCGGTTCCCGACCGGACGGCACAACGGCGTTGTCCTACAGCGGCAGCGCGTACCCGCACTCGCCGGTCGGTGGGCACTTCCTGGGACAGTCGTCCTTCGCCACCCGCGTGGTCGCCCGCCGGAGCAGCGTCGTCCGGGTCCCCGACCACACCGACCTCCACACCTCCGGACCCTTCGGATGCGGATTCCAGACCGGCGCCGGGGCCGTGATGAATGTACTGCGCCCCCAGCCTGATTCGACCATCGCCGTGTTCGGGGTCGGCGGCGTCGGAGCCGCAGCGGTGATGGCCGCAGCCATCGAGAAGTGTGGGGCGATCGTGGCCGTCGACGTCAGTGACGCGAAGCTCGCTCAGGCCGCCCGCATCGGCGCCACGCACACGGTCCGCAGCGACGACCCGGACCTGCTGACGATCCTGGACGAGATCGCACCGGGAGGTTTCGACTACACGGTCGAGGCCACCGGTCGCGCCGATGTCGTCCGCAACGCGGTGTCGGCATTGGCGCCGCTCGGTCGATGCGGCGTTGTCGGCGTCGGCGCCAGTGCCGAGATGTCGTTCGAATGGCGCTCAATTCTCGCAGGCCGCAGCGTGACCGGCATCACCGCAGGCAACAGCGTTCCGGAGACATTCCTGCCACGACTCCTCGAGCTCCACCACGACGGGCTCTTTCCGGTCGACCAACTGATGACCAAGTTCGCGTTCGCCGACATCGACAAGGCCATCGACGCGGTCCGACAGGGTTCCGTCGGCAAGGCCGTGCTCATCATGGAGTGACCCCCTGCAAACACAAGGGCGCCCACCCGGAGAAGAATCCGTGTGGGCGCCCTGCGTGTTCAGAACTCAGATCTCAGCGCGGTCATGCACCCCAATCAAGGTCAGGGACAACCGCTTCGGCGATGTGCTTCACCCGGCTCGCAACCGCGGAATCGGCATCGCCACGCGCCTCATCTCTTCCCTGCACGACGTTCTTACCGAAACCCTCGACCATCGGGCGACCGACATCACGCTTGAGCCACAGGCGAAGCAGATGACGTCGACGTTCCGGTTCGGGGTGGTCCTCGAACGAGGTACGCGAATGCAGCGCAGCGTAATTGAGCAGCCACTGCACGTCGCCGGGCTGAAAGTCCATGTCGATGGCCAGACCCGGTTCCTGAGCGATCTCGTCATACAGTTCGAGGAGTTCGATCTGGGCAGGCGTCAACCGCGGCACCTCCGGGTAGTCCTGCGCCGTGAAGATGATCGAACTGCCCGCGTACGTGGAGAAGATACCGTCGACGTAGCTCGCAATCGGGCTCACGTAGAACTTTGCCGGAGCGTCGTGATCCTGCCGGTACCAGTCGAAGTACCAGTCCTCGAACAGCAATGGAGCCAGATCCGGCCTGCGCGCGAGGATCTCGTTGTAGATCGTGGTGCCACTGACCAGGCTGCTCGCGCCGCCCGACTTCGAACCGCGCAGACACATCAACGCAACAACGTCCGAGCTGTCGGAATGGAAGGGCAGCCGGTCCCGCACGCGCGACGGTAGCGCGGACGGATCCGACCACATCTTGTTCGAGGTCGCGATCACGTGGTCGATCAGATCGCCGACCTCGTTCTGCTTCATCGGCACCCCGAGATGCAGACCCATCACGAAAAAGATCGCCCCGGCGACCGCGTCGCCATACTCATCGGTACGCAGACCCCGCACGAGAACGAACCCTCGACCCGAGTCCATCGCAGCGGCGAAGACCTCGATCGCCTTGGCGCATACCGGCAACGGATACTGCTCGGCTCTCACGGTCCGGAGATCTGGATCGTCGGAGACGAACGCACGGCCGACTTCTTCGAGCTCGGTCCGCTCGGCGTCGGAGAGCCGGTAGATCCATTCATCGGTCTTCATGAGCTCGTCGCCGCGCCAGGCACTCGGGCCGGTGATCGGCTCCAGTATTCGAGTTGTCATCTGTAATCCTTCAGATTGATGTCAGCTTGAGCGGCGATCGCACGACATTGCGGAACGCCATCTCGCACTATGCGATAGTGCCAAGCTGCTGAAGGGCTGTCAATCGGGCATTACAGCGTTAACCGTGGCGTTCCTCGGTGGTAACACGCCGAGTTCGCCGATGACGCTTGGATCAGTGCGTAGAGCGCGCCAGCGCCAGGGTGCCCAGATCTCGAATCGCCGCACACGATCGCGCCACCATCGCCGCGAACATGGCGTCGCCACGATCGGTCCGGGTGCCGTAGGCACATCCGAACACGGAGATCAGCGGACCCTGGATCATGGCGAATCGATAGTCATCCCAACAATCGTCGGCGCTGTAGTCCGCCACGCCGTAACCGCTCAGCGCTCGGCGGTAGTCGTCGACAAGCCCGGATTCGTGCTCACGCCGGAGATCCGGCGACAGGCTGGTTCCGATGAAATAGGCGAGATCGCGCGCGGGCAGGGCCAGACTCAGGGTCTGCCAGTCGATGGCGGTGACGCCCTGACCGCCACCGGGCGGGAAGAGCAGGTTGTCGAGCCGGTAGTCGCCATGGACCAGCGCGAACCGCTCGGCGCGGCCCAGGGCCCAACCTTGCGCCACCTCAACACAACCCCAGAGCGTCTCCTGGTCATCATCGGAGATCAGGTCTCCGAGTGCGTCGATGAAGATCTCGGTCGCCGGACCGTACATCTCTGCAAGCAGCTTCGCATTGTCGGGGCTGTTGACCGAGAGTCCGTCGATGTCGAGGAGTGTGGGATCACACCAACGCGGCCCATGGAGCCCCGCGAGATTGATCACCGCATCCCGGGCCTGCGCAACCGAGCATCCGGCGAGTTGATCACCCTGCTGCGACGGACTCATGTCCTCGAGCAACAGGGTGAAATCGGCGCCACTGTCAGAGATCGCCGCGTAGTAACAGTGCGGACTCTTGACGACGACGGTCGATGCGATGTCGGTGTAGAAGCGGGCTTCGGACCGGTACACCCCGGACAGCATCTCCCGGGTCGCCGGGTCGGTGGCAGGCAACTTGGCAAGAAGTCGCTGCGGCACAGCCGTTCCGGTCAGTTCCAACCGGTAACAGGTCCCGATCTGGCCGGTCCCGACCGGTGCAGCCGTGACGGTATCCACGGTCGCTCCGAGCGCGGCCGAGAGCCATCGGGCCGTCAGCTCATCAGGTGAGGTGACGATGGGCGCGGTCACATGTGTCATGGTGCAACCCGTCCGGGGTTCGCGGGAAGGTGGTCGAAACGGCCGGCAGGCCGCACGCGGCGCCAGGCATCGATGACCGGGATGAGTTCTGTGGGTGTCGCACCGTGCATGATGACTCCGTCTGCACCACAATCGAATTGGTCCGCGATCCGGGCTGCGCATGCCTTGGCACTACCTGTCGCCGATGCGGCAAGCCAGTGGTCGGGAAGCAATTCGGCCACCCGGTTCAGATCGTCGACCGTTCCGATCGCATCAAAGGCACCTGCGAAGTTCTGCACGAACTCGTCATTGCGGAACCGGTCGAGGTCTGCCTGGTCCCAGCCGTTCATCTGGACCAGGACCTGGCCATAGCCCTGCAGGTAGGTAGCCATCCGTCCGACGAGTTTTCGGAGGCGTAGCTCCTCTGGAATCGAATCCTCGATCGTCGCCAGTACCGACCAGATCCGCACCGAGGCCGGGTCTCGCCCTGCTTCGGTAGCAGCCTTCCGGATCGTCTGCACCGCATTGTGCAGCGTTTCATCACTGAAAAAGGTGTGCAGCACAACACCATCGGCGATCCGCCCGGCAAGCTTGAGTGTCTTCTCACCGATGGCCACCATCATGATCGGGATATCTTCATCGAACGACGCATCCTGCATGAGGAATGGATATTTGCCCGCAGGCCCGTCGTGACCTGCCACCGCACCACCGGACCAGAGCGTCCGGTAGATACCGACCACATCCTCCAACTGCGCCGAGGTCACCCGCGGCAGACCCATGACATCGAAGAGCATGTCGAAGCCGCGCCCGAGACCCAGCGCATAGCGCCCCCCGGTCAGCCGATGCAGGGTCGTGGCCATGGTTGCCGTGACCAGCGGATGACGGGTGTTGTGATTGGTTGCCGCCGAGGCGATTCCGATCCGCTGACTGACCGCGCCTGCCGCACCGGCCATCACTGCGGCATCCTTGGTGTTGAACCGCTCGGACAGGAAGATCGACCCGATGCCCAGGCGTTCGGCGAGCTCGACCTCACCGAGTAGATCGCGCGGGCTGTTCGCATGCCCGGCGAGTCCATAACAACCGAGTTCCGGAAAATCGACGTGAGCATCCATCTGCAGCATCCTTGGTGTTGAGTGAATTCCCCTGGGCTACGGCTACTTTGGCATGCTCGACGGCAATACGGGCACGTTCGGCGGTATTGAGGGCACGGTCGGCGGTCTTGACAGCCGGTCGACAGTCAGACGCCGACCGGGCGCAGGCCCAGCTTGCCTGCGAGCTTCGCCAGATAGGCACCGGCCTTCTCGGCGTTGTCGTCGGGCACGCCGTACAGAACCGTGGTGACGCCCAGTTCGCGCCACTGGTCGAGCTTCTCGGCGACCGGCTTGAAGTCGAGCACCACGATCTGCGGCGCACCCTCGCGCCCGGCGTCAGCCCAGATCTGCTGCAGCAGCCTCACCGAACCCTCGATGTCCTGCTCCCCCGGCGTGGTGATCCAACCGTCCGCACTACGGGCGATCCACTTGAAATTCTTTTCGTTGCCCGAGGCCCCGACCAGTACCGGCGGGCCGGGCTGCTGGACGGTCTTGGGCCAGGCCCACGAGGGCCCGAAGTTCACGAACTCCCCGCTGTACTCGGCTTCCTCTTGCGACCAGAGCGCCCGCATGGCCTCGATGTACTCGCGCAACATGGTCCGGCGACGCTTCGGCGGAACGTGATGATCGCCGAGTTCGTCCAGGTTCCAACCGAATCCGACGCCGAGGGTCACCCGACCGCCGGACAGGTGGTCCAGTGTTGCGATGCTCTTGGCGAGTGTCAACGGATCCGATTGCACCGGAAGCGCAACAGCGGTGCCGAGCCGGACCCGCGAGGTCACCGCGGCAGCACCACTGAGGGAAACCCAGGGATCGAGCGTGCGCATGTAGCGGTCGTCGGGCAGCGACGAGTCACCGGTCTGCGGATGGGCCGCGTCCCGCCGGGTGGGGATGTGACTGTGTTCGGGGACGAAGTACGCATCGAATCCCGCCTCCTCGATGAGCGGAGCGAGCACCGACGGCGCAAGGCCCCGATCGCTCGTGAACTGGACGATCCCGAAGTCCATGGTTGCAGCCTTTCCGCAAAAGAATCCGACATTCCGAAGCAATATGGACTGGTGACTGGACACCAGTCCGGCGAACCTCAGAAATATAACACGTTCCAGATTCGCCAGACCGGCGTTCACCCAACCCGAAAACAACAATTAGCGACGCGTAAGACATCCTTGTGCTCGCCACCACACACACTTCTGATAGCGTCCCGACTCACATAAGTTACTGGCGGGTAATACCGTCGGCGGAACGCCAACGGGGGCGATGAATGCGGATGTCACGGTTGATATCGACGATTGCGATTGCGGGATTGGTGCAGGTCGCTGGGGTGATCGCAGTGGCGCAGGCCGAACCTGACACCTTTGGTGGCTTCTACACGCCGCCTGCAGATATCAGCGCCGACGCCGGGACCGTGTTGAAAACCCAGTCGATGCCGTTGTACGCCTCGATACCCGGCCGCAGCGGTTCGTGGCCGGGCGAAGGACAGCGGATCATGTACACCTCCGCACTCCAGGACGGCACCGCCACCGCCGTCACCGGCAGCTTCGTCGAACCCGCGGTCCCGTGGCGGGGTGAAGGTGACCGGCCGACGATCGTCATCGGCCCGGGAACCGTCGGCCAGGGCGACCAATGCGCGCCCTCCCGCAACTTCTCCACCGCACTGCGTGTGAGCGACGATCCGCTCTCCGCATCGATCAACTACGAGTTGATCGCCGCCGACCGCTGGCTGGCCGAAGGAGCCCGGGTCTTCATGACCGACTACATCGGGCTCGGTACCCCCGGCACCCATACCTACGTCAACCGCGCCGAGGAAGCACACGCGATGCTCGACGGCGCGCGGGCGGCACTGTCGCTCGGCGACGACGCTGACGCGCCCATCGCCTTCTGGGGTTACTCGCAGGGCGGTGGCGCTGCGGCTGCAGCAGCAGAACTCCAGCCCACCTACGCACCGGAACTCAACGTCAAGGGCACGTTCGCCGGCGCACCACCCGCCGACCTTCTCGACGTCCTGCCCGCAATCGACGACAACCTCATCGCCGGAGCGATCGGCTATGCGTTGAACGGATTTGTCGAGCGTCATCCGGTGCTGGCGGACCTGGTCGACAACAAGTTCACGGACGCCGGAAAAGCTGTCCTGAAGCGGATCTCCACCGAGTGCATCGGCGACAGCATCCTGTCCCACCCGTTCATGTCGACAACATCGCTGACGAAGGACGGACGGTCAATGCTGGACAACGTGAGGGACAGCCCCACCGCGCTCGCGGTGATCGAGGACCAGGAGATCGGCAAACTCACCCCGACCGCACCGGTCCTGGTGACCAACGGCCTCAACGACGACGTCATCCCGTACGCGCAGGCCCGACGGCTGGCACAGAACTGGTGCGACCAGGGCGCAACGGTGGAGTTCCGCAGCAACGGGATCCCGCCGATCCTGTCTGGCACCGCGGCCAATCACGCACTGCCGATGATCACCGACGGTGTACTGCCCGGCGGTGGCGTCGACTACCTCCTCGATCGCTTCGCCGGAAAGCCCCTGTCTGGCTGCCAGTTCAACTGATCGAGTACGCGGCGATCGGGCCGTCGGCCGTGCGGGCATCGTGTGCTGCGCGGTTCTGGTCCACCTCGTCCATGTGCGTCTCGGCCCAGTTCTTCAGGCCGCTCATCAGGTGACGCAGTGACAGACCGAGATCGGTGAGTTCATAGGAGACCGTGACGGGGACGGTGGCGGTCACGGTCCGCGTGATGAAGCCGTCCCGCTCCAGCGAACGCAGTGTCTGCGTGAGCATCTTCTGACTGACGCCTGCAAGCGCCCGGGACAGTTCCGAAAAGCGCATCGGACGGGGTTCGTCGGCTTGGTATCCGCCGCCGAGCGCGCACAGGATCAGGGTGACCCATTTGTCGGACAGCCGATCGAGCAGTTTGCGGCTCGGACAGACATCCAGGAATGCGTCGTATTCGGTCTTGGCCTGAGCGCGCTTATCGGCCGCCGTGGTCGTGCTCATCGTCTGCTCCCTCACCTACGGGTGACAAAGGCACTCGAAAGTGCCCACTTCCCAATAGGAAGTTACAGGACGATTGTGAAGTGAGGCGCCACGAGGCACCGACGCGCGATCGACACGAAAGACACATCCACATGAGCACACTCTCCGCAACACTGCCCGGTGGCACCTGGGCGCTGGGCGATCTGACCGTCACCCGCTTCGGCTACGGCGCAATGCAACTCGCGGGCCCCTGGGTCATGGGCCCGCCCGCCGATCCCGACGGCGCGATCGCCGTCCTGCGCGAGGCCGTCGACCTGGGCATCACCCACATCGACACCAGCGACGTCTACGGGCCTCGCATCACCAACCAGCTGATCCGCGAAGCACTGCATCCCTACCCGGACTCGCTGCACGTCATGACGAAAGTCGGTGCGCAGCGCGACGATCAGGGTGGCTGGCCGACGGCACGAGAGCCGGATCAGCTGCGTCGTCAGGTCGAGGAGAACCTCGAATCGCTCGGACTGCAGACCCTGGATCTGGTGAACCTACGACTCGGCACCGCCGATGGGACGGCGGCGGACCCGGTCGATGAAGCGTTCACGACGCTCGTCGACCTCCAGCGGCAGGGCCTCATCCGTCACCTCGGCCTGAGCAACGTCACCCCCGAACAGGTTGCCGAAGCACAGGACATCGCACCGATCGTGTGCGTGCAGAACATGTACAACCTCGCCCACCGCCGGGACGACGAGCTGATCGACCGGCTCGCCGCGCAGCGCATCGCCTACGTGCCGTTCTTCCCGCTCGGCGGGTTCAGCCCACTCCAGTCCTCGGCGCTCTCCTCCGTGGCCACCCGGCTCGGCGCGACTCCGATGTCGGTTGCCCTGGCCTGGCTGCTGGACAGATCACCGAACATCCTGCTGATCCCCGGCACGTCGTCGATCGCGCACCTCCGCGAGAACATCGCAGGCGCCGGGCTCACACTGTCCGATGACGATCTCGCCGAGCTGGACACCATCGGACGCGAATGACCGCACCGCGCCGCGGATAGCCGAACCCGGTCACGCAGTGGCGCAACCACATCCGTCCGAACCGGTGACCCGGATACGAGCCGCCACCTGATCGGCGTCCCGGAAGATGCCGTTGCCTGCGGTGGTGCGACTGAGCGCATCTACAGCGAGCACCACCGCAGCCGACGTCCAGCAACTCTTCTCGACCGGCCAGCGCTTGCCGTCGGCGAACACCAGTCCGGTCCAGTACGAGCCGTCGGGGTCGCGTAGATGCTGCATGTCACCGAGCAGCAGCGTGGCATCGGCGGTGTCGCCCAACGCATCCAGGGCCAGCACCAGTTCACAGGTCTCGGCGCCGGTCACCCACGGCCGGTGATCCACGCATCGGATGCCCAGATCGGTGACCACGAAATCGTGCCAACGTGCGGCGATCAGTTCTTGTCCGGCGCGACCACGGATCGCGCCGCCGAGCACCGGGTAGTACCAGTCCATCGAGTATTCGGGCTTGGGTTCGAACAGTTCCGGATGACTACGCAGCGCGTGACCCAGGGCCAGCAGTGCGGTTTCCCAATCACCGACCGGCCTGCCCAACTCGTTGCCGATCAGGATCGCGCACCCCAGCCCCTGATGAATGCTGGCGTTCCCGGTGATCAGCGCGCTGTGGTACATCCCCTCGTGGGCACCGGTCTGCGGCGGTAAGGGATGGGTTGCGCCCCAATAGAACTCCCCGCCCGGTGCCTGGAACTCGGCAACCAGGTCGATCGCCGACGACACCGTCGGCCACATCTTCTCCAGGAATCGGATGTCCCCGGTGATCAGGTAGTGATGCCAGACACCGACGGCGATGTACGCGCAGAAGTTGCTGTCGGTGTTGGCGTCGGTCACCTCCCCCACCACCAACCGGATCGGCCATGAACCGTCTTCGCGCTGCAGCCGCCGGGACCACTCGTAGGCCGCCTCCGCCTCCGCGATCAATCCGGTGGCGGACAACGCCATTGCCGACTCGATATGGTCCCACGGGTCGGTCTGTCCACCCGGGAACCACGGCAACGCGCCGGTCGGCTCTTGCATCGCCGCGATGGCCCGGCCGGTCGCCAGCCACTCGTCGACCGTGAGGATCCCGGCGAGGTTCGGCAGGTCGAGTTTGTTCGGCAGTTCAACAGTGTTCGGCGCGTCCGTCAGGTTCGGCAGGTCGGCCATGGATCAGGCCGACCCGGGGCCGGAGGCGGAGCTCGACCCAATTGCGGGCTTCTGCAGATACAGGATCACGCTCTTGCCGATCACCGGGTTGAGGATCTGCTCGCCAACCCGCGTCAGTTTCGGCGCGCTCATCATGTCCCACACCAGCAGCTTGTGATAAGCCTTCACCAGCGGGTTGTCGTTTTTCTCCACGCCCACTGCACATTTGAGCCACCAATATGGCGCATGCAGTGCGTGCGCATGTCCCGTTCCGGTCACCTCGAGTCCGGCATTGCGCAATTTGCCTGCCAGTTCGGACGCCTTGTAGATCCGGATGTGCCCACCCTCATTGGCGTGATACTCGTCCGAGAAAGCCCAGCAGACCTTTTCCGGCCAGTACCGCGGGACCGTCACCGCAGCCAGCCCCCCGGGCTTCAGGATGCGCGCCATCTCCGCGATGGCGTCGGTGTCGTCCGGGATGTGTTCGAGGATCTCCGACATCAGGACCACATCGAACTCACCGTCGGCGTACGGAAGTCGCAGTGCGTCACCGACTTCGGCGCGGGCCTTGGACGAGGCCGGAACCTGCCCCTCCGCGATCATCGCGTCGAACATCTCCGCGACCGCGGCCATGTCGCTTTCCGATTGATCGAATGCGATCACGTCGGCACCACGCCGGAACATCTCGAACGAGTGCCGTCCCTGCCCGGCCCCGATGTCGATCGCCTTGCACCCCGCGCCAACTCCGAGTCGATCAAAATCAACGGTTAACAACTCTGCCCCCTAGTGCCCGAACGTTTCTGATTGATTGAACTCGTCGATCGCGAGCTGGTAGTTCTGTGCGGTCTTGGCGGCGACGGCCGACCAGCTGTACCGGTCCTCGACCCGGGCGCGACCACCTGCGCCGAGCCGATCCCGCAACTCCCTGTCACCGAGCAGCGACCCCAGAGCCGTTGCCAATGCACCCGAATCCATCGGTGGCACCAACAGCGCCGCTTCCTGCGCCTCCCCGACGACCTCGGGGATGGCACCGGCGCGCGTTGCCACCAACGGTGTCCCGCAGCTCATCGCCTCGACCGCGGGCAACGAGAAACCCTCGTAGAGTGACGGCACACAGGCGACTTCGGCCGAGGCCAGCAACGCCGCGAGCTCGTCGTCGTCCAGGCCCGAGACGACCTCGACCGAATCTCGGATCGAGAGCTCGTCGATCCGGGTGTCCGACGGTCCGCCGGGCACCAGCTTCGACACCAGCTTGAGCTCCACATTCCGTTCGGCGCGCAACTTCGCCACCGCTTCGAGCAGATACGACACACCCTTGAGTGGGGCGTCCGCGCTGGCGACACACACGATGCGGCCCGGCACCCGCTGCGCCCCTGGCCGGAATTGTTCGGTGTCGACGCCGAGCGGGATCGTTGTCAGGCGACCTTCGGGGATGCCGAAGGCCTTGCGGATGTCGACCTCGCTGCTGCGCGACACCGTCAGCAGGCGCGGTATCCGACGGGCCACCCGGCCCTGCATGGCCAGGAAGCCGTGCCAGCGTCGCGCGGTGATCTTGCGCCACCCCTTCGCCGCCTTCACCGCGAGTTCCCGGTCCCGCGTGATCGGGTGGTGGATGGTCGCCAGGACCGGTAACCCGTCGCGCTCGATCTGCAACAGTCCGTAGCCCAGGCACTGGTTGTCGTGGACGACGTCGAAATCTTCGGTCCGGTTCCGCAGGAGCCGCGCGGCGCGCAGGCTGAACGTCAGTGGCTCCGGGAATCCCGCGGTCCACATCGTCAGTACCTCGAGGGCGTCGATCCAGCTCTTGATCTCCCACGGCCACGGCGTCCGGAACGGATTCTCGTCGTTGTAGAGATCCAGGCTGGGCACCTTCGTGAGCGTGACACCCGCGGCGATCGCCTTGTCGTCCAGATCGGGATACGGCTGGCCGGAGAACACCTCGACCTGATGTCCCAGCAGCGCCAGTTCCCGCGACAGGTGACGCACGTACACGCCCTGTCCACCACAATGAGGCTTACTTCGGTAAGACAGCAGTGCTACGCGCATTGTGACCTTTCGTACCGGGCCTGGTGGCCGTAACCGTATCCGTCCAGAACGTGCCTTGCTGGTTCGGCAGAACACTGCCGAGGCCGGCCGGATTCACCCGGCCGGCCCCATTTCGGGTGCCTAGGCCTTGGCGGCAGCCTCCATGGCCTCGATGCTGACGAGCTTGATCCGCCGTCGTCCCGCCGCTTTGCCCGCGGTGCGTTCGGCGAGATCGATCTTCTTCCAGCCGGCGCCATCGATCCGGTCGGCGCCGCGCTCCGCGATGAGAGCGGGGATCTCCTCACGCGACTTCACCGGGTCGGAGAGCTTGCCCTCCGTGAAGTCCGCGATGACCGCGAGTGCGGTCTCCTGACCACACAACCGGTTCATGCCGATACCGCCGGTGGCCCCGCGCTTGATCCAGCCGGTGACGTACACGCCCTCGAGCCGTTCACCGCCGGGTGTCTCGAGCACACGCCCTCCGGTGTTGGGCACCACGCCCTGACCACCGTCGAACGGCACACCCTGCAAAGGCAGACCGGTGTAACCGATCGCCCGCATCACCACGCCGGCAGGCAGATCGAACTCTTCGCCCGTCGGCCTGATCGCAACCCGGCTCGATGCCGGCCGTGGTGAATCGCCGGAGTTGTCCGCCGACTCATCCGGGGCGTTCACGAACTCGTTGCGAGCACAACGGACAGTTTCGACGCCCTCACCCGAACCCTTGATCGCCAGCGGCGACACCAGGAAGCGGAACACCACCCGCTTGTTGCCCTCGGTGGGCACGCGCGCGGCGAACTCCTCGGCGATGCGCACCTTGGTGGCGATCGTCGAGTCGAGGGTCCCGGCGTCTCGTGCGGCCTGGTTCGCCGCATCGAGCACGAGTTCTTCGGGGTCGATGATCACGTCGACACCGGGGATGTCGCCCATCGCGAGGAACTCCGAGTTGGTGTACGCGCCCTGGGCCACGCCGCGCCTGCCGAGCAGGACGACCTCCGAGACGTTGCTGCTCCGCAGCTTCTCGAGGGCGTGATCGGCGATGTCGGTCTTGGCGAGCTTGTCTGGGCTGTCCAGCAGGATCCTGGCCACGTCGAGGGCGACGTTGCCGTTGCCGACCACGACCACACGCTGCGCCGACAGGTCGAAGTCTTTGTCGGTGTAATCGGGGTGCCCGTTGTACCAGGCCACGAAATCGGTCGCGGCGATGCTGCCGGACAGATCCTCACCGTCGATACCCAGGTGCTTGTCGGTCGACGCTCCATGTGCGTAGATGACGGCGCCGTAGTGGTCGGTCAGGTCACCGTGGTCGAGGTGCTTGCCGACCTCGACATTCAGGAAGTACTCGAATGTTCGCTTGGCAGCGGTGGACGCGAACGTCTTCTCCACGCCCTTGGTCGACGGATGATCCGGAGCGACACCGGCCCGCACCAGGCCGTACGGGGTCGGGAGGCGGTCGAACATGTCGACGCGGATCGAGCTGTGCCGAACCAGTTCCTCGGCCGCATAGAAGGCAGCGGGCCCGGCCCCGACGATCGCAACGTGGAGTTCTTTGTCAGCAGGGAGCGGCGGCTTCTTGCGCGGTGCGACCAGACCACCCGACACGTCGTGGTCGGTGTAGTAGTCCGCGTTGATCTGGAGGTAACGCTCCTGGCCTTCGTCGAGCGCATCGTCCGGGAAGATCGCTTCCACCGGGCACTCGTCGATGCATGCACCACAGTCGATGCATGTATCCGGATCGATGTACAACATCTCCGCGGTGGCGAACTCCGGCTCATCCGGCGTCGGGTGAATGCAGTTCACCGGACATACGCTGATGCAACTGGCATCGTTGCAACAAGGCTGCGTGATCACGTGTGCCATACGGCCCCTACCTCGACTACTCTCTTCGTTCCAAAAATGGAACCTGTTCCAATTTTTACCCTGAATTTGCCCGGCGTCCAACTACCAGGCCGCGACGAGGAGTTATGGCTGAGTCCCCGCGACCGAGTAGACGTGTCGGAGGTCATCATTCGACACTTTTTGTTACGCCGGTCCCACAAAGGTAATGCCACCCGCCCGATTACGAGAAGCCCATATGCTGCGATCCTGGTGCGGACCTTCGCGACACCCGCTTGCCACCGCGGAAAACGAGAGGACCCGATATGCCGGATTCGCCGATCGACGCTGCACTGCACCCCCTCGAGCTGCCAGATCTCAAGGAAGGCGCCCGCCACTTCGAATCGAACTACCGGGTCCGCACGGGAGACGTCGACCAGTACATGCGCCTGCGATTCGACGGACTGACCCGCTACCTCCAGGACATCGCCAACGACAACCTCGAGGCGACCGACTTCCACACCACCGATCCGTTCTGGATCGTCCGTCGCACGGTGATCGACGTGATCCGCCCGATCTCCTGGCCTGCAGAGGTGAAACTCGAGCGCTGGTGCGGCGCGCTGTCGACCCGCTGGACCAACATGCGGGTCCGGGTGACCTCGACCCACGAGACCAATCGGTTCAACCCGGAGCCTCGCGAAGACGGACTCATCGAGACCGAGGCGTTCTGGATCAACGTCAACGATCAGGGTCTGCCCTCACGGCTGACCGACGAGGCGTTCGAATTGCTGAGCCGGTCGACCGACGAACATCGACTGCGTTGGAAGACGATGAACACCGCCACCGCGCCCGAGCCGTCGGAGGCCGACCGCCCGCATGTTCTCCGGGCCACCGACTTCGATCCGTTCAAGCATCTGAACAACGCCGCATACTTCGCCGTTGTCGAAGATGAAGTCCTCGACCACGAGGACCTCGTCAAGGGCCCACATCGCGTCGTCATCGAATACCTGCGCGCGATCCAACCCGGAGCAACGGTGACGATCCGGCGCCGGCGGGATGCCGACCAGCTCCAGATGTGGATGATCGACGGCGACAAGGTGGCAGCGACCGTCACCATCACCAAACGCCCCGTCTGATCTATCGTTCGAGGCCCGTCACTGTCCGCCGCCGAGCAGTATCTCCATCAGCTTGGTCGGTGCCGCGCAGGGATCTCCGATCGGTGTCGTGCTGCGCGGTTCGACGAACCAGGTGTAGATCCCGCCGCCGGGCGCCCTGGCGGTGATCCCACACGACGCCGGACGGGCCGGGTTGACCTGTGTGAAGGCCGTGACGCTGGCGACCTTGACGTTCTCGGTGGTGTAGCCGAGTTGTTTGGCCGTCGACTTCTCGACCTCGATGTCGCCCCACTCGAACCAGTTGAACGTGACCTCGGTGACGACCGGGCCGTTGACCGTCCATCGGCAGATCGCACCATAGAAGCCCGGTTCGGCGACCGTGCCGCCGACCGCGTTCGCGATGGATTCCGGGGCGATGATCTCGCACTCGTAGAGCAGGCGTTTGTAGTCGTCGGTGTCGACGTTTCCGTCGGCGGTGCCGCTACCTCCACCGATCGCGGTGGCATCCCCGTCGACCGCCCGGGTACAGCCCGCCAGCAGGGCGACAGTGGCCAGCACGGCCAGCAGGGCCGGCCCGGCGACACGGCGACGAACCCCGCTGGGGCGGCCCGTCTTTCGGCGGCCCGTCATTTGGCGTTCTCGACGGATTGGGTGGCAAGCGTTTTGGCCACTTCGCAGATCTCGGCACGGCTCGGGTAGGCCTGACCCGGTGAGGCCAGGCCGTAGGTGACCGACCACTCGAAGAAATCGGCGCCGAAGTCGATACCGATCTCGCAGATACCCTCACTCGAGCCGATGAAGCCGGTGTGGCCGTCGATCGTGATGTCCTCGACCACGTCTCGGGAGAGCTGGATGGTGGCGCGTTCGCGGCCGATCGGGCTGCCGCGGTACCAGTTGAACGACAACTGCGGACCGAGTTGATCCTGCGCGGTGACCCATTCGCAGACCGATGGATTGTTGATCGTGTTCGTCAGGCCACCGATCTTGGAGACCGCAGTGACGTCCTCGGTGGTGACGCCACCACATTCACCGAAGAACGGACCCTCCCCGGCCTTGCCGCTGGGTGCGTCCGCCTTGGTTGTCCGGTCGGTGTCGGCGGAGCTGTCATCGGAGCAACCCACCACCATGAGCATCGCCGCGAACGCCGCCGCCATCACCGCCCCGATCCGATTCTTGCGCGCCGAGGTCATCACAGATTGCAGTGTAGAGAAGTGCCCGCCTGCGGCCGACTGATCAGCTGACATCTGGTCGGCCGAGCAGCCGGTCCGTCTCGCGCCGTTCACGTTTGGTGGGACGACCGCTGCCGCGATCGCGCAACGGGAGCGCGGCGAGCAGTTCCTTGGGAGGAGGAGGTGGGCTGCGGTCGATGAAACACTCCACCGCAACGGGTGGGCCAACTCGCTTGGAGACGACTCGGGCGACCTCCACGATGCGGTCGCGGCCGGCAGCCCGGATCCGGACCTCGTCGCCGATCGCCACATGTTGCGCAGGCTTGGCCGGGGTTCCGTTGACCTTGACGTGTCCACCGCGACAGGCGGTGGCAGCGGCGGATCGGGTCTTGGTCAGCCGGACCGCCCAGATCCAGCTGTCGACCCTGGTGCTGGGTTGCGCGCCTGACATCAGTGTCGGGACATCAATTGCTGAGGAGCTTCCACAGGGCGGCGCCGCCGGCGACCACACCGACGATCAGCGCAATCCAGAAATTGGTGATGAGCCACAGGACACCGAAGACGATCACCGCCGGGGCCAGAGCGAACAACACCATGCCGGGATGGGCGGAGACGGTCTGTTTGACCGCCCGGGTACGGTCTCTGTCGATTTCTTTGGCCATGGTTCCTCCTCGACCTGGCGCGACCTCGGCGGTCGCACGGTGCCCAGTCTACGGAGAATTGCTCGGTGCAGGAATCAACTGCGAACCAGGCTGTGCGCCGCGGACCAGAAGCTCGGCGTCGTCGAGCGGATAGGGCGGTGCTCCGACACCGGTGATCCGTACGGTCCCCCACGGGGTGATCTCCGTGAGGCGGGCCGGTACCGGCTCGCCATCGCCGACCACGACCTCCACCGCGGTGACCTTCGCATCCTTGAGCGCGCGGACCTCGTCACCGAAGGCGATTCCGGCCCAGTGGTACTGGCCGTCGAGGGGATCGACGTAACCCTGGACCCGGATCCGGGAAGTGACCTGATCCTCTTCGTGACCGATGGAAGCCGGTCCGTCGTAGACGCCCTCGTCCCGGATCTCGGCAGAGCTGAAGTCATGGTCGGAGGCATCGAACCGGTTGAGCTCACGGGCGCGTTTGCGCTCACCGCCGTTGGCGCGGACGTACCCGAGCCATGACCGTTCGATCGGTATCCGCACCTGCACCCGGGTCGAGCCGGACAAGACGAGTTCGTCGATGGCCGCACCGATGTAGTCGACCGCAGGACCATCGACGTGAAAAAGGTTGGGCTGCCGACTGCTGACGACTCCGAGGTAGTTGTCGTCGGGCGCAGCGTCCGAGGTGATCAGGATCCGGCTGCGTCCGTCGTTGTCCCAGAGGTCGCTGGTGGCGTCGAACTCCCCGACCGCCGCCACAGTCGAGAACTCGACGTCGATGGGCGATCTGCGCAATCGCGCAACCATCGCCGACATGGCCGGTCCCGATCCGACCAGACCCACGCGTAACCAGCTCATTCGAGGAAGCCCGCCTTGCGCCACGCCCCGCGCGAGAACCGGGTCATCAGACCGTTGTCCTCGAGGAACTGCGCGAGATCGGCGAACCCGAGCAGCTGCATCTGGTGAAAGTTCGGATTGCTGCGGGCGACGCGGGTGGCCTCGTGCTTGTCCAGACCCGCCCGGGCGTACATGGCCGGATTGGTGAAGAGGTATTTGAATCGCAGCGCGGCCAGTCCGTGCAGGTTCGCGGCCAGAAAGGTCTCCCAGCGCCCGCGGGTACTGCGACGACGGACGATGCCGTCCCTGGCGAACCCGATGTGCCGAGACTCTTCGGTGACGTGGATCCGCATCAGCCGGGAGACCAGCGGCTGCAGCTCGGGATCGTCGAGCATCTCGCGCTGCAGCGCATCGAAGATCTCCTCACCGACCAGCGCGGCAACCCACATCATCGAGCCCCGCAATCCGAACGGGAGCGCCAGCATGATCATTCGCTCCCACCCCGCCAAGCCGTAGGCCCGCGCGCCGCTGCGTTCGATGGCGCGCCCGAACATCACCATGTGACGGCATTCGTCGCCCATCTCGGTCAGGGCGTAGTGGCTGACCGACGACGCCGGATCCTGCTTGAGAAGTCGTTGCAGCAGAGACCGGTTGAGCAGATTCTCGAACCAGATACCGATCGAGAGGATGTTGGCGAGTTCTTGGCGGGACACCTCGATCCGCTGCTCCTCGGACAGGCCCGTCCACAACTCGGTGCCGTACAAACTGCACACCCGCGGCGGCAAGAAGTACTTGTCCGGATCGAGTGGGGCGTCCCAGTCGAGGTCGACGATCGGTGAATACGACCGCTTGACCGAACCGCTGAGCAATCTCGCGGCGATCGCCTCACGGCCGCCGGACACCTCGGCCTTCGGTGATTCGGAACGGGATCGGGATGGGGCTGACATCGGGCCTCCTGGTGGCGTTGTGTTCGCTGAACCCGACGCTATGCGCCACCCCACAATGTGTCAATGCTCACTGTCACATAAACCGGTGTCGACATTGGGGTCGGGACCTACCGGGACGCGCGCTGCCGCTGCTGTTGAATAGGAGGATGCCGAGCGACTTCCCAGACGACGACCCCATCGCCGAGGCTCGCCGAAACTGGGAGGCGGCCGGATGGGGTGACGTTGCAGTCGGCATGCAGGCCGTGACATCGGTGATGCGCGTCCATCAGATCCTGCTCGCCCGGGTCGAATCGGTACTCAAGCCCTGGGGGCTGAGCTTCTCCAGGTTCGAACTCCTGCGACTACTGGCATTCAGCAGGCGAGGCGCGCTACCGATCACCAAGGCCAGCGACCGGCTCCAGGTGCACGTGACCTCGGTGACCCACGCGATCCGCCGCCTCGAGGAGGCCGGCATGGTCCGCCGCGTACCGCACCCGACGGACCGTCGCACCACACTCGTCGAGATCACCGATTCCGGGCGCGAGACGGTGGAAGAAGCCACCCTCGCGCTCAACAGCGACGTCTTCGGCGACGTCGGAATGACCGAGTCCCAGGCCAATTCACTGGTCAAGTCGATCAACGCGGTACGCAAGCACTCCGGCGACATCTGAGAACCGATGCCGCCGGAGTGAATTCGGTGTCACTCAGTCGTTGTCGCCGAAGATTGCCTTCGCCTCGAGGAACTCCTCGATCCCGAACTTGCCGAACTCGCGGCCGTTGCCCGACTGTTTGTAGCCACCGAACGGGGCGCTGCGATCCAGCGGGGCCCCGTTGACGTGCACCGTGCCGGTCCGCATGCGGCGCGCGATGCGGCGGGCCCGTTGCGGGTCGGCCGATGAAACCAGCCCGCCCAGACCATAATTCGAGTCGTTGGCGATGCGGACGGCGTCGTCCTCGTCCTGGTAGCCGATGAGTGTCATCACCGGACCGAAGATCTCTTCGCGGGCGATGGTCATGTCATTGGTGACGTCGGCGAACACCGTGGGCCTGACGAAGTAGCCCACCTCGATGCCCTCCGGGCGGCCCGGGCCACCGGTCACCACCGTCGCGCCCTCGTCGATGCCGGTTTGGATCAACCGCTGGATCTTGTCGAACTGCGCTTTCGAAACCACCGGTCCGATAACGGTATCGGCACCATCGGGTGCGCCGACCACGATCTTTGCCGCCGTCGCCCTGGCGATCTCTGCGGCCTCGTCCATCCGCGATGCCGGCACCAGAATGCGTGAGCCGGCGTTGCAGGACTGCCCCGAGTTCACCACCATCGCGGCGACGTCGCGTGCCACGGCCCCGGCGAACGCGTCGTCGTCGACGATGATGTTGGCCGACTTGCCACCGAGTTCCTGCGCCACCCGCTTGACCGTCGGTGCGGCATTCTTGGCGACCTCGATACCGGCGCGGGTCGAACCGGTGAACGAGACCATGTCGACCTCAGGATGCGACGACAGGGCCGCGCCCACCGTCGGACCATCACCGTTGACCAGGTTGAACACACCCGGAGGCACGCCTGCCTCATGCATGATCTCGGCAAATACCAGAGCGTTCAGCGGAGCGATCTCCGACGGCTTGAGAACCATGGTGCAGCCGGTCGCCAGCGCCGGTGCCACCTTCGCCACGATCTGGTTCAACGGCCAGTTCCACGGGGTGATGAAGGCGCAGACGCCAACCGGTTCGTAGACAACAGTGGTCGAACCGAGCTTCTCTTCGAACTCGTAGTCCCGTAGCGCCCGGAGCGTGGCCTTCAGATGTCCGAGCCCGGACGGCGCCTGGGCGGCAGCGGCCAATTTCGCCGGTGCACCCATTTCCGCGCTCACCGCGGCAGCCAGATCATCGAGCCGCGACTTGTACACTTCGATCACCCGTTCCAGCAACGCAATTCGCTCGTCGCGGGTGGTGGCGGCAAATCCGTCGAAGGCCGATCGGGCCGCGGCAACGGCCCGTTCGACGTCTTTTTCATTGCCGAGCGCGATGGTGGCGATACTGCGCTCCGTTGCCGGATCGACGACGTCGAGCGTCGCTGCCCCGACGGGATCGACCCACTGACCGTCGATGTAGAACTTCTGGGCATTGGCGGGCGTCATCGGTTTCTCCTCGCACCTGGACTGATTACCTATCTCTTTACCAGTGGCAGGCCGCTCTACCAATATCGGCGCCGATACAAACAACTCCGCTCACTGTTCTCACATCCGCGCGGCCTGCAGTGCAGACTGCGCGGGCGTGAGTTCAGTGAGCGAAGTGGTGGTGGTCCGACGTCGATCAGCGCAGGGTTTCGATGATGGCGCTGAAGTCCTTGGCGCCGTTCTCCTGTGCGTAGTCGGCGTAGAGCGTCGCGGCGTGCTCGCCGAGCGGGGCGATCGCACCGGTCGACTCGACCGCGGCCATGGCCAGGCCGAGATCCTTGTTCATCAGTGCGGTGGCGAACCCCGGCTTGAAGTCGTTGTTCGCAGGCGATGTCGAAACCGGTCCGGGCACTGGACAATTCGTATGGACCGCCCAGCAGTTACCGGTGGCACCGGTGATCACGTCGAAGAGTGCCTGAGCTTCCAGGCCCAGCTTCTCGGCGAGCACGAATGCCTCACCGATCGCGATCTGTTGCACCGCGAGCACCATGTTGTTGCAGACCTTCGCCGCCTGACCCGCACCCGATCCACCACAGTGGATCACCTTGCCTGCCATCGGATCCAGAATGCTCTGCGCAGTGACGAAGGCCTCGTCGCTGCCACCAACCATGAAGGCCAGGGTGCCGGCATCGGCACCCTTGACACCGCCGGAGACGGGGGCGTCGAGCTGGGCAAAGCCGTGGTCGGCCGCCTGCTGATGCACCTTGCGTGCCTCCTCGACCGAGATCGTCGAGGAATCGATGAGCAGCGCACCGGTTTTGGTTCCGGGAAGGATCTGCGAGTAGCAGTCGACGACGGCCTTGCCGTGCGGCAGCATCGTGATCACGACGTCGGCGTCTGCCACTGCTTCGATCCCACCGGCGAACACCTCGATGCCGTTGGCCGTTGCGGCCGCGGACGCCTCGGGCGACGGATCGAATCCGTGCACGGTGTGTCCGGCCTTGACCAGGTTCTTGGCCATGGGTCCACCCATGTGACCCAGGCCCAGAAACGCGATGGTGCTCATAGATATTGCCCCTTTGTCGACTTGTCGGCCTCTGCCCGGCCGATCACAACCCGCATGATCTCGTTGGTGCCTTCCAGTATTCGGTTCACCCGGAGATCGCGGACGATTTTCTCCAGACCGTATTCCTTCAGGTACCCATAACCACCGTGCAACTGCAGCGCCTGGTCGGCGACGTCGAAGCAGGTGTCGGTGACGTAGCGCTTGGCCATCGCGCACAGTTCGACCTTGTCCGGATGGCCCGCGTCGAGTGCGGCGGCGGCCTTCCAGAGGATCAGCCGCGACGTCTCGAGCGAGGTTGCCATGTCGGCGAGCGTGAACCGGATGGTCGGCTCGTTGATCAGCTTGCCGCCGAAGGCTTCTCGATCCGAGACATACGTGATCGCCTTGTTGTACGCCGCCTGTGCGCCACCGAGCGAGCATGCCGCGATATTGATGCGGCCGCCGTTCAGGCCGTTCATGGCGATCCCGAAGCCTTTGCCCTCTTCTTCGCCGAGAAGATTGGCGGCAGGCACCCGGGCACCCTCCATGATGACCTGCGCGGTGGGCTGCGCGTTCCAGCCCATCTTCTGCTCGTTGGCACCGAAGGACAGCCCGGGGGTGTCCGATGGCACGATGAACGTCGAGATGCCACGCGGCCCTTCGGCACCGGTACGCGCCATGATGATGTACACGTCGGAGACACCACCGCCGGAGATGAACTGCTTCACCCCGTCGAGGATGTAATGGTCGCCGTCCCGAACCGCCTTGGTACGCAACGCCGCAGCGTCACTTCCCGCGGACGGCTCGGTGAGGCAATAGCTCGCGATGGCTTCCATCGACGCCATCTTCGACGCCCAACTCTGGCGCTGGGATTCGGTGCCGTAGGAATCGACCATCCAGGTACACATGTTGTGGATCGACAGAAACGCGGCGGTGGTCGGATCGGCCTTGGCCAACTCCTCGAAGATCCGGACACCGTCGAGACGACGTAGTCCGCTTCCTCCCACATCCTCGCTGGTGTAGATCCCGGCCATACCGAGCTCGGCGGCTTCACGCAGTTCTGCGGCCGGGAAGTGCTTGCGCTCATCCCAGTCGAGGGCGCTGGGCGCCAACCGCTTGCGCGCGAAGGCCGCCGCGGTGTCGACGATGACCTTGTCATCCGCATTCAGATCAAACGGCGAAAAGGTCTCAACTGACATCGAAAAGCCTCAGTCCATGGTCGGGATGACGAACTCGGCGCCATCCTTGATGCCCGACGGCCACCGGGTCGTGATGGTCTTGACCTTGGTGTAGAAGTTGATCGACGCGGTTCCGTGCTGGTTGAGGTCACCGAATCCGGAACGCTTCCAACCACCGAAGGTGTGGTAGGCCACCGGCACCGGGATCGGCACGTTCACGCCGACCATACCCACCTGAACCCGCGAGGTGAAGTCGCGTGCGGCGTCGCCGTCCTGGGTGAAGATCGCGACACCGTTTCCATACTCGTGGTCGGTCGGAAGTGCCAGTGCCTCTTCGTAATCGGCAGCACGGACGATGCAGACGACGGGGCCGAAGATCTCGTCGGTGTAGATCGTCTGATCCTTCTTCACGTGATCGAAGAGGGTGGGTCCGATGAAGTAGCCCTCTTCGAGGCTCTCACCGTTGTAGGTCAGGTCGTTGGCAGCGCGCTCGCGGCCGTCGATGACCAGCTCGGCGCCGGCGTCCACACCCTGCTGGATGTAGTCCTTGACGCGCTCGAGGGCGGCCTTGGTGATCAGTGGGCCGTAGTCGGCCTTGATGTCGTGGCTGTGGCCGACGCGCAGCGCGTTGACCTTGTCGATCAGCTTCTCGCGCAGACGATTTGCAGTGGCCTCTCCGACCGGAACGGCAACCGAGATGGCCATGCAACGCTCGCCTGCACTGCCGTAGCCGGCACCGATCAGCGCATCGACAACCTGATCGAGATCGGCGTCGGGAAGGATGATCATGTGGTTCTTGGCGCCACCGAAACACTGTGCGCGCTTACCGTTGGCCGCTGCAGTGGAGTAGATGTACTGCGCAATATCGGAGCTGCCGACGAAGCCGAATGCCTGGACGTCCTTGTGGTGCAGCAGACCGTCGACGGCTTCTTTGTCGCCATGGATGACCTGGAAGACACCGGCAGGCAGACCGGCTTCGAGGAACAACTCGGCCAGACGAACCGGCACCGACGGGTCGCGCTCGCTGGGCTTGAGGATGAACGCGTTGCCACAGGCAAGCGCGGGGCCCGCCTTCCACAGCGGGATCATGGCCGGGAAGTTGAACGGCGTGATGCCTGCGACCACTCCGAGGGGCTGGCGGATCGAGTGGACATCAATGCCGGTGCCGGCACCTTCTGTGAACTCACCCTTGATCAGGTGCGGGATGCCGATGGCGAACTCGATGACCTCGACGCCGCGCTGAATGTCGCCCTTGGCGTCGGGGACGGTCTTGCCGTGCTCGATGGACAGCAACTCGGCAAGCTCTTCGATGTTCTCGTTGATCAAGGCAACGAATCGCATCATCACGCGAGCGCGACGCTGCGGATTCCACGCAGCCCACACCTTCTGCGCCTCGACCGCGCCTGCGACAGCGGCATCGATGTCAGCCTGGTTGGCCATCGGTACGGTGGCCTGCACTTTGCCGGTGCTCGGGTTCAGCACATCAGCGGTGCGGCCGCTGGTTCCAGCGGTGCGGACGCCGTCCACAAAGTGTTCGATTTGCCTGGTCATGGGGTCCTCACAAGTCATCTACGAACGTGTTGTCTCGATCACTATATACTAGGACTTCCTAGTAATGCGAGGGTTCGTAGATGACCTGCGCAAGGACTACCCGGTCTTGCGGCGGAACTGGTGCGGGCCACCCTCTGCACCGTGCTGACCACCGGCTTTCGAGCCGGCGTCCTTGTGATCTTCCGCCAATTTCCCCTTCTGATTCTTGCGATCGAGGGCCTCGCGGAACTTACGTTTGGTTTCTGAATCGGCAGCCATGCCATATCCCTTCATGTGGGGTCCATCTACGAGCCTAATCATCACAGAATGCGATGTCAGGCGATTTTCTTGCGGTCCGGTTCAGCCAGAATGGGGCCGGTGGACAGTGGTGCGCTCCACCGATCCGTCCGCGGCGAAGTATTGCCACTCCCCCGTCTTCTTGCCGTCCTCTCGATGTCCACGATCGATGAGGTTCCCCTCGGGACTCCACCGCTCCCAGAGGCCGGTCTTCTCACCGTCGACAAAGGTCCCCTTTTGCAGCAGACCTCCGTTTTCTCGATACCAGACGCTCTCGCCGTGGAGGATGCCGAAACGATAGTTCGACTCCGAGCGGACTGTGCCGTCACGAAAGTAGTGCCGCCACAATCCTTCTCGACGACCGTTGTGGTAACTGCCGATGAAATCACCCTTTCGCGCGTCGGCCTCGCGCCACAGTCCGGTTTTGTGACCCTTCGGGTCACGGGCATTCTCGGGCTGCTGGCCAGCGTCGGGTTTCATCCCCCCAGGCTACCGAGCATTACGGGTTGTCTATGACCACCGGATCGGATTCGCTAGCATCACGGACTGGGTACTGCTTGCCCGATGGTCGAAAAGACCGGCCGTTAGGGTAACCTCGGTCGGCCCTCATCCTCGTAGAAAGAGATGTACATGTCTGTTGTGATCCTGTACGGCAGTGAGACCGGCACGGCGGAACTCGTTTCCGATGCGATCTCCGACGTCCTGGCCAAACAACACGATGTCTCGATGTACGACATGAGCGACTTCGCCGTCGAAGATCTCGACACCGACGACTTCCTCGTCGTTGTCTGCAGCACCTACGGCGAGGGTGAGCTCCCGACCGGTGCCGAACCATTCGCCGAAGGCCTCGACGAGGAAAAGCCCGAGCTGGGCGGGCTGCGTTTCGCCGTATTCGGACTCGGCGACAGCGTCTACGACGCGACCTTCAACCGCGGCGGCGAGATCATCGCCGAGAAGCTGACCGAACTCGGCGCGAGCCAGGTCGGCGAGCACGGACGTCACGACATGTCGTCGAAGGTTGCCGCGAGGGTGCAGGCCAAAGAATGGGCCGAGGGCATCAGCAGAGTCGTCAGTTCCCAATAGGTCGAGCTCCGCTGCGCTTCGTCTCCGCCCAATAGGTCGAGCTCTGCTGCGCTTCGTCTCCGCCTAATAGGTCGAGCTCCGCTGCGCTCGTCTCCGCCCAATAGGTCGAGCGCTTCTCTCCACCCCGCGTCCGGCGTCGCCGATTACGCTGCGAACATGTCGACAACAACAGTGATGGCAGAGCTGGTAGCCGCATTGCCCGCGGGCGTGGTGGTCACCGATCCGGACATCGTCGCAGGCTACCGGCAAGACCGGGCCCTCGATCCCGATGCGGGCACCCCCATCGCTGTGGTCCGGGCGACCAGCACCGCCGACGTCCAGGCGACCGTCCGCTGGTGCGCGGAGCATCAGATCCCGGTGATCCCCCGCGGCGCCGGTACCGGCCTGTCCGGCGGCGCCACGGCACTGTCCGGCGGCATCGTGCTGACCACCGAGAAGATGCGCGACATCACCATCGACCCGGTGACCCGGACCGCGGTCTGCAGGCCCGGCCTGCTCAACGCCGAGGTGAAAGCCGCGGCCAAAGAACACGGACTCTGGTATCCGCCGGACCCGTCCTCGTTCGAGATCTGCTCCATCGGCGGAAATGCCGCCACCAACGCCGGTGGCCTGTGCTGCGTGAAATACGGAGTCACCGGCGACTACGTCCTCGGACTCGAAGTGGTCCTGGCCGACGGGCGCGCGGTCCGTCTCGGTGGACCGCGACTGAAGGACACCGCCGGGCTGTCGCTGACCAAGCTGTTCGTCGGCAGCGAGGGCACCTTGGGCATCATCACCGAGGTCACCCTGCGACTGTTGCCGCCGCAACCGCCGGCATCCACGGTGGTGGCATCGTTCGAATCGGTTCATGCCGCGTCGAAGGCGGTGCTGGCCATCACCTCGACCATCCGCCCGGCGATGCTCGAGTTCATGGACAAGGTGGCGATCAACGCCGTCGAGGACCACCTTCATATGGGGCTCGACCGCAGCGCCGGAGCACTGTTGGTCGCCCAGTCCGACGCACCCGGTGCCGCTGCGGCCGCCGAGGTCGCCGTCATGGAACAGGCCTTCACCGACTGCGGGGCCACCGAGGTGTTCTCCACCACCGACCCCGACGAGGGTGAGGCATTCACCGCCGCCCGCCGATTTGCGATCCCCGCCATCGAAAAGATCGGACAACTGCTCCTCGAGGACGTGGGCGTACCGCTGCACAAACTGCCCGACCTGATCGACGGTATCGAGGCGATCGCCGCCAACCGCCGGGTGCTCATCTCCGTGATCGCACACGCAGGCGACGGCAACACCCATCCGCTGATCGTGCACGATCCCACCGACGCCGACGAGACCGCAAGGGCCAATGCCGCATTCGGAGAGGTCATGGATCTGGCAATTGCGCTTGGCGGCACCATCACCGGCGAACACGGTGTCGGCAGGCTCAAAAAAGGTTGGCTACCCGATCAATTGGGCGACGACGTCATCGAACTGACCCGGCGCATCAAGGACACCCTCGATCCCCTCGGCATCCTCAATCCGGGGACCATGCTGTAGACCGCTGACATTCAAACGAATTCATCTGCTGGCCGCAGTCGCCCTGCGGGCGTTACGTTCTTGATCGATCCGCACATCGTTCAAGGAGAACCCTCGTGTCCGCCAACCGATCTGCACGCCGTCTGACCACTGCACTCGGCGTGGGCGCCCTTGGCCTGGGCCTGCTAACCGCCTGTTCGGACAGCTCTGAAGACGGCGCCCCCGTCGCCCAATCGACCACGACCGAAGCGACGAACAGGACCGCAGCCGGGTGCGGTGTTGCCGCACCCGCCGATCGCCTCGCGGTACCGACATCATCAGTCGAATACACCACCGGCACAGCGGCATATTCGGTGACATTGTCCGACGGGACCACGCAGTGCATCACCGTCGAAACCGATTCGAGCGCAGGCGAATACGACGCCATCGACAAGGAGATCGAGATCCGGTTCGGTGACCCATCGGCCGGCATCCTGATCACCATCGACGGCGAGACCGACGGCAATCTGCCCAGCAAGGATCCCCACCAGGTCGAAGACGCCTTCATGGGTCTGCAGGTCGACGGCGGCTACTTCGCCGACAGCATGCACACCGGCTGCGATGTCACCCTGACCGGTTTTGACGACGAGACGATCACCGGCACATTCACCTGCACCGGTGTGGCATTACTCGGCGACGGACCCTTCAGCCGTGATGGCAACGAAACCGTGACGCCACAACCCCTGGACACCTCCATCGAGAAGGCCGAGGGCTGGTTCGCGGTCAGCGTGTGAATCCAACGGAGTCAGTCGAGCGACTCCAGTAGCCGCAGCCAGACCTCACTCACCGAGGGATATGACGGCACCGCGTGCCACAGCGTTGCAATCGGCACTCGCCCGACGATCGCGATGGTCGCGGCGTGGACGAGTTCGTCGACCTCGGGTCCTACAAATGTGGCCCCGACGATGACGTCGGCGCTCCGGTCGATCACCAGGCGGGCCCGCCCGGTGGCGTCGTCCCGCAACAACCCGAACCCGGCAACAGACGACATGTCGACATCGGCGAGCTTCACGTCGATTCCCTTGGCAAGCGCCTCACGTTCGGTCAGCCCGACGCTCGACACCTGCGGATCCGTGAACACCACCTGCGGGACCGGTACGTCGACGGGCGCCGCAGGTGGGACCCGATTCTCGGCGTGGGCGGCGATGGCGTGACCGACATTGCGGGCCTGGTATTTACCCCAATGTGTCAGCGCCGGACCGCCACTGGCATCGCCAACCCAATACAGCCACGACGCATCTTCCTTGACCGAATCGAGCCCGATTCCCGCGCGTGCGGGACGCCTTCCGGTGGCCACCAGGATCTCGTCGGCCGTGATCGACTCGCTGCCTGCCGTCACCGTCACCGCATCACCGTGAATCCGGCCCACCCCGGTATCGGCCGCGACCGGACGGACCACCTCGGTCACCTCCGCGCCCAGCCGCACGTCGATGCCGCTGTTGGTCAAACCCTGCGCAACCAGTTCACCGGCAAACGGCTCGGATTTGCCCAGTAGCGTGCCTCGGGCCACCAGCGTGACCTTGGTACCGAGCGCGGCCATCCACGTCGCGGATTCACAGGCGACCACACCGCCGCCGACCACTATCAGTGACGCCGGGATATCCCGGACACCGGTCGCATCGCGGGATGTCCAGGGATGCGCGGTGGCGTAGATACTCGGGATGATCGGCGTACTCCCGGTGGCCACGACCACCGCCTGCCGGGCCTTGATGGTCCTGCTGCGTCCACCGTTGTCGACCTCGACCGTGCGCTTCCCGACCAGGATCCCGTGACCCCGGACGACGTCGATGTTGAGCCCATGAGCCCACTTCACCTGACCCTCGTCCTCGTAGTCGTTCACCCAGTCGTCGCGACGGCGCAACAGTTCTTCGGGGAGCATCTTCTTGCCGACCTTGATGCCATCGAGGTGGCGGGCGGCGGCGTGGACGGCGACCGGTCGCAGCATCGCTTTGCTGGGCATACAGGCCCAGTAGGAACATTCGCCGCCGAGGAGTTCGTGCTCGATGATCACTGCGGTTCGTGAGGATCCGGCGATGGCGTATTGCGCAGCCACCTCTCCGGCTGGGCCGCCGCCGATCACCACGACGTCGTACTCGGTCTCTGCCATCACCCCACCTTGCCACTGGAGGTGAACGTGTTCCAGACCTACGGGCGGTTCAGTGGTCCGGTGGACCCATGGCGCTGCCCCCGGAGGCGGGAGCAACCTTCTTGATCAGGTCGACTTCGAACTCGGTTTCGCGTTCGGCAGCATGACGCGCCAGCACAAAGACCGCCCGCAACATCGTCACCAGAGCGATTCCGGCCACAACGCCTTCGATCCAGTTGACGTCGATCCGCTCGCCGAGGATCAGTACACCCATCGCCATGGCGACCGCAGGCTCCCACACCGTCATCGCGGGGAACGACGTCTGCAGATCATGGGCTGCGAACGCGAGCTGCTGAGTGACCACCGACCCGGAAGCGACCAAAAGGATCAGATAGACCTCGGGGTGGACGAGGATTTCGACAACACCATCCTCGAGCTGGGTCATCACACCTTTGAGCAGAAACGCCTGCACGCCGGTGAGCAAGCCGGATGCCGAACCCAGCAGGAGCGCTCGATGATGGGCGGACACGAAGCGCGAAGTCACGACCAACGCGGCCAGGACGGCGATCACCACCACGATCGTGCCGGCGAGCGTACCCACCGACACGTGGCCCAAGCCCGCTTCCGGCTGCGCGATCACCACAAACGCCGCAACGCAGACCGTCAGGATGATGCCCCATTTCCACTCGTGGAAATTGAGACGTCGATGGTCCAGATAGGCCTCCATCGGCAAGGCGAACAGCACCGACAGCACGATGAGCGGCTGCACCAAGAGCAGCGATCCCATGCCCAGCGCCGCGGCCTGCAATGCGAAACCGCCCGCCGCGATCACCACTCCCAGCCACCACCGTTTGGTGATGCCACCAGAGGGGGTCGACGAGCGCTGGCGCACGAGAGTTCCGCTGGCGACGAGCAAAGCTGACAGCGTCGCCAACAGCGCCGGGAGGAACAAGTGCACGGCCTCGACATTACTTGCCGAGGGTGGCAGAAAGCTGAGAGCGGCGGCCTCTTGTGAGGCAATCGGCAGCGACTTCCGGATGAACACTGGGACATTTGGGTACTGGTAATCCTGCAACCGATGCGGCGGCGGCTGATAATCGAGAAGCACTGTCCGTATCAGAGAGGTGCCACCATGTCCTTGGCCGACTACACCGAAACAGAACTCGACCTCGACCTGCGCTGGTGGGACGCTGCCAACTACCTGACCGTCGCGCAAATCTACTTGCAGGACAACGTCTTATTGCGGGACCCGCTGAAGAACGAACACATCAAGCCGCGGCTCCTCGGGCACTGGGGCACCAGCCCCGGGCTCTCCCTGATCTACACGCTGATCAATCGCCGGATCCGGGACACCGGGTCGAACTGGCTGTACATCACCGGGCCCGGACACGGCGGTCCGGCGCTGGTGGCTTCGACGTACCTCGAGGGCACGTACAGCGAGATCTACCCGCACGTCTCCCCCGACGCGGCCGGTGTGCGCGCCCTGTGTCGGCAGTTCTCGACACCGGGCGGTGTCCCCAGTCATGTCAGCGTCCAGACCCCCGGGTCGATCCATGAAGGCGGCGAACTCGGATACGCCTTGATCCACGCCGCAGGCGCGGCCTTCGACAATCCCGAACTGGTGGTCGCCTGTGTGGTCGGCGACGGTGAGGCCGAGACCGGCCCTTTGTCCGGGTCGTGGAAGATCCCGGCCTTCCTGAATCCGGTACGCGATGGTGCGGTGCTCCCCATCCTTCATCTCAACGGAGCCAAGATCGCCGCCCCGACAGTGCTCGGCCGGACCAGCGACCGCGACATCGAAGCGTATTTGTCCGGCCAGGGCTGGGCTCCGGTGTTCGTCGAAGGCCACCATCCCCGCCAGGTCTTCACCGACCTCGCCCGGGCACTGGTCGACGCCCACGAGGAGATCGCGAACATTCAGGCCGACGCCCGCAGCGGGGCGCCCAGCGGCAACAAGTGGCCGGCCATCGTCCTGCGGACCCCCAAGGGATGGACCGGCCCACACACGGTCGACGGCAAACTGATCGAGGGCACCCATTGGAGTCATCAGGTTCCGCTGTCCGGGGTTCGTGACAATCCCGAACATCTTGCCCTCCTGGAGGATTGGCTTCGCAAGTACCGCCCGGATGAACTGTTCGACGACAACGGGACGCTTGTGCGCGAACTCGCAGAACTCGCACCCGCGGGCGACCTGCGGATGGGAGCGACCCCGTACGCCAACGGAGGCCGCAACCTCGTCCCGCTGAGGATTCCTCCGCTCGAGTCGTATGCACTGCAGATCGATGCCCCCGGCGCCACGTCGTACGAGACGACCAGGGTGCTCGGTGAACTGATGCGTGACATCTACCGCGACAACTCCGATGCCAACCACGGTGGCAACTTCCGGCTGTTCTCTCCGGACGAAACGGCATCGAACCGATTGCAGGCCGTCTTCGAGGAGACCGACCGGTGCTGGCAACTACCGCGCACCGAGTTCGACGACGGGCTCTCCCCCGAAGGCCGGGTCATGGAGGTTCTCAGCGAACATCTCTGCCAGGGCTGGCTGGAGGGTTATCTGCTGACCGGACGGCACGGTCTGTTCGCCACCTATGAGGCGTTCGCGATGGTCAGTGTGTCGATGCTGGTGCAGCACGCCAAGTGGCTGCAGCATGCGGTGGCCCTGCCCTGGCGCGAGCCGGTCGCCTCGCTGAACATCCTGCTGACCAGTACCTGCTGGCGCAACGACCACAACGGATTCAGCCACCAGGGCCCGGGAATGATCGACGCCGTCATCCCGCTCTCACCCGAGGTGGTCCGGGTCTGGTTGCCGCCGGACTCCAACACGTTGCTGTCGGTTGCCGACCACTGCTTCCGCAGCAAGGACCACGTGAACGTCCTGGTTGTCGACAAGCAGTCACATCCGCAGTACCTGACACTCGAGCAAGCCAACGAGCACTGTGCCGCCGGGGCGTCGATCTGGGAATGGGCGGGTACCGAGAAGACTTCGGTGGTTGGCACCGAAGACGAGCCCGACATCGTGCTGGCCGCCGCCGGTGACGTACCCACCGAAGAGATCCTGGCCGCGGCCCACCTGCTGCGCGAATGGGTGCCGTGGCTGCGTGTCCGAATGGTGAATGTTGTTGACCTGATGGTGCTTCTGCCACAGAACGATCACCCACACGGTCTGCCCGAGCAGGCATTCATCGACCTGTTCACCGCCGACACCCACGTCGTCTTCGCATTCCACGGCTATCCGCGCGCAGTCCACCAACAACTCCACGGACGCACCAACGCCGATCGGTTCCACGTCCGCGGGTTCAGCGAACAGGGCACCACCACAACACCTTTCGACATGGTGGTGCTCAACAAGATGAGTCGCTACCACCTGGTGCTCGAAGCTCTGCGACGCACCAGGCGAGTGCCCGAGAAGACGGCCGAACTCGCCGAGTACTGCGAAAAACAGCTGCAGCGACACCACGATTACGTCCGCGAGCATTTCGAAGATCTGCCCGAGATCCGTGAGTGGCAATGGTCCTGAGTTCAGTCGACGGAGCGGTTCGCATCGCCGGGGCTCTGCTGGCCCGGCCCCTGCGGAAACAGCGGACGACCTGGGGCGCGACCGCGACCGAGATCACGGCCGCCTATCCCGGCGATGAACTTGTACCGCAACCGAAATGGGGCTACACCCACGCGATTGATATCGCTGCACCTCCCGAGCGGGTCTGGCCGTGGCTGGTGCAGCTCGGACAGGGCCGCGGCGGGTTCTACAGCTATGAGGGCCTGGAGAACCTGGTCGGCTGCAACATGCGGAACACCACAGCGATCCTCCCGGAATTCCAGTCACTGATGGTCGGCGACGAGGTGAAGCTTCACGTCAAGGCCCCTGGCCTGCGGGTGGAGGTGGCCGAACCGAACAAGTCGCTGGTTCTGTTCGGCGGCACGGATAGTTCACCCGAAAAGTCGCTGTGGGCCTTTCACATCGTCGATACCGGAAACGGCCGCAGTCGGCTGATCGAACGCGGACGCTATTCGTACGGCGACAAACTCGCCGGCCGGGTCGGGTTCTCTCCGACGTTCCTGGAACCGATCTCCTTTGTGATGAGCCGAAAGATGTTGCTGACCATCGCCGATCTGGCAGGCGGTACCAAAGGTGCGCTGCCGTCCCACCACGTGGACGGGTGACGGTCGGTGGTGAACCGGGTCATGAAACCGGTGGACGCCAGCGATTGATGGCCGTGAGCGGCGCGAGAACCAATCTGTCCGGCAGTACCCGCACGACGGCGTCGCGCAGAGCGGTCGTGGCGGAACCCGGCGGCATCAGCAGCGGTGAGGCAGCTCTGGCCGCCGCCACAACCGCCCGGACACGTCGCCTGCGGCCACGCGAGTAAGAATCGAGGTCCGGCGCGCAGGACGCCAGGACCACGGCATCCTCGATGGCCAGCCCGGCACCCTGCCCGAGGTGGGGTCGCAGCGTGTGTGCCGCATCCCCGACCAACGCGATACGGCCGCGTGCCAGGCTCTTCGGAACCGCCAGGTCGAGAAGCCGATGTTCGATGACCCCGGTGGCCTCCGCGACCAGAGCGGCGACGGGCTCCGGCCAGAGCGCGAAATCGGCGAGGTCGCCTGCGCCGCTTGCGGCAGCGAACACATACGTGCGGTCGCCGGGCAACGGAACGACACCGAACTCGGCGCGCTGCGCCCAGATGGTGCCCACGAAGTCGCCTGGCGGTCGGTCGACGATCCAACGCCACACCCGTATTCCGGTATCCCGCGGACGCCCGTCGTCGGGCCACCACGTTCGACGGATCGTGCTGTGTACGCCGTCTGCGGCCACCACGAGATCGAATGTGCTCACGCCACGCCCGGTTCGGACCCGACCGTCGGGGTGCACGTCGTTGACGGGCTCGCCCACACACATCGTCCCCGGCACCGCCGAGACGAGCACATCGATGAGATCGGCGCGGTGCATCGCAACAACATCCGAATCCGGTCCGGTCACCTGCGTGAGCTGCGCATTGATGAGCGTCCTGCCGTCGCGGGCCCTCACCTGACCGGCACGCGCCGCGATCGCCCGATGCCGGACCTGTGCTCCGACACCAAGATCATCAAGCGCTGCAAGCGCATTCGGCCACAGCGTGATGCCGGCACCGACGTCACCGAACGCGTCTGCACGCTCGAACAGGACCACGTCCCAGCCGGCCCGACCCAAACCGATCGCTGTCGACAATCCCGCAACACCACCCCCGACCACCGCAGCCCGGCCCATCGCCCGAACCTACCGCGTGGCGGGGTCAACACAACAGCATCGCCCGGGACGGCCGCCGGCAAAGGGCCTGGTCGGCGCGGCGACTGGCAGTTGGTCGCAAAGTAGGGCACCCTGGTTCAGGTGAGTGGCCTTTCCGCACCGACGCGAACGATGCTTCGTGATGACCTCGAACGGCTGATGACGTTGAGCCGAGACCAGATCGAGTGGGCCTGCTCCGACACCACCGCGCTGGCCGAACTGATCGAGTTCGGATTCGATGAGGTTGTCGAACTGCGCGAGAACGCCGAACTCGAATGGGTCCGCGGCCACTCCGAGTGCGCACAACACCTCGAACAAGAAGCGTCCGCCTGGAACGCCACCGTCCGCCTGCTCCGTACCGCGCTGGCCGAGGCCCGCCGCGCATCCACCGGTCGGCATCGCCGTACCGCCTGAGCGGTTCACTCGGTGTAGGGCCCGGTCGCAACCGGGTGATATCCCTTCACCACCAAGAACCTTTGTGCGTTCACCGCGGTGAGGCTACCGTCGAAAACGTGACAGGCACATTGATTTTGATGCGGCACGGCAAATCGGGCTATCCCGACGGTGTTGTGGACCATGAACGTCCCCTTGCCGAGCGCGGTCGTCGAGAGGCCGCACTCGCCGGACGGTGGATGGTCGACTCCGGACTGTCCGTGGACTTCGTGCTCTGCTCCACCGCCACCAGAACCCGTCAGACGCTGGAACGTACCGGTATCAACGCGCCGACCACCTATCTCGACGACATCTACGGCGGTGATCCCGACGACGTCTGCGAGGCCATCCGGATATACGTCCCGGCCGACGCTGCGACGGTCTTGGTGGTCGGCCACGAACCGGGGATGCCGGCGACTGCGTTCGCCCTGGATCCCGACGCGGACATCCCGCGGTTCCCGACCTCGGCGTATGCCGTCCTGCACATCGAGACCCCCTGGGCCGAGGTCGGATTGACGCCCGATCCCGGCAACCGAATGGTCAAGATGGTGGTACCGAGGGATTGAACTCGGTCGCGTCGGGCCCTACTTGACGAGGGCGCGCTCCAGAATCGGCGCGAGGTCCAGTCCATCCGGCAGGGTTCCGTACGCGCCTGCCCAGTCGCCACCGAGACGCGTGGCGGCAAACGCCTCTGCAACGGCCGGGTGACCGTGCCGCAGCAGCAATGATCCCTGCAGCGCAATACAAATCGACTCCGCGATTCGACGGGCGGCAGGTTCGGATGCGTTGACCAGTTGCTTCTTCAAGCCGGCCAGGTACCCGTCGTACCTTTCATCGAGTCCCGCGGCCCGGTCGAGTTCGTCGAACAGCGCGTCCACCGACTTCGGGGCGGTGACCATGGCGCGCAACGTGTCCAGAGCGCTGACGTTGCCGCTGCCCTCCCAGATCCCGTACAGCGGCGCCTCCCGATAGAGCCTCGGCATACCGGAGTCCTCGACATACCCGTTGCCACCAAGGCATTCCATCGACTCGGCCACATGCCCGGTGGCCCGCTTGCACAACCAGTATTTCGTGGCGGGCAGCCCGATGCGCCGGAGCATCGTCTCGGTGTCGTCGCCGCGTTCGGCGGCATCGGTGGCCCCTGCCATCCGCATCGACACCATCGTCGCGGCCTCGGACTCGATGGCCAGATCGGCGAGCACATTGCGCATCAGTGGCTGGTCGATCAGATACTCACCGAACACTTTGCGGTGTTGGGCATGATGCATCGCCTGCGTGAGACCGTGTCGCATGTTGCCCGCACTGGCCAGCGCACAGTCGAGCCTTGTCAGGTTCACCATCTCGATGATGGTCCGCACACCGCGGCCCTGCGCCCCGACCAGCCAGGCAGTGGCCCCGTCGTACTCGACCTCCGACGACGCGTTGGCATGATTGCCGAGCTTGGTCTTCAACCGCTGCAAACGCATTCGGTTGCGGGTCCCGTCCGGCAGCACGCGCGGCAAGAAGAAACACGACAGTCCGCCCGGCGCCTGGGCAAGCACCAGGAACAGATCCGACATCGGCGCCGACGTGAACCATTTGTGCCCGGTCAAGGTGTAGCTGCCGTCCGAATTCGGCTGCGCAGTGCTCTGATTGGCCCGAACGTCGGAGCCGCCCTGCTTTTCCGTCATCGACATCCCGGCGATCAGGCCGGCCTTGCCCGACGGCACCGACAGCGTCGGGTCGTAGATACGCGAGCTCAGCAGCGGCTCATAGATCGCGGCGAGCTCGGGATTGTGGCGCAGCGCAGGCACCACGGCATAGGTCATCGAAATCGGGCAGACATGCCCGGCTTCGACGTTCCAGACCCCGAGTTTGGCGGCGCGCACCACATGGGAACCGACCCGGGCGTCGGCCCACGGCGCACCGTGCAGTCCGTGCCCGACCGCCACCTCCATCAACTGGTGGTAAGCGGGGTCATATTCGACCTCATCGATGCGATGTCCGTATCGGTCGTGGGTCCGCAGCACCGGTTGGTTGCGATCGGCCAGCTCACCCCAGCGCTGCGCCTGCGCGGATGCGGCGATGGCACCGAGGGCCATGACCTCGTCGGAACCCCACCCGCCACCTTCTCGAACCAGCGCCTCCGACAACGCCGGACTGGTTGCCGGGTTGTATCCGACCAGCGGTGGAACCTGATTGATCACTTCGTGTGTATCGACCATCACACCATCGTCCCACCAAACGAATTGGTCCGTTTTCGAAACCCTCCGGACGCCGCTATTGTGCGATTTGCACGGTTTTCGTCCGGCGAGGTGTCGGCGGTTCCGGCCATACTGAACATGACGCAACCAGCGATCAGGAGTGCAGCAGGTGAAGTTCTCAGCATCAAGGGCCAATGCCCACGCAGACACCGATCCGGCTCGCGCGCTGTTTCTTGTCCACGACAACGACACCGATCGCGGGATCGCCGACACCGGCACCCTCCGCGAACATGTCGCCGAGCGCGGATACGAGATCGACATCATCCATCCGGCGGATGAGTTCCCCGATGTGACCGCGTACGAGTTCGTGATCGTCATGGGTTCGGCAGAAGCGGCGTACGACGATTCCGTTCCATGGCTCGCCGCCGAAATCGCTTACCTCCGCGTAGCTCTGGCCGCCAACGTGCCGATCTTCGGTGTCTGCTTCGGCGGACAGCTGCTGGCCCGGGTTCTCGGCGGCAAGGTCAAACGTTCCGAGATGCCGGAGCACGGATACGTCATGATGGACACGGTCGCACCGGATCTCGTGTCCCGCGGACCATGGATGCAGATGCATTTCGACCGGTTCACACTCCCACCCGGCGCACGAGAGATTGCCCGCAACGGCGCTGCGCTGCAAGCTTTCACGTTCGGGAAAAGCCTGGGCGTCCAGTTCCATCCGGAGATCTCACCGGCGGTCTGGGCGACGTGGCAGGCGAGCTGGGCGGCCACCCGCGAGGGACAGTTGGTGGTCGAACGCGGCATCGACCTGCAACAGATCACCGCCGAGATCTCCGCGCGCGCCGAAGAGTCCCGAAGAAACTGCGGCAACCTCCTCGACGCGTTCCTCGCCCTCGCTCAGGCACCGGTGTAGGGCGGCACCGCCAGGCAGGGCACCGCGCGGGGGTGCTGTGGATCAAGTGCATTGAGTACCATGGCGGCCGAACGTTGGTTGGCGACGATCGACAGATGGTCGGACCGATCAGCCGAACAGGTGTCCTGGACAACGATATTCGTCACGTCAGTGCCGGCCGGACCAGCCAGGATCCCACTGGTATACGGCACCACCAACTGGTCGTAGCGGGTGACGATGTTGGTGTAGGTGATGCCCTCGACATACGGTCCGCCGCCGGCATCGATGGCCGCTTCAAAGGACTCGTCACCGGGTGCGGCAATACAGTCCGGGCAGTCGGTGTCCGGGATCGCGATCGGCGGCAGGCCCAGGCCGTCGATGAACACCGTCGTGAAGTCCGAATAACTCGCACCGTCGTCGGAGCCCTGCCAGTAGGGCGCCAAGGAAACATACTTGTCGATCTTGGGAGCGCCCCCGTAGTACTTGGCCCAGTACGTCGGGATCTGAGTCCCCTGCGAATGACCCACGATGTCAACCTTTTCCGCACCGGTCTTCGCCAGGACGTTGTCGACGAACACCTTGAGCTGCCACGCGCTGACATCCTTGGGACCCAGACCACCGACCCGTGACACCGGCCATACCGATGACAACTCGCCGTACGTCAACGCGAAGACGCAATAGCCGTCGTTCTTCAGCGTCGGAACCATCGAGATCCAGTTGGTCTGCTGACTGCCTGCGGTTCCGTGCACCAGCACCACCGGATTCGGATGCTCGGCAGAAGGCTTACAGCTGTAGTCGTTCGATCCGGGCAGTGATCCACCCGGGTTGGCGAGTTCGGCCGGGATTCCGGCCAGGAAGTTGTAGGTCACCGGCAGCGGTGCGGCCTGCGCGGCCGGCGCCACACCGACCCCGACCACCAGCAGGATTGTCGTGATCAGCACCGATCGAAATGTCCACCGCATGACATCCATCCTTCCGGGTTCTCGCATTTTTCGAAGCTAGCACTGAACCTTCAGTCCTCGGCAGACATCAGCAGATCGAAGCGCACCCCGAGTAGACGGATCGGGCGATCGAGTTCGAACTTGTGCAGAACATCGAGCATCTCGGATTCCAGGACGGCAAGGTCGGTGGTCGGTGTCGGCAATTTGTGCGACTTCGTGCGGGTATAGAAGGTCTTCGTTCGCACCGTCACCGCCACGCGAAACGGTGTGCGTTGCTCGGAGATCACCTGATCGAGCAGTTCCCGGGTGAGCCGGCGAACGGCGTCGTCGATCTCCACAGGATCGGTGAGATCGGTCGGAAAGGTCTCGACCTTGCTGTGCGAGCGCGCGATGAACGGCTCGGTACTGACGTTGATGTCGCCGCCGCCGCGTGAGAGCAGGTTCAGCCAGTTGCCCAGATGCGGGCCGAATTCTGCGATCAGGCGGCCGCGGTCCTCCGCCGCCAGCTGCGCCACCGTCATGATGCCGAGCTTCTCGAGCTTTGCCGTCGTCTTCGGTCCGACACTCCACAGGTCGCCGACGCCACGCGCCCCCATGACCGGCATCCAATTCTGGTTGTCCAGCGAAAAGACATGGTCTGGTTCGCGTTTGGCAAAACCGGTGGCCATCTTGGCCCGTTGCTTGTTGTCGCTGATCCCCACCGCCGACGACAGCTGGTTGTCATCGAGGATGCGCCGACGGATCGCCTCGGCAAGCCCGCGGAGGTCGACGTCGATGTCGTCGGCCGGAACACCGAGAAACGCTTCGTCCCAGCCGATCACCTCCACCGGATATCCGAAGCTGCGCAGCGTCGCCATCACCTCATCCGAGGCCACGTCGTACGACGGGTGATCGAGCGGGAGGTAGATGGCCTCCGGCATCTTGCGGAACGCCGACCGCAGCGGCATACCTGCCCGAACCCCGAGGTCACGGGCTTCGTAGGACGCACACGTGACAACTTTGCGCGGCTCCATGGGATCCCCGGTACCCCCGACTATCACGGGTACACCGATCAGATCCGGGTTCCGGCGGCGCTCCACCGAGACCTGGAACTGATCCAGGTCGACGTGCATGATCGCGCGAAACCGGCGGATCGGGGGTGATGTCATCGATGCCGACGATATTCGACAACGAGGTCAGGCGCCTGGGGAATCCCCAGACGCCTGACCACCCCGCGATGTGTGTGCCTACACACCGTCCTCATTCGAGTCCGGCGGATACGTTCCGTTCGCGTACGGATTGAACTCGTTGGTGTAGAGGTCCTCCACCTTGATTCCGGCCGGAAGTTCGCCGAGTCGAACCGCTTCGTCCACCCAGACGGTGAACTCTTCGGGTTTGATCACGCCGCCCGGCACCGGAATGCCCGGACTCTTCCACTTCTTCACGAACTCGGTGTTCTCGTTGCGCCCGCGGGCGTCGATGATCTCGACGAATCGGTTGACCACTTCCTCACGTGGACGCAATTGCGCCCACCGGATCGCGCGCGAGACACCCTGCACATAGTCCCGGACCACCTCCGGATTCTCGGCGATGTAGTCGTCCCGGAAGACCTGCGTGGCGATGGAGAGGCTGCCGATCAGGTCCGTGTCCCGGAAGATCTCGTGCAGGCCACCTTTCTCCAGCGCAACGTCTTTGAAGATCGTCCCTAGGTTCCCCGCCTCGATCTGACCCTGACGGAGCGCCAGTTCGGTGTTGATCGGCGGCACCACCGTGAGCGCCACCTTCTTGATGTCGGCGTCCGAGACACCTTCACGATGCAGCCACTGTTTGATGGCGTACTCGTGATAGGCACCAAGGGTGTTGATACCGACGGTCTTTCCCACCAGGTCCTGCGCCGTCTCGATGCCACTGCCTTCCAGGGAGTAGTAGCCGTGGAACGTCTGATCGTCGGATCCGTTGGTCGAAAGAACCCCGGTCACCTTCGACCCGGCCTGCTGGAGCTTGGCGACCGACCCGTTGAACGCGCCACCGGTATCGACCTCACCGGTCGCGACCGCCTGAATGTCCTGTGGCCCACTGGTTGTGTCGCCGACCCACTCGAGTTTGACCTTCTGGAAGTACCCGAGTGATTCGGCGAGCTCCGACCATCCGACCTGCGACGCCCACCCCTGGTAGCGCACCGAGACCTTGCCGTCCTCACCCACCTCGGCGGCGGCTCCCGACGAACACGACGCGAGCAACATCGTGATGGCGGCAAGAACCGCAACAACGGCGCTGGTGGCGACCTGTGGTCGATTGGTCATGGAATATCTCTCTGTCGAGTGCGGTCGCGGCCTATGAGCCGATGAACTGTTCGCCGGAGATGGACACCGATGGCCTGCCGTCGACGCCGATCGGCACATCGCCTTCGATGGTGGTGCGGTACAGCGTCCGCGTCACGTCCAGGTGATTGATGTCGCCCGGCGCCAGATGCGCGGTCGCGCGGTTGTCCCAGACCGCGATGCTGCCCGGCAACCACCGGAAACGCACCGTGTACGCGGGCCTGGACACCTCCTCGAACAGCAGATCGAGGAGCGCATCACTCTGACGTCGGCTGTATCCGATGATCCGGTTCGTGAATCCGGGTTGGACGAACAGTATCCGCTCCCCCGTCACCGGGTGGACCCTCACCACCGAGTGTTCACTGATCAGTGGCGCCTTGCTCACCTTCTCTCCATAGCTGCTGTCGGACTTGAAGATCGGGTGCCGTCCACCAAAGCGGTGCTCGGCACGCAATCCGTCGACGAGTTCCTTCAACGAGTCCGGCAGCCCTTCGTAGGCAGCGGCCAGATTGGTCCAGCTGGTGTCACCCCCGCGCACCGGCGCGACGTCGGCACGCAAGATCGTCACGGCCGGAGGATTCACCAAAGCCGTGACATCCGTGTGCCATTCGTTGGTGTAGCCGGCCGCCTTGATCCCGAACTTGCGTTCGTAGTCCCGGTTGTCGACCTTCAGGATCTCGGGGAACTCGGTGGGCGCATCATCGTCGTAGGGGTGTGATGCCGTGACCCGGCCGAACGTACGCGAAAACGCGATCTGCGCAGCGTGATCGATGTCCTGATCGCGGAAGAACAGCACCTTGTAGTGGTGCAGCCCCTTGGCCAGGGCCCTGGACTGTTCCGGTGTCAGCGGGTCTCGCAAGTCGATTCCGTCGACCTCGGCTCCGATGTGTCCGGCGACGGGGAAGAACCGGAGATCGGCCCGGGTGGTGTTCTCACTGATGTTCTCGGTGATCGTCATGGCTGTTGTTGCCCTTCTGGTTGTTGGTCAGGCGCTCTTGCGCGCAAAGAATGGCTCACCCGAGACGGATCGGGACCGCTGGCCGCCAACCCCTTCGGGCACATCACCTTCCACGGTGGTGCGGTGCAGAACGCGAACGACGTCGAAATGATCCAGATCGGTCGGGGCCTGGTGGATGGTCGCCCGGTTGTCCCAGACACCGACGCTGTCGGGCGTCCAGCGAACTCGAACGGTGATGGCCGGGTTGGTGATCTCCTCGAACAGCAGGTCCAGGATCCGGTCGCTCTGCGACGGGCTGACGCCGAGGATCCGGCTGGTGAATCCCGGGTTGACGTAGATCAGCCGCTGACCGGTCACCGGATGCACGCGGACAACCGGATGTTCGCTGATGATCGGGGTCTGCGTCGTCAGCGCCTCGGACTCAGAGCCACTCTCCCAACGCTTTTCGCGCCCCCCGAACCGGTTCTCGGCGTACAGACCTTCAAGGAACCGCTGCAGCGAGGGCGGCAGGTTGTCATATGCCGCACCGAGATCCGCCCATGTCGTATCACCGCCGACCTCGGGAACCAGCTCGGCCCGCAGGACGGTCACCGCCGGAGGGTTGATCAGCGCGGTGACATCCTGGTGCCAGAAATTGGCGTAGCTGTACCGCCGCGAACCACCACGGCTGGCGTAGGTACGTGAATCCACCTCCAGCACTTCAGGATGACCGGCAGGTGACTTGTCGGTGTACCCCAGCGGATGTGCATCGGTGACCGGTCCGAAGTACTTCGTGAACCGGACTTGCTGCGCATGATCGATCTTCTGATCCCGAAAGAACAAGACCTTGTACTCATACAGCGCATCCCGAAGTTCCTGCTGCGCCCGCACATCGAACTCCTCGGTCAGGCTCAATCCCGAGACCTCGGCGCCGATATAGCCGGCAATCGGCTCCACCGACAACCTCGTCGACACAGATTCCCGGGTGTCTGCAATTGCCGTCATAATTGTTCCATTTCTCTAATCGATAGGCGGGCTATCCGCTTTCTGTGATGGAACTCAATTGATCATCGAGGGTGCAGTTGATGGCAAGGACGCCTTCCACAATGTGAAATCCCGGGCTAGATAGGTTCACTGCGCGCACAAATGTTTGCGACAGACGGCGGTGGCACCACCATGTCAACCAAGGACTGCACGCACACTCCAGGGGGAGGACCACCAGGTGACCGAACTGACCGGGACGGAGCAATCAGGGCGAACCGGATCGCAGTCGGTTGAGCGCGCGATCTCGGTGCTGTACGCGATGGAAGGTGCGGAACACTCACTCACGATCAGCGAACTGGCGGGGCGTGTCGGGCTCCCGGTGAGTACGACGCACCGCATCGCGCAGGCGCTTGTCCGTGGCCGGCTGCTGGCACGGGAAGGGCCGAGTTCGTACCGGATCGGCGACGGGATCACCGCCCTCGCACAAACAGCGGCCCGCCAGATCGACGTCGAAGCTGCGGCCCCTCACCTGCACGGATTGTCGTCAGGAATCCGGATCACCGCCAGCCTCGGGGTTGTTGAGCACAGCGAGGCCGTCACGGTCTATTCAGCGCGGCCACCGTCGATGTTCTGTGGTCATCAATTGCCCAGCCGTCGGTCCAAGCTCGAGGACAGCGCGATGGGGCAGGCGATTGTGGCCTTCGGTCAACGGCGGGACCGGCGTATCGCAGCCATTCCTGACGTCCAGGCATCGCGACGGCGCGGCTACTCGGTGTCCTCGGCGGACGGCGTCACCGCGATCGCGGTACCGGTGTTCGACGCGGACGGTCAGGTCCGGGCATCCATCGGCGTACAAGCACGAAGTGTTCGGCTCAACCACGAACTGATCAACCTGATCCACCCCGCGATGCGGCAGACCGCCGAGTTGCTGCGCGGTGTGGTTGCCGATGGTCCGGTACGGACCAATATCGATCAACTTATACGCGCCACGATTTAATCGAGGCAAATCTTCCACAATGTGAAATACGTTGTTGGGACCAGGGGGGCCCGAGCGTGAGAATCGGTCCACATACCAATTCTGTGTCCGCATTCAGCCGTTGTTCTCGAGCGCATCAATAAATCGGACAAATCGAAAGGAAAGCAGTGAGTCACATTCACAAGTGGCGCGTTCTCGTCGCAGCCGCACTTGCATTGACCGTCGGAGTGAGCGCTGCTGCCTGCGGTTCGTCCGACGAGGCAACCGTCACCGCGGACGGCAAGACCGAACTGCGCTACCTCGGTTCGCCTGCCACCGTGCAGTTTCCGGAGCTGGCCGCCGATCTGGGCTACTTCACCAAGGTATCGCTGAAGTCGGTCGGTGAGACAACCAGTGGCCCCCAGTCGATTCAGGCCACCGCCACGGGTGACTCCGACTTCGGTTCGGCGTTCAACGGCGCCATCGTCAAATTGAAATCGGCTGGATCGCCGATCACCGCGGTTGTCGACTCCTACGGCGCCGACGACAAGACGTACAACGGATTCTATGTGGTCGACGGATCTCCGATCCGCGGTGCGCGTGACCTGATCGGCAAGAAGGTCGGTATCAACACATTGGGTGCACACTCCGAGTTCGTCATCCGTGAATGGCTTGCCCGAGAGGGACTTTCGAAGGACGAGATCGCCTCGGTGCAGCTACTGGTCGTACCGCCGATCAACACCGAGTCGGCACTTCGCGAAGGCCAGATCGATGCCGGGGCCTTCAACAACATCTTCCGTGACAAGGCTCTCGAAACAGGCGGCCTCCGTGAACTGTTCACCGATGCGGTGTTCGGCGACTTCAGCTACGGAACCTTCGTCCTGCGCGACGACTTCATCAAGAAGAACCCGGAGGCCGTCAAGGACTTCACCCAGGGCACTGCCCGTGCCATCCGCTGGACGCAGGTGACACCACGCGACGAGGTCGTCGCCCGGTACAAGGACATCATCACCAAACGCGGAAAGGGTGAAGACCCGGCATTGGCCGACTACTGGCAGAGCTCGTCCATCCCGACCCCCGGCGGAGTCATCAAGCCCGAAGAGTTCGCGCTCTGGATCGATTGGCTCGTGCGCAATAACGAGTTGGATGAAGGTCGGCTGACGCCGGATGATCTGTACACCAACGCCGACAACCCCTATTCCGACGGCACATACCAGCCCGACTCGGGCCCGGACGGCGAAGCGGTGGTGGCAGCGCGATGACAACTCCGAAACTGGAACTGCGAGGCGTACGAAAGACGTTCTCCTCCCCCGGAAAACCCGACTTCGTCGCCATCGACGACATCAGCATCGCATCCGCCGAAGGCGAGTTCCTGGTGCTCGTCGGGCCAAGCGGCAGTGGCAAATCCACGCTACTCGACCTGGTGGGCGGGCTCACCAGGCCGACCGCCGGCGAGATCCTGCTGGACGGCAAAACCATCACGGGTCCGGGCCTGGACCGCGGCGTGGTCTTTCAGCAGTACGCTCTCCTGCCGTGGCGCACAGCCCGCGCCAACATCGAATTCGGGCTGGAGGCCAAAGGGATCTCCCGCAGGCAGCGCCGCGCGATCGCCGACGAGTACCTCGGGTTGGTCGGTCTGGGCGGATTCGCCGACCACTATCCACATGAACTCTCCGGCGGCATGAAACAGCGGGTCGCGATCGCCAGGAGCCTAGCATACGACCCCGAGGTATTACTGATGGACGAACCGTTTGCCGCACTCGATGCGCAGACCCGAGAATCGTTGCAGGACGAGCTTCTTCGCATCTGGCGGGCAACCGGCAAAACGATCCTGTTCATCACACACGGCATCGACGAAGCCATCTACCTCGGCCAACGCGTCGCCGTCCTCACCGAACGTCCGGGCCGGATCAAGGAAGTCCTCTCGATCAGCATCGACCGGGACTCCACAGACGACATCCGGTCATCAGAACAATTCCGCGACTACCGGCACCGCATCTGGTTGTCGTTGCGGCCGGAAGTCCAGAACAGTCTCCACGGAGACGAAGCGCAGCGGAGCTCGACCATTCCACTGATCGGAGTAGGAACCCATGTCTAGTGTCACGTTGGAGAAGGCAGTAACCGCAGCACCGGTCGAGGCACCATCCGACTCGGCGCCGGCATCGACCCAATCGCCAGGCCGCCGAATATTCAGTGGCGCAACCAAATCAGGCAAGTTGATCTTTCGTTCGACGATCGCGCTGGCGTTGCTGATCGCCTTCTGGGAGATAGCACCACGCGCCGGACTCGTCGACCGGACGTTCCTGCCGGAGTTCTCGGTGGTGGTGAAAGCACTGGTGGATCTTGCCGAGAGCGGCCAGTTATGGGAGCACATCTCCGCCAGCCTGAGCCGAGCCCTCAAAGGTTTCGTGATCGCGGTGATCGTCGCGGTGCCGCTCGGCATCGTGATCGGCTGGTACCGGCCGGTGGCCCAGTACCTCAATCCGGTGCTCGAGTTGTTCCGCAACACCGCAGCCCTCGCCCTGCTGCCGGTCTTTGTCCTGATCCTGGGCATCGGCGAGACCTCGAAGGTGGCGCTGGTGATCTACGCCTGCGTCTTCCCGATCCTGCTCAACACGATCTCCGGGGTCCGGACCGTCGACCCGTTGCTGATCAAATCTGCTCGTTCCCTGGGACTTCCGTCCTATCGACTGTTCCAGAAGGTGATCCTGCCTGCTGCGCTACCCACCATCTTCACCGGCATCCGGTTGTCGGCGGCCGCGTCGATCCTGGTGCTGATCGCCGCCGAGATGGTCGGGGCGCGGTCCGGGCTCGGCTACCTGATCATGGCCAGCCAGTTGAACTTCCAGATCCCGCAGATGTACGCGGGCATCCTCACCATTGCACTGGTCGGGTTGGCCTTCAACTTCGTCCTGGTTCTGTTCGAACGTCGGTTCTCACGTTGGCGCACACCCGCCAACGTCTGAATCACTCTCACCAACAAAGGAAATCATCATGTCTCGTCAACTACATCTGAACGCCTTCCTGATGGGAGTCGGACACCACGAGGCCGCCTGGCGCCATCCGAGGACGAACGAACAGGACATTCTCGACGTCGGCCATTTCGTCAGGCTCGGTCAGATCGCCGAACGCGGCCGCCTCGACTCCGTGTTCTTCGCGGACGGCCTGGCTGTGGGACCCAACATCCGCCGGAACACTCAGGCGATTTTCGAGCCGATCACGTTGCTGTCCGCCATCGCAGGCGGCACCAGCAAGGTCGGCCTGATCGCCACTGCCTCAACGGGTTACAGCCATCCGTACACGTTGGCCAGGGCGTTTGCCTCGCTCGAACACATCAGCGGTGGGCGGGCAGGCTGGAACATCGTGACGTCGGGGCAGGAACTGGAAGCACTGAACTACGGCTACGACTCGATCCCGGATCACGCCGGCCGATACCGGCGGGCCCAAGAGTTCGTCGACGTCGTCAATCGGTTGTGGGACAGCTGGGACGACGATGCCGTGGTGCTCGACGTCGAGCGTGCCGAGTTCGCGAATCCAGATCTGGTCAGTCCGATCCACCATGTGGGCGAGCACTTTTCGGTACGCGGTCCGCTGAACTCACCGCGATCTCCGCAGGGAAGGCCGGTGCTGGTCCAGGCCGGATCGTCGGAGGACGGCAAAGAACTCGCCGCGCGGTACGCCGAGGTGGTGTTCACCGCGCAGCGCACCATCACCGAAGGCCAGGACTTCTACCGCGACCTGAAGGGCCGATTGGCTCGCTACGGCAGAAGCCTCGATGATCTACAGATCCTCCCCGGCATCGTGCCGTTCATCGGGAGCACCGAGAAAGAGGCCCTTGACCTCGAGCGGGAGTTCACCGACCTGATCTCCCCGGACTATGCGCTCGGCCAGCTCTCGAACTTCTTCAACGTCGACCTCACCGGGCTCTCACTCGACGCCCAGCTCCCCGACCTGCCACCGGAGTCCGAGATCGAGGGCCACAAGAGCAGGTCGACGCTGGTGCGCCAGCTCGCCGCCAACGGCAATCTGACGATTCGCGAACTCATCGGGCGCCTCGGTGGAGGTCGCGGTCATCGCAGCATCGCCGGTACACCCGAACAGATCGCCGACAACCTGATCGACTGGGTTGACGCCGGGGCAGCCGACGGCTTCAACGTGATGCCACCCTACCTACCCGGCGGACTCGAGGACTTCGTCGACCACGTGGTGCCGATCCTGCAGGCGCGCGGCCGATTCCGCGAGGACTACACCGCATCGACATTGCGTGGGCACTACGGCATCGAGCTGCCGTCGACCACCAACCGGATTCGGGAGACTGCGTCCACGTCGGCATGACGTCACTCGGCGAGCCCGCGCGGGAGACGAAGCCTGCGGAGCTCGACCCGAGGAAGCGGGAGACGAAGCCTGCGGAGCTCGACCCGAGGAAGCGGGAGACGAAGCCTGCGGAGCTCGACCCGATTGGACAGCGTTCCGTCGAGCGCCCACTGCGGTCACTGGCCGGCACCGTCTATCTGCCTGCGGCCGCCTACGGGATCGGGCAGGGGGCGGCGGCACCGGTCATGGTGTTGTCCGCCCTCGAGCTCGGCGCCTCGGCTGCGGTCGCCGGGTTGACGGTGGCCATCGTCGGGCTCGGTCAGGTCATCGGCGATACCTGTTCGGGACAGATCGTGGCGAGGATCGGTGAACGCCGCTCGATCATCGCCGCCAGTTCGGTTGCGGCAACGGGTGCACTCACCTGCCTGTTGGCGAACACCGTGTGGCTGTTGGCTTTTGGAATCCTCCTCGTGGGCCTGGCCAACGCGGTCTGGGGTTTGGCGCGACAGAACTACTTGTCGCTGGCCGTACCGTTCGCCTGGCGCGCGAGAGCGATGTCGTTGTTCGGCGGAGCCATGCGGTTCGGATTCTTCGTCGGGCCGTTGGTGGGGGCAGGCGCGATCGTGCTGATGGGGTCGAGGGGCGGATTCGTTGTCCAACTGGCGGCGATCGTCGTCGCCGGACTGATGATGGCGCGCCTGCCGGATCCGCCGGAGGCCGGTGCCGTGGCTTCACCGCAGAGCCTGCGAGGGGTGTTCTCCGAACATGGCCGCCTGCTGGCCACCCTCGGTGCCGGATCGCTACTGCTCGGGGTGGCCCGCAGCTCGCGAGACGCGATACTGCCGTTGTGGGCCAACCACATCGGATTGTCCCCCGCCGTGGCCAGCCTGTTGTTCGGTGTCGGCGCGGCCGCGGACGTACTGTGCGCCTACCCCGCCGGTCATCTGATGGACCGCTTCGGGCGCACGTTTGTGGCCATCCCTTCGATCGTGGTGCTCGCGATGGCGTATCTGATGCTTCCGCTCACCTCGACCGCGGCCGGTTTCGCCGCCGTTGCCGTCGTGATGGGCATCGGGAACGGGTTCGGGAACGGGGTGATCATGACCATCGGTGCCGACGTCGCACCGGAGTCGGGACGGGCCGAGTTCCTTGCCGCATGGCGCTTGACCCACGATGCGGGATTTCTGACCGGCCCACTGTCGGTCGCGGTGTCGGCAGCGATCTTCCCACTGTCGGCTGCAGCATTTGCGGCAGCGGGACTTTCCGCGGCGGGCGCCGGACTCCTGGGCAAGTATGTTCCGGAATACACCCGTATCAACAGACACAAGGAGCGAAGCGATGGACCTCGGATTGATCGGAAGACGAGCGATAGTCACCGGCGGTAGTAAGGGCATCGGATTGGCGATCGCCTACGCGCTGGCCGCCGAAGGCGCCGACGTGGTGATCGCCGCCCGCGGTGCCGAGGCGCTCGAGAAGTCCGCCGGCGACATCGCCGAACGTTCCGGTCGGCGGATCCTGGCCATCCCTGTCGACACCGGCGACGACGCCTCGGTCCAAAACCTGGTGGCTCGCACGGTTGCGGAGTTGTGTGGCGTCGACATCCTGGTGAACTCGGCGGCGACCCCGTGGAGTGCGGGCAAGCCGACCGACTTCGCCGCGACCACCGACGACATCGTGCGTCGCGAGGTCGAGATCAAGGTCCTCGGCTACCTGCGCACCGCGCGTGCCGTGGCGCCGCATCTCATCGACCAGGGCTGGGGCCGCATCATCAACATCAGCGGTCTCGGTGCGCGGCAGGCGAATTCGATTGCCCAGACCATTCGCAACGTGATTGTGTCGGCGCTGACCAAGAATCTCGCCGACGAGCTGGGGCCGCACGGCATCAACGTCACCGTTGTCCATCCCGGTCGCACCCGAACCGCCCGGCTCGATGAGCAACTGGCCGCCCAGTCCGCGGATACCGGCACCCCCGTCGCAGAACTGGAAGAAGCGTTGGCCACCAACTCCATCCGGCGAATCGTCGATGCGAGCGAGGTCGCCGACGTGGTGGCCTTCCTGGCGTCGCCACGCAGCATCGGGATCACCGGGGACGCGATCGCGGTCGGGGGTGGTGTGCCGGGGCCGGTGTACTACTGAGGCCCGCTAGCCGTCAGATCTGTCCGGTGGCGTCGTACATCCAGGACATGTCGGAGGCGGCCAGCTTTTCCATCCAGTCCGGCGGAGCCGTGGAGGCCAACCCGCCGAAGTCCCAGTAGTCCTTCCACAGGGTGATCTTGCCGCCCGACACCTTGTGAACGGTCACGAAAGCCAGTGTCGCGGTCTCGCCGGAGGGCCAGGACCAGGTCTCGCTGTGCTCGTACATCACGTCGGGGCCGCTGGAGATCAGGAGACCGTCGTGGTTGATGTAGTCGGACAGTGGTTCCAGGCCCACCTTGAGCCGCTTGACGATGTCGTCGGGCCCACACGCCGCGGCGGCGGGCCCGAGCGGCATGTCGACGTAGATGCAGTCGTCGGACACACATCCCTTGACCCCCTCCCAGTCCCGCTTGCTCAACGCTGCCCAGAGACCCAGGACTGCGGACTTGTTGTCATCTGACACGCTCGTACCTCTTTTCAGTTGTTCGCGCGGGTAGGAAACGGCCAAACCTCTTGTGTCCGAGCACCTCTGCCGGACGGCCACCGGTGAACACCGTCTCGCCATTGACCATGACGGTGCGGACGGTGCTGTCGTTGCGGTTGACCATCCGCGACAGCCCGCCGAACTGCTCGACCTCGGCCTCCCGGTAGTCCTCGAGCGATGCGTCCAGATGCTCGGGGTCGAGAAGGGACAGGTCGGCCCGGTCACCGACGCGCAGGTGCCCGGCGTCGATGCCGTACCAGTCGGCAAGCTCGCCGGTCAGGCGATGCACCGCGTGCTCGACGGTCATGAACGGCTCACCGGCTTCGGCGGCCGAGTGCACGTGCCGGAGTAGCCGCAGTCCGAAGTTGTAGAACGCCATACTCCGCAGGTGTGCGCCCGCGTCGGAGAATCCGATCTGGATCCCCGGCTCCTTCGCCAGCTTCTTGAGGAGCTCGGGACGGTGATTGGAAATGGTTGTGCGCCAACGCACTTTCGTCCCGTGCTCGAGAAGGAGGTCGAGGTATGCATCGACCGGGTGAACCCCACCGCGGTCGATACCCACCTGCCCGAATGTCTTGCCGACCACGGTCTGATCCGGACACTCGACGATCTCGGCGTCGAAGAAGTCCCGGTGCCAGACCCGTGGCCCGTACTTTTTGTCGTAGTCCTTACGGAAAGCGCGGCGGTAGTTCTCGTCGCGCATGAGTTCGTTGCGGTCGATCTCGGTCTGCAAGTGCAGCGCTGCGGCGCCGGATCCGAACTCCTCGAACACGGCGAGTTCCATGCCGTCGGCGTACACCTCGAACGGAACGGGCAGGTGCTGCCACCGGAAGTCAGCGCCGAGCCGATTGACTCCCCTCGCGATGGGACCCATTGCGTGGATCACCTCCGGGCGAGCCTTGATGTCCGCCGCGGACAGGAGGCTCGTCTTCAGTTGTGGCCGGCCCCATCCCAGTGATGTGAGCACCTGCGACAGCACGTTGAGTGGACGTGAGATGTCCGGCCCGGACTGCAACACCCGCGCCCGTGTCCGCAGTATCGCGTTGAGCTTCCGTAACTCGCGCCGCTTCGCATACGTGGACGGGAGCGTCCGGGACCGGCAAACATCGCCGTCGAGTTTGTCGAAGAGGAGCTGCTGCGAGGACAACCCCAGGAAGCCCGCATCCAGCGCCTCGGTGAGCATGCGTTCCATTCGGAGCTGCTCCGCAGGCGTGGGCCTGACGTCGCCTCGGGTGGCGCGGTCGAGGCCCATCGTCGCGGCGCGGATGTCGGAGTGCCCGATGAAGGCCGCGACATTGGGGCCAAGGGCGAGGGACTCGAGCGCCTCGACGTACTCGGCCGCGGTCCGCCATGTTCTGTGTTGTTCGATGTTCGAGATGACATGTTGCCGCGGGATCGCCTCGACCCGCCCGAACAGGTCACCGGCGACGTCGGCGTCCACGTGGATCGTCGACAGCGAGCAGGAACCCAGCAGCACCGTGGTGACGCCGTGGCGAAGCGACTCGCTCAGCGCCGGACCCCCGAGCACCTCGACGTCGTAGTGCGTGTGGATGTCGACCATCCCGGGCAGGACCCACAAACCAGTTGCGTCGATGACGTCGGAGCAACCGTCCGCGTCGAGAGGTTCAGCGGAGATCGCGACGATGCGGCCATCGCGGATCCCGATGTCGCGGATCTCTGACGCGGTGCCGGTGCCGTCGAACCACCGGCCGCGACGGATCACGGTGTCGTAGGTCATGGACGGATTACAACCCAGGCCGGGGAGTCACGTCAGCCGAATCACCAACCTGGTGACAAGTTGCCGAATCTCGTTCGCATAGTGCAAATAGTCCTCGATGGGGACCGTCAGGCCGGTGCCGGTTTGTGGTCGGCGACGAGCCTTTCGGCCAACTCGTAATCGTCGTCGCTGTTGTAGGTCAGACCTCCGACGGTCACTCCGGCGCTCTGGTACCAGACGGTGAAACCCTGGTCTGCTTCGATCAGATGCGCGGTGTCGAAGCCGTCGCCCCAGGCGGCGTACTTGAGAGTGTGATCGCCGATGGTCGTCCAGAAGCCCGGCACCGCGCTCCACGATCGTTCGACCCCGGCGACCGTGGCACCGGCGACTTCGCCTTGATCGGCGGCGTCCTGCCAGTGCTCGGTCGCGATCCGGCGGCCCGCAGTCGGGTTGTGGGCGAACGCCACATCACCGACCGCAAGGACGCCGTCTGCACTGGTGCGCATGTGTTCATCGACGACGATCCGGTTCTGTTCGGTGGTCAGCCCCGCGTCCTGCGCGATGTCGGCGCAGGGCGTGATGCCGGTGGCCGCGAGAATCAGGTCGGTGTCGATCCGTACGCCATCATCCAGGGCCACAACCCCGTCATCGAGTCGGGTGACCGTCGCCCCACCGACGTATCGAACACCGGAATCTTCGAGCATCCCGAGTATCTTTCTCCCGGCTTCGGGACCGAGCCGACGTGCTTGGGGCACCTGTAACGGCGCGACGAGGGTGGTCGTGATCCCCCGTGCCGACAACGATGCAGCCGCCTCACATCCGATGAAACCGGCGCCGATGACCACCGCCGAACCGGCCTGCTGCGCAGTGGTGCGCAGGGCCTTGGCCTCGGCGAAGGACCGCAGTATCAGCGCATTCCCGGCGCCGGGCACCGGTATCGTCGCCGGCCTGGCACCCGTTGCCACAATCACGGTGCCGAAGCCGACGGTTTCGCTGGTCGAGAGTTTCGCGGTCCGGGCGTCGATGTCCAGGCCGACAACCGATGTGGCAGTGCGGATTTCGATGTCCCGGTCGGCGTACCACGATTGCGGATGCTGGGTGATGTCATCGAACTCGCTCTTCCCCTGCAGGAATTCCTTGCTCAGGGGCGGACGAAAGTAGGGGGCGTCGGCGTCGGTCGTGACCATCAGAACATGCGCGCTGCCACCGTTGTCCCGGTAGGAATCCGCCGCGGCCACCGCTCCCGGGCCGCTACCGATGATCAGTACGTCCTTGCTGTCCATATGTGGTCGCGTACCCGGATTCGAGATCTGCGAACCATAAAGGACCCGACCTGTCCGCAATAGCTGGGAAGCTGATTTCAGCCCACAGATAGCCCGCAACCAGGAGGAACCGTCATGAACTGGACACTCGAACTCGTCATCCTGCCGGTCACCGACGTCGATCGCGCCAGGGACTTCTACAAGAAGATCGGCTTCAACGTCGACCACGACCAGACCGTGTCCGACGACATCCGTTTCGTGCAGATGACCCCACCCGGCTCGGCCTGCTCCATCGCCTTCGGCAAGGGGGTCACCGACGCCGAGCCCGGCTCGGTGCGAGGCCTGCAGGTCTGTGTCTCCGACATCAACAAAGCTCGGGACCAACTGTTGTCCGTCGGCGTCGACCCCGGCGAAGTCGACATCCAGGCCTGGGGTCACTTCGTCTACTTCACCGACCCCGACGGCAACGCCTGGAATGTCCAATACCTGCCCTACCGCGACAACTCATGACTCCGTCCCCCACCCCCACCTCCAAATTCGCGGCCTCTGCTCACGCCACTTCTCCCGCTCGTACGCCTGTTCAGTCGTTTCACCGGGACGGAGGTAGCGGATGTACTTTGCGTAGCCGTCGAACTCGCCCGCCACCAGACCACCCCAGTCGAAATCGGTGCGGGCCACGAAGGTTCCATCTGGGGTCAGGAATCTGTGCTGCAGACGCGGAACCGGTATGTCGCCGAAGCTCAACATCAATGCGCGAGAGAGGGATTCACCAATGCTTTCGGACTTCCCGTCGGCCACCGCGAGTGCGGCGCGAGCAATCGAGACGCCGGTCCTCCCTGCGCTGCGTCGTAAAACGGTCTCGAGCTCGGATCGCGACACCCCCGCGTACATCGCGCCATCGAGCACACACACCGCCTGAAAGAACGTCCCGGAACGTGCGACATCGATTGCCGTCCTCGCCGGCGAGGTCACCAGGAACTCACCAACCGTGATCACCTCGTCGGGCTCCCATTTCGCCCCGTGCACGACACATGCCCGACCCTTCCGGTGTCCACCTCCGATTCGGTTTGCCGTGAAGTGGACCCGGGTTCGGTCACCATCGAGCGCCGGCAGTCCATGCAGGACTGCGGCAGACCAGTGACTGATCGCCTTGCCCGGCTCGCCGTTGTCGGCAGCGGCAAGCACCTGCCGCCGATAGATCTCCCTTTCGCGGGCAAACCGATCGAGCGCAGCCAGATCTGAGGTGAAGGTGCAGAAGCCGCAAATTCGCGCCACCTGCTTGCGTTCGCGCCTGTTGCAACCGGTGCGAACGCAGGTAAGTGGCGCGAATTTGCGGGTGGGGGCTCAACACAAAAAAAGCGGGCGCCCCCTCGAAAGGGAGCGCCCGCTTTTTGTTGCGTTTACCTAGCGGTAGTCGCTGCTGAAGCCGTAATCGTCCAGCGGGACAGCCGCACCCGACGGGGCACCGAAGGTGCCGTCCGGGCTGTAGTAGGTGTCGTCGTAAGACGGCACCGCGTACGCAGCTGCACGTGCTTCTTCGGTCGGCTGCACCTGGATGTTCCGGTACCGGTTGATACCGGTTCCGGCCGGGATGAGCTTACCGATGATCACGTTCTCCTTGAGGCCGACGAGCTTGTCGCTACGGCTGTTGATGGCCGCATCGGTGAGCACGCGAGTGGTCTCCTGGAACGACGCCGCCGACAACCAGGACTCGGTTGCGAGCGATGCCTTGGTGATACCCATGAGCACCGGACGTCCGGCAGCGGGCTCGCCACCTTCGGCCACGACGCGACGGTTGGCCGCCTCGAACTCGGCGCGCTCGGTGAGCGAACCGGGCAGGAACTCGGTGGCACCGGAATCGATGATCGTCACGCGACGCAGCATCTGACGAACAATCGTCTCGATGTGCTTGTCGTGGATCGACACACCCTGGCTCCGGTAGACCTCCTGGACCTCGTTGACCAGGTGAACCTGCACCTGACGGGGACCCATGACACGCAGCACCTCGTGCGGATCGGCAGCACCTTCCATGAGCTGCTGGCCGACCTCGACATGATCGCCGTCAGCGAGCAGACGCTCACTGCCGTCCTCATGCTTGAACACGCGCAGACGCTGACGCTTCGAGATCTTGTCGTAGATGACCTCTTCCGAGCCGTCGTCCGGGATGATCGTCATCTTGTAGAAGCGATCATCGTCTTCCAGGCGAATGCGTCCGGAAACCTCGGCGATCGGGGCCTTGCCCTTGGGGACACGGGCCTCGAACAGCTCCTGAACACGCGGCAGACCACCGGTGATGTCGTCGCCGACACCACCCTGGTGGAACGTACGCATGGTCAGCTGGGTACCGGGCTCACCGATCGACTGGGCCGCGACGATACCGACGGCCTCACCGATGTCGACGAGCTTGCCGGTGGCCATCGACCGTCCGTAACACGTGGCGCAGACACCGGTGCCGGTGCCACAGGTCAGGACCGAACGGACCTTCACCTGCGAGATGCCGGCCTCGAGCAGAGCCTCGATCGCGGGATCACCGAGATCAAATCCACGGTTGATGATGAGCTTGCCGTTGGCGTCGATCGCGTCGGTGGCCAAAGTCCTTGCGAACGTTGACGTCTCGACGTGGGCGTCGCGGATCAGCGTGCCATCGGCCTGCTTCTCCGCGATGATCGTGTTGATGCCACGCTCGGTGCCACAGTCGGTCTCACGCACGATGACGTCCTGCGAAACGTCCACCAGACGACGGGTTAGGTAACCCGAGTCGGCGGTACGAAGCGCGGTGTCGGCCAGGCCCTTACGGGCACCGTGCGTGTTGATGAAGTACTCGGCGACGGTCAGACCCTCACGGAACGAGGACTTGATCGGACGCGGGATGAACTCACCCTTCGGGTTCGTCACCAGACCCTTCATGCCCGCAAGCGAGCGAATCTGGGTCATGTTGCCCGCGGCACCGGACTGCACGATCATCGGGATCGGGTTGTCGTCGGGGTAGTGACGCTCCATATCGGCGCCAACCTCTTCGGTTGCCTGCTTCCAGATCTCCACCAGAGCGTCACGACGCTCGGCACCGGTCAGGGCACCACGCTGGAACTTGCGCTCCAGACCATCGGCCCGGTCCTCGTACCTTTCGAGGATCTCGCCCTTGTTCGGCGACACGAGCACGTCGGACATCGCGATGGTGACACCCGAACGGGTGGCCCAGTGGAAGCCGGCGTCCTTGAGCTTGTCGACGGTCTGCGCGACAACGATCATCGGGTAGCGCTCGGCCATGTCGTTGATGATCGTGGCCTGACGCTTCTTCGGCATCTGCTCGTTGACGAACGGGTAATCGTTCGGCAGCAATTCGTTGAACAGCACGCGACCCAAAGTGGTCTCGATGATCCACGGGGTGCCGAACTTCCAGCCCTCCGGGAACTGCTCCCGCTCGATCGCCCGGGTCGGACGCTGGTGCGTCAGCCGGACCTTGATCGGCGCCTGCACGCTGAGCACGCCACGGTCGACAGCCATCTGAGCCTCGGACGGGGTCGAGTAGACCCCGCGCTCGACATCGTCGCCGGTCGATGCGGTGTACGCGCCGACCGCCTGATCCTTGAGCGTGGTCAGGTGGAACAGACCGGTCACCATGTCAAGACGCGGCATGGCCAACGGACGGCCCGACGCAGGCGACAGGATGTTGTTCGACGACAGCATCAGGATGCGGGCCTCGGCCTGCGCCTCGGCGGACAGCGGCAGGTGGACTGCCATCTGGTCCCCGTCGAAGTCGGCGTTGAAGGCCTCACACACGAGCGGGTGCAGCTGGATGGCCTTGCCCTCGACCAGCTGGGGCTCGAATGCCTGGATGCCCAGACGGTGCAGGGTCGGCGCACGGTTCAGCAGAACCGGGTGCTCGGCGATGACCTCTTCGAGGACGTCCCACACGGCCGGGCGCTGACGCTCGACCATCCGCTTGGCGGACTTGATGTTCTGCGCCTGGTTCAGGTCGACGAGACGCTTCATCACGAACGGCTTGAACAGCTCGAGTGCCATCAGCTTGGGCAGACCACACTGATGCAGCTTGAGCTGCGGGCCGACGACGATGACCGAACGGCCCGAGTAGTCGACGCGCTTGCCGAGCAGGTTCTGACGGAAACGACCCTGCTTGCCCTTGAGCAGATCGCTCAACGACTTCAGCGGGCGGTTACCCGGTCCGGTGACCGGACGGCCACGACGACCGTTGTCGAACAGTGCGTCGACGGACTCCTGCAGCATCCGCTTCTCATTGTTGACGATGATCTCGGGAGCACCGAGATCGATCAGTCGCTTGAGGCGGTTGTTGCGGTTGATCACGCGGCGGTACAGGTCGTTCAGGTCGGAGGTCGCGAAGCGGCCACCATCGAGCTGGACCATCGGACGCAGCTCCGGCGGGATCACCGGCACGGCGTCGAGAACCATACCCAGCGGCGAGTTGCCCGACCGGTGGAACGCTGCCACGACCTTGAGCCGCTTCAGTGCGCGGAGCTTCTTCTGCCCCTTGCCGTTGCGGATCGTGTCGCGCAGGATCTCGACCTCGGCGGCGATGTCGAAGTCCTCGAGCAGACGCTTGATGGCCTCGGCACCCATGGCTCCGGTGAAGTACTCGCCGTAGCGGTCCTGGATCTCGCGGTACAGCTTCTCGTCGATGATCATCTGCTTGGGAGCAAGTTTGACGAACTTGTCCCAGATCTCGTCGAGATCGTCGAGGGCGCGCTGCGCGGTGTCACGGATACGGCGCATCTCGCGCTCGCCGGCATCCTTCACCTTGCGGCGGGCATCGGCCTTGGCGCCTTCGCGCTCCAGCTCTGCCAGGTCCTCTTCGAGCTTCTTGGCGCGCTCTTCGAGGTCGGAATCCCGAGTGTCTGCGACACCCTTCTTCTCGACCTCCATCTCGGCCTCGAGCGTGGACTTCTCGTTGTGGCGCAGTTCGTCGTCCACAGCGGTGATCACATAGGCGGCGAAGTAGATGATCTTCTCGAGATCCTTCGGCGCCAGGTCGAGCAGGTAACCCAACCGGCTCGGCACACCCTTGAAGTACCAGATGTGGGTGACCGGTGCGGCCAGCTCGATATGACCCATCCGCTCACGACGCACCTTGGCGCGAGTGACCTCGACGCCGCAACGCTCACAGATGATGCCCTTGAAGCGGACACGCTTGTACTTGCCGCAGTAGCACTCCCAGTCCCGGGTGGGACCGAAGATCTTCTCGCAGAACAAGCCATCCTTCTCGGGCTTGAGCGTGCGGTAGTTGATCGTCTCCGGCTTCTTCACCTCACCGAACGACCAGTTGTGGATGTCGTCGGCGGTGGCCAGGCCAATCTTCAGTTCATCGAAAAAGTTGACGTCGAGCACTATTTACCTTTCAGTAGCTCAGACAGAAAAAGCTGGGTGATCAGTTGGCCAGGTCATCGACGGTGGCGGCTTCGTTACGCGAGAGGTTGATACCCAGGTTGGCCGCAGCCCGCTCCAAGTCCTCGTCGTCGCCGTCACGCATCTCGATGGCGGCACCGTCGGAGCTGAGTACCTCGACGTTCAGGCACAGCGACTGAAGTTCCTTCAGCAGCACCTTGAACGACTCGGGGATACCCGGTTCCGGGATGTTCTCGCCCTTGACGATTGCCTCGTAGACCTTCACGCGGCCGACAACGTCGTCCGACTTGATGGTCAGAAGCTCCTGCAGCGTGTACGCCGCACCGTAGGCCTGCATGGCCCAGCACTCCATCTCACCGAAACGCTGACCACCGAACTGCGCTTTACCACCGAGTGGCTGCTGGGTGATCATCGAGTACGGCCCGGTCGAACGAGCGTGGATCTTGTCGTCGACCAAGTGATGCAGCTTGATGATGTACATGTAACCGACCGAGACCGGGTACGGGAACGGCTCGCCACTACGACCGTCGAACAGTGTGGCCTTGCCGTCAGCGTTGACCATCACCTCGCCGTCGCGGTTCGGAAGCGTCGAGGCCAGCAGGCCCGTCAGTTCCTCTTCGCGAGCGCCGTCGAACACCGGGGTGGCGGTGTTGGTTCCCGGCTCCACCGAGAGCATGTCCTCGGGCAGACGCGACGCCCACTCCGGCACACCCTCTGCGACGTTGATATTCCAGCCGGTCTTGGCGATCCACCCGAGGTGGGTCTCCAAGATCTGACCGATGTTCATACGACGCGGAACACCGTGGGTGTTCAGGATGATGTCGACCGGGGTGCCGTCAGGCAGGAAGGGCATGTCCTCGGCGGGCAGGATCTTGCCGATGACGCCCTTGTTGCCGTGGCGGCCGGCGAGCTTGTCGCCGTCCTGGATCTTGCGCTTCTGGGCCACGTACACCCGGACCAGCTCGTTGACACCGGGAGGCAGATCGTCGTCGTCATCACGCGAGAAGACGCGGATGCCGATGACCTTGCCGGTCTCACCGTGAGGAACCTTGAGCGAGGTGTCGCGAACTTCGCGAGCCTTCTCACCGAAGATGGCACGCAGCAGACGCTCTTCCGGGGTCAGCTCGGTCTCGCCCTTCGGCGTGACCTTTCCGACCAGGATGTCGCCGTCGCGGACCTCGGCACCGATGCGGATGATGCCGCGCTCGTCGAGATCGGCGAGCACCTCATCGGAGACGTTCGGGATGTCCCGGGTGATCTCCTCGGCACCGAGCTTGGTGTCGCGCGCGTCGATTTCGTGCTCTTCGATGTGAATCGAGGTGAGCACGTCCTCTTCGACGAGACGCTGGCTCAGGATGATCGCGTCCTCGTAGTTGTGACCTTCCCACGGCATGATCGCCACGAGGAGGTTCTTTCCGAGGGCCATCTCACCGTTCTCGGTGCAAGGACCGTCGGCGAGAACCTGTCCGACCTCGACCCGCTGACCCTCGTCCACGATCGGACGCTGGTTGGCACAAGTGCCCTGGTTCGAGCGTGCGAACTTGCGCATCTGGAAGGTGTCGCGAGTGCCGTCGTCTGCCATCACGGTGATGTAGTCGGCGGAAACCTCTTCGACCACACCGTTCTTCGGCGTCAGGATCACGTCACCGGCGTCGACAGCAGCACGGAGCTCCATGCCGGTACCGACCAACGGCGACTCGCTGCGAACCAGCGGCACCGCCTGACGCTGCATGTTGGCACCCATCAGTGCACGGTTGGCATCGTCGTGCTCGAGGAACGGGATCATGGCCGTGGCCACGGACACCATCTGACGCGGGCTGACGTCGAGGTACTCGACCTGGCTCGACGTCACGAACTCGACCTCGGCGCCCTTCTTACGGACGAGCACGCGCTCATCCGTGATGACACCGCTGGCATCGAAATTGGTGTTGGCCTGACCGATGAGGAAGCGATCTTCTTCATCGGCGGTCATGTACTGGATCTCATCGGTGACGACACCCTCGGTGACCTTGCGGTACGGGGTCTCGATGAAGCCGAACGGATTGACCCGTGCGTACACCGACAGCGAACCGATCAGGCCGATGTTCGGGCCTTCCGGGGTCTCGATCGGGCACATACGGCCGTAGTGCGACGGGTGGACGTCACGGACTTCGAGGCCGGCACGCTCACGGGACAGACCACCGGGGCCCAGCGCCGACAGGCGGCGCTTGTGGGTCAGACCCGACAGCGGGTTGTTCTGGTCCATGAACTGCGACAGCTGCGAGGTTCCGAAGAACTCCTTGATCGCGGCGACCACGGGACGGATGTTGATCAGGGTCTGCGGCGTGATGGCCTCGACGTCCTGGGTCGTCATACGCTCGCGAACGACACGCTCCATGCGGGACAGGCCCACGCGGATCTGGTTCTGGATGAGCTCGCCGACGGTACGCAGGCGACGGTTGCCGAAGTGGTCGATGTCGTCGACCTCGACCGGAACCTCGACGCCACCGGGCACGGTCATGGTGCTGGTGACGTTGGGGTCGGCCTCGTGCAGACGCACCAGGTACTCGACGGTGGCGACGATGTCTTCTTCGGTCAGCACCGGAGCGCCGGCCATCGGGTTCTCGACCAGACCGAGCTTCTTGTTGACCTTGTAACGGCCGACCTTGGCCAGGTCGTAACGCTTCTCCTTGAAGAACAGGTTCTCCAGCAGGGTCTGCGCCGACTCCTTGGTCGGGGGCTCGCCCGGACGCAGCTTGCGGTAGACCTCGAGCAGGGCCTCATCGGTGCCGGCGGTGTTGTCCTTCTCCAGCGTCGACATCATGATCTCGGAGAAGCCGAAGCGCTCCTCGATCTGCTCCTTGGTCCAACCGAGCGCCTTGAGCAGCACGGTGACCGACTGGCGGCGCTTGCGGTCGATACGAACGCCGACGGTGTCGCGCTTGTCGATGTCGAACTCGAGCCAGGCGCCACGACCCGGGATGACCTTGACGCTGTGCAGGGTCTTCTCGGTGGCCTTGTCGATGTTCGCATCGAAGTAGACACCGGGGCTACGGACCAGCTGGCTCACGACGACACGCTCGGTGCCGTTGATGATGAAGCTGCCCTTGTCGGTCATGATCGGGAAATCGCCCATGAACACGGTCTGGGACTTGATTTCGCCGGTGTTGTTGTTGATGAACTCGGCGGTGACGAACAGCGGAGCCGCGTAGGTCATGTCTTTGTCTTTGCACTCCGCGACAGAGGCCTTGACCTCATCGAACCGCGGGTCGGAGAAAGACAGCGACATGGAACCGGAGAAGTCCTCGATCGGGGACAGTTCGGCGAGGATGTCCTCCAGGCCGCCGGTAGGGTTTCCATCGCCGCGAGATGCAGCGCGCTCACGCCATTCCGCGGAACCGACGAGCCACTCAAAGGACTCGAGCTGCACATCAAGCAGTCCGGGTACTTCCAGTGGCTCGCTGATCTTTGCGAAAGAGGCGCGCCGAGGCGCACCTGGAATGGTTGAGGTGGACTGGCGGGTGACTGCCAAGATATGTCCTTCCAACACGAATAACTCGTTAGTGCCCTAGTGGTGTTTCGCTGCTGTACAACCTGGTCAACGGCGATCACCTGGAACACCACAAGCTCTGTGGTTGGAAGGTGAAATCGTGAGGTGGACAGGACGCAGCCAGCGCAACGTCCAACTGTACCAGAAAATGGGCGCACGTAAACAACCCCACGGAGTTACTGCGAACAGACTGCAACCAAGAAGGCCCCGCGTCAAGAGGAACGCGCGGTTTTTGAGGTTAAAAATCAGAGATGCGGCTGATCAACCACTGGCCATCGATCTTCTGTAGGCCGAGTTCGGTACGGGCCTGACCGGGTCCACCCATGACCGCCACACCCTGCTGGGTGCTGCTGATGATCATGGTGGTGATGACGGTCGCATTCGAGTCGTCCATGTGGCTGACCGCAACCATGTCGACCTGGCATTCTGCGCCCTGCCCGCTCTGCGCGGCCAGGTCCTTGGTGGTCGTCTGATATTCGTTGAACTGCGTCAACGCCTCACCGGTGAGACCGGTCTTGGCGTTGTTGGCCCAGTCGTCGAACTTCGTGGGATCCACCGACAGCACCGCACAGATCCGGTCGCCGGCCTGCGCCTTGAGCGCACTCGTATCCGACGCACTGGTGAATGCGAGGTTCGATCCGGATTCCGACACACCGGGCTTGAACGCCGCGATGATCGCGAACACCCCGACCACCAGCGCGATACCGGCAACAACCGCGACCTTGCGCCAGCTCAGGAATCCCGACTCGGGAGTCGGGGCCGAGGGGGCTCGCGGACCGGCCTTCGACGAGGCGTTCGCAGGCGAGGACGCCTTCGTGAGAGAGACGGATTTGTCGTCGACGGCGTCCGTGGCTCGATCGGGCGCAGTGCCGGATGACGGCCCGCTACCGGCGACCCGCACCTTGCCGCGTGGCGCATTCGAACCCGGACGGGCCGGCTTACGTGGACCTGACATCAGTTACCCCCTGTGGTCGGGGCGGTGGTGGTGCCTGCCGGATCCTGCAGTCCGATCGCGTCGATCGATTGGATGTCCGAGGCCTTCCACCCACCGTCGACGTCGACCACATCAACCGAGAAACCCATGTTGGACGTGGCCGGCTGCGCGCCCGGGACGGCGCTGGTGACGTCCACGTACACGAGCACCTTGGCGGTCTTGTCCTCTTTGTTGAACTCGACCACGCCGCTGCGCTTGATCACGGACGTCAGTGTCGCGGTGTTGTCGCCGTTCTCGTCGACCTGCTTGGTGAGCGTCTCGAAGTCTTCCGCGGTGATCTGCGTGCGGGCCTTGCCCGTCAACGACGAGTCCACCTGCTCGCGAAATGCCGACAGATTCTTCGGGTCGATGTTGGTGACGTTGAGGATGACCTGCTCGGCGCCGTCCTGTGCGTCGTCCCGGACCTCCTGGGTGTTCTGCACACCGAAAAAGGCGGAGTCGATCCACCGGTAACCGAACCAGCCCGCGCACACCACCGCGGCCACGAGAGCGACCGCCGCGAGGGCAGCACACACTCGCAGCCACAGTTGCTGCGAACCGAGATGTCGCTTGCCGCCGGGCTCAGAAGTAGAAGTCGTAGTCATCGCCCGCCAAAGGTACACGGTGCCAACGGGTCGAGCTCCGCCTCCGGCTTCGTCTCCGACATATGGTCGAGCTCCGCCTGCGGCTTCGTCTCCGCCACAATCACTTCTCCCGCACGCCCAACAGCGCAGCCATCTGTCGCGCAATGGGATTCAGATTGAGGGTGTCGGGCATCTTCTTCGGGTTGTTGTCCCACGGCTGAGGCGTGTTCGGGTCAGCGAACTGCGCCCGGTCCGCACTTCGTACTCCAGTCGGATTTCCCTGTGCCACATCACAATTGGCCTCGGTGTTGAACGGGAAGTCGTCGTAGTTGGGGTCGAAGTCCGGGTTCTTGGCCTTCTCCGCCGCGATGATCGCCTCGGTGCTCTCGTAACCGACCGTGCAGGCGGGCGGATTGTTGACCTCGAGCACGATTCCGAAGTGGATGGTGCCATCACCGGGGGTCGGGCCGTAGCTACCGCTCGACAGTGCCGAGAGCAACGCCAGCGCCGGGCTGATGCCATAGAACGTCGGGGCGATCGTGTTGACCGTCTCGGCGAGATTGCGGACCACCGTGGTGATGTCACCGCCGCTGTCCTGCAACAGTTGTGAGATCTGGGTGGCGCTTGCGGTACCGGTCGTCAGCAGTCGCCGGATGGCCGGATCAGAGGCCTGCAGCGTCTGCGTCACCAGTTCCAGATTGCGTGACCACGCCAGGATCTCGTCCGATTGATCGGCCTGGGTTCCGAGCACGGTGTCACTGTTCTGGATCAGCGAAATCGTCTGCGGCAGATTGTCCAGACCCGCCTTGGACAGGTTCGACAGCGAATCGACCAGCGACTCCAAATTGTCGGCATTGCCATTGAATGCCTTGCCCAATTCCGTCACCACGGTCCGCAGATCGTCCACCGGGATCGAGCCGGTGAAGTCGACTGCGGACTTCAGCACATCCTGCAGCGGCGGCGGGATCTGCGTGTCGGTGATGACCGACCCCTCTTTGAGATACGGCCCAGAGTTGTTCTTGGGCCGCAGATCCACGTACTGCTCACCGATCGCCGATCGGTTCGCGACGACTGCCATCGCCGAGTCCGGGATCTTCGGGCCACCGGAATCGAGGACCAGTTCGACCTGGACACCGTCGGGTTGCAGCGTCAACGGACCGACGCGGCCGACCGGCACACCGCGGTAGGTCACCTCACCGTTGGTGAAGATGCCGCCGGAATCGGCGAACTCGGCCTTGACCGTGTACGAACCGATGCCCACCAGCCGGTCCAGCCGGGCATACGTGGCACCGACATAGACCAGCGCGATCAGACCGACGACCACAAAGACGATGAGCTGCCATTTCGCGATCTTGGAGATCATGACCCACCACCTTCGGACGGTCCGGTATTGGCATTGGTCAACAGATTCAACGGCCCCTCGATGAAGCTCTGACTGCCCCGTTCTTCCGGCATCAGCGCGTACTGTCCGCCCGAGGGCGGAGTGTTCGGGCCCGGTTGCGCGTTGGGCAACGGCAGCAACGTGATGGTCGGCCACCCCAGACGCGGTCCGTTGCCGTTGTAGTAGGGATTCTTCGGATCGATCTTGGGTGTCGGCCCGGTCCGCGGCGGGCTGTACACCGGATCACCCTGCCCGACACCAAGTGCCTCGAGCTGATTGAGCAGCCGTAGATCGAGGTTGGCGAACAGGTTGGTCGAATCACCGATCACGCCAGGCAACAGGTTGTCCGGGAAGGGGTAGGTGAACAACAGGGGCGCCGCGGTGACGATGTCCGGAGCAGCCCCCGCGAGGGACTGCAGCACCGGTCGCAATGCCTTGAGATCGGTGATGATCTCGTCGCGGGCAGTCCCGAGGACCGCAACGCCGGCGTCGCCGAGGCTGTCGAGTTGCTGGAGCATCGTCACGAACTGCGGCCGCTGCTCCTCGAGAACCTTTACGCCCTTCGGCAATTCATCGAGCACCCGATTGATCTGGTCGGTCTGGGCGCGGGCCCGGGTCGACAAGGCGTCGAGTCCGTCGAGCGCGGTGACGATGTTGTTCTTCTGCTCGTCGAGCCCGTTGATCAGGCGTGCGGTCTCGTCCAGCAGACCCTTGACCTCGGTCTGACGACCCTCTAGCGCCGTGTTCAGCTCGTCGACGATCGGTTTGATCTGTGCCACACCGCCTCCGTTGAGCAGCAGCGACAACGCACCCAGGACCTGTTCGATGTCCGTTGCGGTGCGGGTGCGGCAGTCGGCGTCGCCGACACCGGGACATCCGATGACCTCGGCCGGATTCTGCCGGGGCAGATCTGCGTTCTCTTGCGGATCTTCCAGCGCCACGTACTTCTCACCGAGGAGGTTCGTCTGCTGGATCTCGGCGCGCGCCTGGTCGGAGAGGTCGACGCGATTCTGCACCTCGATGGTGATCTCGGCCGTCCACTTGTCGGGCGCGACCTTGATCTCCTGGACCCGGCCCACCTCGACGCCGTTGAACTTCACCGTCGACTGCGGCACCAGATCGAGCACATCGATGAACTGGAGCTTGTACGTCCGCGGGTTGTCCCCCAGCGGCGCACCGCCGGGTAGCGGGACCGACTGGAGGCCCTGACTACCGCAACCACCCACCGCGATCACCGCAGCGCCGATCAGCGCTGCAGCGCCCGCCTTGAACCACCGGTTCATCAGTTGCCACCCAATCCCGGTGCCGGAGTACCGGGCACCGTTCCTGGGACGGGACCGCGATTCTGGTTGTTCTCGTTGCTCATGATGCCGAACGGCAGGTTCAGCGTCGGCGTCGTGATGCCGTCGTTGATCTGCTCGGCAACGTCCTTGCACTGGTCGATGATCGGCCGCAGGGTTGAGCTGAACTGTTCGAACGCCGGGTCACCGGGCTTGAGCTTGCCCAGATCGAGCAGGCCACACTGTGCGCCGAGCAGGTTCTGCAACTCGGGCAACGTCAAATGCAGGTCGAGTGTCCCCGACTCCGCGTTGTAGGCGTTGACCAGGTTCGACAGGGTCACCGGGAGCACTTCCAGGATTTCCTTCTGGTATTCCTTTGTGTCCACCAACATCTGGGTGGTCGGGATCAGGCCTTCGACCGCGTCGCCGAGCGCCTCACGGTTGTCCTGAACGAATCCCGCGACATCACCGAGTGCCACCGACAACTTGTCCAGAGCGGTACCGAGCTGTTCGCGTTCACCGGCCAGGAAGGTGTTGAACGAGGCCATCTGCGTGTTGAATCGGCGCACCTGCTGATCGTTTTCGGCCAGCATTCCGACAAAGCTGTCGAGGTTCTTGATCGTGTCGACGATGTTGCCGCGCGACTCACTGAGGGTGTCCGCAGCTTTCGACAGTCCGCGGATGGTCTCCCCCAGCGCCTCACCGTTGTCGCCCAGGTTCTCGGCGCCGGTGGCCACCAGTTCCGAGACCGCACCGTCCTTGTTGGCGCCTTCGGGCCCGAGCGCCGTAGACAGCTTCTCGACGCTGGCATAGAGCTCGTCGACCTCCACCGGGACCATCGTCTTCTCGATGGGAAGGGTGAAGCTCTGCGGGGCCTTTGGCCCTTCGATGTAGACCGGGGTGAGCTGAACGTATCGGTCGGCGACCACGGACGGCGTGATCTGCGCGGCACCGACATCGGCCGGCAGGTTCACACTGCCGTCGACGCGCATCTTCACGCGGACCTGGTCACCCTGCGGGGTCACCTCGGTCACCCGCCCCACGGCAACACCGAGCACCCGGACATCGCTGCCCTCATAGATGCCGACACTGCTCCGGAAATCCGCGGTCACCGTGGTGCTGGTGACGCGCTTGAAAACCCACCACATCGAGCCGGCGATCAGCAGCGCCAGGATCAGCCCGATGACGATGAACACGATGTGTTTGGGAGTGAACCAGCGCCCGGGTCCCCGGGTGCCCTGGAGGTCGCGTGCCGTGGTCATCATCCGCCTGCCTCCGTTCCGCCGCTGTTGAGTGTTGTCTTGTTCTTGACGGGAGGCCGTGTGGTGTTCTGCTGCGGCAATGCCGGCGGCAGGATGTTGGTGACCACGGACTCGAACCAGCGACCGTTACCGAGCACGTTGGTGTAGAGCCGGTAGAACGGTGCCATGTAGGTCAGCGACTGCCGCAGATTCTCGTTCTGATCCTGAAGGATCACAATCACCTGCTTGAGGGTTTCGAGCGTTGGACCGATCTGTTCCTGGTTGTCTTTGACGATGCCCGACAACGCATCCGACAACGTGATCGTGCTCGACAACAGGGTCGAGATCGACTGCTGACGATTGTTGAGTTCGGTCAGCAACTCCCCTGCCCCGGAGATCAGCCGTTCGAACTCGTTGTTCCGGTCGGCCAGGAGCTTGGAGGTGTCCTTGGTGGCCGCCAGCAGCTCCTGCACCTTCTGATCGCGGCTGGCGATGGTCTCCGAGAGCCGGGTCAGGCCGTCGAGCGACGACCGCAGGTCGGCAGGTGTTCCCGAGAACGCATCCGAGAGCGTGCGCATACTCGTCGCAAGCTGGTCGGTGTCGAGTTCGTCGACCTGTTCGGCTGCGTCAGAGAACGCCTCGATCACGTCGTAGGGCGACGTGGTCCGGCTCAGCGGGATGACCTCGTCGGGGTCGGCGATCTTGCTGCCCTGCGGATCGAGCGCGATGTACTTCTGCCCCAGAACGGTTTTGATCTGGATGGACGCCTTGGTCTGGTTGCCGATCCAGGCGTTGTTCACGCGCATCTCGACCCGGACCTTGTCGCCGTCGAGGTCGACCGCGCGCACATCGCCCACCTTGACGCCTGCGACGCGTACCTCGGCGCCGGGTTTGAGCCCGGCCGCCTCGGAGAAGTTCGCGGCGTAGGTGACACCCGCCCCGAGCAGCGGCAGTGAGTTGAGGAAGAAGGCGGACATCGACACCATCAGCAGGATCAGGATGCCGAGGAACCCCACGGTCACCGGGCTTCTGCCCTCACCTGGTCGTCGATCACTCATAGCGTCACCCCCCTACCGTGCGTCTGTCTGCGCGTTGTCATGTTCCTGTTTGTCGACATCACGGCGGGTCCTCGTTCGCCCAGCAGCGGGTCGCAGCGCTGGTGTAGAGGACATGATTGATGTCCGGCAGCGGGACCAGTGGCTGTGTCAGTAGCACACTCGAACCGTTTCCGGCGGTCACGTCCAAACCACAGAGATAGAACTGGAACCACGAGCCGAACGTGGCTGCCCGGCCGATCTTCTGGAGCTTGACGGGCAGCGTGGTCAGCGTCTGTTTGATCGAGTCCTGCTGTTCCACGATCGTGGTTCCGAGGTCGTTGAGGGCTGCGATCGAACCCTGGATGGACGGCCGGGTGGGCTGCAGGATCGAGGCCGTCACCGCGGTCAGGTTGGACAACGACGTGATCGCCGACCCGACTGAGTCCTTCTGCGCGGCAAGACCGGTCACGAACTTCTCGGTGTTGGTCAGCAACGCCGTGAACTGATCGTCATGCGCGTTCAGGTTGCCGAGCACCGCATTGAGGTTGTCGATCAGGCTGCCGATCACCGCGTCTCTGTCGGCGATCGTGTTGGTCAGGCTGGCGGTGTCGCGGACCAGTTCCGAAATCGTGCCGCTCTCCCCTTGGAAGACCTGGATGATCGATGCCGACAGCTTGTTCACGTCGTCGGCCGTCAGTTGCTGGAACAGCGGCTTGAATCCGTTGAACAGCTCGGTGAGGTTGATCGCCTCGACCGTGTTGGGCAGTCCGATGGTGGATCCACCGCCGATGGTCTGGGTCTGATCGCCCGGCCCCTTCTCGAGGGCCAGGTAGCGCTGGCCGGTGAGGTTTCGGAGCTTGATAACCACCCTGACCCCGGCCGGGAGCCGGTCGCGGTCGACCGAGAAGCTGACCTTGGCCTGGGTGCGATCGTGGATCTCGACGCCGCTGACCTGGCCGACGCGAACGCCCGCGATCCGGACGTCATCACCCGGTGCGACCTGGGTCGCGTCTTCGAAGATCGCCTTGAAATCGGTGCCGCCTCCGCTGCCACCGTTGGCAACGGCGAACGCGAGCACCGACGTCGCGAACACGGTGACCACCGCGAACACGATCAGTTTGATGAGTGGAGCAACCAAGCCCTTCATTTGATGGTCACCTGGGCTCCCTGCACGGTGGACGCGGCGAGCAGCGTGATCCAGCCCGGGACCTCGGAGGGATCCTTACCGGCCGAGGCCGCCACGATGGCCTGCATCTGGAGCTTGTTCCTCGGATCGTTGTAGTTCGTGACCGACTTCTGCTCCGATGCCGAGCCCTCGGGCATCGTCGAGTACTGCGCTGCCGGCATCTGGGGAACGTTGCGCGGACCGGCATTGCGGGACGGCGGCTGATAGGAGCCGTCGTTCACCGAACCACCCGGGTACTGCGGGAACGGTCTGCCGTTGGTCGCCGGTGCGTAGCAGATCGGTCCACGTTCATCGAACAGGCGCGGTTCGTCCTGGTTGGGCAGGTACCGACCCCGCGGGTTCACGAACTGCAGGTTCACCCGGACACCGGGGTTCTCGGTGCCCAGCCCGGTGATGACATCGGCCTCCGGCACGAGTCCGGCGAAGTTCTCGAACGTGCATCCGAACGCAGGCGACTGCTTGGCCAGCGCTGTGAGCAGCGGTTCGGACTCGATGGCCAGATCGACCAGATCCTGCCGGTTGGTGACCAGGAAGTTGGTGCCGTCGATGGCGACCTGGGTGACCGCGGCGATGGTGGTCCGCAGGTCACCTTGCTTCTCGTACAGCGTGTTGGTTGTCGTGCGCAGGTTGTCCAACGAATCCACCAGGTCGGGCAAAGCCTCGGAGTAGGTCTGGGAGAAACTCGCCAGTCCCCGCAGAGTGCCCTGCAGTTCGGGCATGTTGTCGTTGATCTCGGAGAAGATCGTGTTGAGCTCGGACAGGCTCGTCCCCAACTTCTCGCCGTTGCCTGCCAAGGCCTTCGACAACGCCGACAACGTCACGTTCAGATCGGCAGGCGGGATCGCGTCGAGGACCGGCAACAGCTCATCGAACAGTTGCTGGAGTTCCACGGCGTTACCCGATTGGTCCTGTTCGATGGTCGACCCGCTGGACAGATGATCGGCCGACGAGCCCTCCTGGCCATCGGGGATCTGCAACGCCACATAGCGCTCACCGAAAAGGGTCTTGGGCAGGATGCGCGCGGTGGTGTCGGTCGGCAGCAACTCGACCTTGTCGGGCTGCAGCGCGAGGGTGACGATGACCGAGCCGTCTTCGATGTCCGGTGCGACGTTGCTGACCTCACCGATGATGAGCCCGCGGACCTTCACATCGGCGTTGGTCGGCAGTGCATTGCCCGCCGACGAGGTCAGGAGCTTCACATCCACCGTGCTGGTGAACGACTTGTTGTACTGCATGATCGTCAGCGTCAAGAACAATGCGACAACGAGGAAGAACACCAGGCCCAAGGCCCGGCGGCGTAGTGCCTGCATCGGGTTAGCCCCCCACTCGTACGGACGTGGTGGTGCCCCAGATGGCCAGGCCCAAGAAGAAGTCGAGGATCGCGATGATCACCAGAGCTGCGCGCACGGCGTGCCCGACCGCCACACCGACACCGGCAGGACCGCCGGTGGCGTAGTAGCCGTAGTAGCAGTGGACGAGGATGATCACGAAGGCAAAGACCAGCACCTTGCCGAACGACCAGAGCACATCTTCCGGGGGCAGGAACAGGTTGAAGTAGTGGTCGTAGGAACCGGACGACTGGCCGGTGAACTGCGTGGCTATCAGTCTCGACGCGAAGTAGGCCGACAGCAGTCCGAGCACGTACAGCGGGATGACGGCAACAAAGCCGGCCAGCACGCGGGTGGTCACGAGGAACGGGATCGACGGCACGGCCATCGTCTCGAGTGCGTCGATTTCTTCCGAGATCCGCATGGCGCCGAGCTGCGCAGTGAAACCACAACCCACGGTCGCCGACAACGCGAGGCCGGCGACGAGTGGTGCGACCTCACGGGTGTTGGCATACGCGGCGAGGAATCCAGTCAGGGCTTGCGAACCGAGCTGGTCGAGCGCGTTGGCGCCCTGCAACCCGACGACGACACCGGTGAAGCCGGACATCAGGATCATCACGCCGATGGTGCCGCCGATGACGGCGAGTCCACCCGATCCGAATGCGACCTCGGCGAGCAGCCGCAGCAGCTCTTTGGGATAGCGGCGGATGGTGCGCGGCGACCACCCGATGGCGCGTCCGTAGAACGACATCTGGTCGCCTGCGCCGTCGAGGACCCGTAACGGAATGCGCGCGATCTTGCCTGCGCGGTAGCCGAGCTCTCCTCTGCCTTTCGCGATCGTCACCTGTTCTCCTATGAACCCTTGGCCGGAACGATCTGCAGGTAGACCGCAGTGATGATCAGGTTTGCGAAGAACAACAGCAGGAAGGTGATGACAACACCCTGGTTGACCGCATCACCGACACCCTTGGGACCACCCTTGGGATTGAGTCCCTTGTACGCCGCGACCACTCCGGCGATCACACCGAACACCGCGGCCTTGATCTCGGCCACGTATATGTCCGGCAATTGCGCAAGCGCGCTGAATGATGCCAGATAAGCACCCGGTGTTCCGTCTTGCACGATGACGTTGAAGAAATAGCCTCCGCCGATACCGACAACAGAAACCAGGCCACACAGCAGTACGGCCACCAGGATCATGGCCAGCACACGCGGGACGACAAGACGCTGAACCGGGTTGATACCCAGCACCTTCATCGCGTCGATCTCTTCACGAATCGTCCGGGAGCCGAGATCGGCGGTGACCGCCGATCCGGCGGCACCTGCCACCAGCAGCGACGTCACCAGGGGTGCGCCCTGCTGGATCACCACCAGCACGCTGGCCGCACCGGTGAACGATTCGGCGCCGAGCTGCCGGATCAGCGATCCGGTCTGCAGTGACACGATCGCGCCGAACGGGATGGCGACAAGTGCGGTCGGCAGGATGGTCACACTTGCGATGAACCAGGCCTGCTGGATGAACTCGCGCCATTGAAAAGGACGCACAAACGTTTGGCGTGCGACATCGACGAACAGCTGAACAATATTGCCGGTTTGAGCGAGCGCGCCCGTACCGGCTTTTGCAACCCGATCGACACCACGCGTGGTGGCACTTGTCATCTACAGAGCCTTGTCCCCGGGCCGGTACGGGGGGAACTGCTCGGTCTGAGCATCAGAATCGACGTAGGGGGGTTGCGTCTGCGCATAACCCTGGGTCTGGTCATACGCTCCGGCCCCGGCCGGAGCCATCCGATGCGCGGCCTGCCGCTGATTCTCTTGCGCAGCGTCTTCCTGCACGAAGCTCTCCTCGATCGCCTTCTGCGCGGCCGGTGGCAGCGTATGCAAGATCTCACGGACTCGGGCCTGACGACGTCCGACAGCCTTACGCTCGGGCAATCCCGGGGTGGCCTGTAGCTGCGGGACGATACCGCGGACATCCTCGGCGGTACCACCGTCGGAGTGGCCGGCATCGACCATCTCCTGCTCGCGCTTCTGCTGCGCGTCGTCCTTTTCCTCGGACATACCGATGGGTCCGATGCGACGGCCGTTGAGGAACTGATCAACCACCGGCTCGTCCGATGTCAGCAGCACCTCACGCGGACCGAACATCACCAGTTCCTTGCGGAAGAGCATGCCGATGTTGTCGGGCACGGTCCTGGCGACCTGGATGTTGTGGGTCACGATCAAAATCGTGGCGTCGATCTGGGCATTGATGTCGATCAGCAGCTGCGACAGGTAGGCGGTGCGGACAGGGTCCAGACCCGAGTCGGGCTCGTCGCACAGGATGATCTGGGGATCGAGGACCAGGGCGCGGGCCAGACCGGCGCGCTTGCGCATACCACCGGAGATCTCACCGGGCAGCTTGTGCTCGGCACCGGTCAGACCGACCAGCTCGATCTTGTCCATCACGATCTGACGGATCTCGTCTTCCTTTTTCTTCGTGTGTTCACGAAGCGGGAACGCGATGTTGTCGAACAGGCTCATCGACCCGAACAACGCACCGTCCTGGAAGAGGACACCGAACAGTTTGCGGATCTCATAGAGCTCACGCGAGGAACACTTCGTGATGTCGGTGCCATCGACGATCACCGACCCCTGCTCGGGATGCAGCAACCCGATCAGCGACTTGAGGAACACCGACTTACCCGTACCGGACGGGCCCAACAGAACACTCACCTCGCCCTGCGGCAAGGTCAGCGAGACATCACGCCAAATATTCTGCGACCCGAACGACTTCGTGAGCCCCTCGACACTGACCTCAACACCCACTGAAATGCCCTCCAAATGAAGTCCGCCCCCGTCGCGGAACCTGTGGTTCGGCTCACTCTAACCCACAGGACGTGATGAATAAACGCGCTGTCGACGGATTCACAGACTCGGTCATACCGGAGTCCCGACATGGGTGACGCCGTTCGGTCGCGGTTGCCGCAGGTAGAGGAAAAATCCGGTTACCGGCGAGTAACTTCCGTCACCGTCCGACGACGTAGAAAATTGCTCTGACGAAAAACAAAACGACCCGCAGCCGAGGCTGCGGGTCGTTGTGCGTTCTGGGTGGATCCGGCGAACCAGATCCTCGTCAGATCAGAATTACTTGACGGAAACCTTGGCGCCGGCTTCTTCGAGCTTGGCCTTGGCTGCCGCGGCGGAATCCTTGTCGACCTTCTCGAGCAGTGCCTTGGGGGCAGACTCGACGAGATCCTTGGCTTCCTTCAGGCCCAGTCCGGAGACGAGCTCGCGGACGACCTTGATGACCTGGATCTTCTTGTCGCCGGCCGACTCGAGCACGACGTCGAACTCGTCCTGCTCAGCAGCGGCTTCAGCGGCGGCCGGAGCGGCAGCAGCAGCGGCGACCGGAGCAGCCGCGGTGACCTCGAAGACATCTTCGAACTTCTTCACGAACTCGCTGAGTTCCAGCAGGGTCAGTTCTTTGAACTGCTCGATGAGCTCGTCAGATGAGAGTTTCGCCATGGTGGCAATCCTTTCTGTCTTTCCCATGGGCGCATGGTGACGCGCCCCGGGAATGTTGGTGGGGTTTTATTCGGCCGCTTCTGCGGGTGCGACCGCGGCTTCTTCGCTGCTGGAAGCAGCTTTCTTTTCCTGCAGTGCGGCCGCAAGACGTGCGACCTGGGATGCGGGCTGACTGAACAGACCCGCGGCCTTTGCCAAGTTGCCCTTCATGGCACCGGCGAGCTGTGCAAGGAGTACCTCGCGGGTTTCGAGGTCGGCGATCTTGTTGACCTCATCCACGGACAGCGCGCGGCCATCCATGAATCCACCCTTGATGACGAGAGCCTTGTTGTCCTTGGCGAAGTTCTTGATCGCCTTGGCCGCCACAACCGGTTCACCCTCGATGAAGGCGATAGCGGTGGGGCCAGTGAACAGCTCGTCCAGACCGGTCACGCCCGCATCAGCTGCGGCACGCTTGACCAGGGTGTTCTTGGCGACGGAGTAGACGGCGCCTTCGCCGAGTGAACGACGCAGCTCAGAGATCTGCTTGACCGACAGGCCACGGTATTCCGTGACAACTGCTGCGGTGGCTCCCTTGAACTGCTCGGTGATCTCCGCAACCGCGGAAACCTTTTCGGTGTTTGCCATACTTCGCCTCCTCTCATGACGTGTCGGTTGGCACGTTGGAGCGCGACGCATCGGACGGGCCAAGTGCCCCACCAACGACAAACGCCCCGGCACAAGGGCACGGGGCGCACACGAGCGAAGTGGCATGATGCCACCTGACGGCGATACCTCGTTCACCCTGCGTGGGTCGCCGACGAAAGTCGGGCCTTCGGCCGATCCGCGATAATCGCGTACCGGTAACCAACGGTCTCTGGTTGAACTGACATCCGCGGGCATATGACCCACGAACACCAAGGGGCAACACTACCGGTAAGTGCCTCCCGGTCACAAATCGGCCACATCCAGATCAATTTGTGAAGCCGGATTAACCCGATTGTCGCGACCGAACGCCCGCTCGGCTACATTGATGCAACCAGTCCAGTGTGAGCCCGGTCACGAATACCGGGTAGCACTGGCCAGCAGCACGATGGAGTGTTGTCGCGACCTGAAACCCCCGGTCAGCACCGGGGGTTTGAGATCTCGCCGCATCCCTCCCGGCAGTGGAGAGGGAGCGCCATGGTCTACCAGTTGAGCCCGTACGAGTCCGCAGTGAGCCGCGGGGTCAGCCGGACTGCGCCCACACTCCCCCTCGGCGATCCGACCGGTGGCGCGAACGCCCGCTGGTGGCGCGAACTGGTCGACGGCGAGCCGGAGTTCGCTTCGGTGTCGATCGACCGGTCCGTCGACCTGGAGATGAGCGACGGTGTCCGGTTGCGGGCCACGTTGATCCGGCCGGTCGGCCGCTCCGGCGAGGCTGTCACCACCGCGCTGCCCACCGTCGTCAGCATCAATCCCTACAACCGCGCGATCCTCGACCTCATCGATCAGGCCACCCACCGCCTGCCCCTGCCACCGATGTCCGGCGGCATCCTCGATGTCTTCGGTATCAACCGCAAGCTGGTCCAGAGCGGATACGTACAACTGGTGGTCGATGTCCGCGGGACCGGTTCGTCTCATGGCCGCTGGCAGATCCTCGGTGACCGCGAGCAGCAGGACTCGATCGAAGTCATCGAATGGGCTGCCGGCCAGCAGTGGTGTGATGGCAACGTCGGCATGGCCGGCTGGTCGTATTCGGCCATCAACTCCCTGCAGGCCGCGGGCAACGGATCACCGCATCTCAAGGCCGTCTTTGCGGTGGAGGGTTGCGAAGACATCGTTCGCGACATCTACATCACCGGCGGCGCACCGTCGGTGTTCATCCCGATCTGGCTGGCCGGGGTGAACCTGCTCAAGTGGCTTCCCAATCCGTCCACCGCACTCGGCGACGTGCTCGGCACCAACGGGTTCGCCTGGCTCAAGGATCGACTCGCCTCCCCCGCGACCGAGATCGGTTCTCTGGCAAGGGGATTCCTCACCGGGTCCGATCCCCGGATCTACGACGATCCGTACTTCGACGAACGCGATCCGAACATCGATCAGATCACCGCACCGACATTCGTCTTCGGCGGTTGGCACGACCTGTTCGGCCGCAGCGCAACCCGGATCTACAACCAGCTCAACCTGCCTCCCGGCCATAAGCAGCTCGTCATGGCCGACGGCTATCACATCGATGCCGGTCTCGGCTTCGGCGGACGGGTCTCGCCGCCACGGGTCGATGTCCTCGAGCGCGCCTGGTTCGACCGCTGGCTCAAGGGCATCGACAACGGTGTCGACGAATACGGTCCGGTGACGCTGCAGCAGCAGGGTGGTTCGTGGACGTCGGGACAGTCGTTCCCGCGCAACGACTCCCGAGTGCAGCGCCTCTATCTGTCTGCGGCCCATTCGGATACGTCGAAGCACAGCGTCCACGACGGCAGTCTCGGCACCACCGTCAACACCGAGCCGGCTGCGCTGGGCATTCGCCCGGACGCCCGCGGGATCGTGTCGCGGGACATGACGCAGGTGACCGCAGGTGCGACGCGAGTGCTTGGCAAATGGTTCACCACCGACGCCCGGTTCCAAGAGCGTGGCGCACTGTCGTTCACCACGGCCCCGGTATCCGATTCCGTCCAGATCTCCGGCTCGGTGAACCTGCACCTGCGCACCACCTGTGCGGGAACCGATGCCTTGTGGGCGGTCACACTCAATGATGTTGCACCGGACGGCACCTCGACCGTTCTGTCGAACGGATCACTGACCTCTTCGAATCGCTCGCTTGATCCGGAGTTGTGTGAATACGCCGAAGACGGGTCGCTGCTCCTGGCCCACCATCCGCTGACTTTCAAGCGCAAGCTCAAAGTCGAACCGCACCTGCCGGTCGACCTCGACATCGACCTGGTCGCAACGGATGCCATCCTCGAGCCCGGACACCGACTGCGGGTCGATGTGTACGCCGCCAGTCTGCCGCGTTTTTTGGCGGTGCTGCCCGACCTGATCAAGGCCGGATTCCGGACCCAGAAGATCGTCCTCGACCCCTTCCATCAGAGCTACCTGACCTTCCAGGCGGTCGGCACACCCGCCTGGTAACAACTCGACCGAGGTCGAACCCAACCGCGTCGCGGTTACCATCGACCGTGCCGAACCCACCGCCGAGTGCGCCCATGACTCCGACCACACGAAGGGCGGCTGGTCGTGTTTGACGCGATCGCCCAGACCGTCCCGATCGGGATCGGCCTGACCCTGATCTCGCTACCGATCGCAGTCATGGTTCTGGTCCTGATGTCGGCGGGTGAGTACCGCGCGGTCGTCGCGTTCCTGGCCGGCTGGGTCGCCGGAATCGTGGTGTTGTCGGCGGTCGCGATCGCCATTGTCGATGCGCCGGTGGACGACTCCGCAGACAGCTCGTCCCGATGGGCCGACATCGTGCGGATTGTGGTCGGCGCGGCCGCACTGGCATTGGCGGCGAAGAACTGGACCGGGCGGCCGAAGGGCGACTCGGCGCCACCGATGCCCAAGTGGATGGCTTCGTTCGAAACCATCACCCCGCCCAAGGCCTGCGGACTGGGCTTTCTCCTGGTCACCACCAACCCGAAGAATGCGGTGGTCGTCGTCTCGGGAGCGACAACCATCGCGGCGGCAACCGAACTTGTCGCCCACCAGTCCATCTCGGTGGCAATTCTCGCTGCGATCGGCACCCTGGGTGTCGCTGCACCGGTCATCGCGAAGGCGATTCTCGGGGATCGGGCATCGTCGGTGCTCGACGCCACCAAGGACCAGATGATCCGGCACAACAGTCTCATCATGGCGGCGGTGCTGACCGTCATCGGCGTCGTGCTGATCGTCAACGGCATCACCGGACTCCGCTGAATGCTCAGCCGACGCGGATCCCACTGTCGCCGAAGGTGACCCGATAGACCAACGCCGCTTCCGGCCCCAGCACCAGACCCACCAGGTCGATGAGGGTTCCGGCGAACCGCGGTCCGTGTTTGTCGATGGCCGACCCCGGACTCAGGTGATGGGCCAGCTCGTGCAGAACCACCAACTCCCTCATCGCCCAACGTCCCTGCGTCGCAACCGGAACCGCGATCACGCCGGCGCCGCCGGTGGGGTCGTATTCGTAGTGCGCCTGATGTTGTCCGCGACGGGTTCGGACGCTGACCGGGCTGCGCGCCCGGGCGAATCGGGCGACGACACTTTCCATCGCCAGCACCCGCTCGACGTAGTCGCGGACCGAGTCGACTGATCCGAACTTCGCCTCGGGTGGCAGGGTGACCGTGGTCCCGGCGATGGACAGAACGTTCCCGCCGCCTGCGGCCCGCTCGAACACATTGTGAACCAGCCGTTCTGCCGCATACAGCGCCGACCGCTGGCCATCGCGCACGTTCACCGCCAAACGCTCCGCTTATTCGAAGACGCTCCACATACTTCTGGAGCGTCTTCGTAAAAGTGGAGCGTTTGCGTGGTCACGCCTCGAGTGCCCCGCGAGGGCCACCCAGTGCGATGTCTTCACCCAGTCGTGCACGACGCCCGGCCCGATCGCCTGCCCGGCGCGCACCTTCCGAGTAACCGGCCGACGCGCTGTGGGAACGCCAGGTTCCCCGGGCCGTCGAGACATCCCGATGGAAATCCCGGACCTCGATCTCCTTGTTGCGCAGGACCAGTGCCGTCCCCGACTCCTTGTTGCCACCGTCGGCGGCGACCGCCTGCTCCCGCGCCTCATCGCGAGCCGCGGCGAGCCGTTTGCCGATCCGTTCGGCGAACGCGGACTGAAAGTTCAGCCGGGCCGTGATCGGCGACAGCTGCTTCTCCTCGACGACCCGGCGCGCGTACCGGCCACGACGCTCGGTGACCACGCGGGCGAACGTCTCACCCTTGTAGTCCCCCGACTTCAGGTAGGCGTCACTGGCGGCGACCATCTGCACCACGAGCGAGCTGTACAACGCCTCACACGAGTCGATGTCGCCGGGAAATCCGTAGGCGTAGACGAAGGTCGAGTTGCTCGCGACGTCGCACGTGATGTCGTTGGCCCTGGCGATCGCGACAAACAGCTGCACGTACGTACGCAGACCGCGTTTGCCTGCCTCCCCGATCGCGATATTGCGCTGTTCCGGGGCGACTCGCTGGTTGCCATTGCCGTGCGCCCTTGCCACGGCGAGGTCGATGGACGCCGCGGTGGCCAGCCGCTGAGCCGCCTGCATGAATGCCTGCGCCTCGTGTTCGTTGTCTGTGCCCTCGGCTTGGCGCAGCAGACCCGCGATCTTGGTCAGAAGTTTGTTGTCCTGCACCCGTCCAACCTTAGGGGCTGGCCCCGACCTCACCATTCGGGCGGCGCCGCATTGTGGACGGCGTCCTTTGGTGGGGACAAATGCCGCGGCACACTCTGGTCCGAATTAGGAAATGGTGATTTACTAACTCCTGTGGCCCGACCTCGCGTGAACACCGATACCGCTCTTCTCGACGCTGCCGCGGCGGTGCTCGCCCGGACCGGCTGCGCACGATTCACCCTCGAACTCGCAGGTCAGGAGGCGGGCGTGTCAGCCGCGACCCTGGTCAAGCGGTTCGGATCCAAGCGTGGACTCCTCATCGCGTCCTCACAGCGCTGGATTGATGCCATCGACGCCGACCCGGCACCGAAACCCGGCGAAACGCCGGTGACGACGCTGCATCGACTGTCGGTGCGGTCCTATATCGACCACTCCCACCCCGACGAGGCCGCAAACCATGTGTCGTCACTGGCGGCCGACCTCGGCGATCCCGAGCTGACCCGCCTGTTGGCACTGGGGTGGCAGCGCAAACGCTCGCAGTTCGAACTCCTCATCGCCCGCGCGATCGCGGCCGGGGAACTCCCCCGCGCTCCCGACCCAGCGGCGGCAGCACGCACCCTGTTCGCCCTACTCGAGGGCAGTTTTCTCGGGTGGACCATCGACCCGACCCACCCCCTGGTGTCGATCCTCGACACCGAGTTCAACAACCTCACCTCCGCGTGGAGATGAAAGGAAGCCACCATGACCTCGACCACCGACATCACCGGCGCTGTGTTCATCGCGACCAGTGTCGACGGCTACATCGCCCGCGAGGACGGCGGCATCGACTGGCTCACCAGACGTGATGACGACATGAGCGAAACCGGCTACGACGATTTCGCCGCATCCATCGATGCAATTGCCATGGGCCGCAACACCTACGAGGTCGGCCTGTCGTTCGAGCAGTGGCCGTACGAGGGCATGCGCGTCCTCGTCGTCAGCTCGCTGCTAGACGCAGGCGTCGACGACCGCATCACCGTGCACCGCAGCATCGACGACGTGCTCGAAACCGCGAAGATCGAAGGCCTACGCCACCTGTATGTCGACGGCGGGCGGCTGATAACCGGATTCCTGAACCGCAAGATCATCACCGAACTCACCATCACAACGGTGCCCGTGATCCTCGGTTCGGGACTACCTCTGTTCGGATTCGTCGACGAGGACATCCTCCTCGAACACAAGCGGACCGTGACCCTGAGCAAGGGCCTGGTGCAGTCCGTGTACCGGGTGATCCCGGATGCCATGCTGGAACGGTGAAACAAGACCTCGAGCCGAACGCCGAACGCAAACTCTTCGACCACAGCAACACCTCGCCAGGAGAGTTCTACCGGCTGCTCACCTCGTCGGTCGTGCCGCGCCCGATCGCCTGGGTGTCCTCACGTAGCGCCGCCGGTGTCGACAACCTGGCACCGTTCAGCTTCTTCTCCGTCAGTTCGACGAATCCACCGATCGTGCAGTTCACGACGGTGGGCGGCTTCAAACACAGTTCCGACAACGCCAGAGCCACCGGCCAGTTCGTGATCAACGTGGCGACCGAGCCGATGATCGACTACGTCAACGCCACTTCGGCCGGCTTCGCCGAGGACGTCAACGAGTTCGAAGCCGTCGGGGTGGCATCCGAACCCGCGGCGGTGGTCGATTGTCTGCGGGTCAAGGACAGTCCGGTCTCCATCGAATGTGTTCTGCACCAGATCATCGAGGTGGGAAACTCGCAGGTGGTGATGGGACGGGTCGTGGCGGTCACTGTCGATCCCCGGGTCGCGGCCGACGACGGCCATCCCGACTTCGCAAAACTCGCACCGCTCGCACGTCTCGGACGTCTCGAATGGGGACTGCCCGGAGAGGTAGTCGTCCGCGACCGCCCGTAGGCGCGCAAGCGCTAGTGCACGTTGCGCGCGATGACGGCTCCGACGATTGCCGTGGTCGGAAAGTCTGCCATCACAACACCCGTCCGTCCGGTGGGTTCGACTGCCAGGTGACTTCGGGTGCGCTCGAGTATCCCGACCACCCCGGGTGCGCCTCGCGCCACGGTCACCGGAACCGTCCCCTGCGCGATCGCGATCGGATCGGTCCCGGTGGCACTGAGGTGGTTGACGAACAGGGTCGGCGCCTGCCCGCCGCGGGCCGCGTCGAACTGCCGTTGAACACTGCGCCACTTCGACGGCACATCGGCCAGACTCCCGAGCTCGTAGTCGTCCTGGATATCCATCTGGGCGCCGCCCCATCGCGGCCCGTAGCTTGTCGAAGCGGCGAAATCCTGCAGGACAACAATCTTGCCGCGCACCACACCGAGATCCGGGATGCTGCCGTCGTATCCGGTCGGCGGCGTCCACAGATGTGTGGCCAACAGATCCTTGGTCTGGGGGTTGTTGTGGATGTACCAGTTCAGGGTTTCTTCATACGACCGCGTGTTCTCCGCGGCGATGTGTTCTTCCTTCAGCCGCATCAGGATCGTCTCGCCCGGATGCACCTGCAGGAATTCCGAGATCTGCCTGACCACGTCGCCGAAGTCGGCAGATAGATACTCGACCCCGTGGTGAATCGGGAAACCATCGCGGAAATGCCTGGTCCGGATGTCGACGGCGCGCACCCCGGCCGCCAATTGTGTTGGCAGATCACTGCTCTGCGTCTGCCCGATGATCGTCCCGCGCCAAGCCATCGTGTCGTGGGTGCCAGGGACGGACATCGCCGTCAACGCGGTGCCGTCCGGGATCAGGCTCATCCAGTCCGGTGCCGGCCGCGAACCGAGGTCGTCGCCACCGGCACTACCGGTTGGCAGATCGGCGCTACCGCTCGAGACCGCCGTCGCCGTGTACGACGAGGTCAACGGAAGCAAGGCAACTGCGGGAAGGGCGATCAGGGCGCGCAGCGCAGATCGGCGGCCGAAACCTGCAGAGTTCACAGACAATCCTTTGGTGGTGGCCCTCTTCAGGGTCCGGGGAAGGGACCCGGGGCCAAACGCGTTGCTAGTCATATAACCCGATCGACTTCCAGTTTGTACTCAAGACCCCGAACCAAAGAAGGCTCCCGTATGTCAGTGACTTTGTCCGTGCTCGACCTCGCCCCTATCGCCCCCGGGCAGAGTGCTCGCGAAAGTTTCGCAGGCAGTGTGCAACTGGCCCGCGCCGCGGAACGACACGGTTACAAGCGGGTTTGGTATGCCGAGCACCACAACATGGCAACGATTGCGTCATCGGCCACCAGCGTCCTGATCGCACACATCGCCGCGCATACCGAGACCATTCGACTCGGCGCAGGCGGCATCATGCTCCCGAATCACGCACCCCTGACCATCGCCGAACAGTTCGGGACGTTGGAAACACTTCATCCGGGCCGGATCGATCTCGGTCTGGGCCGGGCACCCGGCAGCGATCAGGCCACCATGCGCGCCCTGCGCCGCGACAACAGCTCAGCTGATCGGTTTCCCCAGGATGTGCTCGAGCTGCAAGGCTTTCTCGGTGACGAGTCCCGGATTCCCGGGATCACCGCGGTTCCCGGAGCCGGAACCCATGTGCCGCTGTACATCCTCGGGTCATCGTTGTTCGGTGCCCAACTCGCGGCGCACCTCGGTCTGCCGTACGCGTTTGCCTCGCACTTCTCCCCCGATGCCCTGCAACAGGCGGTGACCTTGTACCGCCGCGACTTCAAGCCATCGGAACAACTGTCCGAGCCCTACGTCATCGCAGGTGTGAACGTTGTCGCCGCCGACGATCCCGATGCTGCGGCCGCGGACTTCGAGGCGTTGCGGCGCATCCGCGTTCGTGGCCTGATCTCCAGAGGACCATCGACCCCGGAGTACAGCGACGAAGAGATCGACGCCTTCCTGACAACGCGCGAGGGACACCAAATCGCCACGATGATGAAGTACACCGGAATCGGAACCGGCGACGATGCCCGCCGCTATCTGGAGGACTTCGCCGAGATCGCACAGGCCGACGAACTGATGGTCTGCCATCAGTCCGTCTCCATCGAAGGACGTTTGCGCTCACTCGAGCTCACCGCCGACGCGATGAAGGCCGCGCAGGTCTGATCCGCCGAACAACAAAGGCCGGGACCCCCCGTTGGGGAGTCCCGGCCTCATGTCAGTTCAGACGTGCTCAGACTTCTTCGTTGTTGTAATTGCGGTTGACCGACGGATCCACCGGGATGCCCGGTCCGGTGGTGGTCGAGACGGTGACCTTCTTCAGGTACCGGCCCTTGGCTGCCGACGGCTTCGCACGCAGGATCTCGTCCAGCGCAGCGCCGTAGTTCTCGGCCAGCTGCTTCTCGTCGAACGAAGCCTTGCCGATGACGAAGTGCAGGTTCGAGGCCTTGTCGACACGGAAGTTGATCTTTCCGCCCTTGATCTCGTTGACGGCCTTGGTCACGTCAGTGGTGACGGTGCCCGTCTTCGGGTTCGGCATCAGGCCACGCGGTCCGAGGATGCGGGCGATGCGGCCGACCTTGGCCATCTGATCCGGGGTGGCGATCGCGGCGTCGAAGTCGAGCCAGCCTCCCTGGATCTTCTCGATCAGGTCCTCGGCGCCGACCTCGTCAGCTCCGGCAGCGAGGGCCTCATTGGCCTTGTCGCCTGCGGCGAAAACGATCACACGGGCGGTCTTACCGGTGCCGTGCGGAAGGTTGACGGTGCCGCGCACCATCTGGTCGGCCTTACGGGGGTCGACACCGAGACGGACTGCAACCTCAACGGTCGCGTCGGTCTTGGTCGAAGAGGTCTCCTTGGCCAGCTTTGCAGCCTCCAGCGGACTGTAGAGCTTGGACTTGTCGACCTTTTCAGCTGCGGCCTTGTATGCCTTGCTGTTCCTGCTCATATTTGCTCTGTCTTTCTCCGCAACACATGCGGTTTGGTGGTGCGGACCGAGCCGGCCCTGCCACGATTACTTGGTAAAAAGTTCAGCCACTGTCAGAGCTTGCGAGTTCGCAAGCTCACTCGACGGTGATGCCCATGGAGCGGGCGGTTCCGGCGATGATCTTCGCGGCCTGCTCAACGTCGTTGGCGTTGAGGTCTTCCTGCTTGGTCTTTGCGATCTCACGGACCTGATCCATGGTGACCTTGCCGACCTTGGTCTTGTGCGGCTCTCCCGAGCCCTTCTGCAGACCGGCGGCCTTGAGCAGCAGCTTCGCGGCCGGCGGGGTCTTCAACTTGAAGTCGAAGGAACGATCTTCGTAGACGAAGATCTCCACAGGCACGACATTGCCGCGCTGGCTTTCTGTCGCGGCGTTGTACGCCTTGCAGAACTCCATGATGTTCACACCGTGCTGACCAAGTGCCGGACCCACGGGCGGTGCCGGGTTGGCGGCGCCTGCGTTGATCTGGAGCTTGATGATCCCGGTGATCTTCTTCTTCTTCTTTGGGGGCATCCTTTTCCCTGTTTCTGATTGATGTCGCTTGGGCTGATGACTTGCTTCAGCCCGGTTTCACGCCCGCTGGAGACGTGAAAGTCTGTTGGGCGGAAAAGACCTGTTAGATCTTTTCGACCTGGTTGAAGGCGAGCTCGACCGGGGTCTCACGACCGAAGATCGAAACCAGCACCTTCACCTTGCGCTGCTCTGCGTTGACCTCGCTGATCGACGCAGGCAGCGTTGCAAACGGTCCATCCATGACGGTGACCGATTCGCCGACCGTGAAGTCGACCTCGACGACCGGCGCGTTTGCGGCGGCCAGGTCTGCTCCACCCTCGGAACCCGATTTGCCCGAGGCCTTCTTGGGCTCCGTGCGCGGCATCAGGAACTTGAGAACGTCGTCCATCGACAACGGGGACGGACGCGAGGTCAGTCCCACGAAGCCGGTGACGCCGGGCGTGTTGCGCACTGCGCCCCACGACTCGTCGTTCAGTTCCATGCGAACGAGGATGTAGCCGGGCAGCACCTTGCGGTTGACCTTCTTGGGCTGACCGTTCTTGATCTCGGTGACCTCTTCGGTCGGAACCTCGACCTGGAAGATGTAGTCGCCGACGTCGAGGTTCTGCACACGGGTCTCGAGGTTGGCTTTCACCTTGTTCTCGTACCCGGCGTAGGAGTGGATCACGTACCAGTCGCCGGCAGCCTTCTTGAGAGACTTCCGCAGCGCCTCGACTGGGTCTTCTTCTTCCTCGGGCTCGGCAGCTTCAGGGGCATCGACAACCTCTGCGGCGTCGGCAGCCTCGTCGAGGGTCTCCTCGGCGACGTCGTCGCTGTCGGTCGCCTCGGTGTCGGGGGCCTCGTCGGTCGGTTCGGAGTCGGAGACGCCACTGTCAACAGCGCCCGAATCACCGGCCGTCTGATCGATGGTGTCGGTTTCGGTCTCGCTGATATCAGCGTCGTTCTCGGGGGTGCTCACTGCAGCCCACGCTCCCTTTCTTCGAAGCAGTCGCTCGGGTTGGTTACCCGAACAACCACAAAACTCCCTTGGCAAAGCCCAGGTCCAGCGCCGAGACGAACGTAACCATCACGATCACGAAGATCAGCACGATGATCGTGTACTGGATCAGCTGCTTCTGCGTCGGCCAGATGACCTTCTTGAGCTCACTGACAACCTGTGTCAGGAACACGTAGATCCGGATGAACGGATTACGGCTGTCTTCCGGCTTGACCCGCTTGCGCGCGCCATCCTTTTTCTTGTCTTTGCCGGCGTCTTTGGTGGTGACGGCCGACGTGGTGGAGTCGTCGTCATCGCCACCGTCGCTTTTCGCGAGGTTTGGTCGCTTGCCACGCGGCGAACGCTTGCCCGAAGGACGCGCCTGCGTTGCGGTATCACCGCTGGCGGCGTCGTCGTCCACCGAATCCGTTGCGGAGTCCACAGAAGCGTCGAGCTCGACCTCGTCGGTCGGCCCGGCCGCGTTCTTGGCGCGTTCGGCACGGTCGCGCTTGCTCAACTTGATCCTCTCGTGGCTGAAGTCCGCTGCTGACGTGTCGGGCCTGGGCCCTGCCACACAACAACTGACATCGGTTGCCCTTCCGGTGTGTGAAACACACCGCCAAGGGCAGGGGCGACAGGACTTGAACCTGCAACCTGCGGTTTTGGAGACCGCTGCTCTGCCAGTTGAGCTACGCCCCTTTGGGTCGTCTCGGCTTCGCTGACCACGTGATGGCCCTCGAGTCCTCGTCGACCCGGCGTCTGGACTACACAAAACCAACGCGCCACCCTCAGGGCAGCGCGCGAGTTTGAGTAAATCTCAGACTTTAGAAGTGTACGTCACCAGGTGGGTCGAACTCCAACCAGCTCTGTGAGCTGGGCTTTGTCCGTCGATTACCCGGTTCGGTACGAGAGATTCAGTTGAACTGCACTGTGGCGAGCGCGCGCCCGAAGATCTTGCGCTCACCTTGTTTTGCGACCATCGAGATCTGCCCGCGCCGGGTTTCCGGATCGAGCGACTTCACCTTGCCGGTGAAATCGACAGATGCGTAGTCGTCTGCGGGTACGTACACGGGGCTGGTGAAGCGCACGTTGTACTCGCAGATTGCCGCTGGGTCGCCGATGAACTCGCCGAGGAAACTTGCTCCCAGACCCATCGATTGCATGCCATGGGCGACGACGTCGTCCAAGCCGGCGACCTTGATGACCTCATCACTGTAGTGGATGGGGTTCGGGTCTCCGGCAACCCCTGCATAGTTGATCAGGTTGCCACGGGTCAGTTTGAAGGTCCGCGGCGGGAGCTCCTGGCCGACGGTGAGCTCATCGAAGTTGACGGCACCGTAAGCCTGGGGCGAGATGTCGGGATCCGGGTCGTCGTATCGGGCGAACGGCCCTTCGACCGTCTTGCCCGGGTTGATACCGACGGGTTCCTTCATCATCACGTGCTCGAGTTTGTCGACCAGCGCCGGGTCCGCCTCCACCGCGGCGCGGGCGGCCAGGCTGGTGAAGGTGGTCATCACCGGTTCGTTGCGCTGGTTCCAGATGACGTTCTTGGTGACCATCAGATCGGTGCCGGACATCTGACGGAAGGATTCGAGTGAGACGTCGCACACCAGCTGGTCGCCGACCTTGATGGGCTGGTGGAAGACGAGCCGCTGATCGCTCTGCATGATCTGCCAGAGGTCATAGCCGGTGATGACGTCTTCGAACAGGCGTCGTTGGGCGATGATGCCGAGTACCGAGACGAACGTGGGAGCGGCCACGAGGGTGTCGTGCCCCATCTCGCGGGCCTTCTCCTCGTTCCAGTGCACGGGGTTGGTGTCCTGCACGGCGCGGGCGTGTTCGCGTACCTTCTCGCGTCCGACCTCGTAGTAGTCGTCGACGGTGTACTTGAAGCCGACCATCTTCTGCGTGTGCTCGGCGATCTGTTCGGGGGTCTGCTTCTCGCCATCCCCGAGCGGTTCGAGGCGCTGCTCGACCTGTGCTTCGCTCGCATTCGTCACTCGACCGACCTCATCTTTCAACTGTCCATTGGACGCGGGCGGGGCGATCATCGACCAGGGCTGGGATGCCGCCGCGCCATTTCCGCTTCAACACCAAAGACCGGGAACACTGGCGCGTCCCCGGTCGAATAGGCAGTCAGCGACTGACCACCAGATGGTGGCTAGCGCGATTCCTTGTGGTTCTGGTGGGTTCCGCAGTTAGGGCAGAACTTCTTGATCTCAAGGCGATCGGGGTCGTTACGCCGATTCTTCTTGGTGATGTAGTTGCGGTGTTTGCAAACCTCGCAGGCCAAGGTGATCTTGGGGCGCACGTCTGTTGAGGAGGCCACGGGATTGCCTTTCAGGTGGATCGTGTGGTGTGTCTCCTGGTGGGGAGACACTCGGTGGTCATCGCCGGAGCGATACTGCTAGCGCGTTGCCGTAGGCGGCACTGGTAGCACTTTGCCGCAGGCGGCACGGTAGCGCGTTGCCGGAGGCGACCCTGGTAGCGATGGCCGGACTCGAACCGGCGACCTAACGATTATGAGTCGTTCGCTCTAACCAACTGAGCTACACCGCCATGGCCCGGAATCGACTACGGCGGGGCGGCGTCTAGCAGTCCCACCGCTCGATCCTGAGTCCAGCGAGCCCCCTGACGGAATCGAACCGTCGACCTTTTCCTTACCATGGAAACGCTCTACCGTCTGAGCTAAGGGGGCGTGGCTCTGCGCTCCGGTGCCTCGCGGCACCCTTACTTCAGGGCCTCATCGAGATTACACAGCGCGCCCGGCTGGTGCCAAATCCGCTGTTCATCCCTCTTTCGCACCAAACGGCCTCTCACTGAAAAATCCAGCTCGAGGCCGCTTTTCTGGCGCTGTGGCAGGTATAGGATTCGAACCTATGTAGCTTGCGCGGCGGATTTACAATCCGCTCCCTTTGGCCGCTCGGGCAACCTGCCGTGCCACTTTCCGTTGTCTTTTGGACCGTCGGAAAGCAACGCGGGAAACATTACATTGGGTACCCCCCAGAACCACAAATCCGCTGTTCAGCGGCACCGGATCTGGAGCTTTTGACCCGTGATGCAACGTTTCGGCCGAGCACCCGACTACCCTTGTCGGTTATGGCAGATTCAAGTTTCGACGTGGTCAGCAAGCTCGACCGCCAGGAAGTCGACAACGCGCTCAACCAGGCCGCCAAAGAGCTGTCTCAGCGTTACGACTTCCGCGGTACCAACACCACGATCGAGTGGTCCGGCGAAGAGAACATCGTGATCACCTCCGATGCCGAGGAGCGGGCCCAGGCCGGGCTCGAGGTGTTCAAGGAAAAGCTCATCCGCCGGGACATCTCACTCAAGGCGTTCGACGCCGGCGAGGTGGTGGGCTCGGGCAAGACCTACAAGATCACCGGTTCGCTGGTCCAGGGCATCGACTCCGAGAAGGCCAAAAAGATCTCCAAGGCCATCCGCGACGAGGGGCCCAAGGGCGTCAAGGCTCAGATCCAGGGCGAAGAGCTCCGGGTGTCGAGCAAGAAGCGCGACGACCTCCAGGAAGTGATCAACCTCCTCAAGGGCAAAGATTTCGAGATCGCCCTGCAGTTCGTGAACTACCGGTAGTCCTGACCGACTCTCCACCAAACTTCGTCCCCCTGAGTGCCCGCCGAGGGCAAATGACCCTCGGACACCAGTCAGGGGGACGAATTCGGTGACGCTCGGCTCGTCGATGCCGCAGAATCAGGCCCGTGCAGGTCGGAATGACGATGCCGGTGATGGAACCGGACCTTGATGCGGCAATGCTCAGAACCTGGGCGAAGGTCATCGACGAAGGCCCGTTTTCGTCGCTCTGTTGGGGCGAACGGATCGCCTTCGACAATCCCGACAGCCTGACGCTGCTCGGCGCGGTGGCGGCGTGGACCGAGCGGGTACGTCTGGTGACCACCGTGATCGTGCCGCAGTTGCACGATCCGGTGATGCTGGCGAAAGCACTCGCCACCGGAGACGTCATCAGCGGCGGCAGGCTCACCGTCGGTATCGGCGTGGGTGGTCGACACGAGGACTACCGGTCGGTGGGTGCTGATCCGAAAACCCAGACGATGCGGCAGATGGCCGAGCGCGTCGACGTCATGAAGCGCGTGTGGGCCGGTGAACGCCAGACCGATTCCGTACTCCCGGTCGGGCCTACGCCGATCCAAGAGGGCGGACCCCAGCTGCTCGTCGGGACGATCGGACCCAAGACACTTCGCAGCGCGGCCGCGTGGGCTGACGGATTGGCAGGCATCACGCTGGACCTCGACGTCGGCAAGCAGCGGGAGCTGTTCGACATCGCCTCCACCGCATGGTCCGAGGCCGGCAAGAAGCCACCCCACCTCGCCACGTCATTCTGGTTCGCGCTCGGCGACCCCGAACCCGCTCGCGCCCAGATACACCAGCACCTGCGCCACTACATGAACTGGATTCCGGCCGAGTTCGTCGACGCCATTGCGCCCACGACGGGCTGGTCCGGCTCCGACGCCGAACTCGCCATCGTGCTCGAGGAGTTCGCCGCGATCGGCACCGATGAAATCCACCTCATACCAACCAGTTCCGACATCGGCCAGCTCGATCGGGTCGCGGAGATCGTCAAAGACCTTCGGCTATAGCGCCCACATCATGAGCTGCGGCAATCCTGCCGTCGCTTTCGGTCAACGAATCGCCATCTGCTGCACGCGGCCTGCGCTGACGAAGGCTCTGGCCTGTTTGATCTGGCGGACGACAGGGGTCACCTCGATGTCATCAACACCCGCCACGCCTCCGAACCCGGCAGTCATCACCTCGTACAGATGACTGGTGTCGCGACACAGCGCCGACGCCATCAGATTCGTGGTTCCGGTTGTGGCGCAGACGAAAGGGACCTCGGGCAGCGTCCCGACAGCACTACCGGCGGCATCGAGTCGGCTGACCGGAACCTTTCCCCAGATGATGGCCGCCAAGCTCACCCCGAGCTGCGGCAGCGAGACATCGAGATCGAGGTACACCACGCCACTGTCGACGAGTTCACGTAATCGATGCGCGGCCCGCGCGGGCGTCCAACCGAGGTTGTCCGCGATCTTCGCGTATGGCATTCGCGCGTCGCGCTCCAGCATGTTCAACATCTTGTGGTCATCGGTGTCGAGCTGAAGCGTTGCGCGATGGGATCTTTCGTCCCGCTCATGCTCGGTGATGACCGAAAATCGCGTCTCCGCAGCCTCTTTCAATGCTTCGAGTTGATCAGGTTCGAACAGCTCCGGAAAACTCGGCATGCGGGCTACGAGCGGATATCGTCGCACCACCGTGTGCGACGATATCGCCTGCACCAGAGATGTTTTCGGAAGCTGATCGGTGACCATCTGATCGCGCTCCCCCGCCGACTTGGGACGATGGACAGCCATCACCTGCGAGCTGGTGAGATTCACCCAACTCATATCCGGATGCCGCCCGAGGGCCGTCGCGAGCGTGGCGCCACTACCCGGGACCGGCGTGATCCGCAGGACGCTCTGACTGACTCCGAGCGCAAGGGAGTCGATCAGTGCCGTGCACTGCAGGACCCCACCGCGCACCATCGCCTGATAGCGCCGCGCGGCTGTTTGTTCCGCCATGCCCAGCGCCGCCCCGATCTTGGCGAACGACATCCGGATGTCGTAGCCGAGAGCGTGGATGATTCTGCGGTCATTGTCATCGATCATCGCTGATTCCTCTACATCGGCCCATGGGTCTGGAGGTTATCTCGATTATCGACGTCAAGAGTGCTGGATTGTCGGTTGGAGTCCGCACACTCAGGGACAACAACTACGGCTTCAACCGAAAGGACCTGACCATGCGCAAGTGGATACCACTCGTCGCGGCCTGTCTCGGCACATTCATGCTGCTGATCGACATCACCATCGTCAACATCGCACTCCCCGACATCCAGTCGGACCTCGACACCAGCTTCTCCGCGCTCCAATGGGTGCTTGATTCCTACGCACTGGTGCTTGCCGCACTGGTTCTCGCTGCAGGCAGCCTGTCCGACGGTGTCGGACACAAAAAGATCTATCTCATCGGTATCGCGGTGTTCGCGCTCGCTTCGCTGGCGTGCGGGCTGGCGCCCAATGTCGCCGTGTTGATCGCAGCCCGTTGCGTCCAGGGCATCGGCGGCGCGGCCATGTTCGCGACCACCCTCGCCCTTCTTCACGCCACCTACACCGGCCGCGACCGTGGAACAGCCTTCGCAGCGTGGGGCGCTGTCAGCGGCGCCGCAGCCGGAGTAGGTGTCGTCCTCGGTGGCCTGCTGACCGATCTGCTCGACTGGCGGTGGATCTTCTTTGTCAACCTGCCACTCTCGGCGATCACCCTGTGGCTGGCGGCGACCGCGTTCAAGACGGACAACCGCCGTGCCCTGAGACTCGACATCCCCGGCGTGCTCACATTCAGCGTCGGCGCGGCATCGCTGACGTACGCGATCATCCATGGTGGCGAGGACAGCTGGACCGCACCGGTCACCCTGGCCGCATTCGCGGTGGGCGTGGTGATGCTGGCTGCCTTTGTGGTCGTCGAGCGCAAGCAGGAAGCCCCGATGTTGCCGCTCGGCTTGTTCACCCACCGCGGACTCACCGGCAGCGTCATCGGAGCCCTCGGTATCAGCATCGCCGCGTTCTCGAGCTTGCCGCTGCTCGCGATCTGGATGCAGGGCACAGTCGGATTGTCGCCGCTGAACAACGGGCTGGCCGTCCTCCCCATGCCGGTGATGGCGTTCCTCGTCGCCGGTGTCGGCGGGAAGTTCCTGCATGATGTGCCCCCACGAATCACCATCGGCGGCGGACTTGTCATCGTCGGTGTCGGATCGCTGGCACTGATGCTCATCGGGCCCGGGTCGGATTGGTATGCAGCAACTCCCGGCCTCCTGATCATCGGTATCGGCGTGGGTGTGATGTCACCGGCACTCAATGCCACCGCACTTGCTGCGGTACCGCCGCAGCAATCGGGTGTCGCCTCGGGTGCGGTGAACACAGCCCGCCAACTCGGCTTTGCGCTGGGTATCGCGGTCCTCGGATCGGTCTTCCAAACGGTGACCGGCTCCGACACCGATCACAGTTCGACGAACTTCACGTCCGGACTGGACAGCGCCTTCGCCGTCGCGGGCGTTGTCGGGATCATCGGCGGCGCGGTGGTGTTCGCGCTCCTGAGCGCTCGTGCTGACGCCGCCGCCCCAGAGACCGCCCGCGTGTAACGAACCGCGCCGGCCATACGAAGACGCTCCACATATGTGAATCAATATGTGGAGCGTCTTGGCGTATGTGGGAGCACGTCCGGTCAGCGGTGCCCGCGCGACATCTCTTCGAGCCGACGGATACGGTCCTCCATCGGCGGATGCGTGGCGAATATCTTGCTCATCCGCTCACCGGCCCGGAAAGGGTTGGCGATCATCAGATGTGACTGCGCAGCGATCTCCGGATTCGGCGGCAGCGGCGCCTTCTGCACCCCTCCGGAGATCTTGCGCAGCGCCGAGGCCAATGCCAAAGGGTCACCGGTCAATTCGGCTCCGGAGGCGTCTGCCTGATACTCGCGAGACCGCGACACCGCCAGTTTGACCACCATCGCCGCGATCGGACCGAGAATGGTGATCAGCAGCAGCACAATGGGATTCGCCCCGCCGTTACGGTTTCCGCCCAGGATGAATGCGAAGTTGGCGATACCACTGATCACCGCCGCCATCGCACCGGCGATGGACGAGATCAGGATGTCGCGGTTGTAGACATGCGAGAGCTCGTGTCCGAGAACAGCTCTGAGCTCACGCTCGTTGAGGATCTGAAGGATTCCGGACGTGCAACACACTGCCGCATTCTTGGGGTTCCGGCCGGTCGCAAAAGCGTTGGGCGCCTCGGTGGGACTGATGTACAGCGCCGGCATCGGCTGGCGGGCAACGGTCGCAAGTTCGCGCACGATGCGATAGAGCACCGGCGCCTGAACTTCGGTGACCGGCTGCGCATGCATGGACTTCAGCGCCATCTTGGCGCTGTTGAAGTACACGTAGCCGTTGACGCCGACGGCCAAGATGATCGCCACCACCAGGATGGCCGGACTCTGGAATGCCGCACCGATCCCCACGATGATGGCCGACATGAGACCCAGCAGGAGGGCCGTCTTCAGTCCGTTGGCATGGCTGCCCATTGATCACTCCTGTTCTGTTGCACTGGAGGTTCAACGAACGAACCACACGGTGTGGTTCCCCGATGATGTGGCCTTTTGGCGAACAAAAGCCCAGGTGGGTTCCGCCAAAACGGCACTACATCGGGGTGGAGTGGTGGGGTCAGCCGATGCGGTCGATGGTGTAGCGAACCAGTGAGCTCATCGCGTCGTTTGCGGCGCCTTCGGGAAGCTCGGCCAGTTCCGCATAGGCGGCGTCGGCGTATCCTTTCAGGGTCGCCCGGGCCTTCACGAGGCCTTCGGACTTGTTGAGCAACTTGAGGGCCTCTGCGACCTCGTCGTCCGTGGTCAGTGCGCGGTTGCTGCCGTCGGCGGCCACCACGAGTTCCCGCAGGCGGGTCTCGGCCGGGTCCGCCAGAGCGTAGAGCACCGGAAGCGTGTGCACGCCCTCGCGCAGATCGGTTCCCGGGTTCTTACCCGAGTCACCGGCTGCCGAGCTGATGTCGATGATGTCGTCGGATACCTGGAAGGCAACACCGACCGCGTCGCCGAGCCGCGAGAGCCGCTCGATCTGTTCGGTGTCAGCGCCCGATGCCATGGCACCGAACCGGCCACTGGCCGCGATCAACGAACCGGTCTTTTCCCACACGACCCGCAGGTAGTGCTCAACCGGATCAACTTTGCCGCGGGCGCCGACGGTTTCGCGCATCTGACCGGTGACCAATTCCGCGAAGGTGTCGGCGATGATCAGCACGGCATGCGGGCCAAGGGTCGAGACCAGGCGCGACGCCCTGGCGAAGAGGAAGTCGCCTGCCAGGATGGCCACGCTGTTGCTCCACCGACTGTTGGCGCTGAGCGCACCACGGCGCAGCTCGGCTTCATCCATCACATCGTCGTGGTAGAGCGTCGCGAGGTGGATCATCTCGACAACGGTCGCCGAGGTGATCACCTCATCGGAGTGCGGCTGGGGGCCGAAGTGCGCCGACAAGATGGCGAAGATGGGGCGGAACCGCTTGCCACCGGCCTTCGCGAGGTGTGTGGCGGCCTCGGTCAGGAAATCCTCGCCGGACGACAGCTCCTTGAGCAACAGCTCCTCAACGCGATCGAGTGACTGCCCCACATCCGTGGCGAAAGCCTCGGATCCCATTTCAAGACCTGCGAACGTTGTCTTCACGCCTGACCTGCTCCTGTCATAGGGAGAGCCTAGTGGTGCGGGATACTTACCGGGTGAGTGCACCCATCCGCGTTCCCGCGCGCACCGAGATTCTAGTCGTCGGCGCAGGTCCTGGTGGGTCGGCGGCCGCCGCAGCCGCCGCAGCCGCCGGTCGGGAGGTCACCCTGCTCGATTCAGCGGTGTTCCCGCGCGACAAAACCTGCGGTGACGGGTTGACGCCGCGTGCCATCGCCGAACTCGATCGCCTGGGTCTGGCAGATGCGTTCAGTGGCCCCCGCATCGAGGGTCTCGACCTGCAGGGGTGGGGTGGACGGCAGCAGGTGCGGTGGCCGCAGAAGTCCACCCATTTCCCCGCCTACGGCAGTGCCGTGGCCCGCACCGAACTCGATGACCGCATCCGGCACCACGCCTTGGCCGCGGGTGCGACGATGGTATCCGGCGTCAAGGCTGTCGGCGCGACCATCATCGGCGGCAAAGTGACCGCAGTGCAATGCAATACACCCGACGGACCGGCTCAGATCGAGGTCGACAAGGTGATCGTCGCCGATGGTGTCCGCTCGGCGCTGGGCACGTCGCTGGGTCGCGCCTGGCATCGAAACACCGCCTACGGCGTGGCGGCGCGCGCATACGTGGAGTCGGGACGCTGCGACGACACCTGGATGGGATCACACCTCGAATTACGGGACGGGGCAGGCGAATTGCTGCCCGGTTACGGCTGGGTCTTCCCACTGGGCTCCGAGTCCGGGTTGGTGAACATCGGGGTCGGCGCGCTGGCCACCGAGAAGCGTCCGGCCCACATGGCACTGCGGCCGATCATCGAGCACTACACCAACTCTCAGCGCGACGACTGGCAGCTGCGTGGCAAACCCCTGCGCATCGCCTCGGCGTTGTTGCCCATGGGCGGGGCCGTCTCCGGCGTGGCAGGCGCGAACTGGATGCTTATCGGTGATGCCGCGGCCTGCGTCAACCCACTCAACGGTGAGGGTATCGACTACGCCCTCGAAACCGCCCGCCTGGCCGTCGAAGTGCTTGGTGAGAACGACTATTCGACGTTGTGGCCGGATCTGTTGCGGTCGCGCTACGCGCTCGCCTTCTCTGCGGCCCGCCGTCTCGCCGCCGTGTTGACGGTGCCTCGGGTGGTGCCGATCCTGGGGCGTCCCGGTATTCGATCGGCCGCCCTGATGTCGATGGTGGTGCGGGTGATGGGCAACCTGATCACCGAGGACGATTCCGATCTCATCGCCCGCGCCTGGCACCTCGCCGGCCTGACAAGCAACAAACTCGACACCCGCCCACCCTTCACCTGACCCCGACCCCCGATGATGTGCCCTTTTGGCGAACAAAAGCCCAGGTGAGCACCGCCAAAACAGCACATCATCGGGAATTACTCCAGCATCTTGCGGATGTCGTCTGCATCGACGGCGGTGGAGAACATCTCGCCGTCGTCGACCACCGCGTTGAACAACTCACGTTTGCGGTCCTGCAGTGCGACGACCTTCGCCTCGATGGTTCCGGCGGACACCAGCCGGTAGACGGTCACCGGCCGGGTTTGGCCGATCCGGTGCGTCCGGTCGATGGCCTGGGCCTCCGCGGCCGGATTCCACCATGGGTCGCAGACGAAGCAGTAGTCGGCCTCGGTCAGGTTGAGTCCGAAGCCACCGGCTTTGAGACTGATCAGGAAGACCTGCGTCTTACCGGAGGTGAAGTTGTCGATGGCGACGGTCCGCTCCTTCGCCGACAGCGACCCGTCGAGGTAGCTGTACCGGATACCGTCCGCCTCGAGCGCCTTTCGCAATATGCCGAGGAATCCGGTGAACTGACTGAAGACGAGCGCACTGTGGCCTTCGGCGATCAGTTCCGGAAGCTGCTCGCGGATGAAGTCGACTTTCGCCGACGCGACATCGCTGTCGGCAGCGTCCACCAGTCCGGCGTGCAAGCTCAGTTGCCGCAGCATCGTCAACGACCGGAAGATCTGGAAACGGTTTTTCTCCCAGTCCCCGAGTAGTCCGAGCACCACTTCGCGTTCCCGGACCAGCCGGGTGTCGTAGATCTTGCGGTGCTTCGGCGACAACTCGACCTGCAGGACCTGCTCCTGCTTGGCAGGCAGATCCCGCGCGACCTGGTCTTTGGTGCGGCGCAACATCACCGGTTTGATGCGTTTGCGCAGGACCGGCAACCGTTCGGGATCCTCGCCCTTTTCGATGGGTTTACGGAAGAACTCTCCGAACGACTTCGGACTCGGGAACAGCCCGGGCACGGTGATCGACAGCAGCGACCACAACTCCATCAGGTTGTTCTCCATCGGAGTCCCGGTGACGGCGAGTTTGAACGGCACGGACAACCGGCGAGCACACTGGTGAGCTTTCGAATTGTGGTTCTTGACGAACTGCGCTTCGTCGAGAAGCATGCCCGCCCAATCCTGTTCGTCATACGAGTCGAAGTCGATACGCAGCAGGGCGTAGGTGGTGATCACCAGATCGGCATCGGCGATGAACTCTGCCAACGGTTTACGACTTCGCGCCGCGGTCGCGGTGACGGCAACCGCATTCAGGTCGGTGAAGCGATGGCACTCCGACACCCAGTTGCCGACCACACTCGTTGGCGCGACAACCAGAAACCTTCCGGTCTCCCCGTTCTCACGGGCGCGGGCGAACAGCGCCAGGGTCTGCAAGGTCTTACCGAGTCCCATGTCATCGGCCAGGACACCGCCGAGTCCGTTGTCCCAGAGAAACGACAGCCAGTCCAGCCCCTCACGCTGGTAATCACGCAGAGTGGCATCGAGCATCCGGGGCTGTTCCACGCGCTGCGGAGGTCGTGCCGCGCTGAGCTTTTCGACCCGTTCGCGCCACTGCCCGAGTTGCTCGTCGACGACACCGAGTTGTAGCAACTCTTCCCACAGCGTTGCATTCGCCGGGATCGCAGGAACTCGACCGGAGCCCAACTCCCCCAGCGTCTCAGCTTCGGTCATCAACGCTTTGAGCTTGGTCAGCTCCGGTGTGTCCAGCGCGAAGTAGACCCCGGACGGCAGCAACATATGTGTTGCGCCCGTGGACAATTCTGCGAGAACATCGGCCACCGGAACCTGTTCGCCGTCGACATCCATGGTGATCGCCAGGTCGAGCCAGTCGGACTCGGCCGAGTCCGAACCGGAAAACCGTACCCGCGCACGTTCGGTGACCTGCCGATACCGCGTGCTGACCTCGGCCACGTCGAGGACCAGGTCGTCGCGGTCGACGAGCGTCGGCAGGATCTCGGCGAACAGGCGCGCCGTCTCGACGGGGGTCAGCTGCAGGTCGACACGCAGCGTTCTTGTCGTCGCGGCCGCCAGGGCGTGATCATGATCGGCCGGTTGGAGTTCGTGGAGCGGTGGGAAGCTGTCGGTTCCCGGCACTCCCCCGATGTGCGCGACCAGGATGCGATAGGCCGCCATCTGCGACAGGAGGGTGACCGCACCCAGGACGTCACGGAGCTTTTCCCACAGTTCCTGCTCGGCGGCCACATCGCGCCATCGCGGCTCCGTCATCGGGTTGTCACGGAAGTCGCGGGGTTTGTCGTTGACCAGATAGCGCATGGCCCAATGGATGTGGGCGGTGTCGTGGATGAGCTGGACGGTGAGAACAGCGACGGGTCCGGTGATGACGGGTGGCTCGAATACCGATTCATCCACACGCACCGCCACCGATTCGCGCAAGCGCGGCAACATATCCGCAGCGAACGCGGCGGCATCTCCAGCCGGGATGACAATCGGAGGACCATCCAACAGTTGCGCAACCGCACCGTTGTCCGGTTCGAAGGGTGCGAGCGTGAGCACACCATCGTCGTCGATATATGAAACACCGTGCGGCGCCTTGTTTCCCAAGATTTCGACGCCATCGGACGGCAGCGTGACGCCATCGACGTCGATCTCGATCACGACGCGGGTATCACCGCCGAGCTCCCCACCGATGTCGAGGGTGAGCCCGGCCCGCTTGCCGATGTGTACGTCCTCGATTCCGGCAGACGGGTCACCGAGGATCGGGATCCCGGCTGCGATCGCGGCATCGAGCTGCTGCCAGATGGTGGCCGGTGCCGTCGTGAGGATCAATCCGTACGGGAGCCCGTATCTGGTCGTCCGCATGGCGTCCGAGGCCATCGCCTGGAGCGCCGACAGCTGCGCCATGTCGAAATGTCCTGGTCCGAGCCCGACGATCATCGGCCAGTCGATACCCGACCTGATCCATTGCGACCGGGTGCCTGGACGCAACAGTCGCAACGCCAACTGGGCCGGTTTGGGCCGACGCCCCGCGTTGACGCCATCGCTGTAAAAAACCTGCAAGGCCAGCGGTTCGGCAGGTTTGGGCCGGTTCGGCTCGAGCAGCGGCCGCAGCCGGCGCTCCCACTGCGGGACCTGCTGAGCGGGCAAGCGAGACAAGTCGGTGTCGATGCCTTCGGCAAAGGTGAGCAGCAGCGCGACGGCGTGTTTACAGAAGTAGCCGACCGGACAGGTGCACGACGCATCCGCGATCTTCCAGTCCGCACCCAACCCGCTGAAGACAACGCGCATGCCATAGGTGGAGACACCCGAACCCGCGCATCGTCCGGTCAAACGATGCTTTTGCTCGTCCCACTTCACCGCGCTGACGCGGCGCTGCTTCGCATACGCCGATCCACGACCGATCGTCCCCTGCTCGAAGTCGTCGGCAAGCGACGCCGGGGTGATCAAGTGCGCCCAGTCGGTAGTCATTGATTGCAGGTTATCGAGAGATCGAGACAGCGCCGGAATCGAACAACTCGTACCTCCCGATGATGTGGTGTTCTGGCGAACGAAAGCCCTGGTGAGCGCCACCAAAAGGCCACATCATCGGGGTCAGGCAGGTTTGACACCCCGATGCAGCGCGGTGATACCGAAGGTGAGGTTGCGCCAGCGAACATCTTCGAATCCGGCATCGCGCATCTGCTGCGCCAGCGCCGGCTGTTTCGGCCATTCGCGGATCGACTCCGCGAGGTAGACATACGCCTCCGGGTTACTCGACACCTTGGTCGCCACCGCGGGGAGCGCCTTCATCAGGTACTCCATGTAGGCCACCCGCATCGGCTCGAAGACCGGGGTGGAGAACTCGCAAATCACAACGCGGCCACCAGGTTTGAGAACCCGGAACAGCTCGGCGAAGGCGACATCGACATCGTTGACGTTGCGGAGACCGAATGAGATGGTCGCGGCGTCGAAGGTGTTGTCGCCGAACGGCAGATGCAACGCGTCGGCGGCGACCTTCGGCACCGGCCGCTTGGCCCCCGCCTTGAGCATGCCGAGAGAAAAGTCCGCCGCGACGCAAAACGCACCGGACCGCGCGAGCTCGACGGTGGACACCGCAGTGCCTGCCGCGAGGTCGAGTACGACATCGTCGGGCCCAAGCGCCAGCGCCTTGCGGGTGGCAACGCGCCAGCCGCGATCCTGACCGAACGAGAGGACGGTGTTGGTGAGGTCGTAGCGTCCCGCGACACCGTCGAACATGGCCGCGACGTCTTTGGGATTCTTGGCCAGCGATGCACGTGACATGACCGCAACCGTACCGGCTGCGTCGATCAGGCCTGGTGTCGAGCTCCGCCTCCGGCTACGTCTCAGGCCAATTGTCGAGCTACGTCTCAGGCCGCCAGTCGGCGCGCAGCCCGGTTCCGTCCGAGGACGGCGTCGTAGTGCCCGATGAGTTGGTCGGTGATCGCCGACCAGGTCCGGCCCTGCACACTACGGTGCGCTGCGGTACCGAACTCGGAGCGCACGTGATCATCTCCGAGAGTCGTGATCGCGCCCGCGAGACGCTCGGAGAAGTTGTCGAGGCCGAGTAGATATCCGGTTCGGCAGTGGTTGATGAGATCGCGCGGTCCGCCGGCGTCGGGTGCGATCGCCGGGACACCGCTGGCGAGGGCTTCCTGCACCGCCTGGCAGAAGGTCTCGTGCTCCCCGGCGTGGACGAACACGTCCAGGCTCGCGTAGGCCCGCGCGAGTTCGAGGCCACCGAGCTCACCGGTGAAGACCGCGTCGGGCATCAGCCCTTCGAGCGCTCGTCGTTGCGGTCCGTCGCCGACGATCACCAGCTGCACGTCGTCGCGGCCCGAAAGGACAGCCAACCGTTCCACATGCTTCTCAGGGGCCAGGCGACCGACGAATCCGACTATGAGCTTGCCGCCGCTGCTCCAGCGGGCGCGCATGGCGTCGTCGCGGCGCGAGGGATGAAAGCGGGTCTCGTCCACCCCGCGACCCCAGTGGTGGACGCGCGGAACACCCCGGTCGCGGAGGGCCTTGACCGAGACCGTGGACGGGGCCAGGGTGCGGTCGCAGGCGCTGTGCAGTTTTCGGGTCCACACCCAGGCGGCCCAGGTGCCGGGTTTCATGCCGTAGCTGGCGGCGAATCCGGCGACGTCGGTCTGGAACACCGCGACGGTCGGGACATCGAGCCGATGCGCGCAGGCGACGCCCGCCGCACCCACGACAAACGGCGAAGCGAGGTGGACGATGTCGGGGCGAAAGTCGGCCAGCGCTCGATACATCGACAGCGCGGGTACTCCGACCGGCATCGAGCTGACCTTGGGAACCATCATCGACGGGATGTATTTCACCTGCGCACCGGACACCACCGCCGGGCCCGGCTTCGATCGCCCCGACCGCTTCGCCGACCGAGGGATGTCGGGGGCGACGATCAGGACCTCATGTCCGCGACGTTCGAGGTTCTCGGTCACCCGCAGGACCGAGTTGACCACGCCGTTCATGTTCGGCAGGAAGCTCTCCGCGACTATTGCCACTCGCACGAACCCAGTGTCGGGCGTGAAGTTGTCAGGCTGTGTTCGACGCCGTGACCGGGACCGGAACTGCAGATGAACGTCCACCTGTCCGACGCCGGTTGATCTCGGCGAGGAGCACCATGATGCCGCCGATGACCAGCCACGAATACACCAGCACCGACAACGCGGGCAGGATCGCCAGGCTCGCGTCACGCCCGGTGACCCGGACGAGTTCGGGGTCCGACTTCGAGTAGTCGATGCTGATGCGCTGACCCTTGGTCAGTCCACCGGGATAGAAGACACCCAGGCGCGGGCTGTGGAACATGCCGTCTGGTGTGGAGAACGCGACCGACGCCCTGGTCGGACCGGCACTGACCACCTCGGCCACCGTGGTGGCCTTGTCAGAATTGATCAACACGTCGTTCCGGTAGGCCCCGGCGACCATGGTCGCCATCATGATCGTGATGATGATCCCGACAGTGAGCAGCGCGATCTGAACACGGCGCAGCACGGTCGGAGACATGCCGCCACCATAGTCACTCGGTTCTGACGACCCAATTCCGTCGCCACTCATCCCCCCGCGAACGGGTCAGAGGCGGGTTTTGATGGATGCGTGCACGGACCTCAGCGTCGACCGGTCCGTCCGGACCTCGATTACCTCGATGCCTGAACCCGACGCATTCAGCGCGCCGGGCAGCTCATCGAGCGTCACGAGCCGGTGCGGGGTTCCGAATCCGGCACAGACCGATGCCAGGTCGGTCTGGTGCGGTGTGCCGAAGACCCGTTCGTAGGCGCCGAGGTAGTCGGGCCCCGAGAAGCGGGGGTCACCCTGTTCGAGCAGACCGAAAATGCCTCCGCCGTCGTCGTTGGCCACGACGATCGTCAGCCGGTTCGGCCGTGGTTCGGCCGGACCGATCAGCAGTCCGGTGGCGTCGTGCACAAATGTCAGGTCTCCCATCAGCGCGACCGTTCGGACGCCGGTCGCGAGTGCCGCGCCGATCGCGGTGGAGACGTTTCCGTCGATCCCCGCGACACCTCGGTTCGACAGGACCCGAACATCGGGTCCGACACGTCCGGCCAATGCGACGTCGCGGATGGGATTGGACGCCCCGACCACCAGTTGCTCGCCGGGTGCCATCGCCGCGCTGACAACCTTCGCGACGTGCAGTCCGGTGACGGCTTCGGTGGCATCGAGTTCCAGGTCGACGGCGTTGACCGCACGTTGGTGCGCGGCGGCGCAGGTCTTGAGCCAGTCCTCGTCCGGTTCCCCGACAACCTCGGCGCGCGAACCGGTGGCGAGCACGTTGCCCGAGACGTCGGGCCAGCGCGGCCCGGTGGTCAGCGCGTACACGCGGACATTCGGATCGGCGAGCAGCGTCGAGACCTCGCGGTGCAGGGTCGGACGACCACAGATGATGGCCTGGGTGGGACGAACCGCCGACAACGCCAGCGGATGCAGCGGGTTCTCGGGGGCCGGGGCGGTCGGCTCGGCCACGGTCGGCAGTGCGGCCAGCTCGGGTCGATGTCCGGCGCCGTGCCCGGACACCACGACGGTCGGTTCGCTGATGTCGATGTCGACGGGGACGTCCAGCTTGCCGACGGCGGTCACCGTCCAGGGGGCACCGTCGGGCCGGCCTGCGAAGACACCGAGGTCGTCGCTGGGCGCGGCGCCCGGATCCGGAACCAACGGCTCGCGCAATGGAATGTCGAACTGCACCGGTCCGGCGTTGCCCGTGCGGGCGCCGCGGGCCGCGGCGAGCACACGCCCGACTGCCGAACGCCACTGACTGTTGGTGTCAAGGTCCTGCTCGGCCAGCCCGAGGCTGATCGCCGCGCGGACCTGGGTGCCGAAGATCCCGAACTGTTCGATGGTCTGATTCGCACCCGACCCCAGGAGTTCGTAGGGGCGGTTTGCGCTGATCACGACCAGTGGCAGCCGCGCATAGTTGGCCTCGAAGACCGCCGGACTCATGTTCGCCACCGCGGTACCGCTGGTCATCACGATCGGCACGGGCTGCCTGGATGCCGCGGCCAATCCGAGTGCGAGATAGCCGGCCGTGCGCTCGTCGACCCGCACGTGCAGTCGCAGGAGTCCGGCCGCATCGGCGGCATGCAACGCGAACGCGAAGGGTGCGTTGCGTGAGCCGGGGCACAACACGGCTTCGGCCACGCCTCCGCGGATCATCTCGTCGACGATCACGCGCGCCTGCAGGGTCGAAGGATTCATTACTTCAGGCTAGCGGCGCCACCTGCGTGCCCATCGCGTCGACCGGTGTGACGACGCGGACAATCGGCCAGATCGCCCGATCCAAAACGCGGTGCCCGACTTCGGACCGCGAACCCAGCCCTACCGGGTACGGTCGCAAGGGTGATCGGCTTACCGAGATCGGTGACGGCACTACTGTTCGATCTCGACGGAGTTCTGACCGACACGGCAACAGTTCACCGGCGGGCATGGAAGCAGGCTTTCGACACCTTTCTCGTGTCGTACGCCGCGGCAGATCCCGAGCAGCGTCGACCGTTCACCGACGACGACTATCTCCAGTACGTCGATGGCCGGTCCCGGAACGACGGGATCGCGACATTTCTGGCGTCCCGCCACATCACGCTTCCGCCAGGTGACACCGGCGATACCGCGGCCGACGCCACGGTCAGCGGGATCGGTGACACCAAGAACGCATTGTTTCTCGACGAACTGAAAACAACAGGCGCGCAACCATATTCCGATGCAGTAGCGTATCTGAAGGCAGCGCAGCATGCCCGGTTGGCGATCGCCGTGGTGACCAGCTCCAAGAACGGCGCACCCATCCTGGAGGCGACGGGTCTCGCGGCGTATGCCTCGGCCCGGGTCGACGGACTCACGATCGCGCAGCGTGGCCTCGCTGGAAAACCCGCTCCCGATGCATTTCTCGCAGGCGCGGAGGCCCTTGGCGTGCCGCCCGAGCAGGCCGCAGTGTTCGAGGACGCCGTCGCGGGCGTGGCGGCCGGGCACGCCGGTCGTTTCGGCTACGTCGTGGGCGTCGACCGCTCCGGTGGCGTCACGCATGGCGACGACCTGCGCCGTGCCGGTGCCGACCGCGTCGTCACCGCCCTCACCGAACTGTTGGAGGACCGATGACCCAGGCTCCCGGCATGGAAGTGGCGCCCTGGCATCTGAGCTGGCGCGGCACCGATCTGGAATCGCTCGGTCTCATCGAATCGATCTTCGCGCTGTCCAACGGCCACATCGGGTTGCGTGCCAACGTCGAGGAAGCCGAGCCGGTCTTCAACCCCGGGACCTATCTCAACGGCTTCTACGAACGCCGCGAGCTGCCGTACGCGGAAGGCGGCTACGGATATCCCGAGGACGGGCAGACGGTTGTCAACGTCACGAACGGCAAGATCATCCGGCTTCTGGTCGAAGACGAGCCGATGGACCTGCGTTACGGGACCACCCAGCATCACGAATGGAAACTCGACTTTCGTTCGGGAACCCTGCTGCGCACGACCGAGTGGACCTCACCGACCGGCAGGCGGGTCCGGATCACGTCCGAACGGCTGGTGTCGTTCACCGAACGGGCGATCGCCCTCATCCGTTACGAGGTCGAACCGCTCGACGAAGACACCGAGATCGTCCTTCAGTCCGACTTGTTGGCCAATGAATCGGTGGCCAAGCCTCCGGGCAAGGACCCCCGGTTGGCGGCGGCACTGCACCGACCGCTGGTCGGCGAATTCGCCACCGCACACGGGCATCGGGCCGTACTGGGTCACCACACCAGAGAGTCCGGGCTACGCATTGCCGCCGGGATGGATCATGAGCTCGAGGCGCCGAACTCGGTGTCCTGCGAGATCCTCAGCGAGGACCTCGCACGGTTGACCGTGACCGCCACCGTCCCTGTCGGACAACGGGTCGCGATCACGAAGTATCTGTCGTACGGATGGTCGAGCCAGCGATCGACCTCGGCTCTGCAGGCCCAGGTCGAAGCCGCTCTGGCATCGGCCCTCGACAACGGCTGGGACGAGTTGAAGGCCCGCCAACGCCAATATCTCGACGACTTCTGGGCTACCGCCGACGTCATCCTCGACGGCGACCCGGAGCTGCAGCAGGCCGTCCGCTTCGCACTTTTCCAGGTCTTGCAGGCGGGCGCTCGCGGCGAGAACCGAGCCCTGCCCGCCAAGGGCCTCACCGGACCGGGGTATGACGGCCACGCCTTCTGGGATACCGAGACCTTCGTACTGCCGGTCCTGACCTACACCGTCCCCGATGCGACCGCCAACGCGCTCGGCTGGCGACACGCGACGCTTGCCATGGCCAAGAGCCGGGCCATCGAATTGAGTCAGGCGGGTGCGATGTTCCCGTGGCGCTCGATCAATGGCGAGGAGTGTTCGAGCTACTGGCCTGCAGGCAGTGCTGCAGTCCACATCAATGCCGACATCGCCGCAGCGGTCTCGCAGTACGTCGCCGCAACCGGTGACGAGCAGTTCGAGGTCGACCGCGGGCTCGAGCTCCTGATCGAGACGGCACGATCGTGGGCGTCGCTGGGCCATCACGACCTGCGCGGAGATTTTCGCATCGACGGGGTGACCGGGCCGGACGAGTACTCATCGATCGCCAACAACAATATTTATACGAATCTGATGGCGCAGAAGAACTTCCGTGATGCCGTCGCGGCGTGCAAGCGGCATCCCCCGGAGGCTGCCCGATACGGTGTCGACGACGAGGAGACGGCGCACTGGCAGAGCTGCGCAGATCGGATGACGCTTCCGTATGACCCGGAATTGGGTGTCCATCAACAGGCCGAATCGTTCACCCGCCAGGCCCGATGGGATTTCGCGGGCACACCACCCGAGAATTATCCCCTGCTCTTGCACTATCCGTATCAGGATCTCTACCGCAAACAGGTGGTCAAGCAGGCCGATCTGGTGCTCGCGATGTATCTGCGCGGCGATGCGTTCACCGCGGAACAGAAGCGGCGCAACTTCGACTACTACGAGCCGCTGACCGTGCGGGACTCGTCGTTGTCGGCCTGTGCGCAGTCAATTGTCGCGGCAGAGGTCGGACACCTCGATCTCTCGTACGACTACTTCGTCGAGACCGCACTCACCGATCTGCACGACCTGCACCACAATGCGTCGGGTGGCCTGCACATCGCGGCGCTCGCAGGCACCTGGTTGTGCTGTGTCGCCGGCTTCGGCGGGATGCGGGATCACGGCGGGGTCGTCACCTTTGCGCCGCGACTTCCCCTCCGGCTGGACCGCATGGTCTTCCGGATGGCGCTGCGGCGCAGCTACGTCGAGGTCGAAGTGCATCACAACGAGGCGACCTACCGGCTGATCGGCGGCGACCACCAGCAGTTGTCGCACCACGGCGAACAGTTCGTACTCGGTGATCGACCGGTGACACTGCAGATCGACGAACTGCGCCCGGATTCGACGCCTGAACAACCGCCGGGGCGCGAGCCGTATCGACGGGTCGCATCGTATTGATGCCGGAGCACACGTTCGATTTCGTCCTGCTCAACCAGGGTGGCGCGGGCAAACCAAAAGCCGACAACACGCGTATTCAGTAGGGTCGGATCATGACTGATCGCGAGTTCGACATTGTTGTCTTCGGAGCCACCAGTTTCGTCGGCGCACTGACGGCCGAGTACCTGGCCGAACATGCGCCCGCCGGAACCAAGATCGCCCTGGCCGGCCGCAGCGAGCACAAACTCTCACAGATGCGGTTCGACCTGCCTGAGCCCGCCAACGCCTGGCCGCTGATCATCGCCGACGTCGACTCACCGGCGTCGCTCGATGCGATGACCGCTCGCACCCGGGTGTTGTGCACCACCGTCGGCCCCTACCTGAAGTACGGCGAGACGGTCCTGGCGTCGACCGTCAACAACGGCACCGACTACGTCGACCTCACCGGCGAGGTACCTTTTGTTCGGATGTCGATCGACAAGTTCGGTGATCAAGCGAAATCCAACGGCGCACGGATCCTTCATTCCTGCGGATTCGACTGCGTCCCTTCAGATCTCGGCACCTACCTCTTGTACAAAAAGGTCGGTACCGACGGCGAGGGCACGCTGGGCGACACCACGATGATCGTGCGCAGCTTCCGGGGCGGGATCAGCGGCGGGACGATCGATTCGTTTCGGGTGATCGCAAAAGAGGCCGCGAACCCGAACACCCGACGCACCCTGCTCGATCCACATGCCCTGTCCACCGGGCCAGGCGAATACGCCGGAATCAAACGCAGCGCCGAGCCCAGCGATTTCGCCCTGGTCAACGCCTCGAAGGTTGATCCGGGCCTCAAGGGCACGCTGGCCCCTTTCTTCATGGCCAGCGTCAACACCCGGGTCGTGCGCCGAACGAATGCACTGCTGGACAATGCTTATGGCGACAAGTTCCACTACGGCGAGGCCGTGTACGTCGGCAGCACCCCGATCGTCTCGACCGCGGTTTCCGCTGCGGTTGCCGCCGGGACCACGGCATTCCTCGGTGCGATGTCGGTCGGCCCGATCCGCAAGGTGCTGGATCGCGTGCTCCCCAAGCCCGGCGAGGGTCCCAGCAAAAAGGTCAGGGAGGCAGGTCATTTCACGACGGAGACCTACACGACCACCACCACCGGTAAGCGTTATCGGTCCCGGATCGTCGGCAAGGGTGACCCGGGATACAAGGCCACGGCGGTGATGTTGTCGGAGTGTGCGCTGTCGCTGGCGTTGAATCGCGACGAATTGCCGCCGCGCTCGGGCATCTTGACCCCCGCCGCCGCGATCGGCGATGTCCTCATCGAACGGCTGCGTGCCGCCGGCTTCAAACTCGAAGCCGAGCAGCTCACCTAGCCCCCACCTCCGCAAACGAGCCGGTAGTACAAAGACGAGCCACATATTTGTGGCTCGTCTTCGTACTACCGGCTCGTTTGGGGGTGGAAGGAGATCAGACCACCGGCCGCCGCCGACTCACCGATGGAACGAAGGCCGTCCGCGACAACCGCAATACCGCGGCGACCGCCCGGTCGCCCCTCACATCGAACAGTTCGTTGAACTGCGTTGCCAGGGTGGATAACTCGGCACTCTTCTTCGGCGAGATCGCGCCACATTCCGGCGACCCGTCGGCATAGAGAAAGGCCGGCGTGATCGGATGGACGGCCAAGCCCAGCGCCTGCGCGCGGATCCAGAGTTCCTGCATCGTCACCCCACCGCGCACGTACGCGTCGGCACTTCGCCCGTCGACCGTCACCACGGCAAGCGCAGAGGCGGTCATGATCCGCCCCTGTGCATCTGCGCCCAGTGCGGAACCGGCACCCCAGGCATCGAGGTGCGCCATCACGTCGGGACGCCGCAGCAGTGCCAGCAACGGAGCCTGCTGCGGCATGAGTGCCATGTCGCCGACCTCGATCCCGGTGTCGGAGGAGGCTTCTGACGCAGCAACGATCTCTGCCATCATCTCGGACTGCAGGTCCGGATCCAGATACCGCAGACGTTCGGCCGCACCGGCGATCACGCCGAATGCGGCGAGTGTCTCCTGATCCGTGATCAGGCGGGTCTGCGCCCCTTCGGGCAGTTGCTTCAACAGCGCTTCGACGACGTCGTCGCCCAGCTCGCTGCGATCACCGAATCCCCGATTTGTCCGGCGATCGAGCATCGCCTGCAGAGGCGCGGCGCCATCGGCGTCCACGACGCCATCGAACTCGAATCGAACCTGTAGTTGCGCACCCGACCCGGTGATCGCCGTCTTTCCGGCCACCCCTACGGCCGAAGCCGCGACCGTCATGTTGTGCAGCACCGCGCCCAGTGCCACCGCCGATGCCCGTCCACCGACATCCATCCTCGACGACAAGGGGTTCGATCGCGCCGTCACCCCGGTGTCGTCCGCATCAAATCGCCAGGGTTGTGCGTTGCCGAGTGAGGGCGCCCGAGATCCGGCGTACACCAACGCATCTCGAGCATCGAGCGCCGCGAACTCGGCATGCACATCGACGTCGATCCGGGGCGCGGGCGCCGCAGCCAGGGCCGGTTCGGCCAGACCATCGAGGATGGAATCGAGGTCGACCCGGATGCGACCGGACGGTAGCGGTTCTCCCCGGACGATGCGCCGAACAGCTGCGGCGACGGTCGCACCACCGAGTGCGACATCCCCACCGAGTTGCGGCCACGCAGACAGGGTTCGGCCCATTTCGAACACCGAAGCCGCCATTCGCGAAGTCAGTCGGTCGCCGTCAAGAATCTGAAGTGCAAACGGTACTTTCTCCGCCGCCGACAACCCCGACAATGATGCCGCATTGAAATCGCCGAGCAAACCGTGGAACAACGGCCGATCGGGTTCCAGATCAAATCGTTCGACGTCGAGAACACCGCCGTCACTTGTTTCCATGATCACCGGAATCCCCAGTGCCCGCGCCCTATCCCGGACCAATACTTTGGCGTCGAATGAGTCGCATTCTTCGATTACGATATCGAGGCCTGCCAAGAACTCATCGATGGTCGATTCCTGAACACCCTGTTGATGTACCTGGACATCGAGATAAGGATCGATCTCGGCTATGCGCCTGGCCGCGACCACAGCCTTGTTGAGGCCGATGTCAAAGACCGAACCCGGCACACGATTCAAATTCGACAATTCGATGTCGTCGAAATCTGTGAGCCGCAACTGGCCGCACAGGCCTTCGAGTGCCAAGGTATGTGCGACTGCATGTCCGACGCTCAGCCCGACGACACCGACTCTCAACACACCGGCCCGGTCCTGCTCAGCGCTGGTCAACTTGTTGCGATTCCGATCCAGCCGTAGTCGTCGAAATCCGGCGGGGCCGAGCAGTCGAATTGCCTTCTTTCGCCAGGGATAGTAGATCCAGCGCGCCGGCTCATCGAGAATCTGATTGCCCAGCGGCGGGATCAATTCACCTGCTGCCGACAACTGGTTGGCCACCGAATCAAGGAAGTCAATTCCTGATGTGGCGCGCAGTTCCTCGAGCCGGCTGTGCCCCTCCGGATTGCCGTCCTCGAAAACCTCAACGGTGGCCATGGATTCTTTAGCCTGATCGTTCACTACACCATCCTGTTTATAATCTCAACGCGAGGCCGAGATTGAAGCCTGTTCTCTCGACGGTATACGGGAGGCTCACATCCCACATCCCATGGGCCCAAGCGACATTCGGACAACTGAATTGGACATTCGATCAGAAGACTGTCCAAGCCCGAGCGCAAGACAAACCAAATGGGATGAATTCGGCGAGGGAGATTGACACACAGTGACATAACGGCCACAAACAAGCAACAATAAGCAAGGGGCAACAAAACGCTGAGAAATATTTGCTACCTGCAAGACCATCAACGATCCCACACCAACTATCCACGATAGTGAGATAGCAATAGCGCGCACAAGTGTGCAGGCCAGGAGACGCAATGACCACCGCATTCGCCCACGATCGTCGGACCGCACAGATCAGCACCGGAGCACGTGATTTCACCGCTCAGGTGATCGACGAACAGACCGGGACGACACTGATCGTCGGCACGCCACACTCAGTTCCGGACGTATGGATCGAGTATCTCGACGGTGCTCGCGAAAGCTACGCCAAGTACGGCGCGGAGATGGCCCTCGAGTACGACGACGTCGTCCGCGGCAATTGCACAACTCTGTTCTACGCCGCCCTCGATCGCTCGGGAACGGTCATCGGAGGCGTGCGCGCCAAGGGGCCGTACGTCAACGCCCACCAGTCCCACGCACTGCTCGAATGGGCCGGTCAGCCAGGTCTCGAGATGGTCATCGACGCGATCGATTCGCGTCTGGAGGATGGTGTTGTCGAGATGAAGACGGCCTGGGCCGCCGACGGACCCGCCGCCGCGACCGTTGCCGGGATGCTTGCCCGGGTCGCCCTTCCCACAATGACCCTGACCGGCGCTCGCTACATCATGGCCACGGCTGCGGACCACGTGCTGCGTCGCTGGGAATCCTCGGGCGGCCGGGTCGCCGAAGACATCCCCGCCTCGCCGTACCCCGATGCCCGCTACCAGACCAGCCTCATGTGGTGGGACCGTGACCGGATCGCGATCGATGCCAAGCCGAGGGTGCTCGCCCACATGGTGCAGGACACTTCGATCCTCGCGGCCGGTGCCACTCAGAACGTCTGGTCGTCGACAAATGGCGTCGCGGCCTGAGACCGGGCGTCAGCGGCCCGCCGCCTGCGGACCAGGTCGAGATTCCCCACGCGGCGTTCGTCCGCGACAAACTCGATCTGAGGCTCGCTTGGAGGACCAGGAACCCAGACAATCGGCGCACATGTGCGCGAGATCACTTTATTGCGCCCGGCGTCTTTGGCTGCATACATGCACCGATCCGCCTGCCTGGTGAGGAAGTCGATCACGTCGTCGATGTTGGGGCGACCGGTCGTCGATCGGATCAGCGGTGCGTAGATTGCGCCGATACTGATCGTCACGCCGCATTCGGCGTGGATTCGGTGACGGATCTGTTCGGCGAGTTCGATGAGTTCTGCCGGGCTTGCCGACTCTGCCATCACCACGAATTCCTCGCCGCCGAACCGGCTGACCATCGACCGGCTGGGCACGGTCTTCTCGATGACGGCTGCCGCCGACACGAGCACGGAATCCCCCGCAGCATGGCCATGGCTGTCGTTGACGATCTTGAAGTTGTCGAAGTCCATCATCATGAACCCGATCGATTGACGGGTTCTGACGATGCGCTCGAGGAGATCACTGTTTCGGTTCAACAATCCGCGACGGTTGAGCACCCCGGTCAGCGGGTCGGTATCGCCCAGCTTTGCGACCTTGAGGAGCACCGAACCCAATGACTGCCGGAGCGCGGCAACCATGAACACCGGCACGAAAACGGTGGTGACCGCGGCGCCGGTTGCGACGATGAGTGCCACCCCAGAGGTGGCGTTGATGGATGACAGTGCCACCGCCAGCACCATTGCGAGCAGTGTGAACGAGACCGTCACACGCCGCGACGAACCCATGGCAGCGATCGCCGGGATGGCGGCCAACAGTGCCACAATCGCTCGGGCAGCAGCCGGGTCCGTCACCAGATAGGCCGACCAGGCGACACCCAGCATTCCGCCGAATCCGAGTATTGCGAATTGGGTGTCGGACAACCGGCCGATATAAAGCGTGACAGCGAATGTGAATGTGCTGAAAAGCCAGACCAGGACGAGGTATTTCATACCGCCGTCGATAATGAATTCCGGCTGTATGAACGCGAACAAAGGCAACGCGAAGGCGCCCGCCGTACTTATCAGTACCGCAGTCGATCGTGCGTCGAAACGCTCCGACACTTTGTTATCCACAGCGATCAGCTATCCGAATCCCCAGCACGGTGGCGACGCCGCCGGGCAGGTGCGCGAGACCCTGACCAGACGGGCGACGATGGTGAAACCTTCGAGGCGTGAAAATCCACTCAACGCCGGTTCCCGATTGGGAACAACCACACCCAGTCTAGACACGGGTTGGACATCCGGCCATCGGAGGTCGAAATCTGCTCGGGGCGGTAGTCTCAACGATTGAACGAGCGCGAGGTGTGCATTTGTAGGGATGCCGCTGCGCTGGACTGATCATCGGGAGTTGTGCATGTCAGCGTCAACCCCGCCACTGGAGCCATCGGTGGCAACCCGCGATGCCATTCGCGCCCTCATCTCAGATGTCGAATTCCCGTCCCTCGGAGTCGTCCTTGTTTCCATGGACCCGACCTGCCTGCTCGCGGCTGCGTTGGGCTGGCGCTTGGCCAGCAAACTCCGGCCCGCTGTGTCCGCCGAACTGAGCGCGATGTTCGGCGGCCATCCGGCTGTCTGGGAGGGACCGTACGACCACCTGATCCTGGTGTTCTTCAATGCCGACAAGGTCGATACCGAGACCGTCGAACGTCGACTCGCCGAGCGCATGTCACGTCAGGTGATGGTCGAGGGACAAGCTGTCTTCGTTCCGACCTGCCTCGGCATCGCGATTGCCTCCGAGGTGCCAACCGCGCGCGACGCCCCGGATCTGGTCCAAGCGGCAAGTGCTGCCGTCCACCATGCCATCCGCACCTCGTCGACGTCCTTCCGCGCAACGTCACAGTCCGTGGAATTGCTCAAGCATGAAGTGGCGGCGACCACCGAGTTGGCGAAGTCGATCGGCAGCGACTTCACCCTGCACTACCAACCGATCGTCGACCTGGCATCAAGGAAGCGTGTCGGGTTCGAGTCCCTGCTGAGATGGCGGGTGGGTGATGAGCTCCGACTCCCCGCCGACTTCCTCGACGCGGCAGAGGCCACGTCGTTGATCGTCCCGATCGGCCGCTGGGGCGTGAGCGTCGCACTCGAACAGTTGGCGCAGTGGCAGCGGGAATCAGGCGACACGGCTCTGTTCATGTCGGTGAACTTCTCGGCTCGCCAGCTTGTCGACCGCAGGCTGGTGCAGCATGTCGCCGATGCGATTGCGGCGACGGGTGTTCCGGCCAAGTCGGTGTGGGTAGAGGTGACCGAACGTAACCTGATCGAGGTCGGGTCCCCTGCGGCACAAACACTTCTGGAACTCGACGCGCTCGGGTGCACTGTCTGCGTCGACGACCTCGGGACCGGTTTCGCGGCACTGCGATACATGGTGGAACAGCCGGTGCAGGTGGTGAAGATCGACCGCTCCCTCGTTTCCAAGGTGGGTATCGTCGAACCGTTGCGCAGCTTGGTCGGAGCGGTGTGCACGTTGTCGGCATCCCTCGGCATCCTCACTGTCGCCGAAGGTGTTGAGAGCGAAGACGAGGTACGCAAACTCCGCGAGCTCGGTTTCACCCATGCGCAAGGATTCCTGTTCGGCAAACCTGCAGCCGCAGGCGACATCCGGTTGTAACCGCCCGAGCCGTACCATCGGCGTTGACATGAGCGCCTTCGAAACCGGCCCGGTGCCGATCACCCACCCGACTGCCCTGACCCGGCGCCGTTTTCTGATCGCAAGTCCGGCGGCGGCAGCGCTGCTGATCTCCGCATGTTCGTCGTCCGATGCCGGAACACCGACCAGCGGCGACGACGACGACCTCAGCGTTCCGTCAACGTATGTTCTCTCGGATACCGACGCCGACCTGACCGGTTCGGACGACGCGACCGCGGCCCTGCAGTCGATTCTCGACACCACGCCGGCAGGCTGCGAGATCGTGATCCCCGGCGGGGCGGTGCTCCGATGTACCGCAGGCCTCGAACTTCCTGGTGGAAAACACCTTTCCGGCCCGGGCGAGCTGAAGTTCACCGATGGGATCGCACAGGCATCGGGACTGACCGTGACCGGGTCCGGATCCCGGATCCACCGACTGCGCATGACAAATCCCGGCCTGCTCGGGGCTCGATCGCAGACCGGCGAAAACCCGTTCGCCATCACGATCAAGGCCAACAACGTCGAGGTCTCCGAGTGCTTCATCGAGTCGTTCCAGAGCGGGATCGGCGTGGACCCCTACGGCGAGTGGTACTACACCCGAATCCTGAACAACCGCATCAAAGACGTACTTGGCGCCGGTGACGGTCCGGACGATCTCGAGTCGACGCTGGGTGAGGACCGGGGCGACGGAATCGTCACATGGGGTGCCGCCGCGACCATCATCGGCAACGAGGTCGACTGCCGGGCCGGATCCGATGCACGTATCGGAATCCACTGCGAGGCATTGAAAGACCGGGAGCAAGAGTCCGGACCGATGCCGAACTCGATCTATACGGTCGCGAACAACACCGTTCGGGGTCAGTTCCGCCGGGGCATCGTCGTCGAGGACATCACACAGGCCACGATCATCAACAACACTGTCGCCGACAGCACCTGGTGGGGTGTGGCGGTGATCCGCAGCAGCGAGGTCACCGTCGCCGACAACACAATTGAGGTCACCCGCGCCGACTCCGACCGACAGGGCGAGTCCTACGCGCCTCACCGGGCTGCGGTGATGTTGTACGGATCGACCACAATGACTGCGGTGGAGCGCAACTCGATCACCGTGTCCGGTCACGCCGATTCGTACATCGCCATGTTCGGCGTCGACAACGTCGATGACCAGCCACGCAATTGTCACGCCACCGACAACACGGGCAACACGACCGCGGAGGGTGTCACCACCGTCGGTGGCAGCGTCACCCTTGGGGTGTCATGCCGATTCGAACGCAACACACTGACCGATTTTCAGGCCGACGGGATCACGTTCTGGCATACCACCGGTCCGGCAGCACGCCAGAATACGCTCTCCCGCAACGGAGACCGTTCCCATGCCGGCATCCAGTTCGAGAACAGCAACGACGAGTCGGCCGACACCATCACGGACGGAAACAGCATTTCGGGATTTGCCGACGGCATCCTCGATACGAACGCCACCACCGGACGGATCGAGCACCGCGGTAACCGTATCTCCCGATGCACCAACGGGATCAACCTGTTCGACCGCTCCGAGTCGACGGGATCGTTGGACGCCAACGAGTTCGTCGATGTCACGGTCCCAACCGTCAACGTCCCGGAAGGTGTCTCGGTCTCCTAGCCATCGACGGCCTTCACCGGCTCGGCTTCTGTCACAGGCTCGCCTTCTGCCGCAGGTTCGGAGGCCCCGGAGAGGACCGCCGGGGCGATGCTCTTCGGTGATTCGCTGTTGCTCTTCGGCTTTCGACGCCCACGGCCGACCGCCGGGATGAGAACCGAGCCGATCACCTTGGCTCGCACCTTCGCCAGCTGGTCAAGTGCATCCGTGAACTCCCCCGCCCGGGTCCGACCGCCGACACAGACGATGAGAGTTCCTTCGGCGCCGACCGCCAGGACCGACGCGATGTCACCTTCCAGGACCGGCGGGCCCTCGATGACCACGTGCTCGAACGACTTCTTGAGTTCGTCGAACATCTCCGTGGCGCGTGGGGACTTCAGCAACTCCGGTCCCGCACCGCTGCGTGGGCCGGTGCCGAGCACCAGGGGCCCGGGCACCAACTTTCCGAAGATCTTGTCATCGAGCGGATGGGAACCACCCAGCACTGAGCTGACCCCGGGCTCGGACACCTCCTCGCCGACATCAGACAGATCAGCTCTGACGAGTACCACAGAGCGCCCCGTTTTCGACAGTGCTGCAGCAAGATTCGATGCGACCACCGATTGCTCCGGCGACTTCGTCGGGCTCGTGACCAGAATGCTGGAGATCGGGTTGTCCCCTGTCGCATAGGCGACGTTGGTCGACAAGACGTCGAAGGACTGCGCTGCAGCAGTGCCCCGCACTGGCAGGTACGGGAAACCGTCGACCGACTCCAAGCCCTTCGACGAGATCTCGGCGAGCACCGGCGGTGCACCCGGCACCATTGCCACGTCCACAGCGCTCCGCAGGCGATTGTCGAGTACGGCCCGCGTGATCACGACCGCTGTTGCGACCACGATTCCGAAGATCAACGACCAGAACACATTCGCGATCAGATTGGGCGACACCTGCTCGCCGGTCTGGGCCGGGGTGACGATCCGCATTTGTGCCGGCTCGGATTTGCCCTGCTTGTCCGCGGTGGACATGAACCCGGCGAGCGACACCGCGACGCCATTGGCGAGCCTTTGAGCCAGGCCGGCATCGGTATCGCGCACCGCAACCTCGAGCAGCGTGGTTTCCGGTACGGCCAGTGCGGTGATCTCCTTGATCGCGTCGGCGACCGGCATGACGATCTGGGCGTCACGCAAGGCCGCGGTCACGATCTCGGTGGACGTGGCCAGTTCTGAATAGGTGGCGACGAGCCCCTGCAAGCCCTCGGGGGATTCACGTTCACCGCTCTGGTTCGCCACCGAACTGACATACAGGGTGGCGGTGGACTCGTACTCGGATTTCTGTGTGAGCGTGTATCCCACCCCCGCCAGTACCACCACAACCGTGATCGCCACGATCAGAATCCAACCGTTGCGGAGTGCGTTCGCACATAGCCTCAGCCAGTTGGCATCTCGTCGATCCGGTGTCCGGGATGTCATGTCTTTTGCTCCATGGTGGATTCGTGGTGTTCGATCGTCGAGTTGTCATGAGAAGCCGGTGAGCCTCGTGCGACCAGGCAGACCAGCAACACCAATGGCAATATCGGAACCTGATGCCGGAGCGCTGAACCGAAGTCGGGTTCGAATATCGCCTGCACCGTGACGAAGGCGAGCACGAATGCCATCGACCTTCTCACCAACACGTTGATATCCGTCGAGGCTCCCTGCAAAACCCTCCCGACTCGGCTCAGCGACACGAAGAAGTATGCCCAGATGCCCGCGATCAGTATTGCGAGTCCGGCGTAGTAGGCCCCGCCGAGCAGCACCATCGGGATGGGTACGAACAGGAACGCAAAACTCGCGATCGCGTTGACGATGCCTCCGAGCGGATCGGCGATATCGGTGAACGAACCGATGGCGGTCATCGAATCCGGCCCCGCGCCGCGAGTGCTGTTCACCATCTCGCGATAGTGATCGACAGGCAGCCCGAGAAGGACGGCAAATGCCACCGCCAGCGCAACCAGCGACGCGACTCCCATTGCGACGCTGGAGATCACACGTATTCGGCGCCAATTCACGATCCGTAACGCCACGTATACAACCGCGATGATGACCCAATACTGTCGGAAGACCTGCGCATAGACCAGCATCGCGGCAACCAGAACCGCGTCGAAGACAACGCTGCTCGGCACCAGGAGCACCAGGGCCGTGAACGGCAGAACGGTCAGTTCCTTGGAGTAGTACCCGATGTACACCGCTGCCAAGACAATTATCAGGCCGGCCAGAACGGCTTCCGGAAGCCCGCCGGGATATCCCCTGGTGCGCACCAGACACACCAGCACCACAGCCGTTGCCGCCGCCAGCCCCAACAGGGAGGCCGCGGTCGCATGCGGACCAAGTCCCATGAAGTCGTACACCCGTGCGGTATTCGTGTACGAGGCATCTTCCCTGATGACGATCCGGCCGGTGGCGAGCTGCGCGATCACGTCGCCGTCGTAGGAGAACTTGGGTGGAAGAATGACCGTCCGGTGCATGACAACGAAGACGCCGAACACAAAGGCGTAAGCAGTCGCCAGTGCCATGAACACATGGCGGTACCGCTGGTATCTGAAGCCGATACCTACCAGACCGGTTGTCGTAAACATGATTTCGCGAACGGATCCTACTCTTGACACCTACGCCCAGGGGTTTCATCTCGCGCTCCCCCGGGCACGATCGAACGGGCACGCGCCGAGTCGCGGCGCTTCTTTTCAAGACAATAGCTCAGATGTGCCCTTCCTGCGCATTGTGATTGCTCTCATTCTTCAATAGATCAATTACGTAGTATGGTCACTCCGGAATCTTCCAGCGGCGATTGAAGCGATAATGAAACTACTGATGACCGGCCATTTGGGATACCTCGGAACCGAGATGTCATCAATGCTGACCCAGTGCGGCCATGAGGTCTTCGGGCTGGACAACGACTACTTCGAAACCGGGAATTTCCTTGGGGCGCCTGACATTCGGCCGGTGGTGGCGAAGGATCTGCGGGACGTTACTCCGGATGATCTCGAAGGATTCGACGCGGTAATTCATTTAGCAGCCCTATCTAATGACCCTTTGTCAGACCTCAATCCAATTCTGACCTACACGATCAATTTAGATTCTTCCGTGCATTTAGCTAAGGCCGCGAAAACCGCCGGGGTGTCAAGATTCCTTTTCTCTTCTTCCTGCAGCCTCTACGGCAAGGGCGGTGACAACGAGGTCGACGAGAACGCGGAGTTCAATCCCGTCACGCCCTACGGCGAATCCAAGATCCGGGTTGAGCAGGCGTTGATGGAACTTGCCGACGCCAACTTCTCCCCGGTCTATCTGCGCAACGCAACGGCATACGGACTCTCGCGACGCCTGCGGTGCGACATCGTGGTCAACAACCTCGTCGCTCACGCGGTGACCAGCGGCAAGGTCGTGATGGAAAGTGACGGCACACCACACCGCCCGCTTGTCCACGTACTCGATATCGCCCACGCCTTCGCCTGTGTCCTCGACGCACCTCGCGAGGCAATTCACAACGAGGCCTTCAACGTCGGTCGAGTCGGCGAAAACTACCAGGTCAGGGATATCGCAAATCTTGTCGCCCGCGTGGTCCCCGATTGCGTCGTGAGTCTCGGCGAAGGTGCCGCACCAGACATTCGTGACTACAAGGTCGACTTCTCGAAAATCGAACGGAACCTGCCCGGCTACGCCCCGCAATGGACGGTGCCGCGCGGCATCGAAGAGTTGTACAACGCGTATTCGGGTGCGATGACAGACGAACTCTTCAACGGACCCAGGTACTTCCGGCTACGGACCATCAAACAATTGCTCGACGCAGGCGCGTTGGACATCGACCTACGCAGCGTTGTGACGATATGAGTGGGACCGACCACGAAGTAGGCCGCGCATTGCACGACTTCTCCGAGCGCATCCCGGTCGCCGGTCCGTGGGTCACCGAATTGGAGGCCAAGTTCGTCGCGGACGCGGCACTGCACGACTGGTACGGAAACGCCGGCCAGTCCGTCGGGTTGTTCGAAACGGAGTTCGCGGCCCACCTCGGTGCACGCCACGCGCTGGCAGTCCCACATGCGACCTCGGCACTTCACCTGGCGATGGTTGCACTCGATCTCGGTCCCGGCGATGAGGTGATCGTTCCCGAGACCACCTTTGTGGCAACCGCGGCCCCGATCACCTACACCGGCGCAACCCCGGTATTCGCCGACATCGACGCCGACACCTGGTGCATGTCAGCCGATTCGTTGAGAGCACGCCTGAGCCCGCGGACCAAGGCCATCGTCACCGTCGACCTGTACGGGGACGTCCCGGACATGTCGGCGATTCGCGAGCTCGCGGGCGACATCCCTGTCATCGAAGACGCCGCACAGGCGATCGGCGCGAGGCATCACGGCATTCCGGCCGGGATGCTCGGCGACATGGGTGTGTTCAGTTTCCACGGAACCAAGACACTGACCTCGGGCGAGGGCGGCATCGTGGTCACCGACCGAACCGACCTGCACGAGAGGATGGCCCAGCTCCGCAATCTGGGACGGCGGCCCGGCGCGCACGCACAACTGGTATCCGACATCCCGGGATTCAAGTACCAGATGAGCAGCTTGCAGGCTGCTTTCGGCCGAGCCCAATTGCAGCGCGTCGACGAACTGGTTGCGAAGAAACGGCAGCTGTTCGGTTGGTACCGCGACAGACTCGCCGACCTCGACGGCGTCCAACTCAACGCGCAGAGCGCAGGCAGCGTCAACACATACTGGATGACAAACATCGTCGTGGACAAGGCGTTTGGCACCTCGACCCGGCAGATGATGGCGTACTTCGACGACAACGGTGTCGATACGCGCCCCTTCTTCCCGCCGCTCAGCTCGTTGCAGGCGTTTTCGAACTACCCGGACCAGGTCCGCACCGCACGTGCCACCAACTCGGTGGCCTACGACATCGCACAACGCTCGATCAACCTGCCCTCGGCTCTGATGCTGGAAGAACAGCACGTCGACCGGGTCGTGGGGTTGCTGCGGAGTTTTTTGCACACAGAAAAGGACAACCGATGAAGGCTGTCATCTTTGCCGGTGGTCGCGGGACCCGCATCAGCGAGGAATCGCAGACCCGACCCAAGCCCATGGTCGAGATCGCCGGCCAGCCGATCTTGTGGCACATCATGAAAATCTATGGCGCAGCCGACATCACCGAGTTCGTGGTGCTACTCGGCTATAAGGGCTACATGATCAAGGAGTACTTCGCGAACTACTTCTTGCACACCTCTGATGTGACCATCGACCTGGCGACCGACACGATCACCACGCTGCAGTCGAAGGCAGAGCCGTGGAAGGTCACCCTCCTCGACACCGGCCTGGACACCCAGACCGGCGGCCGGCTGCTGCGGGCGAGAGAACACATCGGCGACGAGACGTTCTCCTTCACCTATGGCGACGGGGTCGCCGATCTCGATGTCCGCAAGGTCGTCGATTTCCACAAGAACAACAACACGATCGCCACGGTGACCGCCGTGCAGCCTCCCGGCCGCTACGGAACCCTGGAGATCGGAGACCGTGGCGCAACCACTTTCAGCGAAAAACCCCTTGGCAGCAGCGGCTGGGTCAACGGTGGGTTCTTCGTGGCCGAACCAGAGATCCTCGACTACATCGAGGACGGGGACCCGACGATCTTCGAACGCAAGCCGATGGAACGCCTCTCCGCCGACGGCCAGTTGTCGTCGTACCGGCACGATGGCTTCTGGCTCGGCATGGACACCATGTGGGACAAGATCAACCTCAATCAGATGTGGGATTCGGGCAACGCTCCCTGGAAGATCTGGTCGTGATGAACACCGGGGCACTGTGATGAGTTCTCTACGGGTGCTGCATGTGATCAGCGAGATGGGTGTTGGCGGAGCCGAATCCGTGGTCGCCGAGTTGGTCGCAGGCGGCGATCAGGTGGGATGGGAATCCGCTGTTGCCTCCGGTGGTGGTCAACGTGCCGACCTGTTGGCCGACGCAGGCGTGCCGCAATTCTTCGTCGAACCGCCCCGGCGCTCGCTTGGCGGCCTGGTGAAGGCGAGAAACCATGCTGCCAAGGCGATTTCCGATTATCAACCGGATGCGATAATCGCCCACAATGTGTCGGCAAGCGCACTGACCCGGCTGGCTCAGCGCCAGGTTCCGGTGCTCTCGATCTTTCACGGTGTCGCCGACGACGACTACCACCGTTCGGCCCGGATCCTGGCTGCGACCGCGGACCACATCGTCACCGTGTCCGAGGCGATCGCCACCAGGCTTCAGTCCGTTGCCGGCAGGCGAAAGTTGCCGCTCAGCGTGATCCGCAACGCCATCACCGACATGCCCCGCCCGGACCGTGCGCTCTGCCGCACAGAACTAGGCATCCCGGCCGACAGACCGGTGGCGCTGTGCCTGGCGAGGATGGAACCGCAGAAGCGGCACGACGTTCTCCTCGACGCCTGGGCCGAACTGTCCGGCGAAGAGTTGCTGATACTCGCCTCGGACGGGTCACTGCGGCCCGAACTCGAATCCCAGGCCCAGCGCCTGGAACTGGGCGATCGAGTGCGCTTTTTCGGCAGCGGTGTGCGGTCGGATGTCCCCAAGCTCCTTGCAGCGTGCGACATCTCGGTGCTGACCAGCGACTGGGAGGGACTGCCGATCTCCATCCTGGAGTCGCTGTCGGCCGGCAGGCCGGTGGTGGCCACCGATGTCGACGGACTCCGCGAGATCCTGGGCACCGGCGGCGGGCGACTCGTCTGTGCCCAGGATGTCGACGCGATCGCCGATGCGTTCCGGGAACTGTTGCACGACGAATCGGCCCGCGCGCTCGAAGCCGATCTCGGAATGGAGACCATACGGAGCAGGTACAACCCCGGCCTGATGATGGAGAGCTACGATGCGCTGCTACGCCATCTCGTCCACGGGTAGTCCTCCGCCAATTCATCCGAATCCATCGGCAGGACAACGCCAATGAAGATCATGCATGTGTCACAGCCGGTGGATGCCGGCGTTGCAGCGGTTGTCTCGGCCCTGCTTGCCGACCAGATGTCCCGCGGTTGGTCGCCGATGTTGGCCTGCCCACCCATCGGCCCGCTCCCCGAACGCGCCGCGCAACTGGGTGTGCCCGTTCATCCCTGGCCTGCGACCCGCTCACCCGGGCCATCGATTGCCGCCGAGACCAGGCGCCTGCACGCTGTGTTCCGCGCCGCCGAACCTGATGTGGTCCACCTGCACAGTTCCAAGGCAGGACTGGCAGGCAGGCTCGCTCTGCGAGGTAGTGTGCCGACGATCTTCCAGCCACACCTGTGGTCGTTCCAGGCAGTGGACTCCCCCGTCACCCGGTTGGCGCGCGGCTGGGAGCGACTCGGTGCACGGTGGGCTCATCGCCTGTTGTGTGTCAGCGACGACGAACACCGCATCGGTATATCGGCGGGAATCGACGGGAACTACGCCGTCATCGCCAATGGTGTTGACACCGAGGTGGTTCGGCCGGCATCGGATATCGAGTCCCTTCGCGCGACGCTCGAGCTGTCCGGCGGACCGCTGGCGGTCTGCGTGGGTCGTCTGGCCCGGCAGAAGGGTCAGGACATGTTGTTGGAGGCATGGCAGGATGTGGTCCCGACTCACCCGACCGCCATGCTGGTGATGGTCGGCGACGGTCCGCTGGCACAACAACTACGAGAGAGCGTCCACGGCAGGCATCCGTCGGTGCGATGGATGGGTAGCCGCGACAACCCGACTGCGTACATGTCGGTCGCCGACGTTGTGGTGGTTCCGTCCCGGGTAGAGGGTATGGCGTTGGTTCCCATGGAGGCGATGGCGGCCGGCACCGCCGTCGTCGCCTTTGACTGCGGCGGAATGAAACAATCTGTGGGTGGGGCCGGAACCGTACTCCCGATCGGCGACATCAACGGCCTCGGGGCCGAGATCCGCAAGCGTTTCGACAATCCCGACCTGACCAGATCCGAAGGTCTGGCCGGACGGGCACGGATCGAGCGATGGTTCGACCACCGGCAATCATCACGTGCGGTGGCAGAGCTGGCACAATCACTCGTTTCCGGGCAGAAAGTCGAGGGACGATGAGCACCACCGACATCTCGGTGAGCACCACCATGGTCCAACTCGGTTCGGGAACCCTTCGACGCACCGACACCACGTTGGTCATGTTGGACCTTGTTGCGATCACCGCCTTCATGACACTGTGGTCGAATTCGTTCAAGGTCACACTTGTCGCCGCACTCATCGTCACCCTGTTCATCGAGTTCACCGGCGGTTACGCTCGGGCGATCACGCTCTCTGCGCTCGACGATTTCCCGAGACTGACCGTCACGGTGTCCATCGCAGTCCTGACCGGCCTGGTCATCTTTGATCACGAGTCCACAACGCTGTGGGCCTTGTTCACCGCCGGATTCCTGACGGTCGTCTTGTTTTCCATCCGGCTCATCTATTACTGGATGCGGCGCAGTCGTCGGCGCAGGCGACCGAGTGCACGAAGCCGCACCGCCATCGTGGGCAGCGGAACGGTCGCCTCGGTACTCGTGGAGAGTATGACCCGACAGCCAGAACTCGGGCTCGAGCCGGTGGTGGTCATCGACGCCGAACCCATGTTCGACACCGACCGGTTCCAGATCCCGGTCATCTCCGATGTCCCGCTCGCCGAGCTCGTCAGGCGCGAGCAAATCGGCACGATCATCGTGTCGTTCCGGAATCGTCCCGATTCCTCACTCGTCGCAGACCTGCGCGCATGTGACGAAATGGACTGCGAGATCTACATCGTTCCAAGGCTTTTCGAGTTCCTGCACCTGACCCCGGGGATGGACCGGATCCACACGATCCCGATCGTCAGGGCACGGCGCAACGCCCAGCGGGCGTTCTATTGGTATTGCAAACGGTTACTCGACCTGTGCCTGACGGTGCCCGCACTCATCTTCCTGTCGCCGATACTCGCGGTCACCGCTTGCGGCGTCTACCTCTCCGACAGGTCGGCACCTGTCATCTTCCGCCAGGAGCGCGTCGGCAGGCACGGAAAGACGTTCACCCTCTTGAAGTTCCGGTCGATGAGGCCGGTCTCCACCCATACCTCGGATACCGACTGGACGCCCGGCCAGAACGAGCGCATGGGCAGGTTGGGCCGCTTTCTCCGGCAGACGTCACTTGATGAGTTACCCCAGTTGTGGAATGTGGTCCGAGGGGACATGTCGCTGGTCGGCCCCCGTCCCGAGCGCCCACATTTCGTGGCACAGTTCAGCGATTCGGTGTACTCGTACACCGACAGGCACCGGGTCACCGTCGGACTCACCGGGTGGGCTGCAATCAATGGGCTCCGCGGGGACACCAACATCAACGACCGGGCTCTCTACGACAACTTCTACATCGAGAACTGGTCGGTCTGGCTCGACATCAAGATCATCATCCTGACTGTTCGTGCGGTGTTGCATCGGACGGGTTCGTAGCGGCCAGAATGCAGATCCTCTCGCGCATCAAGAATCTCCGCTCCGTAGGAGTGGGATTTCTGGCGCAAGGAATGACGTTGGTGTCCGGCGTTCTTCCGGCATTTTTCGGCCTCGACGATGTCTTGGTGTTCATCCTTGTCGTGGTTGCGTGCTCGACGATCACGGCCGGTGTTTCCACACTGGCCATCGGTTACCGCTTGCCCACTGCGCATCTCGGTGAACGTCGATCACAGAGTCTCGTGCGCTCGGCACTGCTCTGCACCGGAGCGCTCGGCCTCGGGATACTACTGACCGGAGTGACCGTCTATTCGGTCAACCATTCCGCAGGCACCGTCGTCGCCTGTGTGGCCATCGTTTTGGTTGCTCAGGCGTCATATCTCATCGCGCAGGCAGTCCTGGTGGCAGCGGACTGCTATCCCGAGTTCATGGTCATGCGCTTCACCTATGCCTGCATTCTGCTGACCGGGAACGTACTGCTGTGCCTGGCCTCCGGCAACGAGTTCAGCTTCATCGTCTGCATCGCGGCAGCGTACGGACTGGCGGCGGCAATTGCATTGCTGCGCACAAAGATCAGGCGCATGGCGTTCACCCGGATACCCTACGGCCTCGGCTCGATCGGCCATGACATCCACAGCGGCGGCGCCTTGATCACCGGACAGTTCTTCAACGGCCTGTCGATGCAGTCCGGTGCTCTCGCCGCCGGGACACTGGGCAGCTTTGCACCCGCCTGGGCGTTGGCCACCCGTGTCACCAACGGCTTTCAGACGATCGCCGGGCAGATCCTGACGCCGGCCATCGACACCACGGTCGCCAGAGGGATTCGCGAGCAGTCACGGACGACGGTCCGATCCGGGACGCGCAACGGATTGTTGTTCGGTTCCGCGCTCGGCCTGGGATGCCTCGTCGCCAGTGTTGTCGCAGTGCTGATCACCGGCATACTCCCCGATTCGGGCACGTCGGGCGATCTGTGGGCTTTCTTCGCCGCGACCGCCGTCTACAACTGCCTCAACATCGTGATCATCCCGATCGACCGGATCCTCCCGTTCCTCGGGCGCACTCGCTTCCGGATGATGTGGGACATCTTCCGCGCGGCGACGATGGTGCCGTCGATCATCTTCCTGCACGGCGACGCGATGCTGGTCGCTCTGACGGTCATCTCCGGTATCGCATTCACGATCTACGTCGGCGAGACGTGGAGCATGGTGTGGCGCTACCGATCACACAAGATGCCCCGTAGCCCCTGGCGGATTCCCGGGACAGGCAGGCAACGCCCCGCTGGCAAGCGTTTGGCGAGAGGTAAGACGGCCGACGAGATGGCCACGGAGGCGATCACGATCGAACTCGACATGTCGGTGGCCACTTTGTTCCACACCCGCCGCCAGTACGGCGACATCGAGATGAGCAGCGGCACAACAACTGAACTCAGGGCCTTGCGCGAGCAGAACGCCGACCTCCGACGACGCCTGGCCGAAGCAGAACTGCGCGCCGACGGGCACCGCTACGAATCCGGGTCGTTGATCAAACGAGTTCGGTGATCACGCCCTGTCATTGAGCAATAGGGCCAGTTACTGATCAGCGGGGTTCAGGGCGTCGAAGTCGACTGTGTGACCGCCGCCCTTGGTCCGGGCGTGATACATCGCGGTGTCGGCAGCGCTGATGATGTCCTCGGCGCTGCGCCGATCGCCCGGCCGGATACGTGCCATCCCCACACTCGCCCGGAGCCGGACCTGCGTGCCATCGATCTCTGACGGCTCGGTCAGCAGGACGTGGACGAAGTCCGAGACGTCTTCGACGTCTTCTTCGTCGACATCACGCAGGACCGCGATGAACTCGGCCCCGACCACCCGCCCGATCAGATGCGGTTCGGGCAACTCGTCGCGCAAGCGCTCGGCCGTCATCGCAAGTGCCCTGTCGCCGCCCAGATGTCCCAGGGAGTCGTTCAGTTGCCGCAGTTTGTCGAAGTTGATCACCATGACCACATCGACCTTGGGACGATCCATTGAACGGACGGTCCCCAGCAGTTCGTTGATGTACCGGATCACGTATTTCAGGTTGGGTAGCCCGGTCAGCGCGTCGCGTTCCCCATCGATCGCAAGACGCTCGCGCATGGTCCGCAATTCGGTGACGTCGTTGAACGACACGATCACCAGCGACTCCGGCTCCTCGGGGTGCAGCAGGGTGGCACTGCAGTCGAGCCAGACGCGCTTGCCGTCGATGCGGTCGACGCCGAGAGTGATCCCCGAGACGGGCCCGCCGGTGGCGATGGCACGTTGGTTTGGGAAATCGCCTGCAACCAGGCGCGCGCCGCAATCGCTGCGGAACGTCACGGAGCAGGACTCGTTGAACTCGAGTTTTGACCGCCTGCCGGAGAGCTCCAGAACCCGGTCCGCGGCCGCGTTGGCGGCCTCGACTTTGCCCTCGGGGGTCACCACAACCAGACCACCGACGAGGGAATCCATCACCGTCGCCAATGACCGGGCATCCCAACCCGACCAGTCCTGCCGCACTCCGGCCCCCGTTTCGATCAACCGCATCCTGCTTCCCCTGACTGTCCCAACCCCGTAAGTATGATCCTTACGATCACACAATTCTCCGATGTTCGCGCAGCAATTGCGGTATGCATGGTGGATTGGGGCGATATTTCGCGCGCTCTTTGGATGATCAGGATGCTCTGGGCTGTGATTCGCCGTCACCGGTGCGGCCACCGGCATCTTCGGCAAGGTCGCGCAGGCGAACTGCGCGACCAATAGCGATTGCTACCACAATCGACACGACAAGCCAGGCGATCACCGCTACAGTGACCCAGAACACGATCATGGCGACTATTCTGCCAAGCGAACCTGAGAAAACCCTCTATTCGGGTGATTCAGGCAGGCTTGGGCCACGTTCGGCGCGTGCGCGACTCCAGTTGGGGCGATCAGAGCCGCTTCAGCGCCATGGACGCAAGTGGTACCGCGATCAGAAGAAGCACGCAGATGGAGATCAGCGAGTAAGCCTGCGGGTTCTCCGACGCCCACGTCACGGGGTTCGGTAACAGCGGGTTCACCGTCACCGGATTACCGAAGCATTCACGCAGGCTCTGCGCCACCGAGGTGACCGGGTTCCAGTTGGCGATCTCACGCAACGGTGCAGGCAGCGTGGACGCGGGAACGAAGGCCGACGAGACGAACGTCAACGGGAACAGGATCGTCAGCAACAAACTCTGCGCGGCCTCCGCGGATCCGGCCACCAAGCCCACGACCGCGCCGACCCAGGACAGTGCAAAGCCGAAGAACAGTGCGATGGCATACCCGGCGAGGGCCTCCCACAGACTGGTGTCGATCCGCCAGCCGATCACGAAACCTGCCACCGACATCACCACCAGCCCGACGATGTTGACCGAAATGTCGGAGATGGTCCGTCCGACGACAACGGCCAGGCGTGACATCGGCAGCGCCCGGAAGCGGTCGATCATGCCGTCCTTCAGGTCTGTCGCCAATCCCAACGCCGTGAACCCGGCGTTGAAGGCGACCGTCTGCGTCATGATCCCGCCGATCAGGAACTCCCGGTAGCGGTCGCCGCCGAGCGCCTCACCGAGCACGTAGGAGAACAACAGCACAAACATCAACGGCTGCAGCACGACGCCGAGGATCATCTGCCAGTTCCGCAGGATGGTCCGGATGTTCCGGACCGCGACGACCTCACAGTCGATCAGGAAGGTCCCCACGTTGTGCGGTCGCGGGCCGACCAACGACTGTGAGAAAGGCCGGGAGTGCGAGAAAGGCTGGGATTCGGACAGGGGCTTCGTTTCAGTCACGGGCTTCGTTTCAGTCGCGGGCTGCAGGTCGGTCACGAGCGACCTGCCAGAGATACGAACACATCGTCCAATGTTGGTTCGGAGGTCACGGCGTCGTCGACGTCGATGCCCGCGGTGGTCAGCATCGAGATCGCGCGGGCCATCTGGGGCCCCGCGTCGGCCGCCGAGAACGTCAGAGCGGTTCCCTCGACGCCGACGCCGGATGCGCCGTCCAGCCGCGAGACGATCTCACGGGCGGCCGCTGCGTTGTCCGTGGTCGACAGGTGCAGGCGAACCTGCGCGGTCCGCAGTGTCGCCTTCAGTTCTGCGGGGGTGCCGCGGGCCACCACTTCTCCCCCGACGATGACGGTCACCGCATCGGCCAGCTGATCAGCCTCTTCCAGATACTGCGTGGTCAGCAGGACGCTGGTACCCGCGCCGACCAAATCCCTTACCTCCGACCACAATTCGGTCCGACTGATGGGGTCCAGACTGGCCGTGGGTTCATCGAGTAACAACACCGGCGGGCGGATGATGATGGCACCGGCGAGGTCGATCCGCCGACGCATACCACCGGAGTAGGTTCTCACCCGGCGGGCACCGGCTTTGGCGATGTTGAACTGCTCCAACAGCTCTCGCGCCCGCACCACCGCTCTACGCCGGCCGAGGCCGGACAGCCGGCCGATCATCACCAGGTTCTCCTGTCCGGTCAGATTGTCGTCGACCGCGGCGTTCTGCCCGGACAGGCCCATGAGGCTGCGCGCCCGATGAGCATGGGCCAGTCCGTCGACGCCGTTGATGCGTACCGACCCACTGGTCGGCTTGAGCAGGGTTCCGATGATCCGGACTGTGGTGGTCTTGCCCGCGCCATTGGGGCCGAGCAAACCCATCACGGTGCCCGCGGGTACCACAAGGTCGATTCCCTTGAGGGCGTCTACACCGCGATAGTGCATCCGCAGATCAGAGACCTCGATCGCGTTTTCACTCACAGGTAGGGACGTCAACACGCACCTCCGCATCCTTGACGAGCGGCTGCACGGGCACGACGGCCGGACCGGCGGACGTCGGTTCGGTCACCTCGTAGGAGACGGTCACCGTCTTGCCTGCCGGAATCTTCACCTGTGCGGTCGCAATCGGATGGCCGAGCTCGGTCCCGGTGGAGTACAACATTGCCTGACCATCAACCGTGACTCCGTCGATGGTGGCCCCGGTGGTGCCGTAGAGCGTGACGGCCGAGTAGTTCGTACCGTTTGGTAGTTTCAGCTGCGGATTGCCGAGGCTACCGATCACGTACGGCGGCAGGCTCATATCGGTCACTGCGTTGGTCAGCTTCACCTCGACGGTCGAGGTGCGCTGGTCACTGTCACAACTCCCGGCCCGGTAGCTGATCTCCCGCTCGAGGTAATAGTCGATCTTGTTGCCGGACAGGTTGCCCACCAGAACATTCGCGTAGGGCGCCGCGGTTTCGGCGACCTCGTGTGCCAGCCCGGCCTCGGTCAGCAGTTGCTGTTCACCCGCATCGGCGCTGTAGACCATGATCCGCTGCTCGTGGACTGAACGGCCAAGGGCCTCCAGCACTTTCGATGTGTTGCCACGCAACGCCGAGACCTTGGAAACCGCCATCTGAGCGATCTCCTGCAGGTAGGCCTTGCGGGCTGCGTTGTCATCGGCGAACCGCACATACGACGTCGACAGGGTGAGCTCGACGACGTTGTCGCCGCTCACCTCCTGCCCGTCGGCCAGGGTGATCGGACCGGTCGCATCGAGCAGGTAGCTCAGCGCCACCGGGTCGATCGCGACCGCACCATCGAGCTGCGTCCCGGACTGCTGCTCCCACATGGACATCCAGATCTGGGCCGCATACGGGAAGTGGGCACTGATGTTGCTGTTCCGGACGTCGAAGTACGGGCGGTTGATGCCGTAGTTGTAGTCGTACTCCTCGCCGAGGTCGGTGGGCTTGTCCGGTGTGCCGATCTCCGAGTTTGCACCGAGGTCATCGACATCGACACGACCATCGCGCGCACTGACCACGCCGTAACCACCGAGCAGACCACCTGTTGCACGGGATTCGGCCGGGGTCTGGAATCCGAAGAAGTAGTTGCGTTCGCCATTGGCACCCAGCATCGGTGGCAGCAGCCTGGCAGCGGTGTCGGTTCCGCGGATGAACCTGGCCGACTCCGTGAGCTGATCGAGCAACTGCGTCCGCGCATCGGACACGGTGCCCAACCAGGTGCCGTCGGTGCCTTCCACATCCGCCAGAACCGCCTCGGCACGATCGGCGATACGCGCCAACTCTGGCTGCGCCTGCGCCAGGGCGGCGGTGTTGATTGCACTGTCCTGCGTCCGGAGATTGTCCGGGCTGATGACATCGGCGAGCTGCATGGTCGGTGCCAACACATCGGTGGCAAGCGCATCCACCGACTCGGTCATCTCCTGTACCGACTTCAGCGGTTGCCCCAGCCAGGGGATCGCCGCTGCCGCCGACCAAACCACATTGTGCGCATCGCCTTTGGCTGCGCCGGCGGCATTCACGGCCGCTTCTGCAGATGTCGCCGCCTTGTCCGTATCACCGGCAAGAAAGGCACGCTGTGCAGTCGTGACGTGTCCACGCGCCGAGTCGATGGAGTCCTTGGCCTTCAAGGCCAGGTAACCGAGGTACAGCCCGGCCAGTACCAGGAGCACCAGGACCGTGAGCCCGCCACCGATCCACCATCGAAGTCGACGCGACTTCGGCTCGGCGGTGGGGTCTTCCGGTACTACGTCGGTCACCTGGTTCTCCTGCTCACTTCGTCGTGCGGCGATGTCTCGCCGGAGTCTGTTTCTCGATCCGTCGGCAGATGGCGGTTCACAAGTTCCGCAATCATTGCCATCGCATCGGGGGCACCCATTGCGTGGTGTACCACCGGTACCTCTTCGAGGGTCATCGGTCCGGCGACCAGCGACTGCCATTCCGCCGGGTTCGGATTGTCCTGTGCGGCAACAAACACGGTCGTCTCCGCCGTGACCGGCCTCGGCTGGTACGCGATCGCCGCGGCGACCGACTCGGCACAGCGTATCCGGTACTGCTCGAACCGCTCGGGGTCGATGGCACGCAGCGACCGTTCGAGCGACTCATCGATATCGGCACCCCGCTCGGTGCCGGGATCCAGCCGGGGGTCGAGGAGCACCAGCAACTCGACGGTCTCACCGTCGGCCGTCAGTTGCCGGGTCACCTCGTGGACCAGGACCGCCCCGAGCGACCAACCGAGCAGTCGGTACGGGCCCGCGGCCTGCGAGCGGCGGATGGTTTTGGCGTGGTGCGCTGCCATTGCCTCGATCGAGAGCAGGTGTGGTGCCGTGGGATCGTCCAGGCCCGGCATCTGCAGACCCCGGACCGGGACCGACAGTGTCTGCCCCAGGGGCCGGTAGTCACCCACCAGTCCGCTGACCGGATGGATGCACCACAGTGGTGTACCCACGCCACCCGGCGAGAGTTCCACGACCGCATCGAGTCCGGCCGTCATGTTCACATAGTCGTCGAGGGCGGCGGCCAGCGCCGCCGGCGTCGATTGCGCGAACAGCACCGCAGCCGGTACCGGTCGGGCGAGACGGGTGGTGAGCGCCGCGGCCGCTGCGGCCAACAGCAGCGAGTTACCGCCAACGGCAAAGAAATCGTCGTAGATCCCCAACTCCGGGTTGCCGAGGACCTCCCGGAACACCTCGACCACAGCTGCCTCGGTGTCGGTGCGCGGTGCGCCCCCGGCCACGGACCAGACCGGTTCCGGCAGTGCAGCGGTGTCGAGTTTGCCCACGGGCGTGCGCGGGAGTTCGACCATCGGCACGATCGCCGCTGGGACGAGGTGATGCGGCAACATCGCCACGAGCGAATCCAGGAAGTGCTCGGGCGTTGCCTCGACTCCCTCGTGCACGGTCACGTAGGAAACCAGAACCGGGCCGGCGGGTCCGGGGCGCAGCACGGTCAGCGCGGTCCGGGCGCCGGCCGCCACCAGAGCCGCGTCGACCTCGGCCAGCTCGATCCGCTGGCCGCGGATCTTGACCTGACGATCGGCCCGGCCGTGGTATTCGAGGTCACCACTTTGCAACCGGCGCACCAGATCTCCGGTGCGGTACATCCGTTGGCCGTCCGCGGCGGCGACGAAGCGCGAAGCCGTCAGCGGTGTGTCCCCGTGGTAGCCGACGGCCAGCCCCGGACCGGTGAAGTACAGCTCTCCGAGCGCGCCATCCGGTGTCGGACGCAGGTGCGCGTCGAGCACATGGGTCCTCATGTCGGGTAGGCCCCGACCGATGATGGTGGAGGTATCCGCCTGCATGGGTCCATGGGAGGTTCCGATAACCGTTGTCTCCGTGGGACCGTACCCGTTGATCATGGTGTGGCCATCGCTCCACCGGGAGACCAGTTCCGGCGGGCAGGCCTCCCCACCGACGTAGATCGTGTGGAGCCGCGGCAACGCGGTCTCGTCGAGGGTGGCCAGGACCGAGGGGGTGATGATGGCCTGGTCGACGGTGAGCCACCGGAGTTGCTGGGTGAGACTGCGGCCGCCGGCATCGTCGGCACGGACCACCACGAGCGTCACGCCGTACCCGAACGCCCACACCATTTCCATGATCGATGCATCGAAGCTGGGGCTGGCCATGTGCGCGATCCGCTCCTGCGGATTCGCCGTGAACACCGTGGGCTCCACCAGACTCCGCAGTCCACGGTGAGATACCACCACACCGTTCGGCACACCGGTGGTCCCCGAGGTGAACAGCAGATAGGCCGGATGGCCCGGGGTCACCGGCACCCAGTCCACCGCCGACTGGGCGGGGGTCCGCGGGTCGGGTACCGCGATCATGGCGCGGGTGTACTGCGGTGCAGTGTGGGATGCGATGGTCACCTGGGTGCCGCTCGCCGTCAGCATCCGCGCGATACGTTCGGCCGGATACCGCGGATCGACGGGGACGTAGACGGCGCCGAGGCGGGCGATCGCCCAGAAGGCCACCACCGATTCGAGGCTGCGCGGCAACATCATTGCCACCGGATCACCCGCGCGCACCCCGGCCGCGGCCAATTCGGCTGCCAGTGACGACGACCACCGGTCGAGTTCGGCGTAGGTCTGAGTTCTGGTCCCGTCGTCCACGGCCACCTTGTTCGGGTGACGCAGCACCGACGCCTGCAGCATCTGGCCCAGGGTCAGTGCGGGCCCACTGGTGCTGCGGTGCAGGCGGCCGGCGCATTCTTCCTCGGTCCGCAAATCGGCGGTCTCAAGTGACGGGTTGTCGTCGGAGACCACGAGTTGCAGAGCGACTTTCCAGCGCAACGCGAGGGTCTCGATGGCCCGTTTGTCGTACAGGGCGCTGGCGTGGGTGAACATCGCGGCATCGCGGCCGACCGTCACCTGGAGGTCGAACTCGGACGTGGGGCTGAGTTCGTCGGGGACCTGCCCGCCGGGTTCGTCGTTCACCGCCAGTGTCACCTGGACGATCGGGTGCCGACCCATCTCCCGGATCGGATCCTGTTGCGCGACCACCTCGTCGAACGGGAGCAGGGCGTGATCCAGTGCGGCCAGGTCGGTGTCACGGACGAGGTTGATCAGGTCCGCGGTGGTCATCCCGGTGTGCAGCGTTGTCCGCAGTGCCACCGTCGAGACGAACATACCGATCATGTCTGCGGTCTCTGGATGCCGTCGCAGCGACACCGGGGTGCCGACCGCGACATCGTCGGTGCCGCAGGCGATCGAGAGCGTGAGAGCCAGTGCCGCGTGATAGACGTGGAACTCGCTGACCCCGAGTCGGCGGGCGGTCCGGGAGACCTCGTCGGCGATGTCTTCTTCGACCGGGACAGAGACCGTCGCGGTGGCCAGGGACCGCTGTGGATCACGGGGTGCGCAGTCGGGCATTTCCAGGGTTCCCGGGTAACCGGTCAACGTCTGCTCCCAGAACTTCAGCATCGCCTCACGGCGCGTGCTGGCGACCAAGTTCTGCCATCGCGCGACCTGCCCGTAGTCGACCGGCAACGGCGACAACGTTTCTCCCGCCATCACCGCGTCGAGGTCACGACTCAGAACCGCGGCCGATTGGCCGTCCATCGCAATGTGATGGGCCACGATCACCAGGAATCGATATCCGGATTGCTCGACCAGAGCCACCCGCACCGGTACCGACGATGTCAGGTCGAACGGCGTTGCGAGCAGGGTGCCGACAACGTCGGTCACCTCACGGTCACCGAGTTCGGCAACCTCCGGGGTCTCCTCCAGCGTCACCTGCACCGGTACGCCGTCCACCTCGGGGTAGAGCGTGCGAAGAGGTGTGTGCCTCTGCGCCACTGCCCGCCAGGCGCCATGGGCATCTGCACCCGGCGGTACGCCGACCACCACCGGCACCGCATAGAGCGGACGCTCGGGCAGTATCTGTTGCACCAGCCACAGCCGGTTCTGCGCCGGCGAGAGCGGAACCACACCCACGTTCGGCGGTGCACCCGGACCCGTCAGTGGTGGGAGTTGTTCGGCGTCGGCATCTTCCGCGCCCGCCAGGAGTGCGGCCAAGGCGGCGGGAGACGGCGCAGCGAACACATGCCGCACCGGTACCGCGGTGGCCGTCACCTCACCGATGATGGCGACCACCTGCGTGGCCGACAGAGAGCTACCACCGAGGTCGAAAAAGCTGCTGTCCCGTCCGATGGCCTCGACGGGGACGTCGAGAACCGTCGCCATCGCTGTGGTGACAATCCGTTCGAGCTCCGGGTTCGCGTCGACGGGCACAGCCGCACTCGGCGCAGCCGCGATGACCTCCCCTTCGACGACTCCACCACTACCGGCCCCGGTGCGGTTCACGGCAGTGTGCAGCATCGGGAACGGTTGATCCGGCGCGATGCTGATCGCGCACAACAACTCCCGATACTGGGAGATGAGTTCGGCGGCCAGGTCTTCGGGTATCGCCGGACCGTGCACCAGGGTGATGTCGAGTCCCCCATCGGAATCGGACGCGAGCACCACCTCGATGTCATACTTGGGCGCAACGAGACCTGCTGTGTCCGACATGATTTCAACATCCACACCGGGCAACGACAGTCCGCCGGCCGGCAGGCCGCCGAGGGCCTCCTGATGCACCAGGAGAACGGAGATCAGCGGATCTGTACCAGCGACATCCGCTCCGGCGGACACAGCGCGAGCCACCGCGTCATAGGGCACATCGGCGTGGGCATGGGCCGTCAGGTCAGTGTTCCGCACTCGACGCAGCGCCTCCCGGACGGGCGCTTCGAGGTCAATGGTCGTGCGCAGCGGCAGGGTGTTGACGAACATCCCCACCACCGACTCCCAAGCCGGGTCGTCGCGCCCGAGCACAGGGACTCCGACAACCAGGTCACGATCGCCGGTGTGCTGTGCGAGCAGCGCGGTCAGAGCAGTGTGCGCAACGTGGAACAGGGTGGCCGATTCCGACTGCCCAACGCCGGTGAGGTTCCCGAGCGTCGCCGCATCGATCGACGCGTGGACCGCTCCCCCTGTGCCCCACGCCGCATTGTCAGATATCCGGCCGGGCAGACGAACCGGTCCGGTGATGCCCGAGAGTTCCCGTTGCCAGAACGCGATCTGCGTCGCATACCGGCTGGCGGGATCGGACGGCTCACCCAGCCGAGCACTCTGCCACTGGGCGAAGTCGGCATACGTCAATTCCACAGTGGCACCGGCATTTCCCACGTACGAATCGATGAGGTCGGAGACCAGCAGCGGCATCGACCACCCATCGGCGGCGACGTGGTGCAGGGTGATGACCAGCCAGGTCTCGCGCTCGCCGCTGACCAGTATCTCGCCGCGGAAACCCGGTTCGCTGGTGAGGTCGAACGGTGCGGTGACCAGGTCGATGATCTGCTGCGGAACATCGGCTGCGAGCACCTGGCGCACCGGTGGAGCCACCACGTGCGCCGGATCCCCGATGAGCTGCCTTGGCCCAAGCGGAGTTTGCGGATAGGTGGTGCGCAGGCTGCCATGCTTGCGCTGGACCGCGGTGACCGCGTCGGCCAAGCGCGCGGTGTCCAGATCACCCTCGAGTCGCAGCACCAACGGAATCAGGTATGCCGTCGAGGTCGGGTCGATCCGGTTGAGTACCCAAAGCCGCTGCTGCGGATAGGCCAGGCCCAGATCGGCGGGTACCGGCAGATGCCGCGGCGCCTCGTCGTCCGGCAGCACAGCCGGTAACAGGTCGATGGCCCCGGCAAGGTCGGCGAGGGTTCGTGAATCGAGCACCTGCCGAACGCTCACGTCGCGGCGGGTCTGTTGCCGCAGTCTTCCTGCCACCCGACTGGCCGAGAGCGAGGTGCCCCCGGCTGCAAAGAACTCGCTCTGCCGTCCGATCGTGGTCACCGATAGCTCCAGGACCTCGGCCCACACGGCCGCGACGAGGATCTCGGTCGGTGTCTGCGGCGGCGTCACAGCGTGATCCGCAGGAGCCGGAGCCGGAAGGGCCCGCCGGTCGAGTTTGCCGCTCGGTGTCATCGGGAAATGATCGACAACAGTGATGTAGGTGGGTATGTGGGTGGCAGGCAGGATCTCCCGCAATCCCTCGCGCACGTCCTGGACGTCACAGGGGTGGTCGGGGTCGGCGATCAGCCACGACGCCAGCACCGGCTGTGCGCCAACCGACGAGATCCCGGTTGTGGCGCGTTCGACCCCGGGCAGCGACATGAGGGCCGCATCGATCTCGGTCGGCTCCAGCCGAATACCGCGGATCTTGATCTGCTCATCGCTACGTCCGTGCACCACGATCTCGCCGGAAACATTGCGGTGCACCAGGTCACCGGTTCGGTACATCCGCGAACCGAGGACTCCGAACGGATTCGCGACGAACCGGCCTGCGGTGATCGCACCCGACCCCACGTAGCCGCGGGCCAGGGCGCCGCCGGCCAGATACAGTTCGCCGACAACACCGCGCGGAACCGGCCGCAATCTATTGTCGAGAACGTAAGCGGTGGCCGCGGCCATCGATCGGCCGATCGGGATCACCGCGTCCGCAACGACGGACGGGTTGACGGTCACCGCGATCGTCGCCTCGGTGGGGCCGTAGAAGTTGACGATCCGGCGCCCGGGGGCCCAGCGCTGCGCAACTGCCGCAGACAGCGATTCGCCGCCGGTCGCAACAACTCTCACTGCAGTGATGTGCTCCGGATCGATGGTTGCCATCACCGCCGGTGTCGAGAAGAAGGTGCTGATCGACTTACGTTCGAGCAGGTCACCGAGTTCGCTGCCACCGATGACCTCGGGCGGACAAACAACAACAGTTGCCCCGACGGCGAAGGCGGGGATGAGTTCGATGAGATGCGCGTCGAAACTGGTGGCGTAGTTGTGCAACACCCGACTCGACGGCGTCAGTCCGGTGTGTTCGACCACGGCGTCGACCAAGGCCGCAAGTCCGGCGTGAGTGACGCTGACGCCCTTCGGTTCTCCGGTGGATCCCGAGGTGAAGATGATGTAGGCCACGTCCGCGGGCATGATCGGACGCACCCGCTCACCGGCATCGAAGGGCAGCGGTCCGGCCGAACCAGCCGGTGTCGCAACGATCTCCACCAGGTCGATCCAGTCAATGCCGGGCGAGGGTCGCTGCTGCGGTCCGTGCACGCCGAGTGTTACCCCGGACGCGGTAGCCATGGCAGTCTGACGGGCCTCTGGGTCACCGACACCCAGGGTGACGAAGGCTGCGCCGGTCTTGGCGACCGCCCATGTGGCGATCACCGACCACATCGACCGCGCCGCGCAGATCGCCACCACATCACCGGGCCCCATGCCACGTGCGATCAGTGCCCTGGCCGCGGTGGTGCTGGCCGAGTCCAGATCCCGGTAGCTCAGCAGCCAGTCACCGTCCTCACATGCGATGGCCATCGGATCAGAGGACACCTTGCGCTGCAACAGTTCCGGCAGGGTGGCTCCGCGCACGTACGCAGGTGGTCGCTCGAACTCTTCTACGGTTCCGACCAGGTGACGGGCCGGTGCGGAGTCCGGGTCGTCGAGTACCGCAAACAGAAGGTCCGCGAAGCGGCCCATGAACAGTTCGGCGTCGGCGGCATCCATGCGCGAGGTCGCGTACGCAAGCCGGATCTGCAGGGTTCCGTCAACCTCGACGATCATCAGATCCAGGCCGAAACGTGCTTGTGGCTCTTCGGTTCCGCTGCGCAGCACCTCCTCGGGTGCCTCACCCAAATCGGCCAGGAACACATCGACGATCGGACCGGAGCCACGGCCGTGGTCCGGATCTGCGAGCGCGGCAACCGCGCCTGCGGGGTACGCGGCGTGCGCAAAACTGTCGAGATCGGTGCGGGTGACCTGACGCAAGATCGCCGAGAAGGGCTTCTCGATATCGATGGCCGTGCGCAACAGGACCGTCCGCGCAAGCATGCCGACCGTGTGGACGAAGTCGGGGACATCCCGGCCGGCGGCGACGGTACCGATGACCACATCCGGTTCGTCGCCGAGTCTGGCGAGCAGGACCGCCAACGCAGCATGGATGACCATGAACGGTGAACTATGGTGTGCCTGCGCCTGTTCTCGCAGTTGCCAGTATCTCGCCTGATCAACGGTGATCTCGGCAGTCGAGCTGGGTCCGGGGTCGCCCGACGCCGGCCGCAGACCCGGCAATTGAGGCCTGGCCACCGGTTCGGCGAACACACCTTCCCAATAACGGCGCAAGATCTCACCATTGTGCGCGAGCACCTCACCGGACCAGATCGCGTAGTCGCTGTATCCGAGCTTCTGTGACACCAGCGGGATTCCGGCACCAAGTCGCGCTGCCTCGTGCTGCATTATCCGGATCGACTCACCATCGACCGCGATGTGATGAACAACCGCGGCGAGTTGCATCCCGTACATCGGCGACTCGAACAACGCCACCCGCCATGGCAGTTCCGCAGTGAGATCGAATGGCCGGTCAAGCTCGGACAACGCTGCGATCGGATCGGCGACCACTTGCGTGGCCAGGTCCAGCTCGATGGAACCGGACTCCCAGAGCTGTTGCCAGGGACCGTCCTGATCCACCGGGAAACTGGTGCGCAGGGCCTCGTGCCTGCAGATCATCGTCCGCACCAGGGCCTCGACCCGGTCGGCGGGAACATCCTCGACCGAGATCAATCCACCGAGGTTGTAGTCGGTGCGATCCGGGGCGACCTGCCAGTCCAACCAGAGGGCCTGCTGCTGAGGTGTCAGCGGTAGCCGTTCTGGTCTCGGCCGGGCCACGGGGTGCACCATCGGGAGCACGGACGCGTGAGCACCGGCATCGTCGACAGCCGTTGCCAGAAGGGCGATCGTCGGACGTTCGAAGATCGCGCGGACCGGGAGGTCAGAACCGGTGAGGGCACTGATCGCTGCCGAGAGCCTCGCCGCCGACAGCGAATTGCCGCCCAATTCAAAGAAATTGGAGTCCGGCCCGATGACGGCTACCGGGATGTCGAGCACCTGCGCGACAGCAGCCGCGACACCGACCTCGGCGCCGCGCAGAGGCAATCGGACCTCGATCGTGGTGAGCGCGGGCAGGCGAGCGACGTCCAGCTTGCCGGTGGACGTTGTCGGCCAATCTTCGACGATCTGCACCCGTGCCGGAACGAGGTGGGCAGGCAAGACCGCGGCGCAAGCGGTGCGGAGCCCGGCCTGGGACACATCCTCGGAATCGACCACGACGTAGCCGATCAACACCTCGTCGCCGGTCCGATCGCGGTTGTGTAGGACCACCTTTGCGTCGGAGACACCCGGCTGGGACCGCAGGACCGCGGTGATCTCGCCGGGCTCGAAGCGGTGACCACGAATCTTGAGCTGCGCGTCGCTGCGGCCGAGGTATTCGAGGTTGGTCTCATCGACCCAGCGCGCGAGATCGCCGGTCCGGTACATCCGAGTTCCGGCAGGCCCCCATGGCGCCGCGATGAAACGGGTTGCACTGAGCCCCGGCATGTTTGCGTAACCCGCGGTGACCTGCGGACCGGTGACGTACAGCTCTCCGGTGGCACCCACCGGTTGTGGCCGCAGGTACCGGTCGAGGACCATCAGTCCCAGGCCGGGCAGCGCGGACCCGATCAGGCTGCGCGCATCCGTGACATCGACGTCGGTCACCGACGCGTGCACCGTCGTCTCGGTGATTCCGTACATGTTCACCAAACGCACATCCGGATGTCCGGAGTGCCAGTCCGCCAGCGCCTTCGGATCGAGCGCTTCGCCGCCGAAGAGCACCAGTCGGACGGACTCGGGCAGGGGCGCATCCGGCAGCTGCAGCAGGCGCGAGAACGCCGTCGGTGTCTGGTTCAGGATCGTCACGCCATGGCGACGCAGCAGGTCGACCAGACCCGAAGGCTCCCGGGCGGTGTCGTGGTCGACCACCACAACCTGTCCGCCTGATGTCAGTGGGCCGAAGATCTCCCATACCGAGAAGTCGAACGCGGCCGAATGGAACCAGGTCCACACATCGCCACGGGCCGCATCGATCGCAGACAGCGCCGACTGCAGCAGGTTCGTCATGTTGGATCGGGTCACCATGACGCCCTTGGGTTTACCCGTGGACCCGGAGGTGTAGATGACGTACGCCGGATCCTGTGGCAGCGGTGCCGAATCCCGATCCTGGAGTTCGCGCATCGCGTCCTCGGAGGGCGCGACTGCCGCGATGTCGATGATGTCCCTGAGCTCGGATGTGATCGATGCGTGCCGGGCCTGCCCGATCACGGCCACCGGATCCGAATCGCTCAGGATTGTCGAGATCCGCTCTGCCGGGTAGTTGGGATCGACAGGCACGTAGCCGGCACCGACCAGCAGAACCCCGACCATCGCCACGATGGTGTCGCGGCTGCGGTCCGCCATCACCGCGACGAGGTCTCCGCGACCCACACCCCGGGAGCCGAGCTCGCCTGCGATAGCGCACGCCTGCTCGACGAGTGCGGCATAGGTGGTGCTGCCATGGGCGTCGACGATCGCGATCGCATCCGGTGCCACATCCGCTTGCAGCACGATGCTTTCAGCGATATCTACGAAGTCGGTGACCGCCGCCGCCTCAGGCGGTATCTGGGCATCGGCCAGTTCGGCAGTTCCCGGTGCGGTCAGTTGGTGCATGGTCACAGCGGCCGGATCGGCCGCGGCTGCCATCGCCTCGATCGTCCGGATGAAGGCGCCTGCCAACCGCTGCGCCATGGCCGGAGCAACGTGCCACAGGCCGTAGCTGAGCGTGACCTCCATGGACGCACCGTCACCGTGGTCGGTGATCGTGAACTCGAGCGGGACGCGAGCCTGACCGACTCTGATCGGGGTGATCGGCAAGTCCCGCTCGGCCGGGGTCCCCAGCGCGAGCTGATACGCGACCAGGACATCGAGGTAGGCGTCCGAACCGAGAGACTGTGGCGGTGCCAGTCTTTCTTTGACCTCTTCGAAGGCGACGTCGGCGTGGTCCACCGCGTCGGCGACCACCTGATGGCTGGCATTGATGGCAGCACGCAGAGAAGCCGCGGGCCGCGCATCGGTGCGCAGCAGCACGGTCTGGACGAACATGCCGACCGCCGACAGCATCTCGGTGGTCCGGCCGGCCGTCGGTGTCCCGATGATGATGTCGTCGGTACCGGTGAACTGGCCGATCGTGGCCGCCAACGCCGCGTGCAGCACATGGAAGACACTCGCGCCTTCGCTGACAGCCAAGTGCTGCAATGCCATTCGCGTCTGGATCGACACGACAACGTCGAGATAGTCTGCGGGCTCGGGTCCCCGCGGAACCTGACCCTGATACGCCTGGAATGGCAAGGGTAGATGGATAGGGGCGCCGTCGAGCACCGCTGACCAGTGATCGAGCATCCGGTCACGGCGCGCGGTCGAATGTTCCTGCGTCCCCATCGATTGCATCGTGTGCCACGCGTGGTCGCGGTACTGCGCGGCCGGCGCCGACCAGCGTGGTGCGGTACCTGCGATCCGCGCCTCCAACGCCTGACCGAAGTCTTGCGCGAGCACCGTCATCGACCAGCCGTCGACCGCGACGTGATGCGCGACGAGCAGCAACCGAAGCCCGGAATCGGGGTTCGCCGGCTCGAACAGATCGCCACGCCACGGGAGCTCGGTGGTCAGGTCGAACGGCCTGCGCGCCTCCGACCGGAGGTTCGACTCTGCATGAGAATCGGGCAGCGGACGCGGCGTCAGCATGCCGGTCAAACGATTTCGGATCTGGTCGAGCGGCAACAGCTGCGGCTGCGGGAGCCCGCCGTGATCGTTCAGAACCGTGCGCAGCACCTCGTGCCGAGCGACCACATCCATCAATGCGTCGACCGCTGAGCGCGGAGTTGCATCTGCCGGGAGTTCGATCACCGCCGGTAGGTGGTAGACGGCACTGCTCGCGTCGATCCGGCTGAGCACCCACAGCGCCCGTTGCTGAGGTGTCGGTGGCGGCGGCGCTGTGTTGCCACCGAGGGCAGGGCCGCCGGTGTGCAGAGGAGCCTCGTCCACCGCGGCCTGCAGGTCAACGATGCTTGCCGCGCCTGCCACCGTGCGAACACTGACATCGCGCCCGGTGCGCTCGGACAGCAGTAGAGCGATGTGCATAGCGGACAACGAGTTTGCACCGAGCTCGAACAAGCCGACGGTCGGATCGATCGTGTCGGCGTCGACGGCCAGCACTTCGGCCACCACGGCGCGGACCGGCGAGTCGATGTCACCGGCACCAGCAACGACCGCGGCACGACTGATTGTCGGCTCCGGAAGCGCCGAGATGTCGCGCTTGCCAGAGGCGTTCAACGGCCATCGCGGAACCACCACGATGCGGGCGGGCACGAGGTACGCAGGCAGCAACCGCTGGGCCATCATCCGCAGATGCGCTTCGCCGGGATGCTGGTCGGCCGGCGGTTCGTCGTGGAGCCGGACATAGCCGATGATGTCTCCGCCGCCCGCCGACTCGGTGTTGCGGATGACCACCTCGGCCTCGGCCACTTCCGAAATCGCTTGCAGCCCCGCGGCGATATCGCCGGGCTCCACCCGATGTCCACGGACCTGGACCTGCCGGTCGGAGCGTCCGCGGTATTCGAGACGTCCTTCGAGGGTCCGCCGGACCACGTCGCCACTTCGGTACATTCGGCCACCACCGAGGCCGGCGGGGCAAGCAACGAATCGCTGCGCGGTCAGATCCGGCCTACCCACATATCCGCGGGTGACCTGGGGCCCGCACGCGTACAGCTCGCCCCACACACCGGCCGGCACGGGTCGCAGACCGCGATCCAGCACCAGCAGCGCAGAGCCCGCGAGTGGTTCGCCGATCAGCGAGCGTGGATCGGTCGGGGTCACCGCACCGGCGGTCAGATGCACGGTGGTCTCGGTGATCCCGTACATGTTCGACAACAGCACGCGGTCGCCAAAGATGTTGTGCCAGTCTGCCAATCGTCCCGGTCGCAATGCCTCGCCGGCAAAGATCACGGCCCGCAACCGTCCAGCGTCACCGTCACGGACACCCACTGCCGCAAGTGGATAGAACGCCGACGGCGTCTGCGACAGGATCGTGACACCGTGGCGACGGAGCAACGGCCACAGCGACTGCGGGTCGCGGACTGCCAGATGGTCGATCAATACGACCTGTGCACCCGAGGTCCAAGCGGCGAAGATCTCGAAGACGGAGACGTCGAATGCCGTGGAGTGGGTGCAGCTGAACACGTCTTTGGCCGTGAAGCGGTAGCTCTGCTCGCACGCGTCCAAAAGCGCGAGGGCATTGCCATGCGTGACGGCAACGCCTTTGGGTCGACCCGTGGAACCCGACGTGAAAATGACGTAGGCGCCGTCGTCGGCGGTGAGGCCGTCGAGTTCAGGCGACTCGTCGCCGAGATGGTCCCGATCGTCGACATCGATGATCCGCAACTCTTCCGGAATACGGTGACGCGTAGTCGAACTCACCAACACTGCGCGGGGCTGCGCATCCTCCAGGATGGCGAGTATGCGCTGCTCCGGGTAGTCGGGATCGACCGGCACGTATGCCGCACCCGCCCACATCACCGCGAACTGAGCAACAAGTGCCCTGGCATCCCGCGGCAGAGCTACGGCCACGAGGTCACCCCGGCTGACACCGGCGTGCACCAGATCGGCCGCCAGGGTCCGTGCCGCATCGACAAGCCCGCGATACGTGTACGTCTCGTCGCCGAAGACCAGCGCCTGCGCGTCAGGGGTCTTCTCGGCCACGCCCAGGATCCGGTGCACCAGCGTTCCGGTTGGCGAGGTCACCGCAGGTATGGGTGTTGATGCTCCTGGAACAAGCTGCGCAGGAGCCGCATTCGGCTCCGCCAGCGACTGGGCGATGGCGGTCGTATACGCATGGCAGAGAGCTGCGGCCATGGGTGCGCTGAACCGGTCGCTGCGATACGTCAGCTCAATGCGCAGTCCATCGGTGGTCTCGTCGACGATCCACTGCAACGCCACCCGGGCGTGCGCCGCCTCGCGAGGATGAACCTCGATCTCGAGACCATCGATATTCCATTGCCCGAGTGGATGATTCTGGTAGGTCAGCAGGATGTCGGACAATGGCGTTGTGGTGATGTCGCGCCGTGGTTCCACCGTCGACGCAACCGCACCGAGCGGGACGTCCGCAGAATTCAGTGCGAAACCGATCGCATCGGCCGACTGGGCGAGGACGTCCTCGAACGTTCCTGCGAAGGCGATGCGTGACCGGACTGCCACCGGATTGACGTACATCCCCACGGCGTTGTCGAGGTGTGACCCCGAGCGCCCGGCCTGCGGGACCACGATCAGGAAGTCGTCGGCACCGGTGTAGCGCGCAATGGTCACGGCGAGGCAGGCGTGCAGCCACGCGAACGTACTGACACCCCGTTCAGTGGCAGCCGCGGCGAGGAGAGAGGACATCGATGTACCAAGGGTGCGCCGCACCACGGCGGCCGGAGCGATATCTCGGATGTCGGCGGCAGGCAAGTCTGCGGGCAGTCCCGGGCGGGGGGCCAGATCCGCCAGGTGCTGCTTCCACAGCTCGAGCTGCGCGGCAACCACTTCCGGACCGACGCCACTGCCCCGGGCCGCATCGATGTACTGGGTCGTCGGCGCCCATACCGGTGCCGATCCCTCGAGACGGGCACGGTAGGCGGTTGCGAGATCAGCCGTCAGGACACCCAGCGACCAACCGTCCACCGCGGCATGGTGGGTACGAACCGACAACCGGTGCATCTCCGGCGCCAGTGTCGTCAGCTGCACGATCAGAGGTGGGCGGACAGTCGGATCGATCAGATCATCCGAGTGGTCTGCAGAGCCATCATTCGAGTCGAAACGGATCGGAACGAGGGCATCTCGGGGATCGACCACGTCCTGCCAGGCGGTCCCGTCGGTCTCCATCCGGATGATGGTGCGCAACGCTTCGTGTCGATCGACCACATCGGCGACGGCGGCGCTGAAGGCGCTACGGTCCAGTGGTCCCCGCAGATCAATATCGGCGCCAAGATGATTGGCGGTGGATCCGGGTTGCAATCGGTCGGCGAGAATGAGCGACACCTGACCTGCGGTGGCAGGTGGGCGCTCTTCCCTGGCGATCACTCCGTTGAGCTGACGCGTTTCTACGGCGGTGCGGTCGATGATCTCGGCCAATTCGGCAAGGTCTGCGGCTTGGAGAACGTCCCGGAGGCCAAGAGACCGACCAGTGAGCTCCCTGATCCGTGCCGCAATGCGAGTGGCATCGAGGGACGAGCCACCGAGCGCGAGAACGTCGTCGTGCATCGACGGATCCCGAACGTCCAGCACCTCGGCAATCGCCTGTGCAAGAGACTTTTCGGTCAGCGTTTCGGCCGCGCGATGCGGGCGGACCTGCGCGAGATCGGGATCTGGAAGGGCAGCCCGATCCAGCTTGCCGGTGGTGGTGACGGGAAGTGCGTCCAGGACCACGATGTGCGCAGGCCACATCGACGTCGGTAGCCGCGAGGCAATGTGGTTGCGAACGCGTTTGGGCAGGCGCCGATCATCTGAGGTGCTGACGATGTAGAGCGCCAGCTGGGTCCCACGGTCGGTGTCGACCACCACTGCGGCGGCCTGTCTGACATCGGGATGGGTCAGGGCGGCCATGGAGATCTCGCCCGGTTCCACGCGCACTCCGCGAACCTGGACCTGGTCGTCGCTCCGCCCGACGTAGTGAAGCTGCGAGAAGGTCTCGTCCCAGCGAACGCGGTCGCCGGTGCGATACATCCGTCCGCCGGTCCACGGGTTCGCCACGAATGCCGTTGCTGTGAGCGATGACTGGTCTGCGTAGCCTTGGGCCAGTGCGGGTCCCGCCAAATAGAGGTCGCCAACCACACCGCCCGGCACCGGACGCAGCCGATGATCGAGGACAAAGCACGTCATCCCGGCGATCGGAGTTCCGATCGCGGGTCGTTGATCGCCGGCTGAGAGAGGTGCCGTTGCCGTGGCCATGATCGTCGATTCGGCTGGGCCATAGAGATTGAACACATCGCGGCCACTCCCCCATCGGCGCACGACGTGGGGCGGGCAGGCCTCACCGGCCAACATCAGCGTGCTACACACCTTGGTAGGCAGCTGTTCGGGGTCGAGCGTGCCCAACACGCTGGGAGTGATCACCGTGTGGGTGATCGAGCCGGCTACAAGGAAGTCCGCCAGTTCCCTGCCTGCAACAACATCTGTCGGTGCCGGGCATAGTGCGCCGCCGCCGGACGCCGCGAGCAAGATCTCGAAGACCGAGGCGTCAAAGGCCGGAGATGCCAGTCCCGAGACCTGCGCCCACTCATCGACGCCAAGGAGACGCTGCTGCTCCATCAGGGCGGCCAGGCCGCGGTGGGTGACCTGCACGCCTTTGGGGGTTCCGGTGGAGCCGGAGGTGTAGACAAGGTAGGCGACGTCGTCGACAGACAACGGACGCTCCAGGTCGACCGGTGAATCCGGGGTACCGGTGAGGTCAATGCCGGACAGATCCCACCAGTGCTCGCCGGGTTCCGGCTCAACACCTCCACTGGTGGTGAGGACCATGATCGGATCAGACTGCGCAAGTAGGGTTTTGATTCGTTCGCGCGGGTGCGCAGGGTCGATCTGCAGGATCGTCGCACCGGTCTGGGCCACGGCCCAGAATGCGAGCAGTTGATCGAGTCCGCGTCCCGTGGCGATGGCGACGGTGGTGCCCGGCACTACGCCCCGCGCCTTGAGTTGGTTGGCCAACTGCCGTGATCGCGACGACAGTTCCGCGTAGCTCCAGTGGGCCGATCCAGAATGGACGGCGGGCCGGGCAGCGTAGCGGCCGGCGGCGGTGTCGAGAAGTTCGCGAAGTGTTGCGGGGGCCGGGACCGGCTGCGCCGTGATCGGCACGCGGCCGAGTTCGTCCGGCGCCATCAGCGCAAGATCGTCAAAAGTTTGAGTCGACTCGCGCAGTGCCGCGTCGGCGACTGTCGCCACGAAGTTCAGGAGTCGGATGTGGTGGCCGCGAATCTCTTCATCGCTGTACCGGTTCGGGTTCGCTTCGAGGTCAAACCTGAACTCGTCTGGCTCGCTCGGGTTTCCGGTGCGGTACAGGTTGATCGCGAGGTCGTCGACCGCGCTCGTCGACAGGAGGTGCAGCGATCCGGTGGCGTCACCGAACTGCAGCGCGTCCACTGTCAGCATCAGGTTCAGCAGTGGTCCGGCGAACTCTCGACCGGCCAGTGGCGGGTTGTCGCCCGGCATCAGGTCGAGCATGTCTTCGAACCGGAAGCGCTGGTGCCGCAGGGCACCCATCATCGCGCCCTGCGCCGAACCGACCGCGGCCGCGACGGTGGTACCGGCGCCGATCCCGGTCGGCAGTGGCACAACGTTGGAGACCGTGCTGAAACTTTTACGAAGCAACGCGGTGGTGCGTGCGGCCACCGGCAAGCTCAGCGCAATCTCGTCCCGCCCGGTTATGCGCGCAAGATATCCAGCGGCGGCTGCGGCAACAATCACCGGCAACGTTGTCCGGAGCGATGTCTCGGCGCGCTTCAACGCGGTCACCGTTTCACGGGGAACAATCCCGGAGACACGCAGCGGCCCGGCTTCCGGTGGGCCGACGCGGTGCGACAGCGTGACCGGAGGCGCGAGCTGGGCCACCTGTTGACGCCAGTACTCGCGGTCCTTCTGGTACCGCGGTGAAGATTCGTAGTCGAGGTCTGTCTGGGCCAGTCCAGCCAGATCCCTCGAAGGAACAGGTTCACCCATGCCGTCGGCAAAGCGCCGACCGTAGGTGCCGGCGACTATCTCCAACATCGAAAAGGCGCTGGACCCATCGAAGACCAGGTGGTGTCCACGTTGGTAGAACAACCACGTGTCATCGGCGACTTGAAGAATCGCCGATGCCATCAGGCGATCAGTGAACAGATCGACCGGCCGGGTGTAGTCAGCCAGCATCCACTGCTGTGCGGCCGCCATCGGGTTCGGTTCACCGCGAAGGTCTTTCACGGTGATGTCGTCACTCAGGTCGCGGTCGATGACCTGCTCGACACCGTTGTCGGTTTGCTCGAACCGGGTGAAAGCGACCCCGGTCTGCCGGCCGACCTCTTGGGTCACCGTACGGAGAAGACCGACATCGACGAACCCGGTCAGTTCGATGTATTCGGCAATGTTGATCGGGCACAGTGGCATCGCCTGTTGAACCGCCCACAGCGCTTGCTGTGCACGGGTCAACGGTTGACGAACCACCATGCCCACGACCCACTCCTCACCTGAGTTGAGGCGCGTTGTCACCTATGTTTTCCGGGCGACACCGGCTCGAGAGCAACTTCGATGTCCTGATGCGTGTGGTGCTTCTTACCGAAGCGACCAAGGAATCCCGGCTTCTTCACAACGTCAGATGACGTGTAGTAATACCCGTACTTGTATGCGCCACCGCGAGTCGGGACGTCCGTGAGAACGACACCGACAAGCGTGGCTTGAACGGCCTCCAGCTGTTCGACTGCGGCGACGACATCAGGCTGACGCGACTGATTTGCTCTCGCGACGAGCAACACGCCATCTGCCCACTGCGCCAAGACTGCCGCATCCGTTACCGGCAACAGCGGGGGCGAGTCGATGATCACGTAGTCGAACATTGCCGACAGGGTCTCAATACCTTCACCGGCCTTCTTGGAACCGAGCAATTCGGCGGGATTGGGTGGTTGTGGACCCGAAGCCAGAATCTGAAGCCCAATGACCTCACTGGGTTGCAGTAGATCTGCCATCGATCCGTCGCCCTTGAGGTAGTTCGTCAGACCAACATCACCCATACCACCGGTTCGGTGATACACCTGAGGCCGGCGCAGGTCAGCGTCGACCAGAACAACGCGCTTTCCGGTTTCCGCCAGCGCGGCAGCCAAATTCATTGCAGTCGTCGTCTTACCCTCGGCGGCCAACGCACTGGTGACAATAATCCGTCGCGATGGGTTATCAACGCTGGTAAACGAGAGATTGGTACGCAGTTTTCGGTAGGCTTCCGCAGCGAGGGTCGCGCCAGAGCTGAAGTCGATGAGCCCCTGTCTCTTGAGGAGTTCGTCCGACGGAACAGCTGCGAGAACCGGGGCATTTGTGATCCCGGCGATCTCTTCCTCATTCCGGACCTTGTTGTTGTAGCGATCTCGAATGAACAACGTCGCAAGCCCAGCGATCAACCCGAATACCATAGCCAACACCACATTGCGCGTCGTCATCGGAGAGACCGGTGAATCGCTGACAGTCGCCGGCGTCACCACCGTCAACTTCGCAAGCGGCGCAGTCCCACCCGCAGGAGTTTCAAGCCGCTGAACATAGGTCGTCATCGACTCCGCAACGGCGTTGGCCAGATCCGCAGCGGTCTGCTTGTTCGTGCTCTCCGCCGAGATGCTCATGAGCACAGTGTCCGGTGTCGTGGAGGCAGTCAGGGCAGCCCTTGCGTCTGACAACGACAGTGGCACACCGCCCGGTCCAATCGCCGGACCAACCACACCGTCCGAATCAGCCAGTTTCAAGTACGACGTCACTCGTTGCTGCGAGGCCATCGAACCTTGGTAGGCGCTCTGCGCGTTCGCGTCATTGCCCGATGTCACGTACAAGGTTGCGGTCGATTTGTAGACAGGCTCCTGCAACAGGCTGTAAATGAGACCAACAGCGCCGCATACAAGTATCAGCGCCAAGAGCAAGATCCACCCGCGTTTGACAACACCCACGGAAGAACGCAGCGTGTCCTTTCCGAGCGCCTGCAGGCCTTGCGGTGTTTCATTCATCGAAAAGATCTCCTAATTCCACGCCTTCTCCTGTGCTTGTGCCAAGCACTACGACGGAGCGCACTTTCACGAATGGTTCAAAGATCGAATGAGGCTCTCGACCACCAGAGACCACCGCCTTCGGACACTTCACTGCCGGCCGCGTGCTTTTTCAACGACTGATACGAGAAGCCCGTCCCGATTTCCTGAATTATGCACTAGACGGTCAGCCGCTGCCGTTCGAGTCATTGCGCTGCCCACCCCTACGTACGCAAGGCGTCTAGGTTGGACCGATACCACGCAACCGTGTTCGCCAAACCTTCATGCAACGAGATGCTCGGCTTCCAGCCACTATTGAGCAACGTGCTGATGTCGATGAGCTTCCGTGGCGTACCGTCTGGCTTACTTGTATCCCAGCGGGTTTCGCCGGTGAAGCCCACCACATCAGCCACTGTCGCAGCGATCTCTTTAATTGTCTGGTCCTCGCCGGTACCGACATTCACTTGCGTCGGTCCATCGTAGTGCTCCAGTAGGTGTAGACATGCCGATGCCATGTCGTCGACGTGAAGGAACTCACGTCTGGGCGTGCCTGTACCCCAGTTGGTTACGGAAGTTGCCTGCTGCTGGGACGCTTCGTCATAGCGGCGAATCATGGCGGGTAGAACGTGCGACCCCATCGGCGAGAAATTGTCGCCAGGACCGTAAAGGTTTGTCGGCATGGCCGAAATCCACGGCAGCCCATACTGCCTGCGCACGGCTTGCACCTGCAATATGCCGGCGATTTTTGCTATCGCATACGCATCGTTAGTTGGCTCGAGGAGCCCAGTCAGGAGCGCCTCCTCCTTGATCGGCTGCGGCGCGTACTTCGGGTAGATACAGGTCGACCCGAGGAACAGGAGCCGGCCAACACCATGCTTGAGCGCAGCATCGAGCACGTTGACCTGAATCTGAAGGTTTTCTGAAAGGAAGTCGACGGGATAGGTGCTGTTCGCGTGGATCCCGCCTACTTTCGCTGCCGCGAGAATCACAACTTCCGGTCGCTCCTGCGCGAAGAAGTCGAACACGTCCGCCCGATCCTTGAGATCGAGCTCCCCACTGCTTCGTCCGACAAGATTCTCGAAGCCGTTGGCGCTGAACTGGCGCCAGAGAGCGGAACCGACCAACCCTCGGTGCCCGGCAATATATACCTTCGCCGACCGATCCAGAACCGCTGGTGTGAATTCACCGCTCACTGTCAATGCCTTTCCAGGATGGTACCGACGGCGTGTCGATCCAGGACTTGCCCTCGCATTCAAGGGCCCGAATGTCGGCATCAACCATTATTCGGGCCAACTCCGGAGTGTGCACGGTGGCTTTCCAACCAAGCTTCGCTTCGGCCTTGCCTGCATCGCCAATCAGGGCATCGACTTCGGTGGGCCGCAGGTAGCGGTCGTCGAACCGAACATGCTTCTCCCAGTCGAGACCGGCGTGGTCGAATGCTGTCTGCAGGAAGTCTCGAACCGTGTAGTTTCCCCCGGTCGCCAACACGTAGTCATCGGGTTCGTCGACTTGAAGCATCCGCCACATACCCTCGACATACTCGGGCGCGTACCCCCAATCGCGGACCGCATCCAGGTTGCCCATGTACACGAACTCCTCCATGCCGGCCTTGATCCGGGCCACCGCACGGGTCACCTTTCGAGTGACGAAAGTCTCTCCGCGTCTTGGGGATTCGTGGTTAAAAAGAATGCCGTTGACCGCAAAAATCCCGTACGCCTCGCGGTAGTTACGCGTCACCCAGTACGCGTACACCTTCGCCGCGCCGTAGGGGGAACGCGGGTAGAAGAGTGTGTCCTCATTCTGCGGCGGCGGCGAAGCGCCAAACATCTCGGAACTAGAAGCTTGATAGAACTTGCACTGCAGACCCGCCAGCCTGACCGCTTCCAGTAGGCGGATCGATCCAATGCCAGTTGTATCTCCGGTGTGCTCAGGCTCATCGAAACTCACTCGAACGTGCGATTGCGCACCCAGGTTGTATACCTCGTCGGGTTCGATCTGGGCGAGGAGAGTGACGAGGCGAGCACCATCACTCAGATCTCCGTAGTGCAAAAACAGACGCGCAGACGAATCATGCGGATCCACATAGAGGTGATCGATCCGCGCCGTGTTGAACGATGATGAGCGTCTGATCAGCCCGTGTACCACATAACCCTTGGCAAGCAAGAGTTCTGCCAGATACGACCCGTCCTGACCGGTGATCCCCGTAATCAGCGCAACTTTGCCATTTGTCATAGTACGACACCATTCCCTATTGTCTGCGAAATTGTGGAAAGCCGGTCCCGTTGATAACACCAGGATCCGACAAGTTCTGTTATAGGAGATCTCACCTCAACACCCTTAACAGTCGCTCCAACTCCAGGTCCAAGGACGACATGCGCGAGAAAGCATCTAAGAATTGTTGATCGATTCTCTTAGACTCTTCTGCATTTATGTCAAGATCTGCAACCGCGGAATGAAGCCCGACATGTTGAGGTGTAAGTACATGATCCAGCGCGTCCGGTATCTTTGTCACTCCGTCGCGATCAAACACAACGGGTATGGCGCCTGAACATGCCGCCAGGATCAGTACGTGCAAGCGGTCACTCACCACAGCTGCCGCCTGAGAATAGAGCTCGACCAACGCACACTCCTGCGCGCGGTGTGGGGAGTCGGACGGCCAGTCGACACTGGACAGTCCGAGAGATGATGCGAGTCGCCGATTCTCGGCAGAATCCTCCCTTACTTGCGCCGCGAACACCACTTCGTACCCAGCACCCGTCGCCAACTCTTGGAGTCCCTCGAATATCTCGACGTCGGAACGCTGCAGTCGATCATGCCGTAGCGATATTACCAACAGTTTACGACGCGCAAAATCGTTGGAAACACGTCCCGGGATGCGGTTTCCGCGGTCCCTGAACGCATAATCGGGGAAGAGCAGACAACGGCGGCCGATTATATCTCTGGTTCGAGAATCGCGGGCCACGTATATATTCGACACCACCGCAAGCGCCCGCTCTACGGGCAGCGCGTAACTCCTGCCGACGTCAACGGAGCGTCCGAGAGTTAGCACCACTCCCCCGAACATCCGTACCGCGCCGAGTAAACCCAACAGGAATATATGTTTCACAACCGTGCTCGGTGAACCGCCGACACGAAACGGCCCCGGGGCCATCACCACGACCGGCCGGCGGATCAATACGATATCCAGCAGCAATGAGCGCACAAACGTAATCGGTGACGGTGTCACCGTCTCTGCGGGCCCGAATTCAAACGAGTCAACGAAGTCGCGACTCATTGTTCCGCTGAATACCATCGGACGCAGACCAAACTCACGTAATTGTTGAATTACTGCCCGCCGGATAACAACATCTCCAATGTTGCCTTCGGCCGCGGATATACTCATAAAGAATCGTCTCATTTTGCAATATTCCTAATTGTTCGCCACGTGCTAACGACGAGAACGAATGACTGGACGACATAGCTGATCGTCAAACCCCACCCTGCCCCGGCGGCCCCTGCAAACGGAACTAGTGTGGCGACCAGCACCAGACAAGTCACAGTCGACACCAACGACACGTTGGATACAAGCCTCGCCCGTCCGAATCCCTGCAAAACCGCATTCAGCTGAGACGAAATGGCGGCGAAAACCAGTCCTACACAGACGATCTGGATCACCGGTACGGCACCTTCGAAACTGGATCCGAGAACAACCGGCAGTACCCACGGCATCGACAATGCGACGGCCAAGAAGCCGGCCGAGCTCAGCATGCAGATCAGCACCGTCGCACGCAGAACGCCCCGAACGCTACCGCCCGCAGCAGACCGGACGGCCGCAGGCATCAGCACCGAGGCGAAGGAAGTAGGCACGATCCGGAGCGGACTCGTCAAACGGCTTGCGGCAGCATAGTAACCCGCAGTTGATCCGGCACCCGAACCAGTTGCAACCAGTGACACCACGAATACGTCGATATTCCGGGCCTGGGTGGCCAACGAGTTGATCCAAAAGTACTTCGCCTCAGCTGCAAGGTCCCGATAGCTCATTCGTGACTGTTCTCCGGCGATCCGAATCTTGCTGTCCTTCACGATAAAGACCAGTACAGACAATGAACCTATTGCCAGACCCAACGCGTAGAACAGGGCCGCGTTCGCGTGGAATACCAACCCGATCAGTAGGACGATGACTGAAATCGATCGCCGGTAGACAAGCGACATCGCGTTTTGCCACGCTCGGCCGTCTGCCAGTGGAATCGCGAGGTAGGTCTCCACCAAGTTGTCTGCAACCACCCAGAGCACCAGCGGTACCAGGTACCACTCTGTTTCAAAGAACACCGCTGACACTGACGCAAAAGCTGCTACGACAATCGCGAAACCGACACTTGAGACTCGGCATACGGATAACATTCGCAGTACATCAGAATCTCGCCCCCCCTGTGCCCTAACCCGCACCAACAAGGGGGTGAGTCCGAAGTTCAGGAAGGCTTGCAAAACGACGGCGAGTCCGTACCAAACAGCGAAGTCACCAAAGTCGGACGGTCCGAGGCTGCGAGCCAAGAGCGCCAGGGAAAGCGCCTGAATCAAAGCCCCGGCGAGCCTGCCACCGGCAATATAGCCTGCTTGACCGGCGATCTTCCGAGTCTCGATAGTGGTCATGAGATTCCTCAGTCGCTGCCTGCTGAAGTAATCGGGCCCCTAGCCAATGCGACTCTAGCCAGACGACTGCCCGCTGCGACCACATCGCTCCTCATGAGTGCTCTCGCCCGCCGTCTACCAGGGGAAACCGCTCAATACTCGAGCTCGAAACATCCTTTACGACAAGAGCGCAGGCACCAACAACGGCATGGTCGCCGATTGTGACGCCCCGCAATACTGTCGCTCGCGCTGCGATCCACGCGCCGTCTTCGATACGAATGGGAGCGTTGTCGAACTCGAACGTGGGAGATCGACGATCATGACTACCGGTGCAGAGAAACACACTTTGTGAGATGCAGCAGTTCGATCCAATTTCGACCGGTTCGAGATTCAGGATCCATGCGCCTTCCCCGATCCAGGAGTTATCGCCAATTTTGAGCTTCCACGGCCAGTGGATCGTCACGTCGTGCCGGATCAGAACACCCGTCCCAATATCGGCTCCGAACAGACGAAGGAGCCGAACACGAGCCGAACCAGGGACCCACCAGCAGCGAAACAGACCTCTAAGGCAAAACCATGCAACCTGGATCGCCGGGCCTCGACCTTTGTCGTATCCGCGCCCGGAAAAGTCTGCCAGCGAAATATTCGGTGAAGTCATCTGGTCACGCACTTTCCAGTTGCGTGCGTTCCCTGGTATCGGGATTCAGTTCCTCGCACAATCTTGCGAATCGGCTTATCGCAGCGCGTTCTGTGAGGAAGTTCGTCACATAGTTCATTCCGTTCTTTCCGTACGCGCTCGACACACCGTCATTGCCTCGCAGCTTCGCGATGGCTTCTAGCATCTGGTCCGGGCTTGCTGGATCTACCCTTATGCCGGCTTCGGCCTCGGCCAACTCTTGAGCCGTCCCACTGGCTTCGTGTGTCGCCGCTATGACGGGGCGGCCTGACGCAAAATACGACGTCAACTTGCTCGGCACCGCCATACCCAGCACTGTCGCGGCTTCGTTGACGAGCAGAATGTCTGCTGCGCCGAGAAGCGATGGAAACTCCGAGCTGTCGACAGGCTCAAGGAACCGTACGTTGGCCATTCCACGTGCCGACTCCTCGAGCACGGGTCGCTGATTACCGTCTCCTAGCAGAACGAAGAGTAGGTCTGCGGAACCCGCCGGCCCAGAGGCCAGCCGTGCGGCGTCGAGAACGTTCTCCAGGCCCTGTTTACGGCCCATGTTTCCAGCGTGCAGAACAATGGTGGCGTCTTCTGGAAGCCCATGCTTCCGACGTACTTCGGACTTGTCCACCTCAGGCAAACCAGTGGGAATGTGTGTCCAGTTCTTGATGACCGTGACTTTCGAATCATCAATTCCGTAATCTTCGACGATATGCCGTTTGAAAGACGCATGGATCGCTACAACATGATCTGCGTTCCGCAAAACCCAACCCTCGAGCGTCTGTATTGCAGATACCAGCCATCCCCCGCTGACCTGGCCGGTCTCGACGGCGCCCAGACCGTAAAAGTCTTGGACCCATACCGTCACCTTTCCCGTTCGGCGCGTGAACTTCTTGCGAAGGATTACCGCTGCAGCACTCAGCAACGTTGGACTCACACAAATCGTGTGCACATCGTCATCAGATGCACTTCGATGCGTCACCACACGGGCGGCGAACACCGACTCCATCGCGAAGCGCCGCAGTGTCGACGGGCGCCGGGGTACGTAGTGCCGGAGTCTGTGTACATCTGGACTCCGAGTCACGCCAGTGCTGCAGATCGACATTCCGCGGAAGTCATCGTCGGTTTTCCAGGCTGGATAGTGAGGAAAACCGGTGGTCACCTCAACATCAAATCCTCGTGCATTCAAGCCCTCAGCGAGGCCCTCCATATACGGAGCAATTCCAGTTGGCTCAGGCGCATAGTTGATTCCCACCAACTTCAGATCAACCATTTGCCGCTCCATTCCCAGTACCACTGTGGTCGGTTTCCGATATCTGACCGCCCGTAAGCATGGCCAAGTGCCGTGCACGTTCCTCGTCATTCTCAAAGCGCTTTCCGACCTCGCGCGCCGGAACACCCACTGCTATCGCGAAATCCGGAACGTCACTGATCACAACAGCTCCGGCGCCGATGACAGCACCGCTTCCAATCGTCACGCCACTGAGAATCGTTGCCGACGCCCCGATCCAGACATCGTCGCCGATTGTGACGGTATCGCTCACGCGCTGTTCGCGGTCTCCGGACCACGTCGACAAGAGCATCGGCGTTCCGACCTCGTCGATCGCGTGGTCATCGCGTCCGACAATGTGCACATTCATCCCGATCATCACGTAATTGCCCATTCGGCCGTCTACCTGGATGACAGACCGAGGACCGACACTTACGTTGTCGCCGAAAGTCAGCTGGTGGGGCGCACTGACTATCGCGGATCGCCCAGCTCTGAAGTTCTCTCCGGTTCGAACGTTTTGCCCGATGGCCATCCAGTTCAGAGTTCCGGTGGCTGCATTTCTCACGACACTTGGCAGTCGCGATCTAGATTTGGCCATTGTCTCTAATTCTCCTCCACCGGCCAGCCATCGACGCCGTAGTCGACAACTCTCGCCGTAAGGGCTGAAACCAGCCCGCCCGCCATTATTTCTGCTGAATAGAATGATGCAGTTGACCTGGCGATCTGGTCCCTTACCGTCGCGTCAATTTCCGCGAACTCCCGATATGCACTATCCATCGCGGCCGCAAGACCCTTTACCGAGGTCGGCACATAGCCACGCATATAACCGAGCCTCTTGAGCTCGATCTCTGGTGCGTGGGGTGCGTCCTCGGCGTAGATCATCGGTACGCCGAAGCCGAGACTCTGTGTCGCACTGAGTCCGACGTAACCAGGCGAAAGCGAGAAGATGGCGCGCGAGTAGATCCGCTCCAGATCGGGCGCACCGTTGACTTGTCCGTGGACATCGACATCATCAAGTATCCCGAAGTCGGCAGCCTGTTTCGATATCGTGTCGCGCAGTGCGCCTCCACCGACGATTTCTAGCCTGACACCCATTTTCCACAATCCAGATTCGTGAAAAGCAGGCACCAATTGCTCGACATTTTTCGACGCCTCGAGCCTTCCCACGTACACAAGCGCGTTTCGTGGGTGCAAAGCTTGAATGGCCTGCATCTGTTCCTGGTTGTAGATCGCATTCGCAGCGACCCAGACAGGCTGTGCGGGTACTTCCCTCCGCGCGTCAGAGACGCTGTCATATCCATATAGGATCGCGCCGTCGGCGATACGTCGCATCGCTCTACGAATAACAGCAGATTTTGACTGCGGACCATTTCTTGGATGGAGGTGCCCCCACACCACGACTCGCCGACGAGTCAGGCGTCGGACGAGAAGCACAGCCCAAGCTGAAGTGCTTCTCGGATTGAGATCGACCACGACGCAACCCTTTGCGCGGAACACCTTGATCGGAATTCGCTGAACCAACAGCTTTCCGCGCAGTATGCCGCGCCGGGCAACCGAAACGTATTGTTCTCTTTTGATTCCCGTTCGGACGGTCTCGTCCAAACCATAGTCGGACGCGTATATCTGCAATTCAGACCCCAGACTCGTCTGAAGTGTGTCGATGCACTCCTGACGGTACCAAGGTATGACTGCGAGAAACATCACATGCTGAAGCCTCTCGCCCTTTCTCATCGGCCCTCCTTGCAACGCATCCTCGCGCCCACGGTCGGCTCGTGCACGTAGCGGTTTGCCGGAGCGTTTCAACTTGCGTTGCTCGCTCGTCCGAGTCCGCGGTAGGACCAGCCACTGGCACGCCAAAGGTGCTCGTCGAGGCAGTTGCGCCCGTCAATCACGCTCCTGGCTCTGACTCGATTGTTGAGCTCCGCAGGTCGGAGTTTCTTGAACTCGTTCCACTCCGTCAGTACCAGCAATACATCCGCACCTTCACACGCTTCGTGGACCGAATCGGAATAGCTCAGCGTCGGAAACAGCCTGCGCGAGTTCTCCATCGCTTTTGGATCGTAGACGCGCACGTCCGCGCCTTGAAGATGGATCTGACCCGCAATATTCAGTGCTGGCGAATCACGGACATCGTCAGATTCAGGCTTGAATGCCGCCCCGAGTACTGCGACTCGCGAGCCGAGAAACCCGCCACACGCGTTTCGCGCCAACTCAACCATCTGCGTTCTCCGCCGCATATTGATGTTGTCGACCTCCCGGAGAAAGGTGAGCGCTTGGTCAGCGCCCAATTCGCCGGCTCGCGCCATGAACGCCCTGATGTCTTTTGGCAGGCACCCGCCGCCAAAGCCGATGCCTGCATTGAGGAACTTCCGACCGATGCGATCGTCATAACCAATCGCGTCAGCGAGCTCAGTGATGTCCCCGTCCGCAGCCTCACAGACTTCGGCAATTGCGTTGATGAACGAGATCTTGGTTGCAAGGAACGCGTTCGCCGAGGCTTTCACGAGTTCTGCGGTCGCCAGGTTGGTAACCACTAACGGTATCCCTGCCCCGAGCGCGTCAGCGTATATCTCCCTCGCCAGGACTTCGGCTCGGCTCTCGCGGGTCCCATCGACGCCGACCACCAACCGGTCTGGTCTCAACGTGTCTTCCACAGCGTGGCCTTCGCGCAGGAACTCAGGGTTCCAAGCCACCTCTATGTCAACACCATCCGGCGCCAATTCACGCGCGCGGCGGCCGAGACGTTCCGCGGTTCCAACTGGGACAGTGGACTTTCCAAATATCACTGTCGGGCGGGTCACCAGCCGACTCAACGTTTCGACGACGCTGTCAACGTATTTCAGGTCAGCAGCATATTCACCACGCTTCTGCGGTGTACCAACTGCCAGGAAGTGAACATCCGCAAAATCGGCGGCTTCTTCGTACGAAGCCGTGAACCGCAACCTTCCAGCGTCGATGTTACGTTTAAGTACTTCTTCGAGTCCCGGTTCATAGAAGGGAACTTCGCCAGCCTGAAGTTTAGCCAGCTTGGACGGATCTACGTCTACGCCGAGCACTTCATGGCCCAATTCAGCCATGCATGCAGCATGGGTGGCGCCGAGATAGCCCGTCCCGAGAACAGTGATACGCATGAATTCGTCTACCTCGCTACTTGATCATTTGAGTCGCGCATACGGAGCTGATTTACGAGCCAGTCAGTCAAGGCAGTCACAGCGGCCTCGATCTCGATTGCCACATGGTCAAAGACGTCACCGGACTGGCCCATTGGGTCCTGAATGTCCAATCGCGCATCATTCGGATCGACTGTTGCGGAGGGATTTCGGACACCTGGACGTTCGTCTTCAAAGTTGCCGGCGACCTCTCGGAGTGCAAACATCTGCCGCCACTTTGCAGGCGCGAGTTGTCGGGCAACAGCCCGATGTTCGCGAGTCATTCCCAGTACCAGGTCGAACTCGCCCACAAGTACCGGCGTCAGGAACTGAGCCCCGAATCCATTGTCCGTGATGCCGCGATCTTCGAGGACACGGACGCTTTCGGGGTGCATCGGTCGACCGTTCAAGGCCCTCGTGCCGGCACTCGCGACGACGATGTTTAAACCCTGCTGATCAGCAATGTGTTCCAACATTCGCTGCGCAACTGGTGATCTGCAGATATTGCCCGTACATACGAACAACACCTTCATCGGCTCAGTAGGCACCGTCGCTCCGCACGACTGCCTTGACTGTGCGCCACAGAATCATCGCGTCCTGCATGATGGACCAGTTCTCGACGTACGACAGATCAAGCCGAACCGACTCGTCCCAGTCGAGGTCCGAGCGGCCCGATACCTGCCACAGACCCGTCATCCCTGGACGAACAAGCATACGACGGGTGACGATCCCACTGTACTGTTCGACTTCGCCACGTAGAGGAGGCCGTGGGCCGACCAGGCTCATCGTCCCTGTGATGACGTTGAATAGCTGTGGTACCTCGTCAAGGCTGAAGCGGCGCAGCACCTTACCAACTGATGTAACCCGAGGATCATCCCGCATTTTGAACAGGACACCGGAACCTTCATTGCGATCGGTGAGCGCGAGCTTCTGCTTGTCAGCACCGTCGATCATCGTTCGGAACTTCCACATCTGGAATGGCGCGTTGTTCAATCCGATCCGCTCCGCGCGATAGAAGATCGAACCCTTGGAGTTGAACTTCACCGCTACCGCACAGATGAGCATCACTGGCGCCAGAACAGCAAGGATGGCTGTTGCCCCCAGCCGGTCAAAGGCGGCCTTGAAGAATTTGTTGGCACCCTCATAGCGGGGTTTGTCGATATGCAGTAGCGGCAGTCCGGCAACCGGACGGACCAGCATCCGCGGTCCGGCGACGTCTGCGACACCAGGGGCAACGAGCAGATCCACATGCATGCCCTCGAGGTCCCACGACAGCTCACGCATCACCGAGTGGCCCAGCGTCTCGGCGCACGTGACTGCCACTGTGGTTGCACCAGATTTCGCAACTCCATCGCGAGCGTCACTGCAGTCGCCGAACACCGCCACATCACGCCCACCGATATCGACAACATCACGGTGCCGCGCGGGGTGGCCCGGTGGTACACACAGACCAACGACTTCAAGACCTAGCCCCGGATTGCGGTCAAGGTGTCGAATCAACGAGGCAGCCGAATTGGGGCTTCCCACAACCAAAACCTGATCCAGATTCTCGCGATTGCGTCTGTCACGGGTCAGATTCCATCGCCACAGCCAGCGAGTCAACAGCAGGCCGAGGGTGCCGGCCGGTAGCGCGATCGCGAGGAGCCCGCGCGCCACATCCCACTTGAACAACAGGTCAACAATTGCCAACAGTCCAAAGACAACGAATGAGGCGCGGACGATTCGGCTGTACTCCTCAGCACCGGAGCCGACGATCCGTCGGTCCGTGCTCTGCACGACACGGAGTGCCAGCACCCAGGCAAGAACGAAACCCGTAGATACCACGACCCCAGGAGTGGAAAATCTGCCAATCGGATCCGTCACGGAAGGGAATCCGAACCGAATCTGTTGCGCGCCAAAGACTGCCGCGACGACGATCGCGGCATCGAGGGCCTGAACACGGCGGATGTAGGTATCCACCCACGTCTTCAGCCTGGGCCGGACCACAAGCGGTGGCGGCTGGGGCGCATTGCGCCATTCAAGACTCGCCACTCTCGTGCTGCGTGTCATCTCTACCTTCCCGAGACTCCAGGAGCCCCTGCCGCTCGAACATGGGGGCATCCCTGGCCGTGTGCTAAACATCGCAATCTAACGAGCTAGCTTCGTAACTTTCCCGTGTTGAAACTGGGGGTTATGTGCGACCGAATGTCTAGAGAGTAGCGCCTGTGTAATCGTTTCGCGACCTAAAACCCATTGGCCAACTCTCCCTATTCGGAAAATTAACATTGCGCGAACCGTCCCGGTGATATAGGTCACGCATAGACGGCGTTCCACAAAAGGACGACGAGTTTATTGTCGGCCCGGGAGCGTTCATGCAAAACGATGCACCGAATCAGTTCTTCTGTGCCACAAGATAATTGGGTGATACTCCACGTGCCGTCACCGGTATGCAGGGCAGCTCATTGATACGTCGGAACGTTGTTGCGTTATGTATGGGTTAAATCTCGACACCGCGAGTCTCGTACAGGCTCAGGCATATCAACTTCAGCCAGACCAGTTCCCAACATTGAATAAACCCGGCCATATTTGCATACCCCACATGGCATCTACATTTCACTGGCGCGACCCCCGGTAGACACTCCAGCTTCCCCATTAGGCAGCCCGGTCTCGCCGCCTGACGGACTCGATCCTGACCGTAACGATCATTTGTGGTTACTCTAACGCACTTTGGCCGATCGCGAAACCGGTAGGCGTTAACGCCGCAGAAACATACAGCCTCGGGCGAATCTATTGACTGCAGCATTTGGTTTATCTGCTGCGAGCAAGGGCCATTCGTGATAAGAAGCGGTCTCCACAATCCCCACCTGGACGCAAATGCCGCTACCCGCGACATATACCGAGCCACACATCTATGTGATGCGCATCACAACTTCACCACGGGCAAGGTCAGGCTTCGGACCGCCAAAACGCAGAATCGCACGCGTATCACGTGCACCTCCGTTGATACCAACGCGGTCCAGAGACTTTTCGGCACTGACGTTTGACACGCCACAGCGCCTCTTTTGACCGCAGCCTCAAGCTCTCGACAACGCCGCTATCAAAGCAGCCATTACGGGAAACTACCTGCAAACGCGGTTCTGCCTTAACGCAGAGCTGTCGCGGCTGGCCATCACTACTTCGGCTTCAGCAGCATCATCCGCGATGTCGCAATCGCGGCGCGCGTCACCCACAATCCGGTGCGGGAAATTATGATCCTGCGATGCTCGCGAAAAATCTGAACCGTCACCGAGTGGCTGAGCACACACTATGACCCTGCAGTTCCGCGGTCAGCCGGTTCGCGATCTCTTTATGGCCGGCCAGGTTCGGATGCGCACCGTCCGCGCCGTACTGGTCGACGGTCAGCCATCCGATACCGTCAACGAATTGAACGTCGTTCTTGGACGCGGCCTCGCGCACAGCGTCGCGCAAGGCTATGTCCCGTGCACGATCCGTTTTCGGTGGGTCGAGTGGCCCCACTGCGACTATCGTCGCATCCGGCAACTTCGCCCGTAACTCGCTGAATACGCGACCCGCCTCAGCGCCAACCTGCCCTTGGTGGTCGTTGGTCGATCCCTGGACAACAACCAGGTCCGGCAAACTGTTTACTACTTCGTCGATCCTGTCGCGATAGATCGCTTCACCTTCGGCCGGCCGGCCGGGATTCGAATAGCCTGTTCCGCCTTGCCCGAAAATGGCGCTCGTCCAACAGAGATTCTCCGAGACGAGCTGTGGAAACGCCTCATTGATATTGCCACCCGTACCCGTACCCGCCGTATATCCGTCACCCAACCACGCGACGTACAGATCGGACTTCAGAGCAGGCCTCGGCGCGGGGTTGGCACTATTTGATTCATCATCACCGCGCGAGGCGATTGCGGCGGATACAACAGCCACGATCCCAAGGACAAGCGCGATTCCGAGGACGGTGTTTCTCGCGCGAGTGCTGCTCCCCTGACCCCATCGACTCATAACTCTAAATGATCCCGAGCACAAAGGGCATGGGCAGCGCTAACGGAGGCTCTCATCTGATCCAATCAACTTGATGTCACCCGAATATGTGCACATTTTCCTGGAGGCCGAAGATAATCAACATACCGCATGTCCGCGCTGAGGCCAGGCAAAGGTCGCCCCGAGGATCGCGCTTTAAGTAGACGTGCGGTGATCCGCACCGTCGCAGACGGGACGACCGCGACGAACGGTCGGCGCGTGCGCAGCATTGTTCTCCGGTCGGCGACGCGCCTACGAAGGCGGTGGTGAGCCAGGCTTCAGATCTGTTCCGCCCAACGCTCCACTGGCGGGCGAGGATTGCAGCGGTCGCCCAACAGATCGGCCGTCCCAATGTAAGAGTTGCGCCGCTCACACAGCCCACCGCTCAGCACCATTTGTAGAAATAGAGGGACAGGAATACGCGATGCCCACCCACCCGTTCATCACACCCAGTTTCTTTTGGCGGCCGATTTGCGAAAACTAGTTTTTGGGGAATGATGACGCTATGGGCACTCTGATTTATGACGCCGACTGCGGTTTTTGTACTCGCTCGGCCGTTTGGCTACAAAAGGACGCCGACTTCGAAGTGCTAGCTGGTCAGTTCGTCGACGACCTAGAAGCCCTCGGCCTGAACGAAGAGATGCTGGCCGAGGCGGCCTACTGGTGCGAGAACGGTGTCGTGGTCGCCAGTGGATCTGACGCTATTGGCCGCGCATTGATGTCTCGGGGCGCCTGGTACACGACCCTGATGGGACGCTTCACTATCGCAGCGCCCGTCCGCCCCTTAGCACACACAGTCTACAAATTCATCGCGAAGTACCGCTACAGAATGCCCGGAGGGACAGCGGCGTGCCGGATCAGCCCGAAGTAGTCCAACCGGCCACCGAGTCCACCCGCAAGCGGCGCCAGTTGATCGTTGTCGGCATTCTAGCTGTCGCGCTGGTGATTCAAGGCCTGTACTCGATCGCCAATCGGCCGGAGCCATATCCGACAATCCGAATGCCAGGTTTTGGCGATTCTCCCACAGCGGCAGGAAAGTTCGCGAATGACGGACTTGAAATCACAGTTCGCCTCGCGGACGGCACGGTTCTCCACCCCTCACCTGACGAGCTCGCCAGCGGCGTACGATACTCGTCGGCACGACCAACACTCGACTTAGCTTTTCGCCCGCAGCCCAACGGTGCAAAGAATCCGAACACAACTGACCCAAACGTCATTTCATGGCTAGATTCTCGGGTTGCGGCACTGAGTCCTATTCCGGCGAGGGAGGTCGAATTCTGCTGGCGGAAAAGGATAGTCGACATCTCTGATGCATCGGTTGAACGACCCGGTAGATGCGAGCTAGAAAGGGTTGCGTTATGACCGTTCTCGACAGCAAGCCAGCACAGTCCGCCGCAAATTACGTGGACCGACTGTGCGAAGCGTATCGAGCTGAACCTAGCTACCTTGGGGTCCTTCGCATCCTCTTCGCCGTCTACCTCATCGTCCGACCGACGGACTACGGCTGGGTGGGGGACGTCCCCTCCGCGCTGTTCCAGCCAGCACCCGGCCCGTTCTCGATGCTAACCGGTCCGCCGCCCTCCGGGTTTCTGATGTTTCTTGAACTCGCCCGCCTGTTACTAGCAGTTGTGCTTTTGGTTGGGTTCCGGACGGCGGAGACCTCGATAGCCTTGACAATAGTCATGGTAATCGGGGCCGGCTTCACAAATGCCTACGGCAAAGTGGATCATTTTATTCTCTTCGAGATCCTCCCACTCGCGATGGCTGCTGCAGGATGGGGAGCCGCTCTATCAGTCGATGCGTACCTCCATCAGAAACGCCGCAACGGAAAACGTCAGCGCCGCAACAGCGGTCTCCCGATACTGATGTGGGCAATGGTCGTGTCTTTCGCACTGTTCAGTGCCGCGGCGCCAAAAGCCATATCAGGGTGGCTGAGCCCCTCACGTGAAGCTACCCGAGGCTACGTCGCACGCGACGTTGCCGACTCCACGAAGCTGGGTTCGATGACGAACACCATTTTCGATATCGACTCCACGCTGTTCTGGAAATTCCTTGACTACGCCACGCTCGCAGCCGAAGGCGCCCTGGTCGTCTTGATTTTCTTCCCTGTGCTCTTTCGCATCGGCCTCGTCATCATGCTGATGTTTCACCTCGGCGTCTACCTAACGCTGGGCATCGCATTCGACAGCTACCTTTTCGTCTATCTCCCATTCTTCGCGGCTCCGGTGATGTGGTCTGTCCGATGGGGCTACTCGCGATATGGCCGAAAAGCACGAGTTCGAAACCGTGCAACTGATCAGTCAACCAGCATTGGAAGCATCGCAAGATGACGACGCATGTGAAGCCCTCGCTTCATCCACCCAAACTTGCCCCACCGGCGTCACCATGGATGTGGACAACCGTGCTGTGGACCGCCGCTGTGTTTGTGTTGCCGATGTATCGCGCGCTCCCCGAATCATTCAAGGTCCTCTGGTTCGCCACAGTCCTAGGGTTGATCGTGGGATCCGTCGTGATCCTGCGTGTAGCTGTGCCTTTGTTCGCGGCGATCTGGATGTTCGCGGGGTTCGCATCGATTGTTGCCGTCGTGACAGCCACAAATGCTGGAAGCATCCAAGACAACATCTACAACGGTGTGCAACTGTTCGTCGTGCTCGGTCTCGGTGTCTTCGTAATGACCGCGAACGTTCATAGGGCGCCCCGATTTGTCGAGTCGGTGAGCTTGGCCTTTGTCGCAGGGCAGACGATCTCGTCGCTAAGTGGCATCGTGCAGGTAACTGGTCGCCCGGTTTTCGGAATCGAGACAGTGCAAGGCCGAGCATCCGGCCTCGCCGCCCACCCCAACACTTTGGGGATGATGTCCACGATTGCCGTAATCCTCTGCTTGTCAATGCTTCTGCAAGGCGATCGCTTACGCATCGTTCTGATCGCGTTGACCATTATCAACATCGGCGGGTTGATGTCGACTGGTAGCTTGAGTTCGATGATGGCGGCCGGGTTCGGCGTCGCAGTAACCCTTTTGGCCATGCGCGACCGAATCAAACATTTGGCAGTTGTTCTAGTGGCGATCGGCATTTTATTGTGGATTCTCGCAAAATTTACCGACATAACCGACAGCATCCTTTCGCCCGCTGATCGCTACATGCAAGTCACTGGACAAACGAGTGCTGCAAGCACGTGGGAGATTCGTCAACAGACCTACGACTTCGCGCTGTCACGCATTCAGGAGCAACCCTTCTTCGGGAACGGACTCGCCGCCGAACACGGGGGTACCTTCGACGGTACGACCGTGACACACAACATATTTCTGCGTGCTTGGTATCAGGGCGGAATCCTGCTCGCGATAGCCATCGCGCTGATCATCGCTGCAGTTCTGTTTGTGGCGATACGATCGATCGTTCGAAAGAAGGACGGAGGCGCAGCAGGGATTCTCGTCGCACTGATGGGATTCGCTTTGACGTCGGCCTTCTTCGAACAACCAGACTACTGGATCCCCGCGTTGATCGCGTGGGCGGCCATCTCTGTCAATAGTACGAAAGTCCCTGCGCCAGGCGTCTTTTCGCGGTCTGTTCAACCGCAGTAGCGGAAGACGCTGCCATCATGCCCCGCCCCTGCGGAACTACGCACGCTGGACAGATCGGGGAGCGGAGAATATGCGCGAAAGCATGAAAGCCACGCAGTTCGCGCCTGACATCGGGCAAATCTATTGTGAACGCGGCCTCCGGGCCGCCTGACACCCCTCCAACACTGGGGGAATCTCGTACGATTTCAGCCTTCCCAAAGAACGAGGTATCCAGGCACACCTGGTGTTCAGGCGCCCTCACGACCGTCAGGCGTAGAGAGCGTCAGCTTTGGGACTTTGATTCGTCTCACAAGCCTGCGCAAGTGCGTCAAGGGGATCTGAACATAGTGGCCAACCCGATACGTGAGGGCAAGCGGCGCATCGGTAGGGAATCCCGTGACGACGGATGGGAGTGGCGCGTCAAGGGCTCGCGCCACCCTGTCTGCGATTTCCATTTGCCCGAGCGCGGTGGGGTGCACCAGGTCAGCCCGTAGTAGTCGCACACCACTGAGTCTTGAGTCAACGACTTGGACGTTGCTATGGTTGCCGGCAATCCGACGAACAATCTCGGTCGCTTCTGTACTAATCGGAATCGACAAGACGACCACTCGGTCGCAGTGGTTGGACAAGTGACTGACAGCCTTCGCTAGGTTGACCTCAAGGTCCGCCAGGCTCAATCGTTGGTATGCATCATTCAATCCGCAGCTGAGAATGCCGACGTCGTAGTGCAGCCGCACCTTAGGGATTAGCCGCCCCACGATCGGCGCAGATGTTAGACCGCCCTTTGCGTACCGGGTGTAAGGGAGGTCGAGTGCCTCGGCGACCAACGCGGGGAAGCCCTGCGAAGGAACACCTGCGATTGGTCGGCCGAAGCCGTTGACGATGCTGTCTCCGACAGCGACCAGGCCAGCGTTCAATGGACGGAACTCAATTCGACTCAGTCGGGCGGGATCAAGACCTTCACAATACCCCTAGGCACGCTCAATCGGTGCCTTTGTCAGACCCCATTCTATCGGCGTGCAACCGGATTCCGGCGACTGCTGGCGCACAACGTTGGCGTTGATCGTGGTGTCATCGGCGATGGTCTCTGCGCACGACTTGTTTCAGGCGATCTTGGAATGCCTGTAGGAGTCGCGCCAAATTTTTGCCCGCAGCAGACACGACGCAACAACGAGTCCTTCCGGCCTCTGGGTCCTGCGTTGTCGATCAGGACGACCGGCAGACCGGAGAACACACCGTCCGATAGAGTTTCCGAACTGAGGAAATGACGAAATCACCGATGGTCAACCAATACCGAGGGATCGAGACAGCATCGGCCACGAGGCGTGGAAGTCGTCGTTCCAATAGCTCCAAGCATGAGTGCCCGTGAACCTGAAGTGAGTGGTCGGGCTCATGCCCAGTGACGCCAATCGAAATGCGAAGGCATGCGTGCACGCATTGGTGACCGCCTCGATCGATCCGCCCGCGACGATTTGATCAGCGAGCTTGGCTATATCGCCATCGATGTACGAGTTGTTCAGCACGTCGTACTGTCCCGGCAATCCGGTCCCTGATGACAAAAAGACCTCGGTCCCGCGGAGTCGCTCGGCGTGTACGAATGGATCGTGCGCGGCCCACGCCGGATCGTCCGGCGGCCCATACATGTTTGCCGGATCACCCTTTCCGACGTGATTCATGGTGATGCGGATCAGTGCTTGACCCACGGGGTCGCTGACGTTGGCACACCCGCTGTACGCCGCAACGCCCTTGTACAGCCCGGGTTTCGCAATCGCGAGTTGCAGTGCCGATGTCGCCACTTGCGACATACCCACCACAGCGTTGCGCCCCGTCGTGTCCAGCAGCTCATCGATGACCGGCGGCAGCTCCTCGGTCATAAAGGTCTCCCACTTGGCCACGCCAAAGTCCGGATCGGGCTTCTGCCAATCCGTCCAGTAAGCATTGACTCCGCCGGATGGCGCCACGATGTTGACATGATCATCGTCGAGAAACTCGGCGATATCGGTTCCGCTGTAGCGCGCACCGCCGTCTAGCAGATACAAGACGGGAGCAGGGGTGGACATATCCGCGGGGCGTCGAATATGCACCGTCACGTCCCGGCCCATCGCCTCCGACCAAACCGGAACCTTGAACTCACGCGGTTGCGCGACCGACCTGCTCAGCAGCGAGTTGTCCATGCGTGACAACTCCCGATCCCAATAGCCGATGTCACCGCTGTCGGCAGCACCGGATTGAGATGGTGCCGGCTCACCAACCGCCGTCCCTGCACCTGCCAAGAGGCACGCGGTGACCGCCGTACAGATTCCAAGACGCGTGAAAGACGACCTCGTCAACAATTTCTTTTCCAACCCCAGTGATAGCGAAAAGACGGAAACATTCTGTAGCAGGCTAACCCGCTCAGCAGGCTCACACGTTTTCGATACCAACGTGTTACCGCGATTGCGGCCTTAGGTGCCGGCAATCGAATAGATCCGGAACTGGGCGCCCCCATTGGGGCCGTGGATGGTCATTACCAGAGTGGCGAAGCCGGCGCCATCTTCCCAGAAGGTGGGATACCGCACATTGATGGAATCGAGCTCACCGAGTCCGGAAGGCTTGGGCGCCAGAATGTATCGCACACCTTCGCGTGCCGGATCGTTGAGTTTGGTAAAAAAGTCGTAGTCACTGCGCACCACAAACTGCTTCGGGTGTTCCGACCACAGCCACATGCGCGAGAGACCAAAGGTGTCGACGAGGATCGACCCTTCAGGCAGATTCTGCGCGTCGAACCAACGGACGGTATTCCTGGAGACTTCGCCGAACCAGTAGAACCAATACTCCGACTTTGGATATTGCTCAGGCCAGAATGCCGAACGTAATCCGTACTCTTCTTTACCTATCGCCGGGTTGAGCATCGATTTCCACGTCACAGGCACCGAGGTGACCAACACCGCGGCCATGAGCAACGTCGCCCACGCTGACGGTCGCCGCCACCGCGACGACTTGGCGGGGGCCCGAGCGCCCGGCGGACGCCAGGTACACATCAACGCCACCACGACCAGAGGAATGGCACCCATGAAGAACCTGAACCAGCCGAACGTCGATCCCGACAGGATGGCGTACGACTGGAAGGTGAGCACCGAACCGAACACCGCGAGTGGCGCTGCCGCCTGGAGCGTCCGATTTCGAATAGAGAAGGCCACCACCGCAATCCCGACCACCAGTATCAGCGGTTCGGTGCCGAAAAGGTTCGCAGCAATAGCCTTCAGGAGCGGGCCGTACCCAGTGCTCTCGGCCGAGACGATACCGGCCGCCTCCACCTGGGCCGCGTTGCCGTACTGCGAGGTGAACTGGGCAAACAGCGAACCGTCCAACATCCAGCCAATCAGCGCCCACAGCACAAAGGCACCGGCCAACGGGAAGGCGACGATAACGACGTCGTGAACAGCAAGTGCGGCAGCAGTTTTCGCTGTCCGTCCAGCTCTATGTTGTCGCAGCACCGACACACCGAACACCAGAATGGCGACGGCCGCACCGGCTACCACTGCCTCGTAACGCGTCAGATACGCCAAACCCAACGCGATGCCGGCCCAGGTGAGATCGTCGACGCGTGCTGTTCGCATCCACTGCAGCAACCGCCGGCATGCCCACAGCAACAGAAAGAAGAACGGCGCCTCACTCATACCCGACCCGGCGTACAGGATGACCATCGGGTTCAGCGCAAAGGCCGCTATCGCAAGCCATCTCGCGACCGTCGGGACGTGGCAGTCGAGTCCGATCCGGCGTACCTGCCAGACTGCACCCGCCATGAACAGCGCGCTCATCACGGCGCCGGCGAAGCCCACCGTCTTCAACTCCGGCCACCACGCGCTCAGCGGCAACAGCGGTATCTCAACGAGACTGGGCAGAGGATTCCACACGAAGCCGATGGCGCCCAGGTGAGGATCACGACTCATGATCGTGTACCCGGCATTACCTACCCGACTGCTGGCATCGGGGTTGATGAACCCGACCACCAGATAGAGGTAGTAACCCACCGCGAGGTATGCCCCGGCGCTGAACACGAACACCGCGAGACCCCAGCGCTTTTCGGTCCGCTTACGCAACTGGGCACGCTGACCGATGTCGACCGGTTCGGCTTCACCGACCGAGGCCGGCGCGATCAGTTCAACTGTCATGATCCGCGGTGGTCGGGTCTGCAGCGGTGGAGCGGCGCCGCCGGAAGACCAACAACACTCCGGCCATTGCCCCGACACCTATTCCGACCGCCACAGCGACCCAAACCCACACAGTCCAGCCGTCTCCCACGTCGGGACCCGAAGCCCCCAGCCCGTCGCTGTGGACGGTCAGCACCGTCGGTACTCCACCGAGACCCGCCACCAGGACATCGCCGGTCAGGTTGCCCAACCCGCTTTCGAGGGAGTCGAGGTACCCGAACAGGGGGTCGACCAATGCCCAGTCACCGGACGTCGTCACCACGACCAGCGTCCGATTGCCTTGCGCGTACGACTGGATACTGCCGAGTCCGCTCGGGATCTGCGCAACAATCGCTGCCGGCACGTCGATGGTGGTGGTCTCCCCCACCGCGTCGATCGGTGGATGCAACCCCGCTGCGGTGACCGACTCGGCCGACGCCACGATCAGCGCGCCCGAGCCACTGTGTGCTGCCTTGTCCAGATCGACGACGATGGGCCGCAAGATCTCCGGCGACAACCGTTGTACCGCGGCGACCATGTCTGCCGCATGGGTGAGAGTGTTCGGGTCGGAATCGTCGGTCGCCACCTGGAATGTGGGTGCCCACGCCAGAGGCAACGCCGAGAAACCTCCGACCGCCTCATCCCGCGTGTGGGCCGTGGCCGTCGAATTCGGCTCGACCTCGAAGGTCAACGGCACGGTCCGCGGGTTGCACGCGCCGGGTGCCGGCTCGTACGAAACCACCATCGCCAACTCTGCACTGGAAGCCACTCGTTGTGCCGGAATGGTGAACTGCGCGTGCAGCCTCCCGCTCTCTCCAAGGGCTGCCGAGTAGATTGTCTGCCCGTCGGCCTGCACCAGCACCGTGGACTTTTCACTCTTCTGCACCGGCGTGTAGATGGCCCGAAGATCAACATCGACCGTGCCGGGGTTACTCAATGCGAAGACCGCGGGATCGAACCCGGTGTTGAGAGTCGCCTGACCGAGGACAGATACCTTGAGGTTCTGCGAAAAGTGCTCAAACATCACGGTGTTCGAGCCCTGCACCGATGACGCATCAACGGAGTCGACAGCCACAGAGGGGACTTGCGCCAGAGACAGCAGGCCGCTGGTGAACAGTTCCACCTGCTTCGCCAATGTCTCGTTTTCTCCGGTTATCGCCAGATACGGCGCGCCACCGTTCGGATTCAGCGTTACTGCACCAGCTACGGAGTCCCGGACCACGATGGTTCGTGAGAAGTTGCCGAAGGCCGCCCGCGGCGGCTCGGCGGTGCGACCGAGTGCCCGCACCGAGATGTCGATCGGGGTCGGACGGTAGTGATTGGTCAGCGCTGCAACAAGACTCAGAGCTGCCTGCTTTTCGGCGACGGTCGGCGCCGGGTCTACGTACACCACGGCGTTCGGCAGTATCGATGGAAAGAACTGCTGCACCGTCGTCGGAAGCACCTGCCCGCCCGTAAACCTCACAGCCAGGTTGCTCAACGTCAACTGCGGGATCGGGCCGCAGACCTGGTCGCCAGCAGTCGAACGAAGGACCAGCCTGATCATGGCGGCATGATCCCGCACAGGTACTGCCGAGATGTCAATATCGAACGGAGTCGCCTGCAACGCAGCATCTGCCGCGGGCACCGGTATCGCACCGATGAGTTGTCCATCACCGCCCTGGATCTCGACATAGCCGTTGTCGACGTTGACCGCCGGTTGCAATTGCCCGGTCAGTCTCGTCGGCTGGACACCGTCGGGAGCGGGAATCGTCACTGTCTGAGGTGCATTGATCGCACCGAACGACACCGTTGATCCCATCCCCAATTGCCGCCAACCCAAAGTGGTGCTGACGCCGGGCTCATCACCGGGAGCACCCCACGCCGGCCCAACACCTGACACCAGGCCGACCACGACCAGGAGTCCTCCACACAATCGACGCAACGTTGTCACTTCTTGTCCACTTTCTTCGAAGACAGCCCGTGGACCGTCTTCTCCCAATACGAAGGTTTGTAAGCGATTTGCAGCAGCCCTTTCACAGCGGCGAACGACTGCAGGATCCAGTACGCGGGCACCAACAGCGCCGCGACCAGCAGATACGGCTTCTCTCGTGCGCGTGTCGAGATGATGCCCAGCAGGATGGTCAACAAGTTGCCGACGGTGAACATCAGCAGACAGACGTAGTAGATCGGGCCGGGAAAAAGGTTCAGCATGAAGTCCGGGTGCCCGGCGAACCAGACGAGCAGCGACGCCCAGAACCCGAGATTCAACACATTGGCAACCGGCATGCCGATCGTCAGATTCGCGATCCGCAACAGCGGCACGAAACCGACCTGTTGGTAGAGCGACAGCGGACGGCGGGCGTGTACCAAGAACGTCTGTACGTATCCCTTGTACCAACGAGAGCGTTGCCGAATCCAGTTCACCACATCGGGATTCGCTTCCTCCTCGGTCAGCGAGTCGAGCACCAGTGTCCGATACCCGTGCCGGCCGAGCCGGATACCGAGGTCGGCATCTTCGGTGACGTTGTAGGCGTCCCATCCGCCAAGAGCCCGCAACACCGAGGTCCGGATGTGGTTGGACGTACCACCCAGGGGAATGATGCAGTTTGATTCGCTCAGCGCCGACAGCATGTACGAGAACCACTGGTCGTACTCGATCGCAAACCACTTCGTGAGCAGGTTGTCACGTTCGTTGTAGTACCCCAGCCGCGCTTGAATCGACGCGACGTCCGCCGGACTGTGCGCAAATACCCATGCCGCCCTGCGCAATTGGAGCGGATCCGGAACGTCTTCGGCATCGTAGATGGTGACGTACTCGCTGCGATCGAGGTCCAGGGCCATCGCATAGTTGCAGGCTTTGGGTTTGGTCCTGGGCTCACTCGGTGGCACGAGCACCTTGGTCACACCCGGCAGTTCAGCGGCTTCGTAGGCGGTGATCGTGGCCTTGTCGTCGGCCTCCAGCACCAGGAAGATGTCGAGTTTATCTGCCGGATAGTCGAGTTGGCCCACGCCCTCGACCAGTGTCTGCACGATCTCGGGTTCGTCGTATACCGGCAACAGGACCGTGTACCGCGGGAGATCCTCGTCGGGTATCGCCCGCGCAACCTCGTCGGAAACCTGCACCACGCCCTTGCCGTAGAGGCCACGCAGAAGCAGAACAGTCTTGTCGACGGTGGAGACGAGAAAGTAGATCGACGCGAGCGATGCAACACAGCTCACCGTCAGCCGCCAACTCAGGATCGTCGCAACCACAACGACGACCAGCACGACTGCGCCACCGATCTGCTGACCACCTGTGAACGGGCGGCGCGCCGAGAACTCATCGGCGAGCGGTGCGGTACGGGGGTCCTCGAATGTCGCAGTCATTCACGGTCCTTCGCAGATTCAACGATGATCTCGGCCATGTCGGTCAGCTGGGGTTCGAGTGTCGTTCGAGTGCCCTGCTGCGATGTGGGGGCGATCATCAGCCACTCGATGGGGTCCACCACCGTGTTGGCGTAGTTCAGCGATGCCGGTTCGGGCACGTTGTCGGGGGCACCATCCTCACGGGAGCCCAATAGGTACACAGCCTGATAGTGCGTATCCGAGCCAACTTTGGTGCGCCAGAGCCAGTAACGAGATGCCCACAACGATTGCCCCGGCTTGGTGACCGTCTCGAGCTCGTTGCTCAGTTCGCCGAACTGCGTGATCTCACGACCGTCACTCTGATACCCCTCCCCGAGCACCACCGGCGGTGCCGACGAATACCAGATGCCGCGCCGGAAACTGGAGAACCGGCCGAGCTGGGGGCTGGAGAACACATCAAGGAACGCCACCTCGCCATCGATTTCCACCCGGCGGCGGACCACCGACCCGTCGTCACCCAAGAATCTCGGACCCCACTCGAACGTCTGAGGTTCACCGACAACGACTCCGCTGCTCGTCAGAGCATCGATCCAATCGGGTTGGGCCCACATCAGGCGGTCCGAATCGGGCAGGTCGAGCGGACGTGGTCCGGTCGCCAGGACCACGAACGCCAGGGTGAACGCCACGATGATGGAAAGACTCGAACGCTGCGGCAGGGAGATCCTGGTCGGGACGTGAGCTCGCCGCGCCACCAACGCGATCACAAGGACGGTGCCCACAGCAGTTGGTGTCAGATAGACGACCGGTGCCGGCTGTTCTCTCAGCAACCAGGTGGCCACGATCCCGATAGCCAGGAACGCCGGCGGCACCGCCCACTGCAATGCCGAACCACGCAATGCCAAGAACGCAGCCATCGCGCCGTGAAAGACGGTCAACGCCCCGAAAGCGAAGGTGGTTCCACCCAAGATCGCTCCGAACAACAGAAAGTTTGGCGGAAAGCAGATCGCAACAAAGACCCAGGTCAGATAGTCACGGACGACACGGCGTATTCCGAACGCCACGATGGACACACAGAAGATCCAGATGAGCGGTGCAATCACATCGGCATGCCAGAACGCTGCCACCGCCGGAAGCCTGGGTATTGCCGCGCTGGCGCAGACGATACCGATGACGCCGACCACCACCGCAACGATCCGGTCGAACTCCCCGTCGTTGATCTCTTTGCCGCGCGGAGTCCGGTCGAGGCTGTAAGTGATCATCACCGACCAAATCGGACAAAAGAACAAATACGCCACGGGCGATCCCGCGAGCATCATCTCCAGATTCGATGTCCACACGGGCCAGAAGGCAATGACGGTGGTACCGACAGTCACGACCACTCGCGTGTTGAAAGAATAATCGCGAGGGCGCCCGACGGCCGACAGAAATCTCGACAATTGCTGACGCGGCGGCGGAGATGGTGGCGAAGGTGCGCTCGAGTGATAAACGTCCGGAGAATCTATCGTCACTGCGATTTCCCCGAAACAAGCTTATTCGACAGACGGAAACCAATTTCACGATCGTCAGACACACCGCGAATCAACTGCAATGTTGACACTCCCGTGCATTTGACCACGACATTTACCTCTTCACTCGACCAATTCTCCATCAATTCACACACGAATTGACACGGTGTGTCAATTCGTGTCGGACGAGGGACTTAAACCCCGAGTGGTGAAGTAGCGCAGCCACTTCCGTTCGTGAATGTGACGATCAGAAAAGTGTGATCGTGTCGATCATTACTGCATTTCGCACTCCAGGATGCCATGACAATTCCAGTTCGCGAGGTCGATCTCGATATTCGTCCAAATTGCAGAAGAGTCCCCACAGAAACGTGGTTAAAGATTTGCATTCGGTAGTTCACATTCCCTGACGACAAACCAAGCGCGGGACTCCGTGGAGACGCTGACCGCCACCGGGAATCCTCGGTGGCCGGGGCGGACAACTCGACGACCCGCATCTCTCACAGAGAGAACGCGCATCCTGGCCCCGTGAAGCCGCGCAGCAAACCGAACGACATCGGGAACCCGCCGCACCCAGCGACACGAACAGGTCAAAGTATCCGAATCGCGAACCCCGCAGGTAGCACCTCAGGCGCACGAAAAGGTCGGGGTTAAGTCGCCGCGATTATTTCGGAATGCGGGCGATTTCACTCACACATGGGTCATCATATCTACGGTTCAACTTCTCGCGGTCGAGGTATTTGTGTTCGATAAACGTCCGCGAGGCATTACGAGCCACTTACACTATACGAAAGGAACACACATGTCATCAGATCTCATCCCATTCATTCAGTACGTCGGCACCCTCGTCGAGTACTTCGTCACTTCGTTCATTGGCTCGCTCGGAAGTTCATAACCACGTGATCGGCGGTCGGATCCCGGACAATTTCCGGGTCCGACCGCCGCCTCCGTCGCGCGACCGCCAATTTGATATTGGCCACGACACCATCGGCAGCCTCCTACAGGCCCGCCCTACGCCAGTCACCTCCCCCACGCGAACCCGCTGGAGCGGCTAGACGCCACTCGCGGTGAATCGTCCCGTGCACCATTCGAGCGTCTTCGCTCAACGCAGACGCTCCCCCGTGGCGGCGATGGCCATCGATCTCGAAGAAGTCGCAATTCCCTGCGTGCCCGAAGAGGTCCCGCCCCGGGACGGGTGTGGCCATCAGAACCCTTCCCGAAGAACTTGCGGATGTCTGGAGTGGCGCCCATTCGCCCGCAGTCACAGTTCGAGTGATCCAATTCACACAAATTGAATGGCGATCGTCAAGGTGGCTAATTTCCTACCCGCGAAGGCGGGGCCGCCGGGGATATATGAATCTAAAGATCATCAAACATTGACTCTAACGATCAGTATTGAATCTAATACTCGCAAATGCTGCAATAATTCGAGAATATAGAAACTCGATTTACATTCTTTTAGTTAGGGACCAAAGTCCCAACCAGACGTAGCCCAAACAGCTTCACCTGCCTGAAATCATGCGCATCAATGGCAAGTAAAGCTGCAGTACACGGTACTGTCTGGTGGTGTGCAGGGGCGCAGAAAAGCGCGCCGGCCAGCAGACTTGATTTCGGGAGAAATATCCGAGATCCGCGCTCCCACTTCGTCGTTCCCCCTGGGATCGGCACGTGAAGAGCAACAACGAACCCACCAAAATATCGCTAGAGATCAGCGCTGGAATGCGCATGCCTCGGCGTGGCGCTGAAAGGAATTCAAAAAGTGGATTACCCCAGGAAAGACATTGTTGCCGTCGTCGGTCTCGGTTATGTGGGCCTGCCCACAGCAATGTCATTGGTGGCCGCCGGGCATCGTGTTGTCGGTTTCGACGTCGCGGTGCAGCGTCTGACGAACATTGCAGCGGCTGACGTCGACCTCCCCCAGGACGACCTGGCGCGCCTGCGCACTGACGTAGGGTCCGGGCACCTCGAACTCACCTTGGACGCTGACCGGCTCCGGGACGCCGACACCGTGATCGTTTGCGTCCCCACTCCTGTCGACGAGAGCCAAGCTCCCGATCTGTCAGCCCTGCACGCTGCTTGTAGCACCGTCGTCGCCCAGGCCCACCCAGGTCAGACCATCGTTCTGACCTCCACAACCTATGTCGGCTGCACCCGTGAACTGCTGGTCGGCCCGCTGAGCGACCGCGGCATGACCGTCGGCGACGACATCTTTGTTGCGTTCTCGCCCGAACGGATCGACCCGGGCGTCGTCGGACACGAACCGACCGCCACCCCCCGCGTCATCGGTGGGGTCACCCCCGCGTGCACCCATCGCGCGTCCGAAGTGCTCTCCTCGACCGCGGCCAGGCTTCACGAGGTGTCGTCCCCCGAGGTCGCGGAGATGGCCAAGCTTCTCGAAAACACCTTCCGCGCAGTCAACATCGCCTTCGTCAACGAGTTCGCCGAAGCCGCCGAATCGCTGGGACTGCCGATTACCGAGGTCATCGATGCCGCCGCGACCAAGCCCTACGGCTTCATGAAGTTCACCCCGGGCCCCGGCGTCGGCGGGCATTGCATCCCCTGCGATCCGCACTACCTGCTCTGGCAGTTGCGGCGCGGCCGCCACAGCGCCCCGATCACCGAAGCGGCGATGGCAGGCATCGTTCAGCGTCCGGCAGCAATCGTGAACAAGGTGCGGACCCGACTTGCCGACCTGGGCAAACCGCTCAAGGGCGCGCGCGTGCACATCGTCGGGGTGGCCTACAAACCTGGCGTGGCCGACGTTCGCGAGTCACCGGCCCTGGAGATCATGGCCGACATGATCCGCGCCGGCGCACTCGTGACGTACTCCGATGCGTTTGTCCCGTCGGTCACGATCGATGGGCAACGGATCCCACCGTCATCCGTCGAAGCCGCCGAATCGTCCGATCTGATCCTCGTCCACACCATTCACCCCGGTGAGACCGACTGGTGGACGGCTCATTCCGAGGCGAACGGCCGACCGCACGTACTCGATGTCACCTACCGATCCCAGCCGCGCCTCATCGCGGACGTGCACTGAAGCGATGGTCCTCGATCATTCGACTCGGTCCACTCCCCGGACCGGGTCAGGACAAACGTGGGCGCCACCGGACGGCTCTGCCGCTCAAATCGACGCAGAACGTTGGGGCGCACCACGAGCGACTCATCGCTGGTTCGACAACTGGGACCCCCACGTCCGTCGGGCCACCAAGATGCTCATCGCGGTCATCGCTCTCACCCCGCTGTTTGCGCTGCTCGCGCGCCAGTTCCCTGAGATCGTCTTCGACCCGTGGATCATGCTCTATGGGTTCTTCGTGTTGTCGTCGACGATCTACGCCTTCACTCTCGCGTATGCCCGCTACGAGGATCCGGCCGAGTCCCGGCACTCCAACCACGTTGCACCCTTGAGCTTTCCACCGCTCGACGCGGTTCCTACGGTGAGCTTCCTGGTCGCGATCAAGGATGAGCGGGACGTCATCGAACGGTGCGTACGGTCGATGGTCGAATCGGACTATCCGGACCTCGAGGTCATCGTCGTCGACGACGCGTCCACCGATGGCACCACTGAGATCCTTCGGCAACTGAGAACCGAGTTGGACTTCACCCTGATCGAACTCGAGCAGAACGTCGGTAAGAAGAACGCACTGGTCCGTGGCGCCGAAGTCGCGCGCGGCGACGTCATCGGATTCACCGACTCCGACTGCGTCCTGGCACCAGATGCCCTGCGGCGCTGCGTCGCGGCGCTGGTATCCGAGGCAGATCTCGGTGCTGTCTCCGGACATGCGCGTGCACTCAACGCCGACTCGACACTCCTGACCAAGATCCAGGACACGTGGTACGAGGGATCCTTCCGGGTTGTCAAGGCGGCCGAGGCGTCGGTCGGATCCGTGACATGCGTGTCCGGACCCCTGGCCGTCTTCCGGCGCGACGCCATCTGGAACTACCTGCCGGCGTGGGCAAATGACCGCTTCCTCGGTGGTGAGTTCAAATTCGCCACCGACCGCCAGCTCACCGGTTACGTACTCGGTCAAAAGTGGCGTGGGCAGGCACTCAAGAGTCAGTACCCCGACTCTTCTTTCGTCACCGATGTCGACTATCCCGAACGCAAGTGGCGGGTGGGGTACGTCCGATCCGCCAAGGTCTGGACGGTGGTACCCGAGTCCACGAAGGCCTTCTTCAAGCAGCAGGTGCGCTGGAAGAAGAGCTTCATCCGCAACCTGTGCTTCTCGGGAACATTCATGTGGCGGCGCGGTATTCAGGCCTCGATCCTTTATTACGGCCATGCACTGTGGGTTGCCGCTGCCCCGCTGATGGCGATTCGGCACATGATCTGGGCGCCGATCAACGGTCTGTGGTTGCTCACAGCCCTGTACCTGGCAGGCATCTTCATCAAGGGCTGCGCGTGGGCACTCGCCTTTGCAATCGACAATCCCAATTCGACGCGCTGGCGCTACCGCCCATTGATGGGGCTCATCTCTACGCTCTGTCTGTCCTGGCTACTCCCCTACTCATTGCTGACGATTCGTCGCAGCATCTGGTCGAGGTCACTGTGAGTCTGAAGTCCCGAAAGCTCCTGCGCGCCATCCTCACCGTCGCGTTTGTTGTTCTCGCCCTCGTTGTGTACGTCTTTGTCTTGAGCCGGGGCACGCTGCTATGAAGTTGCTGGATCGGAACCCCGAAGCACACGAGCGGGCGGCGATCACCCGATCCCGCGGAGCCGCGCTCATGCCCGAACTCGGACCGGCCGCTCGGCGAGGCCATGTGGGCCAACGTCTCTCGGCGGTCGGACTTCGGGTACTTGCAGTGGTGATCGTGCTGTCATTGGTGGCCGCTGCCGTCGGCCTGTGGTGGTGGCAGACCTACCTCGGCTCCCGGGAGGACACTGCCGCACCGGCATTCAACACCGAAGACACCCAGGCGTTCAGCGGGTGGGCAGCAGAGAACGCGGCGCGTGGAGAGTCCGGCTTCGGCGCCGCCCCCATCGTCCTGACTTACCACGACATCAGCCCCGACCCCGAGGCCGGACGATATGTGATCAGTCCCGAAGCCTTTGCCTCGCAGATGAAGATGCTGCGCGATGCCGGCTATCGCACATTGGCCGGCTCGCAATACAGCGACTACCTCCAGGGCGTCTACACACCGCCGGAACAGTCGGTGGTAATCACGTTCGACGATGGCACGTCCGGCCTGTACAAGTATGCCGACACCATCCTGCAAGACAACGGCTTCACCGCTATCAGCTTCCTCATCACAGCATCGGTCAGCACCAAACGCCCGTACTACCTGACCTGGCAACAGGTCGATCGAATGCGCGACTCCGGCCGGTGGTCCTTCCAATCCCACACAGACAGCCTCCACTACCGCACGTCCGTCGAGGGGCAGCAACTTCCCGCCATGGCAGCTCTCGAGACCCAGAACGGCCAAGTCGAAACCGGTGAACACTTCGGCGAGCGGATGCGCGACGACATCAACGCATCCGACGCACAGTTCGCCGACCACGGATTGTCTGCGCCGACATTGTTCTCCTATCCGTTCTCGGCGCCGAGTTCTCGGATAGCAAACGACGCCGTGGGGATCTCATCGCAAGTCTTCGCAGCCCACTACGTCGCCGCGTTCACCAACCACGGTCACGCCATCGCGCCGGCGCCGGTCTCCTCCCAACAGGCGACCCCGCTCGAACGCCTCGAGGTCACGCGCGGTGAGTCGGCCCGCGCCCTGTTCGAGCGTCTTCGCTCAGCGCAGACGCTCCCCGTGGCGCCGATGGATCCGGTCGCGGTCGATGACAGCTGGCTCGAACCCGGGCGTCACTACCGGGGTCCGATCCATGACAACGAACTGCCCGCCGGCATTGTCCGGTTCGATGCCGACACACTCACCTACACCGAAGCACTGTGGGCGGCGCAGCGGACCGACCAGTGGACCGACTACACACTCACGGCGACGGCCATCGACCTCGACCAACGCAGCTCCGTCGGTCTGCGGGTCCGGACCGGATCCGGCCCCGATCAGTCGGTCCGTCTGATGGTCGGTCCCGACCGGGCCACGATCACCGACAGCGCCGAACGCGTGGTCGACGCCCAGACACTGCAGGCCGGCAATACGCACTTTGTCCGAATCACAGTGTCGGCGCGGGAGACAATCGTCTGGGTTGACGGCAACCGTGTTGCGACGGTCCCATCCGACGATGGACGGGGCGGCTTCAGCGTCATCGGCAGTCGCAACACCTCAGCACAGCCCTTTGCGGCGTGGACCGACGTGCGGATCTCCCAGCTGACACCGCGCCAATAGCACCAGTCGCCGATTCCCTACAACCGGATTGCACGTGACGATCAGTTTCACCCTTCGAGCTCCGCGCTGTCGAACACGCGTGCACACGACGCACTGAACGACGTATGCGAAATTGTCTGATTCGAACTTGTCTACAGAATCTGACGCACCGAAATTGATTTGAAAAGCGGTAGTCCGAACACTTGAACTTCCACCGCATCGACCGGAGTCGAACAACGAGTGTCACGTTCATATAAGAACTTAAGCAACATCATTACCGAGGCTACCTAATTAAGGTTCGCAGACGCCGAACTCGGAGGTATCCAAGGAGACTCAAAACCAACGGGTATGTGCCACAGCAACTCTGGAAGACATCGACCGCCACCCCACCCTCGTCGTGTTCAGCCCAATCACTCGAACCAGCGAGTCCTATTGAATACAGCTCGATACCCGAAATCAGTTGCGAATCATTGGGTCATCGTCTGTTCGAATCTCGTTTGCACTAACTGAAACGGTTAACGTTGGCAGCGATTTAACGATGAAATTGGCGAGCACGAAAAAAGTGGCATCGCAAGAAGGAGAGCTATGGTTCGGACCATCGGGATCACAGCGATCGGACCTGCGCCAACCCCGCTTCGGTTGTCCAAGACCCAGCCCCACGATCCCCACTAAGACGAGGACCGAATGAAAGTTCTCGTCTATCCACACCTCATGGAGATCGGTGGAAGCCAACTCAACGCACTGGAGCTGGCCGACGGCGTGTCCAAGGCCGGCCACGACGTGACCGTGTTCGCACCGGACGGCGATCTCTACCCATTGGCCGAATCCATGGATTTCACGTTGGTCAGAGCACCGACCACTGGTCGATGGCCCTCCATCAAGAACATGAGACGCCTGGATGAGTTGGTGATCGCCGAAGGTTTCGATGTGCTCCACGGCTACGAGTGGGGAGCTGCCGTTGACATCTGCCTCGGTCCTCATCGCACCCGGTCGACGCCGATGGTGACCACCATCCTGTCAATGGATGTCCCAGATTTTCTGCCGCGCCATACACCGATGATCGTCGGCACGCGGGAGCTCCTCCTCGGTCAACAAGGCCGTCGGGAGCAAACGCACCTGATCGAACCCCCAATCGATACCGACTCCAATCGCTCCGGTGCCGACACCGACATCACCCGTGCGAAGTTTGGCTTCGAAAAGGCCGACATCGTCGTCGCTGTGGTCTGCCGATTGACCACCGACCTCACCAAACTGGAGGGCGTGCTGCAATCTGTTGCCGTCATCGGCAAACTCGCAGAACGCTATCCGATCCGACTACTGATCATCGGTGACGGCGAAGGTCTCGCAGCGGTTCGCGCTCACGCCGAGACAGTCAACCAGGGCCATGTCCGCCCCGTCGTTGTCGTGACAGGAGGCGTACTCGATCCTCGACCGGGATATGCCGCCGCGGACATCGTCATCGGCATGGGTAGCTCCGCACTCAAGGGCATGTCTTTCAGCAAGCCGTTGATCGTTCAAGGTGCGTCGGGATTCTGGAAGGTTCTCGAGCCCGAGACCCTCGAGACCTTTCTGCAGACCGGTTGGTTCGGACATGGCGGAAGGGGCGAAGTCGATCTCAACGACGCGCTCGAGCGATTGCTTTCCGATCAATCTGAGCGCGAGTCACTCGGCGCCTTCGGTCGGACCGTTGTTACCTCGCGGTTCAGCCTCCGAAGCGCGATCGAACGACAACTGTCCATCTACGAATCAGCGATGGAGAACAAGCCCGGTCGCACCCAGATCAGACTCGAAGTCCGCAGAACCGCGCGTGAAGTGGCCAAGTTCAAGGCCGTTCTCGCGTGGCGACAAAGAGTTGGAACGAGCCCGACCCACAAGCACGCCACACAGACACTCGACCGACAGGCCGTGTCGTGAGTACCGGCCTTGGCCAGTCGATCCGGCGCGGCCTGATCTGGAGCACCGCAAGTGCGATGACCCTGCGCATGGGCAGCCTCGTGCTCGGTATCGCACTCGCGCGTCTCCTCTCTCCTGAGGAGTTCGGCGTCTATGCCGTCGCGCTGACCGTCCAGACCATACTCATAACGCTGGTCGACCTCGGACTGACAGCAGACCTGATCCGAACCCGCGATCCCGCGCGCAGGGCTCCAACGGCCGCGACGCTGGGCCTTGTCGTCGGAGCGGTGCTTGCCGGTTCCATGGCACTCGCCGGCAACGCGATTGCAGATATCTTCAAGTCGCCGAGCGCGGGGCCCGTCGTCATGGTGATGTCCTTGACGCTACTCATCTCCGGTGCAAGCCTGGTGCCCACCGCAACGCTGCAACGTAACTTCGAACAGAAGAAATTGTTCGGGGCGAGCGCACTCGACTTCGTGGTGGGCACCTCGATCACAGTTGTTCTCGTCCTGCTCGGCATAGGCCCCATGTCACTCGCGATCGGGCGGATATCAGCCCAGATTTGTTCGACAATCGCGCTGTTCATACTCTCTCGAACCCGACCGAAGTTCGGTTTCGATCGTTCCGAAGCCGGCCCAGCGCTACGTTTCGGGATCCCGGTCGCCGCTGCAAACCTGCTCTCGTGGGCCCTGCTGAACATCGACAATCTCGCAATCGCTCGCATCTCGGGCGAGGAAGCCCTGGGCTTCTACGTGCTGGCTTTCAACATCGCGAGCTGGCCGATGAGCGCGATAGGTCAAGCCGTCCGATCCGTTTCGTTGCCGGCGTTCTCACAGATCGCCCTGCGCAACGAGGAAGACGACGGCCGCACAGCGAGTAGAGATCACAGCCTGGCGACTGCCACGACGTTCGCATGGGCGGCAGGTGTCCCCGCAGGAGCATTGTTGGCCGCTTTGTCCATCCCACTGATCGAGTTCCTCTATGGCGGTCGCTGGCTACCGTCCGCCGGAGTTCTGGCAGCACTTGGCTTCTTCGGATCACTGCGCGTTCTCTTCGACATGATGGCGACCTACCTCATGGCCCGAGGTGCCGCCCGGCCGGTCTTCTGGGTTCAGGTCCTGTGGATGATCACCTTGATACCGGCTGTGATCATGGGCGTCCACTACGGCGGCATCGAAGGTGCCGCGTATGCGCACATCGCGACCGGAATAGTCTTCGTCCTACCTGCCTACTTGTTCGCCGCCAACCAAATCGGGGCGGACGTGCGTGCCGTGGCCCGAGCGCTCATCCCCCCGATCCTGGCCGCTATTCCGAGTTGGTTTGTCGCACAATATGTCTCAGATCGCATCGACAGCCCCTTCTTGGCGATGTCCATCGGCGGTTTGGCGTTTGTGCTCATCTACGTGATTTTCATCCATCGCTGGGTCCTACAGACGTGGCGTTCGAGTGCGGGGGCATTGTCATGAACCGACCAGTGCAGTCAGCGGACGCACTCACACACCGCCGGCGTGTGAAACCGGAAGTTTCCCAGCAGCGATTCACGCGCGTCTCCGTAGTCATTCCCTGCTACAACTACGCACGCTTTCTGCCCTTTGCCGTCGCAAGCGCACTCGACCAGCAGGAGGTAGATGTCGAAGTCATCATCGTCGATGACGCATCGACAGACGACAGCCTCTCTGTTGCAAGGTCATTGGCTGCATCCAACCCCGCTGTGCGAGTACTGCACCATGCGCACAATCGTGGTCCGGTGGCCACGTTCAATGACGGGCTGGAAGCGGTGTCCGGCGAATACATCGTCCGGCTCGACGCCGACGACATGCTCACCCCCGGATCACTGTCCAGGTCAGTTGCACTGGCGAATGCGTTTCCGTCAGTTGGGATTGTCTACGGACACCCGGTCCACTTCACCGAGGTGCTGTCAAGTGATCGACATGGTCGTAGTTGGGGCAGACCGATCAGCATCCCGCCCGGGAGTATGCCCGTCCATGTCTCGACAGTCCGTTCTTGGACAGTCTGGCCTGGGCGAATGTGGCTCCGAGATCGTTGTCAGACCGGACTGAACGTGATCACCTCACCGGAGGCCCTCATGCGAGCCTCGGTGGTTGACAAGGTCGGAGGCCAAAAGAATCTGCCACACACCCATGACATGGAGATGTGGCTACGGATTGCCTCGGTCTCCGACGTCGGACATGTCGACGGCGCCGACCAGGCCTGGCACCGCGAGCACCCGGACAGCCTCTCGCGCGCGTTGTCGGGACCTGTCGATCAATGGCGTGCCCAGCAGGTGGCTTTCGACGCCCTCTTCGAGGATGCCACGGGAGAAGAACCCGAGATGGTGGAGCTACAAGCCATTTCGCGACGTGCGGTCGCCACCGCGGCACTTCGAGAAGCCTGCCACGCCTACGACCGAGGGCGGGCGATTCCCGAAAACGTCGCCATCGCCGAAACCTACGCTGCGTCCCTGCTCCCTGGATTCGACGAGCTCCCGGCGTGGCGTGGTCTACAACGACGAAAAGCCCTGCAGCGGTTCGCGCCGGTTCACTGGACGCCCTACGCCGGGATCGGGGCCGCGCGTGGTGTCGTCTTCGAATACCGCGCATTGAGATGGAAGAAGTACGGCGTATGAGCAACCACAGCGACACAACCACCGCGGTCCGCCGCCGAGTGGCCCAGATCTCCACCATGGTTCAGCAGCGCGACTTCCAGGACATCGCACGTCGTGTCTCCCGTCGCGCATACCTCGCGACCGGTGCCAAGTCACTCGAATTCCCGTTGGCCGCTGATGACGTGTGCGATTCACGCACCGTGATGTGGCAACTTCCCGACGTCCCACCAGCCACCGGCTCACGTTTGACCATTGGCTGGGTTATGTGCCCGCCTTCCGGTGGCTCGGGAGGCCACACCACCATTTTTCGTATGGTCGAGGCGCTCGAGGCCGCGGGGCACGATTGCGTCATCTACCTCTACGAGCGAAGTAGCACTCCAATCGGGTTCCACGAGGCGGTGATTCGGCGACATTGGCCTGATATACGCGCCACTGTGGTCGATATCGCCGACGGGGTCACAGGCTGCGACGCCTACGTCGCGACGTCCTGGGAGACAGCGCATGTCTTGGCGCGCCGGGGGCGCGCCGCGCCTGGTCCACGCCTCTACTTCGTCCAGGACTACGAGCCGTTCTTCTACCCACGAGGATCTGAATCTGCATTGGCAGAGGACACCTATCGATTCGGGTTTCGATGCATCACAGTCGGGCGAATGGTGGCCGACCTGCTACAGCAGCATTGTCACGCCGATACGCTCGAATTCAGCTGTGACACTTCGGTTTACTCGCTCGGCCGCGGACATATCCGAACTGGTGTCGTGCTGTACGCCCGGCCCGACACCCCCCGCAGGGGTACGGCGCTGGCAATGCTCGCACTCGAACAGTTTCACCGAATGCATCCAGAACAGGCCATTCACGTGTTCGGCGACATTCCCGAATCGCTGCCCTTCCCGATCACGAAGCACGCGCGGGTCAGCCCACGGGCGCTGGCAAACCTGTACAACGAGACGCTCGGTGGACTCGCGATGTCGTTCACCAACATCTCACTGGTTGTCGAAGAGATGCTCGCCTGCGGCGCGATTCCCGTCGTCAACGATTCGCCCTACGCACGCGCCGACATGCCGAGCACTGCGGTCCGCTGGGCGACACCCACCCCATCGGCAATCGCCGATGAGTTGAGTGCCGTTGTCACAGAGCCCGATCCACAAGAACAGGCCGCTGCCGCGGCGGCCACCATCCGACAAGACAACTGGAAGTCGGCGAAATCCCAGCTGGTCTCCATCGTCGAGAGCGAGGTCTACGCATGACCGATCTGAACGGGAACCAAGTGAATCACGTCGGCAAGATCGACCATGTCCTGCTCACCCGCTTCAACCTTCCGTCCGAAGGCCGCGAGCAGCGCATCAGACTCGAAAAGGGTTGGCTGACCGAACGGTGGGACCTCTTCACCCGGTACTGCTTTCCCGCTGTCGCCAACCAGACCAACCAGAACTTCTCATGGATCATCTATTTCGATCCGGAGACACCGCAGTGGCTTCGCGACGCGATCGGTGAAGTCAACTCCAAGGAGTTGTTCACGCCCATCTATCGGGCAACCGTGAACCGTGAGCAACTGTTCGCCGACATCGCGCACGTCACCGGCGGAAGTGGCGATCTGGTGATCACGACAAATCTCGACAACGACGACGGGCTCGCGCGCGACTTCGTCGCAAGGCTGCAGTCAGCCCCGGACGACAGCGCCCGGTGTGCCATCTATTTGACCAACGGACTCATTCGGAAAGACGCGAAGCTCTACCGCCGAACGGATCGTCACAACGCCTTCTGTTCGGTCAGCGAGAGCTGGGTTCAGCCTCAGGGGTGCTGGTCCAATTGGCACAATCTGCTGGCCGCTGACCTGCCGTTGATCGAACTGGACGGCGCCCCCGGATGGTTGCAAGTGATTCACGGACGCAATGTCAGCAATCGAGTCCGCGGGCGTCTGGTGTCACCGACAGGGTTCACCACAGAGTTTCCAGGACTCATCGATGACATCCCCGAACCGACGATGCTCGCGCGCGTTTACGACTTGACGGTTCAGAACATGGCCCGGGCCCTCTACGAGAGCGCACGCGCGGCGCTCAAAGCAATCGCGGTCCGACTCTTCGGTCATCGCGGAATGGATGTTGCTCGCGACAAGGCAGAACGAGTCTTGGTCCGCGTGCGTCCGTCGTCTCGGCACGACCACACAAAGCAAGCGGAAATCTCATCATGATCGCTCTCGGCAAGGGGAAGTAATGGATCTCTTCGATGTTGGTCGCGCATGCGCCCGCAGATGGTATGTGACACTGCCCGCGCTGTTGCTGGCCGTACTCCTCGCCGGCTTCTCGTACGTATCCGTCGAAACCCGATATTTCGGAACGACAGTTCTCGGTATCGCTCCGGCAGTGGCCCCGGGCAGCCCGCAGGCCGGCCTACCGGCAAACGGACTCATGGACTCGGGCGGTATCAGTCTCGTTTCAAATCTCGTGGCACTCGGTCTTCAAGACGAATTGGTGCGCGCAGGAATCAGCGAGCAGGGCGGCCTACCGGACTACGTGACAGCGGTCTACACCGTGCCAGGAGGCCAACTACCGCTCGTCACCGTCGACGTCACCGGTCCGAACCCAGAGGAAGTCAACAAAACCCTGGAACTAGTGACACAGCAAGCGGCGACGACCCTGCAGCAAATCCAAGACAACGCCGGTGTCGTCGCCGTCAGTCAGGCCAGAACGTACCGAGTTCGTCCCCCCACCGCGCCCGAGCCCCGCAAACCCGGACGAGCCCGGAACACCGTGGCGATCTTTGTCATCGGCGCAGGTTTGTCGGTCCTGCTCGGTGTCGGCGCCGATGTCATCATCAAGCGGTCCCGGGATCGCAAGCGGTCCGAACAGGACTCTGACGCCGAGGACTCGCCCGAACCCACAGACGAAGGTGTCGGGTCGCCGGTCGGTGCCCCCGAAGACCACGCCCAGTCGCCGATGCCGGACCAACCCGACCCGAGCAACGTCCAGACATCCGGCCATCCCGATCCCGTTCCCGATCCCGATCCCCGCCACGATCAGTTAGCAGACGAACCCGCGAAGGTTGAGCTCGTACGCGCCGACACACGTTCCCGATGACCGCTGAACTCGCTGCACGGACAGACACGTCGCGCGCACACACCACCATTCCCTGGATCCCGGCGATCCTGTGTGTTGTGGTACCCGTAATCCCCTCCGTCTCGGTGATTCCCGGCCCACTGCGTGGGCACGGATCCCCTGCGAGGTTGCTGGCATACATCTGTCTGGCCCTTGTCGTGGTCGGTTTCATCAAGGCGCGGGGCAGCAGAAAGGGGGGCGCAGCAGCACCGAATACCGGAGCGCTGCTGATGCTGGGATTTCTACTGCTGCAGTTACTCACGTATGTCGTCGGCTCACTCGAAGTCGGCAATGCGGTGGTCGAATCGAGCAAGACACGAACAGCCTTGATCACCCTCGCCGATGCCGGAATTGCCCTCTACATCATCCAGTCGGTACGCACGGCCCGCGACCGATCAATCGTCCTTGGTGCTCTGGTGTCAGGCCTCGCGTTCGCGTGCGCGGTAGGTGTCCTGCAGGGGACGACGCCATTCGATTTTCGATTCGCCCTGGTACCACCCGGATTCGTGTCCAATCTCGAAGCGGCCGGGCTCGACGCACGAGGGGATGCCGTCCGGGTGCTCGGAACGTCTGATCATGCAATCGAATTCGCGGTCATCGCGGCCGTCACAGTCCCGCTCGCCATGCACTTCGCGCGGTACGCCACGACACCGATTCGACGCCAGCTGAGCACGATCTCCTGCGTCCTTGCCTTCATGGCGGTCCCACTGGCGGTGTCCAGAACCGGAGTGGTCGCCATCATTGCTGCGGTGCTGATCTACGCATTCTCGATGAACATGCGACTTCTCGGTAACGCACTGATCGCCGGTACCGGGATCCTGCTGTTCTACAAAATCGCCTTTCCTGGACCGCTCAATTCATTGTTCGCCACGATCACCGGGTCAGGCACTGATTCAAGCGTTCTCAGTCGTACCGAGGACTACGCCGCGGTCGCTGAACAGTTCAACAAGGATCCGTGGTTCGGGCTCGGACTCGGGGCGTACCCACCCACCGAATACCGGTTCCTGGACAACCAATGGTTGCAGGCAATGGTGCAGGGTGGTCTTGTTGGGCTGACCGCGATGATCTTGCTCACCATCGGCGCTGTCATCGGAATCACAACCGGGCTCCGCACGACGACAGACAGAAAAGAGCGAGATCAGGTCTACGCGATCGGAGCGTCAGTCGTCGGACTGCTCGCTTCGTCTGCGACGTTCGACATGTTCACATTCCAGCAGTCGACCTTCATCTTGTTCATACTTTACGGATTGCTGTGGGCCAGTAGGTCGAACAGCAGCGCCAAAGCCACTCCCTGAACGGGCCTCTGACCGCACACCATCAACGTGTGGTGGTGTGCCGGGACCCTCAACGTCACATTTGGCCCCAACGGCAGGATCCAGAAGCCATCCCGACCACAGAGGAAGACCGGTCGTGTGAGACCGGTCTTCCTCTGTGTCGCCGAACGAGCTCTATGCCAGAGCGATCTTGTACACGTGATAGCTCGATTCCAGCGGGAACTCGTCTTCGAAACGCCCGCCGGTGATCGAGATGTTTCGATCCTCACCGACTACTTCAACGGAGCTCGCGAGCCCGTCCGGGACGGTGAAACTCTGTGTTCCCGCCTCACCGTCGGTCATCGCGAACAGATAGGCGTAGCCGTCGTGGACTTTGAGCATGGTATCGGTCCCCTCACCCGCATCCCACTTGTAGCTCTGCGTATTCAACACCGGCGCAAGCGAAGCGACGAAGTTGTTCACCTCACCCACTGCCATGACCTGTTCGTATCCACAGAACGCCGCACCCTGGAGTTGCGCCTCCCTGATCGACTGTGAGGTCTTACAGTTGCCGGCAAAAGACTGCGGGAACCACACGAGCCCGCGCGCCTCATTGATCACCGACGACATCGCTGCACCCTTGAGTTGGTCGGGAGTGATGTAACCAGTGAACGAGTCTTCGCCGCCTGCACCTGACACGACCTCCAAGAAGCTCCAAGTCTGTTGCAACCGGCCGTCCACTGCATCGCGCTGTCGTAGTGAATCGACCATTCGACCATAACTCGAAGCCGTCCGACACGTGTCCTTGGGAATCGGGTTCACGTAGATGTCGCCGCGGTATTCCGGCCAGTCACAGAACGGGATCGTATAGAAGTACATGTCCAGGCTCACGACGTCCGAATAGTTGTTGACGTACTTCTCCTGATCGGAAACCGGCAAGTCGGCCCCCACCACCAGTTGGGTGTAGTTGCCATACAGGAATTGCCCCTTACCCCCGTATTCGTCGACGACACCTTGCAAGAGAGCCTGACCTTCTGCCGGGTCTTCATATCGTCCGTCGATCTCGTCGTCTGTCACGATACCGGGCCAATTCTTGGATTTTCGATCGAACCCGCTGTTCACCTGTCCGCCAACCCAATACATGTCGGTGGCCTCAAGCGTCGAGAAGTCGGACTTCTCCCACAGTCCCCCGGTGTAGAAGTTGAATCCAAGGTCTTTGTCCCACTGGACCTGCGCCCTGTCGTCAAATGATCCGTGCCAGATTCCGACCGGAAAGAAATCAGGGTTCGTCCAATCCGATGCGTTCTCGAACTGCTCGTAATAGGCTGGGCCCCCTTCCCACGGAACACGCTCCAAACTCCCTATCCCTTCGGTCTTTTCATCACTGCTGCCCGCGCCGGCAGCATCGCAGGCACCCACACCGACAACTGTCAGGGCTGCAATGATCAGAAGTTGGGTGATGCGAAGGTGAAAAGAAACCATGGTGAGTGCCAATCATGAAGATCTGGAGGAACGCCGCAATTCGACGCATGTGTACTTTGCAATTCGAGCTGCATCAAACGGGGGTCACCTGCCGACTGCTGTCGTCACGCTCCCAGGATGTGCTTGTCGTACGTGAGGTCCCGCTTCGGGCAACCAGGGTGAGACAGACGTAAGTTCCTGCATCCCAGGCCGATACCGGCCCCCTGATGGAACCGGATAGCTCACCCAAGGTGCGGCCTGCCCCACGAGCCGCTTCGACCTCGGCCTTACCCCGGTAAACCCGCTTCAGCATGTGCAGCAAACTTCGGCGGTCGCGCGGAACGACAACGGCGGTCGGTGCTGTGTCGACGACAGTCTTCTCGTGCGCCGCAAACTGGGCGTCCACCCATAGATCGTCGCCGGTCAAAACCGGGAACGAACCGATGCGGCGATGCCCGGCCTCACTGAGCCCGTAGGCACCCGCACCCCACAATGCCGTGCGGAACCAGGCGATCCGAGATCGGGCTCGATAGTACGAACGCACAACTCCATCTGCACCGTCGACATCAAATCTCGAAGACGGTCGAGCTGCCAGCACAGAACCTGACCGGAGCACGTCAAAGACCTGTGCCACAGCCGATACGGTGATTTGCGTGTCCGCATCCAGGTAAAGGCGGGGCCACAAGGTCGCTGTTGCATCCCCCAGGTTCAGCGCAGTGGTCTTCGACGCCTCGGCCGTCTGCACCACCGTGACTCCCTCGTAGGCACCAGCGACTTCCGCGGTATCGTCGGTGCACCCGTTACACACGACGATGAGCTCGATTGAGCCGGCGACAGCAGCTGCTGCCAGTGGCTCGAGAGTTCGCGCGATGACGGCAGCCTCGTTGTGTGCGGGCACGATCACCGCGCCCAGACCAGCCCCTTCGGTCCGAATCGGGAGTGGCGCTGCGCTCGGCAACTCGGTCCACCGGGCACTGTTACAGAGAACTCGCAGCGTTGTTCGGTGGCCACTATCGTACGACCGCAACAATTCGCCAAGGATGACCGCCGCCCGGATCGATCCGGAGTGCGACCTGCCGTGGTGGTTACGGAAATAACGAACTCGGTTGACCGCCATCAGTGTTGACAATGCAGAAGAACTACCCGACCCCGCGCCGCGGTGTGCCACCACTGCAGCCGGCTCGAACCAGACCACATACCCGGCCTCTCGAACCCGCCGAAGGAAGTCGACCTCTTCGGAGTAGAGGAAGTATCGCTCGTCCCAGTCCCCCACGACCCGATCAAGGTCGGCACGAATCAACAGCGCCGCCCCTGTCGCCCACTCGGCCTGGTGCGGGTACTCGTACTCCGCAGGATCCCACACCGTCTCTGACATCCACGCAGGTCGACGGGCGAGGTGACGTCCGAATACGGCGTCTCCCAATGCGTTCCGAACAGTCGGCTCGGCACGCAACGACGGGTAGGTCTCGCCGTCTTCATCGACGATTCGCGGGATGATCACACCCGCATGGCTGTCGTCGAGTGCATCGAGCATCACCGCGACCGCACCCGGCTGTACCCGCAGATCTGGGTTCAGGACGAGAATCGCATGACAATCACCGACGTGTCTGCGCGCGACATTGATGCCACCTGCGTATCCGATGTTGGCACCGGCAGAAATCAAGATCACGTCGCCGTGTGTTGACACGAGTTCCACAGTGCGGTCGGATGAATCGTTGTCGACCACGACCACTCGGATCGAGTTCTTCCGAGCTTCGCACCGAAGGTCGGCGAGTAACCCGCCAATGTCGTCGGCGCTGTTGTAGGTCACCACAACCACTGCGACGTCTGCAGGTCCTTCGGCACCGATAAATTCACCGACATCAGTCATGATGCAGAATCCCCGGTTGGTTCGAGCACATCCCCGTTGTGTCTATAGGTGCGTCCGCAGTCACCGCAGGTCAGATCATCAGGCAGGCGTTGCCCACACATGCACGCCCATCCGATTCGCCTGCCCGGATTCCCGACTATAAATCCATGCGCCGGTACATCTGCGACAACAACAGCGCCGGCCCCGACAAAGGCGTGCTCACCAATTGTTGTTCCGCACACCACGACAACACCCGCGCCCAACGTCGCTCCGCGCCGTACCCGGGTTGACTCCAATGCTTCGTCGCCACGTTTGATGTGAGCGCGTGGACGCAGATCATTGGTGAAAACCACTGCAGGCCCGAGGAAGACATCGTCCTCGATGGTCACGCCGGCAAAGATGAGGACTCGGTTCTTGACGGTCACACGATCTCCCACGACCGCACCGGACTCGATGTAGGCGTGGTCGCAGACATTGCAGTCACGGCCGACCCGCGCCTCGCTCAGAATGTGCGCGAATGCCCAGACCCTCGTCCCCGCACCAACATCGCTACTTTCACACAGCGCCTGAGGGTGGATCTGTACGCGTCTGTCACTGACGACTGTCATATCGATCGCCTTCATAAGTGTTCACACCGCGCTTTCGCAGTGTGGTCGGGGCGTGCGCTAGCGACCCGGGGCTTGTTCGGCCGGGACGGAGGTGTGCGGCTAACTGATGCCGGGCGCAAGCGGAAACCGCGGTGAACCAACAGGGCAGCACCCACACGACATACGTCGACAAACCTCGCAAATCGGCCGACCTTGGTGTTCAGGGCGTCAAGGTACTCCTGGAGTTGCCGCTGAACTGCTTCATCCAACCCGTAGGCCGCCACCACTTCGCGTGAATACGTGCCCCGATACTCACGAAGTCGCGCACTCTCGAGTAGCGGTTCCAGGGCCGTGAGGAGTTCGGTTTTGCCAAGGCGCGTTCCGCTACCGACGCCATACCATCCACTCCACGAGAATTCGTCGATGGTCGCATGACTCAACGGCATGAAGAAGCCGCGTTCGCCTGCGATGACAACTGGTTTCCCAAAGGCCATGCCGTGCGCCAAGGAACTGCCAGAGGCCACCACCACGTCGGCAGCCGCATATGCAACTCGGCGATCGAGCAACTCCCCCGCCACGACAACCACTTCGCGTCCGGACCGCAGGTTGAACTCAGCCGCGCGTACCGAAGCCGACCCGAGTAGTGCACCTTCTCCGATCACCAGCAGTTGCACGGATATGCCTTCCGCAGCTATGTCTCCAACAGTCTCGATCACCGTCATCAGGCTGGTGATGGACCGCTCATTGTCGAGCGGTGTCACCAGCGCCACGAGCAATCCGTCACTGTCGATATGACTGCGCTCCAGGAAGTTTCCGGTGGCTGCAGGCAGTCCGGGCGCATTCTCCGCCGTGTCCACCCACGGCTCCAGGACACCCACCCGTGTGAATCCTGCGATACGCTTCTCCGCCGCCGCGCTCCTTGCTCCCATCAGGAGTGGAGCCGTGTGCGGCAAGATCGGAGACGAACCTCTCGAATGGATCGTGCCGACCACTGCCACCTCTCGGCGGCTCAGATTGGCGGCGATGAATGCTTCAGATATTGCCTCCCACTCGAAAGCGTGGACGACATCAATCGACCGCTCCCGGATGACTTTCCGTAACCGTAGAATCGATTGAAGGGTGCTCTTCTCCTGACCACAAGGCATCAGGACCAGCTCAACATCGAGCTCGCGAACCCGTTCGACCAACATCCCGGGGCAACCGATTACCGTGACCGAATGCCCGACGGCAGCCAATGCCCCTCCCAGTTCGACAGCGCTTCGCTGACTATCTCCGGAGCGGAGATTTTTGGGATAGACCAGTATTCGCATTCGATTCACCCTCGACGACGGTTCCCACGCCGGACATGCGGCGCAAAGGGCCGCCTCACCGGGTGCCGCCGACTATCAGCCCGAGACAGTCCGCAACGCACTCTTGCTGAGCGGTCGTGATGTGCGGAAACAAAGGTAGCGAGAGGATTTCGCGGGCCGCCTGCTCACTGACCGGGAACTGTCCGACTCGGTGACCCGCTCCGTACGCCCCGGTCAGATGAATCGGTGTCGGGTAGTGGATGCCCGCTCCGATCCCCGCGGCCCCGAGCCTCTCGAGTACCCGGTCACGACTGTCCACCCGCACCACGTACAGGTGCCACACATCCACGTTGCCCGGGGCCGAAGTCGGCACGCGCACGCCCTCAACTCCTGCGAGAAGCTCTCCGTAGTGGTCGGCTGCGTTGCGCCGCAGTTTATTCCAACGCTCCAGATGTCCGAGCTTTGCGCCCAAGACCAGAGCCTGGACGGCGTCAAGTCTGGAGTTCAAACCGATCACATCGTGCACGTACTTTTGCCGGCTCCCGTGGGCCGCGATGGTTCTGACGCGGTCCGCTACTGATTCGTCATTGGTCAGAACCGCACCCGCATCACCGGCTGCCCCGAGGTTTTTGCCAGGGTAAAAGCTGGTCCCGGCAGCGATCCCGGTGGTTCCGGCCGGCACCCCGTTTCGACTTGCGCCCTGCGATTGCGCCGCATCCTCGATGATCGCCACATCGTGCCTGGCCGCCATGTCAACGAGCTTTTCAACGGGCGCACTCTGTCCGAACAGATGGACCGGGATGATTGCGCGAGTGCGCGTGGTGATCGCCGCCTCAACCTGCTCCGGATCGATCAGCAGGTATTGCGGGTCGACATCGACGAGTACCGGTGTCGCACCGGTTCGGCTCACGGCCTCTGCCGTCGCGATGAACGAGTTGGTGGGCAGGATCACCTCATCACCCGAACCGACTCCAGCTGCGCGCAGCGCGATCTCGATGGCATCGGTGCCATTGCCGACTCCGACGCAATGGCGCGCACCGGAGAACGCGGCGTATGCCGACTCGAAATCTGCCACCGGTCTGCCACCGATATACCCGGCGCTCTGCAGCAGGTCCTGGAGCTGGGGCATCACCTCGGCGGCGACGTCGTCGAACTGCGACACGAGATCCACAAAGGGCACTACGGTACGAGGGGCAAGTCGCTCTATTGTCATTCCCTGCTGTCTCCATGATTGATGGGATGTGCGGGATTGCCCGCCCAGACCTCGTCGTCAGGTAGGTCGGTCAGCAACACCGAGCCCATACCCAGAACCGCACACGCCCCTACCCGGACGTTTTGTTTCACGGCGCTGTTCATACCCAGATACGCCGCTTCTCCCACCACCACAGATCCGCCGAGAGTTACTCCGGCACAGAGTGTCCCGAAGTCACCGACCTGGTTGTCGTGTGTGCAGACCACATGTGGCATCAGCACAGCGTGGCGCCCTATCGACACCGAGGCGGTGAGCACCGTGCCTGCCAGGAGGATGGCCCCTGTACCGACTGTGGAATCCGAAGGGACCCGAACATCCGGGGCGACAACGGTGGCATACCGCGCGCTGTTGATTCCCAGGCGAAACAGCCGCTCCACTATGCGCCTGCGCGACCGACCCGATCCGGTACACACCAAGAAGTCGGAATCGTCATGCTCACCGGCCGAGTCGATCCCGCCGAGCACGGACAGGCCGCCCATGTCAGTACCGTGCAGAACCGGATTGTCGTCCAGCAGACCGATCGGCTTGTACTCTGCCGAACCTTCGAGCAGCGCAATCACTTCCCTGGCAAGACCGCCTGCACCGACCAGGATCACCGATCGCATCAGGTCCCCCTGATCACATCCACGACCCGGAACAGGTCGTCAGAGGTCATCTGGTGGAACAGGGGCAAGATGAGCGTGGTGTCGGTCAACCGTTCGGTGACTGTCAGATCAGCGTGATCACGCCACGCATGCGCCGGCTGACGGTGCGCGGCCATGATTCCCCTGCGGGCCGAGATTCCCGCCGTTGCGAGTTCACCGAGTAGTTCATCACGGGAGTTGCGATGCCCGACACCGACTTCGATCCAGAACGATTGAAAGTTCGATCGCCCGCCGGCGGGGTCGGCCACGCAGCGCACACCGGCTATATCAGCGAGCGCATCTTGGTACATCCCCGCCATGACACGTCGGCGGGTCACCGTCTCGCCGAGCCGGCCCAGTTGCACGATGCCGACCGCGGCCTGCAGGTCGGTCATCCGGTAGTTGAAGCCGACCTCGAGGTACTGCTCTGCCGGAGCCAGCACGCTCTGATGACGTTGTGTTGCACTGACACTCATCGCATGCTCGCGCAGCTTCCGGGCGCGGTCGGCCCAGTCCGGCCGGTTTGTGGTCAACATGCCACCTTCACCGGTGGTGAGCAGTTTGCGCGGATGAAACGACCACACCGCGATGTCGGCGTGCACACCCACCGAGCGGTTACGCAGGCGCGAACCCGCACCACACGCCGCATCCTCGATCACCGTGATACCGCGTGGTTCACACAGCGCTTTGATGGCGGCAATGTCGGCGGGTATGCCACCCTGATCAACAGCGATCACTGCGGTGGTTGCCGGTGTCAATGCGGCTTTGATGGTCGCGGGGGTCACATTGCCGGTGATCGGATCGACGTCGGCAAACACCGGGTTGGCGCCGACGTACGTAGGCGCATTTGCAGTCGCGACAAATGAGAATGACGGCACCACCACGTCGTCGCCGGGCTGCACACCTGCCACCACCATCGACAGATGCAGGGCCGCAGTGCAACTCGATACCGCGACGGCATTGCGGGAATCGACCGCCGCAGCGAAGCGGGTCTCGAACTCCGCGACCCGGGGGCCTTGCGCAACCCATCCGGATTCGAGGACCTCGGTCACCGCCGCGATCTCTTCCTCACCGAGGTAGGGCTGCATCACGTTGAGCCTGGTCACGGCGGTCATGAGGCCACCACTCTGCCGGCCGCAATGCTCTCGCGTTGAGGTTCCCACCACCGCACCAGCGCACGTAGTCCGTCTTCAACACCGACTTCCGTACTGAACCCGAGGTCACGCCGGGCCGCGGTAACGTCGGCGAGTCGCCGTGCCACCCCGTTCACGGCCCGCTCCGGACCGTGCTCGACAGACAACGGGGAGTTCATGGCGCGCAACAGCGAATCGGCCAGCTCCAGCAGTGAGGTCTCGACACCGCTGGCGATGTTGTAGACGCCCTCATCGATATCACTGAGGGCGGCCAGGACATTCGCACGAGCGATGTCCTCGGTGTACGCAAAGTCCATCGTCTGCGATCCGTCACCGAAGATCAGCGGTGGAAGACCATCCGCGATTCTCTCCATCCAGCGGACGAGGACCTCGGTGTACAGACCATGCACGTCCATCCGCGGCCCGTACACATTGAAGTACCGCAGCGCGACGTACCTCATCCCGTACATGGCCCGAAAGCTGCGGAGCATGCCTTCGTTGAAACTCTTGGCAGCGCCGTAGAACGTGTCGTTGTTGTGGTGATGGTGGCGTTCGCCTGTCGGGAACTGCTCTGCCATTCCGTACACCGAGGCGGATGACGCCGCGATCACCTTGTCCACACCGTGTGCAGCCGCCGCTTCGAGAACCGTGAAAGTCCCGTTGACCAGCACATCAAGCGCAAGCCGCGGCTCTTCGGCGCACTGGGTGATCCGGATCGCAGCTTGGTGGAACACCAGGTCGGACCCCTTGGTCAGATCGTTCACCAGGTCACGGTCGCGGAGATCGCCTACCACCAACTCGGTGCGCGGATCATCCAGGGCTACAGACAGATTCGCTTCCCGACCGCGAACCAGGTTGTCGAGAACCACAACCCGATCCACACCTTGATCCAACAACTGGTCGACGATGGTCGAGCCGATCGTGCCGGCCCCGCCGGTCACCAGGACCGATGCGCCCTGCAATGCCGTCATGATGCGCTCCGGTAGGCAAGCGCGTTGTCGTAGTGACGCGGCGTGATCGGGCGACCACGGGCAGCCAGGCTTTCCGAGACCGCTTCGAGGACCGACAGCACCCGCAGGCCTGCCGCGCCGTCAGTCCGGGCCGTGCGCCCAGATCTGATCGCGTCGGCAAACTCTCCCACCATCGTCGCGAGTGCTTCTTTCTCGGTGAGCGCCGGAACCGTGATGTCTCCCAAGCGATACGAGACCCGCGCCGCCTGCCGTTCGTCCTCGGATCGGCCGAAGGCCAGGTCGACACCCCTGTCATGAACAGCTACGCGGCGTTGTGCGTCGAGATCATCCCACACAACGGTCCGATGACTGCCTCCGATGACCATCTGCCGAATCTTGGTGGGCGACAACCAGTTGACGTTGATGTGGGCTGTCGATCCATCGATCATGGTCAGTGAGATGTGACCGACACATGCGTTGCCGACCCGAAGCGGATCAGCTCCGGTGGCACTCACCTCAACAGGGTTGAGACCGCCAGGCAGAATGAAGTCGAGGATCGACAGGTCATGCGGCGCCAGATCCCAGAAGACATCAACATCGGGCTGTACCAGCCCCAGGTTGATTCGAGTCGAGTCGATGTACATGATGTTGCCGAGCGTGCCCGACCGCACGGCCTGAGCGATGTACTGCACCGCAGGCGTGTAGCAATAAGTGTGGTCGATCATCAGGACCCGGTCCGCTTCGCGAGCTGCCTCCACCATCAATCCCGCTTCGACCACACTGGGAGCCAGCGGCTTCTCCACCAACACATGTTTGCCGGCTTCGATCGCGGCCATCGCCAGCGATGCATGGGTCTGGGCCGGCGTCGCGATCGCGACGGCGTCGATGTCATCCCGCTCCAGGAGTCGCTCGAACGACGACTCCGCCACCACCGTCGACCGCGGACCGATCACCGCGCGAGCACGCTGTTCGTCCAGGTCACACACGGCGACAAGATCCCAATCCGGTGATGCCCGAAAGTTGCGCACCAGGTTCGGGCCCCAGTATCCGGCACCGACCACTGCCACGCCGAGTTGTTTCGTCATCGATTGCTCCTTGGTAGAACGCGCGGGGCGACCACCGAAGCAGCCGACGTGCACGCTCGACCGGGGCGGAGTCTCTCCGTCACCCGGTCGCGAACTTTGGGATCGCAACCCCGATTATGCGTCGGGTATTGCAAGAACCGCGAGCCAGATTCGAAACTGAATACGTTCAGACGATCCTTCTTATGATTAGTGCACGTAACTTTTGTAGGCAGAATGATTGAATTTCAACTTGAACACCTGGAGAAGCAGCTACCAAAGGCAATGACTCTCCATTTCAGTTCCGTTCCTGTGATGCAGATCTGAGCTTAACGTTCATTTATGGACCATCAATTGATGATCTTCTATTGAAATTCGTAATTCCCAAATCAATCCCCTTTGAGAATTTATTCAAACGAACTTTTATCCCGGTCCAGCTGTAGCCCAATTGGACTATGTGGCCCGTCGAGCAATCAAAGGTAATTTCGCCAATATTCGATTAACTGTGGCAATCAGCATCCTGCGTCCACACCGGAAATTCGAACAGCGCAAGGGGTCCGAGAGTCATGTTGAACGAAGCGCACGCCGCACCTGTCCACACCGACAGACCTACCCTTGAGCTGGTGAACGGCACTTTTGAGCGCTGGTCGGTGGCGTATGTGCGCCGGGTGCTCTGGACCGATCTCACGCTGGTACTCGGGGCGGTGGCGGGTGCGGTAATTATTCGATTCTCCGGAAATGGTGGGTTGGGAATTGACCAACGCAACCATCTTCTCATCGAGACAATCGCGTTGTCTGTTGCGTGGATCGTCGCATTGCGCATAACACAGAGTTCGGACAAGAGAATCATAGGATCCGGAGCGACGGAATACAGCAGGGTGGCCACCGCCTGCTTTATGGCTTTCGGATTCTTGGCAATTTTTGACCTCGCATTCAAGCTGGATATCGCTCGCGGTTTCGTGGCGGTCGCATTGCCATTCGGAACAATTGCGCTACTCTCCGGCCGATGGGTGTGGCGCAAGAATCTGACCCACCAGCGCGCAAACGGAACGAATCTACAGCGAATACTCATAGTGGGCGATTCCGATTCTTCGATTCCATTGATCGATCGCATCGAAGACAATCCGATCTTGGGCTACAAGGTGGTCGGCCTGGTGAACACCAGGGACGCCTCGACCCCGAAGGGCCATTTCGGCTCGGCCGCGACGCCGCTCGGACCCCGTCAACCCTCGGCCGTGGATCTTGTTGGCCTCACCACTGCCGTCAAGCAGACCGGCGCCACGACTGTCGCCGTGACATCCGCTTCCGCACTTGGCTATTCGGTGATGCGCGAGCTGTCCTGGGAGCTCGAGGCGATGGATGTCGACATGGTGGTGGCACCCGGCGTCACGGACATCGCGGGCCCCCGGATGATGGTGCGCCCGGTGGCCGGGCTGCCGATGGTGCACATCGACAAGCCGCGCTACGCCGGAGCAAACCGGTTCCTCAAAGCCGGCGTCGACCGACTCGGCGCCGGTACCCTGCTATTTCTCTTGGCCCCGGCGCTTCTCGTCTGCGCAATTGCGGTCAAATGCAGCTCACCCGGCCCAATCTTCTATCGGGCGGAACGTATCGGACTGGGCAACAAACCGTTCTTGATGTGGAAGTTCCGCAGCATGGTCGATGGTGCTGACCAGCAAAAAGCCGCATTGGTTGAAGCATCCGACGGAAACGGCGTCTTGTTCAAGATGCGTGTGGATCCCCGCGTCACTCGTGTCGGCGCCTTTCTGCGCCGGTACAGCCTCGATGAACTCCCCCAGCTGATCAATGTCCTGACCGGCGACATGAGCCTGGTCGGACCGCGACCGCCACTCCGTGAAGAGGTCGCGCAATACCGCGGCCCGGTGATCCGCAGAATGCTCGTTCGCCCCGGGATGACCGGTCTGTGGCAGATCTCGGGGCGCTCGGAGCTGTCGTGGGACGAATCCGTACGCCTCGACCTTCTCTACGTCGAGAACTGGTCGATCATGCAGGACCTCCTAATCCTTTGGCGCACATTGCATGCCGTCATCAGAAGCCAAGGCGCGTACTAACCGAACCACCCCCGACTCGACCCGATTTTCAGGAGAGCGACGATGCACTCAGAAACAACTCTGGCACCGCAGACCGTAACGATGATGGTCGGCGGAGTCCCTGTCGACCTATGCACGGAAGATCTGGTGCTCGATGCGGTGCAGAGACGTCTGAGCGGTCCGCAGAAAACCCCGCTGGCAATCGGATCGGTCAACCTCGATCACTTACATCACTTCACCTCCCCTGGTGGCCCACGCCTCGACCACCCGGATCGCCACGGTGATGACGGCGTCGACTGGGTGCTACTCGCCGACGGAGCCCCCATCGTTGCCCGCGCGACGAAGTTGACGGGGCGCCCTTGGCCTCGCCTCACGGGCGCAGACCTGCTGCCGTCGATATTGCACGAGGCCGAGCGCGCCGGGAGCCGCGTCGGCTTCTACGGGGGGTTTCCCGATCTGCACCGAAAACTGGATGAGCGGATCAGGGAGGACTTTGGCGGGCTGGGACCGGTCCGTTACTGGTCGCCTGACCGTGCCGACCTCTCGGACCCACGTAAATGCGCACGCGACGCCGAGGAGGTCCGGGATGCCGGGATCGACATACTCGTGGTCGGATTGGGCAAACCCCGTCAGGAGATGTGGATCGAACACTTCGGCACATTGACCGGATCACGCGCATTGCTGGCCTTTGGTGCAGCGGCCGACTTCCTGGCAGGAACCACTGCGAGGGCACCGGTTCAACTGCAACGCCTCGGGCTCGAATGGCTCCACCGGCTCGGGTCCGATCCTCGACGGTTGGCCCGCCGCTACCTACTCGAAGGTCCACCCGAGCTGCTCACCTTGCGCCGTGCGCAAGTGACACGAGATTTCCGCTCCGCCATTGTCGAAACCACCGTTGCCCTACCGCCTCGAGCCACGGTCCCGGTCAACGCGGTGTGAATCAAACTTTCCCGCCCCGCATAACACGCTCAGCCTGCCGCCCACGTGCACCGGGCAATCAGTAACGACCCCTGCGGTTTGGGCTGGTGACAGCTAAGATAATTCTTGGCCAGCTCAAGAACATGGGCGTGAGTTCATCCCGAACCGGCAAATAGACGTTCTGTCTGTTCAGGCAGACTTGAACCAGTAGGTCCCACCAATGGAGGCTTTCGCAATTTCTCACCGTGTGACCCATGGATGAGACGCGCGAGCTTGCCCGAATTGGAGTCGTGGAAGATTTCGCGACCACCCGGCGGGGTCTGGTGACGATCATCAATCAGGCAGCCGGATTGTCGGTGGTGGCTGATGCTCCGACGGTGGCGAAACTCATCGACCAGGGCGAACCGATCGATCTCGCTCTCCTCGACCTTCGGCTTTCCGATGATTCGAGGCCGCGCAGCAATATCGAGCAGCTGCGCAGCGTCACCGAAAATATCTTGATCTTCACGTCTGCGTCCGAGCCATTCCTGATCCGCGAAGCTCTCACCGCGGGGGTGCTCGGCATCCTGCGAAAATCAGTCGACGTAGAAGAGCTCATCAGCGCGATCCGATCGGCACTGTCCGGCGTGGTGGTTCCCACCATGGAATGGGCCACCGCCATCGACTCCGATCCCAATCTCGCTGCGGTCAACCTCAGCCCCAGACAGCGTCAGATTCTCGAGCTGTACGCCGCGGGTGAGCCTGCAACGCGGGTGGCCGCGATCACCGGCCTGTCGGCCGAGACCGTGAACTCGTACGTAGGGCGGATCAAACAAAAGTATTCCGAGGCAGGTCGGCCGGCACCCACGAAGACCGATCTGTACAAACGGGCACTGGAGGACGGATGGCTACCAATGCCGCGGCGCTTTCGCCGCTGAGATCGGTAACGCCGGAGTCGCCAACTCCGACATCGGCCGGCGATCTCACAGCCCGACAGGTCAGCCGGTTCGGGTCGATCGCGATGTGCCTTTACCCGCTGCTGCTGATCACCCCCATCAGATCTCTCTCGGAAGTCGTCCCGACGTGGTGGACCATCACCGCGTTGACGTTCATCGTCGCGCCCGCAGCAGCGATGTTCGTCTACACATTCATCCCCGACAGCCGCTGGACATATCGTGCGGCGTGGGCGGTGTCGATCTCCTACGTCGTCGTCTTCGCGTCGTTCCCCTTCGTGTGGAACGGCCTACCGACCGACGATGGGAGCGGCGCCTGGCTGACACCGATCGCCGGCGTCGCCAGTGTCGCGGCTGTGGTTGTGATGCCGCTCCCTGCGGCGACCGTCTACTTCCTGGTGTCGGTGACGGCAACCCGCCTGATCAGCGCCTCCGTGGCGGAGCGAACCAGCGCCACCGAGTTCGTCACCGACCTCGCCTGGGGGCTGTTCGTATCCGCGGTCCCATTTACCATCGCAATCATTGCCTTGCAGACCGGCAGGCTTCGCGATCGCGCCCAGGTTCGCGCAAAAGCCCGCGCGGAAGCCAACGCCGCTGAGCAGAGTCGACGACGTGAACGCGCACGATTGGATGCGATCACCCACGATCGCGTCATGTCGATCATGTGGGCCGCGTCCCGCGAGGGCACCAACGTCGAACTGCAGAGCCAGGCCCTCGCCACCCTGAAGCAACTCGATGACCTCCGAGCCGATGACGATCTACAGCGCGCCATGACTCCAACCGAGGTGATTTCCGAGGCCGAATCTGCCGCCGAGGTCGTGGACCCGGGCTCACAGGTGCACAACACCGCAGCGATCGAAGCATCGACGACCTATCCACAGGACGCCGTGCACGCGATGATGGCAGCCATGTCCGAGGCGCTGCACAACAGTGTCCGGCACGCCGGTCCTGACGCCAAGCGCTCGGTCCTGTTGACGATGGGTACGAACTCGCTGACCATCGACATCTCGGACAATGGGATCGGCTTTGACGAAAGCCTCGTCCCCTCCGATCGTTTGGGTATTGCGCTGTCGATTCGTGGGCGGCTGGAACAGATCTCGGGCGGATCGGCGACAATCAGCTCGAAGCCCGGCGACGGTACCCACGTGGTATTGACCTGGCGGCGACCGACATGACCACCCGAATCTTCGTCGGCCTGGCGTTTCTCAGTTTTGTCGCGGTCACGGCCTTTGTTGCCTTCGGCAGCCTGCCCGCCGACGGCGCTGTGTGGCCGGTCATCGTGACACTGGGGTTCCTCTGCATCTGTGCAGGCGCAATCACCTTCGGGCACAAGGACCCACTTGAGCTCCGGTTCACGGCCATCGCTTGCCTGGCACTGCCGGCCGCCGTGCTCACATTCCTGATCGCGGAACCTCAGGTCATCGAAAGCAGCCGTCCACCTTGGCTTTTGAGCTCTGTCGCCATACTGTGCGTCATACTCTGCCTTCGTGGACGAATCCTGCTCTCCTGGTCCAGCTTTGCAGGCTGCTACGTCCTCATCATCGCGTGGTCCGCAATATTTTCCGAGGGACGCCCGGACATTGTTCTGATGATGCTGCTACCGGTCCGACTGTTCGTCGGAACAGCATTCGCATTGGTCCTGCGACATTCGATTCTCGCCATCGAGGCAATGAACCGCGCAGAGTCCGAGGAAGCGGCCCGAGCAGCTGCTGCCGGCGCCGCCCGTGAAGAACGCATGTCCCGGCTCTCCGACCTCGAAACGATGGTCCGACCGATGCTCACGCGAATCGCCGAGGGACAGCAGCTTTCCGACGCAGACAAGAGAACCTGCGCGCTGCTCGAGGGTCAGCTCCGCGATCAGATACAGGCGGCAGAGCTGACGAACGCTGCGGTCGCCGGCAATGTGCGTGCCGCCCGGCGCCGAGGCGTCGACGTTGTGATGATCGATGACGGCGGGCTCACCTACACATCGCCCGCGGTCCACCAGCGGGTCACGCAGCATGTGAATGCGGTGCTCCACACCTCCGATGGTGGGCACCTACGAATCCGTGTCCTACCTCCTGGAAGATCGAATTTGATTTCGATCTATCGCAGCGACGAAAAGTCTGGCACGATGAGGATTGATCTTGACGTGCATGGAGATCCGGCCTCCGACCTTGCTAGCTAGCAACGGTAACGATGAGGCATTTTTGGTGTAACCAAAAGATGTGGCTACCCGAACGTCGCCAATCATAAGAAGATCATCCTGGGCCGGGAAGCCAATCACCAGGAGATATTTCGATGACTTTGTCACTTGCCCCTCTCAGCATCAGAGGGTTTGCCATGCCACGTCTCACCGCACGCGAGATCGAAGTGCTGCGCTGCTGGGTAAAGCATGACTCGAAGTCCAGCGCTGCCAGCGAATTGTTCATCACTGCGGCGACCGTCAACACTCACGTCAACCGGATCCGAGGTAAATACGCGGCCAGCGGCCGACCCGCGCACACCAAGGCAGCACTGTTGGCGCGCGCTCTCCAAGACGGCTACGTCACGCTCGACGAGTTCTGACACATCCCGGAGTCCATGACAGCGCGGTGCCTGAGTAGGGCTACGAATCGGCACCCGTAATCGGGGTAGTCCGCTACCCCACCCTCGCCTTCCAAATCGGATGACGATGCATGGGTGGCAACCAACGCGCCTGATCTCGACACCGCCATGAGTGATCTGCCGGTGGTGTATTCGATCGCGCTGCGCTTGCGAGCCGCCGGAATCCCGGCCACAACAGTCGCCGACTGCCTTGACGTCGACATCACTGCGTTACCGATGCTCTACGACGTCGCCGAGGCAAAGCTGGCTCACCTACGCCAGCGGCACGGGTGAGCAGATAAAGCAGAACTTTCAGACATCGTGAATTGTGATCGAGGGGGTCGATCATGTTCGTCGAGTGGCCGATCGCGGGACGCCGAGAAGAAGTAGAACTCGCCACGGCCTCAATCACTCGTCGCGGTGGGGGCAACGGCATCGTCATCGGTGGTGCGGCCGGTGTCGGCAAAACCCGACTGTGCACCGAGGCCGTCGCGGCGGCGAGCCGCCTGGGCCACCGGTGTTACCGGGTGTCCGCGACGTTGTCGTCCCGAGATGTACCACTTGCCGTTTTTGCCGACCTCGACCTCGATATCGACGTGGACGCGCAACCACTTCGGCAGATTCGAAGCCTTCTCAACCATTTGACGTCATCGGACGACAAGTCCCCGATCGTGGCGGTTGATGACGCGCATCTCCTCGACAATCAATCCGCATTCGTGATTCACGAGCTGACGGTACGCAAACTCGCCAATGTGTTGGCGTCGATACGCACCGGTGAACCCGCACCCGATGCCATCGCAGCTCTGTGGAAAGACCGGCACCTGCCGCGCCTCGAACTGCAGCCGCTGTCCCGCACAGAGACGCGCCAGTTACTCGAGCGAGCATTCGGCGGACCGATCGAATCAACAAGCCTCAAACGGTTGCACACGCTGTGCGACGGGAACGTCCTGTTGCTGCGCCAACTCGTCGACGAAGAGTACGCAGCAGGCCGTTTCACCAACACCTCCGGCTTGTGGTTCTGGTCCGGCAACCTGACCATCTCTCCGACATTGGCGGAAATCATCCGGGCCAACATGACCAATCTCCCATCCGCGGTGTCGGATCTGGTCGACCTGCTGGCCGTCAGCGAACCACTGACGACGGCCGAACTGGCCTCACTGGTCGACGCGCCCACGCTGGAACTCGCCGAATCGTTGGGTGCCATCAACACGCGCGTCTCACCCACGGGAACGATCAGCGTCCGACTCGGCCACCCTTTGCTGGGAGAGGTCCGCCGGGCTGAACTCGGTCTGCTTCGGCGCCGCCGCCTGGCCACAGACATCGCGAACACGCTCTCCGACGGTGAGCGTGGTGAGCCGTCCGCCGTGCTTCGGCGCGCAGTGCTTCTGATCGAATCCGATCTTCGTCCCGATCCCCCACTTCTCGCCCGGGCATCACAGATCGCGCTGTTGTCGCTCGATGTCGACCTTGCGACACGATTCGCCACATCCGCGCTGGCCCTGGATATCTCACCAGAAGAGGCGTATTTTCACCTGCTGACATTGGTGGTGGCGGGCCAGGGGCAGAGGGCCGAGCAGGCTTTCATCGAATATGCCGTTGAGCCAGGTAATCCGGCCTTCGCCCGGTGGAACATCTTGCGGGCCGCAAACCTCGTGTGGATGCTCGCACGTCCCGCCGAGGCGTCAGAACTGCTCGATAGGGTCGATGCGGGATCACTCACCCAGGCGGTGCGATCGGAACTCTACGCAGTCCGGGCCTGCATACTCTCTGTGCAGGCAGCGCCCAGGGACGCTATCAGGGAGGCCGAGGCGTCATTTTCCGGGACCGGGACGGGTGACTTCTTCTCGATGATGGCAACAGCCGCCATGGTGATGTCCACCGGAGCCATCGGAAAATGCGATGCTGCAACCGAATACGCAAACCAAGGCTTCGCCAGAGCAGAGGTCTCGTGGCAGACCGCGCAATTGCAGTTCTGGCTCGCAGCCATCCATGCCCGGGTCTGCCGAATCGCCGGCCGTATCGACCGATGCCTCGATGAGGCCACCCGGTTCACCGAGATCGCACGTGACGTCGGGGGTACCACCCACATCCAGGCCACGTTTCTACGAGGGCATGCGGCTCTGGCGGCCGGGCGGGTGCAGACTGCGATCACCGAACTGTTGGATAGCCGGGTGGGAATCGAGAACGACACCTCGAACCCGCACGGCCTGAGTCCGGCCTGCCTCATCTGGCTTGCGGAAGCGAAGGCCGTCAGTGGTGAAATATCCGGTGCCCGAACAACTCTGCAATTGCTGTCGGACGTCTGGCCTTCCGAGTACACCTTCATGGAAACCGGGTTGGCACTGGCCAAGGCCTGGACCCACGCTGTCGAGGGTGCCGTCAGCCACGCGATTAAACTGGCGATCGCGGCCGCCGATGACGCACGGCGCCGCGGCCAAACCGGCTATGAGGTCATGGCACTGCAAACCGCCACCCAATTCGGTTGTCTCACAGTGGCAGACCGGCTCGGCGACCTGACTTCTCGAGTCGATGGACCCCGCGCACTCATCGCCGCACGCCACGCGGCCGCGCTGGCAACCGACGACGCCGCAGGCGTGCTCACCGCCGCCGGATACTACGAGAGAATGGGCGACCGGTTGGCGGCCGCGGACACCGCGGCTCAGGCAGGACGGATCTTCAGCAGCAGGCAACTACGTGGATCGGCACTCCTGGCGTCCGAGATGTCGCGGCGTCTGGCCATCGAATGCGGACGCACCGCAACTCCGGCCCAACTCCAGGCAACGGTGGCCGTACCTTTCACAGCGCGGCAACGCGAGATCATCACGTTGGCTGCAGCCGGCCTGTCAAACAGCGCGATCGCCACCCGTTTGAGCGTCTCTGTGCGATCCGTCGAGGGCCACCTGTATCGCGCCGCACAACGCGCGGGGGTCAACAGCCGAGAAGAACTGTCACAGATCCTCACCGGTGCCCGATTGAGGTAGTCGACTACTCGCGACGCTCCGGCCAGACCGTTGAATAGTCGGTTGCAGAACCAATCGACGACCCGATACCGGAACAGGCGGTCGCATCATGGTCGAAACAGTCGATCCCGTCGAGGTGGCCACACTCCCCCTCGCACCACGCAACCCACTGCCCTATCTCAAGCGGGTGAAGGCCACCCGGAACTATCACAGCGGGATGGAAACGCTTCGCGACGCCGGTGGCCCAGTGACCCGCTACAAGCTCGCGCCCAAGTGGATGATCCCCGAACTGGTCATCACCACATCACCGCAGGGGATTCACGATGTGCTCGATCGCCCGCACACATTCATCGAGAAGGACCTTCCCTTCTTCGATGAACAGCGGCAACTGATGGGCGGCAATCTGTTCAACCTCAAGCACAACGAGTGGTTGCCGCGTCGTCGCGCTCTTCAGCGAGTGTTCACCAAAAACCGCGTTGCCGGGTACTCCCAGTACATGGCCGAGGCGGCCGAGTACTGCTTTGACCAGTGCGACGATTCGGACGTGGCCGACCTCGACGCAATGTGCCATTCGCTGACGTTGCGGGCTCTGGGGCATTCGGTGCTCGGGCTCGGGCTCGACGACCACATCGAGGGTCTCGCGGATGCGATGAACACAACGCTGGGGTATGCAATCAGCCGCGCCGCGAGGGCGCTCAGAGCGCCGCGTTGGACGCCGACCCCCGCCCGACACCGCGCACGAACAGCCGCCGCAAATCTCCAGCTACTCGCCGCCAAGATCCTGCAGGAGTGTCGCGATGATCCCAGCCGGGAGGCACCACTGGTCCGTGCGCTGATCGATGCAACGGACCCGGAGACCGGTGCTTCACTCACGGACAAACAGATCTGTGCCGAGCTCGTCCTATTCGTGTTCGCCGGTCACGACACCACGTCGACGACGCTGACCTATTCGCTGTGGGCACTGGGACGCAATCCGGTCCTCCAGAATCGCGTCGCAGACGAGGTCGCCCAGCTCGGCAATCGTCGACTGACACCCGACGATCTGTCGGATCTGCCCTACACGGTTCGGGTGTTGCACGAGGCGCTTCGGCTGTGCCCGCCGGCACCGGCACTGTCCAGGCAGGCGGTCGCCGACGTCGACGTGGACGGTTTTCGGGTCGCAGGTGGTACTTGGTTGGCGGTGGGTATCTATGCGATGCACCGCGATCCGTCGATTTGGGATAATCCTTTGGAGTTCAACCCCGATCGGTTCGCTCCAGAGAACTTCGACGACCGCGACCGGTGGCAGTACCTGCCCTTCGGCGGGGGACCACGTGGCTGCATCGGATCTCACTTCGCAATGCTCGAAGCCACTCTTGCACTGGCCACCACCGTCGGTCGCCACCGAATCGAAGCGTTGAATGACGACTTCCCCGTGACACTTCCGTTCACGATGATCCCGAAGGGACCCATCCGCGTCCGGGTGTCCGACCGCAACCCAAGCGACAGCCGCGCAGAAAACTGACGCCCGCGCAGTCTGCGAACTGCGCGGGCGTGAGAAGGACGAGCGTTTATACGGTGTGCGCGATCAGCGGTGGTTGAACTTCGCGTCGCGCTTCTCGACGAAGGCGGCCATGCCCTCGGACTGGTCCTCGGTTGCAAACGTCGAGTGGAAGACCCTGCGCTCAAACAGAATTCCCTCGGTGAGGCCGATCTCTTGCGACCGGTTCACCGCCTGCTTGGCAAGGATCGTGATCGGCAGCGACAGTTCCGCGATGGTGTTCGCGACCGCGAGTGCGTCGTCGAGGTACGACTCGGTGGGCACCACCCGGGAGACCAGGCCAGCGCGCTCGGCCTCGTCGACCTTCATCCGGCGGCCGGTCAAGACCATGTCCATGGCCTTGGCTTTACCGATGGCGCGGGTGAGTCGCTGCGAGCCACCGATTCCGGGGATCACACCGAGGTTGATCTCCGGCTGACCGAAGACCGCGTTCTCGGCGGCAATGATGATGTCGCACATCATCGCCAGCTCGCACCCACCACCGAGGGCAAACCCGGCGACGGCCGCGACGACCGGTGTCCGAACGTTGACCAGGCCATCCCAAGCGCTGAAGAAATCCACCGCCAGCATGTCCACGTAAGACTTGTCGGCCATCTCCTTGATGTCGGCGCCGGCAGCGAATGCGCGTTCGGAACCGGTGATCAGAATCGCGCCGACCGACTGATCGATGTCATATGCCTGGGCCGCCGCGACGACCTCGTTCATCAGCTGAGAATTCAAGGCGTTCAGAGCCTTCGGGCGATTCAGGGTGATGATTCCCACCCGGCCGCGCTGCTCTGTGATGATCGTTTCGTAGTCGCTCATGCCTGGTTTCCGTTCGTCAGTTCGAGTTCTGTGGGTACCGGGGCGAAGAAGGCGTCGATGTCAGCCTTCTCGACTGCGGTGAGGCTTGGCGGTGACCACTTGGGTGACCGATCCTTGTCGATGACCTGTGCGCGAATGCCTTCGGCGAGGTCGTGATGGACGAGGAAGTGAATCGACACCCGATATTCGGTGACCAGCGCGGTCTCCAATGTGGTCGGTTGGCTGGGTCGAGCTCCGCTGCGCTCCGTCTCCGCTGCGGTGATCTCTCGCAGCGATCGCACGGTCACCTCGATCGAGGTGGGAGACTTCGCCGCAACGACATTGGCGGTGTCGTGGGCATCGGACTCGTCGTGACCGCGCAGTCGCTCGACGATCCCGACCGCGGTGTCGGCCGCAAAGGCATCATCGATCCAGCGCTTCTTGGCCAGCAGGCCCGATTCCGGCGGTTCGATGCAGAACTCGCCGATGACCTCATCCACCGACCGATGCGTCAGCGCCGAGATGAAGTCGGTGATCTTGTCCGACGGTAGGTAGTGGTCGGCGAATCCGACAGCGATGGCATCGGCGCCGTTGATCTGCGCAGCAGTCAACGCCAGGTATGTGCCGAGTTCGCCCGGGGCCTTGGCCAGCAGATACGTGCCGCCGACGTCGGGCGCAAAGCCGATTCCGACCTCAGGCATCGCCATCTTGGTGCGGTCGGTGACGATCCGGGTGTTGCCGTGCGCCGAGATACCAACCCCGCCGCCCATGACGATGCCGTCCATCAGTGCGATGTAGGGCTTCGGGTAGTGCGAGATGTAGGCGTTCAGGATGTACTCGTCGTACCAGAACTTGCCCGAGGGAGACGCGACCGCGTCGTCGAGGGTGGTCGACTGCAAGGCGTCGCGGTGGATGGCAACGATATCGCCGCCCGCGCACAGGCCCCGCTCACCGGCGCCGTCGACGACCACCGCTTCAACGGTGTCGTCATCTGCCCATTTACGGAGAGCAGCATCGATTTCAAGCACCATTTCGTGGGTGATGGCGTTGATGGCCTTGGGGCGGTTCAAGGTGATCCGGCCGATGCGGCCTTCCGTCCGGACCAGGACGGTGCTCTCGTCTGACATGACTCTCCAATGATCGAATGCGACGGCGCTCACAATACTTGCATATCCTAGTAACCTGGTCCAGGACACTCCGCCCGGGTGGGCAGGCTCACGGCGGCAGATCCCAGACCGATGGGGTCGACACGGCGATACTGTGCTGATGATGTCGCACGCAGCCTTCTATGGAGTCGTGGTGCTCAATCTCCTGTTCACATGCGGCGCGTGGACGCTGGCTCGACCGAGTCGCCCGGCGGCATTCATCTTGATCGGTGTATCTATCGCGTGGGTCCTGTTCAACGGACCGTGGGAGGGGCACGTCCTGATCCGGTTCACGCCCTCCAATGGCCTCACCGTCTCCGATTTGTTCAGCGCCGTCGGACTCGGCATCGCCCTCTACGCCCTGCGAAAGCGGCGGCGCTGGTAGATCTACGGCTGGCCGGGGTTCAGTTTGATGAACAGTCCGTCGGCCTCGGCGCACAGGGTGTCGCCGTCGTGAAGGCTGCCCTTGAGGAACACCTTCCGTCCTTCGATGCGGTCGACCCACGACCTCATCACGAGCTCTTTCCCCAGCGGGGTGATGGCGCGGTAGCTGACCGTCAGATATGCGGTCCGGGTGATCCCACCGGATCCGAGCGCGCCGGACATGCCCAATAGATCGTCGAAGGCCACCGCGACCTGGCCACCGTGGGCAGCATTGTTCCCACCGAGGTGATAGCGCCGGAATGTGATCCGCGCTTTCACGTTCTCGGCCGTGGCCTCGTCGACCTCATAGGGCGGCAACGTGATGTTGCCCCGTGCCGGCAGATCGATGCGCCCACCTGAAGGTGCGCGCCATTCGTCGATCGCCACGGCGTCCAGCCGGTCGTTCATCACCTTCAGTTCGTCGATCAGCTCATCGACGAGATCGTCAGGCGGACAAGCCGCTTTCACCCGGTCCATGAACGTACGAACCTGCTCTATGAACTCGCCGTATCGCGGACCACCGCGGGTCAGGTCGAGGTCGAACTTCGGGCGAAATCCACCCTCGTGACGCTCTTCGAGAGGCGCGTCGTCCCCAAAGGTCACGGCGGTCTCTTCTAGTGGGTTTCCCGGGGTCATGGCTACGACAGTATCGACCGGAGTCGATGAGCCGCACGCAGGCTCTTCAGCCTGCGTTGCACAGCACCGATTCGGACACTGGGACATACTTCTATCCGTGGTGTGTGAACGCGGGCCGGCCCGACAAGCGTGAGTACACCGTGAACCGATTCAGCCTGGTATCCGGCACCACGACCCAGATTGTGCGGCGGCTACAGCTCCGGGCCCTTCGCATCTATTTGGCAGCAACGACATTCCTGTACACCATCGGGCTTCTCTCCATCCTGTTCCCGTTGTCGATCAGGAAAGTCGAGGTCGCCAACCCCGCGGGCGCCATCGTCGCAGTGATCATGGGCCTATTCGGTTTGATCTATCTGCGGCGCCGGCCGGCCAATCTGCTTCCGGCAATCGTTGCCGCGATGATCGCGACCCCTGCAGTGATCGCATTCCACGTGCTCGCCGGCGCCCCGTTCGTCTGTCTGGTGGCCGCCATGTTCTTGTCGATGTACATGATCGCGTTCTTGCGACTCGCCCTCGCACGCGTACTCATTGCCGTCCTGACCGCGTCAACCGTGCTCGCGCTGGCGGTGTCGGTATCGGCCTCACCACTCACCTATTTCGCATTTGTCCTCGCCATAGTGGGCGCGGCCGAATCCTTCGGGCTGGTGACGCGCGCTCTCGTCACCATTGCATGCACCGACCCACTGACCGGACTGCCGAATCGGGCCGGCTGGGAGATTGCGACCGCCCACCAACTCGCTCGCGCACGTTCCGCACAGACAACACTGAGCATTGCCGCGCTCGACGTGGACAACTTCAAAGCCATCAACGACGCGTTCGGACATCAGGCAGGAGACCAACACCTGATCGACTTCGCCCGACAGTTGCGGTCGTCGATTCCCGAAGATGCCGTCTTCGCCCGACTCGGCGGCGACGAGTTCGCGATCTGCATCGAAGGCACGTCCGGCGCACGATCCGATGACGTGCTCACCCGGATCCGCTCACAACACATCGACACCAGTTTCGGCGCCGCCTTCGGACCTGCCGCGACCATCACCATCGCGCAATTGCTTGCCGAGGCCGACGCCGACCTCTACCGGGCCAAACGCGCCAAAGGTCCGGGAGAGCTCGAGCAGACCTCCTGATCATGGTGTGAAAATCTGCCACTACGCTCAGAACCCATGAGCGCCTCAACAGATCAGCCCTTTGATCCAACGCAGTGGAAATCGGTTGAAGGTTTCGACAACCTCACCGACATCACCTATCACCGCCACGTCGGCGAGGGTCGCCCACACGGCATCGTGCGGATCGCATTCGATCGCCCCGAGGTGCGCAACGCCTTTCGCCCCCACTCTGTCGATGAGCTGTATCGCGTCTTGGATCACGCGCGTCGGAGCCCCGACGTGGGAGTGGTCCTGCTGACCGGCAACGGCCCGAGCGAGAAGGACGGCGGCTGGGCCTTCTGCAGTGGCGGCGACCAGCGCATCCGCGGCCGCTCGGGTTATCAGTACGCGGGCGGCGACACCTCCGACACCGTCGATTCGGCCCGGGTCAAGGCCGAGGGCGGCCGGCTGCACATCCTCGAGGTGCAGCGCCTGATCCGGACCATGCCCAAAGTGGTGATCGCAGTTGTCAACGGATGGGCAGCCGGAGGTGGCCACTCACTGCACGTTGTCTGCGACCTCACCCTGGCCTCGCGCCAACACGCCCGTTTCAAGCAGACCGACGCCGATGTGGGCTCGTTCGACGCCGGATACGGCAGCGCCTACCTCGCGAAGCAGGTCGGTCAGAAGAACGCCCGCGAGATCTTCTTCCTCGGCCGCGCCTACGACGCCGAGTCGATGCAGCGGATGGGTGCCGTCAACGAAGTGGTCGATCACGCCGACCTCGAGGCGACCGCGATCGAATGGGGCAAGACCATCAACGGCAAATCCCCCACCGCTCAGCGCATGCTGAAGTTCGCGTTCAACCTCACCGACGACGGTTTGATGGGCCAACAGGTCTTCGCCGGTGAAGCCACCCGGCTGGCCTACATGACCGACGAGGCCGTCGAAGGCCGAGATGCCTTCCTGGAGAAGCGCGATCCGAACTGGGACGACTACCCGTTCTACTACTAGGACCCAACAAAAAGGCCCCGCCAGATGGCGGGGCCTTTTTGTGTTGTCGAGTGGGTCAGGCGCCGATCGGGCCTGCCAGCGTCGGCCATGAGAGGTGCAGCTGATCTTCCCAGTAGCCCCACGAGTGGGTTCCGGTCAGCGGGAAGTCGTATGTGGCCGGGATCTTCAGCTCGTTCAGGCGATCAACCAGGGCAGCGGTGCACAGACCGGTGGCGGCCTCGATGCCACCACCAACAATGATCTGGTCGATCAGAGTCTGGACGTCACCGTCGGCCCGATCGAGGGTCTCGTGCTTTCCGGGCAGGCCGGTGCCATTCGAGATGTAGAGCTTCACACCGCGCAGCTTCTCAGCGTTGAGGATCGGGTCATTCGCCGCCCAGCCCGGTCCGTCAAGCGGCCCCCACATGTTGGTCGGGTCGCCACCGCCGCGTGCGTCGACCGTGATCCGAATGTACATCTGGCCGAGATCACTGGATGTCGACGCGCAGCCGCTGTACGAGCCGACCGACTTGTAGAGTCCCGGATGCTCGATCGCCAGGTTCAGCACCGAGGTCGCGGACGACGAGATACCGGCAATGGAGTTGAGCCCTGAGGTACCGAGAGCTTCGTCGATGATGGGCGGCAATTCGTTGCCCAAGAACGTCGACCACTTGTTGCGGCCGAGCACCGGGTCGTCCTGCTGCCAGTCGGTGTAGTAGCTGAAAGCACCCGCGTTCGGGGTCACCACGTTGATGTTCTTGTCGGCAAAGAACCCGTTGATGTCGGTCCTGGCCTGCCAGTTCGCAGAATCCTCACCGCCACCGGCCCCGTTCATCAGATACAGCGTGGGCCGCGGCACCGACCGATCCTTCGGCAAGATCACCGAGATCGGAATGTTCCTGTCCATCGACGCCGAGTAGACGAGTAGATCGAGATTCTTGGGGCCGGTCGGGGTCATACCCACCAGCTTCGATCCACCGGGCGATTCGATGCCGATCTGCGGCAGGCCTTCAGCGGTGGCCGGCGACGTCACCAGTAGCGTGGTGGCAGCCATCACCGAGGTCACTGCTGCGGTCAGCGCGACGCGCGCATACCGGCGGGTCTTTCCTGTACTCATTCGGGTCACGAGGCGACATTAGCCGGAAAACGGCCGCGCGGGAAAGTAATACAGGAACACCAGGCCCGCAACCGGCCGAACCAGCTGTTCGGCGTACCGGTCCGAGCGAGCGCAACCAGCGCATTTGCTATCGCTATCCCTCCATACACTCGTCATCCGAACGGTGTCGCCCAGCCATACCACCCGGCGCCGTCATGACATTTGGGGACACAAATCAATTACCAATTTTCCAAATTGATTCCAGCTCAAAGCGATATGTCAAAACAATTCGAAAATCAGCCGCCGAAAACACATGACATATTCGAAATTCGATGACAGGGTGAAGTTGGCTCAAGTTGGTCGGGGAGTTCAAAACTGGAGCCCCCTTCGACGAGTCGTGTTCAACCAAATGAAGTCTACGAAAGGTAGAAAGCATATGGCATCGACAGACCTGTCATCCGAAATCGGACTCGGCACAATCATCGCGATCATCGGGGGCCTCCTCGGTGGCGGTGGCGAGACACCTCCAGCCGAATAGACAAGTAACACAAGCTGATTCCCCCGGGGCGCCCATTGGGGACCCCGGGGGTTCGCTTTCCGACACGTCGGCAGCCAAACCTGGGAGCACCACTCAATCGTGTGGTCGGCGAATCTCCGTGAGACCCTCAGCGGCTAGACGTCGCATGGATAATTGAGGTCCGTCGATATCGACAAGACCGTCGCGTCGATTACCTCCAGCCAATTCGCAGCGATATTCCGTTTGCCAGCATGGGATTATCGCCGCGAGACAGCGTATCCCCGCTCCTCAGCACGCCGATTCTCCATCAGTAAATTGATTGAATCAGTGACACCGCTGTTCAACCGCAAGACCAGGCCGCAACGATTCGTCAAGGAAAGTCTGCACACACCCGGCGAACAACGTGGTCAGGAGCGGATCCGGACGGTCGCCACCCGAAACCGCTCATTTCGGACACACGATCTCGAGTCGGTAACGGTGACGGGGCAGCCCCCGAGTTCAGCAGGACGGCAAGCAGGCCGACCCTCTGGCAGCACACCAGCGCGGCAACTTCTCCGAACCGCGATCAACGCCCGCCGCCACCATCAATGCCCGTCGTTCGCGATTACGAATTCTATTTGGACGATGGACATTTGGAGAGATGTCATCCGAACGAATCAAATGTGGACGCCTTCAGCGGTCACTGATGCTGCGACCCAGAGGTCTTCGCCAGCAAAAATCGGACTTGTGAGCGCAGAGCTCCAGATATTCTCCGTCGCACAGCTTTTCAATGAACTTGACGATCATCTAATTGGGATGAGGTTTTGTTCCGCTAAAGAAGGAGATTCGAATTCATTGGGCGCAGTTGGGAATTCATTCAGCGGCTTTTTCAAAAAGTCCTTGCGATCAATCTGAATGTGTCAATCTGATCACGACTCGCCTGGTCGGGGATCAAGAAGCGTTACCTAAGCCAACGGGTCGCAGTAAGTAATCACAACATAGGGAGAAACCATGCTCGCTTCATCGCAGGACATCACAACCTTGTTCCCCCAGCTGCTCGAGTTCCTCGGTGGCCTCATCAACGGCCTCATCAGCGGCAGCGCGGCCTAGAGACCCAGCGCGAAAGGTTTGATTGTACGTCCCTGAGGTGCCCTGATGGCACCTCAGGGACGTGCGATGGGCAATATCAGAAATTCCGAGTTCCGCCCGGCCGGCCGGCGCCAATGTACCTTTCTGACGAAAGGTGATTAACCGCTGCGCGAATGGCATTGCTAGCCTGGTTCATTATCCAGGCGTATTCGGCGGCTGTGGGAATATGACGTCGAAAAGGAATTCAATGACCTCATCGAATATGGGTTCGCTTGCATAGTTCCGTACCCCGCGCTGCTGGGCCTCAGGGACGTGTGGTGCCTTGACGAAGAATTCGGACAGAGCCCTGACGACGGTATTGAAGCCGCATGTGCGCGCATTCCGTGGTCCCCTTCTTCTACTACTACTTCTGCAGGTGACTGCTGCAGGAACAACACTGTTGCTGCCCAATCTCAACGGCCGCCTCATCGATGAAGGCATCGCCCAAGCCGACATGGACGCGATCCGCACCATCGGTGGCGCCATGCTCGCACTCGCATTCATGAACCTCTGCGTGTCCGTACTGGCGACGATCCTGGGTTCATATATTTCGACCAGCATCGGTCGCGACATCCGCAACCAGACCTACGCGCGGGTCCAGAGTTTCGCCGACACCGACCTCCACCGGTTCGGAATCCCGTCCCTCATCACCCGCAGCACCAACGACATCAACCAGCTACAGATGATGGTCTTCATCGTGATGACCATCCTCGCCACCGCCCCGATCCTGGTGATCGGTGGAACCGTGATGGCCTTGAGTGAGAACTACCGGCTGGCGCCTCTGATCGTGCTCGTCGCCGCGGCGCTCACCGCGATGGTGGTCGTCATCGTGCGCAAACTGATCCCGCACTACGAGAAATTGCAGATGTCCGTGGACCGGGTCGGACGAGTGCTCCGCGAGCAGCTCACCGGCATCCGCGTCATCCGGTCGTTCGGCCGCGAAGACCTCGAGACCTCACGCTTCGCGACGGCCAACACCGATCTGACGAAGACCGCGTGGAGTATCGGCTCGCTGCAGGCCTTGCTGTTGCCCAGCATCATCTTGATCGCCAACATCGGCGCCGCCGCGGTGATCGGTGTCGGAGCCATCCTGGTCGACAACAATTCGATGCAGGTCGGCGGGATCATCGCATTCGTCGGATATCTCACGCAGATCGTCATCGGTCTCTCCATCGGCGCCGCCATGGTTGCACTGCTCCCCAGGGCGAAGGTGAGCGCTCGCCGAATCCATGACGTGCTCGGCACAGAGCCGTCGGTGAAAGATCCGATCGCCGGCCGTCTCCCGGTCTCCCGGACGGGACACGTCAAACTCGAGGATGTCGGTTTCCGCTACCCCGGTGCGCAGCATGCAGTCCTGAGCGACATCAGCCTCGAATGCCAACCTGGCACCCTCACCGCAGTGCTGGGGGGAACCGGGGACGGTAAGAGCACACTGCTCGGGCTCATCTCTCGGTTCAGCGACGTCACCTCCGGGCAGATCTTGATCGATGACATCGACGTACGCGAGCGTCATCGATCTGAGCTCTATGAAGACATTTCCTACGTGTCCCAGGTGCCTTCCCTGCTGTCGGGCACTCTCGAATCGAATCTGCGTCTGGGCAATCCGGAAGCGAGCGACGACGATCTACGGTCGGCCCTGGAGGTCGCCTGCGCAATCGACTTCGTGTTCTCACACGAAGACGGCCTCGACCAGCGGGTGCAGCACGCCGGCAAGAACTTCTCCGGCGGCCAGCGCCAACGTCTGGCGCTCGCACAAGCCGTCGTCGCCAAACCGCGCTTGCTGTTGCTCGACGACCCCTTCTCTGCACTGGACCCCGAGATCGAGAGCATCGTGAAACATCGCCTCCGACAGGAACTTGCGGATGCAGTCATCATCTTGACCGCGCAACGCGTGTCGTCGGCGCGCGGCGCGGACACGATCGTCGTCTTGACGGACGGTCGTATCGAGGCTCAAGGGACCCACGACGAACTGACCGCCGAGAGCTCGGTGTACCGCGAGATCCTCGACTCACAGGCGGCACTGCGATGAACCTGAAGTGGTTGTTGGCCAGGCTCGCCCACGAACGACGGAAGCTGATCGTCGTGGGTCTGGTGGCGCTGACCAATGTTGTGACACTCATCGCGGCCCCGCTGATCCTGGCCGGCATCATCAATCAGATCTTCTCCGGCGCAATCGGTATGACCCTTCCGGATGGTCTGACCACCGACGAAGCCGTCGCCCAACTACGTTCCGATGGTCAAGGTGACTACGCCGACGTCGTCCAGGGGGCCGATGCGGTGCCGGGCGTGGGTATCGCCTTCGACACCGTGTGGAAACTGCTCGCTGTACTTGTCGTCGTGTATGCGATCGGCTCCCTGGGCAATTGGGTCCAGGCATCGACGGTCAACGGCATCACACAGCGCGCGATGAATCGGATGCGGGCCGACATCGAGGCGCATATCCATCGGCTGCCGGTCGCCTACTTCGACACCGCCACACGCGGACAGATGCTGACCAAGGTCACCTCCGACATCGACAACGTCTCATCAGTGTTCAGCCCGCTGTTCGTGAAGTTGCCGGGGGCCGTACTGACAATGGTCGCGTTGCTGGTGGTGATGCCGATCATCTCGTGGCAGCTGAGTTTGGTTGTGCTGGCGTCCATTCCACTCATCGTCACGTTCGGCGTACTGATCGCGAAACGGGCCAGGCCCCACTTCCAGGACCAGTGGGAGGCCACCACCAACCTGACCACGCACATCGACGAGAGCTATGCGCAGCTACACACTCTGCGGGTCTACGGGGCGCAGGAACGGGCACGTGAAGACTTCGAAGGGATCACCGACGGACTGGCGCGATCGTCACGTAGCGCACAATCCTATTCCGGCTCGATTCTCCCGGTGCTGCAGGCGATCACAACACTGAGCTATCTCACCGTTGCGGTGGTCGGAGCAGTCCAGGTCCTTGCGGGTTCGCTCAATGTCGGACAGGTTCAGGCCTTCGTCTCGTTTTCACGCATGTTCAGTCAACCCATCAACGACCTGACCGCCATGATGAGTCAACTCCAGTCGGGGTTGGTGTCGCTGGGTCGAGTGCGGTCGCTGCTCGAAGAACCCACCGAGGATGTCCCCGCAGTCGACGAAGTGATGCCAGAACACGTCGGCCGCCATACCGAACCTCCGGCAATCGATTTCGACACGGTGCGGTTCGGGTATCGCCAGTCATCGGACGATGAGAACCGGACGGTCGACGTCATCGAAGACCTCTCACTCCACATCGACGCCGGATCCACGGTTGCGATCGTGGGACCGACCGGAGCGGGAAAGACGACCCTCACCAATCTTGTTCTACGCCTCTATGATCCGTCGTCCGGGTCGGTGAAACTCAATGACCGCCCGCTCGAGGAGACGCCACGGTCATTCGTTCGCAACCAATCCGCCATCGTCACCCAGGACCGCTGGGTTTTCACCGGAACCATCGCCGACAACATCGCATTCGGCCGCCCCTCCGCCACCCGGGCTGCCATCGAACAAGCTGCCCGCGACAGCCACGTCGCGCAGTTCGTCGACGCCCTTCCAGGCGGATACGACACCGTCATCGGCGATGGCGGCACCACGCTGAGCGAGGGTCAACTCCAGCTCATCACCATCGCCCGCGCGATGATCGCCGAGCCGCGGATCCTGGTCCTCGACGAGGCCACCAGCGCCGTCGACTCCCGCACCGAACTCCTCATCGCCCGCGCATTGGAGACCCTCCAGGATCGGACCACCACAATCGTTGTCGCACATCGGCTCTCGACCATCCGCGAAGCGGACAGCATTGCCGTCGTCGAGCACGGCGTGGTGACCGAACAGGGCACCCACGCCGAACTCCTCAACCAAGAAGGTCGCTACGCCATCATGTACAAATCCCAGTTCGAGTAGCCGCTCGCTGTTCTCACGCTCGCTCGGCCTGCAGAGCGAGCGTGAGTGAGAACAGTGAGCAAGGGCAGTTGTCCCCATTTTCCAGGCTCATCCACAGGTCGAGCGGAACTGGGCTCACCCACCCAGCGTCCGTCGAAGCAGATCCCCATGATCATCGCATGGGGGATTTCACCGAGGACAACGATGGCCTGATCTGGCGCTCGACGGCAACAGCGCAGGGGCATAGCGACCAGGAGATCAAGCGCGCAGTACACAGTGGACAACTGCGCCGCATCTGGCCGGGTGTGTACGTATCGACCGTTCACCGATTCACGCCGGACGGGCTGGCACGCCTGCGTGTCGTCGCCGCGGTACGCAGTTGGGGCGAGGCCATGCCTGTTTCGCACCAATCCGCCGCCCTGCTACATCGCCTGCCGTTGCTGCAATCTTCGTACGACAGAGTGCATCTGACCAACGGGCGCGACGGTGGAGGACGTATCGAACCCCGACGGCACGTGCACTCGGGACTATTACTGCCCGGCGACCTCACCGAAGCCGATGGCCTGGCGGTTACCACAATCGAACGTACTGCTGTCGATACCGCTCAGGCGGGAACGTTCGCGCAGGGTTTGGCCGCATTCGACGGCGCACTGCGGCTCGACGCCGACCGCGAGCAGCTCACCACTTTGATCGACGGCCGACGCGGTAAACGCGGTGTCGGAGGCGCCCGGCGCGCTCTCGCCTGTGCGAATCCCTTGTCGGAGAGCGTCGGCGAGTCGTGGAGTCGCGCCCAGATGCTTGCGTGCCCCGACATTCCCGCGCCCCGCCTGCAGCACCGTTTCTACTCTGCGGACGGAAGATTCGTCGCCCGCACCGACTTCGACTGGGACGGACGGCTCGTCGGCGAGTTCGACGGCCTGATGAAATACGGTGGTGGATCGATGAAGCCCAGTCAGACTGCCACCGACGTGGTCATCGCCGAGAAGATCCGAGAAGATCGCCTGCGCCGGATGGGAATAGAGGTGGTCCGATGGGTATGGGCCGACCTCGTCAACGGCACCCTGCCGGCGATTCTGCGCCACGCGTTGGTCCGCGCAGGACTACGTTGACCTTCTCGCTCACCGTTCTCACGCTCGCGCGGCCTGCAGACCTCGCGAGCGTGAGAAAACTGAGCGGCAATCAGATCAGCTGGTGAGTTCTTTGAGTTGACGGATCTGGTCGACGCGAGCCTCGTGAGTCGGGGCCGGTGAGCCGACGAGCAGCATGCTCAGGCCTGCCTCGTCGAATGCGGCGAGACGCTCTTTGACGTAGCTCACCGGACCGATCAGCGACATACCGGAAGCGAGCTCGTCCGGGATCGCTGCGGCCGCTTCGGCCTTCTTTCCATCGAGGTAGAGGTCCTGGACCTTCTTGGCGGCATCGGCGTATCCGTAGCGGACGGCGAGGTCGTTGTAGAAGTTCTTGCCACGGGCACCCATGCCGCCGATGTACAGCGCGGAGTGGTGTTTGACCAGTTCGAGAGCGTTCTTCTGCTTTTCTTTGTCGTCGGTGATCAACGCGGTGACGGTGGCCGAGACCCCCAGCTTGCCGAGTGAGGGGTCGCGCTTGGCGTTGCCCTTGGCCAGCGACTCACCGAAAACCGAGGTCAGGTGCTCGGGATGCAGGAAGATGGGCTGCCATTCCTCGAACAACTCGGCCGCGAGCTCCACGTTCTTGGGGCCGATGGCGGCGAGCAGCATCGGGATCCGTTCGCGCACGGGATGGTTGATGATCTTGAGCGGCTTGCCCAGTCCGGTGCCGCCGTCTTCCTTGGAGAAGGGCAGTTTGTAGTACTTGCCGTTGTACACGGTCCGTTCACGACGCCAGACCATCCGGCAGATCTCGGCGGTCTCGCGCGCGCGGCCGACCGGGGCGTCGTACTTCACGCCGTGAAAACCCTCGATGACCTGCGGTCCGGATGCGCCGATGCCCATCACGAAGCGGCCGTTCGAGATGTAGTCGAGGCCTGCGGCGGTCATTGCGAGGTTGGTCGGCGTCCGCGTGTACATCGGCAAGATGCCGGTGGCGAGTTCCAGAGTCGTGGTCTTGGCTGCGATGAAACCGAGCTGACTGACCGCGTCGAAGCTATACGCTTCCGGGACCGTGATCCGATCAAGCCCAACCTTTTCGAAGTCGACCAGATTATTGATCGTCTCGGCAAAATCTCCCGAGTAGTTGATGCCCATACCGATCTTCATATATGTCCTCCCAAGGGCCGCGCAGATCTACGAGACAGGTTTCGAAAAGTGTGTCACATCACCCTGAACCAGCATCTGTCACGCCCCCGCGAGTGGTCCGAAGATGAACAATGAATGAACATATTTGTGGAGCGAACCTAACTGCTGGTCAAGTCGGGTTTCTAACAGATGACCGTTTAGGAAATTCGGCCCGCTCGACCGCAGAATATTCAGCATGAGCGCAGAAATGTTGATCCTCGTGCTGCTCGTCATCACCGCACTTGGATTCGACTTCACCAACGGCTTTCATGACACAGGAAACGCGATGGCAACGTCCATCGCAACTGGTGCTCTCAAACCCAAGACCGCGGTGACAATCGCCGCCATCCTGAACCTGGTCGGCGCGTTCCTCTCGGTCAAGGTCGCTGCCACGATCACCAAGGATGTGCTGAAGATCCAGCAGACCAGCGGTGACGATACCGGTGATCTGATCGGTGGCCTCGACGCCCAGAAGGCCATGCTCATCATCTTCGCCGGCCTCGTCGGCGGCATCCTGTGGAACGTCTTCACATGGTTGTTCGGACTTCCCTCCAGCTCTTCCCACGCACTGTTCGGCGGTTTGATCGGCGCAGGCATCGCCGCGCTCGGCTCGTCCGGGGTCAATTGGGAGGGTCTGACCAAGAAGATCCTCATCCCGGGCCTGCTGGCTCCGGTCATCGCGTGCATCGTGGCCGCCAGCGGTACCTACCTCATCTACAAGCTCACCAAGACGGTCGCCGACAGCAAAAAGGCGCAGGGATTCCGGGTCGGCCAGGTTGCGACCGCATCGCTGGTCGCGCTCGCCCATGGCACCGGTGACGCCCAGAAGACCATGGGTGTGATCGCCATGGCGATGATCGCAGGCGGACACCTCGACGCCTCGAGCGTGGAGCATGGTCTGCCGTTCTGGATCGTGTTCAGCTGTGCCACCGCCATCGCGCTGGGCACCTACCTCGGCGGCTGGCGCATCATCCGCACCCTGGGCAAGGGTCTCGTCGAGATCGAATCGCCGCAGGGCATGGCGGCCGAGGCATCATCGGCAGCCATCATCCTGACGTCGAGTGCCGCCGGTATGGCGCTGTCGACCACGCAGGTGGCCACCGGATCGATCCTCGGCTCCGGCATCGGCAAGAAGGGCGCCTCGGTGCGCTGGTCGGTTGCCGGACGGATGGCCACGGCCTGGATCTTCACGCTTCCGGCGGCCGGGCTGATGGGCGCGGTGTCGTTCGCGATCGCCAACATGACCGGTGGCGCGGCAGGTGCGATCGTCATCTTCGCGATCCTCGTCGTCGCGTGCGGCTACATGTACTGGCGCGCACAACAGCAGAAGGTCGACAGCCACAACGTCAACGCCGATTGGGACGAGACCACCGACAGTGTGATCCCGGCCGAGCTCGCGGTCGCGGAATCCGGCGACGCGGCCGTCACCGCCCAGAAGCAGGCGAACATCCCGGTGGCGATCATCGACGACGCACATGCAGCCGCTTCCCCCGGACCGTTCAGCCAGAAGGAAGGGGTCTGAGGCGATGGGAACCTTCGAATCGATCCTCAGGGTTCTTGTTGTCGGCCTCGTCCTCGGCGCCGGGTTGCCCGCCGTCTACGCGATCGGTATCCGTCTCTACGCCGCCGGATCGAGCGAGGTGCAGACCGACGGGACGCTGACACCATCGAATCCGCTGCTGAAGGGGATCGCATACTTTCTGTTCGCGATCATCGCAGCGGTCATTCTGGTCGGCATCCTGTGGATCACACGCGGGACAATCGACTACTACTTCGGCATCAACCTGTTTCCGTTTGTAGAGAGCTGATCAGATCGGGTGTTGGTGATCGAGATCAGTAAAATCGGGTGAGCCCGGGCAGTCTGGAAGAGGCTGCCGGGGACCGCCTCGAGTTGCGAAGGAGGCGAAAATGGATCGGCCGCAATTTCTCACCAGAGTTGTCAGTTGGCTTCGCGAGGGTTATCCCAATGGTGTCCCGTCCAGCGACTACGTACCCCTGTTCGCACTGCTTCGCAGGCAACTGTCCGAAGAAGAGGTCACGTCGGTCTCCCGCGAGCTGATCGGTAGCGGCCAGATCGCCGACAAACGGCCTGGGCCGATCACCTCCATCGACGCCGGGGTCCTCATCACCAAGATCACCGACGAGCTGCCCCTCGAAGCCGATGTGGAACGTATCCGCAAGCACCTCGAGTCCAAGGGCTGGCCGTTCGATCCCAACCCCCTGACCGACCCGGCCGGCAATTCCGAAACCGGTGAGTGAACCGCGGGTTCTGCAACCCCTGCCGCTATCGGCCACACCCGATATCGGAGCGCTGACCGATCTGTTGGCGGGGTCGGCAAGCTACCTGCCGGTCCCGGCCGCCGACCCCACCGAAACCGCCCGGCTGTGCACTGCGCTGGGTGCCGGAGAGCCCATCGACCCCGATGTCGCTCTGGTGGTCGCGACGTCCGGCACCACCGGAACACCTAAGGGTGCAATGCATTCCGCGGGGTCACTGATCGCATCCATTGACGCCACTCACGAATATCTCGGCGGCGAAGGCGGGTGGCTGCTTGCCCTGCCCCCGCATCACATCGCGGGACTGCAGGTGCTCCTCCGATCCATCGGGTCCGGATTCGCCCCGGTCACCATGGACGTGTCGACCGGCTTCGACGCTGACGCACTGGTGGACGCGATCGCCTCGATGACGTCGACGAGGCGCTACACCTCGCTGGTGCCAACCCAATTGGTGAAAGTCCTGGAACACCGGGGCGCGACCGCCGCCCTTGGCGAGGTCGACGCGGTACTCGTCGGCGGTGCGGCAACCCCGGCGCCTTTGCGCCGCAGGGCAATCGAAGCAGGCATACCCATCGTCCAGACCTACGGCATGAGCGAGACCTGTGGCGGTTGCGTCTACGACGGCACGCCCCTACGCGGGGTCGAGACCCGCATCGACGGCACACCGCAAGGCCGGGTCATCCTGCGCGGCCCGATGATTGCGGCGGGCTACCGCGGGCTACCCGACCACCCGGCGTTCGCCGAGCCCGGATGGTTCCGGACCGACGATCTGGGCCGGGTCGACGAGCATGGCTTGCTCACCATCATCGGCCGGGCAGATGAGGCGATCACCACGGGCGGTCTGACCATCGTTCCGCAGGTGGTAGAGGCCGTACTGCTGGCCGATCCGGCAATCAGCGAGTGCGCTGTACTCGGATTGCCCGACGACCGTCTCGGCGAGAAGGTGGTCGCCGCGGTTGTCGCCGCACGGGGCGCTCAGATCAATCCAGAATCTGTGAAAGCCTTTGCCGCCCAACAGCTTGATCGAACAGCGGTACCGCGCGAAGTACATGTCGTCGACGAACTTCCCAAGCGGGGCCCTGGCAAGATCGATCGCGCCGCGTTGCGCGCACTCCTGCGCCGATAGCCTCGGTCGCCCGCTCCGGGTATAGGAATGCGAAATATCGGGTAGTCGACTACCCGAGACCTGCACACCCCACACAAAGCAGGCTGTCATCAAGCACTCGTCAGAACCGAAAGGCCGTCGACATGACTTCCATCAGCCTCACCCGAAGAGCGGTCGTTCGGTCGACGGCGTACTGCAAGGTCGATGACAGCAGCGGTCCGATCACGCCTGGCGATCTACTCATCCCGTCCACCGCCACGTTCGGCCACGCCATGAGAGCCGCTCACGCAAACAATGATTCGGCGGTCATCGGTGAGGCCCTCGCCCCATTCGACGGCGGGTGCGGTTTGATTCGCATTGCCGTCACCGCCGAACAAGCTGCTGTGATGCGGGAGCAGGTCATCAGGACAAAACGACGAAGGAATCTGTTCTACCGACTCCTCAACCACCACCGAATACATGGCCGATGTTTCATTCGGGGTTGCGATGGGTAAAGTTACTCCGTCACCCAGAATTTCGGCCGAGTAGCAGCCGGGAGCTGTGCAGAAAGTCTTGTGCCGAAGCTGGGAATGAACGAAGGGTCCTCTACACAAAACAGTTGTGTACGGGATCGGGGAAGGTCCGGGGGATAGGTGAGCATCAGCGATTCAGGGCGCGACTACAGGATAGGTGTCGTCGAAGATTTCGAGTCGCAACTCAAAGGTCTGCAAACAATCATCGAAGAAGCGGACGGAATGACGTTTGTCGCGGGGGCGGCCACCGTCAAGGATTTGCTGGCCGCATCCACAGATCTCGATGTCGTTGTGCTCGATCTGCGTCTCGAAGACGGTTCGAGTCCCCAGGTCAATGCCGAGCAACTGCACGCCCACAACATCAACGTCCTGGTCTTCACCACCGCGGATTATCCCGATCTGGTCCGGTCGGCCATCTCTGCCGGGGTTGCCGGTGTGATGCGCAAGTCTGCCCGCAACAAAGAGCTGGTGGAGGCCATCCGGCTCGCTGCCCAGGGACAAACGGTGGCGACCATGGATTGGGCGGCTGCCATCGACGCCGACCCCGACCTGGCCACGGTCGACCTCAGCCCCCGTCAGCGTGAAGTACTCGAGTTGTACGCCTCCGGCGAGCCCGCGGCGCGGGTCGCGTCGATCACGGGACTGTCGATCGAGACCGTCAACGCCTATCTCTCCAGGATCCGGCGCAAATACGCCGACGCAGGCAGGCCCGCACCGACCAAAACCGACCTCTACAAGCGCGCACTGGAAGACGGCTGGCTGCCGATCCCCAGATTGTTCCGCCGTTGAAGAAGCCCGTCACCTCGCTGACGACATCTGATTTCGGAAGCTCCGCCGACAACATCTTTCGCCAGTTCTGTCGCTATCTCGGTGTCGCCTACCTGCTGAGCTTTGCCTTCTTGTTCGGCGCCATCGTTCGTTCCACGGATGTGGTCCCGGTCTGGTGGACCATCGCTGCGGTGCTGGCGATCTACGGCGTCGCCCTCGCGATGTTCCTGGTGTCATTCCATAGGGCCGATGTGACCTGGGTGCGATGGTCAGGCAGGGCCCTGGTCGTTGGCTATGGGCTTGCGATCGCGACGTGGCCGCTGGTGTGGAACGGCGAGCTCATCGACGCCAACTACGGAATGTGGTTCACCCAGTTCAACGGGTTTGCCGCGGTCACCGCCGCCGTGGTCTGGCGAGTGCGGTGGTCGCTGCCCTATCTGGTCTATGTGGTGGTCTCGGTCCAATTCGTCAACAGTGCCGTCCACACGCCCAGGTACCACACCGCGGTGCCCACCGACATCGCCTGGAGCATCTGTCTGACCGCGATCCCCTACGCGATTGCAGTCGCCGCACTTCGGTCCGGGCGCGTCCTCGATACAACCCGGGTGCAGTCCGCCCAGGCGGCGGCAGATGCCGCAGCGATAGTTGCGCGAGCCGACGAGCGTGCCCGTTTCGACGCCTTGACCCACGACCGGGTGATGTCGACACTGCTGAGCGCCGCTCGGCATCCGATGTCCGCCGAGCTCGTGTCGCAGGCGACGAGCACACTGTCGAAACTCGAGGCCCTCAAGGCCATCGGCGAGACCGACGTACGTCCACTCGACGTCGACGACGCAGTCCGCAAATTCATTCTCACCGTCACCGAGGTCGACGGAACCACCTCTGTGCGCACGGACATCTCCACGCGGGCTCGCGATGAGCCAATTCCCGGGCCGGTGGTCGGCACGATCGTCGAAGCCGCGGCGGAGGCGGCGCGCAACAGCGTCCAGCATGCAGGGCCCCGGGCGACGCGATCGATGGACATCACCGTGACCGAAAGCGAGCTGTACATGGAGGTGGCCGACGACGGCGCAGGTTTCGATCTGAACAACGTCCGTCCCGACCGACTCGGCGTGTCCGGAAGCATCCATGGACGCATGGAGAACCTGACCGGAGGTAGCGCCGAAGTGATTTCCGCACCCGGCCGGGGTACCAGGGTCCGGCTGCGATGGATCAGGTCATGACCCACCCGGTACCGCGCGTCGACCCCGAGGATGTCCGCGACATCTTGGGCCTACGAACCCCGGTGACCTGCGCGATGGTCGGCCTGGTGGTGGTCGCGGTGTGCTTTGGGGCATCCCAGAGTCTCGACGGCGTGTCCCCGCGCTGGCCGGTGCTGCTGGTCGTCGGGATCATCGCCGCGGCCACGATCGCACTGATCACCGTGCCGCACGATCCATTGCCGTTGGGCGCCGCCATCGCGATCGCCTCTGCCCCACCGCTGGCCGGCGCAATCCTGCTGTCCGTCGTTCCGGTACCGCTGGCCATCGGAAATCAGGTGTGGGTGTCGGGGTACGCGACGCTCATCTACATCTTCATGTGCATCCGCGGACGGTATGTCCTGTCCTGGATCAGCGTCGTGGCCTCGGTCGTAGTTCATGCCGTCTGGTCCGCCACAACCGACCAGGGCATCTGGGAGGGCGCACACATACCGCTGTACAACGCGGGAGGACTTCTGGCGGTGACACTGATCGCCCGCGCGCTCCGGTCGACGACCGAGTCCGTCCTCTCGCTTCGCACTGCCGGGGCGCAGCGCGCAGCGCGAGCCTCGGCCATCGCCGCTGCCCTCCAGGAGCGGCACACCCGGCTCGCCGAACTCGGCGAACTCGCGCAACCGGCGCTTGCGCGAATAGCCACCGGGGTGCCGTTGACCGACGCCGAACGCCAAGCCTGTGAGTTGCTCGAGGCCCACCTGCGCGACCAGCTCCGCGCACCCGCACTCGCCAGCCCCGAAACGACCGCGGCGGCCCGCGCTGCCCGCGCCCGGGGCGTCGAGGTGATGCTGATCGATGACGGCGGACTGGCCGGCGCGTCCGAACTGCTCAAGACAACCGTGCGACGCGAGGTCACAGCGGCCTTGCAGAGCGCCAACGAAGGCGAAGTACGGGCCCGGATCATGCCGCCGGGACGCACCAACGTGGCGAGCATCTATCAACACGGCGAGGCCGGAACCACCCGGATCGAGATCGACGCCGTCGGCCGCATCGCGAAAGACAGTCGCGCACATCATCTCCCGGAGCAGTCACAAACGACTTAGTTAGCTCAGGCAATGATGGCCCCAGCGCTGGTGGCACATCCTTTGGCGACTACCGGCTCCACCACAGCCCTGGTTAGGGTTATCCGCCGGGTAGCCCCGTCCGGTATCCGAGGAGTACCCCGAACCGAACATGTCGCTGCCATTGAACACTTCTGAGCCCCTACCCGCGCCCATACTCACAGCTCGCGAGATCCAAATTCTTCGTGAATGGGCCATGCGGGACACCAAATCCGAAGTCGCCACGACCCTATTCATCACATCAGCGACTGTGAGCACCCACATCAACCGGATCCGGCTGAAGTATGCGGCCATCGGACGTCCGGCCACCACCAAGGCAGCTCTCATCGCGCGCGCCCTACAGGACGGACACGTCCAACTCCACGAGCTATGAGAAACGCGCACTCGCCCAACTGAGTTGAGAGCCGGCCGACTCTCCGCCCACTTCGGGTGGACGAGGTGACAGCTGACGACAGCCGCTGTCAGTGCGACGACAGGACGCCGGCGCACTGTGTGTTCCATGAACACACCACTGCACTCCGGTGCGCCGGCCATCGAGGCCCGCGGACTGGTCAAACACTTCGGTTCCACCAAAGCCGTCGATGGCGTCGACCTGGTGGTTCCCACCGGAACGGTCTACGGCGTCCTCGGCCCCAATGGGGCGGGCAAGACCACCGCCGTCCGCATGCTCGCCACACTCCTGCGACCTGACGCCGGCCAGGCCAAGATTTTCGGATACGACGTCGTCGATGATTCGGTTGCGGTGCGGTCGCTGGTCGGTGTCACCGGCCAGTACGCATCAGTCGACGAAGACCTGTCGGCCACTGAGAACCTCATCGTCTTCTCGCGATTGTTGGGAAAGTCCCGCCGTGACTCGCGGATCAGATCAACCGAACTTCTCGAGGAGTTCGGACTCACCGACGCCGCGAAGCGCCCGCTCAAGGAGTTCTCCGGTGGTATGCGACGACGGCTCGATCTCGCCGCCAGCCTGATCGCAACTCCGCCACTGCTGTTCCTCGACGAGCCGACAACGGGTCTCGATCCGCGGACCCGAGCCCAGATGTGGGACACCATCCGGCGACTGGTGTCCGGCGGCAGCACCGTGCTGCTGACAACCCAATACCTCGACGAGGCAGACCAACTCGCCGATCGCATCGCCGTCATCGATCACGGACGGGTCATCGCCGACGGAACCGCCGATGACCTGAAGAACTCCATCGGCTCGACCACCTTGCAGCTCACGCCCGCCGACAAATCCATGGCGCCCGCCGCGATGGCGATCATCGAGCGGATCCTTTCCGAACAGGCCACGCTCAGCCCGGAGGCCGGGCGGATCACCGCGCCGCTGGTACGCCCGGATCTGTTGCCCGACATCCTCATCGCATTGCGTGAGCAGGGCATCGTCGTCGAGGGCATGAACGTCCAGAAGCCCAGCCTCGACGAGGTCTTCCTCACCATCACCGGCAAACCCGCCGATTCCGATACCACCCCGCAGGAGAACGCAGCATGACAACACTCATCGAAAAACCGACAACCACAACCGAACACGCACCGCGGCCGGTCACAACCATCGGGCTCCGCGACACCATCGCCCAGTCGTTCACCATGGGCTACCGCGGGCTACTCAAGATCCGCCACAACCCCGAGCAACTGTTCGACGTCGTGCTGCAACCGATCATCTTCACCCTGATGTTCACGTACATCTTCGGCGGAGCGCTCGCCGGGAGCGTCGCCGACTACCTGCCGATCATCATCCCCGGCATCCTCGTTCAGACGGTGATCGTCACCAGCATCGTCACCGGTACCCAACTCCGCGAAGACATGGACAAGGGCGTCTTCGATCGCTTCCGTTCCTTACCCATCGCCCGGATCAGTCCGTTGGCGGGTGCGCTGCTCGCCGACGTCGTCCGGTATCTGATCGCCACGGTGATCACCTTCGTGGTCGGCATCGCAATGGGCTGGCGACCCGACGCACTCGGCGTCATCGGCGCGACGCTCCTGGTCATCACCTGCAGCTTCGCGGTGTCGTGGATCTTCGCTTTCATGGGCACCGTCATGAAGAAAGCATCTGCAGTACAGGGCATTTCGATGCTCATCCTCTTCCCGCTGACATTCATGTCCAATGCCTTTGTCCAGCCCGACACCATGCCCGGCTGGATGCAGGCCTTCGTCAAGGTCAACCCGATCTCACATCTGGTCACGGCAGTTCGCGAGTTGACCAACAACGGTCATGTCGGCATCCACGTGCTCTGGTCACTCGTCGGGGCCGCGATCATTATCGCGATCATGGCGCCGCTCACCGTGAAGTCGTACATGCGTAACGCCTGAATCAGATTGTGGCCGAATACTTTTCTATATTCGCCAGGATGTCCCGCACCGCTTGCCTGCGGGACATCCTGGCGATCTCCGCGCGCAGTTCCTGCCACCGTTCGTCCGTCACACCGGCCAATGCCTGCCGGCGATCCCGCACAGCCACCAATGTCACATAGTCCAACCGGCAACCGACGCGCTCTGCAAGCAGCATCAACCGGGAACCGGTCGTTGATCCCGGATGGCGGCCGCAGATCGACGCCCCGAAAGCCATTGCGATCGAACCCAGTTGCGGCATGTCCCCGAACCCACCCGGCCGGAACATGGCAGCCGCAATCGCCGCCAGGTTGACCAGATACCGTTCGGCGGTCGCGGCCCGCCCGGCCAACGTCATCCCGCAGACACCAGCGCTGATCACCATGCCGACAAAGGGATCTTGCGCCGGCAGCGGATGCTCGGACAGCAGCAGTCGCACCGAACGCTCGAACAGGTCGGCGGCATCGTCTGTGTTCTCGTCATGGCACTCCAGTTCGGCCGCACCCACCAGGATCGCTGCGGCGATCTCGGGATGGGCTTGTGGGTCGGGGTCCGTGGGCAGCCATCCTTCGGCAAAGACCGAGAACTCCTTGCGCGCCTCCTCGATACGACCAAGCCCGATGAGTGCAGCCACGACAAAACCCCGCGCCTGCCGGACATCCTGTTCCGAGCCGAGCACCTCGAGCATCCCGATCGCACGACGATAGCTTTCGACCGCCATCTCGTACTGAGCCGTCTGGCCATGCAGACTTCCGATCGCCATCAACGCTGCCGAAGCAACCCAGAAGTCATCGTGAGACTCCGCAATCGCGAGATTGGCTCTCGCTGCCACCAACGCGCCGCTACGGTCGGCCTGGTTCTCTCGCGCGTTGGCGACAACCAAGGTCGCGATCATCCGCACCCGTGAATCGGCACATCCGGCACCTGAAACGATCCGCCGGAGCGCGCCGACCATGTTATGCGCCAACATGATCGATGAAACAAAATCCAACTGTCGATGGTCTACGAGGTCGGCACGGAAGAGTCTGCGCAACTGCCAGCGGGAGATCGCCACGAGACGATGTTGCCGGGCGATCAGCAGGTGACCTCCCGCAATCAGGTACGTGGCCTGGCGGCGTTCGCGCTCGGACTCCGAAAGCGCGTCGATGGCAGCATCATCGAGGTACGGCAACGTCTCCACCACTCTGGGCCCCCAGGCCATCACCTCGCCGTGCAGTCCACGGATCGCCCAGAACCCTGCGACGAGCGGAAAGCACACGACGATGGTCTGTTCCCAATCCACTGGGCGGGCAGTCAGATCAGGCTCCATGCAGCGGCGCAGTACCCAGACCAGATTGTCCAACTCTGCGGACGTGGCCGACAACACCGCAGGCTGCTCACCGTTCTCGAAGGGCTCTCGCGCTTCGTCGGCAAACGTCCGGGCCCACCGCGCGATCGACGAATTGACCTGCGACCCTTCCCTCGTGGCGAGGAGCTGTTCTTCACCGAACTCGCGAACGGTCTCGAGCATGCGGTAACGCACAGTGCCTTTTTCGATCACCTGAAGAAGGGACTGGTCGACAAGCGCATCGAGGTTGTCGTCGAGTTCGACATCGGTGACTCCCACGACCTCGGCAGCCGCGGAGCGCGAGAAACCACCGGGGAAACGACACAGCCTTCTCAATGCGATCCGGGCGGGTTCGTCAAGAAGTTCCCAGCTCCATTCGATGACTGCGTGCAGGGTCCGGTGACGGACGGGTGATGAGCGGTCTCCCGTGCGCAGCAACGCGAATCGGTGGGACAGCCGCTGCGAGATCTCGGCGACACTCATCGTGCGGACCCGCGCCGCAGCCAGTTCGATCGCCAGCGGCAGCCCGTCGAGGGCCCGGCACAGTACGGCGACGACGGCGGCGTCGATGGCGACATCCGGTCGGATCGCGCGCGCTCGGGCGATGAACAGATCGGTTGCAGCCGAGCCATTCTCGTCGATGGACAGAGACGGAAGCTGATGGGTCACCTCGGCGCTGACCCGCAGCGGCGACCGGCTCGTCGTCAGAATCCGTACCTTCTCCGACATTCCGATGAGTTCGGTCGCCATCTGCGCACAGGCGTCCACCACATGCTCACAGTTGTCAAAGATGACCAGGCTCTCCGACGTCAGGGCGTCGGACAGACGGGTCTGCAGGTCGGAGTACGCCAGGCGTGGGCGACCCGCGGGACCGACGTCCGATTCACCGACACCAAGGGTTGCGGCCACCGCGGCAAGCACGTCGTCGGCTCCGCGCACCGAGGCCAACTCGACAAAGAAGACACGAACACCGTCATCGGCAACCAGATGTCCGATGCGGTTGGCAATACGCGTCTTTCCGGCCCCGCCGGGTCCCTGGATCGTCACAACTCTGGACTGTCGGAGCAGCGAAAGGATGTGACCGATGTCTTCGGTACGACCGAGCAGCTCATTGGGTTCAGTGGACAAACCAATCGACATCGCCCGGCCTGCCTCTCGCGGAGGCGCGGCTGCGAGCGGCGGCCGCAACAGTTGTTCGTGCAGCGCAACGATCTCCGGGCCAGGGTCGGCACCGAGTTCGCTCGACAACGTGCGGCGCAGACGTGCGAATACCGCCAACGCCTCTGCGCTGCGGCCCATACCCGACAGCGCGCGGATCAGGGTTGCATGCGCCGACTCGTCGAGCGGATCGTCGTCGCATCTCGCCTGCGCCAATGCCCGGGCAAGCTCAAGATCTCCGTCGGCCAACGCCTTCTGCGACCGGCGTTCATCAAGTTCGGCACGAACGCGATCGGCGCTCTGACGAACGGATCGGGCCAGGGCGTCGTCGCCGAGATCATCACCGGGTTCCCCGCGCCACAGACCGGCGGCCTCGCGCAGCGCGTCGGCAGAACCGTCGGCGAGCAGGGAAGCTACCGCAAAAACATCGACGGCCTCGGGTGCCAGGGTCAGTCGATATCCGGCCGGGCCCGCTTCGATGGCTCCCTCGGGCAGCAGTGGCCGCAGCCGGGAGATCTGCGTGTGCAGCGCGGATTGCGGCGACCGCGGAAGGTCGTCGCCCCAGACACCGTCGATGAGCGCCGACTGCGACCGTTGACTGCCCGGCGTCAGGGCCAGGACGGTCAGCAGACGACGTGCCCGGATCCCGGGGACCGGTCGCATCCGCCCGTTCTCGTCCGCGATCGAAACCGGTCCGAGCAGTCCGACGATCGGCGCTACTGCGGAAGGTGGCACGTTTTCCTCGCAAATCGTGGACGGACTCGATGCATAACTGCAGGTCAACAGTATTCGTTACAGCCTAGCGCGGACCGGAGCTCGACTGTCGCGTGGATGTTGCACGTCGCTGGGTGGAGCATAGTGCGGGGGCCGGGCAGCGCGTATCGATCGGTACGGAAGGATGCTCACATGGCTTCCGCAGCGCAATGGTTCGAAGGATCTCGGCCCCGTACCTATCCGAACGCGATCGCCCCGGTGATCGCCGGAACGGGTGCGGCCGGTTGGGCCGGCGACGTCGTGTGGTGGAAGGCGGCGCTGGCGCTGGTGGTGTCGTTGGCCCTGATCATCGGCGTCAACTTCGCCAACGACTACTCCGACGGCATCCGTGGCACCGACGACGTACGGGTCGGTCCCATGCGCCTTGTCGGCTCCAAAGCGGCGAGCCCGAAGTCGGTGAAGACCGCGGCGATGACTGCCCTGGCGGTGGCCGGGATCGCCGGATTGGTACTCGCATTGTCGAGCGCCTGGTGGCTGATCCTGGTGGGCCTGGCTTGCATCGTCGCGGCCTGGTACTACACCGGCGGCCGAAACCCATACGGGTACAGCGGCTTCGGTGAGGTTTCTGTTTTTGTGTTCTTCGGACTTGTGGCCGTCCTCGGCACGCAGTTTGTCCAGGCCGAGAAGATCGACTGGGTGGGCGTGCTGGCTGCGGTCGCGGTGGGTTGCTACTCCAGCGGGGTCCTGGTGGCCAACAACCTCCGCGACATCCCCACCGACACCGAATCGGGCAAGGTCACGCTCGCTGTTCGTCTGGGAGACAAACGAACTCGGATGCTGCACACGGCACTCGTGGCCATTCCGACGATCGTCACCCTCGCTTTGATCGCGGCGACCCCATGGGCATTGCTCGGCCTGATCGCGGCCCCGCTGGCCTACAGGGCCAACGCACCGGTACGCGCCGGCGCCGGTGGCCCGGCGTTGATTCCCGCGCTCGGACTGACCGGCCTGGCAATGCTTCTGTGGTCGATCGGCACCACGGTCGGCTTGCTCGTCGCCTGACCGCACCCCGATGATGTGCCCTTCTGGCGAACAAACTCCCAGGTCGGGACCGCCAAAAGGGCACATCTTCGGTTAGCTGGTGGCCTGCAGGACGGCCTCACGCAGGGCTTCCGGCGTTGTCACCGATTCGATGACTGCCTTCGAGGCCGCGTCACCGGTGGCCAGGATGCCGAGAAGCACGTCTTCCGCGATCAACTCACGGTCGGCGTCACGGGCGATGATGCCCGCGTGGGTAATTGCCGCTTTGGCATCGAGTGAGAACCGGGGACGGCGCATGCCGCCGCGCGGTCCACGTCGGCCACGACCACCTTCCCAGGGTCCGCGTTCGCCTTCTTCGCGACCCCAAGGAGGTGTGTCGTCGCCTTCGGGACGCTCCCAGGGTCCTCCGCGAAAACGACCGTGCGGTCCGTGAGGTCCCCCGCGGCCATGTGGACCGCCGCGTTCGCGTGGACCGCCACGTTCGTGTGGTCCTCCATGCGGGCCGCCCCGACGACCACCTTCACGGCCACCACGACGTTTGCCCCAGTTGTCGGTGATGTCGTCGCCGAATGCGGATTTGACCGCTGCGCGAACCTTGTCGAGATCGATCCCGATGGCCGCGAGGGCGTCCCGGTCTTCATCGACGCGTTCTGTATCCGCGTCGGACTTGTTGGCCTCGTGGTACTCACGCACCACTTCACGGGCCTGAGCCAGGGTCAAACCCTGCTCACCGAGAATGTTGAACACCGAACTCCGGGCGTTGCAGAGCATGCCGAGGATGAGGTGATCGTTGCCGAGTGTGGGATGCCCGAGGTCGGCTGCCTCTTGATATGCGAAACCCAGGGTCATCCTGTTTTCGCGAGTGAACTGGTGAAACATATTGTCTCGCTTCCTGATATGGAATGCGGCGGCTATTCGCCGCGTGAATGCTTTTGGTGCACGGCTTGACGGCTCACCTGCAGAACGTCGGCAATTGCCTGCCAGCTCCAGCCTTGTTGCCGGGCATTGGCGACCTGTACGTCCTCGAGGCGATCGGCCAACGTTCGCAGTGCCCTGACCGCTGCCAGCCCTTTGGCCGGATCACGATCTGCAACTGCTGTGGTGATGTCATCTTTGTTGTCTTGCACGATTGTCAAGTTACCCTGACAACCAAAAACTGTCAACATTTATTGACACCGCCTCCCCGGCACCCCGATGATGTGCCCTTTTGGCGAACAAAACACCAGGTGAGCACCGCCAAAGGGACACATCATTGGGGTTTGGGGGTCCAGCCACGCAGGGTCAGCTCCCGACGAAGCTGGACTATGAACTCGTCCCGGCCGCTTCTGATGTTCGAAGCGGTGACGGTGATGACGGTCCATCCCGCAGCACGCAGGCGATTCCACCGTTCGAGGTCACGGGCGTGCTGCTCTGCGTTCCGGTGGTGTTCGCCGTCGTATTCGACGGCAACCAGTAGATGCGGCCAGGCGGCGTCGAGGCGGTACCGACCATCCATGACCGGGTGTTGCAGAACGAACCCGTGGAAACCCTCGTCAATGAAAACAAGTCTCAGGCGGGTTTCCCACGGCGACTCCGATAGCGGATCGACCAGCTTGAACGCGGTGATCGCCTTACCGATCCCCCAGTGACGTTCCCATCGCCTCAATGCCGATCGGACGTCCTCGAGGAGCCCCGGATGCCGACGCGCCAATGAGTCCAGAGCGGCCACGGCTTCATCGCGGGAATTGAATCGCCCCAGGTCAATTGCCGTCCGAGCCAGCGTGGTCACCAACGTTCCATCGATCTCGGTGAATTCGTTCTCATCGATCTGCAGGCGACGCACCTTGAGGCCACGGAACTGCCGACCGTTGATCGGCACGATGAGCTCAGGCTGTGCGCCTTCGGGCCGATACGCATTCCCCCAGATATCGGCTGCCGACCACCCGCACAGAATGCCCGGCAGATCTTTGTCACCACCGGGATAGGCCAACCCCGCAGCGAAACTCAGCATCGCGAAGTCGACAATCTGGTCACATCGAACCCAGACGCCCCGAAACAGGACCCGGTAGTTCTCCCGCAGCTGATACCGCGACATCACCGCGAGTAAGTCTTCGGCCCGCATCGGGCCAGTTGGCAATTCCCCCATACCGACACCGAACACACCCCGACCGACGGAATACGCGCCTCAGCACCGAGTTATCCACAGCCCGGAACCCAATGATGTGCCCTTTTGGCGAACAAAAGCCCAGGTGGGCTCCGCCAAAAGGGCACATCATCGGGGGTGGGCTATTCGGTGAGGAGTGATTCGCTGATGTTCATCCGGCCGGCGCGAGCCGCGGGGAAGAAGGATCCCGCGAAGCAGAGAACAAAGGCGATCACCACATAACTGGCGATCACCAGCTGCGGCGAGTACTGCACCTGCACAGATGTGGTCTGCGTCAGGATCTTGTTGCCCACGATGTGGAGTCCGGTGCCCATCACCACACCGAGCAACGACCCGACCGCTGCAACGGCCGCGGCCTCAGCGAGAACCATCTTGCGGACAAATCGCCGCGACGCACCCATCGCCCGCAGCACACCGATCTCGCGTTTGCGCTCGATCACCGACAGCAGCAACGTATTCAGCAAGGCGACTGCCGCGACCACCGCAACAATCCACTGGATGGCGATGGCAAAGGCACCCGACTGTTCGACGGACGCCTTGGTGGCATCGAGACCCTCTTGCCCGGTGTAGACGTTGACAGGCATGGTGGACGCCTGCGTGGCAGCGGCTTCCAGCAGCGGTCGCATCTGTTCGGTGTCGACCCCCGGATTCAGCGTCACCTGCAGATAGGTGTCGCCGGGACGGTTGAACCACTCCGCCAGCAGGTCAAAGGAGATCGCGGCGGTTCCGGAGTTGATGCTCACGTAGTCGACGAGTTGCAGCACCGGTAGCGAGTGATAGCCCGTGGGAGAAGCGATTTCAACGGTGTCACCGGTGGTGACGTCCAGGTTGCGGGCCAGTGTGCGCGACATGATCATGCCCCGACCGGCCAGGACCTCGTCGATGACCTCCGGCGTACCCTTGCGAATAAAGGGCGCGGTGGTTCCAGGAGTCAATCCCTGCAACATGACTCGGGATTCACCGACGTTGACCGACGCCCACTGGCCACCGACCACCTGCTCGACCCCGGGGACCTGCCGCACCGCGTCTGCCACCGCCGGATCGAGGATCGGACCGTCCGGGATGGTCGACTTCTCCTGCGACGACACGTAGAAGTCGGTGTCACCCAATCCATCCAGCGAATCCGTGATCGATGCCACCAGGTTGTTCATCACGCCGGACGTACACAGCCCGACCGTGATCGCCACGGCCACGGTCATCAGCGTCGCCCACGCCCGCCGCGGCGCCCGATCGGTGTTGACCGCGCTCAGTTTCCCGGGCCCGCCGAAGCGCCCGGCAAGCCAGGTCACCGCCGCGACCAGCGGTTTGGTGATCGCATAACAGACAAGCAGCATGCCCACGCAGAAGACGATGCCGGCGATGGCCACCGCCTGACTCTGGATCTCGAGGGCCATGATCCAACCGACCACGATCAGCACAACACCCAGTACCGCACTGACTTTCGCCGCGAGCCCGGTGCCGGCCTTCTGGTCGGCAACCACTCCCCCGGACATCGCCTCGATGGGCGAGACTGTGAACACAAGCCTCGCCGCCAGCACGCTCGCACCGGCGCACGCCAGGACACACGCGATGACCGCAACGGGCGCCGCATAGGCCGGCAGACCGAACTCGACTGTCGCGCCATACGACGACAACACATCCGGTAGCTGCCCGATTGCCCAGCGCCCGGCCAGGATTCCGACCGGAACACCGATCAGGCCACCGACCAGGCCGAACAGCGCGGCTTCACCGATCAGGTCGGCAACAAGTGGTCCACGTCGGCCACCGAGCGCCCGGATCATCGCGATCGACGAACGCCTCGACGCCACCGCCATGTTCATCGTGTTGAACACCAGGAAGCCGGCGATGACCAGCGAGATCAACGACACCAGCAACGTCGAATCCCGGGTCACCGCACTGGCGGTCTCGGCTTGTTTGGCCCGGAAATCGGGGTTGACGACCACGGCCCGACCATCGACGACCGCGTTCAACTGCTCACGCAGCTGACCGGTGGTGGCGTCAGATTCCTTCGTCACCAGAATCGAGTCGACGCGGCCGTCGTGGCCAGTCAGCTTCTGGGCCAGACCCAGGTACGCAAAGATGAACTGTCCGTTGTTGATCGAACCGGCCGCAGGCGCGTCGATCACCATGGTCACGGTGGTGTCGACACCGTTGATCGAAACCTGTTGGCCCTTCTGGAATCCGGTCGCCTTGCCGACACTGATCCCCGACATCAGGGCGGTGACATCAGCACCCTCGGTGGCCGAGGCCACGGCATCTCGCAGGCCGCCCTGGATGGAGGCGATGTTGTTGTCGCTGCCGAGTACGGTGGTGCGTTTGCCATCCACAAAAATTGAGCTGTTGATCAGCGGGACAACACTTTTCGCAGCCGGGACATCGCGGCGGATTTCACCCATCAGCTCGTCGTCGACACCCGAGTCGACGATGCCTGCGATCTCGAGATCAGCGGACCCCGAAATGGTCGCACCGAGCTTTTGCACAGACGACGTCAACGACCCGTAGGTTCCGAACACGGCCACCAGCAGTGCTGAGGCGACCACCACCACCAGCAACGAGGTGGTCACCCGCAGGCGATGGCCGAGTAGTTCACGAAGATTGACAAGCCGTATCCGCGTCAGGCCTGCACGAACCGACCCGAACAGTGCCAACGGCTTCACTCCTGAATCTTCCCGTCCCGCACGGTGATCGTCCGATCGGCGTGCGCAGCCGCCTTGTTGTCGTGGGTCACCATCACCACCAGTCGGCCGTCACCTTCGCGCGCAACCTCGGAGAGCAACTCCAGGATCGATTCGCCCGTCTGCGAATCGAGGTTTCCGGTCGGTTCATCGGCGAGGACGATCCGCGGGCTCATGATCAGCGACCGCGCAATCGCCACGCGCTGCATCTGTCCGCCGGACAGCTCGGACGGGCGGTGCTTCGCACGTTCGCCGAGCCCGACCCGGTCCAGCAGTGCGATGGCCTCCGGCTTGGCCGACCTCAGCGACTTTCCGTCGAGCAGCCGTGGCAACGCGACATTTTCCCATGCCGACATCGTCGGGATGAGATTGAAGAACTGGAAAATGAATCCGACCCGCTTACGCCGGAACTCGGACTGCTCTTCCTCGGACAACTTCGCCAGATCGAGACCATCGACGATGATCGATCCGGAGTCCGGGACATCCAGTGCCCCCAGGACATGCAGCAGCGTGCTCTTGCCTGCGCCGGACGGCCCCACGATGGACACGAACTGACGTGCTTCCAGCGTCAGGTTGAGACCGTCGAGTGCACGGACCTTCTCCTGTCCCATCTGGTACTCCCGCACCAGATCGATCGCTTCCACGATCGGCCTTCCATCCGTCTCCCGGACGACGTCACTCAATCCCGCGCTCTGCTCACTCAATCCACTCCCCCGTCGTGAAGAACTTCTCCAGAGTCGCTTCGGCACGGGTCAGATCCAGACCGGCGCCGGCGACCCAATCGTCGTTGTAGTACGTGTCGGAATACCGATCCCCGCCGTCGCACAGCAGAGTGACGACGCTGCCCGGCGTACCTTCCCTTCGCATTTCGGCGACCAGGCGCAGCGCACCCCAGAGGTTGGTTCCGGTCGATCCACCCACCCGCCAACCCAGGACCTCACTGGCGCGCCTGGCGGTGGCGATGCTCGCGTCGTCGGGTACCGACACCATGCGGTCGATCACCTGCGAAACGAACGACGGCTCAACCCGCGGACGACCGATCCCTTCGATGCGTGAGCCGGGCAAGGGCCCGGCCGGAGCTTGCGCGTCACCGTCGCGATAGGCCGGGTAGAACGCCGAGTTCTCGGGGTCGACGACACACAGCCACGTGTGGTGCCGCCGATATCGGATGAAGCGGCCGATTGTGGCCGAGGTTCCGCCGGTTCCGGCACCCACGACCACCCATGTCGGTACCGGGAATTCTTCTTGTGACAACTGACTGAAGATGGATTCGGCGATGTTGTTGTTGCCACGCCAGTCCGTGGCGCGTTCGGCCATCGTGAACTGATCGATGAAATGACCGTCGGTCTGATCGGCCAACTGCTGCGCGGCGCCGTACACCTCGTCGGACCGGTCGACGAAATGGCACAGTCCACCCTGCCGCTCGATGAGCCCGATCTTGGCCGGTGACGTCGTCGCGGGCATCACCGCGATGAACGGGACTCCGATCAACTGCGCGAAGTAGGCCTCGGACACCGCCGTCGAACCCGATGAGGCCTCGATGACCGTGGTCCCCTCGGTGATCCAGCCGTTGCAGAGTGCATAGAGGAACAGCGACCGCGCCAGACGATGCTTGAGCGAACCCGTGATGTGGGTGCTCTCGTCTTTCAGATAGAGCGAAATCCCGGCGGCACCCGAAGTCGTGTCCCACCGCGACCAGGCAGGCAGCGGAAATCTCAGTAGATGCGTGTCCGCGCTACGGGTGGCATCGGCGTCGATGAGCCGGATCGCGTTGTCGACCCACCCACGATCGGCCCGCCTGTCGACCTCACGTGTCCACACCGGTCCCGCGCCGTCCCCAGCGTTCGCCATGGCTACTTGTCAGATCCGTCTTCACCACGAAGCCGCGACGTCAGGTTCTCGCGCTGCGCCTTGCGGCCGGCGTCGACCGTCGCGATACCGACGTTCACGCGGTCCCGCAGGCCCTTGAACAGCAGCATTCCCAATGGCAGGGCGATGATCACCGCAAAGAACGCGGCCACCAGTATCGGAACGTCGATCCCCGCTGCCTGACCGATCAGGTAGATCGCGCCTGCCAGCGCGATCACCAGAGCGATCCGCGCACCGGTGAAGAGCACCAGGTCGATCGCCAATCGGCGCCCGGCACCGGGCGTCGGCTCCACGACAGGAGGTGTGCGGTCCTTCTTCGCAGAAGGCCGTTTGTTTGCAGATGGCTCATTCGTGCTCACGTCCTAGACCTTACTGCGCACACAGCAGGCCGGGAACGTCCGCCTTTGCAATCGCTTTACCAACACCTAACTATTCGAATACCTGGGCATTTCGGTGTAACCATGAGTCGTAGGCTCCTCCAGAGACACGCGGGAGAACTGCACACAATCCCTGCCGAAGTTCCACTCGGACCTGCGGCAAGCGGTTGACGGCCCACTCGATAGGAGCAGCCATGACGTTTGCAGGCCACCTCGGACAACCCGCCCCCACGCCCGGCTTGAACTCTCCCGGCTTGAACACCTCAGGCTTGAGCAATCCCAGCCCGATTCTCTCGCCCCAGGCCGCCAGCCAGCACACGCTGACTCCGGGCCAGGTGGCCGCGATGTTCAACGTCAACCCCAAGACTGTCGCCCGTTGGGCCAGCTCGGGACTACTCGGCGCCATCCGCACGCCCGGCGGACACCGCCGATTCCGGGAAGAAGACGTTGTCGAGCTCCTCAATCGCCGCACGCCTACGACCGGTAGCTGACCCATAGTTCACGTCCGACCACCTCAGACCACCTGCGTGCGTCTGTCGGCACCGCGTGTTCGGCGCAGGCAGGCACCACGAGTCGGCACCTCCAGTAGCCTGGCCTCAACGGCTTTGATTCTGGAGGTGCCGAAATGATCTACCTACTTGCCATCATCGGCTTGCTGGCACTGACCTACCTTGCGTGGCGCGCATTTGGACCCGACGCGGAGGGCGGAGAGACCGGTGGACACGGCGGACCCCAGATCCCGCGACGTCAGATGAAGCGCGGGCCCGTCGGCCCGGACGATGATCTCGAATTCTTGAACGATCTGGAGCGCAAAGCCCGCGACAAGAATCCGAAGTTCAATTCCGACGGTGACGACCGGCCCAATTCCACTGATTGACGTTGTCCGGCTCTACTGATTAACGTTACTTCGCCTATACAACTGTCCAACTTTTCTTGGCCTTTTGTCCAAAAATTATAATCGGATTTCACGACCGGTATTTGGCGGATTAAGTCCGAAGTTAACGTACCCAAATTGCCAGAAGGCGCCTGGTCTCGGTACCCCTTTTGCGAACTTTAAAGGTAGAGTCACGCTCTAGTTCGACCGCTCCACACTGCTGCGGTCAAATCACAGGTCTGGGAGTTAGATAAGTGGCTGCTGTACACGATGGAAAAACGTTTGCCGACCACCTGAACGAATTGTTCAGCACCGTGCGCGACGAGAACGGAATCCCCTACACGGGCAAGAAGATTGCCCTGAAGGCGAACCAACTCGGTTACACCCTGAGTGATGCCTATATCTCCCAGCTGCGGACCGGCAAAGCCAAAACTCCGTCTTTTCGAACCGTCGAAGCAATTTCCCGGGCATTCGAAATCAGCGTCACGTATTTCTTGACAGATCCAGATGAGGATCTCAAACGTGTCGAACAGCAACGTGAATATGTGCAGATGGCCGCCGAGACCGGCGCACACCTCGCAGCATTCCGGCACGAGGCCATCTCCACCGACACCCTCGATGTCGTCATCGAACTCCTGAAGGTTGTCAAGAAGCAGCAGAACGATCGCGTGAGCTGACGCGCGTCGAAGACGCCCTCGATGTGCCGGCGAAGACGCCGTCGACATATGCCGTCGAAGACAACCTCGATATGCCAAAAGGCGCCCTGAACCAACTGGTCAGGGCGCCTTTCACGTTGCGGTCAGAGCCCGGCGTAGGAGTGCAGGCCCGATACCACCAAGTTGATGATGAACAGGTTGAACAACATCGCCACGAAGCCGGCGATGTTGATCCACGCCGCCGCCGTGTTCCGCCACCCGGCGGTGGCCCGCGCATGTAGGTATGCCGCGTAGATCACCCAGGCGATGAACGAGACCGTCTCTTTGGGGTCCCATCCCCAGAACCGACCCCAGGCGGCTTCGGCCCAGATGGCACCGCAGATGACACCGAGACCGAACAGTGGGAACGCGAACACAACAGTCTTATAGGCGAGGCGATCGAGCGTCTGCGCCGACGGCACGCGCTGCAGGATCCGACCCCAGAATCGATCGCTCGGTTCGGGGTACTTCAGCTTCAACAGGTACAGGATGCTCGCCACGCCCGAGACCAGGAAGACCCCGGATCCGAGTGCGACGATCGAGACGTGGACGGCCAGCCAATAGGACTTGAGCGCCGGGACCACGGGTGCAGCGTTGGTGTAGAGGTAGGTGCCGGCGATGAACAGCAGGATGACAATCGGCAGCAATACGAATCCGAGCAGCGGACGGTACTCACGCTTGCGCAACACCACCAGGGCCGCGATCATGCCGGCGGCACAGCTGATGGAGACGAACTCGTACATGTTGCCCCAGGGCGCCCGGCCGGTTGCGAAGCCGCGCAACACAATCGACGCGACCTGCAGCGCCGTCGCCAGGAGCACCACACCGTAGGCCATCTTGGCCAACCGGTCCCCCAGCGGCTCTTTCTCTGCGGCCTGGAGCTTGCCTGGCGTCCGCACGTCGTCGGCGTCGACCACCGGCGAACCACCGACCGCACCCGCGGCGACGAGTTCGTTCGACTTCTCGATGGTCTTGTTCTTGGAGGCCAGCGATGCCAGGAACAGGATCATCGCCAGGACGTACACGGTCAGCGCCGTGCCGTACGTCAGGTCGGAGAACCGAGAGAGTGTCTCATCGACGTTCATCAGTCACCTTTTCCCAGCGTTCATTTTTTACGTCCACCTTGTTCTTTGCCACCAGGCTTGTTTTTGTCCGTGTCAGGGGCGATGCCCAACAGATCGGCGACCATGTCGGAAAAGCCTTCGCCCCAACCGGCCTGATCCGTACGTGCCAGACCGGCCATTTCTACTACAGAGCGTCGCACATCCACCGTAGAGGTGCCATCACCCGGCGGCCCGGTCAACGGCGTGATCCGGGCCCACACCCGGCGGCGCTTGATCAGCAGCGACACGAGAAGGCCGACGAGCATGGCGATCGCGGACACCAGCACCCACTTCTGGGCGGGATCGTGCGAGACCTGCAACGACACCCAGCGTTGGTAGCCGTCGAACTGGACGGTCGTGCCGTCCTCGAGTTTGGTCGATTCGCCCATGTTCAGGTTGACGCGTTCCTGCTTGAGCAGACGTCCCTGGTTGATCAGGTTCACGTCGAGTGAGAACACGTTCTGTGGTCGTCCGGTATCGAGGCCGGTATCGCCCTTGTAGATGTCGATCGCAACCGCGGGAGCCTCCGGCAGAGGGAAGCTCGAGGTCATCAATCCACCGTGGAAGGTGGCCGTCGGGGCGAACAGACCTTCGATGGCGATCTGATTCTTCCGCCGCTCGTCCTCGTTGGGATAGAGCCCGGCGGGGGTGTCGAAGCGGGCTGCACCGCTCGACATCATCGTCTGCAGCTCATCCGGCTGGAACGGAACCGTCTGCGTGCGGGTTTCGCCACTCGGGAACGTGACCGTGAAGGTGGGAGCAAAACCATTGCCCAGCAAATAGATTCGATCGCCCGCGATACGCAGAGGATGGTTGACCTTGACTTCGCTGGACTGCCACTCGTCGGTGTCGATGTCGCTGCCGACCTGGTATTTGAGGTCAGCGCTGTACATCTCGGGTTGCCCGGTCGGCAGGAAGTCCGCGTCGAACGACTCCACCTGCAGACAGAACTCGTTGAGATTGGTGCCGTCGACCATATTGCCTGCGCGGAAGGAGTCGTACACCGCGGTCGAGGTGTTGCAGAGGCCTTCCTGGCCGTCGGCGACCAGGATGCGGGTGCCCTCGTAACCGAACATCTTGCCTGCCGCGATCGCGACCAGCAGCGCCAGCAGTGCGAAGTGAAAGAGGAGGTTGCCGCCTTCGCGCAGGTAACCCTTCTCGGCCGAGACCTCCACGACGGTCGCCACCGACCCGTCGGCTTCCTTGCGCTCGACGGTGCGGGTGGTCTTGCGCCATCCCCGCAGACCGGAGTTGATCTTCGACGCGATCTCGTCGGGTGTGCCGTCGACCTCGTGACTCTCGTGCCGGGGCAACCGGCCGAGGTTGCGCGGTGCCGGGACCGGACGGGCCCGCAGCGCCTTCGCGTGTTCGATCATGCGAGGCGTCAGACATCCGACGAGCGAGATGAACAGCAGCACGTAAATGGCTGTGAACCAGATACTCGAGAAGACCTCGTACATCTGGATCTTGTCGAGGAACCGGCCGACGAAACCGTGATCGGCGATGTACTGCTCGGTCTTGAACTCGTTCAGCGACCGTTGCGGCAGGAGTGCCCCGGGTACCGCGGCCAGCGCCAGCAGGAACAGCAGCGCGAGCGCGGTCCGCATCGAGGTCAGTGAGCGCCAGGTGTTCCGGGCGGGCCACAGCAGGTAACGCCGAAGCGGGCCGGCCTTCGGGACGGGCGGCGGGGTTCTGGTTTCGGTTGCGGTCATATCGGAAGCACCGTGTCCGAGACGAACATGTCCCGAACCCAAACGATGAATTGATCCCACAGTCCGGTCACCAGCGCCACACCCACGACAACCAGTAGTACACCTCCGAAGATCTGGATGGCGCGAGCGTTTCTGCGCATCCAGCCAACCGCCCGCAAAGCCCAGGCCGAACCGAAGGCCAGAAGGATGAACGGGAGGCCCAAACCGAGGCAGTAAAAGACGATGAGCGTCACACCGCGGGCAGCGGTCGAACCCTCGGTGCCGCTGGCGGTGGTGATGACCGCGGCCAGTGTCGGCCCGAGGCAGGGCGTCCAGCCGAGCGCGAAGACCGCACCCAGCAATGGGGCTCCCACCAGGTTCGACACCAGTCGCGGATGGAACCTGGCGTCGCGCTGCAGCATGGGGATCAGGCCGATGAACACCAGTCCCATGAGGATGGTGATCACACCGCCGACACGCTGCAGCAGTTCGCGATTGACCACAAAGGCACTCGTGATCCCGAACACAGATGCGGTGGCGAGCACGAAGACGATTGTGAATCCGAGCACAAACAGCAAGGCGGCCCCGGTAACCCGCAGGCGTCCGGCCTTCTTCGACTCCGCATCGCTCATCGCCGGGGCCTCGGCACCCACCAGTCCTGCAAGGTAGGACAGGTAGCCGGGAACCAGGGGCACCACGCAGGGCGAGGCGAACGAGACCAGCCCGGCGAGCATGCAGGCCCCGAGCGCCAACAACAGCGGCCCGCTCGAAACGGTCTCCGCGAAGGTGTCACCGACTCCGGCGAGGTGGCTTGAACTCTGGGCTACGAAAGTCATGCGGTATCAGATGTTTCAGCGGCGATCCGCTCGACAACAGGTTGGAGTTCGTCCGCGGTGATGGCTTTGAGGAACACCGCCGCGGCACGATGCTGACGATCGAGAACGAGGGTGGTCGGGATCACCGAGGTCGGAGTGGTCAGCTTCGACAGGGTTCGTCCGTCGTAATCGAAGATCGACGGGTACGTCACCGCGCGATCAACGACAAAGTCGCGGGCCGAATCCCTGCGGTCACGAAAGTCGATGCCCAAGAACGCAACACCCGAATCCTTGGTGTTCGCATAAACCTCTTCGAGCGCGGTTGCCTCACCGCGGCACGGGCCACACCACGAACCCCACACGTTGATGACCACGACCTGGCCTGCAAAATCGGTGAGGTTGATGGTCTTGTCGTCGGACAGCAGATCGGGGCCGGTGAGGTTCGAAACCTTGCCACGCTCCGACGGCGGATCGTAGAAGATGACGGTTTTGCCACCAGGAGAAACGAATTCGAAGTTCTCACCTTGTGCCACGGCGTCGTCGCCGGTGCCGCAGCCGGCGATCACCAGCAGCGTCGCGATCCCAAGGATGCACAACGTGACCATCCGCCAACCAAGCGGTGCCAGTACGCGGGTCCTCCCACGCTCAGGGCCGAGCTCCATCACTGTCTCGCTACCTCAGGCTCCCGTGGCAAGGGGGTCAGAAGCACCGGCCGGCTCCGAATAGACGATGTCCACCAACGCATCCCCGTCGTACAACAGACTTGTCAGCGACGCCAGCGAGCACTGCCGCTTACGCGGGTCATGCCAAAGGCGTTGCCCTTCAAGGAATCTCCGCAGCGTATACACCGGCAGCTGGTGGCTGACACAGACAGCCTCATGACCCTTGGCCTCTTCGCGGGCCTTGTTGGCGACCGCGAGCATGCGGTGCGCCAACTGGATGTACGGCTCGCCCCAGCTCGGGGTGAACGGGTCACGCAGTTTGATCCAGTGCCGGGGGCGACGCAGCGCACCGTCACCCACCGAGACCCGCAGACCCTCGAAGGTGTTCTCGGCCTCGATCAGACCTTCGTCGGTGATGATCTCGAGTCCGTGCGCCGCCGCGATCGGAGTCGCGGTTTCCTGCGCCCGCTGCAGCGGGGAGGCGAACACGTGGGTGATGTCGTGGTCGGCCAGGGCATCGGCAACCGTCTGCGCCTGTTTCGCGCCGAGCTCCGACAGGTGAAAGCCCGGCAGTCGGCCATAGAGGATGCCGTCGGGGTTGTGAACTTCCCCGTGCCGCATCATGTGCACGATTGTGCGCATCAGTTCTCCTTCAGGGCCCGCGCAGCGGCGGTCGCAGCAGCCGGGAGTGCCCCGGCTATAACACCGAAAGCATCCTCGTCCAAGGCCGCGGACACAAACCAGGCTTCGAAGGCGCTCGGCGGCGGGTAGACGCCGGCATCGAGCAGAGCGTGGAAGAACGGAGCAAAACGCCAGGTCTCGGTCTTCTTCACGGCCGCGTAGTCGGTGATGGGAGTATCACCGTCTGCGGTGAAGAACACGCTCACGAGGTTGCCCGCGTACTGCACACGGTGGCCGACACCCGCTGTGGTCAACGCGTCCCCGATCAGGGTTCCGAGCTGTTTCGAATTGGCATCCAGGGCGGCGTAAACGGCGTCGTCCGCGTGGCGCAGGGTTGCCAATCCGGCAGCGACCGCCACCGGGTTCCCGGACAGGGTGCCTGCTTGGTAGACGGGGCCTGCCGGGGCCAGGTACGCCATGATGTCGGCGCGACCACCAAATGCCGCGGCCGGAAGTCCACCGCTCATAACCTTGCCGAAGGTGTAGAGGTCGCCGGCAACGCCCTCGAGGCCGAACCAGCCGGCCTTGCTCACCCGGAAGCCGGTCATGACCTCGTCGATGATCAGGAGCGCACCATCAGCACTGGTGGCGTCCTTGAGGCCCTGATTGAAGCCTTCGACCGGGGCGACAGCACCCATGTTCCCGGCGGCGGCCTCGGTGATGATCGCGGCGATCTGTCCGGGATACGCCGCGAATGTCTCGCGGACGGCGGCCAGATCGTTGTACGGCAGCACGATGGTGTCCTGGGCCTGCGCGCCGGTGACACCGGGTGAGGTCGGCAGGCCCAGCGTCGCCACACCCGAACCCGCGTCGGCGAGTAATGCATCGACATGGCCGTGGTAGCAGCCCGAGAACTTGATGATCTTGCTACGCCCGGTGAATCCACGGGCCAAACGCACCGCCGACATCGTCGCCTCGGTACCCGAGTTGACCAGTCGTACCTGCTCGACCGGGGCGACCCGCTTGATGATCTCTTCGGCCAACTCGATCTCGGCCTCGGTCGGCGCACCGAACGACAGACCCGTGGTCGCCGCCTTCTGCACGGCCTCGACAACCGCCGGGTGGGCGTGGCCCAGAATCATGGGGCCCCAGCTGGAGACCAGGTCGACGTAACTGTTGCCGTCGGCATCGGTCATCCGATAACCGGATGCGCTGGAGATGAACCGCGGGGTTCCTCCCACAGAGTTGAAGGCTCGAACAGGCGAGTTCACTCCGCCTGGAATGGCACGGGATGCGCGCTCGAAGAGCTGCGCTGACTGATCGGTGGCATGCGACACGACCTCCAGTGTGGCAAACGCCGACCCATGAACCGAACATGGCGGGTTCTCGTGACGCTGACCTGGCCTTTAACTCACCCCAACCCGGCATCGCCGAAAACTCAGCGGTATCGGGCACCGGTACCCGAGGATGCGACCTCGGTCGTTGCGGTCCGGATCGAGCGTGTTTCATCTGGGGTGGATCGACCCAGGGCAAGCGGGTCGGGTGGACGCCGGAATCGTGCAGAGGCGACCACAACTGCCGGCCACACCAATTCGGCGACCACGGTCACGCGTTCGGCGAGCCCGAGCAGTGCCCCGCCCTGGGTTTCATAGGCGGTCCAAGCAAGCAGTAGAAACAGTGTGCTCGACGCCGCGATCGCTACGGGGACCCGGAGAGCGGCAGGCGCCGCCCTCGACCGGGATATCGCAAGTGCAGGCCACAGCGCCAGCAGAAATGCCGAGACGCATGTTGCCGCGAGGTGGAGTGGTGCTGTCAGGGTGATCGGAACCGCTGCGACCGCCACACCACTGGCGCCACCGGCGACCAGAACCACACGGGCGATCGGCCGCACCATGAACAGACCCAGACCCACCACGATCAGGCAACCCGCACTGACAGCGATACCGGCCGACATGACCCATTCGGCGCGGTGCGATGTCGCGAGGACGCTGAGTGTCTGGCGGATCGGGTTGTAACCGGCTGTGGCCAGCGAATCCGCCGCGACTGCGGTCACGAGTAACACGATCGGGGCCGTTGTCGCCGAGACCCGCGCCCAGCGCGGCACGATCAGTCCGCTTGCCTTCACAAAGGTTTCAACCACGGTGGGTGGCGAAATACTCCATGTTCTGATGTCAGGGCGTCGACCAGACCGACATTCGCGACAATCAGTACCGAACCGATCCGGCCTCGAGTCCAACATGCCCGAATCGGCCTTGATGTCTGAGAGGTTTGCCAATCCGTTGCGTCAGCGTGGATCGGACAGCAGGATCAGCAGGAGCTCGGCTCGCGTCCGGGCATCGGTGAGGTCGATGCGTAGTAGACGTTCGATGCGATCGATTCGGTTGCGGAGTGTGTGTCGATGTACCCCGATCGCCACCGCCGCCGGTTCCCACTGACCGTTGGCCTGCAGGTAAGCCCGCAGGGTTTCGACAAGGTCGCTCCCCTGCTCGCGATCGTGGTCGACCAGCGGACCCAGACGAGAGACCCTGGCCCCACTGAGCGCTTTCCGGACCGGATCAAGTGCCAGCAGCGATCGCTGAGCCAGCAGGTCCACCACTTCACCTTCGGCCGCGACATCCGCGGCCAATCTGGCGTGCCGGGCTGATTCGGCGATTTCGTCCACTGCCACAATCGAACCAAGGCCGCCCCGACAACCGCTGACCCCGACGACACCGAGGACGGACTCGGCAAACCGGCGCTGGTCTTCACCGCGCAGCAGGACCATGATCTCCTGCCCCACATGGTGTACGAATACCGGACGCCACCGGGACTGCAGTTCGACGGCAACAGCCAACGCTGCCTGCTTTGCCGCTGCAACACTGTCGAACGTCACGATCGCAACGCGCACCCGCCCGTCCCGATCGGCTGCTCGCAGCACAATATTGCGGGCGGCGGCCGGCGGCGGACCGGCCATTGCCATCATCAGCGCATCGGCATGCAGGGACTGTTGATCACGCTGCACCTGAAGGGGTTTGGCATGCTCCAGACTCAGCAGTGAGGTCGCGTGCCCGAGCAGGACGCGCTCGAGGTCGCCCAGTGGCGACGCACTCAGCACGGAGAGATAGCCGAATACACTGCCGCCGACACTGATTCGCTGGATTGTGACCGTTTGCTCATCGGTCATCGTGACTCCGCTGGCCGCATTCGGATCACGCATGATCTCTCTGCGCACCGTCGCCAACTGTTCGGGGCTCAGTACAGTCGGCCGGGAACTGACCAATTCTCGGTCATGGTCGAGCAACACGACAACGGCGTCGATCGCCTCCCCCAATTCCCGGACCACTGCAGGCATCCCACCGGAGATGACCGCCCTTGTGATCCGCGGTTGCGTATGGGACGCGCGGACGAATTGGTCGAATCGCTGTTCGGCGATCCGATCGAGCACTGCCCGGGCGATCGCCGAGAACGGCACCGGCAGCGGCACCTCCAACAGTGGGATACCGCATTCGTCGGCCGCATCGACGAGGTCCTGCGGGACGTCGTCGAAACCGAAGCCCACACCGAACCCGACGCCTGCGACGCCGACCTCACTCAGACCGCGTAGATAGTCGAATCGGCCCTCCCGTGACTCCGGCAGCCGAAGTCCGGTGGTGAGGAGGAGTTCGCCACCGGACAGCCACTCCTGTGGCGCCGGGAGTTCCGACGTCGACGCACAGTCGATATCCCTGTCGATCCCGGCGCGGCCGCCGAGCAATGTCAGATCGAGTTCGCGCTGCGCGAGCAACCACCGAACCGCTGTGCCCACCGCCGCAACCCCCTTAGTTCGTCCCCGCACAAATGGCCCCACGACCTGGCATGACCCGAATCCGACTATACAGAATGGCGTAGTACTAACACCGAGTTGGACAAACTGTCAGGATCACGCTTCCGACCCGGCAGCGAACACTGGGTGACGGTAGGAGGATTCATCCACCCGCAACCGAAAGTGACCCGGTGTCATGGCACACGAGCCCCTGAAGAACTACATCAACGGCGTATTCGTCGCCTCGGATTCGACCGAGACCATCGACCTCATCAACCCCACCGATGAGTCGGTGGTCGGAGTCTCGCCGATTTCGGCCCAATCCGACATCGATGCCGCGATGGCTGCCGCCGCATCGGCCTTCAAGACGTGGGGCAAAACCACCCCTAAAGTCCGGCAGAAGGCGCTCCTGGACCTCGCAGACGCCATCGAGGCGAACTCGGATGCGCTCGTGGCGGCGCAGGCCCGCAACACCGGACAACCCGATGATCAGATCGCGGACGAAGAGGTCACCGTCGGCGCCGACCAGATCCGCTTCTTCGCCGGTGCCGCACGCCTACTCGAAGGCAAGTCCGCGGGCGAATACATGGATGGCTTCACCTCGTACGTCCGTCGCGAACCGGTCGGGGTGATCGCTCAGGTCACGCCGTGGAACTACCCACTGATGATGGCGCTGTGGAAGATCGGCCCCGCGATCGCGGCCGGTAATACCGTGGTCCTCAAACCGTCTGACACGACACCCGAGTCGACCTTGGTCCTCGCCGAGATCTCGAAGGGCATCCTGCCCGACGGTGTGCTGAACGTGATTCTCGGCAACGGTGCCACCGGAGCCGCGATCGTCGGACACAAGACCCCGAGCATGGTCTCGATCACCGGCTCGGTCCGCGCCGGAATCGCCGTCGCGGTCTCGGCGGCGCAGAACCTCAAACGCGCACACCTCGAACTCGGTGGAAAGGCCCCGGCCGTTGTCTTCGCCGACGCGGACCTGGACAAGGCCGTCGACGGTATCGGCGACGCGTCGTTCTTCAACGCAGGCCAGGACTGCACTGCGGTCACCCGCATCCTCGTCCACTCATCGATCCACGACAAGTTCGTCGACGCCCTCGTCGACAAGGCAAAGGGCACAACGGTTCCGCCACTCAACAACGTCAACCACTTCACGAAGGTGACCTCGATCCTCGACTCGGTACCGCCGCACGCCACCGTGGTCACCGGTGGGAAACGAAAGGGCGACAAGGGCTTCTACGTCGAACCCACCGTGATCACCGGCGTGGATCAGAAGGACTCCCTCGTCCAGGAGGAAACCTTCGGACCGGTGGTGACTGTGCAGGCCTTCGACTCCGAAGAACAGGCATTGGAACTGTCCAACGACGTCAGCTTCGGTCTGGCCTCCAGCGTCTGGACAACCGACAACGCCACTGCGGGACGAATGAGTGCCGGACTCGACTTCGGCTGCGTCTGGGTCAACTGCCACATCCCGCTCGTCGCGGAAATGCCACACGGTGGATTCAAGAACTCCGGCTACGGCAAGGACCTCTCCAGCTACGGGGTCGAGGACTACACCCGCATCAAGCACGTCATGAGTTCGGTGGAATGAGGATGACACTATGAGCGCCAACTACCGATTGCCCCAGAAACGTAACCTTGTCACTTCGATCCCCGGACCGAAATCGGCTGCCCTGCAAGGTCGCCGGGCGATGGCGGTGGCCGCCGGGGTGGGTTCTGCCGTTCCGGTGTACGCCGCCGACGCGGACGGCGGGGTGATCGTCGACATCGACGGCAACTCGTTCATCGACTTCGGTTCCGGCATCGCCGTGACCACGGTCGGCGCCAGCAACTCGGCGGTCGCCGATGCCGTCGCCGAACAGGCAGGCCACTTCACTCACACCTGCTTCATGATCACCCCGTACGAGGGGTACGTCGCGGTGGCCGAACGCCTCAACCATCTGACACCCGGCGACCACCAAAAGCGCACGGTGCTCTTCAATTCCGGGGCCGAAGCCGTCGAGAACGCGATCAAGGTTGCCCGCTTGGCTACCGGGCGCGATGCGGTGGTGGCATTCGATCACGCCTACCACGGCCGCACGAACCTGACGATGGGTCTGACGGCCAAGACGATGCCGTACAAACACGGATTCGGTCCATTCCCGCCGGAGATCTACCGGGTGCCAACGTCGTATCCGTACCGCGACGAACTCGACGGACCCACCGCGGCTGCCCGGGCGATCTCGCAGATGGACAGCCAGATCGGCGCTGATCAGATCGCCGCGATCATCATCGAACCCGTGATGGGCGAGGGTGGATTCATCGTCCCGGCACCGGGTTTCCTGCCGGCGATCGCGGACTGGGCAAGGGCGAACGGAATCGTGTTCATCGCCGACGAAGTGCAAAGCGGATTCGCCAGGACCGGAGCCTGGTTCGCCAGCGAACACGAAGGTCTTGTCCCCGATCTGGTCACCATGGCCAAAGGCATCGCAGGCGGTATGCCGTTGTCCGCGTTGACCGGTCGTGCCGATCTGCTCGACGCCGTGCATATCGGTGGACTCGGCGGCACCTACGGCGGCAATCCGGTGGCCTGTGCGGCGGCACTCGCCGCGCTCGATGTCATGGCCGAACTGGATCTACCCGGTCGGGCACGCGACATCGAGGCCATTGCCGGAAGCCGTTTGCAGGCAATGGCGTCGGTGACCGAAGAAATCGGCGAAGTGCGCGGACGCGGCGCGATGCTGGCCATCGAACTCGTTCACCGCGATGGCAAGAAGCCGAACCCGGAACTCGCCAAAGAGTTGGTCGCCGCCTGCCTCGCCAAGGGCGTGGTGCTGCTCTCGTGCGGCACCTACGGCAACGTGATCCGGCTACTGCCGCCCCTGGTGATCAGCGACGAACTCCTGCACGACGGCCTCGATGTCCTCGAAGACGCCCTGAACGAACTCACCAGCCGCTAGGAGCTACCGCGTGTCAACGAAATCCACGTTCCACCCGCTCGATCCGCTGGGGGAAGACGAGTTCCGGACCACTGCAGCGCTGTTGCAACGTGACCAGGGTGTCGGTGAGGGTTGGCGATTCGCCTCCATCGAACTCCTCGAACCGAGCAAGGCCGACCTTGCCGCCTATGCCGCGGGCGGCCCCGTCCCAGCCCGCAAGGGCATCGTCACCTGCCTGGACAGCAGCCGCAACACCACCTACAAGGCAGTGGTCTCCCTGACCGACGACACCGTCGAATCGTTCACTCACATCCCGGGTGTACAACCGAACTTCACCGTCGACGAGTTCGAGGAGTGCGATGAGGTTCTGCGCAAGCATCCCGATGTGATTGCGGCACTGGCCAGTCGCGGCATCACCGATCTCGACCTCGTGTTCATGGACACCTGGACCTACGGCGATGCCGTGGCGCCCGAGAAGTATCGGGAGCGGCGAATCGGATGGTCCGACACCTGGGTCAAAAGCGAAGCCGGCGCCAATCCGTACGCGCACCCGGTCAGTGGTCTGCACTGCGTGATCGACCTGAACACGATGGAACTGCTCGAAATCGAGGACACCGGCGGTGTGGAACCCCCCGAGGTGATGGGCGAATACGTTCCGGCCCGCATCCCGGAGCGCCTGCGCGCCAAGTCGACACGGGAGCCACTCAAACCGCTGGAGATCACCCAGCCCGAAGGCCCATCATTCACCCTCGAAGGAAACCTGCTGAAGTGGCAGAACTGGTCTCTCCGAGTTGGTTTCAACCACCGCGAGGGCATGACGCTGCACACGATCAGCTACAACGATTGTGGTCGCGTGCGGTCGGTGGCGCATCGACTGTCATTCGCCGAGATGATGGTCCCCTACCGGGACCCATCCGAAGATCACTACCGCAGAACGGCATTCGACATCGGCGAGTGGGGTCTGGGCTTCATGACCACCTCGCTGGAACTCGGCTGCGATTGCCTCGGCGAGATCCGGTACCTCGATGCCGTCCTGCACAACAGCAAGGGCGAGCCGTACACCATCAAAAATGCCATCTGCATCCATGAAGAAGACAACGCCGTGCTGTGGAAACACGTTGATCACGACGCCGGCGCCGAGGTGCGACGAATGCGCCGGCTCACGGTTTCCTTCCATGTCACGGTGGCGAACTACGAATACCTTGTCTACTGGCGCTTCTACCAGGACGGCAACATCGAATGCGAGGTCCGCGCCACCGGGATCATGGTGACCACACCGATCGCACCCGGCGCGGCCCACCCCAACGGCACTCTCGTTGACGAACGGACCTACGCGCCGTACCACCAGCACTTCCTGACCGCCCGACTGGATCTCGACGTGGACGGGACCGAGAACACCGTCTATGCCAGCGAAACCGAGATCGAGCCGATGGGTCCCGGAAATCCTTACGGGCTGGCGTTGGTCCAGCGCAATACTCCACTGCGCACCGAGGACGAGGGCAAGCAGGACATGAACTGGGCGACGCAGCGCGCCTGGAAGGTGGTGAACACCAACACCACCAACGGCCTGGGAACCCACCCGTCGTACAAACTTGTCCCCGGCGACGCCATCCCGGCGATGTTCGATCCCGCCTCCCCGATCTTCCAGCGCGCACAGGTCATCGGGCACACCGTCTGGGTGACCCCGAACCATCCCGATGAGCGCTGGCCTGCAGGCGAATTCGTGAACCAATCGGCCACCGACACCGGACTCGGCGAATGGACAAAGGCCAACCGAAGCATCGACAACACCGACGTGGTCCTCTGGTACACCTTCGGTGTCCACCACATCACCCGGCCGGAGGACTGGCCCATCATGCCAGCCGACACGGTGTCGTTCTGGCTCAAACCTTTTGGCTTCTTCGACCGCAACCCGTCACTGGACGTCGAGCCAAGCCCCAGCTCACACTGCTCAACCGAAACCCCAGGAGGCCATTGCCATGACTGAGAAGACCACCGACCCCATCGCCGACTTCCGCGACCTGCTGGGCACAGTTCCCGCCGGGCTGTGGATCAACGGTAAGTCCGTCGACTCATCCAACAATGAAACCTTCCCCGTCGCCGACCCTGCCACCGGCACCACCCTGCTACAAATCGCCGACGCGACCCCACAGGACGCCAAAACCGCGTTGGAGAGTGCACTCTCGGTCGCTGACGAGTGGGCAGGCACAGCACCCCGGGTCCGCTCCGAGATCCTGCGATCGACCTTCGAGTTGATCCGCGAGAACGCCGACGACATGGCGATGATCATGACGCTGGAAATGGGTAAGGCCCTGCCCGACTCGAAGGCGGAGATCAACTACGGCGGCGAGTTCTTGCGCTGGTTCGCCGAAGAAGCGGTACGGATCGCCGGTCGCTTCACACAGTCGCCCGCAGGCACCGGCAACATCCTGGTGAAGCACGCGCCCGTCGGCGTTGCCCTGGCGATCACACCGTGGAACTTCCCACTGGCCATGGGAACTCGCAAGATCGGTCCCGCGCTCGCTGCCGGCTGCACCATGCTGGTCAAACCCGCGAAAGAAACCCCGCTCACGATGTTGTACCTCGCGAAGCTGCTGAGCGAGGCCGGACTGCCCGACGGCGTACTCGCAGTGCTACCGACCAGCAAGGCAACCGACGTCACCGAACCACTGATCGCCGACCCCCGGGTCCGCAAGATCAGCTTCACCGGTTCGACCGAGGTGGGTCGCACCCTGCTCGGCGATGCTGCTGCAAACGTGCAACGAACCTCCATGGAACTCGGCGGTAACGCACCGTTCCTGGTCTTTGCCGATGCCGACCTCGAACTTGCGGTCGAAGGTGCCTTTGCCGCCAAGACCCGCAACGGCGGCGAGGCCTGCACCGCAGCCAATCGCTTTCTGGTACAAGAAGATATCGCCGAAGAGTTCACGACAGCCCTGGCCGCGAAGATGAAGGCGATGGTGCGCGGCCCGGGCTACGACCCGAAGACGACCCTGGGCCCGATGGTCAACAGCAAACAGCAGCAGTCCATCGCCGCCGCCGTTTCCGACGCGGTGGCAACCGGAGCGCGGGTTCGCCTCGGCGCCGACCCTTCCGATGACGCCGGGTGCTTCTACCCGGCCACCGTGCTCGACCAGGTTCCAGCCGATGCCAAGATCGCCAAGAACGAGATCTTCGGCCCCGTCGCCGTGATCAGCACATTCGCCACCGAAGCCGAGGCCATCGACGCAGCCAATTCCACCGAATTCGGTTTGGCTGCTTACCTTTACACCAAGGACCTCGACCGGGCACTGCGCGTGGCCGACGAGATCGAATCGGGCATGGTGGGTATCAACCGGGGTGTGATCTCCGATGTCGCCGCGCCGTTCGGTGGCGTCAAACAGTCCGGTATCGGGCGTGAGGGCGGCTCCGAGGGTATCTACGAGTACCTGACCACGAAGTACATTGCACTGACCTGACCCCCGACGAGGAGCACCCGATGAGCAACTGGCACATGCCCGCGGAAAGCGCTCCACAGGACAGGGTCTGGATGGCCTTCCCGGTCGAGGGCTACTCGCTGGGTGACACCACGGTGGCTCGTGACGAGGCCCGTAGCACCTGGGCCGCCGTTGCGCATGCCATCGTGGAGTTCGAACCGGTCACGATGATCGTCGACCCCGGCGAGATCGGGCCGGCCCGCGACTACCTGTCGTCCGAGATCGAGATCGTCGAGGCACCCCTGAATGATGCGTGGGCACGCGACATCGGGCCGACGTTCGTCCTCGGCGACAACGGCCGTCTCGGCGCGGTCGACTGGGTTTTCAATGGCTGGGGCGCGGCCCGGTGGGCACAGTGGGACAAGGATCAGCACATCGGAAAGTTCATCGCCGAGCTCTCCGGTGCCGAACTCATCGATTCGCCGATGGTCAATGAGGGCGGCGGCATCCAGGTCGACGGGGCAGGTACCGTCCTGCTCACGGAGTCGGTACAGCTCGGTGACGGCCGCAACAGCACGTGGACCAAAACGCAGGTCGAGGCCGAGCTCGCCCGGACCATCGGTGCCGACCGCGCGATCTGGTTGCCACACGGCCTCACTCGCGACAACGAGAAGTTCGGCACCCGTGGCCATGTGGACATCGTGGCCGCAATGCCGTCACCGGGGGTGGTCCTGCTGCACGATCAGCGCAACCCGAACCATCCCGACGTCGCGGTCAGCAAGCAGATCAAGGCCATCATCGCCGCCGCAGAACCCGGCTGGGAAATCATCGATATACCGGCGCCCACCGTCCTGACCGACGACGAAGGACCGGTCGACTACAGCTACATCAACCACCTCGTCATCAACGGTGCCGTCATCGCCTGCAGCTTCGGCGACCCCAACGATCACGAGGCCGGGGAGATACTCGGTGACGTCTACCCTGGCCGGACAGTAATCACCATCGATGCCCGGCCCCTCTTCGAACGCGGTGGCGGCATCCACTGCATCACCCAGCAGCAGCCGGCCGTTCACTAGGTTGCACATTCCCCTCGCGTGCAATCTATTTTGTCAGTCTATCGAAAGATGCTGCAGCTGAATTGGATTGGCCCAGCGAGACCCTTGCGAACATACGTTCGAGTGGGTACAGTGGAGTCAATCGACCACAAGCACGACGTATCTGACGCCTTCCCCGCAGAGACACTTCGGTCGACGCCCCGGTTTGTTCTCTCCTTGGAAGGTGCTGCGCTATGCGACTTCTCGAGATGGTCGACGATTTGGTCGACCTGGTCTTACCCGATGATCCAACTGTGACGCTGGGTATGGCGAAGGATTTGATAACCCTACGTAACGCGACCGAGCATCAACTAACGGTGTGCGCTGCGGTGATCGACGAGTCGGGTACGGCGCGTAAGGCTGGGTCGACAACAGCAAAGTTGTTGCAGGCCAACGGTGCTGCACCAGTATCTGCCTACCGCTGGTTACGCATCAGCGCAGGTTTGATGGGTCTGGATCGGACTGCCGGCTATTCACGGGACGGGTTCCTGTCCTCCGAACACGTCGACGCGGTGGTCAAAGGTGTCGCCCATGTCGTCGGCCGGTCCGAGGATCCGATCACCGCCGAACAGCAGGTCGAGTTCGAGCGAAAACTGTTGAGTCACGCCGCCTCCGGTGCACCACCGGCTGAGATCGGTGCGGCTGCCCGTTTGCTGGGTAACGAGGTCTCCAGGGACACCGGTGGTCCGCCGCCGGCCGAGGACCGGTCGCTGAACAGTCTGGAATACAAAGTCCGTGAGGGCCGCTGTGTCGGCACATTCGATGTGGATGCGGTGATCGGAGAAAAGTTGTTCTCCGCGTTGGACTTCTGGTCCAAAGCCCGTCCCGAACCCGGCGGCTCGGATGACAGTCGAAGTCCTACCCAACGTCGCGCCGATGCCTTGCACCAGCTGTTGGACTGTGGCGGTGGCGGACCAACACTGGTGTCGGCGCCGCGAACCGAAGTGATCGTGACGGTGCCCGCCGACCACCCCGAAGCTGCGTCCCTGCCCTGGATGGGTCCGATCACCGAAGCGACCGCCGCAACGTTGGCCTGCGATTCATCAATCAGCTCGATCACCCTGGACGGGCAGCAGGTCCCGGTCGATATGAGTCCACCGAAACGGCTGTTCAAAGGGCTGGTCCGCAAAGCGATCATCATCCGCGACACCTGCTGTGTGAAATGTGGGGCAAAGGCAGGCTGGTCGGACTGTCACCACATCGTGCACTTTGTGGACGGCGGCCTGACCACCCTCGACAACGGGTGCTTGCTGTGCCGCACCTGTCACATGGCTGTTCACAACACCGGGTGGGACGTGATCATGGGCTCCGACGGACATCCGTGGATGATCCCGCCCGCGGATATCGATCCGCAGCGAAGACCTCTACCGGCCTACAACAGACGAACCCTGACCCTCGCCGCCTGACTGAACCAGCTCTCCACCACCGTCGCACCCGATTTCACCGTCGGGACCGCGCACGAAAACTTGACAACTCCATAGCGTGAAAGCGCGTGGTGCCGCCGCCCGAGAAGTCCACTCCACATAGATTGACAGGGTTTCAGCGGCGGCACCACGGCAATCGGCTGCTCTATCGCGGCGTTCCCGACAATCCGACTACCGAATTGGCAATCCCAACCGACGAAATGTCAGTTGCAGCTTGCCTCTGCGCGGGAGACTGTTGCGCAATGACATCCACGACGCCCCGCACCACTCCGGAACCGGAGACTGCATCGGGCACCTACGGCGACAAAGTTCTCGCAGTGGAGCCGGGCGGTAGCGAGTTCATCCCGCTCGAGGCGCGCCATGGGAAGCCCCGCGGCCTGTTCTGGACCTGGACCGCCCCCAACCTGGAATTCGCCACGATCTTCCTGGGTATTCTCGCGGTCCTCTACTTCGGCTTGACCTTCTGGCAGGCTATTGCCGCGATGGCACTGGGCAACCTGCTCGGCGCCGCTGCCCACTTCCTGTTGTCCGCGCGCGGCCCGCTCCACGGTGTGCCGCAGATGGTGCTCGGCCGCTTGGGTTTCGGATACCGAGGCAACATCGTCCCGGCATCCTTCATGGCGGTGATGTGTGGCATCGGCTGGTTTGCCACCAATAGCGTCAGCGGCGCACTGGCCCTCAACAGTCTCATCGGCGTGCCGTCGGCGATCGCGCTGCTCATCATCGTGCTCCTGCAGACGGGCTTTGCGTTCTTCGGACACAACCTGGTTCAGAGTTTCGAACGGGCCGCCGCACCGGTCCTTGCGGTCATCTTCGTGACCGCAGGCATCTTCATCTTCAGCGAAGCCGACCTTTCGATGCCGTCCTTGGACGAGAGCGGCGGTACCCTCGGCGGATTCCTGCTGACCGTCGGCGCAGCCTTCGGATACACCGCAGGCTGGACGCCCTACGCTGCCGACTTCACCCGCTACCTTCCGGCGAACGTCTCCAAGCTCCAGACCGGATTCTTCGCATCCAGCGGCCTGTTCATCTCGACCACCGTTTTGATGGCGATCGGCGCGGCATCGGTCACGATCGGCTTCGACGCCGACCTCAACTACACCGACGCGTTCACCTCGTCGATGCCTTCGGTCGTTGCCAACCTCACCTTGCTGGCGATCGCGGTCGGCGCCGTGGCGGCCAACGCGATCAACCTCTACTCCGGCGCGATGGCCTTTGTGACAATGGGATTCAAGTTCTCGGTCGGTATCCAACGCGCACTGGTCACAGCGGTCTTCGGTGTGGTCGGATTCCTGGTCGCCTGGTGGGCCCTTGCCGATGCCGCAGCGAACTATGAGACGTTCCTGCTGATCGTCGCCTACTGGATCGGACCGTGGTTGGGCATCGTTTTCGCCGACCAACTGCTGCGCCGAAACCGTCCCATCGCCGGATTCCTCTACGACTCCAAATACTCCAACTGGGGTGGACTCATCGCATTCCTGGTCGCCCTGGTGGTCTCGGTGCTGCTGTTCGGCAATCAGGAACGATGGGTTGGCTACGTGGCCGAAGCTGTGCCCGAACTCGGTGACATCGCCTTCTTCGTCGGATTCCTCATTGCTTTCTTCGGCTACATCCTGTTGTGCAGCAAGAAGATCAACAAGGACTACCAGGCAGTCTGATCAACCCCGCCCGTTGATCTGACAGTCAATGACCCGAGCCGCGCTGATCACCCCTCGAACTGCTCCACAAGTGGTTCTGATCAGTCGGCTCTGCGACGGCCCTGTGCGCGATGAGCGCACAGGGCCATCAGCAATCCCGGATAGGTTTGCGGCGCAGTGAAATCGAATCCGATCAGTCCGCGGATTCGTTCGAGCCGCTGATACAGACTCTGCCGCCCCAGATTCAGCGCCGCCGCCGACCGGGTGGCGCTGCACCCGTTCCGCAGATGGACTTCGAGGGTGTGGATCAACTCCGAGCCGTGGTCGTTGTCCCAGGCGATCACCGGGCCGAGCGCTGCGGCAGCCAACTCCGAGCGCACGCTATCCGGCAAGGTCTCCACCGCCAGGTCCGCGGCCAGCGCCCGGACCGACGTCACCGCATCCGCATGCAAACCCGACCGTCGATCGGCAACCGCGAGCGACAACGCATGGCGCACCCGCACCAGCGCCGACGAGAGTTCGTGCGCATCAAGGCGGCAGGGATCGCCCACCACCACTGTCGCCGCGCCGGAACCTCCCGCATACGCACCGACGATCTCGGTGACGGCGTCGCGGTCGAGTTGCGACGGGGCGATCAGGGCGTACGCGGTTGCATGTACCTGTGCGTGCATCGATTGCGCCGAGATCCGTTTGGCGGCAGAGGCACTGAGTTGCGAGGCCATCCTCGGTGTCGGTACATCAACCGCAACGGGAACGATCCGGGCGGAGGCGGACGGCCGAAAACCCGCGGCCCCCAACCGCATCATCAGGTCGGACCGGCGATCGATGCGGGTTTCGAGCAGATCCGAGACCAACGACGACGCGGCCCTATGCGGAAGCCCACCGAGCTCCCGCGACAACGAGAGCGTCACCCCGAGGGGCCCCGCCCCGACCTCGAGCATGCTGACCAACCCGGCCCGATCCAGTGGAGATCCCGGGCCCGCGACCAGCGTTGCGAGAACCTCCCCTCGCATCCCCACCGGGACCGCGGCCACCTGCGCATCCACCACCTGCCATGCCGAATGATCGTCGTCGACACCCTCGGCGGCCATCAGCGCGTTGCCACTGCCGAGTAGCACAAGGGGGCAACCAGATGCGGCCGCAATACGTTTCAGCATCGCCGGCGCACCGTTGCCCGCCGCCATCTCGGTGTGTAACGCGGTACCCAGCTCACTTCGCCGCCGCAACAGGGCAACCTCGCCCGACACCAGATCGGTGTTGGCCGACCGGCACAGGTCGATGAACGGGATCACCGTGCGCAGGGCGATCAACGGAAAGTGCACGGTCGAGGCCTCGCGCACCATCTCGTCGGGCACCTGATCAAAGGTCCGGCCCATCTCGATCGCCACGCCGGCAACCTTGCGTTGCGCGAGTTCCCGGATGTAGTGCCGCCGCGTGCCTGCATCGACCCCGGCCAGTCCGAGTCCCGTTGTCAGCAGCAGTTCTCCGCCCGACAGCAGCGGCCCGATCTCGAAGATCTCACTCGAGTGCACCCACCGAACCTCGTTGTCGAGCCCGTCATACCCGCTCAGGACCTGCGGATCGGCAGCCGCGAGATGCCGGTCGAGCACGTCACGCAATGTCAGGACCATGGTGTCCCTTTCTCACCGATCGACTTCAAGGACCGGACGAAATGCACGTCGTCCAGCATTGCTACCGGGACACTATGTCAGTTGCCGAGGCGACGCATCACGGGCACCGTTGCTGGCATGACGACATCCCTCGATGTTTCCCCGACCACCTTGCTCGAGATTGCATACGCCGAAGCCCAACAGGGTCTCGCCGAAGGCGGGATCCCCATCGGGGCGGCACTGTTCGCCGCCGACGGGACGCTCCTCGGCCGCGGCCACAACCGGCGGGTACAAAACGACGATCCCTGCGTCCACGGCGAAACCGACGCGTTCCGCAATGCCGGCAGGCAGACCGATTATCGGTCCACGATCATGGTCACCACGCTGTCCCCGTGCTGGTACTGCTGCGGCCTGATCCGTCAGTTCAACATCGGGACCGTGATCATCGGCGAGAACACCACATTCCGCGGCGGAGAGGACTGGCTCATCGAGAACGGTGTCTCGGTGACCGTGCTCGACGATCCCCACTGCGTGTCGATGATGTCCGAGTTCATCGACCTCAACCCGCTCCTGTGGAATGAGGACATCGGCGTTGCCGGTGATACGGAGCCGTCGAAGGAGAGCACGTCGTGAGTAGTCCCATTCTGACTGTTGACATCTCGCAGTGGCGCACCGGAGGCGAAGCGGCCGACGCGCTGTGCGCGGCCGTGGACAAGAGCCTGCAGCAGGCCGGGTTCCTCCTGGTCACCGGGCACGGCATCGACCCGGAACTCCCCGCCGCCCTGCGGTCGGCGGCACGCGAGTTCTTCGCGCTGCCAACCGAAGTGAAGGAAAGGTACGCCGTCGCGGTCGGTGGCCGCGGCTGGATCGGCCCGGGCATGGAGGCCAACGGATACGCCGAAGGCACCGAGACCCCACCTGATCTGAAGGAAACCTACAACTGTGGCGCGCAGACGCCGGTGGGCGATCCGGAGGTCGACGCCCTGTGGTTCCCGCCGGACCTCTGGCCGCAGGAGGTCCCCCATCTGCACGAGTTGTTCGTCGACTACTGCAAGCAGATGAAGTCCCTCTCTGACGACTTGCTGGATCTGATGGCCGCATCGCTTGGCCTGACCGGTGAGGCCAATCCCTTTCTCGGCCTGACGAATCTCGCCACCTGGACCTCGAACATCAACCACTACCCCGCGATCACCGAGACCGGGCCGGTCGAAGACGGTCAGTACCGGATCGGACCACACACCGACTTCGGCACGGTGACCGTGCTCGACCGTGAGCCGGGCGCCGGCGGACTGCAGGTCTACAGCACCGAAGGCGGATGGGCCGACGCTCCATACGATCCATCCGCGCTGACGATCAACATCGGCGATCTCCTCGAATACTGGACCGGGGGTCGGTGGCCGGCCGGCCGTCACCGCGTCCTGCCACCGCAGGCAGATGCCCCGGAGGAGGACCTCGTCTCGCTGATCTATTTCTACGAGGCCAATCACGACGCCGTGGTGACACCCTTGGAACCACCGATCGGCACGGAGTCCGGGCGACCACCGGTTACCGCGGGCGATTTCATCCTCGAACGCCTCGACGCCATCACGGTTGTCCCCGCCACGTGATGGGTGATTGAGCGGTGATGCGGGGTTGAGCGTCGCGTCCGCTGGGTAGGCTCGAATTCATGACTGCCATCGAAGCCAGCTCTGACGACGTCCCGGCCGATCTTCCGGGTACCGAAACCCCCGACGCAGACGACGCGTTGCTCGTCGACAATCTCCGGATCGCACTCGATGGCCGGTGGCGAAGTACGCGGGAACACGTTCGAGAACAACTGAACCGTGCCGACCTGCTCCCCGATCCTTCTCGGTCGCTGGAGCAGGCCCGCGCGCGGATGCTCGATGTCATGGGCGAACTGACCCAATTCGGCTTCGCCCGTGCCGGATTCCAGGAAGAGCACGGCGGTAGCGGCGACATCGGTGCATCGATCACCGCCATCGAGCTGCTCGGCTACGCCGACCTGTCACTCATGGTGAAGGCAGGCGTCCAGTGGGGTTTGTTCGGCGGTGCTATCGAGAACCTCGGCACCGAGCGCCATCACCAGAAGTACGTCGAGGGCCTGATCAACCTCGACGTGCTCGGCTGCTTTGCCATGACCGAAACCGGCCACGGCTCCAACGTGCAGGCGCTGCAGACCACGGCTACTTACGATCCGGCCACCGACGAGTTCATCGTCCATTCGCCGACCCATCTCGCGCGCAAGGACTACATCGGCGGCGCCGCGCAGCACGCCAGGGTCGCGGCGGTGTTCGCGCAGCTGATCACCGGCGGCCCCGGCGAAGAACCGACCGGACGCGGTGTGCACTGTCTGGTCGTCCCGATCCGTGACGCCGACGGCAACGATCTGCCCGGCGTCACCACGAGCGACTGCGGCTACAAAGGTGGACTCGCCGGAGTGGACAACGGGCGCATCACCTTCGACCAAGTCCGCGTCCCACGCGACAACCTCCTCAACCGCTACGCCGATGTCACGGCGGACGGCACCTACACGTCCCCGATCGAGAATCAGAACCGCCGCTTCTTCACGATGCTCGGCACTCTCATCCGCGGACGGGTCAGTGTCGCCGCCACCGCGGGCGCGGCCAGCCGCAAAGCACTGACCATCGCCACCCGATACGGCTTGGCGCGCAAGCAGTTCGAGTCCCCCGACTCCACCGACGAGATCACCGTCATGGACTATTTGGGTCATCAGCGCAAGCTGCTACCGCTGATCGCGAAGTCGTACGCGCTCGCCTTCGCCCAGAACGAGATCATCGAAGAACTCCACGAAGTCCAGTCAGCGGAGAGCGCCGACGAGGACCGGCAACGCGAATTGGAAACCGCCGCAGCCGGTTTGAAGGCGATGACCACGTGGCATGCCTCCAACACCATCAACGTCTGCCGAGAGGCCTGTGGCGGCGCGGGATACCTCGACGAGAACCAGCTGTCGATCCTGCGTGGTGACATCGACGTGTTCACCACGTTCGAGGGTGACAACACGGTCCTGACCCAGCTGGTGGCCAAGGAATTGCTCTCGGCCTACGCCGACGACGTGCGCGGCCTGAACGCGGTGGGCTGGGCCCGGTTCATCGCCGGGATGGCCCGCGACGTCTTCCTCGAGAAGTCCGCAGCCCGCCAGGTGGTGCAGACCCTCATGGACGGCAGCGACGAAGATCCCGAGCAGTCCGACCTGACCAACCGGGGGACGCAGATCCGGCTGCTGCGCAACCGTGAGGATCATCTGCTGCGGACCTGCGCCAACCGGTTGCGCCGAGCCACCGACGACGACAACGACCCCTTCGAGGTGTTCAACAGCGCCCAGGACCACCTGCTCAAGGTCGGCACCGCACACACCGAACGGGTGGTGCTCGAAGCATTCATCGAGGCGATCGACCGGTGCGACAGCAAAGCCGGCACCGAACTGCTCGGCAAGGTCTGCGACCTGTTCGTCTATTCGACGCTGGAAGCCGACCTCGACTGGTTCCTGATGCACCGGCACGTGTCCGTCGAACGCGCCAAGGCCATCCGGCGGGGCGTCAACGAACTGTGCCTGAGCCTGCGGCCCCACGCCCGCACCCTGGTGGACGGGTTCGCAATACCCGAGGAACTCCTACGGACCGTCATGATCGACGATCAGACCGCCTGACCGGCGGCGATATCGGCACGCCGGGCGGTCGGTTCGGCACGCTCGACGGCGGGGCGCGGTGGTCGCGCCCCGTCAGTCGGGTGTGTCGCCGCCGCGGTTTTTCGGGCCCAGACCCATCTGCACGGCCTGATGTGCCTGCACCAGCTCGGATCGGAAACGGTCTACGTCCCGGGCCCAGGCCTGAGCCAGGCGGCCGCTGTTGAGTTTCACGCCCACACCACCTCGGCGCCGAGGCACCGCTGACAGCTCACCGAGCGCGGGTGCGCTCTCCCACTTCGCGTGCTCGTGACCGTGATTCTCGGGGAAGACCTCTTCGATCTCGTCGAGGCGGATGGTCTGCGCACCCTGACGCAACGATGCCTCGGTGAGCCGGACACTGACATGGGCGCGGGCGGCATAGACCTGCAGCAGAGAGAACCCGCCGATGAGCACCGCGAAGGCCAGCAATGCCGGCCAATGCAGCTGACCGCCGCCGAAGATTTCCATGATGAACACGGTCAGACAAAGCACTGGACCGATGGCCACGACCCACCAGGCACCGCCGGGCTCATAGAAGAGCGTTTCGCCCTCTACTGGATCCAACTCGCGATTGCCGCTCATTTTTCGTCTTCGAACCAGGGATCCGACGAGGGGCGAAACGCCATCATCGACCCGATGAGCGCGATAACGCTGAACAGCAGGGGCAGCGCGGCAGCACCCTTGATCAAGAACGAGGCCATGATCCCGAGGGCAACCAGCATCAGGGTGAACACGGCCAGTGCCGAACGCCACTGCTGATCGCCGGGGAATGCCTTACGCGCCGCGATGATCAACGCGGCACCGATGGCCGCGAAGAAGACCCCGAGTGCCACGAACCCGCCGATACCCTCGATCAGACTCGCCACGATGATCCCGATTCCATACAGACCCATCAGCACGCCACTGATCGTCCACAGCCAGTAGGCGCGGGTGACCAGGGTCGGCGGTGCGGCCGGTTCGACAGGCTTGCTGCTCACGTTCGGTCTCCTGGGTCAGGTCTGTTGTCTTCTGGACTGTAGTGATCGGGACCGGCGGGCGGTTGATATCCCGCGGGTGGATATCCGGATTCGCCACCGTATCGGGGTTGCTCGCCATTCGGCGGCTGCTGTCCGTATTGCTGGGGTGGTCCGTATTGCTGGGGTTGCCCGTACTGCTGGGGTTGCCCGTACTGCTGGGGTGGTCCGTACTGCTGGGGCTGCCCGCCGTACGGCTGTCCGTAGTAGGGCTGCTGCGGATACGGGGTGTTGTACGAGGTGTTGTAGTACGACGGTGGCTGCTGCTTCTTCTCTTTGCGCCACCGCGTCATGTCCTTGCAGTAGGTGTCCGAATCGCGATGCATCAGCAGCACACCCGCACCGAGGGCGGCCACACCGCCGATCACATTCGGGATCATCACCCAGGTGTCGGATCCGTCGGCGAAGAACGCCGACACCGTTTGTACGACGAGGAAGAAACTGAAGAACCCCAGACCCAGGCGCGCCCAGTTGTGGCCGATCCGGGCAAGCCAGGTCAACCCGGCAAAAGCCGCCGCCAAAACCAGACCGGTGACAGCGATGACCGCCCAGATCATCCCGTCGGGCAGTTGTGCGTCCGGATTGTCCTTGGCGATGTCGTCGGCGGTATCGAAGAACTGCCGATATTGCGACCCGAAGATGACGCACTGGGCCACGATCACGAGGATCCACAGCTCGGTGGCGATCGCCGTGGCATTCGGGATGGCCGGCTTGGTGGATGTGGGCTCCGACCCGGCGCCAGGACTCTGGCCGGCCGGGGGCCCATTGTGTGGGTTCTGGCCATGGGGCGTGGGGGGCACGGACATGCGTCCCAGCCTAGTTGGCGCCGCTCAGGCAGGCCTTCCCGAGTCACCGACGATGCTGGTGATCTGGCGTCGCCCGTCGGCCATCCAGAACCGATAGGCATCGAGGTCCACACCGAGGATCGCGGTACTGACGTCCACCGGCACCCCCTCGCCTGCCAGCAACCGCACCAGCGGAAACCAACCCGCTTCGTCGAGAGGCGGTTCGGGAAAGAGTTCGGCTGCCCGTTTTCGGACCGGACCGTCAAAAGCCCGCCGCAGTTGATCGCTCGGCGCAGCTTCCTGACGATTCCGTTTCGGCGCCGGACGCGAGCCGCCGACCAGTGGGAGCACCTGCCCCGAGGCGTTGAGGGTGTGGCCCGAGGGGTACTGAACCACGGTGTCCTTGTCCAGCCACTGCCGAAAATCCATGGGATCGAAGTCGAGGACGGCGGCAGATGCCTCGACCGGGATGCCCTCACCCCGAAGCTGACTCACGAAGTGGTACAGGTCATCTCGGCTGCACAAAGGGCCGGCGGTCTCTCGCCTGCGTTCGATGGATCTGGCAAAAGCCACTTCAAGACGACTCGGTTGGTCCGACACAGCTGATCCCCCAGAACCCCGGTCACGCCATCAGGCCCCACCCCGATGAACAATCACTTGTTGCTTGCGATTGTCAATGTAGCGCAGATGCAACCTCATGTGCCCAATAAGTGAGGACGATGTCAGCTCCGGCTCTCCGGATGGCGAGAAGGGACTCGGCGATGGCCGCATCCCGATCAATCCATCCCCGCTCGGCGGCAGCCGTGATCATCGAGTATTCACCGGAGATCTGGTAGGCGGCCACCGGAACATCGGATTCGTCGGCGATCCGGCGGAGCACGTCGAGGTACAGCATCGCCGGCTTCACCATCACGATGTCGGCACCTTCCGACAGATCCAGGTGCAGTTCGCGGGTGGCTTCTCGCAGGTTGGCCGGATTCTGCTGGTACGACTTGCGGTCACCCTCCAGCGACGAGCCGACCGCCTCGCGGAACGGGCCGTAGAACGCCGACGAGTACTTCGCGGTGTACGCCAGGATCCCGGTGTCGATGAAACCGGCGTCATCGAGTGCGGTGCGGATCGCGGCCACCTGGCCGTCCATCATTCCGCTGGGACCGACCATGTGTGCTCCGGACCGCGCCTGCACGACGGCCATCTCCGTGTAGCGCGCGAGCGTGGCGTCGTTGTCGACCGCGCCGTCCGGACGCACGACGCCGCAATGGCCGTGATCGGTGAACTCGTCGAGACAGGTGTCGGCCATGATCACGGTCGAATCACCGAGATCGCTCCGCAGCTGCCGTAGCGCGACGTTGAGGATGCCGTTGGGGTCGGTGCCTGCGGTACCGACAGCGTCCTTGTCCTCCGGCGTCGGGACACCGAACAACATCAGACCGCCAACACCCGCCGTGACAGCCGCCTCGGCGGCCCGCCGCAGCGACTCGACGGTGTGCTGGGCAACCCCGGGCATCGAACTGATCGGACGGGGTTCATCGAGCCCGTCGGCCACGAACATCGGCAACACCAGATGGCGTGCCTCGAGCGATGTCTCGGCAACAAGCCGGCGCATGGCCGGAGTATTGCGTAGCCGACGGGGTCGATCGGTAGGGGCAGGTCGATCGGTAGGGACAGGTCGATCGAAATGTGCGGTCATGAAATCAAGCCTACGAGCGCGAGCGACGAGCCTTCTTACGCGGAGGGGGCAGTGCACCCTCGGCCCGCAGGCGGGCAGCATGCTCGGCGAGCGCGTCGACGAGCTCCGGCACCGATGCGTTCTCCGGCCGCACGTCCACGCGCAGCCCGAACTCGGTCGCGGTTTCGGCGGTCTTCGGACCGATGCAGGCGACGATCGTGCGCGCATGCGGCTTCCCGGCGATACCGACGAGGTTGCGGACCGTAGAAGACGAGGTGAAGCAGACCGCGTCGAAACCACCGGTCTTGATCATCTCGCGGGTCTCGGCCGGCGGCGGCGCTGCCCGAACGGTGCGGTACGCGGTCACATCGTCGATCTCCCACCCGCGGCCACGCAGGCCCTCGGACAGGGTTTCGGTGGCGATGTCGGCGCGCGGCAACAGGATCCGGTTCACCGGATCGAAGACGTCGTCGTACGGCGGGAAGTCCTCGAGCAACCCCAGCGACGACTGCTCGCCGGTGGGCAGCAGTTCCGGGTTGATACCGAAGCTACGCACCTTCTCGGCGGTGGCCTCGCCCACGCAGGCGATCTTCACGCCACTGAAAGCTCTTGCATCCAAACCGAATTCGGCGAACTTGTCCCAGACCGCGCGAACCGCGTTGGTCGAAGTGAAGACCACCCACTGGTAGCGGCCGTCGACCAGACCCTTGACCGCACGCTCCATCTGAGCCGGGCTCCGGGGTGGTTCGACCGCGATCGTCGGGACCTCCATCGGGATGGCGCCGTGTGTCACGAGCCGATCCGACATGTCGCCTGCCTGATCCTTGGTGCGCGGCACGAGCACGGTCCAGCCGTACAGCGACCGCGACTCCCACCAGTTCAGCTTGGCGCGCGCGGCGACGACCTTGCCGATGGTGACGATCAGCGGCCCGGTCAGGGCGCTGCCGCTCTCGTTCAGGGTCGCCAGCGTGGCCTCGATGGTGCGCTGCTGGCAGGTGGTGCCGTTGACGGTGATCGCGGCAGGCGTCTGGGGGGCCAGACCGTTCTCGGTCAGCGCACTGGCGGTCTCGGCGAGATGACCCGACGTCGCGTGCAACACGAGCGGTCCGGGAGCGGCGGCCAGAGCCGCCCAGTCGACCTCTCCGCGGACATCGGCCACAGCATGAGCCGAACCCAGCGGCATACCCGCGTAGCTCGGTACAGCGGCCGTGGCGGGCAATCCCGGGATGACCTCGAACTGCACCTGCGTGCGGGCCACGGCATTGACCTCGGCCAGGACCGAATCGGTGGTCAGCGGGTCACCGGCGACCAGGCGGACCACATCGTGGCCCTCCCGCGCGGTGGCGACCAACGTCTTGGCGACCTCATTGGGGTCACCAAGGGCCGGCCGCACGTTGCTGACCTGGTTGTTGTCGTCGTCAGCCGGGTCGACATCAGGCTGTTGCACACCCTGCTGATCTACACCCTCGGCCGCGGCGCTAATGTCTTGCTTGCTCGGTTTCGTGGCACCCGAACGCGACGATCCCGTCTTCGACGAAGTCGGCTCACCGGATCCGGCACCGATCTGCGCGACGACCGCGGACGGCACGTCGGGGTCGATGAACACCGTGACGGCGTTCTCGATCGCAGTGCGGGCACGGACGGTCAGCAACCCGGGATCGCCGGGTCCTGCCCCGACGAAGAGGATTCGTCCAGGCGTGATGACCTTTTTGGTTCGGCTCATGTTGCTCTCCTGCCCCGTTCGGGGCTGTAGCTCGGCCCGCCGGTCCTAGAGGAGCGTTTTCGCTCCCAGTTCCAGCAGTTCTGCGGCAAGTTCTCGGCCTAGTTCGGTCGCTCTCGAGACCGGGCCCACCACCGAGGCCCGGACGGAATCGGATCCGTCCTCGGCCACCACCGTCGCGCGGAGCGACAGTTCGGTGAAGATGCGCCCGCTTTCGTCGATCGACTCGACCACTTCGGCCATCGCACCGACCGGCGCGGTGCACCCGGCCTCGAGGGCCGCGAGTACCGCACGCTCGGCGTCAATCGCCGCACGGGTGGACGGATCATCCAACTCGGCGAGAATGCTCACCAGTTGGGCATCGTCTTCACGGCACTCCACGGCCAAAGCTCCCTGTGCAGGCGCCGGTAGCACCTGGACCGGATCCAACGCTTCGGTGACCTCATCAGCCCGTCCGATACGTACCAGTCCGGCCCTGGCCACCACCACCGCGTCGAGTTCACCGCTGGCGACTTTGCCCAACCGAGAATCTAGATTGCCTCGAAGGGGGCGGATTTCCAAACCGAGACCCAATGCCCTAAGCTGCGCGGCCCGTCGCGGGGCCGAGGTGCCGACGGTGGCACCGGGCAGCAACTCTCCGAGCACCTTGCCACCCGCTGCGACCAGCGCATCTCGGGGATCTTCACGTGTCGGGGTCGCCGCGATGACCAGGCCCGGCTCGTGCGCGGTCGGGAGATCTTTGTAGGAGTGGATCGCGACGTCGACTTCACCCGCGGTCAACGATTGGCGGATCGCGGTGGTGAACACCCCGACCCCGATTTCCTGTACCGGCGCGGCCGACAGGTCGCCTGCGGTTTTGATGATGACCAACTCGGCCGGATGCCCGGCAGCGATCAGGGCATCACGAACCGTGCCCGCCTGAGTGGTGGCCAGCAAGGAACCCCGGGTGCCGATCCGGATCGGATTGCGGCGTGACGAAGAACTCAATTTCTCAGTGACCCTTTCGGGGTGCATCGGTCTCCGTGAGACCGACTTCGGGAGTTGAAACCGATTCTGCTGCACCAGGTTTGAGCTCGAACAGCTCACGCAGCGCCTCGGCGTATTGATCACCCTGCGGAGTACTCGCAAGTTGTTTGACACGCACTGTCGGTGCGTGCAGGAGTTTGTCGACAACCCGGCGGACAGTCTTTGCGACCTCGTCACGCTGGGGGTCGTCGAGGCCCGGCAACCGGCTTTCCAGCCGCAGGATCTCACCTTCGACAACGTCGGCCGCACGCTGCCGCAGCGCGGTCACGGTGGGCGTCACGTCGGCCTGACGCTGGTGGGTCATGTAGTCGGCGAGTTCCGCCAGGACGATCTCGCGGGCCGCTGATTCGTCGGCGTCGGCAGCCTTGGTGGCCTCGTCGCCGCGCAGGCCCTCGATGTCGATGATCTGCACGTTCGGTAGCCGCGCGGCCGCCGGATCGACATTGCGAGGGAGACCAAGATCACAGATCACCAGCGGGCCCTTGGCGGTCCGCCGGGCCAGCGCGGAGTGCACCTGGCCGACTCCCACCACGGCGCCGATCGTGCCCGTACAGGTCACCAGGACGTCGGCATCGGCCAGCGCGTCGGTCAGTTCGTCCATCGGGACCGCCCGCGCATTGATGCCGTGATTCTTGGCCACATTGCCTGCCAGATGCTGAGCCTTCTCGTGAGTCCGGTTGACCAGCGCGAGATCGGAAACCCCACCGCGGGCCAGGTGCGCGGCGGCCAGTCCGCCCATCGCACCGGCGCCCAGCACCACGGCCGAGGTGATGTCACGGCCCAGAACCGCACGGGCCCGATCCAGGGACACCGACACCACGGAGGCGCCTGCCCGGTCGAGTCCGGTCTCGCTGTGGACCCGCTTGCCCACCCGCAGCGCCTGCTGGGCGAACTCGTGGAGCACCCGGCCCGCGGATCGGTTCGCGTCGGCACTGGCGTAGGACGATCGGATCTGACCGAGGATCTGCTGTTCGCCGACCACCATCGAGTCGAGGCCTGCCGCCACCGAGAACAGATGCTCGACAACCGCCTCGGAGTAGCGGACGTAGGCGTACCGGGTCATCTCGTTCACCGACATGCCCGAATGCCGGCCCAACACCTCACCCACGGCCTCGAGAGCCGGGTGGAAGGCATCGACAACGGCGTAGATCTCGACCCGGTTGCAGGTCGAGACGATCATGGCCTCGCTGATCTGCGAGCTCTCGAGGAGTTCGTCGATGAGCTTCGGCCGGTCGTATTCGGTGACCGCCAGTTGTTCCAGGATCGACACCGGAGCACTGCGATGCGATACGCCGAACAGAAAGATACTCACACGCCCACCGACCTCTTGTTCGATCGCGCCCGGGGAGTCTCCGACCGGTCGCGCGGCAACGAATTAGGTTGCTCCGCTTCGTTTTCCGCACTATGTCTGCGTGCCGCATTGAAGGCCATCACCTGTAGCTCGAGCGCAAGGTCGACCGGTCGCACGAATACGTGCTCGGGAACCTGCAGGGTGACGGCGGTGAAGTTCAGGATCTGTTGCACCCCGGCCGCCACGAAGGCGTCACAGGTGACCTGCGCGTCGTCGTCCGCGGTGGCGAGCACCGCGATCTCCACGCCGTGTTCGACACAGATCGCAGCGACCTCGCCCAGGTCGCCGACCAGCATCTCGCTGTCATTGCCCGCGACGATGGTTCCGACGAGGTCGGGATCGGCATCGACCAGAGCGACGATCTTGATGCCCCTGCGGTCGAATCCGGCCCGGCTGACCAGGGCCCTGCCGAGGTGTCCGGCGCCGGCGAGTACGACGTTGTGGTTGTGTTCGACACCGAGGGTCAGCGCGATACGCGCGATCAGGCGGCTGACGTCGTAACCCACACCGCGCACGCCGCCGGAGCCCACATGCGACAGGTCCTTACGGAGGATCGCGGGGTTCACGCCTGCCGCGGTGGCGAGCTGGTTCGACGAGACGACCAGGGCGCCGGTCTCGCTGATCGAACGCAATACGTGCAGGTACGTGGCAAGCCGGGCCACCGAGGCACCCGGGATGTCCGGCTGCCCCAACGTGGGACTTTTCGCCATTCCGACCGTCTTCCTCATCTGAGCTGCATCGTCCGGGGTATCACGAACCCCCGAACACTTCGGTTACACGGACGTAACCACTCGACGGTCCACGGTACCGCTTGTGAATCGATTCACAAACTCGACCGCTGTAATGCTGGCCACAAGTCTGGACTAGTGTCCAGCACTCAGTCGTAAATCTGCTTCCAACCTGGGGATATCAACATCCCAGTAGCTATGCTCACGACCGTCGAGCAGGACGACCGGCAGTCGATCGCCGTATTCGGCGCGCAGAGAGGGATCGGTTTCGGCGGCCGCATCGACATCGATTTCTTCGAACTCGACCCCGAACTCGTCGAGGATCGGTTGCAAATCGGCAACCGCACGGGCGCAGGCGGCACAACCCGCCCGGGAGAGCAGCGTGATCGTCACACGGCCAGTCTTGCACTGTGCACCGACTACGCTTGAAGCGGACCGATCAGGGGAGGCGGTAGGAGTGACACAAACTCCAGGCGACGGGCACACCGGCGGCGATGATTCTGAGACCGACCCCCGCATCGAAGACAACGTCGACGAGACGGCCACGGCAGGATCAGAGCCCGGACACACCCACGGCAGGACCCACGACGACGCCCGCGACGACGATGATGCGGTCGACGATGATGACGACGACGTCCCCGGGAAACCGGCAACCCCGTCGCGTCCACTGTCACCGCTGACGAGCCGGGTCGGACGCTTTCGTCAGTCCGCTGCCGAGCTGCGCCAGTCACTGGCCGGTGAGGCCAGCGCGCAAGCCGCGTATTCGAAGCTCCGGGAACGTTCACTGCACGTCCCGGACGAGGGCACCGTCGCCACCATCGAGGTCGACGAACCGGGTGTACCGACCGATGTGCCGCCGGACCTGACCGCCGCCGCGTTCTTCGACGTCGACAACACCCTGGTGCAGGGCGCCTCGATGATCCACTTCGCACGTGGGCTCGCCGCCCGCGACTACTTCAGCTACCGCGACATCATGGAGTTCGTCTGGGCCCAGGCGAAGTTCCGCATCACCGGTCGCGAGAACTCCGAGGACGTCGCCCAGGGCCGGGAAAAGGCCCTCTCGTTCATCGCCGGGCGTCAGACCGCAGAGCTGGTACGCCTCGGCGAGGAGATCTTCGACGAGTTCATCGCCGACAAGATCTGGCCGGGGACCGCGTCCCTTGCACAGATGCACATCGACGCAGGCCAGCAGGTCTGGCTGGTCACGGCGACCCCGGTCGAGCTGGCGCAGACGATCGCCGACCGGCTCGGGCTCACCGGAGCACTGGGCACCGTCGCCGAAAGCGTTGACGGTGTGTTCACCGGCCGGCTGGTCGGCGACATCCTGCACGGGCTCGGCAAGGCCCACGCCGTGCGAACCCTGGCGATCCGCGAAGGACTCAACCTCAAGCGCTGCACCGCGTATTCGGATTCACACAACGACGTGCCGATGCTCTCGCTCGTCGGCACCGCGGTGGCCATCAACCCCGACGCCGACCTTCGGGACGTCGCCCGGGTCCGCGGCTGGGAGATCAGGGACTATCGCACGGCCCGGAAGGCCGCGAAGATCGGCCTTCCGACCGCGGTATTCCTCGGTGCCGCAGGTGGTGGCGCCGCAGCCGCCGTCAAACACCTCCGCCGCTGACCCGGCACCTCCCGATGATGTGGCCTTTTGGCGAACAAAACCCCAGGTGGGATACGCCAAAAGGGCACATTATCGGGCTTGGCGAGCTCAGCCGAAGTAGACGCTGCCGCGACGGCTGAGCATTTTGAAGAGGGTCTGCTGGATCTCTTCCCGAACATGGTCGGTAAGATCGAACACGACCATCGGATCGTCGGCGGCCTGCTCGTCGTAGTGACCGGTCTCGATCGGCGTCCCGAAATGGATCTTCCACTTCGACGGCAACGGCACCAGCCCCAACGGACCGAGCAGTGGGAACGTCGGGGTGACCGGGAGGTACGGCAGACCCAGCAGCCGGGCGATCGGCTTGAGGTCGCCCAGCATCGGATAGATCTCTTCGGAGCCGACAATCGACACCGGGATGATCGGGACACCGGCCCGCAGCGCGGTGGTGACGAACCCGCCGCGACCGAAGCGCTGCAGCTTGTAGCGATCTTTGTAGAGCTTGCCGATGCCCTTGAATCCCTCGGGCCAGACCGCGGTCAGTTCACCGCCACGCAGCAACCGCTGCGCATCCGCGGTGCAGGCCAGGGTCGATCCGGTGCGCCGGGCGATCTCGCTGATGAACGGGGTGTCGAACACGAGGTCGGCCGCGAGCACCCGCAGGTGCCTCTTGGCCGGATGATGATCGTGCACCGCGACCGAGGTCATCAGCGCGTCGATGGGAATGGTTCCGGCATGGTTGGCGACCAGCAGTCCCCCACCGTCGAGCGGGAGGTTCTCGATGCCGCTGACCTCGACGCGGAACCACTTGTCGAACAGCACCCGCAGCGCAGGCAGCCACACCGATTCGGTGAAGTGCGGATCGAACCCGAAGTCGTCGACCTCGTAGTCACCGGTGACCCGCTGCCGGACGTAGCCGGCGGCGCCGGTGATCGAGTCGGCAACCGCCCCGCGCACACCGTCGAGACTGAGCAGCGACGACGGCTCGGGTTCGGCGAACTCCCCTGCCGCCAACTTCGCCCCGATGTCGGCGCTGATCGGCGTGACCGGTGCCTGATGAAAGTCGTCGGTGTTGGGATGACCGTTTGTGGGGCGCGTCTTGCCGGCCGAATTCTGTTGCGGCGGTTCGGCTTTACCCCCACTGGTGGTCGCCTGTGAAGGATGTCGCCGACGCGCGCGGCCGTTCGGCCCCGGTGAGCTCGAATAGAGCTGGATCACCTTTGCCGTCCGCGCATCAGTCGTTCGGTCCCGACCCGGCACCAGCACGCACCTTCCTCAAGCGAAACGCTTGCCACCCCTGGATGTCGCATTCACGCCACAACATCTTCATTGTCCCTGCCCCGGCGGGTGCAACGCCACCCGACAACGTAGTTCTCCGATAACAAACCACCCGCTAGCTCATGTCAATTGCAGCGCGGCCTTACGCGCCCATCCCTCCACCCGATACCAGGCGTCCGGCGAGATCACCGGCTCCAACGGTTTACGCGACAGAAAATCGTCAAACGTCTCGATGCTCGTATACGTCGGCGCGAATCCGAGCTCGGTCCGCATCCGCGTGGTGTCGAGCACCCGGCCGAAAGTCACGTAATCGACCTGGTCGAGCTGCATCGACGTCACCCGCATCCCCCGGTATACACCGGCCACCGTTCCGAGCATCGTCGACGGGACCGGCAACCCGATCCGGCCTGCACGGCGCACCGCCTGGGTCAGGGTCATCACCCCATCGGCAGCGATGTTGAAGATCCCGGGACGCCCGGCCAGCGTGGCGTGCTCAAGAGCTGACAGCGCGTCCTCCTCGTGCAGGAACTGCAGACGCGGCTCATGACCGATCACGACCGGGATCACCGCCGACGAGAAGTACTTGCTCATCCGGGTCGAGATCTTCGGACCGAGCATCGCGGACAGCCTCAGGATGGTGACGGTCATGTCCGGACGGCGGCGCCCGAGCCCGCGGGCGTATCCCTCGACGTCGATGAGGTCGCGGGCGTACCCCTTGGTGGGCTCGACGCGGGCCGCGGTCTCTTCAGAGAAGTGCGCCGGGTCCGCGGAACTCGACCCGTAGATGATGCCGGCAGACCGGACGATGAATCGCTTGACGGTCGGACTGCGCTGAGCGGCCGCGCACAACTGCATCGTGCCGATGACGTTGAACTCTTTGATCGCCGCCGAATGGCCGACGGTGTCCATCACGGATGTCGAGGCGTGCACGATCGTGTCGACACCGGCCTGGTCGATGATCTTGGCGATGCTGGTCCGACGAATATCGGTTCGGATGAACTCGGCCCGGCCGAATCGCCGCAGCATGTCCTTCGACGGGACCAGCGAATCGACCGCGATCACCCGGTCGATCGCCGGATTCTGGGCCAGGCGGGTGGTGAGATAGCCGCCGAGAAAGGTCGACGCACCCGTCACCAGCACCACTGAAGGTGCTGACTCCACCTCATCCTCGCCCTCGGCCATGCGCCCAGCGTACGGAAGTTGTTTCGGGTTTTGCCAGTGTGTAGCGGGTTAACATCTCGATAATCAAAACGACCGAGTTCAGAGCGTCACGGTCACGACCCGGCGGACCCCGGAAACGACAAAACCCGCCGACAATGCGGCGGGTTCTGTCTATAGAACGAGAAAACTCACTTACCAAGTTTCCTACGCTGCACTCGCGTGCGACGCAGCAACTTGCGGTGCTTCTTCTTCGACATGCGCTTGCGGCGCTTCTTGATCACTGAACCCATCTGGGAACTTCCTCACGATCTGACCTGATGGTCCTACAGGTTTTGGCCGTCCACACAGGCTGGCTCACTTACTACGCGCGCCAGAACACCGGCGAACGGGTCGCCTGCAAACCTTACCGCCAGAGCGACCAGTGGCGAAATCCACTACGGATCGAAGATCCGCCGACCAGGGGTCGATGCCGACATGTTGGCAGGTCAGCACTTTACGGACCGTAGATGTTGCTCCACGGCCCGTAAGGGGCGATTACTGCAACCGGGGCTAACCGGCGTCGAAGTACGACGTCTCGAGATAGTCGTGAACAGCCTTTGCGTGCACGCGGAACGAGCGACCTACACGAACTGCAGGCAACTCGCCGTTGTGCACCAGGCGGTACACCGTCATCTTGGAGACCCGCATCAATGTTGCGACCTCGGCGACGGTGAGGAACTGGGTTCCACCACCGGCGGCGTTGTCACCTGACTTGTTTGCAGATGCCATGAAAATTTCATACCTCCGGTGCACGCGTCGCGGCCGCAGGCTTCCCCTCCTGCGGACTCCAGACACGCACGTGCTTCACGAAGCTTAGCGTGGCGGGTGGGGTCAATGCGACGTGAGTGGGCAATTGTTTCTAATTGACGGCCCAATTGTGGACATTTTCCGGCAAAACGCCGATGGCGGCCGCACCCGGAAGCGATTGCTTCGGGTATGGCCGCCATCGGCGTTCGGGCTTTACCCGAGCGCTGCCTCAGTCGGCTTCGATCGCCGAGAGCACCGCTTTGCCGATTGCCTCGCTCTTGGCCGCACTGGCGAGCACAGCCTCGGAGACCGCATGCCGGAGCCCGTACCGCTCGAACTCGCGCACCGCAGCCGCCGTCGTCCCGGCCGGGGAGGTCACCGCGGCCCGCAGATCCACCGGTGAGACACCGGAGTCCGTGAGCAGCACACCGGCGCCACGGATGGTCTGGGCGGCGAGCTCGGTCGCCATCGCCCGGGTCAACCCCAGACTGACACCGGCATCGGCCATCGCCTCGGCCATGAGGAACATGTACGCGGGCCCCGATCCGGACAGCGCTGTGATGGCGTCCATCTGCTTTTCCGGGACGACGACAACCTTGCCGACGGTCTCGAGCAGTGTCACCACGGTCGCGACGTGCTCCTCGGTGGCGTACCGGCCACCGGACACCCCGCACATCGCCTCGCCGACGAGCATCGGCGTGTTGGGCATGACCCGGACAACCGGCGCGCCCGCGGGCAGCGCGTTCTCGTACTTCGCGGTGGGCAGCCCGCTGACCAGGGTCACGGTCAGCCGTTCCTGCTCACCCATGTCCTCGATCTCGGCCATCACCGACAGCACCGGGTCGATATCTCCCGGCTTGATGGCCAGGACCACGATCGCGGCACCTTCCACCGCGTCGGCGATGTCGGTGACGCGGACTCCGTAGTCAGCGGTCAGTTCTTTGGCCCTGGCGGCGAACTTCTCTGCCACGACGAGGTCTTTGACGGGCTTGCCGGTCCGGATCAGACCGGCCAACAGGGCCTCCCCGATGTTGCCGCCGCCGACAATTGCGATTCGCTGGGTCATGAAGTCACTTTCTCACGCTGAGATTGATGTAGGTGTGCGCCAGTTGTGGGGCGAGGATCAGTTGGCATCAGGGATCATGGCGAGCTGGCGGGACTGCACAACGACGTTTCCGGTCGAATCGATGACCACATGGTCCTCTTCGAACCAGCCGTGCCCGACCTCGGTGCTCGACGATTCGATCCGCAGCCAGCCCGGTGCCGGGTTGCGCCGAAGGTACGTGGTCAGCTGCATCGTCGGCGCCCAGCCGAACATGCCGAGGTTCATCACCACCGGAGCACTGAGATCTCCGGCCAGCACCGCGAAGAGCCCGTCGGGCGCGGTGGTCTTCGGTCGGGCCCACATCCGGAAGACGGGGTCACCCTTCTGCCCGCGGGCAAAGGCAACGGACTTCTCGTCGATGGCGATGTCGAGGACCGCACCGAGGTGCATGATGTCGCCCATCGGGCTGTCCTCGATGTAGATCACGTCGTCGCCGGGTTCGACCGGCATGTCCCGCAACGTCGACGGGGCCGAATAGTGGCCATCGGTGTCGGGTGTGCCGATCGTGACCGTCGAATGAACCAGGTTGCGGCCCTTTTGATGGACCTCGACGTCGACCAGCGACACCCGCCGGCCGCGTTTGCGCACCCAGACCGCAAGAGTGATCTCCGCGGGATCCGGTGCGCCGAGGAAATTCGTGGCGATCGCCACCGGCGCCAGTCCCGGCGCTGCGGGCTTGTCGGGGGTAGCCGTCGCGATGAATCCGGCCAACGCCGCGTTGGCGGTGAGCATCTGCAGGGTGCCGCCGTGGACCTTGGGGCCGATGGTGAAGACGGGGTCGATCTGCGCGGTGTACTCGATCCGGTCCGATCCCGGGTCTACGACCTGCTGCAAAGTGTTGACGATGTCAAGGTTGGGCACAGACAACTTACAAATACTCCTGTGGTTACGCCCGCTCGAGATTCCTTCTTGCGAAATCCAGTGAGCGGGAAAGGATCTCGCGACGCTCAGCTTTGGTGTTCACCGCACTGCTGCTGACTTCCAATATGACCGAACCGGAGAAGTCACCCTCGGCCAGTCGACTACACACTTCCACACAGGGTTGCGAACCTTCACCGGGGACCAGATGTTCGTCAACCGCGGCGCCCGAGCCATCGGCCAGATGGAGGTGGCGCAGGCCCGTGCCCATCCGTTCGAGCATTTCGATCGCGTCGACGCCCGCCGTCGACGAATGGGACAGATCCAGCGTGTAGTGCGCAAAACCATCGTCGGTCGGATCGATCGAGGTCGCAAAAGCCGACACCGAGCGGCCCGGTCCCCCACCACGACGCAACATCCGGTCGGCCGCCTCGTCGTACTTGCCGAAGAACCGGTCGGTGCGGATCGGGAACATGTTCTCCACCGCGATGGCGATGTCGGAGTCGTCCTCGAGGATCTGCACCAGGTCACGAAATCCGTTTGCATACTTCCGCTGCCACCGGAACGGCGGATGCACCACCACTGTCTTGGCCCCGAGATCCTCGGCGGCGGCCACCGAACGGGCCAGTTTCGCAGCCGGGTCCCGACCCCAGACCCGCTGCGAGATCAGCAAACACGGCGCATGTACGGACAGGACCGGCAGTTGGTAATGCTCGGACAGCCGCGCGACCCGGGTGATGTCCTGGCTCGCCGCATCCGCCCAGACCATCAGTTCGATGCCGTCGTATCCAAGATCGGCGGCGTACTGGAATGCCGCTTCGGTGTTCTGCGGATACACCGAGGCGGTCGACAGGCCCACCGAGATGTCGCCGCGTGGGAGTTCAGGACGCGGACTCACCTTGGGCAGACCCACCGAGATGTCGTCTGGTGAGGATTCATGACTCTGACTCACGTTCGGCAGGCCGGCGGAGATGTCCTCGGGTGGGAGTTCCGGACTCACCGGCACCTGGATTCAGTCCCCGGCAATCAGCAACAGGACAAGTGGACCGATCGTCACCAGCAATCCCACACCCATCGCCAGCAGCGTGCTGATCAGATCGTTGCTACGACGCACGACGTGAACCAGCGTCACCAACCCGAAGATCACCGCGACGGAGAGGATCAGCGCGAACAGGACGTTCCAGCGCCACAACTCGGTGAAACCCCAGAACAGGGCCACACCGACGGCCAGCCCGGCCAGCACCTGACCGATGAGCAGCATCCATTGGACAGTCGGGGACTGTTCCTCCGCGCCGCCCGATGTCGGCGTTGCCGACTCAGGTTCTGAATCCGACGACTCGGCGCCATGTTTGATGAGCGAGGTCTTGCCGGGCTTGACCCCGGCCTTGTCCTGACCGGAACCGGCACCCGCCGCGACCGCGGCACCGGTGCCGCGAACCCGTCCGAACTCCGACGTCGGCGATTCATCTGCGGTCTCAACCGACTTCGCCGTGTCGACGTCATCGTCGGCAGTGACCTCGGCGGCAGCGGTGTCGGCATCTTCGTCGAACCGGAGGTAGCGATCATCGGCGACCTGCGCTGCCTGCGCCCGCTGCGTCGGCACCTCTTCGGGCGCCGGTGCGGGTTCACGTTCCGTTGCGGGCGTCGCGGCCTCGGACTCCCCCGACTTGTCGGGCAACTTCGGAATGAACTGTGTCACAGTCCGATCCGAGTGGTCGTCGACATCATCATCGGTAACCGGCGTGATCGCGGGTTCGGCCTTGCGACCGAATCCGAACAGGCCCCGCTTCTTCTTCTTGCCACCCGCCGTCGCAGCGCCGGGCCCTTCACCGGTCTCGACGTCTTCGAAATTCCGGTACCGCTCGAACTCTCGTTCGCGCTCGGCGGCGCTCAGGACGCGATGATCGTCGTCACTGTCGTCCACCTGCGAGTACGCCTGCATCGACGGGATGACGCCGGTCGTCTCCTCATCGGCGTCGCCTGACGTCGATCGGTTGGCCGCTGAACCCTGTTCGGCCGCAACCTGCACCGATGTGACGGCGGAAGCATCAGCGGATGCGGACTCCAGTGGGCCACCGGTCCCCGAATCGACAGTCGCCGGCTTTGCGCCAAGCGGCGCAGGCCGATCAGGCGCACCGGGTGTCGGCTTGATGCCAGACCCCGCCGCGGCCGCGGCCCGCTTCGAGACCTCCGAGGTGCTGAAGTCCCGGGTCGGCGGCAGCGTCGAAGACTGTGTGCCGGTCGCCGGTTGCCGTGCCTGCTCCACCTTCGGCGGCGCCGACGGCGGATCAGCCTTCGGCCGGGACACCTCATCAGGCTTCGGCTGCGACGCTTCAGCAGCCTTCGGCTGTGACGCTTGCGCAGCCTTCGGCTGGGCAGTCACCCGGGGGATTTCGCCGGTCAACTCCGCAACCGACACCGAATCCTTGCCGCCACGACGACGACGCCCGGTCGCGGCAGGCGAACTCCCGACAGCCGAGACCACATCGTCGGCACCCTGCTCTTTGGCACGTGCCAAGAGCTCGGCAACCGAGATCGGACGCGATTCGGGATCCATTCCTCTGGCCATGAGCTACTTCACCATCCTTAGCGTTGACCCGCCGGCAATTCGGCATCACTGGACTCCAGGTCCAGCCTGCGCAAGATCACACCTTCACGGAGGGCCCATGGGCATATCTCCAGGGTATCGACCGACAGAGCCCGCATGGTGGACTCGGCCACGAGTGCGCCGGCCACCAGCTGTCCAGCACGGTCCACACTCACTCCCTCCAGCTCGGCCCGGTCCGATGCGGTCATCCGGGAGATGAACGCGATCAACTGTCGTAGACCATCACTTGTAAGTGTCCTCTTGACGCGAGGTCCAGCGCTGGAAGGCGCCGCTCCGGTGAGTCGCGCCAGCGAACGGAAGGTCTTGGAGGTGCCGACGGCCATGTCCGGCCGTCCGGCCGCGATGAGTTGTTTGGACGCCACCGCCAGTTCGGAATCGAGCCAATCCCGCAGCACAGCAACCCGGCGACGACCCGGCGGATCCTCCGACAACCACTCGCGGGTGAGCCGTCCGGCGCCCAGCGGCAACGACAGCGCGACGTCCGGCTCCTCGTCCACGCCGTTGGAGAGCTCCAGAGAGCCACCACCGATGTCGACGGCCAGGATCCGTCCGGCACCCCAACCGTGCCAACGACGGACCGCCAGCGACGTCAAACGGGCCTCGTCGACGCCGGAGAGCACCGTCAGGCGGACACCGGTCTGCGCCTGGACCCGATCGAGTACCTCGTCGGAGTTCGTCGCGTCCCGGACCGCGGAGGTGGCAAAGGCCATCACCTGCTCGCAGCCCGAGGTGTAGGCGATCTTGGTGAACTCGTCGACCGCATCGACGAGGGTGTCGGCGCCACGCCGGGTCAGCCTGCCATCACCGTCGATCTGCTCCGCGAGTCGCAATGTCGACTTGGTCGAACTCATCGGGGTCGGGTGACCGCCCCGATGCGCATCGACCACCAAGAGGTGGACTGTGTTGCTCCCGACATCTAGCACTCCTAAACGCACGCTCTACAACCTAATGCGTCTACCGTTGGCGATTGTGCACGCAGCCTCCAAAATCGCGCCGAAACCCGAAGTTCCTCTCGACTTCCCACGCGAGTGGTACGAGTTTGTCGACCCCTCGAATCCAGAACACCTCATCAATGCAGACCTGACGTGGCTGTTGTCGCACTGGACCTGCGTCTTCGGCACCCCGGCATGCCAGGGCATCATCGAGGGCCGCGAGGACGACGGGTGCTGCAGTCATGGCGCCTATCTCTCCGACGACGACGACCGCGAGATCCTGGCCAAGGGCATGGCGATGCTGACCCCCGACGACTGGCAGTTCTACGAAAAGGGTTCGGGCAACAACCCTTTGGGCAAGCGCGGCTACCTCGAGGAGGACGATCTCGATGGTGAGCCTGCCCTCAAGACCCGTAAGTACAAGGGTGCCTGCATCTTCCTCAACCGTCCCGGTTTTGCCGGCGGCCAGGGTTGCGCACTGCACTCGATGGCACTGCGCAAGGGCATCGAACCGCTCGAGGTGAAGCCGGAGGTGTGCTGGCAGCTACCGGTCCGGCGCGAACAACAGTGGGTCGAGCGTCCCGACGGCGAAGAAGTACTCAAGACCACGATCACCGAATTCGACCGGCGTGGCTGGGGATCAGGCGGCGCCGATCTCCAGTGGTACTGCTCGGGGTCACCCGATGCGCACATCGGCGAAAAGCAGGTCTGGCAGTCGTACCGGCCGGAGCTGATCGCGTTGATCGGTGAGCCTGCCTACGAGGAACTGGCCAAGATCTGTTCCCGGCGCAGCGCGCTGGGGCTCATCGCCATACATCCGGCCACCGCGGCCGCCACCAAGCGTCAAGAAGGCGACATCAAGTACGCCCAGCATCCCGAAGAACACTCCTGAGCGATCGGGATGTGTGCGGCTCTGGCGACAGAGCCGCACACCGCGGGGCGATCAGGGCTCGAACTTGTAGCCCAGTCCGCGGACGGTCACGAGGTGTTTCGGGTTACCCGGGTCCGATTCGATCTTGGACCGCAACCGCTTGACGTGGACATCGAGGGTCTTGGTGTCACCGACATAGTCGGCGCCCCAGACCCGATCGATCAGCTGGCCCCTGGTCAAGACCCGTCCGGAGTTGCGGAGCAGGTATTCGAGTAGGTCGAACTCCTTGAGCGGCAAAGTGATCGGATTCCCGCTTGCCGACACCGTGTGCCGTTCGACGTCCATCGAGACAGGTCCGGCCTCGATCAGCCCGCCGTCGAGGTCGGCGGTGTCGCCCTCGACGCCGCCGCGACGCAGCACGGCCCGGATCCGGGCGATCAGTTCCCGCGCCGAATACGGCTTGGTCACGTAGTCATCGGCGCCGAGTTCGAGCCCGACCACCTTGTCGATCTCGCTGTCGCGGGCGGTCACCATGATCACCGGCACCGACGACCGCGCGCGAATCGCTTTGCACACCTCGGTGCCCGAAGCGCCGGGAAGCATCACGTCGAGCAGGACGATGTCCGGTCCCACCCGTTCGAACTCGGGTAGCGCACTGGCCCCGTCGGTGACGATCGTGGCTTCGAACCCCTCCTTTCGGAGCAGAAATGCAAGCGGGTCCGCCAAGGACATCTCGTCCTCGACGATCAGCACATGTGTCAAAGGCTCAATTCTTTCTCTTCGAAGACCACGGGGGCGGCCGGTTCGGGCTTGGTGACCGCGGATGTCTGCCATCCCGCCGACAGGGACGAGTCGGCGACATACGGAATGGTGAGGGTGAACGTGGAGCCGGTACCGGGCTTGCTCCACAGGTTGATGGCGCCGCCGTGATTGGAGGCGACGTGTTTGACGATCGCGAGCCCGAGACCGGTGCCACCGGTCTTGCGGGACCGGGCCTTGTCCACCCGGAAGAAGCGTTCGAAGACCCGCTTCTGATACTCGGGTTCGATACCGATGCCGCGGTCCGTCACCGCGATCGCCACCATCTGCTGTTCCCCGATGGTCACCACCCGGCGACTGACCGACACCGCGGTCCCGCTGGGTGAGTAGGCGATGGCGTTGGCGACGAGGTTGTTCAGGGCGGTCCGCAGCAACGTGTGGTCGCCGTGAACGTGCAGCCCGGAATCGTCGTCGGCGGTCAGTCTGATCCCGGCGGCCTCGGCGTTGATCTGCGCCCGGTCGAGGACGTCGTCGATCAGCGGATCAACCTCGAGATCGTCGAGGTCGGGCAGGCGTTCGGCACCCTGCAGACGCGACAGCGCGATCAGTTCGGAGACCATGTTGCCCAGACGCTGCGACTCGATGTGGACGCGCTCTGCGAAATGCTCGACGGAGTACGGGTCGTCGGACGATTCCATCAGGGCCTCTGCCAGCAAACCGATCGCGGCGACGGGCGTCTTGAGCTCATGGGACACATTGGCCACGAAGTCGCGGCGGGTCTCCTCGACGCGGGCGTTCTCGGTGTCGTCCTGTCCGTAGATCACCGCGTAGCGTTCGTGGCCGTCGGTGACCAGCCCGCTACGGCAGGACACCGCATGGACCTTGCGGCCGGGGCTGCGCCCGGTCGAGACGAAGCCGCCTGCACTCTGCGGTGGGACGAAGCTGAACTGCTCGACTGCGCCGGTCTCCAGGGTGACCTGGGCGTGTTCCCAGACGTCGTCGTCGAGCAGATGGTCCCGGACCATCCCGAGGTAGACCGCGCGCTCGTTGAAGAAGACGACGTCGCGCACCACGTCGACCACTGCCAGCCCCGTCTCACCGCCCTCGACGATGAGGTCGAGCAGGGTCGCGCGGGTCATGGGGTGACGTTCGGGCTTCGACGGTGGAGTCATCGACTCCGGTGACGACCGGGTCTGCGCAGCTTCTGCCGGAGGCAGGTCACGCACCCTTGGTCGACGACGGCCGAAGAACCATCCGGCCGTCCCACTGATGAGAAGTGCCAGGATGGCCACTCCTGCGACAACAATTACGGTCACAGGCAAATCTTACGGGCAGCGCGACACAACACCCTTGAAGAATGCTCGCCATCTACTGTGGATAACAAGTCCGCACGCGACTGTTGGGGCGTTGTTCACGCGAACTTCGCCGTCGCGACTTTTGCACATCCCAAAACCCCCGGCCATGACAGGTCGGGACCGCTCAGCGCGTGACCTCAGTGGCCATTGCCGCGTATTCGGGGTGCAGTTCGATGAAATATCCGACGTAGGAACACAGCGGAACCACGTCTTTCCCGGTCTTCGCAATATCGTCGAGAACATACTTGACCAGGTGCGCAGCGTAACCCTGGCCGCTGTATTGGTTGTGGACGACGGTATGGGTCAACACCACCTGTTCGGTTTCGTTGACATAGTCCAGGTAGCCGACGTACATGTCGTCGACGTAGATCTCATAACGTTCCTGAGGGACCGAATGCAACACGCTGATGTTGGACGTGCGCGTATCTTCCCCGACCTCTGATGTGTTTTTGCCCACCATGGACCCAGAGTAGACCTCACTTGGAACTCTGAGTCACGGTTGCGATAACCGCAGGGGAATTATCCCCTGCGGTCATCGGCAAAAGGAGTTCGTTATTTGTTGCCCTGTGCGGCGACGGCGGCGGCACCGGCCTTGGCCGCCTCGGGGTCGAGGTAGTCGCCACCGGGATTGAGTGGTTTGAGATTCTCGTCGAGGTCGTACCGCAGCGGATTGCCGGTCGGGATGTTGAGCCCGGCGATGTCCGCGTCGGAGATGCCGTCGAGGTACTTGACCAGGGCGCGCAGCGAGTTGCCGTGCGCGGCCACGAGCACCGTCTTACCGGCCTTCAGGTCGGCGGCGATGGTCTCCTCGAAGTACGGGATGAGCCGCACCACAACGTCTTTGAGGCATTCGGTCAACGGGACCTCCGGAAGGTCCGCGTACCGCACATCGCCATCCTGGCTGTACTCGCTGCCCTTTTCGATGGGCGGTGGCGGCACGTCATAGCTCCGACGCCAGAGCATGAACTGGTCGTCGCCGAACTTCTCTTTGGTCTCTGCCTTGTTGAGGCCCTGCAGCGCGCCGTAGTGCCGCTCGTTGAGCCGCCAGTCCCGGACGACCGGGATCCAGTGCCGGTCGGCGGTGTCGAGGGCGATCTGCGCGGTGGAGATCGCACGCCGCAGCAGCGAGGTGTACAGCACGTCCGGAAGCAGGTCGTGCTCGACCAGCAGCTCACCGGCGCGGCCGGCCTCGGCCTCGCCTTCCTCGGTGAGCGGGACGTCGACCCAGCCGGTGAACTGGTTGGAGGCGTTCCACGTGCTCTGGCCGTGCCGCATCAGGATCAGGGTTCCGTTGCTCATGAGTCACTAGTTTTCCACAGCCTCGACACTTCGACAGTCAGCACTGTGGGGCAGTGACCATTTACACTGACGCCATGCTCCCCGGCGCCTGGAACTTCCGCAATGTGTCCGATCTCAAAACCTACGAAGGGCGTTGCGTCGCTGCGGGTTTCCTGTTCCGTAGTTCCGAGCTCAGCGGCTTGGAGGACAGCGGTGTCCAAAAGCTCTCCGAGCTGGGGGTGACGGATGTGTTCGATCTTCGCGACCTGCCCGAAGCCGAGCGCAGCGGATTCGACCGGGTACCCGGCGGTGTCCAGGTGCACGCGCTGCCCTTCGGGCTGAGCCGGGGCGACGGCAAGGCGCCGCACGAGATGACGTCGGCCGAATACGCGGCCGCCCGCGGCCAGTACATGCTCGATGTCTACCGGATGATGCCGGCACTGCCGGGTGCGATGAGCGCCGTCGGGTCGGCCATCAAGGTGCTCGGCGATCCCGATCGGCGACTACTGACCCATTGCGCGGCCGGTAAAGATCGCACCGGCTGGGTCACCGCCGTCGTCCTCGACGCCTTGGGCGTGCGCCGCGACGAGATCTTCACCGACTACCTGGCCAGCAACAACGATGTCGAGGCCCTCCGTGCGCACCTGATGCGGGTGTACGGCGCCGACGCCAAGGACGGCGAGCCTTTCGAGATCTCCGCCGATCTGCTCGGTGTTCGCGAAGAGTTCCTGGACACCGCATATGGGGCGATGACCGACGACTTCGGATCGCTCACCGACTATCTGGCGGCATGTCAGGTGACCGACGCCGAGGTCGAGGCGCTTCAGAACCGCCTGCTGGTCTGAGGTCATCGCACGTCAAACCGGGTGTCAAGACCGGATGTCGGACTTGTTTGTAGCCCCCATATGCATGCATGATGCAAGTAATGAACAGTAGAGAGAGCAAGCCGGTTGAACCGCGGGTCCTCATCGCGGTGTTGTGCTTCGGCGGCTTGCTCGCGTCGTTCATGCAGACCCTGGTCGTGCCGATTGTCGGCCGACTCCCCGGATACCTCGACACGAGTCCCGATAACGCCTCCTGGGTCATCACGTCCACTCTGCTGACCGCCGCGGTTGCGATGCCGATCGCCGGTCGCCTGGCCGACATGTTCGGCAAGCGGCGCGTGATCCTCTTCTGCATCGGCGCGATGGTTGCCGGTTCGGCAGTTTGTGCGGCGACCAGCATGGTGCTCCCGATGATCATCGGCCGCGGATTGCAGGGACTGGCCATGGGAATCATCCCCTGTGGCATCAGCTTGCTCCGCGAAAAACTGGCGCCCGCGCGGATTCCCGGTGCCATCGCAACGATGTCGGCCACCCTCGGCGTCGGTGGCGCTATCGGGATGCCGGTGGCTGCCTGGATCACCCAGACCTATGACTGGCACGTCCTGTTCTGGACCTCCGGAGCGCTTGCGATCATCACGTTCCTCCTCGTCTTCGTGTTCGTCGGCGAGTCCGAGACCCGCTCCCCCGGAACGTTCGACGTCATCGGCGCCCTGGGACTCACCATCGCCATGGTCAGCCTGTTGCTCGCCGTATCGAAGGGCTCGACGTGGGGCTGGACCAGCGGACTGACGCTGGGTCTGACCGCCGCGGGCGTGGTGGTGCTGGCGGTGTGGGGCTGGTTCGAACTGCGGACGAAATCACCACTGGTCGACCTCCGCGTCTCCGCTCAGCCCGTCATCGCGGTCACCAACGCCGCGTCGGTGCTCTTCGGTTTCTCCCTGATGGCGATCGGCCTGGCAGCGCCGCAGTTGCTGCAGATCCCGCACATTCCGGGACTGACCGACTACGGCATGGGCCAGTCCCTGATCGCCACCGGTCTGATCCTCGCGCCGGGTGGTCTGATGATGATGTTCCTGTCGCCGGTGTCAGCCCGGTTGAACATCAACATCGGCCCCAAGTTCACCCTGCTCATCGGCGCCCTGTTCATCACGCTCGGCTATGTGATGTCGGTCTTCCTGATGTTCGAACCCTGGCAGATCCTGTTGTGCAACCTGGTGGTCAGCACCGGCGTCGGAATCGGATACTCGGCGATGCCCGCGTTGATCATGTCGGCCGCACCCCTGCACCAGATGGCGGCGGCCAACAGCCTGAACTCTTTGATGCGCTCGATCGGAACCGCGATCGCGTCGGCGTTGCTGGCGACCATGCTCACGACGTCGACTGTCGACATCGGAATCGGATTCCCGGTGCCTGCCGAGTCCGCATTCCGACTGGTCTTCATCGTCGGCAGTGCCGCGGCATTGCTCGCGGCCCTGCTCGCGCTCTGCATCCCGTACACGTTCACGCGTCACAACGCGGTCGAATCGGTTGTGGCAAAGGAAAGGGTCTAGCCACCCCCATCGCAAACGCTCCGGATACACGAAGACGCTCCGCAAATATGCGGAGCGTCTTCGTATTGGTGGAGCGTTTCGTGAAGGTCTACTTGCGTAGATCCTTGCGCAGGATCTTGCCTGCCGCGCTCTTCGGGATCGACTCGATGAACTCGACGGCACGCACCTTCTTGTGCGGAGCCACCTGGGATCCCACGAACTCGATGACCCGGTCGCCGGTGAGATCGCTGCCCTCGCGCTTGACGACAAACGCCTTGGGGATCTCCTCGCCGCTGTCGGGCTCGATCACACCGATGACCGCGACATCGACGACGTCGGGGTGGGTCAGCAGCAGAGCTTCGAGTTCGGCGGGCGGCACCTGGTAGCCCTTGTACTTGATCAGTTCTTTGAGCCGGTCGACGATGTAGACGAATCCGTTGGAGTCGACGACGGCCATGTCGCCGGTGTGCAGGAACCCGTCGGCGTCGATGGTCTCGGCGGTCGCGGCGTCGTTGTTCAGATAACCGACCATCACGTTGGGACCGGCAACCCACAGTTCACCGGGTTCGCTGACGCCCTCGGCGGGAATACCGATGTCCTCGCCGGTCACCGGGTCGACGATCTTGTTGACCGTGTTGGGGACGGGCCAGCCACACGAGTTGAGCGGCGCCTGCGGACCCTCGATTTCGCCGGCCGGGATGACGTGGCTGACCGGACTGAGCTCACTCATGCCGTAACCCTGGATCACCTGTGTGCCAAGACGTTTGGCGACTGCCTTGCCGAGATGCTCGTCCAGCGGCGCGGCACCGGACATGATGGTGTTGATCGACGAGAGGTCGTATTCGTCGACCATCGGATGCTTGGCCAGCGCAACGGCCACCGGCGGTGCGATGAACACGTAGCTGCACTTGTAGTTCTGGATCGACGCCAGGAACTGTTCGAGATCGAAGCGCGCCATCACAACGAGTTTCGCGCGATTGAGCAGAGCGGCGTTGAGCAACACCGTCATTCCGTAGATGTGGAAGAACGGCAGCACCGCCAAGACCGCGTCGCTGGCCTTCATCTTGAGCAACGGCTGGATCTGCTGGACGTTGGCGACAAGGTTGCGATGCGTGAGCATCACGCCCTTGGGGTTGCCGGTCGTGCCGGAACTGTACGGCAGCACCGCAAGGTGCGTGGCCGGATCAAAATCGACATCAGGTGCAGGCAGTCCCGCCCCCAGTAGGTCGATCGCGTTGGGGTTCTGGCTGTCTTTCTCACCGGGACCGTTGAGAACGATCACAGCGCTCTCGGGCAGGCCGACCTCTGCAGCGGCGGCCTTGGCCTGCTCTTCGAGCTGCGTGATGGTGATCAGCATCTTCGCGCCCGAGTCCTTGAGCTGCTTGACGATGTCTGAGGCGGTGAACAGGGCGTTGACGGTGGTCGCGGTGGCACCGGAACGCAGGATCCCGTGGAAGACAAAGGCAAACGCCGAGGTGTTGGCCGAGTGCAGGGCCACCACGTCACCGACACCGATGCCGCGGGCCGCCAGCGCTCCGGCGAATCCGTCGATTCGGGCGATCAATTCGCGGTAGGTGATGCCCTCGGTGGCACCGGCATCGATCGCAGCAACCCGATCGAGGTCCTCTTCGCTGATCGACCCGAACAGCGTGTCGTAGACCGACGTATCCGAGATCTCGACAGGGGGATAAGGGCTTTTGAAACTCATGATCTGTGAGACCTCCGCAGTGTGTTACCCGGCGCAGTGTGTGTTACCTGGCGGTGAACAACCTACCAATGATTCTTGTCAGCCTTCGACGGATCCGAATAGTTCTGGATCTCTGGGTTCTGCGACAATCGCCGGATTCTGGCCTCCGCCGGTGGCGCCATCGGCCAGGTCTTCGTCCCGGATGAGGTGTTCGAAGGCCTTCAGGTTCTTGAGCGACTCGCCCCGCGACACCCGCCATGCCCACTCACGCCGGATCGAGGTGATGAACCCGATTTCCAGCAGCACGTTGAAATCGCCGTCGGCGGCCTCGAGTGCCTGTCCGAGCAGCCGGTCCAGTTCGTCCGCCGTGATCGATTCTGCCGAGTGCCTACCCACCAGATAGATGTCGCCTGCGTTGTCCAGGGTGTATGCCATGCCGTACAGGCGACGGTTGCGCTTGAGCATCCACCGGTAGACACCCTCGTGGTTCTCGTCGGGCTTCCGGCAGACGAACGCCTCCAACCGCAGGCCGTGCGACCCCGTCGTCAGGAGCACCGTCGTCTTGAGTTTCTTCTCTCCCGGTAGTTCGACCACAAAATGGCCGGCACCGCTGCCACCGGAATTCTTACGGCCATATGCCAATTCACGGCTCTTGAGAAAGTCTTCGACGATCAGACTCAGATCAGCGGTGACGTCTGCGGTCATGCGCGCACTCCATTTCGTCGTCCGGCAAAGCGGCGGGCAATCCGGGAAAGCGGCCGGGCATCGGCGCTTCCTTGTGGTGCCAAGGGATACTGCCCACGGAAGGTACCGATGGCCCGGCTGTAGCTGTCGAGTAGCTGATCCGCAGTGTGATCCCAGGAAAAGTTCTGTGCGTGCACGCGGGCGGCAGCGCCCATCTTGGTCAGCAATTCCGGATCATCGAGCAGTCGACCGAGTTCGGCACTCCAGTGGTCGACGTCATGCCCGGACACCAGCACTCCGGTGACACCGTCATCCACTGCGACTCCCAGACCACCGACGTCGGCGGCGATCACCGGCACACCCACCGCCTGCGCCTCGATGGCAACAAGACCGAAGCTCTCCGAATAGCTCGGCACCGCAATCAGATCCGATGCCCGGTACACCCCGGCAAGGCGCTCCGGCGACTGCGGCGGGATGAAGGTCACAGACGATTCCACACCCAGCTCGCGGGCCAATTCGATGAGCGAGGTCGGCCGCTGTAGCCCCGAACCCGACGGACCGCCTGCGATCAGGACCCGGAGTTTGCGACCTCCGGCCAGACCTCGGCGAATCAGCGGTGCAGCCGCCCGCACCAAAATGTCCGGCGCCTTGAGAGGTTGGATCCGGCCGACGAACGTCACGACGACCTCGTCGGGATCGATGCCGAGGAACAACCTGGCCTCGGTCCGCGACCCCGGTGTGTAGCAGTCGAGATCCGCTCCGGGTGTCACCACATCAATACGCGAAGGATCTGCGTTGTGGATCGAAACCAGCTGCTGCGCTTCAGTTTCGGTGTTGACGATGAGACGATCCGCCTCGTCGATCACCTGCTGCTCGCCGATCTGGCGCATCGGCGGCTCCGGGACGTCACCCTCGGCGAGGGAAGCGTTCTTCACCGCGGCGAGGGTATGCGCGGTGTGCACCAGCGGTACCGCCCACCGGTCGCGGGCCAGCCAGCCCACCTGCCCGGACAGCCAGTAGTGCGAATGCACCAGGTCGTAGTATCCGGCCGGACGTCCGGCCTCGGCACGCAGTACCCCGGCGGTGAAGGCGCACAACTGCGTGGGCAGATCCCGCTTGTCGAGACCTTCGAACGGCCCGGCCACCACGTTGCGAACGACCACCCCGGGCGCCGCCAACACCATCGGCGCATCCGTCGAAGATGTTGCACGCGTGAATATCTCGACCTCGACACCACGTTCCGCGAGACGCTTTGCGGTTTGCCAGACGTAGACGTTCATCCCGCCTGCATCACCGACACCGGGCTGGGCCAGCGGCGAGGTGTGCACGGAGATCAGCGCCACCCGGTGCGGGACCGGAAAGTCGGTGCCGGCGTTCATCGGAGTGCTCCTGCTGTGGCGGTGACGAACTCGCGCACCTGCGCGGCGAACCGGGTCGGGTCTTCGACAAAGGGTGCGTGCCTCGCGCCGTCCCAATACCGGGTTATCGCACCGGGTACCAGGGTTGCGACGTGCTGTGCGCAGGAGATGTCGACCACCGGGTCGGCGGTGCCGTGGATGACCAATACCTCACCGTCGAAACCGGCGAGCACGTCGTCGTAGGAGGCGCCGCGTCCGAACAGTCCGGCCCGGACTGCGGGTGGAACGGTCAGCGACGTACCGAGGAATTGTTGCGCAAGGGCGCCCTGCTCCGACGGGACCAATGCTTCGACGAAGGTCAGCAGCGCCGCGGTCGCGACGGCGGGATCCTCCGAGTAACCGGCGGGCAGGGCAGCACGCATCACGGGCCCGACCCGACCACCGGCTTCGCCGCGCCCCATCGAGGTGATCGCACCGACCAGGATCAGTCCGGCCGGATTCGGCGCAGCAGAATCCGTATCGGCGCGGTGCTTGAGGTAGTCACCGACCACCAGCCCGCCGTATGACCAGCCGAGTAGGAAGATCTGTTGATCGCCGGTCACCTCGGCATCGAGAACCGCGGCGATGTCGCCGCCGAAGTCCTCGGCGCCCAGGTGGTCGTCGGCGGGCACCGAGGAATCTCCATGGCCACGCAGGTCGATCGCGATGACCCGGAAGTCCTGCGACAGGTCGTCGACCAGCGCATCGCCCCATGATCGCGACGACTGCGCCCAGCCGTGGATCAGCACCACCACCGGGGCATCGTCGTTGCCCGAGGAACCGGCCGTGCGGTAGCTGATCTGCGTGCCGTCGCCTGCCAGGACCCGGCCCATGGAAGTACCCATGGGTCCACACTAATCGTGTGGGCCGGACAGGGTTCCGCCCGCCGACGCGCCCGCGGTGTGTCCGGCTGTCCACGCAGCAGGGTTCGACCTCTACGAGTTGAGTTCAACCCTATGAGTTGAGTTCAAGCAGGAGGGCTTCAACCTTTGCCCTGATCTCGTCGCGGATCGAGCGGACGGCCTCGACGCCTTGCCCGGCCGGATCGTCGAGGACCCAGTCGCGGTAGCTCGTGCCGGGGAAAATCGGACAGGTGTCACCGCAGCCCATCGTGATCACCACGTCGGAGGCCTCCGCGGCATCGGCGGTGAGGATCTTCGGCTTCTGCGCGGAGATGTCGATGCCGACCTCGGCCATCGCTTCGACCGCGACCTGGTTCACCTGGTCGGCGGGTGCACTGCCTGCAGAACGCACCTCGATCCGGTCACCGCCGAGCGCGGTGAGGAATCCGGCGGCCATCTGGGATCGGCCGGCGTTGTGCACACAGACAAACAAGACGCTTACAGTCGACATTCAGCGGCCTTTCGATTGTGGTCGGGCGGAGATCGTGGGCGCGAAGCGCTTTCGCAGGGCCAGCGAGACGTAGACCAGGCCGACGAGCACCGGGACCTCGATCAGCGGCCCGACAACACCGGCGAGCGCCTGCCCGGAGCTCGCGCCGTACGTGGCGATCGCGACGGCGATGGCGAGCTCGAAATTGTTGCCCGCCGCGGTGAACGCCAGTGTCGTGGTCCGCTCGTAGCCCATGCCTGCGACCGCCCCGAGCAGAAATCCGCCGCCCCACATGATCGCGAAGTAGACGAGGAGCGGGATCGCGATGCGGACGACGTCGACCGGTTTCGAGGTGATCTGCTCACCCTGCAGCGCGAAGAGGATCACGATCGTGAACAGCAGCCCGTACAGCGCCCACGGCCCGATGCGCGGCAGGAACTTCGATTCGTACCAGTCGCGGCCCTTGGCCTTCTCGCCGTAGCGGCGCGTGAGGAATCCCGCCAGCAGTGGGACGCCGAGGAAGATCAGCACCGACTTCGCGATCTGCCACGGCGAGGTGTCGATGGTGGTCTGCTCCAGATCCAGCCAACCCGGCAGCACAGACAGATAAAACCAGCCGAGCACCGCGAACATGATCACCTGGAACACCGAATTGATCGCGACCAGGACCGCGGCCGCCTCCCGGTCGCCGCAGGCGAGGTCGTTCCAGATTATGACCATCGCGATGCAGCGGGCCAGGCCGACGATGATCAGCCCGGTCCGATACTCGGGCAGGTCCGACAGGAAGATCCAGGCCAGCGCGAACATCAGGGCCGGGCCGAGCACCCAGTTCAGCGCCAGGGAACCGAGGAGGAGCTTGCGGTCGCCGGTGACCGAATCGAGGCGGTCGTAGCGGACCTTCGCCAGGACCGGATACATCATGATCAGCAGACCAAGGGCGATCGGCAGAGAGATGCCGTCGATTTCCACCGCGCCGAGCACGTCACCGAGACCAGGGATCCCCCGGCCGAGCAGCAGTCCGGCAACCATCGCGACGCCGATCCACACCGGCAGGTAGCGGTCGAGGGTCGAGAGTTTGCCGACGACGGCGGCCGACTGCGCGGTTCGGGTCTCGCTCACGCCGTTACCTCCGCGCACACCGATGACGGCAGCGCGGGTTCGACGTCGGTGAGCAGGACCGAGGACAGCTGCGACAGCGCCGAGGAGATAACCCGGTAGTACACCCAGGTCCCGCGCCGCTCGCAGTCCAGGAGCCCGGCCTCGCGCAGCACCTTCAGGTGATGGGAGATGGTCGGCTGCGACAGTTCGAAGGATCCGGAGATGTCACAGACACAGGCCTCTCCCCCGGCATGGGAAGCGATCAGCGACAGCAACCGCAGGCGCACCGGATCACCGAGCGCCTTGAACATCCGGGCGAGGTCGGTGGCCCAGTCCTCGGTCAGCGGCTCCCGCACCAGCGGCGAGCAGCAGGCTTCATCCCGCGAACCTTGATTCGACATACGTCAATATTGACACATGTCGAATCAGCGTGGAAGTAGACCTCGGGTGGATGATGTTCCCGAGAACGGCACACCGCACACTCGGGAATGAAACGGACCGAAGTCCGGTTATATCGTGCGTACCGTCTCACCTGCTTCGAAGGAGCCAGCCATGCCAGCCGTGACCGCAGATACCTTGACCCTGCCCCGCATCGCCGGCTCCACCGCCGCCGACACCGAACGTCCGGTTCGGTCGGTGACCACAGGACCCCGTGGATACGAGGGCGAAGGGTTTCCCGTCGTCCGGGCTTTTGCAGGCGCATCGAAGACCGACCTCGATCCGTTTGTGCACATGGACCAGATGGGCGAGGTCGAGTACCAGCCCGGTGAACCCCGCGGCACCAACTGGCATCCCCACCGCGGCTTCGAGACCGTGACCTACATGATCGACGGACGTTTCCAGCACCAGGATTCGCACGGCGGCGGCGGTTTGATCTCGGACGGCGCCACCCAGTGGATGACCGCCGGTTCGGGCATCCTGCACATCGAGACCCCACCGGCACAGCTGGTGGAAAGCGGCGGTCTGTTCCATGGCGTCCAGCTCTGGGTGAATCTGCCTGCGGCCGAGAAGATGTCCGACCCCGGTTACCAGTCCATCGAAGGCAAGCAGGCCACCCTGCTCAGCTCCGCCGACGGCGGCGCGCTCGTGCGCATCATCGCCGGTGACATCGACGGGCATCGGGGACCCGGCTCCACCCGCACTCCGATCACCCTGGCGCACGCCACAATCGAACCGGGCGCCGAGCTCGACCTGCCGTGGAACCGCGACTTCAACGCACTGGTGTACGTACTGTCCGGGCGTGGCACCGTGGGTCCGGTCGGCAACCCGATCCAGCAGGGTCAACTGGCCGTGCTCGGTCCCGGCGACAGGATCTCCATCTCGGCAGCGGCACATCAGGATTCGAACCGGCCCGCGCTCGAGGTGCTGCTGCTCGGCGGACGTCCCATCCGTGAACCGGTGTTCCAGTACGGGCCGTTCGTGATGAACACCAAGGCGCAGCTGATCGAGGCGATGGACGACTTCAACGCCGGCAAGTTCGGTCAGATCCCACCCGGCGCATTGATGCCGCACACATCGGTCAGCCGACAGAACTGACGTACCGATGAGATCGTGGAACCCGAACCCGGGTTCCACGATCTTGTGCCGCGACCAGGCACCAGGAAGGACGTCACCGTGAACGACTCGACATTCTGGCCGGCGGTCGACAAGCACCTCATCCGCTACGGAGGGGCCTTCACGCCGCGGATCATCGAGCGCGCCAGTGGCAGTTACGTCTACGACAGCGACGGCAACGCCATCCTCGACTTCACCTCCGGCCAGATGAGTTCTGTTCTGGGACATTGCCATCCAGAGATCGCGGCAACTGTCGCCACTGCGATGACGGGCCTCGATCACCTGTTCAGTGGCATGCTCAGTCGTCCGGTGGTCGACTTTGCGCAAGCCCTGTCCGCCACACTCCCGGCCGGCCTGGACAAGGTGATGCTCCTGTCGACCGGCGCCGAATCGAACGAGGCCGCGCTGAAGATCGCCAAGCTCTACACCGGCAACTACGAGATCGTCTCGTTCGACCGGTCCTGGCACGGGATGACCTCCGGCGCGGCCGCGGCCACCTATTCGGCCGGTCGTAAGGGTTACGGTCCCCCGGTGCCCGGCAACTTCACCCTGCCGACACCGAACGCATACCGGTCGGTATTCCGCACACCGTCCGGCGACCACGACTGGCAGGCCGAGCTCGACTACGGCTTCGCCCTCATCGATCAGCAGTCCACCGACAGCCTCGCCGCCTGCATCGTCGAACCCATCGTCTCCTCCGGCGGACTCATCGACCTACCCGTGGGCTACCTCGCCGCACTGAAGACCAAATGCGTCGAGCGGGGCATGCTCCTCATCGCAGACGAGGCGCAGACCGGACTCGGCCGCACCGGCACGATGTACGCCTTCGAACGCGACGGCGCCGTGCCAGACATCCTGACACTGTCGAAGACTCTCGGCGCCGGACTTCCCGTGGCGGCGGTGGTCACCTCCGACGAAATCGAATCCTGTTGCCACGAGCGCGGATTCCTCTTCTTCACCACCCACGTATCCGATCCGCTGGCTGCGACGGTCGCAGGCACCGTCCTGGACATCGTGATCCGCGACGACCTGGTCGCACGAGCCGAAACCGCAGGCAAGCGCCTGCGTGATCATCTCCTGGAACTGCAGTCGCGACACGAGGTGATCGGCGACGTCCGCGGCCGAGGCCTGTTCTGCGGCATCGAACTGGTCGCCGACCGTGAAACCAAGGCGCCCGCAGATCAATTGGGACAGGCGGTCACCGACGCCTGCCTCGCCCACGGGCTGCACATGAACATCGTCCGGCTCCCCGGAATGGGTGGCATCTTCCGACTTGCGCCACCTCTGACCATCAGTGACAGCGACCTGGACCGCGGAATCGACATCCTCGACACCGCCCTGACGGAGACCACCCGCTCCCGGCAACAGTGACCAGCCGGCCGAAAAAAGGTTCGGGCAACCAGGCACCATGTGGTGCTGCCGCCTGTCCCACCAATCAACGGGAACGGGCGACAGCACCACACGCTTTTCACACTATGGAGTTGTCAAGATTGCATGCGCGGTCCCGGCGAAAAGCCGGGTGCGCCAGGGGAAGTCAATAGCGCCAGATCAGGCGGCGAGGGTCAAGGTTCGTCTGTTGTAGGCCGGTAGAGGTCTTCGCTGCGGATCGATATCAGCGGGCGGGATCAGCCACGGGTGTCCGTCGGATCCCATGATCACGTCCCAGCCGGTGTTGTGAACCGCCATATGGCAGGTGCGGCACAGCAGGCACCCGTTGTCGAGGGTGGTGAGGCCGCCGTCGGCGAAGTGCACGATGTGGTGACAGTCCGACCAGCCTGCCTTTGCACCACATTTCACACAGCAGGTGTCGCGGATGATGATCGCCTTACGCACAAGCCCTTTGAACAGCCGTTTCGGTGGACTCATATCGATCGGTACGTCCTGACCGTCGAGGGTGATCGAGCTGATTGACGAATCGCAGGCCAACGTTGCGGCGGTTGCTTCGGTGACCGGACCCATCCACGGTAACGAGGCGCCTTCGGGATGATCGGCGGGCACGGTGACCATCACTTCGGTCCGCGGCGCCGACACCAGTGTTTGTCCGCCACCACCACAATCCAACAGCTGGTGCAACGCATCGGCCCGGCGTTGGGTGGGGCTTCGACTGTCATCCGAGCCGTCGGGTTCGGGGCGTGCTTTGGACCAGAAGTCCAACGCGGAGAAGAGCTTTTCACCGATCACCGCATCCACATCAAACGTCCCGACACAGCGACCTTCACGGACTTTGTATTCCAGACTGTTCAAAGACCGGCCCTCGGCCGGCGGCAGACCACCAGTATCCCTGGCGACCTCGTTACCCAGCAATCGAGCGGCCGCACCGATCTCCGCCGGAGGCGCACCGGAAATGGCATGGCTCAACAGTTTCCGCTCGAACCCCATCCGCTGCTCGGCGGTGATCGGGTCCTGGGACCGGCCGACAACATGCTCCACACCCTTGATCACAGCGTCCACATGCTCAGACGAGAGAAACCCGTCCCGCGAATACCCGGCGGTGCGATCCAGGCCGACCAGACCTGGACCGATACGTAACCATCGATACGCCGATACCGGTGCTGCTCCGTTGGCCTGCAGCAACTTTGCCGTCGCCGACCCGGCCTTACGTGCGATGCCCGACTCATCGATCACACCAGCGCACACCGCGAGTTGGTGCTCGGTCGCGTTACGCAGGGTGATCAGATCCCTGGCCATACCCGGTACCGCGTGGGGATCATCGGGTAAGTCCAGGTCAACCAGGGAATCGACCGAATTGAGAAGCCGCATCACCAAACACCTCCAGGGCACGAAAGCAACAGGGAAGTTGATCAATTCTCGTGAAAGGCGATTTGCTCGACGTTGTCGTAGTCTCTGTGATCAACTGACCCCAGCCTACCGACTCGAACACGTGTTCGCAAGGGTTGATTTTTGCCAATCATGTTTTACTGCAACATCTTTCGATAGCCGAAGCAACTCACGGCGCCTCGGCTCGCCTCCAGGCAGGCTAACAGTCCGGTACGACACCCCTCCAGGAGCGGGCCTCACGCCAGGGCGAGAAAGAGTTTCTCGAGTTCGGCCTCGGTCAGTGGCGCCTGGGTGCCGTCCGCGGCGCTGAGGCACTGTCGCATCCCGGATGCGACGATCTTGAAGCCGGCGCGGTCGAGTGCACGCGAGACGGCGGCGAGTTGGGTGACCACGTCTTTGCAGTCACGCCCGGCCTCGATCATGGCGATCACTCCGGCCAGTTGACCCTGCGCCCTGCGTAGACGGTTCAGCACCGCCGACATCGTTTCTTCGTCACCGATCACTTTTTCACAAACCTTTCGTCTGGTTGCCCCACCACACGATACCCCAGGGGGTACGGCTCCGAGGCGGAGGCGTACTTGACCAAGCATACCCCCATGGGTATGTTCGAGCGCGTTCCTGCAATACCCATGGGGGTATGCAATCCGGACCCAAAGGAGTTCTCGCACCATGACCGGCACCACCCCGACCGAAACCAAGCCCGACTCCCCACCGACCCGGCCCTCCGGAGCCCTGGGACGCTGGGGCGCGACGATGGCGGGGCACTCTCGCCTGGTCTTCGGCGTCTGGCTACTGGTGTTGATCGGGCTGGGCGCGGCGGCTCCGTCGGTGTTCTCCTCTTTGGCAGGTGCGGGGTGGCAGGCCAATGGATCGGAATCGGTGCAGGTACGAGAGTTGGCGCAACAGCATTTCGGCGGGAACTCGTCGGCTGCGGTCCAGGTGGTTGTCCACTCTGACACCGACACCGTGACGAGCCCGGCCATGCAGGAGGTGATCTCCGAGGCGACCGCGGTCTTCGACGGCGACTCCCGGTTCGGCGAGATCATCCTGCCCGCGCCGGGGATGACGATCAGCCCGGACCAGCACACCGGCATTCTGCTCGCCGGTGCGAACGCGGACACGGACGACATGGTCCGGGCGGTCGATGACGTCAAGGAAGAACTCACCGGTCTCTCGGGTGACGGTATCGAGGTGTACCCGACCGGCGCCTCTGCGCTGTGGAGCGATTTCAACAAGGCCAATCACGACGCGATGATCAAGGCCGAACTGTTCTCGTGGCCGGTGACGCTGGCCATCATGGTCCTGGCATTCGGCTCACTGGTGGCGGCGGGGTTGCCCTTGTTGCTGACAATCGCAGGCCTGGTTGCTTCGGCCGGAGGGTTGGTCCTGCTCAACCAGATCACCCCGATCTCGGTGTGGGCCATGAACTTTGCGATGATGTTCGCCCTCGCTCTGGGTATCGACTATGCCCTGTTCATCGTGTCCCGATTCCGCGATGCCCTCAAAAACCACACGAACAGAGCGCAAGCGGTTGCCGAAACCATGGACACCGCGGGCAAAGCGGTTGTCCTATCCGGTATCACCGTCCTGGTGAGCTTGTCCGCGGTGCTACTCGTGCCGGCACCGGCGGTACGGACGATGGCCATCGGCATCATGCTCGCGGTGGCATTTGTCCTAACGGCCACCCTGACGCTGCTCCCGGCAACCCTTGGTGCACTCGGGACGAAAGTCAATGCCGCGTCCCTGCCGTATGCCAAACGCCAGCAACATCGTTCACCCCTGTTCGCGCGCTGGGGCAAGACCCTGCACAACCACCCCTGGCCTTTTGCCCTCGGATCACTGGTCGTGTTGATCGCACTGGCGATCCCGGTGATCGGACTGAAGGTCGCCATGCCCTCGATCTCCGTGGTGCCCGAGAATGCGCCGGTGCGGCAGGGATATGAACTGGTTCAACAGCAGATGGGCGAAGGCGCCCCTGGCATGCTGCAGATCGTCGCGCCGTCGGCCGATGCGCAGTCGGCGCTTGCGGCCGCCACGGCCACCGAGGGAATCGAGATGCTCACTCCACCACAACCCGCCGCCGACGGTTCTGACATCGTGATGCTGCAGGCACTGCCCTCGGTGGATCCCTCCGATGCGGCGCTGGGCACCATCGTGGACGATCTTCGCGATGCCCTACCCGCAAACGCATTGGTCGGCGGCGCGCCTGCAGAGAATCTCGATCTGCAACAGGCCCTGAACAACTACTTCCCGCTGATCGTCGCCGTGATCCTGATCCTGGGTTTTGTGCTGCTGCTCGTTGCATTGCAGGCCCCGCTCATCGCCTTGATCGGCACCCTCGTCAGTCTCCTGTCGACGGCTGCCGCGTTCGGGGTCGCGAAACTGATCTTCCAGGACGGCCACCTGTCCGGGTTGCTCGGATTCACCCCGCAAGGCTTCCTCGACGGCTGGGGACCGGTGTTCTTCTTCGCCATGATCTTCGCCATCGCCATGGACTACACCGTCTTCTTGCTAGCCACCGCCAAAGAACACTACGAACGAACCGGGGACCCCGACACCGCACAGATCGACGGGATGGCCCACTCCGGACGCATCATCTTTGCTGCAGCGGCGGTCATGGTCGCCGTGTTCTTCACATTCGCGTTCGCGGAGCCATTGCCTCCCAAGGAAATGGGGATCATCCTCGGAGTAGCGGTACTTCTCGACGCAGTCCTGATCAGGCTGATGCTGCTGCCGGCCCTGCTCCGACTGACCGGACGGGCGGCCTGGTGGTCACCGACCTGGCTGCGGCGCATCCTGCCCTCAATTTCGTTCTCCCACTGAGCGAATCGAAAGGATTGAAACGATGAACACCCCGGCAACGACCAGTCGGCCCTGGACGATCGAGCGGGTGGTTCCACTGCTCGCCGGCACCGTGGTCCTACTGAGTCTGGTGTTGGCCACCGCCTTCTCGACGTGGTGGCTGCTCCTGTCCGCCTTCGTGGCCCTGAACCTGGTGCTCTTCAGCGCCGTGGGCTGGTGCCCCGCCAGCCTGATCATGCATCGCCTGGGACTCCCCCGCCAGTGCGAACTGCGCTGAAGACCAACCCATCAAAGATCTGCAACCGATAGGAGAATTGTTGTGTCACTCGCTATTTCAACAGTCCTGCACGTCCCGTTCGACGAGGCGGTCGCCAAGACTCGAGCGGCGCTGGCCGATCAGGGTTTCGGCATCCTCACCGAGATCGACGTCAAAGCGACCATGAAAACCAAGCTCGACGAAGACATGGAGGACTACCTGATCCTGGGTGCCTGCAATCCCCAACTGGCCCACCGCGCCATCGGGGTCAACCGTCAGATCGGACTCCTGCTGCCCTGCAACGTCGTCGTCCGTGCGCACCCCGACGACGCGACGTCCTCGATCGTCGAAGCCATGAATCCGAATCTGATGGTCGACGTGTCCGGCGAGGCCGGACTCGTGCCCGTTGCCAAGGCCGCGACCGAGCAGCTACAGACGGCCATCTCCGCGCTCAACGGACAACCGGCAACCTGAGCCCGAAAAAGGCAAGATGTCGATTAACGGTTGACACTAGGCGGCCAATGTCTCACGCTTGAGACATGTCAAACAAAGTGTCGCACGCGGCGGGCTATGTGCTCCGTTCCGGCGACACTTGGCGCGATCCCTGGGAGATGTACGCCGATCTACGTGACCACGACCCCGTCCATCGCGTTCGATCAGCCGATCCCGACCACGACTTCTGGGTGCTGACGCGCCATGCCGACGTCTCGAACGCCGCCGACGACTGGCGGACGTTCACCTCAACTGGTGGCCTGACCACCACCTACGGCGAGCTGGAGAGCATCGGGCTGACGGACAATCCGCCGATGGTGATGCAGGATCCGCCGGTCCACACCGATTTCCGCAAGCTGGTGTCCCGCGGGTTCACACCCAAACAGGTCCACGAGATCGAGCCCGCAGTGCGCGATTTCGTCCGCTCCAGGATTGATGCGCTGATCGAATCCGGCGGCGGCGACATCGTCACCGATCTCTATAAACCGTTGCCGTCCATGGTTGTGGCGCACTACCTCGGTGTCCCCGAATCGGACCGGACGGCATTCGACGGATGGACCGAGGCGATCGTCGGCGCAGACACCTCCGACCTGGGCAAGGCCGGCGACACCGCCACCGCCGCAGTACTCGAGATGATGGCCTATTTCGGCACGCTCATCGAGTACCGGCGCACACACCCCGGAGACGACACGATCTCCCACCTGGTGGATGCGGGCGTGGGCGAGGACGACAGCACTGAGGGGTTGCTGTCGATCCTCGCCTTCACCTTCACCATGGTTGCCGGCGGCAACGACACCACCACCGGCGTTCTCGGCGGCGCCACCGAATTGCTCGGCGAGTATCCGGATCAGCGGGCAGCGCTCGTCGAGAATCCGGAACTCATCGATGATGCGGTCGACGAGTTCCTGCGCCTGACCTCACCGGTGCAGGGCCTGGCCCGGACCGCCACCACCGATGCCACGTTCGGCGAGCACACGATCCCGGCCGGACGCAAGGTCTTGCTCTGCTACGGCTCGGCCAACCGCGATCCACGAGCATTCGGCGACGACGCGGACCGCCTCGACATCACCCGACGCCCACGGCAGATCCTGACATTCAGCCGCGGCGCCCATTACTGCCTCGGGGCCGCGGCCGCACGGATGCAGACCCGCGTCGCCCTCACCGAATTGTTGGCCCGCGCTCCGGAGTTCACCGTCGATCCAGGATCGATCGCCTACGCAACGGGCAATTATGTACGTAGGCCGACCACCATGAACCTGACCGTCGGCCCATGAGCCGCAGATCTCCCGAGACCACTCGCCACCCCGAGAACGCCCAGGGCGCGGATTGGCTCGGTGCCAGCCGAACCGAAACCGCCGCGGCCCGCATCCTCGATGTCGCGGGCGATCTGTTCGTAACCCACGGGGTCGCCGCGGTGAACATGAACCAGATCGCCGCCACCGCCGGCTGCTCAAGGGCCACCCTCTACCGCTACTTCGCGTCCCGTTCCGATCTGCACCTCGCCTATGTCGAACGCGGGGCCCGCGCCCTGTCGGCGGCGGTGGCCGTACGCATCGCCGACATCGAGGACGTCGGCGAACGCATCACCGAAGCGATCCTGACCTCGGTGGAAGGGGTCCGCGCCGACCCTGTCATGCACAGCTGGTTCAGTCCGGAGGCCGCCGGACTCGCAGGCGCGATGGGCACCGAGTCGCCGGTAGTCAACCAGACCGCCGTCGAGATGCTGGCCGGTGAGACGTCCTCATCGGAGGCCGAGGTTGCCCTGCAGGCACGGTTCATCGTCCGAATCGTCATCTCGCTGCTGACGACGCCGGGCGCCGACGCGAACGAGGAACGCGAGATCGTCGAGCGGTTCGTCACGCCAGCGATCGTCAATCAGCACTGATTTTCACAAGTTGTCGGTAACGGTTATCATTAGCATCTGATAGATGGTCGCGCACCTCAGCCCTGCGCGGAACACCGTCCACCGATGCGAAAGGTCCTGCAATGGCAACCTGGTCCCGACTCCTGGGGGTCACCACCGCCCTGACCCTCGCGGTCGGCGTGGCCGCCGGCTGTTCCTCCGACAATGGCGGAACCACCGCGGACGGCAAGGTTTCCGTGGTCGCATCGACCAACGTCTGGGGCTCGGTCGCCGAGGCCGTCGGCGGTGAGCACGCCGAGGTGACGTCGCTCTACACCTCGCCCGACGGCGACCCGCACGAGTTCGAAGCGAGCGCCAAGGACACCGCCAAGGTTGCCGACGCCGGTGTTGTGGTCCTCAACGGCGGTCACTACGACGCCTACATGGAGGCCGCGGCGAAGAACTCGAAAGCGATCGTGGTCAATGCCTTCGACATCATGGAAGGCGACGAGCACGGCACTTCCGAACACACCGAGGACGATCACAGCCACGCCCCCGGCGCTGTCAACGAACACGTCTTCTACAACCTGACCGTCGTCGGTCAGGTCGCCGACAGCATCGCAAATGCGTTGTCCGAGAAGGACAGCGCCAATGCCCAGTACTTCCGCGACAATGCCGCCGCGTTCAACGAGCAGATCGACGAACTGCGCGGTGAACTGGCGGAGATCAAGGCCGCGAACCCCGGAGCGAAGGTCGTCCAGACCGAACCGCTGGCCGGGTATCTCCTGACCGAAGCCGGACTCGACGACATCACACCGGCGGGACTGCAGGATGCGGTCGAAGCCGGGCAGTCGCCGTCGGCCCGCGACGTCGCCGCGACCCAGGAACTGATCTCCGGCCGTGCGGCCCGCGCCCTGATCTACAACACCCAGGCCACCGACGACGGCACAAAAGCCCTGCTGGCGATTGCCGAGAAGGCAGGCGTCCCCGTCGTCGACTTCACCGAGACCTTCCCCGCAGGCACGACCGATTACATCGAATGGCAGCGGGCTAATGTTGAAGCACTGTCGTCGGCCCTGGCGGTCGGCGCAACCAGCACTTCTCGATAAGGCAATCCACCACATGACCCAGCCCGAACCGGCATCCGCGCCACCGCCCAGAGCAGCTGATCAGCGCGCTGCCGACGGCCTGAAAACCGTGCATCAAACCGCAGGCCGGGGTGCCGCGGTCACGATCACGGGCGCACGATTGTCCTTCGGCCAACGGGTCCTGTGGGATCACTTCGACCTCACGGTGGCGCGCGGCGAGTTCATCGCCATCCTCGGCCCCAACGGTTCGGGCAAGACGTCGCTGCTGAAAACGCTTCTGGGCAAATACACTTTGGACTCCGGCACGGTCACCGTCGAGGGTCGTGGACTGCGCAGCGGTGACAGCAAAGTCGGCTACATCCCCCAGCAACAGACCCACGATGAGGGCGTGCCACTGCGCGGCCGGGATCTCGTCGGTCTCGGTGTCGATGGCCAGGCCTGGGGTCTGGGGTTTCGCAATCGCAAGCGTCGCAATGCACTTGTCGACGATGCCATCGCCCAGGTCGACGCCCGCGACTTCGCCGACGCACCGCTCGGTTTGCTCAGTGGTGGTGAGCAGCAGCGTCTTCGAGTCGCACAAGCATTGTCGGGCAATCCCGCGGTACTGCTCTGCGACGAGCCGTTGCTGAGCCTGGATCCGGCCAACCAGAGTCGGGTCGCGGCGCTCATAGACCGCCGCCGCCGCGATCACGGCACCGCGGTGCTGTTCGTGACCCACGAGATCAACCCGATCCTGCCGTACGTCGACCGGGTCGTGTACCTCGTCGACGGCCGCTTCCGGATCGGCACACCGGCCGAGGTCATGACGTCGGAAACACTGAGCGAGCTGTACCAGACCCGCGTCGATGTCCTGCGCGTCCAGGACCGGTTGGTTGTTGTCGGGGCCGACGAATCGGCCTGCCATGGTGACCATTCGTCCACACCGTCAACCGAGGTACCCGAGTGAACCGCAGCTGGTCCGACCTCTTTGATTTCGCCGAGACCGCCAACCTCCTGTCGTACGGGTTCGTGCAGCAAGCATTGCTCGCCACCGCACTGCTCGGCATCCTCGGCGGGGTCCTGGGCCCGATGGTGGTCAGCCGACAGATGGCATTTGCCGTACACGGCACCGCGGAACTGACATTCACCGGCGCGGCCGGCGCGCTCTTGTTGGGGATCAGTGTGAACCTCGGCGGCCTGATCGGCGCGATCATCGCCTCGATGATCTTCGGGCTCCTGGGCAACCGTGTGCGCGAACGGGATTCGGTCATCGGCGTAGTGATGGCCTTCGGCCTGGGATTGGGTGTGCTGTTCATCGCCCTCTACGGCCGCACGGGTGCGGGCTTCAACCTGCTCACGGGACAGGCTGTGACCGCCGGAGCTCAGGGCGTCGCGGCCGTTGTGATCACCACGATCATCGTGGTTGTCGTGATGGCGATCATCTACCGTCCGCTGCTGTTCGCCAGCACCGATCCCCGGGTCGCCGAGGCCCGCGGCGTGCCGATGCGGTTGCTGTCGGTGGTCTTCGCCGTCCTGCTCGGTGCCGCGGTGGCACAGAGCGTCCAGATCATCGGTGCGCTGCTGGTGATGTCGCTGATCATCACCCCGGCAGCCGCCGCGATGCGGGTGTCGTCGAATCCGACCGCCGTCCTCGGGCTGTCGATCCTGTTCGCGGAAATCGCCGCGATCGCCGGGATCATCTTGTCGCTGGCGCCCGGATTACCTCCGTCGGTGTTTGTCACCTCGATCTCATTTGCGATCTACATGATCTGCCGAGTGGTCGGTTCGCGCCGTTCCCGCAACTCCGGCCGGCCGTCGACTCCGGCACCGGCCGACAACACATTCGCGAAAACCAAGGACACCGCGGAAAATTAGGCCAATCGGCCGTTCCCTTCGACCGCACGCGTCACCTAGGCTCTGAATTCACCGCTCTGAATCGCCCCCTACCCGGGTTCGATCAACACCCCGAGCGGGATCGGTGAGCGTCGAGTGGTGAAGGGCGGACATGCGCTATCAGCTACTCGGACCGCTCGCGGTACTCCGGGACTCCAGCGGCCACGCCGATGCACGAGTCGATCTCGGCTCTCCCAAACAACGAACCATCCTCGCGATCCTGCTGATCCACCGCGGCAAAGTGGTGTCGACGGACCGCATCTGCGACGCACTGTGGGGTGAGCAGGCACCGCCGAGCGCGACGTCGAGCCTGCAGGCCTACATCTCCAATCTGCGCCGCGCGCTCCGCAATGACGCGGGTACCTCTCCGATCCGGCGCCAGACCACCGGCTACGTCCTCGACGTGCCCGATTCCGACGTGGACGTCAGCGAGTTCCTCGATCTCGCCGACGTGGCGCAACGGCGGGCCGACAGCGAGCAATGGGCACCGGCTCTCGACGCCGCCGATCAAGCATTGAGGTTGTGGCGCGGGGAGTTGCTCGACGGTCAGGGCGACGAGGATTGGGTGCGCACGGAGGCGGCCGGGCTCGACGAGATCCGCAGTGGCTGCATCGAGAACCGGATCACCGCACTGCTCGCGCTCGGCAGGCTGTCACCGGCCCTTGCCGATGTCGTCGCCCTACGGAACCACCAGCCGTACCGGGATCACAGCTGCTGGCTGCACATGCTCGCGCTGCATCAGGCCGGGCGGTCCGCAGAAGCGCTCGACGTGTTCGGCGACCACACCCACCGACTCGCCGGTGACCTGGGCCTGGAACCGAGTACCGAACTCCGCGATCTACAGGGCGCGGTCCTGCGCCACGACCCCGAACTGATCGCGTGGCCACGCAAACCGATCTGGTCCGGCGCAGGCGAACTCCGCGCCCCCGACCACACGCATCCGGCTCCGGTCCCGGTCCCGGCCGAGAACGAAACCCCCACGCACCGCGGGCTGGTCGGGCGGGTTCGCGAACTCGAGCACATCGGCCGGGTGCTCGACGACGTGCTCGTGGGCAATACCCGCTGGCTGGTCTTCATCGGCCCTCCCGGCATCGGCAAGACCCGGCTCGCCGACGAGGCGGCTCACCTCCTGCAGTCGGCAGGCGGGCGGGCGGTGTGGGCACGTAACCCCGAAGAAGGCGCGCCGTCGTGGTGGCCGGCCCGGCAGTTGGTCGCAGCCCTCGGCTCCGATCCCCGCGAGGTCTTCACCACCACCGCCGACGTCGACGCCGACACCGCCCGATTCACGGTCTACGACCGGGTCCAGCGAATCATCGAACAGGCAAGTGGGACATGCCCACTCGCGGTGATCATCGACGACGCCCAATGGGCCGACTCGATGTCGGTCGGTGCTCTCGCATCGATGGCGACCGCCGTGCACCACCAGCCGATCGCGTTCGTCATCACCCTGCGCGACGGCGAACACCACCCGGCGCTCGGCCGCCTGCTCAGCGCTGTCGCGCGCGGTACCGGCAACCGACAGATCGTTGTCCCCGAACTCGACGAGGCCGAGGTGGGCGTCCTTGCCAACGAGATCGCCAGCGAAGAGCTGACCGCCGACGAGGTCGCCGGACTCGCCAGGCGCACGGGCGGAAATCCGCTGTTCGTCTCCGAATATGCCCGCCTGCCTGCCATCGAACGTAGTGCCGATGAACTCCCGATCGCCGTGAGGTCGGTCCTCGGACTGCGGCTTGCCGGTCTCGATCCCGCTGTGCTGCAGACGCTTCGGATGGCCGCGGTCATCGGCGACACCATCGACATCGCATTGCTGTCGTCGGCGACCGATCTCGATCTCGACACACTTGCCGACCAACTCGATGCCGCCGCCGATGACCGCATCATCACCGCGGCACCGGGTACCGACAGCTACGCATTTGCCCACGGACTGCTCCGCGAAGAGGTCCTGGCCCAGATCCCGGCCCTGCGGCGGAAGCGGGCACATGCCAAGGTTGCCGAGATCCTCTCCGATGCGGAAGGATCGGATGCACTCGGCAGGCGCGCACAGCATCTGATGGCCGCACTTCCCCTCGTCGATCCCGAGCATGCGGTCGCCGCCTGCACCGCAGCGGCGGAAACCTCTGCGGCACGCTGGAACTCAGAGGTCGCCGCATATTGGTGGCAGCAGGCCCTGACCGCCTACGCACTTCTGCCATCGGCCGAGCAGGTCGACGAACGACGCGACGAACTGACAGTCCTGCTGCTCGAAGCACTCTCACGGGCCGGCCGGGGTCAGACCGTACTGCAGACGGTCGAGGCGGCACTGACCACCGCCGTCCATGCCGAAAAGTCCTCCACGGTAGGTAGACTCGCCGGCTCGCTACTGCGGTCGGGTGGCGGATGGCCCTGGGTGTCGCCTGCAGAGGACCCCGCCCCGCTGCTGGCACTGCTCGCGCGCGCCGAAGAAGCCGTTGCCGACGACCCCGCCGAGCGCGCTCAGGTACTGGGTGCACTCAGTGTCGGACACAGTTATCATCCGGATCCCACCATTGCCCCGGAATTGATCGGCCGCGCAGAACAATTCGCGGCCTCGACCGGCGATCCTGACATCATTGCGGAAGTGATGATGGCCCGGCTGATCACATTCTCCGGAGTGGCCACGCATGCCAGGGAATCCGTCGTCCTCATCGATGAACTGCTGAGGCTCGATCATCGCCAGGCCCGCTTCGACGCAGTCATCGCCCATTCGATCGGAACGATGGCCACCTTCACGCTGGGGGACGTCGAGGCCGCTGAGCACCACCTGCGCCAGGCCATCGCGGGCAGCGAAGAACTGAACCTGCCGATCCTGCGCGCCCAGCTTCGCTGGATGGAGGTTGTGATGGCTGTCTGGACCGGTGATTTCGCACGGGCACAACAACATCAGGCGATCGCCAAACGTGTTCACGAACAGACCGAACTGTATGAGACCGGGCAGGCCGACATGTCCCTGATGTCGCTGAGCCGCGAACTCGGAAGTATCACCGACATCGGCGCCGGCCGCGCAAAGGAGTGGATCACCGGTGTTGCCGCCGCTGCTGAGGACACGAACATGCGCGGGGTGATCGCCGCCGGCACCGCAGGCATACCCGGCGCGCCGCTGGATCGAACACTCGCCGCTGCCCTTGTCGCGCAGCGGCAGGCCACCCGCGGTGCACATGTCTGGCACACCCTCGGTCACGCGGTGGCGCTGGCGCACGTGGTGGCCGACTTCGAATTGACCGAGTACGCAGACGAGTTCATCACCGAACTCGACCCGTTCACCGACCACATCGGCCTGATCGGACAGCTCGGCAACATCGGCCCGGTGGCCCTGGCCCTCGGCCGGTTGCAGATGCTCACCGGCAATCGCGCCGCGGCACGAGAATCAGTCGCGGTGGCAGCGGGTCTCGCAGCGCGGACCGGCGGACTGCCCACATTGCTGCGGTGCCGGGTTCTCGACTGGCAGCTACGCGGGCCGGACGAGCAGACGTCAGACGAACTCGACAACTTCGAGGAGCAGGCCGCACAGCTGGGCATGACCGGTGTGAAGAACGAATTACAGCGCTTGCGCACCGCGCGCTGACAACTGACCGTCATCCACACAGCCGATGCAGTCAGATAGCTCGCGCTCGATCGCGATCAACGCTCTCGGTTCTTGAAACATTCTTGAACGCCGACACCAAGAACCTCCCAAGTGCTCGCGCGCATGCTGACGCCAACAGTTGCCGATCTCGAGCGAAGGAACCAAACACGATGACCGTCACCACCCCTAACAACACAGGTACCGACCCGGCCGTGGACTTGCGGGCGGCCGTCGCCGGCGTGGTTGCCCGTCCGGGTGAGCCCGGGTTCGAACGGGCGATCCCGTGGAATGTCGCCGCCCAGACCGACCCCTATGCAGCGGTGTTCGTGGAATCGCCTGCCGACGTCGCAGCCACCCTGCGGATCGCCGCTCAGCACGGACTGACCGTCGCAGTCCACGCCACCGGCCACGGCGCACTTCCCCTTGACCAGGGCAGCATCCTGGTGCAGACCAGCGGACTGTCCGACCTGGTGATCGATCCACAAGCCCGCACGGCGCGCGTGGGTGCCGGGGTGAAATGGCAGCGGGTCATCGACGAGGCCGCACCGCACGGCCTGGCAGGCCTGGCCGGTTCCGCACCCGATGTCGGGGTGGTCGGATTCATCACCGGCTGCGGCATCGGACCATTCGTTCGGACCGTCGGTCTGTCCTCGGATCACGTGCGCTCCTTCGAGCTGGTGACCGGCCAGGGCGAGATCCTGCATGTCACACCAGAGAACCACGCAGAACTCTTCTGGGGGTTGCGCGGTGGCAAGGCCACTCTCGGCATCGTCACCTCGGTGGAGATAGACCTGCTGCCCATCGCCGAGTTCTACGGCGGTGCGATCTATTTCGACGGAGCCGACGCAGCGAAGATCCTTCACGCCTGGCGCGATTGGAGTATCGATCTGCCAGAACACGCCAATACTTCCGTAGCGCTGCTCCAGCTACCGCCGCTCCCGGAGGTCCCGCCGCCGCTGGCGGGCAAACTCACCGTTGCGGTCCGTTACGCTTCGTTGGCCGATCCGGCCGAGGCAGAGGCGCTCTTCGCACCCATGCGCGCGCTGGCAACTCCGCTCATCGATGCAGTTTCGGTGATGCCTTATGCCGCGATGGGTGCGATCCACGCAGACCCGGTCGATCCGATGCCCACGTTCGAAGGCAGCACGCTGCTCGGTGAACTCAACAACACGGCGCTCGACAGCTTGCTCGCACTGACCGGTCCCGGCTCACAGTCCCCGCAGGTGGTTGTCGAGATCCGTCGCTTGGGTGGTGCGATGGCCGTGCCCGCAGCGCATCGCAGCGCGTTCTGTCATCGCGGGGCCCCCTATCACCTGTTCGTGGTCGGGGCCCTGGTGCCGCCGATCGCCGAGCATGTGCCGCCGCACTCCGCCGCCATCACGGATGCGATGGCGCCGTGGGCCATCGGACAGCTACCGAACTTCGACCCGGGCAGCAGCCCGGAGCGGCTGGCCCGCTGCTACAACGAAGACACCCTCGCCTGGCTCGGCGCGCTGGCCGACCGCCATGATCCGGCCGGGGTACTGCGCGTCGGTCAGGTCGTCCGGATCCCGACACCGGCCTGATCCGAATCGAAAGGAGCGGAACAGCTTTTCACGGAATCGTCTCTTCCGCTCCACCCGGATTACACCGGTCGGCGATCATCTGGGCACCGGAGACCACCGGCCGCCAAGGCTCCAGATTCCAGCTGGTCTTCTCCGGTTCGACGAGCCTGGCAAATCGCCAGTGACAAGCGAATTGATCACGCATACCCGGACTGTCGGCGGTCTGGTCCAACGCGACAACTTCGGACCAGGCCGCACCGAGTTCGCTTTCGCCGGGTACGTATCGGCCCGATTCGGTGGGAAACACCTGCAGACTCGGCCCCTGATCAGTCTGCGCCCACGCCACCCGGCTGATGAACGGCGGCAGATATACCGAGGCCGGAGAGGTCTCGACCGACGGCTTCGCAATGCTCACAGAAGTCGTCGACGGCGACGTGGTGATGGCGACCCCGCCATCACCGGACGAATCAGCCCCGGAATCGGTACAGCCGACCAGCAATGCCGCGGCCAGCAGAATTCCTGCTGCTCCGCGGCACCATGCACCGGGCGTGCGCGTGACTGTCAAAAAAGAACCCGGACAACCATTTCCGCAACCAAGGCCGGCTTGGTACCGCCCTCGATTGCCAGGCTGTGACCGAAGACAACCTGCACACCGCCGTTGGGCAGTTCGGTTGCATCCGCAAGCGTGGTGGTCAGCTGCACCTTCGAACCGACAAGAACCGGCGACGGGAAGCGAACCTTGTTGCTGCCGTAGTTCAGTGCCATCTTCACGTTGTCGAAGCCGTAGATCTGGGCGCCGAGCATCGGGAGCACGGACAGGGACAAGAAGCCGTGTGCGATCGTCCCTCCGAAGGAGCTCGCCTTGGCCCGCTCGACATCGACGTGGATCCACTGGTGGTCGCCGGTTGCGTCCGCGAACAAGTTGACTCGATCTTGCGTGATCTCGAGCCAATCGCTCTTGCCGACTTCAGAACCGACCGCCTCCAGAACGTCAGCGACCGAAGTGAAAACTCGCTTCATACCTTCTCCATTGTCTCCGTGGCCTTCTGCGCTCCCGAAATCGTGGCCACATAATCACCGAATCCGGCCCACGCCTCACGACGGGCGCGATAGGGGTCGATTTCCACATATGAATGTGTGTCGAAGATCCTGGTGGCGCGGACCTTCGGAGTGTAGCGCGGCCAGGATTCCAGCGGCTCACCGGTTTTGGCGAATGCCAACCACTGATCCTGCATCTCGTTCGTGACGCGCAGAGCGTTCCGCCGATCGCCGCCCCGTGCGAGCAGTCGGCCGGCCTTACCGCGATAGATCCCGAACACGGCGAACAGTTCGGTCGCATGTGTTGCACCGAGTCCCAACAACTTCAACAGGCGCGGGGCGTAGTCGTACCGATAGGCATAGGTGGGTGCATGTTGCGCGTGACCCTCGGTGGCCGCGATCGTGCCCACCCAGAAGATGTAGTCGCCGCCGAACTTCACCATGGATCTCGGATGCGGGAAACGGCCGTAGGCCGCGGTGATGCGCTCCTGCGCGTCGGGTTCGGTGGCCGCGAACATTGCCGTGATCGATTCCTCGGTCGACAGCAGCCCCTGCGGCAGCCGCTTGAACAACGTGCCCTCATTGCGGTTCGTCCCGATGATCATCGGGACCCGATGCGCCGTTCCCTTGGCAAAGGCGTCGACCGGGGCCAGTGGCAGATAGTCGCCGTCGACCACCGGACCAAAAGGCAGAAGTCCCGGGGTATCGGTTGTCACCCAGCGCGCCAGACGATGCCCGGCACGGCCGATCTCGGCGAGCGAGGCATCCACGAGCGCCTGCGCCGGATCGTCCACGCCCATGTCGGCACACAGGAGTTCGGTGAGCTTGCGAGCCCACTTGTGCGCAAAGTGCTGGTGCAGCGTGAGTATCGGTGCCGAACTCTCGGCGATCGCGCGGTGGAACAGTCCACCGGCCGCGGGAGTGGCCATCAGTGTCGTGACGGCGTTTCCGCCTGCGCTCTCGCCAAAGATGGTGACATTGCCGGGATCTCCCCCGAACTCGGCGATGTTGTCTTGCACCCACTGCAGTGCGGCCACCTGATCACGCAATCCGAGATTGGACTCGAACGGCCGCTCGGGCGTGGACAGTTCGGTGAAATCGCCGTATCCCAATGGGCCGAGCCGATAGTTCATCGACACGAAGATGACGTCCCCGCGCCGAACGAGGTCGTGACCGTAGTAGAGCGGCGTGGCCGTCGACCCGAGAATGTAGGCACCACCGTGGATGAACACCATCACCGGGCGGGGCTCGGTCGACGCCTGCTCCGGCGCCACGACGTTCAGGATCAGCGAATCCTCACTGACCGGCTGCTTTTTACCCCGCTCGACGAGCGCGTACTTGGGATTCTGCGGCGGCGCGTTGCCAAAACTGTTCGCCTCCAGGACCCCCGTCCAACCGATCGCGGGCTGCGGAGCACGCAACCTCAGGTCGCCCACCGGCGGCGCGGCGTAGGGGATCCCCCGCCAGCGGATGATGTCGCCGTCGCGAACGCCGGCGACAACACCATCGGAAAGAGTCACTGTTGTGTTTGCACTGGCCATGTTTCCGACCCTAGCGGCCAATAGCGGACACTCGCCCGCCATCGGTGTGATTCGTCACGCCGATCCGTTCGTCGTCTGGGATGCTCATGGCCATGACCACGGACTTCACCGGATATGTCGATATCAGCCATCCCGTGCCCGGCACCGCGATCTGGCACCAGGTCGCGGGCGACGGTGAACCCGTGGTCCTGATTCACGGTGCTTTCTCGAGCGCGGCGGACTGGGGCGGCCAGTTCGGGCCGTGCGTGGATGCCGGGTTCAGGGTCTATGCCCCTGAGCGACACGGTCACGGGCACAGCGCCGACGTCACCGAAGAGTTCCATTACGAGACGATGGCGCAGGAGACCATCGTCTACCTCGACGAGGTCGTTGGTGGCCCCGCCCATCTCGTCGGCTGGAGCGACGGCGCCGTCATCGCGTTCCTGGTGGCCCTCAAACGGCCGGATCTGGTCAACCGCATGGTCGTTCTCGGTCAGTACCTGAACCCGTCCGGCCGGGCGACTGGTGGAATCCTCGACGCCATCAGCGACATCGACTCCGACATCGTGCAATTCCTCCGCGCCGACTACGCCTCGGCCTCACCAGACGGCGATGATCACTTCCCGGTGGTGTTCGACAAGACCACTGCGATGATCGCGACTGAGCCCGAGATGGATCTGTCCGTGCTGACCGCGGTGAGCGCCCCGACTCTGGTGATGCAGGGAGACCACGACGAGGTGCTCATCGAGCACAGTCTGGCGATCGTGGACCAGCTCCCTGCTGCGCGATTGGCCGTGCTTCCCGGAACGCACCTCGTCCCGATCGAGACACCGGCAGTGGTCAGTTCGGTGATCATCAATTTTCTCCTGGGCGATCCCGCTTGATCGGTCACCCGCCATCGCAGAACATATCGATCGGCGATTACCGAAACTTTCAGTGATCGCTAATACCCCGGTCAATTAATTCAGCGATCCATTTCACGTGTGGCACAGGCAATTAGCGGCTAGGATCACGGAGCATATTCCGCCGACAGAAGATTGGCATCTCGTGACAAACAATTCTGATAATACGGCGACGACCCCTGCCGTCGTCGAGCTGTCGAAAACCCGGCGAATACTGACCGCATTTTTGAACTCTCCATTCGCGGGAATGTCGCCGTGGATTCTGATGGCGCTGATCGTGGGCCCGGGACGGTTCGAAGAAGCTGCGGCCTCGGCATTCGGCCTCTCACTCCTGCTCGTCCTCGGCAGCCATCGGCGCGGCAGCAAACTGAAGTTCCTCGAGGTCTTCGACCTCACCTACTTCGCCGCGATGGTGGTCCTGGCGCAGTTCGCCTCAGCCGACGTCGTGAAGTGGCTGGAGCACTGGGGTGGCGAGATGACCAATATCGCCCTGGTGGCCTTTGCTCTCGGATCCATCCTCATCCGGCAGCCGTTCACCTTGCAGTACGCCAAAGAAGGCACCCCGGAAGAACTCTGGACCCAGCCGCTGTTCCTGCGGATCAACTATGTGATCACCTGGGCCTGGGTGTTCGGATTCGGAGTGGCCGCAGTCGCCGGATTCATCGGTGATGCAGTCCTCGACAACAACAACAACTTCTGGACCGGCTGGATCATCCAGCTCGCCGGCACCTTCTTCGCAATCGCATTCACCGAGTTCTATCCCGATTACGCGACCGCTCACGCAGCCAGGGAAGCCGGCGAAGATGTGAAGCCGCCTTCTCTCATCCACCTTCTGGGCTGGATCCCGCTTTTCGTGATCGTCACCGGTGTCGCCGGTCTGATCACCGACGCGCTGACCACCATGGTGAGTCTGATCATCATCGCCGTTGGCATCGTGGGACGAGTCGCGATGGACAAGCTCCTACCCTGACAGAGCCTCCACCGCATACCGAAAATGTGCCCTTTTGGCGAACAAAACCCCAGGTGGGGCCCGCCAAAAGGGCACATGATCGGGAGAGCTGAGGGGTCAGGAGCGGCGCTGGCGAGCGAACTCGGCGAGCACAACACCCGCGGCGACCGAGGCGTTGAGGCTCTCGACATCACCGGCCATCGGGATCGACAGGATCGAGTCGCACGATTCGCGCACCAGACGTGACAGACCCTTGCCTTCGGATCCCACCACGATCACGGTGGGTCCGGAGCCGTCGTACTCGTCGAGGGTCACGTCACCATCGGCGTCGAGACCAACAAGCTGAACCCCCGACTCGGCCCAATCCTTCAGCGTCCGAGTCAGATTCGTGGCCTGTGCAACGGGCAGACGCGCTGCGGCACCGGCACTGGTGCGCCATGCCACCGCGGTGACCGAGGCGCTGCGCCGGGCCGGGATCACCACACCGTGGCCACCGAATGCGGCCACCGAGCGGATCACCGCACCGAGGTTGCGCGGGTCGGTGATGTTGTCGAGCGCGACCAGCAACGGCGGGCGACCACTGTCGATCGCCAGCTGCATCAGGTCGCTGGGATGGGCGTAACGGTACGGCGGTACCTGCAGGGCCAGGCCCTGATGCATGCCGTTGGCACTCATCCGGTCCAGTTCGGGACGCTGCACCTCGAGGATCGAGATGCCGGCGTTGGCGGCCAGCTGCACCGACTCGGTGACCCGCTCGTCGGCCTCGCCTCCGAGGACCACATAGAGCGCGGTGGCCGGGACCCCGGCACGCAGGCACTCGACAACGGGATTGCGTCCGAGAACGTACTCGGGACCATCGGTTGTCGGCTTGCCGCGCGGCGCACGTCCACCGGTGGATCCACCTGAATGCTTCGCAGCGGCCTTGGCCTTCTTGTGCGCCGCGTGATACGTGCGCTCAGTTGCCTTCGGGGTTGCACCCCGGGCCTCGAGTCCACGACGGCGTTGTCCGCCCGAACCCACTGTCTGTCCTTTTTTGGTGCCGCCCTTGCGGACTGCACCCTTACGTTTTGAATTGCCGGCCATCAGGCCACCCACCTTACGCGAAATGCGCTGTAATCCCCGGTGACCGGTTTACCCGGTACCGCGTTCATCGGTCCGTCTCCACGGATTCTCTTGTTTCGGACATAGACCACTGCGGGCCGTCCGGTGTATCGGTGACTTCGATCCCGGCCTGCGCCAGCCGATCACGAACCTCGTCTGCGGTGGCCCAGTCCTTTTCGGCACGGGCCGTGATCCGGCGCTGCAGCTCGGCCCGGACGAGCACGTCGAGCGCGGCCTTGGTGTCGGCGTCTCCACCCGATTCCGCCCAGTTCTGCGCCAACGGGTCGACACCGAGCACACCCATCATCGCGCGGACCGATGCGGCTGCTTCCACGGCAGACTGATGGTCGCCCGACTCGAGCGCCGTGTTGCCGGTCCGCACCACACCGTGTATTTCGGCCAGTGCAGAAGGCACGCCGAGGTCGTCGTCGAGGGCAGCAGCGAATCCGTCGGTGATCTCACCGACTGGGACTGCTCCGGCACGCGAAACCGTCCGTTGCACAAAGGATTCCACGCGCCGGTAGCCGGCGGCGGCCTCTTGCAACGCACCCTCGGAGTATTCGAGCATCGACCGGTAGTGGGCGCTGCCCAGGTAATACCGCAATTCGACGGCGCGCACCCGCTGCAACATGGCCGGAATGGCGACCACGTTGCCGAGCGACTTCGACATCTTCTCGCCGCCCATGGTGACCCAGCCGTTGTGCATCCAGTACCTGGCGAACGGGTCGCCGGCGCCATGGCTCTGCGCCTGCTCGTTTTCGTGATGCGGGAAGATCAAATCCATTCCACCACAATGGATATCGAAGTCCGAACCCAGGAGCGACGTGGCCATGGCCGAGCATTCCAGATGCCAGCCGGGACGCCCTCGACCCCACGGGGTCGGCCAGGACGGCTCACCGGGCTTGGCGCACTTCCACAGCGTGAAGTCGCGGGGGTCGCGCTTGCCGGTGCCGACACTCTCACCCTGATGGACGTCGTCGAGGCGGTGCCCGGACAACGATCCGTACTCGGGCAGGCTCAAGACGTTGAAATACACGTTGCCGTCGGCGGCGTAGGCGTGGCCGCGCTCGATCAGCCGCTCCATGTACTCCACCATCTGCGTGATGAAGCCGGTGGCGCGTGGTTCGGCCGATGGCGGCAGCACTCCGAGCTGGTCGTAGGCCTTGGTGAACTCTCGTTCGTGGGTGGCGGCCCATTCCCACCAGGGACGACCGGCATCGGCGGCCTTGCGCAGGATCTTGTCGTCGATATCGGTCACATTGCGCACGAATGCCACATCGAGGCCCTTGTACGCCAGCCAGCGCCGCAGGACATCGAAAGCGATACCGCTGCGGACGTGCCCGATGTGCGGAACACCCTGGACGGTGGCGCCACACAGGTACACCGAGGCATGTCCGGGTCGGATCGGCGTGAATTCACGCAGATCTCGGGCGGCGGTGTCGTAAAGGCGCAGGGTCACGATCGGCAATCCTACTGGTCAAGCAACAGTGCAGTGGCGACGGCAGCAATGCCCTCGCCCCGTCCGGTCAATCCGAGACCGTCCGTGGTGGTGGCGGAGACCGAGACCGGCCCTCCGAGAAGGTCGCTGAGTACCTGCTGGGCTTCGGCGCGGCGGGGCCCGATCTTGGGCCGGTTGCCGATCACCTGGACGGCGGCGTTTCCGACGACGAAACCCCGGCCTTCGTAGAGTTCACGCACGTGGGCGAGCATCCGGGCGCCACTGACGCCCTCCCACTGCGGCTGCCCGGTCCCGAATACCGAACCGAGGTCTCCGAGGCCCGCCGCGGACAGCAGCGCGTCGCAGAGCGCATGGACGGCCACATCGCCGTCCGAATGCCCGGCGCATCCGTCGGCGTCGGCAAAGAGGAGTCCGGCCATCCAGCAAGGCCTGCCGGCTTCGATGGGGTGAACGTCGGTACCGATGCCCACCCTCATGCGTGAGCCCGATCCGTGAGCAGCCAGGTGGCCAGGTTCAGATCCCAGGCAGTGGTGATCTTGAAGGCCAACGGGTCGCCGGGGATGGTCTGCACAGCAAAGCCCTGGGATTCGACGAGACCGGCGTCATCGGTGAAATCGGTCTCGGCGGCGGCATAGGCAGCGACGAGCACGGAGTAGTCAAAACCTTGTGGGGTCTGCACCGCGCGCAGCAGTGACCGGTCGACGGTCCCGGTGACGATGCCGGAGGGGTCGACGGATTTGATGGTGTCTGCCACCGGAAGTGTGGGGACAACCGCGGACGCGCCCGATCGGACAGCGTCGACAACGTCGGAGAACAACGATGCGGGTGTGAGACAGCGGGCGGCGTCATGCACCAGCACCACTTCAGAATCGGACGGCGCGGCCGACAATGCGGCCTTCACCGAGTCCGAACGTTTCGAACCCCCGGCCACCACGGTGACCTCAGGGAACTCGGACCGGACCTGGTCAACCAGATCGGCGGGAACCGAGATGACGATACGATCGACGACCCCGCTGGCCAGCGCACCCTGCACACAGTGGTGCAACATGCTCTGACCTGCGAGATCGACAAACGCTTTGGGTAAACCCATGCCGAGTCGCTCTCCGCGACCTGCGGCCGGGATCAATGCAACCGTAGACATTCAGTGAATCAAGCGACGCGCTCAGGAAGCGGCGGCAAGAACCTCGTCGAGAATGATCGAAGCCTTCTCGTCGTTGGTGTTCTGTGCCAGAGAGAGCTCGTCGACGAGGACGCGACGAGCGCGGGTGAGCATTCGCTTCTCACCTGCGGAGAGTCCACGATCCTGTTCACGACGCCACAGGTCGCGAACGATTTCGGCAACCTTGATGATGTCGCCGGAGATCAGCTTTTCCTGGTTTGCCTTGAACCGGCGAGCCCAGTTGGTGGGCTCCTCGGTGTGGGGCGCCCGGAGAACGTCGAAGACCTTGCCCAGACCTTCTTCTCCGACTACGTCGCGGACTCCGACGTACTCGAGTTTCGTAGACGGAATCTGAACTGTCATGTCACCATCAGCCACCTTGAGAACGAGGTACTCTACTGCCTCGCCTTTGATGGTTCGGGTCACAATGTCTTCGACCAGTGCGGCACCGTGATGGGGGTAGACAACGGTGTCACCAACTTTGAAATTCAATGTTCCATGCCCCTTTCGATTTCTCCAGTCTAGCACGGCGCGTTCCGCGCCATCAGTCAACTCCGCAGGTCAGCGGCATAGCGGCAGGATCCGAAGTCTTGACGACGCCCGAAATGTGTGCTGCCGCACCGCTCGAACTCCGAAGGCTCCGGCACTCGAAGCCCCCGTCTGCCAACCGATTTTGGGAACCGGTTCACCACGCCTGCCACCGGGGTGGATGCGGTCGGCTCGACCGCCCTGGACCCCCCTTGACCGCCTATGGCTTCAAATGTTGCCGAAGTGTGACCGTCGTGAGTGCGAGCACGGTGTCGCCGTTCCCCGCATCGACCAACCGGACATCCACGACACTGTGATCGCCGGCGTCGCGGACGACCTCACCGCCGGCTCGCGCCGGGCCGACCCGAACCTGCGACAGATAGTGGATCTGCATGTCGCAGGCCACCATTCCCGGTCGCATCGCGCAAGCCGCGGATTCGGCCAGCACCGCCAGCGCGCCACCCTGGATCGTTCCGATCTGGTTGACGACGAAGGGCGTGAGGTCGAGTTCGAGGACACCGGCACCCGCATCAACGACCCGCATGCCGAGCCTGGAGTAGACGGTGCCGTCGACCGGGATCGGCGTGCGTTCCCGGATCGTTCCCACCGTCTTCGCGGGTGAATACAGATCGGCATCGACGGCGGCGGTCCGCGGGATGCGGGCGAACACCACCAGGGCCCGTCCGGCCCGAGTCAGCCCATGGGCACCGCGATCGATGTCATCGGTCAGTGCCCGTAGATCGGTGACACCACATCCGTCGTAGACGTCGACCGAGATGACCACCACTTTCTTGCCTGCCCGCACCAGCCTGGCGTCTGCGACGATCGGCCCGCGGGTGATCGGGTCGCCTGCATAGAGCGACAGGTCCTGGGTTGCGGTCCAATCCGGGGAGGCGGCGATCAGCGCCGGATCCGACGCGACGATGTCGACAACGGTCATCAGAACCCCGGTCGAGGCCGCCCCACCGGAGTCCCGCAGTTTGTCGGTCAAGGTCGCCCGGAGCACCGAACGTTCCGGCGACGGCTGAAACGACGTCAGCCCGAAGTCCGACGCAAACGACACCGGGCCCGGCAGGACCATCCCCGGCCGTCCGCCCACCTGGGCCGGACGCGGGGTGGAAATCAGATTCTCGCTCATGAGAATCATCATGCCAGTTGTGCGGTCGATGTGAAACGGATCGTTTTCGCGACCCAACCGGGATTTCCTGACGGTCGCCCACTACGCTGCGTAGTGCACGCATTGTGGATCTGGTGTGCGCCGGTATTCCGTACCTGCGCCGGCCGCCACACAAGGCGCGCGTCGCATCAGGACCTATCTCGGAGGAAAACCGGTGTCAGTGCAGAAAGAATCGGCCCGGCGTGGTCGAGTGGGAACGATCCTCGCCACCGCAGCCATCGCCGCAGGCCTGCTGATCGGCACCACCGCGTGCGGCGCGGGCCAGATCGCCCAGACGCCCGATCAGGCGCCGGCCATCAACGGCAACGAAATCGACGCCGGATCGATGGCGTTGCGCAACGTGCACGTCATCTACCCGAAAGGCGGAAGCACCGAAGAGTTCACCAACGGTGGACCGCTCGAGTTGGCATTCCTGATCGCCAATGAGTCGCCCGACACCCCCGACAAACTCGAGAGCATCTCCTTCCCCGACGGCAAGGGCACCGTGACCATCGAGGGCGAGACCGCGATCAGCCCCCTCGGCGTGCTGCGTGCGGGCAACCCCGACGTGGTGCACAACACGACCCTCGAACCCGTCAACTCGAACGAGAAGTGGGTCGAGGTGACCGTGCAGGGTGAGCCGAAGAAGCTCACGCCCGGCCTGACCTTCCCGTTGGTCTTCAAGTTCGAGAAGGCCGGCGAGACCACCATCGAGGTCCCGATCGACGCGGGCCCCATCCTGCCGCGGCAGGATCATCCGCGCGGCATCGACGCGGACAACGCAGAAGAAGGTCACTAGCCTCCGAAAGAGGGGCCACGGCGATTGCCGTGGCCCCTCTTTCGTATCCGGGTCTGCCGCAGCCGCATCCGGGTCTGCCACAGCCGTATCCGGGTCTGCCGCAGCACTGTCGGACCCGCTGGCTAGAGTCAGCCGGTGGCCAAACAGAAGTCGACATATCGTTGCAGCGCCTGTGGATACCAGGTCGCCAAATGGGTTGGCCGCTGCCCGGAATGCGGTGAATGGGGCTCGGTGAGCGAAGCCGCCCTGGCAACCGTTGGCAGCTCCGGGATCGGCGGCGGTAAATCCGCCACGGTCTCAACCATTCCCAGCCAGCCTGCTCGTCCCATGACGCAGATCGATGCGACCAATGCGGCCGCATTTCCCACCGGTATCGGCGAGTTCGACCGAGTGCTCGGCAAAGGCATCGTTCCCGGCTCGGTCCTACTCCTCGCCGGAGAACCCGGTGTCGGCAAGTCCACCCTGCTGCTCGAGGCCGTCAAACAGTGGGCGCTGCAAGGCCGCCGGGCGCTCTACGTCACCGGCGAAGAATCCGCCGGACAGGTTCGACTCCGCGCCGAACGTACCGGCGCCGTCCACGAAGAGATCTACCTCGCTGCCGAAACCGATCTCGGTGCCGTCCTCGGTCATGCAGAGGCGGTGATGCCGTCACTGATGGTGGTCGACTCCGTACAGACGATGATCGCCCAGAACGTCGACGGGGTGAACGGCGGTGTCACCCAGATCCGGGCGGTGACAACAGCTTTGACATCCCTGGCCAAGAACGCCGGGATCGCTGTCATCCTCGTCGGCCACGTCACCAAAGACGGCACCGTGGCCGGACCCCGCTCACTGGAACATCTGGTGGACGTGGTGCTGTCCTTCGAGGGCGACAAACACTCACCCCTGCGCATGGTCCGCGGAATCAAGAACCGTTTCGGATCAGCCGACGAGGTGGGTTGTTTCGAGCAACGCGAAGACGGCATCCACGAGGTCACCGATCCGTCCGAACTGTTCTTGCACCACCGCGACATCGGGGTCGCAGGCACCGCCATCACCGTGGCGATGGACGGGAAGCGGCCACTACTCGGCGAGGTCCAGGCACTGGTCTCGAAATCGAGCCTGGCAAATCCGCGTCGAGCCGTTGTCGGGCTCGATTCGGCAAGGGTGGCAATGATTCTGGCCGTCTGCGCAGCGCGAGCCAACCTCCCGACCTACGACCAGGACGTCTACGTCGCCACCGTCGGTGGCATGAAGATCAGCGAACCCGCCGCCGACCTGTCGGTGGCACTCGCACTCAGTTCCATTCTCGCCCAACGCTCGTTGCCGGGTTCGATGGTGGCCCTCGGTGAGATCGGTCTGGCCGGCGAGGTGCGCCGGGTGGCCGGGGTCGGACGGCGGGTGGCAGAGGCAAAGCGACTGGGCTTCAAACACGCGATCGTGCCGGCCGGATCCCTGGATCTGCCGTCGGGCATCAAGATCACGCAGGTCGCCGATCTTCAGACGGCCATGCGCGCGGCGCTCAAAGGACCGGCAGGCCCGTTCTCATTCTGACGGCTCGGTAATCCGGCTGCGCTCTGCCTTACGCGCCAGACTTTCGGCGAACTGGTCCGCCGCACCGCTGTCGGCATAGCTGTCCTTGAAGTGCTCGGCCGGATCGATCCGGACGTAGATCGCGTGCGCGGACGCGACGGGCTCGGTGTTGTCGCCGAGATACGCGATGCCGCTGGTGTAGATCTTGCGCCGCACGGTGCCGTGGGCCACCGCCTCGATCCGCAGTTCGCAGCCCAGCGGGATCGGCTTGGCGAAGTCGATCTCCAGGTGCGCGGTCACCGCGGCGAATCCCACCATCCAGTGCGTCATGCCGAGCGCTTCGTCGAATGCGGCCGAAAGGATGCCACCGTGGATGACGCCGGGGCCACCCTCGAAACGGGGGTCGACCTGCATACGCGCGGTGACCGCGGCACCCTCACCCGCGGTGGCAACCATGTGCAGCCCATGCGGCACGGTCTCACTGCAGCCGAAGCACATGGGGTAATGAGCGCGCAGCTTCTCACCGAACGCCGGGGCGCGGGGCGACCGGACTGCGGCGACGAGCTCATCGGGCAAAACAAAAGATGTTTTCACAGACAGCTAATCTAGTGTGCACTTGCGTTACTACAGAAAGGCGCCTCATGCCAGAGGTTCCGGCCTCCGATCTGCTCCGCACCACGATCGCCCGGCTCGCACCCGGCACTCCCCTACGAGATGGCCTCGAACGCATCCTGCGTGGCCGGACCGGCGCTCTCATCGTCATCGGGCACGATCCCGAGGTCGAGAGCATCTGTGCAGGCGGCTTCGACCTGGACGTGGCGTTCGCGCCGACCAGGCTGCGAGAGCTGTCGAAGATGGATGGCGCGGTGGTTCTGTCGACCGACGGCGCCCGGATCGTCCGGGCAAATGTGCAGCTGGTTCCGGACCCGTCGATTCCGACCGAGGAATCCGGTACCCGGCACCGCAGTGCCGAGCGCACCGCCATCCAGACCGGGTATCCGGTGATCTCCGTGAGTGCGTCCATGTCGATCGTCTCCGCGTACGTCGACGGGATCCGGTACGTGGTCGAGGGTTCCGATGCCATCCTCTCGCGCGCGAATCTGGCGGTGGCAACGCTCGAGCGGTACAAGACGCGCCTGGACGAGGTCAGCGCACAGCTCTCGCGTTCGGAGATCGAGGACTACGTCACCCTGCGCGATGCGATGACCGTGGTCCAACGCCTGGAGATGGTCCGCCGCGTCTCCGAAGAGATCGAATACTACGTCGTCGAACTCGGCGTGAACGGCCGACAGCTCAGCCTGCAGCTCGAAGAACTCGTGGGCGACAACGACTCTGCGCGCGAACTCGTGGTTCGCGACTACTTCGCCAGCCCGGAACCCGCAAGTACGCAAGAGGTCGAACAGGCACTTGCGGCCATCGAAAAGCTCACCGACGCCGATCTTCTCGACCTGACCGCACTCGCTCGCGCATTCGGCTACCCGGACACGGTCGACGCACAGGACACCGCGATGAGCCCGCGCGGTTACCGGCTGCTGGCCCGGATCCCCCGCTTGCAGTTCGCCCACATCGATCGACTCGTCCGCAGCTACGGCACCCTGCAGGCGCTGCTCGCGGCGACCGCGGCCGACCTGCAGGCCGTCGAGGGGATCGGCAGCATCTGGGCCCGGCACATCCGCGAGGGACTGTCCCGGCTGGCCGAGTCGAGCATCGAACGTTTCGACTGAGGTCCGAGGCAAACGCCTCACCTGGTTTCCTTCGGCACCTACCCTGGATCCATGGCCACCATTGCGGACACAGTCGTCGACGTCATCCATTCATCCGGTGTCGAGCGGGTCTACGGCCTGCCGGGAGACTCGCTCAACGGGTTCACCGATGCCATACGCCGCGCCGGGACCGTCGAGTGGAAGCACGTACGGCACGAGGAGGCGGCTGCGTTCGCGGCGGCCGCCGACGCCGCACTCACCGGCGAGTTGGCGGTCTGTGTGGGTAGCTGCGGGCCCGGCAACCTCCACCTGATCAATGGGCTGTTCGACGCGAACCGTAGTCGCGTGCCGGTCTTGGCCATCGCGGCTCAGATACCGGCTGCCGAGATCGGCAGTACCTACTTTCAGGAGACGCACCCCGAACAGCTCTTCAACGAATGCAGCGTCTACAACGAACTCGTCAGTGTGCCGGAGCAGTTGCCCCGAGTGCTGGAGATCGCGATGAGAACCGCCATCGAGAAGCGCGGAGTCGCCGTTGTCGTCATACCCGGTGAGATCTTTCTGAAGAAGAGCTCCAGGCGCAGGCGTTCGGCTCCGATCCGCTATATCCCCCGCATCACGCGTCCGACCGACGATCAGCTCCGCGACGCGGCATCCATCCTCAACTCGGCCCAGCGGGTGACCATCCTCGGGGGCGCCGGCGTCGAAGGTGCGCACGAGCAGTTGCTCGCGATCGCCAAGACCCTGCAGGCACCGATCGTGCATGCCCTGCGAGGCAAGGAGTTCATCGAATACGACAATCCGTACGACGTGGGCATGACCGGTCTACTGGGGTTCGCCTCGGGCTATCGCGCAATGGAGAAGTGTGATGCCCTGCTGATGTTGGGTACAGACTTCCCGTACCAGCAGTTCCTTCCCGACAAGGCCAAGATCATCCAGGTCGACATCCGCGGTGAGCAACTGGGGAGGCGTACCCCGATCGACGTCGGATTGGTCGGCAGCGTCAAGGACACGATCGACGCCTTGCTGCCGATGCTCGCGAAGCACGCCGACACCGAACATCTCGAAGCTTCGGTCGCCCACTACCGCAAGACCCGCACCGATTTGGACGCCCTCGCGACGAACGACCGCAACCGCAGGCCGATTCATCCGCAGTACCTCGCAAAGCTGGTGAACGACAACGCCTCCGAGGATGCCGTGTTCATTCCCGATGTCGGGTCACCGGTGGTCTGGGCGGCGCGTTATCTGGCGATGAACGGACGCCGCCGCCTCATCGGTTCATTCGCCCACGGCACGATGGCCAACGCGATCCCCCACGCGATCGGTGCCCAGAGCGCGTTTCCTGGGCGTCAGGTGATCACGTTCTCCGGCGACGGGGGCCTGGCCATGCTGCTCGGTGAGCTCCTGACGATCCGCCAGCACAAGTTGCCCATCAAGATCGTGGTGTTCAACAACTCGTCGCTCAACTTCGTGGAATTGGAGATGAAGGCCGCCGGAATCGTGAACTTCGGTACCGAGCTGGACAACCCGAACTTCGCGGAACTTGCTCGGGCACTGGGCATTCACGGTGTCAGGGTCGAACAGCCCGAAGACCTCGAGGCCGCGGTCAAAGAAACCCTTGGCCACGACGGACCCGCATTGCTCGATGTGGTGACCGCCCGCCAGGAGCTGTCGATACCGCCGACCGTGACGGCCGCACAGGCGAAGGGTTTCACACTGTACGCGCTGCGAACCATCCTGTCGGGTCGAGGTGATGAGGTGCTGGATCTGGCTGACACCAACGTCTTCCGGCGTTTGTTGGACTGACGAGCACTCGTCGCGGCGCAACAACACCCTGGACGGGCTGGATTTGTCTGCGCTACTGCGCGTTGACCCGATCGATGTTGAATGTGATTGGTGCGCTGGCCTTCTCGCCGATCCTGGCGACAGCCTGGTAGGCACCCGGAACCACCGGCTCGCGGGGGCTCTCACAACCAGGGGTACTGGTGGTGCCCGACCACTGGACGGTGTCCTGCACCTGCTGGCCCGGCTTGAGGAGCTGGTTGTTGACACCGGCCACCGGGGCACAGTCACCTGACGCCCAGATCCGGCGATCACCGGCGAGGTTCAGGACGGTCACGCTCTGCATCGCCTTGCCGACATCCCGCGTGCACTCGGAGAGTCCGGCGTTGGTCACCGCGATCGTGAAGATCGGTTGTTCGCCCTCGGTGTATGCGGGCTTGTCGGTGTAGAGGACCACCGAGATGTTCTGGTCTGGGCACAGGCCGCTGGCCGGTACCGGAGCCGGGGTCTCACCGGCCGGGGTGCCACCGGGCGCGCCGGGCGCTGCCGGGGCATCCGTTCCCCCGGGCGCGGCCTGGCCGCCGCCACCGGAACCGCCACCAGAACTCGGGCTCGCCGATTCCGAACCCGAATCCTTGTAGGCCGACGGCAGGACGTAACTCGACGAGCTGGTGAGGTCGGTGCCGTTCGCGGTGTTCTTGTTGCTGTCGTCGCCGCCCGTGACCAAGAAGATCAGACCCACGATGACCGCGAGCACAACCACCAGCACACCGACTGCGAGTGCACGTCGACGCCAGTAAATTTCCGGTGGCAGGGGGCCCTGAGGATCCAACACACCCCGACGCTAATGGGAGTGTGCCACCGGCTGTCTGACCTCGGGCGGCGTGTCGCGAGACGATGCTGTGCGCGAGGTCTCAGTTGACCGCCGGACCGCCGGTCAGGAAGCCAGGCTGGGCATGGCCGGATCGTCGCCGACCTCGCCGAGTGTGCCCCGCAGGCTGACCGCGCCCTCGGCGAGCTCGTAGGTGAGGCCGACGATGCCGAGTCGGCCGGCTTCGACCTTCTCGGAGATGATCCGGCTGCGCTGGATCAGCAGTCGGCCGGTCTCCTTGACGTGACGCGCCTCGAACTCGTCGACGCGGGTGAGCCCTTCCTTACGACCGGCCAGGATGCTCGGGGTCACCCGTTCGACCACATCGCGGATGAATCCGCCCGGGATCTGCAGGTCGTCGAGGGCGTCGAGCGTCGCCTGGACCGCGCCGCAACTGTCGTGTCCGAGGATCGCGATCAGCGGAACGTCGAGCACCTCGACGGCGTATTCGATCGAACCGAGAACGGCCGAGTCGATGACGTGCCCGGCGGTGCGGACGACAAACATCGAACCGAGGCCCTGATCGAAGATGATCTCTGCCGCGACGCGCGAATCGGCACATCCGAACAGAACTGCCTGCGGGTGCTGCCCTGCCGCCAGACGCGCACGGTCCTCGATACCCTGATTGGGATGATTCGACTTGCCTGCCACAAAACGATCGTTGCCTTCGCGCAGGTTCTTCCATGCTTGAGCCGGAGTTGTTGAGGACATGACTGACATTCTGCCCCTGTCCGGTTCGGTTCCGCCGGGCAAGCTCCTTTCCTGGTTCGACCTGGCCGAGCGGGACCTCCCGTGGCGGGCGCCGGATGTGAGTGCCTGGCACATCCTGATCAGCGAAATCATGCTCCAGCAGACCCCGGTGTCGAGGGTGGCTCCGATCTGGGAGCAGTGGGTGGCGCGGTGGCCGGTGCCCTCGGCGATGGCCGCGACCCCGGTGGGCGAGGTCGTGCGGGCCTGGGGCAAGCTCGGCTACCCGCGGCGCGCGATGCGACTGCACGCCTGCGCAGCCGTGCTGGCCGCCGAACACGGGGACATCGTTCCCGCCGACGTCGACGTCCTGCTGACACTGCCCGGCATCGGCGACTACACGGCGCGAGCAATTGCGTGCTTCGCGTACGGGCAGTCGGTGCCGGTGGTCGACACCAATGTCCGCAGAGTCATCGCGCGAGCGGTGCACGGACGCGCCGAACCGGGCAACCCGGCACGATCAGATCTGGTTGATGCGCAGGCACTGCTGCCCGACGACGGTCGGGCACCCAGGTTTTCGGCAGCCTTGATGGAGCTGGGTGCGTTGGTGTGCGTCGCCAAGAATCCGAGATGCCAGAGTTGCCCATTGACAGACTGCCTCTGGGTGGCGACCGGATCGCCTGCCCATACCGGCCCGGTGCGCAAGGTCCAGAAATTCGCGGGCACAGACCGGCAGGTTCGCGGGCTGTTGCTGGATGTGTTGCGCGACAGCACCATTCCGGTACCCCGCGCCTCACTCGACATCGTGTGGACCACGGACACCGCTCAGCGCGACCGCGCCCTCGATTCCCTCCTGGTCGACGGCCTGGCCGAGATCACCTCCGACGGCCGCTATGCCCTGGCGGGCGAAGGGACCTGAACTCCCGGGCGACGACCGATCTCTGTGCTCTGCAGACCACAGAGAAAGGCCTCGACCGCGCCGCGGTACTCGTCAGGCGCGGAGTCGTGGACCAGGTGGTCGGAGCCCGCAACCTGCAACAGGATCGAATTGTCCACCGCGGCAGCCATCTTCGCCATCTGACCACTCGGGGTCACGCTGTTGCTCGCCTCGATCAACAGCGCCGGGACCTCGACGGCCTGCCACTGTTGCCAGAAGTCCCGTCGTCCCCACTCCTCGGCGATCTGTGCCCACACCTCCAGATGGCCATGTAGGACACCGTCGTCGAATGCCTCGTAGAAGTACCGGCCCGCGACCTCGCCGAACATCGTCTGCGCCTGATCAAGTGAATCGAAACGCTGCGGCCAGGACGAGAACCACGGCTCCCAGCCGGCGGTGGTGCGGCCGCGGAAGTCGGGCGCCATGTCCTCGATCACCAACGCCGACACCAATTCCGGGTACTCCGCCGCTGTGCACCACGCATGCAGCCCGCCCATCGAATGGCCGATCAGGACTGCCGGACCCATGTCGATCCAGGTGAGGATCTCCGCCAGATCCGCGACAAAACGTTCCGTGCACAATTCCTCGGGACCGGCAGGCACCGCTTCGTCGGCACCACGGTGACAGGCGGCGTCGTAGGTGAACACCCGGCCGTAGCCGCGCAACCACGGGATCTGGCGCCGCCAGGTTCTCCCCCGCCCCATGAGTCCGTGTAGCAGGACTATCGGCGCGCCATCCGGCCTTCCGCCGTAGTCGATGAATCCGATGTCAGCGCTCACGAGGTAGAACATTAGCTGCGATAGCCGCCCTGTCCGGAATATCCTCAAATGCCGCTCGCCCGATTGTGCCGGCTGCGCGTTCACTGGGGGTTCAACCCCGCGATCCACGGCAGTAGGGTGAACGACATGGCAATTGTGAAGATCAACGCGATTTCTGTCCCCGAGGGCGCAGGCCCCGAACTGGAGAAGCGGTTCGCCCAGCGCGCCCACACCGTCGACGGGTCGAAGGGCTTTCTCGGATTCCAGCTGCTGCGGCCGATAAAGGGCGAGGACCGCTACTTCGTGGTCACCCAGTGGGAGACCGAAGAAGATTTCGCGGCGTGGGCGGCCGGACCGGCCCGTACCGCCCACGCAGGCGAGAACAAGAATCCGGTGGCCTCGGGCGCGAGCCTCCTCGAGTTCGAGGTTGTCATCGACGCCCGCCCCACCACCTGAGCGCACCAGATTCTCCTGCCGCAAAACTGGAACGTGTTCTACCATTGGTCCCCAGAGGCAACCACCAACTGGAGGACCAATGACGGACACCGCCAACGCGGCACCAACCACTTCGCGCGACTACAGCGAACTGCTGATCGGCGGACGCTGGACCCCGGCCCACTCTGCTGACATTCTCGAGGTCTTCTCGCCGGCCACCGGGCAGCGCGTGGGCAGCACGCCACTGGCCGACGCCACCGACGTCGACACCGCGGTGAAAGCCGCGCGGGCCGCGTTCGAATCGGGTGTCTGGCGCAACACCTCTCCGCAGGATCGTGCCGCCGTCGTTGCCAGAGTCGCCGATCTGATCGACGAACGCGGCGCGGAGATCGCCGAACTCGTCGCATCGGAGATGGGCGCGCCACCGATGGCGGTGAGCACTCTGCAGCAGCTGCCCGCGACCGGGGTGCTCCGCGAATATGCCAAGGCCGCAATCAATTACAACTGGCTCGAGTATCGCGACGGATTGTTCGGCAAGTCGCAGATCACCCGTGAACCCGTGGGTGTGGTCGGTGCGATCACCGCATGGAATGTGCCACTGTTCCTGATCTGCAACAAGCTCGGCCCGGCCCTGTCTGCCGGATGTTCCGTGGTCCTCAAGCCCGCACCCGAAACCCCGCTGTCGGCCAATTACATCGCCGAACTGTTCACCGAGGCCGGGTTGCCCGAAGGGGTGCTGTCCGTGGTCCCGGGCGGACCGGAGACCGGAAAAGCGCTTGTCGCCCACCCGGACGTCGACAAGATCACCTTCACCGGTTCGACCGCGGCCGGGCGGGCGATCGCCGCCGCCTGCGGTGAGCAACTCAAGCGCTGCTCGCTCGAACTCGGCGGCAAGTCCGCGGCCATCGTGCTCGCCGACGCGAACCCGGCCGAGATCGCCGGCATGCTCACATTCACCGGGCTGATGAACACCGGGCAGGCCTGCGTTGCCCAGACCCGAGTCCTGGTCCCGAGCGCCAAGCGCGACGAGATCGTCGCCGCCATGGTCGAGGCCGCCAAACTCCTCAAGCCGGGTCTGCCCGACGACCCGGAGGCCCAACTCGGACCACTGATCACCGAGAAGCAGCGCACCAAGGTCGAGGACTACATCCAGCAGGGCAAGGATGCCGGCGCCACCGCCGTCCTCGAGAGCACCCGACCGGAGGGACTGGAATCGGGTTACTTCCTGAGCCCCACCATCTTCACCGGCGTCACCAACGACATGACCATCGCCCGTGAAGAGATCTTCGGCCCGGTGATCTCCGTCATCGATTACGAGACCGAGGACGAGGCGATCGCCATCGCCAACGACTCCGACTACGGCCTCGCCGGGACCGTGTGGACGGCCGATGTGGAACGTGGACTCGCGATCGCCGCCCAGATCCGGACCGGGACCTACGGGGTGAACTGGTACGCCATCGATCCCGGGTCGCCGTTCGGCGGCTACAAGAACTCCGGCATCGGCCGCGAGAACGGACCCGAGGGCCTCGCGTCCTACGTCGAACACAAGTCCGTCATCCTGCCGATGGGTTACGACCCCACCGCCTAGGCCTTCCCCCGCAAACGATCCACCTATACGAAGACGAGCCACAAATATGTGGCTCGTCTTCGTATTACCGGATCGTTTGTGAAGGAGTCAGGGGGTCGGGGCCGGGGCAGGCGCCGACGATTCCGTTGGTGCGGGGACCGGGACCGTGGAGGCACCCGCCTTGTCGGCCTCGGTCGCGAGCTGAGCCTTCACCGAATCGTCGGTGATGATGTCGATGTTGGTGACCAGCCACCGCTCGCCCGACCGCTCCATCGAATACTGCAGGCGACTGGGGTTGATCGCGACCACATCCTTGCCACCCTTGGTCACCGACTGGTTCATGAAGATCAGGATCAGCGCGGTGTCGCGGGTGTTGGTGACAACCCCGGCCTCCTGGATCGTCACCTCGGATTTGACCTGCTGATCCTTCACGGCGACAACCAGATTCGAGTCGGTGATGATCTGGTCGTATTCCTTTGCGGCAGCACCGGTGACCAGCGTTTTTGCCTGCTCCACCTGCTGCGCGACATTGTCCGGGTCGTATCCGAACATCACTGTTGCCGTATGGGTTCCGGCATCCAGCGCTTCACCACGGGCATCCTCGGTCGCCTTGGTGTCGCGGTAGTTCAGACCGGCGATCGTTGTGATGACCACCCCGGCAACCAGGATTACGACGGTCAGCACCGAGACGGCCCACCACCAGAATTTGCGGGACATCTACGTCACCCACTCGAAGTTGGTCAGCTTGAGTTGTCCGTTGATGCGGGTCATGTCCAGCTTCCATCGGAATGTCTGCAACACGGTCTGCTGCTCAGGAACGTTGGGCTGGTTCATCTCCCAGCTCGACACCAGGATCACCGATCCGGCATTCGGATCACTGGCGGTGACGGCCTCTGAGATGACGGTGCCCTTCGTCGACACATTCTCGGACTTGATCATGTTGACGGTCTGCTCCATCGACTGGCTGGTCTGCTCCATGGCCTTGCCACTGGTGCTGTCCTGAAAAGTCTTGATGGCGCCGTCGATGTTCTCGGGGTTCAGCGTTGTCAGGTTCGTGATCATCTGGCGGGCGAAAGCCGAATACTCGGCGCGCAATTCGTTGCGCTCGTCGATCTTGTCGGTGCCCAGGATGAACAGGGTCGACGCGACGACCATGCCCGCGATCAGGCCGATCGACACAACGGCCGCCAGCACGATTCCCAGTCCACGCAGATTCCCACGGCCACGGGGCGACCCAGCCGTGCCGGCAGCACCTTTCGCACCCGAGCGCCGACGCCGGGGCTTTCTTTCCTTCGCATCGGCATCGCGGACGCCGCGGCGCCGGTCGCGGTATGACACTCCAGCCGAAACCGACGTCGACCCGAACGAATGCACCGCGCCCGAATCGGTTTCGGTCTCGGTCGCGCTCCCGGTCGGCGCGGTGTCGGACCCTGCGGCCTCGATCTCGGGCTTGTCCAGGTCCACCAGCGGCTTCACAGCCGCGGCACCGGTCGACTTCGACTTCTGCTTGCGACCGAGCGGCGCCGACTTCACCGGTGAACCGGCGGGCTTGCGCGCTTTGCCACTCGGTGAACTGCTGCGCGCCGACGACTCCGGCGCATCCTGCGGCGGACCGGCGGGCCTGCTGGCCCGACGACGTCGTGGTTTCCGTGGCGCGGGTTTCTGTGGTGCGGGTTTCTGTGATGCTGGTATCTGCCGTGCCGCTTCCTGTTCTATTGATGTCTGTTCGGTTGGTGTCTGTTCAATTGGTGTCTGGGCCGTCACTGAACGGTCCCCGTGATCAGGCTCTGCCATTGACTGTTGTCTTTCTGCTGTTCCCCGCTACCACCTGTACCAGATGTGCCAGACGGTACCGCGGTTCCGGCGTTGTACGTCTTGCCGTCCGGGCCGATGTAGTCGCCGCTGACGGGGTCGTAGCTGGTGGCGTAGACGGCGGGACTGCCGTCGTCCGCGCCGGGTGCGCCGTTGGTCAAAAAGCCTTGTGGCAGATCAACTCCCGGTAGCCCGTTCGGGAAGGGAACGTTCTCGCCGATCGGCGTGTAGCCGGTTCGACATTCGGCCGGGGTCGACGCGCGGCGCCCGGGTATCTCCATACACGGGAAGTTGCGGGTTCCGCGGACCGCGACGTTGGAATCCTGAGGGACGCGGCACAACATCCCGGGAGGGAGATCACGCGGGGTCTGGGCCGACGCATCCCGTTCCGGTGTCATCGGCATGAAGCCGACGGTGCACGTGCCGGGATCCTGGAACCCCAGCGCAAAGTCGACGTTGGCGCCGTTGCGGTAGTCCTCGCTGTTGAGCGCTGTGATCAACGCTGCTATCAAGCGTGGGTAGATCACCACGATCTGCTGCAGGTTCGGATGGTAGATCGCCAGGGTCCGAGCAGTGGTGTTGAGGTTCGAGAACAGCAACGGCAGTGACTGATTCATCGAGGCGAACAGCTCTTGACTCTGCTGCGCGACACCGGGCCCCTGGTCCAGGATCCCCTGGATCTGCGGGTCGTTCGCCCGGAGCTGATCGGTGACCTGGACCAGATTCGCCGTCCACGCGCGAATGTCACCCACCGTGGCGGTCTGCGTCTCCAGCAATGGGGCCGCCTGATCGATCAGCTTGACGATGGCGTCCGAGTTCTTGTTGGCATCACCCACCAGCAGGGTCATCGAATCGAAAAGCCGCTGCAGATCTTCTCCGGTGCCATTGAACGCGTTGAACGCCTCGTCCATCACCCGACGCAACTTCGTGTCCTGAATCTGCGCGAGCAGAGCATCGGCCTGATCGAGCAACGTCCCGACCTCGACCGGAACCGTCCCGTTCTCGACCACCGACCCATCCTTGAGGTTGCCGGTGGACGATGTTTCGGGGTCAGGCGTGAACTCGATGTACTGCTCACCGACCGCCGAGACACTACGTACCGCGGCGATCGAATTGTTCGGGATCTTGGTGTCGCTGTTGATCGACACCGTTGCCAGGACACCGGTCTCGGTCAGTGCCACCGTCTGAACCTTGCCGACATCGACACCGCGGAAGCTGACATTGCCGTTCTGGTAGAGGCCACCGGTACTGGGCAGGTCCACCTTGACCGTGTACTCCCCGATCCCGACCATCGCGGGAACCCGGATGTAGAAGACCGCGACGGCGAGCATCGAGACGACCGTGATGATGCAGAAGATGATCAACTGCATGCGGACGAACGGTGTGATGCTCATGAGCCTCCCTCCGCGTTCGGCATCGGTGAGGGCTGATTGTTGTCGACCGGCATCTCGGTGGTCAGCGGACCGGTGAACGGATCGCTGCCACGGGCCGCGGCGCCGGCCGGTGCGCCGAGCAGCCCCTCGGGACCATAGAGCTGACTCTGCCCACCGAGGCTGGCCAGCGCGCCTCGCTGCAAACGCCCGAATGTGAGGTCGAGGTTGATCTCACCGTTGAGATAGTCGCCTCGGACCACCTGCGGGATGACCTCCTCGGCAAACGGGAAGGTCAGCAGGATGCCGAGCGACTGGGTCAGGGCCGGTCCGGTGGACTGCAGTTGGTCGAGTACCGGCACCAAGTTGCTGACCAGCACCGTGATGTCTTCCGAACTCGCGTTCAAGATGTCATCGGTGGTGCGGCTCAGCGTGCTCAGCGAAGCCAGCGCATCGGTGAACTGGACCCGCTGATCGGACAGCAGTGTCAGGATCTTCGGTCCGTCGGCCAATGCCTTCTCCACCACCGGTGTCTGCTCGTTGATGCGCGCGGTCATCCGGTCCAGCCCCTCCATCGCACGAATGATGTTGGCCCGCTGACTGCTCAACTCTTCTACCAGGGTGTCCAGGCGCGGAATCAGTTCCCGCAGCACATCTTCGCGGCCGGCCATCGAGTTGTTGAGCTCTTTGACGATGTCACCGACCTGCGCCAGACCACCGCCGTTGAGCACCACCGACAACGAACTGAGCACCTGTTCGGTGGTCGGGTAGGTGCAGGCGGCCACCTGCTGTGCCGAGTTGATGTCGGGAATCGGTTGCTGGTTCTCCGGATCCGGAATGTTCTCCGGCTCGGGGCACCCGGCGGCCGGGATCTCATCTCCCGCTTGCAGAGTGCCAGAATCCGCGCTCTCGGGCTGCACGATCTCCAGATGCAACGAGCCGAGCACACTGGTCATCCCGACCATCACATGGGAACCGACCGGAACCGCAGTCCCCTCGTTGAGCCGCAGCGTCACCTGCGCCTGCCAGTTCTTCACCGAGATCTTTCCGACGCTGCCGACGGTGGCGTCATCGATCATCACCGGCGCGTTCTGAACCAGGTTGGCGGCATTGGGAATAATGGTCGTCAGCTCGTAAGAGCCACGGCCGGTACCGTCCGCACCGGGTATGGGCATCGAGTTGAGCCCGTCGAATCCGCAGCCCGATGCCACCAGCGCCACGCCGATCACTGTCGCTCCGACCATGTTGCGGGCGAGTACCTTTCGCCTCAATGCTCTGCGCATCAGCCCTCACCCCCGAACGGCACCAACAACTGAGCCAAACCGGGATTTGTGTACTGCGAGCGGGTTGCCGCATCCTGATCGCGAATACCCTGCTGCGCCCGCGCTTTCACGCTCGAGTTCTGGTACGAGATCTGATCAGGTGTGGCGTTGACACCCGACACCGGGTTGGACAGGAACGGCGGGTAGTTCATCCCGATCGTCCCGAAGATCGGACCCAGGACGTCAACACACTGTTCGACCAGGTCTTCCTGGCCCGGACGGGCGGCACCCGCCATCGAGCCACAGAGGAGATTGATCAGGTTTCCACCCATGCCCAGGCCGAAAATGCCCGACAACGACCCTTGCAGCGGGTTGTAGATGTTGTAGAAGTTCGACAGCTGGGTCGGACCGGAATGTAGTAGACCCCGGATCTCTTCGTCTTTCTGCGCCAGCACATTGGTGGCTTCGGAGAGATCGCCGACCGACTCACTGAGGGCCGCCCCATTGGTGTCGATGAACGTCTTGATGTCGGTCAGCGCGGTATCGAGATTGGTCAATGCACCGTTCAGATTGTCGGTGTTGTCGGCCAGGACCTGACTGACCGAAGCGATCCGGCCGTTGAACTGCACCAACTGCTCATGACTCTGTGACAGTGCCTCGGTCAGTGTCTGGAGGTTGCGAATCGACTTGAAGAGGTCGCCGCTGCCATCGGCCAGTGTGCCGGTGACATCCGACAGTTGCTGGATGGCCTGGCGGATGGCCGTGCCGTTGCCATCGAGGTTCTCGTCGAAGACATCGACCGCGCGGGCAACCGATCCGGGGTCGGCGCCCTGCGGACCGACCGCCTCGGTCAATCTGCTCAGCTCGGCCTTGATCTCATCCCACTCCACCGGAACGGCTGTTCGCTCCATGGGGATGTCCCCACCGCCACCCAGCGTCGCACCACCGTCGTACACCGGGGTCAACTGAACAAAACGTCCCGAGACCAGGGACTGCGCGACCACGATCGCCTCGACGTCTTCGGGTAGCTTCCGGTCGCGGTCGACCTTCAGCTCGACCCGAACATCGTTGTCCCGCGGGGTGATCGAACCGACCGAGCCGACGTTGACGCCGAGGATCTTCACCGCGTCACCCTCGTAAAGAGCATTCACAGTCGAGAAATACGCGGTGTAGGTCTTGTAGTTCGCCTTCTGGTAGCCGTAATACACCGCCACGACCGCCACCACGACAGCCACGATCACCGCGGCAACCTGCCAGAACCTCTTGCTCAGCCGTCCCATTGCCATCACCCTGCCGGTCCGGTCGGATACGAAGGCGCAGGCGCCGGTTTGCTGGAGTCCGGCGAGTTCGCCATGTCCGGACGCGTGGTGATGGCCGGCGGAATCGCGAACGCGTACTTGGTGAACGCCGCGAAGGCTTCCGGGTACTTCTGCTGGAACACTCTCATGAACGTGGCGGTGAGGTCACCGAACGTGGTCAGACCCACCAGTGAAGAGAAGTACGGCCCACTGGACACGGCCTCTCCCAACACGTTTGCGTAAGGCCCGAGTTCGTCCAGGGTCACCGCCAGATTCTCTTGGTTGTCGACCAGAATCGCGAGCACTCCATTCAACTGATTGAGCACCGGCGTGAGCTGCGCGTTGTTGTTGTCGATGAACAAGCTGATCTGTGCGGTGACGTTCTGGGTACCGGTGATCAACTGCCCCAACGCATACCGGCGGGCCTGGACCTCCCCGAGCAGAGAGTTCGCGTCGACGAGCAGCGTGTTGATCTGACCGCTGCGCTTGGCCACCACGTCGGTGACATTGCCCGCGCGGTCCAGCAGTTGTGACAGCGACTCGTCGCGATCGGCAATCGCCTTGGACAGGCGCGCCACCCCGTCGACGGCGGACCGCACTGATTCCGGTGTGTCCGAGAAGGTGTCAGACAACGTGTTGAGTGCAGCATTGAGCTGGTCGGTGTCGGTTTCCTGAATCGTATCGGTGGCACCTTCGAGCGCATCGGTGAGCGAATACGGTGCCACCGTCCGCTCGACCGTGTCACCCGGCATCAGCTTTCCGGTGCCCTCTGGAACCAGGGTCAGGTTGCGGCGGCCGAGTACCGTCTCGGTCTTGATGACCGCTGTGCTGGCCTCCGGGACGCGAACCGTGTCGGCCATGTTGAAGGTGACCTTCGCCTTGGTGCCGTTGTCGGTGTCCGCCAGCGAGATCCCCTGAACGGTACCGACATTCACGCCGGAGACGATCACGATGTCACCGGTGGCCAGACCGCCGGCATCGTCGAAGAGGGCGGTGTAGACACTACCGTTCGACAGGAACGGGAGCTTGTCCATCTGCAGGGCCACGATCACCACCAACACGGCGATCACCACACCGATGAAACCCACACGGGCACGGTCGGGTTCGCCACGCTTGCGGCGACGGGCCTCGTCGGCCTGGTCGGTGGCGGTTCGCTCACCCTTGAACAGCGCAGACATCACAGCGGGTTACACCTCCCTCCGGGGTTGGTATTCGGTCCGGTCGCGTCAACCGATTTCCAGACGATCTCCTGCCCGTCGGGGCCGGTGAACATGAGGTTGACCTGGCAGAGCCAGATCTGCAGCCACGCACCATAACTACCGAGATTGGACAGTGCCTTGAAGTCCGACGGCAGACGGCCCAGCAGGCCTCGCACGTAATCTTCACCCTTGAGCACTTCTTGTGACACCTGACCGGTGGCGGTGATGAGCGACGTCAGATCGGACTGGTTCTCGGCCAGCACATCGTTGAGGTCGTTGGTCAGCTCCGAGGCGTTGGTGATCGTGTCACCGATCACGCCGCGTTGCGAGTCGAGTCCCGAGATCAGCTTCTGCAGCTGATCCAGCGAGGTGTCCAACCCCTCATCGTCGGCCTCGATGGTGCCAAGGGTGGTGTTGAGGTTGTCGATGACCTGCCCGATCAGCTGATCCCGATCGGCCAGTGAATCCGTGAAAGTCGCTGTGTTCGTGAGTAATTCGTTCAACGCCGGGCCCTGACCCTGGAACACCTTGACCAGCGACACGGACAGCTCGTTGACCTCTTTCGGATCAAGTGTCCGGAACAGCGGCTTGAAACCACCGAGGAGGTTGTCCAGATCCAGCGCCGGTTCGGTCTGGGTGACCGGGATCGACCCGTTGTCCTTCAAGAGCCGACCCGGGTCGCCGGTGCCCTCTTGCAGCTCGAGAAACCGGTCGCCGGTGAGGTTTTCGTAGCGGATCAGCGCCTGCACCGAGGTGGGCAGCCGGTACTTCTCGTTGACGTCGAACTCGACGACCGCCTTGTTGTCGGGGTTCAGTCCCACCGACCCGACCTTGCCGACCTCGACGCCGGCGATGCGCACCTTGCTGCCCGACTTCAATTGCGAGGCACTGGTGAACGTCGCCTTGTAGGCGAAGCTGGAACCGCTGCGGTACTGACTGAAAACGACCACCAGACCGATGAAGATCAGCACCATCACCACGGCAAAGGCCCCGAGTTTGATGACGGTGGCGCGAAACGCGCGCTCTCTGGATACTGCCATCTCACACCTCCCCTTGCTGACTGTTCATCGGTTGTTCCTCATCCACGCGGCGCCGGCCCGAACATCACGTCGAACAATTTGGACGCATCCAACTTGGGCGTGGTTCTCGGTTGGTATGGGACCGCGGCGTTGTCGCCGACGTAGAATCCGGCGTGCTCACGAGAACTGGGATCGCTGAGCCCGTATTCACAGGTGGGTGGCCCGTCCATGTTGACCCTCGGCAGATCCTCGGGGTAGCGGTACGGTTCCTTGCCCGGCAGCAATCCCGCGTTCAGATGTACACGCGCGTCGTCGACGCCGAACACGGGCAAGGCCTTCTGTCCGGCACTGGCGGTGGCCGTGATGAAGCAGGCCAGGCCAGGCGCCTGGTATCCGAGCAGTGTTGCGGTCGGGTTCAGGTTCGCCAACGTCGAGATGATGTTCGCCTTGGACGGCGCGATGACACCGTTGATCGTGTCCGCCATCCCGGTCACGTTCACCAGTAGCGCGTCGAGGTCGGATGAGTTGTCCACCAACGTATTACCCGTGGCCGTGAAGTTGTCGACGATCTTGAGCAGGTCGGGCATCACGTCGGCATAGACGTTGGTGAACTCAGCCGTGGCCTCGATGTCGCGACCGAGTTCGTCCAGATGCGGATTGACCTTGCCCAGCAGTTCCGAGAGGTCGGCGAAACCCTGACCGATCTGATCACCCCGGCCGGAGAGTGCGGTGTCGATCGCACCGATGGTGGCGTTGAGCTTCTCGGGCTGGACCGCAGCCAGCACGTCCACCAACCGCTGATAGATCGTGTTCAGTTCGACCACAACACGATCGGTCCCGATGGCCGAACCGCTGCGCAGTGTCTCCTCGCTGGGATCCTCGGGGATCTCGAGGTTGACCGACTTGGCACCGAATACCGTGTTGGATTTGATGTCTGCCCGGACGTTGGCCGGAATGTACTGGAGTTGGTCCGGATTCATGTCGAGGACGAGCTTCACACCGTCGGGCGACTGCGTGATCGCACCGACGCGGCCGACCACGACACCACGCAGCCGGACCTTCGCGTCCGGGCTCATCACCAGTCCGGCACGATCGGCGGTCAGTGTCACCGGCACCGTCGAGGCGAAGGAACCGAGGAACTGCAGGGATGCCAACGCGCACGCCATTATCAGCGACACCACCAGCACGGTGGCCGCGATCTTCTTCGCCCAAGCGGGGCGTTCGGTTTTCTGTGACATGACCTACCCCGAGAGGTTGAACTTTCCGTCGACGCCGTAGATGGCCAGCGAGAGCAGCAGCGTGATCACGACGACCACGACCAGCGAAGCCCGCACCGCGTTACCGACCGCGATACCCACACCCACCGGACCACCCGAGGCGTTGTATCCGTAGTAGGTGTGAATCATCATGACCGCCACCGCCATACAGATCGCCTGAACAAACGACCACAGGATGTCCGTCGGGATGAGGAATGTCGAGAAGTAATGGTCGTACACGCCGGACGACTGGCCGTAGAGGAACACCGTCGCAAAGCGACTGGCCAGAAAGGAGGCCACCGACGCCAGTGAGTACAGCGGGATGATCGCGATCAGACCGGCCACGATCCTGGTACTGACCAGGTACGGAATGGATTTGATCGCCATTGCCTCGAGGGCGTCGATCTCCTCGCTCACCCGCATCGCACCGAGCTGTGCCGTGGCACCGGCGCCGATCGTTGCCGCCAGGCCGATTCCGGCGATGACCGGCACCGCGATTCGAACGTTGATGAATGCCGCGAAAAATCCGGTGAGTGCCTCGACGCCGATGTTCGACAAGGAGCTGTAGCCCTGGACGGCGATGGTGCCGCCGGTGAAGAGCGTCAGGAACCCGACGACCACAACGGTGCCACCGATCATGGCAAGTGCACCCGAACCCATGCTGATCTCAGCGATCAGCCGCAGCGTTTCTTTCTTGTACGCCCGCACCGCACGGGGGATGTTGATGAGACTGTCCCAGTAGAAGAATGCCTGATCACCTATGCGATCCCAGCCGGAACCAGCTCGTTTGAACGCCACACGCGTTGAGCGTAGTCGGACGGTATTAGGAAGGATCATTTGCGCTACCCTGCAGTCGCTTTGAGGCCGACCGCGGTGACCACGACGTTCACGACGAACAACGCCATGAACGAATAGACCACGGTTTCGTTGACGGCATCGCCGACACCTTTGGCGCCACCGGCCACGTGCAGGCCGCGGTAGCAGCCGACCAGGCCGGCGGCGAGGCCGAACAGCGCGGCCTTCACCATCGAGATCATCAGTTCGGGAAAGCCGGTCAGCAGCGTCAGATTGGCGATGAACGCGCCCGGATTCACGTCCTGCAGGTACACCGAGAACACGAAGCCACCACCGATACCGATGGTGCACACCAGAGAGTTGAGGAGGATCGCGACCAGCGTCGAGGCGATGACCCGGGGCACCACCAGGCGGTGGATCGGATCGATGCCAAGGACCTGCAGGGCGTCGATCTCCTCACGGATCGTCCGGGCTCCGAGGTCGGCACAGATGGCGGTCGCGCCGGCTCCGGCAACGATCAGCACCGTGACGATCGGGCCGATCTGGGTGATGGTGCCCAGTGCGGCGCCTGCGCCCGAGAGATCCTGGGCGCCGAGTTCGCGCAACAGGATGTTGAGGGTGAAGCTGACCAGAACGGTGAACGGGATGGCAACGAGAACGGTGGGAACCATCGATACACGCGCGATGGCCCATGACTGCTCGACCGTCTCGCGCCACTGGAACGGTGCCCGAAAGAGCTCCCGGGCCGCGCTGACACTCATGGCAACGAAATCCCCGACGCCCTCGAACGGACCTGCCAGCCTGCGGTTCACCAACTCTCCTTCAGCAAAAGACTTCCCCCCGGACCGGACTGAGCTGTCTGATCATAACGTGTTCTAGTTCTGAATTCGGTGATTCGTAGTACTTGCCAACAGGAACTTTTCACTCGAGACGTCCGTCCAGAAGCTTTCAGATTGAAACACGTTCCACACTCGCAAGGCCCTACGTTCCCCTAACGGGGGCCTGCCAGTTTGACCGCGAACTTATCACACGTCCAGTTCACTCAACGGGAAGAAACGGCCAACAGTAAGGTCTCGAAATGGCTACCCGAACAGGGCTTTACCAGCAGAGAACGTGTCTGCAGGATCGCGGTCGACGAAGTACTCGGCAAGACTCTTCGTCAAATCGCCTCGATCCCAGGCGTCGCCGGCTGCGACAAAGCTCTGCTCCACCGTCGGCGCCGCCATCAACGTCACCTTGGGTCCGTAGACCACGAACACCTGACCGTTGACGCCGTCCGATTCCGGACTCGCCAGGAACTGCACCAGCGTGACGACGTGATCGGTCGACAGCGGATCGACCGAGCCCTGCGGCGCATCGCCAAAGGTGCCCTCGGTCATCGCGGTACGCGCACGTGGGCAGATCGCGTTCGAGCGCACGCCGTAGGCGGCCAGGCCGCGCGCGGCGGTCAACGTCAGCGACGTGATCCCCGCCTTCGCCGCACCGTAGTTGGCCTGCCCCACCGGACCCGACAACCCGGCCTCGCTGGAAGTGTTGATCAAGCGGCCGAACACCGGTCCGCCTGCCGCCTTCGACTGCGACCGCCAATACGCGGCGGCATTGCGGCACATCAGGAAATGCCCACGCAGATGCACCCGGATCACCAGATCCCAGTCATCGTCGGACATGTTGAAGAGCATCTTGTCCCGGACCAGGCCGGCGTTGTTCATCACCACATGCAGACCGCCATGCGATTCGGTGGCAACTCGCATGATCTCGGTGGTGGTGGCCGAGTCCGAGATGTCGCCTGCCACCGGCACGCCGACACCTCCGACGGCCTCGATCTCGGCGAGGACATCACTCGAATCGAGCGCACCGGCGAGGTCGTTCACGATCACCGTGGCGCCGAGGGCGCCGAGTCCGATCGCCTCCGCCCGCCCCAATCCGGCTCCGGCACCGGTCACCACCGCCACTTTTCCGGCGAGTTCCGGCCCGGATTCAGATTTTGCGCTCACAGATCCTCCACTCGATGTCACCAACCCGGATGAGCCCTCACGGGCACACACCGGGTGCGTCGAGTCAAATGTAGAACGTGTTCTCGATTTAGGGCAACTGTCGGATCTGCAATCCCGGGTTCCGGCACCCGGTGCGCCGCAATTCGACGCACCGGATCACCACCCTCAATCCTCGACGGATAACGCCGACTTGGGGCAGCTGCTGACCACCTGACGCATCTCCTCGCGCCGCTCTTCGGGCACATCCTCTTGCAATATGACCAGGTAGTCGTCGTCATCGAGATCGAAGACGTCTGGCGCCATGCCCACACAGACACCATTGGACTCACATAGGTCGAAATCAGCCTTGATCTTCATCGCCACGAGCTCCCTTCCCTTGCCGTCCCAGGACGGCCCCAGTATTGACGGACACCTACCAACAGGTTAGAACGTGTTATAGAAGGAGTCGACCGGGATCCCCCGCCCCGACCCCCTCTTTCCCACCCGAAACCCCCCTGGAGCACCGATGCGCATCGCATATACCGACCAGCAGCAAGAGCTTCGGCGCGAACTCCGGGCGTACTTCTCCCATTTGATCACGCCCGAACGTCGATTGGCACTGTCTTCCACGAGCGGAGAGGTCGGTGAAGGCAACGTCTATCGCGAGGTCGTGAGTCAGATGGGCCGCGACGGCTGGCTCGCGCTCGGCTGGCCCAAGGAGTACGGCGGCCAGGAACGGTCGATGATGGATCAGTTGATCTTCACCGACGAGGCGGCCATCGCCGGTGCACCTGTCCCCTTCCTCACGATCAACTCCGTCGCGCCGACGATCATGCATTTCGGTACCGATGCGCAGAAGGCAAAGTACTTGCCCGCCATCGCATCCGGTGATGTCCACTTCGCCATCGGCTATTCAGAACCCGGCGCAGGCACCGATCTGGCGTCGCTGCGCACCTCGGCGGTCCGGGATGGCGACGACTTCGTCATCAACGGCCAGAAGATGTGGACGAGCCTGATCCAGTACGCCGACTACATCTGGCTCGCGTGCCGCACCGATCCGGACGCGAAGAAGCACAAGGGCATCTCGATGCTCGTCGTGCCGACCGATGTCGAGGGATTCTCGTATACGCCGGTGCACACGATGGCCAGTGTCGACACGAGCGCCACCTACTACCAGGACGTGCGCGTACCCGCCGATTCCCTGGTGGGTGAGCTGAACGGCGGCTGGCCGCTGGTGACCAACCAGCTCAACAACGAGCGGGTGTCCCTGTGTAGCGCCGCACCGATCCAGACCGCCTTGCGCGAGACGATCGAGTGGGCCCAGAACACCAAAAACGCCCGGGGCGTAACGGTCATCGATTCCGAATGGGTTCAGATGAATCTGGCCAAGGTCCATGCCAAGGTCGAGTTCTTGAAGCTGATCAACTGGAACATCGCCTCCGACGCAGACGAAAAGGGGGCAACCGGCGGTGGATCTCCCTCACCGGCCGACGCCTCGGCCACCAAAGTGTTCGGTACCGAGTTCGCCACCGAGGCCTACCGGTTGCTGATGGAGGTGTTGGGCCCTGCGGCCACACTGCGGCCGGGCAGCCCCGGCGTCCACCTCCGGGGCCGCCTGGAACGCTTCCACCGTTCGTCGCTGATCTTGACCTTCGGCGGCGGAACCAATGAAGTCCAGCGAGACATCATCGCGATGCTCGCCCTGGGCCAGCCCCCGGCCCGACGCTGATACCGCCCGCTGATCCCGGACCAAAGGAACCTTCACCATGGACTTTCACCGCAGCGAGCAGACCGCCGACCTGGCCGGACTCACCCGCGACATCACCAAGAAGTTGGTCACCACCGACCGGCTCGAGGCCCTCGAGCATCGCGGCGGCGAACCCGGCGCCCACCAAGGGAGCTTTGATCGCGAGTTGTGGACCCAACTCGCCACCTCCGGGCTTCTTGCTCTCGAACTCGACGACGATCTGACCGTGCTCGACAATCTGGCGATAGCGGAGGAATTGGGCCGGGCGTTGGCACTCGTCCCGTTTGGGCCGTCGGCCTTCACCGCGGTCCCGGCCATCGCCCTGTTCGGCACCGAGGTGGTCAAGGCGCGCTGGATCGAGGGTTTGTCGGACGGCACCGCGATCGTCACCGTCGGTCTCGACGAAGATCTGGCGGACGATCCGCTGGCGCCGGTGGCATCGGCGACGCCCACTGATGACGGGTGGGTCCTGGCAGGCGCAAAACTGAATGTGCCGTATGCCGAGTACGCCGACGCCATCATCGTGAATGTCGCCGGACCACAGGGTGCGGCAGTGTTCATCGTGCCCACCGATCGGGACGGCCTCACCATCACCCCGGCCTTGACGACGGGTCAGGGACCCGGCGCGTTTGTCGAACTCGACGGCGTCCGCGTCACCACCGACGACCAGCTCGGCGAAGCAGGCACCGCGGTGATCGACTTTCTCCGCGATCGGATGACCCTCGCTTTGTGCGGCGAACAGACCGGTATTCTCGAGCGCGCGCTGGAGCTTACCGCCGAATACGGCCGGGACCGTGAACAATTCGACCGCAAGATCGGATCGTTCCAGGCGGTTGCACAACGACTTGCCGACGCCTACATCGACGTGCGGGGCCTGCGTCTGACCACCCTGCAGGCCGCCTGGCTCCTGTCCGAAGGCCTCGAGGCAGCCAAAGAACTGGCGACCGCGAAATTCTGGGCGGCTGATGCAGGCCACCGCGTCGCGCACACCGCCGTCCACATCCACGGTGGTGTGGGTATCGACGTCGATCATCCCGTGCACCGATACTTCCTGCGCGCCAAGCAGAACGAGTTCAATCTGGGGTCGGCGCCAGTACAGCTACGTCGGATCGGTTCGGCACTTGCCAGCGAACCCGCCTGAGGCCATGACCATCCCGGATCAGATCGCACCGGCTCCGGGTACGGTCGGCGCACTCCTGGCACCGTTGACCGACTCTGTCGACTCCGGCCTCTACTTCGAAGACGAGTTCGTCTGTTGGCGTGATCATCTGAGATTGTCGGCGACTCGGGCAGCCGCGCTGGGCGGTCTGATCGACGCCGACCGCCCGCCGCACGTGGCCCTGCTCCTCGAGAACATTCCCGAGTTCAGTTACCTACTCGGAGCCGCCGTCCTCGGAGAGCTTGTCGTGGTCGGACTGAACCCGACGCGCCGTGGATCGGCCCTGGCGGCCGACATCGCCACCGCCGACTGCCAGGTCGTGATCGTCGAGAACTCGACGGCGCACCTGGTCGATGACCTCGTCACACGGAATGTGCTGGTGCTCAACGTCGAGGATTCACAGTGGGAACAGCTACTCGCCCCGCACCAGGGCACCGAGCCCCGCTTCCGAACCGGCGATCCCGAAGCACTGCTGATGCTGATCTTCACCTCCGGCACGAGCGGCGACCCGAAAGCTGTGCAGTGCAGCCACCGGAAGCTGGCGGCCAGCGGCGTGATGCTCTCGAAGCGGTTCGGGTTGGGCACCGAAGATGTTGCCTACCTGTCGATGCCGCTGTTCCATTCGAACGCGATCATCGCCGGCTGGATGGTGGCGGTCGCCGGGGGTTCATCGGTTGCGTTGCGGCGCAAGTTCTCGGCAGGTGCCTTCTTCGACGATATCCGCCGATTCCGCGCGACCTACGCGAACTATGTCGGCAAACCGTTGTCGTACGTGCTGGCCACCCCGGCCCGGCCCGACGACGCCGACAATCCGCTCCGGATCCTGTACGGCAACGAAGCCTCCGCGGCCGACATCGTCGCCACCACAGCACGTTTTGATGTTCGGGTGGTCGACGGTTTCGGTTCCACCGAGGGTGGGGTCGCCATCACCCGCACCACCGATACGCCACCGGAGGCCCTCGGCCCACTGGTCGCGCCGAATCAGGTGCGCAACCCCGACACGGGCAAGGTCTGTGCCGTCGCCCGCTTCGACGCGTCGGGACGGCTCACCAACGCCGACGAAGCCGTTGGTGAAATCGTCAACAGCTCAGGCGGCGGACTGTTCACCGGCTACTACCGCAATCCGGCCGCTGATGCCGAACGGATGCGCGACGGTATCTACCACACCGGTGACCTCGGTTACGTCGACGAAGACGGATACGTGTATTTCGCCGGGCGCCTGGGTGATTGGGTTCGGGTGGACGGAGAGAACATGGGCACCGGACCCATCGAACGGGTGCTTCTGCGACATCCGTCGATCACCATGGCCGCGGTCTACGGTGTCCGGGCCGAGATCGGAGACGAACTCGCTGCGGCGCTTGTCGCCCCCGGCCTTAGCGCCGATCAGCTCACGGATTTCCTGTCCGCACAACCGGATCTGGGTCCCAAGCAGTGGCCCAGTCGAATTCACGTGGTCGACGACCTCCCCCGGACCGACACCTTCAAGATCCTCAAACGCAACCTTGCCGCGGACACCAGCGCACCCACCTGGATTCGCCCCGACCGGACCCTCGGATACGTTCCCGCTCCCCGATGATGTGCCCTTCTGGCGAACAAAAGCCCAGGTGGGCGCCGCCAGAAGGGCACATCATCGGGTCTGGGGGTCAGCTGCGGTTGACCCGGTCGAGGTATTTGGCCCGCTCGGTCTCGTCGAACTCCATGAACATGGTGTCGAAGCCGAAGTACTTGCCGTAGAGGTTCTTCATGAACCGCGGCGTCACCATCCAGCCGAGGACGGACATGCTCTGACGCGGGATCACCACCCGGTCCCGGTTGGTCTCGATACTCCGAACGATCTCCCGCGCAACATCATCGGGCTCGATGGGCGGCATCATCTTGGTGGTCTGCAGGCCGTCGATGAGCCCGGTCTTGGTGAAGTTGGGCATCACCGCGAGCACCCGGACACCGCGAGAGCTCAATTCGCCATCCAATGCCTCGGAGAACGCGATCACGCCGGCCTTGGCCGCGCTGTAGATACTCAGTCCAGGAAGGGGTACGAGTCCGGCAACCGAGGAGACGTTCAGGATCTGGCCCGAACCCCGCGCCACCATGCGACGGGCGGCCAGTCGCGTGCCCCGCACCACCGCGAGCAGATCGATTTCGAAGTTTCGGGTGATCACCGCGTCGGAGAAGTCGAGGAACGGCCCGGTCGGCATGATGCCGGCGTTGTTGATCAGCACGTCGAACGTGCCGAACTCGGCGTCGACCCGATCGAGGAAGGCGGCAAACGATTCATCGCTGGTGACGTCGAGGGGGTAACCCTCGCATCCGAGGTTGGCCGCGGCCTTGGCGACAACTTCTTCGTCGATGTCGCCGAGTACCACCTTGGCACCCTTTGCCTGTAGCTCTGCGGCGGTGGCGAGCCCGATTCCGCGCGCACCACCGGTGATCACAACCACCTTGTTCTGCAACGACACTGCAGCACCCTTACGGCTCCGCACCACCGCTCGCAGACTTCCCGACTTCCCCATCTGATCCCTCACTTCATCTGTTCGCGGCCACGATCGATGACCTTGTCCCGCGCCTGTTCGACGGAGGCCGGATCAAACGTGGACATCCAGGCGGCGGAATGTGTTGCCTCGGTGTCCAATACGGGCCCCAGTACGTGTTGCTGCGCTTCGCGGTAGGAGGCGAGCAGCGCCGCGACGGCCGGGGTGTTGTTTCCGGCGATGTCGGCGGCCAGAGCCATCGCGGTCGGCATCAGGGCGTCATGCGCGACGACCTGGGTGACCAGGCCCACCTCCAGGGCCTTCCTGGCGTCGATGAAGTTGCCGGTCAGGCTCATTCGACGGGCGAAACCCCAGCCGACCGCGGCCGATAAACGGCCGGTCAGACCCCACGCCGGCACCATCCCGACCCTGGCGTGTGTATCGGCAAAACGAGCCAGGTCGGAGGCGATCAGGAAATCGCAGGCCAGCGCCAGTTCGAGTCCGCCGGTGACCGCGGCGCCGTTGATCGCGCCGATGATCGGCTTACGGAGTGGAATCCACGGGTAACCGGTGGGCGCACCGGGGACGTTGACGTCATCCCAGCCGCCCTCTGATCCCAGTGCCTTCAAGTCGACACCCGCAGAGAAGGCCGGATCAGAGCCGGTGAGAACCACCGCACCAACGGACTCGTCCGCATCGGCGGCGGCCAGGGCGGAGCGCAGCGATCTGACCACTTCTCCGGTCAGGGCATTGCGCGCCTCCGGGCGATTGAGCGTCACCACCACCACGGTTCCGCCTGACTCGGTGTCGACCCGCGCCGTGAGCACCACGTTCGCATCATGCTCGGCCATGCCCCCACCTCCTGCCCTGAGAATTTGCTCGACGGCTGTGACCATATCTGATCACAGCCGTCGGCAAAATGGTCCTGCGCTCGACTAGCGGGCCTTCTGCATCCGATCCACGGCCACGTCATACTCGCTGACCAGGTCGTCGATCAGGTCAGCCGTGGGGGTGATCGCGTTCATCCGCCCGACGATCTGTCCGGCAGGCATCGCCACGACACCGGGGTCGTCGGCGGCCGAGATCCGCGCGTGGGCTTCGGCGACCAGGATGTTCTGCAACGGCATCGGCAACGCCTCCGGTGCGTCGGCGGCGTCCCAGGCGTCGGTCCACTTGGTCTTGAGCAGGCGGGCGGGCTTACCGGAGTAGATCCGCCTGCGCACGGTGTCCTTCGAGGTGGCGTTCAGGATCGCCTGTTGGATGACCGACGGACCCGCACCGCGTACACCGAGCTGGTATTCGGCTGCGGTGAGCCAGTAGGTTCCCATCCACACACCGCTGGTGCCCATGGCCAACGCGGCAGCGATCTGACGACCGCTACCGACCCCTCCGGCCGCGAGCACATGTGCCGAGTCCCCCACGGCATCAACAATTTCCGGCCACAGGATCATCGACGTGACCTCACCGGTGTGACCACCGGCCTCATAGCCCTGCGCAATCACCAGATCCACCCCGGCGGCCACATGCCGCAACGCATGCTCCTTCGCCCCGGCCAGCGCCGCGACCTTCACGCCGTGCGCGTGCACGTTGGTGATCACGTCATCGGGCGGTGAGCCCAGCGCGTTGGCGATGAGTTTGATCTGCCCGTACTTGTCGGCGTGTGTCATCGCCACATCGACGTGGGACCGCGCGACCGAATGCAGCCATCCCAGGACACCGGCGTTGACGCGGTCACCGTCGGGCAGCGGCGGTACACCGAGGTCATCGAGGGTGCGCTCGACGAATGCGCGGTGCTCCGGCGGGATCATCGCGTCGAGGTCGATCTGCGAACCCTCGGTAGGGATCTTGGCGGGCATCACCACGTCGACACCAAACGGTTTGCCGTCGGTGTTCTCGCGCATCCAGTCGAGGGTGGCGTCGAGTTCCTCCGCCTCGTTGAACCGCACGCAGCCCAGCACACCGAGACCACCGGCCCGGCTGATCGCCGCGGCCACATGCTCGGACGGGGTGAACCCGAATATCGGGTATTGGATTCCGAACTCGTCGGACAGTGAAGTACGCACTGCGTCAGGCCTTTCGTGAGCTGGTTGTCAGATTTTCGTCGGCAGACCGGGATTCGGCGATCTCCGCCGCCCAGCGATAGTTGGGCTTACCGGCCGGGGAACGTTTGATCTCGTCGACGAACCACACCGCCCGTGGGCACTTGTAGCCGGCGATATCCTGCCGGGCAACAGCATTGATCTCATCGAGCGTGGGACGCACACCGTCCCGGGTCGCGATGACCGCGGCGACCCGCTGTCCGTACCGCTCGTCGGGCACCCCGACCACTACGGTGTCGAAGATGTCCGGATGCGCCTTGAGCGCTGATTCGACCTCTTCGGGGTGGATCTTCTCGCCGCCGGAATTGATACTCACCGAACCACGTCCGAGCATCGTCACCGTGCCGTCGTCTTCGACACGCGCCTGATCTCCCGGAATGGAATACCGGACGCCGTTGTAGATCTTGAAGGTCTTGTCCGTCTTGGCCGGGTCGTTGTAGTACCGCAGCGGGATGTGCCCGGTCCGGGCCAGGATCCCGACCTCACCCTTGCCGGGCTCGATGACCGAACCGTCTTCGCGCAGAACAACTGTCGACAGGTCGGCCTTGACCCGCGGACCGCCACCACTGTGCGAGGTCTCCTTCGAGATGACACCCATCCCGGAAAAGCCGGTCTCCGATGAGCCGATGGCATCGATGATGACCGCGTTCGGGAACTTCTCGACGAACTGATCCTTGACCGAGGCCGAGAACAGCGCCGCGGACGACGCAACGGAGAACACCGAGCTGACGTCGTAGTCTTTCTGCTCCAACGCGTCGATCATCGGACGCCCCATGGCATCTCCGGTGATGAAGATGACGTTCACCTGGTGGCGCTCGACGATCTCCCACGTCTGATGGGCGCCGAACTCGGGGTAGACGATGGCCTTGCCGCCTGCGAACAACGCCTGGAACACCGCCCACTGCGATCCACCGTGGATGAACGGTGGGATCGGAAATCTCACCAGCTGTCCGCCCTGCGCCCCGGTCTTCGCGAAATGCCACTCGTCGGTGACCGCCTCGCCGGTGTACCAGTCGATACCGCCTCCGAGGACCCGGAACACGTCCTCCTGCCGCCAGACCACGCCCTTCGGATTTCCGGTGGTGCCACCGGTGTAGAGCATGTACAGGTCGTCGTCGGAGCGCGGCTCGAAGTCGCGCTCGATCCCGCCGTCGGCAACCGCCTGCTCGTAGGGGATTCCGTTCACCACCGAGATATCCAGGTCGGAGCCGTCTTCGATCACGATCACCGACCGCAATTCGGGCACCTTCGGTAACACGTTCGCCACCCTGTCGACGTACTGACGCTCGACGATGAGCGCCTTCATGTCGGAGTCGGTGAAGATGTGCTCGAGTTCGCTCTCGACGTACCTGAAGTTGACGTTGACCATCACCGCACGGGCCTTGAAGATGGCGACCATCGACTCCACGGCCTCGATGCCGTTTCTGCTGTACAACCCCACAGAATCGCCCGGAGCGACGCCGAGGTCCCGTAAGGTGTGGGCGAGCCCGTTGGCCCGCTGGTCGAGTTCGGTATAGGTCTCGCTGCGCCCGTCTGTTTCCAGCGCCACCCGGTCGCCCATCGTGTCGACGGCATGCTCGATGAGGTCGGCAATGTTGTAAGCCATACCGACAAAACTAGAACGTGTTACCGTTTGATGGCAAGGCCCGAGGAGATACAGGTCACAGACGCCCCCGCGCGTCTTGTCATGCGAGAAATCAGGAGCAAATCATGTCGGACGCTGCCCCCCATTGTCTTGTCGAGAAGCGCGGGCACACGTTGATCGTGACGATGAATCGGCCCGAGGCCCGCAACGCACTCTCGAGCGACATGCTCGCGATCATGAACTCCGCGTGGGATCAAGTCGATTCCGACCCCGATATCCGGGTCGCGATCCTCACCGGAGCCGGCGGCTATTTCTGTGCGGGCGCCGACCTGAAGAGCATGAACAAAAAGGCCCCCGGAGACTCTTTCAAAAAGGGCGGCTTCGATCCGAAGATGCTTGACGCCTTACTCAAAGGCCGCCGCCTGACCAAGCCTCTGATCGCAGCAGTGGAAGGCCCGGCCATCGCCGGTGGAACCGAGATCCTGCAGGGCACCGATATCCGTGTCGCCGGACAGAGCGCCAAATTCGGTGTGTCCGAGGCAAGGTGGGGTCTGTACCCGCTCGGCGGATCGGCAGTCCGACTGGTTCGGCAGATCCCGTACACCGTCGCCGCCGACATCTTGCTCACCGGACGCCACATCACCGCTGCCGAAGCCCTCGAATACGGCCTCATAGGGCATGTCGTCGCCGACGGCACCGCGCTCGACAAGGCCATCGAACTCGCCGATCAGATCAGCGCGAACGGCCCGATCGCGGTCCAGGCGATCCTCAAGACGATCCGGGACACCGAGGGCATGCACGAACAGGATGCATTCAAGATCGACGCCGATCAAGGCATCAAGGTCTTCATCAGCGACGACGCCAAGATCGGCCCGAAAGCCTTTGCGGAGAAGACTATCCCGGACTTCACCGGCAAGTAGCCCGGCCGGCGGCACACCGTCGAACCCCTGCTCTTCAGACCGTCTGCCCCTCAGACCGTCGGGGTGCCGTAGCAGAGGAATCCGACCACGGTCTCGACCGTCTCTTCGACGTCGAGTTCGGCGGAGTTGTCGAGCATTCGTGGCAGTACCGCGCCGAGTAGGCACGAGACCATCGCCTCGCCTGCGAACTCCACGTCGAGGTCCTCCCGTAGGTAACCGTCGGCGACGCCGTGCCGGAAGTACTGTCCACACAACTGGCTGAGTTGAACGTAACTGCCGGTCAGCAGATCGAGCGTTGCCTCGTCGATACCCGGCGCCTCCATCATCACGAACGTGAGCACGTCGGGGCGTTCGTTCACGTGGTCGACCAGCCTGCGGACCAATGACCCCATCGCGTCGACGAACTCGGCCTCATCACGTGGGCGCGGACGGTGCAACTCGGCAATCGCGGTGAGCTCGGCGAGTTCCCGGGCCAGGACTGCATCGAGCGCATCCCGCTTGTTGTCGAAGTAGTTGTAGAACGTGCCGTGACTGCAGCCGATCCGGGCAACTATCTCGGCGACTCCCACGTCGCTGTAACCGTTTTCGATGAACGTTCGCAGGGCGGCGTCGAGCAGTTGGCCTCGACGAAGCCGGGTCCGCCTGGTGTCCGGGCGAACTGTCGGTTGGACCATCACTTCCCATCCATGGTCGGCGGGCGCTTCATCATTCCGTGGAAGGCCAGGTCGGCGGCTCCGCTGACATACCGCTCACGCTTGCCTGCGTCGTCGTCCGCCCGCAGCGACATGACCAGACCGGGCAGCGCCAACATCATCAACAGCCGGGCAACGATCTGCCGCTGCGGCATCGTCAGGACGAACCACTCATTCTCGACAGCTCGCGTCAGCGCCTTGACCACCAGAGAATTGATCATGTATTCGAGTCCGACGACCCGCGCCTTGAGTTCTTTGTCGATTGCGCTGGCCTGCACCCCGATCAGCTTGAGCATCGCCGGATCGTCTTCGATCATCCGGTGGAGCCGATCGCCGATGACCCTGATGTGCAGCGCCATGTCTTGCGCCGTTTGCGCCTCGGCCGCGAGTAACTCGTTGGGATCAACGGTTGCGAATATCCGCTCCACGGACCAGTCGAAGACCATGTCCAGCAGCTCTCGCTTGCTGTTGACGTAGCGGTAGACGGTGCCCTGGCCAATACCTGCGCGTTGCGCTATCTCCGCGATACTCGTTCCGTCATAACCTCTTTCAGTGAGCACGGCATAGGCCGCCTCGACGATCTGGTTACGACGGTGATCGGCAAGACCCTCGACTTTGGGGCGTCCGCGGCGTCGGCGCACGGGAACGTCAGATGTCATTGCCCGACGGTTACGCTTTCAAGACACGGCTGGCGAGAAATCCGATGTACCCGATCAATCCCACGTAGCCGATCTTGCGGGTCCGCTTGTTCGCAATCGCCAGACCGACGAGGGTCTCGGTTGCCCCGTTGGAATACGTCCACTGGGTCGTGTTCTCCGGGAAGGCCGCCTTGGTGATCGGTTCGAACACCTGCGGACTGATGAAGTGCGCCAACCCGGTTGCGGCAAGGCCGAGCCCGGCCACACGCGGTAGGACCGCATCCCGCGATCCGGTGTCGCCATCTTGATCGGGGCCCTGTGATGATCGGGCCGCCGACAGACCGGCACCAGCGGATTTCTTCAACACTCGCGCGAGCACGATTGTCATTCGTTGCCTTTCGTTGTTTCAACACTATCGAAGCCTTTACCCAGGGCAAGCGTTCTCTGAACATCACCGGGTCACGTCATCGACCCCGCGCCCACGCCCCACTCCGCCGACATGGCGCCAACTCTCGATTGCGGTGCCCATCGGCGTCGCCGCTGCGGCATCGTCGTAGATCCACTCACGGACGATCGAACCCCACGGAGCCGTCGCCTCCAGGCGGCCGAGTAGTTCGCACACACTGAGCTCCGTCCGCCGCGAGAACACATGCGTCTCGGCCAGGTCCTGACGCCGGATCTGTCGATAGTGCCCGGACCCGGGCAGCACCGCGCAGGCGAATGCGAACCTCGCGACCTCCCCGGTCACCGTCGACCGATCCGGCGACAGATGCCATCCGGCCACCTTGCGCGTGTACTGGGCGACCTGTCCCATCGACATCGCGTTCTCGTCCTGGATGAAGCCCGCCTCGATCGCCAACCGATAGACGTCCTCGTCACGACCCTCGAGCAGCGCGCGGAACGCATTGCGCTGCAGCACGATATCTGACTCCGCCATCGACAGATAAAGTCCGAAGTCCAGGAAGCCGACCTTGCCGTCCGGCATCACCAGCACATTCCCCGGATGGGGGTCGGCGCAGAACTCGCCGCGCTCGTAGACGCCACCACAGTAGAAGCGGTACACCGCTTCACCGATCCGGTCCCGCTCCTCCGCCGGGAGTGCGCAGGCCGCGGTGAACGGCATCCCGTCCAGATATTCGGTGACGAGAACCTGATCGGTACTGAACTCGGCATACGGCCGCGGAATGGTCCAGACCGGATGGTCGAGGTAAAAATCGTGGACGCGTTGATGATTGACGAGTTCGGTGTCATAGTCCAGCTCCGCGAGCATCTGCCGGGAGACCTCTGCCACCACGTCGTCGAGGTTGGCGCCGGGTATCCTGCTTCGCCCCATCCTCACCACTAGCGCAAGATTCTTCAGGTCCGCCCGGACCGCCGATTTCACGTGGGGATATTGAACTTTCACGGCAACCCGCTCGCCGTCCAGCGTCGCCAGATAGACCTGGCCGATGGATGCTGCAGCTATCGGTGTCTGTTCGATGTCCAGGCGCGCCATCCGAGCCGGCCCCAGCGAGGATTCCAGGACCGCCATCATCGCCGCGTTGTCGACGGCCGGCGCGCGGTCGAACAGCGGGGCGAGTCGGGCTCTGAACTCCTCCCTGGTCGCCTCCGAGCTCACGCCCAGGTCGAACATCGCCAGCATCTGGCCGAGCTTGAGGGCCGCGCCCTTCATACTCCCGACGACGGCGACCAGCTCGTCGACAAAACGAAGTATCTGTTCATCCTGCTTGCGTGCCTTCGCGTCTGCATCGGCCGATGAACCGATCAGGTTGCCGGTCGCCGTGCGGACTGCGTGACCGGCAACCACCCGGCCGATCTTCTGACCTCTCCCCAGACGGGCGCCGATCTGTCGTGCCGATCCGCCTGCTGTGGGCGGCTTGGCGTCTGCGGGCGAGTCCGGCACGTTCGGGACTCTACGCACCGCCGACCCAGATCGTCGGCGACTTCGACACGCCGATCAGATTTAGAACATGTTCTCCTCAGATGAGGCGACCGAGCCTGGCGATCTGATCGGGATCGCGGTTGGTCACCATCAACATGCTGACCCCGGCCTGTTCCCACCTCTTGATCTGGCGCCGCACCTCGTCCTCGTCGCCCACGATCATCGTCTCCAGAACCATCTCGTCGGGCACTGCCGCGACCGCCTCGTCCTTGCGCCCGGACAGGAACTTCTCACCGATCTCACGGACCACCTCGCCGTACCCCATCCGGGTGTAGACCTCGGCGTGGAAGTTCTGCTCCTTGGCCCCCATGCCACCGACATAGAGCGCGGTCGATGGGCGGTAGGCATCGATGACCGCGGGAACGTTGTCGGTGATCTCGACCTGGACGGTCGCGGCCACCTCGAACGTGTCACGGGTACGACGCGCCCCCGGCCGCGCGAAGCCTTCGGCAAGCCACGACTCATACATGTCCGACAGGCGCGGCGTGTAGTAGATCGCCAGCCAGCCATCGGCGATCTCCGCGGTCAGCGCGACGTTCTTCGGACCTTCCGCACCGAGCCAGATCGGCAGGTCAGCGCGCAGTGGATGGGTGATCGGCTTGAGTGATTTGCCGAGCCCGGTCGAGCCCGTGGCATCCGGCGGATAGGGCAACGGATAGTGCGGTCCGGTGTTGGTGACCCGCTCTTCGCGGGCCAGCACATCCCGGACCACCCGAACGTATTCACGGGTCCGCGCCAGCGGTTTGGCAAAGGGCTGGCCGTACCAGCCCTCGACGACCTGGGGCCCGGACACCCCGAGCCCGAGGATGTGACGGCCACCGGACAGATGATCGAGCGTCAGCGCTGCCATGGCCGCCGACGTCGGTGGCCGTGCCGACAGTTGAGCGATGCCGGTACCGAGCTTGATCGTCGACGTCGCAGAGCCCCACCAGGCCAGCGGCGTGAACGCATCAGACCCCCATGATTCGGCGGTGAACACGGCCTCGTAACCCGCCGCTTCGGCGGCCGCGATCAAAGCCGGCGCATCCGGGATCGGCGACGCTCCCCAGTACCCCAATTGCAGACCGAGCTTCATACCTGGCGACCTCCTGTTCGGCCTAGTCCTTGCGCGACAATCTAGAACCTGTTCTACTCGATTCTGTGAGCGTGAGCCAGATATCCGCAGGATTTGCCGCCGTAGTCGCACCGATCGAGAACCCCGACGACCCCGTTCTGTCCGCACCGTTGCACAACGCCTTCGACTACACCCGCTCGCTCGGGCCGGTCCTGGGACGTTTTGCACGCGGGCTGCTCGACGGCAAGGTCGTCGGAGGACGCAGCGCGGACGGAACCGTATACGTCCCACCGGTCGAGTTCGATCCCGTCACCCGGAGGCAGATCGACGACTTCGTCGAGGTCTCGCCCGTGGGCACCGTGACGTCATGGACCTGGATGGCGCAGCCCATCGCGGGCCAGCCATTGTCGAATCCGTTCGCGTGGGCCCTGATCCGGCTCGACGGCGCCGACACCGCCCTGCTGCACGCCGTGGCTGCAGGCGGTCCCGGCGACCTGAGTACCGGCGCCCGTGTGCATGTGGTGTGGAAGTCCGAACGCACCGGCCGCATCGACGACATCGACCACTTCGCACTCGGCGAGACCCCAGAACCAGCGTCCCCCAACACCTCCGAGCCGTCAGCTTCGGACGGTGTCATGATCACGACTCCCATCGAGTTGACCATCGACCACACTGCCTCCATCGAGGAGACCTGGTATCTGCAGGGCCTCAAGGAGGGCAAGCTCTACGGTGGACGCACCGGCCCTGGTGCGCCCGTCTACTTCCCACCTCGCGGCGCCGACCCGACCGACGGCAATCCGACCGGTGAGAGGGTCGAACTGACCGACAAGGGCGTGGTGACCACGTTCTGCATCGTCAACGTGCCGTTTCTCGGACAGCAGATCAAGCCACCGTATGTGGCGGCCTATGTCCTGCTCGACGGTTCCGACATCCCGTTCCTGCACCTGATCCTCGAAACCGAGGCCGCCGACGTGCACATGGGCATGCGGGTCGAGGCCGTGTGGCGCCCCCGTGACGAGTGGGATTACACGTTGCGCAACATCAGCCATTTCCGTCCGTCGGGTGAACCCGATGCCGACTACGACTCCTACAAGGATCATCTGTGAGCACATACCGCGACATACCACCGATCGCCGTGATCGGATTCGCGCACAGTCCCCACGTCGATGCGACGTTCGGAACCACCAACGGCGTCGAGATGCTGGTGCCGTGTTTCCAGAAGCTCTACGCCGACCTCGGGATCAGCCGGACCGACATCGACTTCTGGTGCTCGGGTTCCTCGGATTACCTTGCCGGTCGAGCCTTTTCGTTCATCTCGGCGATCGACTCGATCGGGGCCGTCCCGCCGATCAACGAATCGCACGTCGAGATGGATGCCGCCTGGGCCCTCTACGAGGCCTGGGTGAAGATCGCAACCGGCGAGGTCGACGTTGCCCTCGCCTACGGGTTCGGAAAGCCCTCGGCTTCCAACACCGATCAGGTGCTGGCGCTGCAGACCGACCCGCACACCGTCGCCCCGCTGTGGCCCGACGCCCGATCTCTCGCTGCACTGCAGGCCCGCGCCGGCCTCGACTCCGGGGCGTGGACCGAAGCCGACATGGCCGCGGTGGCCGCCCGGGGTTCCGGAGCCTCGGTGGATGAGCTGCTCAAGTCCGACTACGTCGCCGATCCCCTACGCGCCCATGATGTCTGTCGCTACACCGACGGCGCCGCCGCGATCATCCTGGCCAGCGAACATCGCGCCCGGGAACTCGTGGCGAACCCGGCCTGGATCACCGGCTGGGATCATCGCATCGACACCCCCAACTTCGGGGCCCGCGATCTGACCAAGTCTCCATCTACCAAGCTGGCCGGTGACACCGCCCTCGGCAGCAACCGCACGTTCGATGTCGCCGAGCTACACGCTCCTTACACGCACCAGGAACTGATTTTGAAGTCCGCACTTGGACTCGATGATTCGGTGATCATCAACCCGTCGGGCGGCGCACTGGCCGCCAACCCGCTGTTCTCGGCCGGGCTCGAACGCATCGGATACGCGGCAACCACGATCCTGAACGGCAATGCCGGGACCGCACTGGCCCATGCCACCAGCGGTCCACTGCTGCAACAGAACATGGTCGTCGCCCTGGCCGGCGACGCAGCCGGATCCTCGAAAGGTAAGAACTGATGGGCCGCTATCGCGCTGCGGTGCTCGGCACCGGGCAGACCAAATACGTTGCCAAACGCCATGATGTCTCGATGGCGGGGCTCTGCCGCGAAGCCATCGACAAGGCACTGGAAGATGCCCAGGTGTCGATGGATGACATCGACGCCATCGTCATCGGCAAGGCGCCAGACCTGTTCGAGGGCACGATGATGCCCGAACTCGCACTTGCCCAATCGCTGGGCGCCGAGGGCAAACGACTGATCCGCGTCCACACGGCCGGATCCGTCGGCGGTTCGACCGCCAACGTCGGGGCCTCGTTGGTCACCTCCGGTGTGCATCGCCGGGTTCTGGCCATCGCGTGGGAGAAGCAGTCGGAATCGAATGCCATGTGGGCGTTGTCGATTCCGGTGCCCTTCACCATGCCGGTCGGCGCAGGCGCGGGCGGCTTCTTCGCCCCGCACGTCCGCTCGTACATCCGAAGGTCCGGCGCGCCCGATCACATCGGAGCGATCGTCGCCGCGAAGGACCGGCAGAACGGCGCCCTCAATCCATTGGCGCATCTCCACCAGCCCGACATCACGGTCGAGAAGGTGATGAGCTCACAGATGTTGTGGGACCCCATCCGCTACGACGAGACCTGCCCGTCGTCCGACGGTGCCTGTGCAGTCGTCATCGGCGATGAGGAAACCGCAGACAACGCAGTGGCCCAGGGGATTCCGGTGGCCTGGATTCACGCCTCTGCCATGCGGACCGAACCGCTGTCGTATTCCCACCGCGACACCGTCAGCCCCCAGGCCGGCCGCGATGCGGCCGCCGCACTGTGGAAGGCAGGCGGGATCTCCAATCCGCTCGAAGAGATCGACGTCGCCGAGATCTACGTCCCCTTCTCATGGTTCGAGCCGATGTGGCTCGAGAACCTGGGCTTCACGCCCGAGGGCGAAGGCTGGAAGCTGACCGAGTCCGGCGACACGGCCATCGGCGGAAAGCTACCGGTGAATCCGTCGGGCGGCGTGTTGTCGTCGAACCCGATCGGCGCCTCCGGCATGATCCGTTTCGCCGAGGCCGCCATCCAGGTCCAGGGCAAGGCAGGTGATCACCAGGTGGGCGGCGCGCGCAAGGCACTCGGCCACGCATACGGTGGTGGTTCGCAGTACTTTTCGATGTGGCTCGTGGGCGCCGACAAGCCCACGCACTGATCATCGACCGCGACGACCGACACGAGGGAGACATCATGACGAAGGCACAGCCTGCCTACATGAACATCGACCGCGCCAACAATCCCGCGGTGGTTGCGGGCCGGCGCTCCCGCGAGTACGTGGGTTCGCGCAACAAGGACGCCTGGGTGAACCTGTTCGCCACCGACGGGATCGTGCAAGATCCCGTCGGCCCCTCGATGTTCGACGAAGAAGGCATCGGCTTCACCGGACACGACCGCATCGGTCAGTTCTGGGATATGTCGATCGGCGCCACCGAGCAGATCGAGTTCCTCTTCGATGAGGAGATCATCTGCGGAAACGAGGTGGCCTATATCGGGAAAATCGTCACCCATATCGCCGGACACGTCTCCGAAGCCCGGGGTGTGTTCACCTATCGCGCCAACTCCGACGGCAAAATCGCTGCGCTGCGGGCGTTCTGGGAAGTAGAAAAGACGATCAACTCGGTCCGTAAGGCCTAGCTGAGCCACCCGCCGACACCGCACGACTTCGCATCCGCCCCGGGCTTACCCCCGGGGCGGATGCGTTATATCGGCACCCTTTTACCCTGACCGTGCGGTCACGAAGAATAGAAAATCCTTCCGAACCAGCATTTATGAATTGAATACGCAACATACGAATTAGCATCGCTAACCTATACATTTCACCGAAAGTGAACTTATAGTCTAAAAACTCGCGCCAATCCGTGGTCGCATCATTCAGAGGACTCGCCACAATGCGTAGGTCAACCGTTGCTGGTGTTGTCGTGACAAGTACCGCTGCTTTCGCCCTGATCGCTCCCGGGCAAGCCACCGCCGCCGACACCACCGCAACATTCACCATCCCGAGCGGCAGCCTGTCGATCACCGCACCCGCCGCGGCGGGACTGGCGGTCGACGCCGACGGAACCGCCGCCCGCGGGACGATCCCGAACATCAAAGTCATCGACGATCGACGGGGTACAGCCGGTTGGACCGTGTACGTCGATGGAGGCGGATTCACGCGTGCAAGCGATGCGGATGTACTGCCCTCCAAGTACGCAATCCCCAGCGTGGGGTCCAGCGGAATCGTGAACGCGGCTCAGAGCCCCGAGTTCACACTGACAGGCTCGGGTGACCAAGACCCGGCGGTGGCGGTCACCGGGTCCGGTGTGCAAGGCGTCAACACCGCCGGCTGGGACGCCACCGTAACCGTCGACCTGCCTCAGAATGTGCTGGCGGGCAACTACAGCAGCACCCTCACCCATTCGGTGACCTAGCTCGTCCACCACCGCTGTCGGCCCTTCTGCCCGATCTTCGATCTCCACCTTGAAGGACTCACCACAATGCGTAAATCAATCGTCGCCGGTATCGCCGTAACAAGCGCAACCATTCTCGCGTTGACCACTCCGGGACAAGCCGCTGCCGCCGACACCACCGCAACATTCACCATCCCGAGCGGGCCACTGGCGATCACCGCGCCTTCTGAATTGAGGCTGGACGTGAACACCAACGCGGTGGCAGTCGGAACAATCTCAGGCATCAAGGTCACCGACGACCGACGTGGAACAGACGGTTGGATCGTATACGTCGCCACCAGCGGAGTCTTCACGTCTGAAGACGCAGGAACCTCCACCACAGGCTGGAACTCGACCTACGTACCCGGCAACGCGACGACCAGCGGAACCGTAACGGTCACAAAAGGCGTGGCAGTCTCCATTCCGGTCACCGATCCGAAAGGGCCTGCCGTGCAGACCGCGACCGCTGCGAACGGCGCCAACACCGCCACCTGGGACGCCCGAATAGCTGTCCCGATCCCCGACGAAGCATTGGCGGGCACATACACCGGTGCCTACACTCACTCGGTGGCCTGACCTGCGAAGTCCTGGCCGAGGTCGAAAAAGATGCCTGAGCCCGGCACGCGTGGCAGATCCGGGGCTCCCCAAGTCTCGGCCACGGTGACAAACATACTGAACAAACGCCGTGTGGCCCGACCCTGAATCAGGGTCGGGCCACACGGCATTCGACAACTAGTGGGCGACGGGGCAACCGGTTCCGTAGTTGACCGTCATCTCCTTGACACCGTTGATCCAGCCGGACCGCAAACGGCGCGGCTCGGCGATCTTGGTGATGTCCGGCATGTGGTCGGCGATGGCGTTGAAGATCAGGTTGATCTCCATGCGCGCCAGGTTCGCTCCGACACAATAATGGGCACCGTGACCACCGAATCCCACGTGCGGGTTGGGGTCTCGCAGGATATCGAACTCGAAGGGATTCTCGAACACCTCTTCGTCGAAGTTCGCCGATGCGTAGAACATTCCGACGCGCTGCCCCTTCTTGATCTCGACGTCGCCGAGAACAAGATCGTGACGGGCTGTGCGCTGGAAGCAGTTGACCGGCGTGGCCCAGCGGACGATCTCGTCGGCCGTGGTCGCGGGACGTTCACGCTTGTACAGCTCCCACTGATCCGGATTGTCGATGAAGGCGTTCATCCCGTGACTGATCGCGTTTCGGGTGGTCTCGTTGCCTGCCACCGCGAGCAGCAGCACGAAGTAACCGAACTCGATCTCTTCGAGGGACTGACCGTCGATGTCGGCATGGACGAGCGCCGTCACGATGTCGTCTTTCGGGGAGTTCTTGCGCTGCTCGGCCATCGTGTAGGCGTAGCCGAGCAGTTCGGCCGAAGCGATCTGCGCCGGACTGAGCTCTTCACCCTCGAGGGGCTCGTTGAACTCGGGATCATCGGTGTTCATCATCGTGTTCGACCAATGGAACAGTCGCTCACGGTCTTCGGCCGGTACGCCGAGCAGATCGGCGATGGCCATCAGCGGCAGATTGACCGCAACATCCTCGACGAAGTCGCCTTCACCTTTTGCTGCGGCATCGCGGGCGATCTTCTGGGCCGCCTCTTCGAGGGACTCCTCCAGCGCGTGCACGGCCTTGGGCGTGAACAGCTTTGCGATCAGTTTCCGCAGACGGGTGTGCTCCGGCGGATCGTGATTGATCAGCAGCGCCTTGGTGATGTCGAGCTGTTCCGGGGTCATCTCGTCGTCGAACCGCATGATCACACCGTTTTCGTTGGTGGACCAATCATCGTTGTTCTTCGACACCGCCCGAATGTGCTCGTGCTTGCTGACAACCCAATACCCACCATCGTGGAACCCACCGCCCTTGCCCTCTTCCTGGGCGTTCCACCAGACGGGGGCGGTCTTACGCAATTCCGCGAATTCCCGGACCGGGATACCCTGCTCTAACAGGTCAGGACTGGTGAAGTCGAACCCCTTCACGAACGGGCACACCTGCTCGGCCTGCGTCATTGCATTCCCCTCAATCCTCTGCATGAACGTGTTCTAGTCGATCGTAGAGCACAATGGCCAGCAAGGCCACTACCTGCTGTAATAGGACTTGTGTCCAGTTGGCAACTTGTTCTAGTTTCGTATGGACAACGACCTTTTTCGCAGCATGAAAGGAAATGACATGGGAACACCGGTGATCGTCGAGGCGACCCGCTCCCCGATCGGTAAACGGGCAGGATGGCTCTCCGGACTCCATCCGGCAGAACTGCTCGGAGCAACCCAGAAAGCTCTGGTGGAACGCGCCGGAATCGATCCGAACGAGGTCGAGCAGGTCATCGGCGGCTGCGTGATGCAGGTGGGTGCGCAATCGAACAACGTGACCCGGACCGCGTGGCTGCATGCCGGGCTCCCCTGGCAGACCGGTGCGACCACCGTCGATTGCCAGTGCGGTTCTGCCCAGCAGGCCAATCACCTGATCGCCGGCCTGATCGCGACCGGCGCCATCGACGTCGGCATCGCCTGTGGTGTCGAGTCGATGACCACGGTGCCGCTCGGCGCCAACGTGATGCTCGAAGGTGCGGGCAAACGACGCCCCGAGTCGTGGGATATCGACATGCCCGACCAGTTCTTGGCCGCCGAACGTATCGCGACCCGGCGCGGGATCACCCGCGCGGACGTCGACGCGCTCGGTGTGCGCAGCCAGCAGCTCGCCAGGCAGGCCTGGGATGAGGGTCGCTACGACCGGGAGATCTTCTCGCTGAAGGCACCCGAGCGGACCAAGGAAGGCGAGCTGACCGGCAACATCCTCGATGTCGCGCGCGATCAGGGACTGCGCGAGACCACCCTGGAATCGCTTGGCAAGCTCAAGCCCGTACTGGAGGGCGGCATCCACACTGCCGGAACATCCTCACAGGTCTCCGACGGCGCCGCCGCCGTCCTGATCATGGACGAAGACAAGGCAAAGGCGTTGGGGCTCAAGCCTCGTGCACGGTTTGTCGCCCAGGCACTGGTCGGCGCCGAGCCGTACTACCACCTCGACGGACCGGTCCAGGCCACCGAAAAGGTCCTGACCAAGGCCGGGATGTCCATCTCCGACATCGATCGGTTCGAGGTGAACGAGGCATTCGCCTCGGTACTGCTGTCATGGGCTGCCGTGCACAACCCCGACATGGACAAGGTCAACGTCAACGGCGGCGCGATCGCGCTCGGCCATCCGGTCGGATCCACCGGGGCGCGCCTGATCACCACCGCGTTGCATGAGTTGGAGCGTTCCGATTCGTCCACCGCCCTGATCACGATGTGTGCCGGTGGAGCCCTGTCCACCGGAACCATCATCGAACGGATCTGAGGTCTCATGCCCCCGCAAGAAACTCCCAAGGCCCTCAATTCCAAGGCCGTCGGCTCGATGATAAAACTCGGATCTCGCCTCAACACCCGGGTCTACAAGATGAGCGGGGGCAAGGTCGGGGCAAACTGGCGGATCGGTTCCGGTTTCAAGAAGCCGGTCCCGGTCATCCTGCTGACCACCATCGGCCGCAAATCCGGGAAGCCGCGTACCGTTCCGCTGCTGTATCTGCGCGACGGCGCCAACGTCGTGGTGGTCGCCTCCCAGGGTGGCATGGCATCGAACCCGGCCTGGTATCTCAATCTGAGAGACAACCCGGACGTCACCATCCAGGAGGGCAAGCACACCACGGTGATGCGAGCCCGCGAGGCCACCGACGCCGAGCGCGAACGGCTGTGGCCGCAGCTGGTGGAGATCTACGCCGATTTCGACACTTATCAGGGCTGGACAGAACGCAAGATCCCGGTGGTCATCTGCGAACCGAAGTGAGTTGACGTCCGGCGGCGCGGGGGGGTCACATAGCCAAGCGTTCACCGGTGGGTCGCAAAGAATTCTTCGCGAAGGTCACCGGATTGCATCCTCGGGGTCGCCGGGTATGCCAGGATTTGTGCGCAATGAAAACAACTCGAGATTCTCAGCCCCGCACCTGGACTCAGCCGTCACGTCGCGCGTTCATCGGCGGGGCCGCCGTCGGAACCGTCGGCGTCCTCGGGTCGGTCTATGCCGGGAGCGCGAGCGCTGATCCCACCGCACCCGTAGCCGCCTTCCGCCATGGCATCGCATCGGGCGATCCGTTGCCCGACCGCGTGATCCTGTGGACCCGCATCACCCCGACCGACGACGCCGCCCCGGGCTCGGGCCGGGGCAGCGCCACGTCCGTGGCCTGGGACGTCGCCACCGATCCGGGATTTGCCTCGGTGGTCTCGTCCGGGATTGCCGAAACCGGACCGGACCGTGACCTCACCGTCAAGGTCGACGCCGGGGGTTTGGCGCCGAATACGCGCTACCACTATCGTTTCCGCGTCGTCAGCGGTCCGGCTGCCGGCGCGGTCTCCCCGACCGGTCAGACAAAAACAGCACCTGCGACGGCCGCGGAAGTCGCCAAGGTGCGATTCGGTGTTGTGTCCTGTTCGAACTGGGAGGCCGGATACTTCAGTGCCTACCGGCATCTGGCCGCGCAACCGGACCTCGACGCGATCGTCCACCTCGGCGACTACATCTACGAGTACGGGGTCGGCGAATATGGCGGGCATGACGGGTCGGTCCGCACCCATCAGCCGCCGCACGAGATCGTCTCGCTCACCGACTATCGAATCCGGCACGGCCAGTACAAGTCCGACTCCGATCTGCAGGGCGCACACCGGAACGTGCCGTGGATCTGCACCTGGGACGACCACGAATCGGCCAACGACGCATACGCTTCGGGCGCCGAGAATCACAGTCCCGCCGAGGGTGATTGGTCGGCCCGCAAAGCCGCCTCCGAGCAGGCCTACTACGAGTGGATGCCGGTCCGGCCCGATGTCGACGCCGGCGGCCGCCATCTCTATCGCCGCCTGCGCTTCGGAAACCTGCTCGAACTCACGATGCTGGATCTGCGAACCTACCGCAGCGCACAACAATCGATGACGTCCGCGAAGACCGACAGCCCGGCCGCCACCATCACCGGCGCCGCGCAGATGTCCTGGTTGACCAATGGTGTCGTCTCGTCACCGGCCACCTGGCAGATCATCGGCAACCCGGTGATGATCAGCCCCATCCTGATCCCGCCGCTCGAACCACGCACGACCGAGGCACTGACCGAACTGCTCGGTGTCCCGCAGGCCGGGGTCCCGTTGAACGCCGATGCCTGGGACGGTTACACCGCCGACCGCAAGCGGCTCTATCAGGCGTTGCGAGACAACAACATCGACAATGCGGTGTTCATCACCGGCGACATCCACATGTCTTTCGCCTGCGACCTGCCCGTCGATGCCGCCAACTATCCGGGTGCGGGCACCGTTGGTACCGAGTTGGTGGTGACCTCGGTGACCTCCAACAACGTCGACGACATCGTCGGGGTCCCCGAATACACCGCGGGTGCGGTCGCTGCCGCCGCACTCACCAACGTCAACCACCACCTGCGCTGGGTCGACACCGATGCCCACGGTTACGCGGTTCTGACTGTGACCCCGGCTGCCACACAGATGGATTGGTACTTCATCGACAACCGCGATGATCCGCGCTCGGGTCAGCGATACGCGCAGTCCTGGCGGGTGCCCAACGGTGCCAGGCAAGTACACCCCGCCACCAGCCCAGCCCGTTGATCCGCAGAAAGACACCCAACCATGAGTGAGCAGCCCACACCATCTCGTTCCGGCTTCCGCAGGCGCACATTCCTGGCCGGCACCGCGGCAGCGGCAGGCGCCGGAATCGCCCTGGCAGGCACCGCGCAGGCCGCACCCGCGACCACCGGCAGGTTCCCGTTTCCCCAAACCGGTTCGACGGCGCGGATTCTGATCACCGGCGACGCGGGAACCGGTGAGGCACCCCAGTTCGCGGTGACCAAGGCGGCCCGGGCACTGCACGCGCAGAACCCGTTCGGGATGGCAGTCGGGCTTGGCGACAACATCTATGAGTCCGGCCCCAACGGTCCCGACGACCACCAGTTCGACGAGAAGTTCGAAAAGCCCAACACCGGCCTCGACTTCCCGTGGGTGATGGCACTGGGCAACCACGACAACTCCGCGGTGTTTCCCGGCGACGGTGGCTGGCTGCTCCGCGGCGATGCCGAGGTGGCGTACCACTCGCGGTCGTCGCGCTGGTACATGCCCAAGCGTTACTTCTCGGTGGCGGTACCCGAGCAGACCCCGCTGGTCGAGTTCTTCATCCTCGACCTCAACCCCATCGCGGCATACATCCCGCCGTTCCTGGCGCCGTACTGGGAACCGCAGGGCACGTACATGACACAGCAGCGTCAGTGGCTGCGAAAAGCACTCGCCGAGTCCAAGGCGACGTGGAAGATCGTCGGCACGCACCACCCCTATCTCAACAACGGACCTCACGGCAGCGCCGGACACTACGACGGCATCCCGATCCCCCCGATCAACGGGATCCTCGTCAAGGAATTCTTCGAACAGGAGATCGCAGGCCGCGCGCACTTCTTCCTGTCCGGGCACGATCACTCGCTGCAGGTTTTCGACCCGACGACGTTGTCGAAGGGCACCCGCCAGCTGGTCTCGGGCGCGGCGTCCAAGTCCGTCGAAGACCGATCATCCAAGGAAACCCCGGCGCTGTACGAGAACTATTCCAACCGCGGATTCATGACCATGGACATCAGCAGCACTGAGGTGGACCTGCGGGTCTATACGGTCGACCTGTCCACCGGCACCCCCGCCGAGGCGTTCACGAAACGCTACTCCGTATGACCGGAGCGCGCGATCGCGAATAGGATCAAACCATGACTGATCCAGACCGTGCCGCAATACGTCGCGACATCACCGCCGCCCTCGAAGCCGCTTTCGAACAACGCCATGCCGTACTCGACGCCATCGTCGAGGCCGAAGACCGTCCGGCCGCCGTGGCAGCCATCGCAGACCTGCTCTCGGTGCCTGCCGTCGGCGCGGAGGCAGTCCTGGGGATGTCGTTCGATCGTCTGACGGTGTCGGCACGGCGAGCCAATGCCGCCGAGCTCGAGGACCTCAACAGCAAGCTCACGTTCACCCAGACCGATCGTCCGGCCGCGACCGCCGAAACGCTCACCCTGCGGCCGTTCAAAGACAGTGATGCCGACCTGTTCGCCGCCCGGACCGCCGACGTGGGTGCGGCAGGCGACGGCAGCGGCACCCCTGCCGCCGAGATCAGCGAAGAGATCTCCTCGGCCAACAGCCGGATGGACAACGAAGAAGCCGTGTGGCTCGTGGCAGTCGAGGGTGAGCACAAGGTGGGCATCGTCTTCGGTGAACTGTCCGACGGCGAGGTCGACGTCCGGATCTGGATCGCACCCGACCACCGTAAGCGCGGCTACGGCACCGCTGCGCTGCGTCGCAGCCGCTCCGAACTCGCCGCGTACTTCCCCGGTGTCCCGATGGTGGTCCGCACCCCCATCGCATAACTCGTAGACGCTCCACCTATGCGAAGACGCTCCACATATTTGTGGAGCGTCTTCGTATTTGTGGAGCGTTTGCGGGTCAGCTGCGGCGCGGGACCCCGAACTTCGCGAGGATCTTGACGATCCGACCGGTGTCATCGAACTCGAAACTCTCGGTCACCAGCGCACGCAGGCGCAAGGCTTTCGGATGGACGTGTACATAAAACGTACTGTGGACAACGCGCCCGGTTGCTTCGGCCGTGAAGTCACCGATGGTGTGGATGAGACGGAACTGCGGTCCGCGAGCCAGACTGCGCCGCAGATGGTTTCCGTTGCGTCCGGTCTTGACACCCATCTCGATCCGTACACAGTCCGGATGAAACGGCACCCCCGACGGGTCATGGCTGACCAGGGCGTCGACATACGACTTCGCCGCCGCGATCAGCTCTCCATCGGTGGGTGTAGCGGTCATCGTGCCCCGTAGACCGGCATCGGAGTGGGCGCTTCTTCCAGGATGTCCTTCACCACGGGCCCGAGTTCCGCCGGATCCCATTTGGCGCCCTTGTCCCGCTTGACGCTTCGCTGCCAGCCATCACTGACCGAGATGGTTCCACCCTCGACCTCGAAGACCCGGCCACTGACCTGAGCCGATTCCTCGGAGCCAAGCCAGACCACGAGCGGGGACACGTTCGCCGGATCCATCGCGTCGAACGAGCCGTCCTCGGGCGCTGCCATCTGCGCGGCCATGGCTTCACCGGAACCGGTGGTCATGCGGGTACGAGCCGACGGCGCAATGGCATTCACCGTGACACCGTAACCCTTCATCTCCGCTGCGGCCTGGATGGTGAGTTCGGCGATCGCGGCCTTGGCCGCGGAGTAGTTGCCCTGTCCGACCGAGCCGTACAGTCCAGCGCCCGACGAGGTGTTGATGACACGGGCTGCCCGGGTGTTGCCTGCCTTCGACTCGGCCCGCCAGTACGCGGCGGCGTGGCGCAGCATCGCGAAGTGTCCCTTGAGGTGGACGCGGATGACGTTGTCCCAGTCCTCTTCGCTCATCATCACGAGCATCTTGTCGCGCAGGAAACCGGCGTTGTTGACCAGCACGTCGAGTCCGCCGAACGTGTTGATCGCGGTGGCCACCACGTTCTGCGCGCCTGCCCAATCAGCGACGTCGTCGCCGTTGACGACCGCTTCGCCACCAGCGGCGATGATCTCGGCGACAACCTGCTCGGCGGGAGACTCCCCGGTGGCCGCCCCGTCGAGGCCGGCACCGATGTCGTTGACCACCACTTTCGCGCCCTCGCGAGCAAAGGCCAGGGCATGTTCGCGGCCGATCCCCCGGCCCGCGCCGGTCACGATGACAACGCGTCCGTCAACAATTCCACTCATCAGTTATCTCCTCAGTTCAGGTGTTGGTAGGGGTGACCGAGTTCGCGGCGGTGGCGGCGTCCAGGAACGCCAGCTTCTCTCCGCCGCCATGCACGGTCAGTGTCGAACCGGTGATGTAGGAAGCCAACGGCGACAACAGGAATGCCACCGCATTTCCGACATCCTCGGGGGAGGCCAGACGGCCCATCGGGATGGTCTTGCCGACGGCGTCCACCCCGGCCTGGTCGCCGTAGTGCAACTCCGCCAACTCGGTGCGCACCGCTCCGGCAACCACCGAGTTGATCCGCACCGTCGGCGCCCATTCGGCAGCCAATGAACCGGTCAGCGAATCGAGCCCAGCCTTGGCCGCACCATAGGCCGCGGTTCCGGGCGACGGACGATGCCCGCTCATGCTCGAAACGTTCACGATCGAGCCACCACCTTGCTGATCACGCATGATCCTTTGCACCGCCTGCGAAATTATGAGCGGCGCGAGCATGTTCAGTTCCACGATCTTCGAGTGGTAGCGGGGTGAGACGTCGGCGGCGAGTGCAAACGGTGCACCGCCTGCATTGTTCACCGCCCCGTCGAGGCTGCCGTGGCGCGCGGCGATGTCGTCCACCATCGCGGTGACCGCGTCAGCATCGCGAATGTCGCAGCTCACGAAGTCCACCCGCGGATCGGGTACGTCGGCAGGGCGCCGAGCACACGCCACCACGGTGGCTCCCAGGTCTGCCAGTACCGCACTGATACCGGCACCGACACCTCTGACGCCACCGGTCACCAGCACCACCTGGCCTTGCAAGCCGAGGTCCATCCACGCTCCGTTCCGAGTCAGCACTTTGAGTGTTAAGGTACCAAGCAATTGCTTGGTTGGTCTACACCAGGACAGTACGCGAGGAGCATTGATGCCGATCACCACATCCACAGTTGAACCGGGAGTCGTCACGGTCACCGTCGACTACCCACCGGTCAACGCCTTGCCGTCAGCGGCATGGTTCGAACTCGGCGAGGCGATCATCGCCGCCGGTCAGGCGCCTGACACCCATGTTGTGATCCTGCGAGCCGAGGGCCGGGGGTTCAATGCCGGCGTCGACATCAAGGAGATGCAGGCCACCGAGGGGTATGACGCCCTGGTCGCCGCCAACCGCGGATGTGCCGCCGCATTTGCCGCGGTCTACGACTGCGCGGTGCCCGTCATCGTCGCGGTGAACGGATTCTGCGTGGGCGGCGGCATCGGTCTGGTCGGCAACGCCGACGTGATCGTGGCCTCCGACGACGCCATCTTCGGGTTGCCAGAGGTCGACCGCGGGGCCCTTGGCGCCGCCACCCACCTGGCCCGGCTCGTCCCCCAGCACACGATGCGCACGCTGTACTTCACCGCGCAGAACGTCACCGCCCAGCAATTGCTGCACTTCGGTTCGGTGCAGGCAGTGGTGCCGCGGGCCGAACTCGACGAGGCCGCACTGGAGATCGCCCGCAAGATCGCCGCGAAGGACACCCGCGTGATCCGGGCGGCCAAGGAAGCCATCAACGGCATCGATCCGGTCGATGTGAAGAACAGCTACCGCCTCGAACAGGGCTACACCTTCGAACTGAATCTCGCAGGCGTGGCCGACGAGCACCGTGACGCGTTTGTCGAAACCGGCAAGCCGAAAACCGCAACAACCAAGGGGGCTTGAGCCCAGATGGCAACCGACAAGACCAGCACCCTCGACGAGATCATCGGCGAGATCGAGAGCGGAATGACCATCGGTATCGGTGGTTGGGGTTCGCGGCGTAAGCCGATGGCATTGGTACGGGCCCTGGCCCGTTCGAGCGTCACCGACCTGACCGTGGTCACCTATGGCGGGCCGGATCTCGGTTTGCTCTGTGCCGCAGGCAAAGTGAGCAAGGCCTACTACGGCTTCGTCTCGCTCGACTCCCCGCCGTTCTACGATCCGTGGTTCGCACACGCGCGCACCACCGGGGCCATCACGGTCCGTGAGATGGACGAGGGCATGGTCAAGTGCGGCCTCGAGGCCGCCGCGGCACGCCTGCCCTTCCTGCCGGTTCGTGCCGGCCTCGGCTCCGACGTCCCGAACTTCTGGGAAGGCGAATTGAGCACGATCACCTCGCCCTATCCCGACGAGGATGGCCGCCACCAGACCTTGATCGCGATGCCGGCCCTGGAACTCGACGCGGCGTTCGTCCATCTCGACATCGCCGACAAGCACGGTAACGCCGCGTACACCGGCGTCGACCCGTACTTCGACGACCTCTACTGCGGTGCGGCCAAGCGGCGCTACCTCGAGACCGACCGCCTGGTGACCACCGAGGAGCTGGTGGAAAAGGTTCCCGTGCAGCGTCTTCTGCTCAACCGGCTCAACGTCGACCGGGTGGTGCACACCCCGAACGGTGCGCACTTCACCTTTGCAGGCGAATACGGGCGCGACGAAGCCTTCCAGCGGTTCTATGCCGAGTCGGCCAAAACCCCCGAAGCCTGGCAGGCGTTCTCCGACCGGTTCCTGACCGTGCCCGAAGACGTCTATCAGGCAGAGGTCGAGAAATGGAACACCGAGCGAGAGGCCGCACAGTGACTACAGGACACGCAGGGACCACCCCGAATACCGCGTCAGATGTGACACGCGCCGAGTACTGCGTCATCGCGTGCGCCGAGATCTTCTCCGGTGCAGGCGAAATCATGGCCTCGCCGATGTCCACCACCCCGTTGATCGGCGCCCGGCTGGCCCGACTGACCACTGAACCCGATCTGCTGATCACCGACGGTGAATCCCTGATCTTCGCCGACACCCCTGGCGTCGGACGCTCCGGCGCCATCGAAGGATGGATGCCGTTCCGCAAGGTCTTCGACGTGGTCGCGTCCGGCCGCAGGCACGTGGTGATGGGCGCCAACCAGATCGACCGGTACGGCAACCAGAACCTCGCGTCGTTCGGGCCGCTCCAGCACCCCACCCGCCAGATGTTCGGATCCCGCGGCGCACCGGGAAACACCATCAACCACCCCACCAGCTATTGGGTTGCCAAACATTCCGCGCGGGTGTTCACCGATGTCGATGTGGTCTCCGGTGTCGGCTACGACAAGATCGACCCCGAGAACCCCGCTTTCAAGTACCTGAACATCCCCCGCGTGGTCACCAATCTCGGTGTCTTCGACTTCGAAGGCCCCGACCACACCATGCGCGCGGTCTCGTTGCACCCAGGCGTCGACGCCGCAGAGGTCGCCGAGAACACAGGCTTCGAGATCGCCGGCCTGGCCGATGCTGCGGTCACCCGCACGCCCTCCGCCGAGGAACTGCGGATCATCCGTGAAGTACTCGACCCGAAGGGGTTGCGCGAGAAGGAAGTCAAGCCAGTGGCGGAGACGCCCCGATGACCTCTGCGCCTTTGGCCACGCGGTTCACCGAACTGGTCGGCATCGATTACCCGATCGTCCAGACCGGTATGGGCTGGGTGTCGGGACCATCGCTGACCTCGGCGACGTCCAACGCCGGCGGACTGGGCATCCTGGCTTCGGCGACGATGACCTATTCCGAACTGGAAGCGGCCATCAAGAAAACGAAGTCGCTGACCACCAAGCCTTTTGGTGTCAACATGCGCGCCGATGCCACCGACGCACCCGAGCGGATCGACCTGCTGATCCGCGAAAAGGTCAAGGTGGCCTCGTTTGCGCTGGCTCCCAAGAAGGAACTGATCGCCAAGCTGAAAGATCATGGGATCGTGGTCATCCCGTCGATCGGCGCCGCCAAGCATGCGGTGAAGGTTGCCTCGTGGGGTGCCGATGCCGTGATCGTGCAGGGCGGCGAAGGCGGCGGACACACCGGTCCGGTTGCCACCACCCTGTTGCTGCCGAGTGTGCTCGACGCACTTGGACCCGACGGCATCCCGGTCGTCGCGGCCGGCGGGTTCTTCGACGGCCGTGGCCTGGTTGCCGCATTGGCGTACGGCGCCGAAGGCGTGGCGATGGGCACCCGCTTCCTGTTGACCAGCGACAGTGCCGTGCCCGACTCGGTCAAGGCGCAGTATCTCGAACGTGGGCTCAGCGACACCGTCGTCTCGACGAAGGTCGACGGTATGCCGCACCGGGTGCTGCGGACCGAGCTGGTCGAAAAGCTCGAATCAGGCAACGGCGCAACGGCACTGGCGGCGGCTGCGAGCAACGCCAACAAGTTCAAGCGGATGACCGGTATGAAGTGGTCGACCATGCTCAAAGACGGTCGCACCATGCGCAAGTCGGGCGAACGCACCTGGCAGCAGATCATCATGGCAGGCAACACCCCGATGTTGTTGCGGGCCGGACTGGTCGAGGGCAACACCGAAGCCGGAGTCCTGGCCTCGGGTCAGGTGGTCGGGATGATCAACGACCTGCCCAGCTGTGATGAGCTCATCCAGCAGATCATGACCCAGGCACGGAGCCGTCTGGATAGTCTCAGCAAGTTCTGATCCCCCGACCCCGGGCAGGCCTTTCACGTACTCCGGTGCGCTGACGAAAGGCCTGCCCGGGGTCGGATCATCGAATCAACGTCTGTGGTGAACTCTTGCTACTTCGGACACTCCCCGCGAACCAAAGTGTTAGCTTTTTGAAGCAGCTGACCGTTCGTTCAGGGAGGTCCTTCGATGAGTTCAGCCGCACAACGTGTGCTCTCGACGTTCGAAGAGCTCGTAGGCACTGAACTCCCGGTTCACGTGCGATGTTGGGACGGCTCCGAAGCCGGACCGCCCGACAGTGCCGCGCGAGTCTTCTTCCGGAACCGCACCGCGCTCCGTCGCTTGTTGTGGTCCCCCGGCGAACTCGGCCTGGCCCGAGCGTTTGTGGCAGGCGACCTCGAGGTCGAGGGTGACATCTTCGCGCTGCTGGATGTGCCCGGACTGCTATCGCGGATCAGCGAACACCGCGTCCGCGCGATGAAACCGGTTGCCGTCCTTCGCATCGCGGGCTCCCTGCTCAGACTCGGTGCCGTCGGCCCCCCACCCAAACCACCGACCGTCGAGATGCGGCGCAAACGCGGGCCACTGCACAGCCGATCACGCGACTCCGCCGCGATTTCACACCATTACGACGTCGGCAACGATTTCTATCGCCTTTTCCTCGACAGCGGCATGGTGTACTCGTGCGCATATTGGGAGGACGGTGTCACCGATCTCGACGTCGCCCAGATCGCCAAATGTGATCTGGTCTGCCGAAAGCTCGGCCTGAAGGCCGGCATGCGTCTGCTCGACGTGGGCTGCGGATGGGGCACGATGGCCATCCACGCAGCGAAGACCTACGGGGTAGACGTGGTGGGCGTCTCGTTGAGCCAGGAACAGGTCGAACTGGCGAAGACCCGGGTCGCAGACGCCGGTCTCTCCGATCGGATCGAGATCCGATTGCAGGACTACCGCGACGTCGATGACGGCCCCTACGATGCCATTTCGAGCATCGGGATGTCCGAACACGTCGGCCTCTTGCAGCTACCGACGTACACCAGCGCCTTACAGGGATTACTCAAACCCGGCGGCCGGCTTCTCAATCACGCAATCGCCCGGGTCACCTCCCTGCCCGACGACCCCAACCCGGCCACCTTCATCGACCACTACGTGTTTCCCGACGGGGAAATCCTGCCGCTGAGCAAAACAATCGATGCGCTGGAGCATGCCGGCCTGGAGGTTCGCGACAGTGAGGCTCTTCGCGAGCACTACGCGCAGACCCTGCGCGTCTGGGTCGCCAATCTCCTGCGGTCGTGGGACCAGGCCACCACGCTGGTCGGGGTGCAGCGAGCCCGCACGTGGCTGCTCTACCTCGCGGCGAGTGCACTCGGATTCGAGGAGGCGCGTCGTCTCACCATCCACCAGGTGCTGGCGGTACGCCCCGGCGACGATGGCGTCAGCGGACTGCCCCTGACCCGCGGCAGTTGGTACCACCCAGATGTCAGCGGGCAACCGCCGCAGTAGAAGCGCCTGCACCCATCACGGGTCCCGTTGCCACCGATCGCCCAGCCTTCGACCGATGGGCAGGGTGGCGCGGTACGCCGAGACCCTGGCCCACACCATGTGCTGCACCGCCAGCGTCAACCAGCCCGCAATGGCCATCCCGAAGAGGTTGATCACGAGCTGGAAACTGCTGCCGACGACCGCGTCCCGAACTCCGAAAGCCAACCCCAGTGCGACGTTGCCTGCGGCGGGAATGGTCGTCACCGAGATGAAGACCCCGGACAGCCCACCGAGCCTGGCCGATGTCAGCGACAGCACCCCAGCGATCCCCGCGATCACGGCAACGATGAACGACCACTTGTCCGGGGTGTAGATGAAGTCGGTGTCGGGCCGGGACTCGGTCACATCGGCCACCGTCACCCAGCCGAAGCCACGCACGACGAGGGTTGCGATGGTCGTGGCCGCGATGGCGAGCAGAAATCCACCACTCAGTGTCATCAATGCACGTCCGAGAAGCGTCATCCGCCTGCGTACCAGCGCGACTCCAAGCGCGGCCACAGCCCCGAACTCGGGGCCGAGGACCATCGCACCGACGAGGAGAATGCTCGAATCGAGGACGATGGCCACCGCACACAGCACGGTCGCCAGAACCATGAAACTTGCGAAGGTCCAATTGAATTCGGAGTCGTCGTAGGCCTGCTGCGTCACATCGGCCCAGACAACCGCATCTGCACTCGCCCCCGGTGTCACCTGGTCGGCCTCTCGAGCACTCTGAGAGACCCACGTCGGAACCGGGGCCAGATGGACACTGCCGAACCGGTGAATTCCCATGTCCCGCAACATATCGACGACCTCGTTGGCGCCTTCCCTCGCGATGTAGGCCTCGATCACATCGCCTTGGGGCTTGACCGACACGCCACGATGTACCGTCACGTTGCTGACAGCGGTGTCCTCGCAGAGAAGTCCTACGATGCGATCTGCGTGTTCACCTGGGGCGATGACCCGTATCTGCAGCATTCCGACAGCTTGCCACGGCGCACCCGCCGAAACGACGAAGCGGTCAGCGTGGCACGATCCCGTCGAGCACGACACTCAAATACTGGTCGGCCACCTCGCGGGCGGCCCGCTCACCACCCGGGCGATACCAGCGGACGGCAACCCAGACCGTGTCTCTCATGAAGCGGTACACCAGTTCGGTGTCGAGATCAGGCCGGAAACTGCCGTCGGCCACACCCCTGGTCAGGACATCGCTCCACAGGGTGCGGAACTCGACGTTGCGATCCTGGATGTACGAAAACCGTTCCTGGCCGGCGAGTCGCTTGGCCTCATCCTGGTAGATCGCCACCGCAGAATGATCGCGGTCAATGCTCTCGAACGACGCGATCACCAAGGCGGTCAAGGTTTCTCGCGCCGGCATACCGGCCGCGACCACCTCGTGATACGTCTCGAAGAGCGAATCGAGGAACGACCTCAGGATCTCGTCGACCATCGACTCCTTGGAGTCGAAATGGTGATACAGACTGCCGGAGAGGATGCCCGCCGCATCGGCGATGTCACGGACCGTGGTGGTCCGCAGTCCACGTTCGGCAAACAGTCCACTTGCCACCGCCAGCAATTCATCACGCCGCGACGGACGACCATTGGCCGCATCAGCCGCACCGGTCTTTCTCGCCTGGCCTGCGCCCTGCTTCTTTGTCCCGCGGCTTTCCGCCACCTGCGACCACCTCCATCGATAGCCTAGCAAGCGCTTGGTTGCCTGGCTGCCGGTAGAGGTTCGCCGCAGGTGGCGGAATCCGTCCGACCTACAAGGTTACTTCTTGCCGTTTTTCTTGATGGATCGCTTGGTGAAGAAGTTCCATGCCTTGAGCTGCAAGTTGGTGGTCTTGGTGTCACGCGACGTGAACGGCGCCGACATCATCTCCGAAACGGTGATCTTCAACGACGAGAAGGCGATGGCCCGCGTGTGCGAGAAGGTGTCGAAGCCGAACTTGCCGTGGTAGTTACCCATACCGCTGCGGCCGATACCGCCGAACGGCAGATCCGGGCCGAACATGTTGACCGCGAAGTCATTTCCGTTGATCGAACCCGAGCGGGTCGAGTCGGCGAGCTTGGTGAAGCGGTCGTTGTAGTCGCCGTACCAGTACATCGTCAGCGGGTGCGGATGGCTGCTGATGTGGGTGATCGCCTCGTCGAGTTGCCGGTAGGGGTACACCGTGAGGACGGGACCGAAGACTTCGTCCTCTTCGATCTTCATGCCGGCCTTGACGCCGGTGAGCAGCGTCGGCGGGATCTTGCGCGCCTGGGCGTCAGGCAGCTTCTCCCCCACCGGGATCACCTGATGCTTGGTGGCACCGAGAGCTTCGGCATCGTCGATGAGGCCGACGATGCGGTTGAAGTTCTTCTCGTTGATCGTCGACGTGTACTGCGGGTTGTCCTTGATCGTCGGCAGGTTGGTGCGCCAGCGGGCCAGCACACGGTCGGTGAACTCGCCGACCTTGGACTCCGGTACCCACACATAATCGGGGCACAGGCAGACCTGGCCACCATTGACCAGACGCGCATCGGCGACCCCGTTGGCGGCCTTGGCGATATCGGTGTCGATGTCCACGACCACGGGATTCTTGCCACCGAGTTCGAGTGTCACCGGCACCAGGTTCTTACCTGCCTCCGCGGCGACCGAAGCGCCCACATCGGGCGATCCGGTGAAGAACATGTGATCGACCTCGAGTTTTGCGAAGTCGGACCCACCACCATGAGCGCTGGTCAACACGGCCAGCTCTTCGAGCTCGAAGTATTTCGGCGCATGCTTCGCCAGTACGGCCGTGGTCTTGGCGGTGACCGACGACGGACGCATCAGTACGCGGTTACCGGCAGCGAACGCTGATCCGGCAGGCACGATCGTGAGCTGCAGTGGGAAGTTCCACGGACCCATGATCCCGACAACACCCTTGGGGTCGTGCCGCAGTTCTTGTCGCAGGCCGGCGCGGGCCAACCATTTACCCGGCGTCGATGTCTTCATCCACCCGGAGAGGTGCTTCTTCTGGTGTGCCAGGTCGATCATGCAGCCGGCGATATCCGCTGCCATCGACAGTTCACGGGGACGGGTGCCGAAGTCGTCGTTGAGCGCTTCGGCGATCTCCTCCGCGTTGTCGAGGAGCAGCGACTGGAGCCGATTGATCCGATCGATACGGGTCTTGGCATCGGGGATTCCGTCCCGCAGGAATGCCGTGCGCTGCAGTTCGAGCAACGCCTGCAGCGACAACGTATCCGCCGACGTCTCGTCTCGGACCTGCTGCTTTGCCACATCTACCGGTTTTGTCATTGCGGGAACCTCCACGAGCCGTTGGTCATCTGCGGGACATTGGAACGAAACTCCAAGTCTGTCGCAAACCAGTATGCGCTACCTCACACCGAGTGCGCCACTGCCGATCTCGCGCCACCTGAATTTGTGCCGCCCACCTGCACTTGCAGGTGGGCGGCACGAGAAAAGGCGCAAGACCGATACTGCCCGTCAGAGCCGTTCGATGATCGTGACGTTGGCGGTGCCGCCGCCCTCACACCGCGGCGAACCGACTGAACCCGTCAGAGCCGTTCGATGATCGTGACGTTGGCGGTGCCGCCGCCCTCACACATCGTCTGGAGGCCGTAGCGGCCGCCGGTGCGTTCGAGTTCGTGCAGAAGCGTCGCGAAGAGCTTGGCTCCGGTGGCGCCCAGCGGATGCCCGAGGGCGATGCCGCCGCCGTTCGGGTTGACCTTGGCCGGGTCGGCCCCGGTCTCCTTGAGCCAGGCCAGCACCACGGGTGCGAAAGCCTCGTTGATCTCGACGACATCGATGTCGTCGATGGTCAGCCCGGCCTTGGCCAGGGCGTATTTGGTCGCCGGGATCGGCGCGGACAACATCATCACCGGGTCGGCGCCGCGAACCGAGATGTGGTGGATCCGGGCCCGCGGGGTCAGGCCGTACTGCTTGAGGGCGGCTTCGGAGACGACCAAGGTTGCCGACGCACCGTCGCAGATCTGTGAGGCGACGGCGGCTGTGAGATCCGAGCCCTCGGCCAGGACCTGCAGTGAGGCCATCTTCTCCAGCGACGTCTCGCGGGGGCATTCGTCGACGACGCAGTCGCCGAGTGCAACCGTCTCGGCATCGAAGCGGCCTGCTGCGATGGCGGCGCGGGCGCGCTCGTGCGACTGCAGTGCCCAGCGCTCCATGTCGTCGCGGCTGATGTCCCACTTCTTGGCCATCATGTCGGCACCGACGAACTGGGAGATCTCTGCGTCACCAAAACGCTTGTCCCAGCCGACCGACCCGGCGAACGGACTGGTGAACCCGTATTCGGCACCGGCGAGCATCGCCGCCGAGATCGGGATGGCGCTCATGTTCTGCACGCCACCGGCCACGACGACGTCCTGGGTTCCACTCATCACGGCCTGGGCGGCGAAGTGGATGGCCTGCTGCGACGATCCGCACTGGCGATCGACGGTGGTGCCGGGGATCTCCAGGGGCAGGCCGGCGGCCAGCCAGGCGCTGCGGGCGATGTTGCCCGCCTGCGGGCCGATTGCATCGACGCAGCCGAAGATGACGTCGTCGACGGTCATCGGATCGATGCCGGTGCGCTCGACGAGGGCGGAGATGACGTGTGCACCCATATCGGCGGGGTGGACCTTGGCCAGCGAACCGTTCCGTTTCCCGACCGGGGTACGCAACGCATCGACGATGTAAGCCTGGGGCGAAGACATGTTGTGCTCCTTCTATATTCGACGTTGGGACAGCGAGATCAGGCGCGCTGGCTCGAGATGGAGACGACCTCACCGGTGAGGTAGGTGGTGTAGTCGCTGGCGAGCATCGCGATGGTGGCGGCGATCTCCCACACCTCCGCGGCCCGCCCGTAGGCCTCGCGGGAGGCCAGGTCGGTGAGCAGCTCTTCGCTGGTCACCTTCGCCAGGAACGGATGCCGCGCGATGGACGGTGCCACCGCGTTGATCCGCACGCCGTATTCGGCGGCTTCGATCGCAGCGCAGCGGGTTAGCGCCATCACACCGGCTTTGGCTGCCGCGTAATGGGATTGGCTGTGCTGGGCTCGCCATCCCAAGACCGACGCATTGTTGACGATGACACCCCCGTGCGGTGCGTCACGGAAGTAGCGCAGTGCCGCGCGGGTCGCCCGGAAGGTGCCGTTCAGGGTGATGTCGATGACGCGATCCCACTCGTCGTCGTTCATGTCGACCACGGGGGTCTCACCGCCGAGGCCGGCATTGTTGACCAGGATGTCGATCCGACCCAATTCGCTTGCGGCAGTTTCGATCAGAGCGTTGACCTGCGAGGTCTCCTGGACGTTGCACACGACCTGCGCCACGGTCTGCCCACCGAATTCGGCGCGCAGCTTGTCCGCGGTCTCCGTCAGCCGCCGTTCGTGCCAGTCGCTGACCACCACGTCGGCGCCTTCGAGGAGCGCACGTCGCGCGGTGGAGAATCCGATGCCGGTTCCGGCTGCCGCGGTGACAACCACCTTCCGTCCGGCCAGGAGTCCGTGGCCGGGAATCTCTTCCGGGGCCGTCGCCAGCGGGCTGGGGCGATGTTCAACTGTCACGATCGTGCCTCTCGAGGTAGTCCGAGCACGCGCTCGGCAATGATGTTGCGCTGCACTTCATTTGATCCGCCGTAGATGGTGTCCGACCTGGTGAACAGGTACAGACGCTGCCATACGTCGAGCTCGACGTTCCCGGGATCGAAGATGTTGTTCGGCGCGCCCTCACTGGTGGCGTCCGGAGCGATCAGCGAGGACGGACCCTGGACGGCTACCGCGAGCTCACCGAGATCGCGATGCCAGTTGGCCCACAACAGTTTGGCCACCGAGGCCTCGCCGCCGGACCCGCCGGTGTCGACCGCGGCCAGCGTGCGTTGCACGTGCGCCCGCATCACGCGGAGTTCAAGCCAGGCGCGGGCGATCCGCTCGCGGATGACCGGATCGTCGGCCGCGCCGTTCGACTTGGCCATCTCAACGATCTCGCTCAGTTCACGGGAGAATCCGACCTGCTGGCCGAGCGTGGACACACCACGTTCGAACTGCAGCAGCCCCATCGCGACCTTCCAGCCGTCGCCCGGCGCGCCGACCACAAGACTCGCCTCGGTGGTGGCGTTGTCGAAGAAGACCTCGTTGAACTCGGAGGTGCCGGTGAGTTGCTGGATGGGACGCACCGTCACACCGGGCTGGTCGAGTGGGACGAGCAGGAAGCTCAGTCCACTGTGCCGTGTCGAACCGGGTTCGCTGCGGCACAGGACGAACGCCCACTGCGCGACATGCGCGAGCGAGGTCCAGACCTTCTGTCCGTTGATCACCCACTTGCCGTCCTCCAGACGGGCCGTCGTGGAGATGTTGGCCAGGTCGGAACCGGCGCCGGGCTCGGAATAGCCCTGCGCCCACAGCTCGTCGACCGTGGTGATCGGCGGCAGGAACCGTTCCTTCTGCTCCTGCGTCCCGAACGCGATCAGCGTGGGCCCGAGGAGTTCCTCACCGACGTGACTCACCCGCGCCGGAGCGCCGGAGCGCGCGTATTCCTGATGGAAGAGGATCCGCTGCTCGATGGTGGCCCCGCGGCCACCGAACTCGGTTGGCCAGCCGAGGCAGGTCCACCCCGCCTTCGCCAGCAGCCGATCCCAGGCCAGTCGGGGTCCAAAAAATTCGTGTTCACTGCCGGGCCCACCACGGGACTTCAGATGCTCGAACTCACCCAACAGGTGTTCATCGAGCCAGGATCGCACAGCGTCCGAGAATTCGGCCGCCGATCCGTCCCATCGTCCCAGGTCCACGCCTCGGTCAGCGAGCTTGATCGCCGTCATGCAACTCAGCGTAGCCGACCAAGCACTTGCTCGGTTTACTACCCAAGCAAGTGCTAGGTTTTTGCGACGAGCCTGTTGCCTCCGGCACAGGTATTAGCCTTTTGAGCAGGTGAGAGCACCGGGAGGAATTATGTCTGTGGGACCGCAGCAGTCAGCAGCAAGCGTGGAGTCCGAAGAAGTGACAACTACGCCACAGGCGTTGATACGAGCTGCGAGGCTCTGGCCCGACCAGACCGCCATCATCGACGATCAGTGGGGCGAGACGGTGTCGCTCACCTGGTCGGAACTGCTGAGCACGGTGCGCACTTTCGCCACCGCCCTGGCCGAACAGGGCATCGCCCCCGGCGACCGCGTGGCGATCTGGGCGCCCAACAGTCATCACTGGCCCATCGCCGCCCTTGGCATCCATTACGCAGGCGCCACCCTGGTCCCTCTGAACACCCGCTACACCGCCACCGAAGCCCTGGAGATCATCCAGCGCACCCATGCGCGCGCCCTGGTGATCGCAGGCGTGTTCCTGGGCTCCGATCGACTCGGTGAACTCACGGCCGAGGCAGGCGGCGACCTGGCGGCAGCAACCGACCTTGTCGCCACCCTGCGCATCCGCCTGCAGCCCGACGACGAACGCGGGGCCATCGGTATCGACTGGGACGACTTCCTCGATACTGCCGCCTCCCACGATCACAGTGAGGCCGACCGCAGGGCCGCCGCGCTGGCCCCCACGGACTACTCCGACATCCTGTTCACCTCCGGTACCACCGGGAGGTCCAAAGGCGTCCTCGCCGAGCACCAGCAGACCATTGCCGGATCCGGGGCCTGGGCCGACAACGGAGGCCTGCGCCCCGGCGACCGCTACGTCATGGCGAATCCCTACTTCCACACCTTCGGATACAAGGCAGGCATCCTGGCCTGCCTACTCAACGGCACAACCATGTTGCCGCTCGCGGTGTACTCGACCGACGCCGCGATGCAATTGGTCCAGGAGCGCCGCGCGACGGTCTTCCCCGGAGCGCCGACCATCTTCCAGACACTTCTCGACGCTCCTCGTCGAGGCGAGTTCGACCTCTCCTCACTTCGCCTGGCAGTCACCGGGGCGGCCATCGTCCCGGTGGTCCTGGTCGAACGGATGCAGCGCGATCTGGGCATCGACACCGTCATCACGGCCTACGGCCTCACGGAGGCGGGCGGCTTTGTCACCACCTGCACGCCGGACGACGACGATGAAACCGTCGCCAACACCTGCGGACGCCCGTTCCGGGGTATGGAGATCCGGCTGTCCGACAGCGGCGAGGTGCTGACCAGAGGAAAGATGGTGATGGCCGGATACCTCGAGGACCCCGTGTCCACCGCGGAAGCGATCGACTCCGACGGTTGGCTCCACACCGGCGACATCGGGACCATCGACGACCGCGGCAACCTGTCCATCACCGGCCGCTCGAAGGACATGTACATCTGCGGTGGATTCAACGTCTATCCCGCCGAGGTCGAGCAAGTGTTGTCCCGGATCGACGGCGTGACCGAGGCCGCCGTGATCGGTGTACCGGACGAACGTCTCGGCGAGGTCGGGCGCGCATATGTGTCGGTCGCCCCGGGGGCATCGGTGGACGAATCGTTGATATTGGCAAACGCCCGAGGGAAACTGGCGAACTTCAAGATCCCGCGTTCCGTGGTGTTCGTCGAACAGTTCCCGCGTAATGCGGCGGGGAAGATCCTGAAGCGCGAACTCCGCTAAAAAATCCGTGCGCTTTGCGAACCTTTCCAGGGTTTCAAACGTTTGCTTCAACCGCACAATCCTGACGCATCGATTAAATGTCGCTGACGTTCAGAAAAAAGAAACTAAAGTGCAAAAGTGATCGCGAAGATCATTTCTTTCCCAAGTGTTTACTGTGGAGTGCGTTTTAGTAATTCCCCAACCGACACTTGCGAAAGAAAAAGGCGGGCAGTCCGAATACTCGGACCGCCCGCCTTTCAGACAGAGTCTGAACTCAACTCATTGAGTCAGTGCGCCTCGTTGTAGGCCTCGACAACACCGGCCGCGATACGTCCACGAGCCGATACCGGGTGCCCATTGCGCCGCGCCCAATCACGGATCGCCGCAGTCTGCTCACGGTCGACTGGGGCCTTACCTGCGACGCTGAGGCCCTTGGGACGCTTACGCCCACCGACCCGACGTGCATGTTCTGCCCACCGTGCGACGTCGTCACGCAGCTTGTCTGCATTCTTCGTCGACAGATCGATCTCATAAGTGACACCGTCTACACCGAACTCGACGGTCTCGTCCGCAATTTTGCTGTCGTCGACATCGTCGACCAGCGTGACCGTAACCTTCTTAGCCATAACACTCCATTCTTGATGGCTCCCCGACATACAAGACGGTTTCTCAGAACACAACTCGGAACGAGCATATTCATGGAGGCCGCCTATTGGCCGACAGCATAGCGCGAATATCTTGTTCGCGCGAATAACGCACTAACGAGTTTAGAAAATTATCAATGCTGCGGCTTCACGAGTGGAAAGAGGATCGTTTCCCTAATCCCAAGACCGGTAAGCGCCATGAGAAGTCGATCAATCCCCATTCCGGTCCCCGTCGTCGGGGGCATCCCCTGCTCCATCGCGGCAAGAAACTCTTCGTCGAGCGCCATTGCCTCGTCGTCGCCGGCCCGCGCAAGCCTGGCCTGGTCGACGAACCGCTCCCGCTGAATGATCGGGTCGATCAATTCTGAATACCCGGTTGCCAATTCGAAACCACGAACATAGAGGTCCCATTTCTCACTGACGCCGGGCTTCGTCCGATGCTCTCGGACCAAAGGCGAGGTCTCCACCGGGAAGTCCCGGACGAAAACCGGTCCCGACAGCGTGTCCCCGACCTGGTGTTCCCACAGTTCTTCGACGAGTTTCCCGTGGCCATAGCCCTTGCCCTCCGGGATCTCGAGCCCAACCCGGGCGCACACCGCCAGCAGGTGTTCCACCGTGGTGGCCGGCGTGATCTCTTCACCGAGGGCCTGCGACAACGACGGATACATCTCGACCGAGGTCCACTCGCCGCGCAGGTCATTGACCGTTCCGTCGGCCATCAACGGCTGCAGCGTGCCCAACGCAGCGAGCGCGACCTCTTGGATGATCTCCCGGATCATCGTGGCCGAGTCGTCGTAGGTGCCGTACGCCTCATACGTCTCGAGCATCGCGAACTCCGGCGAATGGGTGGAGTCGGCACCCTCGTTGCGGAAGTTGCGATTGATCTCGAAGACCTTCTCGATCCCGCCGACCACCGCACGCTTGAGGAAGAGTTCCGGCGCGATGCGCAGGTAGAGGTCGATATCCATGGCATTGGAGTGCGTCACGAACGGACGGGCCGCGGCGCCGCCGTGCAATGTCTGCAGCATCGGTGTCTCGACCTCGAGGAAACCGCGGCGTTCGAGTGCGGCGCGCAACTCTCGCATGACCGCAACCCGGGTCCGGGCCATGGCACGGGCCTCCGGCCGGACGATGAGATCGAGGTAACGCGCACGCACCCGAGCCTCTTCGTTCATCTCTTTGTGTGCCACCGGAAGCGGCCGCAGCGCCTTCGACGCCATCTGCCAGCTGTCCGCGAGAACACTGAGCTCGCCACGGCGGGAACTGATCACCTCACCGTGCACGAAGACAAAATCACCGAGATCGACGTCGGACTTCCACGCCGCGAGGGACTCCTCGCCAACACCGTTGAGGCTGATCATGGCCTGCAACTGCGTGCCGTCACCCTCCTGCAACGTGGCAAAACACAGCTTGCCGGTGTTGCGGACGAAGATCACACGGCCGGCGACACCAACATGGTCGCCCGTGGCGGTGTCGGTCTCGAGGTCGGGGTACTTTGCCCGGACCTGCGCCAATGAATGTGTTCGCGGTACGGAAACCGGGTAGGGCTCGGTTCCTGCCGAGAGCATCCGATCCCGCTTTTCGCGACGGATACGCAGCTGTTCCGGCGTCTGGTCTTTGACAGTGTCTGCATCTGTGTTGGTGCGGCGCTGGCCACGGTCTTCGTTCACGCCAACGACCCTATCGGCCGGAGCGCTTCGCGATCCATTCGCCAAGGTCAAGCGTAGACAAACAGTCACAAACCACAGTCACAAATCCCGGTCCCGCTCCGAGCCGCAACCACTTCCGGCCAGGGCGAGAGGATCAGTGCGCCGAGTAGGCATCCAGCTCGCGCCGGGTGTGCTCGCCGAGTAGACCGGGTGTGACGCCTCGGGCCAATGCCCGCTGACCACCCACGACAAAACGGGCTCCGACGATGCCTCGCGCCTGCAGGTGCCAGGTCAGCATCTCCGCGTCGTGGCCGTCCGCGCCGACCAAGACCCAGCGCGCAGCGGTGGTGGCGCTCGACAAAGAGGCGGGCGAGCCGGGGGTCAAGCGGTCGAGGACGTTCTCGGCGGGAACGGCCAACGCCCCCATGAGGATTCCGTCGGTATCGCGGACACGCTGACTGCGGATGTCGACGGCGATCGCGCCGGCCTGCAAGGCGGGCCCGAACTGATCAGCCGAGATGGAGAGGGGCGCCGCCGCCGGAGCGGACACGGGAGCAGCGGAAGAGATGGGTGCCGTGAGCACAGACATGGTGGGTGCTTTCGAGAATGATCGGCGACAGAGCGCCAGAATCGGATGTTAGGGGTCATCGAGAGGCGTTAGCCCCGACAACACTCCTGACAGCTCCGGTTCATCACGGTCGAGATTCTGCCACATCGATTCGGCTCGCACCAGTGGGGACGATCACAGGACCGGGGCCTGCGAGAGATCAGTGATCTGACCGTGTCTTGCCGCGACTTTCGCGCTGCCGCTCGTAGACCAGCCGCAGACCGTCCAGCGTCAGCGTCGGCTCATGATGCTGCAATGTCTCGCACTCGTCGAACACCAGCGGTGCGAGATACCCCGTGGCGACCACCGCCACATCGTCGGCGGGGCCGAATCCGCGGATCTCCCGACGCACCCGGGTCACCAACCCGTCGACCTGTCCCGCGAATCCGTAGAGGATGCCCGACTGCAACGCCTCGATGGTGTTCTTGCCGACCACACTGCGCGGCGGCAACAACTCCACCTTGCGCAACGTCACCGTCGCGGTGGCCAGCGCCTCCACGGCCAGGTCGATGCCCGGCGCGATGGCGCCGCCGAGGAACTCACCCTTCGCCGAGACCACATCGACCAGGGTTGTCGTCCCGAAATCGACGACGATGCAGGCCCGCCCATAGGCCGTGTAGGCCGCGAGCGCGTTCGCGACCCGGTCGGTGCCGACCTCTTTCGGGTTGTCGACCAACAGCGGAACCCCGGTCCGCACACCGGGTTCAAGGAGAACATGGGGTCCGGCGCCGTAGTACTTCCCGACCATCACGCGCATTTCACGCAGCAGTGATGGCACGGTGGACAGGCCGACCACCGACGTGACCTGGTCGACGTCGGGGCCCAGGAGCCCCCGGAGATTCAGTGCGAGTTCGTCCGCGGTCATCCGCGGTTCGGTCCGCATCCGCCAGTCCCGGATCAGACGGGCATGGTCACCGCGCCCGGAATAGACACCCAGGTGGATGTTGGTGTTACCGACGTCCAGGGCGAGCAGCATGATCAGGCGGTAGCGGAAGACAATGGGGCGGAAGACAATGGGGTGGAGGACAATTCGCGCGGATCCAGGAGCCCGCTGCCTTCCGGGGCATGCGCCGGGTCGGCCCCCAGCTCGAGGATCTTGTTCTGCTCGTCGACGAACACCACCCGTGGGCTGTACTCGAGCAGCTCGCGCTCGTCGAGGCCACCGTAGGCGATCAGGATGACCAGGTCCCCCGGATGCACGAGATGTGCTGCGGCACCGTTGATACCGATGACACCCGAACCGCGCTCACCGGCAATCGTGTACGTCTCCAGACGTGCACCGTTGGTGATGTCGACGATCGAGACCTTCTCGCCTTCGAGCAGGCCCGCGGCGTCGAGTAGATCCTGATCGACCGTCACCGAACCGACGTAATGCAGATCCGCCTGCGTCACGGTGGCGCGGTGGATTTTTGAAGTCATCATCGTGCGAATCATGGTGTGTTCTCTCCTCTTTCGACGAAACCCGTACCTATCGCGACGCCTACGTTGTCGATCAGCCGAGTACTGCCGATCCGAGCTGCGACCAAAAGCCTGCCGTCACCCTTGTCCGGGGGCGCTTCCAAACCCGGGCCACGCACTTCCAGGTAATCGACCTCGATCTCCGGATGTAGTGCGAGCACCTGCCCGGCCGTTTCGAGAATTGCCTGCACACCACCGGCTGCCGCATAGGCACCGGCGACCAGGGCCGCAGACAGGGTCGTGGCCAGCTCACGCTGCGCGGGATCGAGGTACCGGTTACGCGAAGACATTGCGAGCCCGTCGGATTCACGCACGGTCGGCACGCCGACGATGCGGATGTCGAGGTCGAGGTCGCGCACCATCTGCCGGATCAACGTCAGCTGCTGGTAGTCCTTCTCACCGAAGTACGCCTCCATCGGTGCCGCGATGTTGAGCAGCTTGAGCACCACGGTCAGCATCCCGGCAAAGTGGGTCGGCCGTGACGCCCCTTCGAGCTCGGCGCCAAGGGGGCCCGGATGCACGGTGGTCCGAGGACCATTCGGGTACATGTCCGAGACCCGCGGCGCGTAGACCAACTCGACTCCCGCAGCGCGCAACAGATCGCAGTCGGTGTCGAACGTCCGCGGGTAGGCGTCGAGGTCTTCGTCGGCCGAGAACTGCAGCGGGTTCACGAAGATCGAGGTGATCACCACGGCATCACCCTTGGCCTTGGCCGCCCGGATGAGCTCCAGATGACCGGCGTGCAGCGCGCCCATCGTCGGGACCAGCACCACCCGTTTGCCGGTCGACCGCAAGGCCCGGCTGATCTTGTTCAGCATCGCCGGATCGCGGTGGACGGTCAATTTACCTGCCGTATACGGCTTTTCAGAAGTCAGGTCGGTACCCGGCATCAGTGCTCACCTCCGAGGAGCTCGGTCAGATCAGGGGGTGGATCGGTATACGCGGCGGCGCGACGGGCCATCGCCCGGTATCCGTCGGCGATGGCGGGGTCTGCTGCGGTCAGCGCGTCGAGGTGGCGGGCAACCGCAGCGGTGTCGCCGCGCTTGACCGGCCCGGTCAGCGCCGCAGGGCCCATATGCAGGGCATTGTCGAGGGCTGCGGTCAGCAGCGGGCCGAGGAGCCGTTCCGGCCGCACGTCTTGTCCGTCGAGGACCTTGCGCAGGGCGGCTGCGGCGTCACAGACCAGGGCCACCAGATGATTTGCGCCGTGTGCCAATGCCGCGTGATAGAGCGTCCGGTCGGTTTCGTGGACGTGGACCGGTTCACCACCCATCTCCAGCACCAGGGACTGTCCGATGGCCAGACCGATCTCGTCGGCGGCGGTGACCCCGAAACAGCAGTCGTTGAGGCGGTCGGTGTCTTCTCCGGTACCGATGAAGGTCATCGCCGGATGAAGGGCCAGTGGCAACGCTCCGGCGTCGGTGAGGGGATCGAGAATGCGAACGCCGTTGGCTCCGGCGGTATGGGCGACAATCGTGCCCGGCCGAACCGAGCCGGACGCGGCGAAGTCGGCGATGAGCAGCGGGAGTTGATCGTCGGGTACTGCCAGAATCAGCAGTTCGCACCGCGCCGCGACTTCACGCGGGGCAAGGATCTCTGATTCGGGCAGTCGTTCGGCGGCCCGACGCCGCGACTGTGGCGACGAAGCTGCAACCGCTCCGACCACGTGTTCGGCACGTTCGAGCGCCTCACCGATGGTTGTGCCCACACGGCCCGCCGACACGATGCCCACCGTCAGGCGGGCAGGCGCGGGCCAGTTGGTAATCCCGGTCGAGGTCACCGATGTCCTCCATCATTCGTTCCAGTCCCACCGAACCCGTCCAACCGGATGATTGATCACGGCCGAAAGAGTCGATTTCGGGTACCAGACGTCTCGCAGCGAGGATAGATCCCGCAGCGTCGAAACCGCCAACCGCTGTGATCGGCCTCACCGAAATGCATATCGGCCGTGGTGGCCAGAACCCGGCCGCGCACTACCGGTTGTCGAACCGATCGGACTCAGTCGCGGCGGCGACGGCGCCCTGAGCTGGGGGAAGAACCTGCAAACCCCTGGAGCAGTTCCGAGACCGAACGGCCGGATTCATGAGCCCCTGAGTGATCGGGCGAACCTTCGCCCTCGGCCAGCAGAGCATCGGGGATGGCATCCTCGGGCGGTGCGACTTCCCATTCATCGGTCGGGTTGTCATCGGCAAAACCTTCGGGGTCCGCAGCGTCCTCGGCGGGCTCATCAGCACGACGACGCCTACCCGAGGCACGGGGTTCGGACTCCGAGGCCGGTTCGGCAGTGCTGTCATCGGCCGATTCGTCGACCAGCTCGGCGACGATCTCTTCGTCTTCGTCTTCGTCCTCGGCCTCGGCCGGTTCGGCTGTGGCCGGCTCGGGCTCGGCGGGCAGTGGCTCCTCGGCGGCGATCACCGGAAAGACCTCTGTCATGTCGTCACCCCCACGTGGGGAGTCGTCGGCAGGCGGTGCCGTGGACGCGAAGTCCTGTTCGGCAAGCGCGCCGTCATCGACGAGACCACTCGGGTACTCGGCGAAACCGGAGGCATATGCGGCATCCGGACGATTGAGCCAACTGGATCCGTTCTCCAGCTCGGGTAGCTTCTCGCGGAAGAGCGCGATGCGATCTTCCGGCAGTTCGCCGAGGATCTGCTCCAAACTCTCACGAAGCGACTGCAGCTCGGTCTTGAGCGCGGCGAGTTCGGAACCGGATTCGGCGCTGACCTCGCGGCGAACCTGGGTCTCGACACCGAGTTCGTACTGGCGGCGGGCGGTGATCTCGCGCTCGAGCTGCAATTCGTAGACCAACCGCAGATCACGGGCCTTCGCGTCCGCGGAATCTGCGGCGCGACGGTATTTGGTCACCAGGATGGCGCCGATGACCGCAGCCCACAGCGCGGTGATGACGGCCAGCGAACCGGCCACGCTCATCTCCGAGGTGACGATCATGAACACGCTCGAACCGAGAGCGAGCAGCAGCAAAGCGCCGATGAGCCATTGGCCCGGACCACGACGAGTCCTTCTGGCGTCAGCCGAGCGGCCAGCGGAGGTGGTCATGGGGCAAACATACCGGGCTGCGGCGGACGAATTCGCCATCTCACCCGGCAAGTCCTGTTATAGACGGTCATGATGATTGTCACCGCCGATCAGGCGGGGAGATCCTCGGACGGATCATCAGGCGCGCGACAGCAATATTCGAGCCACAACGCCGCGACCGCAAGCAGGATTGCACCGATCAACCCGACGATCGCGCTCGGCAGATCCTCCCGCGCGGCGGCCAGTTCACTTTGTCGTGTCAGGAGATAGACGAGCGTCCCGGCCCACACACCCGTTGCGAGCGCACCGAGGATCGCCGACGCCTTGGCCAGTGCCAGAACCCGCGCCGCGGTGATCGGATGCAACTGTCCGTGGTGCGCCCCGACCTCGCGGTCCCGGACGCGCGAACGGACAACGAATGCGATCACAACTTCAAGGGCGGCAAGCAGATACAGCACCACACCGGCCAGCAATGGCAGTGGTGGCATCGAACCGTAACTGACGCGGACCAGCAGGAACACCACCACGGCGGCAACCGCGGCCAAGGCCGACAGATCACGGACCCGGGTCGGACCCATCTTGCCGTCATCGGACTGCTGCCGCGGATTTCGCCGGTTCATCGGCCCGTGTCCGCCTCGTCGCGGCCGGCGACCACAAGTTGCCGGTCGGTGCGGTGCACCCCAGATCGCTCGTCGTCCGGTAGTGCCGCAAGCAGATCGGCCACCGGGGTCGCTGCGCCGTCGTGCCACAGCGTCGCCGCCGGATCAACATCGCGCCACGGGGCCAGGACAAACGCGCGTTGCGACGCTCTCGGATGCGGCAGCGTCAGGGTCGGATCATCAGAGATGACATCGCGGCCCGCACTGGTCACCGAGATGACGTCGACATCCAGAGTTCTTGGACCCCAATGCTGTTCGCGGATCCGCTGCGCCTGCTGCTCGAGCTCCTGCCCGGCGGCCAGCCAGTCGGCGGCCTCCCGGTTCGGATCATCGACCACCACAACAGCATTGAAGAAGTCCTGCTGCTCCACACCACCCCAGGGCGCGGTCGAGTAGACGGCGGAGGTCGCCACCACCACATCGGCGAGCCCGTCGCAGACCGACTGCAGATGCGCCATCCGATCCCCGATGTTGGAGCCGATCGAGAGCACCGCACGGCTCACGGTGTTGCCCCACTCATTGCATGCCCTTACGGGACCGCCTGGCCACCACCGCAACATCGTCGAACGTCAGCGGGATCGGCGCGGACGGCTTGTGAAGCGTCACTTCGCACGCCGCCACCTGCTCCGTTTCGAGCATCACCGTGTCGGCGATTTCGGCGGCCACCGTCTCGATCAGATTCCGCGGGGTTCCCGCGATGATGTCGTGCGCGGTCTGAGCCAGTGCGCCGTAGTCGACCGTGTCGGCAAGGTCATCGGTGGCCGCAGCGACCCGCGAGTCGACCCACAGGATCACATCGACGATGAAGTCCTGGCCATCGGTGCGCTCATGGTCGAACACGCCATGGTTGCCCCGGACCTTCAACCCGCGCAACTCGATTCGGTCAGCCATTGCGCCCCTTCGTATCGACTTGTTCGTTCACAACCGGAGATCCCCCGGCGTTCCATGCCTTCGCAACGGCGATCGCATCGCGACTCGACGCCACGTCGTGTACCCGAACACCCCACGCGCCGTGGGCCGCAGCCAGCGCACTGAGTGCGGCCGTGGCCACTTCCCGTCCAGCAGGCGGCCTCGGATTCCCATCGGCGTCGGCGAGAAGGGTCCCCAGGAAACGCTTCCGGGAAGCCCCGATGAGCACCGGGAACCCCAACTCCAGGAACTCGGGTAGACGCTGCAACAACGCCCAGTTGTGTTCGCCTGTCTTCGCAAAGCCCAGTCCGGGGTCGAGGATCAGCGCACCGGGATCGACACCGGCCTTCACGGCGGCGTCGACCTGCTCGAGGAGTTCGCTTCTGACCTCGGACACCACATCGCCATATCCGGCAGCTCTACCCGAATGCGCCCAGTCGGCATCCGTCGGCCGCCAGTGCATCAGGATCCAGGGTGACCCCGATTCCGCGACGACCTTGGCCATGTCGGGATCGGCGCGGCCACCGGAGACGTCGTTGATGATGCCGACCCCGGCCGACAACGCGGCCTCCGCGACCCGGGCCCGCATCGTGTCGACCGACGTCACGATCCCGCGTGCCGACAGGCCTTCGATCACCGGCCGGACGCGCGCGATCTCCAATTCGGAGTCGACCCGCTGGGCACCCGGTCGCGTTGATTCACCACCGACGTCGATGATGTCCGCGCCGTCGGCCACCAGAGCAACACCGTGCTCGATGGCTGCGTCGACATCGAGATACCGACCGCCGTCCGAGAAGGAATCGGCGGTCACATTGACCACGCCCATGATGACCGTGTTCACGACGCCCGAACCCTTCATGACGGCACTGTCTTGCAGCACTAGCTCTTTCGGGAAATCAGATCCAGTGCTTCTCCACGCGAGATCGCACTGGTCTTGAACTGCCCGCGGACCGCCGAGGTGGTGGTCGTGGCACCCGGCTTACGGATACCGCGCATCGCCATGCACAAGTGCTCGGCCTCGATCACGACGATGACACCGCGCGGATCGAGCCTCCGGACGATTGCGTCGGCGATCTGTGTGGTGAGCCGCTCCTGGACCTGCGGCCTGCGGGCATACAGGTCGACAACCCGGGCAAGCTTCGACAAGCCGGTGACCTGACCGCTGGCACCGGGGATGTAACCGACATGGGCGACACCGTGAAACGAGACCAGGTGATGCTCGCAGGTCGAGTACATCGGGATGTCCTTGACCAGGACCAATTCGTCGTGCCCGACATCGAATGTGGTCGCGAGGACCTCATCGGGATCGGTGTGCAGGCCGCCGAACATCTCCTGGTAGGCCCGGGCCACCCGGGCCGGAGTCTCCTTCAGCCCATCACGTTCCGGGTCCTCGCCGACAGCAATGAGAAGTTCTCGAACAGCGCGCTCGGCACGCTCAGCATCAAAAGGGGCAATCGCGGTGCAGTCTTCGCGGTACGTCATTGTCCATTCTGTCCGGTTGAGGGCGGTTGGCCGTTCTGGCCTTCATCGCCCTGGCCGCCACCGTTGTGTCCGCCGCCGTGTCCGTCACCGTTGTGATGTCCGTTTGCCGGAGGCCGACCATAGGGGTTGTGCGGTTGTGCATAAGGATTCCCTGGTGCCTGTGGGTAACCACCATTGGGGTACCCACCACCGGGTTGCCCGTTCGGCTGGCCACCGCCCTGGGGGCCACCGCTCGGAGAGTTACCAGGGGGCCATCCCGGTGCCGACCACCCGGCCGGAGCACCGTAATCAGGACGGGTTCCACCCGAAGTCGCACCCGGCTGCTGCTGACCCGGTCCGGGCTGCGCATGCGAACCCGTTTTTGTCAGCTCCGGCGTTTTCGGGGCCTCGGGCGGCCACGGCTCGCCGCGTTCCTTGGCCAGCTCACCGGGGGTCTTGACCGGCGGCTTGTCGCTGGGGGTGCGCTCACCGAAGTCGTTGAACGTGGTGATGCGGGGACGCTTTGAGACCTTGTCGAAGATCTTCTCGAGGTCCTTGCGGGTCAGCGTCTCGCGTTCGAGCAGCTGGGTCGCGAGTTCATCGAGGGTGTCCCGGTACTCGGTGAGGATGGCCCAGGCCTCGGTGTGCGCGGCCTCGATCAGGCGACGCACCTCGTCGTCGATCTCGCTGGCAACCTCGGGCGAGTAATCCGCATGCGTGCCCATCGATCGGCCCAGGAACGGATCGCCCTGCTCCTGGCCATAGCGAACGGCGCCCAAGCGGGCACTCATGCCGTACTCGGTCACCATCGCGCGGGCGATCTTGGTCGCTTGATCGATGTCGGACGAAGCTCCGGTGGTCGGCTCGTGGAACACCAGTTCCTCGGCAGCGCGCCCACCCATCGCCATCACCAGACGAGCGATCATCTCCGACCGTGTCATCAGGTCTTTGTCCTGCTCGGGCACGGCCAGAGCATGTCCGCCGGTACGACCGCGGGCCAGGATGGTCACCTTGTAGATCGGGTCGAGATCGGGCATCGCCCACGCGGCCAGGGTGTGTCCACCCTCGTGGTACGCCACGATCTTCTTCTCGTGTTCGCTGATGATCCGGCTCTTACGACGCGGACCACCGATGACGCGATCGACCGACTCTTCGAGGAGTTCGGCGGTGATCGTGGTGCGGTTTTCGCGAGCCGCGAGCAATGCGGCCTCGTTGATGACGTTCGCCAGGTCGGCGCCGGACATGCCGGGTGTGCGCTTGGCCAGACCGTCGAGGTCGGCGTCGGCGTCGATCGGCTTGCCCTGGGCGTGGACGTTCAGGATCGCCCGGCGTCCGGCCATATCGGGGTTGCTGACCGGGATCTGGCGGTCGAAGCGGCCCGGACGCAGCAGCGCCGGGTCGAGGATGTCGGGACGGTTGGTCGCCGCGATCAGGATGACGCCCGAACGCTCACCGAATCCGTCCATCTCCACCAGCAACTGGTTGAGGGTCTGCTCGCGCTCGTCATGACCACCGCCGAGGCCGGCACCACGCTGGCGGCCGACCGCATCGATCTCGTCGACGAAGATGATGCAAGGACTGTTGTTCTTGGCCTGCTCGAACATGTCACGCACTCGCGAGGCACCGACGCCGACGAACATCTCGACGAAATCCGAACCGGAGATCGTGAAGAACGGGACACCGGCCTCACCGGCAACCGCGCGTGCGAGCAGCGTCTTGCCGGTTCCGGGTGGGCCGTAGAGCAGCACACCCCTGGGGATCTTGGCGCCGAGTGCCTGGTAGCGGGCCGGGTTCTGCAGGAAGTCTTTGATCTCGAAGAGTTCTTCGACGGCTTCATCGGCACCGGCGACATCTGAGAACGTGGTGGACGGCATGTCTTTGGTGAGCTGTTTGGCCTTGGACTTCCCGAAGCCCATGACACCGCCCTTGCCACCACCTTGCATCCGGCTCATCACGAAGAAGAACAACCCGAACAGCAAGACCAGCGGCAGGATGAAGATCAGCATCTGCATCAGGAACGAGTCTTTGTTGACGTTCGTCTGATACGTCGCACCGGTGTCGTTGACGCGGTTGAAGATCTCTTCGGTGGCTTGCGCCGGGTACTTCGCCGAGATCTTCTTCTCACCGTCCGTCTGACTCGGATCCTTGATCGTCATCCGCAGCGTCTGCTCGCGGTCGTCGATCTGCACCTCGTCCACGTTCTTGGTGTTGAGCTGCGTAATCGCCACCGACGTGTCGACGGCCTTGTAGTCACGATTGTTGTCCCGTAGCAGGGTCCAACCCCAGATCGCCAGCACGATAACGGCCACGATCGCCAGATTGCGAAAGACAGTCTTACGGTTCATTGAGGTGTGTCAGCCGAGACCGAGAGCCACGTCTGTGGCTCTCGCTGTGATTTCGGCGCGTCCTTCCAGTCGGGATATCTGAGTTCTCAGGCTACCCGTCAACGATTCACCATGGTCAGGCGTTCCCTAGGAGCGCAATTGCAGGTCAATCCATCGGGTGCCCGCTTACGCTTCTCACACTTGCGCGGCCTGCAGACCACGCGGGCGTGATACCGATGAGCGGGCGCGGTCAGAAGCCGGGTGCGACCCTCTGCCAGGGACGGGCGCCTTCGATCTGGGCAGCCAAGGTCAGCAGGCGCGCTTCGGATCCGGGCCTGCCTGCGAAGTGCACGGCAAGGGGGGTGCGGGTGACCGGGTGAACGCCGAAGGGGACCGACATCGCCGGCCAGCCCAGGAGATTGAAGAGCCCGCAGAAGGGGGCATAGCCGACGTTGGCCCACATGTTCGCGGCCCAACTCGCCGAACTCCATTGCTTCGCCGCAGGCGGAGACGTCGCCAATGCCGGGGTCAGGAGCACATCGGCCTTGTTGCGGTCGAGGTATGCGAGGACTTTCTTCTCGATCTTGTCGACCTGACTGTCGTTCACCAGATCGAAACGGGTCACAGTCCGCCCGAGTGACGTATGGACTTTGCTGCGCCGCTGCAGCTTGTCCAGATCCCCACCGGCCGCCTCGATGTCATCGGCATCGGCGGCCGCACCGGCAAGCCAACGCATCAGCAGGGGCGCGGGATTCGCGGGGTACGGCAGGTCTGCGTGCGGCACCCGGTGACCGAGGTCGGCCAGCAGTGAACTGCAACTCTCCTGCGCCTGCGCCCAATGTTTGTCGGTCTTGCCGACGGCAAGGGGAAAGTTCTCGGCCACGACGATGCCAAGCGATCCCGGATCTGTCGACAGACCCGCCTTCGCCAGATCTGGCGCATCGGCCATCACCGAGAGCATCAGTGCCGCGTCGGCGACCGTGGTGGCCAGTGGCCCGTTCTCACTCATGCCGAACCAGCCGTTGCCACCAAACTCGGACGGCACCACGCCCCGCCCCGGTTTGATGCCGAAGACTCCGCAGTCTGCCGCCGGTATCCGGATCGAGCCCAGCCCATCGTTGCCGTGGGCGATGTCGACCTGGCCACTGGCAACGGCGGCGGCCGATCCGCCCGACGAACCGCCAGGGGTTCGCTTGGTATTCCAGGGATTACGCGAAATGGTGGCCTGATTATCCGTGGTCCCCCACATACACAATTCCGGAACTGCGGTGGTCCCGATGACAATCGCCCCGGCCGCACGCAATCTCCGAACAACGGTGTGGTTGGTCAACTGCGGCGCACGGCTGGTGGCCTGCGATCCGACCGTCATGATTTCACCGGCGATCGGAATATTGTCCTTGATCGCCACCGGCACACCTGCCAACGGCAATTCAGCAAGTTGTGGATGCGCGGTCAAAACCTCGGCTTCGGAAACAGCCCGGTCGGCCCGGACCGCGACAAAAGCACCCAGTTCCGAATCGCGCTGTGAGATCCGGGCCAGCGCCTCCCGGGTGACCTCGACTGGGTCAAGCCGTCCCGCGCGTACTCCGGCGGCGGTCTGGACTGCAGTCATCGATCACCTTTTAGTCTGTGTAGACGGACGGATGCAAGCGGCCGACGTACGGCAGGTCGCGGTAGCGCTCGGCGTAGTCGAGACCGTATCCGACGACGAACTCGTTGGGGATGTCGAATCCGACATCGGCCACATGTACGTCCGCGCGGACCGCATCTGGTTTGCGCAGCAGTGTGCACACCTCCAGAGACCGCGGGTGGCGGGTGCGGAGGTTCTTGATCAGCCAGGACAGGGTCAATCCCGAATCGATGATGTCCTCGACGATCACGACGTCGCGATCGTTGATGTCGCGGTCGAGGTCCTTGAGAATCCGCACCACGCCCGACGACGATGTCGACGAGCCGTACGAACTCACGGCCATGAACTCGAGCTGCGAAGGGATCGGCAACGCCCGGGCGAAGTCGGTCATGAACATGACCGCCCCCTTGAGGACCCCGATCAGAACGAGGTCGTCCGGAGCGTCCCGGTAGCGCGAGGCGACCGTCTCGGCCAACTCGATGGTCCGCTGCCTGATCTGCTCCTCTGTGACCACTACCGCTTCGATGTCATTGCCGTATGGATCACGCTGCGCCGTCACAAGGGACATCATGCCTCAAACGCCATGACAGCAATTGCAGGGGGCAACAACCCACCAAAGCATCGCGAAGTCCACCGAACGGATGATTTCCACCATCGCGAGTTTTTCGCAATCACAGTTTTGTTTTACTGATTGCGCGCGACACCGAAGCACACAAGATCCACGAGCCGTTTCGAAATACGGTCAGGGGGAGCGATCGGCGAAAGTCGGACAGCTTTCGGTTGAATCGAAATTGGGCACGTGGCGAAAATCAATCACCTTTCGGGTGACGCTTCACACCCGCCCAAAACCCCTCAGGACGTACCCATGAAACGCAGAAATGGATTCATCGCACTCATTGCATCAGCCGTCACCGCCGCCGGCTTCCTGACAGCAATACCGGCAAATGCCGCACCGGCCAATGACATCAACTATCAGGCCGACATCGTCGGGGGCGACCAGATCGTCCTTTCGACAGACATCGGGTCACTGCGTACCAACGACGGTCAGCTCGAGATCGTCGACGCCACCGGCAACGTGGCTGCCACCGTTCCGCTGTTCTTCAACCTCGACAACCAACAGTTCCCGATCGCGGCGAATGTGGACGGCCGCACGGCCACCCTCACACCGGTTGTCGATCCGGCCGCGGCCACCCCGGTCGCCGCGCCCACGACCCGAGAAGAACGCGACATGCAGGCGCTGGAGACGCTCGGCACCTACATATCGGTGTCCGTGGCGATCGGCGGGTTGGTCGGCACCATCATCGGCGCCGGGATCGGTTGTGTCCTCGGACTGCCTGCCGTTGTAGCCGGTTGCCTACCGGGTGCCGTCACCGGAGCCGGTATCGGCGGCGTCCTCGGCACGATCGCGGTCGGCGGACCCACCCTGATCGGCGCTGCGATCCAGTACTTCAACACGATCAATTCGCCCTTCGTGGCACCGGCACCCTGATCCGGCGCGATTCAACGCTCGCGGCGCTCGACGACAAGTCGGGCGCCGCGTCTGCTCACCTGGGTACGAAACTGCGGCCGGCCACCGATCGCCACCGCTCCCTGGCCTCGCCACCGCATGACCAACGCGTCGACCGCCTGAACCACGGCGTCGGTGGGCTCGGTGGCGCCATTGGCCAGCAACCACCGTCGCAGCAGGCGCAGCCGGATGGCACCCGGCAGCGCCGCGAGGTCGGCATAATCCACCTCAACGCCGTCGACAAGCGCGGCGTGGTCATCGACCATCCCTTCGACCACGTCGACGTCGAGCTGCAGCTGCCGCGCGGTCCGCGCCAATGCCTCGGCGACGCCCCCTTGCAGCACCTCCTCGAGCAGTGGCATCACCTCACGCCGCAACCGGACGCGAGTGAACCGCGGATCCCGGTTGTGCGGATCCTTGTACGGGGTCACATCGAGTTCGACGCAGGCGGCCACCGCGACCGAGCGTCGTACACCGAGGAGCGGCCGCCCGAACGGTGGCGCCCACGGCCGCATCCCGGCCACGGACCGGGCTCCCGACCCGCGCGCGAAACCCAGCAGTACGGTTTCGGCCTGGTCGTCGAGTGTGTGACCGAGAAGGACCGGTCGATCAGCGCGATGCGCGTCGAAAGCTGCGTACCGAGCGCGACGGGCCGCCGCTTCCGGACCACCGGCACCGGCAACGTCCACCCCGACGATCACCGGTTGCGCACCAAGCGCCGCTGCCATCGCCGCCGCCTTTTCGGCGACCACGTCCGAACCGGCCTGCAAACGGTGGTCGACGATCAGGGCCCGCACGTCCAGGCCCGCCCGCACGGCAGCCGCGGTCAGCGCGGTCGAATCAGGGCCCCCAGACAACCCCACGCACACCTGCGGCCCGGTCAGATACTCGCGGGCGAAAACCTTTACCGCCCTGGTGATCTCGGAGACCGCTCCGGAGTTCACAACACGCGATCGATCCACGCCCGGGGGGTTTCGATCTCAGCGGGCGTCGGCATCGTCTCCGGGCCGGTCCAGATCGCGTTGAAGCGGGTCATGCCGACCGTCTCGACCACTTCGTCCACAAATGCCTTGCCCCGCGTGTACTGGGCGATCTTCGCGTCCATGCCCATCAACGTGCGCAGCAGCCGCTGTACGGGGTTCTGAGGCCTGGCCCGACGCTTGTCGAATGCGGTACGAATCCGGTCGACGGTCGGCACCTTGGCCGGACCCACCGCGTCCATCACGTGGTCGGCGTGGCCTTCGAGGAGCGTGCCGAGCATCATCATCCGGCTGAACGCTTCGTACTGCTCCGGGGACTGCAGGAGCTGCATCGCGCCGACAATTCCTTTTTCCCTCGGGAGATCGCTGCGGAGCGCGGCGCTGATCCGCGACACCATCTCACCGGTGGACTCGACATCCTCGGAAGTGAGCGCCTCGACGTTCGACTGCATGTAGTCACGCAGCCAGGGGTTCGCCGAGAACTGCACCCGATGGGTCACCTCGTGCAGGCACACCCAGAGCCGGAAGTCGGCCGGTACCACCCGCAACCCACGCTCGACCGCGATGATGTTGGGGGTCACCAGCATCAGCACGCCGTCGTGTCCGCTGATCGGATCCGGGGTGAACGGGTCGTACTGACCCAGGATGGCGCTCGACATCAGGGCCAGCAGTCCACCGGCCTGCAGACCCGCGATTCGTCCGGTCACCCCGGGCTTTTCGTCGGGTTCACCGGGGTCGAGCATCGCCGCCATCGACAGTGCCGCCGCCTCGATCCATTCGCCGCGGTCGAGTACCCGCGCTGCGGGCACCGGAAGTCCGTCGGCCAGCCCGGTGACCTCCCGAACCGGCACTTCGGACGCCACTGCCGACGCCGCCAGCTCGTTGCGGGCGGCTTCGGCCGTGTAGGCCGTGGTCAGCGGACCGGGCCGGGCGATCTTCTTGCCCACCGACGCGGCGAGCTCCCAGTCGATACTCATCGGCATCCGCAATCACGCAAGGCCGCGGCGACCGCATCGAGCGCGGGCCGGGCCTCGGTCGGCCCGGTGCCATTGGACATCAGAGCAAAACTGAGCACGCGTCCTTCTTTCGTCTGCACCACTCCGGCCAACGCACTGGCGACCGTCAATGTTCCGGTCTTTGCGCGGATCCACCCGGCACCGTCGGCGTTCTCGAGAACAAAACGCTCCGCCAGGGTGCCGGTCGCACCGGCCACCGGCAGCATGTCCAGCAGCGGCCGCAGCTTCGGCTGGGCTGTCCCGGCTCCGGCGCCGGTCACCTTGTCGAGCAACCCGGCCGAAATTCTGTTGTCCTCGGATAGGCCGCTGACATCCCCGAAGACCGTGCCATCCATGTTGAAACCGTTATCACTCAGAACTTTTCGAACAGCTTCGATACCTCCGGCCAGCGTCGGCCTGCCGCCGATCGCCTTGGAGATCTCAATGGACGTGGTCTCGGCGAGCACGTTGTCGCTGGCACGCATCATGTCCCCGAGTCGGGTCACCAGGGGCGCCGACGTGACGGTGGCGATCACGGCGCCGCCTGCCGGAGCAGTTGCCTGGACCACGGGGTTCTCGACGCCGAGCGCCGCGGCCAGTGCCGTCCCGGCGGCCAGTGCCGGGGTCGGGGTCCGCGGCGAATCGATCTCCAGCGGATCGATTCGCCCGGAATCGGCGATGAGCGATTCGATCGGTGTGATGTTGCCGTCGGCGATGTCCACCGGATCCCAACTCGACGCCATCGTCGGACCGGAGAAGGCACTGGTGTCGACCGCCACCGAGGTGACATCGATACCGGCCTTCTCGATCTGATCGGCCAGCGCGGCGATCCGCGGGGCATCGGTGAAGAACGTCTCCTGCCCCTCTGGTTGCGCGGACAGCGTCGGGTCGCCCGCGCCAACCAGGATCACCTGTCCGTCGGCACCGGCAACCACCGTGGTCGAGATCCGCTGATCATGCGGCAACGCCAGCAAAGCGGCCGCCGTGGTGAGGATCTTGATCGTCGAAGCCGGCACCATCGGGCGGTTCGGGGTCTGCGACCAGAGTGTCTGACCGGTGAGCGCATCGGAGACCTCGCCCGACAGCTCGCCCAGACCCGGGTTCGACAGCACCTCCGACAGAGCGGCAGCGATCCCGGCCGACGTGGGCAGCGGCGCATCGGTGGCCACCGGGCTGATCTGCGGGACAAGCGATACCGGCGACGGCTGCGCGGAGGCACCCGCAGGCAGACTGTTGTGCTTCTCGTCCACACGCAACGCGATGACCAGTACAATCGCCGCGACGACGATCAGTACAACCACCGGTAGTAGCGTCCACAGGAGCCCCTTGCGACTCGGCGAACTGCCTGGCACGAATTACCTCCGGTCGAAGTTCTTGCCGCTCGCGGCGGGCACAGGTCTCCACAGTATCGTTGAGTCGATTTGCTGACCGGCTACCGGAGAACACTTTGGGTAGGCAGAACACACGAGGAGTACAACGTGGACTTCGACGTCACGATTGAGATCCCCAAGGGACAACGCAACAAGTACGAAGTAGACCACGAGTCGGGAAAGATTTATCTCGACCGGTACCTGTACACATCGATGGGCTATCCCGCCGACTACGGGTACATCGACAACACCCTCGGCGAGGACGGCGATCCGTTGGACGCCATGGTGTTGCTCCCCGAGTCCGTCTACCCCGGCGTGATCGTCCGCGCCCGCATCGTCGGCATGTTCCGCATGACCGATGAGGCCGGTGGTGACGACAAGCTGCTGGCCGTTCCGGCCGGAGATGTCCGCTGGGACCACATCCAGGATGTCGGCGACGTCTCGGACTTCGAGCTCAAGGCGATCGCCCACTTCTTCGAGCACTACAAAGATCTCGAGCCCGGCAAAGAGGTCCAGGGTGGCGGCTGGGCAGGCAAGGCCGAGGCCGAGAAAGTCGCGCAGGAAGCGATCGAACGTCTGGCCTCGCAGCCGCACGGGGCGAACGAGCCCTCTCGCGGCTGATCGTCCCCACATACACGAAAAAGGGCCCGACTCGCATCAGCGATGTCGGGCCCTTTTCGGTTGTGTGGGGCGATCTCAGGACCGGGTGCGGTCCGCAGGCGACTCGTTGGCCTCGATGAGGGTGCGTTCTGCAGCGCTTACGTATCTCCCGAGCAGTTCGGTCAGGGTCTCCACATCATCGTCATCCCAATCGGCCAGCATCGTCTCGAGTTCCTCGGCCCGCCGGGTTCGGAAATCGGCGACCCGTTGCGCACCGGATTCGGTGACCACCAGGATGGTGGCCCGGCCGTCACGCGGATCGGCCTCGCGCCGCACGTAACCGAATTTGACCAGCTGAGCGACGTGGCGGCTGATCGTCGACGGGTCACTGAACAATGCCTCGGCCAGCTCACCCGATCGCGCCGGCGCCCGATTCAGCCGAAACAGACAGTGGTAGGCCGCAGATTCGACAGCGTCGTCCGCGGTTCGCCACCGCGTCGCCGCCAAGCGGTCACGAATCCGCAGGTGCCTCGCCAGGACCTCCATGAGATCCGCAATCTGATCGTCTCGCGACGGTGTCTCCTCCGACATGATCCTTCTCAAGGTTCAACGAGTTTCGACATGCAACTAGTTGTTGCGTGAGAGTATGGCCCTCGCCGCGGAGCTAACGCAAGAACCCACCGTCGACGAGTCGCACCCGATCCGCCGTGCCACTAGCCTGGGGAGTCGTGACCCCATCCCCGCCGAACTCGCGGCCCCATTTCACCTCGATGCCAGACTTGGCTCTACGCGCTCTCGGCGGCGCGGTCCTCTGGACCAATGACGACCTCTTCGCCGAGGCCGAGAACCTCATCAAGACGCCCGCCGCCGAGTATCAACCGGCGACGTTCGGACACAAGGGTCAGGTCTATGACGGCTGGGAGACCCGGCGGCGACGTGAAGCAGGTGTGGACCAGGCGATCGTGCGCCTTGGCGTCCCCGGCATCATCTACGGCGTCGTGGTGGACACCTCGTGGTTCGTCGGCAACTATCCGCCGTACATCTCGGTGGAAGCTGCTGCGGTCGAAGGCATTCCGACCACACAGGAGCTGCTGGAAGACACGAAGTGGCAGACGATCGTCGACCGCGTGGAGGTCAACGGTGATACCCAGAATCCGTTCCGGGTGGATTCCAAGGAACGCTTCACCCACGTGCGGCTCACGATCCATCCCGACGGTGGCGTGGCGCGATTCCGTGTGCACGGCCGCGGCGTCCCCGACCCGAAGTTCTTGTCCTACGGACACTTTGACCTGGCCGCGCTCGAGAACGGCGGCATGATCACCGCCTGCTCCAACATGTTCTATGGCTCTCCGAACAATCTCCTGATGCCCGGACGGGCCCGCACGATGGGCGAAGGCTGGGAGACCTCACGCCGACGCGATGACGGAAACGACTGGGTACAGGTCAAATTGGCCGGTGAGTCGACGATCGGACTCGCCGAACTCGATACCAGCTACTTCCTGGGAAATGCGCCGGGATCGGCGACGATACGTGGCCGTGACGGTGAAAACGGTGAGTGGTTCGAGGTTTTGGGCCGGTCTCCCCTGCAACCCGACACCCGGCACCGGTTCCTGATCGAGGTCGATCGACCGATGACCGAGGCCCGCCTCGACATCTTCCCCGACGGCGGCATGGCAAGACTGCGGTTGTTCGGCTCGCTGACCGAGGATGCTCGCGCACGGATCATCGATCGCTGGGAAAACGGCGAGAGCTGATCGACCATGCCCCCTCCCCCACGCCTGAAGGCAGGCGTGGTGGGGGGATCAGGCTGCGGCAGCCCGCTCGAGCAGACCGGGCAGCACCTGATCGGCGATGAGCTGCGCCGAGCCGGGCCGATCGCCTGTTTGTCCCTGGTCGAGGGGCCGCAAGATGACCGCATCGGCGACCTCGGCGGCGTAGATGTCGACAATCAGCGTCAGGAGTCCGTTGGCGGTGCCGACATAGCGCACGGTGTCGCCGAATCGCGACTCCCCCAGCCGGAGGAGCTCGGCCCGAGCGGTGGCCGCGTCTTCGGCGATCACCACGTCTATCTCCAACGCCACCAGCAGGTCAGCGGGATCCTCACCGAGGTCCTGCCATCCGGCGCGCAACGCAGCCCGCTCCTTGATGCCGCCGCGCAAGTCCGGCTGGCGGATCCGACGGACCGCCGAACTCCGCGCATCGGCCGGACGGCGCCCGCTCCAGGCGATCGGATGGTCGTCACCGTCGATGGCAACCAGCAGTTCGGGGCGCGTCCGCGGGGTGGTGGCACTACTGATCTCGGTCATGACTTCTCCTGCTCGAAAACATTCTCGGTGAGTGAGTTCAGTTGCCGGGCAAGCTCATCGATGCTGGTGCCGGCACCCCAGCGGATGATTACGGGTTCGGAACGGCCCGCAACGGTGAGCGAGGCGATTCCCACCCTGTCCCGGGCATCGGGCCACAACTGGAGCCGGCGGATACCGGGAAGCCGGGCCGCCTGGGCGTCGAGCCACTCCGACAACGCCTGCTCGTGGAGGCCGACCCACTCGTAGCCGAGGTCGGCCAACGCCCGGGCCGGGGAATGACCGGTGCTGATGTCGTCGACGTCGGCCCGGGCGTCTGCGAGCCAGTCGCCGCGCCCAACAACCACAGCCGGGCCGGCCATGGACCGGCCGGACAACACGAGGTAGTCGATTCCATGGCTGGTCAGATTCACGGCCCGCCGGGGGACGATCTCGCTGCCGTCGACCAGCAGTCGCGCGCCGCGTCGGTGTGCGATCGCTGCCAGGGCGGGCAACGGCAGAACTTCGCCGGTGGCCTCGGCCACCGCGGGGACGATCAGGAGTGCGGCCGGTCGACGTTCGAGTTCACTGTCCACCGCGGCGAGGGTGGTCCTCAGATCAATCTGCGCCGGCATCACACGGTCAGCGCCTTCAGACGTGGTGGCCGCGAGGTCGGCCGTCAGATCGAGTGTCAGGACGTCACCTGGTGCAACACCGGCGACCAGCGCAACGGCCTCGGCAAGTTCGGACGCGAACAGAACTCGATCGGTCGGACGCGCCTTCACGAACCGGGCGATGTCTTCCCTGAGATCACTGGTGGAGGAGCTTGTCACCCGCATCCCCTTCGGATCAGGACTCCGCCGGAGTCCGCGCTTGCCGCCGTCCGAACAGACAGCGGCCAGGTTGTCACCCGGAGCACCCCGCCGCGAATGGAGGGTTGCCGGCCAGCAAGCCGGGGCTTGTCGCTGGCACTCATCACCGATAACCACATTGCAGCGCCATTGATTTCCCTGTCAAATGACAAACCTTTAAAACGCGGCGTGAATGTTATTCCGCGCTGGCAGAGGACTTTTGTGACCTACTCCGGTGTCGCCACCAGCGAAAGAAGAAATAGACGGACATGAGTACGCCCGCACCAACCGCCAGATAAAACATCAGCGTTGCCCCGACCGTCTCGCCGACCGCATAGCCGATGATGCACACCGCGCTCACCCAGACGACGCCGCCCGCGACATTCGCAAGCAAATATTGACGCGTCGGCATCTTGCTCATCCCGGCCACAAACGGGGTGACTGTGCGGACGTATCCGATCCAGCGCGCCCCGATCACGGTGGCGACCCCGCCGTGGCGGATGAGTTCCTCGGCCTTTTGCCAGCGTTCTCGCCCAACCCACCCACCGAAGCGGGTTTCGGTGATGCGGCCGCCGGATCTGCGGCCCATGGAATAGCCCGTCCAGTCACCGAGTACCGCCGCAATGCAGGCACCGACTATCAGCCACACGATGTTGGTCTGGCCGACGGCGGCTGCCACGCCACCGGCAAGCAGGACTGTCTCACCGGGCATGATCAGGCCGAGGAGCGCGGCCGCCTCGCAGTAGATGACGATGAAGACCACGAGGTACACCGCCCACGGCGGCGTCGACTGCACGATCGAGATGACCCAATCGGCCAGCGAGTGAAAAATGCCCACCCTCCGATCTCCGGTGACGACCTCAGGTGGCGTCGTCCGACTCCCGCTACAGGGCCTGGTCCAGGTCCTTCAACAAATCATCCACACCTTCGAGCCCGACCGACAGCCTGACCAGCGAATCGGACAGCCCGATCGCGGCCCGGCCCTCGGGTCCCATCGCCCGGTGGGTGGTGGTGGCCGGGTGCGTGATCAACGACTTCGAGTCCCCGAGGTTGTTCGAGATGTCAATGATCTGCAGACCGTCGAGCAGCTCGAACGCGCGCGCCTTTCCGGATGCCGAGCCCGTGTCGGCGAGTTCGAACGTCACCACGGTGCCACCACCGGACATCTGCTTCTTCGCCAGATCATGCTGCGGATGTGACTGCAGGAACGGATATCTCACCCGCGCAACCCGCGGATCGGCTTCCAGGAATTCGGCGATGCGCAATGCCGCGGCGGTCGAATGATCCACCCGCAACCGCATGGTTTCGAGTCCCTTGAGCAACGTCCAGGCGTTGAAGGGGCTCAGCGCCGGACCGGTGTGCCGCATCAGGGTCTGCACCGGACCGTCGATGTACTCCTTGGTTCCGAGCACTGCCCCGCCCATCACCCGGCCCTGGCCGTCGATGTGTTTGGTACCCGAATACACGATCACGTCGGCACCGAGCTCGAGGCCGCTCTGCAGGAGCGGGGTCGCAAAGACGTTGTCCAGCACAACCTTTGCACCGGCGGCGTGGGCGAGTTCGCAGACGCGCTCCACATCGACCAAGGTCTGCATCGGGTTCGACGGGGTCTCGAAGAACACCGCGTCAGTCGGCTTCGACAGTGCCTGTTCCCACTGTTCGATGTCTTCTCCGTCGACAAAGACGGTTTCGATGCCCCAGCGGGGAAGGATCTCGTTGCACACGACAAAGCACGAACCGAACAGGCTGCGCGCAGCCACCAGCCGGTCACCCGTCTTGAGCAGCGCACCGAGCGCCACGAAGACCGCCGCCATGCCACTGGCGGTGGCGAAACACGCCTCGGCACCCTCGAGCTGACGGAGCCGCTCCTGGAACATGGCCACAGTCGGGTTGCCGTAGCGGGAGTAGACGAATCGCTGTTCTTCGCCGGTGAAGGCCCGCTCGGCCGCAGCTGCAGACGAATAGACGTACCCGGAGGTCAGGTACATGGCCTCGGAGGTCTCCTCGAAACCGGACCGCATGAGCCCTCCGCGCACAGCCAGGGTCTCGGGCGAAAGTCCCTCGGGCAGTTTGGCGTTCAACTCGTCCTCCATCGTGCGCAATATGCTGTCTTGAATCTGGCCGTCTGGGTCACGATTGCCGCCACGGCAGGCCGGTTGCCTTCCAGCCGACCGCACCGCGATGTCCGTCCGGATCGGTGGCACCTTCGAAACCGTCGAGGATGTTGTATGCCTTGGCCACCCCGTCGGCCGTCGCGGCCTGCGCCGCACCGATCGAACGCTGTCCGGAACGACAGAGGAACACCACCTGCTGGTCGTTCTCGACACCGGCTTCGCGCAACTGCCCAACGAAATCGGCGTTGCGGGCACCGTCAGGAAAGCTGACCCACTCGATGAGTATCGGCTTCTTGGAGACACCAGACAGATCCGGTACGCCCACGTAGCTCCACTCGGCCTGGGTCCGACAGTCCACGAGTACCGACGTCGGATCCTCGTCGAGGATCTTCCATGCCTCTTGCGGGGTCAGATCGCCTGCGTAGCTCATGCACACACCTTCCAGTTGCCACCCTCTTTGACCAGAACAATAGGGGTGATCGTGGTTTCGCTCTTCTGTTCCCGGAACCAGTGCACATTGGCCGTGGCCCGATCGCCGTTGACGACGGTCTCCGAGATGTTGCCGACCTCGATCTTGCCGTCGGCATCACGCGCGTCCCGGTACTCGGCGGTGAACTCGTCCTGGCTCGGGAAGTCCGCAGACTCGAGCTCGGCGGTACAGAAGACGGCACGGTAGCTCGTGTAGTTGATCGCGTTCTGGGCCGTGTAGTAGTCGTTGACGGCGTGGGTCACTTTCGCCTGGTCCGTCAGCCGGTCCTCCGCCGGGCGAAGTACCTGCATGAGGACGATCGCACCCAGGACCACGACCATGATCGTGGCCGCCACAAGGAACGGCCAGATGGTCCGTCGCTCGTCGTCAAAAACTTCTGGTTCTGTCTCTTTGCCCCCACCCGACCGTTTACGGTCGGCTGCGGAGTCGCTTCCTGCCATGGCCGCGAGCTTATCGCTCATATTTGCCCGACCTGCCACCACCGTGAGACGGTTAACAAGATTTTGGTCAGCCAACCCTTACTTGACTGACCCAGAAACCGACGTTTTTGGTTCCGGTCAGGTCCAGCGCCTACCGTGGGGAGGAAGTAGCCTCCCCAGGTCCGCGTCGGTGACGTCCGCCTGAACTCTCCGCACGAGAAAGCAACTGCGACTCATGAGCGATCAGAACCGCCCGCTTCGCGTGGCCATCGTCGGTGCCGGCCCCGCCGGTATCTATGCCGCCGACGCATTGATGAAGTCGGACAAAGCAAAAGACCGTGGCGTCTCAATTGATTTGTTTGAGCGGATGCCGGCCCCGTTCGGGCTGATCCGCTACGGCGTGGCCCCCGATCATCCCCGGATCAAGGGCATCATCACCGCCCTGCACAAGGTCTTGGACAAGCCGCAGATCCGGTTGATCGGCAACGTCAACTTCGGCAGCGACATCGCCCTGGAAGACCTGCAGCAGATGTACGACGCGGTGATCTTCTCCACAGGCGCCACCGACGACCGCGCCATGCAGATCCCCGGCATCGACCTCGACGGTTCCTATGGCGCCGCCCAGTTCGTCGCCTGGTACGACGGACATCCCGACTTCCCCCGCACCTGGCCCCTCGAAGCCGAGAAGGTCGCGGTCATCGGTGTGGGCAATGTCGCACTGGACGTGGCGCGCGTGCTGGCCAAGACCGGCGACGAACTGCTGCCGACCGAGATCCCGGCCAACGTCTATGAAGGCCTCAAGGCCAACAAAGCCGTCGAGGTCCACGTCTTCGGACGTCGCGGCCCCGCGCAGGCCAAGTTCACGCCGCTCGAGCTCAAAGAACTCGACCATTCCCCGACGATCGATGTGATCGTCAACCCCGAAGACATCGAGTACGACGAAGGCTCCACCGTCGCCCGCCGTTCGAGCAAGATCACCGATCAGGTCGCGACCATCATCGAGCAGTACGCGATCCGCGACCCCAAAGGGCGCCCGCACAAACTGTTCCTGCACTTTTTCGAGTCGCCAACCGAAATCCTCGGCGAGGACGGCAAAGTCGTCGGACTACGGACCGAACGCACCGAACTCGACGGCACCGGCAACGTCCGCGGCACCGGCAGGTTCACCGACTGGGAGTTGGGTGCGGTCTACCGCGCGGTCGGCTACCTGTCTGACAACCTGCCGCAGCTGCCGTTCGACGACCAGGCCGGCGTCATCCCGAACGAAGCCGGTCGGGTCTTCGACCAGGGCACCCACATGACCGGCATATACACAACCGGTTGGATCAAACGCGGCCCCGTCGGCCTGATCGGTCACACCAAGGGTGACGCCAACGAGACCGTCGACTGCCTGCTCAACGACATGGGTGAAGGCAAACTCCTCCATCCGGCCGAGCCCGGCGAAGACGCCATCATCAAATACCTCGACAACAAAAACGTCGCCTTCACCACCTGGGACGGCTGGTACCGCCTCGACGAACACGAACGCGCACTCGGCGCCGCCGAAGGTCGCGAACGAGTCAAGGTCGTCGAACGCGACGAAATGTTCGCCGCCTCCGAACCCCACAAGGTAGAGAAGGGCTGAGGCTCTCCAACCAAAAAATCCGCTCCACTTATTCGCGTACGCGCCGGTTGCAACCGGAGCGAACGCAGGCAAGTGGAGCGGATTTTTTATGCGGCTGGGGCGACGTCGTCGTCCGGCGTGTTGTCTCGACGCTGGATGTTCGCCCAGAATCCGATGTTGTTCTGCAGCGGGTCGATGTTGCTGGAGATGGTGTAGCCCGAGATCGAGCTCGGGAAGCAACCGAACCACTTGGTCTCGATACGCAGGGTCTCGTTCTTCTTGAGCTTCGGGGTGAACTTCGAAGCCCCGTTGAACTCCTGCAGGGTCACGTTGGGGAAGTCGGCACCGTATGCCTTGACCTCCATCCAGCGCACCATGTACCAGGAGTTGACCCACGGGTCGCCTGGCTTGCCGAACGAGCAGAACACGCCGCCGGTCAGATCGAGGTCGACCGGACCAACGGGGGCAGCCTGCGCGGGGGCCGTGGCGACTGCACTGCCTGCGGCGATTCCGACTGCCGCGGCCGCAGCGACGGCGGCGCGAATGAACTTCTGCTTCATCTTCACTCCTTTGGTGGCACCACAACGTGGCTTTGGGGGATGAATCGGACCTGGATGCCTGAGCGTTAGCCATGAATTGACTGAGAAGTAAGTTATACGCTCATCGTTACCGTTTCGTTACCGGGCTTTGACGAGAGCTTGACTCGACTCCGTCGGCAAGAGCAGGTTAGGTTACCCTCGCCAGAGCTGTTCATACGCGGCACAACCGCGGTTACCCCCGGACAAGACAGGGCACCTCCCTTGACCAAGAAGACGCGCCGCACGTCCGGTCTGGTGCTGCTGCTGACTCTGCTGGTCGTGGTTTGCGTGCTGTCCATCGCGATCGGTTCGCGGGTGATCCCGATCGGCGAGGTGTGGGACGCCCTGTGGGCCGACAACGTGCCGGGCGCAGCCGACGCGGTCGGGATCGTTCAGGACCTCCGACTCCCCCGCACCGTCCTCGGGTTGATCGTCGGCCTGTCGATCGGCGCCGCCGGTGCCCTCACCCAGGGACACACTCGCAACCCGCTGTCGGACCCGGGAATCCTCGGGGTCAACGCCGGCGCGGCATGCGCGGTGGTCACCGGTGTCTACATCCTCGGGATCACCACCCCGATCCAGTACATGGGCTTCGGTCTGATCGGCGCGCTGATCGCCGCGAGCCTGGTCTTCTTCCTCGCCTCGGTGGGCAAAGGCGCGAGCCCGCTGACGCTCATCCTCGCCGGCACCGGTTTGACCGCGATGCTGACCGCGATCACCTCGGCGATCGTGCTCGTCGACTCCAAGTCGCTGGAGGCGTGGCGGTTCTGGCAGGTCGGTTCGATCGCCGGACGCGGAACCGACGTCATCTATGCCACCCTGCCCTTCGTGATCCCCGGCCTGATCCTGGCGCTCGCGAGCGGATTCTTCCTGAACATCCTGTCGCTGGGCGACGACATGACCAAGGCGCTGGGCTCCCGGATCCTGCAGGTTCGGATCGTCGGCATCGTGTCCATCACCCTGCTGGTCGGTGCAGCCACGGCCGCCTGCGGACCGATCGTGTTCCTCGGCCTGGTGGCACCCCACGTGGCCCGCTTCTTCACCGGGCCCGACTACCGCTGGATCGTGCCCTACTCCGCCCTCATCGGCGCGGTGTCCCTCATCGCCTGCGACGTCATCGGACGAATGATCGCCCGTCCGGGTGAGGTGCAGGCCAGTATCGTGCTCGCCGCGGTCGGCGCCCCGTTCTTCATCGCCCTGGTCCGCGCAAAGAAGTTGGTGGCCGTATGAGTGCACCCACCAAGGACGCGTCGGGGGTCCCCCCGGAGAATTCCTCGACTGCGGAGGCCACACCGCTGCCGACCAACCATCTACGCCGGACGGTCGTGCGCTTTGCCGGCGGAACATTTGTGGTGCGGCCCTTGGCAACCGGGGTCGGCGTACTCCTGGCCGCGTTGGCACTGCTCCTGTTCGCGATCAGCATCGGAACCAGCGACTTCCCGATGAGCACCATCGACGTCGGCCGAATCCTGCTCGGCGGCGGCACACGCGCCGAGAACGTCGTCGTCTTCGACACCCAGTTGCCGATCGGACTGGTGAGCCTGCTGGTCGGGTTCGGGTTGGGCATGTCCGGCGCACTGACCCAGGTGATCGCGCGCAATCCCCTGGCCACCCCGGACATGCTGGGCATCACCTCCGGTGCCAGCGCCGCGGCCGTCGCCGTGATCGCTTTCGGATCGACCTGGGCCTCGTGGCTCGCCGACCTCGGATTGGCAACGGCTGCACTGCTCGGCGGCCTGGCCACCGCTGCGCTGATGTATGTCCTGACCTGGCGCAAGGGTATCGACCCGATCCGACTGGTCCTGGTGGGCGTCGCGATCACCTGGGGCCTGCAGGCACTGATCGCGTACCTGCTCACCCGCGCCGACATCGATCAGGTCCAACGAGCGCAACTGTGGATTGTCGGTTCGGTGTCCGGGGCCGGATGGTCCGCGGTATGGCCCCCACTGATCGTGCTGATCCCGGCCATCGCGATCGTCTGTATGCAGAACCGGAACCTGAACCTGATCAGCCTCGGCGACGACGTCTGCCGCGGCCTCGGTGTCCGGGCCAATCCCGTCTCGGCAATAGTTCTGATCGTCGCGGTGATCGTGGCCGCGGTGTGTGTCTCATCGGCAGGGCCGATCGCGTTTGTCGCCCTCCTGGCACCGCAGATCGCGATGCGCCTGACCCGCGCCGAGATACCCGGCCCGATCACCTCGGGACTCACCGGTGCCGCTCTGGTCATCGGCAGCGACCTGCTCTGCCGCACTGTGATGCCCGCAGGCATCCCGGTCGGCGTGGTCACCGCCGGAATCGGCGGCCCCGCCCTGATCTACCTCATGATTCAAATCAACCGAAAGGCCTCGGTATGAGTGCCGCCATCTCTGCGCCGAACTCGGCGCGGATCGCGACCACCGGCCTTCAGGTCGGCTACGGCGATCGCACGGTCATCGACGGCCTCGACATCAACATCCCCGACGGCAAGGTCACCACCATCGTCGGCCCCAACGGCTGCGGTAAGTCGACGCTGCTGCGGTCCCTGGTGCGGCTGCTCAAGCCCACCGCCGGAACCGTGCTGCTCGACGGCGCCGACATCTCGTCGATGCGCACCAAGGATGTCGCCCGCATTATCGGCCTGCTACCCCAGAACCCCGTCGCCCCAGAGGGTTTGACCGTCTCCGACCTGGTCTCACGTGGTCGCCATCCCCACCAGTCCTGGTACCGCCAGTGGTCGCCCGCCGATGAGATCGCGGTGTCGCAGGCGCTCGAACAAACCAATTGCACCGACCTCGCCGACCGAACCATCGACGAATTGTCCGGTGGTCAACGGCAACGTGTGTGGATAGCGCTGACCCTGGCCCAGCAGACAGACATCGTGATGCTCGACGAGCCGACCACCTACCTCGACCTCTCACATTCGATCGACGTCCTCGACCTCGTCGACGACCTGTGCCACAAGCACGGCAAGACGGTCATCATGGTGCTACATGATCTGAATCTCGCTGTCCGCTATAGTGATTGGCTGATCGTGATGCGCGACGGCGCGGTCATCACCGAAGGCACACCAGCCGACGTGATCACCACCGACCTTCTGGAAGCGGCTTTTGGATTGCGGTCCCAGGTCCTGACAGACCCGGTGTCGGGCGGCCCGATGATCGTTCCGATCGGCCGCAAGACGTAACCGCTTTACGAACGCCGATGCCACCGGGCTAGAACACGAATGCGGCGCCCAGCCACAGCGATGCCGCGAGCAGGGCGCCGGTGAGTTCGATGATCATCGCCACTCCGGCCGCTTTCGTCGCTGCCACCGCGCCGTTCCATCCGCCGCGAATGTCCTTGCAGCGCCACCATTCGGCCAGGAATGCGCCGAGAACAAATCCGATGATCAGGCCGACCACCGGGACGACAAAGAACCCGACGATCCCGAGTAGTCCACCGGCGATCACGGTCCGGCCCGGCACACCCGAATTCGCCATCGACTTGTTGGCGATCAGGTACTTGACCACCGCGGCGGCGCCCAGAAAGCCGGCGGCAATCGCGAAAATCAGCCAGGCCCAGCCGCCGACCACAAACGCCCACACGGCGATTGCTGCGAGGATCAGGGTCAGCCCGGGCAGTACCGGCACCACCACACCGCAGAGACCGATGAAGATGATGGCAGCAACGAGCAACTCACCAGCGAATGGCACTCGAGAATCCCCACTACCGGTTGTTCTCGACGGCGGATGACGGCTTGCTCAGGCCCACCTGCGGCGGTTGCTGCGACGGCGGAGAAGACTGCGGCGGTGGGGACTGCTTCACGGGGGCCTGGGGCGGGGATTGTGGTGGCGGCGGTGATGATTGCGGCCGGACCGCTGCCGGTGGACGGCGGGTGATCCGGGTCTGGGCCGCATCGCCCGGAGCCGTTGGCTCCGGTGGCGCCTGCACCGGCGGTAGCGGGCGCGCCATGGACGCGGTGCTGACGGGCCGCACCAGTCGCGCTGCCTCGGTGGCCCGCCGGCGGGCGGTCGCAACGTCGTCGGCGGTGGCGATCACCACGCCCATCCGGCGTCGGGCGAAACTCTCGGGCTTGCCGAACAGTCGGATGTCGGTTTCCGGAACCGCAAGTGCGGCAGCAACATTCTCGAATGCGATGGCCGGTTCATCCAGTCCGCCGTAGATCACCGCGGACGCTCCGGGTGAGGCCAGCGTGACGTCGACAGGCAGTCCCAGGATGGCCCTGGCATGCATCTCGAACTCTGAAAGCCGTTGTGTCCCAAGGGTGACCAGACCGGTGTCATGCGGACGCGGACTGACCTCGGAGAAGTAGACGTCATCGTCCTTGACGAACATCTCGACCCCGAAGATGCCGCGGCCACCGAGGTGACCGTCGCCGAGCGCCGCCGCGATCCGGGCGGCCACCGAGGTGGCGCCACCGAGCGCGGTCTCGCTCATCGGTTGTGGCTGCCAGGATTCGACGTAGTCACCATTGTGCTGCCGGTGCCCGATCGGGGCGCAGAAGTAGGTGCCCAGCTTGCCCGTTGCCGGATCGACTGCACGGACGGTGAGCAGCGTGATCTCGTAGTCGAAGTCCACAAAACCTTCGACGATGACGCGGCCGCCCTTCACTCGACCACCGGCGACGGCATGGTCCCAGGCCCGGTCGATCTCGTCCGGGCCGCGAACCACACTCTGGCCCTTGCCCGACGACGACATCACCGGCTTCACGACGCAAGGGAATCCGACGCGGGCGGTCGCGGCCCGGATCTCGTCGGCAGAGTTGGCAAACGCATACGGCGATGTGGGAAGGCCCAGGCGCTCGTCGGCGAGACGGCGAATTCCCTCGCGATTCATCGTCAGAGCGGTTGCCCGGGCTGTCGGGATGACCTCGGTGAATCCTTCTTCGTGGATCTCGACGAGGACCTCTGTCGCGATCGCCTCGATCTCGGGCACCACGAAGTCGGGGCGTTCGGCTTCGATCACCGCGCGCAGGGCAACCGGATCGGTCATGTCGACGACGTACGAACGATGCGCAACCTGGTGACCGGGTGCATCGGGGTAACGATCGACCGCAACAACTTCGACGCCGAGGCGCTGGAACGCGATCACAACTTCTTTGCCCAGTTCGCCCGCACCCAGCAGCATCACGTTGGTGGCGCCGGGCGACAGCGGCGTACCGATCCGCTGCGGCACCGAATTGATAACGACGCCGGATTCCGAGTTGCTGATAGTCACGTGTCCAAGGCTAACCCCTAGGGGCCCACCAATCGCACAGGTAGACCCGGTCGAAGGCGATCAAATCCGGCCGCAGAAGCCGAATCAGCCCATCCGCCCATGTAGATAGCACCAGCGCCAACTCTCACCGGGTTCTGCCGAACGGATCACAGGATGACCGCTGACCTCGAAATGCCTGGTCGCATGCCGGCGTGGGCTCGAGTCGCTGCAGGCGACATGCCCGCAGGTCAGACATCTGCGCAGCGACGCCGGATGGTTCACACCTTCGGCGGCGCAGTCCACGCAGACCGCTGCGTCCCCATCGAGCACGCTCTCGGATACCGGATCCTGCGTCGGATCAGTGGGTGCCGCCGCAAGTTCCGGGCATAGATCCTCGACCGGTTCCATCACGTCGGCGGGTTTGATGAGCCGGTGCATCGCCGATCTGCGGATCGGTTTCATCCCCGGCTCCGCTGATCGTGTCCGGCCTCTCCGACCGCTTGCGTGGCATAGACATCGGCGCCGCCCGCGGCGACATAGACCTCGGTTTCCTCTGAACGTCCGCGCAGCAGAGTTGATTCGAATCGCGACCAGTACGCGGCCTCGCTCTCGGATGCCGCTGCGATCGCCCGACCGGAGGCCACCGGCCGGCTCGGGTCCCGTTTGGCGAACTCGCTGAGCCGGGCCGCCTCGTTCACGGCGTCACCGATCACCGTGTACTCGAATCGTTCTATGGCACCGACATTTCCGGCGACCACCGATCCATATGCCACGCCGATCCCGGCGGCAAGTTCGGGGATTTCGCCGGCCAGGCGCTCGGAGATCTCGCGGGCCGTTGACAGCGCTGCGGTCGCCGGGTCGGCCAATTCCAGTGGCGCACCGAACGCCGCGAGCACCGCATCCCCTTGAAACTTGTTGACCAGGCCCGCATGCGATTCGACCGCCGAGACGACCACCGCAAAGAACTTGTTCAAAAGCGCGACAACCTCGTCCGGGGGCCGCGATGCCGCGAGCGCGGTGGACCCGATGACGTCGACGAAAACGACGGCCACATAGCGCTCGGCGCCGCCGAGTTCGGGATTCTGTGCCAGTGCCGCTTCGGCCACGTCCCGGCCGACGTGCCTGCCGAACAGATCACGCATCCGCTCGCGTTCCCCGAGGCCTTCGACCATCAGGTTGAAACCCCGTTGCAGGTCGCCCAATTCGGTTCCGTCGTAGACGACGACCCGGACGTCGTTGTCGCCCGCGCTGACCTTTGTCATCGCCTGCTGGACCGATCCGACCGGCGCCTTGATCGCGCTGATGCTGAGGTAGTTGAGCAGGAATCCGGTGAACAGGCCGACGGCTCCGAGCACCATGACCGCCACGAAGACATCGGTTTTGCTGGTGGTGTCGCGAAAAACGGAGAAGAACGCGACCAGCATCGTCCCGACGATCGGGATGCCCGATCCGAGAACCCAACTCAGCATGACCCGGGTACGTAGTCGGCTACGTCGCTTGATGCCCGGATAGCCGGCTTCGAGGGCCTGCGCCGCGACCGGTCGTAGCGCGAACTCGACAAGCAGGTACGAGATGGCGGAGACCACCGCGCCGGACAGTCCGACCACCAGGGCGATCTTCGGGATGAGTTCGGGGTCCAGGATGCCGTAGCAGAGGGTGAACAGGACTCCGGCGATGAACCACAGCAGAAGCTGCATCCGGGTGAGCACCCACGGCGCCCGCAGCGCCCATCGCGCCTGCTCCGGTGTGGGCTGCTCGTCGCGGAGCGCCCATCGCAGATGCCGCAGGACCCTGGCCGTGCCGAACGCCCAGCCGAAACAGAACGCGACGGCCACATAGACCGGGGCGGCGATGAAGTTGACCCACCAGAACTCCGGTTCGAGCACACTGGGTTCGGGGATCCCGATCACCACCAGCAGCATCGCGATCCCGGCACCGATCGCGTTGGCGGTCAGTACCGACACCGTGATCAGCAACTGGATCCGGATGCGCTGGCGACGGGGGGTCTCGGTCGCAGAGCCCAGCAACACCGAACCGAAGTCCGATTCCTGTCCGGGAAACCTCACGCCTGACCCCCTACCGATTCATCAACATCCGCAATCTACCGGCAACGCCGGGATGCAGGCGTAACTCAGTGGTCAAGCAGATAGTCGGCGGTCAGTTGTTTCCACAGCGGCAGATGCGGATCGTCCAGCGGACTGCGGCGGTCGAGAAGATATGTGGTCGCCGCGCCACGCATGCTCGACAGCAGGATCGGATAGAGCTGCCCATACCGCGGGGCCGCGGTCAGCGACGGTCCCAGAAATGAGGCCACCGCTGCCCGGACCGTGGGTCCGAGTTCCTTTTCTGCAGGCAACAGCGCGCTGCGAAGTCTCTCATTGGTCCGCGCCGCGGTCCACAGTTCCATCGATGCCACGAAGTAGGGCTGATGGAACGTCGACCACCCGAGGTCGACACCCAGCGAGATCCGTTCCATCGGGTCGTCGGGCCAATCGATCGCCTTGGGCAACTCTTCGATCCGGACCCGGGCCAGATGATGAACCGCGGCCATCAGGAGGTCGTCGCGGGATGGGAAGTGGTGCAGGAGCTTGCCGCGCGAAACCCCCGCAGCCTCCTGGATCGCCAGCGTGCTGGCCCCCGAGTAGCCCTTGGCGATCAGCACATCGATTGCGGCATCGAGGATCTGATTGCGGCTTCTGGTGCTCTTTGCGCTCCGGTGGACGAGTTCGTTTGTGCCGGAGCTGCGTTCGTCCCGGCCCGTCATGGCAAGATACTAACTGCCCTCAGACGTCCATGATGTGCGGCAGTCCGGCGCGGTAGCGGTCGCGGTCGACCTGCTTGAACGGGTCGAGAAGCGGCAGCTCCCACAACGGAAGCACCGGAACCTGTGCGGCACTGCTTTCCGCGGCGGCGAGGATCGCGTTGGCGACCCGGCGGCCCGATTCATTGGCGCCCTCCATGGTCGCGAGGTCGATGTTGGTTCTCACGTGATCGCCTGCGATGAAGAGGTTTCCGATCGCGGTGTCGGCGGTCGGTCGATTCCGGTAGGAGTCGGCGGTGTTGACCATCAGCGGTGTCGCATTGGAGATGGTGGGCGACCAGGTGATCCCGGGATCGAGATGCCAACTGAGCACCTCGCTCTCCCGCAGTATCGGACTCGAACCACGATTCATCGCCCGGCTCAGCTGAGCCCAGACCTCCCTGGCGATCTCGTCTCTGGTGCATGCCTTGGCGGTCTTTCCATAGAGAATGCCGGGGGTGTCCCAGTCGGAGACGTCGACCGACAGGCAGTCGTGGACGGTGCCGTCGCCGTACTTTCGACCGAAGTCCACCTCCCAAGGTGCGGCCTGGAACAGTCCGGTCAGCGCCCAGGGGGTGCCCAGGGCAGCAATATGACTGGGCGGAAGGTCGGATCGACGCGAGAGGAAGTACTGGATCCCGACCATCCAGTCGTCCTGCAGGGCAGTGATTCCTTCCAGTTCCGGCGCGGCCGACAGGATCGGTGGTTGCAGCAGTGGTTTGAGCCGGTCCAACGGCATGGCAGGGACATACCAGTCCGCGGTGACCACGCCGGCCCCGCCATCGCCACCCACCCGGGCTCCGACGATGCGACCATCGGTGACGTCGAAACCTGTTGTGCCCTGGCCCATCACAAACCGGACGCCACGGGCCTTCAGGTACTCGACCCACGGGTCGATCCAGGCATGATTGGTCGGTGCGTTGAGAATCCGATCGACGCCCCCTCCGACGAGGTCGGCGTCGTATTGCCCGATCAACCCGGTTGCCGAGGTGGCCAGCGCCAATCCGATCTGCCCGATGGTGCGCGCCGAACCCATCTCCGCCTTGGCCGCGACCGTCGCCCGGGTCAGGGCGTGGGCCAGGTACTTCCGATACGAACTCGACTTGCCTTCCGCCTTGACGAAATCCAGCCACGACTGTTTTTCCCACTGTCCGATGCGGCGCTCCTCGCAACTCGTCGCGATGACGAGTTCGCGGCCGACGAAATAGGCCAGTTCAGCAGGCGGGATGTCCCCGGTGAGCGCCAGCCCCAGGGTCAGCGCATTGCGGACGTTCTCCAGATCGGTGACCGCCCCGGCATGTTGAATCATCCCGTCGAGCGACTGCGGTGCGACCACCGGTGCGTAGCCGGGGTCGTCGAAGGTGATGACCGCACCTTCGACGTTGATCAGGTGGGCATCGCGCACGTTCGAACCGCCTGCGACCGGGATACGCGACATCGTGTCGGGCACATGCTGATAGCAGCCGGGAAAGAATCGGAAGCCGTGTTCGCCGGGCAATGCCTGCCGACCACCGGACACCGGTCCCGGCACATCCATGCTGCGGGCCTTGCCGCCGAGAAAGGCCGGCTCATAGACCGCGACGGAGAAGCCTCGCTCGACCAGCTCGTGGGCGACGGTCAGGCCCGACATGCCACCGCCGAAGACCGCGACCTCTCGCCGCGGGCCGCCGACCGGTGGCACCCCTCGAGCCCCCGGACCGACCGGCGACGGAACCACCATCGCCACCGAGCCGGCGGCAGCGGCGACACCGACCCCCTTCAGCAGCGACCTCCGCGACATCTCCCTTTTGATCCTTGATTCCATCTCAACCCCCGTTGATTACAGTCAACGCTGACTGCTAGGTATGAGTGATTTGTATCACAGCAAACTTCAGGGTTGGGATGTTTTCGCAAGATCGTCCCAGCATTGGGATCGGCGCCAACAAAACAGAAGCCGCCGATCAGCGAAATGCTGACCGGCGGCCGGTGTTCGAAACTCGGATCAGATGATCTCGCGACGAACGATGGTCTGGTCGCGGCCGGGACCGACGCCGATGCAGGAGAAAAAGGCACCGGAGAGTTCTTCGAGACGCAGGACGTAATCCTGCGCGTTCTTCGGCAGCTCCTCGAAGGTGCGGCAAGCGGAGATGTCCTCCCACCAGCCGGGCATTTCCTCATAGATCGGCTTGGCGTGATGAAAACCGGTCTGGGTCATCGGCATCTCGTCCACCCGCTGTCCGTCGACCTCGTAGGCGACACAGATCGGAATGGTGTCGAGACTGGAGAGGACGTCGAGCTTGGTCAAGAAGTAGTCGGTGATTCCGTTGACACGCGTGGCGTATCGGGCGATCACTGCATCGAACCAGCCACAACGACGGGCGCGTCCGGTGGTGACACCGACCTCGCCGCCGGTCTTGGCCAGGTATGCGCCCCACTCGTCGAACAGTTCCGTGGGGAACGGACCCGATCCCACGCGGGTGGTGTACGCCTTGAGGATTCCGAGCACCGTGGTGATGCGGGTCGGTCCGATACCGGAACCGACCGATGCGCCACCGGCTGTCGGGTTCGACGAGGTGACGAACGGGTAGGTGCCGTGGTCGACATCGAGCAGGGTGCCCTGCGAGCCTTCCAGCAGCACGGTCTCACCGGCTTCCAGCGCCTGGTTCAGCAGCAGTCGCGTATCGGCGATGCGGTGCTTGAAACCTTCGGCCTGACCCAGAACCTCTTCGACCACCTTCGCAGGCTCGAGGGCACGTCGGTTGTAGATCTTGGTGAGGATCTGGTTCTTGATCTCGAGCGCGGCCTCGACCTTCTGGGTCAGGATGCTCTCGTCCAGCACGTCGGCCACACGAACACCGACACGGGCGATCTTGTCCTGGTAACAGGGACCGATGCCACGTCCGGTGGTTCCGATCTTCTTGTTACCGAGGAACCGCTCGGTGACCTTGTCGATGGCCACGTGGTACGGCATCAGCAGGTGGGCATCGGCCGAGATGAGTAGACCCGAGGTATCGACATCACGATCTTCGAGTCCGCCGAGTTCGGTCAACAGCACACCGGGGTCGACAACAACACCGTTACCGATGACGTTCTTGACGCCGGGGGTCAGGATCCCTGACGGGATCAGATGCAGGGCGAAGGTTTCGCCGTTGGGTAGGACCACGGTGTGCCCGGCGTTGTTTCCGCCCTGGTACCGCACCACCCACTGCAGACGACCACCCAAGAGATCAGTGGCTTTACCTTTACCTTCATCGCCCCATTGGGCGCCGATCAGCACGATCGCAGGCATGTACGCGCTCCTTCCGGCCGGTACACGCCAGATGCGACACCGAACCGTGGGTCAACCCTACTTGGTCACGAACGGATATCCGTGACCGGACCTCCCGGCATGCCTGATGACTCGCAATTTGGCGCCGACTTCCGATCAGTAGGATCGCCCATAGGCGAATGCGTGGGACAGGTGGGTCCACCGGATATGAGCGAGGACCGAGTGCGACCAACAGATATACGGGTGATTGCCGAGGAGTCTGCGGCGGCCGACCTGATCCCGGCAGGTCTTGAAGCGGTTCGCACCACCCGCGAGCGGGCGCCGATCATCTCCGCCCTGACCGCGACGTTGACCGATCCGGCAGTCAAGCGTCTGATCCTGGTCGCCGGGCCCGAATTGCCAGACGCGTTCTGCGCCGCGGTGATCGGCCGCCTGATGCTGCTCGAGCGACTGGACGTCGAAGTCGCCCTCGTCCTCCCGTTCCCGACGCCGGCCGCAGGCGTCTACGGCCTACCCAGTGGAAAGCGAGCGGCGGCACTGGCCGTCGAGGGGACGGCCTCCGAGGTACCGCTGATCCGCGACGACATGGCGATCGTCCTGCTCGGCACGGCCCGCCAGCGGGGTCCCGACGGCGAGTTCGACGGCGAGAGTTACGTCGACAGCGCACTGCTTGTCCGCGGCAAGGCCAAGGCGGTGGTGATCGAACCGATACCCGAGATGCCCGGGGTCCGCGCACGTCTGGACAAACGCTTCCGCGCGCGCTGGCAGGTCGGCCGGGCCGCACAGACCGGTGCGCTCGCGCTGATCGTCGAACGTGACGGCATCACCGCGCCACGCCCGACCAAACGCTCGACGTTCTACCGGCACCAGCAGAACTGGCATCTGGTGCGGCCGTGACGCCCGGGACCATCGGGGCCGTGGCCCGCGCCGTCCGGCCGGGGCCGGTGTTCCTGGCGGTCGTCGCGGCCACGGCCCTCGGCGGGGTGATCCTGTGGAATGCCGGTGGCGAACGAACCCCGACAGCCATCTTCGGCGCCCTGCTGATGGTGATGGGTGGCTGGGTCATCTCGCTGTGTCTGCACGAATTCGCCCACGCGGTAACCGGATTCAAGTTCGGCGACCATGGCGCCGAGCTTCGCGGCTACCTGACGCTCAACCCGCTCAAGTACGCACATCCGGGACTGTCCCTGGTTCTGCCGCTGCTGTTCATCGTCCTGGGCGGCATCGGATTTCCCGGTGGCGCGGTGTACATCAACCAGTCCGGCTTCACGAAAGCCCAACGCAGCCTTGTCTCGGCCGCGGGACCGCTGACCAACATCGCGCTTGGCGTGATCTTGCTGGTGGTGATCGGCAGCCAAGATCTGTTCTCGCTGTTGCCCGAGCTCAACTTCTGGTCGGCACTGTCGATGCTGGCTGTCTTGCAGATCACCGCGGCCCTGCTGAATCTGCTCCCGATCCCCGGCCTCGACGGCTACGGGATCATCGAGCCCTACCTCTCGGATCAGACGCGGCGTTCGGTGGAACCGATTGCGCCGTACGGCTTTCTGCTGATCTTTGTCCTGCTCTTCATCCCCGCATTGAACAAGTACTTCTTCGACATCGTCTACGGGATCTTCGAATTGGGCGGCGCCGATCGGGCTCTGGCCTCGTGGGGCTGGCAGCTCTTCGTCTTCTGGCGGTAGCTCCGGAACCAGGTGATAATCTCCGCCGATGACCCTGCGCGTGATGATCGCCGATGACGACGTTCTGTTGCGTGAAGGTCTCGCCAGCCTCCTGTCCGGCGCCGGCCTGGAGATCGTCGGCCAGGCCGGGAACGGCGAGGACCTCCTGAAGTTGGTGCGGGCAGATCCCCCGCAACTGGCGATCGTCGACATCCGGATGCCGCCGTCGCACAACGCCGAAGGCCTTGAGGCGGCGCAACGGATCCGTGCCGATTTCCCCGATGTGGCAATCCTTTTGCTGTCCGCCCATATCGACGTCGACCATGCTCTGGACCTTCTCGACAGCGGGCGCGGCATCGGATATCTGCTCAAGAGCAGGGTCACCGACGTCGAGGACTTCGTTGCCACGGTCGGGCGCATCGCGAACGGCGCATCGGTGATCGATCCGGCGCTTGTCCACGAGCTCGTCGCCGCCCGCCGCCGCGACAACCCACTCGAGGTTCTGAGCGCGCGCGAGCGCGAGGTACTCACATTGATGGCAGAGGGGCTCTCCAACGCCGGGATCGGGCGTCGGCTGTGGATCACCGAGGGCACCGTCGAAAAGCACGTTCGCAGCATCCTCACCAAACTCGATCTGGCGGATACACCGGACGACCACCGTCGCGTGCGCGCGGTGATCATGTATCTCGACGCCGCAACCTGATCGGCGGTTGCCGTCAGCTCGCGACTGCGAGTGCCTGTCGGATACGGTCCGCGGACAGCGCGAACTTCGCGATGAAACCGACCGCCGCGCTCGCCTCGACCATGTCTGCGAATTCGTCTTCATCGTGAGTGGATATCAGGATCGTCGCGGGTGGACGGGCAGAAGCGGCCAGCGCCTCGACGACATCGAAACCGCTTTCGCCGCCGAGGTCGATGTCCACCAGAACGACGTCGGGCCGGGACGTCTGTGCCATCTCCAACGCATCGAACGAGGTGGCCGCGGTCCCGACGACGGTGATACCGGCAGCTTCGAGCGTGCCGCGGGCGGCAGCACAGAAGGCAGCGCTGTCGTCCACGATGATGCAGCGCATACGGTCGGGATCGTCCACACTGTTCAGCGTGGCAGAAGACGTCGGCCAAAACATGCCCGCTAGCCGGAACATCGACCACGGATCGCAGTGGGATCGGATCGCAGCCCTGGTGTTGCGGCCCACCGCGCCGCCGCTGGGCTGGGGTATCGCCACCGCGGTCATCTTCATCGCGGCCGAAGTGGCCGTTGTGCATCTCCTCAAACAGCTCGCGCCGGAGGATGCGTTCGGCGCGGTGTTCCTGTTCGGCGTCCTCGTGGTGTCCGCGCGGTGGGGATTCGGGCTCGCCGTGGTCACGTCGGTCGCGAGCACTGTCGCGTACGCGTGGTTCCACGCCAGTGAGGGCACGGAGAGCACGGGTCCGGCGGTCGTGGTGTTCCTGGTCTTGGCGTTGCTCACCAATTTGCTTGTGGGGCAGTCTCGTCTGCGTGCAATCGAGTCCGATCAGCGTCGAAGGGAAGCCGATCTGTCCGCAGCGCTGGCTCGGACGGTGTTGCGGGCAGCGGATCTCCCGCAGGCATTGACCGCCGCCGGCGCGCGGCTGACCGATGTACTCGAGCTTCCGCCACCCGGCGCTGTCATCACCACCGACGAAGAACCCGGCACCTCGACGCAGCGGCGCATTGCGCTCAAGGACGACGATCGCCCTATCGGGTCACTGCTCGTGCCCGCCGATCTCGCTGCCGCCGATCTGCTGCGGGTGCAGCGGATGGTTCCCGGCCTGGAAGCCCTGCTGGCGGCGGCCCAGGATCGTGAGGTGCTCTACGAGCGGACCGTCGCACTGGGCCGACAGCAGGCAGCGCTACGCCGGGTCGCCACCCTCGTTGCCTCGCGGACGAAACCGGAGGACGTGTACGCGGCGGTCGCCGACGAACTCGCCGACGAACTCGGCGCCGAATACGTCTCACTCGTCGGCTTCTCCGAGGATGGATACTGCATGGTCCTCGCGGCCCGCGACGGTGACGACGCCGATCCGAGCGGCGCGGGCCTGACCGTCGGCGAACGACTCCAACTCGGCGGGAACAACATCTCCACAAGGGTCCTCGCGTCCGGCGACATCGAGGTGACCGACTACGCAGAGGCCACCGGCCCCATCGCCGCACGCCTGCACGCGCGTGGCATCAGCTCGGGCATCGGTGTGCCGATCACCGTGGAGGGCAGGACCTGGGGTGCGATCGTCATCGGGATCCGCGAGCGTGCTCCGATCGCGGACATCCGTGTGCGCCTCAACGATTTCGCCGAACTGGTGGCCACAGCGGTGTACAACGACGAGTCACGCTCCGCGCTGACCCGCTCCCGGGCGCGCGTCATCGCAGCGGCCGATCAGGCACGACGCGCGATCGAGCGGGATCTGCACGACGGCGCCCAGCAACGGATCGTGTCACTCGGACTCGAGTTGCGCAGCACCCAGGCTGCGATCCCCCACGACCGACCCGATCTCCGAAACCGTCTCGACGACATCGTTGACGCCCTGTCCCTGGTCCACACAGACCTGCAAGAGCTGTCCCGCGGTATCCATCCCGCGATCCTGTCGCGAGGTGGCCTGGGTCCGGCTCTGAAGACACTTGCCCGCCGTTCGGCAGTGCCGGTGTCACTGACCGTCCGAATCGAGGGACGCCTGCCCGACACCGTCGAGGTCGCCGCGTATTACGTCGTCGCGGAGGCACTGACCAACACCGCGAAGTACGCGCGGGCGTCCGGGGTCGAGGTCACCGCGATTGTCGACGCCGAGACCCTGGACCTGGCGGTGACCGACGACGGATCCGGAAATGCGCAGCCCGACAACGGTTCTGGACTCATCGGCCTACGCGACCGCATCGAGGCCGTGAACGGTGTCTTCACTGTGTCGAGCCCAGCGGGTGTCGGCACCACGCTGACCGCCCGAATCCCGGTACCGGGCAGAGTCCAGACCGCGAATACCGGCTAGCCGGTATATGTCCACACCGGCCAGCACCCTGCGGAGTTGGGCGCCAGCAGCGACGACAACTCCGCCTCGATCGACGAATATTGGTTCAGACGACGAGAGAAACACCGACCAAGGAGGACACATGCCTTACATCACCACCACCGACGGAACCGAGATCTACTACACCGAGCAAGGCACCGGACAGCCGGTTCTGCTCAGTCATGGCTGGCCGCTGTCGTCCGACGCCTGGCAGGTCGAGATCAAGCTGCTCGCCGACGCCGGATACCGCGCGATCGCACACGATCGCCGGGGTCACGGCCGCTCGTCGAAAACCGGAACCGGCAATGACATGGACACCTACGCAAAGGATGTGGCGGAGCTGGTCGAAGCGCTAGATCTCACCGACCTGGTCCTCATCGGGCACTCCACGGGCGGCGGCGAGGTCGTCCGATACGCCGCACAGCACGGAAAGGGCCGGGTCTCCAAGGTCATCACGGCCGGAGCCGTCCCACCGCTCATGGTGCAGACCCCGGACAACCCGGAGGGCGCGCCGATCGAGGTATTCGACGGGATCCGGGAAGGCGTCCTGAACGACCGGTCGCAGTTCTACCAGGACCTGAGCGTGGCATTCTTCGGTGCCAACCGAGAGGGCTCGAATGTGTCGCAAGGTGCCAAGGACGACTTCTGGCGGCAGGGCATGTTGGTGAATCTGACGGCGGCCTATGACTGCGTCAAGGCGTTCTCCGAAACCGACCAGACGGAAGATCTCAAGGCCATCGACGTGCCGATGATGATCGCCCACGGTGACGACGATCAGATCGTGCCGATCGCCGCTGCGGCAGAGAAGTCGATCAAGCTGGTGCGCAACGGCACGCTGAAGGTGTACCCGGGTGCCCCGCACGGCATCTACGGTGCGTACCAGAAGGCCCTCATCGCCGACATCCTCGACTTCATCAAGAAATAGCCCCCACCCAATCCCGATGCTGTGCCCTTTTGGCGAGTAAAACCCCAGGTGGGGTTCGCCAAAAGGGCACAGTATCGGGCGTTGGCGGCAGGGATTACCAGGTGATCTTCTTGTGGCAGTTCTCCTGCATGCCTGCCGGGTCGACCTGGATGGTGGCGTGATCGAGTCCGTGGGCCTCGAGCACTTCCCGGGCCGCGAGTAGGACCGCCGCATTGTCGGAGGTGGCGGTCACGTGCACCGTCGCCACATCCATGCCGGTGGTCAGGGTCCACACGTGCAGGTCGTGGACGTCGGTGACTCCGTCGATGCCGACGAGTTCGCACCGGATCTTGTCCACGTCCACGTGTTGCGGGGCCTGCTGCGCCAGGATCCTCAGGGCGTCGAGGGCCAGCTTGATGGCGCGCGGCGCCACCCACAAGGCGATCAGGACGGCGACGACGAGGTCGGCGTAGGGCCAATTCGTGGTCATGGTGACAACGCCGGCGATCAGCACACCCACCGATCCGACGGCGTCTGCGAGTACCTCCATGTACGCCCCGCGCACCGCAATGCTCCCCTTGGAGTCGGCGCGCAGGAGCAGCATCACCACGATGTTGGCGGCCAGTCCGATGAGGGCGACGATCACCAGCGTCAGTCCCGGGACGTCAGGGTCGGTGCCGATGCGCTCGATGGCCTCGTACAGGACGTAGACCGCGACACCCATCAGCAGGATCGCGTTGGCGATGGCGGTGAACACCTCGGCGCGATGCCAGCCGAATGTCTTCACATCGTCGGTCGCGCCGTGGCGGGCGAGCAGCAGCGCGCCGAGCCCCATCAACATCGCCACCACGTCGGTGAGCATGTGGCCCGCGTCGGCGATCAGTGCCAGCGAGTTCACCATGACGCCGACGGTTATCTCCAGGACGAAGAAGACCGAGATGATGATGGCGCCGACCGCCATGGGCCACAGCCTGCGGTGCTCCCCCGTCGCGGCGGGTGAATGACTGTGGCCGGTATGGCTGTGCGAGTGACCCACCAGCGCTCCCTCGGTTAGACAGATACGGCCTGATTCAGCCGGATCCCAATATATGCACGTTCATGCATGTGTTGCAAGGGTGCGACTCACCGCAATGTCGCAATCGCCGACACCCGGGACAGCCCGCAGACCATCAACAGGTCGACCACCGTCGACCTGACCTGCGCCAGGATCACGGTCTCCGTGAGACCGCTGTCGGCGACCAGACTCTTACCCGCCCGCCGCGCGATACTGCGCAGCACCCGTGCGCCCTCCGCCTCATCGGGCTGGCGACCCGGATCGGCCAGCATCACGTCGTTGATCACGTAAAAAGCGTGCCCGAGCTGCGAAACCAATTCGATGACCTCGGGCTGGATGCGTTCGGAGTTCTCGACGGCCGCAGCAGCTCGGCGCGCCAACACCCGGACATTGCGGACCGCGTTGTCGAGCGGATCGGCCACCGCGGCCACCCGCTCGAACCGTGAATGATTTGCCCAGTGCAGCGGCGAGATCCGGCTGATCTCCTTGCCGCCGGAAAGGTCTGACCGCATCGCGTCGATACCCGATTGTGTGCCGCGAGCACGGTGAAGCGCCGCGCGGGCCCGATCCCGATCCATCCGGCGCAGACTTCCCGCCACGTCGAGCAGGACATCGGCCATCGTGGACAGGACATCGGCGGCATCACGCCGGGCGCGCAGCACCGGATGCGTCGGTATGAGCGCGATGACCACGAGCGCGACGACACCCCCGGTGAACGCATCGATCACGCGGTTGAAGCCTTCGATCCCGCCGGGCGGCAGCAGCGTCGCGACAAGCACCGCCGAGCTGGCCGCCTGCATGGGAACCAGCGGCCCCTTGTCGAGAAGGATCGCCGACGACATCGCGATCACCACCACGACCATGATCTGCCAGGTGCCGGATCCGATCACCGAGATGATGAGGTCGCCGACGCCCACGCCCACGGTGACACCGAATGTCACCTCGAGCGCACGGCGCCATCGCCTGCCCACCGAGAGACCGAGGGAGATCACCGCGGCGATCGGCGCGAAAAAGGGTTGCTTGTGCCCGAAGACCTCGGTCGCGATCAGCCAGGCCAGGCCGGCACCCAGCGCACATTGCAGGACCGGCACGATGGCCACCCGCAAGCGCTGTAGCGGCGCACGAAGGCGAGCCGGGATCCGCTCACGATCAATCGGGATGCGGTCGATCAGGCGGCGACCCTGCCGACCGGCCGAGTCAGGCGAGCCCGAGCTCGCCGGCGGCTGCGGGGTCACTTTCGTTGAGCAGGTCGAGGCAACGGAGGTATTCGTCTTCCTCACCGATCGTCTGCGCGGCCCGGGCCAGAACCCCGACACAACGCAAGAATCCCTGGTTGGGCTCGTGGCGCCACGGCACCGGACCGAATCCCTTCCAGCCATGGCGGCGGAGCTGATCGAGTCCGCGGTGGTAGCCGGTCCGCGCGTAGGCGTACGCGGTGATGGTTGCGCCCTCGTTCATGGCCGCTTCCGCCAGGTAGGCCCAGGCGATCGAAGCAGTGGGATGGGCTGCGGCGACGGCGGCTGGATCGGCCCCGTTCAACAGGTCCGATTCTGCCTCGTCATCACCGGTCAACAGGGTGGGCTGGGGGCCGAGAAGATCTCCGAACGACGTCATCGCTACATTGTCGCAGCTCTGCCCGACAACCGGTCGACCCGTCCACCTGCCCGTCGGTTCGATAGGGTGAGCCGAACGCTGCGCGGGGGGTATCTCGATATGAGTCGTCCACCCGCTTCTGCGCGCTGAAATCAGTTGTCGGTCTAGGGACAGGGCTGGGTGGATGTCACATCCTGACGATGAGGGTAATTCGTTTGTGAACCGGACGTTTTCGACGTTCCGTAAGCGTCGCGAGGGGAAATACGGGCCGGCAGCTCAGACGCCTACCGCACCGCAGAACCGACTCGACCGCAGGCCGGAGCGCGCAGACCAGGCGACACCCGACCAGGCGGCATCCGATCAGGCACCCGTCGCGCAGGCCTCCGGGTCGACCGACGGCCCTTCGAACGACACCGGGGCAGATAACACCGCCGACAACACCGGTGCCGACAACACCAGGGCAAACGACGCCGGGCTGACAAGGCCGATCGCCACACCCGCCGCGCCGCAGACCGCCGTTCCCAACACCGACGCTCCCGACACCGAGGCTCCCAACACCGAAGCCCTGGCTCCCGAAGAACAGGACCCAGAAACGCCCGACACCGAGTCCGAGGTCGAAGCACCCGGGGCAGCGGCAACCGAGGTCGAAGTACCCGAGGCAGCGGCAACCGAGGTCGAGGCAACCGAGGTCGAGGCACCCGAAGGCGCAGCAGCGGAAGTCGCAGCAGTGGAAGACGACGGCGAACCGGTCGATGAGTTCACCGCGTCTGCGACCGCCGCAGCCGGGGCCGAGGTGCTCGAACCCGAGGCACCCGAAGTCAAAGCACCTGACGTTGAAGCGCCCGAGGTCGAAGCACCCGAGGTCGAAGCACCCGAGGCGGCGGTAACAGAGGCAACAGAGGCCGAGGCCCCCGAGTTCGAAGCATCTGAGGTCGAGGCATTCGAGCCCGCGAGCCCCGAGCCGGTGGCCGAAGCTCCGGACCACACCGACGAGGCCGAACCGGCCACCGATGTGCGCGGATCGACCCCGCCTCAGTCCCTCGACTTCAGCAACGCCGAGACCACCCGTTTCGCTGCGGTGCCCCCGATGCCGGTCGCCCCGATTGCACCGGCCGGATCCCCTGCCGACGACAACCAAACCGAGCGGATCAACACCGGTTCGGAGGCGGCCACCGAACGAATCAACATCGGAAAGGTCGCACCGCCACCTGCGGCCGCCGCACCTCCGGTCGCCCCGTCATCACCCGCCGGAAACTGGAAAGCCGAACCTGCTGCGCCGCAATACATTCCAGCCGGTGGCGGCAACCCACAGAAGCGGCCGCCCGAGAACAACCCCAAGAAGTCCCGCAAGGGTCTGTGGGCGTCACTCGTTGCGCTCGTTGCGATCGTCGCAGCAATTGTCGTGGTGATCGCCCTGGTGGCAGGCAGCAGTGAAGACTCGGTGGCCCCCGCCGATGTCGCAGCCGACCGCGCTCTCGAATACGTGACCGCGTTGCACGACGGCAACATCGTTGTACTGCGCTCCATCACCTGCGGTGAGGCCCTGGAACGCTTCACCGCGATGTCCGATCAGGAGTTCGCGGAAGATCATCGGCTCCAGCAGTCCAACAACGAACTCGTCGGTGTCGACGGGGTCAAGGCCTCGAAGATCATCGATGACGGCGACGCCGCGGTGGTCGAAGTGATCGCCTACAAGACCGCAACGCCCAACGAAAAGCTGGATGTGGCACTGACGCTGAGCAAGATCGACGGTGAATGGAAGGTCTGTAAGGGCTGATGGCTCGCTGAACGCCTGCATTTCTTCTGTGCGAGGACGCTAGGCTTCCTCAGGTGCCCTCATCGCAAGATCGGCCATCCGTGAACATGCCCGCCGAAGACCGTGTGGTGAACGCACCAGCCACTGGCGTCCGGTCGGTCCCGCAGCCAGCCCGGTCGGACTGGTCTGCAGTGGACAATTCTCGCGCCACCACCGCCCCGGTGCCCGCTGCGCGACATCACGCGCCGCCACACCAGGCACGGTCGGTGCAGGCGCCGACCGCCCAGTTCAACCAGGCATCGGCTGCGCCGTCTCGCCCAGGCGTCTATTCGCCGCCTGCCGCCTACTCGGCGACGCCCTATCCCGCCCAGCCCGGTCACACCCAGGCCAATCCCGCGCCGATCTATTCGCAGACCTATCCGGGCCGGCCGTATCCGCCCGAGTCCTATCCCGGGCATCGTCCGTCCCAGCCGTATCCGGCAAGCCAGCGGGGCCCGATGCAGCGGGGCCCGCAATCGGCCTATCAGCAGGCAGAGGTCGATCCCAGTGCGATTCGCATGACAACGACGCAACGGCCGCACCGCCGGGTTGATACCTCGGTCTTATGTGCGGCCGCTGCGTTGATCGTGCTGGCGCTGGCAGTCCTCGTCGGTCTGATGCTCTGAGGGTCGGACTGACGCTCTGAGCTGTTATCAGCCCAGGATCGACTTGCCCGTCGACTTGAGGTCGTTGCAGGCCTCGACGACACGCTCGCTCATCGACGCTTCTGCCTTCTTCAGGTAGTTGCGCGGGTCGTAGAACTTCTTGTTGCCGACCTCGCCGTCGACCTTCAGGACGCCGGCGTAGTTCTCGAACATGTGACCGGCAATCGGACGGGTGAACGCGTACTGGGTGTCGGTGTCGACGTTCATCTTGATGACGCCGTAGCTCAGCGACTCTTCGATCTCGCTCTTGAGCGAGCCCGATCCGCCGTGGAAGACGAAGTCGAAGGGCTTGGAGCCTTCGGGCAGACCCAGCTTCTTGACGGCCACGTCCTGGCCGGTCTTGAGAACCTCGGGACGCAGCTTGACGTTGCCCGGCTTGTAGACGCCGTGCACGTTGCCGAACGTTGCGGCCAGCAGGTAACGGCTGCCCGTGTCGCCGGCGCCGAGTGCCTCGATGGTGGCCTCGAAGTCTTCGGCCGTGGTGAACAGCTTGTCGTTGATCTCGTTCTCGACACCGTCTTCTTCGCCACCGACGACGCCGATCTCGATCTCGAGCACGATCTTCGCGGCCGCGGCCTTGGCCAGCAACTCCTTGGCAATCTCGAGGTTCTCGTCGAGCGGTACCGCGCTGCCGTCCCACATGTGCGACTGGAACAGAGGATTCTGGCCGGCGTCGACGCGCGCCTGCGAGATCTCGATCAGCGGGCGGACGTAGGTGTCGAGCTTGTCCTTGGGGCAGTGGTCGGTGTGCAGGGCGACCAGCACGTTGTACTTCTCGGCAACAACGTGAGCGAACTCGGCGAGCGCCACCGCGCCGGTGACCATGTCTTTGATGCCCAGACCCGACCCGAACTCGGCACCACCGGTCGAGAACTGGATGATTCCGTCGCTACCGGCGTCGGCGAATCCTTTGATCGCGGCGTTGATGCTGTTCGACGAGGTGCAGTTGATGGCCGGGAATGCGAACCCGCCCTCTTTGGCCGCATCGAGCATCTGTGCATATTGTTCGGGGGTTGCAATGGGCATATGTCCTCCAGCAGCAGTTTCGTGGTTGTCTCTGAACAAGTATGGCAAGGACCACACCGCACCGTCTGAACCCGGTTGCCGGATGCGAAATCGGACACCCGGTACCCTTGGGCCCTGTGATCGAGAATGCGCTTGCCCAGACCACGACAAATGTCGCTTTGATGCCCGGATTCCTGGACCCTGTGACCCTGCTGGGGTGGTTCGGGACTTGGGCCCTCGTGGGCCTGCTGGTCGTCATCCTGATCGAATCAGGCGTGTTGTTCCCTGTCCTCCCGGGCGACTCGCTGCTGTTCACCGCAGGCATGGTGGTGGCGGCGGGCGGTAAGGAAGGTGTCGACGACTTCGCAACACTGTGGCAGTTGCTGATCTTCATACCGATCGCCGCGATCATCGGTGGTCAGATCGGATACTGGATCGGCCGGTACGCCGGGACCGCGATGTTCAAACCCGACGCCCGTTTCCTCAAACAGCGCTACATCACCGAGGCACACGAGTTCTTCGAGAAGCACGGCCCGGTCACCATCCTGTTGGCCCGATTCGTCCCGATCGTGCGGACGCTCGCGCCGATCATCGCCGGCGCAGCCGAGATGAAGTACCGCGTGTTCGCCATCTACAACGTGATCGGCGCGATCGTCTGGGGTTGCGGCATCACGTTGCTGGGCTACTGGCTCGGCGGGTTCGAGATCGTCCAGAAGCTCATCGAGCCGATCTTCATCCTCATCGTGCTGGTATCGATCCTGCCAATGGTGTGGGAGGCCTACCGTCGTCGCAAACGCCCGAAGAACGCCTCGGCCACGGAACCTTTCTCCGACACCGTCTAGTCCCCACCTCCGCGAGATCCGCTCGCAATTCTCACGCCCGCGCAGTCTGCAAAGACTGCGCGGGCGTGAGTTTTCCGGCTGTCAGCCCGTGCAGCGCTACACGCCCATGAAGGCGAACGGCTCAGAGATCTTGAAATCTCCGGCGGTCTCGCCGGCAAACGTGTTCGCCTCGTCCGGCCCCAGATCGAGCTTGAGGACGTCGGCACCCTCGGCGAAGTCGATCGTATTGAGATCGACCCAGAAGGTGTTCGGGGTCAGTGCCGACTCGAAGAAATACAGCTTGCGTTTGTGGTCGGCGACCGTCCGCCAGCGGGTGGACGAGATGTTCGGCTCGTCCGGTGTCGAGATTCCGAACGGCACAGAAACATTGCGGATCACACTCATTACACTCGCCAGTGCCACCTTCGGATCGTCGACTTTGGGAATCGCGTTGATGTAGAACGATGCACGCGCGAATCGGTCCGCGGCGCGATTGGTTCCGGGCAGCATCACCGTCCCGTTGATCTGCTCCCAGTACCGGTTGAGTGCGAGCTGCTCATCGAAGATGGGCGAGTTGGTCATCACCTGGTGGTCGCCACTGTGGTGGATCACCTGTTTTCCGCCGACATATTCGATGATCGCGCTGTCACCGCCTGCATCCGACATCGACAAGTGCAGTGTCGCAAGGCGGTCCTCACCTGGTACCCCACTGGTGACCAGCACGAAGGGTTCATCGCTCAACGCTGCAACGGCCTGCGCCACCGAGCCGAAGTTGTCGAGCACATACTGCGCCCAGGCCGCGATCGACAACGTCGGCTTCGAGGGATCCCCGGTCGGGTACTCCGACTCGGCCAGCCACAGCAGATTGGTCGAGAGACCCGCCTCGTTGAGACCGTCGGTGGTGCAGATGTCGTAGGCAGCGGCGACAACGCTGCCGTACTTCGATGTCCATTCGATCGAGTTGGGTCCGGCAACGCCATCACGCTTGATACCTCGTGGAAACGCCCACAGATTTGTGGCCAGATCAAGCTTCCAGTCCATGGAACGACCGGTGATCACATTGCCGTCGGGACCCAGATACACCGCGCGCGTACACATTAAACATCCTCCATCGTTGTGCCAACCATCCATCGGTTCGCGAATTGCGATAATCGACTGTCCACCAACATATTTCGACAGCTGCGGAAATCAGTTCCCTTGCAGGGTTGCATAGATTCGGTCAGAGAGTTCCTGATCGTTGAGATCGAGTATCTGATTCCAGAAGAACACCGCCTCTGGACCATACGAATGCCCGTGACCGTAGGGCACCTCGGCAGCGAACACCATGTCGAGGGTGACCTGCCAGAACGAGACGAACGGTATCCACGTCATACCCTTGTCGATGTCGTCGCCGCGGGGTTCATCCAGCCAATCCGGTTTGCTACGAAGCAGATTCGATGACCACCAGACGATCGGGTCGCTCGGATGCTGCCAGTAGACGATCCTCGGGGTCTCCCACTCGCCCATCCCCGGCTCGTAGAGATCCTCGGGTGAGGATGCAAACCGGACGTTCTCGCCCCCATAGATCACCGGCAGGATCTCCCGGCTGCCGGGATCACGCGAATCGGTGATCCGTCGCCACTGCTCGGTGAAGTTGGGGGTTCCCACAAACAATGCACCATCGGTTCTGGAGATCATGTCCTGTGCGCCGGAGAAAGCATCCTGTGAACCGTAGGAGCCCAACGATTCTCCGAACACCAGAAGCTTGGGTCGACTGTCTTCCGGAAAGGAACTCCACCGATCGTAGACCGCTTCAAACAATGCCCGTCCGGCCAAACGGGGCGTTTCCCTGTCCGCAAGAAATGCCATCGGACTGGGAAGGAACGAATACTGCATGGCGGCAATCGCAGAATCTCCGCCTGCAAGGTATTCCAGCGATGCCGCGACATTCTGGTTGACCCAACCCCGGCCGGTGGTGGTGACCACGGCCAGATACTCGCGACTGAATGCGTTGGTCCGGTCGAGTTCGGCCACGACGCCTTCGGCCAACGCGTTCACCGTCGGTGCGCCTTCGTCCAATCCGGACTCGTCTACGGACGCCCGTCCGGCGTAGGCACGGATCGGCTCCTGCGCAGGCCGCCCGGTCAGCTCTGCGATCTGTTGCTGACGCGGGCCGCCTGCCACAAATGTGCGGCCCTCGCGGCCCAGCGAGTCCCAGCTCTCCAGCGATTCCGGAGAACCCGAACGCTCCGGCTCTGTCGGCTGGACCACGCCTTCGGCGGTTCCTTCATCGGCAACCATGGCAGAACCGTTTGCGATTCGGCCGATCCCTGCGGAGACCAGGCCCTCGACGGCGAGAACGAGCACCACTGCAACCACCAGAGCGCTGGCACCCATCGCGATCGGGGTCGGTAGAAAACGGTCGACCAGGCGATACAGCAGCTTCGCAAGCGCTCTCAGACCACGACCGAGGTACAGGCAGGCAAAGAACACCACAACACCGACGGCGAACACCCCGATGTAGTCCCAGTTGCTCCCCGGTTCGATCCCGACCAGTTCACGCGTGATGTCCTGCCACCACGAACCCAGCACCAGGAACAGCGGCAGAACGATCAGCGCGGCGAGCGCGATTGCATACCAACCGAACCGCCGCCATGTCCTCGGCCACTCACGGGTCAGCCCGCATTTACGGAATATCCAAACAACCAGAACACCGATGCCGTAACCGATCGCAACACTGATGCCGGTGGCGACCGCCTGCAGATACCACGCCCGCGGTAGCAGCGATGGCGACATCGACCAGGCGTAGAAGAACAGGCCGAGCACCAATCCCACGGGCTCGAACTTGGAGAGCCACTGCCGGATTCGATGAAACCTGGGCTTCTTCGGTTCATCGGCGGCCGCCATCTCGGCCGACTCTGTGTCGACCGAACCGGCGTCTGGCAGATTGGTGTCGGGCGACTGATCGTCGGGCGACCGATCGTCCGGCTCCCGGGGGGTCGACAACTGCTCGGGGATCTGGCTCATCTCTGTCCTTTTCGAGGGGGCATCCCTGATTGGATGAACTCCCTCGCCGAACCCGGCAGTTGCAGCGCCATATCCACAACTTCAGGATCGACGTGGGACCGGCCATCAGGGCGGCGACGATTCGCTGTATTCAAACCGGACTCAAAGGATCAGTGGGGGAACAGGTGCGTGCGAGCCAGTCAATGTGTTCCCAACAATCCCAGATGACGGGGCGATGACGCAATGGGACAAACCGACTGCGGCATCACCACGTCGATTCTGTGCCAACAACACGTTCTCGCGGCACGGACCCGACCGCAGTCACCTGGAGCGTGATCGCACCGAAAAGAATGTTCACTTGTCGGCCAGAATGCACATCTATATTGCAATTTGCGCCGCCCGGTGATCCAGATACCACAGAACCGGCATCAAATCTCGACAAAGCAAAAATGTGCCAGATCGCCCGATATCGTGCCACCGCAGGCGGGCTGCTTTACCTTTGCGAACATAAGTTTCTCCAGCCAGAACATCCGATCGAGACCCGATACGAAACGGCCTTCGACCACGCAATTCTAGAGGCTGGACCGACTACTAAAACATGGATCTGAAGGGACAATTTCATGCCAAGTATTAGCAGCTCGCGATATTCTGCGCTCGTGGACATTTCGGACAGTGCTGAGTTAGATTGAGTTCCATGTCCAGCCAAGGGCCCGCCAACGAGCGGCTTCTCATTCGGAATGTACGGGTATTCGACGGTCGCTCAGAGCGCGTGATAGAGAATGCTGATGTATTAACAGACGGGCCGCATATTTCTGCGGTATCGACGTCTCCCATCGCGGAAGATCCGAGCCGACCCACCAAGGTGATCGACGGCGGCGGACGGTTCCTCATGCCCGGCATGACCGACGCTCACGTCCATTTGATGGGCAATGCGAACGGCTACCTCGATTTTGTCACCGGCCCGACCGGTCTGCTTTTCGCCAACACTCTCTCCGAAGCCAAACGAATGTTGCTGCGCGGCTTCACAACAGTCCGCGACATGGGTGGCGATCTGGCACCGGTCAAGACCGTCATCGATCGCGGAGACTTCGCCGGTCCCCGCATCTATCCCAGCCAGGCGATGATCTCCCAGACCTCCGGTCATGCCGACTTCGCCTTTGTCTACGAGACGCCACCGGTCTTCGGTGGTACCGAAAGTCGCACGGATTCAATTGGATTCACCCGTACCGCCGACGGTGTCGACCGCGTGCTCGCCGCTGTTCGCGAGCAGCTCCGCAAGGGTGCCTCACAGATCAAATTGACCATCGGCGGTGGCGCCGCATCGATGTACGACCCCCTTTACACCCTGCAGTTCACACCGGAAGAGATCCGCGCTGCCGTCCGGGCAGCCGAGGACTACGGCACCTACGTCGCAACCCACGTCTACACGGTGCCCGGGATCAAGCGGGCCATCGACGCCGGTGTCCGCTCCATCGAGCACGGACATCTTGCCGACGAGTCCACCGTTGCCCTCATCGGCGAGAAGGGCTTGTGGCTGTCCATGCAGCCGTTCGCCGAGGCCGACCACCACTATCCCGATCCCGATCGCGCCGAGAAGAATCGGCAGATCTGCCACGGTACCGACGACGTGTACGCCTGGGCCAAGAAGCACGGCGTCAAGGTGGCATTCGGCACCGACCTGCTTCTCGAGCCGCAGTCAGCACCTCTGCAAAGCGTGATGGCCACCCGTCTCGGCGACCACTACTCGAATCTCGAGTCACTGCGGATGCTCACCTCTGGCAACGCCGATCTGTTCGAGATGTCCGGCGAGCGCAACCCTTATGGATCTGCGAAGCTCGGTGTCATCGAAGAGGGTTCGTGGGCCGACCTCCTGCTGGTCGAGGGCAACCCGCTCGAAGACCTCTCGGTCCTGTCCGATCCGGAGAAGAACTTCAACCTCATCATCAAGAGCGGCGAAATCTTCAAGAACACGCTCTGAACATCACAGCTCTCGCAGCACAACTGCATTGACGATGGACTCCGCGCCTGCGCATCAGCCGGTGCGGAGTCGCCGGTTCCCATGAAAGGCATTGCGATGGCACAGCTCTATCCAGAGGTCGGTCCCTGGTGACACTGATCGTGGCCGAGGACATCGGCGTACGCGCTTCGTGGGGCCATATCTACGGTCCCGTCAGCTTTCGCGTCGCCGAAGGCGGTGTGACGATCCTGTCCGGGCCGGGCGGGCGTGGACGGACCGCCCTGCTGCTCACCCTCGCCGGGCGGATGAAGCCCACCTCCGGACACCTGACCGCCTTTGGTCTCACCGATGCCGCCGGCCACCTGTTCGATCAGGCCGCGATCGCCAACATCGACGAGGTCGACGGCATCGAACAGACCATTCGGGTCAGTGATGTTGTGACAGAGCAGATCCGGTGGACCGCACCGTGGTATCGCTGGGTCGGGCAATCACGAATCGAAGACCTCGAGCGGATCTGCACCCCGGTGTTCGGTCCCTACCCACTCCCCCCGATGGAAGCCTATGTCGAAGAGCTTCCCGAACTGACCGCAACACTGTTCCGGATTGCCGTTGCCAACATCGGCAGGCCTCCGTTGCTGGTGGTCGGAGGAGTCGACAAGCTCGCCCGGGTGGAGAACACCTACAAGCTCCTCGACCGTCTGATCGTTCTGGGCACCGGCCAGACCATCATCACCGCCGACATCAACGCTGTGACGCCCGAACGCGGTGTCCGCGACGTGATTGCAGTCCACAACCTCACCGACGACGAGTTCGTAGGCCTCGACACCGCAGATCGGACCTGACATGTTTGCCGCCTTCTCACCGGGAAGCGATTTCAAACGCTATTACCGCGGCCGGATGCCCCGGCTCGCGCTGGCAGTCATCGTCCTGATGCCTCTGCTCTACGGCGCCATGTATCTGTGGGCGTTCTGGAATCCCTTTGCCGCCGCGGACAAGATCCCGGTCGCGCTGGTCAACGCCGACCGGGGTGCAACCGTACAGGGCGAGCCGCTCAAGGCAGGCGATCAAGTGGTTCAAGGTCTGATCGAATCCAAACAGCTGGATCTGCACGAGGTCTCGGCAGAAGAGGCCGCGGACGGCGTCGCGCACGGCAAGTACTATTTCTCGATCACGCTGCCCGAGGACTTCAGCGAGTCGATCGCCTCACCGACCGGCACCGATCCCACGTCGGCCGAACTGATCTTCACCTACAACGATGCCAACAACTACCTGGCAACGGTCATCGGCCAGGATGCCGCACAGCAGGTTGTCAACCAGGTCAGCGCACAAGTGGGCGCACAGACGTTCAGCATCGTTCTCAACGAGGCCGGTCCGCTCGAGGACAAGGTCAGGCAGGCCGCCGACGGCGCAGACGAACTCAGTTCCGGATTGGTCACCGCCAACACCGGGGCCCAGGAACTGGCAACAAACCTGGTGACCGCCAAAGACGGTGGCGCGCAGCTCGCCACGGCGATCGACGAAGTGACCGGTGCGCTGACCAGCGCAACGGACCCGCTGATCGCAGCACTGGCAAACACCGGTACCGGCCTCAGTGCCGCCGAGGTCAGCGCCACCGCCGATCGCCTGAGCACCAATTCGGCTGCGATCGCCGATCAGCTGGCAGGCACGACGAACAACCAGTCGCAGGCCGGCCGGGTGCTGGACTCCGTTGTGTCGCAGATGCAGTCGAGCCCGGATCCGGTGATGCAGCGTCTGGCCGCGACGCTGGTCCAGGCACAGGGACTCCTGGTCGCCGAGGGTGCAGGGACAGGGACTGACAGCACATTGACGCAGGTCCGCAACGACGCGCAGATCCTGTCGGCCGAACTCGGCAATCCGTCGAGCCCGGTCCGGCTCGGGATGACGCTCATCGAGAACGGCGGCGCCCAGAGTGACCTCCTCGCCGTTCGTGCTGCTGCGGGCGAACTCAGTTCCGGTGCAAATCAATTGAGTAGTGGTCTGGTCCAACTCAGCGATGGCGCCAATCAACTCGCAGCGGGCACCGCCGCGTTGTCGGCGGGTGCAGCGGAGCTGGCGTCGGGTCTCGATGAAGGCGTGAAGGCACTGCCGTCGTGGACCGATCAGCAGAAGAAGGACATCGCCGCAACGCTGTCGAACCCGGTGGCGCTCAAAGAGCAGTACACCAACGAGGCGCCCACCTTCGGAACCGGCTTCTCACCGTTTTTCATGTCGCTGGCCCTGTTCGTCGGCGGCATCATCACCTGGATGCTGCTGACCCCGTTGCAGTCCCGTCCGATCGCCCAGGGCTTGTCGTCACTCCGCGTCGTCCTGGCCTCGTACGCCCCCGCATTCGCCGTCGGCTTCGCCCAGGCTGCCGTGCTGTACACGGTGGTCACCTTTGGTGTCGGACTCGACGCCAAGTACCCGGTCGCCACCTTCGGGTTCCTCTTGCTGGTCGTCGCGACGTTCCTGGCGATCATCCAGATGTTCAACGCCGTGCTGGGAACCGCGGTGGGACGTGTTGCCACCCTGGCCTTCCTGATGCTGCAGCTGGTTTCGGCCGGCGGCATCTATCCGGTACCGACCACCGCCAAACCCTTTCAGTACATCCACCATTTCGACCCGATGACCTACACCGTCAACGGATTGCGACAGCTCACGGTCGGCGGCGTCGACTACCGCTTGTGGGTGGCCATAGCCGTACTCGCAGGTATCACCGTGACCTGCCTGGCCCTGTCGTCGCTGGCGGCCAGACGGAACCGGCAATACACCATGGATCGCCTCTACCCACCGGTCGAGGTCTAGAGCGCGGTCAGCGCTGAACAACTCACGAAACATATTGCGAGCCCGAGCCCGAGCCCGGATCAGATCAGGAGAATCAATGGCACCCCAACAGCACACCAATGCACGCCAAACCACCAATATCGGTGATTCGTTGACACTCAACACGGTTTTCGTGCGACCCGGTGAGGCCACCGAACTCCCGAAGTTCAAAATCCCGCAGGGGCAGAGCCTTCCGGAGACCGCGTACCAGATCGTGCATGACGAGGCCATGCTCGACGGTAACGCCAGGCTGAATCTGGCCACGTTCGTCAGTACGTGGATGGACGACGAGGCCAAGAAGCTGTACGCAGAAACCGTCGACAAGAACATGATCGACAAGGACGAGTACCCGCAGACAGCCGCCATCGAAGAGCGCTGCTGGAAGATTCTTGGCGATCTCTGGCATGCGCCCGACGTCGACAGTTCCATCGGCACGTCCACCATCGGTTCCTCCGAGGCCTGCATGCTCGGTGGTCTCGCACTCAAGCGGCACTGGCAGCACCGCCGCAAGGCCGCGGGTAAGTCCACCGAATCCCCGAACATCGTTCTGTCGACCGCTGTTCAGGTCTGTTGGGAGAAGTTCTGTAACTACTTCGAGGTCGAGCCCCGCTGGGTTCCCGTGAGCCCCGACCACATGGTGCTCGACGGTTACGAACTGGACAAGTACGTCGACGAGAACACCATCGGCGTGGTCGCGATCATGGGCCAGACCTACACCGGCTTGTACGAGCCGGTGGCTCAGATCGCCAAGGCGCTCGACGCGATCCAGGCCGATACCGGCCTGGATGTGAAGATCCACGTCGACGGCGCATCAGGTGCGATGATCGCCCCGTTCTGCCAGCCTGACCTGGAGTGGGATTTCCGTGTCGACCGCGTTGTCTCGATCAACACTTCCGGCCACAAGTTCGGCCTGGTGTACCCGGGTGTGGGCTGGATCGTGTGGCGGGACGCCGCGGCGCTGCCGGAGAGCATGATCTTCCATTGCTCCTACCTCGGCGGCAACATGCCGACACTGGCGCTGAACTTTTCGCGCCCCGGCGCTCAGGTCCTGCTCCAGTACTACATGTTCCTGCGTCTGGGCCGCGAAGGCTTCCGCCAGGTGCAGCAGGGATCCCTCGATGTGGCACAACACCTTTCCGCGATGATCGAAAAGATCGGTCCGTTCGAACTCGTCAGCAGGGGTGACACGATCCCGGTCTTCGCGTGGCGCCTGAAGGACGATCACTCCAAGAACTGGAATCTCTACGATCTCTCGGACCGACTCCGCATGAAGGGGTGGCTGGTTCCGGCATATCCGATGGCCGACGACATGGCGGACATGACCGTGCAGCGCATTGTGGTTCGTGCCGGGTTGAGCTTCGACCTGGCCAACGCCCTTCTCCGTGACCTCGAGGGTGAGGTGGCCTTCCTCGACAGCCTCGCCGCACCGATGCCGCGAGTGGGTGAAGGCTCACACTTCAGCCATTGATTTACCACATGTCGGCCGGGAATTGTTGGATGACAACGGTTCCCGGCCGACTTCGCTGACCACCGAATTACCCGCAATCCCCTCGCGGAAAGGATGCCCTGGCGTCATGAGTACTGGTGTTGTGACACCCACCTGGCATCGGGTCGTGTTCACCCCGACACTGCAAAAGCAGTGCTGGGGCTTCATGATCGGCTCGTTCCTGTTCGCGTTGGGGTCTGCCCCCGGCTTCGGTTCCTGGGCCGGGGCATCTGCATCCAACATCTGCTACTTCGTTGGCGCCTGGTTCTTCACCGCCGCCGCACTGGTGCAGTTGCTGCGGAGTGGTGCAGTCACCACGCCGGTCCCCTATGGTTCGGGAACAATGGTCCGGGCCGAATGGCTCGCCGCCTCCACCCAATTCGTCGGCACCCTGATGTTCAACGTGAGCACCACCGCAGCACTGGACGCGCACTCGATACCGTCCCAAAAGCACCTCGTCTGGAGTCCCGACGCCGGCGGTTCCGTCTTCTTCCTCGTCAGTGGCTTTCTGCTCGTCGTGGCCTTCACCCACACCGACACGTTCTGGAAGCCGAGCAGCAGCGACTGGTGGTCCACACAGGTGAATCTGCTCGGATGCATCGCCTTCGGGGTCTCCGCGGTCGGCGCATACATCACCACGTCCGGGGTCACCGTGGACACCGCAATCGCGAACTGGGGCACCTTTATCGGTGCGTTGTGCTTCCTGATCGCGTCGGCGCTGGTGCTTCCGCGCCGGACCCGACTTCCGGCAGCTGCGTTCGTGACAGATCAATCCAGGAGTATGCAATGACGCAGACCTCTGCGGGCGAACCCGTTGTCCACCGCGGCTTACCGACCCAGGTGATCACCGATTGGGAGCGACGGCTCGGAATCGACCCCGAAGTCACGGCCAGGCCGAATGAGATCCGGCTCAAAGGTCGCGAAGGTATCCCGTACTACGGACAGCACGTTCGGTTGAACATCGACGACCCCGACGACTTCGATTCGGTGATGTATGTCCGGCAACTGTCCACGATGGGTACCTTCTGCTCGCTGCACACCCCTTTCCTGGTCGAACGCACCGAAGCCCTCATCCGCGAGCAACCGTCGGAAGATCTTGTCGTCGGGGTTCACACGCTGCGCGGCAACGCTTCCGTCAAGCAGGGCACTCGCGACTACGCCTACCGGCCAGGGCAATTGGTGATCATCAGCAATGCCGCACCGTACGTCGAACGCACGCATTCCATCGCCGACCCCGCAGGACTGGTGATACCACTCGACCTACTCGGAGTGCAGCGTCAGACCGCCGAGTTCGCCCGCAGGCCGGTCGCATCTCATACGTTGCTCTCCCGGGCGACCGCAGCCTTCATCCGCCAGTTCGCCTACGACACCGCCGCGGGCGCAGCAATCGAACCCAACGCCGAGACCGAGCACGCAGCGATCGAACTGGTCCGTGCCGCACTGGCACAACTCAATTACGACCGCTATCAGCTCAACGACAACACACTCTTTGTCCGCCAGGCCGCGATCGATCTGGTTGAACGCAACCACTGTGACGCCGATTTCACGCCTGACTCGATAGCCAGGGCATTGCACATCAGTCGTCGTCAGCTCTATCGTCACTTCGAGGACTCCGACGACTCGCTGGCCGCCATCATCGCCGAGCGCAGAGCTCAAACCGCTCGAGAGATGCTGTTGAGCAACCGTTTGTTGTCGATCAGCGAGGTCGCGGTGGCCTCGGGATTCCCGTCGGTGGCAACGATGCGCAACCGATTCCGTTCGCGTTTCGGTCTCAGCCCGAACGAACTACGTTTGAAGGAGCCGTGAATTGAACAACGTGGCAGCAGGGCATCCCTACGCCGTGGCCGGTGTACCCAATCTGCGTGACCTCGGGGGCTGGGAGACCGGTGACGGTGGCCGGGTCCGCGGATCAACCGTCTACCGCTCCACCGAGTTGTACCGGCTCGGCGAGAGCGGCCGGGAAACTCTCGATCAACTCGGGATCAAGACCGTCTACGACCTGCGGACCGCGGCAGAGCGAAGTGCCGCACCTGATCCCGGACTCACCGGCGTCAACGACCTGCTGCTGGACGTCCTCGCGGATTCGGCGACGGCCCTGCTCGCAAACCTCGGCAAGGTCTTCACCGATCCCGACTCTGTCGCCCAGCTCAGCTCGGCGCTCGGCAATGGTCGCGGGACCGAGATGATGACCGGAACATATCGTCAGATCATCACGCTGCCAAGTGCTTTGGCAGCCTACAAAACCCTGTTCACCGGCTTGGCGGGTGCGCAGCCAGGACCTTCACTGTTCCATTGCACCACGGGCAAGGACCGGACCGGTTGGGCTGCTGCGGCGTTGCTCTCGGTACTCGGCGTCGATGAATCCGACGTCTACCGCGACTACCTGCTCACCAATGACCAGCTGCTGCCCGCGCTCCATCCGTTGTTTGCCGGCTTCGAAGCCGCAGGTGGCGATCCGTCGGTCCTTCACCCGGTGCTCGGAGTCGAAAAGGTCTATCTCGATACCGCATTCGAGGCGATGCACAGCGAGTTCGGCGACATCGAAGGCTACTTCACAAAGGGGCTGGGTATCGACGGGTCGACCCTGCGTTCTCTCCGGGCCAACCTCATCGAATCGCCCTGAAAACTGTCACATAGCAAGGCGGCGAGGGCTATTTTCCCTCGGCACCACTGTATTTGACAGTCTTCAGGGTCAACTCGCGGTGCCGGTGGCGGATCACCAGGCCTGATCCAGATCGGCGTGCCTGCTGATCCACGCATGCATGGCGATGCCGGCCGCGACACCGGCATTGATGGATCGGGTCGATCCGAACTGTGCAATCGACACGGTCAGGTCGGCCTGCTCCTGCGCGTCGGGGCTCACGCCGGGGCCTTCCTGACCGAACAGCAGCACGCATTCGCGCGGAAGATCCGCGGTTTCCAGCGGAACCGAGCCCGGGGTGTTGTCCACCGCTACCACCGACAGCTGGTTCTCCCGAGCCCAGACCATCAAGTCGTGGACCGATTCATGGTGCAACACATGCTGATAGCGATCTGTCACCATCGCGCCGCGCCGGTTCCACCGGCGGCGCCCGACGATGTGGACGGCTTGCGCCATGAAGGCGTTGGCCGTGCGGACCACGGTGCCGATGTTGCCGTCGTGGCCGAAGTTCTCGATGGCCACGTGAAACGGATGGCGCCGGGTGTCGAGGTCGGCGACAATCGCTTCCCGCGTCCAGTATCGGTATGCGTCAACCACATTGCGGCGATCACCGGTGGCGAGCAGTTCCGGATCGTAGCGCGGGTCGGTGGGTGGCTCGGTGCCGTATTCGTCGGTCCACGGACCAACTCCTACGGCCGGTTCACCCCACTCTGTCGGGCCGGCTTCCTGTTCCACTCAGGCCAGGCCGATGTCGCTCAGACCGAGCAGCGACCGGTACTCCACGCCTTCGGCCGCGATGACCGCGTCAGCGCCGGTATTGCGATCGACGACAGTGGCCACACCCGCCACGATCGCTCCGGCATCTCGCAGCGCCCGCACGGCGGTCAGCGGTGAGTTACCGGTGGTGGTGGTGTCCTCGACAACCAGCACCCGCTTCCCGACGATGTCGGGGCCTTCGATCTGCCGTTGCATGCCATGGGCTTTGGCCGTCTTGCGGACCACAAATGAATTGATGGGACGGCCGGGGGCATGCATGATCGCGGTGGCCACCGGGTCTGCGCCAAGGGTCAGTCCGCCTGCCGCGACGTAATCCCAGTCGGCGGTCAGCTCGCGCAGGAGCGCGCCGATGAGCGCGGAGGCCTCATGGTGCAGCGTCGCGCGACGCAGATCGACGTAGTAGTCGGCTTCGGCACCCGACGACAACGTGACCTTGCCGTGAACCACTGCCAACTCTTTGACCAGTTCGGCCAACCGGAGGAGCCCACCGGCGGGAACGATCTCAGGGGCTACAGGGTCAGTCAACGGGTCCTCCAGGTCGGCGGGGGGTGGTGCCGGGTGGGCCCGGCTGGCGTGGGATCGGGCCCGATTGGCGGATCGGCGGGAGCGGGCTGCGACCGGCGGGATCGCCGCTGCGCGGGGGCACCGACGGCCTGCGGATCGGATCGACGTCACGGGCCTGGGGTCGGTCGTCGGGTCCGGACGACCGGCCCGATGGCCGCGGCGGGAGGTCTTCGCGGCGAATGCTCTCGGTCCGCGGTTCGGCGAGGCCACGGCGTGATCGCCCGGTCGGACTGGACGGATCACGCGGGTCGGGCGCACCCTGCGGATCGACGATCGGCGGCAGGACCCGCAGCAGGTCGGTGAAGCGGCGCACGGTCTCCAGGGCGGTGTCGAGACGCTCGGGATCGTTGGTGACCGGCATCGAACCCAGTGACCAGGCACCTTCGTTCCACAGGATCTCGATGTAGTCGGGCGCGTTGGTGGCCAGCGTCACCATGCGGCGATCGCAGACGCGCCGCGCCACATCCAGGTTGCTCGAGAACATCACCCGCTTGCCCATCGCACCGAGCAGTTCGATGTCGGGTTCGGCAGGCGCCAGGGTCTTCTCGTGCCGAAGATCGATGATCACGCTGGACGCGGTGGTACGCCGGATCGCAACGATGGTGGCCGTCTCGGCGAGGTCGAAGACAAGGGTCTTTTCGCCGTAGTAGGTTCCCTCGGCGACATCCTCGACCTCGATGTGCTCGGCGACGTTCATGCCGGCCCGGACGAACTCGTGTTTGAGGTCGGGATCGGTTGCGCGGTATGTGAACCCGTGCTGGTCACCCCAGATCGCACGTTCCTGACGTACGCCGGTGACGCGCTTACGATCAAGCCACAGCAGTGCAACGGCACCGGCCAGCGCCACTGCGGCGATCAGGAAGTAGACGACAGTCATCACGGCTCAGCTTACCGTGGCACCCGCGATTGACCTGTGAACGGATCACCAATCGTCGGGGGTGTCCGGCGGTCGGCAGTGCGCCGCATTGTCATCAGTTGTCGGGTATCGACGCCGATACGCGTCCGTCGACGATGAGGTCGACGGTGGTGGTGTCGTCACTCTTGACCACTCTGACCACCACCAGGTCACCCTTGGCGAGGTCGGTCACCTCGCTGCCCTTCGCGGATTCGACGTGAGTGTCCGGGCTCAGGGTCAGTTGGTGCTTGCGCCCGTCCGGGGTGTGGACGGACAGGAACTCGTCGCTGATGTTGTCGATCGTGCAGAGCATGATCTTCGACCGCTCGGTCTTGAGTTGCTCGGGCAGTTCATCGGACTCGGCGCTGTCATCGGTCGAGTTCAATCCGGCCTGGCTCGGTGGGACGTAGGTGAACTCCGCCGAGGAATTCCCGGAGTCGTCGCGCTGCGCGCCCAAGTGGACGCAATAGGCCAGCGCCACGCCGGCAACGGCCAGCCCGGCGACACACAACAACGTCACGACAATCGTCGAGCGCGGTCGGATTTCAGGCACGTGACCGAACATAGAAGCCCAGCCTGAGATCCATCTGTGAATAGGCACAAACTGGGCGAAACATGTCGGCCGGCCCGCACATACCCGGCGAACTCCTACGCCCGACCAGGCACATCGGCCGCTCCTGAGCCGGCTCTCACGTACCCCACCGCCTTGTCCACCTCATTGGCCGGCGCCTCCCCCGCCGCATATCTATGCAGATTGTCGAGGAACAGCTCTGCCAGTTCATCGCGCCAGCCCACGACGTCACCACTCATATGTGCCGAGACGTTGACGTTCTCCATCTCCCAGAGTGGGTTCGCCTCCGGTAGTGGTTCCACCTCGAACACATCGAGCGACGCCGCCGCGAGAGAACCGGACCGCAGGGCATCGATAAGCGCACGTTCGTCGACGAGCTGACCCCGGCCGACGTTGATCAGGTGCGCGGTCGGCTTCATCGCCGCCAGCACCTCTGCGCTGATCAGCCCGGTGGTCTTCTCGGTCAACGGGGCGATGGTGATGACGTTGTCGAACCGTCCGACATACCCGGCGAGATCATCGGTTACCAGGACCGTCCCGAAGTCCGGATCGTCGACGCGTCGGGTACGCCCGGCTCCGGTCACCTGCAGCCCGGCGGCCCGCAGCAACCGGGCCACCGCCCGACCGATCCCTCCGGTACCGATCACCAGCGCACTGCGACCGGCTGTCCGGATGGTGTCGCGACGTTCCCAGCGCTTCTCGTGCTGCAGCCGTTTGGACCGGTGGAACTGCTTGTCCTGGGCGATGATCGAACCCAGCACGAACTCGGCGATCGGCCCGTCGAACACGCCGTGGGCATTGGTGACGGTGACCTGCGACGACCGCAATTCGTCGAACAACATCGCGTCGACGCCTGCGGCGCACACGTGCACCCACCGCAAGGCCTTCGCATGCGCCCAGTTGTCCCGCAGCGCCGTGGAGAAGAAATCCCAGAGGAGCAGGACATCGGCACCTTGTCCGTCTGCCAGTGCGGCACCCAGGCTCGCGGTGGTGCACATGCGCACCTCGGCGACCTCACGGATCTGCGCCAGGTTGGCGGGTTCCTCCAGTCCCTCGCGGCTCACGATCGCAACAACCGGCCGCCTCGCGGATTCCTGCCGAGTCGCGTTCTGCCGACTCGCCTTGTGCGGGGTCGCCTTGTGAGGGGTCGCCTTGTGAGGGGTCGCATTGTGCCGAGTCGTGTTGTGGCCAAGTCCCATGTGGCCACGTTAGGGCAGTGACCCAACATCCTCGACCGCAACTGTCTAATTGTTGACAATCCTGCAATCTGGCGTCACGGTGTACGAATGAGCCCCACCAAGTTGAGCCCCGCGCTGAAACAGGCGACACCAGTCGTCGTCGACCATGCGTACGGGTCGTGGATTCACGGCACCGACGGCGTCGACTATCTCGACTTCACCACCGGTATCGGTGTCACCAGTACGGGCCACTGCCATCCGAAAGTGGTTGCCGCAGCGCAAGAACAGTGCGGCAAGATCATCCATGCGCAGTACACCACCGTGATGCACAAGCCGCTGCTCGAACTCACCGACAAGCTCGGTGAACATCTTCCGGATGGCCTGGATTCGGTGTTCTACGCGAACTCCGGTTCCGAAGCCGTCGAAGCCGCCGTACGACTGGCCCGCATGGCCACCGGGCGCCCCAACATCGTGGTGTTCCAGGGCGGTTTTCACGGACGCACCGTCGCCGCGGCGACCCTGACCACCGCCGGCACCCGGTTCTCCGCCGGCTTCTCACCGCTGATGGGCGGTGTCCACATGGCCCCGTTCCCCTACGCCTATCGCTACGGCTGGGACGAGGCGACCACCGTCGACTTCGCACTCCGCGAACTCGACTACCTCTTCGCCTCCCGCGTCGCCCCCGATGACACCGCGGCATTCCTGATCGAGCCCGTACTCGGCGATGGCGGCTACCTGCCCACCCCGCCGGCATTCCTCACCGGGTTGCGCGAACGCGCAGACAAGTACGGCATCGTCTTCATCCTCGACGAGGTGCAGGCAGGCATCGGACGGACCGGAAAGTTCTGGGGCCACCAGCACACCGACGGCCTGACCCCCGACATCCTCATCACCGCCAAGGGCCTCGCGTCCGGATTCCCGATCTCGGCCATCGCAGCCCCGGAGGCGCTGATGGCCAAGGCCTGGCCCGGATCGCAGGGCGGCACCTACGGCGGCAATGCGGTCGCGGCCGCTGCCGGTGTTGCGACCCTCGAGGTCATCGCCGAAGAAAACCTGGTCGACAACGCCCGGGTGCGTGGCGACCAGATGCTGGCGGGCTTGACCGAACTCGCCCCGAAATTCGGTGAGATCGGAAACGTCCGTGGCCTCGGGTTGATGGCGGGCATCGAGTTCGTCGACGCCGCCGGTGCACCTGACGCCGCTGCCGCCGCGGCCGTGCAGCAGGCCTGCATACCCGAGCGGTTGCTCACCCTGACCTGCGGTCCGATGGGCAACGTGGTCCGCCTCATCCCGGCGCTGGTGGTCACCGAAGACGAGATCGCCACCGGTTTGAACAGGTTCGAAGCCGCTCTGACCGCGACCCTTGGATAGTGGGGGTCATGGATCTGGCCCCCTCCCCCGACCACATCTGCGCCGACCTGACCGCTCTCGGCCTGAGCGCCGATGCCTCATCGCGCCGGCGGACCGAATACGCGTACGACGCGTCGAACTATCGTCTGCGACCGCTGGTTGTGGTGTTCCCTCGTAGCGCGTCCGAGGTCGCGGCGGTTGCGGCATATTGCCATCGCAACGAGCTCACCCTGACCGCGCGTGGTGGTGGAACGGGCATGGGCGGGAACGCGATCGGTACCGGGGTGATCCTCGACTTCTCGCGCCACATGAACCGCACGCTGGACGTGGACGCCGAACAACGCAGCGCGGTCGCCCAGGCCGGGATCGTCCTGACCGCGCTGCAGGGCGAGGTCCGCGAAGCCACCGGTGGCTCGCTCACGTTTGCCCCCGACCCGTCGAGCCAATCACGGGCAACCCTGGGCGGTGCCATCGCCAACGACGCGTGCGGCAATCATTCGGTCCGCCACGGCCGGACCACCGATCACGTCGAATCACTGCACCTGGTCACCGCGGATGGACTGCAACTGACCGCGACCCGCACCGGACTGGTTGCCACTGACCCATCAGACATTGCCGCGACCGATCGCGCTGTCGAAATCTCCACTCGCCTAAGCGAACTGACGTCGTCGCATCTGGGCGCGATCCGGACCGAGATGGAGCGCATACCACGTCAGGTCTCGGGCTATCACCTCGCAAAACTTCTGCCGGAGAACGGTTTCGACGTAGCCCGGGCACTCGTAGGAACCGAGGGAACCTGTGCGATCGTCGTCTCGGCCACCGTCCGGCTGGTCCCGTCGGCCAGCCGCCCGCTGTTACTCGCCCTTGGCTACCGCAACGTGGTCGACGCCGCCCGCGACGTCCCGACCCTCCTCGAGTTCGCACCGTCCGCGATCGAAGGAATCGACGAACGGATCGTCGCGACCATGCGAACCCGCCGCGGCGACGACTCGATCGTCGGCCTTCCCGACGGAAATGCCTGGCTCTACGTCGACCTCGACGAAGAAAGTGCGTTGAAATGGTCGAGCTCCGCCTCCGGCTTCGTCTCCGACGACCCGCAGGAAGCAGCTCTGGCCCTGCTCGACAAACTCCGCGCCAACGGCCGTCTCGTCGACGGACGCACTGTCCCCGACCCCTCCCAGCGACTCTCACTCTGGCGAATCCGCAAGGACGGCGCCGGACTCTCGTCGAGACTGGTCGAACCCGAGGACGTCGCGCCCGAAGAAGGCGGACACGGCGGATCCTATGAATCCTGGCCCGGCTGGGAGGATTCCGCCGTGGCACCGGAGAACCTGGCCGAGTATCTCGAGGGGTTCGAGCAACTCCTCGACCGGCATGGTCTGACCGGCGTGATGTACGGGCACTTCGGTGCCGGCTGCATGCATGTGCGCATCACGTTCGATCTCCGCAGTACGGCGGGTCGCGCCGCGATGCGCCGCTTCTGCACCGAGGCCGCAGAACTGGTTGTCGCGCATGGTGGTTCACTCTCCGGTGAGCACGGCGACGGCCGGTCGCGTTCCGAGTTCCTGCCGATCATGTACTCACCCGAACTCATCTCGGCGTTCTCCGACTTCAAGAGGATCTGGGATCCGGCCGGAATCCTCAACCCCGGCAGCATTGTCGACCCGGATCGGATCGACGACAATCTCGCACTCGCCGATGTGCCGGATCGGCTCTGGAAGACGACATTCGATCTCGGGACACCCGGGCTTGCCGACGGTGGCAAACCCGGCCTCGACCCGTTTGTGCATGCCGTTCAGGGATGCATCGGCGTCGGGCGATGCCGATCGGCGTCCGGTGGCGTGATGTGTCCGAGCTATCGCGCCACCGGAGACGAGAAGGACTCCACCCGCGGCCGCGCCCGGGTGCTCCAGGAGATGGTCCGCACCGCACCGGACATCAAAGCAGGCTGGCGCGATGAGGATTCGCGCGAAGCCCTCGATCTGTGCCTGTCGTGCAAGGCCTGTTCCACCGATTGCCCGGTCGGGGTCGACATGGCCACCTACAAGTCGGAGTTCTTCTCCAACTACTACCGGGGCCGGGTGCGACCCTTGTCGCACTACTCGCTTGGGTGGATGCCTGCCTGGCTGAAAGCCGCTGCGCCCCTGGCACCGCTGATCAACAAATCACTGTCCGGCCCCCTTGCCCGGGTCGCCGCGAAAGCCGGTGGCATCGATCCCCGGCGCACCATGCCTGCGTTCTCCACCCGCAAACAGGTCCGGACCTCGATGTCCGGGCTCGGAACCGATCCCTGCGCCGACACCGTCCTGTTCGTCGATTCGTTCACCAGGGCATTCCGGCCGCAGGTCGCGGCCGCGGTCGCCGACGTGCTGGGCAGCGCCGACCGGACGGTCAGTTGCGAGTCGGACAACTGCTGTGGACTGACCTGGATCTCCACCGGCCAACTCGGACGTGCGAAAAAGGTACTCGAACGCACCGCACTTGCGCTCGACGACGGGACCGACCGGCCGATCGTCGTCCCCGAGCCGAGTTGCGCTGCCGCCCTGCGCAAGGACCTCCCCGAGCTCGTGCACACCGACGCGGCCAAAAGGGTTGCCGCCCGGGTCCGCAGCTTTGCCACCGAGATCGGAGCGCTCCTCGACAACGGATGGCAACCACCGATTCCACTCCCCGCCGAGGTGACGGTCCAGACGCACTGCCACGAATACGCCACATTCGGACCGAATACCCAAACCGCGGTGCTGAGTCGCCTCGGTGCCACCACCGTCCACCAGGCCGACGGTTGCTGCGGCGTGGCAGGTAACTTCGGCTTCGAGAAGGGCCACTACGACGTCAGCATGGGTGTGGCCGAGCAGGCTCTCGCGCCGGCCCTGCGAACGCGAGCCGCCCACACGCCGGTACTGACCGATGGATTCAGTTGCGCGATGGCGGTTTCGCATCTCGCCGCCACCGACGCAACCGTTCCCGAGGTCCGATCCGTGCATCTGGCCGAGTTGCTCGCCCCCGCAACATCCGCAGCCGAGACCCCGCAACAGAGCACGATTGAAGGAGGTACAACGTGACAGCGTCCCCAGTACTGAGTACAGACCGAAAGGCTCTGGCCGCCGGTCTGATCGGATCGATTCCCACCGCGCTGTTCATCGACGGGCAGTGGGTACCGGCAGCGTCCGGCGAGACCTTCGACGTCGAGAACCCGGCCACCGGTCAGCGAATCGCGAAGGTCGCCAAGGGCGGAGCTGCCGACGCCGCAGCCGCGATCAACAGCGCCGCCAAGCATCAGAAGGCCTGGGCCGCGACATCTCCCCGCGAGCGCAGCGAGATCCTGCGCCGAGCATTTGAACTGATTCTCGCCCGGCAGGATGATCTGGCCCTGATCATGACCACCGAGATGGGCAAGCCGCTGGCCGAGGCCAAGGGTGAGGTCGCTTACGCCGCAGAGTTCTTCCGGTGGTTCTCCGAGGAGGCGGTGCGGATCGATGGTGGCCACACCACCACCGGTGATGGCCGCAATCGCATCATTGTCACCAAAGAGCCGGTGGGACCGTGCATTCTGATCACGCCGTGGAACTTCCCGCTGGCGATGGGCACCCGCAAGATCGGTCCGGCCATCGCCGCCGGATGCACCATGGTGTTCAAACCCGCCGAACTGACTCCGCTGACCGCCCTTGCGCTGACCGAGATCCTCACCATCGCCGGACTACCGGCGGGCGTCCTGAACATCGTGACCACGGACGAGCCGGGCTCGGTTGTCGAGACCTGGATGGACAGCGGACTGGCCCGCAAGGTCAGCTTCACCGGTTCCACCCAAGTGGGAAAACTGCTGCTGGAACAGGCATCCCGAACGGTGATGCGGACATCGATGGAACTCGGCGGCAACGCACCTTTCATCGTCTGTGAAGATGCCGACCTCGACAAGGCCGTCGACGGTGCGATGGTCGCGAAGATGCGCAACATGGGTGAGGCCTGCACCGCGGCCAACCGGTTGTTCGTGCACCGAAGCGTCGCAGGCGAGTTCGCGACCCGGCTGGCCACGAAGATGGGCGCACTGCGGGCCGGTGACGGTGCCGAAGACGGCATCGACGTCGGGCCGCTGGTGGAACGCAAAGCGGTCGACAAGGTTCGGGACCTGGTCGCCGACGCCGTAGCCCGCGGCGCCACGGTAGTGTGCGGCGGCGACGGCAGGGACCCGGATGGATCAGAGACTGCCGGCTACTTCTATCCGCCGACGGTGTTGTCCGATGTCGACCCGCAGTCGGAGTTGATGAGCACCGAGATCTTCGGTCCGGTCGCACCGATCATCCCTTACGACACCGAAGACGAGGTCCTGGAGTTGGCCAATGACACCCCCTGGGGTCTGGTCGGTTATCTGTTCACCCAGGACATCGACCGTGGACTGCGGATGTCCGCCGGACTGGAGGTCGGGATGGTGGGCCTGAACACCGGCCTGGTCTCGAATCCCGCGGCACCATTCGGTGGCGTCAAGCAGTCGGGCCTGGGCCGCGAGGGTGGACGGATCGGCATCGATGAGTTCCTCGAGATCAAATACCTGGCCATTCCACGGACCTGACGATCCGCCAGCGGACAAACGCAGGGCGGCATGATGATTCGACAGCAGAGGGAGGTGCCAACAGATGTATCTCGGATCCAAGTTGTTCAGCGACACCGAGTACCAGACCCGGCTCACCGGGGTACGAACCCTGATGGACCGCCAGGGTTTGTCGGCGATCATCGTGACCGACCCGGCCAACATTTTCTATCTCATCGGGTACAACGCCTGGTCGTTCTACACACCGCAGATGCTGTTCGTGCCGATGGACGGCGACATGGTGTTCTTCGCGCGGGAGATGGACGCCCACGGCGCCCACCGCACCACCTGGCTGCCGCCGGAGCAGATCGTCGGATACCCGGAAAACTATGTGCACCGGCCACATGTTCATCCGTTCGACTGGGTGGCATTTGCGCTGCGCCAGCGGCATCTCATCGCACCCGCGTCACGGGGCGGCTCGGTGGGGCTGGAGATGGATTCACACTTCTTCTCACCCAAGGCATATCGCACGCTGGTCAATGCGATACCCGAGTGGAAGCTCGTCGACTGCTTCGAACTCGTCAACTGGGTGCGTTCCGTCAAGTCCGATGCGGAGATCCAGTTGATGCGCCAGGCCGGGATGGTGTGCTCGGAGGCGATGCGCGCCGCCATCGACACCATCGACATCGGGGTGCGCCAATGTGATGCGGCAGCGGCCATCTCGCAGGCGCAGATCACCGGCACCGACAAGTTCGGTGGCGACTATCCGGCGATCGTCCCGATGATGCCCACCGGAGCGGCCGCCGACACCCCACACCTGACCTGGAATCAGGGCACGTTCGTCCGTGGTGAGGCGGTGGTCGTGGAACTCAGCGGAGCCCACAACCGATACCACTGCCCACTGGCCCGCACGGTGGCCCTTGGCCCGGTCGACAAAGACGTCGACTACGTCGCGGGAGCCACCGCCGAAGGCCTGAACAATGTTCTCGACGCCATCGCCCCGGGCGTGGCCACCCGCGAACTCGCATCGACCTGGAACTGGACCCTCGCGAAGTATGGCCTCGAAAAGCATTCCCGGCTCGGCTATTCCATCGGCATCGGGTATCCGCCGGACTGGGGCGAGCGGACCATCAGCATCCGCACCGAGGACGAAACGTTCCTCCAAGAGAACATGACCTTCCACATCGTCTGCGGCATGTGGATGGACGGCTACGGATTCGAACTGTCCGAATCGGTACGCGTCAGCGCCACCGGCGTGGAGACATTCACCAGCTTCCCCAGAGAACTGATCAGGAAAGCGAGCTGATCGGAAAGTGAGAGGAAAACGCATGACCGCAACCGAACTCCCGCTCGTGGGGGCACCCACATTCCCACTCGCCGACCGGGCCAAGGATCTGGTTGGGTCGATGATCGATTCGTCGACATCGCTTCTCGCCGCGCAAAAACATGACATCGTGCGCTTCGCCATGGGCTCGCCTGCCGACGAGGCGGTACCTGCCGACGAGTTCCGCGAGATCGCAGGCAGCATCCTCGATCACACGTCGTTCACCTACGGGGCCTCCGAGGGTGAACCGCGATTGCTGGACCTGCTGGTGAAATACCTTGCCGGCACACCGGATCCGTCCAGTGAGGATCGTTTGGTCATCACCACCGGCGGCATGCAGGGACTCGACCTGGCCTGCAAGTTGTTCATCGATCCCGGCGATCTGGTGATCACCGAATCCCCCACGTACACCAACGGCAGTGCCACCGCGTTGTCGTACGGCGCGCAGCTCCTCGAGGTTCCGGTTGACCACGAGGGCATGCTTGTCGACCGGCTCCCCGACCTCGTCGCCCGCACCGGTCGCACGCCCAAGGCCATCTATACGATCCCCAACTTCCAGAACCCGTCGGGCGTGACGTTGTCGTTGGAGCGACGCAAGGCGCTGCTCGAACTGGCCCACAAGTGGGGCGCGGTGATCATCGATGATGATCCCTATGCGCTGCTTCGGTTTTCCGGTGAGGACATCCCGACCTTCCGGACCCTGAGCCCCGACGACCCGCTGCTCTTCTCGGTGCGGACGTTCTCGAAGATCCTGGCTCCCGGGTGGCGCGTGGGCTGGGTCGACGCGGACCCGGCGTTGCGGCAGCTACTGATCAACGGCAAGCAGGCGATGGACACGTGCACCAACGTGCCGAACCAGCACATCGTCGCCGAGTACATCTCACGCGGAGGCCTCGATGCCCATCTCGTCGCCCTGCGCAGCCTCTACCGCATCCGGCGCGATGCCATGGTCTCGTCCCTGAACAGGCATCTCGGCGAAGACTTCTCGACCACCAACCCCGACGGCGGCTTCTTCCTGTGGGTCACGCTGGCGGGTAAGTACGCCGAGGTCGATACCCGCGAACTCTTCGAGATCGCGCTGGCACAGGGCGTGGCATTCATCCCCGGTCCCGCACTCTCCCCTGCCGGACATTTCGGAAACGCGCTGCGACTGTGCTTTGCATCGAGTACGCCGGACCGGATCGATGTGGGTGTTCGCCGGCTGAAGAGCGCGCTGGATCTGGCGGTGGCCGCCTCGTGACGGACCTCTCGGGTATCGCCACGTCGGCAGCCGTCTCCGACATCGAGGCGCAGGTGCTGGCACTGGTCGACGAATCAGAACTCGTCGACCTGACCCGGTCACTGATCGATGCCGGCGGTGAGAACCCGGGCGGCACCGAGCAATTGACCGTCGAGGTACTCGAACAGTCCGCCCGGTCCTTGGGGTTCGACGTGCAGACCTGGGACGTCGAACCCGGAAGGCCGAATCTGACGGCCACCACCACCGGAACCGGCGACGGACCCGGACTGTTGATCCTGGGGCATTCGGACGTCGTGCCGGCCGGTGAGGGGTGGACACGTTCTCCGTTCCACTCCCAGGTCGACGAAGGACGCATCTACGGTCGCGGTTCCACCGACATGAAAGGTGGTCTGGCAGCGGCACTGATGTCGATGGCAGCGCTCGCCCGATCGGGGCATCAGCTGCCCGGGCCGGTTCAATTGGCCTGCACGGTTGATGAAGAAGATCTGGGAATCGGTATCCGCGACTTCGTCACCCGCAATCCGGCACACACCTTTGCCGGATGTGTGGTGGCCGAGCCGACCGATCTGGAAACCGTGATCGCCTGTCGCGGGGCGTCGTACCTCGAGGTTCGGATAACCGGCCGCGCAGCGCATTCCGGTCGGCCATCGGACGGCCGCAATGCCATTGATGCCGCCGCCGCGATCATCGACCTGGTTCGGGTCAACCAGCGCACGCTATCGCAGCGGCTCGATCCCCTCTTGGGCTGCGGCAGCTGGAACACCGGACTCATCACTGGCGGACAGGGTATTTCGGTGGTGGCACCGACCGCCACCGTCAGCTTCGATCGCCGGCTGATGCCCGCCGAAGACGCTCACGAGGTCGCCGACTGGCTGCGCAGCGCAATCACCGAGGCGGGTATCGATCGCGACGGCATCACTGCCGAGGTCGAGGTCACCATGGCCATGCCGGGCTTCGAGACCGACCCTGCCCATCGGCTGGTCTCCCACGCCTCCGCAGCGGTGGTCGACGCAGGCGGTAGCACCACCATCACCGGATGGACAGCCGCCTGCGACGGAGGATTCATCAGTCGCGACCTCGGCATCCCGGCCATCGTGCTGGGGCCGGGTGGGCTTGGCGATCAGGCCCACCGACCCGACGAGTCGGTGTCGATCACCGAATTGGTGACAGCCGCAAAAGCCTATGCCCTACTGGCTTTACGCCTGCTCTGAAGAACTTCAGCACGGTCAACGGCTTGGTTGCAGCGCGAATTCAGTCGGTCTTGGGGAAATCCACGATCGCGAGGTTCAACGGGAGCTCGTCCTTGCGGGGTTCGGGGCTCCCGAGTTTGCCCTGCAGGAACATTCCGGTCAGGTAGCTGTCGGCGTCAGCGATCTGTTGCGGCGCCACCTGGCCGTCGTAGTCGAAGCTCTTGAACACGTAGGGCAATGAGTCCGATCCGAGCAGACTCGGACCGTTCATGAGCTGAAAGTGCAGATGAGACGCGTTGGCGTTGCCGGTGTTGCCCAGCTTTCCGATGACCTGGCCCTCGGTCACCTTGTCACCGGGCTTGACCGTCAGCGATCCCGAGATCATATGCGCGTACATGGCGTACACACCTCCGCCGAGATCGAGGATCACGTGGTTGCCGTCGACGTTTTCGACGGTCAACTTCGCCGCCAGTGTCGGGTCACTTGCCGGCAGGATCCCGGGCGCATTCGCGTCGAGGCCGTCGAGTATGGAGACCACCGTGGCATCGGCGACGGCAAGGATCTCGCTGCCGTAGTCCACGTAGCTCTCGTTGCTGGTCTTGTCACCGGTGTAGAACTCACCCTGGTCGTTGACCCGCTTCCAGTCGATCGCGAAGCGTTGGCTGTTGTTGAGTTTTCCGTTGAGCGACATCAGCGAACTGCGGTGCGGAAATCCGGGCTCGCAACATCCGTTGAGCGCGATCCAGTTGGTGCCATGCACCGGCGGCGAAATGACCGGCACGGTCTCGGTGGAGAGCGTCAACGGCGTGGTCAGGTAGTTGATCGGTCCCGGAGCCCCGAAAGCCGGTGAGGCAGACCCGGTCCCGTACAGATGATGCAGCAGAGCCTTGGGCGCGTCGCCGAGTGAATCGAGTGCGAAGTCGATGAACACGACCCGGCTCTCCTGCGGCGCAATCGCATTGCTGTCGACGTAGCCCGCAGGCAGGTCGCGCAGCCGGTTGCAGTCCCCGTAGTCGCAATTCCGATCGACGAGCGCTGCACCGGAGAAGCTCGCGATTATCTTGGTCGGATCAGTGGCGTCGACAACATCGATCTTGTCCAGGGTCGCGGGTACCGCGGTGGCGTTGGTGAGCAGCAGATCATAGGCGATGTGATACTTGCCGTCCGTACCCCGGAACGGAAGGGGCGAGTTCCCGATCGTATTCACCGTGATGGCGGTGAACGCATCCGGCACAGTCACTCCGGCGACCGAGCCTGCAGGCGGGGGCGCGGTTGTTGTGGTCGAGTCAGCGGCGTCGGAATCGGTCGAGCAGCCGGACGCGACCAACGCGACCGAGACCACAAGCGCGGCAATGATGGTGGGTACGCGGCTGACTCTCACAAATACTCCGGTTTCTAGAAGTTGGCCCGAAACATACCAGTTGGCATTCTTGCTGATCAAAAGTCGGGCGAAACCCCCACCGGTGCGCCTATTCAATCCATGAGAAACGGGGCCCGATCGCCAATAGGCGATCGAGCCCCGTTTGAAATCGTCAGTCGCTCAGACTGAATCGGCAGTTAGCTTTCGCTCGACTTCGGTTTCTTCTCCGGGAACATCCGTTCCGCGAATCGAGACGCCTGCGGTCTCGCGCAAGAACGGCAGCGCGATCATGCCGACGGCACAGGCCAACATCATGTAGCCGGCCGGGAACAGCTCCCAGCCATCGTTGGCCGTCACCGCGTCGTTGATCAGCGGCGCGGTACCACCGAACGCGGCCGTGGCCACGTTGTAGGAGATCGCGAATCCCGCGTAGCGAACCTGTGTGGGGAACATCGCCGGGAATGTTGCCGAGATCGTCGCCAGCTGTGGGATGTACAAGAGCCCCAACACCAGGAAACCGATGATGGCCCAGCCGAATCCCTGTCCCATCAACCAGTACATCGGCAACGCGAACACGAAGAGACCGATCAGCGAACCCCACCACATGGGTTTTCGTCCGATCTTGTCCGACCAGGCCCCAAAGAACGGAATACAGGCCATCATTGCCAGCTCACCGATGAGAATGACCATCGTTCCGGTCTTCTCGGACATGCCGATGGTGGTCTTCAGGTATGTCGGCTGGTAGGCGAGCAACGTGTAGTTCGCCACGTTGAGAGCGATCACCAAACCGAACATCACCAGAATGGGCTGCCAGTAGTTCGTCAGCAGGTCCTTGAACGCCTGCCACGGCGAACCCTCGATCTGGTCTTTGTCCTCCATCTCGGTGAACACCGGGGTGTCGTTCATCTGACTGCGCAGGTACAGGCCGATCAAACCCAGCGGCAGGGCGAACAGGAATGGCACCCGCCAGCCCCACTCGTACATCTGATCGTCACTGAGGAACAGCTCCAAGACCAGCACGAAAGCGGTACCCATCACGAACCCGCCGAGCGTTCCGAACTCCAGGAAGCTGCCGTATTTGCCACGCTTCTTGTCGGGCGCATACTCGGCCATGAATGTTGCGGCGCCGCCGTATTCACCACCGGTCGAGAAGCCCTGGACCACCCGCAATGAAATCAGCAGGATGGGGGCCCACACTCCGGCGACCGCATGCGATGGCAACAGTCCGATCAGGGCGGTCGCGCCGGAGATCAGCAGAATGGTCATGGCCAACACTGCTTTTCGGCCGATCCGGTCACCGATCGGACCCCAGACCATGCCGCCGAGCGGACGGAGCGCAAACGAGACGGCAAAGCCGAGCATCGTGCCGATCGTGCCGAGATCACCAGGAAAGAACGCCTGGGTCAGATAGGTGGTGGTCGCGGCATAGACGCCGTAGTCATACCATTCGGTCGCGTTGCCGATGGCGGACGCGCCAATTGCCTTGCGTAGGAGCTTCTTGCCTTCCGGCGAATCCGGATCCGGGAAACCCGGTGGTACTGCGGACGTCGTTTTCTGTAAATCTGGGCTCATCGATACCTCCCTCAAAACTGAAGACATTCAATCAATCTCGGTGTCTTCGAGGCCCACAAAAGCATCTACTCCCGGTTCTTGAGAGCAAAAATGTTGATCTTGTCTTCTGTGACTTCCTCCTCAGGGGGTTGATCAGCGCCAGCCGCCGATCAGGTACGTGAACCCGGTAGCGGGTTCACGGGTACGTTGGGGCTCGGATCGATGGCCGCGCCGGGAAACTGAGACACCGCACCCGGTTCGGCAATGATTCGATTGAGCCCATCTCGCATGTGTTCGATCATTACATCATCGGCAACCTTCATGTCACGCGCCTCGATCGCTTCGACGATCCGGCGGTGTTCGGCGATCCGTTCCTGCGCCGACACATACGTTCCGCGCATCGCACCAAGGCACATCCGGGTCTCCACCAGAATCGTCTCGTGCAACCGCGACAGTCGCGGGCTGCCGGACTGTTCGACCAGTGCATGGTGAAACGCCATGTCAGCGTCCGCAATCTGCGGACCGTTCGGCTCGTCGGCATAGCGTTCCATGTCCGCGACACAGTCGGACAGGACCGCAGCCGCTTCATCAGGAGTTCGTAGTATCACCTGTTCGAGCGCAGCCCGTTCCACCGCGGTGCGGGCCACATACATGTCACGTATGTCGCCGTCGTCCATGGTGATCACAAACAGGCCGCGGTTACGGTGGCTGACCAGCAGGCCTTCCTGGGTCAGCCGCTGCATCGCCTCGCGAAGCGGGCCACGACTGACCCCGAGTTCGGCGGCAAGCCCGGATTCCGTCAGCTGGCAGCCCGGCGGAAAATCTCCACTCGCGATGGCATTACGCAACTGTCGCGCAATGATCGCCGGCGTCGATTCCTGCACCAGCGGCTGGAGGACACGGGAACGCGCCGAGCGCTTGCGAGCCGGTTCCGGGCGGGCCGAAAATGGAGGTTTTGTGGGGTCGGACATCATTCCACCCTCTGATAGGTCAATGTTTCACCACATGCGCCGCCCATCGAGACATCATTGCAGCCCGCGGTCCGACCATCTGCAGACGACGGGCAGGCGGTCGACAAACCCGCATCTTGGTCGATTGTTGACAATCTACCGTAGAGTACCGGGTGGACAGAGGTCGACGCAACGCCGAGCCCCCCAAATCTGACTCCAACAGCCGCTCGCACGTAGCTCTCGGCTAAGCTGTTCATCTATCGAAGAGTCTCGATCGATGATCGGAAGTGTTTGTGCCAGAGGACCTTCAGCGTTCAGCGGATCCTGCGTACGCGGTGCTGGCAAACGCGATCCGCAAGCGCATCATCTCGGGTGAACTGCAGCCCGGCGCACGCCTGCCGACCGAGGCCGAACTGCGCAGCGAATACGGGGTCGGCCAGAGCACGGTCCGTGAGGCGATTCGCTCTCTGGCCAGCCAGAATCTGGTCCACACCACCCGCGGGGTCACCGGCGGAACCTTCGTATCGGTCCCCAGCATCGGTCACATCAGCGCGCATATCGAAACCGGCGTCACCCTTCTGACCGCTGCATCGGCGGTGACCGTCGACCAGCTGATGGAGGTCCGTCAGCTCATCGAGGTGCCTGCCGCAGGCGTCGCGGCCTACCGGCACACCGAGGCGCAGCTGGACGAACTACGTGCCACCATCTTCGACCCGTCCGGCACCATCGGCCCGGAAACATACGAAAAGAACCAGGGTTTTCACCTGGTGCTGCTGCGCGCAGCGAACAATCCGCTCCTCGAGCTGGTCACCGCACCCGTGTTCCGGGTCCTCGGAAGCCGATTCGGGCGAGAATCGGCCCCCGAGGGGTTCTTCACCTGTGTCGCCGACGATCACGGCGCGATTCTTGATTCATTCGAGCGACGCGACTCGATCACCACGATGAACCTCATGCGACGCCATCTCGATCACCTCGGCGACGCCTACAAGCAGATGGACCTTCTGCTCACCGATCCTGATCGGCTTACTCACCGGTCCTGATCGCCTACTCGTTGATCCTGATTGCCTACTCGTTGATCCTGATCGCATTGAGCGGCGGAACTTTTCGCTGCCATGCGATCTGATCCTGAAGAGCCTGTGCCACCGCGAACAGCACTTGCTCGCCCCCACGGGCGGCGGTGAGCTGGGCGCCGATCGGCATACCCGAAACCGGATGAAAACCGACCGGAACACTCAGTGTCGGCCCGTCGTGCAGCGACCACGGATAGCTCAGTTGACCCATCCGACGAGACTGCGCGATCACGTCGTCTCCACCGACGATGTGCGGAACATCGACCGGAAGTGTCGGCGTGAGAACAACATCGATGCCGGAGAAATATTCGCGCATTCCGGCGCGGAAAAGATCACGTCGACCGAGAGCCTCTTCTTTGGCCGCCGCCGAGATCGTCAGCCCCTGCGAGATACGCGCGCGGGTCGCCTCCTGAAACAGCTCCGGCTGATCACGTAACCGAGTCCGATGCAGGTCGGCGAGGTCGGCGTAGATGATCGTGTAGACGATGTCTTGCGCGTCTTCCATACCCACGAGCGGATCCCGGATGACGCTGTGTCCCATATCTTCCAGCAGCCGACCGGTGTCGGCGACCGCCGCCAGGATCGCCGGGTCGACGTCATCGGTGATGAACGGAACGGGCATCGCGATCCGCAGACCGTCCGGTAGGGCAACATTCGGGGTCGGCGCCAGCACGTCGAAAACCGCCTTGACCTGCTCCACCGATCGCGCAAGTGGTCCGACGGTGTCGAATGACGAACTGACCGGAAAGATCCCGGCGGTGTCGATGAGACCGAGCGATGGCCGCAGCCCGACCACGCCACATGCCGACGCGGGCAGTCGGATGGAACCACCGGTGTCGGTCCCGAGCGCGACATCGACGAGGCCGGCGGCCACCGCGGCTGCGGAGCCGCCACTCGAGCCGGCCGGAACCCTGGTCGGGTCCCACGGATTACGCGTTCCGCCGGCTGCCGAATTCTGCGACGTCACCCCGATGGCAAACTCTGCCATGTTCAGGGTGGCGGTGATCTGTGCGCCTGCCGCGCGCAGACGTTGCACCACCGAGGCGTCGCGTGTCGCGACCCGGTCGGTGAAAAACGTTGATGCACAGGTCGAACGGACACCGGCTATCTCGATGTTGTCCTTGACGCCGATACGAACACCGGCCAGTGGCCCGGTGGCCGCAGGAGTCGGATCAACCCAAGTGATCACCGAATTGACGGTGTCATCGACTTTCCGGGCTTCGCGGGCGGTGCCGGCTTCGTCGCCGGCACCGCCCTGCGAGAGATTCAGCTCGCCACCTTGGCATCGCGCAGTTTCGCGGTCTCCGCGTCGTTGACAACCCACTTCTCTGTGTCGACGACAACGCCGTAGTCGCGACGTGCGTCTTCGGCCGTCAGGTACTCATCCCAGACGTCCGACAACACCGCGAAGGCGTCCCGCTCGAAAGGATCACCGAATCCGCCACCGGAGGGCATCTTGATCTCCAGGGTTTCCCCGGCGTGGATGACCTCGTTGGTGACCTTCGAGTACAGCACCTCTTCCCGATCGGTACCCGGGTTGCGGGTGAACGAACCGGAAACGCCTGTGGAGCCACCTAGCGCACCTGCCGGGGCGTCGCTGCGGTTGTCGGCCTCAGAGCCGAGGAACGTATCGGTCTCCATCAACCACGTACGCACACTGCCGATGCCGCCGCGCCACTTGCCCGGCGCCGGTGCCTCTTCGCGAAGCTCGTAACGTTCGGCACGCATCGCGTGATTGAGTTCGAGTTCCTCGATCGGGTTGTTACGGGTGTTCGCCATCAACGTGTCGACGGCGTCCATTCCGTCTTTGCCGTTACGCGCACCGTAGGAGCCCTCGTTGATCTCGATGTAGACCCAGTACGACTCACCGTCGGCGGCCACACCCGAATAGGCGATGGCGCACAAGGCAGCCGACGAACCAGCGATCGCCCGGTCGGGAAGTACCGGTGCCAGTGCGAGGTTGATCGAGTCGAAGATCCGGTTGACCTGTGAGAACCGCGCGAAACACGATGCCGGGAAGTCCGGGTTGAAGATCGTGCCCTCGGGCGCGTAGGCCTTCACCGGCCGGAAGCAACCGTCGTTCTGGGGCACGAACTCCTCGGTGAGTTCTTCGTCGAGAAGTATGGTCCGAATTGCGCTGACCGCCACCGGCAGTACCGAACCCTCGAACGGAACGTTGAAGGCCGTGGGGACCTGCGGGTTGGAACCGGTCAGGTCGATGAGGACGTTGTCGCCGTCGACCTGCACGCGGACCGCAACCGCCACCGGCTCGCCGCGGTTCTTGCCGTCATCGTCGAGGTAGCCGACGGGAGCCTCGTAGCTGCCGTCGGGGATCTCACGAATCTTGGCGCGCAGCATGGACTCTGAGTAGTCCATCCATCGCTCGGCTGCGCTCATCACGATGTCGAGGCCGTACTTCTCCAGCAGCTCGACAAAGCGCTTCTCGCCGATACGCGAGCAGGCGATCAGTGCTTCGAGGTCGCCGCGGTTCTGCTCGGGGGTACGGACGTTGTCCAGGATGTGCTGGATCAGCATGTCGTTGCGGACGCCGGCGTCAAAGATCTTCATCGAATCCATGAGCTTGCCTTCGGCCCAGACGTCGACGACGTCCATGCACAGACCCGGGAAGTTGCCGCCGATGTCCGAGACGTGCCCGGTGCAGCCGGCGAAGCCGATGTGCTGGCCTTCCCAGAAGATCGGGATCACCACGCCGTAGTCCGGCGAGTGCGCTGCACCGTGATACGGATGGTTGTGCAGGACAACATCGCCCGGCTTGTAGGTTCCGGCCAGTTTGCGGTTGATGCCCTTGATGTAGGCCGGGATCGAACCACAGTGCATCGGAGTCGAATCCGACTCACACAGTTCGCGTCCCATGACGTCGAAGATGCCGGCACCGAGGTCTTCGGATTCGCGGATCAGGCTGGAGTACGCCATCCGGTAGAGCACCTGGGCCATTTCCTTGGCCATCGAGTTCAGGGCACCACCGATCACGCGCAGGGTGATCGGGTCGACCTCGACGTCATTCCAGACGCGGTGGCCCTCCGCCGCCAGCGAGACGCCGGTTTTGGGCATCAAAGTCTTGGCCATGTCAGGAGTTCCTCTCGATGATGATGTGACCGACGGCGTCGACGGTGGCCCGCTGGCCGATACCGACGATCGTCGTGGAGTCGAACTGCTGCACGATCGCGGGACCCTCGAACACGTTGCCCGCCTTCAGCAATTCACGTTCGTAAATGGGTGTCTGGACCCATTCCGGGTCGGCGTTCTCCGACTTCCAGAACAGCGCCCGCGTGGTGGTCGCGATCGCGGCGCTCGCGTCGGCGTCGCCCTTTTCGATCTCGGCGATACGGACGTGCTCGACTGCACCGACACCGGTCACGCGAATGTTGACCAGCTGCACCGCTTTGTCGTCGAACCGCTGCGAGTAGGTGCGCCCGTGGGCCTCGTGGAAGGCCTCGGCCGTTGCTGCCACCCAGGCCTCGTCGATGTCGCCGTCGGGGGCGTTGACCCGGAGCTCGTAACCCTGTCCGACATAACGGCAGTCGACACTGCGCTCCAGCGAGATGTCGTCGTCGCTGATGCCGTCGGCCTTCAGCTGGGCCACCGCGTCGGTCGCCAGTCGGTCCATCTGGGTGCGGATGAGCTCGAGATCGGGTTCGTCAGAGGACGTCCAGACCGTGGTGGGAACCTCGTACCGGATGTCGGTGGTCAGCAGACCCACCGCGGAGGTGATTCCGGGGTGTCCGGGGATGATCACGCGCGGGATGCCGAGCTGGTCGGCGATCTGCCACGCGTAGAGCGGTCCGGCGCCACCTTCGGCGATCAGCGAGAAGTCGCGTGGGTCATAGCCTTTGCGCACGGAGTGCAGGCTGATGGCCTCGGTCATCGAGTGGGCGAGGATCTTGAAGATGCCCATCGCAGCATGCTCGACATCGGAGCCGAGCTTGTCGGCGATGTGGGTCTGGACCGCTTCGGTGGCCAGCTCGGGCTTGATCGCCATGGTCCCGGACAGGAAGCTGTCTTCGCGCAGCCAGCCCATGACGACCATCGCGTCGGTGGACGTGGGCTCGGTGCCGCCACGGTTGTAGCAGGCAGGCCCGGGCACGGCGCCGGCGCTGCGGGGACCGACACGGAACATGCCACCGTCGTCGATGGTGGCAATCGATCCGCCGCCGGCACCGATGGTGTCGACCTCGGCCATCGGGACCATCGCGTGGTAGTCACCGACCTGGGTGTCGAGCAGATGCTTCATACGCAGCTTGCCGTCGGGTGCGACGCCGATGTCGGCGGAGGTGCCACCGACATCGAGGGTGATGACGCTGGGGAAGCCCGACGCCTTACCGATCGCGCAACCACCGAGGAGTCCGGCGATGACACCGCTGGTCAGCAGCGACACCGGAATGTCACTCGCGCTGCGCGAGGTGACCAGTCCGCCTGCCGACGTCATGAGGTGCACGTCTTCGCCCACCTGTGCGGCCTTCGCCTTGGCAGCGAGATTTGCGATGTAGGTCGAGGTCTTGGGACCGATGAAAGCGTTGAGGGCGGTGGTGGAGAACCGCTCGTACTCGCGGTACTGCGAGGCGACCTCGCTTGAGATGGAGATGAAGACGCCCGGATATTCCTCGGAAATGATCTCCTTGACGCGCTGCTCGTGCACCGGATTGCGGTAGGCGTGCAGGAATGCCACGGCGATCGCCTCGACGCCGCGTTCGCGCAGGAGCTGCACCTCGCGGCGGACGGCGTCCTCGTCGAGCGGCGTCAGGATGTTGCCTTTGGCGTCGATGCGCTCGGCGACGGTGCGCCGGTTGCGACGCGGCACGAGCTGCCACTTCTGCCAGGGCAGATCCTGGTAGTTCGAGTAGTTCAGGGGCCGCTTCTTGCGGGCGATGTGCAGGATGTCCCGGAAGCCGTCGGTGGTGATCATGCCGACGTCACTGCCGTTGTGCTCGAGAACGATGTTGGTCGCCACGGTGGTGCCGTGAAAGAACATCTCGATGTCGGACGGAACGAGCCCCGCGCGCTTGGCGAGCACCTCGATACCGTCCATGGTCCCGATCGAGGGGTCATGGTTGGTCGACGGCGTCTTGTGCACGGTGACGTTTCCGTCGTCGTCCCACAGCACGAGGTCGGTGAACGTGCCACCGACATCCACTCCAATACGTTTCATGGAAATCCATTCTCTCAACTGCTGTCACCGACCACGCCAGGGCTGGATTCGGTCTCGTCTCATACTGCGAACAAGAGTCCGAAACCGAAGCCACTGTGACCTCGGCCATGCCGGTCTCTGGTCCACATCCTGCAATACCTCGGAACTTTTCGCCAGTGTCGGCACCAAATTCGTCGGAAATTGCCAGGATCTCCACCTTGACGGCCACATACCTCTGATGTTTAGCTCGGTACGGCGGACCGCGCTCGGTCCCATGCCCGCAAATGAGGAGGCAACGTGACGGTCCATCCCGCAACCCTGGGTCGATTTTTCGAGGATTACGAGATCGGGGACGTGTACCAGCACCCACTCGGGCGAACGATCACCGAGACCGACAACGCATGGATCACCTGCCTGTCGATGAACACGAACCAGAATCACTTCAACAGCCACCTGGCTGCGCAGAATCCGATCACCGGCGGCCAGATCATCGTCAACTCCGGATTGACCATCGCCGTGGTGCTCGGATTGTCGGTCATCGACATGAGCCAGAACGCCGTGGCCAACATGGAGTTCACCGACGTCAAACTCCAGCATCCGGTGTACGTCGGCGACACTCTGTACGCGGAATCCGTCTGCACCGGCCTGCACAAATCGAAGAGCCGCCCGTACGCCGGCGTTGTCTCGATGATCACCCGCGGTGTGAACCAGGACGGCAAGATCATCATCAGTTGGAAACGCTCGGTCATGGTTGCCACCCGCGAGAGCGGCATCGGGCAGAACTATTTCCCCGAGGTCGAAGGGGAATCGTTGGCCTCACTCGCCGAAGCAGTGAAGAACGAGGGAACTCAGTGAAACCACTCGAAGACGTCCGCATCATCTCGCTCGAGCAGTACGGCGCGGGTCCGTTCGGCAGTGTCCACCTGGCCGACATGGGCGCCGACATCGTCAAGATCGAAGACCCGAATGTCGGCGGCGACGTCGGCCGTTACGTACCGCCCTACAACAAGGGCGAGGATTCGCTGTTCTTCGAAACCTTCAACCGCAACAAGCGGAGCATCTCGCTCGACCTCACGACCGATGCCGGCCGGGCGGTCTTCGAAGACCTGGTGCGGACCAGCGATGCGGTCTACTCGAACTTGCGCGGCGACGTACCGGCCAAGTTGCGGATCCGCTACGAGGACCTCAAACACCTCAACCCGGCCATCGTCTGCTGCAGCCTGACCGGCTTCGGGATGACCGGCCCCCGCGCGAACGAACCCGGCTACGACTACATCCTGCAAGGCCTGGCCGGATGGATGAGCCTGACCGGCGACCCCGACGGCCCACCCACCAAATCCGGGCTCTCCCTTGTCGACTTCTGCGGCGGATACATCGCCGCGCTCAGCCTGATGGTCGGGTTGCACGCAGCCCGCCGCGACGGCGTCGGCGGCGACTGCGATCTCTCGCTCTACGACACCGCGATCTCGATGCTCACCTATCCCGCCACGTGGCATCTGAACGCCGGCTACGAGCCCGCCCGCACCAAGAACTCCGCGCACCCATCACTGGTGCCGTTCCAGGCATTCGAGGCCTCCGACGGCTGGCTGGTTGTCGGCTGCGCCAAGGAAAAGTTCTGGACCCGGCTCATCGAGGCCATCGACCTACCCGAACTCGGCGCCGACCCGCGGTTCGAATCCTTCACCACCCGAGGCGAATACAAAGACGACCTGTTGCCCGTCCTCGAGAAGCGGTTCGCCGAGAACACAGTCGATCACTGGCTCTCGCTGCTCACACCCGCAGGCGTGCCCAGTGGACCGATCAACGATGTGGCGCAAGCCCTGCGGGAACCGCACACCATCGCACGTGGGCTCATCGCCAAAACCGAACATCCGGTCTGGGGCGAGATCGAGCAGGTTGTCTCGCCGGTCCGGTTCGGCAACGAGGAGATCGTGCATCGCCGGGCGCCGCTGCGTGGCGAGCATTCCGCCGACGTCCTCGCCGAGCTCCCGGGTTACACCGCCGAACGCATCGCCGAACTGGGCAAGGCAGGCGCTTTCGGCCCGGACACCGAGATCGCATCGCGATGATCGGCCAGCAACTGGCCGACTGGGCTGCCGGCCTCGGTCACTCCGACATACCCGCCGAGGTTCGACACGAGGCTGCACGGCACCTGATGGACGGGGTCGGAAATGGCATCGCCGCAAGGAAATTCGGCGACGGTGACGCCGGACTGACTGTCGCCCGAGAACTCGGCGGACCACCACAGGCGCATCCGCTCGGGGACCGGACCGCGATCTCCGCACCTGCGGCCGCCTTTGCAGGCGGAGTCCTGATGCACGCATTGGATTTCGACGACACCCACGCCGGAGCGCTGGTCCATCCCACGGTGGTGGTCGCCCCGACCGCCCTGGCCGTGGGAGAACAACTCTCATCCTCTGGCACCGAGGTACTCACCGCAGTGACGGTGGGACTCGAACTCGCCTGCCGAATCGGTGCGGCGGCTCCACATGCGTTCCATGCCAGAGGCCTTCACGCCACCGGCATGGTCGGACCGCTGGCCTCGGCTGTCACGGCCGCTCGGCTGCACGTCTTCTCCGGGTCCAAAACAGCCGACGCGCTCGGGATCGCAGGCTCGTCGGCGAGTGGTCTTCTGGAGTTCCTCGAAACCGGTGACAACACCAAGATCGTGCACCCGGGCTCGGCCAATCTCAATGGCATCTTGGCAGCACGGTTGGCGGCACAGGGTGTCACCGGACCGGCTTCGGTACTCGAAGGTCCCCGTGGGCTCTTCGCGGCACTGGCCGGCCGGGCGCCGGACACCGAGGCACTCCTCGGCGACCTGGGTGTCACCTGGCAGGCAGGCAACATCGGGATCAAGCCGTACCCGAGTTGCCAATTGATGCACGTCTCCCTCGACGCGGTGGCCGCCGCACTCGGCGACCGATCCGTCGATCCGGGTTCCATCGAGTCGATAGTCCTGCACGTCCATCCCGACAGCGTCCCTATCGTCTGCCCACCCGAGACCGGGAAGCGTTCACCCCGAACGATTTACGATGCAAAGTTCGACCTTCTCTGGAGTGCCGCTTCCCTGGTGCACGACGGAAGTGTCACCCTTCATTCATATTCTGATGCCGCGATCCGCCGCGCAGAGGTACTCCGGACCGCTGCGAAAGTGGTTGTTCAGACCACCTCAGCCACCGGTCCGGCCGCCGACGCACCGGGCCACGCCGAAATTCATCTCACCGACGGCACCACGCTGATCGGTGACGTCGTCGGCAGTCGTGGCACCACGGCAGTCCCGATCTCCGACGCCGACCTCATCGCAAAGTTCGTCCAGAACTGCGGCAATCACTCGGCCGCAACCGAACTGGCCGAGTTCCTGCTTCACCTCGACGATGCGCCGTCGTTGCACACCCTCACCACGCTGGCCGCCGACATCGTCACCGATCTCGGCTGACCACACTTCTTTCAGACCAGGAGCACCATGGACTTCACCTTCACCCAGGAACAGAACGACTTCCGGGCCGCATTGCGTCAGCTTGTCGACAAGGAGATCATTCCGGTCGCCAACGAGTGGGAGCGCTCCGGCCGCTACCCCACCGAGATCGTCGAACACCTCAAAGCCATGGGGCTTTTCGGGATCACCACACCCGAGGAATACGGCGGCCTGGCCCTCGACATGGTGTCGTTCACACTGGTTTACGAGGAGATCGCCCGCGGCTGGATGGGTATCGCCGGCATCCTCGGCAGCCACAACCTGTCGTGCTGGATGATCGCCAAACACGGCACCGAAGCCCAGAAGCAGCAGTGGCTTCCGAGGCTCGCCACCGGCGAATGCCGTACGGGCATCGGCCTGACCGAACCCGGTGCAGGCACCGACCTACAGGGCATCACCACCACCGCAACCAAAGACGGCGATCACTATGTCGTGCGTGGAATGAAGACCTGGATCACCAACGCCCGCCACGCAGACGTGTTGCCGGTCCTGGTGAAAACCGATTCGACCACCACCCCCGCGCACAAGGGGATGAGCCTGTTGCTCATCGACACCTCGTCCAAAGGTTTCGAAGTCCAACGTGATATGGGCAAGCTCGGATACAAGGGCACCGAGTCGTGCGAGATCCTGCTCGACAACGTCCGGGTCCCGGAAGACGCACTCCTCGGCGGGGTCGAGGGTCGCGGTCTGCAGCAAGCCCTTTCGGGTCTCGAGATCGGCCGCCTCAACATCGCCGGACGAAGCGTTGGCATCGCGCAGGCCTCCTACGACGCCGCGCTCAACTACGCCCGCGAACGCACCGCATTCGGCAAACCGATCGCCGACTTCCAGGCCATCCAGCTCAAACTCGCCGACATCGCCACCCAGCTCCAGGCCGCCCGCCTGATGACCTACTGGGCCGCATCCAAGGCCGACTCCGGAGCGCGGATCGACATGGAGGCCGGCATGGCGAAGTACTTCGCCTCCGAAACCGCGATCACCGCCAGCCTCGAAGCGATGCGCGTGCACGGCGGCTACGGCTACTCCACCGAGTTCAACGTCGAACGCTACTACCGCGACGCCCCGCTGATGTCCATCGGTGAAGGCACCAACGACATCATGCGCACCGTCATCGCCAAGGCACTCGTCGCCGGCCACGGATCCATCGGATGACCACGAGCGCCCGGTCCTACCTCTACGTACCGGGCAACAGGCCCGACAGGTTCGACAAAGCATTGGGGTCCGGCGCCGACGCCATCGTCCTCGATCTCGAGGATGCAGTTGCACCGGCCGACAAGCAGCGGGCTTCCGAAGAGGTCGAACGCTGGCTGTCCGGTGTCGAGAACCACCCCTGCCCGATCTGGATCCGCGTCAATGCCGGGGACCGTCAGGCCGACGACGTCGCGATGGCGGTCCGGGCGGGTGCAGATGGGATCTTCGTGCCGAAATGCAGTGAGGTACAGGCGCTTGTCCTGCTGGACTATGACTTGGTCCGGCTGGAAAACGAATACAAGCGGATGCCGCTGGCGGTGTCTCCTCTGCTGGAGACCGCTCAGGGCATTCTCGATGCTCCGGACATCGCCGCCGCGCCGCGGGTGGCGTTCCTGCAGATCGGTGAGGTCGATCTGGCCGCTGACCTGGATATGGAACCCAGCTCCACCGGTGAGGAACTGCTGTGGGCGCGGTCGCGGGTTGTGGTGGCGTCGGTGGCGGCGCGGATCTCGTCACCGCTCGGGGCTGCGTCCCCGAACATCCGGGATACCGATGCGTTTGCCGACGAGACCCGTCGGCTACGCCGGCTCGGATTCTTCGGGCGCGCCTGCATCCATCCCACACAGATCGCGACCGTTCACACCGTGAACACCCCGTCGCAGCGGGACGTCGATGCGGCGGCCGCGATCGTGCAGGCATTGGAAACTGCCGACAGTGGTGTCGCGACAGATTCCGACGGGAACCTGATCGACGAGGCTGTCGTACGGTCGGCCCGGAGAGTTCTCGAACGGGCCTCGAACTGACCGGTGCGATCTGACCCGGGGGTCCTCAGCTGTCAGCGGTGATCGACAGACCTACGGTCCCACCCTTGCCACGCCGTAGCAGGCTGGCCTTCACGGTGATCCAGCCGATGATCCCGTATTTCTTGGTCACGACCTTGCGGACGTGGTCGGTGCCGGCCTCGTCCAGAACAGTACCGGTTCCGTGGATCGGTTCTCCGAAGGTCTTCTTGCCCCGCGCATCACACGCCTGCACGATCACCGCCGGATTGCGACGCAGCCGTTTGACTTTCCAGGAGTCGGTGGTAGTCCACATCAATAACTTGTTGCCGTCCAGAGCAGCCCACAGCGGTGTGGCCACCGGGGTCCCGTCTTTGCGGAACGTGGTCAGTTGCACGTACTTTGCGGTACCTGCCTGCCCGAATGGTGCAGTCATGTGAACCTTCCTGATCGGCCGATAACACCGATGCTACGCACCACCGCTTTCGTACCTGTTACATCGTCGATCCGGATGTTCTCCAATCGAGTCACCATCAAGAAGATGTCGGTGGAGGCCATCGCCCCCACCGACATCCTGAACTCGTTATCCGTTCGCCTGCGACCACCCCGCAGGTACGGGTGTCAACTCATCCAAATATTCTCGGGCAGAGGCGATCCCAGGGTATAGAGATCGACGCCGTGTACGTTTTCGCCGTAGATGACCGAGGGTACCGCCTGCGCGTACCAGATTCCTGGCACTATCGCCACCAAACGCTCCTGAGCGATGTCATATGCGGCCTTGCGATCGGCGTCGGACTCGGCGATTCGGCCGGCGTCGAGTGCCTTGTCGAGCTCAGGATCATTGGTTCCCACGAAATTGCCCGGTGACTTGGAGTGAAAAGCAGTCCAGAGCGGGAAATCGGGATCCTGGATGATCGCCGAGGTGACGAGCATTTGGAAATCACGTTGCCCTGCACGTGCGGTGAGGGTCGCGAAGTCGAGTACTTCGACGTTGATGTCGACATTATCGTAGGCGGCCAGCTGCGTCTGCAAAGCTTCGGCGAGCACCCGGGTCTCAGGAACCGGATAGGACAGGAATGTGAACGAGACCGGCTTACCCTCGGCGGCCAGCTCGTCGAACAACCTCTGAGCCTCTACCTTGTTCGAGTCCTGAAGCGCGATATCGGCGAAGAAGGGCGATTCTTCCGCGAACAGGGTCTGCGGGATCACACCTTCGCCGTTGAAGACGACGGTGTTCAAAGCATCTGTGTCCGTGGCCAACTGAACGGCGCGGCGGGCCCGCACGTCGTCGAACGGGGCGCGTCGCTCATTCATTCCGATGATTTGCCCACCACCGGTCGGCACGATCTCGGTCCGGAAGCCTGCGGCTTCTGCCTTGCTGATGCTGGACATGCTCGACTCCGAGGACAGCTCTGCTCCGCCGGTGGTGATGGAATTGAGTCGCTGATTGCTATCTGCCACCGTCTTGATGACGAGATTGTCCAGGTACGGTTTGGGCGCATCCCAGAACTCAGGATTCTTTTCCAATTCGATCGAGTCTTGGCGAGTCCACTTGGTCAGCGTGAACGGACCGGCGCCGACCGGATTTTCGTCATAGGCCGCGGCCCCCTTTTGCAGGGCAGTGGGCGAAGCGATCCAGTTCAGTGCGCCGGCCACCAAGGATTGAGCAAACTGCTGGTTCGGTGCGGCCAGGGTGACTTTCAGGGTGGTCGGATCTATCACCTCGTTGCTGGCGATCTGCGCTGCCTGCCGGATCGATGTCGAGCCAAGAGCCGGGTCGCGCAACCGATCCCAGTTGAACTTGACCGCCGCGGCGTCCAGTGGGGTGCCATCGGTGAACGTCAGTCCGGGTTGCAACGCCAGCGTGAACGTGGCGCCATTGTCGGTGGACGAGAAATCGGTGGCCATCTTGTATTCGATTTCGAGCGTCTCAATATTGTTGATCATCAACGTCCCGTATAGGGCATTGCCCAATACCGGCTGGTGGGCATAAGTATTCGACAACGACCCCGGATCAAGAGACCGTGGCTCCCCGACCTGCAATACCCTCGCCGTTCCGCCGGATACCGGATCCCCTTCATCTTCCTGGGCACCCGTTCCCGTGGTGCTACCACTTTCACCGCCGCAAGCGGCGACGAACAGGAACAGGGCAACAGACAATATCGCTGTGGCAACTCTTCGAAAATGCCTGTGCGCAGACATGGTTGACCTCTCAGGTTGATGGAGATCGAGGCGACAATCCTCGAGTGCGTCAAACAAACGTCGACGGAAGCAGAGAAGGCGTGCTATCGCAGATCTGCGAACACCCCCGAGAACGCCCCGACGCCGTGTCGGTGATGTGAATCACAAGAATAACCATACGATGCGGTCAAGTTAATGTCCAGATCCCCCGAACAACCGCGTCGCGACCGCCGCGGGCAACGCCATCCGAGGTACCCAGCGTCACCCTGTTTGCCCGATCGAGGCTGCCAGAAAAAGACTCGGCCGGGCCTTGCTCACGCAGGGTCCAATGGTTAGGCTCACCTAACCGCACAGCGGGACTGATGGAGGGGTGGAAACCCGCAGGTTGGTGACCATGGCCGCCTCCTGGACCGATGCACTGGTCGCGATGGACATTCCGATCACTGCGGAGTACGTGACGGAGGGTTACGCGGGCGAGAACAATCGATTCGAGTGGACCCCGGAACACCAGTCGGAAATCGTCGCCTCCACCGGCACCGAGTCGGTTACCGTGCCGCAGCTCGCCGCCTTCGAGCCAGACCTCATCCTGGTCGGATACATCGGCAGCGAAGAAGAATACGAGCGGCTCAGTCAGGTGGCCCCCACCATCCCCGTGATGGCCATCGACTCCATCATGGATCCGTGGCAAGACGTCACCCTGACCACGGGCAGGATCTTCGGCAAGGAGGATCAGGCGCAGACGATGGTCGACGACGCGGAGGCCCAGGTCACTGCGTTCAAGACGGAATACCCTGACGCGCAAGGGAAGACCTTCTCGTTTGGCCAGTTGTCCCCGGACGGACAGATCGGCCTGATCGCCGACGAGAACGATCCGACATCTCAACTTCTCGCATCCATGGGCTTTGTTCTCGACCCGAAGATCAAGGAAGTGGCCGCGGGCCAGAGTCGCGTCCTCGTCTCACCGGAACGCACCGATCTCCTCGACTCGGACCTGCTGATCCTCTGGCCGCTGGACAGCGGTCCTGAGGCATTCGACGCCCTACCGGGCTGGGCGGACCGCGCGGCAGTGCAAAGCGGCGCAACGGTATTCGTGGACAACAACAACTCGTCCGCCCTGGCCAACCCGACCATCTCGTCGGTGCCGTACGCACTGGACCTCATCGGACCGGCGGCAGCGAAGATCCCCGCCTAGACTCGTTCAGAGTTGCTGGGGCTCAGACGTCTCTGGCAATTTCACAGAACGTCTTGTACGTGGCCTTGAGCGTTTCGGCGGCCACCGCCGAGTCGGCAATCCCGCCGGTCCGTCCGCATCGCCAGGTGTCGAGCGAGATGTGCATGAGCGACATGAACACCGACACGATGACCCGAACCCGCGGATTGTCGGTGTCGGTGTCCATTCGCTGAGCAACCGTGTCGGTGATGCTGCGGAACTTCTTGTCACCGAGTTCGATACTTCGCGCATTCACCGAGGGCGCGTCCTGGATGATCCGGTTCATCGTCTCGAATCGGGTGAGGTCTACGGCGCCGACCGGACACTGCCCACCGAGGATCTGCACCTGCGCGTCGACCAACGCCTTGATCTCATTCCCCGTTCGGGGCTGGGCGTCCAGCGAGGCGGCCATCGCCACGATCATGTCTTCGATCGGCGCGAGCACCACATCTTCTTTGGTGGCGAAATAGCGGTTGAAGGTGCGCGGCGAGATGTCGGCCGCATCCGAGATCTGATCAACAGTGGTCGCCTCGAAGCCCTGCTGGTCGCATAGTTCAAGCGCCGCAGCGATCAGTCGATCGCGCGTCTGCAGCTTCTTCCGTTCCCGAAGACCGGCCTTGACCTGGCCCGTTCGGGGTTCCGCGAGTGTCACGTCCACATGATAACCCCGCACAGGGGGATTTTCGCAGACCCTGCCGTTTGACCATGTCCGAATATTGTCTCTTGACGACTTCTGTCTGACTCTGCCATTATTGGCTCTGCGTTGCTTTTCATTGCCGATTCGTCAGCCCTCTAGATTTGAGGATCTCGTGGCTTCATCCGACACCGCCATCTCCCAAAAATTGTCCGACCCCCCAACAACCCCGACCGCCGACCCGCGCCGCTGGTTGGCATTGGTGATCATCGCACTGGCCCAGCTCATGGTGGTGCTCGACGCCAGCATCGTCACCATCGCATTGCCTTACGCCCAAGCAGATTTGGACATTTCGGACGCCAATCGTCAGTGGGCCCTCACGGCCTACACCCTGATGTTCGGTGGACTGCTCCTCCTCGGTGGCCGGATGGCCGACTACCTGGGCCGTCGCCGAATGTTCCTGATCGGCCTCGCCGGATTCGCCGCATCGTCGGCCATGGCCGGATTTGCCTGGGACGCGATGTCCTTCTTCGCCGGACGCGCCCTCCAAGGCGTGTTCGCAGCCATCCTTGCACCGGCAGCCCTGTCACTGATCACCGTCACATTCATCGAACAGAAGGAACGTGCACGCGCCTTCGCCGTGTACGCAGCCGTTTCCGGAGGTGGAGCAGCAATCGGCCTCATCGCCGGCGGTGCGCTCACCGAGTACTTCTCGTGGCGCTGGACCCTGCTGATCAACACGCCGATCGCCATCATCGCCGCCATCGGCGGGGTGCTGGTAGTGATCCGCGACCGGCCATCCAAACGCACCGGCGGATATGACCTGCCCGGCGCTGTCACCGTGACCCTCGGCCTGATCAGTCTGGTGTACGGATTCACCAAGGCCGCCGAATCCGGGTGGGGCGCGACATCAACCATCCTGCTGTTTGTCGCCGCCGCCGTATTGCTGGCCGCATTCGTGACGATCGAGGTCCGTACCCCCAATCCACTGCTGCCACTGCGCATTCCCGGTGAGATCAGCCGGGGCGGCGCCTATCTGGTCGCCTTCATCACCCCAACGGCCATGTTCGCCATGTTCCTGTTCCTCAGCTACTACTTCCAGAACACCCTTGGCCACCCCCCGTTGTGGGCCGGGGTCCTGTTCCTGCCGTTCCCGATCACCGTCATCATCTCAGCCGGCTTCACCAGCTCACTGCTGCCCCGATTCGGACCCCGTCCGCTGCTGATGTCCGGCACGGCACTCGGCGCAACAGGTTTTCTCCTTCTGGCACAGTTGGATTCGAACTCGAGCTGGGTGGCGCACGTATTGCCCAGCGAGATCCTCATCGCGTTCGGCATGGGCCTGGTGTTCGTCTCGTCGCAATCGACGGCACTACATCGGATCAAGGAAGCTGATTCCGGCGTGGCCAGCGCACTGCTGAACACCTCCCAGCAGGTGGGTGGATCAGTCGGTGTCGCACTTTTGAGCACGATTGTGGCGCAAGCCTTCTCCGGACACAGCGGTTCGGCCATGACTCAGGATCCGGCAACCGGAGCACCGGTCCCGGTCGATCCGGCTGCCTTCACGGAAGCCAATATCTACAGCTACGACGTGGCGTTCTACTGGGGCGCCGGATTCATGGTCCTGGCGTTCCTGGTCTCGACATTCATGATCCGAATGGGTCGTCACTCACTGGGTGATGAACCGCAGAACGCGGCGGTCGTCGCAGCCTGAGAACCTTTTTCCTGCCGAGAACCGGGTCGCAGCCTTCGGGCGCGGCCCGGTTTTCTCTCTTCTCGGCTGTGCGCACCCGGTAAGTTCAGTCCTTGACCCTCACACAGTGTCAGGTTGCAACGTGGAGACCGCCATGAACACCATCGGAGATTTTGCCAAGCTCGGCCGGGTATCGGTCCGAATGTTGCGGCACTACGACTCGATCGGGCTACTCACACCGTCACGTACCGACCCACACAGTGGTTACCGGTTCTACGAGGTGAACCAGCTCGAGCGGCTCAACCGCATTGTTGCACTGAAGGATCTGGGTCTGCGCCTCGACGAGGTGCGCCAGATCGTCGACAACGAGCTCACCGGTTCCGACCTGCGCGCGATGTTCCGGCTGCGCCAGGTGGAACTCGAGTCGCAGATCCGCCACGACCAGCATCGCCTCGCCCGGGTGGACGCCAGACTCCGACTCATCGAAGGAGAAGAAGGCATGTCTGAATCCATCATCACCACCAAAACCGTTGCACCGACCAAGAATGTGGGACTGCGCGCGTTGGCCGCCAGCACCACCAACGAGGACATCGGACCGACCATCCGACAGCTGTATCCGCGCATCGGCGAAGCACTTCATGCCGCGCGCGAGACCCCCGTGGGCCCCAGCGTGGCGTACTACTCCCCCGCCCCCGAGGAATCCGAGGACGCGGTGTGGATCCACGCCACCTTCCCCGTCCTGTCCGGATCGGTTCCAGGTCTCGACGCCTTCGAGATCCCGGGCGGCGAGGTCGCGTCCCTGATCCATCACGGAGCGATGGATTCGATCGACTCGGCGTACCAGACCCTCAACCGCTGGGTCACCGATCAGGGATTCACCCTGACCGGGCAGGGCCGGGAAATCTATCTCGAAATGGCTGACAAGGAATCCGATTGGGTCACCGAAGTCCAGGTCGACTTCGTCCGCTGATCCGCACGCAGCCTGGGATTTCGAGCCCGACCAGCCTCATTCCCGCTGGTCGGGCCCGGGTTCGGTTTCTTCGTCTGACTCATGCGGCCGGGACGGTGGTGACACCCCACATTCGCGCTTTCGTTGCTCCAGTTGCTCGTGACGGCGGGATCGCATCAACTCCCGCGCCTCGGCGAGGGCCTCGTCAGGGTGATGGGCGCGATTGACCAGTGGTTTGCGTTCCGGATCGATGAATACCGGCGGAATCCACGCACACCGACCCGCATCCGGCCCTTCGGTGAGCATCACCGTCTGCCATTGATTGACCCCCGGACCGATCAGCTTGTGATGCTGCGGACATGCCGGCGCCTCGTTGACGATGTCCGTGAACCCGCCGAGCACCCATTCCCGAATGTGATGCGCTTCGGCCCACAGCGCCGGATTCGAACATCCTGGCGTCGAGCAACCGCGATGAGCAGCAAACATCGCCAGCCGCTGCGACTCGCTCGCCAACCGACGCGCCCGCCCGAAGTACAGGATCTCGTTCGAGTGATTCTCGAAGATCGCCAACGATTTATCGCTGCGCACAGCGAGCTTCACTGCATCACCGATGGGCAGGATTGTTCCGGTTGCCGTGTACGCCACACCTGATCCGTACGGCTGCACCGGATTCCGACTTCCACATGGCACCATCTCGCCCGGTACCTCGACCTCGACCTCGACCTCGACAATGTCATCGTCGTAGTCGTAGTCGGCGCTGTCGATGACCACGCCTGCACCGGGTGAAGGTCGCACCGATTCGTCGAGCTGATCTTTCGTCATCGAGATGATCACCTGCACCGGCAAACCACGGTGCGAATCGCCCAGTTGCCCGGACTCGATCAAATACAACAACGCGGCCTTCAACGCATCATGATTGCGCTGCGCCTGACTACGAATGTCGTTGTCAGCAGAGGCCTGCAGGATGTCTTTGTCCAAGGCGGGGTCATCTACCGCACCCGACGGGGACAGCGGGTCACCAGGATTGTTCATCCCTTTCGCGGCCCAGACCGTCAACATCACGTCGAGCAACGCGCGCGTCACCGGGTCCAGATGACCCGTGATCTTCGACATCAAGTTCGTAGACTGCTTACCCAGGCTCAGACCGCGATGGCGGGCGCGGTCCGCGTCGTCGGTCAACGTGCCGTCGGGATCGAGATACTCGACAATCCGCTCACCGATCCGCTCCACTTCTGTCGGGGTGTACCGCTGGCACAACTGGGCCATCGCGGCCTCGGTGTTCTCCCGCTTTTCCGCATCGACCTTTGCGGGGATCTTGGCCATCACGTCCATGACGATCGCGGCATGATCGAGATCGATCGCACCGTCCCTCAACGCCGCCGCTGTCTCCGGATACCGCGGTTCGATGACCTCGCCACTGGGCGTCACCGATGCTGTCAGAGCGTCCATTGCCTCCAGCCGTTTACGGGCCGCCCCGGGCCGCAGCCGAAACAGGTTTTTGAGCATCGCCACCGGTGAGCCGAAGCCTGCCTTCGAAAATGCCCGTCGCACAGTCACTTCCCGCAATACCGGCAAACCAGCGGCCTGCAACCGTCGCGTCGAGGTTTCGATGCGCTGAAGCACCCGCACGCAGTCCTCATCAGAGATCGGCATCAAATCCATTGTGGCGATGCGCTCAACAGCAGCATCGAGCTCGAGCAGCGCAGCATTTGTGGGCATGTCGATAGCGAACTGATCTGACACCCCGGACCCCCCAGCCCCTGTGAACGAATACGAACAGCCGTAGTGATTTCTCGGAATCCCACGTATTTCGGAAGCGCTTGAACACCAGTGTAGCCCAAAATCACCACTGGTTCAAACATATGTTCGAATAGACCTCGACAGTCTCACTCTTCGTGCCCGCCAAAAGCAAGAACCCCTGCACCGATGTGGGTGCAGGGGTTCTTGTTCAATTGGTCAGCCAGGTCAGCCAACGACCAACGTCTCGCCGTCGTCGCTGGTGGTCACCGGGACGACGTCGCCGTCGGTGATCTTGCCGGCCAGCAAAGCCCGGGCAAGCTGATCGCCGATGGCCTGCTGCACCAACCGGCGCAGCGGACGAGCACCGTAAAGCGGATCGAATCCGCGTGTGGCGAGCCACTTCTTGGCGTCCTCGGAAACCTCCAGTTGCAGCCGGCGTTGCGCCAGACGCTTGCCCAGCTGTCCGAGCTGGATGTCGACGATCGACACCAACTGTTCGGCCGTCAGCGCGTCGAACACCACGACGTCGTCGAGTCGGTTGATGAACTCGGGCTTGAAAGCCGACCGGACCGCCGCCATCACCTGGTCCTTGTCGCCACCTGCTCCCAGGTTGGACGTCAGGATCAAGATGGTGTTGCGGAAGTCGACCGTGCGGCCTTGACCGTCGGTCAACCGGCCTTCGTCGAGCACCTGCAGCAGGATGTCGAATACGTCCGGATGCGCCTTCTCGACCTCGTCGAACAGCACCACCGTATAAGGGCGACGCCGAACGGCTTCGGTCAACTGACCACCGGCCTCGTAGCCGACATAGCCGGGAGGAGCACCCACCAGCCTTGCCACGCTGTGCTTTTCGCCGTACTCGCTCATGTCGATGCGAACCATGGCGTGTTCGTCGTCGAACAAGAACTCGGCAAGAGCCTTGGCCAACTCGGTCTTACCGACACCGGTCGGTCCGAGGAACAGGAACGAGCCCAGTGGCCGGTTCGGGTCGGCGACACCGGCCCGAGCGCGACGAACCGCGTCGGACACAGCCTCGACGGCCAGCTTCTGGCCGATGACCCGGGAACCGAGTTCGTCTTCCATCCGAAGCAGTTTCTCGGTTTCACCCTCGAGCATGCGGCCGGCCGGAATACCGGTCCAGGCAGCGACCACCTCTGCCACATCGTCGGGTCCGACCTCTTCCTGCAACATCACGTCGCCGGTCGGATCTGCACCCGACTTCTCAACGGCGGCAGCAAGTTCCTTCTCCAAGGTCGGGATTGTGCCGTATCGCAGTTCAGCTGCCCGGCCGAGATCGCCATCGCGTTCGGCCCGCTCCGATTCACCGCGAAGTGTTTCGAGGCGTTCTTTGAGGTCACGCACCGAGTCGATGGCGTTCTTCTCACCCTGCCAGCGGGCGGAGAGCTCGTTGAGCTTCTCCCGCTGGTCGGCGAGCTCTTGACGGAGCTTGTCAAGACGAATCTTCGACGCGGCGTCGGTTTCCTTCTGCAGCGCGACCTCTTCGACTTCGAGCCGACGAACGATACGTTCGACCTCATCGATTTCGACTGGGCGCGAATCGATTTCCATACGGAGTCGAGATGCCGCCTCGTCGACAAGGTCGATGGCCTTGTCCGGCAGGAACCGCGACGTGATGTAGCGATCACTCAGCGTCGCGGCGGCCACCAGTGCGGAGTCCGTGATCCGGACGCCGTGGTGCACCTCGTACCGCTCCTTGAGTCCACGCAGGATGCCGATGGCATCTTCGACCGACGGTTCGCCGACGTAGACCTGCTGGAAACGGCGTTCGAGGGCCGCATCCTTCTCGATGTACTGACGGTATTCGCTGAGCGTGGTGGCACCCACCAGTCGCAGCTCACCGCGGGCGAGCATCGGCTTGATCATGTTGCCTGCGTCCATCGCGGAATCGCCGGTGGCACCGGCACCCACGATGGTGTGCAGCTCGTCGATGAACGTGATGACCTGTCCGGCAGAGCCTTTGATCTCTTCCAGAACGGCCTTCAGGCGCTCTTCGAACTCGCCGCGATACTTGGCTCCGGCGACCATCGAGCCCATGTCCAGGGACACAACGGTTTTACCGCGCAAACTCTCCGGGACGTCACCGGCGATGATGCGCTGGGCGAGCCCTTCGACGATCGCGGTCTTACCCACACCGGGTTCACCGATGAGGACCGGGTTGTTCTTGGTCCGGCGGCTGAGCACCTGGACCACGCGGCGAATCTCGGTGTCGCGGCCGATGACCGGATCGAGCTTGCCTTCACGCGCGGCGGCGGTCAGGTCGGTGGAGTACTTCTCCAAGGCCTGATAGGTGTTCTCCGGGTCGGCGGAGGTCACGCGAGCGCTGCCGCGGACTGCGACAAACGCATCCTGGAGAGCCTGGGCGGTCGCGCCGGCGCCGGACAGAAGTTTGGCGACGTCAGAGTCACCCTTGGCCAGGCCGACAACCAGGTGTTCGGTCGAGACGTACTCGTCGTCGAGTTCACCGGCGAGCTGTTGAGCTGCCGAAATAGCCGCGATGCTCTCGCGGCTGAGCTGCGGGGTCGAGCTGGCGCCGGAGGCCTTGGGCATCCGGTCGACGAGCTGTTGTGCCGCGGTGCGAATCTGAGCAGGATCAACGCCCACCGCCTTGAGTAGGGGCGCAGCGATCCCGTCGGACTGATCGAGAAGGCCCACAAGCACGTGAGCAGGCCGGACATCGGGGTTTCCGGACGCGGCTGCATCCTGGATCGCGGCCGACAACGCGGCCTGTGTCTTGGTGGTGGGGTTGAAGCTGTCCACGAGTCACCTTCCTTCGAACATCGATACAAATACACTACGAGCGCCATTGCACCCGTTCATGACCTGTAACACACAGAGAGTTGAGTCTGTTCCACTCAACTGTACATTTCTTCGGAATGTCAGTTCGACGCGGGACCGGCGCTGCGGTCGCGGGCCGATGCCCGCTCCCCACCTCACCGAATCGTGTACACCAGGCCCAACCCGTCGCGGGCCAATTCGGTCATGAAGGTCTGGGCCCGACGCAGGAACTCATTGACATAGCCCGCATCCGACCATGGAAACTCCTCCTTGATCACTGCGTCATCGACGGGGTCGAAGAGCACGATGTCCCGTGCAACCTCGTCCACCACCTCCGGCGGCAACACATGCACGAAACCGATGTGCCCACCGTGCGGACGCACCGGCGTCACATTGCCTTTCACCAGTTCCAGCGAGATGCGCGGACGCAGGAATCCGTCCTGCACCGTGAACACATGCTGGAGTTCACGCCACGCCTTGTCCAGATACAGCATCCGCGGCCGGTCAGCCTCCGATCCCCAGGCGTCCATCAGCGGATCATCGGAGAGGTATGGATAGGGATCGTGGCGCGCAGCGACGACGTCGTCGGGTTGAAGCGGATATGCATAGTATCGAATGCCCATGTCCCCGAGGCTGTCACGGCCGAGGAGCGCGAACACCGACTCAGCGGCCACCTGTGCATAACCAAAACCGTTATCCACAGCCACGCAGTGCAGAGCGATCCACCGATTCCGGGAGGAGACCTTCAACTGCGGCCACAGAATTGCGAGGTGGTTGAAGTGCCATGATCACAAGCCGCTTTGCTCATCACCGACCGTGACGGTCCAGTGTCCATAACCCGACCGTCAGCGCGATCTGACCGGCGAGTGTGTTCGGATCCATCCCGATGAGAGCATGGATGCGGGAAAGTCGATGGCGGACCGTGTTCGGGTGCAAAAACAGTTCCTCCGCGGTGCGCTTGAGGGATACGTCGTTGTCCAGGAATGTCCGCAGAGTCAGGATGTGCTGGGTTCCGCGACTCTCGTCGGCATCGAGTAGTGGGTAAATCAGCTGGTCCACAAAGGGTTTGAGGCGAATGCTCGACTGCTGCTCGAGAAGGCTGTCCAGTCGCGCCAAATTATCTGGCCCGACAGACGCGCCTCGCCGGACCGCGAGATCCAGGGCCGCACGGGCCTGAGAGATCGCCAAACCCAGGTCAGGGAGTGCCACTTCGCCTGAATATCCACACGGCAGACCGACGGCTGATGCCACGGCCTCGAGATTGTCCGAACGGGCGGTGACCATCAACCCCACCCCGGGCGATTCACCCACGATCCCCTCAGGGGCCTGCATCTCGAGGACGGCGCCTGCGCCGCCAGGCCAGGCAGACACGACATAGGTCGACTCCGCCGGAAAATTGACTTCCAGTACCTGGACGAATGCCGCCGGATTGAGGAGCCGGTCCTCGACGAGCAGTAGAAGCTGCCCAACACGCTCTCGCGCCAGTGCCGCCTCCACGTCGCGGCCACGCAACGCCGCCTGCACAAACATCGTCAGCTGGTTCAACGACCTCGGGTCGGGAGCGCGACCGTCGCCGGACCAGATGAGCTCGCCCACATCAGCTGAGCCGGCGCGTACGTCATGGTCAGGCGACGCCGGGCCGGAACCGGCAGTCCAGGTTTGCTCACCGAACCGCAATTCCAGTTTCCCGCCGAGCACCGCCGCCGCCTGCTCGAGAAGGTGCGGCAGCGAATCGCGCGCGCGCAGCGAAGCGAGCATCCGGGTGATCAACTGCTCGGTGGTGTGCAGCAGATCCACCTCGGACTTGAGCTGCCACTGGGTGAGAAACTCCCCGATCATGCTGAACGGCGCACCCGCAGGCGCCAGGATCAATGGCAGATCAAGCCTGTTGCAGGCGGCGACCAACGCATCGGGAGCAGTCGTGTGTACGTCGCCGATCCCGAAACACACTCCGGCCGCGTGCGCCGAGACCACGTCGACAAATCGCGTGAACTCGTCGTCCGAATCGAGCATCGCGCCCACGGTGCAGACCAGCTCACCCCCGCGGAGATAACCCGAGGGATCGGCGAGCTCGGTGACGTGGACCCATCGAACCATCCGGTCGACGTCCGCCTGTGCGGCCGGGTGCAGCATCAATCGCAACGCTTCTTCACTGAGCAGCCGGCCGATCGTCGGCCCGATGGGGCGCTCGCTGCCGATACCACTTACGTCGCCCATGGACAGGACAGTAACCGCCTCCCGTCGACCCCACACTGCGAGGCGTTGGATGTTTACACAAAGCCGGCAACTCCACATAGTGGGTTACTTGCGAGTTGCTCCCCCCGATTGCGGAGAGGATGACTTCGGGTGAAGGTTTCTCCAACAACAGGCCATCTACAGGAGAACCCGCATGGAAGACACAACCCTTCAGGCATGCGGGGACGAGACCCTCGCCAGGGAGTTCACGCTCTGGTCGTCGTTCGCCTTCGCCTTTGCCTTCATCTCCCCGATCGTTGCTCTGTACGGAATCTTCGGACTGGCAATGACTACCGCGGGCCCGAGCTTCTGGTGGGGATTCCTAATCGTGTTCGGCGGCCAGCTGTTGGTCGCCATCATCTTCGCGATGCTTGTCTCCAAATGGCCGATCGAAGGATCGATCTATCAGTGGTCGCGGCGGCTGATGGGGACAACATATGGCTGGTTTGCCGGCTGGGCCTACATGTGGACGCTTGTCATCGCAATGGCAACAGTTGCTTTGGGTGCCGCCAATTTCATCGCAGGCATCGCCGGGATCCAGGATCCGGGCAGTGGCACACTGGCACTCATCGCACTGGCGATCTTGTTGGCGGGCACCGTGATCAATTTGGCGGGACGCAAAGCACTCAAACTCTTCATGACCGCGAGCATCATCGCCGAGGTGATCGGTTCCGTCGGCCTGGGTGTGTGGTTGCTGTTCTTCCACCGCAACAACGGACTCGAGGTGCTGACCGAGGGTGGCGGCGACGGGTCTGACTTCACCACCTATCTGACCGGTCCCTTCCTGATGGCGGTGGCGTTCATCGGGTGGTCTTTTGTCGGCTTCGACAGTGCCGGAGCGATTGCTGAAGAAGTACACGAACCGCGGAAGAACCTGCCAAAGGCAGTCATCTTCTCGCTGTGCTTCATTGCCATCGTCGTGATGTTCTCCGCGCTGGCAATCATCCTCGCAATCCCCGACATGCAGGCGGTGACAAGTGGTGAGGTGAGCGACCCGGTTTCGGCGACCCTGACCGCGGCCCTGGGCAGCGGCGCCGCCAAACCCGTCGAGCTTCTCTTTGTCATCGGTTTCGTCGCGAGCTTCCTCGCGTTGCAGACGTCGGCGTCGCGCGTCATCTGGGCCTACGCCCGCGACAATGCCCTCCCCTACTCGAATGTGCTTGCACGCGTTGAAGGAAATGCCCGGATTCCGCGGTCCGCGGTCTTCGTCACGACAGTGGTCGGAGCCTCACTGTTCTTGCTTAGCATTGTCGCCGAAGATACCTACACACTGATGGTCAACTTCACCACCGGCGGCTTCTACCTGGCCTTCCTGTTCCCGCTCCTCGGCGTCCTTGTGATGCAGTTGCGCCGCAGGTTCGTCCCGGGGCCGTTCACGTTGGGCCGGTTCGCTTTACCACTGACCGTCTTTGCGACAGTCTGGGTTATATTGCAATTCATCAACATCGCGTGGCCGCGGGTGGCATACCCGGATCGCTACCTGGACTGGTCGGTGTGGATCGGAACCGGCATTCTCGCCGTCGTCGGGGTTGCGGTGCTCGCAACCATTCGTCGACGTATCAGCGAGATCGACGACACGTTCGACTTCGATGACACGTACGAAGACATCGGCGTCGGGAGCCCACAGTGAGCACACCAAAGGCGGGTCCGGTCGCGCTCGTGACCGGTGGTGCCAGTGGCATCGGCCGCGCGGTCGTTGATGAACTGACCCAAAGTGGTTGGGCAGTAGCAAGTCTCGACCGCGACCACGCCCCCGATGCCGCATACAGCACCACCGCAGATGTCTCCGACAGCGCCGCCGTCGCGGACGCGATCGCGGCCATCGAGTCGAACCTGGGACCGATCAGCGCGGTGGTTTCGGCCGCGGGCCACTACGAGATGATTCCGATCACCGACATCGACCGGGAGTCCTGGCACCGCATGCTGCGGGTTCACCTCGGTGGCTTTACCAACGTCACCCGCGCAGTGCTTCCCGGAATGATTGAGAGGGGTGCGGGATCGCTGGTCGCGGTCGTGAGTGAGCTCGCCATCGGCGGCGGCGACGAGGACGCGCACTACGCAGCCGCGAAAGGCGCGCTGATCGGGCTGGTTCGCAGTCTTGCCATCGAGCTGGCCCCGAAGGGAATCCGGGTCAACGCGGTGGCGCCAGGACCGACGGATACCCCGATGCTTGCCGCGGACTCACCGTGGCGAGCCGAGCCGTACCTCCAGACGCTGCCGCTACGCAGACTCACATCGCCACACGAAGTCGCGCTGGCCGCGGCGTTTCTCGTCGAGAGCGGGACCTTCTGCGCCGGGGAGATCCTGAACGTCAATGCAGGAGCAGTGATCTGAAGGTGACATCTTCAACACCGACACCCCGGCTATCCCGGAAATCCTTGCAGGGCAAGGTCGCGCTCGTCACCGGCGCACTGGGCGGCATGGGTCGCGTGCACTGTCGACGACTTGCCGCCGAAGGCGCCCTGGTCGCGGTGTCCGACGTTGCCGACACAGACGAATTACATTCCCTGGCAGCCGAGATCAACGGGATCTCGGCGCCCGGCGACCTGTCCGACCCGGATGCCGTCGCGGCGATGGTGCAGGAGCTTCGCCGACACTGCGACTCCATCGACGTCCTGGTGGCCAATCACGCGTACATGACGATGGCACCGTTTCTCGATCACGATCCCGATGATTGGTGGCGCATCATCGACACCAACCTCGGCGGCACGTTCCATCTCATCCAGGCAGTGGTGCCGCACATGCGCGAGGCCGGCTCCGGCCGCATCGTGATCGTCACCAGCGAGTGGGGGTTGACCGGCTGGCCGGCCGCATCGGCGTACTCGGCATCAAAGGCCGGCCTGGTCGCTTTGACCAAAACCCTTGGCCGCGAACTGGCACCGGAAGGCATCATCGTCAATGCCGTCGCCCCCGGGGTGATCGACACACCGCAGCTCGAAGTCGACGCACGGGAGGCCGGACTGAGTGTGACCGAGATGAAATCCGTGTACGCGCAGTCCATTCCGGCCGGCCGGGTAGGGTCGCCGACTGAAATCGCAGACGTCGTGGCCCTGCTCACCGACTTCTCGATGTCGGCGATGATCGGCCAGGTCGTCAGCGCCAACGGCGGATCCACCCGCAGCAGAGCCTGAGTCGTGCGTACATCTCATACACCCAGAACTTTGGAGACCCCATGACCAACAAGCACACCGTCTTTGACACCGGCACCGTCGGGCAGGTCGATGCAACAGCAGTACCGCGCTACGCGGGGCTGTCCACGTTCGCGCGACTACCGCGTATGGAAGACATGGAGAATTACGACATCGCCGTCGTGGGTGTGCCGTTCGACTCCGGCGTGACCTACCGCCCCGGAGCTCGATTCGGGCCGGGCAGTATCCGTGAAGCCTCCAGACTGCTCAAACCGTTCAATCCCGCACTCGACGCCGAACCGTTCCGCTCCGCACAGGTGGTCGACGCCGGAGACATCGCGGCGAATCCCTTCGACATCGAGACCGCGATCAACGAGACACGTAACGCCCTGTCGCACTTGATCGGTCCTACCGGACGTCCCGTGCTCACCTTGGGCGGAGATCACACGATCGCGTTACCGGCTCTGCAGGCGGTCCACGCGGTGCACGGACCCGTTGCCCTCGTGCACTTCGATGCCCACCTCGACACCTGGGACACCTACTTCGGGGCTTCCTGCACGCATGGCACACCGTTTCGCCGCGCTTCCGAACAGAACCTGATCGTCAAAGGACACTCCGCGCACGTCGGCATCCGTGGTTCGCTGTACGACCGGCAGGACCTGGTCGACGATGCCGAACTCGGCTTCACGATCGTCCATTGCCGGGACATCGAACGCCGAGGTATCGACGACGCCCTCAACCGTGTCCTCGAGCGGGTCGGTGATCATCCCGTCTACGTGTCGGTCGACATCGATGTGCTCGACCCCGCGTTTGCTCCGGGCACCGGCACACCGGAGGCCGGTGGCATGACGAGTCGTGAACTGCTCCACGTGCTGCGCGGCATGAAGGACCTGAACATCGTCGGCGCCGACATCGTCGAGGTTGCACCGGCTTACGATCACGCTGACATCACCGCGGTTGCGGCCTCGCATGTCGCGTATGAATTGCTCTCGATCATGGCGATGCGGGTTTCGCGATGACGCCATCGCATTCGGCCGCGGAGCCCGTTCAGTGGCCTGGTGGCAAGACTTCTGCGGCCGCCTTCACCTTTGACGTCGACGCCGAATCCGCGGTGCTGTGGGGAGACCCCGCAGCCGCGTCGCGCATGAGCGTGATGTCGCATCAGGCCTACGGCCCCCTCGTGGGCGTTCGGCGGCTACTCGATCTACTCGACACACATGCGATTCAATCGACGTTCTTCGTACCCGGTTTCACGGCGCACCGATATCCGGATGTCGTGCGCGACATCGCCGCCGCCGGCCACGAAATCGCCCACCACGGGTACTTGCACGAGCAGCCGACCGCGTTGACCGAAGAGCAAGAGATCGAGGCCATCGATCGCGGACTCGACGCGCTGGCCGAGGTCGTCGGTATCCGGCCCGTCGGGTATCGGGCGCCCATGTGGGACCTGTCATGGCGCACCCCGGAGTTGTTGCACGAGCGAGGATTTCTGTACGACTCGAGCCTGATGGACGCCGATCATCCCTACGAGCTGGCCATCACGCCGACATCAGATCAGTCTCTCGTCGAGATCCCGATCCAGTGGGCCCTCGACGACTGGGAGCAGTACTGCTTCTTGCCCGACCTCTCAGGATCAGGCTTGATCGAGACCCCACGCAAGGCGCGCGAACTCTGGCAGGACGAGTTCGAAGGGCTGCGGGCAGTGGGAGGTTGCTGGGTCCTGACCAATCACCCGTTCCTGTCCGGCCGACCGTCGCGGGCCCATCAACTCGGGAAGCTGATGGCGCACGTGAAGTCGTGCGACGACGTCTGGGTAGCACCACTCCACGAGATCGCCGAGCACGTGCGGACATTGGACCTGACACCGCGCACGATCACCCCGATCAGCACACCCGAAGCCGGCGCCTAGCCAGACCCCTTTGTGGCGCGTTCCAGAATCGCTGTGCTCAAGCGCGGGCTCGTCTGCGCATAGTGTGGGGAAAGGCGATTCTGCCGACACAGAGGAGACTGCCCGTGAAGCTGTCCATCGTCGATTTGGGGACTGTTGCTCCCGGCACCACGGAGAAGCAGGCCCTGGCCGATTCTCTGGAGACCGCCCGCCACGCCGAAAGCTCAGGCTTCCACCGCATCTGGTTCGCCGAACACCACCTGAGCCGTTCGGGAGCCTCCCATCACCCTGAACTGCTGATCGCGGCCGCGGCGACGCAGACTTCCGACATCCGGCTCGGTTCCGGAGCCGTACTGATGAACCACTACAGCCCATTCAAGGTCGCGGAGATGTTCCAGCAATTGGAAGCGATGGCCCCCGGGCGCATCGACCTGGGCATGGGTCGCGCGACGGCAGGTCCTGTCATCGATATGGCCTTGCAGCAGAACAGAGAACACCAGACCCACGTCGACCACCAACAACAGGTACTCGAAACCCTGTCGTGGCTGTATGACGCCTTTCCCGACAAGCACCCGTTCGCCGGACATCAGCTCATGCCGTCGGTACCCGAGGTCCCGCAGACCTGGCTTCTCGGGTCGAGTCCGAACGGTTCGAACCTGGCGGCAGGCCTTGGTATCGGCTACACGTTCGCCGGTTTCATCCGCCCGACCGAGGCAGCGCCTGCGCTACGCCACTACCGCAAGAACTTTCGTGCCCAAGGCTTCGGGCTCGACACTCCGCGCGCGATCCTGGCCGTCAACGTCACCGTCGGCGAAACCAGGGCCGACGGCGAACACCTCGCGAACTCCGCGAAAGGGTTCTACGCACGCCTGAGCCGTGCCGGACGCTCTGCGGGATCGGTGACCATTCCGTCCGCTGACGAGGCAGTCCGGGAGATGACCGATGCGGAGAAGAGCGAGCCCACGACCATCGTCGACGGTAGCTGGCCCCGGTTCGTGGCCGGCGGTCCTGACGACGTGCGCGCAACTCTGGAACAGATGGCCGAGGAGAGCGGCGCCGATGAAGTGATGCTCCAAGACCTCATCGCCGACCCCATCGCCCGGCGCCAGTCCCATGACTACATCGCGCAGGCGTTCGGCCTATCACCACGGCACGGTTCCACCAACGCTGCCGGGGAGGCCGTTCATTGAAATCCCCCACGCCCACGGTGTCGGCAGGCCAGGGAATTAAACGGACCGCAGTTCTATTTATATGGTCATGAAGAACATCGGATTTCTGTCGTTCGGGCATTGGTCGGACTCGCCGGGCTCACAGACGCGATCTGCCGCGGACACTCTCCTGCAATCCATCGATCTTGCGGTTGCGGCCGAGGAACTCGGAGCGGACGGCGCCTACTTCCGTGTGCACCACTTCGCCCGCCAACTCGGCTCGCCTTTTCCGCTGCTCGCAGCGGTTGGCGCAAAAACAAATCGCATCGAGATCGGCACCGGCGTGATCGATATGCGCTACGAGAACCCGATGTACATGGCCGAAGATGCCGGCGCTGCCGACCTCATTTCAGAAGGCCGACTGCAGCTGGGAATCAGCCGCGGATCCCCCGAGCAGGTGATCAACGGTTACCACTACTTCGGTTACGTACCCGGCGACGGCTCCAATGACGCCGACATGGCACGCGAGCACACCGACGTCTTCCTCAAGGTCATCTCCGGCGCCAAGTTCGCCCAGCCCAACCCGTCGCCGATGTTCCCGAATCCGCCCGGTGCGCTCGGTATCGAACCGCAGTCGCCGGGCCTGCGCGACCGGATCTGGTGGGGCGCGGGTAGCCGCGCGACCGCCGAATGGACCGCGAAACAGGGCATGAACCTGATGAGTTCGACGTTGCTGGCCGAGGACACCGGTGTCCCCTTCCACCAGCTACAGGCCGAGCAGATCGAGCGATTCCGCGACACCTGGAAAGAGGCCGGCCATGAGCGGGAGCCACGAGTATCTGTGAGCCGCAGCATCTTTGCACTCGTCGACGACCGCGACCGCGCCTACTTCGGTCGTGGCGGCGACGACGCCGATCAAGTCGGTGTCATCGACGGAGGCATCGCCCGGTTCGGTCGCAGCTACGCCGACGAACCGGACCGACTGATCGAGCAGCTCCGCGAGGACGAGGCGATCGCCGCGGCCGACACCTTGCTGCTCACCGTGCCGAATCAGCTTGGCGTCGACTACAACGCCCACGTCATCGAATCGATCCTCGAACACGTCGCGCCCGCACTCGGCTGGCGCTGACCACCGGGTCGAAAAAGGGCCGCCTGCACACGCGCTGCCCGACGTACCATCGCGATATGGACGAACCCGGGCGACAACCGCCGGGTCGGCGAGGTCCGCCGGAGATCCGCATCGCGCCCCCACAGGTATCCGCCGCCGACCACCGACCCCACCTCGTCGACGCCGCCGCGGTCGTATGGCTTGTCGCGGCGACGACGTTGGCCGCCGCCGCCGCCGGGACAGCCTTCGACTACGTGGAAGTGCACGATGCGGTGGCCGATCACTTCACCGCGGCGCACCCCGCGACCGACCCCGACGACACCGCCGAGACAGTGGACTTCATCCTGATCGGCAACGGAGCCGTGGCATTGTTGATCGTGGCGATCGCGGTCGTCGGGTTCATCCGGGTCCGCGACCGACTCAACTCTGGACGCACGGCACTGGCCGTCATCGCCGCACTCGCGGTGGCCGTCGAGATCCAGTACTGGCTGGTGTCCGAGCCTGCCCATGAGGTGGTCGGCGGGGTGATCTCAGTTCTGCCGCTCGTGATGGCCGGTTTCGCGGTGATCGGTAGTGCTCTCCTGTACGCACCCGCCGTGGGCACGTGGCTCGATGCACCCCTGCTCGCGGACGGAGGGTGATCCCTGCCGAAACAATTCGCTACATAGGCCTTGTATTGAAAACAGACCCGTTGTAATTTGGACGTGTGTCGACCGCCAAGGAAGACGCCGAGGCAGTGGGTACAACGCCAACAACACGTACGTACCGATCCCCGCGGCGACGTTTACAGGCGGCTCAAACCCGGGCCGCCGTTCTTCAGGCCGCCAACGAGCTGTTCGCCGCGAACGGGTGGGTTGGCACCAGCATGTCGCTCATCGCGCGCACCGCAGGTGTATCCATTGAAACCATCTACGCCACAATCGGATCCAAGGCCGAAGTGTTGAAGCTTGTTGTGGACGTGGCGGTCGCCGGTGACGACGAACCCGTCGCATTGGCCGATCGACCCGAATACGTCGCGCTCGGACGCGGGCCCACGCTTCGAACCAGAGCCCGTGCGGCGGCCGAGTTGATGGGCGCCATCAACGAACGCACGTCCCGCCTGGACGCCGCGCTGCGGCAGGGTGCGGCGACGGACGACCGCCTCGCCGAACTTCTCGGCACGCTCGACCGAAGCCGCCGCGAGCAAACTGCCGCCGGTGGCCACCTGATCGCGGGCCGCAAGCTCCGCGACACCGAATTCGACGAGATCTGGATGCTCACGAGCATCGCGGTTCACGACCTGCTCGTCCGCGACTCCGGTTGGAGCCGGGATCGGTACGAGAGCTGGCTTGCCGACCGCATCGAGGAACTGTTTTCACGCCCGGCGTGACAAGCCAGGCCCGCCGAAAGGCATGAAAGATGAACACCGATCCGACCGCACCCGCCGACACGCGGATCAACAGCATCGTGCACGCCGCGCTGCGCCGAGACATCACCCGAACGAAGACCGCGCTTCGACAACAACATTCGCCAGATTCCGTCCAGCGGACGGCAATTGCCGACCACCTGATCTGGATGGCCGGGTTCCTGCACCGGCATCACACTGCCGAGGACGGGTTGTGGCCGCTGATCCGGCAGCGCAACCCCGACGCCGGTCCGCTGCTCGATCAGATGGAGGCCGACCATGCGCGAGTCTCTCCGGCGATCGATCGCTTGGCCGCAGCCGCCACGAAATACCGCGCTTACGACTGGGCACTGCCGGAGCTTGCGTCTTCGGTCGAGGCGCTCGAGAACGAACTCCTCCCACACTTGCGTCGGGAGGAGGACGAGATGATGCCGATCGTCTCGCGCACTCTCACCCGTGCCGAGTTCGACGAGTGGGACCAGGCGACGAACATCGCACCAAAGAGCAAGCGCGAACTGGGGATCGAGGGACACTGGCTCATCGACGGTCTCGATCAGGAACGGTACGACCTCGTCGTCGATCTCGTGCCCCCGGTTGTACGTTTTATCGTGCTCCACGGGTTTGCCCGTCCGTACCGGCGCGCGTGTACCGCGCGGTGGGGGCCGAACGTAGACGTCACCCCGCGACCGCAACGCGCTGACCGCAGGTTTCGCACCGATGGCACGGTGAGCCTGCACATCGACGCCGAGCCGGGAGTTCTGTACGACGCCGTCGCCGACGTCACCAACATCGGTGGACGAAGCCCCGAATGCCGCTCGTGCACATGGCTTCCCGGTTCACAGCCTCAGGCGGTGGGAGCTCGGTTCCGCGGACACAACAAGTTCCGGTACGCGCGCTGGTCCCGGGTCTGCGAGATCGTCGCTGCCGAACCCGGCGGCGAGTTCACGTTCCGCACGATTCCCGAGCGCATCGACCGGACCCGGCACGACTCGACCACCTGGTCGTACACGTTCACGCCCGATGGCAACGGAACGCTGGTCACGCACTCCTACCAAATCACCGTGCTGCCCGCGCGACCACTGATCTGGCTCTATTCCCGGCTCTTCCCACACCACACCGACATGCGGCCGCACATGCTTCAAAACCTCACAGCGCTGCAGCGGCAGACCGTCGGCAGCGAGGTTCACGCAGCCGCCCGGGACACCTGACGCTCAGATCTGTGGTCTCGGTAGGCTTCCTTCCATGGCCGGACCCGGTGAGAGCGTCAGTTGATGGAGACCGTCCTGCTCGGATCCGGTGCCGCCGACGGATGGCCGAATGCGTTTTGCCGGTGCGATTCCTGCATCTCCGCGTTGCGTCGTGGTGACATCCGTGGGCAGACGGCGGCCCTTGTCGACAACACACTCCTGATCGATTGCGGACCGGAGGCACCTGCTGCCGCCAGCCGACTCGGACGCACGCTTGCGGATGTCCGCACCATCCTGATCACACACGACCACCCGGATCATTTTGGACCGCAGGCGTTGTTGTTCCGATCATGGATTACCGGTGCCGGACCGATCGACCTGGTGGGTCCGGTTGATGCACTCGATCGAGCAAGAGACTGGATCGGACCGAACGATCCGGTCACTTTACGGACGGTCGCTGCCGGTGATCGAATCATGCTCTCCGGCTATGAGATCCGGGCGCTGGCAGCGAACCACCACGTCTACCGCGACGGCGACTGCGTGCTGTACGACGTCACGGGTCCGGACGGTTCACGGCTCCTGTGGGCCACCGATACCGGTCCGCTGCCAGACGACTGGTTCTCCGAGAACACCGGTGCGCGCTATGACGCGGTCTTTCTCGACACCACGTTCGGGGATACACCCCACTCCCCCGGCCATCACACACTCGACGACGCACTCAAGACGATCACTGCCCTGCGTGCCTGCGCTGCCGTCCACGACCTGACGGAAGTTGTCGGGGTGCACCTGAGTCATCACCATCGGTCGATCGATCACGTTGCGTCGGAACTCTCCACTGTGGGAGCACGGCCCGGCGCCGACGGCGACATCATCGGTCGCTTGGTTCGCGCACCCAGGTAGACGGTCGCGTCGCTATCCTCATCCGGTGGCCCCTTCATCTGCCGGTACCCGCCGCTGTCCCTGTACCAGTGGTCTGACGTGGGAAGACTGCTGCGGACCCATCTTGGCCGGTGACCGGCAGGCCCCCACCGCCGAAGCACTGATGCGTTCGCGCTTCTCCGCCTTCGCGGTCGGTGAGCGCGACTATCTCTTGCACAGCTGGCACCCGCGAACCCGGCCCGATTCGCTGGACCTCGACGAGTCCATGCGCTGGCGTCGCCTCGACATCGAATCCACAAGCAAGGGTTCGCTTTTCGACTCCGTCGGCGAAGTCACCTTCACCGCGTTCTACCGGATCAAGGGCGACGGCGCCGGAACCCTGCACGAGCACAGCCGGTTCGAGCGACTCGACGGACGCTGGGTGTACGTCGACGGCGTCGTCACCGACTGAACCGTGACGGACTGAGCGATTTTCGATGAACCGACGGTGATCAGGATCCTGTGGACGAACCGATCGATGACCCGCCACCACTGGTGGAGCCCGACCCCCACCCCGCGCCGAGGACAAGCGCGCCGGTTACACCGAGCAGGTTGGGATTCAGGTTGCAGACGCTCACCACCGCATAAACCCCGTTGGGGATGTCCTCGAAAGTCCCGGACACCACGTTTTCACTGTTGGCACCTCGCAGCAGGTAAATCGCAGTGATCGCACCAGAGTCTTCGAGTTCCTGCAGCAAGGCAAGAACATCGATGTCAGGGTTACCCAGGATGTACTCGAGCAACACCGGGCCGACGACCGGCGCCGCTCGAACCGCGTCGACCACAGCGGTGGTACAAGAGCCCGGCAATGTGATCGACCCGATGAGCGGCACCCGCGGCACATCGGTGGCCGTGTAGGTGATGGAATTGCCGCTGACCTGGACGGAGTACCCGATCCCCTGGGCAATTCCTATTGCCGGGACGACACCGGGTTCAGCGGGTTTCGCATTGACGAGCGCGGGAGCCGCAAGAGCGGTCGCAGCCACAGTCGCGAGAGTGAGCACGGTTCTTGCGAGCACGTTACGAAGCATCGCATGCCTTTACGTAGGATCGTGAATAATCATTTCGATCGTAAACCCTAGCTAGATATCACAATCCGCGCGGCGAATCCGCTCAATGTGTCTGTTCAGCGTCCGGATCGGGTGTGACGTGGCGGCGGGACAGTTCGTAAATCGCCCTGAACACGCGTCTGGATGATTCGGCCCACGGCATGAGAATCGGGAAGACGTGGAACATCCCACGTTCCTCCATCGCGTGTACCCGCACGCCTGCACCCTCGAGGTTGGCGACGAACTCCCGGATGCCATCGCGGAACATCTCGTCAGCGCCCCAACACACAAATGTCGGCGGGAACCACGCCGGATCGGCGGCGGCGTACACCGCGGAGACCCGTTCGTCGTTCGGCTGGACGCCCTGCAGGTACGGCGCGGCCGGCAGGTTCCAGGGCAGGATGTCGAGCTGCGCGTTTTCGGTGATCGACGGGTGGTCGAAGTCAAAATCGACCTCAGGGGAAAACAATGCGATCGCGGCCGGAGCGGGCAGATCCTGCCGGTGGAGATGCGAGATCAGGGATGTTGTCAATCCACCTCCGCCGGAGTCACCGGCGACAACGAGGTGCTCCGCCTCGACACCACGGTCGAGGAGTCCCCGATAGACGTCCGCGGCGTCGAGCATGCCGGCAGGGAATGGGAACTCGGGGGCCATCCGATAGTCGGCGATGAAGACTTCGGCTCCGGTTATCCGCACCAACGATGAGGCAAATGCGGCATACATGATCGGTGAAGTACCGATGTATCCACCGCCATGGAGGTAGAGGATGGTCGCGCCGATCGCCTGTTTGTCGTCGGTTTCATCGACGTAGGCGTCGGTGCTGGCCTTCGCCCGGCACCAGATTCCTTCGATTCCTCCGATCGTGTCGTCAGTGATCTCGACGCTGTCGGTGGCCTCGACGAACGGCGGCACCACCACCCGGCAGATATCGTCGAGAATTTTCTCCATCGACCGGAACTCCTCGATCGGTAGCCCCATCGAGTAACCCATGAACGAACGGACGGCCTGCCGGGTGACCGATTGGCCAAGGTTGTCGAGCAAACCGCCAGGCCCCTCCCACGGCCGCCGGAAAGGCACCTTGGCCAGCCCGTTCAGCATGCTATCCGCCAGACCCATCACGGCCAGAGCAGTCACCGGCTTGGACGCTGTCTTCACATCGGGACGATCAGCCATCACCATGCCATCCATCCTATGGGCGGATGGTCACAGATTGTGGTCGTCGCGCCGGCACCGAGATCCGAACTGAATCAGGCTGTGATAATCGGCCGAAAACATCGAGGGGGGCTCAGGAGCCATATTTCGAGTTCACAGGGACGTCTGCGCTGCCCTGTTCAGTGGTGATCACAGGCCGCGATGACGGCACGTTTACAGCCGCAGAAGACCAGCTCTGACTTGTGCAAGCAATAGCCAGCATCTAGGCTCGGATGATGGTCATAGGTCAGCCCGTCGAGGCACCCACCCGCGCAGACAACTCCCGCTGGTACGCCCTGGCCGCAGTCTGTTTCGGCATGATGCTGACATTCCTCAACATCACCGCAACCATCTCGTCCGTTCCGGCCATCGAGGAGGATCTTCAGGCGGGCAGCGCGACGATGGTCTGGATCCCGAGCATCTTCGCGCTCGTGGTGGCCAGCCTGGTGCTGTCTTCGGGAACCCTCGGCGACGTCATCGGTCGCCGGACAGCGTTCGTGATCGGGTCGGCCATCATGTCGGCGGGCAGCCTCTGCTCCTTCCTCGCACACTCCAGCGGATGGGTCCTCGCCGCACAGGCCATCACCGGAGTGGGCGCAGCGCTCGTCCTACCCAACAGCCTCGCCATCATCAGCAACAGCTTCACCCAACCCAAGGAGCGCACCGAGGCCATCAGTATCTGGGCCGCCTGTTCCGGGCTCGGACTGGCCATCGGGCCGCTCTCTGCCGGTGCGGTTCTGGGTGAGTTCTCTTGGAACGCAGTCTTCTTGGTGAACGCCATCGCTGCTCTCGTCGTGACCCTTGTCGCGCCGTTCGTGGTTCCGCAGAGCAAGGTGGCCGGCGCACATCTAGACCTTCCCGGACTCGTCACCGCTACTGCCACCATCGCCTCCCTGACGTTTTGGGTCATCGACGGATCACACAACGGATTCGGGTCGACGCGTGCAATCGTCGCGATCGTTGTATTCGTCTGTGCCCTGGCCTTGTTCATCGCATACGAGCGCGCCGTCGACGCGCCGATGCTCGACTTGAAACTCTTTCGTTCACCATCGTTCTCCACCGTCATGGTGGTGAGCGCCACCGTCCTCTTCGGGTTCACGGGCCTGTCCTTGATCTCGGTACTCTTCCTCGAACGGGTCGGCGCGCTGAGCGCGTGGACGACCGGTCTCCATCTCCTGGCACTCATGGCGACATACGTGGTGGTCAGCGGGATCGCGCCACGACTGCTGCCGCGCTTGGGTTTCAAGGTGATGCTCACCGGAGGATTGCTGATCACCTCTGCCGGCTCACTGCTGTTGTTGCGGGTACACCCGAATGATGGCTGGACCGACCTCTCCATCGCATTGGTGGTCCTGGGCATCGGATTCGGTTCACTCATCGCGCCCGCCACCGCCGCCGCCATGAACAGCGTGGCTCCCGCCCAAGCCGGGATGGCCAGCGGCACCGTCAACATGTTCCGCCAACTAGGCGGGGTTCTCGGGACCAGTGTGCTCGGATCAATCCTGACAGCACAGCTGGCCGAAGGTCTACTGACACAATCGCCCGCCGAAGCCTTCGAGTCCGCCTTTCACGTCTGCGCGGTGGTTGCCGCGATCGTGTTCGCGGTCGTGGCGATACCTGCCGCTCTATTCGTTCACAGCCGCCCGACGCACAACTGACCCGCATTCAGCGAGCCTTCTTGAGGATTGGGTCGGCGGCGGGGTACGAATGGTGGACAACCAGATCAAGGGGCGACAATGAGCGAGTGGTACTACAACCTCTCCACAGGCGAGGTCAAGGAAAAGATGCCGCGGGGTTTCGACCGGATGGGGCCATACCCGACCGAGGACGCCGCACGCCATGCCTTGGACTTGGCAAAAGAACGCACCAAGGCAGCTGACAAGTACGACCAGGACTGAGCATCGCCGGATGCACCCCACCGCATCGAACGCACTACGTCGATGCCTTCGAACTCTGATCCGTACCGTGGACCGGGCCGGCGCCGCCGATGGTTCCGCCTTCGACGAGCCCGACCTCATACGACCTCACGTGGGTTCAAAACGGTTCGGCTGGACCCACTTCGGGATCATGATCCCCGACCTACCCGAACCGCATCGATTCTTCTCGGTCATGTCACTGGTCGGCGCGACCGGTTCGCTGGCATTCGACAACGATCAGGCCCTGGCTGCGCAGCCCCGTGACAACGCTGCGGTGGTCGCGGGCACTGCAGCATCACATCCCGCACATTTTGGGAACTACGCGATCGGAATCGATTTCGTCTCGCACCCGGACGGCTCGCTGATCAAGTTCGGCGACGACCTGACCCTGACCGGCACCTACCCGAAGTATCAACTGACGGGCAGCCTCAATGGAGTCGACATCTCCCTTGAACTCCGCAATACAGACAAGGTGTCGTGGTTCTTTCGCACACCGGTCTACAAGCATCTGAGCCTTCTCACCGAATACCGCGGAACGTTCAGCCACCGGGGCGTCGACACCGCCGTCGAAGGGTTGTGCGCATTCGAGTACGGTGCCTGCCCGAGCCCGTACCTGTTGCGCTCCAAGCCACTTCCCGCATCCCTCAAGGCACCGCTGGACTACTTCGTCTACCACATCATCAATCTGGACGACGACAACCAGGTTCTGCTCAGCCAGTATTCGATCGGCGGCACCCCGTTGATGACCACCGCGCTGCATCGATCCCGTACCAGCTACGGAACCCGTTTTACCGACGTGCAATTCGAGGTGACCGCCGTACGAGACGCACCTGAGCCAACACCCTATGGAACGCCCATGCCGCTACCGCGGTCCACGCGCTTTGTGGTGCGAGACGGTGCCGGCAAACCCTGGCTGGATGTGCACACCGACATGGACACCCCCTTCACCTACGGTCTCGGCACCGGATTTGTCAGCGGATTCGCTTACACCGCAACGTGGCAGGGCCGTGACATCACCGGTCGCGGATACGTCGAATACATCGATCGCCGTACCCGCTGACCGATCAACGTCGACGAAGTGCCGGGTCGAGGAGCGACGGCGGAGTGTCAACCTTCTCATCGGGAGCGAGGTCAACACCGGGAGCGACTATCTCATCGATCGCGTCGAGGACATCACCCGGCAGAACGGTGTCCGCGGCCGCGAGTTGAGAATGCAGATGATCCATCGTGCGCGGACCGATGAGCGCACTGGTGACGGCCGGATGCGCGGTGACGAATCCGAGCGCGAGCTGGATCATCGTCAGACCTGCTTTGTCGGCGACCACCGCCAACTGTTCAACTGCCTCCATCTTTGCGCGATTGGTGGGGATGGCCGTATCGAACCGCTGCGGCATGAAAGCGGAACGGCTCGTGGTGATTTCGCGATCCTTTCGGATTGCGCCGGACAGCCAGCCAGAGGCCAACGGGCTCCAGGCCAACACGCCGAGTCCATACTGCTCGGTGACCGGCAGGACGTGGGATTCGATACCCCGCTGCAGGATCGAATAGCTGGGCTGTTCGGTCACATACCGGCTCGCGTGATTCGATCTGGCGGACCACTGCGCCTGCACGATTCGGTACGCCGGGAATGTCGAACTCCCGAAGTATCGGATCTTTCCTGCGCGTTGCATATCCGTGAGTGCCGACAAAGTCTCCTCGTCGCTTGTAGTCGGATCCCATCGATGAATTTGGTAGAGATCTACGTGATCGACGCCCAGTCGACGCAGGCTGTGGTCGAGTGCGGTGATCAGCCAGCGGCGCGAACCACCCCGATGGTTGCGCTCATCGCCCATCGGCATGGTCGCTTTGGTGGCCAGGACGACGTCGTCGCGTCGGCCTGCGATCGCCGCACCAACCATCTCCTCCGACTCCCCCTGGCCGTACATGTCGGCGGTATCGATGAGGTTGACGCCCGCGTCGATTGCGGCGTCGACGATCGCGGCGGACTCCTCCGTGCTGACCCGACCGATACTGCCGAAGTTCATCGCGCCCAACGCCAGCGTGCTGACCTGCACACCCGTCTGACCCAAAGTGCGGTACTGCATGTGATCTCTCCTCGATAGGGATTTCGGAGGAACGCCCGACTGGTGCCGCATCAACTGCTCTGGCATCCTGGATAAACGGATCGACGTTCCGTTAACCAACATACGGAACAAGGTTCCGTTTGCCAAGGGGAATCCTCAGACAGGGGCGAAGTGGCCGAGAACGAGAGCAGTCCGGGGTCGCCGGTGCCGAAGAAGCGTGCCGACGCGCGCCGAAACAATGAGGCGCTGCTGGACGCAGCAGCGGCCGCATTTGCCGAGTCCGGCGTCGATGCGGCAGTTCGCGACATAGCCGCCCGGGCCGGGGTCGGGGTCGGCACGATCTATCGCCACTTCCCGACACGCTCCGACCTCATCGTCGCCGTCTACCGGCACCAGGTCGAGGCGTGTGCCGAGGCGGGCCCCGCACTGTTGGCCAATGGCACTTCGCCACACGCGGCCCTGGCGTCGTGGATCAATCTCTTTGCCGATTTCCTCGTGACCAAACACGGCCTCGCAGAGGCACTTCAGTCGGACGAGGCGGGCTACCGGACGCTGCACGCCTACTTCATCGACCGACTCGTACCGGTCTGCGCCGACATCCTCGAAGCCGCCCGAAAGGCCGGGGAAATACGTTCTGACATAGGCGCTTACGAGCTGATGCGTGCGGTCGGGAATTTGTGCATCGGCAACGAGCACGACGAGGGGTACAACGCTCGGCGCATGGTCGGGGTCCTCATCGAGGGCCTTCGCCTCGCCTGACCGCCGACCACCGCGATCCGACGCGGCCGGTAGTCGCCGTCAGCGCGGCACCGGGATCTCGATCGGCCCGACTCCGGGAACGGTGATCGTGGTGGGTGCAGCGGGGCGGCGACTGGTCGATTCCGCACGGCCGGTGCTGACCGAAAGCGTGATCGTGCTGCCCGGTATCGCCGACTCACTCGGTGTCACCGACACAACCGTCCCGGCTCGCTGCCCGCCGGCCACGTTCTCGGTGGTCACCTTGAAACCCTCCCCTTCGAGGGTGGACGTCGCCAGATCAGAGGACATCCCGACCACGGACGGAACCTGTTTGCCGCCGACCCCGGCGACATACCTGGGATCATTCTTCGGTAGCGCCGTTTCGCCGAACTTCCCGGCAACCGGCAGCATCGCCGAGAACCAGGTGCGGGCCGGCTCGTTTCCGCCGTACAGACTGCCGTAGCCACACTGCCGCAGCGGATTCGAGCAGAGTTCGGAGATCACCGGTGAATCGTTGTAGACGTAGGTGGCACCGGCCAGGTTGTTGGTGAAACCCAGGAACGCCGATGACCGGTTGGCCTCGGTGGTGCCGGTCTTGCCGGACATCGGAAGGCTCCAACCCACCGAGCCCGCGGCGCCTGCTGCGGTTCCGGAACCACGGTCGTCCTCACTCATGGCGTTGGCCAGGGTGTTGGCCAGACCTTCCTCGACCACCCGCTCGCAGGCCGGGCGTTCGAATGGCACCTCCTGGACCGCCGGACCGCCCTGCGCATCGAGGATCTGATTGCCGTTGGCGTCGCGCTTCGGTTGAGTGATCGACGCGATCGGATTCGGCGGGCACCACACACCGCCCGAAGCGAGCGTGGCGGCGACGTTGGACAGTTCCAGGGTGTTGACGGCGGTCGGTCCGAGAGTGAACGAACCGAGGTTGTTCTCTTTGACGTAGTCGGCCAGACTCTGATCGCCGTAACCCGATGAGCCCGGGGCCGTGTACGAGCGCAAGCCCAGCCGCACAGCCATGTCAACGGTGGGCTCGACTCCGACGTCCTGCAGCAGTTTCACGAACGCGGTGTTCGGCGACTGGGCCAACGCCTGGGTCACCGTCATCTTCGCCGGATAGTTTCCGTCGTTCGATACGCAGTAGGTATTGGCGGGGCAGCCGTTGACGCCGCCGCTACTGCCCATGCCCTTTGCCTGCACGGTCTTCGGCACCTGCAACGACGAGCTGGCACCCAGGCCACGCTCCATCGCGGCGGCAACGGTGAAGACCTTGAACACAGACCCGGCTCCGTTACCGACCATCGAATAGGGCTGCGGCTGAACGGTCTGCCCGGCATCGCGATCCAGGCCGTAGTCGCGACTCGATGCCATCGCCAAGACGTCGTGCGACTCGGTACCCGGCCGGATCACGTCCATCACGTTGGCAACACCCTCGAGGTCCGGCGATGCGTACGTCCGGACGGAGTCGTGGGTTGCCTTCTGGATCTCGGGGTCGAGCGTGGTGCGGATGAGGTAACCGCCACGCGTGATCTCATCCCGGCTGATCCCGTTGTCGGCGAGGAACTGCAAGGCATAGTCACAGAAGAACCCGGCGTCACCGGCCGCGATACAACCCTGATCGATCGTGCGCGGCGACGGCAGCACGCCGAGCGGAAGGTCTTTCGCCGCTTGGTACTCGGCGGCACGGGCCGGGAAGTTCGCGATCAACGTGTCGAGCACGATGTTGCGTCGTTCCAGAACACCTTCGGGGTTGGTGTACGGATCGAGCGCCGAACTCGACTGCACCATGCCGGCGAGCATCGCCGATTCAGGAACGGTGAGGTCTTTGGCAGGCTTGCCGAAGTAGGTGTCCGCGGCGGACTGAATGCCGTAGGCGCCGTTGCCGAACGGGACCAGGTTCAGATAGCGGGTGACGATCGCCTTCTTGGCCTCTTGCTTTGCTGCGGCCGCATCGAGGTTCTTCTCGCGCATGGCCTGCTCGGTCAGGCTCGATTCCAGCGACTGCGCCATCCGGATCTCACGGAGTTTGCGAGCCGCGGTGGTCTCCGTCGCGGCTCGACGTTCAGCATCGGTGCGGGCCAGGACCAACAGTTGGTAGTTCTTCACATACTGCTGGTCGAGGGTCGATGCACCCTGCTGCACCTCGCCGGAAGCCTGGTTGGTGACGAATGCGCGCATGGTCCCCTTCCAGTCGACGCCGTCGTGTTCGAGGAATCGCCGGTCTTCGACGGAGATGATCGCGCGGACCATTTCCGGTGAGATGTCGTTGTAGCCGACCTGGAATCGACGCTGATCGTAGAGATAGGCGATCGGCCTGCCGTTGGTGTCGGTCATGGTTGTCACCTCCGGCACCTGACCCCCGACCAAGTCCGACTCGACGTTCTCGAGAGTTCCGGCAGCACGCCCGGCCGTGAACCCCACGCCACCGGCTATCGGGAACAACAAACCTGCGACAAGAACGCCTGCAAGCACACAACAGCCCAACAAGCTCCACAACGACCTAGATTTCGACACGATCGATACATTACGGACAAAAGGGATCGCGGAAACTTTGAGAGGCGAAACCGCACGCTATCGCAAACCTGGTGTGGCGTCGTGAACCAGGGAAAGGGTGTCCTTGATCATCGATTGCGCGACGCCGGCGGGGCTGCTGTCGCCGCCGAACATCGTGATCGATCCGAAGTCACCGCAGTCGAAGATCGCTGCTTTGTCGGGCCACCGGAGCAGGCCCAGTTGTGAATCGGCAGGAACCACGCGCAAAGACACCGTCACCAGGTCGGGGAGGTCGTGGTCTGCGACAGCGACCTGACGCAGTCGCAACCCCCGTCGTCCGGACCGGAACACCGAACGCTCGATCTCCGAGGTGATCGGTTCGAGGAGCACCTCGGCATCGGCTGGATCGCGCGCCCACAACAGTCCGGTCAGGATCCGGAGCTGGGTCGCCACATCTTCCCCCGACAGTTCCGTGGTGGCATCGTTACCCATCACTCCGGTCTGCCGGGCGGTGGCGGTCGCCAGGTCCAGGGTCACGCCCTCACTCAACTGGTCCAGAACGTATGTGGCGGTGGAGCTCAGACATCCACTCACCGACGTCACCGATATCCCCTGCCCGAGCGACCGCGCGAGGTCGACGGCAGGCAACATCCCGCCGACCGCGCCAGAAATCCTTACCGCGCAACCGAAGTCGATTGCCAACTGCTCGAGTTGCTTCCATCCGTAGAGCGGCGTCGACGTCGTTGCCGTGACCAGATGCGCACCGCACCGGATCGCGATCGTGGCGTCCGACACCGCCTGCGACGCGTCCATGTCGGCCGACGGGACCGCCTGCACCACAACCTTCGCCTCGACCTCACCCAGGAAATCAGCGAGATCGGTGAGTTCTTTCCACTCGGACAGAGGCGGAACCTCGCCGTCGCACACCACCTGCGATTGGTCTGTGCGTACCGCGACAACACTCAGATCGACGTCATGCCGCTTTCGACACTCATCGCGGTGCGCGCCGATCTGGTTGATATAGGCCCGCGCAACCGGCCCATATCCAAGAACCGCTATCGGAAGTCCGCGCATCGCCCCTCCCTCAGTTCTCCCGTCCACCAAGCCCCGACGTGCGTGAACAGTTCCGTTCACGTTCGCACACCGACCCCGAAACCCGCACGTCGTTCACGTCACCTCACTAGAGTGACTCAAATCACATTACGGCGCGAGTAGAAGGAACCACCATGAAAACGAAAGCCGCGATCCTGACAGAACTCAACACCGACTGGAAAATCGACGAGGTCGATCTGGGCGACCCGGTGTTCGGCGAGGTCCAGGTGCGGTTGGCGGCATCGGGCCTGTGTCATTCCGACGCCCATATCGTCAACGGCTCGAGCCCCATCCCGATCCTTCCGGTGCTCGGCGGACACGAGGGCGCAGGCGTCGTCACCAAAGTCGGACCGGGCGTGGCCGGCCTCGAAGAAGGCGATCACGTGGTGCTCGCCTTCGTGCCTGCCTGCGGCACCTGCCCCTCCTGCGCTCGCGGCCTGCAAAACCTCTGCGACAAAGGGGCCGGATTGCTGACCGGCCAAGCCATTGCCGACGGCACGTTCCGGGTCACGAAAGACGGTGCCCCCGTTCTTCAGATGTGCCTGCTGGGCACCTTCGCCCCCTATGTCACCGTGCATCAGGCATCCGTGGTGAAGATCGAGAAGGACATCCCACTGAAGACTGCCGCCCTACTGGGATGCGGCGTCTCGACGGGCTGGGGTTCGGCCACCGAGATCGGCAACACCAGACCCGGCGACACCGTCGTGGTTGCCGGGATCGGCGGCGTCGGTATCAACTCGGTCCAGGGCGCGGCCTACGCCGGGGCGCGCCACGTGGTGGCGATCGACCCCGTCGAGGGCAAACAAAAGACTGCACTCGACTTCGGCGCCACACATTCCTTCTCCTCGATGGAGGAAGCGCTGCCCCAGCTGGCCGATCTCACCTGGGGCACCATGGCGACCACGGTCATTCTCACCATGGGCGAGATCAAGGGCGAGTACATCCAGCAAGCCCTGTCACTGACCGGCAAGGGTGGCCAGGTGATCGTCACCGCGATGGGCCCGTACGACCAGATCGCCACCGACCTGAATCTGTTCGAACTGACATTGCTGCAGAAGCGGGTGCAGGGAGCGATCTTCGGAGGCGTCGGGCCGAGAACCCAGATCCCCAAGCTGCTCAACCTCTACCGTTCGGGCGCCCTCAAGCTGGACGAGCTCGTCACCACCACCTACCGGCTCGAGGACATCAATCAGGGCTACCGGGACATGGCCGACGGAAAGAACCTGCGAGGCGTCGTCGTCTACGGAGACGACGACTACTGACGGGACCCTGGAGCCCGCAGTAGCGAAGCCCTCCGGGACGTCGCACAGCAGAAACACCCACCGCCACGTGCGGTGGGTGTTCACGTTTGAGCCGCTAGGACCCCCTGAGCGACCCAACTTACTCCAATCCTCATAAGGATAGCAATACTTGTAAACCTGAGGGATTCACGCTTACACTTCCTCCAGAAATGTGGTCTGCGTCACGACCGCACTTTGTGTCATTCGTTCAGGACCCGGCGTCATTCCTCACGACAGGAGGCCCACCTTGGTACAGGCGGCCCGCTACACAAGCCAAAGCTCGTTCGGTCTCGCCGAGGGGTGGAATCTGAGCCGAGTCACCGAACCGAGCCGATTGTTCGGCGCCAACGGGATCCGATCCGGCCCCGATGGGCGCGTCTACATCGCGCAGGTCGCGGGCAGCACGATCAGCGCACTCGACATCGACACCGGCGATGTCGAGACCATCAGCGCCCAGGGCAGCGACATCGTCGCTCCTGACGACATGGCGTTCGATGCGAGCGGCGACATGTACATCACCGAGTACTACGACGGCCGCGTCAGCGTCCGGAGCCCTGATGGGAGTACCCGACTGCTGCGCGACGATCTTCCGGGCGCCAACGGGATCACCATCCACCAGGGCAGATTGTTCGTCAACGAGTGCCGCATCGGCGGACGATTGATGGAGATCAACCCCGCCGGTGGCGCCCCCAAGGTGCTCGCCGACAACCTCCCGATGCCCAACGCCATGGAGGTCGGCCCCGACGGGATGCTCTACTACCCGCTGGTCGCCACCAACGAGATCTTCCGGATCGACCCCAACGGTGGAGAACCCGAGCGCGTCGCCGCCGACCTCGGTGGCCCGACTGCGGTCAAGTTCGACTCCGCAGGATTCATCATCTCCACCCAGGTCGGCTCCGGCCAGGTCCTGCGGATCGACCCCCGCAGCGGCGACAAGACGGTGTCCGCCCAGATCGGGCCCGGCCTCGACAACCTCACCTTTGTCGGCGATCGACTCTTCGTGTCCGGCTTCACCGGTCAGATCACCGAGATCCTCGGCGGCGGCGAGACCCGCACCGCACTCCCCGACGGCCTGACCTGGCCGCTCGACCTGACGGTGGGACCGGACGGCACCCTCTACATCGCCGATGGAACGTTCCTGCTCGCACTCGAGGCCGACGGCGAATTGCGAACTCTGGGAATGCTTTTCAGTCCCGGCTACCCCGGTTACATCCGCGGCATGACGGCAATCGGCAAGGACCAGTTCATCGTTGCAGGCAACGGCGACGTCTCGCGGTACGACGCCGCCCAGGCCGAAAGCGAAGTCCTGGTCACCGGGCTCGATCAGGTCTACGGTGTGGCGGTTTCTGGTACCGGCGCCATCGCGGTCGCCGACTTCGGTGCCGGCGAAGTGCACTCCGTCGGATCCGGCAGCTCAGAAGTCCTGGCGAGCGGGCTCGACCATCCGACCGGCGTTGCCTTTACTGCCTCCGGAACTCTCCTGGTCTCCGAATCCGGTGCGGGACAGGTCGTTGCGGTGACCGGTTCGGGCACCGACACCGTTGTGGACGGACTCGAGCGTCCACACGGTCTCCTGGTTCAGGGCCAGACGCTGTACATCGTCGATGTCGGGGCCAAGACACTCATCGCCTTTGACCTGGAAACAAAGAGTCGCCAGACCATCGCGACCGACCTCCCGGTCGGCGCTCCTCCCGGGGTCACTCCGAAGCCGCTGCTCGGCCTGGTGCCGTTCTCCGGACCCCAGGGTCCGTTCACCGGTATCGCAGCCGGCCACGACGGCACCATCTACATCTCCGGTGACGCCGAGGGCAGCGTGCTGGCACTACGCAAGGAGGCCTGATCACAGCCATGGCGAACTCCCCAACCGACAGCAACGGTTTCGTCGATCTCACCGGCCGGGTCGTCATCGTCTCGGGCGCCGCCGGAGGTGGTATCGGCACCTCGGTGACCAGCCTGATCGCCAGGGCCGGTGCGACCGTCATCGCGGTGAGCCGATCGAAAGACAACCTCAAGACCCACATCGATCCCCTTGTGGGCGAAGGTCTCTCCGTCATCCCAGTCGCCGCCGACGCCGCCACCGACGAGGGCATCGCCGCCGTCATGGACGTCGCACGTCAGACCGAGGGTCGGCTCTACGGACTGGTCAATGTCGCCGGTGGCGCCGCTCCGGCCACCTGGATGCCTGCCACCCGGGTGACCCGCTCCGACTGGCGAGACCTGTTCACCCAGAACCTCGAGACGATGTTCTTCATGAGTCAGGCGGTCGCCGCCGAACTCAAGGCACAGGAACTGCCCGGATCGATCGTGTCGATCTCGTCGATCAGCGGAATGAACACCGCGCCTTTCCATATCGCCTACGGAACGGCCAAGGCGGCTCTGGTGGCGGCCACGCGCACCATGGCCGTCGAGCTGGCCACCGACAACATCCGGGTGAACACCATCGCGCCCGGTGTGACCGCAACGCCGTCCTCCGAGATGTATGTCGACAAGGATCCGGAGCGGGACCGACGCGCAATCGCGATGGGCCGCCGGGCCCGCCCGGAGGAACAGGCAGGCGCCATCCTGTTCTTCTTGTCCGATCTCTCGAGTTACATCACCGGACAAACCTTGCTCGTCGATGGGGGCCTGAACCTCAAGTGGACACATATGGGCGCCGACCACACCTCGCTGTTCCTCAAGGACGAGAACTTCCGCGCCGCCATGACGCAGTGATCCTCGTCGTCGCAGACGCACTGAGTACGAGCCCGACAACACGCTCCGAGTAAGCAATCACGACAATATATTTCAGGAGAATGTCATGACCGACACAGTCGACAATATCCAGAGAATCGTCACCACCACCGACGACGAGCCCCCAGTGACCCCGCTCGAGATCGGCGTTGAGGCGTATACCTCGAAGGACTACCTGCGCGCCGAGCAAGACAAACTGTGGAACAAGGTGTGGCAGCAGGTTGGCCGAGTCGAAGAGATCCCCAATGTCGGCGACTTCCTGACCTACGAGATCATGGATGACTCGTTCATCATCGCCCGGTCGACCGCGGACAAGATCAACGCGTACCACAACGTGTGCTCGCATCGGGGGCGCCGGCTCGTGGACACCCCGGACGGCAAGCATGAGGCCAAAGGGAATTGCCGGACCTTCGTGTGTGGCTTCCACGGATGGACCTACGACCTCGACGGCCAGAACACCTGGGCGGCAGAGCGTTCGGATTGGCCAACCGGGCTGACCGATGAGAAAGCCCGGCTCAAGAACATTCAGGTGGACACCTGGGGTGGTTGGATCTGGATCAACATGGATCCGGACTGTGAACCATTGCGGGACTACTTGGAACCGGCGGCAAGCCTGCTCGACCCGTTCCAGCTCCAGAACATGCGATACCGGTGGCGCAAATGGCTTGTCTTCGACTGCAACTGGAAGATCGCACTCGAAGCGTTCATGGAGACCTATCACGTCCCCTACACCCACCCCGAGTTCCGGGCCTACGGAACCTTTCTCGGCTGGTCCAGAGCGCAGGGCAAACACAGCAACATCGGTTACGACGCACCAAAGGGCATGGAAGACAATCAGGCCAAGCTGCGGGTGGCCGATGGTCCCGACGCCCGCATCTCGACGATCGACCTGCAGAACTTCACCTGGGAGAACGCCAACACCAACACCACCCGCACACTCGTTGACGCCGCGCAGCGGCTGGTGGACGAGCTGCCAGAGGGCACCCCGCCGGGCGAGGTACTCGCGCACTGGCTCGCCTCGGCCCGCAAAGACGATGCCGATCGTGGCGTGATCTGGCCAACCGTCGATCCGGCGACCGTCTCCCAGAGCGGCACCGCCTGGCAGATCTTCCCCAACTTCCAGATCGGGCACGCGCTGAACAACATGCTCTGCTACAGCGCCCGGCCATACGGCGACGACCCCGACAAGTGCTATTTCGAAGCTGCCGTCTTCGAGTTGTTCCCGGAAGGCGAAGAGCCGCAGACGGAGTGGGAGTACGCGCCGCCGGACGACCCGGGCTGGCGCACTGTTCTCCCTCAGGACTTCGTCAACATGGCCGCAATGCAAAAGGGCGTGAAATCGCGTGGGTTCTCCGGCCCCAAGCCCAACCCGTATCGCGAGCGCAGCATCGTCAACCTGCACCACAACCTCGCCAAATACCTGGGCACCGGCGCGCCCACCGATCTGGCCTGATCCCCTCCACCACTACCAAAGTCCCCGAACCTCGAGCTTAGGAATCACCATGCAGAACTGCGCACCTACGCAGACCCCGGACGTCGACAAAGCGGCCCTTCGGGAAAAGTACCTCCTCGAGCGAGACAAGCGCCTGCGCCCGGAAGGACAGCAGCAGTATCTGGAGGCAGAGGGCGAGTTCGCGGACTTCTATGAGGGCGATCCGTACACGCCGGTGGCGCCCCGGGAACCGATCACCGACGACATCGAGGTGGTCATACTCGGTGGCGGCCTGTCCGGACTCATCACCGCGCACCGTCTGCAGGAGTCCGGCGTCACCAACTTCAAGATCATCGAGCTCGGTGGAGACTTCGGTGGTGTCTGGTACTGGAACCGGTACCCGGGAATCCAAATCGACTCCGACGCCTACTGTTACCTGCCACTACTCGAAGAGACCGGCTACATGCCGAAGGAGAAGTTCTCCAAGGGCGACGAGTGCTTCGAACACGCGCAGCGGATCGGTAAGCATTTCAACCTCTACGACCACGCGATCTTCCACACCCTGATCCAGTCGCTGCAGTGGGACGACGAGATCAACCGCTGGCAGATCAAGACCAACCGTGGCGATGAGATCCGCGCCCGTTTCGTGATCATGTGCCAGGGCCCCTACAACCGTCCGAAGCTCCCGGGTATCCCCGGCATCAAGGACTTCAAGGGCCACACGTTCCACACCGCCCGCTGGGACTTCGACTACACCGGCGGCGACCTCCACGGTGGACTCGACAAGATCGGTGACAAGAAGATCGCCGTCATCGGCACGGGTTCCAGTGGCATCCAGGCGATTCCGCACCTGGCGAAGGGCGCGAAGCACCTGACCGTCTTCCAGCGGACGCCGTCGTACATCTTCGAACGCGCCAACTACCCCACCGACCCCGAATGGGTTCAGAGCCTCGAACCCGGTTGGCGTGCAGCACGTCAGCGCAACTTCCACAACGCGGCGTTCGCGTTCTACAACCCCGGCGAGCCCGACCTCATCTGCGACGGCTGGACCGAGGTCGCCCGCAACTTGGCCGCGAAACTGAACGCCACCGAAAACTTCGAGGGCTGGGCCGAACTGGCGGATCCCGCAAGGTTCATGGAACTCAAGGAGGACGAGGACTACCGGTCGATGGAACGGCTGCGGCAGCGCGTTGAGTCCATCGTCGAAGATCCTGTGACCGCAGAGGTCCTGAAGCCGTACTACCGCAACATGTGTAAGCGTCCGGTGTTCAACGACGAGTACCTGCCGACCTTCAACCGCGACAACGTCACGCTCGTCGACGTGTCCGAGACCAGGGGTGTCGAGCGCATCACCGAGAAGGGCATCATGGTCGATGGCGTCGAGCACGAGTTCGATTGCATCGTGTTCGCCAGCGGCTTCGAGATCACCACCGCCCTCGACCGGCAGTACGACATCGCACCGTTTGCCGGCAAGAACGGAACGTCGCTGTATGACCACTGGGGTAAGGGATTCCGCACCCTGCACGGCATCATGGCCAACGGGTTCCCCAATCACTTCGCCACCGGGTTCATCCAGGGCGGCGTGACCGCGGCCACGACGCTGATGTTCGAACAGCAGGCCGACCACATCGCGTACATCGTCAAGGAAGCACAGGATCGTGGCGCCACCTATGTGGAGCCGACCCCTGAAGCCGAAGACGGCTGGGTGCAGACCGTCCGCCAGTATTCGGTGGACAACAGCACATTCACCACCGAATGCACACCCGGCTACTACAACAGCGAGGGTGAACCCAACGGGCGTTCATTCCTCGGAGATCCCTTCTGGGGCGGCTTCTACGAGCTCACCGAACTATTGGAGGGGTGGCGCGGCACCGGCAAGCTGGAAGGTCTGGTGCTGGACAAATGAGCACCGAACTCAGGTTCGACGATCGGGTCGCCGTCATCACCGGCGCCGGTCGCGGTTTGGGCCGGGAGTACGCCCTGCTCCTCGCGTCCAAGGGCGCGAAGGTGGTGGTGAACGACCCGGGTAGCGCGATCAGCGGCGAGGACGTCGACAGCGGTCCGGCGGATGAAGTGGTCGCAGAGATCAAAGCCGCGGGCGGCGAAGCCGTCGCCAACACCGACACGGTGGCCACCGCCGAGGGCGGCAAAGCGATCATCGACACCGCGATCAACACCTACGGCAAGATCGACATCCTCATCCACAACGCGGGCAACAACCGCTACGCACCGTTGACGGAGATGTCGTACGAGGATTTCGATGCCGTCCTCGACGTGCATCTACGGGGCGCGTTTCATGTTGTGCGACCGGCATTTCCGCTGATGTGCGAGGCCGGATACGGACGTGTGGTCCTGACCTCGTCGATCGGCGGGATCTACGGCAACAAGAACGTTGCCAACTACGGGTCCGCCAAAGCCGGGATCATCGGGCTCTCGAATGTTGCGGCACTCGAGGGCCACGAGCATGGCGTGACCTCAAACGTCATCCTTCCGGCCGCCCTGACCCGGCTCGCCGAGGGCCTGGACACGTCGGCGTATCCGCCGATGGGCCCGGAATTGACCGCCCCCGCGGTGGGATGGCTTGCACACGAAACCTGTTCGATCACCGGCGAAATGCTGGTCGCGATCGCCGGCCGCATCGCGCGGGCGTTTGTCGCGGAAACACCGGGTGTCTACCAACCGTCCTGGACGATCGAGGAGGTCGGCGAACAGATCGCCACCATCCGCGACACCAGCGACCCCTGGATTCTGCCGGTGGTCCCGTCGGGTCACATCGAACACATCACGAAAAGCTTCACGACAGCCATGGAGGGCAGTGCACGTGTCAGTTAAGGTCTACGAACGAATTCTCGACCTCTTCGAGGCCGAGGGCATCAACACGATCTTCGGTATCCCCGATCCGAACTTCGTTCACCTGTTCCACCTCGCCGAAGAACGCGGCTGGAATGTTGTTGCCCCGCACCATGAAGAGTCGGCAGGCTTCATGGCCGAGGCCGTTTCCCGGATGACCGGCAAGGCCGCCGTGTGTATCGGCACCCTGGGCCCGGGTCTGGCCAACCTCGCAGGCGCCATCATGTGCGCCAAGGTCGAGAACTCTCCCGTCATCTTCCTCGGCGGCCAGCGGGCCCGGATCACCGAACAGCGAGTCCGCCGCGGACGGATCCAGTTCGTCCAGCAAACCGCGCTGGTCGAGAATTCCGTCAAATACAACGCGAGCATCGAATACGCCGACCAGACCGACGAGATCATCCGCGAAGGCCTGCGCAAGGCCCTGTCGGGCACACCGGGACCGGTGTACATCGAATACCCGCAGAATGTGATCCTCGAAGAGGTCGAGGACCGGCCGATCCTCCCCCCGTCCAAGTACCGCCTCGTGGGTCAGACCGCAGGCCAGGACTGGATCGACAAGGCCAAGGAACTCATCGGCGCGGCCAAGCAGCCCGTTCTGCTTGTCGGACACGGTGTTCACACCTCGCGCGCGGGCGCCGCGGTCAAGGAACTCGCCGATCTGATGGCCTGCCCGGTCATCCAGACCTCGGGTGGCACGTCGTTCATCGAAGGTCTCGAAGACCGCACGTTCCCCTACGGCTTCTCCAAGTCGGCTGTCGATGCCGTGGTCAAGTCCGACCTCTGCCTGGCGGTCGGTACCGAACTCGGCGAACCCGTCCACTTCGGGCGCGGGCGCCACTGGGTACCGAACGAAGCGAACCGCAGCTGGATCCTGATCGAGCAGGACCCGTCGGCCATCGGTGTCAACCGGCCGATCGATGTACCCCTCGTCGGCGACCTTCGTGCAATCGTTCCCCAACTCGTTGCGGCTCTGAAGGATTCGCCCCGCACCGCCACACCGGAGCTGGAGCAGTGGATCAAGGGCGACGCCGCGCAGCTCGCGGAGCTGGCCGAGACGGCGCCGTCAGGCCAGACACCGGTGCATCCGGCGCGTCTTATCGTCGAGGCCACCAAAGACTTCCCCGCAGACGGGATCATGGTCCGCGACGGCGGCGCCACCACCATCTTCGGCTGGACCTACTCGCAGGCCAAACCGCATGACGTGATGTGGAATCAGAACTTCGGCCACCTCGGTACCGGACTTCCGTACGCCGTCGGCGCAGGCGTTGCCGATGGCGGCAAACGTCCGATGATGCTCATCACCGGCGACTCATCGTTCCAGTTCCACATCGCAGAACTCGAAACCGCGGCCCGACTGAAGCTTCCGCTGGTCTGCGTGGTGGCCGTCGACTACGCCTGGGGCCTGGAAGTTGGTGTCTACAAGCGCACCTTCGGTCATGGATCCCGGGAGACCGGCGTCCACTGGAGCACCGAAACCCGCTTCGACAAGATCGCCGAGGGCTTCGGTTGCTACGGCGAATACGTCGAACGGGACGAGGACATCGCCCCCGCCATCAAGCGGGCCTACGCCAGCGGTAAGACAGGCGTCATCCATGTGGCCGTCGACCCGAAGGCCAACTCGGAAGAGATGCCCAGCTACGACGAGTTCCGGACCTGGTACGCCGAAGGTCAGCAGTGAGTCATACAGCGCAACAGAGGTATCGGGCAATATCGATGAATTGGGGAAATCATGCGTGAGTATCTGAAGTTCTACATCGATGGCCAGTGGGTGGATCCGGCGCAGTCGGGCACCTTCGACGTCATCAACCCCGCCACCGAAGAGGTCGCGGGCACGGTGGCCGCCGGTTCTGCCGGTGACGTCGACCGGGCGGTTGCCGCTGCCCGTAAGGCTTTCCCCTCGTGGTCGGCGACCTCCGTCGCCGAACGGGTCGCTGTGCTGGAAAACATTGCGGTCGAGTACCAGAAACGCATGCCCGACATCGGTGCTGCCCTGACCGAAGAGATGGGTGCACCAAAAGAGCTGGCAGGCGGATTCCAGGTGAATCTGGGTGCCGGACACCTGAGCACCGCCATCGAGGTCCTCAAGGGCTTCACCTTCGAGGAGCAGCAGGGCAGCGCGCTCATCGTGAAGGAACCGATCGGTGTCTGCGGGCTGATCACGCCGTGGAACTGGCCGCTGAATCAGATCGCGGTCAAGGTGTTCCCCGCCCTGGCCACCGGCTGCACCATGGTCCTCAAACCGTCGGAGCGTTCGCCGTTCGACGGTCAGATCTTCGCCGAGATCCTCGAGGCCGCCGGCGTCCCCGCCGGTGTCTTCAACCTCGTGCAGGGCGACGGACCGGGGGTGGGTGTTCCGCTCTCGAGCCATCCCGACGTCGACATGATCTCGTTCACCGGATCCACCCGGGCCGGAATCGAGATCGCGAAAAATGCTGCGGCCGGCGTCAAGCGGGTCACCCAGGAACTCGGAGGCAAGGGCCCCAACGTCATCCTCGACGACGCCGCCTTCGCCGACAACGTCAGTACCGGCGTGGTCACCATGATGCTGAACTCGGGACAGACCTGTAGCGCGCCCGCGCGCATGCTGGTGCCCAACGAGCGGATGGAAGAGACCATCGGCATCGCCAAGGCCGCGGCCGCCACGGTCACCGTGGGCGATCCGAACGGTGATTTCTCCATCGGCCCGGTGGTCGCGAAGTCGCAGTTCGACAAGATCCAGGAACTGATCCAGCAGGGCATCGATGAAGGTGCCACCCTGGTTGCCGGTGGCCCCGGCCTACCGGAGGGGATCACCAAGGGCTACTTCGTCCAGCCCACCGTCTTCGCAGATGTGAAGAACGACATGACAATTGCCCGCGAGGAGATCTTCGGGCCGGTCCTGACGATCCTGGGCTACGACAGTGTCGACCACGCCGTCGAGATCGCCAACGACACCGAATACGGCCTGGCCGCATTTGTCGCAGGCGCCGATCTCGACGCCGCGCGCGCGGTGGCCCGCCGAATTCGTGCGGGGTCGGTGGCGATCAACTCCGCCTTCGATTTCGGCGCTCCGTTCGGCGGCTACAAGAAGAGCGGTAACGGACGCGAATGGGGCGAGTTCGGATTCCACGACTACCTGGAGATCAAGGGCATCATGGGATACGCGCCGGAGGGTGACGGCGAATAGCGATGAGCGGTAACGATCTGGAGGCTCTACTCGACCACCATGCAATTCGCACGTGCCTCGCCCGGGTCGCCCGCGGCGAGGATCGGCGAGATGCGGAACTGATCACTACCTCCTACTGGCCGGACGCCACCACCGACTTCGGGATCTTCGCCGGCTCTTTCGACGAATACCTGGCGTGGGTGGTGCCGGGCTCGCCGGCGATCACCGTCACCCAGCACACCCTCGGGCAGACATTGACGGAGCTGAATGGCGATGTGGCACTGTCCGAAACCCACATATCGGCTTATCACCGGGTCAACATGGGTACCGAGGAAAGCGATGCCGTGATCGGCGGGCGATATCTCGACCGGATGGAAAAACGGGGCGGCGAATGGCGTATTGCGCACCGCACCATGCTCTATGACTGGGTCCGTAACGACGGCGCGTCGGCGGACTGGTCGCAGGGCTTGATGGGTGCACCGCTCTCCGGTGACCATTACACCGCCAGATCGGTCGGCGATCACAGCGAGCACTTCTTCGCTGCAGCCGATCGGCTCTGAGGGTCTCCGGTGAACTCTCTCGAGGGCAGGGTCGCTGTTGTGACCGGCGCCAGCCGCGGTATCGGAAAAGGTATCGCGCTGGCGCTGGCGCAGCAGGGCGCCACGGTGTACGTCACCGGCCGCACGGTGCGGGCGGGGGTGGACCCGTTGCCCGGGACCATCGGCGAAACGGCCGAGGAATGTGACCGCCGGGGCGGCAAAGGTATTGCCGTCGCGGTGGATCATTCGCAAGACAACCAGGTTGCCGCACTGTTCGACCAGGTTCGGCAGGAACAGGGGCGCCTGGACCTTCTGGTCAACAACGCCTTCGCGCTGCCCGACGATCTGACCGATCCGGATCCCTTCTGGGAGAAGCCACTGTCCAACTGGCAGATGATGGATGTGGGTGTGCGATCAAACTTTGTCGCCGCCTGGCACGCCGCCAAGATCATGGCGCCACAGAAGTCCGGCCTGATGGTGGCCATCTCTGGATACACCGGGGTGTCCTACACCTATGGGGTCGTCTTCGGTACCGCCAAGTCGGCTGCCGACCGCATGTCGCGAGACATGGCCGTCGAGTTGAAACCATTTGGCATCACGTCGATCTCACTGTGGCAGGGGTTGACATTCACAGAGCGGGCGGAGCGAAATCTCGCTGCGATCGAGCACCTCGGCGAACAGGCCGCGACCCGACCCGAGAATGGTTGCTCCCCCGAGTATCCGGGACGGGTGATCGCGGCTTTGCTCAACGATCCCGGTCTCCTCGATCGCAGCGGTGGAACCTTCATCACCGCCGAGCTCGGCGACGACTACGGCATCAAAGACATTGACGGCAGGGCGATTCCGTCGCTGCGTTCCACTCGCGGATCGCCGATCTGGTCACCCGTCTGACATCAAATGCAGTGCACCAATCACCAGAACTGGAGGACATCGTGAGTACGTTGGCCACGCCGGAGCGGCAAGCAAAGTTGGAAGAACTCATCGACCGTCAGGAGATCCTCGACGCCCTGACCCGGTTCTCCCGGGGTATGGACCGATTCGATCGAGACTTGTTCCTGTCCGCATTTCATACCGATGCCACCATCGCTGCCGGCGAGTTCGTCGGTGGTCCGACCGACCTGTACGACTGGGCCTCCCCCATGCACGAGCAGGGCCAGATCGCCACCCACCACAACCTGCTGAACCACACCTGTGACATCGAGGGCGATGTGGCCCATACCGAGACCTACTATCTGTTCGTCGGCCGAAATCGCGACGACAGCAACTGGATTGCCGGCGGTCGTTACATCGACCGGGTCGAGCGCCGCGACGGGCAGTGGAAGATCGCCTTGCGCACCAACGCGATCGAGTGGTCGGGCCTGGTTCCGACCATGGACATCCCGTTCAGCGATGTTCCGGATGTCTTTCTCAACGGCACCCCGTCACGCAGCACCGGCGATCCGTCGTATCAGCGTCCGCTGTCGAACATCCGGCCCGCCTTCATTCCCACCTGATCCGGCAACCGATTCACCGAACCCCCAGTATCTAGGAGAAGGACCATGACCACACTTGCCGTCGAGCGGCTTTCGGACACCGTTGGAGCGAAGGTGCTGGATGTCGACCCCGCTCGTCTGACCACTGATCCCGATCTGGCCGATCAAGTCGCCGAGGCCCTCGAAACCCATTCCGTACTACTGTTTCCGGAGCTGAACGCCGACGATGAGACACTGGTCGAGTTCTGCCGCAAGCTGGGCAAGCTGATCAACTTCTCCCACCTACCGCCGGAGACCGCCGAGGTGATGGAGATCAGCTTCGATCCCAGCAACCCGAACGCCGAGTACTTCGCCAGCAACTGCTTTTGGCATATCGACGGGTTGCTCGACGAGATCGCCCCGAAGACATCGATGCTGACCGCTCGGGTGACGTCGGCCGAAGGCGGTGAGACCGAGTTCGCCAGTACCTATGCGGCCTACGAGGCGCTGACCGACGAGGAGAAGGAACGGTTTGCCGACCTGCGGGTGGTCCACACCTTCGAGGCCATCCAGCGGCTGACCTATCCGAATCCGACACCGGAACAGGTGACCGAGTGGGCTTCTCGCTCTGTTCGTGAACATCCGCTGGTGTGGGAGCACGATTCCGGTCGGCGCTCACTGGTGCTGGGGGCGACGGCATCCCACATCGTCGGCATGGACATCGACGAAGGCCGCGCACTGCTGAAGGAACTGCAAGAACGCATCACGGCACCCGGCCTGGTCTGTCAGCACAGCTGGTCCGAGGGTGACACGGTGCTCTGGGACAACACCGGCCTGGTCCATCGCGTCCGAGACTTCGACCGGCTCAAGCCACGAACAATGCACCGATCCACCGTCGCAGGCCAGGAGAAGATCAAATGAGTGACCGCACAGCAATTGTCACCGGGGGCGCCTCCGGGATCGGCAATGCCATAGCCAAACGTTTTGCCGCTGATGGCAATCTGGTGGCCATCTTCGATATCAACGGCGCCGCTGCCGAGGCCGCGGCCTTCGAGATCGAGAAGGCCGGCGGCAAGGCCATCGGCCTCGCCGTCGACGTCACCGACCGGGACCGGATCGACTCGGCCATCGCCGAGGTCAAGTCCACGCTGGGACGTCCGACGGTCCTGGTGAACAACGCCGGCCTGACCGTCGCCGAACCGTTCCTCGACATCACCCTCGAGACCTGGAATCGTGCGCTGGCAATCAACCTGACCAGCGCATTCCACTGCTCTCAGGCGGTGATCCCGGAGATGCTCGAAGAAGGCTGGGGTCGGATCGTCAACATCTCATCCTCCAGCGTCCACAGCGGATCGCCCGGTCTCGGCAGCTATGTGACCGCCAAGTCCGGTGTGGTCGGACTGACGAAGGTGCTGGCACTCGAATTCGGCAGGCGCGGAATCACTGTCAACACCGTGCCGCCCGGATTCATCGACACCCCGATGCTCCGCCGGACCGTTGATACGGGGTTGGTCGACGTCGAGGCGCAGGTTGCCAAGACCCCGGTCGGCCGGATCGGTCAGCCCGAAGATATTGCGGCCACGTGCGCATTCCTCGTCAGCGAGGAAGCCGGCTACATCACCGGACAGATCATCGGTGTCAACGGCGGGCGGAACACGTAATGCCCGAAGATGTACGCGTATCTGTTGTTCCCCGGATACCGCCGGCCCGCAGAGCGGATTGGTCCGCCGAGATGCAGGCCTTTGTCGACGGATTCCGTTCATCGGTCGCGAGTGCCGGACCAGAAGAGGGTCGGCAAGCGGGCGACAACCTGCTCGGCACGCTGGCCCGCTACCCGTCGCTGGCAATGGCTTTCCTGACCTTCAACAAACATCTGTTGTCGGGGTCCGCGTTGTCGGTCCGCGAGCGTGAGCTGCTGGTATTGAGGGTGGCGCACCTACGGAATGCCGAGTACGAGTGGGCACAGCACGTCATCCTCGCCGACCGGGCCGGTATGACCGCCGACGAGATCGCCCGGATCGCCACCGGCCCTGATGCCCCGGAATGGATTCCGATCGAACGCGCCCTTCTGCAATCGGTGGACCAGTTGCTGAACGACGGCATCGTGAACGAGCAGACGTGGGGTGTGCTCGCCGGTGAGTTCGACGAGCAGAAACTGATGGACGTGGTCTTCACCGTCGGCTGCTACTCGATGCTGGCAATGTCGTTGCGGTCCTTCGGAATCGAGCCCGAAGACGGGTTGCGCCCCTTCCTACCTGCTGCCCGCTAGCCCCTGGACGAACATCAGTACGTCGGTGGCGGACTGTCGCGTCCCCGCTCCTCGCGGAGTTTCTGAGTGAGTTGCTCTTCCAGTTGACGCTGTCGGCGGTTGGCCATCCGTTCCTGCTGACGGCGTTCGTGTTTCGCTGCGGTGCGCGACTGTTGGCGGGTTTCCGGTTTGACGCACGATGCAGTTGGCTGCCGGCTTGGTGAGCCGCGTTGGTTGTCGAAGACGATGAGCCTCAAGGTGGGGAACAGATCGTCGCCGGTCCAGCCTGGGCCGTGGTAGTTGCGGCCTTCGGGTGTGGTGAAAATCAGCCGGGTCCGCCCGGTCTCGGAGTCGGGGTATTGGTCGTCGAGCCAATCGGAGTACGTCTTCAACAGATGGTGAAAACGGCACAGCGTCTTCATCTCTGACGGATGGGTGCAACCACCGGCTTCAGGCTCGTTGTGGTTGTACTCGCAGGTGTGGTCAAGGTCGGCGCCCCAGGCCTTGTGCTCACATCCAGGCCACATGCAGTAGACGTCCCGGATTCGAAGGTAAGTGTCCAAGACGACCGAGGGCCGGTATTGATCACCAGGTTGGGTGGCCGGGAGTGGAATCACCTGTGGAAACGGCGCTGTGACGACGGCACTGTCGCCGCCGTCATCGGGGAGGTTCTCGACTGAAGGGTTCTGAGGTCGGCGCACGTACACGTTCGGCCGCTTCGGTTTTGGTGTCCCCTGCTCGGGCAGCGCTGGTTCTGGCTGCACTGGTTCTGGTTGCTCCGACTGTGCGGGCGCAGGTTTGTTGCCCATTGGCCGCTGCACGGTTTCCGGGCGGGCTGCGATATCGCGAACGTGATCGGCAGAGATCACGCCGTGACCATCCAGAAATCCTGGATTCTCGGCGCGACCGTCGAGGGTGACGTGATCGGTGATCACGTGCAGCACGATCTTCACGTCCACACCCGAAACCAATTGGCCGGCAGGAACGGTGACAATCTCAGCGGTGCAGGGGTGTTTTGGGTCGTTCGGGCATTCACAAAGGAACTCACGGCCCATCACCGTGGCGAACAACGCATCAGCCATCCGGTCAGACTTCTTCCGCGGATCGGCCTTACACGTGGCCATGGCCAGCTTCTCCAACCGCGCCATGATCATCGCCAATTCCTCAGCCGTGGAATGCGCGTCCATCACCGCCATCCCGTGGTCGGTGTTGTTGGCCCACACCCCACGATTCTTCTTCGCATCCTCCCGGTTGTTGCGGACCAGATCCGGATCGCGGCGGAAAATGATCGCATCAACCATGTCTCGCATCCGACCCTTCGACCACGACCCACGCCGACCCAGCGCCTCGGCGATACCGCGATCGATCTCAGTCATATGGGCCGAACCCTCGATCAACTCGGTCCGGGCAATGATGTCAGGGACATGGTGTGCAGCAACCCGTCCCGCCTTCAACAGCGCATTGACCGCAGGCAGGCGATCCCGCAACGCCACCCCGCGATTGATCTGCAGCTCCGCGGTCCGTTGCGTCAACCCCTGCGCCGCAGACAATCTCGCCGCACACTGGGCGAACGGATCAAGAGCCCGCATCTCCGCCTCAGACCCGGCGGTGGGCTCGACGAGATGTCTGTGCAGCATCGCCGCAGCGGCGTATCGCTCCCACTCCATCCGCGACTGCTGGGCCATCGCAAGTTCGGTGTTACGTAACAACTCGTTGACACCCAGCGACTCGACAGGGCCGATTTCATCGTCCCCACCTGCATTTTCGACCTCTTCATCGAACATACAAGCGAGTCTAGATCAGGTGTCCGACAATCCGGATTGACTGCGAACGCGCCCCGAGCAATCGGCGCTACGCCAGGTCGCTGAGCACCGCGGGAGACCAGGACGGCCACCGCGCGACACCGACGAGTGTGCCCGCCGTGTACTCGGCGACAACTGAAGGCGCGACACCTTCGGCGGTGTTGTAGACGGTCGCTTCGTCGGCACGCCCGATGGCAACGGCGACCAATGGCCACAGGCGACGGTAGCGGTCCCGGATCTTGGTCTCCGGCACGGCATGACCGCCTGCCCGGGTGCGGTACTCCACACGCCGCACCGCAAGTGATTCCGGGACGATCATCGCGTGCAGTGCGACCGTGAATCCGGCGCGCTGGGCGTCGTCGATCAGGTTGAGTTTCGAAGCGTGAGAAAACACTGTTTCGGCAATGAACGAGCGACCCTGCTCGATCAATTGGTTGCGCGTGGCCGCCGCGATCTGAGCGGCCTCATACGACTTCGCCTGAGCCTGGTCTGGCCAGCGCTGCGCGGCGATCAGGTCCGCGTTGACGAACACACTTCGGGGCAGCAGCGGCAGCAAGGTCAGTTCGACAAAGGTCGACTTTCCCGACCCGTTCGGACCGACGACAAGATCGAGGCGCTTCACTCGTTGTCGAGGACCGCGGTGGTGCCGTCGGGTCGGTATTCGACCAACCGACCGGCCTCATCAAGTGCAACGGTCGTGACACCGCGCGAGGCCAGCACGCTGCGATAGTCGGCCTTCGCGAGGTCTTCGGTGATGCGCGCCCGGATCTCGGCGTTGAATATCCGTCCCTCGACATCACCCAGGTCGCTTGTCGGTAGATCACCGTTCAAGACTGCCTGAATTCGGCGGGCCGAGGCGGTTTCGTGTGCGGTCACAGAGCGGCCGACGAGTGCCCAATGTTCGAGTTGCTGACGTCCGGTGCGTTGTTGACGGCGACCCTCGGCGATCGCGCTGTCGACCAGATCCGCGTCCATGCGCGTCACCTTGTCTGCGGCTCCTGGCATCGCGATCTCCTTGTGGTAGCAATGTGCTACCCGATTGTAGCAACCAGCTACGCACACCCGCCGGGAACGGCAGGCATTCGTTCAGTTGCCGGTCCAGACAGGGGCCCGTTTCTGCGCAAACGCAGCGGGCCCTTCTTGGGCATCTGCGCTGTTGTAGCAGTCTTCGGCGGCGGCCCTGGCCGCGGCCAATGCCTCCGACCGGCCCATCTCGGTCGCGATCATCACTGTGTCGCGCGCGGCCTTCACCGATAGCGGCGCGCCGGCCAGGATGTCCTTCGCAAGCGCGATCGCCTCGCTCAGCAAGCCCTCCGGCTCGGCGATCCGGTTGACCAGGCCGATTTCATAGGCGCGCTGCGCGGTAATCGGTTTTCCGGTGAGCAGGATTTCCATCATGATCCGTTGCGGGATCATGTGGATCAGCGGCGACGCCCATGGTGAACTCCGGCCGACCTTCACCTCGGTGACGGCAAACTTCGCGCTGGTGCTGGCTACACACAGATCACAGGCCTGCGCGATCATCCAGCCGCCCGCGAAGGCGTATCCGTTGACCGCCGCGATGGTCGGTTTCGACAGTTCGACGGTGTCATAGGGAAGCGCGAACATGTCGCGTGGCGGCACCGCAATCCCGGCCGCGACCATCTCCTTGAGATCACCTCCGGCACAGAATGTCTCACCGGCGCCGGTCAGGATCGCCACCCGTAGCGCGGTGTCGTTCTCGAAACGTTCCCAGGCATCACGCAAGCCTTCGCGAACCTCCAGCGACAGGCAGTTACGGGTGTCGGGACGATTGATCGTGATGATCGCTATCCCGTCGTCGCGGGCATCGAACAGGACGGCGTCGCTCACTAATATCCCCTCTGCTGAATGATGTGCGCCTCGCGCGAGAGTTCTTCCTGGAAGTCCGGATGCGCAATGGCGATAAGGCGTTTGGTGCGCTCGGCCAAACTCTGGCCACGTAGCTGCGCGGCGCCGAACTCGGTGACGATCACGTCGACATCACTGCGCGGCGTGGTGACCGGACCCGACAGCTGGGCAGTGATGCGGCTTATCGTTCCCTTCTTCGCGGTTGCCGGGAGCGCGATGATCGCGTGCCCACCCGGCGAGCGTGCGCCCCCGCGAACAAAGTCGAGCTGACCACCGGTGCCGCCGAGATAGGCGGCGCCACTCTGCTCGGCGTTGACCTGCCCGGTCAGATCCACTTCCAACGCCGAATTGATGGTCACCAAGTTGTCGAGTTGCGCCATCACGGCCGCCTCATGGGTGTACGCCGTGTTGCACATCCGGAGTTCGGGGTTCTGATGAGCGAAGTCGTACAACCGCCGGGTCCCGATCAGGGCACCGGCGATACTCACGCCGCGGTCGATCCGCTTGCGGGCGTTGGTGACTGCCCCGGCCTCGATCAGGTCCACCAGCCCATCGCCGACCATGCCGGAATGCACACCCAGATCGCGGCGATCGCGCAGGAGCCGCAACATCACCTCCGGGACCGCGCCGATACCCATCTGGATGACCGAACCGTCACCGATGAACGCCGCCGCATGTTCGGCCATCGCCAGATCGGTGTCGCTGATCGGTGCAGACGTCACCTCGACCGGAGTCCGCGAGACGTGCACGGCGTAATCGATCGCGGTGGCGGGCACCTTCTCGCCGCAGGTGTACGGCACCTGATCGTTGACCTCGGCGATGACGACGCGCGCCCTGGCGACCGCGGCCTGCACGTAATCGCTGATGAGTCCGAGGCTGTGGTTGCCGTCCGCATCGGCGGGACTGACCTGTATCAATGCGATGTCGCAGCCCATGTGACCGCCCGCGATCATCGGGGCGATCTGGCCGACGTGGCACGGAACGACATCGAGCTCATGGGCCTTGCTCATCACCCGCAACGAGCCCATCGCACCCATGCTCGACAGCGAAAAACTCTTGGCGGTCTCCGGCGTGAAGAGCCCGGAGAAGCTGGTCGAGATGAACGCCGACAGCCCGCCCACCTCGTGACCCTGCTCGATCAGGGCTTCGATGAGTGTCGTGGGTTCACCACAGGCCTGACCGATCACGATCCGATCGCCAGGGAGCAGATACCGCTGCAGGTCGATCGCCGTGGAAGCCGCCATCAGGACCAGGCCCCGTCTGCCGAGCGCACCTGGGCCTTGACCTCTTCGGTGTTCTCACCGAGTCTGGGGGCCGCACTGTCGATCCGTCCGGGTGTTCGGGAGAACCAGGTGGGCGGACCGGGGAAACGGACTGAACCATAAGGCGATTCGACCTCTTCGAAGAAGTCCACCGCCTCCAGGTGCGGGTTGTCGAACAGTTCGTCGAGTGACCGGACGGGCGCAGCCGGGATATCCAACGAACGCAGCAGGTCGAGCCACTCCTGGGTGGTGCGTTCTGAAAAAGTTTCTCCCAGAAGCGAGTACACCTCGTTGATCCGCGCGGCGCGCTGCCCGAGGGTGGCGAAATGCTCACCCGCCCATTCGGGGGCGACGGCGGCAACAAACGCGTCCCATTGCTTGTCGTTGTAGACCAGCGCCGAGATGTGTCCATCCTTGGTGCGGTACGGCTTTCGGTTCGGCGACACCGCGCGGTGATAGGCCGCCGGTCCGAGGGGCGGCGTGAACATCGCACCGCCGGCGTGTTCGACCAGCATGAACGCGGCCATGGTCTCGAACATCGCCACCTCGACCTCTTGACCTTCGCCGGTGCGTTCGCGATGGAACAGCGCCATCGTGGTGGCGTAGAGCGCCGTCATCCCGGCGACCTTGTCGGCGATGATCGTGCCGACATAGCCGGGCTCGCCGGTGAGCTGTTCCTGCGCATACGGCAGTCCGCATTCGGCCTGGATGGTGTCGTCGTAGGCGGTGAGGTTCGCGTCCGGTCCGCGGCGGCCGTACCCGTAGCAGTTGGTGTAGATGATCGACGGGTTGATCGCGGCGACCGCGTCGTAGTCGAAGCCGAGTTTGGCGATCGCCGTCCCGCGCATCGAGTGGATGAACACGTCGGCGCCGCTGATCAGGTCACGCAGGACCTGCTTGTCCTCGTCGGTTCGCAGATCGAGGACAACGCTGCGCTTGCCGCGATTCACGTTCACGAACACGCCACCCATGCCCGGTTCGGGACCCACCGAGATGTATCGGGTGTTGTCCCCGGCCGGGATCTCGATCTTGATGACGTCGGCGCCCATGTCTGCCATCACCTGAGTGCAGTAGGGGCCCATGACCATTGCCGTCAGATCGACCACGCGTACGCCGACCAACGGACCTGTGTGTTTCATCCCTAACCCGCCTCTTCGACAACGAACCCAAGCTATCAGGTCAATGTTTACAAGGATAGTGGTATGACTAGCAGGTGGAGATTTTCAAGCCGATCGGAAACGTCCTGGACCGCGCGGTCACGGAGCGCCCGGATGCCGCCGCGGTCGAGGCCGCCTCCGGCATCTGGACGTACATCGAACTCGATGATCAGGCCCGGCGGGCCGCAGGCGCACTGTGGTCATTGGGCGTACGTCCGGGCGATCGGGTCACCGCCTGCCTGCCCAACGATCTCGACATCGTGGCGGCATTCCATGGCGCCCAGCGGATCGGTGCGATCTGGGCCGGCGTCGGAGAAGCACTGTCGGCAGGCGAGCAACAGGACATCATCGACCTGTGCGGACCCACTGCGGTGCTGTCGGGAACGAATGGCAAGGTGACCGGCCCGGAATGTGTTGAGCCCGAACGATGGTCCGAGTTGCTTCGCAGCGACTTCGAGGCACCGGATGTGGAGCCGGACATCGATTCACCGGCCGGGATCGCGTTCACCAGCGGCACCTCGGGTCGCGCCAAGGCCGTGGTCCACAGCCACCGAAATCTCCTGTTGCCCGGTGCCGTGCTCAACAAGACCCGCGGATGGGGTCCCGACCTGCGCAAGGGCGACAGCTTCCCCCTGACGATCCTCAACCTCATGGTTCTGTCGACACTGCTCACCGCCCAGGCCGGCGGGTGCGCGGTGGTGATGAACCGTCGTGATGTCGATGGCCTCATCGAGTGGATCAGCACCCGGCGCGTGACGGTGTGGAACGGTGCGCCCGCGCAGCTCTACGACCTCGCCCGCCGTCCCGACGCCGACCTGAGCTCGTTGCGTGAGGTGTGGAGCGGCGGCGGCGACACGTCCGACGCCCTGCGGCAGGAATTCGCCGACGCCCACGGACTGATCCCCCGCGTCACCTACGGCCTGACCGAGGCACCCACTGTCGTCTCGATCGATCCACCCGATGGCCAGTGGCGAGTGCGGGCCAGCGGGCAGATACTGCCGCACTTCGACGTCGCCGCGTACGACGACAACAACAATCGACTGCCTGCAGGCAAATCCGGAGAGCTGAAGTTGGCCGCTGCTCCCGGCGGAGAATGGGCCGGAGCCTGGCGACCCCTGCTCGGGCACTGGGGTCCGGACGGGCTCGATGAGGCAGCGCCGGGCCCGCTACCGACCGGCGACATCGGAACCGTCGACGGCTCCGGGTGGCTGACGGTGATCGACCGCAAAAAGCTGGTGATCATCCGTGGCGGGGCCAACGTCTATCCACTCGAGGTGGAGCGAGCAATCAGCACGCACCCGGACGTCGAGAAGGTGGCGGTGTACCCGATCCCCGATGACCGCCTGGGACAGCGAGTGGCGGCGGTGGTCGAGAGTTCGTTCTCCACATTGGATTTCGACGATCTCAGGGCGCATTGCCGTCGCGAGGTGTCGTCGTACAAAGTCCCCGAGACCTGGACCCAGGTCGATGCGCTGCCGGTGAACGCGATGGGCAAGGTGCAGCGGGCCGGGCTTGCCGAGTTCGTTGAGCAACAACGCATTCCCAGCCGACAGGTCACCTCGAAGGGAACCACCGCGTGAGCGAGCTGTTCAATCTCAAGGGCAAAGTCGCAATCGTGACCGGCGGATCGTCAGGCCTCGGGGTTGCGGTCGCTGAAACCCTGGCCGAGGCCGGCGCCCGGGTTGCGGTGGTGGCGCGGCGCAAAGACAGGCTGAGCGCGGTCGCCGAACGGATCAACGGTCTTGCGGTCGCTTGCGACCTGTCCGACCTCGAACAGGTCGGCACGATCGTGCCGACCGTGGTGGACGAACTCGGACCACCGGACATCATCATCAACGGCGCAGGCAGCATGTTCACCGAGGAGAAGGCGGAGTCCGAGCCGCTGGAGGCCATCCGGCAGACCCTCGGCCTGAATCTGATGGCACCTTTCCTCTTGGCCCAGAGCGCTTTTCCCCACCTGGTCGAAGCAGGCGGCGGTTCGATCGTGAACATCTCGTCGATCAGTGGCCAGGTCGGCATCCCCGGGATCCCGCAGGCGTCTTATGCCGCAAGCAAGGCCGGGCTGTCCGGGCTGACGGCCGAACTCGCGGTGCAGTGGGCCAGGCACTCGATCCGGGTGAACACCGTGGCACCCGGCTTCTTCCGCAGTGAGATCACCGGCCCGCTCTACACCAGCGAGCGGGCCTCGGAGTACCTACGCCGCAACACACCCCTACCGAAAGAAGGTTCCGCGCAAGACATTGTCGGCGCCGTGCTCTGGCTCGCCTCCGACGCCGGGAGTTATGTCACCGGCCAGACCATCGTGGTCGACGGCGGATGGACAGCACGCTGACTCCCGCTGATTAGCACCTGCAAGCATTGCAATCCTTACGAGGATTGACGTAATGTCGGCCACATTGTTGCCCCACTTGGGGCGGTTGAAAGGACTACTTCTCTCATGTTTTCGGCAGTTGTCATCGAAAAGGGCGAAGCAGGGCAATCCGTTGCCCTCAAAAACGTCGAGGAATCCGAGCTTCCCGAGGGAAACGTCCAGATAGACGTGGACTACTCCTCACTCAATTTCAAAGACGCACTTGCCATCACCGGCAAGTCCCCGGTGGTCCGCAAATTCCCGATGGTGCCCGGCATCGACCTGGCAGGCACCGTCACGGCCAGCTCGCACGGCAAGTGGTCCACGGGCGATCGGGTCGTCCTCAACGGCTGGGGTGTCGGTGAAACCCACTGGGGCGGCTTCGCCCAGCGCGCCAGCCTCAACGGCGACTGGCTGGTACCGCTGCCCGCCGAGTTCACCGCCAAGCAGGCCATGGCGATCGGCACCGCCGGTTACACCGCGAGCCTCTGCGTCGAGGCGCTGGTCAACGCAGGCGTGCGCCCCGAGCAGGGCGAGATCCTGGTGACCGGAGCCACCGGCGGCGTCGGCAGCGTTGCGATCGCACTGTTGACCAAGGCCGGCTTCACCGTGGCCGCCTCGACCGGCAAGACCTCCGAGGTCGAGTATCTCCAGGCGCTCGGAGCGTCCACCGTCGTCGATCGGGCCGAGCTCTCCGAAAAGGGCAAGCCGATGCAGAAGGAACGCTGGGCAGGTGTTGTCGACTCGGTCGGCAGCTTCACCCTGGCCAACGCCTGCGCGCAGACCCGCTACGGCGGCACCGTTGCCGCCTGCGGTCTCGCCCAGGGCATGGACTTCCCGGCATCGGTCGCGCCGTTCATCCTGCGTGGGGTATCGCTCCTGGGCATCGACAGCGTGATGGCACCCATCGAGCGACGGATCACCGCCTGGGCCCGCCTGTCCCGCGACCTCGATCCAGGCGCCCTGGAGTCGATCGCCACCGAGATCTCCCTTGCGGAATCGATCAAAGCAGCCGACCAGTTGATGGACGGCACCGTGCGTGGCCGCATCGTTGTCGACGTCAATCGCTGAAACAGGAGTACACACATGACCACTAGCGAGACCGAAGCCGTCCAGCTCGACCTGACCGACGTCGACCACCGGGTGGGCAAACCCGTTGGCGGCGGGCAACTCTGGGACCCCTGCAGCACCTCGGACATCCGCCGATGGGTGATGGCGATGGACAACCCGAACCCCTTGCACTGGGATGAGGAGTTCGCGCGCAATTCGAAGTTCGGTGGGCTCGTGGCACCGCAGTCCATCGCGGTGGGCCTGGACTACGGACACGGGGCGGCGCCTGCCTGTGTGGGGCATATCCCGAACAGCCACCTGATCTTCGGTGGCGAGGAATGGTGGTTCTACGGCACACCCGTGCGACCGGGCGACAAACTGTTCCAGGACAGGTGGTTTCACGACTACAAGGTGGCCGAGACGAAGTTTGCCGGCCCCACCATGTTCTCCCGCGGCGACACCGCCCACAAGAATCAGCATGGGGCATTGGTCGCCAGGGAGCGGTCGACCGCCATCCGCTATCTCGCGGCCGAGGCCACCAAGCGCGGTATGTACGACAACGAGATCGGCGTGGTCAAGAAGTGGACCAATGCCGAGCTACTCGAAGTAGAAAAGCTCCGGGACGACTGGCTGATGTCCAACCGATTGGGCGTCTCACCGCACTTCGATGAGGTCAACGTCGGCGACAAACTCCACCGCCGGGTGATCGGTCCACACACCATCGCGAGCTTCACCACCGAATACCGCGCCTTCCTGTTCAACATCTGGGGCACTTTCCAATGGGTTGCACCCGAAGGGGTCGACGATCCCTGGGTCTATCAGGATCCGGGGTGGGTCGAGGGCTTCGGCTTCGACGAGGAGGGCGCCAAGATCGATCCACGCAAACGGGACGGCCTATATGTCGGCCCCTCGCGTGGACACATCGACGCCGACAAGGCCGGTGAGGTCGGCATGGCACGCGCCTACGGGTACGGCGCCACGATGGGTGCCTGGTGCACCGACTTCCTCGCCAACTGGGCCGGCCATGACGGCATGGTCCGGCACACCAAGGCCGATTTCCGCGGACCCGCATTCGAGGGAGATGTGACCTACTTCGACGCCGAGATCGTGGACAAAAAGGCCGACTCCGAGTGGGGCGTACCGCTTGTCCAGATCAAGCTGAAGCTCACCAGCCAGGACGGCACCACACTGGTGACCTGCACCGCCGAGGTCGAACTACCGCTCTGACAGACCCAGCCGCGACAAAGACGACAACGAGGTCAGCCTTGAGTACTCAGATCACCACCGAATCGACCGCCGCAACGTCGGTGGTATCTGGTCCACCGCTGAGCGAAGAGCCCGGCCTCGGCACACTCACGATGCCGGGCTTTTTGCGTGAGGTGACCGAGTTGTACGGCGACCGTGAGGCACTGGTGATGCACACCCCCGAGGGTGTCATCCGCTGGTCCTACACCGAGCTGTGGGAACGTGCGGTCGAGGTGGCCCGGGCGCTCCATGCCTCCGGCATCGGCAAAGACGGTCGTGTCGGTGTACTCATGACCAACCGACCCGAGTGGATCACCGCGGTGTTCGGCACCGCACTCGCCGGCGGTGTGGCCGTCACCCTCAGCACGTTCTCGACCGCCGCCGAGTTGGACCACCTGCTCGGGGTCTCCGGCGTCTCAGTGCTGTTGTTCGACCGCAAGGTGCTCAAAACCGACTACGCGAGTGTGTTGACCGCGCTCGAACCTGCGATCAACGACGCGGCCCCCGGCGAACTCCATTCGTCGAAATACCCTTTCCTGCGTCACCTTGCAGCGGTTGGCGATGGTTCCGATCTACCGGGTGCGATCGAGACCTGGGATGACTTCGTCGCCCGTGGTCAGGCCTCACCGCGGGAGCTGGTCGAGGCAACGGCCGCAGCGGTGAAGCCGAGCGATACTGCGGTGCTGTTCTTCTCGTCGGGATCAACCAGCAAACCGAAGGGCATTTTCAGCGCCCATCGTGGGGTGTCCATTCAGCTGTGGCGATTCCGACAGCTCTACCACTTCGGCCCGGAGGACAACATCCGGTGCTGGAGCGCGAACGGATTCTTCTGGTCCGGCAATTTTGCGATGGCACTGGGCAATACGCTGTCCAGCGGCGGCTCACTCGTACTGCAGACGACCTTCGATGCGACCGAGGCGCTGGAGCTCATCGAGTCCGAAAAGGTCAACTTCCCGTTTGCCTGGCCGCATCAGTGGGCGCAATTCGAATCCGCACCCAACTGGGCCACCGCAGATCTGAGCAGCTTGCGATTTGTCGACCATCGCACCCCGGTGGCGCGCCATCCGTCGGTCACAGCGGAGTGGATCGAACCCGGTTATGCCTACGGCAACACCGAAACCTTCACGATCTCAGCCATTTACCCGGCAAACACCACCGAGGAACAAGCCGGTGGCAGCAGCGGCAAACCCCTACCGGGCGTGACGTTCAAGATCGTCGACACGTTGTCCGGCAAGACCGTGCCGGTGGGCGAACGGGGCGAGATCTGCGTCAAGGGACCGACACTGATGCTCGGCTATCTCGGCACACCACTGAGCGAGTCTGTCGACGACGAGGGCTTCTTCCCCACCGGCGACGGTGGGTATGTCGACGGCGAAGGCCGGTTGTTCTGGGAAGGACGCCTCACCGACATCATCAAGACCGGCGGCGCCAACGTCTCACCCCTCGAGGTCGATGAGGTTCTGGTGGCACATCCCGGGGTCAAGGTCACCCGCACCGTTGGTGTCCCCCACGACACGCTCGGCGAGGTGGTTGTCGCATGCATCGTTCCGCATGCCGGCGCAGATCTGAAGCCCGATGAGATCCGCGCGTACATCAAGGGCGAATTGGCCAGTTACAAAGTGCCCCGGCATGTTCTGTTCTTCACCGATGACGAGATCACTCTGACCGGTAGCGCCAAGATCAAGACCAGCGATATCCGCGATCTCGCAGCGAAGAGGCTCACCCCCGCATCCCGATGATGTGGGGTTCTGGCGATGTCCACCTGCGGGTTTCGTCGCCAGAACCGCACACTATCGGAGTCTGGCGGCGAGCGCCTCGCGATGTTGTGCGGGCGAACCGAATAGTGATCGATTCAGGATGGCCCGCTTGAGGTAGACGTGGATGCCACTTTCCCACGTGTAACCCATTCCGCCGTGGAGCTGCATCGCACTGCCCGCCACCTCGACGGCCATGCCGCCGGTGAACGACTTGGCCATCGCGACGGCCACCGCGGCGCCCGGCTGGTCGGCAGCGAGCGCACGTACGGCCGCGTCGACGAGCTTCTGTGCGACCGTCACCTGAACGAGCATGTCTGCGCAGGCATGTTTGACGGCCTGGAACGATCCGATCTTGCGGCCGAATTGTTCTCGCACCCCGACATATTCGACAGTTGCCGCCATTGCTGCCTCGCTGAGCCCGAGGCTGTCACAGGCCACACCGAGCGCGGCGCGATCGTGAAGATGACGCAATGCCTCTGCGCCTTCGGATTCGAACTGCCACACCGAGTCCGCCGACACCACCACGTCCGCTGCGGTCACACGACCGAAGCTGCGGGTGAGATCGACAACCGGCTGATCGACAATGGTCAATCCGGCGGTGTTGCGATCGAGGGCCACGATGACGGTCATACCGGGTTCATCCGGATCGAGTGCCGGGATGAGAAGCCGGTCGGCATGAGGTGCGCCCAGGACCAGGTCGGCCTCACCGTTCAGCTGCCATCCGGCCTCGCTGCGGGTGATCCGGAACGTGGTCTGATCAACCTCGTCGAGGTTGTTCTCGCCTTCGACCACAACGATCGGAACCACATCGCCAGATACGGTGTCGCGCAGCAATTGGTCGCGCTCAGGAGCCGGCGCCAGCAACTCCAGCAGTCCCAGGCTCAGCGTTGCGACGGCCGGGTATGGGCCGGTCGTCACCGCTCGGCCCGTTTCTCGGAGCACGACGGCAACCTCGGCGAAGGTCGCGTCGGCACCGTCGAAGTCCTCGGCAGCCTCCAATCCCAGCCACCCGGAACCAGCAACCAACTGCCAGTCGACCGGCGTACCCACCTCGGCTTTGGCAAGCAGATCGCGTGCCACCGCGCGCAGTTCCCCGTGCAGTTCGGAAAGGTTATCGGTGGGCATCAGGCTCCTGCCGGTTCTCGCGGCAGGCCGAGGCCTCGCTCGCCGATGATGTTTCGTTGTATTTCGCTGGTCCCGCCTGGGATGGTCCATTCCCACGATCCGATGAAATCCAGGACCCAGGAACCCGATTCCCATCCGCTTGACAGCGGTTTGCGCAGATGGGTCTGTGCCGACAGCCCGGCGACCTCGGCACCGAAGTCGGTCAGCTCCTGCAGCAACTCGCTGTAGAACAACTTCACGATCGAGGCATCCGCGGGCCCGGGGTGATCATTCGTTGCAAAGTCCGAGCAGAGTAGACGCAGTCCTTCGATCTTCGTCTCCAGCATCGCCAGCCGATCCGCCACCAGCGAATCATCCACTGGCACACATCCGTTTCGTCTGGGTCTGGAACACTCTTCCACCAACCACCGAAACCCGCCGTGCGCCAGGCGCTCCGACAATTCGAGCATCGTCATTCCGCGTTCGGCACCGAGAGTCTCCTGGGCGACCTGCCAGCCGGCGTTCTCCGGCCCGACGAGGTTCTCGGCCGGAATCACCACATCGTTGAGGAAAATCTCGCAGAAGTGTGATTCGCCGGTCGCCTGCCGGATGGGCCGGACCTCGACGCCGGGTGTCTGCATGTCGAGCAAGAAGTACGAGATACCGCGCCGTTTGGGGGCATCCGGATCTGTCCGGGCCAACAGCAGACACCAATCCGAGTGCAGCGCACCACTTGCCCAGAGTTTCTGGCCGTTGACGATGTAGTTGTCGCCCCCAACGCCATCAGAAACTCTGCGGGCGGATGTCTTGAGCGCGGCCATATCTGAACCCGCACCGGGTTCGGAGAATCCCTGACACCAGATCTCGCCGCCGAGGATCGCCGGGAGGTGACGTTCGCGCTGTTTCTCGGTACCCGCGGCCAGCAGCGTCGACGCCGCGTGGTGGATCGAGACGAATGGCAACACCAGTCGTGGTGCGTCGTGGGCGGCGAGTTCCTGATAGAGCACCACCTGCTGCTCGACGGTCATGCCGCCGCCCCACTGCGCCGGCCAGTGCGGCACGGCGTAGCCGGCCTCGTTCAGCTCGGCGAACCATTGCTTCTGGAAGCGGACGAACACCTCGTCCGAGACACCGGTCTGCGCCGCCCGCCAGTCCGCCGGAATGTGTGTCACACACCAGTCCCGGACCGTCGCTCGAAAGTCCCCGTTCCGAAAGTCACTGCGCTCTGCTGCCATCAGGTGCGCGCCCGTTCCACGAGTGCCAGAAGACGATTGCGGTGTTCCTCGGTCTGCATCGTGACGACTTCAGCGGCGAACCCGGCCTGCAGAGGTCCGGCCAAAGCCTGGCTCAAGTGCATGTTCACGATCCGTTTTGTGCTTTGCAGCGCCTCGCGGGGTTGCGCGGCCAGGCGCTTCGCAAGGGCGCCTGCCTGATCGGCGAGTTCGTCGGGGGCACAGGCACGGGTTGCGAGCCCGAGTTCGACCGCGGTGGCCGCCGGGATCCGGTCGCCGGTGTACAGGTACTCCCTCGACCTCAAGATCGGGGTGAGCAGCGGCCAAAATGCCGCTCCCCCATCACCGGCGGTCAGGCCGACCGCCACGTGAGGATCGGCGAGATAGGCCTTCTCCGAGATCAGGACGATGTCGCACAACACCGCGATGCTGCATCCCAAGCCCACGGCCGGACCGTTGACGGCAGCGATGATCGGCAGCGGGAAACGCAGCATCTCATCGATGATCTCGGCACCTTCGCGGATGCTCTCATCGCGGCCGGCGGGGTCGTCGAGAAATGAGGTGATCCAGGCGAGATCCCCACCGGCGCTGAACGCCCGGCCGGAACCGGTGAGAATCACGACGGCCGCGTCGCGGTCAGCAGCGATCTGCCGCCAGACGTTGGCCAGGGCCCAGTGCAGATTCTTGTTCACCGCACCCAGGTCATCGGGACGATTGATGGTCACCGTCCGGACCGGGCCTTCGCAGGTCACCGTCAATTCGTCGGGCAGATCGTACTTCACCGGTCCCCCAATGGTTTTCACTGAACGGGTTTTCATTGAATGATCGCCACCGGCTCGGGCACCGTGGCAAGAGTGTTGCCGAACAGGCCGGTCAGGCCTTTGCGCCCCACGCGAGAGGTGAGGGCGGCGCCGGTTGCGGACAGACCCAGCGGTAGTCGTCGCAACGGCAGGCTGTACCGCGAGAGCCACGAGAGGGTGGTCTCGTCGCAGAAGCCGGTGGCCCCGTGCAGTTGATGAGCGACGCGGAACACGACGTCTGCCGCCTCCACTGCGGCCAACCGCAGCGCCAGTGCATCGTCGACGGCCTCGGCCTGCCGCGCCTCGATGCTCCACAACGCGTACTTGGCAAGGACTTCCACGCCACTGCGCTCCACCTCCGCATCGGTGAGCTGGAACTGGACACCTTGGAGTTGGGCCAGCGGTCGGCCGAACTGTTCACGCATGAGTACGTGCGCTCGGGTGAGTTCGAGAGCCCGGTCGAGCATGCCCAACAGCGTCCAGCAGGGCAGCACCAGCCCGAGCGCCAGATCCTTCTCGCCATTCTTGTCGATCGACGTGAGTGCCAGCGGTGCAACAAAAGCCGATGTGCGCGGCGGCGCTATCGCAGGCAGCACGGTGACGGAGCTGCGCACACCACTCAATGCGACTGCAGACCATCGCAATTCGATGTCGGCGATCGCAGCTGCCGGACCATGATCGGCAACCACCACCAATCCGTCGACATCGAGGTCAACCGGCCTGGCGAGACGCTCTGCCACCGGATACGGGATACCCCAATAGCCGGCACTTCGACACAGCGCAGCCGCCGCCTCGAGTTCATCGGCATCTCCGCGAGGATTGAGCTCCCAGGCACCGAGGCCCGCGAAAACCGATTCCAGGGGTCGTTCCCGACCCGCCGGGTCGACCTCTGCTCCTTCGAGAAGCCGGTCGCCACCGGCGGCTTCGAACGCGCGCAACGCCGCAGTGCCGTATTCCGTTGCTTCCGGGGTCAAGTCGATGTTCATGATGCCGCCAGCAGGTTGCGGGCAAGCAGGATTCGCTGCATCTCGATGCTGCCAGACGCAACCGTCGCCGCCTGCGAGTAACTCCAGTGCGCTTGCACGTCCAGCCGGAATCGTTCTGCCTCTTCACCCGTCAGGGGCGCGTATGTGGCCAGCTCGGTCAGCACATTGGCGCTGGTTTGGTCGAGTGTGGTCACCGCGATCCGGTACAGCGCGGCGTCGGCCGGGCGTACCCGCCCTTCGCTCTGCATCGACACCACCCGATACGCCAGCAGCCTGGCCCGTCGACAATGAACCAACATCCGGGCCCAGCGGGCGTGGAGTTCGGCAGGCAGGTCATCCCACGCATCGCCCAGCACCGTAGGTGCTTCCTGCAGCAACCGCTCGCATCGGGCGTACCTGGCGATGCCCACCCGCTCGAACGCGAGTACCTCCTGGACGACTTTCCATCCCTCGTCCACCGTTCCGAGGACGTGGGCCTGCGTGACCTTGAGGTCGTTGAAGAAGACCTCGTTGAGGTGATGGGGGCCCAGCATCGCGCGGATCGGCCGGACTTCGATGGCCGGATCGGACATCGGAACCAGGAAGACCGTCAGACCGTGCTGCTTTCGCTCACCCGACGAGGTGCGGGCGAGAAGGAAGCACCACTGGGCCATGGTCGCGTATGAGGTCCAGATCTTCTGTCCGGAAATGCTCCACCCGTCACCCTCCCGTCGCGCTGCGGTGCGCAATGAGGCCAGGTCAGAGCCGGACCCCGGCTCGCTGAACCCCTGACACCAGATCACCTCGCCGCGCGCGATCGGCGGGAGATGCAGCTGCTGCTGCTGCGTTGTCCCGTGGCGCATGATTGTCGGCCCGACCCAGTTCACGCCCATGTATTGGGCACCGCGCGGTTCGTGATGTGCCCACATCTCCTCGCGGACCACCGTCTGCTCCCAGACCGAGGCACCCCGCCCGCCGAACTCCTCGGGCCAGGCCATACACAGCAGGTCACGATCAGCCAGAAAGCGACAGAAGGCCTGCGCGGTTTCGAGATCGTCCGGGTCATCGGTGAACGCACCCCGAAACTCTGCCGGAACATTTTCCTTGATCAGCCAGCGAAGGTCGTCGCGGAGCGCGTTCGCCGCCTCACCCAACGTGAAGTCCATGCGAGCACGGTAACTCAATCCTCATAAGGATTGGAATACTTGAATGGTAAGTCTCGTCAGATTAAGCTGGCCGAGTGAATATAAGGTGGCGAGCGTGACATCTGCCCAGAGCCGCCGCGTTCCACAGCGTCGGATTGCCGAAACCGTTGCCGACGAGCTGCGGGACAACATCCTCGCCGACGACAACTACCGTCTCGCGACCCAGGAACAACTGGTCAAGGATTTCGGTGTCAGCTACCCCTCGATCCGCGAGGCCTTGCGCATCCTGGAGACCGAAGGCCTGGTCACCGTCCGCCGCGGCAACGTCGGCGGCGCGGACGTCCACCGCCCCGATGAGACCTCGGCTGCCTACCACCTCGGGCTTTCGCTGCAGGCCGGCCGCGTCACCCTCAAAGACCTCGCCGACGGGCTACAGATGCTCGAACCCATGTGCGCCGCGGAATGCGCCAAGCGCGAAGACCGCCTCGAGGTTGTGGTCCCGGCCCTGACCAAGGCCATCGACGAATCCGTCGAACACATCACCAGCGGCGTCGACTTCACCAACTCCGCCCGCGACTTCCACGACCTGGTCGTGGCGTTCACCCCCAACGCGACCATCCGTTACGCCGTGGGCAGCTACGTCGCACTGTGGTCGGCGCAGGAAGAAGCCTGGGCGGAAGCCCGCACCCGGCACGGCGAATACCCCTCCCAGATCGAGGCCGAAGGTGCGGTCCACGCCCATCGCCGCCTCGTGGAAGAGATCGCAGCCGGACGGGCCGACGAGGCCGCCCGCTTTGCCCGCGCCCACCTCGCGGCAACACAGGCACTGGTGCTGGAGCGCTATGGCGATCGGGTTGTCAACGCGTCGGCAGCCATGTCTCGCCAGACCATCCAGTCCAGCCGGCGGTCCCGCATCTGAGTTTCCCCACGGGGCAGCTCATACTGGGAAGTTTTCAGCCCTGACCCACATTGGCCGACACAGCATCAAGTTGAAGTAGTTCGGTGTCAGTCAGTTCCAGGTCGACCGATGCCAACAGAGCGCCCAATTGCCCCGGGACCCGCGCGCTGGCGATGGGCGCGACCACGGTCGGCTGTTGGCGTGTCCACGCCAGGGCGACACTGGCGATCTCCACGCCCCGAGCTTGCGCGATGACCGCCAGCTCGTTGACCACGGCCAGACCTTCGGCGTTGAAGTAGCGGTCGACGATCTTGCTGCGCGCAGCGGCGTCCACGTCGGACTGCGTCCGGTACTTGCCGGTGAGAAAGCCACTGGCGAGAGCCCAGTAGGGCATCACACCCAGGTCGAACCGCTCGGCAAGTGGGCGCAGTTCCGACTCGAAGGGCTCTCTGGCAACCAGACTGTAGTGCGGTTGCAGGGCAACCGGTTTCGCAAAGTCATTTGCTTCGCAGATCGACAACCACTCCGAGATGCGCTCGGGCGAATAGTTCGAAATGCCGAGATGTCGAACCTTGCCTGCTCGAACCAGCGCATCGAACGCGCCCAGCGTCTCCTCCAGCGGCACACTGGGATCGTCGTAGTGCGCGTAGTAGAGGTCGATGTGGTCGGTCTGCAGGCGGCGCAGGGATGCCTCTGCTGCCTTGGCGATATTGTCCGGTGCCAATCCCAGAAATTCCGGATGCCGACTCACCTTGGTGGCCAGGACAATGTCGTCTCGCCTGCCACGTGTGGTGAACCACTGCCCGAGGATCGTTTCCGACTCGCCGCCCGAGTTGCCCGGAATCGAGGCCATGTAGCTGTCCGAGGTGTCGATGAAGTTCCCACCCGCGGAGACGAACTCGTCGAGCACTGCGAACGACGTGTCCGCGTCACTGGTCCAGCCAAAGGTGTTGCCGCCGAGATTGAGCGGGAATACGTCGAGGTCAGAGCGTCCGATCCGAGTCATGGCATCTCCAGGTCATTGGGGGTCGCCCAGGACGATACCCTCGCGACGCGGGTCGACTCCGCCAGACCAACCCTGATCAGTCCGTACCAGCGCGCTCAGGCCGCTGGACTGATCAGCGACGTCCACTTGATGTCCCAGCTGCCGAAGGCCAAGGATCAGAGGATCTGCGGCACCATCGTCTGCCGTGTCGATACCCGGATGCTCGCCGCCGACATTGGTTTTCGGGGTGTTCGCGGCACCGAAGTCGACCATTGACACGGCCTGCTGGGGATCCAGTCCCCAATCGATGAGTCCCACCAGTGTTTTCACGACGAACTGGATGATCACCGAGCCCCCTGGTGATCCGAGTACCATCTCGAGCTGACCACGTTGATCGTCCTGCGGCCCAGCGAAGACGAGCGTCGGCGCCATCGAACTACGCGGTCGCTTGTTCGGTTCCACCCGATTTGCCAGCGGAAGGCCCTGCCCGTCAGCAGGTTCCGCCGAGAAGTCGGTGAGCTGATTGTTCAAGATGAAGCCATCGACCATGTGGAATGACCCGAACGCCGACTCGACCGTGGTCGTCATCGACGCCGCGTTGCCATCCTTGTCGACAACGGAGACATGACTGGTGCCGTGCTCGACTCCGGCATACCAGCCCATGGGTTCACCGGTGTCGAATGCACCTGCGGTAGCGGTACCCATGGATCGTTCCGGATCTATCAGCGAAGCACGGTCTTTGAGGTACGCGGGGTCGAGCAGCGCATCTGAGTTCCCACCCGGTAGCGGCACAAAATCTGAGTCGGCGATGTACTTGTCGCGATCGGCATAGGCCAGACGCTCAGCCTCGGCGATCAAATGAACCCCCGTAACAGAGGGCTCGCCACCATTGGCGTCGACTGCGGTCGGACCGTACTGGTCGAGGGGAAAGTTCGAGAGAATGCCGAGCGTGGAAGCCACGGCCAGACCGCCCGAGGACGGGTTCGGCATTCCGCACACCTGGTTATCGCGATACCCGACGCATATCGGTTCACGAACCTTTGCGTCGTAGTTCGCAAGGTCCTCGAGTGTGATCAGTGACGGTGTCATCCCGTTCTCGGTCGAGCCCGCCTTCGCAACAACGGATTCCGCGATGGGACCGGTGTAGAACGCGTCTGCGCCCTCTGACGCGATAGCGCCCAGAGTTTTCGAGTATGCGGGATTCGTCAACACGGTCCCGGCAGGCTTGGCGGTACCGTCGGGATTCAAGAAGTACTCACGGGCGGCCGGATCGGCGGCCAGTTCTGTGGTCGATGCAGCGATGGCTGCCGCCATCCGGGGACTGATCTCGAATCCACTGTCGGCCAATCGCGTCGCAGATCCGAACAGGCTCTGCCAGTCCGCGCTTCCGTGCTCATCGTGGACGTCTTCGAGGAGTCGCAACACGCCCGGCACGCCGATGGATCGGCCACTCGCACGCGTATTCGGCACCGGTTGGGTCCGGTTGGCATCGTCAACCCAGCGAAGGTAGTTCTCCGTGGCGGCGGCCGGCGCCACCTCACGACCGTCGTAGGCCTGTACCGATCCGTCTTTCGCGTCGTAATACAACGCGAAAGCGCCGCCTCCGATACCCGAGCTCTGCGGCTCCACCAGACCGAGCATCATCTGGGCGGCGACCAGTGCGTCACCCGCGCTTCCCCCGTCGGCCAACACCTCGCAGGCGGCCTCGGTGGCCAACGGATTCGCGGTGGCCGCGGCGAACGAGTTCGTGTGCACCGCGACCATATCGCTGCGATAGCCGGTGGCAACCTCGGGATTTGTCGAAATATCCTGCGCCGCTGTGGCACCCGGGGCCGGCGATGCGGCAGCGGCAACCGAAGTGGTTGCCGAGTCCGTCGGGATGGCGCAGACGTCAGCGGACTGTGCGTTTTCGTTCGACGGCGTCGAACAGGACACCGTCAGCGAAAGTGCGACCACCGCCGCCGTGACGCCGGCGACCCGACGGACCCGTACCACCAGCGGTTCTACCTTCTGACCAACTTCACGATCCACAACAGGATCACCGAACCGAGTAGCGCCGTGAGGAATGTGAAGAACCATCCACCGCTTGCAGTGTCAAAGGCGAAACTCAGGAGGAAGCCACCGAGGAAGGCGCCGATCACACCGACAACGATGTTCAGCAGGATGCCCATATCCTTGTCGGTGCCCATGAACTTGCTGGCGATCCAGCCGGCGAGACCGCCGATGATGATGTAGCCGATGATTCCGACTGATGTGGTGGTGGTCGACCGCTCGGCCAAGACCTCGACTGCTTGATACGTGGTACTCACGATTCTCCCTACTTCGGTGAGAGGCTTCTGGTTGCCCACCGCGGGCGACCATCCCTCCCAAGAGGACTGCCCGCTGACCGAGAATCGTAAACCTCGGGCCGGCGAACAGTGCTTCCAGTCTGGTCTACGCGTTCGTCATCCGTCCCACGACTGGCAGATCCGGTCGGATCTCCAGCCTGAACACATCCCGCGTCAACACCACCGACACCGGGTTCACGTGCGACTTCAGCGCAGCGCCACCAGGTTTGCCACCGAATTGCGAACGTCGGAATCGATGACCTTGGCAACAAGGTTGCCGATCGGGCCGTTCATCACGCCACCGCTGATCGATGCGCCCAGGTCGAAGACAGAGCCGTCACCGTCAGGAGTCACCTTCAGCTCGATGTCGATGTGAACACCACCACGTCCACGCCCGGAGAGTTCGAGGAGTTGAGGTTTCTCAAACCGCGTAACCGTCCAATGGATCGTGTTCCGGAAACCTTTGACCTTTATCAGGGACGACACCTTCGTTCCCAGCTCGACCTCTTCCGGCACCGGGCTCTTCCATCCCGCAAAGATCGTCATCCACTCGTCGAACCGACTCAGGTCCGAAGCCATCGCCCACGCGGCATCCGGGTTCAGATCGGACCGCACCGAAACATCCACACCAGCCATAAAAGGACCTCTCCATCATCGTTGTCGTCCCGGGCGCCGGGAACCGGTATCAAAACAGCTGTGGCAGAACCAGAACCATCACAATGGTCCACAAAACATGGGTGAAGATCGGCGCCAGGACGCCGGCCGTTGCCCGACGTTCGAGGGCACAGACCAGCCCCAGCAGAATCGCCGCGAAACCCAGCATCGGATTGCCGCTGGCAAGCGTTGCGATCACGTAGATGACCGTCGAGAAGATCACCGGTGCATAACCTTTGAGCGCGGAGTAGACAGCACCCCGGAAGAACATCTCCTCGGCGATGCCGTTGACGATCGCGGTCGCGAGCACCAGCGCGATACCACCGCTGTCGGCATGATCGAGAACGTCGGCGATGTAGTCGCGCAGCGGTGGGATCTCCCTCGTCAGGAGACCACCAACCACAAAGATCGCACCGAGAACGAGACCGGCCGCAGCCCCGATCCCGGCCGCACGCACCGGACCACCACGCGGTGGCGGGTACGCACCGAGCCGTAAGCGGCCCGACAACAGCGCGCCCACGATCCACACCGCGGCGAGCGCAAATGTCATGGGATAGAAAGCTGAGTCGCCCGGTTTGATCGACAGTGAAATACCCAGGAACACGCTGCCGACGATCAGGACGACGGCAACGACGATTCGACGCCACAGCATGGCCCGCCGCGACTCCGGAGGTTCGACGGAATCGTCTTGGACTGTGCCGACCAGGAACTCGAGCTTCTCGGGCAATGCGATCACAACGCGTGCCACAACTTGTCGAGGCCGGTGGTGCCTGCCACTGCCCCCACCACCGTCCGGACCGGTGCGACAACACGGTCGCGCACAGCCCTTTTCACCCGCATCAGATCCCCACCTGCCCAGGAGGGGTCGGTGTCGGCGAGGTGATGGATGTCTGCCAGTTCGTCCACCGGCCGCGGCATCGGGCTTTCGACCGACCGACGCACCGCTTCTCGGATGGTCAACAGTCCTCCTGCCGGATCGGGGACATGGTCGCGAATCGTGTGCTCCGAGGCTTTCATCGGATGATCCAGTGAGCGCACCAGATCCGACGCGAGGCCACTGGGCACCGGAACCAGAAGACCCCCGAAGAAACCGGCAAGCCGGACATCGACGCCTGGCATCACCACTCCCACCCGCGGCAACCCGGTCGCACGCAGGTATGCGAACAGCAGTGAACTATACGATGAGTTCTCGGCGCCGGCGATGTCGTAATACCCCGGCGGCACCGTTTCAAACGCAGAGGCTGCGAGGTAATGGACGGCGTCGCGTACCGAGATGGGATCCATCGGGTTGTCGACCCACGACGGAAGCGGGATCACGGCAAGCCGATCGGACATGTAGCGCACCATCTCGAACGACGTCGAACCGGCACCGATCACCACCGCGGCCCGCAGCCAGACCAATTCGGGGCCGCCCTCGATGTCGAGCGCGCGACCTACTTCGGCCCGGCTCTCCAGGTGCTCCGAAAGTTCGTCGCCGTGAGGTACGAATCCGCCGAGATAAACGATGCGTCCCACCTGATGATCACGCGCCGCCGCAGCCACATTCTGTGCTGCCGACTCGTCGTCTCTGCGGAAGTTCTTCTGTCCGATCCCGTGAACCAGGTAGTAGACGACGTCGATCGGACCTGCCGCCTTCAGTCCGGCGCGCACCGATTCGGGATCCATTGCGTCCAGTTGTACGGTGCGGACATCGTCGAACCACCCGAACTGCTTCAGCCTGTTCAGATTCCGCGACGCTGCCACCACCTCGTGCCCGGCCGCGAGCAGCGCCGTGACCAGTCGGGCACCGATGTAGCCCGTTGCTCCCAGTACTAGTATTCGCATGTCATGGCCGTCCGTTGGATCTGCGCGGTCTTTCGATGGCGGGGCCCCTGTACTGGAGCGGATGTGCCCTCATGCTTAGCATCCGAACCCACCGAACGCAGAACTCGAAGGATCCGTCAGGTCCCGAACCGGCGCCACCGACGCCACCCGATGCGGTAACGCAGCTCCCAGGCCAACTTCGCCAGCCCCCGATCCATCCGGTAGGTGGTTGACGCCGCTTTGCGGGCGCTGCGCAGCGGTCACACAAACACTCCAGGCACCGAACGCGCTGAGCGTTCGGTGCCTGGACCCGAGGTGGTTGGTGCGGGTAGGTTACGCCGCCGCGAGTGCCTTTGCCTTCAGGTGCTGGAACTCATCTTCGGTGATCGTGCCTGCATCCAGTAGCGCCTTCGCGGACGCGATCTGATCTGCCGGCCCTGCGGTTCCGGCCGCCTGCTTGATGTAGGTCTCTGCCTGCTTCTGTGCCTGGAGCTGGGCATCGCGAGCCCGCTCAGACATTCCGCGACCACGCGCGATGAGGTAGACGAAGAGGGTTATGTACGGCAACAGGACCAGGAAGAGAATCCAAACCGCCTTGACCCAACCGGACGTCTTGTGGTCACGAAACAGATCTATCAAAACGTTGAAAAGAATCATCAAATACGCAATGAAGGCGAAAATCACCAACGTGTACCAGATGAAGTCCCAGAATGAATCCCACATAGCCCGCGTGCTCCTTGCTCGGCAGATCGCCGGCTATCGGCGACCAATGAATCATCGCACGTCAGCGATCGAAATCCAGGTTATAACGCGAGCGGATTTGTGCCCTATTCAAAGCTTGGCTAATCAAATGGCGAACGCTGTGCAACAAATCGGTCAACGCGTGGTGGATATACCACCATCAACGGGAATCACCGCACCGGTGAGATAGGCGCCCGCTCGGCTCGTCAGGTAGACGACGGCGCCGACCATGTCGTCAGGACGGCCGATGCGGCCCAGTGGAGTACCCGACTCGATCTCGTCTCGTCGCTCATCCAACATCGCCCGCATCATGCGGGATTCGAAAGGTCCTGGCGCGATGGCGTTTACGGTGATGTTCCGGGAACTCAGATGGCTCGCCAGATGACGGGTGAGCTGGTGGACCGCAGCCTTGGCCGCCGAGTACGAATACGACGGGGTCTGCGGCACCCGGATCCCGTCGATGCTTCCGATCATGACAACCCTCGAAGGGTCCGGCGGCGTGGCGGCCCGATCGAGCGCAGGCAACAAAGCCTGCGTCAAGAGAAAGGGCGCACGGACATTCAGTCCGAGGACCTTGTCGAAGGCGGACGCCGGGAACTCATCCACCGGGGCACCCCAGGTCGCTCCGGCGTTGTTGACCAGGATATCCAGCGAATCGACCTGACCCAGCACATCTTGCGCGAGCTTTGTGCAACCCTCGGGTGTCGACAGGTCGGCGCCGATTGCGATCAACCCTGCGTCGGAAGCTTTCTCGAGCGCGTCGGGCTTGCGGCCTGCGATGATCACCCGGACCCCACGCTCGTGGAGACCATGGGCGATCATCGCTCCGATCCCGCTGGTACCTCCGGTGACCAGGGCAGTTTTTCCGCTGACGTCGAACAGATCGGTAGTCATGCTCTGTTGATATCAAGCCTGCCCCCACAAAGTGCGGGAATCAGCCTTGCGCACCAACCCCTTCACGCACCGAGTCGTCGATGGTGGAATTGACCCCACCCACCCGGTAGGTGGCGGCGCGGTGGTGGTCGGGCAACAGATCGCCCTTGCCGAAGAGCTTGTGCCGCAACGTACCCGGCACATACTCGCGGTCATACGCACCGCGGGCCTCGAGAGCCGGGACCACATGGTCGATGACATCGGTGAACGTACCCGGGGTCACCGCATATGCGAGGTTGAAACCGTCGACGTCGGTGAATTCCGCCCACTCGAGCAATTGCGCGGCGACACTCTCACCCGACCCGACCAGCACGGGGCCCATACCGCCGATGCCGCCCCAGGCCGCGATGTCCCGCACCGTCCACTCCTTGAGGTCGCCGGAGGCCTGACTGAAAGCGGCCACGGCCGACTGGATCGCATTGCTGTGGACATTGCCGATCGGCTCGTCGAGGTCGTACTCCGACAGGTCGATTCCCATCCAGCCCGACATGAACACCAAGGCGCCCTCGGCGCTGGCGTAGCGCTGATATTCCTCCGCCTTCGCCTGCGCGGCTTCCTCGGTCTCGTCGGTGATGATGGTCAGCAGCGTGTAGATGCGGGCGTCGTAGGCATCGCGTCCGGCGGCGACCAGCTCCTGACGGATACTCGTAACCAGTGTGCGCAGAAGCTCTTTGGTGGGCGCGCCGACAAAGACGGCTTCGGCGTTCTGGGCGGCGAACCGCACTCCGCGCGGTGACGCCCCGGCCTGATAGATCACCGGCGAACCCTGCGGCGACGGCTCCGACAGATGGATGCCCGGCACGCTGAAATGCTCACCGCGATGGCCGATGTGGTGAACTTTCGCCGGATCGGCGAACACACCATGGTCTTTGTCGCGACGCACCGCATCACGCTCCCAAGAGCCCTCCCACAACTTGTAGAGCACTTCGAGGTATTCGTCGGCATGGTCATAGCGGGCGTCGTGCTCGAGCTGATCGACCTCGCCCATGTTCCGGGCCGCCGACGGCAGGTAACCGGTGACCACATTCCAGCCGATCCGGCCGCGGGTCAGGTGGTCGAGGGTCGAGAGCCGACGCGCAAACGGGTACGGGTGCTCGAACCCGGTGCCCGCGGTGATCCCGAAACCGAGATGCTCGGTGGCGTGGGCCATCGCCGAAACCAGGAGCAGCGGATCGGCGACCGGGATCTGAGCGCCCTGACGAATCGCCGCCTCATCGGTGCCGGCGTAGACGTCATAGGTGCCGAGGACATCGGCGATGAAGAGGCCGTCAAAACCACCGGCCTCCAGGACTTTCGCCAGGTCGACCCAGTAATCGAGGGTGTTGTAATCCCACGACCGGTCCTGCGGATGCCGCCACAGGCCGGGCGATTGATGAGCGACGCAATTCATGTCGAACGCGTTGAACCTGATCTTGCGGGACATCAGTAACCGACCTCTCAACTCGTACACGGCCGATGTCGGCCGGCTCGATTTTCTCCCCGTCGGATCGGCGCCGGAAACACTTAGGCCCACGCTGAGCTGAACACCGCGCTAGATTTGACGAGGTGACCTCGCCCGCGCCCGATCCCAATGACCGTCTGACGCCTGCGATTGTGCTGGCAACCACCGAACAATCGCGCAACACCGTCATCGACGAGATCCGCAGCCGCTACGGCCGCGACTACACCGTGAAATACGCCGATAGCGGCGATGCCTGCCTCCACATCGTCAAAAGCCTTGTGGAACAAGATGTCCCAGTGGCGTTGATCCTTGTCGAGCTCGAACAGCTCGGTGCATGGCAGGGCTCTGACCTGCTCCAGAAGCTGCGGTTCGTCGTACCCAGCGCGAGGAGGGTCGCCCTCATCCCGGCCATACGGTTCGGGACCTCGTATGACGAGTTACGAGCCGGTGTCGCCGAAGGACGCTACGACACCTACCTCGGTATCCCCCGCGGCCAGCGCGACGAAGAGTTCCACGCGGCCATCGTCGAGTACCTGTCGGACTGGGGCTGGTCGGTCGCCGCACCCGAGGTCGCGTTCCTGCAGATCGTCGCCGACGGTCCGTCGCCCGAACTGGCCGAGATCCGCGACTTCCTCGACCGGATGGGCATGCCCGTCCAGATCCACGACCCCGAGTCCCCCGCCGGTCGGGAGATCCTCCAGTCGGTGACGGGCGACTCCGAACTGCCGATCCTGCATCACCCCGGAAAACCACCACTGTCTCGGCCGACGGTCAGCGACGTCGCCGCCAGCATCTACGGCACCCCCGACAACATCCCCGAAGGCACGGTCGCCGACCTGCTCGTGATCGGCGCCGGTCCCGCGGGCCTGGCCGCCGCCGTCTACGGCGCATCCGAAGGTCTGTCCACCACGGTCATCGAGACCGGTGCAATCGGCGGGCAGGCCGGAACCAGTTCGATGATCCGCAACTATCTCGGCTTCCCGCGCGGGATCTCCGGTATGCGGCTGGCACAACGGGCCAGGATTCAGGCCGGCCGATTCGGGGCGCAGTTCTTCTGCGGTCGCGGCGTCACCGAGGTCGAGATCGATTCGCGGTTCGACCATCACCACGTGATGGTCGACGAGGCGCGGATCTGCGCGCGCACGATCGTCATCGCCACCGGTGTCGCCTATCGCCGATTCGGTGTCCGCGGCTGCGAAGACCTCGTCGGATCGGGTGTCTACTACGGCGCTGCCACCAGCGCGGCCCGCGAGATGACCGGCCGCGACGTCGTGGTGGTCGGCGGCGGCAACTCTGCCGGACAGGCAGCGATGCACCTGTCGCGGTTCGCCCGGTCGGTGACGATCGCGATCCGCCGTGAATCGCTGACAGAAACGATGTCGGACTATCTGATCCGGGAGATCGAGGCCAGTCCCTGCATCACGGTGCGCGGACACACCGAGGTCACCGACGGCGGCGGCGAAGGCCATCTGGAATGGCTGGAGCTGTGCGACAACCAGAACGGCTCATCGCAGCGCATCACCGCGTCGGGCCTGTTCCTGCTCCTCGGAGCGGCACCGACGTGCGACTGGATCCCACCACAGGTCAAGCGTGACGAGCGCGGCTTTCTCATGACCGGGCGGTTCATTCCCAAGGAGTACTGGCGGGGTGGCCTGCCACCGGCGTTCCTGGAGACCACGGTGCCGGGGATCTTCGCCGTCGGCGACGTCCGGAGCGGATCGATGAAGCGCGTGGCGGCAGCGAGCGGCGAAGGGGCCTCCGCGGTTCCGCTGGTCCACGACCGACTACAGCAACTCCGACTGGAGAACCTGCCACCGGCGCACTAGATCAGCCCAACTTGTACACGCGCCGGGCGTTGTCGCGAAATACCTTCCGGAGCAGATTGCCGCCGTAGGGTTCCAGGACTTCCAGCTGGCTCCCGACGATCATCTGCAGCGTCGCGTTCGGTTTGTCGCCCGGGTAGTTGGACCCGAACATCAACCTGTCCGGCCCGAACGCCGTCACCGCGTGTTCGATCAGCGGGCCGGTCATGTTGGTCAGCGTCTGCTGGGTGCCGATGTTCCCGGAACGCTGATGGCCGTAGCCCAGCAACGGGAACGCGATACCCGACAGCTTCGCAACCACATTGCGGCAACTCGCCAAAGCCGAGATGTCCTCGCGCCAGGCCCGCAACAGCTCGTGCCGCTGCGCGGCGGTACTGCCGGTTGTCTGCCCCATCGGACCGAACAGCCCGACCGGGGTCCCGAGATGGTTGAGGACGATGGTGGTGTCCGGGAACTCGCGCGCCAAGGCCCGCACGTCTCGGAGCTGATGCGAATACACCCAAGCCTCGAATACCAGTTTGTGCTCTGCAACCGCGGCGAATCCGGCCAGGAATTCCGGGTCCATCAACACGCCCTCGGCTTCGACCCAGCTGCGAACCTTGGGGTCGGGGTGCCAGGCCGACACACAACGAATACCGCGAACCTTGTCGCTGATATCGAGATGCCGATCGATGAGCTGCCCGAACGTCGAATGGCGCGGATCGCCTCTGGCGACGATCGCAGCGAGTTCGGGGGCGCCGTCTATTCCGAACGGAAGGTTTGCCACCCAACGTGTTTCATCGGTTGAACCGAAGGGTTCATCGAAGACCCAATCGGTCTGCATGTACACCACTGATTCGACCGGGACACCCGCCGTCGGTTCCGCACCTCGGAAGTCGGAGTAATAGTGCTTCGGAAGGTACGGCCGCGCCACGATCCGGGGATCGAGGACGAGTTCACGATCGCCCTGCGCCACCGCATACCGGAAGATGGCCTTGCCGAGCACCGGGGCGGCCCGAGAGAGCCGGGCTCGCCGCGTGGACTCCCACGGAGAATGCAACGGATCCCAATGATGGACGTGTGTGTCGATGATGCTGGGAACAACCCGCCCCAGTAGGCCCGAATCACCGGCGGCCGCTACCCGCGCCTGAACCCCGGACCATTCGGTAGGACCGGCGAGCGCCCTGTCGCGCACATAATTACTGGCGCGCTCCTTTGCCATAAGAAGACTGTACCCAGCTGACTGCCATCACTTGATCGTAAGTGGGAGCAAAACACAATAAACTGTGGCCAGGGTGGCGAGGCCGACCAGATTCGCTCGATGAACTGCGCGGTGCGCAACCATCGAGCATGCCTCTCACCTGGCAATTGTAGGCAAATCAACGGAGAGGCCGGGGCTGAGCGTGGGTACCCATACGCGGCACGTGCTGTTGCAGGTGCGCGATGTGCTGGCTCGGGATCCGGAAAAATTCACCGCCAACTTCTACAACCGACTATTCGCAACAAATCCAGCGCTCCGTGAACTCTTTCCGGCGAATATGGCACGGCAGCGAGAAACCCTGTTCCGGGTAATCGATTATGTCTTTGAAGCGGTCCCCGACCGGGAGAACCACGCACTGCTGCTGGAGTTTCTCGGCCAGCTCGGTCGCGATCACCGGAAATACGGTGTCACAGAAGAGAACTACAACGAGTTCTTCGTCGCGCTGATGCGCGAGATCGCATCGGTCATGGGTGAGGCCTGGGACGAGGAGGCAACAAACGTCGTCTCTCAGGCGTTGATGCTGACGACAGGCGTCATGCGTGGGGCCGCGCATTCTGCAAAGGGTCCGGCGACCTGGCCTGCCACCGTTGCCGAAAAATATCGACTGTCAAGAGATCTCGCAGTGGTCCGGCTACGGACCGGCGAGCCGCTTCGATATGCGGCCGGGCAGTACCTCGAAGTACAGATCCCCCAGTGGCCGCGGATCTGGCGGCACCTGTCACCGTCGATCCCTCCGAATCCCGACGGCGAACTCGAGTTCCATGTCCGCGCGATCCCCGGCGGAACCGTCAGCAACTCGGTCGTCACCGAAACCCAGGTCGGTGACGTCTGGAATCTGGCGCAGAGTCACGGCACCCTCCATGTCGACCCCACCGGTAACGACGTGCTGATGGTCGCGGGCGGAACAGGGCTGGCACCGTTGCGCGCGATCATCATCGATCTGTCCCGTCTCGTCGCCCCGCCTGCGGTGCACCTGTTCTACGGTTCGCGGTACCCCGCCGACCTATATGACTTGTCGCGGCTGTGGCAGATCGCCGCCATGAACCCATGGCTCAAGGTCACCACGGTGGTCGAGGACACCGACGACCCCTGGTGGAGCACGTCGAGCGAACATTCCGGGCGGATCACGTTCGAACGCATCCAGGGACAGCTGTCGGATGCGGTCCTCGCGTACGGCAAAGACTGGACCTCACACCAAGTCCTGATGGCCGGATCCCCCGAGATGCTCGTCAACACCCGTCGACGATTCCTGATCGCCGGAATCCCGGCCAGCCGCATCCAGCACGACCCGTACTGAACGACCGCAGGCCGATCTGGGCTGAACCAGACCGATCCGCTACTGCGGGACCAGCGGTGGTAGTAGTTGCGGGAGTTGCGGGAGCGGCGGTAGCAGGGCCCCATCTTCTCCTGGCACGCTTGTCGACGGTGTCGTCTCGCTCGGCGACGAGGGCGACTCGCTGGGCGGCGGTGTCGTCTCGCTCGGCGGCGGGGGCGACGGCGACGGCGACGGCGGGGTCTGCGTGATCGTCGTCGGTGGTGGGACCACGGTGACAGTGGTCGGTTCCTCGATCACCGGCGGAGCCTGCGTTGTGGTCTCGGGCACGGGTGTGGGCGAGGAAGTCGTCGTCGCAGGTGTGGATTTCTTCGTGGTGGTCGTGGTCGTACTCGTTGTCGTGGTCGTCGACTCTGCAGAGGTCGGATGGTCTTCGACGGCGGTGGTGGGTTCCCCGGAATTGCCGGTCATCACCACTGCGGTGATCACGCCGATCGCCACCAACAGAGCGGCCGCAGCCGCGGCCGACAACAGCACCCAACGGTTGTTGTCGCTCCCGCCGGTCGCGGCAGCTCCGACCATCGCGGCGCCGTAGGCAGTTGCGTACTGCCCGTCATCGGTGACCTGCACCGGCAGTTGCAATGCGTATTCAAGGGATGGCGCGACACCGGGAATCGCTGCACCGGGACCGAGTACCACAATGCCCTGCAACGCACCGGATGCGTAGGGGATGACCCCCACCGCATCGCCGACGAGCTGTGCTCCATCGGGTTCGGTGACCGGTGGACGCGCCCCGATACCGGAGATCTCGCTGGCCCCGACCACCACGCGGGTGTTGGTGTCGACAAGCGCAACGGACTGTCCGGGGAACAGTGCACCGGAGCGGTCGAGGTCGGCGACGAGCACCAGACCGCGAGCGCCGAATATCACTGCCGCGATCTCCGCGTAGGCCACCGGAGACCCCACCACCGTCGTCCGGGCAAACCAGTCCGGTGTCGATGATGCGGTATTCGATGATGCAGCCCCGGCAGCGCTTTGCGGCGGCATCAGATGTGCGGGAAGCCGACCGGAGTCGATGATGTCACCGATGGCAAGGGTGGTCGCGCTGTCGGCACAGGCAATCGTGATCGCCCCCGGCATGATCGGCGCGGATTGCACAAGCTGGTAGATCGCGTCGAAGACGTCGTCGGGGGCCGAACGCTGCAGCTCCAGGAAGTTGCGGGCCAGCACCTCGCCGGTGCTCGCGTCGGCCACGACCGACGCGATCTCCAGGTCGGTGACAGATATCCCGACTACCTGGCTCATGGCTTATATATCGCCTTACTGATTGCTCGTGTTACCTGTGGACGCGAAGCCCGGTGGAACTGATCCACACTCCGGCGGGTTATCGATTGCCGCGTTCTCGTCGCGGTTTCCACACTACGAGAGCGTTGGTGCGAGGGACAGGGACGAGGTCACCTCTGCGCGGCGAACGTTGCGCGAGCTCGGCTTCGAGTTCGCGCACGCGGCTCTGGAGCGCATCCACCTGATTGGTCAGTTCGATGACCCGTTTGATCCCGGCGAGGTTCACACCGTCGTCCTGCGACAGGCGCTGCACCTCACGCAAGAGTTCGACGTCGCGGCTGGAATAGCGGCGACCGCCGCCTGCCGCCCGCTCCGGGGTGACCAGTCCGAGACGGTCATAGGTCCGCAGCGTCTGGGCGTGCATCCCGGCGAGCTCGGCCGCCACCGAGATCACGAACATCCGTGCCGATTCCGTCGCTTCCCGGTCTCGGGCTTCCCGGTCTCGGGTTTCTCTGTCTCGATCATCCGGCGGCGGCTCGGTCATGACTTACCCCAGTTTGCACGCGGGTCGAACCCGCTGGCTTTCTCTGCGGCGGCGTACTTGTTCAACGCCTCGATCGCGGCGTCGTCCAACGTCGGCGGGACGGCTACCTTGACGGTCACCAACAGGTCACCGGCACCACCGGTCCGCTTGGCCACACCGCGTCCGCGAACCCGGAGGGTCCGTCCGTCCACGGTGTTCGGCGGGATCTTCAACCCAACACTGCCCTCGAGCGTCGGCACCGACACCGTGGCGCCGAGTACCAACTCCGAGAAGCTGACCGGCAACGTCACCTTGATGTCGTCGCCGCTACGGGTGAAGGTGCGGTCGGGTGCCACGTTGACGGTGACATAGAGGTCACCGGACGGGGCGCCACGGAGACCGGCTTCGCCCTGACCTGCCAGTCGAATGCGGCCACCGTTCGAAACACCCGGCGGGATCCGCACGGTGATCGGACGGGTCCGGATGGTTGCGCCGTTGCCTTCGCAATCGGGGCACGGATCGTCGATCCGCGAACCGGTGCCACGGCAATCGGTGCAGGGCTCGCTGAATCCGAATGCGCCCTGGTTACGACTGACCACACCGGCGCCGTTACAGGTCGGGCAGACCCGCGGGCTGGTGCCCGGCTTGGCACCGCTGCCATGACAGCTGGTGCACGGCGCAGAACTGGTGATCGTGAGGGTGGTCGAGGTACCCAACGCAGCTTCTTTGAAGCTGAGCGTGGTCTCGGTTTCCAGGTCGTTGCCGCGCCGGCTCCGGGTCTGTGTCCCCCGCGATCCGCCACCACTGCCGCGGTTGAACAACCCGCCGAACAGGTCGCCGAGGTTCGCGTCGGATCCTCCGCCCGATCCGTCACCGAACAGGTCGTTGATGTTGAATTCCTGGCCACCGGACTGTCCGCCGTAACCACTGGGGTATCCCCCGCCGCCGGCTCGGGTGCCACGTCCACGTGCTCCGGCGAACATGCGCCGGGTCTCGTCATAGTCTTTGCGTTTTGCCGGATCGGACAAGACGCTGTGCGCCTCGGAGACGAGCTTGAATCGCTCCTCTGCCGCGGCGTCGTTCGGGTTGGCGTCGGGATGCAATTCCCGGGCCAGCTTCCGATAGGCCTTCTTGATCTCGTCGGCGGACGCACCGGGCGCGACGCCCAGCGCTTTGTAGAAGTCCTGTTCCAGCCACTCACGTTGTGGGGCCACCAGGCGTCACCTCCTTCTGTAGATCTTCGCTGTTTTCGTTTGCGTTGTATTCATTGTGTGCCGAAGATGCCGGCCCAGGCACTCGAAGTGCCTGGGCCGGTCAGCTCCTAATCCTGTGGCGGCGTCGTGTCTGCGGGCGCCGGCCCGTCGACAACAACAACCATCGCCGTGCGCAGGACGCGATCACCGAGGCGGAAGCCCTGGCGATACACGGTCCCGATCACCGGGCGAGCGCCCTCGCCCTCGTTTTGCACGGCCTCGTGCAATGCGGGGTCGAACTCGTCGCCCTCGGCTCCGAAGGCCGCGAGGCCGGCGGAACTGAGCGTTTCGGTGATCTTATCGGCCACTGCACGCAGAGGTCCGGCTTCGAGATCACCATGTGCCCGCGCCCGGTCCAGGTCGTCCAGCACCGGCAACAGCGACCTGATCAGGTCACCCTTGCCGTACTGCTGAGCCGAGACCTTCTCCCGTTCGGCACGCTTGCGGTAGTTGGCGTACTCCGCATGAACGCGCTGCAAGTCGGCCAGCAATTCAGCCTCCTTGTCCGAGCCCGCCGCGTCAGCAGCGACCTCATCGATTGCGGCATCCACTGTGTCCACCGAATCCGGTTGCGCCCCTTCTGTCTCCGGAGCGTCCGTGTTCTCGCCGGGGCGCACCTCACCCGTTTCGGGGTCGATACGCCGCTTGTCGGTCACGGTCACCGGTTCGGATTCGGGACGGGTCACTTGTTGTCTCCGGCGTTTTCAGAGCCGTCGACACCCTCGTCGACAACCTCTGCGTCGACGACGTCATCGGCGCCGCCGGGCGTCGGTGCACCCTCTTCGGCAGCGGCGTTGGCGTAGATGGCCTGACCGAGCTCCTGCGACTCGGTGGTCAGCTTCTCGACGGCCGACTTGATGGCGCCGAGGTCGCTGCCCTTGAGCGCTTCGCGAACACCTTCGATCGAGCCCTCGACCTTGGTCTTGAGATCGGCGGGAACCTTGTCGTCGGAGTCCTTGAGGAACTTCTCGGTCTGGTTCACCAGCGACTCGGCCTGGTTGCGGGTCTCGGCCTCTTCACGACGCTGACGATCCTCGTCTGCGTGAGCTTCGGCATCCTTGATCATGCGGTCGATCTCGTCCTTGCTCAGGCCCGAGCCGTCCTGGATACGGATGGTGTTCTCTTTGCCGGTGCCCTTGTCCTTCGCGGTGACGTGCACGATGCCGTTGGCGTCGATGTCGAAGGTCACCTCGATCTGCGGGACACCCTGCGGGGCAGGAGCGATACCGGCGAGCTCGAACGATCCGAGGAGCTTGTTGTGCGCAGCGATCTCGCGCTCACCCTGATAGACCTGGATCTGCACCGAAGGCTGGTTGTCTTCGGCCGTTGTGTAGGTCTCCGACCGCTTGGTCGGGATGGTGGTGTTGCGCTCGATGAGCTTGTGCATGACGCCACCTTTGGTCTCGATGCCGAGGCTCAGCGGGGTCACGTCGAGCAGCAGCACGTCCTTGACCTCACCGCGCAGCACACCGGCCTGCAGTGCGGCACCGACGGCCACGACCTCATCGGGGTTCACGCCCTTGTTGGGCTCGCGTCCACCGGTGAGCTCCTTGACCAGTTCGGTCACGGCCGGCATACGGGTCGAACCACCAACGAGCACAACGTGATCGATGTCGGCAACCGAAACGCCGGCGTCCTTGATCACGGCCTGGAACGGCGCACGGGTGCGCTCGAGCAGATCGCCGGTGATCTTCTGGAACTCGCTACGGGTGAGCTGTTCGTCGAGGAAGAGCGGGTTCTTGTCCGCGTCGACGGTGATGTAGGGCAGGTTGATCGAGGTGCTCTGTCCCGAGGACAGTTCGATCTTCGCCTTCTCGGCAGCCTCACGCAGACGCTGCAGGGCCATCTTGTCCTTGGTCAGGTCAATGCCGTTCTGGGCCTTGAACTTGTCGACCAGCCAGTCGACGACACGCTGATCCCAGTCGTCGCCACCGAGGTGGTTGTCGCCGGAGGTCGCACGGACCTCGACAACGCCGTCGCCGATCTCCAGGAGGGACACGTCGAAGGTGCCGCCACCGAGGTCGAACACGAGGATGGTCTGTTCTTTTTCACCCTTGTCGAGGCCGTACGCCAACGCAGCCGCGGTGGGCTCGTTGACGATACGCAGGACGTTGAGGCCGGCGATCTGGCCGGCTTCTTTGGTCGCCTGACGCTGGGCGTCGTTGAAGTACGCGGGCACGGTGATCACGGCGTCGACAACTTCGTCGCCGAGGTAGGCCTCTGCGTCTCGCTTGAGCTTCATCAGCGTGCGGGCGCTGATCTCCTGCGGGGTGTACTTCTTGTCGTCGATCGCAGTGGTCCAGTCTTCGCCCATGTGGCGCTTGACGGAACGAATGGTGCGGTCGACGTTGGTCACAGCCTGGTTCTTGGCCGGCTGTCCGACCAGGACCTCGCCGTTACGCGCGAATGCGACCACCGACGGGGTGGTGCGGGCGCCTTCGGCGTTGGCGACGACGGTGGCTTCTCCACCTTCGAGCACTGACACCACCGAGTTGGTGGTGCCCAGGTCGATTCCTACAGCACGAGCCATTTCTTGCCTCCTATAAGCAGTGCATCCGCAGCAGCGCGGCGCACGGACGTTCACGTTTGTGGTTGTAACTGAAACCTCAGCGCGATCGACTCAACTTCTACCGAGTCTCGACGTCTCAGTCAAGTCCGGTTGAGTCGGAGACGCTCAAGTCTCACGTGGTTTGTAACCGCAGGCATCGCGAATGTGTTCCCAACCTCGCAAAAAAGTTGAGCTTTGTCGACTCAAGTGTGACGCTCCCTCGGATGATCACGCCCGATCACCGAGTGCTTCCGATCACCCGAATCGGATACGGGTGAGGTCTGTCACGAATAGCGCGCCGGGGTTTGCGGATGCCACATGGTTGCCCTACGCTAACTAAATCGTGTGACTTAAATCTGCACAAACTGTTCGTAAGCCTATGGAGAGCCTTTGATGTCCACACCCACCAATTCGCCGTCATTGGCGAAGACCCCACCAACCGGGCCGATCGTGGCAGTGCTGGCATTCGCCGGCATCGTGGCCTCTCTGATGCAGACGCTGGTCATCCCGATCATCCCGCATCTGCCCGAATACCTGAACGCACCGGCGTCCGACACCGCGTGGGCCGTCACGGCCACCCTGCTGGCCGCTGCCGTGGCAGTTCCGACAATGGGCCGCCTCGGTGACATGTTCGGCAAGCGGCGCATGATGCTGATCAGCATCGCGCTGCTCGTCGTCGGTTCCGTCGTCGCCGCACTCTCTTCGAGCGTCATCCCGATGATCGTCGGCCGTGGCCTGCAGGGCCTGGCCGCGGGCCTCATCCCGCTGGGTATCAGCGTGATGCGCGACATCCTGCCGCCTGCGAAGCTTGCCGGCGCAGTTGCCATGATGGGCGCTTCGCTGGGTGTTGGTGGCGCACTGGGACTTCCGATCGCCGCGATCATCGCCGAGTACGCCGACTGGCATATGCTCTTCTGGGTCTCCGCAGTTCTTGGCCTGGTCGCAGCCGCACTGGTCGTCCGCATGGTCCCCGAATCTCCGGTACGCACCGGCGGCAAGTTCGACTTCGCCGGTGCGATAACCCTCGCCATTGCCTTGATTGCGCTGCTGCTGCCCATCTCGAAGGGTTCCGACTGGGGCTGGAGCAACAGCAAGACGATTACCCTGCTTGTCATTTCGCTCATCGCATTCCTCGTCTGGGGTTGGTGGGAACTCCGCACCGCCAAACCGCTTGTCGACCTTCGGGTGTCCGCTCGCCGGCAGGTCCTACTCACCAACGCCGCGTCTATCGTTTTCGGGTTCGCCATGTTCGCCCAGACGATGGTCTTCCCTCAGATCGTTCAGCTACCCGAGGCCACCGGCTTCGGACTCGGTGGATCGATGCTCGTCTCGGGTCTGGTGATGGCACCGTCCGGCATCATCATGATGCTGATCTCGCCGATCGGATCGAAGATCACCAACGCCGTCGGCCCCAAGATCACGCTGATGATCGGTGCCGTGATCGTGGCACTCGGATACGGCATGGGTGTTGTTGCGATGCACTCGATCTGGCAGCTCATCGTGATCGCCCTGATCATCGGCGCCGGAACCGGTATGGCCTACGGCGCGATGCCCGCTCTCATCATGGCAGCGGTTCCGCCCACCGAGACCGGTGCGGCGAACAGCTTCAACACCCTGATGCGTTCACTCGGCACCTCGTTCGCCAGCGCCATCGCCGGCGTCATCATCGCCAACATGACGATGACACTCGGCTCCGCGTCCTTGCCCTCCGAGGACGGATTCCGGATCGTCATGGCACTGGCTGCCGGCTCGGCGATCGCAGCGTTGATCATCACCGCGTTCCTGCCCAAGTTCCGGGCACCGAGCGCCGCAGAGGTTTCCGATGCCGCGGCCGATCACGAGGCTGCACTCACATCGTCCAAGTGAGCATCACCGGATAGCAATCCGATCCCCCGAAGGCGCTGCAGCTGCAGCGCCTTCGGGCGTCATCGGGTCACGAGAACAATCAAGAGGAGAAGGCGAGAATGTCGAAATCACCTGTGATCGTCGGAGTCGACGGTTCTGAAAGCTCGGATCAAGCCGTTGTATGGGCCGCGAACACCGCCCAGCTGACCGGCAGTGACCTCGTTGTCGTCGGCGTCTACGAACCACAGCTCGGCGGATACGCTGCGTCGTCGTTGGCATACACCGGCGACCTCGTCGCCATTCTCAAGAAGGCTGCCGAAGACACCGTCGCAGCTTCCGAGCAGCTGGCCCGTACCACCGCCCCGTCGGTGCAGGTGTCCGGCCGGGTCGTCCCAGGGTCCCCCGCTTCGGTGCTGACCCACGAATCGGCCGACGCCGCAATGGTTGTCGTGGGTAGCCGCGGCCTCGGTGCAGTCCGTGGCCTGATCGCCGGATCTGTCAGCACGGGTGTGGCAGCGCACGCCACCAGTCCGGTGGCCGTCATCGCCCATGCCCCGGGCACCGGTCCGGTGGTGGTCGGCATCGACGGCTCCGAGATCGCCGATCGTGCGCTCACAGCAGCGTTCGAGCAGGCCGCACTGCGGGGAACCAGCCTCACCGTCGTCCACACCTGGACGGACATGGCCACCAACACGTTCGGCGGGGTCGGAATCACCGACGAAATGATCCAAGAGGTCCGGGACGAGGCCAACAAGCTTGTCGCCGAACGAGTTGCGGCCCACTCAGTCGGATTCCCCGGCGTCGGGGTCTCGACCGTTGTCGCCGCGGACGGACCCGCACACCAGCTGCTGACCGCTGCCGCCGAAGGAGCCCAGCTCCTGGTCCTCGGCAGTCGTGGACGCGGCGGTTTCACCGGCCTGCTGCTGGGGTCTGTGAGCCAGACGGTGCTGCACCATGCGCCGAGCCCGGTCCTGATCATCAACTCCCACAACAGCTGATCTTCCGCGTACTGCACTCGGCCCCGCATGCTCTACGGAGTGCGCGGGGCCGAGTTCGGTAAGTGGTGTGTGGTCGGGTTACGAGTCACAGCGCAGTCAGATCACAGAACGGTGAGGATCCGCGGTCCGTCTGCAGTGATCGCAATCGTGTGCTCGCAATGGGCGGCGCGAGCACCGGATGCGCTTCGCAGCTCCCACCCGTCGGCGGCATGAACGTATCTGTCGTCGCCACCACGGATCAGCATCGGTTCGATCGCGATCACCAGTCCGACACGAAGTTTCATACCGCGGCCCGCCCGTCCCTCATTGGGGACGTGTGGGGCTTCATGCATCGCCTTGCCGATGCCGTGACCGCCGTGGTTTTCGAGCATCCCGTATCCGGCTGCGCGAGCCGGTCCTTCGATCGCATGCCCGATGTCGCCCATCTGACCGCCGGGTTGGGCGGCTTCGATACCGCGCAACAGCGCGGCCTCGGTTGCTGCGATCAAGTCCACGTCGGCCGGATCAGCTTCACCCACAATAAAACTGACCGCGGCATCACCACACCAGCCGTCGAGGAATGCCCCGCAGTCGATACTCACCAGATCGCCGTCGCGCAACTTTCGCCCATCGGGGATGCCGTGCACGATCGCATTGTTGACGCTGGCGCAGATGACTCCGGTAAACGGCGACGGAGCCCACTTCGGGTGGTAGTTCAAAAACGGCGACTTCGCTCCGGCCCCGGAGATGACGGCAGCTGCCACATCGTCGAGTTCTTTGAGAGTTGAACCGACAGCGGCGTGCGCCTCAACCGCGCTCAGCGCCCGCGCCACCACCCGGCCTGCCTCGCGCATCATCTCGATCTCACCCGGTGACTTGAGTTGCACCATTGCCACGCCCCTTTCGCCGTCCCCCGCCATAATCCTCCACTACGAAGCCCGGGGGACGACGCCTACTCTGCGTCGACCGCATCCGTCGACGAGGCGGCCGCAGACGTGGCCTGCGCCTGGGTCTCGGGTTCGGTCCAGCGGGTTTCCGGTTCGGCGCTTGCTTTGCCGTCAGGACCTGCGGCGTCAGGGGTATCGGCGGTATCGGGGCTGTCTGCGGTATCGGGTGCCCGGTGTTTCCCGACGTACTCTGCCGGTGCCGCTTCCCGGTCCGCAGCTGTTACGTCTTCAGCGGGCGCCTCGAACGAAACCGGTGCCGCTGCCGTCCTGGCGGACCCCGACGAGGACCCGGACGTCGAGGATCCGGACCATGAGGATCCGGACGACGACTGGAACAGGTCGGTCTCGACCCGGATGCCCGACGGTCCGCCCACACCGACCCGCAGAATGTCGCGATCGAAGTTCGGGATCGGCAGCGGGATCAAGCCCGCGTCGTCGTTGAAGAACTCGAGGGATGTCGGGTCCGCGATCGCGTAGACGTACTCGGGTGAACCGGCCTCCTGACTCACGCTGAAGATGAACAGCACTCCCACACAGCTGCCGACACTTGAATGGGAGGCCTGGGCGAAGATCGCCATGCAGCTGACGTTCTCGACGAGTCCGAGCGGGACATCACCGATCGCCGTCGCGAACCCACCCAGAGCAAGAGCAGAAGCGTCGCCGGCACCAGCAAACGCAATGGTGACGCCGAGCGGCAGCGACGTCGCCTTCGTGGTGCCCGGCTCCTGTTTGAAGCTGAACTGCGGAAGGTTGACCGCAACCGCCGCAGACAAGAAACCCCAGGCATTCGCTTCAGCGGTGCTGCCTGCCGATGCGAATTGCGAGTCCGCGTAGGCCAGACCCGGTCCGGAAATCTTGGCTTCGGTACCGCCCAGAATGAGCGTGCCGAAGATGGGCAAACGCAGGTCTTTGCGCGCGGCTGCAGTGCTGTTGAGGTCGACCGGCAAGCCGAGCAGCGGCAACAATTCCCCAACCGGCGGATCGATACTCCCCGTGCAATCGAGATTGCCGGTGGCTACGCCACTCCCACCGGCGCATTCGACAAGCGGCCCGAACTCGAACGCCGACGCCTGCCCGGCGCCGAAGGTGACAGTGGCACCCATCGCCGCGGTCATCAGAGCCGCAGTGGCCACCCCGGCCCGTTGTTTCTGGCGGCGAGCGCTCTTGGACTTCTGCGAACCTGCTCTTGCGCCTCGCGACATTGCGGACCGCCTCTCTGCTGGACTGAATCGAAATTACAGTCCGGTCAGGGCCGCGAATCCCAAATCGCCCGATTACCCAAAAGTGCACATAACGGTCCCCGGGCCCGGACAACGCCGTCCGAACGGTGGTGTCACGACAAAGTAGGGAGATCTGACTCATAGAACCGGGTTGTCGACGCCGGGTTTTGGCGTCCCATCTGGAAGAATCTGCCGCGTGAGTGCGACCGTGACCGACCTGTCCGTCGCATCACACTCTCCTCATACCGCCCCTGGCAACGAATACCGAGTCGATCTCGACGGCCTACGCGGCATCGCGATCACTCTGGTGGCGGTCTTCCACATCTGGTTCGGCAGGGTCTCCGGCGGAGTTGACGTCTTCCTGACCCTGTCGGGTTACTTCTTTGTCGCTTCGCTCCTCAAGCACGTCCTCGCGACGTCCCCTGCCACCGCCGGCTGGACGAACACCCTGAACCCGGGGCCGCGGCTGTGGCGCCTGGCCCGACGACTGCTGCCAGCACTGCTCACGGTGCTCGTGTTCATCGTGGTGATGTGCCTGATCCTCATGCCCAGGACCAGGTGGGCGCCTTTGGGCAGTGAAGTGATCGCGTCGGCGTTCTACTACCAGAACTGGCATCTGGCGCTCGCCGCCCAGGACTACACGGCAGCCGACTCGGCGAACAGTCCGCTGCAGCATCTGTGGTCGATGTCGGTGCAGGGGCAGTTCTTTGTGGTCACCCTTCTCGCGGCGCTGGCGCTCGGCGGGGTCCTGAAGGTGTTGGCCATGCGATTTCCCACGTTCCGCAAACCAGTGGTGATCAAGTCGATCATTGGCACGGCGTTGCTGGGGGTCGCACTGCTGTCGTTTGCTTGGGCGCACCATCGCCACGGCATCAATCAGCCGTTCAACTACTACGACACCATTGCCCGCACCTGGGAACCGATCGCCGGCGGGCTGCTCGCGGTCGCGATGCCCCGGGTCCGGATGCCCCAGTGGCTGCGCAACACCCTCGGACTCGTCGCCCTGGGCCTGATCATCACGTGCGGCTGGTGGATCGTCGGAGTCCAGCAGTATCCGTCGACGATGGCACTGGTACCCGTCGGCGCCACGCTGCTCCTGATCTGGAGCGGCTCACGGCAGACCGCACCCACCGACATCACCGGACCCGCCGCGGTCAGCTCCTGGCTGGCCCACCCCTCGATCGTCTGGCTCGGTTCCATCGCCTACGCGCTGTATCTCTGGCACTGGCCGCTGCTGATCTTCTACTTGACCTGGCGTTACAAGGACAGCGTCAACGTCATCGAAGGGGCAGGCATCATTGCGGCCTCACTGGCACTGGCATGGGCGACAACCAAGTTCATCGAAAAGCCGCTGCGCCAACCCAAGGAAAAGCGACTGCGTCAATCGAACCAGGCCCCCGTGGACGCGCAGCGCCGCCGGCAATGGTTGAGCTACGCATCGGTTCTCACGTCGACGCTCGTCGTTCTCACGGCCGTCGCCGGAGTCGGCATCGTCGCGTGGAACAACCACGTCAAGAACCTGACCATCGACACCGAGAACCTCGACCCCCGGCTCTACCCGGGAGCCCGCGCCTACCTCGACGGCACACCTGTTCCCCACGTCGAGGCAGAGCCCACTCCGGATGTGGCCGACAAGGATTGGCCGATAACGTCATACGACTCCGTCATCTCCGGATGGAAGGACGGTTCGATCAATGTCGGGGTCTACGGCGACCCCACCGCGCAGCGGACCGTCGCTCTCGTCGGCGGGTCGCATGCCGAGTACTGGATCACGGCGCTCGACGCAGTCGGCAAACAGCAGGGCTTCAAGGTCACGACGTATCTGAAGGTCGGGTGTCCGCTGACCACCGAGCACGTCTTCACCTGGTTCGGACAGAAGTATTACCAGTGCAACGAATGGTCGCGGGACGTGATGGACCGTCTCGCCATCGACAAGCCAGATGTGGTGTTCACCAACAGCACTCGGCCGGTCGAAGGTGAGGTCACCGGCGACTTCGTCCCGCAGGATTACATCGACATCTTCAGCGAGTTCCGCGACCGCGGCCAGAAAGTCATTGCGGTCCGCGACAATCCATGGACTGTCGGCAAAGAGAGCCCGCCGGAGTGCCTGGCGCTGGGTAAGAAACCGTCGGCCTGCGGCGTCGAGCGGTCGCTGGTGATGGCGCCGACCGATCCGGCACTGGCCATCGCAGGCGACTTCCCCAACATAAGCTTTCTCGACTACACCGACGCGATGTGCGACGCCACCTACTGCCCGGCGGTCGTCGGAAACATCCTGGTGTGGCACGACTTCCACCACCTCAGTGCCACGTTTGTGCGGAGTCTGATCCCGGCGCTGGGCACCGACATGCAAAAGGTGTTGTCCGGCTGGTGGTGAGTACGCAGAAGGCCGGGGCCGCGCGCGGCTATCGGTTCGATCTCGACGGTTTGCGCGGGCTGGCGATCACGCTCGTGGTCGTCTTCCATATCTGGTTCAATCGGGTCTCCGGCGGGGTTGACGTCTTTCTGACCCTGTCCGGCTACTTCTTTGCGGCATCGCTGCTCAAACACATCCTGGCAAATTCCGCCGGATCGGGCTCGACGTGGGCCGCAGCCTTGAATCCGCTCGGCCGGCTGTGGCGCCTTGCCCGACGATTGGTACCGGCGCTGGTCACCGTGCTGGTCGCCGTCGTTGTGCTCGCCGTGGCCGTGCTGCCGCGGGCCCGCTGGGAAGGGCTGGGCGACGAGGTGATCGCCTCGGCGCTCTATTTCCAGAACTGGCATCTGGCGCTGGCCGCACAGGACTACGCCGCCGCAGACTCGGCAAACAGCCCGATGCAGCATTTGTGGTCGATGTCGGTGCAGGGCCAGTTCTTTGCCGCCACGCTGGTGGCACTACTGCTGGCCGGCGGAGCGGTCCGATTGATCGGTGTCCGCTCGGAGACCTTCCGGCGCCCAGCGGTCATACGCGGCGCACTGGCCGGCGTCATCGCCCTCGCGGCGCTGGCATCGTTCGCCTGGGCGACACATCGACACGGAATCAACCAGCCGTTCAACTACTACGACACCTTTGCCCGGGCCTGGGAGCCGCTACTCGGTGGCCTCCTGGCGTTGTGGATGCCCCGTGTTGCGTTGGCGCAGTGGATCCGCAATGTGACCGGCGCCGCAGCACTGGTTCTCATCGTCAGCTGTGGATGGTGGATCTCCGGCGTCGACGAGTATCCGTCGACGATGGCTTTGGTACCCGTCGGAGCGACGGCGCTGCTGATCTGGATCGGATCGACTCACACCGCTCCGGCCGTGCCCAATCCGTCCGCCATACCCGAGCCGGCACAGGTGAGTTCGTGGCTGGCCCATCCTCGACTCGTCTGGCTCGGATCCATCGCCTACTCGCTGTACCTCTGGCATTGGCCCGTTTTGATCTTCTATCTGGCCTGGCGCTATCAGAGCGACGTCTCGCTCCTCGAAGGTGCCGGGATCGTCGCGGTGTCGGTGGTGCTCGCTTATCTGACAACCAAATTCATCGAAGTGCCACTTCGGGCCGGCCGAGCGAAGGTCAAGCCGGCGCGCATCAACGGGCGCCGCACAGTGATACCGGGCTACGCCACGGCCCTCACGTGTGTGCTCGTGGTCCTCACCGCCGGCACCGGTCTGGCGATCCATGAATGGCAGTCCCGTTCGGCAAACCTGATCATCGACGCACAGAACCTGGACCCGGAGCTGTATCCGGGCGCCCGGGCATTTTGGGGCAACGCAGCGGTTCCGAGGGTCAGTCCGCAACCGAATGCACTTGCCGTCAAGAATGATTGGCCTATCTCGTCGGGCGATGGAGTTGTATCCGGATGGACTGATGGTTCGGTGCGGGTGGGTGTTTACGGCGCTCGTGATGCCACCCTGACGATCGCAGTGGTCGGTGGCTCACACTCCGAACATTGGCTGACCGCTCTCGATGCGATCGGCCGGGAGCAGAACTTCCGGGTGACGACCTACCTGAAGGTCGGTTGCCCGTTGATCACCGACACAATCCTCACCCCGATCGGCGACGAGTACCCACAATGCAACGAGTGGTCGCGGATGGTGATGGATCAGCTTGCCGTCGACCAACCCGACGTCGTCTTCACCACCAGCACCCGCCCCGCCGACGGCGAGGGTTCCGGCGACTACATCCCGTCCGACTACCTCGACATCTTCACCGAGTTCCGCGACCGCGGTCAGCAGGTGATCGCAATTCGCGACACCCCATGGGCGCTCGGCCCCGAGCTGACTCCGCCGGAGTGCCTCGCGGAAGGCAGATCAGCCATCGACTGCGGGGTCGATCGCGAGCAGGCGCTGTCCCCGGAGGATCCCACCCTCGCCATCCGATCGCAGTTCCCGAACATGTCGTTTCTCGACTTCTCCGACGCCCTCTGCGACGACACCAATTGTCCGGCGATCGTCGGAAACATCCTGGTGTGGCACGACTATCACCACCTGACCACGGCTTTCGTCTCGAGCTTGACCCAGGCCATGTCCGACGGCCTACGGGATGCGCTGCCCGGCTGGTGGTGACCCTGTCGGTGGCGATCCGACTGCTTGACTAGCTCTCGGTGCCTGCCCACCGCGCGATGTCCGCATCTGTGATCTCGACCGGAGCGGCGGCCGGTTGGGTGATACGGATGTGGTTACCGAAGGGATCGCGCAGCGCACAGTCGATACCGTAGGGCTGCTCTGCCGGCTCCTCGGTGAACTCCACACCCTTGGCCAACAGTTCTTTGTAGGTCTTGTGGCAGTCGTCCGTGGTCAGGGTGGCGGCCATCCCGAGCGCCCCTTTGGTCAGGACGTCACGAACCTGCGCTGCCACGTCTTCGGTCATCGAAGGCGGTGCAGGAACCTCGAGGAGGATGTGCCGGCCGGGGTCGGACGGCAGTGCGATGGTGAGCCACCGCATGAAACCCATGTCGACGTCGTCCGCGACTTCGAAGCCGAGCTTGCCGACGTAGAAGTCAAGCGCTTCATCCTGATTGAGAACCATGACCGAGTGGATTCCGATTTTGTTGAACATAGGTGAACAGTAGAGCCCGTCAGTGTGTTGGCGCTTCTCCGAAACTGCTCGGTTTCGACCAGGTCTTCACAAAGCACACCGGCACACGCAACGGTTGTGCGCGAGCGCGGAATTCACTGGGCGAGCTACCCGTGATGGCTCGGAAGGTCCGGCTGAACGTGCCGAGGCTCTCGAAGCCGACTTTGCGCGCGACGTCCGTCACCGATGCATCCGGACCACGTAGCAACGCCATCGCCCGCTCGATCCGTCGCCGTTGCAGGTGCCGATGGGGTGTTTCACCGAACGTCGCCCGAAAGGTGCGGATGAAATGGGCAGGCGACATGTACGCGATGGCCGCCAGCTTCGCGATGTCCAACTCGCTCGCGTACTGGCGGTCCATCATGTCTCGGGCGCGCAGCAGGCGCCGATTTTGATCTTCAGCAGGGCTCATCGACACACCAGAAGCCTAGTGGTCCGTTGACCCGCACGTCAGACGACGTTGTATTGACGCGGCGCCAGCCGAAGCCGACAGCGAACACCTGCGCCTCTACGGTTTCTCCTCGAACACTGCCACAATAAGTTCGGGCACATCCGACGGTCTCAGGACCACTGATCCCACGCGAGTTTGATGGACATCACGACCACCACCGACAGGAGCGCGATCCGAATCACGCCCGTGCCGCGGTTGAGCACCGTCCGCGACCCGAGGATCGATCCGACGACGTTGGCAACGGCGAGTATCAAACCCAGTGCCCACCAAATGTTTCCACCGATGGCAAAGACCACCAGCGCTCCGAGGTTGGTGGCCGAGTTGGCGATCTTGGCCAGCGCCGCACTCTCGATGAAGTTGCGCGACAACAACGCGGTGAGCGCGATGATGAGGAACATACCGGTCCCCGGACCGAAAATGCCGTCGTAGTAACCGATCACGGCAAACGTGATACATGCACCGATCATCTGCTTGCCGGTCAGCGGCGGACTCTGGCCACTGTTACTCCCGAACGAGGGCCGGACCGCGACAAAGATCCCCACCGCCAGCATCAGCACGATCACCAACGGCCGGATCACGTCGGCCGAGATCGCTGCCGCCGACAGCGCACCGGCAGCAGAAGAGACAAACGCGATCGGTACCGACACCAGCGCCAGCTTGCGAGGAACCGTGACCGCTCTCGAATAGTTGAATGCGGCCACACTCGTCCCCGCGATCGCCGCGAGCTTGTTGGTTCCCAGCGCCGTCGCCGGCACCGCGCCCGGAAAGGCGATCAACATCGCCGGGATGAGGATCAGCCCGCCACCGCCGATGACAGCGTCGATCCAGCCTGCCACCCCCGCCGCCGCGAGCAACAACACCAGGACATCCCAGTCCGGAATCATCGCGCCCACCTGTCATGCATCACTGCACCGTAGATCGCAGGCCATTGTGATCCGGATCTCCCGTCTAGCAAGTGAACAGATGGTTACGGCATGCTGTACGCGATGCTTTCCCAGAACTCCACGCGCAACGCGATCGCGACGACCGTCACCGAGACGGGTCGCCCGCGGACTCGCCGCGCTTATCTCCATCACGTGGACCTGATCCGCGCGGCCACATTTTCCCTGGTCATCTTCGTGCATTGCCTCACCGCGACGACCGACGAGTTCAACAGCATGCCGGTGAATTCAACGACGCTGCTGCTGCATTTCACCCGGAACATGTTCTTTGCACTGACCGGGTTCGTGTTGATGTATCAGAATTTCGATCGGACTGATTTCCGGACGGTCCACTTCTGGCGTCGTCGGATCAAGCTCGTGATCATCCCGTATCTCATCTGGTCATTCATCTATTGGGTGATCGAGGACATGTGGGATCGCGGCCGCCTCGGCGAGGTTCCGGGAAGCCTGGACGAGTTCTGGGATCTGCTCAAGTGGGGCCTATCGGGCTTCCATATGTACTTCCTGTTCGTGATGCTGCAGGTGTACCTGCTGTTCCCGTTGGTCCTGTGGATTGTTCGCGCGACCAGGAACCACCACGCGGCGCTGCTCGCGGCCAGTTTTGCGGCCCAGATCGCGATCGTCTCGATCATCACGTACTGGGAGCCGCCTGCCGACTGGGCCGGCGTCTGGTGGCACTACTACGCCACATTCGTCCCGTACCAGTTCTTCATCTTCCTGGGCTCGGTCGCCGCGGTACATCGCGAGCAGATCCGGCTCTGGCTGCAGGGCAAGGGCTCGTGGCTGTTCGCGGCCCTGCTGCTCACCGCGGGTTTCGCGCTCGTCGCGTTCTGGCGACGCGTGTGGGGCCTGGACCAGATCCCCATGTACGCAAGTGCCGCCTTCCAGCCGACGCTGTTGCTCTTCCTGGTCGTGGCCATCACCTGCCTGTACGCGCTGGGCCAGCACTGGACCGACACGTACCGGCTACAGACGCCCGGTTTCGACCGGTTGGTCAAGTACGCATCGAACCGGTCGTTCAGCGTGTTCCTGTGCCACGCCATCGTCATCTTCGCGATCTTGCACCCACAGAAGAACGGACAACCGTGGATCAACACCCTCGGCTCCCCGTGGGCCCCGATCCTGATGTACATCGGCACGATCGCGGGTTCGCTGCTGCTGGTCGAGATCCTGCGCCGCCTCCCCGGTTCGTCCTACCTGACCGGACGCCCACGCCTTCCGCTGCCAGGTCAATTCACCAGCACACCGCCTAGTTCGTCAGGCTCGTCAACAACGCCCGCGGTCGCGCCAGAAATGTCTCGCGAATGACGTTCCGGGCCACCGTCCACACCGCGCAATCGCAGTCGGCGTAGACCCCGCGAGCATCGACCCCGACATCACGGCACAGCGCGATCGCGCGCCCGAGGTGGAAGTCCTGCGTCACGATGAGAACGTCGTCGAAGCCGAAGACGTCCCGGGCCCGACGACAGCTGGCCGCGGTGTCGTATCCTTCCGGGTCGTCGACGATCGCGGTGGCCGGGACGCCATGTTCTTCGAGGTAGGCCCGCATCACAGCCGGTTCGTTTCCGGCCTCGGGGCGCCCGTTGCCGGAGTTGAGGATTCGCTCCACCCGGCCCGTTCGGTACAGCTCGAGGGCGGTCTCGAGGCGGCCCCGCACATACGAGCCGGGTCCCTGATCATCAACCTTCGACCCCAGCACCAGGGCAATGGGCGCCGACGGTGCGTCAGGGGCCGAGAATTCGCGGTCGAACGCCATCACATAAATCCACGTGGCAGCCACTGCGATGACAAACTGGACAGAGATGGCGACCACACCGATCAACACAAGGATTCTGACGCGATTTATGGCAGACATCACAATCAACCTTACCGATTAGTAACTTAGGTCTACCTGCGCAATAGTGCTGTGAAGCTAAGCCTTAACGTACCTATCGGAGAACACTGCGTGCACTCTGCGCTGTGTACTGCCATCCCGGTGAACGCCCGCCTTCTGTTTCGAAGTAGCTGCAACGGAAGTCGGGGAGTTCGGTAAGAGAAAGGTCGAGACGCCGTGAATGCCACGACGATCACCCTAGGAACCATCGGGGCGCTCCTGAGCCTCGTGTGTTGGGCCCTATTCCTCCGTGGAGTCGGCCGAATCTTCCGGACGATCATGAAGGGTCAGCCGGCGCCAGATCGCTGGCGCCCCTTCATCCCGCGCTTCAAGACGATGATGGTCGAATTCATCGCGCACACCCGGATGAACAAGTTCCGGACCGTCGGCTGGGCGCACTGGCTGGTGATGATCGGCTTCCTACTCGGATCACTGCTGTGGTTCGAGGCCTACGGACAGACGTTCAACCCGGAATTCCACTGGCCGATCTTCGGTGACACCTTCGCCTGGCATCTCCTCGACGAGATCCTCGGCCTGGGCACCGTGATCGGCATCATCGTGCTGATCATCATCCGACAGATCAATCACCCCCGCGTGCCCGAGCGCCTCTCCCGGTTCGGTGGCTCCAACTTCAGTGCCGCGTACTTCGTCGAGATCGTCGTCCTGCTCGAGGGCCTGGGCATGATCTTCGTGAAGGCCGGCAAGATCGCCACCTACGGCCACGCCAACGCCGGCTCCGACTTTTTCACCATGCAGGTCGCCAAGCTCCTGCCCGCGAGCGCGGTCATGGTCTCGATCTTCGCGCTGATCAAGCTGATGAGCGGCATGGTCTGGCTCGCTGCCGTCGGCCGCAACATCACCTGGGGCGTTGCCTGGCACCGGTTCGCGGCATTCTTCAACATCTACTTCAAGCGTGAAGACGACGGCGGCGTTGCACTCGGTGCGGCCAAGCCGATGATGTCGGGCGGCAAGGTCCTCGACATGGAGACCGCAGACCCCGACGTCGACGCGTTCGGTGCAGGCAAGATCGAGGACTTCTCCTGGAAGGGCTGGCTCGACTTCACCACGTGTACCGAGTGTGGTCGCTGCCAGAGCCAGTGCCCGGCCTGGAACACCGGAAAGCCGTTGTCACCCAAGCTGCTCATCATGTCGCTGCGTGACCACGGTTACGCCAAGGCGCCGTATCTGCTGGCCGGCGGAAAGAAAGACCTGGGCGGCGACGAGGTGGGTCTGGTCGACGCCGAGGGAAACGTCTTGCAGGACAAGCTCGACGCGATCCCCGAGTCCGCCCGTACCGAGGCCGAGCGCAAGCTCGTCGGTGAGAGCGAGGGCACCACCGGTGCCGTCATCGACACCGAGACATTGTGGAGCTGCACCCAGTGTGGCGCCTGTGTGGAACAGTGCCCCGTCGACATCGAGCACGTCGACCACATCATCGACATGCGCCGCTACCAGGTGCTGATCGAGTCGGACTTCCCGACCGAACTCGCCGGACTGTTCAAGAACCTCGAGAACAAGGGCAACCCCTGGGGCCAGAACTCCAAGGACCGCACCAAGTGGATCGACGAGATGGACATCGAGATCCCGGTGTTCGGCAAGGACGTCGAGAGCTTCGAAGGCTTTGAGTACCTGTTCTGGGTCGGTTGTGCCGGTGCCTACGAGGACCGCGCCAAGAAGACCACCAAGGCCGTTGCCGAGCTGCTCGACATCGCAGCCGTCGACTTCCTGGTCCTGGGTGAGGGCGAGACCTGTACCGGTGACTCCGCTCGCCGCGCGGGCAACGAGTTCCTGTTCCAGATGCTGGCGCAGCAGAACATCGAGATGCTCGGAGAGCTCTTCGCCACCGCCCCGCAGCAGAAGAAGAAGATCGTCGTCACCTGTGCGCACTGCTTCAACGCCCTTGGCAACGAGTACCCGCAGGTGGGTGGCAACTACGAGGTCGTGCACCACACGCAGCTGCTGAACCGACTTGTCCGCGACAAGCGACTGATCCCGGTCGCCGAGGTCAACGAGGACATCACCTACCACGATCCTTGCTTCCTGGGTCGCCACAACAAGGTCTACGACGCTCCCCGCGAGCTGATGGCCGCCTCGGGCGCCACTCTCAAGGAGATGCCTCGCCACGGCGAGCGGTCGATGTGCTGTGGCGCCGGTGGCGCCCGCATGTGGATGGAAGAGAGCATCGGCAAGCGCATCAACATCGACCGGGTCGACGAGGCCCTGGGCACCAACCCCAAGAAGGTTGCCACCGGTTGCCCGTTCTGCAAGGTGATGTTGACCGACGGTGTCACCGCACAGACAGCAGGAACCGAGAACGAGGGCAAGGTCGAGGTTGTCGACGTCGCGCAGCTGATCCTGGAGTCCGTCAAGCGCGGTGCTCCCGAGATCAAGCGGGGTGGACGGTTCCTCGGAGCCGCCTCGCTCGGCCTCTCTGCTCCGACGATCGAGCCCGAAGTCCAGAAGGCACCAGAGCCGGCAAAGGTCGCAGCGCCCGCAGCTGTAGCCACCGCCTCGACCGACACCATCGAGAAGCCGAAGGTCGGCGGCGGCCTGGGTATCGGCGGCGGAGCCAAGAAGCCCGGCGGCGGTGCACCTAAACCAGGTGGAGGCGCCCCCAAGCCCGGCGGCGCAGCCAAGAAGCCAGGTGGACTCGGTATCGGCGGCGGCGCGAAGAAGCCCGGCGGCGGAGCTCCCAAACCAGGTGGGGCAAAGCCTGCGGCAGCAGCACCAGCGGAAGCCGCAACCGAGGCACCCACAGCCGAGGCACCGGCAGCCGAGACCGCTCCAACCGAAACCGCAGCACCCGCTGCCAAGGGTCTGGCCATCGGCGGCGGCGCCAAGCGTCCGGGTGCACCCCGGCCCGGCGGCGCAGCCAAGAAGCCGGGCGCAGCCAAGCCCGCAGCAGCCGAGCCCGCAGCGGCAGAACCTGCTGAAGCACCGGCAGCCGAGGCCACTCCCGAAGAGGCCAAGCCGGCAGCTGCACCCGTGAAGGGTCTGGCCATCGGCGGCGGTGCAAAAAGGCCGGGCTCGCCCGGGGCCAAGCGTCCGGGAGCACCTCGTCCCGGCGGCGCAGCCAAGAAGCCGGGCGCAGCCAAGCCCGCAGCAGCCGAACCGGCCGCGGAACCGGCTCCTGCCGAAGCCGCACCGGAAGAAGTTGCACCGGAAGAAGTTGCAACCGAAGCCGTGACCGAGGCTCCGAAGGAGCCCACGGTTCAGGTCAAGGGTCTGGCCATCGGCGGGAAGGCCAAGCGTCCGGGCGCAAAACGTCCCGGAGCGCCGAAGCCTGCCGCAGCAGCACCAACTGCGGAACCGGAGACGGTTGACACGAAGGCCGCCGTGCCCGAGGCAGCCGAGCCTGAGACGACTGAGCCCGAGGCAACTCAGGCCGAGCCCACTCAGACCGAGCCCACTCAGGAGATGTCGACGGAGACCCCATCGACAAACGGTGAGGCGCGGACGCTCAGCGAATCCGGACCGGCAAAGGCCAAGGGCTTCGGCATCGCAGCAGGCAAGAAGCGGCCGGGTAAGAGCTGACCTACCCGGGTCAAAATTAGAGAAACTTCACACTGAGCGCGGTCGCGGCCGCCGGTCTTGGCGAAATACAACGCCAAGTCGGCGGCCGCTGCCGTTTTCGATACAACGCGTCGGCGCCCAATACCCGTTCCAGCTGCAATTTTTGGGGCTTGCCGGGCAAAAAAGAGACCAGTTCGAGGGCAATCCCCTCGCAGCCTGAAACCCACTTGCCCGGTACTGGCACCATAAGGACGTGAGCAGACCACACGTTTCGCATGTTTACCGCGACCTGAAACCACTCGAGCAATCGGCAAAGCTTCGCAATGTCGCCTACGAGATCCGCGGACCCGTCACCGCCCACGCGGCCCGCCTCGAGGCGGAGGGTCATCGAATCCTCAAACTGAACATCGGCAATCCCGCCCAGTTCGGCTTCGAGGCCCCTGACGTCATCATGCGCGACATGATCCACGCTCTCCCCTACTCGCAGGGCTACAGCGACTCGCTGGGCGTCCTGTCGGCCCGCCGGGCCGTGGTGACGCGTTACGAGCTCCTACCCGACTTCCCCTATTTCGACGTCGACGACGTGATCCTGGGCAACGGTGTGTCCGAGCTGATCACCATGACCATGCAGGCGCTGCTCGATGACGGCGACGAAGTCCTGATCCCGTCGCCGGACTATCCGCTGTGGACCGCGATGACAGCGTTGTCCGGCGGCAAGGCCATCCACTACGCGTGCGACGAGGAAAACGGCTGGAACCCGAACATCGCCGACATCGAATCGAAGATCACCCCGCGCACCAAGGCACTGCTGGTGATCAACCCGAACAACCCCACGGGCGCGGTCTATTCACGCGAGGTCCTCACGGAGATCGTCGAGTTGGCGCGCAAGCATTCGTTGCTGATCCTCGCCGACGAGATCTACGACAAGATCCTCTACGACGAGGCCAAGCACATCAACATCGCCTCGCTCGCGCCAGACCTGCTCTGCCTCACCTTCAACGGCCTGTCCAAGGCGTACCGCGTGTGCGGTTACCGGGCCGGCTGGGTCGCCATCACCGGACCCAAGGATCACGCAAAGGGTTTCGTCGACGGCATGAAGATGCTCGCATCGACTCGCCTGTGCGCAAATGTGCCCGGCCAGCATGCAATCCAGGTCGCGCTCGGCGGCTACCAGAGCATCGATGCCCTCGTCCTCCCCGGTGGACGCCTACTCGAACAGCGCAACATCACCTGGGAGAAGCTCAACGAGATCCCCGGCGTCAGCTGCGTGAAGCCGATGGGCGCGTTGTACGCGTTCCCGAAGATCGACCCCGAGGTGCACGAGATCCACGACGACGAAAAGTTCGTCACCGACCTCCTCCTGCGCGAGAAGATCCTGGTTGTCCAGGGAACGGGCTTCAACTGGCCCAGCCCGGACCACTTCCGCGTCGTCACCCTGCCCTGGGCCCGCGACCTCACTGACGCCATCGACCGCCTCGGCAACTTCCTGGCGAGCTACAAGCAGTAGTTGGTGATCGAATCTGCAGTTGTGAAGGCGTCGGCCGAGAAGAGTCCTTCACAATTGCAGACTCGATGCCTCCCATAAGGCCTGGCGGACCTCGTCCAGTGATGTTCGCCGTCGTACTCGACCGCGACCTTCCACTTACGCCAGCCCATGTCGAGACGGATGTATGCGTGCCCGTACTCGTCGACGATCTCGATCTGAGTCTCGGGCGTCGGTAGCCCAGATCTGATGAGCCACAATCGAGTTCGGGTCTCGGGGGGCGATTCCGCTCCACTGTCGACCAGTGTCAGCACTGCATGGAACTGGCGCACCCCGCGATAGACCGCCACGAAATCCTTGCGGAGCTCATGCGTGGTCAGAAGCCCGCGCGCAACAGAGTTCCTGCCCGAGAACGGCCCATCCAGCTTCCCCATGATCTTTGGACGCGGACTCGGCCAACGGGGCTCCCGACGATTTGAGTCTGCAGTTGTGAAGGAATCAGCCGAGAAGACCTCTTCATAACTGCAGTTTCGAGGAGATACCCAGGTCAGGGCGGGTTGATTTATATGTGACTGCTGGTAACGTCTAACGCATCACAGCGAACTCAAAGGGGAGTTGATGACCGCTATCGATAGCGAAGGGTCCGCACCACCGGTTGTATGGCGCCGACGGACGGTTGTCCGCGACGGGGTCCGACTGGCGGTTTTCGAGTCGGGCGAGCCCACGACCGACCGACCGACCGTTGTCCTGGTGCACGGGTGGCCTGACACCCACCTCCTCTGGACATTGGTCGCGGCAGACCTGGCATCGCGCTATCACGTGGTCGCCTACGACACCCGCGGCTATGGCGAGAGCGACCACCCGCAGGGCGATGCACCGTATCGGTTACCTGAGCTCGCCGCCGACCTGTTTGCGGTGATCGACGCGGTGAGCCCGGAAACTCCCGTTCATGTTGTCGCCCATGACTGGGGTTCGGTACAGACGTGGGAGGCCGTCACCACGCCCGGTGCCGAAGCCCGCATTGCTTCGTTTGTCTCGGTGTCCGGCCCCAACCTCGACCACCTGGGCCTGTGGGCCCACGAACGCCTACGCCATCCCACGCCGAAGTCGTTGGGCCAGGCCCTGTCTCAGGCAGTTTCGTCGGCCTACACCGTCATCTTCCAGCTGCCTGTTGTGCCGAATGTCCTGTTCGGCATCGGCTTACACGCTCCGGTCTGGCGTCGATTCCTCACCGGCCTCGAAGGCACCGACCCCAAGAACATGACCCTGGCGCCCACATTCCGCGCCGACGCGGTGTCCGGTCTGCGCTACTACCGCGCCAATATCCGCGAGCGGATCACCAACCCCGACCCACGCAGCACCCGGGTTCCGGTGTTCGAAGTGGTCAACACCCGCGATGTGGCCCTACGAAGCGCGATCTTCACCAGTACCCACAAGTTCGCGGATCGACTGTGGCGCACAGACACTCCCACCGGACACTGGCTGCCCTACACCAACCCGGGATATCTGGCCGACATCGCAACTCAGTTCATCGAGTCGATCCGAGGAGACGAGATGTCACCCACCATCGCGCGAACCCGCCAGAAGGGCGAGCATCGATCGCTGAACGGCAAACTCGCAGTGATCACCGGAGCCGGCAGTGGCATCGGACGCGAGACCGCCTACCTCTTCTCCGAGAACGGTGCCGAAGTGGTGCTGGCCGACATCAATCTCGATGCCGCCCAAGAGACCGCCGCGGAGATCACCGCCACCGGCGGCACCGCACATGCCTACGCACTCGACGTTTCCGATACCAGCGCGTTCACCGAGTTCGGTGAGCAGATCACCAAAACGCACGGTGTCGCGGACGTGGTGGTCAATAACGCCGGAATCGGTTTGGCCGGACACGTTCTCGACGCCACCGACGAACAGATCCGGCGCCTCGTCGACATCAACCTGATGGGTGTCATCACCGGCAGCCGGGTGTTCGGCCGCAAGATGGTCGAACGCGGCCTCGGCGGGCACATCGTCAACCTCGCGTCGGCCGCGGCGTTCATGCCGCAGCAAGGTCTGGGCGGCTATGCCGCCACCAAGTCCGGCGTCCTGATGTTCTCCGAATCGCTGCGTGCGGAACTGGCCGAGCACCGCATCGGCGTATCGGCGATCTGCCCCGGCATCGTCGACACCAACATCGTTGCCGCCACCGAGTTCGCCGGTGTCCCGGAAGATACCGAGAAGCGGTTGCAGGACAAGATGAGTGGACGCTACAAACGACGCGGCTTCACCCCTGATCGGGTGGCCACTGCGATCCTCCGCGCCATCGCCGACAACAAGGCCGTGGTTCCGGTGACCATTGAAGCAAAGGTCGGCTACCGCATCTACCGCTTTGTTCCTGCCCTGTCACGCCGGATGGCACGCACCAAACTCTTTTAGCACCAGCGTTTTCGGGAGGATGAAATGTACAACTTCGATCCGGGACCAATCGAACTCCATGCCCGCAATGTCGAGTTCGATTGGAAGGACACACCTCTGCACTGGATTCCGGACCACCCGGTCCCGTCCAATGTGGTCAGCATGCTCAACCTGTTACTCCCAGAGGGAGAACGCTGGTTCGTCCAGACGTACAACGAGGCCGTGCCGCTGGTGAAGGACGAGGAACTCGCAGCGGCCATGCGCGGATTCATCGGCCAAGAAGCGATGCACGCCGAAACCCACGACCGCGTGCTGTGGGAGTTCATGGAAGCGCGCGGCTTCGATCCAACACCCTTCCAGAAGCAGATGGAATGGGTGTTCCGCAAGGTGCTCGGGCCATCGCAGCATCCGGATGCCGAAGTGCGGCACAAACATCTGGTCGAGCGCCTCTGGCTGATCGCGGCCATCGAGCACTACACCGCCATCCTGGGCGACTTCTCGCTCAACAACACCTGGACCGAGTACAACGCCGACCCGGCGATGGCAGATCTGTTCCGTTGGCACGGCGCCGAAGAGGTCGAACACCGCGAGGTGGCCCACGACGTGGCCACCTACTTCGGTGACAGTTACCTCAAGCGCGGCCGGGCGATGCTCGCCGTACTGCCTGCTCTGTTGTTCGTGATCCACCGGGGCACCCGATTCCTGGCGGTCAATGATCCGACCGGCAAGATCGGCTACGCGAAGACCATGCTCGGATACTTCCGAGGCGCACGCATGGGACTGCTACCCACGGTGCGATCGATCGTCTTGGCCACCTTCACCTACTTCAAACCGTCCTTCCGACCGACCCAGGTCGGATCCACAGCACAAGCCGTCGCCTACCTCGCGTCGTCGCCGGCAGCAAGGGCCGCGCACAAGTGAATCAGCGCCGCCTCGAGCACACCACCACGATGACCACCGCGCCTCCACATCTGCGGGGCCGCTATCAGCACGATCCCGCGATGCGAGTTGCCAGCGCCATCGGTAAGGTCTGGTTTCCGTTGTGGGGCAGGTTCACTCACCTGAACATTCCCGATCAGACCGGTCGCGTCACCACGCTGGAAGTCGTCGGTCGCGAGGTTGTCGCGCACGACAACAACGTGGTCGCGCTGACCATGGCCGCACCCGATGGCGGCGAACTGACGCCTTGGTATGCCGGGGCACATCTGGACCTGTTGTTACCGTCGGGCCGAATGCGGGAGTACTCCCTGTGTGGAGACCCGGCCGACCGCCACCGGTATCGCATCGCGGTCCGGCGAATCCCGGAGGGTGGCGGCGGATCGATCGAGGTCCACGACACCCTCGACGTGGGCTCCTCGGTCCGGATCAAGGGGCCGCGCAACGCATTTCCGCTTGCCGCACCTGGCCATGGCTCACCGGCAAAGAAACTGCGATTTGTCGCAGGCGGCATCGGGATCACACCGATTCTGCCCATGCTCGGCGCGGCACAACGTCTCGGACTGGATTGGTCGATGGTCTACACCGGCCGCAGCGCCGATTCACTACCGTTCCTCTCAGAACTCGCCGACTACGGCGACAAGGTCACGGTCCGCACCGACGACCGGCACGGACTGCCCGCCGCCTCAGACCTGCTGGGGCCGATGCAGGCCGGGACCGCCGTGTACTGCTGCGGCCCGCCACCGATGCTCAACTCGATCCGCACAGAACTACTCGGACGTGGCGACGTAGAACTCCACTTCGAGCGGTTCAGTCCACCACCGGTGGATAATGGGAGGCCGTTCACGGTCAGTCTCAATTCGAACGAACAGCAGATCCCGGTCAGTGCAACAGAATCCGCGTTGGCCGCGATCCGGCGCGAGCTTCCGTCCGTTCCCTATTCATGCCAGCAGGGCTTCTGCGGAACCTGCAAGGTCCGGGTACTCGCGGGCGAGGTGGATCACCGCGACAACATCCTGACCGAACCCGAACGAGAAGCGGGCGTGATGCTCACCTGCGTCTCCCGCGCCGCAGGCGACCACCTCCGCCTCGACCTCTGAACTCCAACCATTCCAGCCCAGGAGACTCCCATGGCGTCAGCCGACATCCCACAACCTGACCACTCCGTCGCACCTGATCACAACGTCGCACCTGATCACACCGTCGCGATCATCGGTGCCGGGTTCGGTGGGCTTGCCGCCGGAATCAAGTTGCAGGAACGCGGTATCGACGATTACGTCATCTTCGACCGCAACGATGATGTCGGCGGGACCTGGCTCGCCAATCAGTATCCCGGCGTCGAGGTCGACATTCCGTCCGTCACCTATTCGTACAAGTTCGCGCTGAACCCTGACTGGTCGCAAGTATTCGCCCCCGGCTCAGAACTATTGCAGTACGCCCGCGACATCGCCGAGCGCTACGGCATCCGCAGGCACATCCGTTTCGGAACACCGGTCACGGCAGCCGATTTCGATGAGGCCACCGATCTGTGGACCATCACCACCGCCTCCGGCGACACGGTCACCGCACGGTTCCTGATCTCCTGCCACGGCGCACTGTCGACGCCCGCCACCCCAAATCTGCCTGGTCTGGACAACTTCTCGGGCAAGGTTCTGCGGTCGGCATCATGGGATCACGACTACGACCTGACCGGCAAGAAGGTCGGAATCATCGGCACCGGTGCCACCGGGATCCAGATCATCCCCACCATCGCACCGCAGGTGCAGCATCTGACCGTGCTGCAACGCACCGCGATCTGGGTCCTTCCCAAGCCCAATGCGCCCATCCCCGGATTCCTCCGCAACATCTACCGGCGGGTCCCCAAACTCCAACTGCTGCCCCGTTTTCTGATAGACACCACATTCGAGATCTCCGAGACGGTCGGCGTCGTCTACAACAAACAACTACCGGCCATCACTCGTGGCGTGGAGAAGTTGTGTCAACGGCATCTGCGCGGCCAGGTGAAGGACAAGCGTCTGCGCGAGCAACTCACCCCGCACTATGGCTACGCGTGCAAGCGTCCGTCCTTCTCCAACGACTACTTTCCCACGTTCAACCGGGACAACGTCGATCTGGAAACCGCATCGATCGACCGGATCACCAGTACGGGAATCGAATTCACCGACGGCCGCACCCTTGACATCGACACCTTGATCCTGGCAACCGGGTTCAAGATCTTCGACCTGCCCTACCAGATCACCGGGATCGGCAACCAGGACCTGGCCAAGACATGGGATTCCGAGCGGATGCATGCCTACGAGGGCATCACGGTACCGGGCTTCCCGAATCTGTTCCTCACGCCAGGTCCGTACGGTGTCATCGGGTTCTCCTGGTTCGACACCATCGACCTGTGTGTCACCCACGCGGTGCAGGTGGTGGCCAAGGCCGTGCAGTCAGGTTCGTCGCGGGTCAGTGCCACCGACGCGCAGACCACCGAATTCGTGGAGAAGATGCGCAAAAAGGTGCGCAACACGGTCTTTGCAAGTCCGCGCTGCGCCGGGTCGAATACGTATTACATCAACGCCCAGGGCGATTCGCCCTACCTTCGGCCGACCACCCGAATCGAGTCTGCACTCTCACTCCGCAAGGCCCTCAAAGAAGGTTACGAATACTCGGCCTGACGTTCAGCGGGACTCCACGATCTCAGACTCCGCATCCTCGTCCACGACGCTCTCAACCACCACGGCATCACCGAGTTGCTTGCCCCGTAGCGTGAACCATGCGATCGGCGCCGCCAGGCCGGCGGCGGCTATCGCCGCGATGACAGATGTGTGCAGCCCGTCGACAAATGCGTCCTGAATGGTCACCATGATCTGCTGACCCGATGGACCGCCGATGTCGGATGCCATCTGAACACCGGCCATCACCGAGTTCTTCGCTGCATCAACAGCTTCCGGCGGCAGGCCGACGTTGTCGAGTTGGGTTCCGATTCCGGTGGTGTACATCGAGGTGAGGATGGAACCGAGGACTGCCACGCCCAGCGTTCCGCCGATCTCTCGGGTCACGTCGTTGACCGCCGATCCGGCGCCGGTCTGTTCCGGGGACAGAGAATTGGTGATGATGTTGGTCGCCGGGCCCTGAACAAGCGCCAGCCCCATCGCCATCAAACTCATCGACCAGATGATCAGCCCCCAGTACGAAGCTTCCCGTCCGGCCAACAGGACCAATGCGAATCCGCATGCCATCGTCGCCGAACCGAGGGCCGCAACCCGGCCGGGTCCCAGGCGCCGAGCCAGAATCATTGCCAGCGGCGAGAACACCGCCATCACCACCGCAAACGGGAGCGTGTGAAGGCCTGCCGACAGCGGGCCATATCCCTTGACCGCCTGGAAGTACTGGGTGATCAGGAAGATGAATCCGAACAGGCTGAAGAACGCTACCGCGATCAACCCGGAAGCAACAGAGAAGTGCCTGTTCGCAAAGAGCCGGACATTGAGGATCGGATGCGCCGCGCGTAGTTCCCGCAGCACGAAGAGCGTGAGAATGACTGCTGCACCGATGAATCCGGCAATCGTCGTGACCGATCCCCAGCCGTGGTTCGGCCCTTCGATGACGGTGTACACCAGCAGCGAGACACCCACGATGGACGCGATCGCACCGATTGCATCGAAGGAACCAGACTGCGACTTGCCACCACTGGGCACCACGAGCGCAACACCGACCAGTACCGCGGCCGCGATCGGCAGATTGACCCAGAACACCGACGACCAGGAGTAGTGCTCGAGCAGCCAGCCACCGAGGACCGGACCGATGGCCACCGCGATACCGGATGTACCGGCCCAGATGCCGACGGCGATCGCACGCTCCTTGAGGTCGGGAAACAGTCCGATCAGCAATGACAGGGTCGCCGGAAACACCATCGCGGCAAACAATCCGAGACCGGCCCTGGTGGCGATGAGTTGCCCAAGCGTCTGCGATTCGGCGGCAACCACCGAGACCGCGGCAAACCCCAGGACACCGATCACCAGCAGTCGGCGACGACCGAAGCGGTCTGCGAAGTGGCCTGCCGTCAGCAGCAGTCCCGCGAAGGTCAACGTGTACGCGTCGACGACCCACTGCAGACCTGAGTTGTCAGCGGAGAGGTCACGGCTGATGGTCGGCAGTGCCACGTTGACGATCGTGTTGTCGATCATCACCAACAGCACGGCGCCACAGAGGGCAACAAGTGCCCACCAGCGCTTGTCGGTTGCCGGCGATGTCGCCGGCGCAACCAGGGTCCGATCACTCATCGATACTCCTCGAGTAGAAGGTTGATCTATTGTTGTAGGACACTGTTCTACTTAAGAAGAACATTGTGCTACAACGGTGTCAAGGGATTTCCAGAACCTTTATGGAAGGATCGACGTCGTGGCTGTCAGATCGTCGGGACCGGCAACAAGAACTCCGGCCGGTGACGTGCGCGGATTGCTGCTGGCCGCCGCGCTGCGCGTTCTGGACGAACACGGCGAAAAAGGTTTGACGGTTCGGGCAGTGGCGACCGAGGCCGGAGTGGCACCGATGGGTGTCTACAACCATTTCGACGGCAAAGCCGGACTGCTGACCGCAGTGGTCACCGAAGGATTTGAGCGGCTACGCGCAATGGTCGGCGGTGCGGCCGATTCCGACCCACGAGCCCGGCTCAGAGGTTCTGGTGTGGCGTACCGCGAGTTCGCCCTGCAGTCGCCGACCCTGTACCGCCTGATGTTCTCCGGCCAGTGCAAGCCGGAAGGTGACCTGGCGGAGACCGCCTTGTATGCGCTGACCGAGATCGTTCGGCACGGACAGGCCGCCGGAACCATCCGAGCGGGCGATCCGATGATCCTGACATTGCAGATCTGGGCCTGCGTGCACGGCGCCGTCAGCCTCGAACTCGACAGCCGGGAGTTCGACGGCGGCGGACCTTCCGGCACCAATTCGCACTGGCCCCTCGTTTACGAGCAGACCCTTGACCTGATCAGCCGGGGTGTCGCGCCCTAGCTGGGAATAACACCTAGCTCACCCTCAGTCCAAACGACGGAACCCTCAGGGCAAAACGATCGGGGGCTGCCCGGGGATCGGATTCGGGATCGTGTTCTGCCTCGGGCGCGGCGGCGTGACCCGCCGTGTGGTCGGTGGTGGTGGTGGCGGCGGCGTGGTGTAGACGACGATCGGGGCGAGCGCGGCCTTGGTGTCGATCGGCGGGATCGCGGGCGTCGACGGGGTGGACGAAGTCGTCGATGTGGCCGGCGCCTTGGTGGTGGTTGTGGTGCTGCCGCTCGGTGCCGTCAGATAACGCTGCGACTCCAAGCCGGTGGTGTCCTCCCGCCACGGACCGACAGCGGCGGTGATTCCGCCGGCCACGATCACCGCCGCAATCGTCGCGGCGCCTGCCATCACCAATCGGTTCTGTTTGTGTCGGCGGTCCGCAGCCCGCGCATCGAACAGCGGGGCAGGCTCCGTGATCGGTCCGGGAAACGGTTCTGGCAGCGGGTCCGGGAGCGAGTCGTTGAGCTTCACGGGCTCCGGCGGTTGCACCGGCATCGGCGCCGGTTCGGTGCGTGTTTTCGGAGCATAGAACGGTGCCGGTGCCGGTGCCGGAGTCGAGGTGGAGGTCGGGGTGGGCGTCACCGCCGGGACGACGTCGGGATTGTCTGCCGACGAATGCGAATGCCTACTCTCGCGGGTCGGCTTCGGCGTCGTGCCGATCTGCAGCACCGGCAACTGGCCATCGAAAGCCCGCGACATCTCGCCGAGCAGACCCGGCCATTCGACGTGGGACATCACAACCACTGCACAGATCTGGCTGGGAGAGGCCAACGACACCGACCGAGCCACACTGACAGCCTGGACCGCAGCCGGGTTCAAGGCCTCTTCGACATCCGCCTTTGTGACCCGGAGCAGGCCGACGTCCTGTTCACCCATCACAAAGGTGGCCTCGGCGATTCCGAGCACCTTTCTGGCCTGCGGCATCAGCCCGACCAGCTCGCGGGCCCACTCGGGCTTTGCGGGCATCTCGGTTTTGCCGGTACGCACCAGGTGGTCGGCAATCGCGCGATCGAAACATGCAGAGTCGAGGGTGTTGTCGTAGAGTTCGACAATTCGCTGGCCGGTCTCGGCATTCACAGCCGCCCCGCGCACACCACCGTCGTCGACCTCTACCAGCACAAAGGCCGGTCCGAGGGCACCAAGGGTGGCTGTGAGCAGCTCCCGGATATCCGCGAGTACTGCCGCGTCGAGCCAGACCACCCGGCCCGGTGCCAGCGCCTCTCCCGGATCGTGATCCACCACTGCCCCCCGCCGTGACCGACTCACCTCTGCGAACGTTGTCGGTCGCCATTCTGCCTGAGCCATCGACACTGTCGCCTACGGGACCTTCGCCGCGACGAACTCTGATCAAATCTGTAGTCAGATCAGCCGATGGCGTCTTGCCGTGCGAACTCAAGTCGCCGAACCAGGAAACATTGTTGCATTTGCAGCCGCAATCGGTCGGCTATCGCGTTCAACTCCACAAGCTCGGGATGTGTCACGGTGGACTGCGCCATTTGTGAACGTGCCGTTTTGCTCCGCTAGAATCAACCCTCGACCTGTCGTGAACGAATCCGAATATGCAGCTCGATCGAAAGCGGCCTGATGACCGAGTACCGGATCGACGACCTGGCGCGAGCCGCGGGAACCACCACCCGCAATGTCCGCGGCTACCAGGACCGGGGGCTGCTTCCCAGGCCCACCCGGCGTGGCCGCATCGCGATCTACTCCGACAGTCACCTGGCCCGGTTGAAGGTGATCAATGACCTGTTGCACCGCGGATTCACCATCCGGCACATCGGCGACTTCCTGCACGGGGTGCAACGCGGCGACGACCTGGCCGACGTCCTCGGTCTTCGCGAGGTTGTCACCGAGCCGTGGTCGAAGGCGCACACCGAGGCGATCTCCGCCGAGGGCCTCAAGGCATTGCTCAACTCCGGCAACCCAACTCATTACGACAAGCTGATCGAATACGGGCTCATCGAGCGCACTGATGACGGCTACACGCTGCTCGACCGCGAAACGGTGCGAGCGTTCGGCAGACTCACCAAGCTCGGGCTGTCCCTGTCGATGCTCCTCGATGTGTACGGCCAGGTGGAAGCGGACATGGCCCAGGTCGCATCGACCCTGATCTCGGCCGGACGCACGGTCATGGCCAAAGAACACGGCGACGGATGGATTCCGAAGACCGATTCCGAATCCGAGTGGGCCGTCGAGTTGGTCCGCGAAATGCGCCAGGCCGGAACAATTTCCGCTCACAATGCACTCGACCGCGCATTGGACCGCGATCTGGCCGAGCAACTCGACGACTACCTCGGCCACAAAGAACGCGGCCACAAAGAACGCGGGCGCAAAGACCCCGAATAAGCCGTTATGATCGCCGTCCTGCCAATGCGGGACGCAGCGGCGTGGCGGGTAGGTCACGGACGGGGCCACCCAGGCTCGAATACGTCCAGCCGGCCCGACGCCACGCACCGGCGTCCAGGCATCGTCGGCCGTCGATCACGTTCATGTTGCGGACGAGCGGTTTCAGCGCTTTCGGGTCCATGTGGACGAACTCGGTCCACTCGGTCAGCACCAGTACCGCATCGGCCTGCAGGCAGGCATCGTGTGCCGAGCTTGCATAGGTGAGCGTCGGAAAGACTTTGCGGGAGTTGTCCATTGCCTTCGGGTCGAAAACACTGACTGTGGCCCCTTTCAATTGGAGCTGTCCGGCGACGTTGAGTGCAGGCGAGTCACGAACATCGTCGCTCTCCGGCTTGAAGGCCGCTCCCAGCACGGCAATGTTCTTGCCCAGCAGCGTGTTACCGCAATTCGCGGTGGTCAGCTCGACCATCGCGGTGCGGCGTCGCATGTTGATGGAATCGACCTCACGCAGGAATGTCAGGGCCTGATCGGCGCCGAGTTCACCGGCACGTGCCATGAATGCACGAATATCCTTGGGCAGGCAACCACCACCAAATCCCAGACCCGCATTGAGAAATCGGCGCCCGATGCGATCGTCGAACCCGATGGCATCGGCCAGCATCGTCACGTCGGCGCCGCTTGCCTCACATACTTCACTGATGGCGTTGATGAACGAGATCTTGGTTGCCAGAAAGGCATTCGCCGAAACCTTGACCAGCTCGGCGGTCGCGAGGTCGGTGACCAGGAACGGGGTCCCGGCGGCCAGGATCGTGCTGTAGAGCTCGCGCACCTTCACTTCGACAGCACCGGCGTCAGCGGTGCCCGCGGCGTCGACCCCCAACACGATCCGGTCGGGACGCAGAGTGTCGTCGACGGCATGGCCTTCGCGGAGGAACTCCGGATTCCAGGCAATCGTGATCTCGGTGCCGTTGCCGGGCTCGGCACCACTGCCTGCCGCACCCTGCGCGCGACGCTTCAGTTCTTCCGAGGTGCCAACGGGAACGGTCGATTTGCCGATGATCAGGTGGTCACCGTGCAGCCGCGGCGCCAATTCGTCGATCACGGCGTACACGTGGCGCAGATCTGCCGCGTATTCGCCCTTCTTCTGCGGGGTGCCGACGCCCAGGAAGTGCACGTCGGCAAAGGCCGCAGCCCTGTCGTAGTCCGTGGTGAACTGCAGGCGCCCGGCGGCGAGGTTGCGCCGCAGCACATCCGACAGCCCGGGTTCGTAGAACGGGAGGTCACCGTTCTGCAATCCGGCGACCTTGGCCGCATCGACGTCGACGCCGAGTACGTCATGCCCGAGTTCGGCCAAACACGCAGCGTGGGTGGCTCCGAGGTAGCCGCATCCAAATACTGTGACGTTCATACCCCTGTGGGTACTGAACGCGGTTGGCCATCAGGCATCGATCAGGTGGCGCGTCGGCCACCGTCAGCGGAACCCTTCAGTCGTTCTGCTTCTGGGGAAAGTTCAGGTAGGCCTTGGACGGGGTCGGGCCGCGTTGTCCCTGGTACTTGGATCCGGCCGCGGCGCTGCCGTACGGCGATTCCGCCGGACTGGACAGCTTGATCAGGCACAGCTGCCCGATCTTCATGCCCGGCCACAACGTGATCGGCAGGTTCGCGACATTCGAGAGCTCCAGCGTGATGTGTCCGGTGAAGCCGGGGTCGATGAAACCTGCCGTCGAGTGCGTCAGCAGCCCCAGTCGACCCAGCGACGACTTGCCTTCGAGGCGGCCGGCCAGATCGTCGGGGAGGGTGCAGACCTCAAGCGTCGACCCGAGGACGAACTCGCCGGGGTGCAGCACAAACGGCTCACCCTCGGTTCGCTCGACAAGCGTTGTCAGCTCGTCCTGCCGTTGAGCAGGGTCGATGTGGGTGTAGCGGGTGTTGTTGAAGACCCGGAAAAGACCATCGAGCCGGACGTCGATGCTGGACGGCTGGACCAGCGTCGGGTCGAACGGATCGATGGCCAACCGGCCGTCAGCTATCTGGGCACGGATATCGCGGTCGGAGAGCAGCACAGGACGAGGTTAGCCGCTCCCGGAGTCAGCTCCACGTTGTGCCTGCGGGTTCTTGAATCGTCACGTTGATGCGGTTGAAGAAATTGATGGTTGCAATCGCCAGGACGATCCCCGCCATCGCCTTTTCGTCGAAGAGGTCGGCGGCCTCGTCCCAGACCGCATCCGGAACGGCTGTGCCAGGCGAATCGGCGAGCCGGGTGGCTGATTCCGTCAGGTTCAGGGCGGCCCGCTCAGCGTCGGTGAAGAAGGGCGATTCCCGCCAGACCGCGACAGTGTCGATGCGATCTTGGGATTCGCCTTCGTTTCGCAAGGCCGCGACGTGGCCGTACACACACGCCGCGCATCCGTTGATCTGGCTGGCGCGAAGCATGATGAGTTCGCGCAACGTGAGCGAGACACCGCCTTGGTCAATCGCACCGAGCAGATGCGGGATGGCCTTGACGGCCTGCGGCAGGATGGTGGCTGGGTTGGTCATACGTGCGGACATTTTCGGCTCCTCGGATCGGCCCGGCCGATGTGCATGTCACATCTGCGGTGTCGGGCGGTTCATAGCTCTGACACCCGAGGGAAGGGAAATGTGACCGATGGACACCACCAATTTTTTGCTCACCGAGTTCGAGGCCAATCGTGGACACCTGCGCGCCGTTGCCTATCGGATGCTGGGGTCGCTGCCCGAGGCCGAGGACGCGGTGCAGGAGACCTGGCTGAAGGTCGCCGCCGCCGACACCGATGACATCGCCAATATCGGCGGCTGGTTCACCACGGTCACCTCACGCGTGTGTTTGAACATGTTGCGGTCGCGACGGACCCGCCATGAAGAATCGATGGAGATCGTGCATCTGCCCGATCCGATTGTGGCTCCACTCGACTCGGCGGACGACCCGGAAGGCCAAGCCATGCTGGCCGACTCGGTGAGTGTCGCGCTACTGGTGGTGTTGGAGACGCTCACGCCGAGTGAGCGGTTGGCATTTGTTCTGCACGATCTGTTCGCGATGCCGTTCGAGGAAGTCGCGCCGATCGTCGACAAGACACCCGCTGCGGCCAGGAAGCTGGCCAGTCGCGCGCGTACTCGCGTGCAGGGTGCTACGCCCCGGTCGCCAAAGCATTCGGAACAGCGAAGGGTGGTCGAGGCATTTCTTGCTGCGTCTCGTGGCGGCGATCTCGACGCACTCATGGCGGTGCTCGACCCGGACATCGTGTTGCGCAACGATCATGCGGCCGACAAGGCTCCGATGGAGCTGGTGGGCGTCAATCAGGTGGCCCGCGGCGCGATCATCTACCGGGCTGCGAACGCACGCAGTCACATGGTGCGCGTGAACGACGGCATCGGTGTGCTGTCGTTCGCCGGCGACGAGGTGTCCGCGATCGCATCGTTCACCGTTGCCAATAATCGCGTGCTCGCGATGAACATTGTTTCCGATCCGGAACGGATTGCGCGGATGGATTTCTCGGGGGTCTTCTGACCCGTCAGTCACTATCCCCTCGGACGTTGTTCCCTTCGGCGTGCAACCACGTGAAACAAGGGAAATCGATAGTCGGCGTCGGGGCGGTTGATGGTGCGCCACAGTTCATCAAAGCCGGCGTCAAACAGTGCTTCTGCCAGCCGGTTAGGGTGCCACCGCCACGCCGGTGCCACCGCATGATCGAACTCGACGACCGCGTTCACGTCGTCGGTGGCCTGGCAAGCGACCGCGACGAGCGCCCCTGGGTCCATTCTCGCTGCCCATCTGGCGAATACTGCCGGGATCTCTGACGGCGGTACGTGAATCAGACTGTAACGCGCCAGAATTGCGATGACGCGCTCGTCTGCCAACTCCACCGACCTCAGCTCGGCGTCATCGTGGACGAATCGGAGTTCGGGATGGTTGCGACGAGCGATCTGCAACATTTCCTGACTCGGATCGACTCCGATCACCTCCAGGCCCCTGCGGGACAGGTCAGCAGCCACGTGTCCGAGCCCGCAACCCACATCCACCACGATGCCTGCGCGTTGACCTTGCAACACCAGGTCAGCGAAGGCCGCGACCGTGTGCTGCTCGAGCGGGGACTGGTACGCCGTCGGAAAGGTCTCGGAGTAGACCTGCGCGAGAGCGTCATAACCAGGTTGCGTCATTGCGAACATCCTTCCCGGACCCGCGGGCCCACGCACGTACTTACGCACAGTTCAGTCTCCGCATGCGCAGTTCACTCCCCGCATGCGCAGTTCATCCCCATCAGAACGGCGCCGGCGGGATGCTCCGCTCTTGGTCTTCGCGCCGGCGGCGATTGCGGAATCGTTCTTGTTGGCGGCGTGCGTGTTTGGCTGCGGTACGCGGTTGCGTGCGGTGTTGCTGCGGCGTTGGCGGTGACGTTGCCGGTGGCGGCCGACGTGACGGACCGCGGTGTTTGTCGAAGACGATCATCCGTAGCGCGGGAAACAAATCCTCGCCAGTCCAGGCGGGGCCGTCGTAATCCCGCCCTTCCGGGGTGGTGAACACCAATCGGGGGCACCCGGACTTCGGGTCGGGATACTGGTCGTCGAGCCAATCGGTGTACGTCTTCATCAGATGATGAAACCGGCACAGCGTCTTCATCTCTGACGGATGCGTGCAACCACCGGCATCGGGACACTGATGGTTGTATTCGTGCGTGTGATCGAGGTCGGCGTCCCAGGCCTTCTCATCGCATCCGGGCCACATGCAGTAGGCGTCTCGGATCCGGATATAACTGTCGAGCACTGTCGATGGCCGGTAATCATCGCCGGGTTGGGTTGCTCGGAGTGGAACTGTCTGCACGAAAGGCGCTTTGACGTCCTTCGCCGAGACCGGAAAGTCCGCGAGGTCCGGGATGGGCTGGATCGGCGGAGCTTGCACATGGAGTTTCTTGGTCTTGTTCGCCCGCCTGGCCTTCTTCGATCGCCGCGTCTTACGGTTCGGTTGGGGCGTGCAGCCGGCGGGCTGCCCAGCCTTGGTGTCCTCGGTCTTGGTGTGCTCCGCCTTGGCCTGCTTGGTCTTGTAGCCGATCGGTCGTACGACGACGTCTTTGCGGGTGGCGATGTCGCGGACGTGGTCACCCGAGATGACACCCTGTTCCGCGATGAATCCAGGATTGTTTGCGGTGCCGTCGACAGTGGCCTGATCGGCGATCACGTGCAGGACGATCTTGACATCCACACCCGAAATCAACTGGTCGGCAGGAATGGTGAGGATGTCAGCGGTGCATGGATACTTCGGGTCGTTCGGACATTCACATCGGAACTCGCGGCCCATCACCGTCGCGAACAGCGCATCGGCCAACCGGTCGGCCTTGCGCCGCGGATCAGCCTTGCACACCGCCATCGCGAGCTTCTCCAGGCGGGCCATGATCATGGCCATCTCTTCCGCGGTGCCATGCGCGTCGATCGTGGCCATGCCGTACTCGGCCGCTGTGCCCCAGATACCCCGATTGTTTTTCGCGTCCTCGCGTTTGTTGCGGACCAGGTCTGGGTCGCGACGGAAGATGCTGGCATCGACCATGTCTCGCATCCGCTTCTTCGACCACGAGCCCCGACGACGCAGATGCTCAGCGATATCGCGATCGATATCCGCCATATGCTCTGAACCCTCGATTAATTCGGTCCGAGTGATGATCGCCGGAATATGATGCGGGGCCACCTTTCCGTCCTTCAACGCCAGATTGACCAGTGGTAGCCGATCACGCAACGCCAGCGCCCGATTGATCTGGATCTCGGCTGCATACTGGGTGCTCAGCTGCGCCGCCCCGATCCTCGCCGCGCACACCGCAAATGGATCGGTCGCCCGCATCTCGGCCTCGGTGCCGGCATAGGGCTGCACCAACTGACGATGCAGTTCGGCAGCCACTGCGTAACGCTCCCATTCCATCCGAGCCTGCACCACCAGCGCCTGCTCGGCGTCGCGCAGCAGTTCGTTCGGACTCAACGACGCCACGGGACCGAACTCAGGGATCCCGACCGGCTTCTCATCGCTTCTATCGAACATGCATTCGAGACTAGACCAAGCCACCGACAAGTCGGTTTATGCAGCGTGCGGCCGGTTTTGGGGCGTGCGCACAGCGTCGGCACCAATGCCTGTTAATATCGCTCTCGCAGCCTTCGAGGCCGCACGCCGATGTAGTTCAATGGCAGAACGGCAGCTTCCCAAGCTGCATACGCGGGTTCGATTCCCGTCATCGGCTCCACCGGACGTCCGATCCAAGCCAAGCCAAGTCAGCGAGTCAGCCCGCCTCGGCGAGCACCCGTTGCTCAGGAACCGATTCGGATTCGAAGATATTGGTGTCGATGAGGCTTTCGGCCTCTTCCTCGGGAATCGACAAGACCAGGGACAACTCGGTGACCACCGGGCCGCGCGCCGACCGGAGCATTGCCTTCTCGCCTACCGAAACATGACTGTTGTGTTCACGCCGGGCCAGGTCCCGGACGACCTCGGCGGCAACAAAGAGGTCACCGCGCCGCAGCTTCTCTTGATTCTCTTTGAACCGCCGCGTCCACGACAACTGCTCGTCGCCGGTAGGCGCGCGCAACACCTCGATCAGTCGCGCGAGTCCGGCGGCGTCGAAGAGCGGCCGGACGCCAAGCTCCTCGGCCTGCAGGGCCGGCAGGTCGATGGTGAGATCGGAATGATGAATAGTGAGCCGCAGATACTGCGTTGGCGTCATCCGGATTGGGCGACTGTATATCTCGGAGACCGTGGCGGGTCCATGGTGCGGGTGTACAACAACTTGACCGGCAGAGAACTGCATAGTGATGTGATCCTTCTGATCGTGCTGGCGTCGCGCTCAACCGCAAGCACCCCCCGGGGCGCATACCCTCTACCTGACGATCATCACGCCGCCTGACCACCACAACGGACGATCGGTCAAGCAGCGCGACCACGGGACACTGCGCTCATACCGATGAGCACATCGGAGCCCGCGAGCCGACACTTCCATTGTCCTCCTGCAATCGCAGGACGGAACCGTGAGTTTGCTCACGCGCCACCCGCGCATCTGTGTTGTGCCGAGACATCCAGTGCTACAACACAAGTACGCGCTCACACGTACACACCTTCTGAATCCTAAGTCGGCCAGGAGATATCGTGCAGCCGGCGCCGAAGATCCTTCCGGTTGCGGCCTTTGGACTGTCAGCTTGCCGCTGCTGCAGACACGACGCCGGTGCGCTCGTAGTGCTTCATCTCCTCGATGTCGCCGATGTAGGGGCGAATGTGGCCGAGGAACTGCCGAAACAGGGGGCTGGAGCGGAAACCGCCCAGATGATCCTCCACGGAGGACCACTCGATCCGCAGAATGTACCGCTCCGGCTCCTCCACGCCGTTGCACAGCTCCCATCCAAGGCACTGCGGGGCGGCTGCCAGCTGTTCGGCGGCCGCGGCGTAGTCATTTTCGAACTCGATACGCCGCTGCGGATCTTCGATTCGGTAGCGGATGTATTCGACGGTCATCTCGTCTCCTGCCGTGCCACGTGGTGGCGCGACCCCAAGCAGGCCGTCGACGGGGAGATCCGTGGCGTATGTGCTCCCGCTGGCGACAACGCTAGGTGCCCGGCCCTGTGATGACAAGCACAACCTGTTGTTGAATGATGAACCTGCCCGTGGAGGCCCGTAGGCCCCCGAGACTAGAGTCTCGACCATGGCAGATGACCTCGTGGCGCAGAAGAACGGTTCGATCAGTGCGTGGTGGCAGAGCCAGACTGTTCGTGCCGGACGTTCAGCCGACGCAGTGCGGGCCGAGAAGGCCGCGAAGCGGAAGTTGAAGGCCCACCAGCCCGAAGGTGGGGTGTATGGCGCCGACTGCCTGGGGCGTCACAACCCTTCCGCACCTTGGCCATGCGATCTTGTCCGCGGCCTGGACAACCCCGGCTTCCGTAGCCGATAGGCCCGGCTGGCGAATACCCCTGCCGCCCAACCCAGACCGGGCTCCCCGGGGTCCGATTGCCATCCTCGACTTCACATCACGCGTAATCGATGTTGCGTCAACACTGCCCGACCGTCGTTTCGAAAGACGGCCGCAAACAAATCAGTTGCGGCCACGGTGAGGGTCCCGTTGTATTGCTGACGCTCACAACGATTTTCCGAGAAGGTGAAGGAGGACACCATGAAGCTGGCAGAAGCGCTGGCCCGACGCACCGATACAAGTCGACGTGTTGAGCAACTGCGTGCCCGTATCGCCGACAACGCTCGATACCAGGAGGGTGAGCCACCCTCCGAGAACGCCGCAGACCTACTGGCCGAGGCCGAAAACGCACTCAGTGAACTGGAATTGCTGATCCGAAAGATCAACGCCACCAACTCGGCGACGCCTCTTGGAAACGGCACCATCACCGACGCGCTGGCGCGGCGTGATGTCCTGCGTCTGCGCCATGCGCTGATCACCAGTTCGGCGAACGCGGCGGCAGGCAAGAATCAGCAGGCCTACCGGCAACTCCGTTCAGAACTGATGTACGTCTCGGCGCTGACGGTTCGGCCTCTGCGCGAGCGAGCCGACAACCTCGCTCGCGAACTCCGCGAGGTCGATCTGCAGGTCCAACAGGCCAACTGGTCCACCGATCTGATCGACTAGAGCTGGAAATCGACTGAAGATCGAATGCAGCAGGTACCCGATTGCAAGGCGAGCACACACCGTGCGGCGGCGGATCCGTCGCTCCTGGCGGTGCTGCGGGCGGCGCCGAGGGTTCGATTCCCTCACACACATCGCACGCCCTGCACACCGCACGGGTGAATGTGCAAAGCGCACAACACATCACCACGTGCTGATTGCCATCGGGGAGGGTAGGGCTAGGGGAACTGCATTCGGATACGCGTCGGCGGGTTATCCTTCGACCAGACGAAGGGAAGCGCATTGAATCTCGAGGAATTCCGTCAAATCATCCAGAACTCGGGCCCAGATGACTGGCAGGTGATCAAGCATCAGGGACCGAGCTACCACAACTGGTTCGACGGCGGGGTGACTCCCGACGGCTACCGCATCGAGGTCAACAGTCACTACGCAACCGCCTCGTACAAGCCCAACATCAACATCACGATCGCCTGGGGCATGGGACTGGATTTCGAGCACGCCGGAGACGAGAGCCACGCTCGCCGTTTCGAGTGGTCAAAGATCTTCTCCGACAAGACTGTCAATCTCTGTTTCGCCGACTTCTTCTGGTGCGGTGCACTCGTCGACCGGTTCAACTACGTGGTCGCCGACGGCGGACGCGCCGTACTGCCCTGGGCCATGGAGATCCGTGGCCTGGTGACCACCCAGCATGAACACGACACCGCAAAACTCATCCACCACTTGGGCGATCACGTCGAGGGATTCGAAGAATACTTCCGCCGAGTCGGTTTCGCCATCGAGGGTGGTTAGTCCAGCGTTTCGGCAAAGCGCATCACATCGATGATCAGATCGGCTTGATCGCGGAGCGCCTCGATCCTCACCGCGTTGGTCTCGTCCGGACCCCCGGTCCACGCGCGCGCCGCTGCCTCGTCCATTCCGAAACTCATGTGCCGCTGTACCAATCGCTCCAAGCGAACCTCTCGAGGTGCTTCGACGAACCAGATCTCGTCGAGCAGTGAGCGCAGCTGTCGCCACGGCTCGTCGGTATCGAGCAGGTAGTTGCCCTCGGTGATGACCACCGGAACCTCGGCGGGGATCGCGATGGAACCCGCTATCGACTCTTCGACACCGCGGACATAGTCGGGGGCATAGACCGCGGGTTCACCGACGTCGCGCAGACGTTTGATGAGGTGGAGATAGCCGAACCCGTCGAAGGTGTCGATCGAACCTTTGCGGTCGGCAAGACCCAAGCGGGCAAGTTCAGAGTTCGAGAGATGAAATCCATCCATCGGGACGACAACGGCATCACCGCCGAGTCGATCCGCCACCGCGGCAGATACTGTGCTCTTACCGCTCCCCGGGGCGCCGACCACACCGACCAGTACGCGATCGTTTCGTCGCCGGAGCGCCTCCAGGCGTTCGATCAACTCGTCCGTCTCAGTGATCACATTCGCTGCCTCTCATCGATTACCGAAGCCGATTATCGCCGTATCCGTACCTGGTGGGAAAGCTGTTCGACCGGGCATTCGACACCGCCAAAGCCATCCAACGGGTGGTCGCATGCCGCTTGACTTCGGGAAAACCGCCGAATATCACTGCAGATCTCTGCAACACTGAGAAATCCAGAATCGGCACGCAACACTGGTCACTTCGTATGTGCGTCCGGCACAAGGAGCCAATATGCCCGCATTCCGCTCGGTCACGATCGGAATATCTGTGGTGACACTCGCTGCCGCCGGACTCGTCGCGCTGGCGTCCCCCGCCGTCGCGCAACCATGTGGAAACGGCGGCAACGGAAGTAGCGGAAGCAGCGCCTTTGGCAGCAGTGGCCTGGGCAGCAGTGGCGGACAACCGCCGAAGGGTCCGCAAGGGGCGCTCCCGGTCATCGCGAGCGCCAACACCAACGCTGTCGAATGGGTCACCGGTCCCCGCAGCAAGAACAACACATACGACCGTTTCGCCATCTCGGGCACCGACCTCGGGATCAGCTGGGACAACGGATCCGGACAGATCCTGATGGCATTCGGTGACACCTTCGGAAACTGCTCGGTCCCCGGGCAGGAGTGGCGGCACAATGTGCTGCTCCGTTCCGATGACACAGACCCTTCTGACGGGATCACGATTTCGAGCGCGGTTCCGGGTGAACTCATCCCCGCGCTCGGCGTGAGCTACATCGAAGCGACCAGCATTCCCACGGCCGCGATCTCCATCGGCAACACCCAGTACATCAACTACATGTCGGTGCGCGCCTGGGGCGAACCCGGCCAGTGGGCCACCAACTTCTCGGCGATCGCGGTCTCGCACAACAACGGTCAGACCTGGGCCCCCGACACCAACACCATTCGTGTCAACGCCGACATCACCATTCCCGGCATCGGGCAAGTCCGTCAAGACAACAGCAAGTTCCAGATGAACGCCTACACCAAAGGGAACGACGGCTACATCTATCAGTACGGAACCCCCAACGGCCGGTTCGGTTCCGCCTATCTGGCAAGGTTTCTGCCGGAGAACATTCTCGACGTGAACAAGTACGAGTACTACACCAACAACGTGGCCCAGCGCTGGTCGACGGAGTTCGGAAACCTCGCAAACGTTGCACCACAACCCATTAGCGAATTGTCGGTGGCGTGGAACGACCACCTCCAGCGGTACGTGATGCTGCACACCAGCGACCGTGCAGGCGGACTCGTGATGCGGACGGCCGAGAAACCCGAAGGTCCTTGGAGCGCACCGAAACTCCTGGCTCCCGCGAAGGGACTCGGCGGCATCTATGCGCCCTACATCCATCCCTCGTCGTCGGGGAAGTACCTCTACTACACCGCATCGGTGTGGAAGCACTACAACGTGATGTTGCTGCGCACCGACCTCGACCGGGTCTGACCGCCCCTAACGCCCCTGCGCGAGCACCGGCAGAGACTCGTCGCGCTGCAGCGAGAAGAAGTAGGGCGGCGCCCCGCGCTGATCCATCAGGCCGATCACCACATCGTCGCTGATCTTGCGAAACACGTCGTTGATGGGATGCGCGTCGTAGACCATCGTCGCCGAACCCACGCCGCCGTACACGGTGGTCCGCAGCCGCGCCTTGGGCTTTTTGGTTCCCATCACCGGACGCGAGGCCGTCACCAGGCCGGCCAGCGATCGCCCTTCCAGCGACGGCAGTGGCGCGCGCTTGAGCAGGTTGAACGGCAGCCGGCGCGGGTCGAGCGCCCACAGCGCCTGCCCGTCGGCGGTCGGGAACAGCAACGGATGCACCGTTTCGGCATCGACGAACTGCTTGCCCCACCACCCACTGGCGGCGAGCATTCCGTCCATCCAATGACCGGTCCGGACTTCCGCGCCCCGCCAGGTTCCGATCATGAAGTCGGGGTCGACCGGTGGGGCGTCGTCGAAGACGGCCTGCGCCTGCTCGGTGGTGGCCTTCTGCTCGGCGATGACGTTCTCTGCGATCGACATTCCGACAATCTAGCCAGCCTTCGCGCTCCGGCCAACCGTTTGTCCGGGATCCGCGGAAGATTGCCAGGTACGCTGGACTTTGTCCGATTTCAGAATCGAAAGGGGCGATCATGGAAATATTCCTGGTCATCGCCGTCATTGCTGTGATCGTGGGCTTCGTTGCCATGTCCCGAAATCAGGGTTCCGTGCGCCGCCGCAACGAAGAGACCTCTTTGGCCGACGCGAAAGCCGATGCGCGCCAGGCCATCGAACGACTCGGCGGTCAGGTCTACAGCCTCATCGGCTCCAACGAACCGGCCAAATCGGCCATGTCCGATGCCTCGGAACGGTTCAATGCGGCCGGATCACAGATCGAACAGGCCACCACCCCCAAACAGGCACTTCTCGCGAAACAAACCGCATTGGAAGGCCTCTATTACGTTCGCGCGGCCCGCCTGGCCATGGACATGGATCCCGGACCCGAGATCGCGACGCTCGACGGCCAGAAGACCTCCGGAGCCGTCAGCGAAGACCGCGACATCGAGTTCGAGGGCCGGCACATCGCGGCCTCACCGAACCCCTCCGACAAGACGCCCAACTACTACCCGGGTGGACGCGTCGCGGGCCGACCGGTGCCCGCGGGCTGGTATTCCGAGCCGTGGTGGAAACCGGCGCTGGTGGCCGGCGCCTGGGGTCTGGGATCGGTCCTCCTGTTCAACGCGATGTTCTCCGGAATGGCCGGCGTCAACTACGACAGCAACGCCTTCGAAAGCGGTTACGGCGACGGCTATCAAGACGGCATGGACGCCGACCAGAGCGGTGACATGGGCGGGGACCAAGGCGGCGATCAGGGTGGGGACTTCGGCGGCGGCGATCAGGGTGGAGATTTCGGCGGCGGGGACTTCGGGGGCGGAGACTTCGGCGGCGGCGGAGACTTCGGAGGCTTCTGAGTCAGCCGAAGATCGACGTCAAGGCAGGCGCCACATCGTGATGATCCCGGATCAGGCGGCATCGTCCCCGGCCGATGGTCGCGAGGTCCCGGCCCAGGTCCACGTCGTCCTCCCCTGAGGTGTCGAGCAGGACGTCCAGACGTGGCAGTCGCGCCGCGACACCGCGCGGATCAGGACCCGCATTGTGGACGCAGTCGCTGAGCAGCAGTACCCGCGCATCCGCCGGTGGCACCCCGGCCAGCTCCCGCGCCGCCACCTCGAGAGCGAACGCGACGTTGGTCAGTCCCTGGGTCGGCAATGTCAGCAACTGATCGAGCACGGTCTCCGCGCTGACCCGCTCCCCCAACCGAACCAGGACCGCGGCATCTGACCAAAAGGCCACCACCGCAACATCATCACGGGCGAGTTCACCGACCATCGCGCCGACCGTCGCCGCCGCGGTGCGCACCTGCTCACCTTTGGTTGACCCCGAGATGTCGACAACCAGAACGATCGAGCGGCGGTTACGGACCCGTTCACGAACCAGGATGTCGTCGTCGGTGGGCAACGGATTACCGGCGATCGCCACCAGCGTCGCATCCAGATCGATCTCGTCGGTACCACCGCGCCAACGCATCGTGGTCAGCGCGCCGGTACTGGCCCGCCGGGCGCGACGTTGCCGCATCGGCTGCGCCAGCGCCAACCTCCGAGCAATTTGCTTGGCCCGCCGCCTACCGATCTCGTCGACGACCGAAACACTGTCGGAGTCCACCAGATCACCCTCGTCGTCGGTGGCACCCGGCGCTGACGAACCGGGCAACTGCATCGGCTTACCGCGCTCTGTTCCCTTGGGGATCAACGTGAATCCGCCACCTCCGGCCGACGGCTTGAGCAGTGCGGGTTCCTCGTCGAGAACCTTGGGTTTACGACGCAACGGCCGCATGTGCGCGCGATCCCGGCCGTGATCACTCTTCGACCGCCGCGACAGCGGGCTATCGGCCGCAACTGCTCTTCAACCCGGTTCGGCAGCCGCCGGAATCAGGATGAAATGGTCCTGCCAGATCTCGCGCAACACCGCTTCCGGCGTCTCGAAGGCGGTGTCGTCAAGGTGGATTCGCCCGGACAACGCCACCAACATCGCGTCGAGCATTGTGTTCGTGTAACCCTCCGGCAGGCCCCTCGGCGGCTCCACCGAGTCCACCGCGGGCAGCGTGATCCCACGCATCTGCGCCAGTTCCGACGCCAGCAACGCAACGTCGATGGCACCACGCACACTGCTCCCCTGGCGGATGTCGTCGCGCTCGCGGGTGGCCCGCGTGACCGCAACGGCATCGGCAACCACCCGAGCCGAATCGATTCCGGTTCGGCGCTTCACGATTTCGCGTTCAGCCACAGCGTCTTGATAGGTCACCACCAGTCGGCACATCCGGTCGTGCACGGACGTCGACAACCGGGTGGTGCCGATGTTGTCGTAAGGATTCATCGACGCCACCACGCGGAACGTCGGGAGCGCCTTCACGCTGCCCACCCGAGGGATCGTGATGACCCGTTCCGCCATGGCTGTGAGCAACGTGTTGAGTGTGTCCTCCGGCGCCCGGTTGAATTCCTCTATGTACAGGAACCCGCCCGTCCGCATCGCCTCGATGAGAGGGCCCTCGACAAAGTTGTCCGCCGAGTAGTCCTCCCGCAGAACCCGCGCAGGATTGTGATGTCCCACAAGCCGACTCGGGGTCAGATCGGCATTGCCCTCCACGAACACCAGCGGGATGTCCCACTCCGCCGTGATGGTTCCCAGCAACGTCGACTTCGAGGTCCCGGGAGGACCTTCGAGCATCAGGTCCCGTCCGGCCGACACCGCTGCCAGCAACAGGTCGACCTCACGCTCGCGTCCCACCACCTGCTCGGCGATCCTGGCCCGGATCTGAGCGGTTGCGGCCACATCTACGAGAGCTCTTGTCATGCCATCAATCTAAGGTCGACGGGCACCGACGACAAGGGACGCTGTACGCAGCTCAGCTGCCATCGCTTTCGGGCCACGTAGGTGAGACCATGGCACACAGCCATACAAACCCCGGGGGGAACGTCATGGAACAAGCGACGATAGACAAGGGCGGGAGACCGGCCACGACCAGCGCTCGCAAACTGGCGGCCGCCGCACAGGAGCTTTTCATCGCCCAGGGTTTCGAGCGCACCAGCGTCGAGGACATCGCCGCCGCAGTCGGTGTCAGCCGCCGAACATTCTTCCGATACTTCCCAACCAAAGCCGATGTGCTCTGGGCTGAATCGGATGCCGAAATCGACCGCCTGAACGCCTTCCTCGCCGCCGACGAAGGCATCTACCCACCACGCGAGGTGCTCGAATCGGCAGTCGTTGCGGCACTGCTGTGTCGCCCTGCCGATGAGCGATGGGCCAGGCACCGCGCCCAACTGATCCTCACCGTGCCTGCAGTCCACACCCAGGCCGCCAGGATGTACGGCAGGATCCACGAGTCGGTGATCGCATTTCTGGAGCGGCGCGGCATCTGGCCCGCGAACGAATTGGCGGCGCTGACGTTTGCCCACGCGACAACCGCCGCCATCATGGCCGCGCACGAATACTGGATAGCGCACCCCGAAACCACACTCGCCGATTGTCTTCGGTCGACGATCAGGCTGCTGGTCCCGGTGGATCCGGGATCGGAGTGGACCACACAGCTTCCGGCCACCGTGCCGTCGATCTGTATGTCCAGGGAACCAGCCATTCACTCCGGGTGGTGAGATCCGCAGGCGAACCCGGGTCTCCGGTCGACCCCGGTCTCGGCCCCTGAGGGGGCCGAGAGCCTCGATCGACCCCCTGAAATATCACCGCATGTGGGCACCCGACACGCACATATCGTGACCGAGGTCACATTCTTCGCATTGCTAAATGTCTGACCTGCGACGGGTCTCGATCCTGCAACGCACCCCCCGGCGGTCGATCACGGAACGATAACGAAGGGGGCCAATTCTGGTGTAGCGTCGGCGCGGACTCAACGGGCGAACGCCCCCTACAGGAGGTTCATCGTCTTGGGTAAGCATTCGGCACCAAAGACGTCGACCCTGAAAACGAAGTGGCGCTCGCCGTACGCGCTGGCCACCCTTGTCCCCATCGGACTGATCACCGCAGTAGCCGGTGCCCATGCGGGTCAGCAGATAACGGGCGAACCGACGAAGCAGGTGGCCGACAGTGCCGCATCGGCCGCGGTGAGATCGGCATCGACCACCGAATCAGTGACACCTGCGGCAACCCCGGTCGTCGAGCAGGTCACCACTGAAACCGAACCGGCCCCCGCGACCGCACCCGAAGTGGTCCCGGCGAGTGTGACCAGTGGCCAGATCCCCCGCATCAACTACGAGGCGTATCACGCCGCCGGTTCGAAGCTGGCGAAGGAACTTCCCGGCTGCGGTGTCTCGTGGCAGCTGATCGCCGGAATCGGCCGCGTCGAATCGACCCACGCCAACAACGGTAAAGCCGATCCGACGGGCCTCCTGGAGACGCCCATCCTCGGTCCGGTGCTGGACGGCAGCCTGGCAGGCAACAACGTCATCCACGACACCGACGGCGGCAAACTCGACGGAAACCCCTACTACGACCGCGCGGTAGGACCGATGCAGTTCCTTCCAGAAACCTGGAATCACTACGCCGCAGACGGAAACGGCGACGGCGTCGCCGACCCCCAGAACCTCTTTGACGCGGCCCTGACCACTGGCCACTACCTCTGCGACGACGGTCTCGACCTCCGGGATCCGGCCCAGGTCGTCAAAGCCGTCCTGCGTTACAACAACTCGATGGACTACGTGTCCAAGGTGCGTGGCTGGGCCGAGGGCTACTGATTCGAAGGTGCCGGCCAGGCCGCAGGTGTGGTCGTCTCTCGCGGCAGGGTCAGCAGCGTGACGACACTGACGATGATGAGCAGGATCGCGCCGACAATGAGGAACGTGGTGACCGCGGCGCCCGGCAGGAACAGCACGACGATGCCGGCGATGAGTGAGATCACGCCGGACCCGATGAGGAACCATTTGGGCGCGTACAGGGCACCGCCGAGTCCGGCGGCGATCTCCTGAATCCCCTGGAAGATCCACGAGATACCGATCACGATGGCCAGCAAGACCAGTGATTCAGCCGGGTTGAACAGGCACACGATGCCCGCGATCAAGATGATCGCACCCATGAGCCCGAGGAAGAACCGCAGCCCGGTTGGCAGCAGCTTTGCCGAGAAGGCCATGGTCAGGCGGTAGATGCCGGTGAAGATCAGGGTGATCCCGAAGAGGACCGCAACCACGACAAGTGTGGGCTCGGGCCAGATGAGGGCCACGATGCCGATGATGATCCCGATGGCCGCGGTGGCGATGAGCCCGGCCCGCACCGCATTGCGCAGCTGATCGGGAAACGACTGGGTGACAACAATGTTCGTCATGGGTGGAACTTACCCCGCGAAACTCCTGGTGACGCGGTAATTCAGGGCAAGTCTGTGCCATCCGGCCGGAGCCCGGCAAGGAAGATGGCCAGTACTCGCGGGATCAATACATCAACCGTGGTGTTGCCCGCCACCATCGGGTCGGCCTCCAGCGACGGTTGGGGCCGGGTGATCAATGCCAGTCCGGCGAAGAAGTCGAGCTCTGTGAGATCCTTGCGCACAACACCTTTGGCCTTGGCCCGAGTGAGAACCTCGCCCAGCATGGCAAGGTTTGCGTGACGTTCGTCGATCAGATGCTGCGGCAACACGTCGACATCGCGGACGATGATCGGTATCAGCGAGCCCAATCGCAGTGACACGAACATTCCACTGAGCCTTACCAGCGCCTCTGCCGGATTCGCGTCGACGTCCTCGATCAACGCTTCGAGGGTCGCGCGGGCCCGGACCAATCCGTCCTCCAACAACGCGACTTTCAGGTCGTGGCGAGTTGGGAAGTTCCGGTAGAGGGTGGCAATACCGACCCCGGCACGTTCGGCAATCGCCTCGAGTGGCACGTCGTAGCCGACTTCCGCGAACATCTCCCGTCCGGCGTCCATCAATCTGGCCCGCCGCTGCACCGCATCCGCCCTCACTTAGACGCCCCCTTCCTCGCGACACCGCATTTGACAGCAGATTCTATACGGAGGAATATCCTCCATATCAAGTGGAGGATATTCCTCCACATATGACAGGTGGAGGGTTCCCATGAACCGCAAGATCGTAGGGGCGATGATCGGACTGGCCGGGGTGCTGGCACTGATCTCGCTCGCTTTTGTCCTGCCGATGAAAAACTCTGGAGCACAAGATCTTCCGATCGGTATAGCCGGACCGGTGACGGCGAGCACGCCCATCGAGAATGGATTGCGGGCACAGTCCGCGGACACATTCGATCTCCGCCACTACGACTCGGTCGACGAGCTCCGGACCGGCATCGAGGACCGGGAGGTTGTCGGTGGCATCGCCGTCACCGCCACTGGGCCGACGACGGTGTTCGTGACATCGGCGGGCGGAGCACAGATCGCCCAGACCCTGCGGGCCGTGGCAACCGCGATATCGACGGCGAGCGGTGTGGCGGTGCCGGTCGAAGATGTCGTCGCCACCACGGCGGACGATCCGCAGGGCACCGGCATCGCCGGGCTGGCACTGCCACTGGTGCTCGGCGGCATCATCCCCGCCGTCGCCTTCAGCAAACTCCTTCCGGGAAAACCTCGCCATCAGGGTGCGGCCGCGGTCGGCATGGCAGTTCTCGCCGGATTCGCGCTCGGACTGATCCTGCGGTTTGCCGTCGGCACATTCGACAGCAACTTCGTCGCGGTATCGCTCGGGATCGCGCTCGGGATGTCTGCGATCAGCCTGACCCTGCTCGGACTGGCCGCCAATGTCGGCATGGTCGGATTCGGCGCCGGGGCAGTCGTCATGATGATTGTCGGCAATCCGTTGTCGGGCATCGCGACGAGCCCGTATTGGCTGCCTTCGGGGTGGGCCGAACTCGGCCAACTGCTACCCCCGGGCGCATCGGGAACGCTCCTTCGTTCGCTTGCCTTCTTCGACGGCCACGGCGGCATCCACGCAGTGATCGTGCTGTTGTGCTGGACCGCGATCGGTGCAGGCCTGATACTCCTCGCGCACAAGCGGACTCCGTCCGCCGACGACGAGACATTCGGCGCCCTCGCCACGGTCGATTCCGGAGTCTCCCCAGAGCCAACAAAAGCGAGCCCTCGCTCGGTACAGTGAGTCGAAAGGCCTCAACTTAGGAACACCGATGCCCACTCGGCACAACCAACTGACCCAAATCGACAGCAGAACATACGCTTTCATGCACCTACCCGGCGGATGGGGGCAGACCAACACCGGGTTGGTGGTGGGCGACGACGCAGCGATGGTGATCGACACGGTCTGGGACCGTGGCCGGGCGCAGGCCAACGTCGAAGCGTGGTCGTCGGTGAGCGATGTCCCGATCACCGAAGCGGTCAACACCCACTCCGACGGTGACCACTGGTGGGGCAACAACACACTTCCCGAAACGACACGCATCACAACGTCGGTGGCCGCGCTGGCTGCGATGAAAGATGACACACCACCGGGGGCGGTGGCCTCGTTCGCCTCGATCGGCAAGCTGAGCCGGTCGATACCCGGTCCGGCAGGACATCTCGGCCGATACATGCATCAGGTGACGGGCGGCGCCGACCTACCCAAGCGGCTACCGCGGCTGCCCGACCACACCTTTTCCGACACCGAAGACATCAAGGTCGGGGGCCGCGTCGCTCATCTACGTAACTTCGGGCCTGCGCACACACCCGGGGATCTCATCGTCCACATCCGCGACACCGGTGTCGTCTTCACCGGCGATCTCTTGTTCATCGGCACCACCCCGGTGATCTGGCATGGGCCGCTGGTTAATTGGATAACCGCAATCGACCATCTACTCCAACTCGACGGCGCGACGTACGTTCCCGGACACGGCCCGATCTGCGGTCGCGCCGAGATCGAGCTGTTGCGCGACTACTGGATGTGGTTGTCGCAGGCCGCCCGTGACAACCACGCCGCCGGGCGGGCACCACTGGCAGCGGCCCGTGAATTGATCCGTTCCCCCGAGTTCGTCCCCTTCTCGCAATGGGGCTCTCCCGAACGCATCGTGCTGAATCTCAGCACTTTCTACCGATTGTTCGATGGCGCGCAGCCCGCGCCGCCCACCATCGTTCGCCGGGCCCGGGCCTTTGCCGACGCCGGCAAACTCCAGCACGCCATGCAGTCATGAAGATCCGCCGCCTACCCGGGCCCTCGTCACTGGCGATCCTGCACGAGCCGTCGGGGCACTGGATCAGTCTGCGCGCCGCACTGGGGGCCCGGGACGGACTCGAAGAACTCACGCATCTGCAGTCAAATCTGTTGGCACTCCTGGCTGCCGGCGTGCAATCCCGCGCCAAGATCATCGACATCGTCGATCAGGCCGCGAATGCGGGTATCGGGATCTCCATTGATCCGCCACCGGCCATCCCCTACTACCCCAGCTCGTTACGCTGCTTTCTCGGGTGGGAAGAACACTGGATCAAGGCCGCACACGGCCTGGTCCAACGCAACCTCCCCGTCAGTCGGCCGATCATCCGGACCTATGAACGCTTGACGCGCAGGGTCTTTCCACTGCTACGACCGGGTGCCGCATTCTACGATCACCCCGTCTATTACACCGGCAATCATCTGACGGTGATCGGTGACGGTGAACCGATGCCTTGGCCCGCCTACACCACCGAACTCGACTACGAACTCGAGTTCGGCATGATCATCGCCCATCCCGTTCGCGATGCCACGCCCAAAGCTGCGGCTGCCGCGATTGGTGGATTTGTGGTGTTCAACGACTTCAGTGCACGCGACGTGCAGTGGGACGAGCATCGGCGCGGCGTGTTCGGACCCGTGGTGAAAACCAAAACCTTTGGTAGCTCTATCGGTTCGGTGGTGGTCACCGCCGACGAGATCCTGCCCAAGATCGACCGACTCACCGCCTCGGTCCGCGTCAACGGCGAGTTGTGGTCAGCCACCAGCACTCACGGATTGCGTTACAGCCCAGGTGAAGTCGTCGCCTGGGCCAGTCAGTCAGAGAATCTGCACGCCGGTGAACTGATCACCTCCGGCACCTTGCCGTCGGGATGCGGCCTCGAACTCGACCGCTGGATCCGCCCGGGCGATGAGGTGGCCCTGACGATCGACGGGATCGGTTCGGTGACCAACACGGTGGCATACCCGGGCTGAGACGGATCAGTCCGGTGAAGACCTACTCGGGCAACCAGTGCCGTCCGTGTTCCGGTTCGGGCTTGTCCAGTGGCAGGCGGTTGCTGCTGTTGCTGTCGTTGTTCTTGCTGTTGTCACCGGTCGGCCTGGTGGACAGCATCACCGCAACCGCGGTGGTCAGCGGAACCGACAGTGCAATCGCGATACCACCGACAAAGCTTCGGGCAAGTTCGATCGCCACCAATTCGGTGGTCATCAAGGTCCCGAGAGTCTGACCGGAGACCGAGAACAGCAGCAACAGCGGAAGTGTGCTGCCTGCGTATGCGAACACCAGCGTGTACACGGTGCTCGCGATGTGGTCTCGGCCCACCCGCATCGCGGCAGTGAAGGTCTGCAACCGATTGCCACCGTCGGCCGCGGAGAGCTCGAACACCGCCGACGCCTGGGTGATGGTCACGTCGTTGAGCACACCGAGCGCACCGATGATGAATCCCGCCAACAGGATTCCGTTCACCGAGATGGCGTTGTTGTAGATCTGCAGATTGATCGTCTGCTCCTGCGAGATGCCGGAGATGTGCATCGTCTCGATGGCCAGCCAGGACAGAAAACCTGCCAACAGAAGTGACGCCAGGGTTCCGAGCAACGCCGCACTGGTCCGCAGACTCAGGCCGTGCGCGAGATAGATGACCACGAACAAGATCGCCGCCGACGACACGATCGCCACCGCGACCGGCGACTTTCCGTCCAGCATCGCGGGCAGCGTGAATCCGAAGAGCACCGCGAAGGCGAAGACGAGTCCGATCACCGACCGCAGTCCCCGCCACGAGGCCACCAGGACGATCGCAAACACGAACACCAACGCCCACACGATGATCGACGTCGAGCGGCCGTAGTCGAAGAACGAATAGGTGTCGGTCCCGTCGACACCGGCCGAACGCGACAGCTTGATGTTGTCGCCGACCTTCAGGTCCGGTTGACCGGGCAACGGCTGCGCAAGCTGCTGCGCCGTGAGCTCATCACTGCCCGAATCCTGCGCGATCCCGGCCTGCACCCGATGCGTCGGGACTTCGATCAGTGTGTTGGCGCCCTCATTGGGCCCCGACGTCAGCCGCACGGTGTTCTGGATGCACGGACCGTCGTTGACGGACGCGACCGCCGCATCGCCTGCGAACACCTGCCCGGACTGCCGATTGAGGCAATCGGAGGTGGCCTGTGCCACCACCTGCCCCGATTCGACCTGGATGGAGCCACCACCGACCGACTGGAAGTTCACCGGGATGTCGTGATCCCGGTCGCCGGGCCAGAGCAGGACGAGTCCGAGGACAACCGCGATCGCGGATGCGACCAGCAGCCCGATGACCACCTTCGCCACGTTCGGATGCAGGTCCACCGGGCCCAGCTGGTGGTGATGATGTTGGTGCGACTCGTCGCGACGAGAGGGTCGGCTCACCCGGTCACCCTAGTGGTCGCGCCCACGCGTTCGCCGAACGTCACGTCTTGGGTTCGATCCGGCTCGTCGACAGACGAGGCCTACCGTCCCCGGCGAGATCGGGCCTACCGTGGAAATGGCTCATCCATATACCACAAGAAAGGAATATGTCACCATGAAACGCTCATTCTCCGTCGCAGCGGCAGCAATCCCCGTGGTGACGGCGGGTCTCATCGGAGGGACCTCCGCCCCAGCGCAAGCCGAACCAACGCCGATCTCCTGCACGCACGCCTGGTCCGACAAGGACACTGGCAAAGGCACCGCCAAGTCGAACAATGCGGTGTTACGCACCGGACCGGACAACACCTGCAACGTCGTCACCGGTGTTCCGGGGGGTGTCTTCCTGGACTTCGACTGCTACATCATCAACGCCGCAGGCAAGAAGTTCGTACACGTCCAGTTCGACGACGCCCACAAGCAGGGCTGGATTTCACACGTCTACCTCAACACCAGCAGCAACACGCGCTGCTGACCTGAGTCGGGCCCCGACCGGCGGTCCGGCGTCGACCACCTCATCGACAACCTCATCTCAGCGGATATCGGTGAATCGCCGCAGCGAGACACCGGATACGCCAGAGTGAACGTGTGCTCGATGAAATGCAGCGCGAGGCCACCGAGCTCTTCGAAGCCGGTGAATACGAACATGCGCTTGCGGAATTCTCGGTTCTGAAAGAGATCCGCTGCCGCCGTGAAGGTCCTTATTCACTGAAATGCCTCTCGAACCTGCATGACGTGATCCGGTGCCAGGTACGGCTGGGGCTCTGGGCCGAATGCGAACCGCAGTGCCGCGAACTACTCGCGAAGTACACATTCACCCACGGACCGATCGACCCCGACACCCTCGACGTCGTCGAACACATGGCGCGAACCCTGGACGGCCTCGGACGTCCCGACGAGGCCGCCGAACTGTGCGAGCGCACCGCTGACTCACTGACCGCCGACGGTCAACACCGCAAGGCGCTGTCCTTCCGCGACGCCGTCGTCCGCTATCAGGCAGAAATCACGAAACCCGCAGCTCACTGACACCCCCGCCCAGGCACCCCGGGTTGAGCTGTTCCGCGGGTCCGATGCTTAGATACAAGTTGTGTCTAAGGAGTTGTCCGCCTCGGAGCGCGCATATCAACAGGTGAAAGGCCAGATCCTGGCCGGAACGCTGGCCGGCGGTGAGCTGATCAGCGAAGGCGAGATCGCCACCACGCTCGGAACCTCTCGCACCCCGGTCCGCGAAGCGTTTCTGCGCCTCGAGACCGAGGGCTGGATGAAGCTCTATCCGAAGCGGGGTGCCCTCATCGTGCCGGTTCCCGTCGACGAGGCCGAGCACGTCATCACCGCGCGGTTTGTCGTCGAGACCGCTGCCGTGCGGATGCTCGCCTCTCGCGATCGCGCATCCCTGGTCGCAGATCTCCGCAATGCACTCGACAGGCAGGCCGCTCACGCCGACGCCGATGAGGTCGACGAGTTCACCATCGCCGATGCCGCATTTCATCGCATGTTCGTCGAGGCTGCAGGCAACCCGCTACTGGAAGGCTTCTACGACACCCTCCGGGATCGTCAGCTCCGCATGACGAGTACTTCCGTCCAACGTGATCGCGCCCAGATGCAGCGGATCATGTCCCACCACACCGAGCTCACCGAACTCATCGAAGCCGGCGACGCCGATGGATTCGCGAGATCATTGGCCGCGCATCTGAGTGCGGTCCACGATCTCCGGACGCCGCTGCCCGACGGCACGCCGTCATGAGGGACTGGCGCGGAGTCTCCGCGGCAATGTTTGCAATCGCCTGGGGTGGAAACGAATTCACGCCCCTATTGGTGTTCTACAAGCATGAGTACGAGATGGCCGGTCCGACTGTCGACGTCTTGCTCTTTGCCTACGTGGTCGGCATGGTGCCCGCGCTACTGATCGGCGGCCCACTCTCCGACCGGTTCGGCCGCCGTCCTCTGATGCGTCCGGCCGCATTCATCGCCGCAGCCGGATCACTGGTACTGGCACTGGCATCGGACTCCGTCCCACTGCTCACCGTCGGCCGCATCCTCAGCGGCATCGCCATCGGACTGGCGATGGCGGTCGGCACCAGCTGGCTCAAGGAACTCTCCAGTCCCCCATTCGATCCCGCCGGCACCGGTAACGGCGCCCGCCGGGCCGCGATGAGCCTGACCGCAGGTTTCGGCATCGGAGCGGCCTTCGCCGGAACGATGGCGCAGTGGGGTCCATGGCCACACTGCTCGTCGTACGTGGTGAACGCAGCGGTCTGCCTGATCGCCGCGGCCTGGATGTGGTCGGTGCCGGAAACGCGACGTCCAGCAACCGAGAAGACGCGGCTGCGCCACGACCTGCGGATCCCGTCGCTCCGCGATCGCCGGTTCCTGCTGGTCGTGGTCCCGCTGGCGCCGTGGGTGTTCGGGACCGCCATCGGATGCCAGGCGATCCTGCCGACCCTGATCGCGCCCGAGGTCGATGCGGCTCCGATGGCTTTTGCGGCATTGATCTCGGCAGTCACACTGACGTGCGGCTTCACCATCCAATCGGCCGGTCGCCGGATCGACCGGCCCGATTCGGCCCGAGCCAGCCAGGTGGCATTGCTCCTGATGATCGTCGGGATGGGCGCGGCCGCACTGGCGGCAGCGCTGCTGACCATCTGGGCGGTACTGATCGCGTCGGTGATCCTGGGTGCCGGGTACGGCATCGCACTGGTCGCCGGACTCTCCGAGGTGCAGCGCATCGCCGGCCAACGCGACCTCGCCGGCCTCACCGCGGTTTACTACGCACTCACCTATCTGGGGTTCGCCATCCCCGCGACCCTCGCCTACCTGCACGAATACATTCCGGCGGTCACGTATCCACAGATGTTCGGATTCGGGGCGATCGCCGCGACACTCACTCTGGCGACGATCACGCGCCAGTCCCGCAAGAACCCGCCGCCGGTGGTCCCCGATACCCAGGGCAACGAGATCTCCGCAGGTCTGCAACTATCAAATGGTGTCTGACCCGAGCTACTTCACCCTCGACGCCGACGGCGCCACGCTGATCCCGACAACATGGGCGCGAAGCGCGTGGGGCCCGAACTCATTGAACGGTCCCGCAGTCTGCGCCGCGGCGGCCCACGCCCTCGAACGCGACTACGCCGATCCCGACTTCGTGCCCTCACGCATGACGATCGACTTGTTCAAGTCGGCACGCAACGAGCCCACGGTGGTCAACACCCGCAAGGTCCGGTCCGGTCACCGGATCGTCGTCGCCGACGCAGAGGTGATGCAGGGCGAGACGATGGTGGCCCGGGCATCCGTCGTGTTCCTGCGCCGGTCGGCCCCGCCGCCCGGAAACGAGTGGCGTCCCGAGTCCACCTTCACCCCGCCGGAAAACGCCTTCGACAACAAACCCCGTCACCCGTACGTGCAAACCGACGGCAGCGCATGGACCCAGAGCATCGGCGGGCACCAGAACGTCGCACGGAAGCGGGCCTGGAGCACCGGCATGGGTGTGCTTCCCGGAGAACCGTGTTCACGCCTCGTCCACGCCGTCCAGTGCGCCGAGTCGACAAGCCTTGTCACCAATCTGGGTACCGAAGGCATCGGCTACATCAACTGCGACCTCACCATGGCGTTGTCGCGGATACCCGAGGGACACGAACTCGGCATCGAGGCCGACACCCACATCACGGCGGACGGGATCTCCGTCGGAACCGCAACGCTGTATGACCGAAAAGGACCATTCGGAACCGGTATGGTCACCGCAGTCAGCAATGCTGCGGCGCAGATCGACTTCTCGGCGCGCAAGGGACTGCTGTAGGACCGAAAGGCGCGATCCATGGAGACGGTGACGCTGGAAACCGGAGTTGTCCTTGGCTGCAAGCGCGTCGGCGAAGGTCCCACCATCCTGCTCAACGGTGGGCTCGGGATGCCGTCGCTCGTGTGGGACATCTGCGGGCTCGTCGACTCACTGGTCGGTGCCGGATTCAGCGTGATCTCCTACCACGGCCGGGGACTGGCACCCTCGTCCGCGCCACCCTCGCCGTATTCCGTCGCCGACCTCGCCGACGACGCCTGCGGTCTCCTCGACCACTTTGACGTCCCACAGGCGATGGTTGTCGGATTCTCGATGGGCTGCTACACAACTCAGATGATGCTGCGCACTCGACCCGAATTGATCAGTGCGGCAGTATTTTTCGCCGGCCTACAACCGAGTCCGATCGGCGCCCTGGTCGGCGAGATGGAACTGGCCCTCATCGAGCAGATCGGTGAGATTCCGCGCGCGGTACTGGTTTTCGAACAACTCATGACCACGTTGCACACCACACTCCTACAAGATCCGCACACGGTGGCCGGTTGGCGTGACGCGCTAACCAACTCCGATGGCGGCTGGACGAGCCCGGAGGGATTTGCCGGCCAACTCACCGCCTCGCATGAATGGATCAAGGCCGGTGAACCGATCGCCGAGCATCTGGCCGCGATCGACATCCCCACCCTGGTTCTCGCTTTCGAACACGACGTGTTCTTCCCGCCGGAGCAGAGCGAGGCAACCGCGCGACTGATCCCGGGCTCGCAGTTCGCCCAGATCGACGGGGCCGGCCACGGCGGGCTGTTCACCGGACCGGGCGACAGTGTCGAGCGCATCACCGAGTTCTGCACCCACCAACGCTGAGTCAATTCAGAGCGGCTGACCATCCCACTCGTGGTCGTGCATGAACCCTTCGGCCAGACCCACCCGGTACCGCACCGAGTCCCGGAGGATGTTTCCCAGCGCAAACGGAATACCCAGAAATGGCCCGATGTCGTCCCTACGGGTGATGATCTCGTCGGTGTTCCGGAAATCCCGTAAGAAGCCGCGCAAGGTGTTTCCTTCGAGCGCCGACTTGCGCCAGCCATAGAGCAGCATTCCGGGGCCGACCATCTTCCGGACACCCACATCGGGGGTGATGACCTCCTCGTTCTCACCGAAGAACGCGAGGTCGACACGGTTGTGCGGCTCGAACATGAGGATCCCGCTGGTAGAACGCGGATTGCATTCGATGGTGAACAGAACGCCCGACGAATCTTCGATGAAATCGAATCCGATTTGTCCGGTGAAATTTGTTTCTTTCACCCTCTTGGTCACCCACTCTGTGATTCCAGGGTGCTCAACCGACTCATAGGTAAGGCATGAGTGCCCATCAATCGCATAACGAACCGGATAAATCGCGTGCGCGTAAATCCGCCCCTCATGACAGATCGAATACGTGCAATATTTGTTGCCTTTGAGCCACTCCTGGGCCAGCCACGGATTGTCTGGGTCGAATTCGAGACCTTCCGGCATTTGCCCCGGTGTCACTTTGTACACCTGCTGCGAACCCCGCGAGTAGACCTGCTTCAGCGCAAAGGGCTTGTCAAAATCCAGCGCTGCGAACTCTTCCGCAGATCGCACCTGTGCGTACTTCAGTGTCGGAACACCGAGGGCATCGAGCAGGACCTGGTACTCAAACTTGTTGTGCAGCCGGTACTCGGTCTCGAAATCCGACAACAGCAGACGACATTCCGGCGGGAACTGATCACGCGCCATCGCCAGGAAGTCGGTCTCCTCGTGCACCGGTATGACCATGTCGATGGATTCGGATCGAACCAGTCGCGCAATTTCCGCGACATACTCTTTCCGCTCAAATTTCGGCCGTGGTACCCGAAATACTTTTTGCACCGAATTGGAGAAACGAGTGATCGGGAATGGCACCGAATCGGCGATGTACACATCGTGCCCACCGGCATTCATCAATCTCGCAAGATCGAGTGTGAGAAACGACCGACCAAACGTTATGAGGACCTTTTTACCGCTACGATCGGACATCGAACCTCGCAGGGAAACCGGGAAATGGCTGCACTCGCAGCATGGTAGCTTAAAATTCGCTGCATAACAGTCGCATGGTGTATGCCGCCGTGCTGTGAGGGAGAGGTGTCCGAATGTTCCTGATCGGCGTACTCTTCGCGAGCGCTGCCGCTGTCGCATATGGCGTATCGACCGTCCTACGGGCCTTCGGCGCCCGCAAAGCGGCCGTCGCCGCCCGCGATGCCAACAAGCAAGATCAGGTCACCAGTGAAGGCGGCCCCTCGGTCGCCTCGACCCTGGACACCTTCAAGACACGTGAGTTCATCATCGGAACATCCCTGGTGGTGATCGGCTTCGGTGCCGGAGCGGTGGCGGCCCGATTCCTCCCGCTGTTCCTGTCCCAGACGATCGTGTCGGCCAACTTGATCGTGACCGCCCTGCTCGGGACCGCCATCCTCGGCATCGGTTTGCACGGCCGCGACTGGGTTGCCATATGCGTGGTCGTCTTCTCGCTGTGCGCCCTTGGCGTGTCGTCGTCACACAAGAGTGGTGGCGACGAAGAGAGCAGCTTCCACTGGGGCCTGTTCGCTGCCACGTGCCTCCTGGCGATCGTGGCATTGCTGGCCGTCTACCGCCTCGGTAAACGCGGGGCCATCGTCGGGGGAGCCGCTGCCGGACTCCTGTTCGGCATCATCGCGATCTCGGTCCGCATTCTGCGCGGGGTCCATCCTTTCGACATCGTCGAACTGCTCACAGATCCGGCCGCCTGGACGATCGCGGTCGCGGGCGCGGTGGGCTTCTACGTCCAAACCGTGGCCCTGCAGCTCGGCCAGGTCAACGGGGTCACCGCACTTCTGGTGGTCGGCGAGACCGCAGGCCCCGGGATCATCGGCGTGGTGTTCCTGGATGACACCGCCAAACCCGGACTTGCCTGGCTCGCGTTCCTCGGATTCATCGGTGCCGTGGTCGGGGCCATGTTGGTGGCGCTGTACAGCTCCGTGGACGCCGACCACTTCGGCGAAGCCGAGCCGGATCCGGGCGGCTGGAGTCTGCGACGGTCCAAGCGCACCGCTTCCAAGGGCTCTGCAGATTCCAAGGGCCCCGCAGGTTCCGACAGCACAACCTCGTCCACGGATTCGGGCACCGATGCCACGGATGCTCTGCGCGATCAGGGCACCTGACTCAAACGCCCGAGAAACTCCTCTTCTTTGTTCATTTTTCGGGCTGTCAGATATTTGTCTCCCCAACCGACCACAACAACCGCGAATACCGCGAGCCCCCAGCCGAGCAGGATATCGATCACAAAATGCTCGGCTGTGTAGACGAGGGTGAATGCCATCGCAAATGCGTAGCCCACGAACAATGTTCGGGCCAGCGCGCCCACTCTTGGCCACATGAACAGGGCGAGAAACATCGTCAGGCCGGCATGTAGCGAAGGTATGGCCGCCACCAGATTCGCTTTTGCCTGACCGAGTCGCAGCAGCCCGGACGCCGCGTGGATGTCGAGGACGTCCCAGCCCCTGGCCGAGATCCGTTCCACGTACGGCGCCGCGCCCTCGTGTTCGGGCGTCACGTCGCCCAGCATGCCGCCACCCTCATACGGAGCGCGGTCCATACAGTCCGGATGCCGCGGATTGTCGGTCACCTCGGCGGCCGAACACTGGGCGGCGGCCCACGGCGGCGCGGCGGGCACCAGTGTGTACCCGACCAGCGCCAAAAACGTCGTCAGCAGAAAACCCACCGCATACCGTCGCCAGGCATGACGGTCGCGGAGCCAGAGCAGCGCGGCCGCCGCGTACGGAACGATGAAATACGACATGTAGACAATGCTGGTGATCACCTCCCACCACGGCGGGTCGGCCTGTTTCAGGTGACTCTGCAGAAACGCCGTCGGGTTCACCCCGAACATCCAGTGATCGAAATCGACGGCCAGCGCCCACTGGGTTGGCATGTCCAGCCACTGGGCGATATTGCGGGTGAAGTCGTAGAGCAGCAGGATCAACGCAAACGGCAGCCAGTCGATGACCACCGTGATGACGCGTCGGCGTCCGATGCTGGCCGCCGCCAGCCCGGCACACAGAAGCAGCAACAGCCGGGTCCGGTCGAAGGCCAGTCCGAGGTAAGCGATGTGCCAGATCACCACCGCCAACCACGCCGCCAACGCAACCGCACGCCACAGTCTCGGATCGGTCAGGCGGATTCGCCTCACATCACTGAGCCGCGTGCGCCAAGACCGATCGGCGAGCGGCCCACCGGCGATCGCCACATCGGACCGATCGGCCTCACGCGTGCCCATGAAGCCACGTTGTCACCAGAGACCTACTGTTGGCCAAGAATTCGCGAAAACGTTCCTGCCCGGAACCAGACGTTCATCTCCCGGTTCGGCTCGGTCCAAACCGGCCTTCACCAGAAGTGGCGTGAGTCACACTGATTGCACACGCAACCGACTCGACTCCGGAGGCAACGTGCCCAACAAGTATCTGCGATACGGCGATCGGCGCTACATCATCAACAACGAAGCCGAAGCACGCCTGAACCGGACCTTGGAAGCGGTCTACGCCGATGGCAGCCGGGGCCACCAGTGGCTGAGCCTTTACCGCGACTCCGAGGCGCCGTGCCGGCTGCTCATCGCCACCGGTGTTCCGATCACCATCGAAACCGAGATCTGTCTGGACGACTGAGCCATCGCAACGGACGCCTGTTCGATGTGCGAACCGTCCTCGATACGCTCTGCAGTTGTGGACACGGCCGACGCGGGAGAGACCGAAACCGCCTACCGCACGTCACAGCTGATCACCTACATCGGCAACAAACGCCAACTACTGGTCCTCATCGACGAGGCGCTGGCCCAGGTACAGCAGCAGGTCGGCAGGCGGCTTGTCACGCTCGACGCATTCTCCGGAAGTGGTGTGGTCTCGCGGCTCGCGAAGGCCCGGTCGAGCATGGTGATCGCCAATGACCTGGAGAGCTATGCCCGGGTGATCAGCGACTGCTACCTGACCAATGCCTGCGAGATGGATCCGGAACTGCTCGCCAAGACTGTCCACGAGATCAATCAGGTCGTCGAATCAGGCCACCGGACAGATGGTTTCATCGCCGAGCACTACGCACCGGCGGATGACAACCAGATCGCCCCGGGGGAACGGGTTTTCTACACCAGCGACAACGCGCGCCGACTGGACTCCTACATCCATCTCATCCACGAACTCGACGAACCCCTTCGCACATTGCTACTCGGACCGCTGCTGTCGGCAGCCTCGGTCCACGCCAACACCTCCGGGGTGTTCAAGGGTTTCTACAAGGACCGCGAGACGGGGATCGGACGATTCGGCGGCAGCGGCGCCGATGCCCTGAGTCGCATCACCGGAACGATCACCCTGCGCCCGCCGGTCCTGAGCACGCACCACTGCGAGCGCCGGGTACTGCAGACCGACGCCGCGAAGTTACCGGCACTGGTCGGGGGCGTCGACGTCGCGTACCTGGACCCGCCATACAACCAGCACCCCTACGGCTCGAACTACTTCATGCTCAACCTGATCGCCGACAATCGCGTGCCAACGGCCATGAGTCCGGTCTCGGGCATCCCCGGCGACTGGAACCGCTCGGGCTACAACGTGCGATCAACCGCCGCCGGGCTGTTGGGGTCACTGATCGACGAACTCGACGCCAGGTATCTGCTGATCTCGTTCAACGACGAGGGCTACATCGCCCCGGAACAGATGCGTGACATGCTCGAGCCCATCGGGGTCGTCACCGAATTCACCCAGCGCTACAACACATTTCGCGGCAGTCGGAACCTCCGTGGCAGGAGCGCGCACGTCACCGAGCACCTCTACCTCGTGGAGCGGTCCTGATCTACAGCGGATAACGGGCCCGGTACACCGCGTGATCTCGCCGTGCCTCGATGTCGTGGGTGTGCTCGTCGGAGATCCGCGGAATCGCGCGCATCGACACGATCGCCAGCACGACGAGGCCCAGCACACAGGCGCCGGCGACGGCACCTTCCACATAGTGTTCACTCGCCATCGCAAGGATCGTCAAAGCCGCGGCCGCCGCGCCGGCCAAGCCGGAAAAGTACGCAAGCCAGCCGGCCGGCCAGACCGCAAGCCTGCGAACGTGTAGTGAGGTTCCTGAATGCATGACATCTCCTTACTCTCCGCCCGACCGTGATCCATATCACTTTTTCCTGATCCTACGCTCCGTGTAGAAGCGGCGGCAGGACCATTTCCCCCGTACCGTCGAACAGATGGAGAGTTCTTTGACCAGGGTCCGCAATGCGATCTTGCGCCGGGCCGAGCGCATCATCGACCCCTATCCGGTCCACGACCTCCCCGACGGCCACATGGTCTACCTGCCCGGACGCGGTTCGACGTACGTCACCGACTCCGGGCCGAAAGACAAACCGGCGATATTCCTGCTGCATTCGGTCATGACCAACGGGCTGCTGTGCTGGTATCCGCTGATTCCCGAGCTCAACAAGGAGTTCAGGGTCATCACGCTGGACCAGCGGTGGCACGGACGCGGCATCCGCGACGGTCGGTTCGATCTCGACGACTGCGCCGACGATGTGGTCGCACTGGCCGATGTCCTTGGCATCGACACCTTCACCGCTGCCGGGTTCTCGATGGGTGGCGGTGTGGCGCAGCTGGCCTGGCGGCGGCACCCGGGCCGCGTCAACGGTCTGATCCTGTGTTCCACCGGCCCGTTCTTCGGCAGCCACGACCCCAAACGCCAGACCAGCATGGCGAACATCGGCCGGATCATGAAGGTCATCCATCCGCCCCACGTGCAACCCAATGCCGCAAAGCTCGACGATCGAACGGTCCCAGACTCGTTGTGGGCGATTCGGCAATTCCTGGCGACGCCACTCTCTCGGCTCGGACCGCTCGGCGACGGCATGGCCAAATTTGATTCACGCCCGTGGCTGTCCGAGATCGACGTGCCGAGCGCTGTCCTGATCTCGACCAAGGATCGGGTGATCCCACGCTGGCGCCAACAGCTGCTCGCTGACAACATCCCCGGCATCAAGGTCTTCGAAGTCGACGGTGGCCACGCCTGCTGTGTCCTCGAGGCCCCCAAATTCATCCCGGTCTTCATGGCGGCCGCGAGAGAAGTCTCCGCGCGCGTTCTCGCGCCGGTCGAGAGCTAGTCGCAGGCTTCCAGGAGTGCCTTCACCTCGTCTTCGAAGGCCTGCATCAACGGCCACGGATCAGGGACGAGTTCTTTACAGCCGATGACACCGACGTTGAGTTGGCCGTCCAGCGAGAACACGGTGATGTTCATGCCTGCACCGTGGAACACCGGCCCCAACGGGTACATCCCCTCGATCTTCGCGCCGAGGTAGTACATCGGGAAGTCGGGTCCGGCCACGTTGGAGATCACCAGGTTGTAGATCACCGGATGCCGATCTGCCAGCTCCTGTGACGCATACAGCCGCATCGCCATGCCGATGGTCGCCGGTGGCACGAATTGCGCCCAGCCCCGAAACAGGTTCGAGTCCATCGAGCCGTGGTGCTCCTTGGACTTGCGGACCTGGTCGCCCACAGTGGTGATGCGTTCGATCGGATCGGCGATGTCGGTGGCGAGTTTGGTGAACATGCCGGTGACCTTGTTGGTGCCCTGCGTCACCAGGTCGTCGTCGTTGTCGCCGTGGACCGACACCGGGACCATCGCGACCAGCGGCTGGTCCGGGAGTTCGCCCAGATCGTCGAGGTAGCTCCGCAATGCCCCCGCGCAGACGCTCAGGACGACGTCGTTGATCTTGACGCCGAAGTGATCCTTGATGCGTTTGACGTCCGTCAGCGACACCTGCGTGTACGCCAGGCTCCGATGACCGGTGATCGACTTGTTGAACGGCGTCCGCGGCGCCCGGAACGGTAACGGCATCGCCTCGTTGCGGCGCGCCCGCGAGATCCAGTCGAATGGCACCTGCGCCGTCTTGGGGAGCAGTCGCGCGAAACTCAGCGGCCTGCGCGCGACCTGGAGCACACCGTCGACCGCAAGGCCGGCGAGCGAGGCATCCCCGGCTGATTGGGCCAGCGCCTCCTCATCCAGCTCGGGTTCGTCAGGAGTGATGGTGCACAGTTTGGCCAGCAGGTCCGCAGCGCTCACACCGTCGACACTGGCGTGATGCATCCGGAGCAGCACCGCGATCTTCCCGTCGACCAGCCCTTCGATGACCCACATCTCCCACAGCGGCTTGCTGCGATCGAGCGGTACGCCTGCGATGTGTGCACAGAAATCTGCCAGTTCGTGGCGTCCGCCAGGAGGCGGGACGGCCACCCGGTGGACGTGACTTTCGATGTCGAAATTCCGATCCTCCACCCACACCGGATGGTCGATGTTCAGGATCGAATCCCGAAGCTTCCGACGGAATGTCGGGAGTCCGGCGACCCTCCGGTCGAGTACATCGCGCATCTTCTCGAACGAATACCCGCCCTCGACGGTATCCGGGTCGAGCTCGATCAGCCCGACGATGTGCATCAACTGCGCTCGTGATTCGAGATAGAGAAATGAGGCGTCGAGACCACTCAAACGTTCCACGTTTACTCCCCCAAAACAGTTCGTCCGACAGGGTCTTACGGATCTCCACTCTGCCCCTAATCGACGGCAAATACCCCGGGATCGCCGAGGAAAAACACTCTTATCAGGCTGAGCCTCCTAAGCTGTGGTCATGCGCACAGGTGTCCACGTACGACAAGACAGCGATCCAATCGGCCGCGCCGAGGAACTCGGCGCCGAATTGCTACAGATGTTCGTGACCGATCCACAGGGTTGGGAAAAGCCGAAACCCCATCCGCTGGCAGAACAAATCCGCAACTCCCCGATCGATGTGGTGGTGCACAGCTCGTACATGATCAACGTGGCCAGCCTCAACAACCGGCTGCGGATGCCGTCGCGGCAGGCCGTGATCAACCAGGCCAAGGCCGCAGCCGACCTCGGCGCGTTCGGGCTGGTGGTGCACGGCGGCCACCTCCGCGATGACGAGGACGCGAAGGACGGATACGAGAACTGGCGCAAGCTCTTCGAGCGGGCCAACGAAAAAGGCGTTGGTTTTCCCGTCCCGATCCTGATCGAGAACACCGCAGGCGGCGAGCATGCGATGGCCCGCACCCTGGAGAACATCAAACGACTATGGGATGCGGTCGGGGAGTACGACGACGCAGGCTTCTGCCTCGACACCTGCCACGCGTGGGCGGGCGGCGAAGACCTCGTCGACATCGTCGAGCGTGTCAAGGCCATCACCGGGCGGATCGACCTGATCCACCTGAACAATTCACGCGACGAGTTCGGCTCCGGCCGCGACCGCCACGCCAACCTCACCGACGGCAAGATCGACCCCGATGTCCTGGTCGCGGTGGTGAAGGCCGCGGGCGCCCCGGTGATCCTCGAGACACCTGAGGAAGGTCTCGCCGACGATCTGATCTATCTGCGCGAGGCGCTGGCCTGACACATCGTCAGAGCTCGCGATTTCCACTGCCGTGGATCTCCCGCCGGATCGCCTGCATCCTCTGATCGAGGATGTTGGCGGTTTCGGCGGCCTCGGTCAGCTCGTCGAGGAGATGGGCGGGCACGGTGCGGTCGTATTTGTAATAGATCTTGTGCTCGAGGCTGGCCCAGAAGTCCATCGCGATGGTGCGGATCTGTAGTTCGACCTTCACCGGCAACTGGCCGGTGCTCAGGTTGACCGGCGTCTCGACGATGGTGTGCAGTCCGCGATATCCGTTCGGTTTCGGATGGGCGATGTAGTCCTTTGTATGCAGGGTTCTCACGTCCGGTTGCGCACACAACAGCTCGGTGAGCTGATAGGCATCGGCGATGAACGTGCACGACACCCGGACTCCGGCGATGTCGTCGATCTGACCCTGGAGGGCTTCGGGGTTCATCGGGATGTTGCGGCGATGGGCCTTGGCGAGCAGACTCTCGGGACTCTTGACCCGGGCGCTGATGTGTTCGATCGGGTTGTAGTCGTTGAGGTAGGCGAACTCATCGCGCAAGATCTCCAGCTTGGTGACGATCTCTTTGATCGCGAACTGAAACGGCAGCATGAACTTTTGCATGTTCTGACCGATCTCGACGAGGTCGGCGGGCGCGAGATCGCGTTCCGGTCCGGCCTCGGCCAACCATTGCACCAGGGGTCCGGACCGTTCGCTCTGCACACCTTCACTGCTTTTTACCGCGTCAGACATGCCATCCATGGTGCCCGATCTGCCGAACACGCCACCGGTGAGCCATCTCTACATCCGGCCTTTGATGTGCCATCCATCACATTCACTGATGCGCCGAGCGTTTGTGCGACGTGGTAAGCGGATGTATATTCGGGTTGTTACTGGTGAGTAACTTACTGTGCAGTCCACCAACCGAGTACTCACCACAATCAAAAGCAGTTCGACGATTGCAAAGGATTCTGCAATGGGGCATTACAAGAGCAATCTCCGCGACCTCCAGTTCAACCTCTTCGAGATGTTCAAGCTCGAAGAAGTACTGGGTAGTGGAGATTTCGGCGATCTCGACAAAGAGACCGCCATCGACATGCTGCGCGAGGTCAACATCCTCGCCCAGGGCCCGCTGGCGGAGTCCTTCGCGGACGCCGACCGCAACCCGCCCGTCTTCGATCCGGAGACCCACAGCGTCACCGTCCCCGAGTCGTTCAAGAAGTCGTACAAGGCCCTGACCGACGCCGGCTGGGACAAGCTGGGCATCGACGAGGAACTCGGCGGCCTACCTGCCCCCCGTTCGCTGTACTGGGCGATCGGCGAACTGCTCCTCGGCGCCAACCCGGGCGCGTTCATGTACGCCGCAGGCGCCGGATTCTCCAACATCTTCTACAACAACGGCACCGACGAGCAGAAGAAGTGGGCCAAGATCAGCGCTGACCGCGGCTGGGGCGCCACCATGGTCCTGACCGAGCCCGACGCCGGTTCCGATGTCGGCGCCGCTCGTACCAAGGCGATCAAGCAGGAAGACGGCACCTGGCACATCGACGGTGTGAAACGCTTCATCACCTCGGCCGACCAGGACATGACCGAGAACATCATCCACCTGGTGCTGGCCCGCCCCGAGGGCGCGCGTCCGGGCACCAAGGGCCTGTCGCTGTTCTTCGTACCGAAGTTCCACTTCGACCCCGAGACCGGCGAACTCGGCGAGCGCAACGGCGCATTTGTCACCAACGTCGAGCACAAGATGGGCCTCAAGGTCTCGTCCACGTGTGAGCTGACCTTCGGCCAGCACGGCGTCCCGGCCAAGGGCTGGCTCGTCGGCGAGGTCCACGACGGCATCGCGCAGATGTTCGACGTCATCGAGCACGCTCGAATGATGGTGGGCACCAAGGCAATCGCCACGCTGTCGACCGGTTACCTCAATGCGCTGGAATACGCCAAGGAGCGCGTGCAGGGCGCCGATATGACGCAGATGACCGACAAGGCCGCCCCGCGTGTCACGATCACCCACCACCCGGATGTACGTCGGTCGCTGATGACCCAGAAGGCGTACACCGAAGGTCTGCGCGCGGTGTACCTGTTCACCGCCTCGCACCAGGACGAAGCGGCCGCCGTGGCCGTTTCCGGCGCCGACAAGGACATGGCGTACCGCGTCAACGACCTGCTGCTGCCGATCGTCAAGGGTGTCGGCTCCGAGCGGGCCTCCGAGCAGCTCATCGGATCGCTGCAGACGCTCGGCGGTTCGGGCTTCCTGCAGGACTACCCGATCGAGCAGTACATCCGCGACGCCAAGATCGACTCGCTGTACGAGGGAACCACCGCCATCCAGGCGCAGGACTTCTTCTTCCGCAAGATCATTCGTGACAAGGGTCAGGCCCTGGCTCACGTCGCAGGCCAGATCAGCGCCTTCATCGAGTCTGATTCGGGCGACGGCCGTCTCAAGGCCGAGAAGGCGCTCCTGAAGACCGCCCTCGATGACGTCCAGGTCATGGCCGCCACCCTCACCGGCTTCCTGATGAACGCGCAGGAACAGCCGGCCGAGTTGTACAAGGTCGGACTCGGCAGCGTCCGATTCCTGATGAGCGTTGGCGACCTGATGATCGGGTGGCTCCTGCTGCGTCAGGCCGATGTGGCCCTGAGCGCACTCGACGCCGGGACCAGCGAAGCCGATACCGCCTTCTACAACGGCAAGGTGGCCGTGGCGACGTTCTTCGCGAAGAACATGCTGCCCGAGCTCACCGCCGTCCGCGGCATCGTCGAGAAGGTCGACAACGACATCATGGAGCTGGACGAAGCCTCGTTCTAGCCAACTGACGAGAGAGTGGGTCGCACCAGTTCAGGGGCGGCCCACTTTTCGTTTCCGGTGACCACGACATACTGGCGCCATGGCACAAGCCGATCTGGATCCCCACACAGCTTCCCGTCCCGTATCACCTGAACTCGCTCGCTCGTGGCTGTTGGTCAATGCGTCAGTCCGCTCGGCGTACCTGATCGCCGCCCGATCAGCGACCGATCAGATCATCCTCGACATCGAGGACGCCGTCGGCCCGCAGGACAAGGACGCCGCACGCAGCGGCGTCGTCGACTGGCTCCGCGCATCGACGGCCTGGGTGCGTATCAATGGTCGGACCACCACGTTCTGGGCAGACGACATCGACGCGCTCCGTGACGTACCCGGGCTCGCCGGAGTCGTGCTCGCCAAGACGGAGCATCCCGACCAGGTGGACGAGACGTTCCAGCGTCTGGGTGGGCGCACCCCGGTGATCCCACTCATCGAGTCGGCCATCGGGATCGAAAATGCCGCCGACATCGCCCACTGCCGCGGGGTGCTGCGCCTCGCCTTCGGCAGTGGCGACTACCGCCTCGACACCTCCACAACCGCGGACGATCTGGTGATGGCGTATCCCCGCTCGCGTTTGGTGGTGGCCAGCCGAGCGGCGGGGCTGCCAGGGCCCATCGATGGGCCGGCCGTCACCGATGACGACACCGTGCTGCGCGAAAAGACCTTCACCACAGTCGCATTCGGGCTCTCCGGCAAGCTCTGCCTGGTACCGGAACAGGCCGGCGTGATCAATACCGTCATCGGCCCGAGCCCGGCCGACGCGGCCTGGGCCACCGAATTCCTCATCGATTTCGAGACCCGAGGCCGCGTCGTTCGGGACGGCAGCGATCTCCCCCGCCTCAAACGCGCCGAGCGAATTGCCGAGCTCGCAGGCGAATTCGGTATCTCACCGGTGTGATGCCCGCGGTTCATCTGGCCGGGATAGATTCCCACCGTGAGCGACTCTCTCCTGGCAATAGTGTGCGCACTGGGCGCGGCACTGTGTATTGCGATCGGCACTGTGGTGCGCCAACGGTCGGCGTCGGTGATCAGCGACGACGACGTCGGGGCGCTCGGGCCCATCACCACCCTGGTGCGCCGACCGGAGTGGTGGCTCGGCACCCTGGTCGGCTTCGGCGGCTACGCACTGCAGGCGGCGGCGCTCGGACTCGGGTCGCTACTGCTGGTCCAGCCCGTTCTCGTGCTGTCTCTGTTGTTCGCGCTCCCGATCAGCGCACGCTTCTCCGGGCGGACGGTTCGCGCCCGCGACTGGGTGTGGGCGGCCGCCTTGACGGTGTCGATCGCGATCCTCGTGGTGGTAGGTGACCCTCGGCCGGGTGTCGAACGCGCGGAGACCGAGCACTGGATCATCATCTGTGTCGTCGGGCTCCCGTTCGTCGCAGCATGTCTGCTGCAGTCCCGCACCGGTTCGCGGTCGCGCCGCGCACTGCTGCTCGGTCTCGCCGGCGGATCACTTTTCGGTGTCGCAGCGGTACTGACCAAGGGCGTCGTGCACCTGGCCGGCCGCGGGATCGTCCCGCTCCTGACATCGGTCGAGCTGTACGCCCTGATCGTGGTGGCGGTCGTCGCGATTGCCGTGCAGCAGTCGGCCTTTCAGATCGGCGCCTTGCAGGCCTCGCTTCCGGCGACCACCGTCATGGAACCGATGGTCGCCGCCCTGCTCGGATTTGTCGTCCTGGGTGAATACCTCCACGCCGATCACGTCGTCGCTGCCGTCCTGGTGGTGGCCCTTGCCGCCACGGTCGCCGCCGCGATCGCTCTGGCTCGCAGTGCCGCCGACGAGGAAGCGGTTCCCGAGCCGGCAAACGCAGTGTGATCTGCTGCAAACACGAGCCTCTGATGTCGCGAATCTGCTGGCGCAGTTGGCCATCCCTCAGCTGCTACCAAATGCTCCCTTGAGGCCGCCGAGAACATCGTCGAAGAAATCGCCTGGATCGAAACCTTCGCCGAGTGGAGTCGTCACCACCAGTTGGCCGCGCAGGTAGAAGTCAACCCACCGGTCACCGGTGGTCGACCCGTTATCGGTGGTCTCCACGTCCAAATACAGCTTCTGCGTCACTCGGGCCAAGGTGCCGAACGCCGGGGAATTGAAGCTCGAAATGGTGAAATCACCCGATCCGCGCGACGGGATGTTGCCCTCCACCACCTCGCCGGCGGTGGTGTAGAACTTCAGGTAGGTCCCACCCTTGCCGTCACTGTCGTAGACAACCCCGCCATTCACCTTCCGGAAGCCCACGGGTGAGCTGTCGTCGTAATATCCCGTTGCATCGCAGCGACTGCCGTCGCGCCCGAAAGGCTGGTTCTTCACGCAGTGCACTCCGCCGGCACCGCCGTCATTTGAGCGAATGTGAATATTGAACCGTTTCCACTCCGCACCCAGGACGGGTTCCGCCGACGCAGTTGCGGTAGGCACAACGAGACCGGTCGATACGGCAGCGCTGATCACAGCGACGACGGCGAGCCGTCGGAGACGAGAAATTATCATGCGCTCACCCTGGCATTGCACTGCACGAATTCTGCAACTCTCGGGTAGCCACGCGCCGATCAGGTTGCGTTGCAAAAAAATTGCACTCCTTCCCTACGGTTCGGAGCAGGTATGGCCGTCGTCATCCCTGCATGCCTGTGAAGGAGTCAGACAGTGTTCTCAACCCGCAGCAATCGTGCCCGGGCTCGAACCGGCACGTTGCTACTCGTCGCAGCTATCGCTGTCGCATCTCTCGGCAACGCGGGGACGGCAAGTGCGGAACCTCCGTTCTCCATCGACTTGCCCGGCGCCGGATCGTCGGACTCCGGCTCCTCGGATGGCGGCTCATCCGACTCTGGTTCCTCCGACAGCGGCTCCTCGGACGGCGGCTCATCCGACGGCGGTTCGTCCGGTCCGAACCCGAATGAACCCGGCTCGACCGGCCCTGGCGGATTGCGGTTGTTGTCGCCGAACGCCGGTGAGCCCGTCCTCGGTGTGCCGATCGAGACCCTCTCCGACAACCCTGCAGCGTCCATCATCGTCAACGGTGAGGGAATGCCGTTCGCGGCCGATCGCCAGAACCTGCTCATCGCTGTCCTGGATGCCAAGACCCGCCAGCCACTCAACTCCGGAACCGCCCCGAACAACATCGTCGGTCTGCGGACACTCATCAGCATCACCAATTCCTACCGAGACAGGGCTGACACGATCGTCATCGTCAGCGGTCACCGGGGCATCACCAATGCCGGCCGCGAACCTGCAGTGGGCGAACTCGTCCGCGCTCTCGGATCGACTCCGATGACGGTCAATGACCTCAGTCGGATGGAGACCGGAACACCTTTCTCGATGATCGGCAAAACCGGCGCGGATGAGGGCACCGCGTACACCAGAGTCGGTGTCGACGTGGGCGACCGCGACGGAGCCAACATCACCGGACTGCTCCGGTGGAGTGCCGCTGGTCAGCGTTACGATTTCACCCCGCCCGCACCGCTGTCGTTCACGACTCGTCAGGAGACCACCGACGGGCCGACGGTGACCATGCGACTCGGGAACGCCACCTACCCGTCGACGCCGAGTGGCCCGAACGGCTTCGTCATTCGCGGCTTCGACGGTCAATCTCTCGAACCCACGTTCAACGCCACCGTTGTCACCAACAACGATGCCGGCGATCGCGAGTTGACCACCAAACTCGTCGCGGTCGCGAACCAGGTCGACGCGGCCGGGCGACCGTACCTGGTCATGATCCAGAGTTTCGGCCGACCCAAACCGTCCGCAGCCTGGCAGGAAGGCGCCGATGCCATCGTAAAATTCGGCGGCTCGAGGCTCTCCTTCCTCAGTCTCGACGGTACGAGCGACTACACCCTCATCGGCGGCTTGGCCGCCGGGTCATCCGTCGTAGAGAGGGGATCGATCCTCGGAAAGCCCGGTCCTGCCATGGGATTGATCGCACGAAGTCACGACTCGTCGTATCTACCGTTGCAATCGGGTCCTCTCGGCGGCGTCGACCTACGGCAAAGCGAGATCATGTACCAGCCCGCGTACCAGGGCGGGGCCGACAGAGCCCCGAGTTTCCCGTCGATCAACGCCGCCGCGGAGAGTTACATCGGATGGAAAGCAAACGTACCCGGGTGCGGGTCAACGACCGTCGTCACGTGCAACATTCGAGAAAAGTATCGAACGAACTACAACGCCGCGTGGACATCCATCAAACAGAACCTCTTGAGCACGGTCACCATGCCGACCGACGGGGCCACGTACGCCTTCACCGCCGCGGAGTTCGATGCGGCCCTCGTGCAACTTCGAAAGGAAGTCACCTCGTACGTCACAGTCAAGACCTACTACGACAACGTGCAGAACTCCGTAGGGCTGGTTCGCGGTGACGCGAAACTGAGTGTCAGCAAGATCGGTAGCGACATGGCCAACGAGGTGGCGCCACCGGCAACCAGCACCGCATTCGCCGACGGCGTCAAGCTGACGAATGTGGTCATGAGTGTGGTGACGCTGGTGGCTCCGGAGCTGAAGGCCGTGTGGGGCCCGATTTCGACGCTCCTCGGGCTCGGCTCATATGCCAGCGGCGACGCCAACACGAATGCGCTGGCGAACAAAACCCGGGTCAGATCCGATCGACTGGCACAGCAAGTCGAGGATTCACTTTCTGCCTCCACATACGGATTCACCACAGTCGCCCTGATCATGGCCTCCGACTACGGCAAACTCGACGCCGCAAACACGGAGATCGCCCTTGAACATTGGGTCGCGCCAACCGATCCCGGTGAGCTGCTGAGCACAATGACGACCGGTTTGCGCACATGGTTCGCAACCGCGTTCGTTTCGACGACCTATCCCTGGTTGATGCGTGGGACACCTCCTCCGCGCGGTCCCGGAGACGTGAACGGCCTGAGCTGTGCCGAGCACCAAGAGTCCGGCGGCGGGGACGTACAGCGCCATCCCTGGTCAACAATGCCCCGCAACGCTCAGATGCGCGCGACCTGGAGTTTCAGCGCCGGCGGAGAAGCCGAGGAATGGAACATGTTCTTCACAGTCCAACGGCCGAGAGCAGATGTCGACAACTTTCACTCAGACTTCATCCCGCCAGGCGTCGCCAACACGATGTTCGGAACTGGACGAAATCAGTTGGGAATAAATCTGTACGACTTCATGAGTCCCCGATACTTTGGGCCGACGACGCATCAGGTGGACGATGCCGCCATCGCATGCAACCTCCCTCAGTGAGCGCACGCCACAGTTGACCGGGCCTTTAAAACCCTTGACCGGGACCTTATTTCGATGAGTGGGCGGTAAGGTCTCCGGGTTCGGGCGATGAAAAGCAATGTCAGACCCCACATTTAGACTAGAAGCATGTTCGAACCGTGGCCCGGCGTGGACCCCGCCATCACCGGGATACAACCGGCGATGTTGTTGGGCACCAACGATTTGTTGGATTCGATGGAGCGTGCGATGGCCGGGCAGGGGTATTTGGAGTGGGCCCGGTACGCCTATGCGGCGGAGTTGCATCGGCAACTCGATGCCGAGAGCCTCGACGCCTCGGACTTCCTGAAGGACGCCTACACCCAGTGCGCGGCCCGGTTGGCGTTGGCGCAGCGGATGAGTCAGACGGTCGCTGAAAATCATCTGACGTGTGCGTTGGCGTTGCGTGATCGCCTTCCGCACGTGGCCGAAGCCCTCAAGTACGGTCTGGCGGCAGCGCATCACATAGCGGCGATCGCCGCCCGCACGGATCTGATCGAAGGCACCGATCACGCCGCCGACATCGACCGAGACATCGCCGAGAACCTGCGTCGCCGCGGGTCGTGGTCGGCGAAAGCGATGCGGGACATGATCGATGCCACCATCTTTCGCCGCGACCCCACCCTGGTGCGCGAGGAAGACGCAGAACACCCCTGCCTGGCCGAAATCCTGTCCGTACCCAGCAGACACCTCGTCTCCGGGATCGATGTGAAGATCGTGCTGCACGCCATCGTCAACCAATCCACCCTCGACGGCGACGACGAGCAACCCGGCTACCTCGAAGGCCACGGCGTCATCACCGCCGACCACGCTCGCGACCTGGCCGACCACGACGCCACCACAGTCCGACCGCTCGGCAACAAAACCAAACCCGCACCAGCACCAGCACCTGAGTCGGCACCCGCAGCGGCCGGCGATCCTGAAGCCAACGATGCTGTGGCACAGCAGTACCCGACCCCACCGGCCGGCCCGAACCGCAAGGCCCGCCGCGCAGCGAAGAAGACAGTGCCGATGCAGGGCCCACCCGATCCACGACTGGCGGGCGTCAAGCCTGACGACTGGACGCGGGTCAAAGAATCACGGCTGCAAACAATTCCACTACCGGTCGTCAAACCCGGTGACCATTACCGACCGTCCGCAGTCCTCGATGCATTCATCCGCATCCGTGATTGCTACTGCACCTGGCCCGGCTGCAACAAACCAGCCTGGACCGGCGACGATCTCTTCCCAGCACTACGACACATCATCTGGGACGAGACATCACCGCCACCACGACAGCGGGCACCGGACAAACCACCAAAAAGAAGACCCCGCACCGAAGCCAAATACAAACGCCGACAACAGGAGCGAGAACGTAACCGAAATCGGGTTCGTTCCCGGGCCGACAATGGCGCCGACGAATCGCCGGCGCCATGATCGCAGCGTCCCTTCAGAAGTCCGTTTGCTACTTCGGTGGCAACCGCACGCCGCCGTCGACGCGGACGACCTCGCCGTTCATGTAGGAGTTGGTGATGAGTTCGATGACCATCGACGCCAGTTCGTCGGGGGTGCCGAGCCGACGCGGGTAGAGAACGCTCTCACCGAGCTTGGCCTTGAACGCCTCGGATTCGGGACCTGTTCCGTAGATCGGGGTCTCGATCAGACCCGGCGCGACGGTGTTGTTGCGAATGCCTGCGGCCGCGAGGTCGCGGGCGACGGTCAGGGTCAGGCTGACGATGCCACCCTTGGACGCCGAGTACGCGGCCTGGCCGATCTGGCCGTCGAACGCGGCAACACTGGCCAGGGACACGATCGCGCCCTTCTCGCCCGTTTCCGTCGGCTCGCCGCGGCTCATCGCGGTGGCGGCCAACCTGGTGGCGTCGAAGCTGCCGATCAGGTTGATGTTGATGACCTTCCGGAAGACATCGATGTCATGCGCGGAGGCGAACTCGCCGTCCCGCCCGATGGTGCGCTGCGCTGATCCGATACCCGCCGAGTTGACCAGCGCCCGTAGCGGTCCGAGTTCGAGGGCCTTGTTGACCGCCGCTTCGATCTGCTCGGTCTTGGTGACATCGACGCTGACAAAGGCTCCGCCGATCTCTTTGGCCAGGGCCTCCCCCTTGTCCGCCTGCACGTCGGCCACCACCACCTTGGCTCCCAGTGCGGCGAGTTGCCGCGCCACTGCAGCACCGATACCCGATGCCCCACCCGTCACAATTGCGCTTGCTCCGTTGATTTCCATCCTCGCACCCTATGACCGAGCGCTTGTTCGGTTCAAGGGTCAATCGCGATCAGTACAAATACGAGCGGTACAGCTCCTGTCGGCGGGGCTCGTCGGCAGGCACGGTCTCCGCGTGCTGCTCGGCGTAGATGTCGCGAACCGTCGGGACGTCGTCCGGATCGGCGAACCGCTCGGGATTCCACAGATCCGACCGCAGGATCGCCCTGGCGCAGTGGACGTAGACCTCGTCGACGTCGATGACGACGGCGAGTGTCGCCGACTTGCCCTTGATCGCCATGGCATCCAGCAGATCTGGGTCGGTGCGCAACCTCGCCCGACCGTTGACCCGGACCACCTCGTCGATTCCCGGAACCATGAACAACACCCCGACGTGGGGATTCGCCAGGATATTGCGGTAGGAGTCGACCCGGCGATTGCCCATCCGATCGGGCAGCACCAGGGTGTGCGGGTCGGGGACGAGTACCGCCGAGTCGACGTCGCCGCGCGGCGAGCAATCACAGTTACCGTCGGCATCCGCCGTGGCCAACACGAAAAACCTTGCGCGCTCGAGATACTCGACGATCAACGGGGTCATCGACGATGTGTGCTTGTTCAGGACACCTTCGTGGGCCACTCCGAGCACCCGCTCGAGGTCCGCCGGGGTGGTGATCGCGTGGGTGTCGCCTGAGCTCGATGCGGGTTGGGTCGTCACGCTCCCATCAGACACCAGGTTCCGAGCCGCAGGCCAGTGGGGTTGGTTATCCTGCCTGCCGGAAAGTCGTGAAGTAATCTCACGACATGAATTTGCGCCGCTCATTGTCGACCGATTTGTCCGAAATGATGCGGCGCGGGAAATGGGTTCCGGCAGCGGTGGCAGTGTGTGCGTCACTGGCGCTCGGTGGCATCGTCGCACCGGCCGCCAACGCGGTGCCCACCACCTTCAACCCTGGTTCTCGTCCCGGCGATGCCGCGGAAGTGGCGGCGGTCATCGCCGCTGTCGGTTCGCAATTGACCGACACAACAGGGGCTGCGATCGCGATCGTGAAACCGGCTCCGGGCAACCCGAGTGCATCGATCACGACCACCTATTACTTCGGCGACGCCGACAAGGCTCAGTCGTTGCCCGTGGGACCGCAGACCCAGTTCGAGATCGGTTCACAGACCAAGACTTTCACCGCCTCGCTGCTTGCCTTGCGGGTTCAGTCCGGCGAGGTGGCGCTGCCCGACCGCGCTCAGAGTCGCTTGCCCGCCACGGCCGACCTGACTCTGCCGGGAGCAGACGGCAAATTCATCACCATGGGCGAGCTGGTCACCCATCGGTCGGGGTTGAAGCGGGATGCGATGAATCTCGGTCCGGGCTGCTATGCCGAGATGAACTACGACATCACCAAGCTCGCAGCGGGTTTGGACAACAACTACGACGCCCTGATCCACACCCCGGGTACGGATTGGCTGTATTCGAATTGGGGGTTCGGGTTGCTCGGATCGATTGTCAGCGGCGGGTTCAAGCCGGGCGCGGGTGAGCCCTACGGACACACTGTGGCAAACGAACTGACCGGCCCGCTCGGGATGTCCGCCACGGAGTTGGAGCCGGGGCCGAATCCCGATCTGGCCGTGCCGTACAGCGGCGGACAGCCGGTCTGCTACCACAACAACACCGAGGCATACGCCGGCGCCGGTGGCCTGGTCAGCACCGCCGAGGACATGGCGACGTGGGCGCAGGCGTCAATGGGACTAGGCGGAAATCCGCTGGCAGCAACCCTGAAGACAACACTCAACCGCGTGGCGCCCGGAGGTTCCGGCGGCATGCAGATGGGCATGGCCTGGCAGCTGTACCCGGCGTCGAATGCCAACCCCCTGCCCTACGCGTACAAAGACGGCACAACCGGCGGATCACAGAGTGTCACCGAGCTCGTGCCGACGACGGGTTGGGCGGTCACCGTGTTGACCAATGAGAACTCGGCGAATCCCACCGCGGTGGCCGATCAATTGCGCCGAGCGTTGGCCGCGGGTACCGCCCCGGCCCCCGGCTCGTCGGTCACCGGGTCATCAGTCACCGGCTCGTCGGTCACCGGGTCGTCGGGCCGGACGCGATAGCGCCGTCGCGGTCCCGGGACCAGGCGGACCACAACCGTGCGTAGCGGTCGCCTGCCGAAACCAGGTCTGCGTGGGTCCCGGACTCGACGATGCGGCCCCGGTCCATCAGGACGATCCGGTCGGCCATCGCCGCCTGGCTGAGCCGGTGGGCGATGATCAGTGCCGAGCGTCCCGCGATGGCGGCCTGGGCGGATCTCTCGAGCGCCTCGGCGCCATAGCTGCCTGCGTCGGATGTCGCCTCGTCGAGGATCACCACCTCCGGGTCGAGCAGAACCAACCTGGCCAGTGCGACCTGCTGCACCTGTACGGGCGTGAGCCTGACTCCGCCCGCGCCGACCACCGTGTCCATACCATCGTCGAGCGCACCGACCCAGTCCCAGGCGAACACCACCTCCAGCGCCGACCTCAGCGCCGAATCACTGGCATCCGGCGCGACCATCCGCAGATCCGCGGCCAATGGACCGGCAAAGACGTGGACATCCTGGGTCACCATCGCGATCCGGCGGGCCCGATCGGAACCTTCGAGATCGCGAACGTCGGTCCCGCCGAGGCAGATCCGGCCCAAGGTGACCGGATGCACGCCGGCCAGCAGCAATGCCAACGTGGTCTTGCCCGCACCGGACGCCCCCACCACCGCCACCTTCTCGCCCGGAGACAGGCGGATGGAGATGTCCTGCAACACCGGATGTTCCGCCGAGTATCCGAAGCTCACCGACTCTGCAGACAGTTCGGCACGACCGGTGGTGTTCTGTGCCACCGGCGCCGGTGGCGCATACCCTTCGGCCTCCTCGATGACGCCGACGATCCGTCCCAGGGACGCCGCACCCGACTGCAGATCGTCGATCACCAGGAGCAGGGCCGAGATCGGCCCGAACAGCCGCAAGAAGAAGAGCATGGCGGTGGTGGTCGCACCCACCGTCGACATCCCGGCGCCCACCAGGTTGTATCCGACGATCAAAATCGTTGCCATCCCCAGGAATTCACCCAGGTTGATCTTGCCGAAGAACCGGTTCTGCACGATCCGGGCACGCAGCGCCCAGCGCACGACATCCCATGACCGGTCCGCGATCCGCGCACCCAGCCCCGCCGACAGCCCGAAGGCGTACACGGTTTCCAGGCCGTGGATGGCACCGAGGACGTGGTGGGCGCGTTCTGCCATCGCCACCCGTTCGGCCGCATAGACCTGTGGTGCCTCGCGCAGATACATCCGCACCCCGACCACGTACACCGGCATCAACACCACAAAGACCACGAGGTAGCGCCAGTCGAGTACGGCCAGGCCGATACCGGTCAGCACGATCGTGAAACCCGAGGTCGACAGTGCGGGAACAGCTCTGGAGATCGCATCGCTCACCACGCTGACATCGTCGGTGGCCCGGGAGACGACATCGCCGCTACCTGCCGACTCGACGCGTGCCAGCGGTAGCCGCAGCACCGCATCGAGCATCTGTTCACGCAGCCGCGCGAGCATCGTCTCGAAGAGCTGCGACGACAATGCCACGCCGAGTCCGGTCAGCACCGCATACCCGAACGCCGCTGCCATCATCAGTCCACCGAGCTGCCACACCTGACGAAATCCGCTGTCGTCGATGGCGATGTCGACGATTCGGCCGAGAGCCCACGGCGTGACGAGACCGAGCGCGGCCGCGCCGATCAGCACCACGATCACCACCGTCAGGAACCACCATCGGCCCTGCAGGGTCGCGGCCACCCGGCCACCGACCGCCCGTGGCCGCGCCACGGTCATCGGCACGGTTGTCGGCGCACTCATGCCTGCTCACTCTCATCGAGGACGACGATCTGATCGGCGACCGCAAGCAGTGCCGGAGATCGCGTGAAGACAATCGTCGTATGGTCGGCGCGCGCCTTCGCGATGCGTTCGGCAACAAGGGATTCGGTGACAGAGTCCACCGCCGTTGTGGGGTCGACCAGTACCAGCACCGCCGATTCCGCGGCCAGCGCCCGGGCCAGTCCCACGCGCTGACGCTGACCACCGGACAATCGGCGACCTGCCTCACCGACCGGGCTGTGCAGGCCCTGCGGCAGGACCTCGGCGATGTCGTCGCAGGCCGCGGCGAACACGGCCCGCGCGACCGCCGCCTCCCGGTTCGGCGACTCGGCGACATCGGCGCAGATGTTCTCCAGCACCGAGCCCTCGAACAGATCGGTGGCATGCGGGACCACGCGGACATTGTGCCGTGCGGCAACATCATCGAGGTCGAACAGGTCGACGCCACCGACCCATACGGTTCCGGCCTGTGGTCGGCGCAACCGCGCCAGCACCGCGGTCAATGCGGCGGTCGTCTCGTGATCGGCGACCACGGCAACAAGCCCGCGGTCGGGCAGTTCGAGGTCGAGCGCCCTGATCGGATCCAGGGTCAGCCCGTCGCAGCGAACCGAGACGCACTGTGCAACAACCACTTCTCCAGCAGATGACACGGACGCAGGTGTCACCGCCGGTGCCTGCAGAACCTTGAGAACACGTTCGGCCGATGCAATCCCCGCCGACCAGATCTTCCCGAAGCCGGTGCCCAGATCGCTGAGTGGTTCCATCACGAACTGCGTCAGACCGACCACCGTGATCAGCTCGCCGACACTGAGTGACCCATCGACCGCCATCAGGCCTGCCGCGATGGCGACAGCCACCACGAACAGGCCGGACACCCACTCCATCGCACCGAGGTACCAACCCTCGGATCGACGCGCCGCCAGGACCCCGGCGAGCGCGCGCGAGCTGACCTCGTCATACCTGCGCCGCGCCTGCGCCTCTGCGCCAATACCTTTGACGACGCGGAACCCGGCGATCAGATCCTCCGCCGTGGCAGCGGCTTCGCCTGCCAATTCCTGCTGATGCTCGCTGCGCCTGCGCAGCGGTCCACCGGACAGGTCGAGGACCAGCAGGATGACCGGGGCACCGATCAGGATCGCCACACCCAGTGGCCACGAGATCCACAGCAGCACAACGCCACAGAACAGAACCGCGGAGAGCTGTCCGACCGGATATACCGCCACCGCCACCGCAGCCGACAGCTTCGCCACGTCCGCGGTCGCGATCGAGAGCAACATGCCGGACATCGCCGGGGGACCTTCCATCCCGGCCGGATCGAGGATCCGGTCCGTGACCCGGCTGCGCAGCTGATGCTGGATCGATTGCATCCCGAGGAATCCGATCCGGGAACCGAAGCGGAAGGAGAACGACAACATCGCGAAGATGCCGCCGAGGACCACCAGCCAGATCACCAGAGCGGTCAGGTCGTGGTCGGTGATCGCCTGGTCGATCGCCAGACCCATGACCACCGGGACAAGCGCTTCACCCACCTGGTGACCGATCATCAGACCGGCCGCGGGCAGGGTGCGCCGTTTGGCCGCGAAGATCGTCCGCAGGGTGAATTGCCGCGGGGTCGTTGTGGCGTCGACCTCGATCCAGGTCGAGTCGACCGGTCCGGTTGGCGCATCGAAGAAGACCGGTAACCGGCGCCGAGCGGGTGGTCTGGGGGGCGCTAAGGAGGACACCTATCAAGAACTACATAATTCGGATAGGCTATTTCTACTGGCGTATGGCCGGAAGCATTAGGCTGTTCACAGCCGACAAGCGTTTAAGGGGTTAGTCAGACCATGTCCACCACATCCGCCGGTACACGCTCGAAGCCGGAGGCCACGACGATCGGCGCCACGGCAGAAACGACTCCGGCGTTTGTGCTCTCACGCCCGGGCTATCACCTGCTGGCGACCGGTATCAGCGCCCGCTACGACAGCATCGCGGAGGCCCGCGAGGCGCTCGAACGCGGTGACCACAACTACATCGTGGGTGCACTCCCCTTCGACACCGAGCGGCCCGCCGCCCTGTTGGCGCCGACCGAGGTGACCCACACCGCACAGCAATGGCAGTCACCGGACGGGGCACTTCCGCCGGTGGAGATCGTCACCACGGTGCCTGCACCCGAAGAACACGTCCGACGCGTGCGCCAGGCCCTGCGCGCTCTGACCGATCCGGCCACCGAACTGTCGAAGGTGGTTCTGGCCCGAACACTGGTGTTACGGGCGAGCGCGCCGATCGATCCCGTCGCGCTACTCGGCCGATTGGTCGACGCCGACCACGGCCACAACGGTTTCCTTGCCGATCTCTCACCTGCGGGGCCCGCCTTCGACGGCCATCTCCTGATCGGGTCCAGCCCGGAAGTGCTTGTCCGCCGGACGGGTTCGACGGTGACCTGCCATCCGCTCGCCGGCTCGGCACCACGGTCGGCTGATCCGGACGTCGATCGAGAGCAGGCTCAGCGACTGGCCGCATCGGCCAAAGACCAGCACGAACACGCCTTTGTTGTCGAGGCGCTTGCCGAACGGCTGCGCCCACTGTGCGGCGACGTCATCGTGCCCGCCACACCCTCCCTCACCAGGACGCCGACCATGTGGCATCTGGGAACGGAGATCTCCGGCCAGATCCGCGATCCGTCCATCACGGCACTGGACCTGGCCCGCATCCTGCACCCGACGCCCGCCATCTGCGGTACACCCACCGCACAATCTCGCGACCACATCCTGCGCACCGAGGAGGACCGGCGTTTCTACGCAGGCGCGGTCGGATGGTGCGACGCCACCGGCAACGGAGAATGGCTGGTCAGCATCCGATGCGCCGAACTCGAGGCCGACCGTCGCACCATCCGCGCTTCGGCGGGCGGCGGTATCGTGGCCGACTCCGACCCGGACCAGGAACTGGCCGAGACGTCCGCAAAATTCCGCACCATCCTCACGGCGTTGGGTGTCGGTTAAACTGCTGTGTCGCGGCTGAGTTGTCGTTGACCACGCTGCTCGACATAACCGCTGCACCCGAAAGGTCGTCTTGATGCCCGCCGCGAATGCAGTTCGCCCGCTGGCACACCGCCGCTGGGTTGAGCTTCTGCCGTGGCTCGATGACTATCGGTCCGGTCCATCGATCCTGTCGGAGAACGAACTGATCCCGAACGCGTGGATCGGCGCGTCTCCGGCGGAGAGTCTGACCAGCGAAAACTTCGACGCATTCTGCACACTTGTTGCGGCCAGGTATGTCGCCGACCGGCCAGATCGCCTGCTCGCCTCCGACTTCCCCCATGGCGCACACGCCGACCAACGGCTCCATCGGACGGTGAACCAGCTACTCGAATCCCCCGGTATCGACCGCGGCGCGGTAGCCGAGATCGTCCGGAACCTCATCGCGACCACAGCAATTGCCGGCGATCCATCGCCGGTTGATGACGCACTGCCGGTCCCGCTGACCGAAGACCGGCGCGTGCGGGAGTTCGTCGACGGACTCGACGACCGCGACCGTCTCATCCTCGGTGAACGTATCGTCACCTCGCGGCCACGCACGCAAGCCCATCTGGCCACACAGATAGGCCTGTCCCGTGAGCGGGTCAACCAGCTCGACCGGAGCCTGCGCCTGCAATTGGCCGAGATGGTCGAGGCATCGACCATGCTGCGCCCGTTGCTGTCGGAGATGACCGCCAGGGCCAACCCGATCGCCGACATCTCCGACGTGATCGCGGACATCCCCGAGCTGGGACTGCAGTTCCCCACCCTGGAGATCCCGCTGTGGCGCATCCTCGGCGCCGGGTCCGCCGAACTCCACATCACCGACGACTGGATCGTCAAAGGTAGTGTGCAAGAGGCGAATACCCGGGTACGGGGGATCCTCGACGAACACGCCGGACCGGAGTCGGTGGTCCCGCTCGCCCCAGTGGCCGAGGCGTTGATGCTCAGTGTCGAAACCACCGCCCGCTGGCTGGGCCGCAACGGTTTTGCCGTGATCGGCGATCACGTGGTGACCGCCTCGACCGCGACCGGCGATCTGGTCGCGGCCACGTTGTCCATCGCGGGCACCTCGCTGACCTTCGACGAGATCGTCGACTCCATGGCGGACACTCCGCGGTCGCGCTCGAGCATCCGCAACGCCATCGCCACCGACGATCGGATCGTGAAGACCGACCGCACCACGTACGGTCTGGCCCGCTGGGGCGGAGAACGCTACCTTCCCGTCCACCGGCAGATCGGCGCGATACTCGACGAGGTCGGCGGCCAGATCGGCATCGAGGATCTGATCGGCCGGATCATGGCCAAGTACAACGTCACCGAATCATCCATCCGCGCATACGCCGGGGCCGGGGAGTTCATCACGCGCGACGATGTCGTCGCCCGGCGTGAAAAGCGTTACGTGAACCGCAAATCGCCTGCGAAGACCCGAAATCTGTACCGCGACGGCGACATCGTCCGCTGGCGCTCGGTGGTATCAAAGGCGCACATCAAGGGGTCGGCGTTCAACATCCCGTCCGCACTGGCCGGGCATCTGGGCGTCGGACCGGGCAACCCGCTGCAGCTGCCGTCCAGACTTGGTCCGCAATCGATCATCTGGGTATCGGTGCAAGGCCGGTTGGGCACCATCAAACGGTTCATCGACGACCTCGGCCTGACCGAGGGTGACGAGATTTTCCTGGAGTTCGCACCCCAGCAGTTCGATGTCCGGCCGTATCGTCCCCCGGTCGGAGCCGAACCGGCACAACAGATCCTGGCGATGCTCGGCCGCCCGGATGGGCGCACCGCGGATGTTGCACACCTGCGAGAGATCCTGGTGTCGGCCCTGTGGTTGCCGGAGGACTCGGATATCGCGGCGGTGATCGACACACTCCGGCACCGCCGAGAAGACGCTTTGGCCGAACTGGTGAATCTCGCGACCGGGCCCCCTGGCGCAGACGCTACGAAACCGACCTCAATCTGATCGGGCAGTTCTCCGCCTCGTAGATCGCAACGTTCCCGACGCACTGGCGAACCAGGCCATACCGGCGTTCGACCACCTCCGGCACGGCGTCCCGCATTTCAAGGGCCACCCGAAGGCTGCGCCAAAGCTGTTGTGGTGCTTGCTCGATGAATGCGCACACAGATGCAGACGGCGCAAAGAGGACTGATGCCTGCCCGTTTCCGATGCCCGGCCAGGTGTTCGCATCCACCGCCCGTGGAGCGATCTGCAAGCAGGATCCGGCGCTGGCACAAGCGAGAATAACCATGACCGCCGCTGCACTCTCGCAACTTCCACAGAGCATCACCTGAGCCTGCGAATCCAGATCCAGCCCCCTGCGGACCTCGTCGACCGCTTCGCCACATCGGAGCCAGCTCCACATCGACCGATCGGACCCGCCGAGTACAAATCCGCCGTTTCGGTCGATGGGACCGTCCCCGACACCGATCAGTGTGAACTCATCGGCGACGCTGAACATCGGGGCGCAATCACGTTCACCGACCAGCGTGGCCACGTCCTCGACGAGGTCGTTTTCCAGCACGTGGGACACGACGTAGTGAAGGTCGAGATCGCGTGCGCCGACAAGCGCTTCGTCGTCGAGAGGATTCAGCGGGACGATCACGGCGTCCATGCGCATCAAGGCGTGCAACGCCAGCACAAACTGCCATCCTTCGCGGATACAGAGTCCCACCCGATGGCCCGACCGCAGGCCGCATGCGGATAAATCCTCACAGAGCCAGTCGACGGATTCGTCCAGCCGCTCGAAATCCACCACGTCGTCACCGCAGACCATGGCCTCCAACTGCGGATCGGCACACACAACGTGATCGAACATCGCATTCGGCGCAACAGCGAGCATGCGGCAATTTCCTCCCGTCGGTATGGCGTCGGCGCGCTCGACGCCGTGCCAACCAGACACGGGCCACTCACCAACTTCATGAGGGTAGCCTTATCTTATCTGGGGCGCCAGCCTCCCTATTCGATTTACATGAATGCTTATCTATGTTTTGCGAACTCAAACTAAATATCGGACATATCCGAGGTGCGGTTTATGATGGCGGATGCCCACGCATCCAAGAATTGAGCGTCGATATCCTTCTGAGCTCCACAAACCCGGAGGTCAAGCGATTCTTCTCGGATGCGGTAGCTGAACACCAATTGATAGAAGAGGTCGTTACTTTCGCGTATATTCGGCCGCGCGCTTACCCCGTATTTCCTGGTGAGCAATATCGGCGACGCCGCATATCTCTTCGCCTTCTTGCGGCCCTCACGTGTTCCGAAGCGGACCAACGGATTCCAGGCCCGTGCTGCCGGGTCCGCAGGCGCGCCGCCGCGCGCGGCCGGCCCGGTTGCCGTCCACCAGCCGAATGCGTCGTGACCGTTCCGGTCGTCGGCATCGACAAGCAGTCGCAGATCGGCATCGACGTCCACTGCCGAACCGAACTCGCCCCGGTCCGCCGCCTGCCCTGCAGCCTGCAGGAATGCCGCCTCCACCACTGCGGCGTCAGCACGGGTGGGCACCTCGCGGGTAAAGGTCTGCGCCAGGTCCCCGGTACTGGCGGACGAAAGGGCCTGCCCCGCGGCGGATCCGGGGTCGCACAGGTCATCGATCGAGTCCGTGGCCAGCGGTGACTGGGATAGATCATTCAACGCAACGGCCATGTCCACCACGGAGATTCCGGCATCGGCGGGCTCGAGCACCCGCGACCCGGCGGCGAGTGCGGTCGCCAGCGTGTGCAAGGACCGATTGTCGGCGGCCGTCCCGTGCACCGCGACCACCAGGTGGTGTCCGGCAGACGAGGCAACCACCGCCACCCTGCACATCACACCCTCGGCGGCATCGAGTTCGCCACACACCTGATGCGCGACGTGGGCGGTGGCGGCATCGGCGGACATGTCGAGGGTGTGGAAGGAGATGGCATCGGCAACGGCAGAGGCCGATACCGGCAGCACCTCGGCGAGCAATACCCGGCCCCGGGCCCGGACCCGTTGGCGCAGCGCATCATATCGGTGCACCTGCTCCAGCAACGCTACTTCGAGGTGGCCGCGGCCGGGGGCCTGCGCGAGGTCGATCACCTCGGTGAGGGCGAATCCGGCGACATCCACATCGGATGCCCGGAGCCGATGCTGATTTGCCGTCGGAACCACGGCCACCACGGCTTCATCACGCGCCGCCGGACGTTCGAGATCCGCCACAGAGATCAGGGCCAGAGCGGCCTGTTCCCAGAGTTCGGCGATCTCGGCGAGGGCAGATCCGTACTCCACCCGATCGGATTCCAGTGAATAGTGGAACTCCACGCCGCCTGCGGTGCAACGGCCCGCGATGTTGACCACCAACGGATGCGCCGGGCGTGCCGGATCTGTCGCGATCAGGCGTGGGAGCCCCGGCGGTGTCGTCCACACCCGCGCCTGCGGCGACGAGGTAGTCATCCCGCCATAGTTGAATTGGACCTCCGCGGTGGGCAATTGGTCGAACATCTCCCGGCTCTGATTGTCCAGGTACCGCAGGATGCCGTAACCGAGTCCGTCGTCGGGAACCTGATCGAGGGCGCGGTCGACGGCATCGAGCGCATCCAGTCCCACGATCGACGAATCGAACAAACGCCCGGACAAGTGGTCCGGAACCCGAAGGGCGATCGGCTTGACAGTGGTGAACCACCCCACCGCACCCTCTGTCGGCGGCGCGTCCGGTCGGCTCACCCGGCCATGTCCTTCGACGTCGACCAGAAGACCAGCCCAGGGCTCCTGCCCGTCGCGCTGGCGCCGGATCCCCAGTGCCAGTGCCAATCCCGCCAAAAGCACCGAGTTGACGAATCCGTCGCGCCCGGCCACACCAGCGGCGACGGCGGCCGAGGCCGCCTCGCCGAACGTACCGGTATGTGCGACCCTGTCGATCCGGTCCGTCTCTGCCACAACCTGATTCGAACCGACCGCCCCGATACGCTCGGTCCAGTACGGCAACTGAGGACGGAACCGATCGAGTGTCGAATCGGTGTTGAGGTATTCCATCCACTCGAAATACGAAAGGTCCACCTCCTCTGCGAGCACTGGGCGCTCGTACATCTGCGACAGGTCGGCGACCAGGATCTCCCAGGACACGAAGTCGACCGCAAAATGGTTGACCACCCAGGCCACCACACCCTCGCCTCCGCCACGGTCGAAGTGGACCATGGTGGTCAGAACTCCGTCCCCCAGATCGAGTTCCTGCGCCGCCTTCTCCTCTTCCGCCCGGATCAGGTCGGTGAACTCATCGCTCGACAGTCCTTGGGCATCAACGGTTCTTATATCCGTAAGCACCGGGTAAGGATCCCCCGCATGCACCGACGGATGCCCGTCATCGCGGGTGACGCGGAGCGACAACGCGCCGTGGATCGCGATGGTCGCGGACAGTGCCTCACGCAGCCGCACGAGATCGACATCGGTTGGTGCGGTGAGCAGAAGTGTTTGCCGCACCCTCGACTGATCATCTCCGACACCATCGGAAACGGAGGCAAGTTGCCGGTGCATGATGGGCATCAACGACGTCGGACGGTGGGTCAGGTGCACCCGATCCGTTGCTGTATCGGCACCGTCGACAGGGTCAGCCTGTGCCGCGATGTCTTCGACCGTCCGGTGATCGAACACCATCCGGAGGCTGGTGAGGGCGCCGTGGGTCCGGGCGTGCCGGACGACCGCGAGCGCCGCGATGCTGTCACCGCCGAGATGGAAGAAGTCGGTGTCCACCGCCACGGAGTCGAGCCCGAGGACGGTTTCGAAAGCCTTTGCCACAGCGACCTCCATCGGTCCCTCCGGTCCACGCGCATCGGTACTGACCTGCAGCACGTCCTGTGGGTTGGGCAGCGCCCGTCGATCGAGCTTTCCATTGGTGGTGAGCGGCAACGCATCCAGACCGATCACATGACCGGGCACCATGTGCGCCGGAAGCGAGGCCTCCAGGTGTTCGCGAAGAATCTTGTCGATGTCGCCGGCCAGGTCACTTCGGCCCTGATCTGCGCCCACCCAATACGCGACCAGGTATTTCTCCGGCACGTATTCCGCCGGAGACCCGCCACGTTCACGTTCGGCGACAACAACCACCGCCGATTTCACCATCGGGTGCGCTTCGAGCGCCGCCACGATTTCATGGAGTTCGATTCGGAATCCACGGATCTTGACCTGTTCGTCCGCACGCGAGGCATATTCGAGTAGCCCGTCGGAGTTCCAGCGCATCAGGTCGCCGGTGCGGTACAGGCGACTGCCACCGCCATCGAAAGGGTTGGCCACGAACCGAGTTGCGGTCAGACCGGGACGATTCCAATAGCCCTGTGCCACCTGAACACCGGCGACATATAGTTCACCGACGACGCCAGGGGGAACCGGCGCCAGGCGGTGATCCAGCACGTACGCGTTCAGGTTGTCGAGCGGTCGGCCGATGACACTGGCCCGCGGTTCGGAATCTCCGCTGAGCCGATGGACGGTGGTGTGCACCGTCGTCTCGGTGATCCCGAACATGTTGATCAGATTCGCGGTGCTCTCCGGATGCGATTCGTACCATCGGCGAAGCTTCCGGAAATCGAGCGCCTCACCACCGAAGATGATGGTACGCAGGGCAAGTGAGGTATCACCGGTGCGCTCGCACTCGGCATCGACAAACGCGTAGAAGGCCGACGGCGTCTGATTGAGTACGGTCACCTGTTCCCGGCGCACGAGATCACCGAATGCCGCCGGGTCCCGGGACGTGCCCTGGTCGACAACCACAAGATGTCCACCGGTGCACAACGCACCCCAGATCTCCCAGACCGAGAAGTCGAAGGAGTAGGAGTGGAACAGCGTCCAGACGTCCTGCCCACCGAAATCCATGTCGCCGGTTGCGTCGAGCAGTGCGATCACGTTTCGGTGCGGCACCACCACACCTTTGGGCGTGCCGGTGGAACCGGAGGTATAGATCATGTACGCCGGATCCGTGTTCACATGCCGGCGACGGCGTTCGGTTTCGGCAACCGGATCCGCCGACAGCACCTGAAGCTGCTCTGTCACTTCGGTATCGGTCAGCACGATGCACGGAGCCGCATGATCGGCAACGATCCGGCACTCGTCCTCGCCGTGGACCAGCAGCACCGAAGGATCGCTGTCGGTGAGCAGATGATCGATCCGGGTTGCTGGATAGCCCGGGTCGACCGGCACATACGCGGCACCTGCCGTCAGCGTCGCCAGCACCATGATCACCAATTCCGGCCGCCGTGGCGCGAGTACGGCCACGCGGTCCCCCGCACCGACACCGCGGGCGATCAGCAACCGGGCCAGGCGGTTACCGGCTTCCGACAGCTCCCGATACGTCCACCGGACCTGCCCTTGTGACAGCGCCACCGCATCGGGGTCCGCGGCGGCCTGCTCGGCAAACAACCCGTCGATGGTGTGTGCACGCACGTCCACCCGCGGTGCACACGACCAATTCTGTACCAGCGCACGCTCCCGATGGTCGGCGATGTCGAGGTCACTGATCCGCTCGGTGGCGGCACCGGCAAGCTGCTGCAGCGCCCGCACCAGGGTATCGGCGTAGCGCTCCCCGGTACCACGGTCGAAGAGGTCCGCAGCAAAGACGACGTCGGCGGTCAACGCCCCCGAATCGAGCTCCACCAGTTCGAATTCGAGGTCGAACTTGGCGGTGGTGGCCGGCGTGTGGATCAGCTCGATCGGCACGTCGCCGATGTCGGCGGGCAGTCCACGCGCGTTCCGGTAGACGACCATCGTCTGGAACAGTGGGTGTCGCGAAGCGATCCGCTCCGGATTGAGTTGATCCACCACCCTTTCGAACGGCACATCCTGGTTCTCGAACGCGTCGAGAACCAGCGCTTTTGTCCGCTGCAACAAGTCCGCGACAGTGGGATCACCGTCGAGGTTGTTCCGGACGACAAGTGTGTTGACGAAAAACCCGACCAGATGCTCGATACCCGGCTGTCCGCGACCGGAGACCGGTGTACCGATGGGAACATCGGCGCCCGCGCCAAAGTGTCCGAGCACCAGTGCGATCGCGGTCTGCGCGAACATGTACTCGGTGATCTCGTACCGGCGGCAGGCCGACTTGATCGCGCGCAGCACGCTCGGGTCGAGGACCCGGCTGACGGTGAAGCCCTCTTGGCCGGCCACGGCCTGCCGTGGCCGGTCGGTGAGGATCGGCAGTTCGTCCGGCAAATCCGACAGTTGCCTGTTCCAGTGGGCCAGTTGGCGCCGGATCACCTCCACCGGTTCCGTACCGCCTGCTCCCCCGCCCAGCATCACCTGCTGCCACTGGGCGTAGTCCGCGTAGTGCACCGGGAGTTGTTCGGGCTCTCCGACAGCCTCACCCAGGAACCGCCGGTAGGCACGGTCGAGGTCGGTGAACAGGATCGGGACCGACCACTGGTCGAAAGCACTGTGGTGCACAACAATGCACAACACAGAGTCGCCGTCCGAGCGTTCCAGCACCGACACCCTGATGGGAATCTGCGATCCGAGGTCGAAGCGATGCCCACGGCAACGATCCACGAAGTCCGGCTCGTCATCACCGGCGGTGAACGCCACACCTTGATCCGCCTCGTCGACGGCGAGCACGTTCTGAACCGGACCCGTCGCCGTGTCCACGAAGACGGTGCGCAGGGGTTCGTGCCGGGACAGCAACTCGCGCAGGGCAGCACGGAGCGCATCGGCATCGAGCCGACCGTGCGCCCGAAGGGGGATCACGATGTTGTAGACCGGGCTCGGGCCTTCGAGCTCATAGAGGAACCACAGGCGCGCCTGCGATGCCGACAACGGCGCCGGGCCCGACTGCGCTCGGGGCAGGATCGGCGGTGCGGCGTCAAAACCCCCGGCACTACGCTTGCGTTCCACCACGACGGCCAGGGACCGGATGCTCGGGTTGTCGAAAACGTCCCGCAATGACAGCGCAACGCCTGTCTGTCCCGCAATCCGCGCCAGCACCCTGGTTGCCGACAGTGAATGACCACCGAGGGCAAAGAAGTTCTCGGTGGTTCCCGGATCCGCGACACCGAGGGCATCTGAGAAGTACTCCGACAGCAGCGTTTCCGTCGGGGTCGACGGCGCGGTGGTCTCGGCACGCCGGGGCCGGAAGTCGCGGAGCGTCAATGCGGCCCGGTCGAGCTTGCCCGAAGTGGTGACCGGCAACTCGTCGAGTACCACCACCGCTGCCGGGACCAGATACGCAGGCAGGGCCGATGACAGGTCGGTGATCATCGCGGCGGGATCAAGATCTCCGACGCCTTCGGCGGTGACGTATCCGACCAGAACACGCCCACCGTCGCTCTGGGGATGTGCGACCACCACTGCGGTCGCCACCCCGTCGAGTCCGCCGAGGACCGACTCGATCTCACCGAGTTCGATACGGAATCCACGGATCTTCACCTGCTGATCGGCGCGTCCCAGATAGACGAGTTCACCGTCGGTGGTCCAGCGCGCAAGGTCACCGGTGCGGTACATCCGGGTGCCGGGGGCCCCTTGCCGCGCGGCAACAAATCGTTCCGCACTCAGCCCGGCCCGGCCCCAGTATCCGCGCGCCAACTGCGTGCCGCCGACGTAGATCTCGCCAACGGCACCCGGGGGCACCGGTGCCAGCCAACGGTCGAGGATTTCGATGGTGGTGCCCGGGACCGGCCTGCCGATCGTCACCGACCCGGACCCGCGGAGTTCGGCGTAGGCCACATCGCCGGCCACCTCCGATGATCCGTAGGAATTGATGACCACCGAATTCGGCGCCACCCGAAGCAGATCCGCGGTCAGCGATTCCGGTAGGTCTTCACCGCTCGATATCCATCGCTCGACACCGGAGAGCTTGTCGCCTGCCACATCGATCATCGAGCGCAACAGCGAGGGCACCGCGGTCAGCTGTGTGATCTGATGCGTGTCCAGCGCCTCGGCGAGGGCCCGCGGGTCGGAAGCGATCTGATCATCGGCCAGCACCACCGTGGCCCCCGCGGCCAACGCGGCAAGCAACTCCGTGGTGCCGTCGATGAATCCGGCCGAGCTCTTGGCGATCCTGACGTCGCGGCGACCGGGATCGACCGGGCCCCAGGCCGTGGCCGCCCATCCGATCCGGTCTGCCAGCGCTCTGTGCGTTCCGGCAACACCTTTGGGCTGCCCGGTCGAGCCGGACGTGTAGATGAGGTAGGCCATGTCGGCGGGTTCCACCGACCGGCCGAGTTCACCCACCTCGATCCGGTCACCCGAGAATTCCGAGATGCGCGAGCGGGTTTCGGGGTCGTCGAGCACGATGACACGGGTGCCGCGGGAGCCCAGCAGGTCTGCCCATTGCACCGACAGCTGCCCACTGGTGACGATCACGTCGGGCAGCGCATCATCGAGCACGTAGCCGATCCGGGCCCGGGGATAGTTCGGATCGACCGGAACAATCGCCGATCCGAGGGTGAGTGCACCCAGCATCGCGATGACGTGTTCGGTTCCGCGGTTCAGCAACAGAGCAATTCGGCTCGCCGGGCCTGCCCCTTCGGCCGACAGCATCCGGGCCAGGCGAGCCGCGTCGCGGGCCAGCTCGGAGTAGGTCAGTTCCCCGGTCGGAGTGATCAGTGCCGTGCGTCCGGAGCACTCGATGGCGCGCGAGGCGAATTGGTCGGCAACGGCCGGACGTTCGGTCGTCGGCAGGCGGCCGGATCCGGACCATTCTGCGATGCAGCGGATTTCCGCCTCGGTGACAGTGGTGACGTCACCGATACGGGTCGCCGGGCCTGCGGCCGCGATCCGGCTGAAGTAGTCCGCAAACCGGTCGAGCAGGGCTTCGAGTGCTTCCGGTGTGTAGAGGTCCGGGTTGGCGTCACAGTCGAATACGAAGCCGTGGATCGGGTCGTTGTACACCGACAACGCCACATCGGTGACCGGTCCGGTGGCGACGCTCTCCGGGACGACGTCAAGGGCGCCGAACTCGTATCGGTAGTCGAAGGCCTTGATGTTGACGAGGGAGCCGACCGGCTGCATATCGGTGCCGACGAACCCGTTGTCGCGGGCGATGTCCTCGACCCGGTACTCCTGATGGGCCCGTAGTTTCTTGAGCCCTGCCACAACCGCTTTCACCGAATCGGCGATGGTTGCCCCGCCGTCAAGGTCGAGGTGCAGGGGCAGGATGTTGGCGGCCAGCATCGGCGTGCGCAGCGCGGCCGGGCCACGTCGCCCCATCATCGGCATACCGACAATCACCTGGTCGGACGCCATGAGATGGCGGGTATAGGCCGCCCAGCCGAAGATCACCACCTCCGCCCACGTCGAACCCGTGGCCTTGCAGAGGCTTTCGATGTCGGAGATGACCTGGTCGGCCACCACGCGGCGGGCGTGCAACCCGAACCTCGGGTTGACCGATGCGAGCGACACCGATTCACCGGCCAGTGACCGGCTCACACCACGCCCGCCGACCGTCGTCGACCAGAAGTCCCGGTCGGCGGCAACAGCATCGGGCGATCGCTCGGCTGCCTCCGCGACCGTGGTCAGCGCGGCGAACGACGAATCCTCCACGGGCTTGCCCGCAACGAGTGCGGTGTACACCTGTGCGACGCGCTTCGAGACCAGCGACAGGCCATAGGCGTCGATGAGGATGTGATGGATGCGCAAGAACCAGACCCACCGGTTCTCACCGAGATCGAACAGTATCGAGTCCACCAGATCGGCACCGTGCAGGTCGCGGGCGACCGCCAGTTCTGCCTCCATCGCGCGACGGACCCGGCTATCGGCCGTCTCTGCGCCGGACGCATCGGACGACAGGTCGATGACGCTCCACGGCGCTGCCCGATCGTCAGGGCATGCCAACGCGCTGTCACCGTCGGCGACAAAGCGGGAACGCAGTACTTCGGCGTCCCTCCACGTTTGCCGCCATGCACCCTCGAGCGCCCGCGCGTCCAGCTCTCCGTGCAACCACATCGCCTGACCGATGTTGAACACTGCGCTGTCGGGCATCAGCTGCTGGGCGAACCACACACCCTGCTGAGCTCGCAGCAGTTCGATTCCGGTGACTGTCGACGTTGACATGTTCATATCTCCTAGATCGAATTACGAGTTCAGCGAAGGTGCTGCGCCCACCACGGCGCCCATTCGGAGACGCCGGTGGCCGACACCATGTCCTCGTGGTCGACGTCCACAAAGCGGAGCTCGACGCCTTCGTGGAAGTGACGGCTCCACTGCTCGGTGGTCTGGCGGGTCGAGTCCGCGTGCTCCCGGCCGAGGACGAGCAGACCTCGGGCCTTGAGCACACCTCTGGTGGGCCGGGCCTCCATCAGCCGCAGGCACCGCTCGAACGAATCCATGAACGCCAATGCCTCGCGGTCACCGAGATTCGAGAGCGGACCGGTTGTTGCCGCGTTGAGCTCCTGGATCTCCGCGCGGGACAGTCCGGTGACATCGGGCAGTTCGGCGAAGCGTGCGAACGAGGTCCGCACCTCGTGTTCCCGTTCCTCGTCATCCCAGACGATCACGGTCGACTTGGTCACCGGTGGGGTGTCCAGGATCGTCACGGTCGCAACCTCTTTGCCCATCGCTTCGAGTTCACGCGCGATACCGAACGCGATGTGGCCTCCGTACGACCAGCCCACCAGGTTGTACGGCCCCTGCGGCGCACACGCCAGCACGGAGCCGGTGTAGAAGTCGACCAGCTCATCGAGGGTCTCGAAGTCCCGCTGATCGCCGGCATGAGACGGATCCTGCAGCGCCACCAGGCCTCTACCGGATTCGACGTACGACGTCAGCGTCGAATAGACGGTCCCGAAACCTGAGCTCGCATGCACGGCGATGACCGGTTGCTGCCCGGTGCCGGTATCGGCCAGGCGCAGGAGCACCGGATCGGTGTCCGATCCGGTGGCGCGGTCAGGATCGAGGGCATGCGCCAAAGCGCCGACCGACGGGGCGGAGAACACACTCTGCATGGTCAGCGAACTGCCGAGGTCCCGGTTCAGTCGCGTGACAAGGCGCGCGGCCAGGAGCGAATGCCCACCGAGCCGGAAGAAGTCGTCTTCCAGCGAGAGCGTCTGATCGGCGGCAAGACCCAGGATCTCCCGCACCATTTGTGCCACAGCCCTTTCGAGGTCCGTGGTCGGCTCCGTGCCGCCTTCGTTCGAGTTGCCCGGCTCCGGCAGCGCTTTCACATCGAGTTTGCCGTTGACGGTGACGGGTATGGCCTCCAGCGAGACGTATGCCGACGGCACCATGTAGTCGGGCAGTCGCGCCGACAGATGTGCTCGCAGTGTGCGTTCGATTGCTGCCGGATCAGCGGCGGCGAACTCGGGCCCACCGGACGCCTCGACACAGTAGTAGGCGGCCAGGTAGCGGTCCGAAGAGGTGACGCCGCTCCGGTCACGCGCCACCACGGCCGCCGACCGAATACCCCGATGCTGCTCGAGAACTGTTCTGATCTCGTCGACCTCGACCCGGAATCCACGGATCTTGATCTGATCGTCCACCCGCCCCAGGTACTCCAGTGAGCCGAATTTGTTCCACCGCACCAGGTCTCCGGTTCGGTAGATCCGCTCCCCCGTGGCGCCGGGCATCGGACTTGCCACAAACGCGGTGGCGGTCAGGTCCGCTCGACCATGGTAGCCACGGGCCAGCTGCGGACCGCCGAGGTACAACTCACCGACCACACCGACCGGGACCGGCGACAGGTACCGGTCGAGTACCAGGGCCTGCGAATTGTGGGCGGGCACGCCGATCGGTAATCCACCGCCGAAACGTGCCCCTGATTCGAGCAACGCCGAACTGACCTTCTGCGAGGTGATTCCCACCGTGGTCTCGGTGGGCCCGTAGAGGTTGAACAGGATGTCTCCGAATCTCGCCAGTGCCGCGGACGCGGTGGCCACCGAGAGTGCCTCACCACCGCAGAAGATCCGCCGCAGACTCGACATGTCCACGTCGTCGAGACCGTATTCGAGGAGTGCGTCGAGCATCGACGGGACGAACTCGATGGTTGTCAGTTGCTCTTCGGCGATGATCCGCGCCAGGTAGGCCGGATCCCGATGTCCATCCGGATCCGCCATCACCACCGTTGCGCCGATCATCAACGGCACGAAGAACTCCCAGAGTGACGCGTCGAATGATATCGGCGTCTTCTGAAGCACTCGTTCGTCGGGTTCGATACCGGTGACCTGTTGCTTCCACCGCAGGAAGTTCACGAACCCGTGGTGCTCGATCACCACGCCCTTGGGCCGGCCGGTCGATCCCGATGTGTAGATGACGTAGGCCGCATCGGATCCCAGGATCCGGCGAGGACGCTCTTCGTCATCGATCGGGGCACTGCCGAACCGCGCGAGTTGCACCTGCACGTCCGGACTTCCGAGGTCGATGACCGTGACGCCGTCACCGATCGCCACCCCCTCCAACGCGGCGCGCGTGGCGGATTCGACGATAACGATGGTCGAACCGCTCTGTGTGAGAACGTATTCGATCCGGTCCGCCGGGTTTGACGGGTCGACCGGAACGAACGTCGCACCAGCACGCACGATTCCGCTCAACACCGAAGGGAGTTTCACGGAGCGATGCAGCAGGACGGCCACCCGGGCCTCCGGTGTCACACCCCGCGCCAGCAGGAACCGGGCCAGCCTGTTCACCGCGCCATCGAACTCCGCATAGGACAATTGCTTCCCACCACCACGAACCGCGGGCACGGCGGCATGCGTCCGCGCGGCCTCGGCCAGCAGCACGTCCACGGTCACATCGTGATCAAGGGGTAACACCTCACCGCGCGACCAGCCGTCGATCTGCACCAACTCCGCGGAACCGATCACCGCGACATCCGACAGCCGCCGATCCACATCGCAGGCAAAAGCCGCCAGCACCTGACGCATTCCATCGGCCAACCGGTGTGCGGTGACCTCGTCGAACAACGAGGACGCGCACGAGATGGTGCCGACGAGACTGTCACCGGCTTCACCGATGTCGACCTCGAGGTCGCTCTTGACAGCCCCGATCCCCACCCTGTCGGGAAACGGCGAGAAGCCCTCTGCCAGCAGTGACTCCACACTCGAGTCGAGCACTCCGGCAACCCGATACGTCACGAGCGTCTGGAACAACGGGTTGTGGGCGCTACTCCTCCTCACGTCGGAGTCCTGCACGATCTGGCCGAACGGCACGTCCTGATTCGCGAAACCATTCAGGACAACCTCCCGAACGCGGGCCAGCACCGTGGCCAGGGTCGGGTTCCCATCCAGCCGATGACGCAACGGCAGAGTGTTGACAAAATAGCCGACAACGTCATCCAGATCCTCGTCACCACGGCCACCCACCGGAGACCCCAGCACCACGTCATCACCGGCGCCGAATCCGAACATCATCACGGCGACTGCGGCCTGGACCACCATGTACATCGACGCGCCCGACGACGCACACAGCTCCCGAAGACTCTGCGTCACAGTGTCATCGATGTCGAACTCGAGCGAGAATCCGTCAAACGCCGCGACCACCGGGCGCGGCCGGTCCGTCGCCACCATCGACACCTCCGGCGCACCGGTGAGATGTTCGTGCCAATGAACCAACTGCTCGTGACCGACCGATCCCGGATTATAGAAGTCGCCCAACAACTCCCGTTGCCACACCGCGTACCGCCCGTATGGCACCACCGGACGGTCCCAGACCGGAGCGCGGCCATGGCGACGGGCCGAGTACGCCATACCCAGGTCGCGCAGCAATACCGGCAGCGACCACTCGTCAACCGCGACATGGTGGATTGCCAGCGCCACGATGACCACCCGGTCATCCGCGCTGCTGTCGACGTTCGCGAAGACAGCAGCACGCACCGGGAAGTCGCGACCAACGTCGACGGGGCGCTGCACCCAGGATTCGACCCGCGCATGAGCATCAGTGCTCGCGGTACCATCGACATCGGAGCCCGAAAGATCCAGCTGTTCAACGCCGAACCACGAACCGAGGCCATCGGTAGGGACAACCCGCTGCACCAACACACCCTCGCCGGAGTCGACGAGCAGTGTTCGCAACGCCTCCTGCCGGATCAGCACATCGGTCAACGCCGCCGACCATGCGTACTCGTCGAAATCAGCACCAACCGTGAGGACCACCGGAATCGTGTAGACCGAGCCCGCACCGGTCACCTGCCCGATCAGCCACAGCGCTTCCTGACCGAAGGACGCAGGCACGACCTCGCCGCACGCCACATCGGCGAGCCGAATCCGGCCCGCCCCACTGGCGGCCGAATCGAGGACGCCGGCAAGCCCTGCCACCGACGGACGGTCGAACACATCTCGCAGCGACAACGCCGACCCGAGCGCGCCGTTGATCCGCGACACCACCCGCATCGCCAACAGTGAATGACCGCCAAGACCGAAGAAGTCGTCGTCGGCCGCCACCCGATCCACGCCCAGCACATCGGCGAACGCGGTAGCGATCAGCTGCTCGGTCGGGGTCTCGGGCAACCGCCCGGTGCCCGCGGAATCCTCCGGTGCGGGTAGCGCACTGTGGTCGAGTTTTCCGTTTGCGGTGCGCGGCAACGTCTGCACCACGATCACCGCTGCCGGAACCATGTGCGCCGGGATGTGATCGAAGAGTGCGTTCCGGATCGCCGACGGGTCGAGGTCGTGGATCGTCCGGCGCCCGGCCGGGGTCACGTATGCGATCAGGCGGGACACTCCGTTCGGCGTATCCAGCACGGTCACCGCGCAGTTCGCGACGCCGGCGATGGACCCGAGTGCGCCCTCGACGTCACCGAGTTCGACCCGGGACCCGTTGATCTTCACCTGGTTGTCGGCCCGGCCGACAAAGACCAGATCACCGGATTCGGTCCATCGCACGAGATCACCTGTGCGATAGACCCTCTCGCCGTCGGCACCTGCCGGGGAGGCGACAAATCGTCCGGCGGTCAGGTCAGGGCGATCCAGGTAGCCGCGGGCCAGTTGCGCTCCACCCACGTAGAGCTCGCCCGTCACCCCAGGGGCGACCGGCCGCAGGAGATCGTCGAGCACCAGTACGTGGGTGTTCCAGACGGGCGAGCCGATCGGGATCGCACCCCGGCTGTCGGTATCGCCGCTGAAGCTGGTGACCTCCACCGCGGCCTCGGCCGGACCATAGGTGTTCCAGACCGGCACACCCCAGGCCTGTGCGATGCGTTCACGGAGAGCCCCGGACAACGCCTCGCCACCGGCGGACAGGTATTTCAGTCCGGAGCCGGACAGGTCGATGCCCAGTTCGATCATCGCGGCGATCACCGACGGGACGAGTTCGACAAAGGTGATGTCGCCGGCGTTCAGCTCGCGGCCGAGGTAGATCAGGTCTTTGTCCCCGCCGTCATCGGCGAGGACAACCGTGCCTCCGACGACCAAGGGCCACAAGATTTCCGGGATCGCCGGATCGAATCCCACCGACGTCTTCTGCAACACACTCTCACCAACGCCGAGGGGGAATTCCGACTGCCGCCACCGGATCAGGTTGATGATCGCCGCATGATCGACGACAACGCCCTTGGGACGGCCGGTGGACCCGGACGTATAGATGACGTAGGCGGCGTTGGACGAGCGCAGCGCCGGTAGCCCAGCGCCGAGACCGGCAGTCTCCGAGAAACTCTGGTCGGTTTCATCCAGACAGATCACACGTGCACCGAGTTTTCCGGTGATCTCCGAGATGGCCCGGGCCAATCCGGATGTGGTCAACACCATCGCCGGACGGCAGTCGTCCAGAATCATCCGGATGCGTTCGGCGGGATACGACGAATCCACCGGCACCACGGTCGCTCCGGCCACCAGTACGCCGACAAACCCCGTCACCATCTCGATCGATCGCGGGACGAATACTGCGACACGGTCTTCGGGTGTGATCCCGTCGGCGATCAGACGGTGCGCCAACCGCGTTGTGGCCCCACCCAACTCCCGGTAGGACAACTCCCTCCCACCGCCGCGGACCGCAATCGCATCCGGCTGCGTGCGGACCACATCGGCCACCAGCACATCGAGCGTCGCGTCACGATCGGCGGGTACAGCTCCACCCTGCGACCAGCGTTCGATGTGTCCGAGATCCGATGAGCTCACCACCGCGAGGTCCGAAAGACGACGGGTGAGATCGTCGGCAAATGCGGCCAGCACTCGCGACAGACCGTCTGCCAATCGCCTGCCCGTCGACTCATCGAACAGCGCTGCCGCACAGGCGATGACACCGGTCAGTCCGTCGACACCATCTGCGATGTCGATATCGAGGTCAGTCTTGACCGTTCCGATCTCGACCCGCTCGGCATAAGGTCCGAATCCTGCTGCCGCAAGCGAATCAGCACTCGACCCGACCACGCCGGCGGCCCGATAGGTCACCAACGTCTGGAACAGGGGGTTGTGCGCGCTGCTGCGCGTCACCTCGGAGAACTGCACGATCTGGTCGAACGGCACATCCTGATTCGCGAAGCCACCGAGTACGACCTCACGCACCCGATCGAGCACCTCGACCAAGGCCGGGTTGCCGTCCAGTCGATGGCGCATCGGCAAGGTGTTGACGAAATAGCCGACCAGATCATCGAGGTCCTCGTCACCGCGGCCACCCACCGGAGACCCCAGCACCACGTCATCGCCGGCACCGAAGGCACTCATCGTCACCGCCACAGCCGCCTGCACCAGCATGTACATCGACACATCCGACGACGCCGCCGAGGCCCGGAGCCTCTGCGTCACAGCGTCATCGACCGAGAACTCCACCGAAAAGCCGTCATAGGACGCCAGTGCCTGCCGAGGCCGGTCCGTCGCCACCATCGACACATCCGGCGCATCCGCCAGATGCGTGGCCCAATAGCTCAGCTGCTGCGCGGCAACCGAACCCGCCACATCACCCTCACCCAACAGCTCCCGCTGCCACAGCGCGTACTGCCCGTACGACACCGCCAACGGCTCCCATGCCGGGTTCCGTCCGCGGCTGCGTGCCGCGTACGCAACACCGAGGTCGCGCAACAACACCGGCAACGACCACTCGTCCATGAACGCGTGGTGTATCGCCAGTGCCGCGACCACGGGCGCGCCCGCAGCGATCCCATCGGATCCACTGCAGAACACCGCAGCGCGCACCGGAAAGTCGCGGCCCACGTCCATCGGTTGCCGGACCCAGCCCTGCACCTGCTGCGGCACATCCGAGGCCGCCCTGCCGGTCACGTCGATGTTCTCGACAACAAGCCACGAATCGACCTCGTCGGCGGCAACCAGCTGCTGTTCCAGGACTCCGTCGCCGACATCGACAAGCAAGGTCCGCAACGCCTCTTGACGTGTCACCACATCCGTCAACGCCGCAGACCACACGGCCCGATCGAAATCGGGACCGACCGAGAGCAGCACCGGAATCGTGTACACCGAGCCGGCGCCGGTGACCTGCCCGATCAACCACAGGGCCTGCTGGCCGTACGACGCAGGCACCACATCTGCGCGCGCCACGTCGGCCACTTTAAGGCGCCCGACACCGGAAGCATCGGAATCAACCACCGCCGCAATGCCTGCCACCGATGGACTATCGAATACATCCCGTAACGACAACGCCGAATCCAGTGCCCTATTGACCCGCGACACCACCCGCATCGCCAACAACGAGTGGCCGCCCAGCGCAAAGAAGTCGTCATCGGCCGACACCCGGTCGAGATCCAGGATCGAGGCGATGACCTCGGCGACAACCTCTTCGGTCACCGTGCGTGGTGCCACGTAGACGTCCTCACCGGTGTCCACTGCCGGGAGCGCCCTGCCATCGACCTTGCCGTTGATGGTCAGCGGTATCTCGGTGATCACGCCGAACGCCGACGGGATCATGTAGTCCGGCAGTCTCTGCGCGACGTGCGAACGAAGAGCATCGGTGTCGATCTGTTGATCATGTTCCGCAGCAACCACATACGCGATCAGGATCGGGCCCGCAGCACCGTCCCGGACGACCACGGTCGCCTGCGCGACGGACGGCGCATCGAGCAGGACGTTCACGATCTCCCCGAGCTCGATGCGATAGCCCCGGATCTTCACCTGGTCATCGACCCGACCCAGGTATTCGATGCTGCCGTCGGCACGCCACCGCGCCAGATCGCCGGTGCGGTACATCCGCTGACCATCGCCCCAGGGGCAGGCAACAAATCGGTGGCCGGTCATCGACGGCTGTTCGAAGTAGCCACGCGCTGTCCCCGCGCCTGCAAGATACAGTTCACCGGCAACTCCGGGGAGGGCCGGATTGAGTCCGGAATCCAGGATGTGTGCGCGTGTGTTGAAGATCGGGTTCCCCACCGACGACACGGTGCTGTCGGCGACATCGGCTCCCAGTGCATTGATCGTGTATTCGGTTGGGCCGTAGAGGTTGTAGCCCTCCACCCCGGGCGCTTCCCGCAGCGCGGTCCAGAGCACATCCGGTACGGCCTCGCCGCCGAGCGAGACGAACACGACGCCGGCAGCAGTCTCCGACACCGACAGACCACGCGGACGATCCCGCTCCAGAAGTCCCTGCTCGATCAGATACATCGCATACGAGGGCGTGACGTCGAATCCGTCGATCACCTCGCGGTCGTAGTAGGCCAGCAACGCGGTCGGATCCCGGCGCATGTCCTCGTCGATCACGTGCACCTCGTGTCCGGCGAGCATCCAGAACAGTTGCTCCCACGAGGCGTCGAAGGAGAAGGAGGTGGTGTGGGCGATCCGCATCCGGCGTCCACCCTGCCCGGCGACCACACGATCGAAGATGCGCTCGGCATGGTTGAAGTACATGTTGGTCAGGCCGCGGTACGGCACCGCAACACCTTTGGGGCGACCTGTCGAGCCCGAGGTGAAGATGATGTACGCGAGATTGTCCAGATGTACCGGCGTACCGAGTTCGGTGGCCGACAGGGGTCCGGGCGCATACGCACCGAGTTCGGCGATCACGTCTGCGTCGTCGAGGTCGAGGACGGCACAATCCACCGAGCCCAGTCGGGCCCCGAGGTCGGTGGTGGTCACGACCAGGGTCGGTGCGGCAGCCTCGATCATGTATCCGATCCGGTCGATCGGATAGTCCGAATCGACAGGCACGTATGCCGCCCCGACCGCAAAGGTCGCGAACATCGAGATGATCATCCGCTCATCCCGCGGAAGCATCAGGATCACCCGGGATTCCGGGGCCACACCGCGGGCCCGCAACGCACGAGCGTATTGGTGGACCTGCGTGCTGAGTTCGGCAAACGTCAGATGCATCCGGCCGGAGCGCAGAGCGACCTCATCCGGCGTCCGGGCCACACCGGCATCGAAAAGCTCTGCAACGGTGACGGGTTCGACATCCCGCGTGGTTGCATTCCATTCGGAAGTGACCAGCGCGTATTCACTGTCGGTCGCCACCGCGATACTGCCAACCGACGACGCGGTGTTCGCGGACATGTCCTGCAGAACACCCCGCAGCCGATCCACCAGCACCGCAACCTGTTCGGCCGTATACAGGTCGCCACGGTAGGCGCACCGCACGTGAATCTGCTCACCGGGATACAACGCAAAGGAGACGGGATAGTGGGTTGAGTCGGTCAGCGCGGCATCGGCGACGCGCATCTCACCTGCCGGACCGTAGGTCTGTCCCTCCCGGCGTCCCGGATGGTTCTGAATGATGAAGAGGGTGTCGAACAACGTTCGCAGACCGACCATGGCCTGCATGTCACCGAGCCCGATGTAGGGGTGTTCGAGGACGTCCATGTTGCGCGCGTGAAGGTCGCCCAGTGCCTGTGCCACCGTGAGATCCGGACGCAGCGTCATCCGCACCGGAACGGTGTTGAACAGCAGCCCCACAATCGATTCCGCCCCGTCGAGGTCTGCGGGCCGACCGGACACAGTGGTCCCGAAGACGACATCGTCCTTGCCGACCAGCCGCGACAGGGTGATACCCCAGGCCGCCTGCAGGAATGTGCTCACGGTGACACCGGTCGCTGCGGCAGCGGCCCGGATGTCATCACTGAGCGATCGCGAGAGGTCTTCGTGGTGGTCCCTGGCCATCGCCGTGGTCGCCGCGATTGCCGCAGCGTCCGGACGCAGCAGGGTCGGCTCATCGAATCCCGACAGTTGACGGCCCCAGATATCGCGGGCCACCAACAGATCCCGTCCGGCCAACCATTGCAGGTACGTCCGGAAGGACACCACCTCGGGCAGCGAACTCCCCGACGGGTCGGTGTAGAGGTCGAGGAGCGTATCCATCATCAGGCCCGCGGACCATCCGTCGGCAAGGATGTGCTCAAAAGTCACACACAGTACCGAACTGCGCTGCGCAACCTCGATCAGCACGAACCGGATCAACGGCGGCGTGGTTGCGGAGAACGGCTGCGCCCGTTCGTGTTCGAAGACCTGCACGACGGTGTCGAAGTCCCGCCCCCACACATCGCGACGCAGGTGATGGAAGGGGACCTCGATGACGGACGGAACCACGGACAACGTGCGATCTCCGAGCGTGACAAAGCCCGCAGCCAGGTTCGGGTAACGGAACAGCAGCGCACGCACCGCCGCCCGCATCCGGGCCGCATCGATCTGACCGTCGATGGTCAGATGGAACTGTGATGCGTACAGGTCACCTACCTGCGATGCCTGCGCGGACTGCAGGTGAAAGAGCAGACCCTCCTGAAGTGCCGAGACGGGCAACAGATCTCGCGGTGGCCCGAACAACGCCACGATGCGCGCGCTGGTCTGGTCGTCGAAGGACACCAGCGACGCCATCGCAGGATCGGCGGCAAAAGCAGACCCCACACCTGCCACATCACCGAGATGTCCGGCACCCCAGACACCCAGCGAGGCAGCCATGGACGCAGCCAGATCGCCGGCACCGGGCTGGGCATCGGGGCGAATCGCCACGTCGACGACCACCGGTTGTCGCCCGTCGATCGCCGTCGCACCGATCCAGACCGTCGCCACGACCGCGTACCGCCCGAACGCCATCTGATCGCCATCGCGGCGATCCGAGGCAGGCAGTGCGTCACCGAAGCGTATCGAGACCAGGATGTCGGCTTCGGCAAGGTCGTCGAACATGCCTTCGGCCAAGGGATTCGCGAACCGCAGCGCGCCATGGTCCGATGCGGTCGGGCCGTCGATATCCACCACCGCGGCCAGGCCGGCGAGGTACTCGGCCGCTGAACCAACCGTGGAATCAGCAGCGGCAGCGACGAGTTCGCCCGGGATCAAGAGCGGGAATCGACGACGGATACGGCCCGGGATCAGTGCCCAGCGCTGCGTCCGGGCGGGTTCCTCGACGTCGATGAGCACGCCGTCGGCGGTGTCGCCGTCGAGCACGCCGGAATCCACCAGGGCCCGTAGCACCGATCCGACCACCACAACCCTCGACGACAGACCGGAAACCGCCACCGGAGCGTGGATTCGGAGCCGCAGACAATCAGTGTGCGCGGTGCCGGTCTCACGGCCTGCCGGGTCGATCCCGATGGTGGCCGGCGCGAGTTCCTCGAGCTCGGTGGCGAATTCGGCCCAATGATCACGTTCGAGCAGTTCGGGCGACTCCGCTTCGAGGAGGTACTGCGCGAGAACGGCCCGGCCATTGCCGAGAGCAACGGAGCCCCCCCGATTCTCGAGCCGGTCGTGGGCCAGTCGCCGGATGACGTCGGCGGCGCCGGAGATCCATACCTCGTCGAGATCGTTGGTGGTGACATCGATTGTCAGTTCCAGGACACCGCCGACGGTGTCGATCAGACAGGTCGCGTCGACGATGGCATCAGGGTCCGGGGTGCTCAGATCGCCCCGGACGGTGCTCACCCGGTATGCGGGCTGCGACGCGCACCCCGACGCACGCAGCAGGCCCGAGTAGTGACTGAACCAGCGTCGAACGGCCCATTCGACAGCAGATTCCGGAAGACCGTGCACGCCCGATACCGCAATCGACAGGCGGACCGGCGGTTGGCCGAAGCCGGCATCCACATCGGCGTCGGCAAGCAGATCGACAGTGCCACCGGCATATTCACTGCCGAGCGTCGCCGGCACAACGCCTGCAGTGGTTGTTTCGAATGTGTCAGTCATCAGAACCGAACCCTCCGTGGCACCCCGGTCGGACTATCTGCACGACCTCACGCATACTTGCCTATTGGTTTAGGCTATATGAAGTGCCGGGGTTTGATCGGATGCCCCGAAAACGCCGTGAGCCACCCCGGCCGGGCCGGGGTGGCTCACATGGATTCAAACTGACGCGAATCGCCTATTTGCTTGCAGCAGCTGCCAATTGCGGAGCCAGCTGGTTCACGCCCCACTCAAGACTGATCGGCGACGGGAACGCGAGGGCGAACGGCACACCCTCGGTCTTCGGCACCACGGCCACCGCACCCTTGGACACGGCGGTCAGCGTCGGCCACAGTGGCTGCGACTGAAGGACCTGGACCTGATCGGGGGTATCCGGGATCACCCACAGCAGATCCGCGTCGAGATTGGGCAGGTTCTCCCAGGAGACCTCACCCTTTCCGCCGTCACATTCGACGGTCTGCGCGTAGTCACTGAGCACCAGCCCGAGGTCGGCCATCACGCGTGCCATGTTGTCTTCTGTCGAACACAACACGTACACACCATCTTCAGACGGCGAGATGATCGCGTTGTAGGTCTTGCCCGCCAACACCGGGTTGTCGGACTTGGCGGTCGCGACGGCCGCCTCGGCGGAGGAGATGCTCGCCTCGGCCTCGCCGGCGCGGTCGACTACCTGGCCGATCTTGCGCACGTTGTCCTGCCACGGATCAGCGTTGGCCTCGGTGTCGAAGTGCAGCACCGGAGCGATCTCGGACAGTGCCGCGAAGGACGTCTCGTCGAGGCCCCAGAAACCGGTCGCCACGATGAGATCGGGATCGAGCGCCGCGACCGCTTCAATGCTGAAATCGGTGGCAGGCGCAGCGATCTTCGGTGTATCGGCCGGGTACTTACCCTCTGCCCAGGGGTAGATGCTCGTTCCGTTGGTCGCCGCATCGGTTTGCGGCATGCTCGGAATCGCGATCGGCGTCACTCCGACGGAGAGCAGGAAATCGGCATCGGTGGCCGACATCGCAACCACGCGCTGCGGCGTCTCTTCGACGACGGTCTCGCCGTATGCGCCGGTGACCGTCACGGCTGATTCGTCCGACGAACTGGCATCGGAGTCGCTCGAGCATGCAGCCGGGAGCATGAGGGCGAATGCCAGGATCGCCACCCGGCCCGCCACACCCGTGGCTCGACTATTGGATTTCACTTTGTGCGACTTCCTTTACTTGCAGGCAGAGCCCAGTCGTGCCCTGCGCTATCCAGATGATCTCCGCGAATAGTACCTTTTTAGGAAGTCTCTGTATAGGTTCAAATGGCTGACGCGGAGAAGCCGCCGGGTTGATCTATGCGTCGTCGGACAAGTACCCGCCACCGTGCGGGAAGAAGTCCAGAGCGTTGTGTTCGACGTCGTCATCGGTACGGACGCGTTCGATCACCAGACCATGGTTCTGGCCCCGATGCGCGTTCGGGCCGGCCACGATCACCATGCCGTCACCCTCCTTGATGAAGATCCGGCCGGGTGTACCCCCGTAGATGCCCCGCGATACCCGCGCCTTGGTGATTCGGATGCGCTGACCACGCACAAACGTGTACGCGTTCGGATAGGGGTCGGACAATGCGCGGACGAGCCGATCGAGATCCTCTGCGGGCCAGGACCAATCGATCAGGCTGTCACGCTCGGACCGCTTGTGGAAGAAGGTCCGATCGTCGAGGTTTTGTGGCGTCCATGTCGCAGTCCCGGACTCGATCTGCGAGAGCGCATCGAGCAGCACCTCGGGGATCAGATCGATCGTGGCGCCGACGAGTTCGGTAGCGGTGTCGGTTGGCCCGATCGGAACCGACCTCTGCACCAAGACATCTCCGGTGTCCAGATCGTCGTCCATCCGGTGTGCCGTCAGCCCGGTCTCGGATGCCCCACTGATCATCGACCAGATCACCGGGGAAAAGCCGGTGAACCGAGGCAGCAACGAATCGTGCAGATTCAGGGTGCCGTGCGGCGGGAGGTCGAAAAGCTCTCTTGGCAACCAGGTTCGCCAGTTGTTGGCCACGATGATGTCGGGCTCGGCGAGCTTCACGCGTTCGATCAGCTCTGCCGTCGGGCGGGTGGCGAGCTCCACATCGACCCCGTTCGACCGGGCCAGGTCCTCCACGGAATCAGCCCAGATCGACTCGTACCGCTGCTCACTCACCGGGTGGGTCACCACCAGGGCCACCTCGTGATCGGATCCGATCAGCGCCTCGAGGGTTTTGTACCCCCACGTCTGATATCCGAACATCACGACACGCATCGTTCACCTTCCATAGGGTTCGCCCCGGTCTCATCGACGTCGGACGGATATTACTGCGGGTACCACTGTGTCACCGTGACGAGCGCTGATCAACTGCCCCCGGAACCGGCTGCGCCACATCATTTCCCAGCGCCACAATCGAGTTGCTCTCGTCGACATGGACAACCTTGATCTGGTGTACCAGGACCTCGGCCTCGTCGAGTTGGACGAAGGACATGATGATCACCAGATCGCCCGGGTCCACCAGGTGGGCCGCCGCACCATTGATGCAGATGACCCCACTGCCCGCGGCGCCGGTGATGACATAGGTCTCCAACCGCGATCCGTTGGTGATGTCGACGATGCTGACCTTCTCGCCCTCGACGAGGTCCGCCGCCTTCAACAGGGTCTCGTCGATGGTGACAGATCCGACGTAATGCAGATCCGCCTGGGTGACGGTGGCGCGGTGGATCTTTCCGTTCACAAGAGTGCGCAACATCAGATCACCTGACTCGATGCAACCTGCGCGGGCACAAGGTCCATGGCGTCCCGAAGGCTCTTCGGTCGCATGTCGGTCCACTGCTGCTCTACGTGATCGAGACATGACTGCTTCGACGTCCCCGCGTCGCTTCCGTGCACGATTGTCCAGCCCTGCGGAACCGTCGCGAAGGTCGGCCACAACGAGTATTGCTCCTCGTCGTTCACCAACACATAGAACTTTCCGTCTTCGTCATCAAAAGGATTAGTTGACAAGAGTGGGCACCCCTTCCGTGTCCATATCACCGACACGCGGTCTCCCGGCCAGTGAATTCACCAATTCGCCTGATCGCACAGCAAGATTCGAGAGCAGGGTCGATGTCAGTCCGTGCGTGTGTTCGGTATTGCCCTGAAGGTAGATGTCACCTTCGACCCCATCATTGGTCACGATGCGGTATTCGCGATCGATGAGCGGTCTGCCCTGCCCGTCGATCTGACATTCACCCGCCAGCGGACCGAGTAGCTCCGCGAGGGCCACCGGCTGGAATCCGGTCGCGAATATTATCGCATCACAATCGATTTCGGTGTGGTCCCGGGTCGTCCGGTGACCGATCCGGACCGTGACGCCATCCCCGTAGTCCCTCACGTCGGCGATCTCGGATGCCCCGTGCACAAACAGTCGCCGGCTATCGGAGACCCGCTCGGCATACTCCCGCCGGTAGAGCTCTTCGATCAGCGGCAGATCCACCGCGGAGTAGTTGGTGGCGCGGTGATAGTCGAGCAGTTGCTGGCGGAGTTCGGCCGAGGCACTGTGAAACTCGACCACCGCCTCCGGATCGAAGATGCGATTGGCATAGGGGCTGTCGTCGGCCGGCGTGTAGCCGTACTTCCCGAAAACGGCGTGAACTTCCGCCTCTGGATATGAATCATGCAGGTAAGCAGCAACTTCCGCCGAACTCTGCCCGGCCCCGACCACCACGAACCGGTGGTGCGTCGGCGTCGGCAGGACACGCAGATGGTCGAGCAGCCGATGATTGTGGAATACCCGAGCGCTCGAGGCGATGCCGTCGGGGAGCTTGGCGCGCAGACCGCCCGCGACCACCACGTTGCGCGCGGTGACCGGCGCGCGGTCGCTCATGCACACCTCGAACGCATCTGAGATCTGGCGCACGCCCGTCACCTCGGCCCCGTACAGAACCGGGACATCCACCTGCCCCGCCGCCCATTCGAGGTAGTCGTGGAACTCGATCCGGGTGGGAAAGAAGCTCTGCTGGTTGATGAAATGCGTCAACCGGTTGCGCTGGGACAGATAGTTGAGGAAGGAATAGCGACTCGTGGCGTCCCGCTGGGTGACCAGGTCCTTGAGGAACGAGATCTGCATCGTGGTCCCCGGCAACAACATCCCCCGGTGCCATCCGAATCGGCTCTGCTTCTCGATGAAGCACGAGGTGATCTGGTCGGCGGGATCAAGGTTCCGATTGTGCTCCTCGAGCGCAATCGCAAGTGCAAGATTCGAAGGACCGAAACCCACGCCCACGACATCGAAGTCGGCCTTCATGAATCGGCCACCGATCCCCGAACGGCCGACGTCTGTTCCCGTCTCGCAGGATCCCGTCGGGTACCGGTGCATCTGTTGCGCACGTCGTGGACCATGAGCACTCTCCTACCTGTGGCCCCTGCTGATCGATCTGCAGGGCCCGTGTCGGCCATTAAAACTACAAAGTTAGCCTAGCCTGATATTGCTACCAATGGTAATTCAATTCATATAGGCTTTATACCGACCAGCTTGATTCGCCACTATTCACCCGGGACTCCACGTCCCCGCGACCAGGCATTCCAGAGCTGGCAGTAGCGACCACCTCGCGCCACCAGATCTGCATGCGTGCCCACCTCCACGATCCGGCCACGCTCCATGAACACGATCCGGTCGGCACGGGCGGCCTGGCTCAGACGGTGCGCGACGATCAACGCGGTCCGTCCCTTCAGCGCCGCCTGCGCCGACTCCTCGAGCACCCCCGCACCAACACTGCCTGCGTCGGCGGTCGCCTCGTCGAGTATCGCAACCTTGGGATCGAGCAGTACGAGCCGCGCGAGCGCGAGTTGTTGCGACTGCATCGGAGTGAGCTGATGTCCTTCCGAACCCACCTCCGTCCCAATGCCGTCGGGCAGGTTGCGCACCCACCCACCGGCGCCGACGAGTCCGAGTGCCGCGGACAGATCCTCGTCGGTGGCCTCGGGTGCAGCCATCCGAAGGTCGGCGGCCAGTGTGCCTGCGAAGACATGGACTTCCTGCGTGACAAGGGCGATCGAACGGGACAGTTCCGACGGCTGCACCGACGCGATGTCCACACCTTCGAGCAGGACCCGGCCTGCCGTCGGCCGATGAACACCGGCCACGATCGTCGCCAATGTGGTCTTTCCGGCACCGGACGGCCCGACAACCGCGACATGTTCACCGTCGACCAAGGTCAGCGAGATGTCGTGTAGCACCTCGTGTTCAGCCGAATAGCCGTGACTGATGCCCTCCAGTTCGAGCAGCGGTCCCGATGGTTTCGGCGGGCCAGACGCGATGGGGTCCTCGACCGATTTCGATTCTTCGATCACACCGACGATCCGGCCGAGCGCTGCCGCGCCGGACTGCAGGTCATCGACAACGAACAGCAGCATGCCGATCGGATCGAAGAGCAGCAGGAAGAACAACATTGCCGCGGTGACGGCACCGATGGTCAGGGAGTTCCCGTCGACCAGGAAGAATCCCACGATCAAAATGGTTGTCATACCGACGAATTCGCCCGTGTTCACCCGGACACCCAGGCGACTGAAGAGCACGCTCGCCCGGATCGACCAGCGGACCACTTCCCACGAGTGCCGATCTATCCGCCGGTTCAGCAAAGCCGACAACCGGAATGCGTGCACGGACTCGAGCCCATGAATCGCACCGAGCACGTGATGCGCCCGGTCCGCGGTGGCCTCGCGCTGCGCCGCATAGAGCGCAGGGGCGTGCCGCAGATACATCCGGATCCCGTTGACGTACACCGGGATCACCAACAGGATCACGATCAGGAATCGCCAGTCGAGGGCGGCCAGTCCGACAAATGTGACGCCGATGGTGAAGACCGCGGTCAGTACCGCGGGCACGGCTTTGCTGATCGCCTCACTCACGGTGCTGACATCCGCCGTTGCCCGCGACACGAGGTCACCACTGCCTGCGCCCTCGATCCGCGACAGCTTCAACGTCAGTGACGCCGCGATCATCTCCTCGCGCAGATCGGCGAGGATCGATTCGAAGATCCTGGCCGACAACACGACTCCGAAAGCCGCGAAAATCGCGGCGCCGACCGCGGAGGCCGCCATGATGGCGGCCAGCCGCCAGATCTCGGCGGCGTCACCATTACCGCTGTCGCCGTTCACGATGTCGATGATCGTGCCCAGAGAACGCGGGGTGACCAGACCCAGTCCGGCGGCCAGGGTCATGATCACCGCAAGAAGTAACAGTTGCGCGGTATGCCTGCGCAACTGCGCCCGCAGATACCGCATCGTCATCGAAAAATCGGTGACCAGGAGTTTCGCGTTCGGCATCGGGGTACTCACCGACCGCCCCCGAGCGCTCCGGCGAGCATCGAATCGGCGTCCGCCAAGGTGCCCTGGTAGCGCAGTCGCCCGTCTTCGATGATCACCACCTGATCGGAAATCTCGAGCAGCGCAGGCGAATTGGTGAACACCACGGTTGCCCGGCCGGCTCGCGCCTGATGCAGGCGGGAGACAACGGTCGCCTCGGTGACCGAATCGACCGCGGTGGTCGGATCGTTGAGCACCAGGATCGCCGAGTCCGCGGCCAAGGCCCTGGCCAGGCTCACCCGCTGACGTTGACCACCCGACAACATCCGGCCCGCCTCACCAACCGGGGTCTCCAAACCATTCGGCAGTACGTCCGCGACATCGTCGCAGGCGGCCGCGAAGATCGCTCTGGTGATCCGCGAATCGCGGTCGGGCCCGTCCGGCACCCCGGCGCCGATGTTCTCCAGTACCGTGCCCTCGAACAGGTCCGGGGTGTGCGGCACGGTCCGGATCAGCTCACCGCTCACGTCGCCGTGCAGATCGAACAGATCGACGTCGCCGACCGTCACCTGCCCGGAGTCGGGATGAGCTTTTCTGGACAGCACCGCGCTGATGGCCTCGGTGACCTCGGGAGGACAGACAACAACGACCACCCCGTCGGTCGGCAGCGTCAGGTCGAGATCCTCGACCGGACCGATCGTGACGTGGTGGAACGACAGCGCCCCGGCAGCATCGCGGACGTCGCCGGTCCTGGTCGCCGGTTCCGCCTGCAACACCGACAGCACCCGTTTTGCGCAGGGAACCGCGCTGTTCCAGACCCGGCCGAAATTGGTGCCCAGGTTGTTCAGCGGCCCCATCATGAACTGGGTGAGCCCGACCACGGTGATGAGTTCACCCAGACTCACCTTCCCCTCGAGTGCCATCAGCCCCGCCGCGATGCACACACCCACCACGAACAACGCCGAAACCATCTGCATCACACCCGTATACGCACCCTGGGTGCGTCCGGCACGGATGGCGGCGTCACGGGCACGCGAGCTGGCCGCCCGGTAGCGGCGTCCGGCCTCGGGTTCGGCGCCGAGACCCTTCACGATGCGCAGGCCTGCCACCAGATCGGTGGCGGTCCCGGCCGCTTCCCCGGCCACCTCTTGTTCCTGCTCGGTCCGCGCTCGCAGCGGGCCTCCGGTGAGATCGAGAATCCAGAGCAGCACCGGGGTCCCGACGAGGATCGCCAGACCCAGCGGCCACGAGATGAACAGGAGCACACCGCCTGCCACCAGCACCGCGGCCATCTCGCCGATCGGGAACACCGCGATGAACACCGCCATCGACAACCGGTTCACGTCAGAGGTCGCGATGTTGAGTGACACACCCGGCAGGCGGGCGGGGCCCGCCATCCCCTTCGGATTCAGGATGCGATCGGTCACGCGCATCCGGAACTGGTGCTCGACCATCGTCTGCCCATAGACGGCGAGCCGCTCACCGAACCGCCAGGTATAGGACAACAGGACGAAGTCGGCGGCCAATGCGATCAGCCAGATCACCAGCGATCCGACGTCCCCGGTGGCCACTGCCCGATCGATGGCGATACCCATGATCACCGGCACCAGCGCCTCACCGACAAAGTGGCCGACCATCAGGACCGCGGCCGGGATCGTGTACCTACCCGCACCGAAAATCGTGCGGAGGGCAAACTGTCGCGGTGTTGTGTCCGCGTCGACGCGAATCTCTTTGCCACGAACCGGTTCTGCGGGTGGAACGAGGAACACCGGCAACCTGGTACCGGGGTCATACCTGTCAGAATCCACCCGAAGCCTCCGGCCATAGTCGTCGCGCAGATCGGTCGTCGCGCAGATCAGTCGTTTCGCAGATCGAACATCTGCGCTGGTGAGTCGTCCGCGCGCGTGAGATGCCGATCTGCACTCGAGGCGACACCCTAGTACCACCCGGCGGCGCACAATCGTCCCGGGGCGCGGGGCGAACGTGCCTTGTTACAACCCGACTCGCTCGAGCGCATCGTCGTATATCTCGTTGGCCACCTTCGGGCTCTTCCCTTCGGCGAGCGCCTTGGTGTAGAAATCGAGCGCTTGCGCACCCTGTTCGGAGAACTTGCGCGCCCACTTCTCGCCATCAAAACGCCAGTACCCGATGATGTCGCACTGCTCGGTCTTCCAGCCGAACTGGCGGCGCAGATGTTTGCGCACCGCCCTCGACGCCTTGGCCTCGGCGGCAAACCAGCAGTAGCCACGGCCTTCGGGATGCTCGAACTTTTCGACGGCCACGTCCAGGCGGCTCTCACCGTTGCCATTGCCGCTGCCGATCAGCGTGATGACGTCGACGCCGTCGCGCGACGGCAGATAGTCGAGATCGCTCTCATCGACCACTTCCACGATTGCCGTGGCTTGCGCGCCGTCTGGCAATTCTTCGATGATGCGTGCCAACGCGGGCAACCCGGCCAGGTCGGCCACCAACAGCTGCCAATCGGTGGTCGGTTCGGGGCAGTACCACCCGCGGCCATGGGCCATCGCCACCTCGTCGCCGACCTGCGCACGCTGCGCCCACATCGTGGCAACGCCGTGGTCATGGACAACAAAATCAACGGTCATCACGTTGGTGCCGGGCTCGATGCCGCGGACCGTGTAGTTGCGTCCCTCGGGCATCGGATCGACGTCGTAGTGGCCCCAGACGCCGTCCCGGCACTCCATGTCGGGAGGTGAATCCTGGCCGTCTGCCGGGAAATAGATCCCGACGACCTCGTCGGCGAGCTTGGGTAGTGCAATGTCGGCGAGGTTGGGAAGGTCCAACCGGATCCTGAGCAGTCGAGGATTCAGGATCGTGGTCTCGACCACTGTTGCGCGCGAATAGCCCATGCAACGAAGGCTAGCCTAAGCAGTGATGGATGCGACAGACCCAAACATCTGAGGCAGGCTTGGATTCATGAACGCAAATACTCAGCCACGCATCGGGATCATCGGCGGATCCGGCTTCTATTCGTTCTTCGAACCCGGTGCGCGGCAGGTCACCGTCGACACCCCGTACGGCGATCCGAGCGCCGCGATCACCATCGGTGAAGTCGGCGGGGTGCCGGTGGCATTTCTTCCCAGGCACGGCCTGTCCCACGAATACGCACCGCACACCGTTCCTTATCGGGCCAACGCGTGGGCCCTGCGGTCGGTGGGTGTGCGCCGGATTCTTGCGCCCTGCGCGGTGGGCGGGCTGAACCCCGATCTGGAACCCGGGACCATGGTGATCCCCGATCAACTCGTGGACCGCACTTCCGGACGGGCGCAGACCTTCTTCGACGGACCGGCCGTCCACGTCGCATTCGCCGACCCCTACTGCCCGACCCTGCGCCAGGCAGTGGCCACCGCAGCGCCCGAAGCCGTTCTCGACGGCACGATGGTCGTGATCCAGGGGCCGCGCTTCTCGACCCGCGCCGAGAGCCGTGCGTACGCAGGCCAGGGATTCACCCTGATCAACATGACCGGTCAGCCCGAAGCGGTGCTGGCCCGTGAACTACACATGTGTTACGCCTCGGTCGCCCTGGTCACCGACACCGACGCGGGACTGGTCGAAGGCGAAGGGGTGATGGCCTCACAGGTGTTCGCCGTCTTCCAGGAGGGGCTGAGCCTGATGCGGGACGTGCTGACCGCAGCGATCGGTGAGGCCGCCCGTCAACCGGAATGCCGTTGTGCGCAAGGCGAACACGAGATCGCGTCCGTGATGAACCCGATCTCCTGACCCCGCGCGGATCGCTCGGGAGAATGCGACGCCGGTTGAGCTACAGGGTCGGGGGTCATGTAGCTCAACCGGAGTCATCAGGTTCATCGCCGGGGTTCTGTGCGGCGTTACACAGTCGTCGAGCAATTCTTAAAGACCCGTTTGGTGGCCTCTGACGGCGGTGGTTCAGGCCTCGATGATGGCCGTCACGCCCTGTCCGCCCGCGGCGCAGATCGAGATGAGCGCACGGCCGCCACCGTTCTCGCTGATCTGCTTGGCAGCCTGGGCCACGATCCGTCCGCCGGTGGCGGCAAATGGGTGACCGGCGGCCAGCGACGAGCCGTTGACGTTCAGCTTCGACCGGTCGATGCTGCCGAGCGCGCCGTCCAGTCCAAGGCGTTCCTTGCAGTACTCCTCGGATTCGAACGCGGCCAGCGTGCACAGCACCACCGACGCGAACGCCTCGTGGATCTCGTAGAAGTCGAAGTCCTGCAAGGTCAGGCCATTGCGCTCGAGCAGACGCGGGATCGCGTAGGTCGGGGCCATCAGCAGACCGTCGGGGCCGTTGACGTAGTCGACCGCAGCGGTCTCGACGTCGACCAGGTGGGCCAGCACCGGCAGCTTCTGCTCCGCGGCCCACTCGTCGGTGCTCAGCAGCACCACCGAGGCGCCGTCGGTCAAAGGTGTGGAGTTGCCCGCCGTCATGGTCGCGTCACCGAGGGAGACCCCGAACACCGGCTTGAGTGTCGCCAGCTTCTCCACGGTGCTGCCCGGACGCAGGTTCTGATCGCGGGTCAGACCCTGGAACGGCGTGATCAGGTCGTCGAAGAACCCGCGGTCGTAGGCGGCGGCCATCTTCTGATGGCTGGCCGCGGCGAGTTCGTCCTGATCTTCGCGCTTGATGCCGAATTCCTTGGCGGTGATGGCCGCGTGGTCGCCCATCGACATCCCGGTGCGGGGTTCTCCGTTGCGCGGGATCTCGATACCGAGGGAGGTCGGGAGCTTGGCGATCGCCTTGAGCCGTGCGCCCGTGCTGCGGGCCCGGTTCACGGCCAGCATCGCCTGACGCATGCCCTCGGAGACACCGATCGGGGCGTCCGAGGTGGTGTCGACGCCGCCGCCGATACCGGCGTCGAACTTGCCGGTGGCGATGCCGTCGGCAACCGCCGAGATCGCCTGCAGTCCGGTTCCGCAGGCCTGCTGCAGGTCAAACGCCGGCGTGTACGGCGACAGTGCCGATCCCAGCACCGACTCGCGGATCAGATTGAAGTCGCGGGAGTGCTTGAGCACGGCTCCGCCCGCGACCATGCCCAGTCGCTGACCCTGCAGGTTGAAGCGGCTGACCAGCCCGTTCAGCGTGGCGGTGAACATGTCCTGGTTGCTCGCCTTGGCGTAGGCGCCGTCCTGACGGGCAAACGGGATCCGATTGCCGCCGACGATAGCCACCGGCCGCACGCTGCGGGTCTTCCGTGATGTGGCGCCGGCACCACTGGTATCTGCGGAGCCGTTGATCGGCCCGTTGTTCGTTGCACCGTTGTTCGTTGCCACTGCGGATCTCCCAAGTTGTGGATGGCTCTTATGGCGTATTCTTACTCCCGAGTAAGTTCGTTGTCGACTCCGCCCCGGGGGTTACCCCCCAACGGGTGGCGCAAACAACACCGATGCCGTCTGAAACCCCGATTGAGAACCCAAGGAGTGCACGTGCCTTCCAACGGAACCACCGACCTGTATTCGACGTTTGTGAACTCCGGCCCGGGATCATTCCTTGCCGGAAAGATCGGCTTGCCGCAACCGCCCCATCTGCGTCGATACCGTGCAGGCGAACCCGCACTCACCGGTCCGGTCCTGCTCGGCGGCAACGGCAGGCTGATCGAGCCGCTGCGCGAGATCCTCGGCGACCCGGACAGCGGCTATGAGCTGATCACGAATAACACCGCAGGCCGGGGCGCCGACAAACTCGGCGCCGTGGTCCTCGACGCCACCGGGATCACCAAGTCGTCCGAGCTGTCGCAGCTCTACGAGTTCTTCGGTCCGGCGATGCGCGCCAGTGGCAGCTGCGCCCGGTTCGTCGTCATCGGCACCACCCCCGAACTGGCGAAGACACCCGACGAGCACATCGCCCAGCGCGCCCTGGAAGGCTTCACCCGTTCCCTTGGCAAAGAACTGCGCAAGGGCTCGACCGCTCAGCTCGTCTACGTCTCGCCCGATGCCACGACCGGACTGTCCGGGCTCGAGTCGACACTGCGCTTCCTGCTCTCCGCCAAGTCCGCGTTCGTCGATGCCCAGGTCATCCGCGTCGATGAGAAGGATGCCGTCGCCCCGGCCAGCTGGGACAAGCCGTTGCAGGGCAAGGTCGCGCTCGTGACCGGTGCCGCCCGCGGTATCGGCGCCACGATCGCCGAGGTCCTCGCCCGCGACGGCGCCCACGTCATCGCCGCCGACATCCCGGCCGCAGGCGACGCCCTCTCGCACACCGCCAACAAGGTCGGCGGCACGTCGCTGCCGCTCGATGTCACCGCCGACGATGCGGGCAAGCGGATCGCCGAGCATGTGCTGGCGCGTCACGGCGGCCTCGACATCATCGTCAACAACGCAGGCATCACCCGCGACAAGTTGCTCGCCAACATGGATGACGCCCGCTGGAGCTCGGTCATCGGCGTCAACCTCATTGCGCCACAAAAGCTTGTCGACGACCTCCTCGAGGCAGGCGCACTGCGCGAAGGCGGCTCGGTCATCGACGTGTCGTCGATCGCCGGTATCGCGGGCAACCGCGGGCAGACCAACTACGGCACCTCCAAGGCCGGTGTCATCGGCCTGGTGGACGCCTATGCGCCGATCCTGGCCGACAAGAAGATCACCATCAACGCCGTGGCCCCCGGATTCATCGAGACCGCGATGACCGCCGCGATCCCGCTGGCCACCCGCGAGGTGGGACGCCGGATCAGCTCGCTGCAGCAGGGCGGGCAGACCGTCGACGTCGCCGAGACGGTGGCCTACTTCGCCAACCCCGCGTCGAGCGCTGTCACCGGCAACGTGGTGCGCGTCTGTGGTCAGAGCATGCTGGGGGCCTGAGATGCCGAATACCGTTACCCTGCACGAGTTTCCATCCACCGGCGACATCTATCGCCGGGCCGTGACCGCCATGCTCCCAGTGGTCGGCAAGTCCGGCCGGGTGTCCGCTGATGCCGTCCTGCCCGACACCACACTGCGGCTGCCGGACGTGAAGGTCGACCTCGACCAGCTGCGCGACTACTGCGCGTGCACCGGTCAGCAATACGGCGACACCCTGCCGCTGACGTTCCCGTTCGTGCTGCAGTTCCCGCTCGTGATGAAACTCCTTGTGGCCAAGGACTTTCCGTTGACCGCAATCGGGTCGGTACACATGGAGAACAACATCGAGCGGTTCCGCCCGATCAACGTCCGTGAGCCACTGACCATCGAGACCCACGCGGAGAACCTGCGTGAGCATCGCAAGGGCATGCTCGTCGACGTCATCTCCGAGTTCTCGGTCGGCAACGAACTGGTCACCCGACAGACGGCGACGTTCCTGAGCCAGCAACACACGAGCCTGTCCGACGGTCCGCGTCCGCCGGCACCGGCCGAGCACCGGCCACCGCCGCCGGATGCCACCCTGGTGGCCGATCTGGGACAGATCCGTAGATATGCCGCGGCCAGTGGCGACCGGAACCCGATTCACACCGGCAACCTGAGCGCCAAGGCCTTCGGATTCCCGCGGGCCATCGCCCACGGGATGTGGACGGCCGCGCGGGTGGTGGCGAACACCGAGGGCCAACTCGCCGACCGGGTCACCTACAACGTGAAGTTCGGCAAGCCCCTGATCCTGCCTGCGAAGGTGAACGTCTACACCAAACGGGCAGAGAGCGGCTTCGACATCTCTGTCCTGAACCCGAAAAAGGGCTACCCGCACCTCACCGCAACCCTCCGCTGACGACCCCCAACCCCCGATGATGTGGCCTTTTGGCGGCGCCGACCAGACGTTTTGTTCGCCAAAAGGGCACATCATCGGGGGTTAGGGGCGGTCTCCGGCGAGGCCGCGCCAACCCATCGAGACCATGAGGTCGGCGGCCGAGTCGAGGTCGATGTCGCCTTCGGAAATCCGGTCGGCCACGGCCTCACCGGCACCGACAAGCGCCACGGCCATGAGTTCGAAATCGGTGTCACTGGGATGCGGGACGGTGGTGCCGCGGCGGAGAAGGTCGGCGACCATCTCGATCAGCCGGGCCCGGCTGGCGGCGACGAGACCGGCGAACTTGGCCTGTCCGGTGGCCAGGCGATAGAGCACCCGCCACGACTCCCTGTTGTTGTGGACGTAGTGCAAAAAGTCGTAGATGACCGTGCGGGCCTGATCGTGCTGCTTGAGATTCGGATCGAAGCCGGCGGTCATCGCCTCGATGAACCGGGCACCCTCACGGTTGATGCAGGCGCCGAAGAGTTCATCTTTGGAGCCGTAATAGAGGTAGAGCATGGGTTTGCTGATGTCCGCCTCGGCGGCGATCGCATCCATCGACGTCTCGCGGAAGCCGTTCGCAGCGAAGACGTGCACCGCGGCGTCGAGCATCTGCTGCTCGCGGACGGCGCGCGGCAAGCGTTTGGTTCCTCCGGCCACGACACCAACTTCCTTAGACCTTCTGATCCCGACAACCTTACCAGTCGGTAAGTTCTCTCGCGGTCAGGCGCACGGCCGTCTCAACAGTCGAGAACACCCTTGGCCCGCAACACCCGGACCACCGAGTCATCCACCTGATCGGCCGACAGCTCTCCACTGCCCACCGCCTCGGTCAATGCGTCCAGGACTGCCGGGACGTCGTTCGTCGAGAGCCACAGGGCGATGTCCGCGCCTGCCGACAACGCCAACGTGGCCGCCTTCTCGATGCCGTATTTCGCCGAGATCGCCGCCATCCCCGACAGGTCGTCGGTGAAGATCGGCCCCTCGAAAGGCGGTGCGCCGTAACCGGTGCCGTCACGCAGCAGCGAGATCGCAGGCTGACTGATGCTGGCCGGGGTGTCCGGTCCGGTCAGTCCCGGGACGATGAGGTGTCCCATCATCACGCCGGCCCCCGGATCCGTGACCAGGGTGCGGTACGGCACCAGATCGCTGGTCTGGAGCTCCGCGAGCGGCGGCGTGGCCACGGTGCCGGTGTGTGAGTCGCCCGAACCGCTGCCGTGACCGGGGAAGTGCTTGAACACCGGCATGATGCCCGCGTCTTTCAGACCCTGTGCGAACGCCTCGGCGTAGATGGTCACCGTCTCCGGATCATCGCTGAATGAGCGGTCACCGATCACCTCGTTGGCAGACTGCGCACTGACATCGACCACCGGGGCGTAGTCGACCGTGATGCCCAGTTCACTCATCGCCTGTCCCTGGGATGTCGCCAGCTCCTGAACCTGGGCCGGGGTCATCGTCTGCGCCATTTCGCGGGCGGAGGGGAAATCGATGCCCAGCGACGACAGCCTCGAGACCCGGCCACCTTCCTGATCCACCGAAACCATCACCGGGAAGTCCGCGGCCTGCTGCATCGCGCCGACGCCACCACTGGACAGAATCGACAAGTCGGTCCAACTACCGATGAACACCCCACCGACCTGTTCGGTGGTGACCACGTTCAGGGCATCGTCGGTACCGGTGACACCGACCATCAGCAGCTGGGCCAGCTTGCGACGCAGCGGCATGGACTCCAGCTCGGACGCCCCACAGACGGCCGGGGTCACCATCGGCGTTCCCGACGTCGCCGGGGGCGCGACCGAGCTCGCCGACGTCCCGGAATCCGAGCTCAGGAGCTCCTCGGGTTTGTCGTCCGACCCGCTACAGGCGGCCACCATCAACCCGACGGTGATCGTCAGGGCGGCCAAGGCACGGCGGGGGCGGTGTTCGACATACATAAACCGAGTCTTGCACGGTATCGCAGTGTGATGTCCGTTACATTCAACCGGTATCCTCGACAGCGGAGGACCTTGCACAGGAGGCAACCATGTCCGGGCAGCAAACCAACGTCAAACCGGGACATACCGGACAAGACACGATCATGATCGCCTACGACGGCAGCGAGAACTCGAATCGGGCGATCGACTATGCAGGCAGATTCCTGCAGTCACACATGGCGTTCGTGGTGACCGCATGGGAGTCGGGCGTACACCAGAGCGCACGGCTATCGGCACTCTCGGGCGGCATGCAGCCCGTGCTGCATTCCGTGGTCGATCAGGGCATCGAGGACGCACTGCACGACGAGGCCCGCGACCGGAACACCCAGGGCGTCGAGCGCGCCATCGCCGCCGGCCTGCAGGCGCAGGGCCGCCTCGCCGAGGTCGACTCGACCGTGTGGGCCGCACTCGTCGACGCCGCCGACACACTCGAGGTCGACATTCTCGTCACCGGCACCAGCGGCGCCTCCGGACTGCGCGCACTGCTGCACAGCAGCGTGTCCGAGCACGTCCTCAAGCACTGCCATCGTCCAGTGCTGGTGGTCCCGGCCGGATGCGATCGGCGGAACGAAGATGCACGGGCACTACGTAGGTCGAAGGCCAGGATGGTAACTTCGCACACATGATGAACAACCGCCTGATTGCGGGCGCTGTCGCCGGAGTTCTGGGCGTTGTATTTGCCATTGCCGCTGTCTTCCTTGGCGGCGTGCTGTCGTCCGAAGATTCGCCGGCCACTGATGTGAACAGCTTCAACGCAGAAAACGGCTTTGTCGAGGGAACTGTCGACTACGGCACCCGCGACAACGCCGGAGTCACAAACTGACCAAACGAGGACTGCTGTACGCAGCTCTCGTGGCGCTGTTCGCGTCGTTCCTCCAGTCCCCCGGCCTGATATCGGCTGACACCAAGCTCGACCTGACCGGAGATCCACTCGGCTTCCTCGGTCGGGCGGCGCATCTGTGGTCGTCGATCGCACCTCTCGGGCAGGTACAGAACCAGGCCTACGGCTACTTCTTTCCCCACGGCGCGTTCTTCGCTCTCGGCGATCTGCTGTCGCTACCGGCGTGGATCACCCAACGTCTGTGGTGGGCACTGCTGCTCTGGGCGGGTTTCGTGGGGTTCGTGCGCCTCGCGGACGCGCTCGGGGTCGGCTCGCGGTGGTCCCGGATCTTCGCGGCCGTCGTCTTCGTGACGAGCCCCCGAGTCCTGACAACCATCGGCTCGATCTCTTCCGAGACACTGCCGATGATGCTGGCACCCTGGGTCCTCGCCCCGGTGGTGATGGCACTCAATCATGCGGTTCCGACGAAAACCCCACGCCGCCTTGCCTTCGAATCCGCCTGCGCCCTCGCCCTGATGGGCGCGGTCAACGCGGTGGCGACCCTGGCCGCGGCGTCGGTGGCCATCATCTGGTGGCTGTTGCACACACCGTTGCGCAAAAACGCCGCGCGCTGGTGGCGTTTCGGACTGTGGTGGCTCCTCGGCAGCGTGATGGCCTGCCTGTGGTGGGTCGTGCCGCTTCTCATCCTGTCGCGGGTCAGTCCCCCGTTCCTGGACTTCATCGAATCATCCCGCGTGACAACCGAATGGGTGTCACTGACCGAGGTTCTCCGCGGCACCAGCGCCTGGACCCCATTCGTCTCTCCGGAGCGGGTCGCCGGAGCCGGGCTCGTCTCACAGCCCGCCGCAGTCGTCGCGACGGGTGTTCTGGCCGCTGCCGGGCTCACCGGACTTGCGATGCGGGCAATGCCTGCCCGCGGACGGCTGACCGTCATCCTGCTCATCGGCCTGCTGCTGATCTGCCTCGGCTACCCGGGGGAACTCGGATCGCCCATCGGTGAATCGGTTCGGAGCTTCCTGGACGGCGCCGGCGCCCCCCTGCGCAACGTCCACAAATGGGAACCGCTGATCAGGATCCCGTTGGCCCTGGGCATCGCACACCTGTTGGCCCGGGTTCCGACCCCTGCGACCGTCGGATGGCGTGGCATGCGGGCGGCGTTCGCGCACCCCGAGCGATCGAAGCCGGTCGCGGCCGCAGTGGTGGTGCTGGTGGCCCTGCTCGCCGCCGGTTCGATGGTCTGGACCCGATCGCTCGCCGCGCCGGGCAGCTACAGCGCGATCCCGTCGTACTGGAAAGACACGGCCGACTGGCTCGACGACAACGGCGCGGACGAAAACCGTCGGGCCCTGGTGGTTCCCGGTTCCCCGTTTGCCAACCAGACCTGGGGGTTGACCCGCGACGAGCCGCTGCAGGTGCTCGCCGATGAGCCCTGGGCCGTCCGCGACGCCATCCCACTGACCCCACCGGGCGCCATCCGGGCGATGGATTCGGTGCAGCGGGCGATCGCCGCGGGCAGGCCGATGCCCGGTCTGGCCGCGACCCTGGCGCAACAAGGGATCTCGTACGTGGTCGTGCGTGCCGACCTCGATCCCTCTTCCTCCCGTTCGGCCCGCCCGGTGTTGGCGCAGCACGCGATAGCCGGATCGCCCGGCATGATCCCGGTGGCAACTTTCGGCCCGGAGGTCGGAGCCGCCACCATCGACGACGACATCGTTTCCGACAGCGGCCTGCGACCAAAACTGCCCGCAATCCAGATCTTCGAAGTCGACTCGAGCGTCGCATTCCCGGGTACCCGAGCCGCAACCGTCCCACTGGACTCGATGCCGCGTGTCTCCGGCGGCCCCGAATCCCTTGCCCAGCTACAGAACAACGCGGCAATCGCCGACGAGCCACCTCTGGGCCCGATTGTCCTGCAGTCGGATGCGCAGGAGGCCGGCCTGCCCGAGGTCCCGATGGTCGTCACCGACACCCCAACCAACCGGGAGGTCGACTTCGGCCGGGTCGACGACCACAGCTCCGGCATCCGCACCCCCGACGATCCCCGACTGACACAGAACGACGTGGCCGACTATCCGGTCGACGGCCAGCCCCTGGTGCAAGGTGACTGGCTGCTCGACGGCCAATCCGATCAGATTTCGGTCAGCGCATCCGGATCAGCCTCCGATGCAACACAACTGGGGCAGAGCTCCCCTGGCAGCTCACCTGCGGCCGCCTTCGATCAGAATCCGAACACCAGCTGGGTCAGCCGCGGCCTGGACTCCGCGGTAGGACAGTGGCTACAACTCGACTTCACCGAGCCCCGCGAGCGACTCGCCCTCGACATCACCCTGGGCACAGCTCTGGGTCCAGGCGTCTCCACACTGCTGATCACCACAGAAGCAGGCAGCACCGTCGCCTCCGGGGTCTCACCCGGAACCGTGACCAGAGTCGTGCCGCCGAGCGGACCGACCCGATGGGTACAGATCCGGGCCGTCGACACCGAGAACCACACTGCCGGAAATCAATTCGTGATCTCCGAGGTCGAGTTGCGGGATGCTGCGGCCGACCGGGTCCTCCCGATCCGTCACCGCATCGTCCTTCCTGAACTGGTTGCCGGACAACAGGTCTCACAGTGGGACCTCGGTCCCGAACTGCCCGGCCGCGCGGCCTGCGTCCCTGACGGCGACGTGACACTCTGCTCGGATTCGCTGAGCCTGCCCACCGAGGAGCCGGGCACCTTCGGCCGGGTGCTGTCGGTCCCGTCCCCGGTGTCGGTCGAACCGTCGGTGACGGTCACCGCCCGTCCGTCAGAAGCGTTGACCGCCTTGCTCTCCGATCCGACCGAGGTCACCGCGACCGGCGAATCGGCCATCGTCGACCCACGCGGCGGGCCGTCGGCCGCCGTCGACGCAGACCCGGGTACCAGCTGGATCGCCCGCGCCGGAGAGGGCGGCGACGCCCGTCCCACACTCCGCCTGCAACTGCCGACACCGCAGGTCGTCGACGGGCTGAAGATCACCGTGCCACCCCGGCAATTCCCCGCCGATCCGCTGCTGGTCGGCGTCGACCTCGGTAACGGGCGACAGGTTCGGGAGGTCGGCGACGACGGCGTCATCCGGCTCGATCCCCATGAGACCTCCGCGATCACGATTGTGATCCTGGAGAAGCAGGAGATCCTTGACGCGAACAGCCTCGGATTTGCCGATCTGGCCCCGACCGGTATCGCGGAGGTCGAGGTCCTCGGCACCGACATACCCCAGGCAGACCCGGACCGGCCGATCGAGATCGATTGCTTCGACGGCCCCGGACTCACCATCGCCGGGACCGCCGCCCGTTTCTCACTGAAGACCACCGCGGCAGCACTGCGGTCCGGCGCGCCGATCCCGGCCACACTCTGCGGTTCGACGGCCCTCGCACTCCCGGCCGGTGAACAGGAGCTCGCGGTCAACCCCGGCGACGCGTTCTCGGTCTCGGCGGTGACGCTGACCGCAACGGCCGCGCAGATCCCGCGCGCCGTCCCCGAGCCCACCACCGTCACCCGCTGGGACGCGACCGATCGTCGGGTCGAGGTGGCCGCCGCATCCGACGAACGGGTTCTGATCGTTCCCGAGAGCGCGAACCCCGGCTGGGAGGCCCGCGCCGGCGACATCACTCTGAAGCCGCTGACCGTCAACGGCTGGCAGCAGGGCTGGATCATCCCGGCCGGGTACGCGGGCGCCATCTCGCTGACGTTCCCGCTCGACCAGCCATATCGGTGGTCCATCGGGATCGGCCTGGCGCTCGTCGCGCTCCTCTTCATCGCCACGTTGCTGCCGACCCGTCGCACCCCCGCGTCGGTTTCGCCAGCGCTCATTCCAGCTGCGGCGCAGCCCATCCGGGCCGGCGTCGCGGCTCCGTTGCTGCTGGCCGGTGCCGTCTACCTACTGACCGGGCCGATCGGGCTGGGCGTCTGCGCCGTTGTCACCGCCGCGGTGACCGCTTCGGCACTACGTGTGCGCCGTCCCCGACGACGGAATTCCGGTGCGGCCCTTGTCGCGATCATGATGCTGCTGGCGACCTTCGGTCTGGCTTCGGGCCCGTGGCGGTCGTCGCTTGGCTACACCGGCTGGGACTGGTGGGTTCAGCTACCGGCTCTGCTGGCGGTCGTATTGGTCGCGTGGCTCGCGATCGACGTGCCGCGATGGCTGATCCGCCTGACGTCCAGGCTCCGCCGATAGCGCCTTGCGCCGGGATTCTGCCTGCGCCGACCGGGCCTCACTGTCGCGCAACCACTGCCGGGTCGGTTCCTCGATCCAGGCGTAGCTGGCCGCCGCCACCCCGATGGTCAACAGCACGGTCAACGTGAACACCACGAACATCGACCCGGAAAACGGAACGATCCCGCCCAGGGGAAAGACCCAGGCAAGCACCACCAGATGCCAGATGAAGATGGAGTACGACCATCGGCCCAGCGCCTGCATCGGCGCCGAGTCCAGGAATCGGTGGCTCCGGGCGGGATTCAACGTCAGCGGGGCGATCAACGCGAACCCGATGATCACACCCAACACCATCTTGACCGCGAACTGCCACGGCTCGAGCGGGGCCAATCCGGTCGGTCCGGCGAGTTCTGTGCACGAGAGCGCGAAGGCCACCGTGGCCACACCGGCCATCAGCCACTGCCGACCACCCAGACGCACGAGGCGCCCGCGAATCCCGCCCGCACTCGTTGTTCCCAATTCGGCCAGAACCAGACCACATACGAACCACGGCAGGTGTCCGGGCAGCCAGTTCTTGGCCTCCACTCCGGCCGCCAGTGGCAGCGCATCGGCGACCCAGGCCCAGCCCAGGCTGATCACTCCGGTACTCACGAGCACCGGGATCCGCCACCGCGCCGAGCTCCCGCGCAGACGCACCATCAACCAGGCGATCAACGGCAATGCCAGATAGAAGCTGACCTCCACCGACAGGCTCCACATCTGGGTGAGGCCTGCGGTCAGTGTCAACGGCACGTAGACCTGGGTCAGTGTCAGGTTGGCGATCCAGACGGTGAAGCTCGCCGGCCGTGCATCGGGCAGCAGGCACAGGACCACCACCACGACCACCACGTACGCGGGCCAGATCCGGACCACCCGGTGCCGCAGATATCGCCAGGTCGAGGGCACCTTCCGGCGCGGGTCCCTGGCGGCTTCGGCATGCGGACGCCACAGGAGATAGCCGGAGAGCGCGAAGAACAGGGCCACCGCCATATCGAACCGGCCCCAGACCGCTCCCAACACGCTTCCATCCACCGAGCCGGTCTGGAAAGCGACGTGCGTGACGATGACACCGACGGCGGCGACCGCACGCATGCCTTCGAGTGCTCGGTTGAAACCGGCGACCGGCCGCTGAGAGCTCATGATGAGCCCAAAGTACCCGGCGTACCGGGCGACCGCGGCTTCACGGCACTGAAGGTGAGTGCCGCGACTGTTAGTCTCGCTGTGCCGTAAGCGTTGCCGCTCAGATCTGAAGGAGAACCGCCGGATGGCACCTCAGCCACGGATGTCAGCAAAGGATCTCGCTGGTCCGGTCGCGATCTTCTTTGGAGCATTGTTGCTGGTGGCCGCCATCGCGCTGCCGCTCTATTATGTCGACACGCTCAAGAAGACCCCGATGGACCTCGACATCACCAGCGTCGCGACAAGCCAGCCGCAGGCCACGGTGTCCGGAAGCGACTCCCAGCCGGCGAAGATCTTCAACAGCTGTTCGGTCGATGAGGCCCGCGCGGAGGTCTCGGACGCCCGTCTCACGCAGCAGCAGCGTGTGATCGTGGTCGATCCGGCCGACAGCAACATCGCCACGTTCCAGGCAGGCAAGTCGACCAGGATCGATTCGTACACCAGCGGTGACGAGACGATCACCCCGTCGGCGACGGGTGCTGCGGACGGGTGCATGTCCTCGCTGCTGACCGCGACGCGCGACCTCGTCACCACCAACCGGGAAACGGCGGAACCGGCAATCTCCGGTGGCGGACAATCCGAGGTCAAGGTCGACGCCAGCGACAACAGCGTCAGCCTCCCCGATCGCACCGGCCTGCAGTACCGCTTCCCGTTCGGTGTCGAGAAGAGCGACAAGTATCAGTACTTCGACCTGACAACCCGGACCACCAACCCGCTGACGTACGTCGACGACAAGACCGAGATCCACGGCGTGAAGGCCTATCACTTCACCCAGGAGGTTCCGGAAGTCGACCTGAGCACGTTGGTCGACGCCAATGACCAGCAGCTGCCCGGCACGTCCCTTGATCAGACGTCGGGTTGGTACGGCGGATTCCCCGGCTACCGCAACAATGACAAGTTGCCGGCCTCGTTGATGCAGTCCAGTACCCGCGACCTCTACGTCGATCCCGCCAGCGGCACGATTCTCAATGAGCAGCAACACATTCGGCAGGACTTCAAGCTGAACGTGAGCGAGGATTCGCCGAAGGAGATGCTCGACTACCGCCTCACCGCGCTGGACGTCGTGTTCTCGTACGATCAGGACACCCAAGAGGAATTGGCTTCGGACGCAAAGAGTCTGAGTGATCCGATCACGCTGTGGGGTCGCTGGATCCCGATCGTCTTCGGCATCGTCGGCGCTGTCCTGCTCGCGCTGGGGGTGTGGCTCCTGTTCCGTTCCGGCGGTGGCCAGAAGCCGGCCGTTGCCGCGGACGGGCCCACCGATTCAGGCGAGCAGCCCTATCAGCCGCGCCCCGAGGATTCCGCGCACCGGGGATCCACGTACCCGGAGCAGCAGTACGAGCAGCAGCCCTACGATCCGGATCAGACCCGGCAGATCCCGATCGTGCGCGACGACGGTGATGGGTTCACCGACTGGTCACCGCCCGGCCGCTCCTGAGACAAAACCACACGGTCCAGTCATTTCCAGCTGTTGCAACTGCTGGAAATGACTGGACCGTGTGGTTTTGCGGGAAGTTCAGTTCACCAACGGGGACAAGGCTTTTCCCGCCAGGGTGATCATCCCCGGGACGTGTCCGTTGGAGATCATGTTGATGGTGATGCCGTCGATGCCGACGTCGAGCACCCGGGTCTTGATCTGCACCGCAACTTCTTCGGGTGAGCCGACAAAGAACCGGTCCGTGGCCTCGGCCCACTTTTCGGCGCCGACATCTTCGGCGTCGAGTCCGCGGGCTTTCATCATGTCGACGAGGGACTCGCGGGCCTTGTCGCCGTCCGGGTCGAGGATCACTGTCGCCAAAAAGCTCGTCTTGAGCGTGCTGCGATCACGGCCGACCTCTTCGCAGCGTTTCGCCAGCGCCTCCAGTTTGCGCGGTAGTTCATCCGCCGCCGCAATGATGTTCAGGTGCTGGGCGTAGCGCGCCGCCAGCCCGAACGTCTTCTTCTCGCCACCACCACCGAGCATGATCGGCAGGTCGGTACGTAGTTGTGGGTGGTTACGGGTGCCGTGGGCCTGATACCACTTGCCGTCGAGTTCGGGCTTGTCGCCGCGCAGCATCGGCTCGATGATCTGCAGTGCCTCTTCGAGACGCTCGAACCGCTCGGTGAACGTGCCGAACTCGTAACCCATCTCGTGGTGCTCGAGTTCGTACCAGCCGGCACCGATTCCGAGGATCGCGCGGCCGCCGCTGATCACGTCGAGCGTGGTGATCGTCTTGGCGAGCATCGCCGGATTGCGATAGGTGTTGCCGGTGACCAGGGTCGACAGGTTGATCTTCGACGTTGCGGTCGCCAGGGCACCCAGGGTGGTGTAGGCCTCGAGCATCGGTTCGTCCGGATCACCGATACCCGGCAATTGGTAAAAATGGTCCATCACCAAAACCGTGTCAAAACCGGCACTTTCGGCTTCCTGGGCCTGCGCGATGACCGTCGGGAAGAGTTCGGCGACACCACCGGGATAGGTGAAGTTGGGGATTTGATAACCGAGGCGAATGCTCATGCATCCACAGTACGACTGTTCCCGATCCTTCGATGTGTTGTCAGCGCACCAAAAGTGAGCGCGGTCCCGGCCACCGCGCAGGTCGCGGCGGTCACCGCCAGTGTCGTGATGCTGTGCGCCCACACCACGATCACCACGATCTCGGCCACCAGCACCACCCAGCTCAAGGCAGCCACCAGGGTGCGGTCGGCGGCGATCGCGGCGAGCAGGCCCACCTGCAGAATCGACAGGGCGCTCCCGGTGAGCGCGAACACCCACAGAATCGGTACCACCGGGCGGTACTCGTCGCCGACGAGGACCGGGACCAGTGGCGCGCAGATGGCGGCGCCTGCCACCACCACCGCACCGATCCCGGCCAGCCAGACCACCGCGGTCTTCAACGCGTCGCGGGACTTCGCGGAGTCGGCGAACTGCGGGAACAGCACCACCCCGATCGCCTGCGGTAGCCAGAATGCGGCTTTGGTCGCGATGGTCCCGAAGGCATAGACACCGGCATCCTGCTCCCCGAGCACCGGCCGGGACAGCAGTAGGTCGGCCGACGACAGTGCGATGAGGACCAGCTGCACCTGGGAGGCCCGCAACACCATGCTCAATGCCAGCGCCTGCGCCGCCGCGCCAGGTGATGCCGGGACCGCGTCCGTCCGCGTCACCGCAACCCAGACCCCCGCGGCGGCGAACGCGGCGCCACCGGCGGTGGCGGTCAGCGCTCCGGCAGCGCCACCACCGGCCGCCAGGATGACGATGCCCGGCACGGTCCGCAAGATGCCCACCGCGGCCAGCACCCAGGACAAGACCGAGAAGTGTTGCCGCCCTTGCAGAATCCCTTGACCGGCGGCGATCAGGACCAGCAGCGGGGCGGTGGCGAACGCGGCGATGGTGGCGGCAAGTCCGGTATCGGCGATCGCCATCATCACCGGAACCGCGATCACAGCGGCGATCAGCACCGCGGCGGTGGTACGCAACGTGATCGAGATCAGATCGGCAGTTGCCCGGCCCCGCACCACTTCCCGGGCGATCACCACCTGCAGCGCCAACGCCGGGACGCCGAGGATCAGCATCGCCTGGAGCAGGACCGCGAACTCGCCGTAGTCGCTCTCGGTCAGCCAGCGGGCGGCAGGCAGGTGAATGAGGTATCCGCAGATGTTGGCGACCATCGTGCCGACCGCGACACCCCCGACACCAGCCATCCGATTCGCCATGGCGTTCAGTGTCTCAGGACCACCTCGGCTCGTGGCGAAGGGCTGGTATCAGCCGTATTCGGATGAACTTCGACCGTCCGCAGTCGTGCCCGCTGGGCGATCCAGACCAGCAGGCTCAGCACGACTGCGACCAGGTAGATCCAGGCGTCGAGTCGCTCGCCGAGCAACAGTGCCGACCACACGATCGTCAGGAGGGGCTGGATCTGCTGGATCTGCCCGATCCGGGCGATACCGCCGCGGGCCAGACCGCCGTACCAGGCGAAGAATCCGAGGAACTGCGAGATCACCGTGATGTAGAGCATCCCGGCGACGACGGAGGTGGTCAGTGAGATCGATGTACTCATCACCGCGACGAGCGCGACGGGTATCGACAATGGCAACAACAGGACCAGCGACCACGAGATGCTCTGCGCGCCACCGATCCGCTTGGCCACCGACCCACCGACCGCATACCCGAACCCGGCGCTGACGGCGGCCAGGAACATCCAGAGGTGACCCCAGCCCAGCGTGAATCCGGCCAGGCCGGACGGACTGGTCGCGAGAAGGTACGTGATCAAGACGAGAACGCCGGCACCGGTGGCCGACCAGAACAGCCACGGCAAGCGTTCACCACCCAGGAGCGCGGCAAATATCGCGGTGAGCGCGGGCAGCAGGCCGATGATGACCGCGCCGGTTGCCGAATCCATACGTTCCAGGGCCAGTGAGGAGAACAGCGGGAACCCGACCACCACACCCAGACCCGAGCCGACCAGCGCGGCCAGATCGCGACGGCCGGGCACGGGCGCCCGCACACAGAACAGATAGGCCACCGCCAATAGTCCGGCGAGCGCCGCGCGCACCGCGGTCACGGTGAACGCGTCCATGCCTGCGACCGCGAGTTTGTTGGCAGGTAGCGAGAAACTGAAGGCCAGGACACCCAGACCGCCGAGCAGCACTCCGGCCGGGAGTACACGTGACCGGCGTGCGTTATCCGATATCGGCGTTTTCGCCGAACTGTTATCCTTGGTTCTCATGTTCAACGATAGCGGAGTATCGGTGCTTCGCGATAGTCTGCGCACGCTGATCGCCGGGAGCGGCCCCGGTACACAGTTGCCCTCGGTGCGGTCGCTGCAGCAAGAACATCGGGTCTCTCCCAACTCGGTGCAGCGGGTGCTCCGCGAGCTGGCCGTCGAAGGCCTGGTCGACGTCCGTCCCGGCGCCGGATCGTTCGTGGCCGCCGCCTCACCGCCGCGCGCTCCCACAGACACCTCCTGGCAGGAATCGGTGCTCGGCAGCCGCATCCCGCCGGAACTCACGCGGACGCTCGACCTGTGGCGCATCCCCGGCTCCGACGTCATCCGCCTCAAAGGCGGATATCTGGACGACGAACTGCTCCCCAGGGTCGCGCTCGACGCCGCGATGGCCCGGGCGATCAAGCGCACCCCGAGCTGGGGCCGTTATCCGATCGAGGGCAGCGAAGACCTACGCCGATGGTTCGCCTCCGAGATCGACGGTGTGCACGCCTCCGAGGTGATCGTGACGGCGGGCGGGCAGAGCGCGTTGTCGGTGGCGATCCGGGCGCTCGTACGTCCCGGTGAACCCATTATCGTCGAAAGCCCCACGTACACCGGCACAATCGCCATCGCGCGCAGCCACGGCGCCGAGGTGATCCCGGTACCGACCGACGCGGACGGGATACGGACCGACCTTCTCTCCGACGCCATCGAACGCACCGGCAGCCGGCTTGTGGTGCTGCAGCCCGCCTTTGCCAATCCCAGTGGTGTCACGCTGTCCCGATCCCGGCGCGAGGACGTTCTGGCCCTGGCACAACAACATTCGCTGTTTGTCCTCGAGGACGACTACGCCCGCTACCTGGGCATCGACCACGAGCCTCCGCCGCCGCTGATCAGCGCAGACCCCGGTGGCCATGTGGTGCATGTTCGTTCGCTCTCCAAACCGGTGGGACCGGGGCTACGGGTGGCCGCACTGTGTGCCCGGGGTCCGGCGCTGGCCCGGCTGCGGGCGGCGAAGACCCTCGACGACTTCTACGTGTCGGGTCCGATCCAGGAGACCGCCGTCGAGTTCCTGAATTCACCGGCCTGGCCGCGCCACAACCAGCTGGTCCGGCGCACACTCGGGCAGCGCCGGGACGCCCTGGTCTCGGCCATGACCCGGCTGATCCCGCAGGTCGGCATACCCGCCGTCCCCCATGGAGGCATCCACCTGTGGGTCCGTCTGCCCGCAGGCATCGACGACCGAGACGTTGCCGCTGCCGCGTACGCCGAGGGTGTCCTGGTCGGCGAGGGAACCCCCTGGTTCCCCGCCGGTTTCGATCACTCCCATCTGCGCCTCACCTACGGCGAGACACCGGCCCCGATGATCGGCGAGGCAGTGTCCCGACTGGCCCGGGTACTGCCCCCTTCCTGATCCGGTGTCACCGGATCGGGGTGCCCGCTCATGAGTCCGTTAGGGTCCGTTCATGACCCGCCGGCACTGGATCACGCTGTGGCTGACCAGTGCCACGCTTTCGCTGGCGATCACCGCACCCATCTTCCGATCCGGCTACCTGTTGATCGCGGACATGGTGAGCACGCCCCGTTCCCATCTCACCGATTCGGCGATGGGTCTGGGTGTCGGTGCCCCGCGGGCGGTGCCGCAGGACTGGTTCATCGCGATGATCTCCCACGTGGTCGACGGCGGGATCGTCGTGAAGGTGCTGACCACGCTGGCACTGGTCGTTGCGGGCGTCGGATACGGCCGGCTGGTGCGGCTTGCGCTGCCGGGCGCCGGTCTGCCGGGCATGCTGGTCGGCACCACGATCGCCATCTGGAATCCCTATGTCGCAGAACGCCTCCTGCAAGGGCACTGGAGCCTGTTGTTCGGCTACGCCGCGGTGGGCTGGATCTTCGTGTGCGTCAATCGGGTTCGGCGTCGCGCAGACTTCACCGGATGGTCGATGCTGGCCGCCTGGCTCGCGGTGGCCGGACTGACGCCCACCGGATCAATGCTGGCCCTGTTCACCCTGGTGGCCGCACTCTTGATCCCGGTTGTCATCGACTCCCCCGGCCGGATTGCCGCCAGGACCGGCATGATTGCCATCGCGATCTGGTCGGCGTCGGCTCTGCCCTGGATCATGGCGTCGCTTTTGGGTGCTGGTGCCGCGACCGCGGACTCCGCTTCGGTGGCGGTTTTCGCCGCCCGCGCCGAACCCGGTCTGGGAACCTTCGGCGCGCTGCTCGGGCTCGGCGGCATCTGGAACGCCGACGCGGTGCCGGCCAGCCGTACCTCTCCCTGGGCCGCCGTCGCGACGGTGACGCTGCTGGTGATCGTCGCTGCGGGCCTGCCCGCGCTGTACCGACGTCGGCGTAATCCGGTGGTGTCAGGCGCTGCCGGGCTCGCCGTGACGTCGATCGTGTTGATCGGCCTGGCCGCGACGGATCCGGGCATCGCGGTCCTGGAGTGGGCGGTCGACACCATCCCTGGTGCGGGACTGCTGCGCGACACCCAGAAGTGGATCGCCCTGGTCGTCCCCCTGTATGCGCTCGCCGCCGCGGCAGCCGTGCAGACCTGCGGCCGATGGGTCCCACGGGCTTTCGCGGCGGTGGTGGTCGCGGTGCTCATCGTCGCACCGGTGCCCGACCTCGCGTGGAGCGTGGGCAACAAGCTCAGCGTGAGCACCTACCCCGATGATTGGCAGCAGGTCGCCGACCTCATCGGAGCCGACGACGGCGACGTTCTGCTGTTGCCGACCGGCATGAACCGGCGCTATGAGTTCACCGGCCATGTCTCGCTCGACCCCGCGCCCCGGCTGCTGCGCGCCGACGTGTTGCAGACCGGCGAGCTCGTCGTCGGCGGCACGGCCGTCGACCGCACCGAATCGCGGGCCACCGACGCGGAATCCGCGTTGAGCTCGGGTGCCCCGCCCGAGGAACTCGCAGAGCTCGGTGTCGGATGGATACTCGTCGAGGGGCAACTCGACGCCGACGCACCGGCCCAGCGGACACTGGCCGCGGCGACCAAGGTCTTCGACGGCAGCGACCTGCGCGTCTACCGGATCGAGGATCCCCGGACGATCTCCGCTTCCACCGTCGACCTGGCATTGGTCTGGGGTGCCCACTTGTTGTGGATTGTGCTGATCGCCAATGGCTTTGTGGTGTTTGTGCTGCAATGGGCGCACCGATCAAGCCGCCGGAAGAAGGTCAGCCAGTGAATGACATCGAAGCCATCAAGCAGGTCAAGTACCGCTATCTGCGGGCCCTGGACACCAAGGCGTGGGACGACTTCGAGAGCACCCTCACCACCGATGTCACCGGCGAATACGGCGAAAGCCTGTCGTTCAGCGACCGCACCACGTTGGTGGATTTCATGCGTTCCTCGGTGGGGCCTGCGGTGATCACCGAACATCGCGCCGATCATCCGGAGATCACGGTGGAGGGCGACGAGGCGACCGGCCAGTGGTACCTGCAGGATCGGGTGATCGTGGCCGACTTCAACTTCATGCTGTTCGGCGCGGCCTTCTACAGCGACCGCTACCGCCGAACCGAGCAGGGCTGGAAAATCTGCGCCACCGGCTACAAACGCACCTACGAGGCGACACTCTCACTCGAAGACATCCCGAGCTTCAACTGCAAACCCGGAGCGGCACTCAATCTTTGACGAGTCCGGAGATCGGCTTGCCTGCCACTGCCGCGGCAAGTACCTGATCGACACCGGCCGCTGCCGCCGCCCACGAGTATCCGCCCGCGCGCTCGCGTGCCTTGTTGCCGAGATCGCGGCGCCGCGCCGGCTCGTCGAGCAATTGCGTTGTCACAGTGCCGAGTTCGTCGATGTCGTCGACCAGCACCCCGGTCACTCCATCGACCACGGAGTCCGTCAGACCACGCGACGACCGGTAACCAATGGTCGGGACGCCGTACCCGGCGGCCTCGATCACCGCCAGACCCCAGCCCTCGGTGCGCGAGGGCATCAGGTGCACCGCGGCGCCGGCCAGGAGTTGGTGCTTGCGCTCCTCGCTGACATGTCCATGGAACACCACCCGATCGTCGATGGCGAGTTCAGATGCCTTGGCGCGCAATTCTTCCGACCACCATCCGTTGCCGATCACATCCAGCATCACATCGGGGTGGGTCACCGAGATCCGGGCCATCACCTCGAGTGCGTGTTCGATCTGCTTGTGCGGCACCAACCGCGACAGCACACAGAGGCGACGCGAATCGGTGTCGACCTGATCAGCAGGCACGGCAACAGGCGACGGATCGGTCCCGGCGCGCACCACGGCCACCCGCTCGGCATCGACACCCATCGACACCAGATCTTCCGCCGACGGCAGGGAGACGGTCAGATATTGGGCGTCGCGATGCACCCGCGGCGACAACCACGACTCGATGAACCAGCCGACCTTGCCCATCAACGCACCGGCCACCGGCCACTGTCGCTTATGGCAGTGATGCACCAGCACCACAACCGGCGCCCGGCTCACCAAGCGCGCGAAGAACGGGATCCCGTTCTGGGTATCGATCACGACGTCGGGGTTGATCCCGGCCAGCGGGCCACGGCCGATACGCGCGGCCAGGATCGCCGCCATCGCGCTTGGGTACACACTCAGGCGTCCACCGCCCCGCGACACCGTCATCCCGGCCCGCGATTCGGTGGCCGGAGCCCCCGGATAACCCGCGGTCCGGAACGTCACCTTCACACCTTGGCCTGCCAGTTCGGCGCCGACCCGTTCCAGGTAGCGCTCGCTGCCCCCACCCTGCGGATGGTCGCTGTCGCGCCAACACAGCAACAGCACCTCACGCAGAGGTGCAACAGGTGTGCTGTCGTCGTTGGTTTTCACTTCAAGACAGGGTAGCGGCCACGACCTGCGCACCACCACCCGTATCCTTTGGCCGGTGAACGCTGCCACTTCCCGAGCGCAGAAGCGGGCAACGTTGCCGCGGTCAGTTGCTCTGCTGAATCATTTCCGGTACGAACAGCCCGATCCGGACCGGTTCTACGGCGCCCTTGCCGACGACTCCGTCGAGCTCATCGAGGCCCTGCATCTGGACGTCAACCACGCCGGACTCGGTGGACTGACCGTGCTCGATGTCGGTGGCGGGCCCGGCTACTTCGCCGAGGTCTTCCGATCACGCGGCGCCGATTACGTATCCGTCGAACCGGACCCCACGGAGATGCACGCGGCCGGGCTCCCCCAGCGGGCCAGTGTCCGGGGCTCGGGCATGGCGTTGCCGCTCTTCGACGACAGTGTCGACATCTGCTACTCGTCGAACGTGGCCGAACACGTGCGTGATCCGTGGACGATGGCGCAGGAGATGCTGCGGGTCACCAAACCCGGCGGACTGGTGCTGCTGAGCTACACACTCTGGTACGGCCCGTTCGGCGGCCACGAGATGGGACTGACCCACTACTTCGGTGGGGCCCGGGCCGCTCGCCGGTACACCCGCAAACACGGCCATCCCCCGAAGAACCTCTACGGCACGTCGCTGTTCAAGGTCACCGCGGCCGACGGCCTGCGCTGGGCCCGGTCGGTCCCGGGGCAACAGGCCACGTTGCTCGCCGCGTTCCCGCGCTACCTGCCCGGCCGGATGTGGTGGGTGATGCGGGTACCGCTGGTGCGAGAGTTGTTGGGCAGCAACCTCGTCCTGATGCTTCGGAAAAACTGACCCGACCGTTGCCGGAAAATGCACCAAGCCCCTGCACCGGGATACGGCACAGGGGCTTGGGCACAGCGGATCAGTTGATGACCCACTGCCCGAGATGGCTATTCGGCGATCGCCTCCAGCGGTTTGGTCTTGGCCGCCCGCGACGCCGGCCACAACGCGGCCGCCACACCCACGAAGGCCGCCCCGATCAGGGTGATGATGATCAGACCCGTCGGCAGAACCGGATCCCCCAGGCCCCAGTACCGCAGGGTCCGGACCAGCGCCCAACCGAACGCGACACCGAGCACCACACCGAGTACCGCACCGAAGATCGCGATCAGCAGCGATTCGACGTAGATGGTGCGGCGTACCTGCGACCGGGCCATACCGATCGCCCGCAACATGCCGATCTCCCGTTTGCGTTCGATCACCGACAACGCCAGGGTGTTCACGATGCCGAGCACCGCGATCACCAGCGCGAGGCCGAGCATCGCGTACAGCACGCTCAGCATCTGATCGATCTGCGACGACTGCTCGCCCTTGAACTGCGACGGGGTCTGGACCTTCACCGTCAGGTAATCGGCAGTGACATCCTCGATCCGATCGCTGATCTCGTCGACGTTGGCGCCCGGAACGGTCTTGACCGCCGCGAACACGTCCTGCCGCAAGGCTTCCGGGACCAGCTTCTGATAGGCGTCATCGCCCATGGCCCACGGATCGATCAGCGGATTGTCTTCGAAGATGCCGGTGACCGTCACCGGGACAACGGTTCCGTCATAGTTGCTGAACTCGATGACGTCGCCGACCTTGAAACCGTTCTCCTTGGCCACGCGCTCGCTGAAGATGATGCCGTCCGGCTCGATCGTGGCCGAACCCTCCACCATCTTGTAAGGCGTCACGGAATACATGTCACCGCTCGGCGAATAGCCGAACACCGAATCGCCGTCGGCCTCCGCCTGGATCGCACCGAACGAGACCACGGTTTCGACCCCATCGATATCTTGGATCGCCTCACTCACCAAGGGAGAGAAGCCACTTCCCTGCGAACCCGAGACGATCAGGTTCGCGGTCAGTCCGGTGTCGATCGCGTCGTCGATGGTGCCCTTGAACGTCGAACCGAGGGTACCGATGACCGCAACCAGCATCAGTCCCAGTGTCAGCGCGAAAGCTGTTGCCGCAGTGCGCCTCGGGTTACGGACCGCGTTGGTCCGGGCCAGCTGCCCGATCTTCCCGAACGGTCGGGCGAGCACCGCGCCGAGCACCCGGACCACCGGCCGCGACAGCGCCGGAGACGCGAAGACCACCGCGAAGATCATCACCAAGGCACCGAGGCCGACCGTGGCGGCCGCGTTGCCACCCTCCCCGGACGCGCCGACGGCCAGCAACACAATTGCGATGACCCCCAAGACGATTCCGATGATCGTGCGCACCTTCAGCGATGCCTGACCGTCGGTCGCGCTCTCCCGCATCGCCTCGACCGGCGACACCTTGGAGGCCCGCCGGGCCGGCGCATACGCACTAACCATCGTCACGCCGATACCCACCACCAGGCAGGCGATGATCGACGACGGCCCGACCTGCAGCGACGTACTGGGCAGACCGGTCGATGCCGTCAGTGCCCGCAGCAACGCCGCGATACCGATTCCGGCGGCCAACCCGACCAACGCGCCGATCAACCCGACGACAAACGCCTCGAGCAACACGGACCGAGTGACCTGTTTCCGGCTCGCGCCAATCGCCCGCAGCAGAGCCAACTCTCGCACCCGCTGCGCCACGATCATCGAGAAGGTGTTGTAGATGATGAACGTTCCCACGATCAGGCCGATGGCGGCGAACGCCAGCAGGATGTAGTTGAAGACATCGAGGAACTGGTTGACGTTGTCTTTCTCGTCCTGCCGTACCTGGTCGCCGGTACGCAGCTTGTAGTCGTCGCCGAGGAGACCGGCGACCCGCGACTTGAGCTCGTCGGCGCTGACCCCGGGCACCGCCTGCAGATCGATCGACTGCGCGTGCGAACCATCCGTGAACAAGTCCCGAGCCGTCGACTCGAGGAACTGCACATTTGTGAAACCACTTGTCGCGCCGGGAACATCGAGGATTCCGACAATCGTGACCTCCACCGGCGCATCGCTGCCCCGGCTGGTCGCGACCTTGGTGGTCGAACCCACCTCGAGGTCGGCGTCGGCGGCGGATGACTTGTTGAGGGCCACCTCGTTCGGTGCCTCGGGTGCGCGCCCTTCGATGAGGTCGCTCTCGACATCGGACAACCGCTGGTCCGGCGGCACGAACGCGCTGCCGATACTCGGCGCACCTCCGGTCTGCAACGCCTTGCCGTCTTTCTTGGCAATGGTTGCCGGCCCCGAATACGTCGGCAGGATCTTGGCGATACCGAGTTCGGACTTGTTGTCCTGCAACTGGGTCAGCACCGAATCCGGGACGCCTGACGAGTTGGAATCCTTGGGCGAGACCTGGGTGTCCACCCCGAGCGCAACCTTGTCGAAAATGCCGTCGAAGGCCGAAGAGATCGTTGCGGTGAAGACCATCGACCCGGCCACGAAGGCGGTACCGAGTACCACCGACAAAACCGTCAGGACGAGCCGGAGCTTATGTGCCGCAAGATTTCTCAGCGACACCTTTCGCATGGTGTTCGAGGCCATCACAGCTCCCGGGGAGCTTGCGCGAAGCCTCCGGTCGACGGGGTCTCGTCGAGGTTCTTCATGTATTCGAAAATCTCGTCGGCGTCGGGGTTCCGCAGTTCCTGGACGATCTGACCGTCGGCGAGGAAAATCACGCGATCGGCGTAGGAGGCCGCCCGCGGATCGTGGGTCACGATCACCACGGTCTGTCCGAACTCATTGACCGAGGCCCTCAGGATGCTGAGCACCTCGCCCGAGGAACGGGAGTCGAGGTTACCGGTCGGCTCATCACCGAAGATGATCTCCGGGCGGCCGACCAGCGCGCGCGCACAGGCGACACGCTGCTGCTGCCCACCGGACAGTTCGCTGGGACGGTGGTCGAGGCGATCGCCGATGCCGAGACGGCCGATGACGGTGTCGAACCACTCCTGGTCGGGCTTGCGACCGGCGATGTCGATCGGCAGCGTGATGTTCTCCCGGGCGGTCAGGGTCGGCACCAGGTTGAACGACTGGAACACGAACCCGATCCGATCACGACGTAGCATCGTCATCTGCTTGTCCGAGAGTCCGGACAGATCGGTATCGCCGATACTCACCGAGCCGCTGCTCGAGGTGTCGAGGCCCGCCAGACAGTGCATGAGCGTCGACTTGCCCGAACCCGATGGGCCCATGATCGCGGTGAATTCACCACGTACGAAGTCCACGGAGACGCCCGCGAGCGCGACCACCTGGGTGTCGCCACTGCCGTACACCTTCCTCAAGTCGGTCGCGCGGGCTGCAACTGCAGTCGGTGGGGCAGTCATGTTCTGGCCTTTCTCGATGTCGGTCAGTGGTGCACAAACTCTGGCGTCGCCGGTGCCCGCGATGAGCGGAAACCGGCGGAAACGATGTCGGCAGGTCGGGCAGTACAAATAGTGACTGCTGCGGCGCCTCCGAATCATCGGGGACCACCCTGATCTTTCCCCCCACATCCTTGCCGGGCCCGCCTTCGCGCCCGACCTCGATGCGTCCTGACAAGTTAAGGACGATCCGATCATCACACGCAACCGATTAACGATCCACCCTCAATAATGCACAAGCACCTACAGGCTGTGCCTGTAGGTGCTTGTGCGAAAACAAAAGCGTCTGAGGAATCCTCGGACTACTTGGCGCCCAATCGCTGCTTGAGGGCGTCGAACTCATCTTGGAGACCGGTGGGCAGCTTCTCGCCGACGAAGTTGAACCACTCCTCGATCGACGGGATCTCGCCGAGCCATTCGTCGTTGTCGACCGCAAGGGCCTCGGCGACGTCGGCCGCGGAAACGTCGAGTCCTTCGAGGTCGAGCGACTCGGGGGTTGCCACGATCCCGATCGGGGTCTCGACACCGCCTGCCTTGCCCTCGATGCGTTCGACGATCCACTTCAGCACGCGGCTGTTCTCACCGAATCCTGGCCACAGGAAGCGCTTGTCGTCGCCACGACGGAACCAGTTGACGTAGAAGACCTTCGGCAACTTGGACTCATCGGCGTTCTTGCCGAGGTTGATCCAGTGATTCAGGTAGTCGCCCACGTTGTATCCGAGGAACGGAAGCATGGCCATCGGATCGCGGCGGATCGCGCCGACGGTGCCCTCTGCCGCTGCGGTCTGCTCGGAGCCGACCGTGGCGCCCATGAACACACCGTGCTGCCAGTTGCGTGCCTCGGTGACCAGCGGAACCGTGGTCTTGCGACGGCCACCGAACAGGATCGCCGAGATCGGCACACCCTGCGGGTCGTCCCACTCGGGAGCCATGATCGGGCACTGTGCCATCGGCGTGCAGTACCGCGAGTTCGGGTGCGCAGCCGGCGTATCCGAATCCGGGGTCCAGTCGTTGCCGCGCCAGTCGATGAGGTGCTTGTGCTCGCCTTCGAGGCCCTCCCACCAGATGTCACCGTCGTCGGTCAGCGCCACGTTCGTGTAGAGCGTGTTGCCTTCTTCGATGGTCTTCATGGCGTTCGGATTGGAGCTGTAGTTGGTGCCGGGTGCAACACCGAAGAAACCGAATTCCGGGTTCACGGCGTAGAGCTGGCCGTCCTCGCCGAAACGCATCCAGGCGATGTCGTCGCCCAGGGTCTCGGCACGCCAACCCGGGATCGTCGGCTGGATCATCGCGAGGTTCGTCTTGCCACAGGCGCTCGGGAACGCGGCCGCGATGTAGTAGGCCTTGTTCTCCGGGCTGATCAGCTTGAGGATCAGCATGTGCTCGGCGAGCCAGCCCTCATCGTGTGCCATCGCCGAGGCGATGCGCAGCGAGTAGCACTTCTTGCCAAGCAGTGCGTTGCCGCCGTAACCCGATCCGAAGGACCAGATCTCGCGGTCCTCGGGGAAGTGGGTGATGTACTTCTCCGAGTTACACGGCCACGGCACGTCGTCCTGACCGGCTTCGAGCGGGGCGCCGAGCGAGTGCAGCGCCTTGACGAAGAACCGATCCTCGCCGAGGGCGGCAACCACATCGGGTCCGACGCGGGTCATGATCCGCATCGAGAGCACCACGTAAGCGGAGTCGGTGATCTCGACACCGAGCTTCGGGTCGTCCGAGCCGAGCGGGCCCATGCAGAACGGGATGACGTACATGGTGCGACCGCGCATGCTGCCGCGGTAGAGGTCGGTCATCGTGGCGCGCATCTCGGTCGGGTCGACCCAGTTGTTCGTCGGGCCGGCGTCGACCTCGTTCTTCGAGCAGATGTAGGTCCGCGACTCGACCCGCGCGACGTCGGCGGGGTCCGAGTGGGCCAGGAACGAGTTGGGCTTGCGCTCTTCGTTCAACTTGGTCAGAGTGCCCGCCGCCACCAGCTCAGCGGTGAGGCGATCCCACTCGGCGTCGGAGCCGTCAGACCAGACAACCTGGTCGGGCTGGGTCAGTTCGGCGATCTCCCGCACCCAGGCCAGAAGCTCTGAGTGTGAGGTGGGAGCGCTGTCGGGGTCCAAACCAGGAATTGTCGCTGAAGTCATTGTTATCTCTCCTGCTGGTGACCGGCCGGTGTCGGTAACGCCAAGGTGTGCGTCTGCGCCGGTCAGCCCCTCCGTGGGGTGCGTTGTCAGGTTACTTCGACCGCACCCGATCTGGTCAATCGGGTGCGTGCGTTACGGCACATCTCATCACGCAAAGTGATCAAACACTTGGTCGAGGTCCAAGTTACAGCTGTGACAATAATCGCGAAATCGGCTATTCGAGCTTACCGCTGTCTGCAAGAATTCACGGGCCGGTCGGCAATTTCGCACGTGAAGCGCGGTCTCCGCTACCTGGCGGCGGTCTTGTACCCACCCGGTGGGGACGAAATGGTTGTCGCCATGAATCAGGAGGCCAGAGGGTCGTTCCGTTTCGTTCAAACGGTTGCAGAATGTCGCCGAACTTACTTCACGCAACTAAACTTGGTTGGCTTTATGATCCCGCATATCGGCTTTTCACACACCCGAACAATGGCTTCGTTGCACAAATAACTATTCGAGCCTGCCGCTGTCGGTGGCCGTCCATTGGCCGCTGGTCGGATCAAGTCTCGACGTCCGGTAACCACCGTCGCGGTTGACCTCGGTGATCAGATCGACCTGTCCGTCGCGATCGCTGTCGGTGTACACCGTCATCCCCTCCGGTCCGGTGCGTGTGAGCGAGTCGGCCACACCGTCGGCGTCGGTGTCCAGATCAGCGGGACCGAGGTCCCAGACCCTGTCGTTCTCGACGATCCAGAGGTTGTCATATGCGTCGCTGCCCACATCGAGGTCGGGTGTGATCGCGGCGACCGGGTGAAACGTCGGCCCCCGATCCACCGGATCGTCACCGAATTCGGATCCGAACTCGCCGTCCATCTCATCCACCCCCGTTGTAGTGGTCTGCGTCGTCTTTGGGTCCGATCTCTTGGACGCATCCGACCGGCGACCGGTTCCGCGGCGGTGAAATCAGTGACCGATGGCGACCAGAACCTCGTCGAGCCGGTCGCGAGCCTCCACCGCCGCAGCGAGTCGACGCAGGTCACGCTCACGCGCTTCGGGTGCCGCGCGACGTCCGGCCCGGATCTGTGCGTCGAGTTCGGCCACTCGGTCGGAGACCATCTGCGCGCGACGCTCGTAGTAACGCGCCAGCCGGCCGCCGATCACCGATTCGGCGGCCTGCACCTGTCGCGAGACATCCTGTTCGATACGGCCCCGAGTGGTGGCGATCGCCTCAGCCGCCCAGGCAGACATGGACGTTCGTAGCGCCGACAGCCGGCGCAGCCGCACCAATCCGACCGCGATCGCCGCCCCGAGCACCAGCGTCAGCGGCATCGCGATCCATTGCAACGTGTGGACGGCAGAGAGCGGCATGACAAGCAGTCGTCCCAGGCCGAGTCCGGCCGAGGCACCGAAGACCACCAGCAACGCCTCTTCCACACCGCGACGCTTCGGAGGTATCGGCGGCACTTGAAGCGACAAGGGAGGTCGGTCCGGCGGCGGTCCCACCTCCTCGAGTCCGAGTAACGCCCGATGTTCGAGCGCGCTGCGGTCCTCGTCGAAACGCTGTTGCGCCCGATCCCCCAGGGCCGTGAGCCGGCCCGCGAGCCACTGCGCGAAATCTTCCGTACCCGATCGGCTCAGCGCGGCTGCGCGGGCGGCGGCATCGCTCGACAGGTCGCGGGCCGCTCCGTCGAGTTCGGTGAGCGCCGCGGCCCGGATCTGGTTCGCACCTCCGCGCACCGCCGCCAACCTGTCGGACCGGCCACGATCGCGGGACGCGATCACGCTCGCGCGCTGCACCAACAGATCAGCAGCCGGATCGCCGCGCTCTGTCGCGAGTTCGGAGATGAGGTCGTCGAGATGCCGTTCGGCCTCGAGGGATTCGAGTCGTTCCGGGCGGGCCGGGCCGTCGACCTGGTCGTGCAGCCACTCGATCAACTCGTCGAAACCGGATTCGGCCCGGTAGCCGGCCAGCGCCGCGGCCGCCGACACGGCGAAGATCGGCATGCGGCCATCGGGGTCGACGATGCCCCGGTTGAACTTCAGCAAGGTCGGCCAATCCCAGTAGGCATCGATCTTGTTGCAGACCACGGCCACCAACGACGCCAACTCACACAGCCGGCGCACCACCTCGACCTCGGTGTCGGACACCCCGGACGACGGATCGAGGATCAGCAACGCCACCGCCGCCCGTCGCCCCGATTCGGACCACTCCCGCGCAGGCACGCCGTGGTCACAGAGCACCCTCGTCACCGACGTGACCCCGACCTTCCCGGTACCCCCGACCACCACATCGGTCGCGTCGATGCCGGCAAGTCCGCTTCCGGTCAGCTCGGCGACCTCGGCGATGACTGATCGCATCTGCATCACGTCCATATGAATTCCTCCCCTACCGCACCGGCGAGCACCGACCCTGACAACAGATTCTCGATCTCATCGCGCAGAACACCCTGCGCGGCAAGGATTTCAAGCTCTGCGGCCACCCGGCGCAACCGCACCGCCGGAGCCACTGAGGCAAAGGCCCGGAGCGGCCCTGCCAGCGCGTCGAGCCCGCTGCGCTGTGTGAGCAGCTCGGAGAGTTCATCAGCCGAGCAGCGCGCATTGCTCAACACCGCGATCGTGGCTGCGATGCCGTAGGCGTCGAGACGCCGCAGCAGCGCCATCCGCTGCAGCCGCTGCCCCGGTCCGCCTGCGTCGATGAACGTGGCCTGCATCGGCGGCACCTGTTCGCTCGCCTCGGCCATCGCCGCCAGCATGTCGATCTCCTCGTCACCGAGGTCGGCGATGGCCAGCAGAGGCATCACCGGGATCACCGGCCTGGCCAGCTCCTGTGCGCACTCGGCGGCACGAGCACGCGCGGCCGGCCACGAACCGAGACTGTCGGCCTTACCCAGCAGGACCAGGCTGCGCCGGGGGTCGCGGCCCGCCAGCGCCGCGACATCATCCGCTCTGGGCCAGCCCGCGATCACGTGAAACCAGGCATCGGCGTCGTCGGCGTCGTCGCCGGGCCCGATCGGGCTGATGTCGAAGCGGCGGCGCAGGGCCCCGGCGAGCGTGTCACGGCCGGTACCGAAGCGTCCGGTCACCGCAACCCGCAGCGGACCCCGCAGTTCCGAGACGGCCCGATTCAGGTCAACGGCGCCCGATATCCGCGCAGACAACCCCTCCAGCCGAACCGCCAGATCGGCATACGCCGCATCCCCGACTCGCAGATCTGATTGATCCAATTCACCCTCCCGGAGAAAAACCCGCCGCCAACAGGTCAGACGCGCCCCGCAACGCTATGGTTCCGGTCACTTGCAGGTAACAATCGGCAGGTGGTTGGTCAACCCCTGCTGTCACATCCGTGCGGAATGCGGGACTATGGGCCGGTGACCAGCCCACGCTCGAACCCGAATGCGGACACCGACCAGGGCGTCGATACCGAATCCGACGTCTCCGCCGTGACCCGATCGGAGATCGCCGATACCTCCGACTCGGTAGCCGATGATGCCCAGCTCCGCGAACGCGCCCGGCTTTACCCCCGCGTGACCAGCTTCCGGACCCGGCGCGGAAGTCTGACTCCGGCTCAACAGGCCAACTGGGAGCGTCTGTGGCCAACCGTGGGGCGTGACGTCAGTGAAACCGACCAGATCGATCCCGTCGCCTGGTTCGGCCGCAGCGCACCCCTCATCCTGGAGATCGGCTGCGGAACCGGTACCTCGACAGCCGCGATGGCGGCGGCGGAACCCGAGAACGACGTCATCGCGGTCGATGTCTACCGACCGGGTATCGCCCAGCTCGTCGGCGCGGTCGGCCGGGACGAACTGGACAACATCCGGATCATCCGTGGCGACGCCATCATCGTCCTGAAGAACATGCTCACACCGGCATCTCTGACCGGGGTCCGGGTGTTCTTCCCCGACCCCTGGCCCAAGGCCCGGCATCACAAGCGGCGACTACTCCAACCGACGACCATCGAACTGATCGCCGACGTCCTGAAGGACGGTGGAGCACTGCACATCGCCACCGACCACGCCGAGTACGCCGAATCGATCGCCGCGGTCCTCGCCGCGCAGAGCCTGCTGGTCCCGACCGACGAGAAGGTGCCGTTCTCCACGCAGCGCCCGGTCACCAAGTTCGAGGGACGGGCCGCGGTCGAAGGTCGCCCGGTCACTGAGTTCGTTCTCACACGGGTGCCCCGATGAGCCCCGCGTCGTACGGCGATGACGCCGCCCGCGGACCCGACAATTCGGTCGCTCACACCATCTCGGGGGCCAGCCAGGAATCGCGCGTCCTGCTGATCTGGGACGCACCGAACCTCGACATGGGGCTCGGATCGATCCTCGGTGGCCGTCCCACCGCAGCTCACCGCCCTCGATTCGACGCTCTGGGCCGGTGGCTACTCAATCGGACCGCGGAAATCTCCGCATCGGTGCCACGGGTTGCTGCCGAGGGTGAGGACCGGCCCAAGTCCGGGTACTCCCCGATCCCCGAAGCCACCGTCTTCACCAACATCGCCCCTGGGACCGCCGAAGTGGTCCGGCCGTGGGTCGAAGCGTTGCGTAATGTTGGTTTTGCTGTTTTTGCCAAGCCCAAGGTCGACGAAGACAGCGACGTGGACTCGGACATGCTCGACCACATCGAGCTGCGGAGGCACACGGTCGGGCTGGCCGGTCTGATCGTCGCATCGGCGGACGGACAGGCCTTCCGGGAGCTGCTGCTCGACGTTGCCTCCGATGGTGTGCCTGTTCAGGTGCTCGGGTTCCGGGAGCACGCCGCGTGGGCACTGACGTCGGAGAGTTTGGAGTTTGTAGACCTAGAGGACATCCCAGGTGTGTTCCGCGAGCCCTTGCCGCGGATCAATCTGGATTCGCTTCCCGAGGAAGGCGCCTGGTTGGCTCCCTTCCGGCCGCTCACAGCTTTGCTGTCCGGCCGCCAGAACTGAAAGCAACTATCCACAGTGGTGTGCAAGCCCGGTCCACGACGTGACCACCTATGCGCCGATGAGAATCTGCGTGACCACAATGACGGTCTGAGTACAGAAAGGACGCTGCGGTGTTTGGTGCCATAGGCAACTTCGTGTACCGGATGCGCTTTGCGGTCATCGCGGTGATGGTCGCGTTGATGGCCGGTCTCGGTCTCTACGGCCTCGACCTGAACAAGCATCTGAGTCAGTCCGGTTGGTTTGATCCCGGCTCCGAGTCCGTCGCGGGCTCGCAGCTGCGTGACGAGATCCTCGGCCGTGACCACAAGTCGGACGTGATCCTTCTGGTCACGCCGCCTGCCGGGACCCAGGTCGACGATCCCGCCTTCGGGGCGAAGGTCGAGCAGATCGTCGAAGATCTGGTGGCGCAGTACCCGGACATCATCGATCGCAACGATCCCGGCATCATCGATCCGTTCACCGCGACGACGAACGAGTTCCAGAAGGGAGCTCAGCAGCAGATCCGGGACCGCCTGTTCGATGACTCCCTGAAACACGCCTTCATCAGCATCGGCATCCGCGGTGACGATGACACCACGATCCTGAACAACTACAAGACCGTCGCACCGTTCTTCGACGATCTTGCGGAGAAGTACGACCTGCCGGGCACCACCTTCGAGCTGGCCGGGCTGCAACCAGTCTCAGGCGCGATGTCGGCAGGCATGGACGAGGACATCAAACGGGCGGAGATCATCGCGCTGCCGCTGGTTGCGGTCATGTTGTTCTTCATTTTCGGCGGGGTGATCGCCGCCTGTCTGCCGGTGGTGGTCGGTGGTCTGACGATCGCCGGCTCACTCGGCATCATGAAAATCTTGGCCCAGGTCACCGAACTGAACGTCTTCGCCCAATCGGTGGTGACGCTGATCGGGCTCGGCATCGCCATCGACTACGGATTGTTCATAGTCAGCCGGTTCCGAGAGGAACTCGCGGAGGGCTATGACACCCCGAGCGCGATCCGAAGAACCGTGATGACAGCAGGGCAGACGGTGGTCTTCTCGGCGACGATCATCGTGGCCGCGCTGGCCTGTCTGCTGATATTCCCGCAGGGCTTCCTGAAGTCGGTGGCCTACGGTGCCATCGCGTCGGTCACCCTCGCAGCGGTCTGTTCCCTCACGGTCCTGCCTGCGATCCTGTCGATCCTCGGTCCACGGATCGACATGTGGGGCTTCTCCTTCCTGCGCCGGACCAAGACCAAAAAAGAGGTCGAGGACGGTTTCTGGGGCAAGCTCGCCAGCTGGGTCATGCGGCATCCGCTCAAGACCGCGATCCCGGTGGTCTTACTGCTCCTGGCCCTGATCATTCCGTTCGCGGGCATCCAGTTCGGCGGCATCACAGAGAAATATCTGCCGCCGAACAACGACAACCGCATCGCGCAGCAGCACTTCGACGAGTTCTTCCCCACCGAGCGCACCGAAGAGATCAAGCTCGTCATCCTCTACGACCCCGAGAGCAACGACGACGCGGCCAAACTGCAGGCGATCGCCGACCAGGCCAACGAGATCCCGGGATTCACCAAGGAGTTCACCCTCGACGGGGCACTTGCCGAGGGCAACCTCGTCGAGATGTCGGCCGGACTGATCGACATGAACACCGCCGGTGAGGCCGTCGACGAACTCCGGGCGATCGATACCCAGGGTCTGCAGATGTATGTCGCCGGAACCCCGGCGCTGACCCAGGATTCGATCAACGCATTGCTCTCCGATCTGCCGTTGATGGTGGTGATGCTGATCCTTGTGACGAGCCTGCTGATGTTCCTGGCGTTCGGCTCGGTGGTCTTGCCGATCAAGGCGGCACTGGTCTCGGCGCTGGGGCTCGGTGCCACGCTGGGCATCCTGACGTGGATCTTCATCGACGGTCATGGCTCATCGCTCGCGAACTTCACTCCTGGGCCGCTGATGTCGGCCGTCCTGGTGTTGATCATCGCGATCATCTACGGCCTGTCCACCGACTACGAGGTGTTCCTGCTCTCCCGGATGGTCGAGGAGAGACAGAAGGGCGCCAGCACCACCGAGGCGATCAGACGGGGTACCGCCCACACCGGCCGCATCATCACCGCTGCCGCCGCGATCCTGGTGGTGGTCACCGGAGCGTTCGGTCTGTCGGAGATCGTGATGATGAAGTACATCGCGTTCGGCATGATCGCCGCGTTGATCTTGGACGCCACCATCATCCGCATGCTGCTCGTCCCGGCGATCATGAAGCTGCTTGGCGACGACTGCTGGTGGGCTCCGCAGTGGATGAAGAAGGTGCAGGAGAAAATCGGGCTCGGAGAGACGATCCTCGACGACGACATCGGTGCCGGACGTTCGGCTCAGGTCGCACGCGGCGCCCGCAGTGCGGGAACCGTTGTCGCCGAAGCACCGACCTCGGCCTTCGGCTCGAAGTCGACCACCGGCCGTAAACCGGTTGCGGTTGGTGCCTCGGCCGGCCTCACCAAGGCGTCCGGGCCCATCAATCGACCACCGCAGGGCCCGCGTCCACCGGTCGCACCGACCGGCGCGGGACGTGGTGCCAGCCAATCCGATCCGGATCGGCCGTCGGGTCCCCGGCAGCCGCAGGCACCTGGTTCCACCGCCGCGACACCCATTCGAAGCGGGCCGAATCCGGCTTCGATACCCACCGGCCGGATGCCCGCACCGCGGAACGACTCCGGTCCGGCACACCGCCCCGAGCGGCCGTCCGATCCTCCGGTCAGCGGGCCGATCCGACGTTCACCGAGTCGTCCGGCACCCGATTCCGATCCGATGGTGCCCCGGACACCGAGTCGGGAGAATGCCCGCCGGAACAGTCCCGATACCGGTGGTTGGAGTCTCGGCGCAGGCGGAATCCGCCTGGGCGGCACCGATACCCCCGGCGCCGGCGGTTCCGGAACCGGTCCGGCGGTACCGGTGAACGGTGCTCCGGCCACCGGATCCGAACCGACCCGTCAGCCGGGTCGTCCACCCCGTCCTACGCCGCTCCAGTCCGGTGGCACGACCGGGCCGAACAGTCGGCCCGCCGAACCCCGGAACCCGAGTCCGGGGCCGGGGCCGGGTCCACGCACGGTTCCGGCCGGACGGCAGGATCCCTCAGGTCGTGGTCCCACCACGACAAGCCCATACGACGGGGAGCAGAGCAGCCCGTTGCGGCGTCGGCCCGAACTGGGACCGCAAGGCGGAGCACCACTGATCGCATCGCTCAATCCGGAGCAGTCGGTACCGCCGAGGAACCCGGAGCAGCCCGCTCGGCCAAGGACCCCGGAGCAGTCGGCTCCGCCGAGGCGGAACGGGCAGCCGCCGCAGCCGAGCGCACCGACTCCGGCACCGCAACAGCCGCAGGCGCAGCCGGAAGATGCTGAGTCGCAGGACTCATCGAGTGGACGGCGACGCGCTCGCGGTCGGGGCGATGGGCAGATCAGCGTCCGTGATCTACTCCGTCGCGGCAACGACTCCGACAACTGATCGAAACCTCCGACAGGCCGGCCGTTCACCGAACGGTCGGTCTGTTCTGGTTTCGCGATGTTTCTCCGGTTCCTACGGCAACATTCCCTACTGCGTCACTCGTTTCGGCAGCAGCAGCCCGATCAATCCGGCAGTGCCCGCAACAGCGGCGAGGACACCGAAGTTCAAGGACCAGTTGGTCGACGACTCCGACAGCAACAACCCCATCAGGGTCGCACCGGTGGCCGCGGTCAGCTGGACCGTGATGAACAGCGACGTGGTGGCCTGCGGCACTGCGCCTTCCGGGACCACCCGGTAGACGTTGGAAAAGGTCGGCGAGGCAACCGATCCGAAGGTGACGCCGATCAGCACGTACAGAACCAGCAACACCGGCAGCGCGATCACATCGATGGTCAACGCCACCAACAACATCAGTGCCGCCGTGAGCACACCACCTGCGAACACCAGCGGACGCGGGCCGATCCTATCGCTCATTGCGCCGGAGACGCTCATGCCGAACAACAGTCCGACGCCAAGGGACGCGACGATGATTCCAGCCATCGCACCGTCGCGCCCGAACTCGTTGCGGGCCAACTCGGGCAACATCACCAGCTGCGAATACATGATGAAGCCCACCATGGCCATCACACCGAGACTCGCCGCGTAGCCGCGCGATCGGGTGAGCATCCGGAGGTCGATCACCGGCTTGGGTGCACGAAGCGCGTGCCACACGTAGCCGGCCAGCAAGGCAGCCCCCACAAGCGCGGGAACCGTTATCCGCCAAGGCGATCCACTCCCCGATTGCTCTACCGCGAGGAGCAGGGCGGCAAAGCCCGGCGACAACAGCAAGAGGCCACGGATATCGGGTCGGCCGGCGGTGCCCACCTCATCATGAGCCCGTTTCGGAAGCAGCGTCACCGCACCCACCACGATCACGGCACCGATCGGTACGTTGATCCAGAAGATCCAGTACCAGGTGTCCGGGCCACCCAGGAAACCACCGAGCAGCGGTCCGGCGATGGGCGCAAAGTTGATCACCAGCGAGAGCAATCCCATCACCTTGCCCATGCGTTCCTTGCCGGCAACCGCCGCGGCCAGGCTCAGCGACGTGGGTTCGAGGAGCCCACCGCCGAAGCCCTGGATAACCCGGAAGGCGATCAGGCTCTCGATCGACCAGGCCGCTGTGGTCAATACCGAACCGGCAACAAACAGCACCAGCGCACCGACGATCAGCTTCCGCCCGCCGATTCTTTCCAGCAACCAGCCGGAGATGGGCAGCACCAGCGCGGCCGCCAGCAGGTAGCCCGAGACGACCCACACCACCGACGTCATCGGTGCATCAAACGACTCGCCGAACTGGTCGAGAAGGGTGGTGACGGCCGCGCCGTCGAGTACTGCCATGAAGGCGGCGAGCGCCAACAGCACGATGATCAGCATCGGAGCCTTTTCCGTCGTTCCGGCCCCAGGCTTTTCCATGTCGATGGTCATGGCGACAAAACTAAACTAAACCGTTTAGTGTAGTCAAGAGATTGGTGCAGGTAGAATCAGAAACCATGACATCCACGCAGGTCACCGGCGAGCAGTCCGCGACCCGCCGGCTGCGCCCGGACAAACGTGAGGCCATCCTGCGAGCGGCGGGTGAGATCTTCGACAACGAGGGGTACGAGCGCACCAGCATCGACGCGATTGCGGCCAAATCGGGGGTATCGAAGCCGACGATCTACAACCACTTCGGAAGCAAGGAACAGCTGTTTCGCGATCACGTCGCGTTCGCCGCCCAGACCCTGAACGTTCGGACCACAGAAGCCGTCCTCGAGATCGATCCCGACTGCAGGCAGTGGCGGCAGGTCCTGACAAAGGCCGCGCTCCAATTGGCCGAATGCCAGCGCAGCCACTGTTCCATCTCACTCAACCGACAGCTGCACGCGGCGGTCGGCCGAGACCCGTCGGTTTATCAATACGTTCTCGACAATGCCGCCGCGCCGGTGCTCGCCTTGCTGGCGGACAAGCTCGCCCGACTCGGCGAGGCCGGCCACTTATCCGTTCCCGACCCCGCTCTGGCCGCCCGGCAATTCCTTGCCCTGATCAGCGCCGAACTACCCGAGATGAGTCGACTGGGAACGTTGGCGATCAGCGACGACGACTTCACCCGCGCAGTGACTTCCGGCCTCGATACATTCCTGCGGGCCTACGCCCGCTGACCGGTATCCCCCACCGGCGGAGAGAGATCCCGCGAGCCGAGCAGTTTGTCGGAGAGCTTGGTGATCGGCCCGGCGGCGATCAGACCCAGGACCGGCCACAGCCCGAGGCGCGGGATCGCGATCGCGACTCCCATCGCCACGAGAATAACGATGAGGGGCAGCACTTTCGACACGATCTGACTCGCGGTCAGACCCGGGTCTGTCAGTAATCCGGCATGCGCCAGGATCATCTCTTCGACGCGCGTCATGATCATCGTGAACGCAACCGTGCCGAGATAGTAGGCAATCGCCCCCCGATCACCCGAGGATGCGGACACATAGAGGACGGTGGCCAGCGGTATGTTCACCACACCCGCCAGCCACATCAGGTTCACGCGCAGGAGCAACGGCGTGTATCCGGTCGCGCGCTCGAATAAGCGGTGGTGATCCCGCCAAAATGCGCCGATCACCATGAAGCTCACGGCGGCGGCGATGAGCCTGGAATGGTTGTCGGCGAGAAAGTCTGCGACCGATGCCCCGTCGAGGTCACGTACCTCGTCGACGAGAGGCAGCACCACGAGAGTGATCGCGATCGCCAGGACGGCATCGGTGAAGAACACGAGCCGGTCAAGCCCTTTGTCGGTCCCTCTTGGTTCGGCGGTCACCTTCTCGAAGCTAGTCGTTTCCCCGGGCGTTCGCAGGCAGGCCTTCTGACCACAAAACCCACCCGTTCCAGCCAAATCCACATGATGCAACGTGTGGTTTTGACTGGAACGGGTGGATTTACGGATTCCACAGGATCAGTGCTGCGCACCTACAGGGTTGCGGGGCTGATCGCCGGCAGAGGTCGCACCCTGACCGAGCGCCCGGGCGTAGCCGGAACCCAGCGCCAGCAGGATCAGACCGACCACGATGAAGACAGTGACGCGGAAGATCCCGTCGAGAGTGGCCAGATCGAACAGGAACAACTTGGCCACTGCCGCCGCTGTCAGCAACAGTCCGGCCGTCACTGCGACATTTCGTCCGATGCCACCGAACATCCTGCGTCCCTTGGCGATCGAGATGGATATGACCAGCAGTCCGGCAGCGACGATCATCCAGCAGATGGTTGCGGCGACGTGACCACCGAGGAATCCTCCGGAGGGTCCACCGAGAGCGACGCCGGCGCTCACCGTCAATGCGGTCACCGCGTACAGCGAGGCCAGCGCGACGAGGATCCCGAAGGTCTGAACATTCTCCGCCGAATGGCGTTCGGCGGCCTGGTACCACGACCACATCAGGGTCCACATGGCAGCAATCACCAGAATGCTGGCCACGATCACCGACACGGATTGGGGCACAGCCAATTCAGAAGGTTCGAACAATTGCTCCGGCGGCGAGATGGCCAGGTAGTTGACACCTCCGAGAACCCCGATCGTCGTGGCGATCACCCGGCCGACCCGATCGTGTCGAGCGGCTAGTGCAATCACAATCGACATCGCGAGGAGCACCGGCGCGATCACCGGACCCTCGAAGGCCACCACCACTCCGATGACCGCGACCAATGCAGCACTCGTCACGTAAATGTACCGGCCGATGCTCTGCTGCTCACGATCCGCCAACGCCACCGCGAGCAACAGTGCGGCCACGCCCCAGATCAGGCCCGCGGCAACCGGGCGGTCGAACACCATGGGCGACAACAGGACCGGAAGAACCGTGGCACAGCCGAGCAGCGACGTCAGCGACGGAAGTTTGGTGCCACGCACCAGGACCACCGAGGTGATGATCCCGAATGCGGCGTTGACGGCCATTGCGACGGCCCCGAGCACGAGGTGCTTGTCGTCCCCGACAACGCTTGCCACGATCCAGGCGAGCAACACGAACGTGCTTGCGGCGGCACGCACCCCATGAAACCAGATCCAGTCCTTTCCGAGCTGGATCGGGAACGATCCGATCGTCATGGCCAGCATGAATCCGACCAGCAACAGCGACGGTCCCGCGGTGAGGACGGGAGCGAGGACGAAGACCGGCACGAGTACCAGCAACCCCAGATGCTCGGAATCCCAGCGACGGGCCAACAACAGTCCGGTGAACGTGACCAGGCCGGCAAGCACGAGGCCACCGTAGTCGGGCAGCCAATCGTAGATCCGGGTGACCGCGACAACGTCGAAGTAGGCCGCCGCAATACCGGTGGCTGACAGGGCGATTGCGCCGACCCGGCCACCGGGACGCTCGGCCATCCGAATCGCGATCACAATGAGCGCGATCGCCAGCGCACCGCCGGCGGCGACTCTGATCTCCGGCCGCAGGATGCCCGCCTGCGCAGCCAGTACCAGCATCATCACCACGCCGATCAGTGTCACCGTCACACCTGCGACAGCGAGGATCTTTCCGATCAGACCGCCCCCGGATTCGGCGGTCATCCGCTGCCACAGCGTCGGTTTCGACGGCGGAGGAGGTCCGGGTCGGCGAGGGGCAGCGGCACCGTATGCCGATGAATAGGAACCGGCCGGTGCATGTTGCGGCTTCGGTGCCTGCTGAGGTTTCGGTGGCTGAGGTGCGCCATATCCATGCGCCGCGGGCCCCATCGGATGCGGCTGCCAGGCCTGCGGCGCAGGCATCGGCGGAAACTGTGCCGTAAACGGCGGGACCGGTTGTGGCTGTGGCTGCGGCCGCGGCTGCGGTTGTGGCTGGGGCTGTGGCTGCGGCTGGGGCTGCTCTTTGAGCTGCGTGAGCACAGTGTGCAGTTCGTTCAGATCGCCCGACACACGAGCAAACTGATTCGACAATGAGTGGAACTCAGTGGACAGCCGGCTGATGACAGCTTCGTTCGGTTGGGTCATGTATCGATCGTCGCGGGGCGGGCGTCCTCGCGGATGAGTAGCACTACTCACTTCACCTAGGGATTTACCGCGAGGGGATTTACCGCGAGAGGACTTACCCCGGTTCGGTGTCGAGGCCGTGTTCGATGGCGTAGCGGGTCAACTCGACCCGGTTGCCCAGCTGCAGCTTGCGCAGTGTCGCCTGGACATGGTTCTCCACGGTACGGTGACTCAGCGTGAGTTTCGAAGCTATCTGCTTGGCACTCAACCCTTTTGCCACATACCGCAACACCTCGGTCTCGCGGTCGGTGAGCGCAGGCGCATCGATGGCCCGATCGGGGTCGCGGGCAATGCGCCGATATTCGCCGAGCACCAGGCCGGCCAGACCCGGGGTGAACACCGCCTGTCCGGCTGCCGTCGACCGCACAGCTGCCAACAGTTCTTCCTTCGACGCACTCTTGACCAGGTAGCCGCTGGCGCCCGCCTTGACCGCCTCGAGCACGTCGTCGCGCTCGTCCGACGCCGAGAGCACCAACACCCGAGTGTGGGGCGAGGTCTCGAGGATCTCAGCGGTGGCCTGCGCCCCGTTACCGTCGGGCAACTGCATGTCCATCAGCACCACATCCGGTCGAACCGCGCGCCCGCGTGCGACCGCAGCGGCCACGCTGTCGGCAACCGCCACGACGTCGAACCCGGCGTCGGCCAGGTCGCGCGCAACACCGTCGCGCCACATCGGATGGTCGTCGACCACCATCACCCGCAGCACTCCCGGATCTCCCACATCGGCCATCAGAACCGCCCCTCACTCTTGTTGTCCGCGCGCTTGTCGAAACCCGGCTTCCCAGAACCCGTTTCCTTTGACACCGTGAGTTCCCATTCGGTTCCCTCACCGGGACCGGTGTCGAGTTTTGCCGTACCGCCAAGTGCCTCGATCCGTTCCACGATCGACCGCGACACACCCATCCGGCCCTGCACGGCGGCCTCACCGAGCCGCCCCTCCTCGATGCCGACTCCGTCGTCGCGGACGCTCACCACGACCTCGTCACCGAGATCTTCGACGAGGACGTACGTACGCGCCCCCGGCCCGGCGTGCAACCGCGCGTTGTCGAGCGCGTTGACGACCGCGGCCTCGATTTCCATGGCCCGAAAGTGGTCGAGCAGCACCGCCTCCCCCGGTTCGCTGACCGTCACCAGATCATCGGCGTGGGGTCGCAGCAGCATGCGCAGATCCACCTCGGCCGTCTTCTGGCCCGTCAGGGGCGGTTCGATATCCGCGATCAGTCGGCGCAACGAGCGCTCCTGTTCGCCTGCCATCTGAGCGAGCTGAGCTGTCTCTCCGCCGATCTCGGCTCCCCGCCTGCGAATCAGGGCCAGGACCTGCAGCACCCCGTCGTGCACCTGTCTGCTGAGCCGATCCCGTTCCGACGCCGCCGCAGCCAGGCGCAAGGCGCGGCCGATCCGCTCATGATTGCGACGGGCCGAATTGGCGGCAAGCCCGACCCCGACACCCACCGCCAACAGCACCACCACGGTCGCATCGCGACCGACGTTCAGGTCGTAGCCACCCTTGGCCACCGCACTGGCCACCCGGACCGCCAGCCCGAAGACCGCACCCACCACCGGGCCGCCCAGGATCGCTGCGGAGACAACCGCATTCGTCCCCCACAACGTCGTCGGAAAGGACTGGTTGTCCGCGGCCCACTGCGCCGAGGCCAGCCATCGGGTCGCGACGATCAGACCGCAGGCCACCACCAGGTCACAGGCGACCCAGAACCAGCGGCGCCCGGGACCCTTCAGATAGAGGATGGTACTGGCACCCGTCCACAGCGTCAGCAGTGCGAAACAGAACCAGCTCCAGCCCACCCGTTCGTAGTCCTCGTGGACAGCGAGCTGAAAGCCCAAGGCGTAGAGGTAACTCAGGAGACGAAAGACCTGCGCACCACGCCACAGCGGCGCCACTGGATCGTCATCGGTGTCCGCTGATCGCAGTGGTGTACTCGAGGATCGGATCACGGGCACCCTCAGCTGGGATCGCCTGTGTTGTCCTGCTTGTCATCCGGTATCGAATCACCGTCGATGGCATCGAGTTCGTCCCACTTCGGCTTGTCCGGAGCGGCCTCGTACATCCGATTGTGTTCGCCACGGGCTACCGTGGCGAACTCTGCAAGATCGGGATCGGATTCGACCAGATGCGATTTCGCCACCAACGTGCGAACCGCGGTGTTCACGAATGCGATGACCGGAACGGCCAGCAGACCACCGACGATGCCCGCCGTGATCAGGCCCGCGGCGATACCGAGCACCACTGCCACCGGATGTAACCGCACCGACCGTCCGAGCAAGAACGGCTGCAGCACATGACCTTCCAGTTGCATCACGCCGACCACCACGGCGAGTGCGATCAAGGCGGCAACCCAACCCTGCGTGACCAGGGTGACCAGCACCGCGAGGCCGCCGGTCACCAGCGCACCCACGATCGGGATGAATGCGCCGATGAACACGAGCGAAGCCAGCGGTAATGCCAGTGGAACCTGCAGGATTGCGAGTCCGGCTCCGATCGCGATCGCGTCCGTTGCCGCGACAACCACGGTTGCCCGCACATATCCAACCAGCGATCCGAAGCCGTTTCGTCCTGCCTCCCAGACCTTTTCGCGAGACTTCACCGGGACCGCCAGGGTCAAAAAGCGCCAGATCTGACCACCGCCGTACAGGAAGAAGATCATCAGGAAGAGCATCAGGAACGCGCCGGTGACTATCTCACCGACCGTGGTGGCGGTCGACAAAGCGCCCGAGGTCACCTTGTCCTGGTTGTCTTTCAGAACCTTGATCGCATCATCGCCGAGATGCGCGATCTGATCATCGGCGAGATTGAGTGGTCCGTCGACCAGCCAACCGCGGCTCTCGTTGATGGTTTTGGTGATCTGCTCGGTCAGTTCCGGAAGCCCGTCGATGAACTGCTGGACAACAAAGGCCATGACCCCGACGAGCAATCCGATGGCGACGAGCAACGTCCCCAGCACCGCGAGCGGGCGAGGAATGCCGCGGCGGTTCAGCCAATCGACCACCGGGACAAGGAACGCAGTACCCAGCACCGCAAGCCCGATCGGTACGAACACCTCTTTGTATTCCGAGACGACCAGCGACACCACGAACAGCCCGGCCGCGATTGCCAACAGTCGCCAGGACCATTCGGCCGCAGCGCGGACAACGGGGTGCACATTGAGGCGGTCGGCCGGGTGGCTGTCGACTACGTCACTACTACTCAAGTTTTTCGCCTCGCTCACCAGCGCAACATTAGACTGAACGTGCCCGCTGCGCGCTGGACAACCGCGCTAGACGACACCGTCTGCCGGAGGTCAGTTGAGAACTTCATGCCTCCTGGTCACCAAGTCGGACACTCTGGACCGATAGGCTGCAGACCATGACGGCGACGAACAGGACCCGCCGCCGCTTTTGGTGGGTGCGATGGCTGACACTCGCACTCGTTTTGGTGATCCTGGGCGTCGAGGCCTATCTGATCTGGCCCAAGCTCAAACAGACCTGGTTCCACCTCGACGAGATCGAGTGGGAGTGGGTTGCGCTGTGCATTCTGGCCGCGATGCTGTCGATGGACAGTTTCGCCCAGGTCCAGCGTGCGTTGTTGCGGTCGGCAGGCCTCAAGGTCAAACAGTGGCAGTCGCTGTCGGTGGTGTTGGCCGCGAACTCACTGAGCCAAACCATGCCCGGTGGCCAGGTCCTCTCCCCGGCCTTCACCTACCGCGAGACCCGCAGATGGGGCGCCACCCCGGTGATCGCCTCCTGGCAGGTGGTGATGTCCGGATTGCTGATGGGCGTCGGACTCGCCGTCCTCGGTCTCGGTGGCGCCCTGCTGGCTGGTGCCCAGACCAGCCCGTTTTCGATCATCTTCTCGATCAGCGGCTTCCTGGCCTTTGCAATCGTCGCCCAGTACATCGCCCGGCACCCTCATTCGATCGAGGGCCTCGGCATCACGCTGCTGCGCTGGATCAACAACATGCGCGACAAGGCGTCCGACCACGGCGTCGAACGCTGGCAGGAGATCCTGCGGCAGCTCAAAGCCGTCCAGCTCAAACCCAAGGAAACGTCGATCGCCTTCGGTTGGTCGCTGTTCAACTGGGTCGCCGACGTCGCCTGTCTGGCCTTTGCCTGTTACGCCGTCGGCGGTCAGCCGAGCATCTCGGGACTGATGGTGGCGTATGCGGCCTCCAAGGCCGTGGGTACCGCCATCCCGCTGCTCCCCGGTGGCCTCGGTGTGGTGGACGGGGTTCTGGTGCCCGCGCTGACCTCGGCGGGCATGGGTGCCGGCGAAGCGGTGACCGCCGTGCTGGTCTACCGGATGATCAGTTATCTCCTGGTGTCACTGGTCGGCTGGGTGGTGATCTTCGTGAAGTTCCGCACCACGTACCGCTCCCTGGAGAGTCCCGACGAGGTCGAAAAAGTGATCGAGGCCGAGATAGACGCCGAACTCGGCCGCAACAAGTCGGCGTCGGCAGAAGGCGAGAGCTCCGAAAACGGCGATACGCCGCCCGACGCGGTTCGCTGAACGCGCCGCGCGCCCGCTAACGTGGCGGGTATGCGCCGATTGTTCACCGCCTTTGCAGATCTCTTGGCGGTGGTTGTCTTCGCCTTCATCGGCCGGATGAATCATGACGAAGGACTCTCCGTCCAGGGCGTCTTCAGCACCGCATGGCCGTTTGCACTCGGTGCGGCGATCGGCTGGTCGCTGGCCTATCTCTACGCACACATGCGGTCCGACCACGGCCACACCTACGGTTTCCGGCCCGAACGTCTGGTCCCGGACGGGGTCTTGGTCTGGATCGGGGCGGTGGCCATCGGAATGCTGTTGCGTCAGCAGTTCCATCAGGGTGTGGCCTTCAGCTTCATCATCGTCGCCACGATTGTGCTGGGCATATTCCTGCTCGGATGGCGTGGTGTCCGGATCAGGTTGAGCCGACGGTCCGTCACCGCTTGAATCGGCGGCCTCACACCGAGTCCGGGCCTCGTTCGCGCGGGATCAACGTTCGTAGCCGTTCGAGCTTGTGTGGATTGCGGACGAACAGCAACCTGCTGATTCCCTCGGGTCCCACCTCGAACGCCAGCAGCGTGTCCGGTGCACCGTCACGCACCGTCAGGACTGCCGGGCTTCCGTTCACCTCCACCAGCACCGGGCGTGAACCGGTTGCGAACTTCGCGATCGCCCCCAGCACAAACCTGGCGACCTTGGCCCGGCCGACCACCGGCATCCTGGCCGCACTGACAACGCCGCCGCCGTCACTGACCGAGACGACGTCTCGGGTCAACACCGATTCGAGTGCGGTGAGGTCTCCGGAGGTCGCGGCGGCAACGAATGCCGTCATGATGCGATTTCGTTCGCCCGGATCGATCTCGGTTGCGCGCTCCCGCGCGATATGACCGCGGGCCCGATGCGCGAGCTGACGGGCGCCCGCCTCGCTGACCGCGAGCACCTCCCCGATCTGCCGGTATGGGTAGTCGAAAGCTTCTCGGAGCACGTAGGCCGCCCGCTCGGCGGGTTCGAGCCGTTCGAGCAACATCACCACCGCCAGTTCGAGTGCCTCGGCCCGATCAGCGCCTAGAGACGGGTCGTCGGCGGTCGAGACCGGTTCGGGAAGCCACGAGCCAACGTACGTTTCGCGGGTCGCTCGCGCGGATGTCAGTGCATTGAGCGACAGTCGGGTGACCGTCGTGGTGAGGAACGCCTCCGGACTGCGCACCGAGTCCCGGTCGGCGCCCTGCCATCGCAACCAAGCGTCCTGCAGCACGTCATCGGCTTCGGTGACCGACCCCATCATCCGGTAGGCGACCCCGAACAGTCGTGGCCGGAGCTTCTCGAATGCGATCAATGCCGTGTCCTGCGTCACTTCGAACCTATTCTCGTCACAAACGCGAACCCCCATCGGTCTCAACTATTACCAAGCAACGCAGCCGGCGAGAGGATCGAACGATGACAACCTATTTGATCACCGGGGCCACCGGGACGATCGGAACCCCCACCACCGCAAAGTTACGGGCCGACGGCCACGATGTGCGGGCGCTGAGCCGCCGGAGCGGGCCGGGGCTGGCCACCGGAGACCTCCTCAACGGCACCGGCATCTCTACCGCGATGTCGGGTGTCGACACCGTCATCCACCTGGCGACAACCAACGGCGCCAAAGACATTCAGATCGCCGAGAACCTCTTGACCGCCGCGGCGAACGCTCAGGTCCGGCACGTGGTGCTGCTGTCGATCGTCGGTATCGACAAGATCCCCATGGGTTTCTATCGACAGCGCCTCGCGATCGAAACGCTGGCGCTGGATTCCGGCGTGCCGTTGACGTTGCAGCGGTCCACCCAGTTCCATCCGTTCGTCGAGCGCCTGTTCAACGCCCAGCGCTTCATGCCGGTTCTGATCACCCCGTCGATCCGGTTTCAGCCGATCGCCCCGCAAGACGTCGCGACGCGGCTGGTCGACCTCGCCGCCGAAGCGCCGTCAGGACGGGTCGACGACATCGGCGGACCGGAGAAACGGACTGCCGCCGATCTACACGCCGCATGGAAGGACGCCCGCGGTTCCCGCAGGCCTGCCGTACCACTGCGCCTTCCCGGCAAACTCTTCAAAGCGTTTGCCGACGGCGAAAACCTGGTTCCCCGAACGCCTTTCGGACAGATGACATTTGAGCAATACCTCAGCGAGAAGTATCGCTGAGGAACTCCTTCAGCGCGCCAGAAACTTCAGCAACACGCCGTTGACCTCATCCGCATGCGTCCACAGCAGACCGTGGGGCGCACCCTCGATCTCAACATATTCCGCCTCGGGCAACAGCCGCGAAAACGGACGTCCGGTGGCGTCGATCGGCAGGATGTTGTCTGCGGTGCCGTGGACGATCAGCGTTGGCACATCGATTTTCGGGATGTCGTCGCGAAAATCGGTGAACCACGTCAACGGCGCAGCAGCCGACGCGAAGGCCCCGGATCCGGCGGCGACATTCCAACTATTCTGCAGCGCTTCCTCGCTCAGCCGGGTACCGAGGAACTCCTCGGTGTTGTAGAAGCCGGCGTAGAACTCGGTGAAGTAGGCGTAGCGGTCCTTCTTGATGGACGCGACGATGTCCTCGAAGAACTCACGCGGAGCGGCCCCGTCGGGATTGTCGTCGGTCTTGAGCAGGTAGGGCTCGAGCGACGCCAAGAATGCGGCCTTGGCGACCCGTCCGGAACCATAGCTGCCGATGTATCGGGCAACCTCCCCTGTGCCCATCGAGAATCCCACCAGTACTGCATCTTTCACATCCAGTGCTTCCAAGACGGTGTTCAGGTCCGAGGCGAAGGTGTCGTAGTCGTATCCGACTGTCGGTTGGCTCGACTGCCCGAAGCCGCGACGGTCGTAGGTGATCACTCGGTATCCGGCATCGAGCAGCGCAGCACTCTGCTTCTCCCAAGAATGCCCGTCGAGGGGGAATCCGTGGATCAGCACAACGGGCTGCCCGGTGCCGTGATCTTCGTAGTAGAGGTCGATGTTCGTGGCGTTCTCGGTTCCAACAGTGATGTACGGCATGTCATCGCCTTTCAGCGTTCCAGTGAGACGAGCAGGGATGAAGCGGGACAGGCAGTTTGGAGCTCAAACCCACGGAGAATGATGATTCTCCGTTGTTGTTGCTACTCTAGAGAATGTTCGTTCTCCACGCAAGGCGGTACCGATGAAAGACATTGACAAGTCCCGCGAGCTGATCATCGAAACCGCGGACCGGCTCTTCTACAGCCATGGCATCCAGGCTGTGACGATGGCGCAGATCCGGGCGGAAGCCCAGGTCTCATTGAAACGGCTCTACGCCACCTTCCCGTCCAAGGACGATGTGGTGCTCGCGGTGCTCGATCACCGCCGGAAGATGTGGGAGTCCGGCGTTGCCCAGGCAACCAACCAGGTCCCCACTCCCCGCGACAAGATCCTTGCGATCTACGACTTCTTGTTCGACTGGTTCGGCCAAGACGACTATCGGGGATGCGGTTTCATCAACGCCTTCGGTGAACTCGGTGCGACGTTCCCGGCCGTTGCCGCCGCGGCCCGCGAGCACAAGCAGGCGTTTCAAAGGCTGATGGCAAACCTAGTCGACCAGGCCGGAGGCGGAGGATCGCTCGGTATCCAACTCACCATCCTTGCCGAAGGGGCTCAGGCGATGTCGGCGATCTGCGGTGATCCTGAAGTCGCACACCACGCCCGTGCCGCCGCCGAGGTCCTCATCGACCACGCCATACCCGCTTGTGCGACAGCCTGATAGCACGCGGTCACTTTCGTCCTCACCGGCCGGCCCATCGGGGGTCGTCGCCGTTCCGAATCGCCGCAGTCGCGAACACCCCGGTACCCACGTCGGTGTCGCCCATCGCCTGCGGGCGATCCCCGAAACCCGTTACGGTCACTGGTGAACAATTGTTCACCGGAAACCGTCAACGGGAAGGATCCAGCCGTGGACTATGCCGTACCCGAGGCGATCACCAGCACTCTGCGCGAGATCGACGAGTTCATCGACACGCAGATCCGGCCACTCCAGGAGGCCGACGACAACGTCCGTTTCTTCGACCACCGCCGCGAGTGGGCACGCACCGATTTCGAGGGCGGTGGTGTGCCACGCCCCGAGTGGGAAGAGCTGCTCGGCCAGATGCGCCGACTCGCCGACGAGGCCGGCTGGCTACGGTATGCACTGCCCACCGAGATCGGTGGCCGCGGTGGGAGCAACTTCGACATGGCGGTCATCCGGGAACACCTGGCGCACAAGGGACTCGGATTGCACAACGACCTGCAGAACGAATCATCGATCGTGGGTAACTTCCCGTTTGCGCACATGCTGCTCGGCCACGGCACCAAAGAGCAGCAGGACGAGTTCCTCGAGCCGATGATCCGCGGCGAGGCCCGGATCGGCTTCGGGCTGACCGAACCCGATCACGGCAGTGACGCCACCTGGATGGAGACCACCGCCCATCAGGTCGGCAATTCCTGGATCATCAACGGCGGCAAGCGATTCAACTCGGGCATGCACAACGCCACCCACGACGTGGTGTTCGCTCGGACATCGGGCAAAGACGGCGATGCACGGGGGATCACCGCCTTCTTCGTACCCACCGATACCCCCGGATTCTCGGTCGACTTCCAGTGGTGGACGTTCAACATGCCCACCGACCACGCCGAGGTCACCATCACCGACGTCGAGGTACCGGAGTCAGCGATCTTCGGCGAAGAAGGCGAAGGGCTCGCGGTTGCCCAGACGTTCGTACACGAGAATCGGATCCGCCAGGCCGCCTCGGGAGTCGGTGCGGCCCAGTACTGCATTGACCGCAGCGTCGAATACGCCAGGCAGAGGATCACTTTCGGGGCTCCACTGTCGAGCCGGCAGGCGATCCAGTTCCCGCTGGTCGAGCTACACACCGAGGCCGAGATGGTCCGCGGACTGGTCCGCAAGACCGCCTGGGAGATGGACCGGATCCCGCATACGGAGATCAGCGACCGCGTGTCGATGTGCAACTATCGCGCCAACCGGCTCGTCTGCGACGCCGCGGACCAGGCCATCCAAGTCCACGGCGGCATGGGTTACACCCGGCACCTGCCCTTCGAGCACATCTATCGACACCACCGCCGATACCGGATCACCGAGGGCTCCGACGAGGTACAGATCCGTAAGATCGCCGGCTACCTGTTCGGCTATGCCGGTCCGCGCCGCAACCGACCCGCGAACCAGAGCTGATGTCGGAGAACGATATCGGCGAGCTGCTCGCCGCCCGACTCAGCGTGGTCTTCGACGACGACGTTCGGGTCGAGGATCTGCACAGACTGACCGCAGGCGCCAACATGCAGACCTGGTCGCTGACCTGCCACCGTGGTACGGATGTGCAACGACTGATCCTGCGACGTCAACCCGATGCCATGCACGAGCCACTGGGTATGCGCCGCGAATCCGAGGCGATCTCGGCCGCTGCGAGGGCCGGTGTCCGGGTACCGCGGGTGATCGACTTCTCCGACGACACCGAGGCGCTCGGCGCGCCCTACCTGATCTGTGAGTACATCGACGGCGAGACGATCCCACGAAAGCTGTTGCGCGACGCGCGCTACGCCGGGGCGCGCGCGGGCCTGGCCACCGAACTCGGCCGCACCCTGGCCCGTATCCACTCGATCCCGCTGTCGACGGTGCCGACCCTGCAGACCGGAGTCCGCAGCGGACTCGACGAGTTACGGCAGCAGTATCTCGACCTCGACACCCCCTCTGCGGTCACCGAGATCGCGCTGGCCGCGCTGGCGCTGTACCAACCGGACCCGGTGCCCGAGACTGTGGTGCACGGCGACTTCCGCAACGGGAACCTACTCATCTCCGACACCGGGCTCGCCGCGGTCCTGGACTGGGAGCTCACCCATATCGGCGACCCCCGAGAAGATCTCGGCTGGCTGCTGGTCAAGTGCTGGCGATTCGGAACCGCACCGGAGGTCGGCGGATTCGGGACCGTCGACGAGCTACTCGACGGCTACGCGGAAATCGCCGGAGCACGACCAGACATCGAGGCGGTGCGGTGGTGGCAGCTCTATCGCACCGTCTGGTGGAGCATCGTCTGTGCGCAGATGGCCGAAAGGCACCTGTCCGGCAGGCAGCGTTCGGTTGAACTCGCGGCCATCGGCCGACGCGTCTGCGAACAGGAACACGACATCCTGCTGGCGCTCGGCCGTCCTGCCACCGCCACCTATTCACCCGATCCCACAACACAACCCGATCTTTACGGGCGTCCCACGGCCGCCGAGTTGGTCAATGCGGTGTCCGAGTTCCTCCGCACCGCGGTGATGGCCGGAGACGACGTCGGGGACGCAACACGATTTCAGGCCCGCGTTGCCGCGAACGTCCTCGACATCGTCGAACGTGAACTCAACGCCGGCTCGGGCCCTTTCGACCGTCAGCGAGCCGCACTGGCAGAGCTGGGCTTCGACTCCGAGACCGAGTTGGCATTGGCCATCCGATCAGGTGAGGCCAACCCGCAGGACCCGCGGATCATCGCGGTGGTGCGGACCGCTGTCACCGATCGGCTGATGGTCGCCAATCCGCGGTATCTGGAGCTGTGAGAGCGTTTTACTGCGGATGCGGCCGCGGGGTCAGGAAGCGTTGCGCCACAGCAAGTGCGGCACTACCCGACCGCTCACCTTCGCAGTAGACGACGAACACCCGGTCGCCCTGGATCCCGACGAACCAGCCGGGGCCCTGGGGTCCATTGGTTCCCACCAGCGCTCGCAGACCGGGGGCATTCACCAGGTCACTGGCATTGCCGTCGGCGGCGGTGGCCTTCATGGCGCCCTCGACCGCAGCGAGAACCTCGGGATCGACGGCACCGAGTTCACCGCCTTCGACCTGTCCGGGCACGCCTGCGATGACGGATGGGGCCACCGAGCTCGTGCGGGCCACGGCCACGCCGAGCGTCGCCATGTTCAGTGCCGATACCCGCAGATCCTCGGACCGGAAGGTCATCGGCTTGACAGTGCCCTGCTCACCACCGGTGCCCGCGGGGCGAACACCGGCGACAGTGAAGTCGACGGCAAGACCCAGCGGGGCGAGCAACTGCCTGGCCTTGGCGTCGTCGGACCCGGCCTCGCGGTTGATCACGTCGGCCACCGGGCCCAGGGTTGTGCCCGGGGTGTACTTCTTGTCGATCCTGATGTCCGAGACTTCTGCCTGGTCGTTGCGCATCGCCGCCCGGATCTGTCCGGTGTTCGCATCCACCACCAGAATCGATGCCGGCTGCGCCACCTCGACCACGGCGTCGAGGGCGTCGAGTTGGATGTTCGGATCAATGTTCGTGGTCACGTCGGGTCCGGGCGGTCCTTGCTCACCGGCGAGCTGCACCGGCGCCTGCCCGGGCACAACGGTCTGGACGGCCCAGCCCGAGGTGGCATCACGGATTGCCTGCCAATAGTCGCGCACACCGTCGAAGACCGGTGAATCGAGCCGCCGGTCGAGCAGGACCAGCTTGGGTTCTTTGCCGATCGTCACCCCCGGGATCGCCGCCGGGTCGCCTGCCAGCGCAATCATGTCCGAGTCACGAACCGACACAACCGTTACCGGCTTGTTACCGGCGTCGGCCAGCTGGCGGTTGATCACCTCCGGCGTGACCAGTTGTGCCAGCGGTTCGATGGTTGTTGCCAGCTTCGCGACGGAGCCTGGGACATCACCGGTCGCGGCCGGGTCGAGGACGATGTTGTTGATCGTCTGCAACGTGAGCATCCGCTTGCCGGAACGGTCGAGGACCGCGGGCGCCGGAGTGGCATCGGTGCGGACCTGACGCAGGCTGCCGCCGGCAGGCAGGTCTTCGGTGAGCAGTCCCGGTTCCCACTGCACCCGCCAGCCCGGAGTGAGCTTTCGGGCCGAACCCTGCGTGGTCGTCTGGAACTCGCGGTCCTCCCCGAGGGTCCAGGTGGTCTTGGCCTCGAAGGTGGCGGTGCCATCCGAGTATTCCTCGGCGCGTTGAATATCGACGTCGACCTTCTCCGCGGCCATCCCGTCGAACGTTGCCTCGTACGACTTCATGGCCAATTCAGGCGACGATGTCAGCAGGGCGGTGGCACTGGGATCCTGGTCTTCGATCGCCTTGGCAAAGTCGCTCAGCATCGCTCCGGCCCCGGTGTCGGTGGACTTGCCGAGGTTGCCACAGGAAGCAACGGCAAGTGCGCATACAAGCGCAAAAATGGATGCGGCCGCAAGGCGGCCGGGGGAACGACGCATAGTCACAATTTTCACTCCTGTAACAGGGTGAAGGTCACGAATGTGGTACTCAACTTGCTTACGAGGTCGTAACGATCTCGCAACTACCCTTAATTCACGTGCGCCCCGGCTGCATCAGACGCCGATTTCTATTTTTGCACCATCAGTCCACGGTGGCGGAGTATTGGAAAGGTGAGCTCCAGATATTTTCCTCTTCGTGCGAACGAGCGACTTTTCACCGGTCTCGACTGGCTCGATTCGCGGCATGGTTTTTCGTTCGGCGACCACTACGATCCGGACAACACACATCACGGTGTCCTGTTGGTACACAACGACGAAACCGTTGCGTCACAGCAAGGCTTCGACACCCACCCACATCGCAACATGGAGATCGTCACCTGGGTTCTGTCCGGGTCACTGGTCCACCAGGATTCGATGGACCACTCCGGTGTGATCTATCCAGGTCTGGCGCAACGGATGAGCGCGGGCAGCGGTGTCACGCATTCCGAGCGCAACGACACCTGGCAGGGTGGGCTGATCCGCGCCGGCCGCCCGGTCCCGACCGGCGCCACCCCGGTGCACTACATCCAGATGTGGGTCCTGCCCGACGACCCCGACACCGAACCCGGCTACGAACAACTCGACGTCACCGACGAGTTACGGTCCGGAGCGCTGGTGACCGTGGCCTCGGGAATGCCCGCCTACGATTCGGCGATCCGGATCGCGAACAGCTCGGTCGCGTTCCATGTCGCCAGGCTCGATGCCGGTCAATCGGTGACCTTGCCCGATCTCCCCTGGGGTCATGTGTTCGTCGCCTCCGGGTCGGCCCGGCTCGAAGCCGTCGCCGACGACCTCCACACCGGAGACACGGTCCGGATCACCGGTGGCGGCGGCGAACGACTCACCGCGATCACCGCCACCGAGGTTCTCATCTGGGAGATGCACCGCGCCCTGGGTGGCTGACCCGGCCTAGACGGCCACCGCAGCGGCCTTCACCGCGTGACTGACCTCCGAACGCAGCGCGTTGTATTCACTCGAGTTCCGGAGCTCGTCGCCCTCGATCCGACCGCGGGGCAGATCCAACTTCAGGTCGAGGGCGACCTTGCCCGGCCGTTTCGTCAGCACCACGATCCGCGAGCCAAGGAACACCGCTTCCTCTGCACTGTGGGTCACGAACACCGACGTCCGGCCGGTGTCCGTGCTGACAGACCGGACGTCTTCCTGCAACCGCTCACGTGTCAGCGCGTCCAAAGCCGCGAACGGCTCGTCGAGGAGGAACAGCGGATTCTCTGCCGCGAGCGCCCGGGCAATCGCGACCCGCTGTTGCTGACCTCCCGAGATCTCCCAGATCCGGCGCCGGGCGGTCCCTTCCAGACCCACGCGCTCGAGCAATTCGTCTCGACGCGTGGTCCGTTCGGCCTTCGGCACTCCGGCGTACTTCAACGCCAGATCGACGTTGCCGCCGACCGTTCGCCACGGGAACAACCGGGGTTGCTGGAACACGACACCGGCCGATTCCCCAGGGACCGGCGCCCGGCCCAGCACGTCGATCTCACCTTCGGTGGGCTGTTCGAAGCCGGCAATCAGTCGCAACAACGTGCTCTTGCCACATCCCGATGCCCCGACCAGGACCAAGAACTCCCCGGCAGGCACATCCAGCGACACCGGACCCACCGCGGTCACCGCATCGGCCCCGGTGCCGTAACGATGCTCGACGTTGTCCAGCCGGATCGCAGGCGCCGACGGTTCATCACTGGTCGAGGGCACCCGGCAGACCTTCCACATAGATCGCCTGCTGAAGCTCTTCGAGGGTCGGAGCCTTCTCGATCTGCTTCTGCGCCAACAGGAACTCCGCGGCGCTGAGCAGATTGTTGGCGATGTTCCCCACCGCTCCGGGTGTGCCCAGCCACTGCGGCGACGCGATCTGCGCGGGGGTCAGGAAGACGCCCTGCTTGAGCTGACCGAGGGCCTCGTCGGCGCTGATTCCGAGTTCCTGGCCGACGAACTCGGCGGCGGCCGCGGGATCGGTGTTGATCAGGTCCAGCGCGCGGGCCTGCACCTTGCGCCACGCATCGACTGCCTCGGGGTTGTCACTGATCAGCTTGTTCGAGACCACACCCAGATCCAGGGTCGGATTACCCGATTCACCGATCGCCCGGCTCGTGACCAGGTCTTTACCGGTCTTGCGGAGCTCGTCGAGGGTCGGCAGCCAGGTGTAGGCCGCATCGATGTCGCCGCGTTCCCACGCCGCGAGGATGGCCTGGGGCTGCAGATCGACGATCTTGACGTCGTCGGCCGACAGTCCGGCCTGCTCCAGCGCGACGAGCAGGCTGTAGTGAGCGGTGGACGCCAGCGCCGTGCCGATGGTCTTGCCCTTCAGCTCGGCAACACTGTTGATATTGGTCCCATCGCGTGCGACGAGTGCTTCGTTGTCACCGGCGACGTCGAGCACAAACGCCACCTTGTACTCGATCGGCGAAGTTCCGGACAGGCCACGGGCGACCGGGCTCGATCCGATGGCGCCGATGTCGATCGAGTTGGCGATGAAGGCCTGGTTGATCGTGGCACCGGACTCGAACTTGGTCCATTTGATGGTGTAGTCCGGAAGAGCTTCTTCGAGCCACTTCTGGTTCTTCACGATCAGATCGCCGCTGGGGAACGACTGGTAGCCGATGGTGATCGTTTTGCCACCCTCGCTGTCGTCGGAGCAGCCGGCCAGACCGAGTGTGAGAGTCAGCGCCGACAACGCGGCGACAAGCGCCACCCACGGCCGACGCAGGCGAACAGATATAGGGAAGCGACTCATGGGAGGTTGGTTCTTTCTCTAGTGGGAGTTCGTTGTGCAAGAAGTGCAGTGCGCCTGGGGATGGTGACGATCAGACCCGGCCGCGCCATGGGACGGATTTGCGCTCGATGAACTGGAGCAGGCCGTCGATGATCAGACCGGAGGCTCCGATGGCGATGATCCCGACCAGTACCACCGGCGTGTTGTTGTAATTGGATGCGTCCCTGACCATTCCGCCGATCCCGGGGAGTCCGTTGACGAGTTCGGCCGCGACGAGAGATGAGTATGCAACGCCGACCGCGAGCCGGATACCGGTGAACGTCTCCGGCAGCGCCGAGGGCACCACCACGTCTTTGATGACATCGAACCTGCTGGCTCCCAGCGCTTTTGCGGCCTCGACCAGACTTTGCGGTGCGGCCAGGACAGCCGATGTGGTCGCCACCGCAACCGGCGGGAAGGCTGCGATCGCCAGCAGCGTGATCTTGGGTTCCTCGTTGATACCGAGCCAGATGATCAACAAGGAGAAGTAGGCCAGTGGCGGAAGTGTGCGCAGGAACGTGATCCAGGGTTCGAACAGCGCACGAACCTTGCTGAAGGTGCCCATCAGCAGGCCGAAGGCGATTCCCACCACGATGCCGATGGCTATGCCGTATCCGATTCGTTCCAGGCTGATCAGCAGGTGTTCCCACAGGTATTTGCCTGCGTATCCCCGCACCCCGTCATTGGTGGTCGAGGTCTTCACAAAGGCGTCCCACACCGCGGACGGCGGCGGCACCAGGGTCTCGTTCCACAGTTTCAGGCTGACCACGAGTTGCCAGAGCGCCACGAACACGACCAGCGAGACGATGGGCAATCCGACCCGCGACAGCAGCGGCCGGACCCGCGCCCCACGACGGTGTGAGGGCGGCGCATTCGCACCGGCCGTATGCGACGGCTTCTCGATGGCGGGAACTACGGACACTACGAACCCCTGGTGGCTGGTGGAGAAGGAAGAAGAAGTCATCGCCAAGGCCGACGGCGCCAAGGCCGACGGTGCGCACGACGGAAGTTCGATCGACCTCCGGATCACACCGAAGGTTCCGAGCGGGTGACCTACGGAAAGATACTCACAGACAACAGCTCTGCGAGCCGATGCGGCAGAGGTCCACCGAGAGCCGGCGCACCAGGGTTGTCATGAACACCGCGTCACGTTAGCCCGGCAGATCCGGCCGCCGCGGCTTTGGATTTGGTCCAGGTTCAAACCTTTACCGGTAGGTTCATAGCTGATATGCGGCGGGCCGTCGTCTCCTGAGATCGCAGCTTCGTGTTACATGATCCTTAGCTCGTCGGATACGCGGGCTGCGTTGCCAGAGGGTCATGTCCGTTGGACGATTGTCAGGTGGCCGACAACCACTGCTATTGGTCACGAGGGAGCAAGTGATGGAGAGCGACAGCACCGGCGCCGAGCAAGTTGGAAAAGTGCTCGGGGGTGTCATTCAGTCTGCGGGCAGCTTCCGCTTCCTCATCGAAGCGCAGCAGTGGTTCTGGTCCGACGAGGTCGCCGCGATTCACGGTTACGGCCCCGGCGAGGTCACCCCGACCACCGAGTTGCTGCTTTCGCACAAACACCCGGACGACCGTCAGCGCGTCGAGCACGTCGTCGAAGAACTTCTCGAAGGCAAGGCGTTCAGCAGCCGGCATCGCATCATCGACCGCAGCGGACACGTTCGGCACGTACTCGTGATCGGCGACCGGATGACAGACCCATCCGGAAAGCTGATCGGCACCGAAGGTTTCTATGTGGACCTTACGGAATCACACAAAACAGAGTTGAAAGAAACGATGGACGCCGCGGTCAAGGACTTTGCGGCATCCAGGGCGGTGATCGAGCAGGCCAAAGGCATGTTGATGCTCACCTACGGGATCTCGGACGATCGGGCGTTCGAAGTGCTGACCTGGCGTTCGCAGCAGACGAACACCAAACTCCGCGCGCTGGCCCAGAACATCGTCGATGCAGTGGTCGCCGCGGTTCCGATCAGCGACGAGAGCCGTCGCGGATTCGACCATCTGCTGCTCACCGCACACCTGGAGGAGGGGACTGCGATCAACGGCAGCTGACGAACCGGTCCGAAGATGCCAGGATGGTCTGGTGACTTCATCAACCGAGACCGCTGCCGCCACCGACTCACCGGATCCCCGGTCCGGAATCGACCTGCGCTGGGTCGATGATTCCGCGCGACCGCAAGACGACCTTTTCGAACATGTGAACGGCGTGTGGTTACGCGACCACGTGATCCCTGACGATCGCGCCGTGGACGGCGCATTCCATGTGCTCCGTGATCGCGCCGAGGAGAACGTCCGCGACCTGATCACCGAGTGCGCCGAGTCCTCGCCTGCACCCGGCAGTGATGCCCAGAAGATCGGCGACCTGTACGCCAGCTTCATGGACGAAGAACGGATCAACTCGCTCGGCATCGAACCGATCCGGGCCGATCTCGCCGCGCTGTCCGCGGCCGCCGACCGCACCGAGCTCGCCCGCCTGATCGGCGCGCAGCAGCGCCGGGGCATCGGTGGCCTGCTTGGCTACTACGTCGACACAGATGCCAAGGCGTCCGACCGCTATCTCATCCACATCACGCAGTCCGGGCTCGGATTGCCCGACGAATCGTATTACCGCGAAGAGAACCATGCCGAGTCGCTCGCCGCGTACCGCGAGCACGTGGCAAAGATGTTGCAACTGGCCGGTTTCGACGATCCCGAAGGTGCCGCCGCGACCGTTGTCGATCTCGAGACGGCAATCGCCGCCCAGCACTGGGATGTCGTCCGGCGTCGTGACGCCGACCTCACATACAACCTGCGGACGTTGGCCGAATTCAAGTCCGAGGCAACCGGTTTCGATCTCGACGCCTGGACCGCCGGGCTGAGCACCCCGGCCTCCGAAACGTTCGGCGAAGTGGTCGTCGGGCAGCCCTCGTTCATCTCTGGTGTCGCGGCGCTTTTCGCCGAGCGCGATCTGGCCGATTGGAAGCTCTGGGCACAGTGGCGGCTGTTGCACTCGGCCGCACCGTACTTGTCGGATGAGTTCGTCGCTGAGAACTTCGCATTCTATGGCAAGACGCTGACCGGCTCCGAGATCATCCGCGACCGTTGGAAGCGCGGTGTCGGCCTGGTCGAGCAGGGCCTCGGCTTCGCTGTCGGCAAACTGTATGTCGCCAAACACTTTCCACCGCAGGCGAAGGCCCGGATGGACGAGCTCATCGAGAACCTGGTGAAGGCCTACCGCCGTAACATCAGCGATTTGGACTGGATGAGCCCGGAGACCCGCGAGAAGGCCCTCGTGAAGCTCGAGAAGTTCACGCCCAAGATCGGGTACCCGGCCACCTGGCGGGATTACTCCTCGTTGACCATCGAGCGCGATGACCTCTTCGGGAACATCGCCCGCGCAAGCGCTTTCGAAGAAGATCGGGAGTTCGCCAAAATCGGCGAACCGGTGGACCGCGACGAGTGGTTCATGACGCCGCAGACCGTCAATGCCTACTACAACCCGGGCATGAACGAGATCGTCTTCCCGGCGGCAATCCTGCAGCCACCGTTCTTCGACCCGGAGGCCGACGACGCCGCCAACTATGGCGGGATCGGCGCGGTGATCGGGCATGAGATCGGTCACGGCTTCGACGACCAGGGCGCCAAGTACGACGGCGACGGCAACCTGATCGACTGGTGGACCGACGCCGACCGCGCCGAATTCAGCACCCGGACAAAGAAACTCATCGAGCAGTACAGCCACTTCACGCCCAAGGGACTCGACGAGAAGTACAAGGTCAACGGCGAGTTCACGATCGGCGAGAACATCGGCGACCTCGGCGGGCTGTCGATTTCACTGGTGGCCTACCAAATCGCACTCGACGGAAAGCCGGCTCCCGAGATCGACGGCCTCACCGGTCTGCAGCGCGTGTTCTACGGGTGGGCGCAGGTGTGGCGCACCAAGACTCGAGATGCAGAGGCGATCCGTCGGCTGTCCATCGATCCGCATTCACCGCCGGAGTTCCGCTGCAACGGCGTGATCAGCAACATCGACGCCTTCTACGACGCCTTCGACGTCAAGACCGACGACGCCCTCTATCTCCCTGAGCCGGAACGCGTCCACATCTGGTAGCCCCGCACCCCGATGATGTGCCCTTTTGGCGACGCTGACCTGCGGGTTTGTTCGCCAAAAGGGCACATCATCGGGGTCAGGGAGCGGTGAAGTCGGTGAGCCCGTCGGTGGGATCGACCGTTCCGCCGACGGTGTTCTGCACGATGACCGGGGCACCCTTGGGTGCGTTCTCGAAGAACCACCTGGCGTCGTCGGTGCTCACGTTGATGCCACCGCGCGTGACGTTGGTGTTGCCCTGCTGGCCGACGGACCATGGCGCCGCGTGCAGGAATATGCCGCTGTTCGACAGCCGGGCCGCGTACTCGACGTAGGTGCGGTAGCCACCAGGCGAATTGACCGGCACACCGTCCGTGGAGGAGTCCATGTACATGTCGGCAAAGCGTTCGCCCACCGTGTAGGTGCCGTTGGGTGTCGGATTCTCGTTGGCGCCCATCGATGTCGGGATGGTGCGGGCCGTCGCGCCGGCGACGGTCACCGTGATGAGGTGGGTGTTGTCGTCGGCGACCGCGACCCACTCGTCTCCGATGGTGAAGCCTGAGGCCGCACTTCCGGCCTGCACCTTGACTTTGGTTCCGGCCGGCCAGAATCCCGCAGGCTTCCAGCGCAGCTCCTTGTTGCCCACCCAGCGGTAGGTGCCGTCGACCTCAGGTTCTGTGGACACCCGGATCGCCTTCTCGGCGGTTTTCCTGTCGTCGATGGCCGCCGTGAACGAGATGATGACCGGCGCTGCGATGCCGACTGTTTCACCGTCGGCTGGATCGAGGGCGGGAGTGGAGAAATTGGCCCGTGCCAGGGGCTGCCCTTCGGACGGTTTCGTATCGGCCGACTCGGGCACCGGGGTGCTCGGCGTGGACAACCCGGGGATATCCGGGCCACCCGGCCAGATCGGATCGGCCTGTACGGACACCACCGAACCGCCGGCGACCAGGGCGCAACCCACAGAGGCAAATGCCAGACGCCCCACGAAGCGCCTACCGATCATGCCGAGCTGCATGCAACGTCCCTTTGGTCATCCCCCGTGCGACAGAGCGCCCCCACCGCGCCGGAAACGTCGATCGGCGCCAGACTGCCCAAGATACGTCAGTGCACAACCATTCACCACGAAGTCACCCAACCACGACGATATCGATCGTGGAATGCCGATGAATCTGATGAATACGCTGGTGTACCGCATTTCAGCGGACGATAAAGACAGCCGACCTCAGCGCGACAGGAAATCGAGAACCGCTCCCTCGAAGGCCGTCTTGGCCTCGATCATGACCCAGTGCCCGCATTTGGGGAAAACATGTAGCTCGGCTTCAGGGATGAGCCGCATCGGGAGCATCGCCATGTCCGGCGGGCTGACCCGGTCGTCACGTCCCCAGGTCAGCAGGGTCGGACAGGTCACCTTGTGCATCATCGCCCAGTACGGAGGGGTGTCAGAGGCGGCCATGAACTGTTGCTGCATCTCGAAAGCCGCCGAGCCGTACATCATCTGGGCGGTCGCCTGCGCGTCCGGATTGATCGCCGCTTCCCAGCGCTCTTCGATCAGTTCCTCGGTGATCAGATCACGGTTGTAGACCATCCCGGTCAGCCAGCGGATCAACTTTTCGCGGTCGGGCGCATCGGTGAACTCCTGGAGCAACCGCAGGCCCTCGCTCGGACTGGGACTGAAGACATTTGGCCCGACACCGCCGATGGTCACCAGCTTGCTGACCCGGTCCGGTTTCTTGATGGCCAGGTTGATGCCGACGACGCCGCCCATCGAGTTGCCGATGATCGGTGCCGACTCGATACCGAGGGCGTCCATGAACCGGATCACCGACGAGCCTGCGGTCAGGACCGGATGACCCTTGACCGGATCACTGACCCCGAATCCAGGAAACTCCAAGACGTAGCAATGGTGGGTTCGCGCAAAGACATCGATGTTGCCCCGGTAGTTGCGCCAACCGGTCACGCCTGGACCCGACCCGTGGAGCAGGATCAGCGGCGGCCCGGAGCCCGCCTCGTGATAGCGCAACACCCCGGCGTCGGTCTGCAATTCTCGCTTGCTGTTCTCATAGGTCACGTCCACCGAATCAGACTAGAACGTGTTCCACTTTCATGGGCCACTTGGGTGCAGATTCGCACCTCGGGAGTTTGTCCGTGTCATGGCCATGCCCGATTCATCTATTGGTCGGTAACGCATCGCCTTTCGTCCATCCACGTTGTGTTCAGTACAAGGGGCGACATCTACGCCCATTCACAACGGATCGTCGGGCACGTTCCTGCCCGTGAAGGGATTTCCCATGGCCAGTGTTACTTTCGACCGCGCCACCCGTACATACTCCTCGACCGACAGACCAGCGGTGGACCACCTCGACCTCGAGATCGCCGACGGCGAGTTCCTGGTGATGGTGGGTCCATCGGGTTGCGGTAAATCAACGTCACTCCGCATGCTCGCCGGTCTCGAGGATGTGGACTCCGGCCGCATCCTCATCGGCAGCCGTGACGTCACCGACGTCGATCCGCAGGATCGAGACATCGCCATGGTGTTCCAGAATTACGCGTTGTACCCCCACATGACCGTTGCCGAGAACATGGGGTTTGCACTCAAGATCGCGGGGGTGCCGAAATCAGAACGCAAGGCGCGAGTACTCGAAGCTGCCATACTGCTCGATCTCGAGCAGTATCTCGATCGCAAACCCAAAGCGCTGTCAGGAGGTCAACGTCAGCGAGTTGCCATGGGAAGAGCCATTGTTCGTAACCCTCAGGTGTTCCTGATGGACGAGCCGCTGTCGAATCTCGACGCGAAGTTGCGGGTGCAGACGCGCGCACAGATCGCCTCCCTGACCCGGCGCCTGGGGGTGACCACCGTGTACGTCACCCACGATCAAGTCGAGGCCATGACAATGGGCGATCGCGTCGCCGTCCTGAAAGACGGAGTGCTGCAACAGGTCGACACACCTCGCACCCTGTATGCGAAGCCGGCAAATGTGTTCGTCGCCGGATTCATCGGATCGCCGGCGATGAATCTCCTGGAACTGCCAGTGGTCGACGGTGGGGTTCGTCTCGGTGATTCGATCCATCCGATCGAACGGGAGGTACTCGATTCGGCGCTCTCCGCGACCGTCACCGTCGGGATCCGGCCGGAAGCCTTCGAAAGGGCGCCCGAGACAGAGGGTCTCGCCGTCACCGTTGATGTGGTGGAAGAACTCGGAGCCGACGCCTTCCTCTACGGACACATCGACGACGGGGCCATCCGCCGTGACATCGTCGTCCGGGCGGAGGGCCAGAACATGTCGGCGATCGGTTCCACCGTCTGGGTGCGACCGAAAGATGGGGCCTTCCATCTGTTCGACTCGGTGACGGGCCTGCGGTTGACGCAATCCGATCCGGCCTCTCGCCTGGTTTCCGCCATCGGCCGGTAGTCGGCGCACCCTGCCTGTCCGTCACCCGCGAATCAGGTGACGGACAAGCAGAGGCGGAAGACCGCGGTTCAAGCAGACTCGACGACACCTACTCGCGCAGCGACCAGGTCGTTCAGATCGTCAATGGTCTTGCCCTGCAAAGACGACCACGTCGTGGTGTGCGGGTGGTCAGGTAGGACCACCATGTTCGGGACTCCCACGGTGATTGCACCCGATGCCCGTGCTGATTCCACGCCCGGCAATGAGTCCTCAATGGCAACTATATGATCCATCGATATCGAACCCACACGCCGTGCCAGTTCCTCGGCGGCCCGCAGATACGGCTCAGGATGTGGTTTGCCGTTGTTCACCATGTCGCCCGTGACCAGGAACGCGAACGTGCCCTCGGGCAGTTCCCGAGCTATCACCTCGGCCAGGGGCGCTTCGCTCATCGTCACCATGACACACGGGATGTCTGCTGCCCGAAGTTCTTCCAGAAGTTCACGCGCTCCCGGTCGCCAGACGATCGACTGGGACACCTCACCGATCACTGATTGCAGCAATTCGTCCACGATGTCGCGAATCGGAAGGTCGGCGCCCGCGGCTTGCAGGATCGCGGCCGAATCAGGCAGTGCGTTCCCGACGAGGCCGACGGCCTGCTCCTCGGTCCATTCGACACCGAAGCGGCTCAACAGAGCGATCTCTGCAGCGAACCAGCAGGGCTCGGTGTCCACGATCGTTCCATCCATATCCCAGAAGACCGCTTGAAGCATCAGATGTTCCTCTCAATTGTGAAATCGTCCGGAGTAGGGATCGGGACGACGCGTACATGGACACCTGCATCGCGAATCGCGACGATAATCCGTTCGGGTGCAGCGGAATCGGTGATCAATTCGTCGATATGGTCCCAACCACCGATGTGGTGCAACGACGTCTGCTCGAGCTTGGAACTGTCCATCAGCATGACCCGGCGACGCGCACACGAGATCATCGCGGATTTGATGGACACTATTTTTTCCTCTTGGTGGTAGATGCCGTCGGCATCGGCGCTCGACGTCGAGAAGAACAGCGTGTCGACCCGCATCGCTCGCACCGCCCGCACCGCACCTTCACCGAGGTACGACTCATGACTGTGGTCGTAGTCCCCGCCCAACGCGGTGACGGCGAGATTTCCGTCGACCGCCAGTTCGTTCAGGGTCGGCAGGAAGTTCGTGACCACACGCAGTGCTTCGATGGCCACCAGATGCGGAAGCATCTGCGCCACTGTGGTCGAGTCGTCGAGCATCACCACCTGGCCCGGTTGCACCGCCTCGGCTGCGGCCGCGGCCAGTGCCTGTTTTTCAGGTAACGCGAGACGACGCCGCAGTGCGGCCGCGATCTCGAAGTTGCTGGTGCGATCGATGTTCACACCACCACGGAACTTGCGTACAACACCTCGACGCTGCAACTCGTCCAGATCACGGTGAACGGTCATCAGTGAGACACCGAACTGGATGGCAAGACTCTGAGCCGATGCGGTGTCATCCTCCATCAGGCACTCGAGAATCCCGTCCAACCGTTCCTGTCGATTAGAGCTGATCATCCGACGCGTCATGAAACCCCTTCACGCTGACACAACTTTGTCGATGACAGTTATATCACTTTGACCGATATGAATAGACCATGAACGACGTCGGAAGACTTTCCGACCAAGACCACCCCGTTCGGTGCCGCCGCGCATTCCGGCCGATCCAAAGATTACATTATTCCGTTGTGCCCCTATAGATTTCGAGAATCGATGCCGCCGAGGAAAGTGCTTGTGCACCGCCGAGCGCCCCATTTGACCCCACCCTGGCCACCGTGCAACATGATTCGCGGCTAGCTACTCGTATCACTTCAACTGTTATCTAAGAGAATGGTCCCGACATGTCGCTGACAGCTCAGCGCTCACCCGCGCGTGCTTCACAAGCGCCCGCGGACCGGGGTGAGACTCCGCTGCGGTCGCGAAAGAGACGAAAGCGCAAGAGCTACCGACTTTTCGTACTGTTTGCGCTGCCCAACCTCGCCTTGATCGCAGTATTCGCATACTGGCCGGTGATCGGAAACGTCTATCTCAGCCTGACCGAGTGGGACATGATCGCACCCGAACCACTCTTCGTCGGGCTCGACAACTACACACAGCTGTTCAACGACCCCGCATTCATATCGGTATTGCGCCTCACCCTGATCTGGGTGGTTGCCATCGTTGTTGTCAGTCTGGTCCTCGGACTCGCTTTGGCCTGCCTGTTCAACCGAAATATCCCCGGGCGGGGCGCCGTGACGGCTCTGGCGTTTTCTCCGCACATCCTGTCGGGTGCTGCCGTGGCAGCGATCTGGTTGTTCATCTTCGACCCCAACTACGGGCTGTCCCGCGCCGTGTTCGGTGCATTTGGCGCCACGTCTCCACATTGGACGACGACGAGTGACTGGGCCCTCCCGGCGCTGATCATCGTCTCGATCTGGAAGGGCGTCGGATTCGTCTCCATCGTGTACCTCGCCGCCCTGCAGAACGTACCGGAGGACGTTCGGGAGGCAGCCCGACTCGACGGCGCAAGTCAGTGGCAGACGTTCCGGCACATCACCTTCCCGCTGTTGTCGCCTACCACGTTCTTCCTGGTGGTGACGCAGGTGATCAGTGCGTTCCAGTCGTTCGACATCATCGCGATGATGACCGGGGGTGGACCCGCCGAGGCGACCACGACGTTGAGCTGGTTCATCTACCAAGAAGGCTTCAAATCATTCAGCGCGGGTACGGCCGCGGCCGGGTCGATGGTGATGTTCGTGATCCTCATGTTCGTCACCGGCTTTCAGATGCGCTTCATCGAGCGGAAGGTTCACTACTGATGGCACTGCTACCCGCTCCTACCGTTGACCTCGATACCGACAAACCCACACCGCGTCAGAAGGTTCGGCGCAAAGACTGGTGGGCTTGGCCGTTGTTGGCCATCGTCGGGTTGATCTTCTTCATTCCGTTCTTCTGGATGATCACGTCGGCGATCAAGCCGGAAAACGAGATTTATCAGTGGCCCCTGCAGTGGATTCCGAGCGAGATCGTCTGGGACAATTTCTCGCGCGCCTGGAACGCGGTGCCGTTCGGCGATTTCTTCGTCAACTCGCTCATCGTGACGTCGATCGGCGCGACCGGAAAAGTGGTACTCGCCCTCTTCAGCGCCTATGCCTTTGCGTTCCTGGACTTTCCGGGCAAGAAGTGGATCTTCCTCGCGGTTCTCGGCGCCCTGATGGTGCCAGGTCACGTCACGTTGCTGATCAACTACATCACCATCGGCAATCTCGGACTGATCAATACGTATGCCGGCATCATCCTGCCCGGGATGGGCAGTGCTTTCGGCACCTTCCTTCTGCGCCAGCACTTCCTGTCACTGCCCGAGGAGGTGATGGAAGCCGCAGAACTCGATGGCGCCGGGCACATGCGCCGCCTGTTCTTCTTCGCACTTCCCATGTCACTTCCCGCCGTCATCACTGTTGCGTTGATCGCGGTGATCGACGAATGGAACGACTTCATCTGGCCGTTGTTGGTGACCAACACAGTTCAGATGCGCACACTGCCCATCGGTTTGATGTCGCTCAAGGAATCCGAGGGCGTCGATCAGTGGGGAACCATCATGGCCGGTACCACCTTTGTGGTCATGCCCATGCTTCTGATCTTCCTTTTCGCTCAACGATTCATCATCGCCGGTCTGGCCGGCGCCTCGATGAAGCGTTGAAGTACGTCCATCCCGCCAGTCAAGTCAGTCACCGAGGAGTCAGTTCCATGTCCTTGTTCTCTCGTTCGGCGAGTACACCACTCGCGTCCAACGTCAGTCGCCGCGGATTCCTCAAAGCCGCGGGCGCAGTGGCGGTGGCAGTCCCCATCCTCTCCGCCTGCGGCGGCGGAGCCTCGTCCGGATCGTCGCTCGGACAACCAGACGTCAAGGCTCCCAGCCAGTTCGCCGGACGGATCAACACCGTCATCTGGAGTCCATGGGCCGGGAACAATCACGAGGTGTTCACCGGGGTCCTGCAGAAGTTCAATGAGTCGCAAACCGACATCTACGCCGAGGTCCAGCAGTTCGACGGCTACGACGGTGTGACCGAGAAGATCGCCGCCGGCCTGCAGGCCCGTCAGGTCCCCGACATCGGCGTGTTCTCCGATGTGTCGTGGAACAAGTTCTTCATGAATGGAACACTGGAACCACTCGATGGATATTTCGATTCGAGTTTCGGTCCGGCAACGTTCAACGAGCGGCTCTTCAACGAGGGTGTCGTGCGCGGCGAGAGCTTCTGGATCCCGTTCGGCCGGTCGACCCCCCTGTTCTACTACAACAAGGAGATCTTCTCTGCCGCCGGACTTCCCGATCGCGCGCCTGCGACGTGGGACGAGTTCCGCTCCTGGGGCAAACAGATCACCGGCCAGAAGTACAAGGGCAACACCCTGCACATGCGCGCCTACACCGGCGCCGACGACTGGTACATGCAGGGTCTGCTGTGGAACTACGGCGCTTCGATCAGCAATGGCCTGGACGTCACACTCGATTCCCCGGAGGCAATCAGTGCCGCAGAGTTCGATCGCGCCATCGTCAACGACGACAAATCCGGTTATTTGGCACAGGATTTGAACACTGACTTCACCAATGGCCTCGTCGCCACCATCACCAACTCCACCGGCTCCTTGACCGGGCTCATCAAGGGTGCCGAGTTCGAGGTGGGCGCGGGCTTCTTGCCCCAGGGAGTTGCCTCCGGCGTTCCGACCGGTGGCGCCGGACTCGGAATCATGAAGGGTGCGTCCGCTGAACGCAAGGAAGCGGCAGTCGAGGTGCTGCGGTACCTGTCGCAGGAAGACGCGTCATCGACATGGACCGTGGGCACCGGATATCTCCCCGCCACCATTTCAGCCGCGAACTCCGCGAAGGTGAACAAGGTGATTGCCGAGAATCCCAGCTACAAGCTGGCCGTCGACCAGCTCGCAATCGCCCGTCAGCCCGATGCCGTGCGTCGCTATGTGCAGAGCACCATCATCGAGATGCGCACCGCGATCCAGAAGCTGTACGCCGAGAACGCCGATCCGGCGGAGACGCTGAAAGCGACGGCTTCGAAACTCCGCGCCGACACCGAGTCGGTCAAGACCCAATACGACAAGTTGGTGGCATGATCATGCAGACGAAGACGTTCAAAGTGGTCGGTCATCGGGGTGCCATGGCGCACGCTCCGGAGAACAGTGTCGAGTCTTTTCTCCTCGCCGAAGAACACGGTGCCGACGAGATCGAGCTCGATGTACGACTCACGGCAGACGGTGCCGCGATCGTGCTGCACGACGCGACCCTCGACCGGACGGCCACAGATGCCTCGGGGAAGAACCTCGGACCGGTCGCGGACCTGACCTTGGAACAGATCAAGACGGTGATCACCGAATCTGGTTTTCCGACGCTGACATTCGATGAGGCACTGGATGCGACGACAGTGTCCTTGCAGGTGGAGATCAAGGCAACCGAGGTAGTTCCAGAAATCGCCCGGATCCTGCGCGACCGACCGCGAGACGCCGAGCGTGTGCAGATCACCAGCTTCCTGCCTGCAGCCCTGCATGCGGCGGCCCAGCACGCCCCCTCGGTTCCCCGCGGTCTGATCGTGATGGGGTACCCGAGTCTCGAGCGTCATCCGGATGGCATCGAGGCGGTCCTCGTGGCCACCGGATCGAGTTCCTTCTATTGCGGCTGGGAGGGTCTGACCGCCGAACTCGTCGACCAGATGCACGAGGAAGGGTATGACGTGCACGGGTGGCCCATGCGCTCGCCTGCGGACGCCGCGCGCGCTGTCGAATTGGGTCTGGACGGCAGCACTGCCGACGATCCCAGGAATGCCCGCCAATGGTTGGACGCAGCACGAAGCTGACAGCACTCAACCGGCGCCGAGGTCACCCCTATGTGGCGACCTCGGCGTCGGCTTTGTCGGTGCAATGCCGATTCCCGATTGATGACGGGGCCGAAGGCCGTGGGTGCCCGCTCCGCTCAAGTGCCCTTGCGGTCAAACCCGAGCGATTGGTCAATCGCCTGCAATTGCTTCACTTCTACCGAGCGCAGCACCGAAAGAGCCGACGAAACGGCCAGTTCACAGGCGGCGTCGACACTCGCGCCTGCGACGATCACCGCGCGGTGGGCGACATCGAGGGTCATCCCGATCAGCATCGAGGCCAGGACGTCGACACCCACGCCGACGGTGTGCCCCCGGTTGGAGAAGGCGGCGCGGAGACGTTGTGCGAGTCTGGGTTCCAGCGCAGAGGACAGTTGCCGCGCGGATTCGCGGTGTTCTTCCCTGTTGGTCAGCAGCACCCGGAACCCTTCCGGATTGCGACGTGCGTATTCGAACAGCACCTCGACCGAATACCGGGTGTGATCGCCGTATGTCATCTCATCGCCCTGGTCGTAGGCGGCAAGCTTCCAGCTGGTCAGGGTGGTCATCTCCCGATCCAGCACCGCATCGACCAGCGAATCCCGAGAACCGAAGTGCGCGTACAGCGTGACCCGCGATGTGCCCGCCCGATCGGCGATCATGTCCATGGTCGCCCGCCCGGCACCCACATCTGCGATCACCGCCAGCGCAGCATCCATCAGCTCGCTGTCGGTCGGCCGATTCCGGGTACTCCGAGCGGTTTTGGGCCCAGGTGCGGATGACCGCGGCGTGTTCGACACAATCGGCTCCTCCAGCCCTGGTAGCGGTGCGGTCTCAATCGGTGGACACTGTCGCCTCATCGTCAGAGCCATCGACTCTGCCGAAGTATGCAGCCTCAACCGTCTCACGCTGGGCGCTGAGTTCTGCGGCCGGTCCGGCCAATGCCACCCGACCATGATGCAGCACGATCGCCGAGTCGGCGATCGCAAGCGCAAGGTCGATGTGCTGCTCCACCAACACGATCGCCATCTGTTGTTCGTCGGCGATGGTGCGCAGCCGCGGCAGCAGATCCTTCACCGCGATGGGTGACAGTCCCAGACTCAGTTCATCGATGAGCAGGATCTTGGGCCCTGGCAGCAACGCCTTGGCCAGCGCCAACATCTGCTGCTCGCCGCCAGAGAGGTTGCCGCACTTGCGCCCCCGCAGGCCGGCGAGCTTCGGGAAGTACTCGAAGACGACATCGATATCCGCACCGCCTTTGCGGTGTGCCAGTCGAAGGTTGTCTGAGACCGACAGTTTGTGGAACACCCCGCGGTTGTCCGGCACCAGTGTGATGCCGCGTCGGGCATTGCGTTCGACCCGTTTGTCCAACGGTTCTCCGAGCGCTTTGACGGTCCCCGACATCAGCGGCAAGGCACCGACCGCGGCCAGCAGGGTGGTGGTCTTGCCTGCCCCGTTCGGACCGAGCAGTGCCAGGATCTCCCCTGCGTGGATGGTCGCGTCCAGATCCCGGACCGCGGGCACGCCGCCATATCCGACGGTGAGTCCCTCGATCGTCAGGACCGGTTGCGTGACAACAGCTGTGCTCATCCGGCGTTCCCCTTCTGCAGCCCGGCGCCCGGTGGGACGTCGATGTCGATGTCGGCGTTGCTGACCTCGGGGCTGCCGAGGTAGGCCGCGATGACCTCCGGGTTGTCCCGGATATCCTGCGGCGCACCAGAAGCGATGACACGCCCGAAGTCCAGGACATACAGGCGATCACACACTTCCAGGACCAACGACATGTCGTGATCGATCAGCAGGATGCCGATCCCGGTGTCGGCGATCCGCCGCAGTTCTGCGCCGAATGCCTTGCTCTCGTGCGTGTCGAGTCCGGCCGCCGGTTCGTCGAGCAGCACCAACCGGGTGCCGCCGACGAGCGCCCGGGCGACACCCACCATCTTCTGCTGGCCCAGGGTCAGTTCGCCCGGCCTGCGATCGGCGACATCGGTGAGCCCGACCATTGCCAGCGCCTCACCGATGGTGGCCGCAGGCGGTTTCGATCCGGTGAAGACGTCGGCGATCAGAGCTCGCAACCCTGGACGTTGCACGGCGACGGCAAGGTTTTCCGCGACTGTCAGGTCGACGAACAGTTCGCCTGCCTGCCACGTACGCGCCATTCCAGCGCTGCGCCTGCGATGCGGACTCTGCTTCTCGATGCGGGTCCCGGCCAGGGAGACCTCACCGGTCGATCTGGTGAACCCGGTGACGGCATCGACAAACGTTGTCTTGCCTGCCCCGTTGGGGCCGATCAGACCGACGATCTCACCGGCCTCGACCGACAGGGCGATGTTGTCGTTGGCGACCACACCGCCATATCGCACCGAGAGATCGCGAGCCTGCAACAGCGAGGTGGTGGTTTCAGCCGACATGAGAACTCGCTTTCGGTTCGGAGTTGTCGTTCGGTGGCGGCGGAGGTGACGGTTCTGCCGGTGATGACCGACCGAACCTGGCCTTGACGTGGGCCACCGCCTCCTGCACGGCACCGACGACCCCGACAGGATTGAGCACGGCCATCAGCAGCAGGCCACCGGCGGCGATGAGTTGGTAATACTGTCCGAGATCGAGTGTCTGGGTGAGGAATACGTATCCGACTCCGAGAGGACCGATGATGCCTGCGATGAACGCACCCCAGACCGAGGTGATGCCGCCGACGTATGTCATCGCCAGCAGGACCAGTCCGACGATCACCGTGAACGATGCCGCCGACAGTTGTCCACGGCTGTAGCCGATCAGGCAACCACCGACGCCGGCCAGGAAGGCCGACAGGGCGAACCCGAGCAGCTTGGTTGCCGCGACATTGATCCCCACCGACGCTGCCGCACGTTCGTTGGAGCGGACCGCCAGAAATGCTCGCCCGGTGGAACCGGCCATGAACCGCATGACGATCAGGGTCAGCACCCCGACAACCACCAGCACCATCATCGAGAACTCGACCGTCGTCAGCTCGGACCCCTGCCGCACCGACAGGTCCCAGCCGAACAGCTTCGGGTCCTCGATCAGGTTGCCCTCGAACGGCGTGATCGATGGATTGTTGAAGACGAAACTCTGAATCGCCAGGGCAGCAGCCAAAGTCACCACGGCGAGTTGAGCACCCCGGATTCGCAGGGCCGGAACTCCTACGATCACACCGAGTGCGGTGGCCAGCAACGCCGAGATCAGGATGCTGAAGGGAAAGGGCACACCCCAGTTGGTGGTCACCTTCGACAACGCAAATCCGGCGGTGCCTGCAAAGGCCATGCTGGCCAGTGAGATCTGCCCCAGATAGCCCGTGAGCAACACGAGCGACAGTGCGATGAGTGACAGGATCATCGAGGTCACTATTCCGAAACGCCAACTGCCCGAGGTCAACAGGACCGCGATCACCACTGCGACGATGACCGCGACAACCGGGATCGGGCGAAGCCGGGGAATCGTCACAGCCGGCATCTTCGCCTCCCCGAGGGAGCCACGGGAAGGGATCTTGCCACCGAGCAGGAACAGGGCCACCACCACGATGACAAACGGGACGGCGTCACCGAGTCCGGTCTGCGCCCAGCTCGGCCACCAGTCGAGTGTGCCTGCCCAGAGGATGACCGCCTGGAATGAACCCAACACAAGGCCTGCAGCACAGGCGATCCCAAACGACGTCAGGCGACCGACGAGGGCAACCGCCAACGCCGGGATGATGTAGAACGTGTAGCTCGCCGAGTCCAAACCGATCGTGTACGCACCCAGGACAACTATCAACCCGGATGCCGCACCGGTGATGACCCAGACGATGGCGGCAAGTCGATCCGGCGAGTATCCGGCGAGCCGGGCGGCGAGTTCATCCTCGGCGCCCGCCCGCGTGGCCACACCAAGTGTGGTCAGCTGGAAGTACGCCCAGAACAATCCGGCGATGACAATTGCAGTGCCGGCCAGCAACAGGTCACTGACATTGATGACCGCACCGGCGAGTTCAAATATCTTCTCGGGCAGTACCGGTAGCGCCATCAGCGAATCGGTTTCGAAGCGAAGGGTCACCAGGGCCTGGATGAAGAGCATCAATCCCACCGAGGCAACCACCTGTGCCAGGACCGGGGCCCGCCGCAACGGCCGGAAGATCAGGAGGTGGGCCAACAGTCCCCAGAGTGCCGCGGTGGCCACACCGATGATGATCGCCGGGACCATCGCTGTCGGATCATCCTCGCTGCCCAGCGAGATACTGCCGATCGGTAACACAAAGGTGCCATCAGTACGCAGTGCGGCAACAACATACACCGCCCACAGGGCTATGGACCCCTGCGCGAAGTTGATGACCCCGGTTGCGGCGTAGATCCCGACCAGGGACGTCGCGAACACGGAATAGATCGCGCCGACTGACAGGCCGAGGAAAACGAACTGAAGAAATTGACTCATGAGACCGTGGCCACCTCATTCCCGCTTGTGGACTTCGTGTGTGGGCACCGATGCAGAATCTGCACCGAACCGGCAAGGTGTTGCTCCCAAAGCTCTTCCCGCACGACGCGTTGGGGGTTGATTCGGGGATGCACCGCGCGGCGACTGCCGCGCAGCACACCCCCGAATCTGTTGTGCGTCAATCCCGCTACTAGCTGGCGCCCGGGATCATTGCCAGCGCCTGCGGGTTCGGCTGAATCAGGCCACCACCGATGGGTTCGGTCTTCTTGTCACCGGTCACCTCGAAGACGAACATCTCCGTGGTGCAGTTGGGGCTTGTCGCCTTGCCGCAACTGAGCACCGGTCCCAGCCAGCTCTGGTAGCCATCGACCGCCTTCAGCGCGGCCAGAACGGTCGGTCCGGTGACCTCGGTCGGTGCGGCCGCACCCAGCGTCCTCGCGAAGTCGACAAAGGTGGAGAAGGTGCCATAGGCATAGAAGCCTCCGTTGCCACCCTCTTCATCGACGTATTTGGCTGTGATGTCGATGTTTTCCTGCATCGGTGCCGGCGCCGAATCCTTGGCAGGCTCGAGCCAGATCGGCGAGTACGTCTGCGCGCCGACCGCCTGCGCACCCATCGTGTCGATGAACTCGGTGCAGGCCGCCAGGAACATCGTGTTCTGGAACCCGACGCTGCGCAGCGACTGCGCCAGCTTTGTGCAGTTGGCATCGGTCTGCGACGTCATCAGGCCGCCGACATCAGGGTTGCTCGAATTGATGGTCGAGGCCAGTGCGGTGTAGTTCGGGTTGGTCGCCGAATAGTAGACGCTGTTCACCTCGAGCCCGAGCTGTGCACCAAGGGGTTTGAGAATGCGGTCAAATGTCTGGTGCGCAGCAGCGACATCGACGTTGGCCAGCGTCAGAGAGTTCTTTCCCTGCTGCTTCAGCGACTGCATGACACCGATCAGGAACGATGCCTGCGGTGGCCCGAAGTAGACCCGATTGTCGGGCGAGGAGCCGGTGACCGAGTCGAACGGAATCTGGCCGACCAACGGGATGTTGGCCGATTGCAGGATGGGCAGGGCTGCACTCGATGCCGCGTCGTAGCCGTCTATCACCGCGACCACGCCGGCCTGCGCGAGTTGATTGGCACAACCGATGGTCGATTCCGGGGACGTGACGTCGACGGCGCAATTCACGACCTCGATCGGCCGCCCGGCGATGCCGCCCAGCTCGTTGTTGATGTAGTTGACTGCCGCCTTCTGTCCGGTCTCGACACCCGGCTGGGTGATCGGCCCGTTGGACGGGTTCAAGAAGCCGACCTTGATCGACTCGCCTACCGCCTTGATACCGCTCTCGGACGGAGACGCACTGCTGTCACCATCGGAATCACTGTCGTCGCTACAGGAGACGACGGAGAAGACACACACCGCTGCGACAAATGCTGCCGCTATTCGGCCGGTTCTCTTGCGCATTTCAATGCCTTTCCCGGCGGCATGTGGTCGCGATGGATATGCGCTGACGACATCGATCCGCACGCGGCGAAATTCGATGTTCGGGCACATTGTTGATCCCGGCCAGATCCTCCGAGTTACACGGGGTTGCAACCGAATAGCGTCTGTGCCATCCGTCGTGCCCAGTCCGGGTGTGATCTGGGCCACTCGAAAAGTAGCCCTTGCCTTACAGCCGTGTCAAGGTGCAATTCGGCGTCGGATCAGCCAATGCGTTTTGACCCGAAACCACTGAGCGCGTGCATAGAATGCCGAGCTCAGGCAGGAGAGATGACCTATCCGGCCCATTCGCTTTGCGTACTAAATGTCGGGGGCTCAAGGCCCTGGTCTCGCGCGCCAAACGGCCGCACAAAGCCCACGAATGATACTGATGGCCGTTTTAGCGTCTATATTCTGTCGAGATCGGTTCGGTGCCTGGCGACCTCGGTCGAGGCCGAGCCGATCGGTGTCGTAGAGATGACCCTTCATCCAGATCCCTGGACATGAAGGGACAGCGGTTGACGAAGAACAGTGGAGCTGCGTGACGTGAAGCGAATAGGCGTGGTGGAGGACCACTCATCGGTGGTGCTGGGACTCAAGGCCATGTTGGCCGACCATCCGGGATTGGTCGTGGCCGCGGCCACCCCGACCGTCACCGAACTTCTTGCTCTACGTGCCGAATTGGATTTGGTTCTGCTGGATCTACGACTGTCCGACGGTTCCTCTCCGACAGCCAATGTCGACGAACTGCGTGGCGCCGGCCTGCAGGCGCTGGTGTTCACCGGGGCCGAGAACCCTTATCTCGTGCGCCTGGCCGCGAAAGCCGGTGTGCTGGGTGTGGTTCGGAAGACCGAGTCAACCGAGGTGGTGGTCGCGGCGATTGCTGCTGCCGCGGAGGGACGCCAGGTCGTGACCACCGAGTGGGCCGCGGCGATCGACGGCGACCCCGGGCTCCACGATGTCGGCCTGAGTCCTCGCCAGCGCGACGTCCTGAGCCTGTATGCCTCGGGAGAGAAGGCAGATCGTGTCGCCCGGCTGACCGGGCTGACGCCGCACACCGTGAACGATTACCTGGCCCGCATCCGGGCCAAGTATGCCGACGCCGGCCGCCCGGCCGGAACCAAGATCGAGCTGTACAAGCGTGCCGTCGAGGACGGCCTACTTCCGATGCCAGAGGCACCGGAGCCATGAGCTGTCAGACACTGATTCACCCCGGCAATCTCGGTGGCGGGGAGAACACCCTTCGTCTCGTCCGAATGTTCGCGCGCTTCATCAGCGTTGGGTATGTCGCCTATCTCGCAATCCTGCTTCCCGCCATCGGCATGTTGGCCCCACGGATGGACTCCTGGTGGACCCCGGTCACCGTGGTGCTGGTCTTCGGGTCGGGGATGCTGCCCGGGGCACTGTCGTTTCGGTCCGATCCGAGGCCCATGCGGATCAGCAGTGGCATTGCAGCAGTGGCGTTTCTGGTCGCGGCGGCAACCTGGCCGCTGGCGTGGAACGGCCCTCACATCGAAGACGGCGACGGTGTCTGGCTCGCCTTCTTCCCGGGCGTCGCGAGCCTGGCCGCCGTCATCGTATGGCCGCCGCTATTGGTGTTCTCGCATCTGGTGATCGGGTGTACCGCTGTCCAGGTGATCAACTTCTATGCCAGAAGTGACACCTCGGCCTGGGTGCTGGTTCCGGAGATCATGTTCGCGATCATGTTCTGCACCCTGTTCGTGGGCGGCGGTGCAATGGCGATGCAGACCGGTCGCCTACTCGATTCCACTACCGAGACAACATATACCGCTGCTGCGATGGCGGCGGCCGGTCATGCTCGCACGGTCGAACGCGAGCGGTTCGACGCTTTGATCCATGACAGTGTGATGTCGACGTTCCTGGTCGCCTCCCGAGGCCAACCCCCGGAGATCATCAGTGCGATGGCGGCAACCACACTCGAAGAACTCGACAACATCAGCGCCGAATCCTGCCCAGACCAATACTTCTCGCCAGAACAGGCGACAACTCATCTACGCGCGGCCTGTGTGGACGCCGACCACCAGGTCTTGTTCCGCGTCTCCGAGGAACCAGATCAGAAAGTGGCAGCTCTGCCCGCCGATGTGGTCCGCACGATGGGATCAGCATTGTCAGAAGCGTTGCGCAACAGCCGGCTCCATGCCGGCGCTGAAACCACCCGCACCGTGGATGTCAAGATCGCCGACACCGGACTGGGTGTGGTGGTGGCCGACGACGGCACCGGTTTCGATCCGGCTGCTGTTGCCCCGCACCGCCTCGGTATCGCGGTCAGCATCCTGGGCCGAATGCGCAACCTTCCTGGCGGCACTGCGCACCTCGATACCCGGCCTGGCACCGGCACGCGGGTGTATCTGGGATGGGAGAGCCGATGACACTGTCCCGGACCACAATCGACGACCCGAAGTCGGTCGGTGACGCGGGTTCACTCCTGGGACTCCACACGCCCGCCGCGCGAATTCTCGTGGCGGCATACGTTGTCACGTTCGCGGTGGTCAGTTGGACGGATCCACCGGCAGGCGGCTTGTGGTACGAGTTCGCCGCATGGATTGTGGTCAGTATCGGCGCGATCAGTCTGATCTCGATCCCTGGCGACCCCCTGCCGAAACCGGCAGCACACTGTCTCACCGTTGTCGGTCCGATTGCCGTCAACCTCAATTTCGTGAAAACAGCACTACCCCTCGAAGGTCACCTACAGCTGTGGACGCTGGGCGCGTCAACGGCCATTTACGCGTACATGGCTGTTCGCGGGCGCCCTCTGTTGGCGTGGATCGGGATGGCGGCGACTCTGGTCAGTTGCATGGTGTGGGCGGCGAAGGCCGGAGAAGGTGCGCTATACGGGCTCTCTATTTCTGTCATCAATCTGGCGCCGCTGCTGATGGCCACATTCTTCGCGTGGACCATCCGTCCGGCGGCCCGCAGCATCTTCGAACTCCGCCGTGAGGGGACCTTGCGCGTGGCAGCCGAGGCCGCCGGAAAAGCCATTCTCGAGGAGCGCGATGCCAGGCTCGCCGAACTCGACGAACTGGCCCGGCCACTCCTCGAACAGATGGCAGAACCCCGGCCGCTCACCGAAGATGAACGGCTCGCGGCAAAACTCGTCGAAGCCCGGCTCCGTGACTCGCTGCGGGCACCCGCGCTCGACCTGCCCCGGATCGCGGACGCCGCCCGGGCTGCCCGCTCCCGCGGGGTCGATGTGGTGTTGCTCGACGACCACGGCCTCGACACCACGCCCCCGGAGGTCTGCGCCGAGATCCATCGCGCCGTCACCGACGCCCTCATGCGCGCAGATGCCGGAACCCTCACCATCCGGATCCTCCCGCCGCACCGAGATGCCCTGGTCACGATCTTGCACAGCACACCCGACGACACCACCCGGGTGGAATACGGCCACAACGGGCAAGCGCTGGCACCACGCCTGTGAGTCACCCGCCCTAGCTGTATGACCAGGGAGGGGTGAACGGTGTGGCGCGGGCAGCGCAGCGCGTTGAGAGCCGATAGCTCGTCTATCGCACCGTAACCACAGGATTGGGCTCGAACACCTCGTCGGCGACGCTCAGCCTGTTGTGTGCGACGACATTGTCGCCGTCTCGCCACACCTTGGCCCGCAACAGATAAATGCCGGCGACCAGAGCGACTGCGCCGAACGTCGCAAGTCCGCTCTCTCCGGCAACGTAGGCCAAGTCGTCCGGTGACGAGGCGATGACCGCGGTGGCGCCCAGAGTGAATGCGGTATTGGCGGCGTTGTGCGCCACGGCAACCGGCCACACGGTATGCGAACGATCCCAGAGGTAGGCGTAGAACACACCGGCCAGGGTGAGGGTGGCGACCACGGCCGGGGCCACGATCCAGCGGACACCGTCAGCATCGTAGGTGGTGGCAATAAGGACCAGTGGCATGTGAAAGAGACCGTGGATGAACCCGGTCAGCAGTGCGGCGCGGCGCTGCCCGGTCAGCTGCTGAATACGCGGCAACAGGAATCCGCGCCAGCCGATTTCCTCACCGAGGATGAAGAGGGTGCCGATGGTGAGTTCGATGGCGAGGTCGGCGACCCAGCTCGCGGTGCCGAATGGCGTGGCGTGGATGGAGACGAAGTCGGCAACACCGGTAAGGACCGCGGCGCCGTACGCAAGGAACACCAGCACTACCGGGATGAGCAGCGCCGGACGCAGTGCCGAACCGCCGGAGTTATTCAGACCGAAGCTCTTCCAGAGCTCTTTGCGTTTCCCTCGCGGGATGACGGTGAACGTCACGATGGCGACCGAGATCACCGGCACGAACACACTGAGTACGACGTTGATCTCGGCATCGGGCAGTGCGACGGCTATGGCGACGGCCAGCGAGAATGCCACCGCCACAAAGGCGGTGATCTCGCGAATGACTGGGGAGCGGAACATCGGGGGACTCCTGGTTGACGGTGGCCGGTGGCCACTGGAGGTGGTGCGGCCGGTTCGGCCGTGTCCCATCAATCTGCTCCAGGAGGGGGTGGTGGGACATCTGGCGCGAGACCTGGCTTTATCCGCCGTGTCTCTATCCCCGGATAGAGGCATCGGAGTCAGGCGCCGGGGACGGCGAGACCTGATTCGTAGGCGTACATGACCAGTTGCGCGCGGTCGCGGCTGTCCAATTTGGTCAGCAGGTGGCTCACGTGGGTCTTCACGGTTCCGTATCCCATGTGCAACGCGGACGCGATCTCGTTGTTGGACAGTCCTTGTGCGACCGCGAGTAGCACTTCGCGTTCGCGGTCGGTCAGTCCGTCGTCCGGGTGTGAGCGTGGAGTCGAATCCGGCAGGGCGGCAAAGCGTTCGATCATCCGTCGGGTGACACTGGGGGACAGGAGAGACTCGCCGGCCGCGATGACGTTGATGGCGTCGAGCAGCAGGTCGGGCCTCGTGTCTTTGAGGAGGAAACCACTCGCGCCCGCACGGAGCGCCGCCACGACGAGTTCATCCTCGTCGAAAGTGGTCAGTATCAACACTTTTGTGCCCGCGCAGCCGGGGTCCGCCACGATCCGCCTGGTGGCTTCGATGCCATCCATGTCTGGCATCCGGACATCCATGAGGACGACGTCGGGAGTGGTGCGCAGGCACAGGTCCCAGGCTTGTTGCCCGTTGCCGGCCTCACCGACGATCTCGACCTCGGGCTCAGAATTCAGTAGCACGACGAATCCGGATCGGACCAGGGCCTGATCGTCGACAACTGCCACCGTGATCATCAGGTGCCGTTCTGCTGGATGGGAAGCCTCGCGTGGACACCGAATCCGCCGTCGGGAGTCGGGCCGGACGTCAGGGAGCCGCCGACCAGGTGGGCGCGCTCGCGCAGCCCGATCAAGCCGTGGCCGCCAGTGTCTTCAGAGCCGGGTACGACTGAGCGTCCGCCCGGGTCGGTGACCCCGATATCGAGGTGATCATCGCGATAGTCCAGACGAATGCGCGCTGACGGTCCACCGTGTTTGAGCACGTTGGTCAACGACTCTTGGACGATGCGATAGGTCGCCAACTCGACGGCCGCATCCAACTTCGTTGGGGCGCCGGTGATCTCGAGGGTGACATCGAGTCCCGCAGAGCCGACCACCGCCACCAATGCAGGCAGGTCATCGACCCCCTGGGGTACCGGGCCGCCGACGGGATCGTCTTGTTCGCGAAGGACCCCGAGCATCGACCGCGTTTGGGCCAGCGCCTCCCGGCTCGTGTCGGCAACGACCTGCAGCGCGTGTTCGGCGGCATCGACGTCGGTGCGGATGACGTGGGCGCCGACGCCCGCCTGGACCGCGATGAGCGACATGCTGTGCGCCACCACATCGTGCAGTTCGCGCGCGATGCGCAGGCGCTCCTCGGCGACCGCTCGCGTGGCCTGTTCGCGCGCCAGAGCGGCATCGTGTTCGGCGGCGTGGATCTCTCCGCGCTGTTGGCCTCGGCGGGCGCGGATGGCGTCGCCCACGGCCCAGGCGGTGATCAACAGGGCCCAGGCCTGCAGGAGGTCTGAGGTGCGCAGGTCGGGAATGTCGGCAGCGGCGAGTGCCCCGAATGTGGCCATGGTCGCGACGAGTGCGATCGCTGCGTTGCGCCGGCGTCCATGCGCTGCCAGCGAGTACAGGCTCAGGAGCAGGATGGCCGATAGCGACCCGATGTAATGGTCGGTGAGCGTGACGACCAGGCATCCGGCCGCGAATATGCAGTACGACGTCGTCGGGTAGACGCGTCGCCAGTACAGCGAAGCCGTCGCGACCACGGTGCCGACAACCGCGACGACGTCGGGTTCCCGCAATCGCGGATCGATGCTTTCGATGTCGGTCTTGAAGAGGGCGCCGAGAGCGAATGCGGTCGCGAGCACCGCGATGGCGATGTCGAGAAACGGCGACAACCTGCGGGCCGCGCCCGCCCAGATGCTGCTGTCGTGCTGCATCACCGGGACGGGCTGCTTCATCTCGCGGATGCTACGCGGAGGCCCTCGAGTTCGACCGAGTTGTGTCGAATCGCGCCTACGCCATTTCGGGTGTCGCCGCGTACGCCGCCGCAAGGTCGATGCGCAGCCAGCCTCCGTCAGGGCCGGACTTGTCGAGGGGGTAGCCGGACGGAATGGCCGTCTGCTCGAGAATCTCGAGTCGTTGCGCATCGGTCAGATGCGGGAACCTGGTCTCCAGCAGAGCAGCGGCTTGTGCCGGAATCTGGTTCTGCTGGCCGGGGTTGATGAGTGGGAGTCCATACGTCATCAGAGCCCGGTGCTCGTCCACGGCCTCCTGCGTGCTCAGGTACTGCGAGTCGGTGGCGATGAAGTCTGCCAGCGGCACGCCGGTGAACTTCTCGAGTTGTTCACGCAACTGGGCGCCGGCTTCGTCGATGAGCCGATCGAACCCGGGGTCGGACAGGCGGGCCGCGCTGAGGTCCATTGCCATGAGTCGACCGCCCATCACATCGAGCGGGTAGTGGACTCCGAGGATGACCCGGCTGAGCCCTATCTCTCCGGCGCGGGCAATGATCTGCGGGCCGAGCTCCGGCAGCCACGACGCCAGCAGCGCGCCCTTCCAGTAGCCCATGTTGGTGTGACCGGACGGGTACGACCCGTTGGTCTCGACCTCTGCGTAGAGGTCGCCGCCGGGCCGGTCGTAGCGCTTGATGCTGTCCGGGGCCACAACGAACGGGCGTGGATTGTTGAAGAAGGTCTTCTCGGGCAACGTCGTTCCCGAGGGCAGTCCGGCGCGGGCGAGGTCTCCCTCGGCAAGAGCCGCAACCTTCGGTAGCCGGCCGTCTTCCAGAAGCTTCAGGAACACCGGGCCAAGCTTCTCGCCGAGTGCCACCGAGAGCGAGACCAAACGGTCGTCGTAGTTGACCTCGATCGCGTCCGCCTGCGCTTCCGGGGTGGCCTCGTTGTTGATGCGCACGACGGTCTGCAGATTCTGCGCGATGAGCGCGGGGTTGTTGTCGCGCAGCGCGGTGAATCCGTCGAGGACCGGCAGATACGACCCGCCTGGTGGGAGATCGGACGGGTAAGGACCGATCAGCTGGGCGAGCGTGAAATCTGCCGGCGCGGTGTCGGCGGTGGCGACCCCACTGACCGGAAGAACGAGAGCGACGGCCGCCAGCAACGTCAAGACGGTGCGGCGTGAACGAGACAACGACATGACCAGCATGTTTCCGCAACCAGGCAGCATCCACAAGTTCGGTGAACCGCTCATCGCGAGGCGTCCAAGGAGAACTCCGAACGGTCATCTCGAGTTGCCGCTGCATTCATTTGGCGCTCACCTAGACTTCCTTGGTGCATTTCTCCCGTTTTGTTGCCATCGGCGACAGTCAGACCGAAGGCATCGGTGACGGCGATGACCTCATCGGCCACCGTGGGTGGGCGGATCGCCTCGCCGAACAGCTGTCGCTGGTCAACCCAGGCCTCCACTACGCGAACCTCGCGGTACGGGGACGCCGGACCCGGCAGATCCGAGATACCCAGCTCGAACCCGCGATCGCGTTGTCCCCTGACCTGATCGCCGCCCCGCTCGGGATGAACGATGTGTTGGCGAGTTCGACGCTCGACGACGTTCATCACGATCTCGACCACATCTACTCGCGGCTGGCCGCAACGTCGGCGACGGTGATCATCTCGACCTATCCGAACATGGCCAAGACCGTGCCGATCGCCAAACGCCTCGAGCCGCGCCTGCTCGCGTTGAACGAGATGATGCGTGAGTTCGCCACCACGTACGACTTCATCCTCGTCGATCTCCATGCCGCGCCGGTATTGGTCGACACCCGTTCCTGGTCGATCGATCGGCTGCACGCTTCCCCGTTCGGTCACGAGCGGTTTGCAGCCGGCGCGGCCCACGCACTCGGCTTGCCGGAAAGCGATCCGGATTGGGGCATCTCGATCGCGCCTGCCGACCCGATGTCATTGGTGCAGAAGTCGATCCGCGAGGCCCAGTGGGCTCGCGCGTTCCTCCTGCCGTGGATGATCCGCCGGCTACGCGGGGTTTCGACGGGCGATGGGATGAGCGCCAAACGCCCGGAGCTGACGCCGGTGATACCACCGCCCCCGATCTAGAGAAACGACCGCGGCCCGGTTCCCCTTTCGGAGAATCGGGCCGCGGCCTTGGATCAGTTCACTGAATCAGTGTACTGCTCAGTACTTCTCGCCTTTTGCGGCCTTGTCGACCAGCGACTGCGGCGGCTCGAAGTGGCTGCCGTACTTGCTCGCCAGATCGCGGGCGCGATCGACAAAGCCCTGCAGGCCGCCTTCGTACTGGTTGATGTACTGGATCACGCCACCGGTCCACGCGGGGAAGCCGATGCCGAAGATCGAGCCGATGTTGGCGTCGGGCACGGAAGTCAGAACGCCTTCGTCGAAGCACTTGACCGTCTCGATGGCCTCGGCGAAGAGCATGCGCTCTTTCATGTCCTCGAACGGGATCTCGGTGCTACCCGACTTGAAAGCATCACGCAGGCCCGGCCAGATCTGCGAGCGCTTGCCTGCCTCGTCGTAGTCGTAGAAACCTGCACCACCGGAACGGCCCGGGCGGCTGAGCTCGTCGACCATCTTGTCGACCACGTCGGACGAACCGTGCTGCACAACCGGCTTGCCCTCGGCCTCGAGTGCCTTCTCGGTCTCCCGGCGGATCTTCTGCGGCAGCGTGAGCGTGAGCTCGTCCATCAGCTGCAGCGGCGGTGCCGGGTAACCGGCCTGTGCGCCCGCCTGCTCGATGAACGCCGGCTCGATACCCTCGCCGACGGCCGCGATGGCCTCGTTGATGAAGGTGCCGATGACCCGCGAGGTGAAGAAGCCGCGGCTGTCGTTGACCACGATCGGGGTCTTGCGGATCTGCAGGGTGTAGTCGATGACCTTGGCCAGGACCGCGTCAGAGGTCTTGGCGCCCTTGATGATCTCCACCAGCGGCATCTTGTCGACGGGTGAGAAGAAGTGGATGCCGATGAAGTCTTCGGACCGCTTCACACCCTCGGCCAAGATGGTGATCGGCAGCGTCGAGGTGTTCGAGCCGAGCACCGCGTCGGGTTCGACGATGTCCTCGATCTCGCCGAACACCTGCTTCTTGACCTCGACCGACTCGAAAGCCGCCTCGATCACCAGGTCGACACCCTTGAAATCGGCCGCATCGACGGTCGGGGTGATCCGCGCCAGCAGGGCGTCGGACTTCTCCTTGGTGGTCTTGCCACGCGAGAGCGCCTTCTCCTCGAGCTTGACCGAGTAGGCCTTGCCCTTTTCGGCGGCTTCGATGCTGATGTCCTTGAGGACGACCTCGATGCCTGCCTTGGCAGACACGTACGCGATGGCCGCGCCCATCATGCCGGCGCCGATGACACCGACCTTCTTGGCTGTGAACTTCTCGTACCCGTCGGGGCGCGATCCGCCGCCGTTGATGTAGTTCAGGTCGAAGAAGAACGCCTTGATCATGTTCTGTGCCACCTGACCGGTGACCAGGGACACGAAGTAGCGGGTCTCGATCAGATCCGCGGAATCGACATCGACGTACGCACCTTCGATGGCTGCGGCCATGATGGCGCGTGGTGCGGGCATCGGTGCGCCCTTGAGCTGCTGACGGAGCAGCGACGGGATGGCAGGCAACAGCTGCGCCAGAGCCGGACTCGTCGGTGCGCCACCGGGGATCTTGAAGCCCTTCTTGTCCCACGGTTGTGCGGCTTCAGGATTCGCGGCGATCCAGGCCTTGGCGGCCGGGATCAGCTCGTCGATGGAGGAGACGACCTCGTCGACAAGGCCGGTGTCCTTGGCCTTGGTCGGGCTGAAACGGTTGCCCTGCAACAGCACATTCATCAGCGCGCTCTGGATGCCGAGCAGACGCACGGTCCGGGTGACGCCACCGCCACCGGGCAGCAGGCCGAGAGTGACCTCGGGAAGGCCGATCTGGGTGCCCTTGACGTCTGCCGCGATGCGGTGGTGGGCGTGCAGTGCGATCTCGAGACCGCCACCGAGCGCGGCACCGTTGATGGCCGCGACAACCGGCTTGCCAAGGGTCTCCAGCCGGCGCAGAACGGCTTTGATGCCGTCGGCCTGCGCGGTGACCTGCTTGGCCAGCTCGACCTTGTCGACACCACCCTTGTCAGCAGTCATGTCCTTGAGGTCGCCACCGGCGAAGAAGGTCTTCTTCGCCGAGGTGATGACGACACCGGTGATGTTGTCTTTTTCGGCCTCGAGCCGCTCGACGGTGGCAGCCATCGACGAGACGTAGAGGTCATTCATGGTGTTGGCGCCCTGGTTGGGGTCGTCCATGGTGAGAACAACGACGCCGTCGCCGTCTTGCTCCCAGCGGATCATGTTGTCAGTCATAACTTTTGAAGTTCTTTCGTGAAGGTTGGAAGAAGCCTGTCAGTGAGCGTCAGCTGACTCAGATGCGCTCGATGATGGTTGCGACACCCATGCCGCCGCCGATGCAGAGGGTGACCAGGCCGTAGCGGCCACCGGTACGCTCCAGCTCGTCGAGGCAGGTGCCGAGGATCATCGCGCCGGTGGCACCGAGGGGGTGACCCATGGCGATTGCGCCGCCGTTGACGTTGACCTTCTCGTGCGGGATCTTCAGGTCCTTCATCCACTTCATGACGACCGACGCGAACGCTTCGTTGAGCTCGAAGACGTCGATGTCGTCGACGGTCAGTCCGGCCTTCTTGAGCACGAGCTCGGTGGCCGGGGTCGGGCCGGTGAGCATGATCGTGGGGTCGCTGCCGGTCTGCGCGGTGGCGACGACACGGGCGCGAGGAACCATTCCGGCCTTCTTGCCTGCGGCCTCACTGCCGACCAGGACCAGTGCCGATCCGTCGACGATGCCCGACGAGTTGCCGCCGGTGTGAACGTGATTGATCTTTTCGACGTTGACGTACTTCTGACGTGCGACGTCGTCGAAGCCGCCCATGGCAGCCAGGCCCGCGAATGCGGACTTCAGCTGGCCGAGGCTTTCGACGGTGCTGCCCGGACGACGATGCTCGTCGTGATCGAGCAGGGTGATGCCGTTGATGTCTTTCACCGGGACAACAGACTTCGCGAAGTAGCCGGCCGACCAGGCAGCCTCGGCGCGACGCTGCGACTCGGCGGCGTACGCGTCGACGTCTTCACGTGAGAAGCCCTCGATGGTGGCGATCAGATCGGCACCGATGCCCTGCGGGGCGATGTAGAGGTCGAACACGGTGGTGGGGTCGGTGAACATCGCGCCGCCGTCACTGCCCATCGGCACGCGCGACATCGACTCGACGCCACCGGCGATGACCAGGTCATCCCAGCCCGACGCGACCTTCTGTGCGGCGAGGTTGGTCGCTTCCAGACCGGAGGCGCAGAAGCGGTTCACCTGGGTTCCGGGGACGGTCTCGGGAAGTCCGGCGACCAGTGCGGCGGTCCGCGGCAGCACTGCTCCCTGCTCGCCGACCGGCGACACGATGCCCAGGACGACATCGTTGATGTCGGCGGGATCCATGTCGGGGAAGCGAACCCTGAGTTCGTTGATCAGGCCGACCACGAGGTCGACGGGCTTGACGGTGTGCAACGAGCCCTTCCGCTGCTTGCCACGAGGCGTACGAATGGCCTCGTAGATAAATGCATCAGTCACGCTGGGTTCCTTTCAGATGAACTGCGCTGTCCTTCGCGCCCGCCGAAACTACGGCACGGCTAACGCGCTGTAACTTATTTGACCATACCCCGAGTACAGACGTGCATTCAAGGGTGCAGCCATGCGCTAGGGTTGATTCACAATGTCGTCACATCCCGATGTCGGATCCGGCCGGGCCGCGAGTCGCACTCGCCGCCCTGCCGACCGCAAACGCCAGTTGGTCGACCGCGCCGCCGAGCTGTTCCTCGCGCGCGGGTACGACCATGTCTCGGTGACCGACATCGCCAAGGCGGCCGGCGTGACCGGCCCGTCGATCTACCGGCATTTCTCGGACAAGCAGGCCATCCTCTTCGCAGCGGTGATGGCCGGGGTCGAAGAAATCGAGACCTGTACCGACACCGCCCTGTCCCCCGCCGCCGACGGCGAGGTCCCCATCGGCAAGGCCATCGAGAAGCTGTGCGCCCTCGGCGTCACCAACCCGAATGCGGCGGCGCTGTGGCGCTGGTCGTCGGCCCATCTGTCACCGGAGCAGAACGACGAGGTGGCCCGGCGAACCCAGAAGGTCCTGCACCGGTGGTCCGGTGCCGTGTTCTCGCATCGAATCGGCCTGTCATCCCGCGACATCGACCAGCTCGCGTGGACCATCCTCAGCGTGAACGGCAGCGTTTCGGTTCACCGGACACGCATCTCCACCTCCCGCGCGGTGGCGCGGCTGGTTGTTCTGGTCGACCGCGTTGTCGAACTGAGTCCCGGCCTGGCCGGGCCCATCGATCCCTTGCCGAGGGCGCTGGCCGAGCCCTCCGGACGACGCGACGAAATCCTGGATGCCGCGGCGGCACTGTTCGCCCAGCGCGGCTTCGCCACTGTCGGGGTCGACGAGATCGGTGAAGCGGTCGGGATCTCCGGACCCAGCGTGTACAACCACTTTCCGAGCAAACAGGCCATCCTCATCGGCATCAGCCAGCGCAGTGCAAACCGACTCGAGGCCAGCGCGATCGCCGCCTATTCGGTGGCCCATGACCCGACGGCACTACTCGGCCTCCTGATCGATTCCTACGTCCAGGTGCTCACCGCAACACCGGATCTCTCTGTTTCCTTCAACAGTCGCAGCGTGCTCGAGAGCTTCGATAATGGCGATCTCATCACTTATCAACGCCGGTACGTGGCACGCTGGGTCAACCTGGTCGAACAGATCGAGACCGACCTTCCCACCCCGGAGGCCGCAGTGACCGTGCACGCAGCACTGACAATCGCGAACGACGCCATGCGATTGCGGCGCAACTGGAATCGTCCCGAGGTGCCTGCTTTGCTGGCCTACCTGATGAAAGGCGTCCTCGGACTGCCTCAGGTCCCGGCGGTCGCGGTTCGATCCGCGTCATGACCAAACCGCCGGACGTCGCAGGCCGCGCCGGGATCACCGCCGAATCGATCGAAACAGAACTCCTCGGCGGTGAGCGACTCTTCACACTCGAGGACATGTCCGCGGCCCTGAACATCTCGGAAGAACACGCCCGCCGGGTGTGGACGGCGTTCGGGTTCACCATGGACAACAGCGACGACAAACTGTTCACCGCCGATGACGTGCAGGCCCTGCAACTGGTCCACGCCGTCGACGCGGATCGACCACTCGAGTTCGAGGTGGCGATGGCACGCACCCTCGGCCAGACGATTTCGCGCCTGACCGATTGGGAGGCACACAACATCGCCGACCGCATCCGGTCCGACGCCGAGGCCGGCAGGGAGAGCCTCGACCTGGCCACCATGGTCAAGGCCGTGCAGCGGGTGCAAACGCTCGTCTGGCGACGACATCTGGCTTCTGCGCTGCAGAATGCACTGGCCACCACCGACGGCGTGAACCGAACCCTCACAATCGGATTCGTCGACATCGTCGGATATACCAGCCTGTCGCGCCAGCTCGACATGAACGAACTCGACAATCTGCTCGACCGCTTCGAGACCAACGCCTACGAAACGATCACCCTGCGCGGTGGTCACGTGGTGAAGACCATCGGCGACGCGGTCATGTTCGAGGTCGAGGACCCGATCGCCGCCGCCGAGATCGCACTTGCGCTGCAACAGCTCTCCGCCACGCACGATCTGCCACCGCTTCGGGTCGGGATGGCGCTGGGCACCGTGCTGACCCGTCTCGGCGACATCTTCGGCGAACCCGTCAATATCGCCTCCCGGCTGGCCAGTTCAGCTCGTCCCGGCACCATCCTCGTCGACACCACCCTGGCATCCGCCGCCCAGCACGACCGCTACTACTTCAAATCAATCGGTCCACTCAATGTTCGTGGCTACAAACGACTTCGGGCCCGCACCCTGGAATTGAACAAGAAGGCTGCCTCGACCGACTGACTGCCGTCGAGGCACTTACCGGAGCAGACCTCGGTCGCCACGTCAGCCGTCACAATTCGGCGCCGGTCCGATAGCCCTCCGCGATGGCATGACTCAGGCGACGAGGGGTGACTGCGTCACCGATCACGCTCACCGTGGGACCTGGTGCCAGTCCCAGGGATGAGACCGGAACACGCGGCTGATGCCAGACCGTGAGCACGTCATCCAACACAACATCACCACCTCCGAAGACCGGCCGCAGGAACAACGGGGCCGAGGGTTCCTCGGAGACCACCAGCGAGCTACCCACCCTGAATTCAACACCTGCGGCACCGAGACGCCCGAGGAGCGGTGCCGCACTTTCAGCCGGGATCCTGGAGGCCAACGCGGTGAGCGGGGTGGCGAACGTGACCTGCCAGCCACGCTGGGTCAGTGCCTCGGCCGCACTGTAAGCGGGCCAGAAGCCGTCACCTTCGTCGAAGACCACGGCCCGACGACTCTCGACCTCGGGCACCCGACCCAACAGCACATCATCCACAGTCGCCGCGGGCCACCCGTCCAGACCTGCCGGTAGGTCCGCGGACCGCGAGCCGGTGGCCACGATCACGTGATCGGCTGCATCGAGAATGGCGGCAACATCGTCGACATCGATTCCGGCAGAGAGGTTCACGTCGACCTTGAGACGCCTGAGTTCGCGCTGCAGGTAGTCGATGACGTCGATCAAGGTAGCTCGGTGGGGTGCCGCCGCAGCCACTCCGAGCGCGCCTCCGAGCAACGTGTCCCTCTCGAACAGGGTCACCCGATGCCCGCGGCCTGCGGCGACGCGTGCGGCTTCGAGGCCACCGGGACCTCCTCCGATGACATAAATCTCTTTGGTTCTCGGCGCCGTTGCGCCCACCCCGGGATGCCTGCCACGACCGACTTCGGCGTTGACCGCACAGTGCAGGTGCGGATCAAATGCCCGGCAGTCTTGATTGATACCCAGGCAGCCGCGGATCTCGTCCAGCCGGCCTGTTTGGGACTTGATGGGCAGATCGGGATCGGCAATGAGCGCCCGCGCCATTCCCACCATATCGACGTGACCGGATTTGATCGCATGGTCGGCGGTGGCCGCATCGCGGATCCGTTGGCCGACAAGGGTGGGAACGCCCGTTGCAGCGCGCACCCGCGATGCCGACGGTATCGCCACGGCATCCGGATTGGTCGAATCCTTCACATACTTGCCACGGGTTCCGTGGGTGATGCTGAAGTAGTCGATGCCCAGCTCGGTCAGATTCTCGGCAACCCGCACACAGTCCTCGATGTTCATCCCACCAGCGATCTCTTCTTCGCCACTGAGCCGCACGCCAAGAAGGAAGCCGGGCGGAATCACGGATTGCATCGCCTCGATCACCAAGCGCGAGAATCGCATTCGGTTTGCAAAGGAACCGCCGAAATCATCTGTTCGCTGATTCGACAGAGGCGACATGAACTGCGCCGGTAGATAACCATGTGCCGCATGGAGTTCGACTCCGTCGACGCCGGCCTTGACCAGATTCTCCGTCGAGATCCGCCAGCCCTCCACGATGTCGTCGATCTCGGCCACGGACAACTCGTGCGGTGGATACGCATCTCGCACGGTCTTGATCGCAGATGGAGCCGAGGGCGGGGCATCCGATTCTCCGCCGATGAACTCTCGGCCGAGGTGACACAGCTGAACCACGAATCGTGCTCCATGCCGATGAATGACCTTCACCTTTTCGGCTGTGGCGGGCACGAATTCGTCGATATAGGCCTCGATGAGCTTTCGTGAGCGAAGCGTTGTCGTCGGGTGGACCACCGTGGCACCACCGATCACCAGGCCGACGCCCCCAGCCGCGATTCGCTCGAAGTGTTCCGTATCCCCATGTGTCGGAACACCTTGCAATGCCATACTCGTCCCGGCCGGCAACGCCACCAATCGATTTTTGAGCGTGATTCCGCCAAGGTCATACGCCGAAAACAGATGGGGAAATTGAGTTCCCACGCGTCGCCCTCTTCTATTGGTCACCGTGACTTGTCATCACGGACGTCGATGGGTGAACTCAGGAAAATGCGATTTCAGGTGTCCGCGCGATGAGTAGTCGCCGAACCTTGCCTGCGCCGTTCACCTGGGCCGTGGCGTTGAACGACGCCTCGAAGGATCCGTGACGGGTCGTGCGCCCCAAGACCAGTTCCACTTGGCCCACAAGGGATCCGGCATCGATGTGATGGACCAGGACACTCTTCTCCCGTTGCGCCAGGTAGGCGATGAGACCGGCGTGGTCGCCCACGAATTCCGCGGCCTGTCCGCCACCCTTGGAGAACTGCACCGACATCTCGAAGTCGTCGGTGACCATGGTCAAAACCCGGTCTGGATCATCGGAATCCATGTATTCGAACCACTGCGCGAGAACCGGTGTCGAGATGGCGGTATCGGTCATGGGTCAGACTCCTTCAGGGGCCAGGGCTGCGGTGGGCAGCAATGAGAACTCGGCGTCGAACGACACCTGGTAGCGGTCGACGAGTCCGTCGGCGCCGACATGCATCACGCCGACGAAGTATCCGGTGGTGACGCCGTCGTCGGTCACCGCGCCGTGGGCGAACTGCAGATCGTCGGTGACGGCAACCCGCTGGACCACGTGTCTGCGGTCCACGGGCGGACGCCCCTGCAGGTAGCCGAGCATGACCTCGCGGCCCCGGTCGTGCTTGATGCCGGTGGGCAGCACCATGGCGAACTCGACATCGGCGGTCAGCATCGCAACCGCGTCCTCGAGGCGACCACTGTCGACGGTGGCGTAATACTTCTCGATCTCGGAACTCATGAAATGAACTTAGTTCGGGAAACCCTTTCTTGTCGAGAGCGTACCGGGTTACTGTGGAAATAAATCGAACTGAACTCACGTCAATTGGAGCGATATGTCCTCATCCACGGCCGTCGAGGCGCCTTGGCCCCGATCCGAGCCCTCCACACTGACCCCAGGGACCGAACAGGCAGAACTGCGGAGTGCGGTCCGCGGCCTGTTCGGCAAACACAGCAGCATCGAACAGGTTCGCGCCGCGGCCGACTCCCCGACCGGCTATTCACCCGAGCTCTGGCGACATCTGGTCGACGACATGTCGGTGACCGCGCTCGCGGTCCCCGAGGAGCGCGACGGACTGGGCTACGGCATGGTCGAACTCGGGATCATCCTCGAAGAATGCGGCCGTAGCCTGGTCTGCGAGCCGGTCTACACGTCGGCGGCCGTGGGGGTTTCGGCTCTTTTGTCGGCCACCACCGACGACGATCTCGCCGAGCTGCTCGGCAACGTCCTCGCCGGCACCTCGATCGCCACCGTTTCATCACTGACACCCGAGACCGACGACGTCCGGGCGCACGAGAACCGCGGCACCTGGACACTGTCCGGCACGGCCACGCACGTACTCGGCGGCGCAGGCGCCGACGTGATCATCCTGTCCGCCGAGACCGCCGCCGGACGCCGCCTGTTCGCCACCACGGCGGGCGAGCACCTGTCCGCATCCGACCGCGAGGTCATCGACCCGACACGGCGGCAAGCAAACCTCACGCTGCGCGAGTCCCCGGCGACCCCGCTGACCAACAGCGCCGACCACGACCGGGTCTGCACCCAACTGCAGGACCTCGCGACGCTCGCGCTGGCCTGCGAGAACACCGGCATCGTCGACGCGCTGCTGGAGATGACCGTGCAATACGTACAGACCCGGCACCAGTTCGGACGCCCCATCGGGTCGTTCCAGGCGGTCAAACACAGATTGGCCGATGTCTTGCGCGAACTCGAACGCGCCCGTTCGGCCTGCCGCTATGCCGCCGCGGTCTACGACGAAGATCCCGCCACCGCCCGACTGGCCATCGCCGTGGCCGGGTCGGTCTGCACCGATGCCGCCATCGGCGCGGCCGCCGAAGCCGTCCAACTTCACGGAGGCGTCGGATTCACGTGGGAACACCCCGCCCACTCCTATTTCCGGCGCGCCATGGGAAATGAAGCACTACAGGGAGATTCGCGTGCCCATCGCGCCCGAATCGCCACTCTCATCGGAATCTGAACCTAGTTCAGGTTGGGTATTGACGCATGCCTCCCGGTGGTCAATACTGAAGTGAATCCAGTTCAATTTTGAAGGTCGACAGAAAGGCTCAATCATGATCGAGACTGATCACATCCTGTTGGAGAAGGACGGCGAAGTCGCCCGCGTGTGGCTGAACCGCCCGCACAAGAAGAACGCGGTCACCGTAGAGCTGCTACACCGTCTCGACGAGATCATCGTCGAGGTCGACAACGATCCGAACCTCAAGGTCCTGGTTCTGCGCGGCGTCAACAACACCTTCTGCTCGGGTTTCGACCTCGATGATCTGCTGTCCGACTTCATCGGCAGCACGACCGCGATGGACGTCGCCGTGCTCTCGGCCAAGGTCTGTGACCGCCTCTACTCGATGAACACCCCTTCGGTCGCAGTCCTCGAGGGCTACGTCACCGCCGGCGGCTTCGAGCTGATGATCTCGTGTGACTTCGCGATCGCATCTGACGACGCCAAGATCGGCGACTTCCACATCCGTCGCGCACTGTTCGGTGGCGCCGGCCCGATCTACCGCCTGCCCCGCATGATCGGCATCCGCAAGACCAAGGAGCTCATGCTCACCGGAAAGCTGCTGTCGGGTCAGGAAGCCTCCGCTTTCGACCTGATCAACGATTCGGCACCGGCAGATCAGCTCGACCAGCGCGTCGATGACTTCATCGCGACTCTGACCGACAAGAGCCCGTTCATGATGAAGCTCACCAAGATGTGCATCGACCGCGGCCTCGACGCCGACATCCAGTCACTGATGGTCATGGAACACCTCGCCGTGGGCAACGCCCTGCAGTCCGAAGACGGCAAGGAAGGCGTCACCGCATTCCTCGAGAAGCGTGAGCCGAAGTGGGTCGGTCGCTGATCTCCCGTTAGATCTTCAACCTGAAGGGATGGACATGGAAGAGGCGTTGGCATTGTCGCAGAGCTCCCAGGCCGCGGTACTCCGCGGCAGTAAATGCTCCACATGTGGCACCGTTGGATTCCCGGCGAGCACGATGTGCAGTAAATGCGTCACCCCGACCGCAGATCCACTGGATCTGAGCACCGAGGGTGTGGTGTGGGCGTACACGATCCAGCGCTTTCCTCCGAAATCGCCGCCGTATGTTCCACCTGCAGAGGGTTTCTCGCCCTATGCGGTGGGCTACGTCGAACTCCCCGAAGGCATCAAGGTCGAGGCAATCCTCGACTGCGATGATTTCACCGAACTGGACCGGGCCCCGGTGAGCTTGATCTCAAGCTCACCGGTGCCTCGGTTCGCGGTCGGACGCTTCACCACGCAAGGAGCCTCCAAGTGACACAGCCTGTTTCGATCGTCGGAGCCGGACTCTCCAAGTTCGGACGGCAGCCCGGTATCTCCGGACGCGACATGGCCGTCACCGCGATCAACCGCGCGCTCGCCGACGCCGGCCTGACCTGGCCCGATGTGCAGGTCGCGTTCGGCGGCAGCGACGGGTCCGGCCTCGCCGACACCCTCGTCGCCGAATTGGGCTTCACCGGAATCCCTTTCACCAACGTCAAGAACGGCTGCGCCACCGGCGGTAGCGCGCTGTTCTCCGCGGTCAACGCCGTCCGGGCCGGTGCCGCCGACATCGCACTCGCGGTCGGCTTCGACAAGCATCCCCGTGGCGCATTCGACCCGCGCCCCGCAGAGTGGGGTCTACCAGAGAGTTACGGCGATGCCGGCCTCATGGTCACCACACAGTTCTTCGGCGCCAAGATCTCGCGTTACATGCGCCAGTACGACATTTCCGCCGACACGCTCGCCCGGGTGGCCGAAAAGGCCTATCGCAACGGCACTCTCAATCCCAATGCCTGGCGGCAGGAAGCGATGTCCGCAGAGACCATCGCCAATGCCGACATGGTGAACGATCCGTTGACGCGCTACATGTTCTGCTCTCCCGGTGAAGGTGCCGCCGCCATCGTGGTCGCCAGCGCCGAAGCCCTCGAGCGGATCGATCGCACACCGGTCCACCTTCGGGCGATCACGCACCGCACCAGGCGATTCGGCTCCTTCGAGGTCTTCAGTCCTGCCGTGCAGGGCAGCGGAGAACCGACCAGCGTCAGTGCCGATGCCGCCAAGGCCGCATTCGAACAGGCAGGTCTGACCCCGTCGGACGTCGACGTCGCACAGCTGCAAGACACCGAAAGCGGCGCCGAGATCATGCACATGGCCGAATGTGGCTTCTGCGAACCCGGTGAGCAGGAAGAGATGATCGCCAGTGGCGCAACCGAGATCGGTGGACGAATTCCGATCAACACCGACGGCGGGTGCATCGCCAACGGTGAGCCGATCGGCGCATCGGGCCTGCGACAGGTCCATGAGATCGTCACCCAACTCCGCGGCGAGGCCGGCGCCCGCCAGGTCCAGGGCACTCCCCGAGTCGGATTCACGCACGTATACGGCGCACCGGGCATCAGTGCCTGCACCGTTCTGACCGTTTGATGAGACACAGGCGCAGAAGGTAAATTCAGTGACAGCACACACCCTCCCCGATCTCGCCACCTTCACCGAAGAAGCAGTCTCGTGGCTGCAGAGCGTGGCATCGACCCGCACCGAATCGGTCTGGGGCACCGGCTCCGACTCCGTGGCCGTCTTCGAGAACTGGACGGCCGCGCAGGAGCGCGAGCACACCGACGAGATCTCGCGTTACGAGAAGCTCAAGTACGACGCCGGGTGGGGTGCCTTGAACTGGCCTGCCGAATACGGTGGCCGCGACCTCCCGCTGTCGTACGTGCTCGCCTTCCGTCGCGCCGAAGAGGCTTTCGACATTCCTCGCCGTACCGAGATGTTCTCCGTGACTCAGCAATTGGTGGCACCGACCATCGCGCAATGGGGTACCGAGGAGCAGAAGGAACGCTATGTCCGGGCGATGCTGCGCACCGATCTCATCGCGTGTCAGCTGTTCTCCGAGACCGAGGCCGGTTCCGATCTCGCTGCCGTCCGGACCAAAGCCGTTCAGAGCGAGAACGGTTCGTGGCAGATCGACGGCCACAAGGTCTGGACCTCCGGCGCTCCGGTGTCCGACTTCGGTGTTGCGGTCTGCCGCACCGATCCGACCGTCGCCAAACATGCCGGCCTCACCGTCTTCCTGATCCCGATGGACGCCGAGGGCGTCACCATTCGCCCCATCCAGCAGATGACCGGCGGCAGCTCATTCAACGAGGTCTACCTCGAGGGCGTTGTTCTCGATGACACCTACCGGCTCGGCCCGGTCGGAAAGGGCTGGCAGGTCGCCCTGACCGTCCTGGCTGCCGAGCGTCTCGACGGCGGCAATCTCGGTCTGGCGAACGCCGATCAGGCTGTGGCACTTGCCCAGAACCTCGGACGCGAACTGACCGAGATCGAGCGCGACAAGGTCGCCGATCTGGTGACGCGGAGCTACCTGCAGCGCGTCAGCAACATGCGCGTTGCCGGCGCCGTGGTCGCAGGCAACGACCCGGGCCCCGAGGCCTCGCTCGGCAAGCTACTGGCCACCGACACGATGGCTCGAACCTCCGAAGTCGCCCGCATGCTGCTCGGCCGCGACCTCGCCTCCAACTCCGGTCAGTGGGGAACATTCGCCTGGAGTGAACATGTTCTCGGCGCCCCCGGCTACAAGATCGCCGGCGGAACCGATGAGATCCAGCACAACATCATCGCCGAGCGGGTGCTCGGTCTACCGAGGGAGCCGCGACCATGACCGGGCAGGATCTGAAAACCAGAGTCGCACAGCGGTTACAGTCCGAATGCGGACTCACCATGACCGATTTCCAGGTGCTGCCCGGAGGACACTCCGGGCTGACCTATCGCGTCAGCACCTCTGGCTCAGACGTCGTGATCAAGGCGGTTCCCGAAGGTCAGCGCTCGATCGGCCGACATGACATGTTGCGCCAGGCCACAATCCTGAAGGCACTCGAGGACACCGACGTACCCGTTCCCCGCATCGTCACCGTCGACGAGACCGAACCCGCCTGGTTCGCGATGGAGTTCGTTGCAGGCGAATCACTCGAACCGGTGCTCGACGATCCAGCGGTGGAGCCCGAACTCGCCGCCGCGCGCATGCGTCGCGCTGCCGAGGTACTCCCTCTCCTGCACGCGGTCGATCTCGCGACGATCCCCGGACTGGCCGAACCACTCACCCCCGCAGATGAATTGGCTCGCTGGGCACGGACATTGGGCGCGGTCCCACCGGAACTCGTGGTCGGCGGCGCCGAGCTGCTCGCGCTACTCGAGGCTGATATCCCCGAACCCATCACGCCCACCCTGGTACACGGCGACTACCGCCTCGGCAACATCATGTCCCAGGGTCTCGAACCGGTCGCCCTGATCGATTGGGAGATCTGGAGTGCAGGCGATCCGCGTGTCGAACTCGGCTGGTTCCTGGTCTTCGCCGACGGCAGCAACTTCCCCGATGTGGGACGCGAGGTCCCCGGCCTGCCCACCGAAGACGAACTCATGGCGCTCTACACCGGCGGAACCTCGGACCTGCCCGACCAGAACTGGTTCAACGCTCTGGGCCGCCTGAAGATGGCCGCGATCATGGGCCACAACCTGCGCCGCCATCGCGAGGGACGCCACCACGATCCCGATCAAGAAAAGCTTCCGGCCACGATCAACAGACTGATCGAGACCGGCACCGCCCTGCTGCGCCGGTAGGCGCACACCTTCAAACCACAGGAGTCATCGTGGATTTCGCCTATTCCGCCCGCACCGAGGAACTGCTCGGCAAGCTCGAAACCTTCATGTCAGAGCACGTCTACCCCGCCGAGAAGGTGTACGACGAGCAGATCGCGGCCAACGAGAACCCGCACGAGCAGCCGCAGATCATGCGCGACCTGCAGGCCATCGCCCGCGAACAGGGACTGTGGAACCTGTTCATGTGTCACGACAATCTGGGCGCCGGACTCACCAACCTCGAATACGCACCCCTGGCCGAGATCGTCGGCCGATCGATCATCGGCAACGAGACCATCAACTGCTCGGCTCCCGACACCGGCAACATGGAGATCCTCGCCATGTTCGGCACCGAAGAGCAGAAAGAGCAGTGGCTGAAGCCGTTGCTGGACTGCAGCATCCGTTCCGCATTCGCGATGACCGAGCCGTTTGTCGCGAGCTCGGATGCCACCAACATCACCTCGACCATCACCCGTGAAGGCGACGAGTACGTCCTGAACGGCCGCAAGTGGTACACCTCGGGCGTCATGGACCCGGACTGCAAGCTCATCATCTTCATGGGCAAGTCCGATCCCGACGGCCCCACCTATCGCCAGCAGAGCATGATCCTGGTGCCCGCCGACGCACCCGGCATCGAGGTCCTGCGCGATCTACCGATGTTCGGATTCAAAGACCGACTCGGCCACGGCGAGGTCCAGTTCACCGACGTACGGGTACCGGCGAGCAACATGCTCGGTGCCGAAGGTGACGGATTCGCCATCGCCCAGGGACGACTCGGACCCGGCCGCATGCATTACGCCATGCGCGCAATCGGTATGGCCGAACGCGCACTGGACATGATGTGCAAACGGTCGTTGGAGCGCATCGCTTTTGGCGGACCACTGTCCGATCAAGGTGTCGTCCGCGAGTGGATTGCCCGCAGCCGCATCGAGATCGACCAGATCAGGTTATTGGTCCTGAAATCGGCATGGCTGATGGACACCAAGGGCAATGCGTCGGCACGGTCGGAGGTCGCCGCGATCAAGGTGTCCGCCATGGAGGTCGCGCACAACGTGGTGAACCGCGCCGTGCAGACCTACGGTGCGGCCGGGGTCAGCGATGACACCATCCTCGCCCGCCTACACGCCATCACCCGTGCACTGCAGATTGCGGACGGCCCCAACGAAGTTCACCTGCGGACCATCGCACGCCTGGAAGTGAAGAAGCACAAATGAGCACATCGGACCTGACCGGCAAGGTCGCCCTGGTCACCGGCGCGAGCCGCGGTCTGGGACTGGCCATCGCCAAGGGCCTCCTCGAGGCGGGCGCGACCGTGATCGTGTCCAGCCGCAAGATCGAGGCCTGCGAAGCAGCGGTTGCCACACTCAGCGACAGCGGACCGGGCACCGCACACCCCTTTGCCCTGCATGTGGGCAAATGGGAGAGCATCGAGCCTGCGGTCGATCAGATCATCGAGCAGTTCGGAAGCCTGGACATCGTCGTCAACAACGCCGGCATCGCGCCGCTCGCCGAGAACCTCGTCTCGGTGACGGAAGGTCTGTGGGACAAAACGATCGAGGTCAACCTCAAAGGGCCGTTCCGCCTGATGGCCGTTGCCGGTGAGCGCATGGTCTCCGCAGGCGGTGGTTCGATCATCAACATCTCGAGCATCGGTGCCGAACGACCCAGCCCGCCCGAGGCCATGTACGCCGCCGCCAAGAACGGACTCAACGCCCTCACCCGCGCCTTCGCGCAGGAATACGGGCCGACCGTCCGGGTGAACTGTGTGATGCCCGGTGGTTTCGCCACCGACATGGCCGAGAACTGGGATGACGAGTTCATCGGCAAGATCGTCGATCGGCTGCCCGCAGGCCGGCTGGGATTGCCGGTGGAGATCGCCGGCATGGTGACCCATCTGGCCTCTGACGCAGCTGGTTACACCACCGGAGCCATCATCCCCGTTGATGGTGGCCGAACCGCGGTCTACTGATGACCAGTCCGAACTGTGATGCACGGGAGAAGTGATGACTGACAACACACCTGGATCGGGATCGATGCTGACCTCGATGTTCGGTCTGTCCGACCGCGCGGCGATCGTCACCGGCGCCTCGTCCGGCCTCGGGCTCGGGTTTGCCCGCACGCTGGCAGCTGCCGGTGCAACGGTCTATGCCGCCGCCCGCCGACTCGATCGGCTCAATGCACTGGCCGACGAGGTACCCGGCATCGTCCCGGTTCGTTGCGACATCACCGACGACGGCGACCGCAAGGCCCTGGTCGACGAGGTCTACAACACCTCCGGTCGCCTCGACATCCTGGTGAACAATGCAGGCATGCCCGGCCCACCGAATGCCGAAGACGAAACGGTCGACGGGTTCAACTCGATCCTCGAGGTCAACCTCGTCGCAGGGTTTCATCTGGCGACGTACGCGTCCACCCGCCTTTCCGAGGGCGAAACGGCCTCGTACATCAACATCTCGTCGGTGATCGGGCTGGTGTCCACCGCCCCGATCGGCGGAGCCAGCTACGCCGCGTCCAAGGCCGGCACCCTTGGACTCACCCGCGAACTCGCCGGTCAATGGGGCCGACGGGGCATCCGCGTCAACGCGGTTGTCCCCGGCTGGTTTGATACCGAGATGACCGATGGCCTGTTCAGCAACGACAAGTCCGCCGGCTGGGTCCGCCGCAACACCATGCTCGGCCGCGGTGGCACCGAAGGCGAGATCAACGGCGCCGTGCTCTTCCTGGCCTCGGATGCCTCGTCGTACATGACCGGGCAGACCCTGATCGTCGACGGCGGCTGGACCGCACGCTGATGTTGGCCGTTCAGCTCACCGCCTGGCGCCATTCACCTGTGGTCCGGGAGATCCCCGACCCCGTGCCCGGCGGCGAACAGCTCCTGATCAAGGTCGGGGCGGCCGGATTGTGCCGCTCCGACCTCAGCGTCATGGACTCCCCGACCGACCGGTTCGACTATCCGCTGCCGCTGACACTCGGACACGAGGTCGCCGGAACAGTTGTCGACGCCGGACCGGCAGGCGACCGCAGTCTGATCGGCAAATCGGTGGTGGTGCACGGTATCTGGTCCTGCCGCAACTGCCGCAACTGCCGTCGTGGACGGCAGAACTACTGTCTCGAACTCGTGCCCCGACCCGACGGGCGGCTTTCGCCGATCGGCAACGGACTCGGCCATCACGGTGGGCTCGCCGAGCTGATGTTGGTCCCGTCCGCCGAAGTACTCGTCCCCACCGGATCCCTGCCCGCCGAACAGGCCGCGCCCCTGGCCGACGCCGGGTTGACCGCCTACCACGCGATTGCAACCCACAAAGACCTGATCGACAGCGACACTGTTGCTGTAGTTGTCGGAATCGGTGGACTCGGCCATCTGGCAGTACAGATCCTGCGGGCGTTCGGTGTGCGGCACATCATCGCCGTCGACAACCGCGCGCAGGGCCACGACCTGGCGCTCGAGTTGGGCGCGCAGACAAGCCATCTGAGCCTGGAAGCTGCCGCCCCCGACATCGCCGCACTCGGCGGCGCCGATGTGGTCTTCGACTTCGTCGGCGCACCTGCCACCGTCGAACCGGCACCGGCGCTACTTGCCCCCGGCGGACGAATTGTCGTTGTCGGTACCGCAGGTGGGCGCCTCACCGTCGGCAAAGACCTTGGTATGCCGAATGGTTGGCAGGTCAATGCCCCGTTCTGGGGAACCACCACAGATCTGCGCGACGTGGTCGCGTTGGCACAGGCGGGCACCCTGCACTCAGAGGTCACGAGATTCGGTTTCGCAGACATCCCCACGGCATACCGACAATTACGTTCCGGCGCTTTCGCCGGCCGTGGGGTTCTGGTCCCCGGGGTCTGAGCTCCCATCTGAACGCGACATCGACAGCAACCGAAAGAGACAGCGCAGTGAAAAAACTTGCACAGGAAATGGTCGCCAGGGCCCAGACTGATCCGGATTCCATCGCCGTCATCGACGAACTGGGCAACCACAGTCTCAAAACCGTGGTCGACGCTGCTCGCGAACTCGCCGACCGCATCGCCGCCATCGACGAAGCACCGCCGACCGCACTCATCCAGGCCGACAACACCTGGCAGACCCTGGCCACCGCGGTGGCCGTCGGGATGCGGGGCGGTCTGGTCGCCGTCTTCAGCCCGCACGCAACCGAATCCGAGTTCGACCTGGCCCTGGAAGACATCGCACCCGACATCATTGTCGGCGACCCGGCATCGCTGGCTCATTGGGGCGTGGACACCGAGCGGTTCGGCAACTCGGTACAGGCCTTCGACACCCGCCTGCTGCGTTCGGGCACAGCAGAATTCGGGGACATCGACCGTTGGCAGGGAGGCACCGCAATCGCGATGACCTCTGGTTCGACCGGGCGACCCAAATGTGTTGTGCAGTCAGAAGATGCCATCCGCTACGCCTGTCAGAGCACGATCGACACCGTCGGACTGCGGTCAGGCGAGGCCATCGGCGCGTTTGTCCCACTGTCATCGGTTGCGGCCTTCTGCTTCGGCATGTATCTCCCCGCCTACCTCGGCGGACCTCTCGTCGCCATCGGGAAGTGGTCGCCCGCAGCAGCCGTGGACGCGATGGCTGAACACGCTGTCGCCTGGACGATGCTGGTACCGACCATGGCACTGCAGCTGTCGGTGACCGATGGTTCGCAGGGCCGGCTCTCGAACGTACGGGCACTGACCGTCGGCGGCGGGCCGATGAACGAGCGCGCACTCGAAAACGCCGAGACGACATTGGGAACCACATTCCTGCGCGTCTTCGGAATGTCGGAGTGCCTCGGCCACACCACACCTGCGCTCGACGATCCCCCCGCGATCCGGCTCGGCCGAGACGGTCGTCCGTTTCCGGGCACCACTGTGCGGGCCGTCGACACCAGCGGTGTCCCGGTACCCACCGGCGAGATCGGTGATGCTCAGGTCAAAGGCCCGTCTATGTTCATCGGTTACGCCCGCGGTGGCAGCCCGGTTGCGCCCGCGCTGTCTCCCGACGGATTCCTGCCCACCGGCGACCTCGTCGAGGTCGGCGACGACGGCACCATCGCGGTGATGGGTCGCCAGAAGCAGATCATCATCCGCGGTGGCCGCAACATCGACATCAACGAGATGGAGTCGGCCATCGCCGGACTACCCGAGGTTGTCCAGGTATGTGTGGTCCCGGTCCCCGATGACATGCTCGGCGAACGCGCTGCGGCACTGGTGGTCACCCGCGGCGAGCAGCTCACCCTGGAAAGCGTGACGCACCAGCTCGCCGCAACCGACTTCCCCAAGTTCAAGTGGCCCGAGTACGTCTTCACGGTCGACGATCTGCCACAGAATCGCGTGGGCAAGCTGTCGCGACCGGACGCGGTGAGCCTGGCCACCGGCCTCGCATCCAAAACTGACCCTAATTCACCTCAGTGAGAGGTAGAGTCGGAACAGCCGTGTACATGCCAGACCCCAGGGGGCCCAATGACCACTGATACCGAGGTTCGTCGCGAGAGCCCGCGATCCAAACGAACCCTCATCCTATCGGTGGCGATCGACCAGTTCGGCAAAGTTGGCTACGAACACACCAAATGGGCGTCGATCGCCGACGAAGTAGGTATTGGCCAAACCGCGCTCTACCACTACTTCGAGTCCAAAGCGCATTGCCTTTTGACGATCATGCGCCTCGAATTGGCCGAATCCGCCGAACGGTTCACCGCTGCCACGGCCGGTATCACCGATCCCAAGGACGCCCTGCGTGCCGCGGTCGCCGCGGCACTCGAAGCAACTCCCACCGAGGCATCGCAGCGGCGAATCCTGCAGAACCACATGGATCTGCTGGCCACCGAGCGCCAGTCCGTCAAAGAGGAAGCCGAACGTCTCCGGTCGCGCGACCTGGTCGGCGAGATCGAGCAGAACTGGACCGACCTGATCGCCCGCGGCATCAAATCCGGCGACTTCGTCGATTCCGATCCACATCTGCTGGGCCGACTCGTGCTCGCCCTGGTCATCAGCATCTGGCGCTGGTACCGGCCCGGCGGCAAGATCACGCTCGACGAGATCACCACGCTGGTCACCGACGCCGCCATCCGGGTCGTCAGCAAATAGATCGCCGCCTTCGATCGACGTTGCCCTTTTCGTCGGCCGAGCGTAATGAACTGAATTCACTTAGGAGTTTTGATGTACAACCTCATCCTCATCGCAGCGCGTCCGACCGACTGGACCCATGATCAGTTCATGACGTGGTGGCGGGGAGAACATGCCGACGTGACCTACCCACTACCCGGACTACTGCGCTGGCAGCACACCGAACTGCTCGAATCGTTCGGCAGTCGGTCAGAAGGATGGGATGGACTGTCGGTCTTGAGCTTTGAGTCACGAGAAGCTCTTGAAACTGCGCTGGCGAGCCCACAGTGGCAGGCCGCCGTCGACCATGTCGGCACCATGGGTGGTCGTCGGATGATGTGGTACGGCGACGAAACGACGATGGTTCCACTCGGCACCAGCGAAGAATGACCACCTCAGCATGACAGTCGAGTGGGCGCGGGCCGGGTGCACGCAGATTGTCGATGGCGTGCACCGGATTCCGCTGCAGATGCCGCAGGACGGGCTCCGCGCGATCAATGTGTACGTGCTGGAGACCAGCAATGGACTGGCCCTGATCGACGGCGGCTGGCACCGGCCCTCGACCCACGATGAGCTCTCCGCAGCACTCGCCCAGATCGGGCGCAAGCCGTCGGAGATCCACGACATCTATGTCACCCATGTGCACCGCGATCACTACACATTTGCCATAGAACTCCGGCGCTGCCACGGATCTCGGGTACATCTGGGTCGCGCCGAGGCCCCTGGGATCGATGCGATCAAGCGACTACGCAGCAACGTCCCCGAGAGTTCGATCCGCGAGTTGCATCGAGCCGGCGACACCGCCATCGCCGAGCAGGCCTATCGGAGTTCGATCGACGAGCCCTTCGCCACCGACGACTGGGAGCTGCCGAACACCTGGCTCTCCCCCGGGCCGATCGACATCCCGGGCTATTCCATGACCGCGGTACACACACCCGGTCACACGAAGGGCCACATGGTCTTTCACGATACTGAGCGCGGCGTCTGCTACACCGGTGACCACGTCCTGCCGACCATCACACCGTCCATCGGATTCGAACTCGGCGACTGGGAATTACCCCTGGGCCAGTATCTACAGTCGTTGACGATGCTGCTCGACGAACCCGAGTGCACCATGCTCCCCGCGCACGGTCCCGTCGGCAGCGATGTGCACACACGCTGCTTGGAACTGTTGGCCCATCACGCTCGCCGCCTCGACCAAACCCTCAGTGCTGTCGTTGAATTAGGGCCAAGCGTAGGCCTCCGGATCGCCCAGTCCCTGACGTGGACACGTCGCGAACGACGCTTCGCCGACCTGGATTCTTTCAATCAGATGGTCGCGACGTGCGAAACACTCGCCCACCTCGACGTGCTGGTCGACCGCGATCTGCTCTCGGTGACCAAGAACGACGGCGTTGATACCTTCAGCATCCGCTGAGTGGTTCACGCGTGCATCTGTTGTTCTGAAATGGGTGTTGGTGACGCGCAATCCAGCGACGCCACCACTTGTCGGTGGGTGCTGATAGAGCTGTTTCATGACGTCGGGGGTGGCAGATCTGATCAACCGTATCGAGGGCATGGCCCTTGATGCGGAGGAGGTCGTTGCTGTCCGTGAGGTGTTGTCCCGCAAACTCGTTGACATTTCTGCGCCATCATCTGCGGGTTTCGGCAGCGCAGGCCAGCGGCCGATCGAAAAGAGCTGAGCGCGTCGGTGATTGGCACACACCCTCGGGCGAGGTGATTGCACCGATCTATCCGCATACTGCTGCAGCATTGCGTGACGGCGCGATCGGGGTAGCACATTACAACGTGATCCACGATGTGTTGATGGCCTTGCCGGGCACGATCCGCAGCGATCTACCAACTTGGTCCGAGGGTGAACGTTTGATGGCCGATGCGGCGCGGACGATGGACCCCGATGAACTGAAAAAGGTTGGTCTGCACCTACATGCGCATCTGAACCCCGACGGCGAGTTCGACGACAGCGACCGTGCGCAGAAGCGGGAGTTGCCGGTATCCAAGCAGGGCGCAGATCATATGGCCGGGATCAAAGGCACTCTCGACCCGGCGACCAAAGCGCTGTGGGATGTCGTCGCGGCGAAGTGGGCGGCCACCGCGGCCTACCCGCACAGGTCATCGTGACGATGACGTTGGAGCAGCTCGAACAAGAAACCGGTCTGGCCACCACCGCCTCTGGTGGGGTGTTGGCCGTCAAGGACGCCCTGAAGTTGGCCGGGGTGAGCCGCAAGTTCCTGGCGTTGCTCGATGACAAACATCGCCCGCTGTATTTGGGTCGTGAAGAACGGTTGGCCACAGCAGATCAACGGTTGGCGTTGATCGCCGCGGAGCGGGGCTGTTCGCGTCCGGGCTGTGATGCCCCGGCCTCCGAATGCGCGGTCCACCACATTCGGGAGTGGGCCAAGGGAACCCGGACAGTGACGCTGATGCGCAATGGTTCGTGCAGCGTGCGCGGGCAGTGTTCGAGGAGAAAACCGTCGAGCCGCAAGAGTTCGCAGTCGATCTCGGCTGGCCCGATACCCCCTGGCGCTACGCTGCCTGAAACCCTTGTTCAGTCAGCAGTCCAGCCGCCGTCGACGTACATTTCCGAACCCGTCACGAAGGTCGAATCGTCGCCGGCCAGGAAAGCCACCATCGCAGCCACCTCCGAAGCTCGGCCCAGACGTCCCATCGGGGTGTGGGCAACCATCGAACGATACCGATCGGAGCCCGCGTAGCGATCCAGCAGCGGCTGGGTCTCGATGAAGCCGGGGTGCAGCGAGTTCACCCGCACACCCTTCGTCGCCCAATGCAGCGCAGCATTCTTCGTCATCGTCCGCACAGCGCCCTTTGCGGCAGCGTAGGCGAAGCTGTTGCCCAGCCCGCCCACGCTGCCGAGGATCGAACAGATGTTGACGATCGAGCCGCCGCCGGTCTGCTCGATGACCGGGCCGGCATGCTTCATCCCGAGCCAGGTACCGGTCTGGCTGACCGCGATGACACGGTTGTATCGCTCGAGGTCCTCGTCGACCACGGTCTCCAGGCTCCCGATGGCGCCGTTGTTCACCAGTGCGTCAAGATGTCCGAACCGCTCTGAGATCGACTCGATGACACTCTGCCACTGCGCTTCCTGCGTGATGTCGAGTGCAATTGCCTGGTGCCGCTCAGGAACATCCTGAGCCGCCACCAGTGCCTCGCATGTCAGCCCGTCCACATCGGTGGCGACCACGTGAGCGCCTTCCGAGGCGAGACGAGCAACGATCTCGATACCGATCCCGCCGGTGGCCCCCGTCACGAGGACCACCTTGTCGAGGAGTCGAGTGTTCATCGAAGTCACTGTCTCTGAATCCTTTTCCGTCATAGCTTGCCCGCCTGTCTACAGCTTGCCCGCCTGTCTACAGCTTGCCCGCCTGTCTACAGCTTGCCCGCCTGTCTACAGCTTGCTCAGTACGTTACGTCCGCCGAAGAGCATTGCGACCGCAACACCCACGGTGGTCACCGCTGTCATCAACAGTGCCATGGCGGCCACGAGCGGGTACGACCCGTTCTGCCACATGTCGTAAAGCAATGTGCCCATCACCTGCGTTGTGGAAGCCCGCACGAGCAGGGATGCCGCGAACTCGTGGGTGAGCAGGATGAAGATCAACGCAATCGCACTGAAGATCGTCGGACGCATGAGCGGCAACATGATTCGCAGTGTCGTCACCATCGGTGAGGCACCACTGGTTGCCGAGGCCTCGGTGTAGGTGTTGCCCAGCGACAGCATCGAAGTCATCTGCATGCGGACCGCGAACGGCAACATCAAGACCACATACACCAGGATGATCACCAGTCGAGTGCCGTACAGGATGAACGGCGGCTCGGTGTACACCATCAAGAAGCCAACACCGAAGATGACAGCCGGAATACCCATCGGCAGCGCGGTGATCAGATCCGCGATCAATCCCAAGATCTTGAAACGACGGCCCCGCACAAGGAGATTCGCTATCACATAGCCGATCGGAATACAGATCGCCACGGCTCCGATGGATGTCACAACGCTGGTGATGACCGATTCCACGATCGAGTTCGTTGCGAACAGTTCTTTGTAGTTCGCCAGCGTGAACAGATCCCAGCTCAAAGATCCCGACCAGTACGGCGTCAGCGAGACGATGATCAGGCCGATCAGCGGCAGCACCAGCGCGAACAGGGAGAAGATCGCGATGACCGCCGCCGACCAGGTCCCACGTCCGGCGGGGTTCACAAACGACTTGCCGCCGTGCGTGACAAACCGCGACTGATTTCCGAGCAGTCCCTTCTGGATCAGGACAACTGCGAGACCGAAGATCACCAGCGGCGAGCCTGCGGCCGCTGCGGCGGCGAAATCCGAAGGCGATTGCGACACCCGCTGGTACATCTCGGTGGTGAGAACTTTGACGCCGCTGTTCTGACCGAGCATCAACGGTCCGGTGAACTGACCGAGCCCGAGCAGCAACGCGATACCACCACCGTAGATCAGCGATGGACGCAGCAGCGGGAGAACCACTTTGAAGAAGATCCCGAATGTCGACGAACCACTGATCTGCGCGGCCTCGAGATGTTCGGAGCTGATGTTCTGCATGCCCGAACTGACGAACAGGTAGACAAAGGACGTCAGGCTGAAGCCGGTGAGGATGATGATCCACGGCACTGTGTAGACGTCGATGGGTCCGGAGTCGAGACCGCTCCACCACGGAAGCTTCCGAAGGAGCACGTTGAGGTATCCGGGTCCCGGGGAGAGCAGGAATGCCCAACCGACGATGTTGGCCACCGAGGGCATGACGATCGGGAGGATCGGAATGATCTTGAGCCAGCCCAGTTTCGCCGGTAGGCGACTGGCCGCGTAGGCCAGGAGGGTGCCCAGCACCAGAGCGATCACCAGCGAACCGACAGCAAGTGCGCATGTGGTCCACAACGTCTTGGCGATGTCATAACGACCGTACTGCGACTTGTAGCCGGCGGCACCATCTTCGAACGCCAGCATCTGCAACCGGACCATCGGCAGCACCACCAGGTATCCCAGGACTGCCAGGAGTGCGATGTATCCGATCCGGGCGCGCCAGTGCGACGGGATCGTCAGCGACCGCGTGGGGGTCGCTACGGCGGCAGTGGTCATGACGACATACTCCCGCTGCCTGCCGCGACGAGATCCGAGGCATTCGCCGATGAGCCAGTCGGATCTCCGTAGACACGCAGGCTGTCCGGCGAGAAGCTGATGACCATCGGGGCGCCGGTCGACGTCTGACGCAACCGCGATCCATGATCAGAAGCCTTGGCGCGCAACGACAGCTTCTCGGTTCCGGTCTTGACCATCACGTCGAAGTACCGGCCACCGTATTCGTGATCCACCAGCTCGGCATGCAGTGCGACATTGCCTGCGGGCACATCCGAGAGCGACTCGTGCAGGAAGACGTCGTCCGGACGGAACCTGGCGACGGCGTTCTCACCCTCATCGGCCCGATCACGCACCACGGCACCGCTGAGATCGATGATGTCGCCGGCACTGGTGATCCAGCCTTCGTGACCACGCTTGAGTTCGAGCCGGTTGCCCATTCCGATGAAGGCGGCAACGTACTCCGACGCCGGCTTCTCGAAGACGTGTTCCGGGGCGTCGTACTGTTCGATCTTTCCCGACTTCATGATCGCCAACCGGTCACCCAGGGCAAAGGCCTCGGCCTGATCGTGTGTGACGAAAACTGCTGTGAATCCCAGCTTCTGGTGCAGTTGGTGAATTTGCGAACGCACCTGGTCGCGCAGCCGAGCATCGAGGTTGCTCAGTGGCTCGTCGAACAGCATCAGGTCGGGCTGGGCAACCAGTCCGCGGGCCACCGCAACGCGTTGCTGCTGGCCACCACTGAGCTGGGACGGGTAACGGTCCAGGAGGGCACCGCAATCGACCATGTCGGCTGCGGCCTCGACGGCGCCGTCGGAGATCGCCTGCTTCAGCTTCCGAACCTTGAGGGGGTACTTGATGTTTTCGCGGACAGTCATGTGCGGCCACAGCGCGTACGACTGGAACACCATGCCGATATTTCGTTTGTGTGCAGGCACATTGAGCTTGGCATCGGAATCGAAGACCATCTTGTCGCCGAAAGCGATCGAACCGCCCTGCGGGGTCTCGAGCCCTGCCAGACAACGCAGCGTGGTCGTCTTGCCACAACCGCTGGGTCCGAGGAGTACCAGGAACTCACCCTCCTCGATGTCCAGGTCGAGTCCATCGACCACCACATTCGATCCATAGGTCTTGTTCAGCCCGGAAACTTTGAATTGAGAGGTCATTTCGCGACTCTTTCTGTCGAGATCTTCGGTGTCCGGACTCCGGCCGCCTGACCACCGTCGATGATCAGGTCCGTTCCCGTGATGTAGGCGCTGTCGTCGGTGGCGAGGAAACGAATCGACTTGGCCACTTCTTCTGACGATCCCCGCCGCTGCATCGGAATGCTCCGCACGTAGGCAACGGTGTCATCGGCAGCAAAGTCCGGCACGGACGTGATCTCGGTTTCGATGCTGCCCGGGCAGACCGCGTTGACCCGGATACCCCGGTCTGCGAGTTCGAGTGCCGCAACCTTTGTCAGTGCGCGCACACCCATCTTCGCGGCGCCGTATGCGCCCAGTTCCGCGGTGGCCAGAACGCCACGCAGCGACGCCAGGTTCACGATGGAGCCACCGCCGACCATGGCTTCGGCGGCGGCCTTGATGCCGAGGAAGGTACCGACCAGGTTGAGGTCGATCATCTTCCGGAACCCGTCCAGCGACGTGTGCTCGAGCGGCGCTTTGATGGCCGCACCCGCGCTGTTGACCAGGACGTTGAGCACGTGGCCACTCGCGGCCATGGCCGATGTGACCGCAGCCCAATCACTTTCACTGGTCACATCGAGATGGAGGTAGCAGGCGTTCGGCCCGAGCGTATCTGTCCGGGCCTGCCCCGCAGCGTCATCGACATCGGTGAGGTACACCGTCGCGCCCTGTGCTGCAAACAGTTCGGCACTCGCGCCACCGATTCCGCCGGACGCACCGGTCACCAATACGTTGAGTCCGCGCAGCGAAGCTGCCGTGTCATCCATCTTCGTAATACCTTTCGGTTCTTGTCCGCAGGGCGTCAGCTCTGGAAGAGCTTCGACCACTCCTGGGAGTACTGATCAACCTTTTCCGGGGTGAGATCGTCGGTCTCGGGAGATGCAATGTCCTGCGCCCGGGCAACAGCACCCGGAATGTCGGGGAGAACCGCGGCGTAGCCGTCGTTCAGAGCGGTCTGTCCTTCTACGGTCACCAAGAAGTCTGCGAGCACCTGGGCCGCGTTCGGATGCGGGGCACCCTTGAGAACCTGTGTGTACCAGGGTGTTCCCCACGGCTTGGCCGGCAGCGCCCAGTCGACCGGGGCTCCGGCGCTGACCTCGGTCACCAGGGGCTGAACCGAAGGACTGACCATGACCTCACCCGAGGTCAGTGCCTGGGCAACACCGAGGGCACTGGGGTAGACGCGGGGATTCAGGGCAGCGATCTGCTTCCAGTAGTCCTCGCCGTAGTTGGCGGAGAAGAAGCGGTACATGTCGACGTACGAGGCGATTCCGGTCGGGTTTACGATGCCGATCTTGCCCTTGTAGGCGGGATCGATGATGTCGTCGGGAGTGCTCAACCCACCCGGGACAGCGGTGGTGTTCCACCCCATAGAGAAGACTGCGGCGCTGGTGAGGAAGAAGCGATTGTTGATGACACTCTTCTCGGGCTCGAACGCCGGAGCTTCGAGAGCCGGTCCGACGAGTTCTGCGGAGTACGCGCCCGATTCGGCGGCCGTGTTGATCCACGACGCGTCGGTGAGCATGTGGACGTCGGCGGTGCCTTTGCCGGTCTTGCTCTCGGTCTCGACCCGGGGGTTGATCTCGGGGTCGGTGCCACGAACGAACTCCATGGTGATCTCTGGATACTTCGCCTCGAATGCCGTCTTGAGAGACTCCAGGTTCGCCGGCTTCTGGCTCGAGTACAGCATCACGCTGCCCTCCTCGTTGGCCGCCGCCACGACGTCGTCCCAACTCCCGTCGACGGCCTGGTTCGACGAGTTCGAAGAACCACCGCAGGCGACGGTCGCGAGAAGGGCGAAGGCCGTGGCCGCAGCGCCCAATGCCCTGGAAAAGGTTTTCATGTTCCTGGTCCCTTCGGACTCGACGATGAGCCTTCGACGTGGAGCGGAAGTCCAGGAGTCACCTTCCTGAACTGATTTCAGTTTGAAAGCTACTGTTCCTCCGCTGTGGTGTCAATCACTTCTCGGAAATTGAAGTGAATTTGTTTCGGATGCCCTATAGCGGCGGCATCGGCCCCGCGGACCCCGGATTCATCTCCCACCGAACGGTGGGTCAACACGCGATCAGGACGCCGTGGCAGCCGCGGTGAGCCCGAAGACCAGGGCCGAGGCGATACCACCGGCGTAGGCCCCATGCCACAGGCCGCCGGTATCAGACCCGGCCGCAAGCAACCCCGGGATCGGAGCGCCTGCGGCGTCGAGGACTCGCGCCTGGTCGTCGATCAGGATCCCGTGAAACGGGAAGGTGACGGCCGGGACCGTCTCGATGACGTAGTACGGCCCCTCTGAGAGCGACTCGCGATCCCGCTGCCGTCCGGGCGTCAGGTCCTCGCCGTTATCGGCGGCCCGATTGAATTCGGCGATCGCAGCTCCGATGGCGACGCCGTTGTAGCCCCACTCTTCAGGTAGGTATTCGAGCTCATCGAGGTCTTCGGCCATACCCACCCGGCCACCGCGCTTGCCTGCCAGCTCGAACTTGTCGAGCGCAACGGCACCTTCGACGTAGGACGCGAGCATCCAGTCACGGTGCACGCGCGCATCCGCGATCAGCAGCCCGCGGCCCTCCGGCTGGTCGAGAAGAGCCATCGTCGTCAAATGATCGCCGAGTGTCTCGTCCACGAAGCGCTTGTTATCGAGGTTGAACAGCAACGCATGCTCGCTGTAATAGAGAGACATGTCGACGAAGTCGGCCGGGTCCGCGAGTTCCACACCACTGGGGATCAGGTGTCCATAAAAGCCGACGTTGTCCGGACCGGCGGCGGCACCAACGGCCATCGCCAGCCGATAGCCTGCACCACAGCTATTCGGGTTTGAGCGCAGCTGCATCTTCCCGGCACCAGGATGGACGTGTTGGGCGAGTAGCTCTTTGTCGCCCTGGAAACCTCCGGTCGCGAGCAATGTGTTCGCGGCCGAGATCTCTCGCGACTCACCGAGACCAGTTCGCACGAGAGCGCCGGTCACGACTCCGTCGACGCTGAGAAGGCTGTCGGTCTCGGTGCGGAGCAGGACCTCACCACCGGCATCGATGACAATGCGACGGCACGTGTCGATGTAGTGGTTGGTGTCGAATTTGTGGCCCTGTCCCCCGAAGCTCAGGATCCGTTGGGCGTCGTCAACGTCGATCCCGACCGAGCGGATCCACTCCACACCCCCAGGAAAGCGGTCGACCAGAGCATGCTTGAGCGCCGTATCTCCGTGCGGATTCTCTGCATCCATCACCTCACGGGTGGGAGCAGTCCAGGCATAGCCGGCAAACCGCGCCGATCCGCCGACGTCCCCGCCGACCTCCAGCAGACAGACCCTCTTTCCGCACGACGCGGCTTTGGCGCCTGCCGTCAATCCGGCCATTCCGGCACCGACAATCAGAAGGTCAAAGGCTTCGTTGGACATACGCTCCTCTACTTTCGCCCGCCAAGAGGCCGGCAGCTGATGGCCCGTCGGCAGCCACGCAAAAGCGGGTAGACCAGGCCACACGGAAACAGAACTGATTTCGGTTCAGTAAGATTTTCACGATTCGTAAGCGGTGTCAATCACCAGTCCACCAGATGCGAGGCCTACTGCATACAACGCTTGCGTTGTGGGGTGGATCACCCTAAGCTGAACCGAATTAACTTCAGCTTTCAGAAAGAGGACGCCCCGAAATGAATCGCAACTTCATCCGCGCTGCGGTGGCGGTCGCCGCCGTTGCCCTGACGCTGACCGCGTGCGGTAGCAGCTCGTCGGGTACTTCTGAGCCTGTCTCCGGCTCGTGGGACGACGTCGTCGCCGCGGCCAACGAAGAAGGCAAGGTCACGATCTACTCGACGCAGGCCGCGCCCCGGCTCGCAGCGCTCGAGGCAGCATTCGAATCCGCCTATCCGGAAATCGATCTCGAAGTGGTCCGAGGTGTCGACGCCGATCTGCTGTCCAAGATGGACGCCGAGAGCAAGTCCGGCAAGGGCATCGGCGACCTCGCCGTCATCACCGACGTCTCATGGATGCAGGCCAATGAGGACTCGGACGCCGCAGTCCCGTTGATCGGGCCGAGTTTCGACAACCCCGACTATGACCGCGACGCGAGCATCCTCAACGACCGCTTCTTCCTCGAAGGCGCCGTCCTTCTCGGCTTCGGCTGGAACACCGGCCTGCTGCCGACCGGCATCTCCACGCCTCAGGATTTCCTGGATCCGGCACTCAAGGGCAAGGTCGGCATCGTCAATCCGGCGACCTCGCCCACGTACCTGGACTACTACTCACATATCGAGAAGTACTACGGCGGACGCGAGATCCTGGAACAGATCGCAGACCAGAATCCCCGCATCTACCCGAGCAACCAGCCCCTGGCCCAGGCGATTGCGTCCGGTGAGATCAGCGCCGGGCTGATGGCAGACCCGATGTTGCCCAACAAGGAAGCCGGCGCACCGGTCGAATGGGCCGCGGGCGAACATGTCTGGGGTGCCAAGTGGTACGGACTCGCACTGGGTACCGCGCCGCATCCGAACGCCGCACAGGTCCTCGCCGACTTCATGGTCACGGCACCGGGGCAAGAAGCCACGTCCGTCGGATACAGCTCGGTGCTGCCCGACATCGAAGGTTCGCTCGCTTTGGCCCAAGAGGTACCGGACCAGAACACGGATGTGACCGTCGGAGACGGCGCAGACAAATACCGCGACGAACTCGAGCAGATCTTCAACTGACACAACCTCGCCCGCGTGCAGCCGGTTCCGGCAGCACGCGGGCTTTGTCGTCCCGGCCGGGCAGTGCCGGGGCGTTCGACATCAACTGAAAGGCAGAAGATGACCGACAAGCAGTTCGCCGGCAAGATCGCGGTTGTGACCGGCGCCGGATCCGGCATCGGCGCGGCGACGGCAAAGGCACTCGCCGATCGCGGCGCCCTGGCCGTTTACCTGTGCGATGTGAACAAAGCCGCCGCGGAGGCGGTTGCCGCCGAGATCGAGGTCGGCCAGGCCATCGGACTCGACGTCAGCGATTCTGCCGCGGTGGCCAATGCCTTCGGTGCGATCATCGCCGCACAGGGACGCATCGACGTGGTTGTCCATGCCGCCGGTGTCGACGACCCGAAGAGCAAGCAGCGCATGTACGACGCCGCCGAAAAGGGCGAACCGATCGACATCCTCTCCCATCTCGAGGACGACGACTGGCGGCGCGTCATGTCCATCAATCTCGACGGCACGTTCTACGTACTGCGTGAAGCCGTGCGTGCGATGAAGCCGGTCGGGATGGGATCGATCGTCACCATCGGATCGTCATCCGGGTTCGACACCCTCATCGGGTACCCGCACTACGGTGCGTCCAAGGCCGGCGTGCACGCACTGAGCCAGTCCGTGGCCAAAGAGGTTGCTCCCTTTGGCATTCGCGTGAACACCGTGGCACCGGGGCCAGTGGACACCGGCATGGCGGCCCGCACCCCCGCACACTTGCGCGAAGCGATGGCTTCGAGCGGCGCCCGCGGCTATGCCACGCCCGAAGAGCTGGCCGACAACATCCTGTATCTGGCATCCGACGCCGCCGTGAACCTCGTGGGCGTTGTCCTGCTCAGCAACGGTGGTCGGTTCACGGTCTGAGAACCGCTGCACCACAAGTGAATCCGTGCGCCCTCACGGGGTCTTCGGTTCGACCAGCACCCGCGTCCGCGGTTCGGTCACCAAATACTCCGTGAGGAGCGTGCGCAGCCGGTACTCCGGCACGGTGAGCCGCTCGGTCTCCTGGGACCGATACTCCGACCAATCCTTGAACATGCAGTACTCGACGAAGGTGTCGGACGAATCCGCAGACGTGGCCAGCGTCCATCGCCTGGCACCGAGTCGAAGGCGTGAGCGTCGGAGCTCATCCATCGCCTCGACGAACCCACTCGCACCTTCTGGGATCACCCGATAAGTGGTCTCGATGATCACCCACTTGCCCTCATGCCCGGGCGGTGGAGCAACCGGGGCCGGAGCCTGCGCGAGGTCTGGAGCGATCTGATCACTGGGCATGATCCCGCGCCGGATCACCTCAACCGCCGAAATGGCCATCATCAACGCGGACAGCAGGATTGCCGTACGCAGACCGACCACGTCGGCGAGTACACCCCACAGCACCGCACCCACGGCCTGACTGCCCTGGAACATCAGCATGATGAACGCGATCACCCGCGCCTTGATCCATGGCGGCACAGCCGCGTGAGTTGCGATCATCCACGTGCTCTGGACACCCACCCAAGCTGCCCCGACAACCACCAGCAGGGCGAACATGACGCTGAACCAGGGCACCAACGCCAGGCCTGCGAGCACAATCGCATACGCCCCGGAGCCCAGCGCCACAAAGTGATTCCAGCTCATCCGGGCCCGCACCGGCATCAGCGCAACGGTACCGAGTACCGCCCCGACCCCGATCGCCCCGGAGAGCACCCCGAACTCGAATGTGGTCACCTGTAGCCGCTCGTGTGCCACGATCGGCAACAGGCCCCACAGGCAACTCGCCGGTATTCCAAACATCGTCAGCCGCAACAGCAGTCGGCGAGTCCATCGGGAATGCCGGATGAACCGCAGGCTGCCACCGACTGCTTCAGACACCGATCGGTGCGGGTCGGCTCGTCCGATATCGCCGGGAACATTCCATGCCGAAATCGCCGTACACAGCGCAAACAGGACCGCGATCAGCACAAATGCCCATGTCGCACCGAACCCGGCCAGGACCGCGCCCCCGACAACCGGTCCGACTGCCCGGGCTCCGTTGAACACAGCGCCGTCGATGGCCGGTACCACCATCAACATGTCTCGAGTGACGATGTGGGGTAACAACGCCTGCCAGACAATGGCAACCGAGGCCAGCCCGGCGCCTGCGATGAACACCGCGCTCATCAGAACGGGTGTCGTGGCCATGCCGAGTTCTTCCAGGACAGCCAGCAAGATCGATGCCGCCAACAGAACGAGCGAGGTCCCGACAAGTAGTGACCGATGGCTGACGAACTCGGCAATCGCGCCCAGTGGCAGGGCCAACAGAAAGAACGGGAGGCTGGCAGCAAACTGAACCAGCGATACCGTTGCCGCCGATTCGCCGGCTTCGGTGAGCGTCCATTGGACGGCGAGCACGAGAATCCAGACCGCCACACTTGCGCTCAGCGAGAAGCCGAGCATGTTGCGCAACCGCCGCACACGCAGTGGCGCAACAAGGCTCATCGTCTGAGCGCTGCTCATCATGTTCCAACTCCGTTGATCGGTCCCGTTTGAACTTAGTTCAGGTGACACCGAGTGTGTGCTACTTTCGGGCAAATACCCAAACTGAACTCACTTTTGTTCGGCGGATATTGCATCTCACTCAACGGAGGTTCGCCATCACCACTGCAAACCGGATCGTCTGCCTCGCGTCGGCCCCCACCGGAGCTCTCACCGCTGAACACTTCTCGATCGTCGAAGTAGATGTTCCAGAGCTCACACCCGGGCAGGTGCTGGTGCAAAATACCTGGCTGTCGATCGATCCGTCGATCCGAATCCGCCTGGGCACCAACGCTCCGGCCGGGTACCTACCTCCGCTACGAGCAGGTGATCCTCTCGCGGGTTTGGCACTGGGAGTGGTGGTCGAGTCCCGCAGCCCCGACTTCGCTCTCGGTGACCTGGTCTCCCACATGCACGGCTATCGGGATTACGCCGTGGCCGATGCCGGGGTCGCCGGTGCGCTGGGTGGAGCCGGAGCACTGACCAAGATCAATACCGGAGGCCTTGAGCCCCAATGGTTCCTCGGCCCGCTTGGCAGCTCAGGACTGACCGCGTACGTCGGTTTGTTCGAGATCATCGGCATCAAACCCGAAGAAACACTGTGGGTTTCCGCTGCCGCCGGCGCGGTCGGAAGCATCGCCGTGCAGTTGGCCAAGCTACGCGGTGCCACCGTTGTGGCATCAGCCGGAGGCTCCGGCAAGGTCGCCCAGCTCACCGGACTCGGCGCCGACCACGCATTCGACTACCGCAGTGGCGATCTTCCCTCGCTCGTGGCCGAGGCCACACCCGGCGGGATCGACGCCTACTTCGACAACGTCGGTGGTGATCATCTGGCTGCCGCGCTCGACAATCTGCGCGAACACGGCCGCGTTGCCATCTGCGGAGCGGTGTCCACCTACGACACCGACACACCCACTCCGGGCCCTTCGAACCTCTTCCAGATAACCGCAAAGAGTCTACTACTCCGTGGTTTTCGCGCTGGTTCGTACAACCACCTCTACAACCAGGTGCGCTCAGAGATCGCGCAGCACCTCACCGACGGCACGATGAGTCACCAGGAGTCGGTGTTCAACGGATTGGATCAAGCGCCCGCCGCGCTCGTCGCAATGCTCAACGGGCACACCACCGGAAAAACGCTATGCCGACTCGATTGAGCCGGCATAGCGCAGTGCTCTGGGCTCAGCCCACAAACAGCTTCTCCCACTGCTCCTGATAGCGGGAGATCGCCTCCGGCGTCAGCGAAGCGGTGTCAGGGAATGCAATATCCTGCGCCCGTCCAACAGCTCCCGGGATATCCGGCAGTACGCTGCCGTACCCCTTCGACAGAGCCACCTGGCCATTGGTGGAGACGAGAAAGTTTGCCAGGACCTGGGCCGCATTCGGATGCGGTGCCGAGGTCAGCACATGGGAGTACCACGGCGTCCCCCACGCCGGATCCGGCAGAATCCAGTCGACGGGAGCGCCGGCCTCCATCTCGCGGATGAGCGGCTGCACCATGGGTGTTGCCACGATCTCGCCGGAAGCGAGCGCTTGCCCGATAGCCAATGATCCGGGATAGATCCGCGGCTCGAGTGCCGCCAGATCTTCGTTGAACTGTCCATCGCCCCAGTTCTTTTCAAAGAATTGGTATTCATCGACGACCGCCGCGAAACCGGACGGGTTGACCACTCCGATCCGCCCACGCAGAGCCGGATCGAGCAGATCTTCCGGAGCCCGCAGGCCTTGCGGAAGTTCGTTGATGTTCCACCCGAGCGCCATGATCGCAGCGCTGGTCAGGAATAGTTTGTTTCCGAGCACACTGCTGTCGCGGTCATAGGCCGGATCATCGAACGCGGGGCCGACGATGTCCACCGAGTACGCACCGGAATCAGCGGCGGCCTTGGCCCATGCGGGATCGGACAGCATGTGCACATCAGCGATGCCCTTGCCGGTCCGGTTTTCCGCCTCCACCCGCGGGTTCGTCTCTACGTCAGTACCGCGCGTGAACTCGAGCTTGATTTCTGGATACTCCTGCATGAAAGCAACTTTCAACGCTTCCAGGTTCTCCGGATGTTGCGTGGAGTAGAGGTGAACGCTGCCCTCTTCCTTGGCAGCGGCGACGATGTCATCCCAGTTCCCTTCCACGGGACCGGAGGCCGATGTATCACCCCCGCACGCCGTCGTGAAGACCAGCGCACCGGCGACGCCGACCGCAATCGTTGTTCTGGCAAGCAATTTCAACGTGACCTCCAGATGACCGTGGCAGACACCGATGGCTGCCACGTGACGAGACTCGGATAATCGAGACACAAACTGACATCAGTTCAAGTAACTTAGCCGACTAGAATTCGTGATGTCAATCACGATGCGGATCACGTGAGATTGCCATCACGTCACAGACGATCGTCTCGAGAAGCTTCAGCGAGGGTGGTACAACGTGACCTCGCTGGCCTTGATCACCAGGTACACCTCGTCGTCGGCAACCAGGTCGAGATCGGCGACAGCCGCCCACGTGATCGCTGCAGCGACCGCCTGGGTACCTACACCGGTATCCACCCGCGCCAGATCACCTTGCGGAACGATCCGCGTGACAACGGCTTTCACGACGTTTCGAGGACTTCCCGTCGGCGGTGTCCGGTAGATCGCGACCGCGGTCGGCGAAAACGCGGCCATGACCGGGTCACCGACGGCCAGCCGGGTATCGGCCATCCCGGTGATGCCGAAGACCCCGGCATCGAGGGCATCTCCGTCCCAGTGCCCGGCAACAAGATTGAGTCCGGCCAATTGCGCGGCAAACTGATTCGCCGGACTGGTCAGCAGTTCACGCACCGGACCACGGTCCACGACCTTGCCGTCGCCCAAGATGATCGCCGAGTCGGCCAGGGTGACCGCATCGGCGATGTCATGGGTCACGAGCATTGTGGTGCGAGCACGGTCCGCGAGGATGCCTCGCATCAGCACCCGGATACGCTGGGCCACATCGATGTCGAGCGCACTGAACGGCTCGTCGAGCAACAGGAGCGCCGGATCGGCTGCCAGAGCCCGGGCCAGCGACACCCGCTGCGCCTGCCCGCCGGACAACTGTGACGGTTTGCGGTCTGCCAGGTCGATCGCATCCACTGCTTCCAGCCACCGCTGGGTTCGCGCGCGCACCTCGGCGCGGGGCAGTCGTGCCGCCGCCGGAGCGAACGCGACATTTTGCCGAACGGTCAGATGGGGGAAGAGCATGCCCTGCTGCGAGAGCATCGCGACACCACGCTTGTGCGGCGGGACAAACACTTTCGGGCCGACGAGTTCACGCCTGCCGACGGTTATCGTCCCCATTGCGGGTTTGAGCAGACCCGCCAGCAAGTTCATGAACGTACTCTTGCCTGCGCCGTTCGGGCCCAGGACAGCCACCGTGGCACCGGCCGGAACTGTCAGCTGCAGGTCCAGAAACGGGACGTCACTGCGTAATTCGGCAACAAGATCCCCGCTCATATCGCAACCGCCCGATGAGAATCGCGCAGGTGCACGGCGATGACCACAAACAGCGCCACCAGTACCAGCACCATCGACAGCGGCAGGGCCTTTTCCGGTTCACTGATCGATTCCACGTAGATCGCCAGCGGCGCGGTCTGGGTGACCCCCTGCAAGTTGCCCGCGAAGGTTATCGTGGCGCCGAATTCACCGAGCGCACGCGCAAAGGCCAGGACCATCCCCGAGAGCAACGCCGGAAACACCAACGGCATGGTCACTTTCCACAGGGTGTGCGTCGGCGATGCCCCCAATGTGGCCGCCACCTGTTCATACCGGTTGCCGACGCTGCGTAACGCCCCTTCGAGACTGATCACCAGAAACGGCAACGCCACGAAGGTCTGAGCGAGGATGACCGCCGTTGTCGAGAACGCGATGTCGATGCCGATCGCCACCAGATGTTCGCCGACCAGGCCGAACTTGCCGAAGGCATAGATCAATCCGATACCACCGACCACCGGCGGCAGCACCAGTGGTAGCAGCACCACCGAGCGCAGCAGCCGAATGACCACACCGGTACGCCGGGCGAAAACGATGGCCATCGGCACACCCAGCACGATGCACAACACGGTGCTGATCATCGCGGTCCGAAGGCTAAGCAACAGTGCATCCCGTGAGACATCAGAGGTGATGTTCTCCCAGAAGTCACTCCACGGCGTGTTGGCGGCAAGGGCGATCGGCGGCAGCATGACCAGGGCCACGCCTATCGCGGCCGGGATGTACAGCCAGGCCGGAACCGATTTCAGCCCACTGGTTTTCAATTGGCAGGACCAAAGCCCATCGACTGCAGCAACGCCGCACCCGGTGTCCCGAGCACCATGTCGACGAACCGCTTCGCTGCGTCTTTGTTCTTGCTCGCAGCGACGACACCGATCGGGTACGCGTTGACCACCGAGGCAAAGGCGGGATCGGACACGGCAGTCACCGTATCGCCGGCACCGGTGGCGTCGGTGACGTACACCAGTCCCGCATCCGCCTGCTTGGTCTGCACTTTGGTGAGCACGCCGGTGACCGCGGTTTCCTCACTGACCGGTTTGATGTCGATACCGGTGTTCTCCTCGACCTTCGCGGTGGCGCTGCCACACGGCACGTCGACCGCGCAGATCACTGTGCTGACATCAGGTTTCGTGAGATCTCCCAGGCTTTGTATGTTCTTCGGATTGCCCGGTTGGGTGATGATGGTGAGGATGTTGGTGGCGAAGATCTGCGGATCAGTCACCGCGTCACCGAGTTTCGCCATGTTCTTCTCATCGGCGGTCGCGATCACATCCGCTGGTGCACCCTGCTGGATCTGGGTCACAAGTGCCTGAGATCCGTCGAAGTTGAACTTCACCTCGATATTCGGGTTGTCCTCGGAGAACTGCGTCGCGAGGTCGGTGAAGCTCTTCTTGAGTGATGCCGCGGCGAACACGGTGAGCGTGATCTTTTCCGTGCCGGATGCAGTCCTACTGCCAGTTGAGCTGTCATCGTCGTTCGACGAACACCCCGCCAGAAGCAATGCTGCCGACAACAACAGAGCGAACGCTGCGATGATTCTGGACTTCATTCGGCGGGTCTCGTTTCGACGATTACGTTTGTGGCCTTGACGACGGCAGTTGCCACCGAGCCGGGTTTGAGGTCGAGTTCGCGCACCGCATCGGTACTCATCAATGAGGTGACCTCGAACGGACCGCATTGCATCGTCACCTGACTCATCACCGGATCCGACTTCACCTCGGTGACCAGTCCGACAAAGCGGTTGCGAGCAGACCGCGCGACGGGCGCATCGGATGAGGACAGCACCGGCGCCCGCTCACTGGCGAGTTTCGCCAACTCGGCACCGTCGACCACCTGGCGACCACTTGCATCGCTGTGTGCGGACAGTTCGTCCGAAGCGATCAGTCGCCGGACGGTGTCGTCGCTGATCCCCAGGAGTTCGGCGGCTTGGCGGATTCGCAGCTCGGTCACCCACTGAGATTGATCCGCTGCTGCGGTTCTGTCAAGCCTCTGCTTCCGCAGATGCGGAACCCTCTCGTCGCGATGAGTTTTCGCGCGCACCCTGGTCTATGCCTGTGAAGCTTTCGAATCCACCGCCAACGAGGAGACCAACACCATGCCTGCCATCGATTCCCAATCCGACGGCGTTCCCGTCTGGTTCGACCTGTCCAGCTCAGAGCCTGTCGCCGCCGCGAAGTTCTACGGAGAACTGTTCGGCTGGGACTGCACCGAACCCGCCGAGCAGTTCGGCGGATACGCGAACTTCACCTACCAGGACAAACTCATCGCCGGAATCGGTCCGAAGATGGCACCCGACACACCGGACTTCTGGGGGATGTACTTCCAGACCTCCGACATCAACGCCTCGGCGAAAAAGGTGACCGAAGCAGGTGGGAGCATTCTCGTCGAGCCGATGGAGATCCCCGAACTCGGGACGATGGCCATCGCCACCGACCGCGGCAGCAACCCGGAGACCACGCCCGGACTCAATCCCCATGGCGCGGTATTCGGCTTCTGGGAACCGCAATCCCACAAGGGTTTCCAGCTCTCCATGGAAGTCGGCGCCCCCTGCTACTTCGAACTCCAGACAACCGACTTTCCAGCGGCCGTCAAGTTCTACCACGATGTCCTCGGCAATTCCGTGGTCACGGTCAGTGACACCGACGAGTTCCGCTACAGCCAACTGGCATTCTCGGACCAGGGACCGGGCGAGGGACACGCGGGGATCATGGACGCGTCGAAGTACCTGCCGCCGGAGGTGCCATCACACTGGTCGATCTATATCGGTGTCGAGAATGCGGACGCAACCGCGGCCAAGACCGCTGAACTCGGCGGCACCGTGGTCCAGGCCCCCGAGGACACTCCCTACGGACGTCTTGCCGCCATCGGCGATCCCTGGGGCGCAATGATCAAACTGCATCAAGTCCTCGAATCCTGATCGCACCCGTCGGACTTTCTTCATCCACCACGACATGACGGGTAAGGGATCACGCTCTGCCCTTGACTTCATGTCCACTTGAAGTCGGAGGATCGGCATCGACACCTTGCCAACAAACAATAAGGGGAATCCCAGTGTCAGTACTTGGCAGCAAAACCACGGCCCTCGACAATAAAACCACTGGCCCTGTGTCGGACCACGTCGCTACCGTTGCGGACATGACCTCCACCGCCATAGCAACCGACTACGCCATCGAAGCCATCGACCTGGTCAAAGAGTTCGATGGGGTCCGCGCTGTCGACGAGGTGAGCTTCACCGTTCCCCCCGGCTCGGTCATGGGCCTGCTCGGCCCCAACGGCGCAGGCAAGACCACCATCGTGCGCATGATGACCACTCTGAGCAAGCCGACGTCGGGCACCGCGAGAATCGCGGGCTTTGACGTGATCGAGAATCCCGACCTGGTGCGTAGCCGGATGGGTCTCACCGGCCAGGCGGCCACCGTCGACGAGTTACTGACCGGCCGCGAGAACCTGTGGATGATCGGCAGCCTCTACGGTCTGCCCCGTAAACAGGTCCGGCGTTCGGGCGATGAGTTGCTCGAACAGTTCTCGCTGAGTGACGCCGCAGATCGAGTGGTCAAGACCTACTCCGGCGGCATGCGCAGGCGCCTCGACCTCGCGGTCAGCCTATTGGCGTCACCGCCGGTCCTGTTCCTCGACGAACCGACCACCGGCCTCGATCCGAGAAGTCGCCAAGAACTCTGGGACGTTCTGCTGTCGTTGGTGAAGCAGGGCACCACCCTCCTGCTCACCACGCAATACCTCGAAGAGGCCGACCAACTCGCCGACGACATCGTTGTCATCGACAAGGGCAAGATCATCGCGGCAGGCACACCGTTGCAGCTCAAGGAGCAGGCGGGCAAGGCCAGTCTGGTGCTGACCGTGTCGAGATCCGGCGACCTGCCCGAGGCGACGCGCCTTCTCCGCGAGAACAGCGGAGAAGTATTCGTGGACGAATCGGCCAGGCAACTGACAGCCGCCGCCAACGGGATCGCCGACCTGACCAAGATCGCCGGAATCTTCGAACGCAGCGAAATCGAGGTCGACGACATCGGACTGACCCGCCCCAGTCTCGATGACGTGTTCCTCTCACTCACCGGGCATCGCGCAGAAGATGCCGACACCGAGGAGACCAACTGATGACCACCACCGCCGCAGGCACCGCCGGCAAGCAGGCCACCCGCGATTTCACAGTAGGACGCCCCGACCTTCTGCGGGAATCATTGGTCATGGTGCGACGCAACCTCATTCACACCAAACGCCAGCCCGAGATGCTGTCGGATGTGACGGTGCAACCGATCATGTTCGTATTGCTGTTCGCATACGTCTTCGGGGCATCGATCAATCCCGGTTCGGGTTTCGACTACAAGGAGTGGTTGCTGCCCGGGATCATGGGCCAGACGATCGCATTCTCCGCTTTCATTGTGGCACTTGGTCTCACGAACGATCTGGACAAGGGCATCATCGACCGGTTCCGGTCGTTACCGATGTCACGATCATCGGTGCTTGTCGGCCGATCGGTGGCCGCGCTGATCCACTCATCGATCGGCATCGTGGTCATGGCCATCACCGGACTGCTGATCGGGTGGAGTATCAACGAGGGATTCCTCAAGGCAGTCTTGGCATTTGCGCTGGTGTTGCTGTTCGGTTTCTCGATGATCTGGTTCGGGATCCTCATCGGCTCGATCATGCGGTCACCCGAAGCGGTCAACGGCGTCATGTTCACATTGCTGTTCCCGATCACGTTCCTGTCCAACGCATTCGTGCCGACCGCCCCGATGCCGTCATGGTTGCGGACCATCGCCGAGTGGAACCCCATCTCGGCACTGGTGCAGGCGATGCGTGAACTGTGGGGCAATGGTCCGACTGCTCCGCCCGGGGCACCCTGGCCACTGCAGAATCCTGAACTGGCAACGGTCCTGTGGTCGGTGGCATTGACCCTGATCTTCGCGCCATTCGCCTTGTTTGCGTACCACAAGCGCACCACCGACTGACCAACCAAACCGTCGAATCAAACCGTCGAATCAAACCGTCGAGCGTGCCCTGATTACCGTTGACCGTGCCAATAATGCGGCTACGCAGGTGATTTCGGCCCGCTCGGCGGTGAGTTACGCGGTACGTGCGAGGGCTTCGATGGGATCGCTGTAGATCGCATCGAGTGAGACCGCACCGGCGGCCTGTTGCTGAACTGTTGCCCCGGAACGTGAGACGCGAACGTCGCGTCGCGGGGCGACGGAGGTTTCACGGACGGCCTGGGCGACCATCGGAAGCGTCGAAGGCGCATCGGTGAATGCCTGGCCGCCGAGGACAACGTGGTCGGGATTGAAGATGTCACCGATCAGACCAACTGCACGACCCAAGACCGTTGCACGCTCGGCCAGGATCGCCCGGGCGAGTTCGTGTCCCTCGGCCGCCAATTGGTGCACCTCGTCGACGTTGGCGATCGCAAGCCCGGCAGCGATCGCGGCATCGACGATGCCGGTGTCGCTGACCGTCGACTCGAGCTGCCCGGTCCCCGTGGGATCGAGCAGTTCGGTCTTCCCGACCGGGAAGTGCCCGATCTCCGGCGGTCCGCCTGCCGGTGTGTAGACGCTGCCGCCGACGGTGAACGCGATACCCACCGATTCACGGGCGTAGAAGTACACAAAGCTGCCGCCCTCTTCAGCCGGGTCCACCAGCAGTTCGGCCTGGGGGTTGAGCAGCAGTTCAGCGGCAGCCATGGCTTCCACATGTGAGGCCACCGAGATCGGCAGACCGATGACCGATGCGAGCACCTCGCCGACCGGGGCGGATTCCCACGCGAGTCGTGGGTGGGTGTTGCGGCCGGCCTTGTCGACCCGACCGGCAAGCGCAACGCCTGCCCACAGCATTTTCTTGTTCGGCCAGCGAGACAAGAAACGTTTGGCGCTCAGACCAATCGACGTCAGAGTCTGTTCCGGTGTGTCCGCGACCGGCGTCGGGATCTGAATGGCACCGACAACTCGGTGAAAGAGGTCGTGGGTGGTGATCGAGGTGACCTTGAGGCCGATGTGGATGCCCACGGTCAAGAAATCGGCGGTGTTGAGCTCGAAAGGCAACCGTGGGCGCCCGATGGCGCCTGCCGGGGCCAGATCGGCGCGCTCGCGCAGCAGACCGGACTTCAGCAGCGCGCTCACCTGCCGGTTCACGGTCGAGATACTCAGTCCCGAGGCACTGGATGCGGCATCCCGGAACACCGGTCCGTGAAGGCGCGCTGCCCGCAGCACAACCGCTGCCGGCTTGGTCGACAGATGCAGCTGCGGGTTCGCGATGTAAATCTTGGGTGCCTTCTTCGGGCCGGGAACACCCAGCGGACGGGCAGGGCGCCCGGGTGCGGTGACGCGGGAACCGACCAGAGGTCGCGACCCGCTCCGCTCGGACGGACGGGTGACGGTGGAGCGAGTGGTGGTGGAGCCAGAAGTGATGGGGTGATCAAGTGTTGCAGTCATCGGATGTCCTCGTCGAATGATCGCACCTGGAGAACCAATGGGTTCGCCAGGGCGGGAAGTTGTCAGATTCGAAAATGCCGCGAGCGCGGCGAGATCAGATCAGGACATTCGACAACAGAGGACGCGAGCAAACGGCAGACGACATCCCAGCGCGGTGGTCACATAGGTGACCTCCGGGATGTAGTGACCTGCGCTCGACATAGGCGCAAACATAGCAGTGAGATAACCGGGCTGCAAACGATCCACCGATGGCCACCAGGTAAAGCGAACTGTTTGCGGCGGTCGGCCGAACCCCGGCCGGAGTGGACCTCACCGGCGACAATAGCCCCGGCGCCGACCTCTACGTCGACTTGAAATCACGACGAACGAAATTGTGGAAACGAATCCCGAATACAGCCCACACTGGGTTGCGTTCCTCGTTTCCAAAAGAAAGGCACCTGTCGTGTCCCTGCATTTCCATTGGTTCCTGCCGACGTATGGCGACTCCCGGAATCTGATGGCAGGTGGTCACGGTTCGGACATGTCAGGCGATCGCCCGGCAACCCTGCGTTATCTGAACCAGCTTGCCGGCGCTGCCGAGATCAACGGTTTCGAAGCCGTCCTCACCCCGACCGGCCTGTGGTGTGAGGACGCCTGGCTGTCGACGGCGATGCTGTTGGAGACGACCGACACCCTCAAGTTCCTGGTCGCGATGCGTCCCGGGCTGACCAGCCCGACCCTGGCGGCGCAGATGGCTGCCACCTATCAGTGGCAATCCAAGGGACGGCTGCTTCTCAACGTCGTGACCGGTGGTGAATCGTCCGAACAGCGAGCCTTCGGCGACTTCCTCTCGAAAGACGCCCGCTATGAGCGTTGCGGCGAGTACCTCGACATCGTCCGGCGTCTGTGGACCGAGGACGCGCCCGTCGACTTCACCGGCAAGCACCTCCGGGTACAGGGCGCGCAGCTCGCCAGGCGCCCCGACCCGGTGCCCCCGGTCTTCTTCGGCGGATCTTCGCCTGCAGCGGGCGCTGTGGCCTCGAAGTTCGCCGACACCTACCTGACCTGGGGCGAAAAGCCCGAGGCCGTCGCAGCCAAGCTCGACTGGATCCGCGGACTCGCGGCCGCCGAAGGCCGCGAACTGACGTACGGGATCCGGTTGCACGTCATCTCCCGCGACACCTCCGAACAGGCATGGGCCGAGGCAGATCGACTCCTCGGAGCCCTCGATCCCGCAGTGGTGGCCGGCGCCCAGAAGAACCTCGCACAGTCCGAATCCGAAGGACAGAAGCGGATGCTCGAACTCCACAGTGGTGGAGCCGCTTTCGACTCGACCACCGACGCCCGCTCATTGGAGATCTACCCCAACCTGTGGACCGGGGTTGGCCTGGTCCGCGGGGGTGCCGGAACCGCACTTGTCGGATCGCATGACGAGGTTGCCGACCGGATCGAAGAATATGCCGCACTCGGCCTCGACCACTTCATTCTCTCCGGATACCCGCATGTCGAAGAGGCCTACCACTTCGGCGAAGGCGTGCGTCCGCGTCTGGTTCGGCGTGGACTGCTCGACGCCGACGACCACGCACACGAACCGGTTCGTGGCGCGTTCTTGAGCTCGTACGAGCCGGCCAGCGCCTCGTAAAGCCCGCCTCCACCACAACTTTTGGAGAACCCATGACCACCGAGAAGATTGCCGACCAGATCAAGTTCGCGTACTGGGTGCCCAACGTCAGTGGCGGCCTGGTCACCAGCGACATCGAACAACGCACCGGCTGGGACTTCGAATACAACAAGAAGCTCGCCCAGACCGCCGAGAACAACGGTTTCGAGTACGCCCTGTCGCAGGTGCGCTACATGGCCTCGTACGGTGCCGAGTTCCAGCACGAATCAACCGCTTTCAGCCTTGCACTGCTCGGTGCGACCGAGAAGCTGAAGGTGATCGCGGCGATCCATCCCGGACTGTGGCATCCCGCAGTGCTCGCCAAGTTCGGTGCCACCGCCGATCACCTGTCGAATGGCCGCTTTGCGATCAACGTGGTGTCCGGATGGTTCTCCGGTGAGTTCAAGGCGCTCGGCGAACCGTGGCTCGAGCATGACGAACGCTATCGGCGTAGTGCCGAGTTCCTCGAGGTGATCCGAAAGATCTGGACCGAGGACAACGTGGAATACGCGGGCGACTTCTACCGGATCCGCGACTTCACCCTCAAACCAAAACCGCTCAACACCCCGCAGCGCCCGAATCCCGAACTGTTCCAGGGTGGTAATTCCACCGCGGCCCGCAACAACGGTGGCCGCTACGCCGACTGGTACTTCTCCAACGGCAAGGACTTCGACGGCGTGACCGAGCAGGTCGAGGATCTGCGGGCGGTGGCACGGGCGCACAACCGCGAGGTCAAGTTCGGCCTCAACGGATTCATCATCGCCAGAGATACCGAGGCCGAAGCACACGACACTCTCCGCGAGATCATCTCGAAGGCCAATCGTCCCGCGGTTGAAGGTTTCCGCGACGCGGTACAGCAGGCAGGCGCATCCACCTCTGACCACAAGGGCATGTGGGCCAACTCCTCATTCGAGGACCTCGTGCAGTACAACGACGGTTTCAAGACCAAACTCATCGGCACCCCCGAGCAGGTCGCCGAACGTATCATCGCCTACAAGCGTCTCGGGGTCGACCTGGTACTCGGCGGCTTCCTGCACTTCCAGGAAGAGATCGAGTACTTCGGCGCCAAGGTGCTCCCGCTGGTTCGTGAAATCGAAGCGGCAGACGAAGCAGCTGGTGTCAGCGCGTCGTGAGCAGCACCGCAATCGCAACCCGCATCGACTCTGCGGAACAAGCACTTTCAACCGCACGCACCCTGGCGGCACATTTTGCGACCGGGGCCGCCACCCGCGACCGTGACCGCAAGCTCCCCCACCGCGAGATCGACGAGCTCTCGGCCAGCGGACTGCTGGCGATCACCGTGCCCGCACAGTTCGGTGGGGCCGACCTGACGCCCGGCGTCGTGGCCGAGATCGTCCGGATCCTGGCCACGGCCGATCCGAACATCGCGCAGATCCCGCACAGCCATTTCGTGTATCTGAATCTGTTGCGGCTGGCCGGCACTCCGACCCAGCAGCGGGATATCTTCTCGGATGTCCTCGGCGGTGGCCGTATCGCCAACGCCCAGTCCGAGCGCGGCGGCAAAACGATTGCCGACATCTCGACAACGATCAAACCCGTTGCGGGAAGCCTGCAGCTCGATGGTTCGAAGTTCTACTGCACGGGCTCCCTATACGCCCATACGCTGGCGGTACTCGCACGGCTGGACGATCCGGACGGTGAATCAGGGTTGGAGCCCGGCGAATACGTGGCGTTCATACCCGCCGACATCGCCGGGGTCCGCATCGTGGACGACTGGAACGGGATCGGACAGCGCACCACGGGCAGCGGCACGATTTCCTTCGAAGCCGTCGCCGTACAACCGCAGCAGCTGGTGGCGCGAGCGAAGGCGATCGATGCCCCGGCCGGCTATGGCGCGTTTGCCCAGTTGCTCCACGTTGCGATCGACGCCGGTATCGCGCGTGGCGCTTTGCGCGCCGCAACCGATTTCGCACGGACAAAGAGCAGGCCGTGGTTCGAGGCCGGAGTTGATCGGGCGATCGACGATCCGCTGCTGATCCAGCGGTTCGGCGAACTCGCCGTCGAAGTCCGTACCGCCGAAGCAACATTGGCTGCGGCCGGGGACGCCGTGGACGAAACGTTCTCGGCGACCACGGAAAATGCGGTCGAGCGTGCGGCGGAGGCGTCGATCGCGGTCGCAACGGCCAAGATCGTCGCGGACCGAGCCGCCAACAACGTGTCGTCGGCCCTGTTCGAGGTGTCAGGGACTCGCAGTGCGGCAGCCGATCTCGGACTCGACCACTTCTGGCGCAACGCCAGGACCCACACCCTGCACGACCCGGTGCGCTGGAAGTACCAGCACATCGGAAGGGCGCTGCTCCACAACGAACCACCGCCGCTACACGGCGTCATCTGATCGCCCGAAGACCACTCATGCCCATGCACACCGCGGTGTGCATGGGCATGAGCTGTTTGCAGGTTCGCCCGAAGGTTCCGGTCTAGCTGCTCGCTGCCTGCCGGAGCATGGAGGTGGCAGCGCCGTCTGTGTTGGTCTTCAGATCCACCGTCAGGGTGTTACCGGGTCCCGAGACCAGCGAGTTGAGCACGGGGCCGACGAGGTTGCCGCAGCCGGTGAACGCCGGGATCTCGTAGGTGCCACTGAGGACGGTGTCGAGACCCTCGTTGAGGTTGGCCGTGCCGCTCAGGTTGGCCGTGGTCACCGACGTCACACAGTTCGCTTTCGGGGACAGCAGGTTCAGATTTGCCGAACCGGTGCTGATGCCCAGCGGCTGAATGCTGTCGATCTTGATCTTGAAACTCTGCTGAGCCTTCAGGCTCACGTCGAATGTCTCCAGGTCGATCGCCGCGGTGCCGGTGACCTCTGAGGGATCAACGATCGACATCGTGATCGTTGCCAGGTTCAGTGGTCCGAGTTTGAGGTCGGTGCTGGTGGTGGGGAGATTCAGCTGGCCGCTGAGCGTGCCTTTTTCGAGACTGGGGAAATCCAGGCTCAGCGTCGTGACGAGCGGGGTCGCCGGGAAGTCGACCTTCTGATTGAGCTTCTTGATGACGGTCGAGGTGTTGGCGGTGTAATCGACCTCGAGATCGATGGTGTCGGCAGCGGCCGGGCCGGCCAGTGCGACGCCGAGCGTGAGTGTGGCGGCTATCGCTGCGGCCGAAGAAACAACACGGGTCTTCATCCCCATTTTCGTGGAGCCTTTCTGATCACTATCGCTGATGCGTGGTGCATAAGAACTTACTGCAGCGTAAGTTCCTGCACCGGACTTTATTGCTTTTGCTAACCTTCGTGTGTTTCGTCCGCCTGATTACGCTTCTCAAAAGTGACCGTGACCTGCTCGAATCCCTTGGCCCGCTGGGCCTTCGCCTGCCGCGTGTAGGTCTTTCGATCGCCCCGGGTCAGATCGACGTTGTCGGTGAACGGGGTCAGCAATGCCCGGGGATACAGCCGGTGTTTGCGCACCACGTTGATCTCGGCGGATATGACAACGGCAATCGCCGCCAGATAGAAGTACGCAAGTAGACCCAACACCACCGCGAAGACGCTGTTCGTGGTGCTGGCATTCCTGACCACGCCCGTCACGTAGACCGCTCCAAAGGTCTGCAACAGCTGCCACACCACGCCCATGACAATTGCGCCCGGTAACACATCGCGATAGCTCACGCTCGCCGATGTTGTGCTCAGCCGGAAGGCAACGGCAAAGATCATCGAGTTTGTCAGCACCGCACCCAAACCCACCACGATGCTCTGCCACATGTTCAGTGGACCCGAGAGCCCGCCGAATGTCGAAAGGACCGTCGTCGCGACGAGCGCCAGCGCAATGAGTGTGAGCAACAGCAGACTTCGCGCCCGCGACAGGATCGGATTCGGCCGACTGTTTCGCGGCACCTGCCACGCCGTGTTCATCGCATTCTGGGTGGCCTGCCCGATGCCGGAGGCACCGTAGATGGCACCGATCAGACCGATGACGATGCCCGCGACACCGCCGCTCAGTTCTTGCGGTGTTCCGAGTTGATCACCGATGACCGGGAACTGACTCAGTGCCGAATCGATCACCGTTCGTTGGAGTTCGGGATTGCCCTCCAAGACGATGCCGACCGTGGTGGTGAGTACGAGCAGCAACGGAAACAACGACAGGAATGCGTAATAAGTGATCAAGACCGCGAGATAGCCACCCTGATCATCGACGAACTTATAGATGACGGCGATGCCGAAGCCCAGGACCGGATGCCGTCGTTGCAGCCTGTCGAGTCGGTCGATCATCAGAGCACCTCAAGTCATACCGACATCCTGAAAAAATTGGCGCCGTTCACAAACCGAGTGCGCTGACCGACAACGCTACCCGAGTGCCTCACTCGAGCCGGTCGAGCAGTGCCCGCGCGTCGTGGGGCGCACGCACCTTGGCGTCGTTGTCGAAATAGACATAGACGTCGCCGCCGGCCGCGCGTTCCCGAAAACGCGACGCCCACCGGTCGAGGGCATCGTCGGTGTATCCACTGGTGTATAGCTCGTGCTCACCGTGCAGCCGGGCGTACACGAAGTCCGCGGTCACCTCGTCGATGACCGGGAACTTGCCCGCGGAATCCGCCAAGACCAGTGCGATGTTCTTCTCCCGCAAGAGTTCTGGAACCTGCGGTGTGTCGAAGCTCGGGTGCCGAACCTCCATCGCGTGCCGCAATGGGCGATCGGCGTCGGTTGTTGTCCAGGCACGTCCGTCGACCTTGTCGCTGTGGCCCTGCGACATCGTCGCGGCCTCCGCGGTGGTCCGGGGCAACAGATCGGCAAACGCGGCGATCACTTCCGGGTCGAAGGGCAGATTCGGGGGCAGCTGCCAGAGCACCGGTCCGAGCTTGGGCCCCAGCGCCAGCACGCCCGAGGCCAAGAACGTCGCAAGTGGTTGATCGACATCGACAAGGCGCTTCATATGCGTGATGAACCGCGGTCCCTTCACCGCGAACACGAAGTCGTCGGGAACCTGCTGTGCCCATTTCCGATAGCTCGTAGGGCGTTGCAACGAGTAGAAGGAACCATTGATCTCAACCGAATTCAAGGTGCGGGAGAGGTACTCGAGTTCGCGACGCTGCGCCAGACCAGGTGGATAGAACTCACCTCGCCATGGCGGATACACCCACCCGGAAGTCCCGACTCGAATCACCCCTCAACCACTACACCAGAGGACGCACCCGGCACACTTATATCCATGACCGATATCGACGACCACCTGTTGCGCCGAGCCGTGGCCGTGGCCCGACTCTCCCGTGAATCCGGAAATCATCCTTTCGGCGCGTTGCTGGCCACCAGCACGGGAGAAGTTGTCTTCGAAGCACAGAACACCGTGGAAACCGGAAGGGACGCGACCGGACATGCGGAGACCAATCTCGCCCGGATGGCGTCGGGCCGGTTCACACTCGCCGAACTCGCCACGATGACCATGTACACCTCGGCCGAGCCCTGTGCGATGTGCTCGGGCGCGGTCTACTGGGCCGGTATCGGAACCGTCGTATATGCGCTGTCTGAGGCCGACCTGGCCACCATCACCGGGGCCGATGAGCTCAATCCGACCATGGCGTTGCCCTGTCGCGAGGTCTTCGCGGCCGGCCAGCGGCCCACCGCGGTACATGGTCCGGTCCCGATGCCCGAGGCCGCCGAGGTACATGAAGGTTTCTGGAACAACTGACCGATCCTGCCTTTTTGGGCTGGTCGGTGTCCGACTGCTCCCGTAATCTGTGCCACATGACTGTTGAGACGTCAGCGGACTCCGACTTCCTGGAAGTCACCGAACCGTTCCGCCGTGAATTGCTGGCGCATTGCTATCGGATGATGGGCTCGCACCACGACGCCGAGGACCTGCTCCAGGAGACCTTGATCCGGGCCTGGCGTGGGTACTCCAACTTCGACGGCCGCGCCTCGGTCCGCACGTGGCTCTACAAGATCGCCACCAACACCTGCCTGACCGCACTGGGTTCCAAGCAGCGTCGACCATTGCCTTCCGGCCTCGGTGGCGATTCGTACGATCCAGAGGCTCCGCTGCTGCAAGACAACGAGGTCCCCTGGCTCGAGCCGTTTGCCGACTCCGATGAGACTCTCTCCGAGACCGCGGACCCGGCCACCATCGTCGGAGCCCGCGAATCGATTCGACTCGCTTTCATCGCTGCGCTCCAACACCTGCCCGAACGTCAGCGGGCCGTGCTGATCCTGCGTGATGTGCTGCAGTGGCGGGCGGCAGAGGTCGCCGAAACCCTCGACTTGACCACCGCAACGGTCAACAGCCTGCTGCAACGGGCGCGGGCCCAGCTCAAAGAGGTGTCACCCGAACGCGATTCCGTCACCGAACCCGACGACCGGGCGCAGCGAGAAATGCTGCAAAAGTGGGTCGAGGCCTTCGAGACCTACAACATCGACGCCATCGTGGCGCTCTTCACCGACAAGGCAATCTGGGAGATGCCGCCGTTCACCGGCTGGTACCAGGGCCCGGCTGTCATCGGCCGTCTCATCGAACACAATTGTCCGGCAGAGAAGGCCGACGACATGGTGTTGCTTCCCACCACCGCCAATGGTCAGCCTGCTTTCGGGCTGTACATGCGCGATCCAGAGGATGGCGTACACCGCCCTTTTCAGCTGCAGGTTCTCGACATCATCCGAGGCGGTGTCGCGCATGTCGTGGTGTTCTTCTCCGAAACGATGGTCGAAGATTTTGCCCGATTCGGGTTGCCGGCCACCGCATCGCCGACAACCCGGGCGGCTGCTACTCAGCCCTCGATCGCCGATTGATCCATCCAGGAGACCTCCCAGACGTGTCCGTCTAGATCGAGGAAGCTGCGGCCGTACATGAAGCCGTGATCCTGCGGGTCCATCCAGGCCGATCCACCGGTTGCCAGTGCCTTGTCGACCAAGGTGTCCACGGCTTCGCGCGATTCGGCCGACACGGCGATGAGGACCTCCCGGTCCTTGCTCGTGTCGGTGATCCCACCCGTGATGAAGTCCTCGAACCGGGCCGGGGTCAGGAACATCACGAATGCGAGGTCGTTGACGATCAGGGACAGCGTGTTCTCGTCGCTGAACGTCTCGTTGAACTCGAATCCCAGACCGGCGAAAAACGTTCGGGTCGCGGGGATGTCGGTGGCCGTGGTGTTCAGGAACATCATGCGGGACATGGCGGGTACTCCGTATCTGGGTGTTCTGGTCGATAATTCAGTAGTGCAGACTCTTACCCATCCGAAAAGTAATCGCGGGCACCGCTTCGCGGCGACTATTCAGACTTTCGCCTGATGCGTCGCCGATCGTGGCCGTAGAACATCGAGGGATGAGCCGCGCCGATGCACCACCCAGCAACGGCTGGGACAGCCTGCCCGCGCGTCCGGCATGGGTGCCCGGTGCAGTGCGCGAAACCCTCGAGGCCGACCCTCATCCGCTGATGGGTCGACGCACCAGCCGCGACATCACGATCGACGTGGTCATGGTGTTGCTCGCCGCGGGGATCGGCAGTCTCACGATTGGTGGTCGTCTCGAGAATTGGGGTCCGCTCCTCGTTGCCGACATCGTTGTCGGCCTACTCGGCTGCATCGCCTTGGTGTGGCGCCGTCGGTGGCCCGTCGCGATCGCACTGATCCTCACCGTCGCATCCGGGTTTGCCTCGTTCATCACCGGACCTGCGTTCCTGGCGCTGTTCTCGCTCGCTGTGCACCGACCGCTGCGCTATTCCCTGTCCGTCGGCGCACTCGGGATCGGCGCGGCGATGTCGAACTACTTCCTATACCCCGATGCCGAGCAGGACTCCTGGCCCGTGGTCCTGGCGTTCTCGGTGCTGCTCACCGTCGCGGCGCTCGGCTGGGGGACGATGGTGCGCAATCGTCGTCAGCTGCTCATCTCGCTGGCCGAACTCGCACGCAATATCGAGTCCGAGCAACGCGAGCGGATCGCGCACGCCAGGGCCGCCGAACGCGAACGACTGGCGAGGGAGATGCACGACGTACTCGCGCATCGGATGAGTCTGCTCTCGGTCCACGCGGGTGCGCTGGAGTTCCGACCAGACGCCACACCGGAGGAGATCAGCCGCGCCGCCGGTGTCATCCGCGCCGGAGTCCATCAGATGCTGGTCGATCTGCGGGACGTGATCGGCATGCTCCGCGAGGAGACCGACGACGATCTCGCCGCGCCGACCAGGGCTCTGGCCACTATCGGAGAGCTCTTCGACGAGGCAGAACTGGCCGGAAGTCAGGTGAAGGCGACAATCGACATCGCGGATGTGGACAAGGTGCCCGGCGTGGTCAGTCGCGCGGCCTACCGCATCGTCCAGGAAGGTCTGACGAATGCCCGCAAGCATGCTGGAGCTGTGCCGGTGACCGTCCGGATCGGCGGGTCACCCGGGTTAGGGCTGACGGTCACCATCTCGCAGCCGCTGAATGCGGACCTGCCGCAGCCATCGATCCCCGGAGCCGGTTCGGGGCTGGTCGGCTTGAACGAACGCGTGACGCTGGCCGGGGGGACGCTCGACCACGGCATCATCGACCGGAACTTCGTGCTGACCGCACGGCTGCCGTGGGAGAAAGAATGCCCGAGGTGAGCGACGGGTTGGATACGGACATCCGGCTCTTGTTGATCGACGACGAGTGGCTGATTCGTGCCGGATTGCGAACGATGCTGACCGGTCAGCCAGACATCACCATCGTCGGTGAGGCCGCAACCGGAGCCGGCGTGGCCGAACTCGTCCGCGAGACCGACGCGACCGTGGTCCTGATGGACATCCGGATGCCGAAGCTCAACGGGCTGGATGCGACCGCAGTGTTGCGTGCCCTGCCCCACCCTCCGCACGTCATCATGCTGACCACCTTCAGCACCGACGATCTGGTGCTGCGGTCGCTGCGGGCGGGCGCCAGTGGATTCCTGTTGAAGGACACGCCACCACCCGATCTGATCGCGGCACTGCGCAAAGTGGCCGCAGGCGAGCCGATTCTCTCACCCGCCATCACCCGCAAACTGATCCAGCGCTACACCCAGCACGACGCTCGGAACAGCCGGGGCACACAACAATTCGAACAGTTGACGGCCGGAGAACAACGGGTGGCGGTCGCTGTGGCCCGCGGTATGTCCAACGCCGAGATCGCAGCCGGCCTCCATGTTTCCGTCGCCACCGTCAAGACACACATCTCCCACATTCTCGAGAAACTCGGACTCAACAATCGAGTTCAGATCGCTCTTCTCGTGCACGATGCACTGCCCGACCAGGTGCTGTAGTGCCGAAAAGCAGCGGAATGATCCGGTGACCATGCAGGTTGAACCCCACACAAGTCGTCCATCAACGCAAGGGGTCAGCAGTGAGAATCGGGATCATCGGAGCAGGTTTCATCGGCGGAACGCTGACGCGTCGCCTGACGCAGTTGGGTCACGACGTGCGCGTCGCCAATTCGCGGGATCCGCAGACCCTTGCCGAACTGGCCACCGAAACCGGCGCTGAAGCAGTATGGGCGAAGGACGCCGCCCGGGATGCAGATCTGGTGATCGTGAGTATTCCCCAAAAGAACGCACCTGACCTTGCACCGGGAATCGTGTCAAATCGCAAGCCCGGGGCACCGGTGATCGAGACCAACAACTACTACCCGCAGCAACGCGACGGGAAGATCGCTGCCATCGAAGACGGAACCCCTGAAAGCGTGTGGGTCTCAGAGGTTCTGAACGAGCCCGTCATCAAGGTCTTCAACGGCATCTACTGGAAGCATCTGCTGCAGAAGGGAACCCCGCCCGGAACCGCCGGCCGGATCGCATTACCCATCGCCGGTGATGACGCCGAGGGCAAGAAGATCGTGTCGGTCCTCATCGACGAACTCGGCTTCGATCCTGTCGACGCCGGATCCTTGGCGCAGTCGTGGCGCCAACAGCCCGGAACCCCGGTGTACGGCAAAGATTTCGACGCCGAAGCCACCAAAGACGCACTCGCGCAGGCAACCCCGGAACGCACTGCCGACTGGCGCGCCTGATCCCACAAAAGCACACCGTTCGGTCAAAGGCACACGTTCGAACGTGTGCTTTTGACTGAACTGTGTGCTTTTGTCGACTCGCGGTCCTAGGTGAGCACCGGCTCGACGCTCTCGACGAGCACCGACACCAAGTCCTCGAGTGAATCCGCCCCCAGCGCGCCGACCATCTCGTCGGACCGCATGCTGATTACCGATTCGACGAGCCGGAACGGCAAGTGCCTGCGGGGATCGGTCTGGTTACCAAGCACCTCGCCGGCCAGCTGTGCGTAGATCCGCGCCAAGTCGCTTCGGGCACTACGAAACTCGGCGAACCGCTCGGTCCGCAACTCTGGCAACAGATACAGCGCACCGAGGTTCCAGCGAGAGCGGGCAAGTTGTCCGGCATCGAAGCGCGCCAACTGCTGCAGCCGATCCAGCGCTGATCCGTCGGCATCGAGTAACGCGGTCGCCTGCTCGAGCGGCGCGATCACGGTGTCCTGCAGGAGCGCCTCGAGGATGTCGTCTTTGGTCTTGAAGTGGTGGTAGAGCGAGGCCTGCCGGATTCCGACGGCCTCCGCGATCATCCGGGTGGACGTACCCGAGTACCCGCGCGTCGTGAAGAACTCAGCTGCAGCGTCGAGGATCTCGTCGCGCGCGGTTGCCCCACGGCGGCGCTGTTCCACCAACCTCGGGCGCCCCGGCCCTGCCGCAATCTGACTCACAAGCACTTACCCTACTGTCGCCCGAACTCTTTCGGGCGGAACGAATCACCAGCGTAAGCCCCCCACCTGCGACGCAGTGTGGTTTGCGAAACCTAATTGTTTCACGTGGTAGCACCCCGGTAACAAACCTGTCACCCGATAGAAATCGCTGCACGATTATCTATCACTCGACAGGTTCATCGGGCCGGAGCGCCCACGACCAGGAAGACCCGCCATGACCGCAACAGCGCAACCACCCTCGGCGCCGAGCGCCGGGAGTGCCTCGCAGATCGGCGACTCCGACGATCTCTCTGCCTTCGGTTACACCCAACAGTTGCACCGGTCATTGGGGACCTTCGCATCCTTCGCGGCAGGATTCTCGTTCGTATCGATCCTGACCACGATTTTCCAGCTCTTCGGTCTCGGCTTCTCCTTCGGCGGGCCGGCATTTTTCTGGACATGGCCCATCGTCTACGTCGGCCAGTTCCTCGTCGCGCTCTGTTTTGCCGAAATCGCTGCCAGATACCCGATTTCCGGCGCCATCTACCAGTGGGCGCGGCGCATGGGCGGTGAGGTCATCGGATGGTTCGGTGGCTGGTTCATGATGCTCGCGCAGATCGTCACCGCGTCTGCCGCGGCAATCGCGTTGCAGGTGGTCATGCCGTCGATCTGGGAAGGCTTCCAGATCATCGGCGACGACGCCGCTCTGACCAGCACCAGCGGAGCATCCAACGCGGTCCTGCTCGGCTCGATCCTGCTCGTCATCACGACCTTCATCAACTGCATCGGCGTCAACTGGATGAGCCGGATCAACAACATCGGCGTCACCTGCGAGATCGTCGGTGTGATCGCGGTGATCCTGGCGTTGTTCACCCACGCCGAGCGTGGACCCGACGTCGTCTTCGACACCGGCATCCCCGGCGAACAGCCCGGCTACATTTGGGCATTCATCGTCTCCGGTCTGATGGCCGCTTACGTGATGGTCGGATTCGGCTCTGCAGGCGAACTCGCCGAAGAGACCAAGAACCCGCGCCGCGTTGCTCCACGCACCATCCGCCTGGCACTGACGGTGTCTGCGATCGGCGGCGGCCTGATGCTGCTCGGCGCCCTGATGGCCGCACCCAGCCTGGGTGAAGAACTCGCCGTCGGCGGTCTCCCCTACGTCCTCGACTCGGTCCTCGGGTCATTCTGGGGCAAGGTCCTGCTCTGCGACGTGGTCATCGCGATCTTCATCTGCACCTTGGCAATTCAGACCGCGTGTTCACGACTGATGTTCTCGATGGCACGTGACGACCGGCTGCCCGCCTCCAAGATCCTGGCGCACGTCAACCCGAAGACCGGCACCCCAATCGCCCCGTCGATCCTGATCGGAGTCCTGTGCATCGCCGTGCTGGTGGTCAACGTCGGCAACTCCGCGATCTTCGCAACCCTGGCCAGCGTCTGCATCATCCTGATCTACCTCGCCTATCTGTCCGTCACCGGTCCGATGCTCTGGCGCCGGATCAAGGGCTGGCCCGGTGAAGACGTCCCCGTTGACAACGAGGGTAAGAAGCTATTCAACCTGGGACGCTTCGGGATTCCGATCAATATCTTTGCCGTCGTCTATGGATTCCTGATGGTGATCAACCTTGCCTGGCCGCGCGAAGAGATCTTCGATCCGGCCGGTGACATGCCGATCCTCAAGTGGGCAGGCCCGATCTGCATCGTGGCCGCGATCATCGTCGGTATCGCCTGCTTCCCGCACGGCAAGAAGCATCCGATGCCGGTCCCGGCGCCGTCAGCTGCAGCTTCCAAGTAGCAGAACGTTCAATCTACCTACTGCACAAGGATATTCACCATGACCACAACCGGAGCCACCACCGGAACCACAGCGGGCGCCCGCGAGCATGCCCGCGCTCAGGCCCAGGCCATCACCGACTCCATGCCGGTTGTTCCCGCCTCGGCCTGGCCGGCGATCCCGGAACAGGTCCCGCCGCAGGACATGACGTGGGCCGAGACTATTCCCGGTGGGCGCTACAGCGTCAAGGTACTGGCACGGGGTACGCGGCTACGACTCCGCGACGTGACCGGCACGGGATGTGCGCATCTATTGCTCTGGCGTGCCGATGCCCCCTGGGAGAGACTCAACGTCGCCGACACGGTCAAGGTGCCGTGGCAGGCGTACCTCGGCGCCGGCCATCCCCTGCTCAGTGATCAGGGCCGGGCGCTGGCCACCATCGTCGAGGACACCTCCGGCCACCACGATGCCCTGTGTGGCACCACCACACTCAGGACCAATACCGAGAAATATGGTGCCGGAGAGGTCCATTCGCACTCCCCGGCCGGCCGGGAGCTGTTCACACTGGCCGCGGCCAAACAAGGACTCACCCCCACCGACGTGGTGCCGTCGATCTCCTTCTTCCACAGTGTCGTGGTCGAAGCGGACGGCTCGCTCACCTCCAAAGGATCTGCTGGACAGGACAAGTACGTCGACCTGGTGCTCCATCTGCCCTGCATCGTTGCCATTGTCAACACCGCCCATCCCCTCGACCCCTCCCCGACGTTCGATGTCGGGCCGGTGGAGGTGCTGGCCTGGAAGGCACCCGCCGACCTCGACGCCGCTGTTGCCGGGCTCGATGACACCGCCCCCGAATACCAGCGCGCGGTCCTCAACTCCGAAGACGCCTGGAACGCTGCATATTTCGAAAGGACCATCTGATGTCCACCACCGCAACAGCAGCCGCCGCCACGACATCGGCCGCAGAGCTGGCCCTGGTCGCCGGTGAGGTGATCGCCGACCACGTGATCGGAGATCGCGCACCATGGTCGGGTGTCGTGGCTGCCGGCGACGTGTTGACCATGGTCGACCTGCATGGCAACCAGGCCGTTGACACCCTCTTCTTCGGCGCCGACGATCATCGGGTCAGATACTCCGCCCAGGCGACGATCGCCGCGCAGGGCAACATTTTCCTGACCACCGGCAGCGTCATCCGGGATCACGAAGGGGCCCCGATGATGACCATCGTGGCCGACGAGGTCGGCAATCACGACACGGTCGGCGGCGCCTGTTCACAGGAATCGAACACGCTGCGATACGGGCACCACACCAAGCATCAACACGCCTGTGTCGAGAACTTCCTCATCGGCGGTGCGCCACACGGTTTGGGCAAGGCCGACCTGGTCGGCAACATCAACTTCTTCATGAATGTGCCGGTCGACGCCGACGGTTCGCTCGGCATCGTCGACGGATTGTCTGCGCCGGGGCGGCGACTGGCCCTGCGCGCCGAGATCGACACCCTGGTGCTGATCTCCAACTGCCCGCAGATCAACAACCCCTGCAACGGATTCGACCCCACCGCTGTCCGGGTGATCGTGACCCGGCCGGCTGCAGTTTCGAAAGGCGTCTGAAGCAATGTCGACGATCTCGGTGCTGCGCGCAGGTCCGCAGACCACCATCCAGGATTGGCCCGGACGCATCCGGCACTGGCAGGTCGGTGTCCCCCCATCCGGACCGATGGACGACCTGTCCTTCCGGTTGGCCAACGTCGCGGTCGGAAATCCCGAGGGCGCAGCAGGACTCGAGTGCACCCTGATGGGCCCGCGGCTGACCTTTGCCGAAGACACCGTCGTGGCGGTGACCGGTGCACCGGTGATTGTCACCGTGGGTTCGACCCCGATGCCGCAGTGGGTGCCAATCCCGGTGAAGGCCGGCGAGGTCCTCGACATCGGCGCTGCCGGACCGGTCGGGATGAGGGTCTATGTGGCCGTCGCAGGCGGTGTGGACGCACAGGAGTATCTGGGTAGCCGTTCCACGTTCACACTCGGCAAGTTCGGTGGAAAGGACGGCCGTCCACTGATCGAGGGCGACACGCTCACCTGCGCCGGTGCCGATCTGGTCAGTGCACCCCGGCGCATCCTGAACGAGGAGAAGCCGGCCCTCACCGACAACTGGCATCTCGCGGTGACCGTCGGCCCGCACAGCGCGCCCGAATTCTTCACCGTCGAAGACATCGAAGACCTCTACAACACGCCCTACGAAGTCCATTTCAACTCCGATCGGACCGGCGTCCGACTCGTCGGCCCACAGCCCCGTTGGGCCCGGACAGACGGCGGCGAAGCCGGGCTGCATCCATCGAACATCCACGACAACGCCTACTCCGTCGGTGCCCTCGATTTCACCGGCGACACCCCGATCCTGCTCGGTCCCGACGGCCCGAGCCTCGGCGGATTCGTCTGCCCGGTCACCATCACCACCGCCGATCGCTGGAAGATGGGCCAACTCAAGCCGGGCAACACCGTGCGCTTCGTCCCCGTCCGTTCAGCCGAGACCGCCAGCCCGGCCGACCTCGGTTCGGCCCGCCGCTCCGACATCAGCGTCGTCTTGTCATCCGGCGGCGATCTCGACAACGGTGTCCTGGGATCGACCATGACCGCCGACGGCAGCACCGTGGTCACCTACCGGCGCAGCGGCGACGACAACATCCTGGTCGAGTACGGCGAGATGACCCTCGACCTGGCCTTGCGGGCGCGGGTTCATGCGCTCGCCCAACGGATCGATGCGGACCGTCCGGCCGGACTCATCGACCTCACCCCGGGCATCCGATCGCTGCAGGTCAAGGTCGATCCGACCAAGTTGCGGCAGTCAGTTCTGCTGGACTGGCTGATCGAATGCGAGGCCCAGCTTCCGGCCGCATCGGAGTTGGTGGTCCCGAGCCGCACCGTCCACCTGCCCCTTTCGTGGGACGACCCGGCGACGCGGGAAGCCATCGAGCGCTACATGCTCGGAGTCCGTTCGGATGCCCCGTGGTGCCCGTGGAACATCGAGTTCATCCGACGTATGAACGGACTCGGTTCGGTCGACGACGTGCATCGCATCGTCTTCGACGCCGAGTACCTCGTGCTCGGCCTCGGCGATGTGTATCTCGGTGCCCCGGTTGCGGTGCCACTGGATCCTCGCCACCGACTGGTGACCACCAAATACAACCCGGCACGCACATGGACACCGGAGAACGCGGTCGGGATCGGCGGCGCCTACATGTGCATCTACGGTATGGAAGGCCCCGGCGGCTACCAGTTCGTCGGGCGCACGACGCAAGTGTGGAATCATCGACACCCTCTGGAGGCGGCAGGGTTCGACCCCGAGCACCCGTGGTTGCTGCGCTTCTTCGACAAGATCAGGTGGTACCCGGTGAGCGCAGACGAACTGCTCGACCTGCGGGCCGACACGGCCGCCGGACGCGGCCGGGTGGAGATCGAGCAGGGAACGTTCTCACTCGCCGAACATCAGAAGTATCTCGAGGAGAATTCCGCCGACATCGCCACCGAGCGAACGTCGATGGAGATCGCCCGAAACGAAGAACGTCGACGCTGGTCCGACAGTGGCGAGTTCGCCATCAAAACAGGAAGGGTGGCATGAGCCGCATCACCGAGATCTACGCCGCCATCGCCGCGGCCGATCGCCCCGAAGTCTTCATCACACTGCGCGATGAAGCCGACGTAACCCGGGAACACACCGCATCTTTGGCCGCCGGAGGTCCGCTTGCCGGTGTTGTCCTGGCAGTGAAAGACAACGTTGATGTGGCCGGCCTCCCGACCACCGCCGCCTGCCCCGGATACGAGTACCTGCCCGACGTCGATGCCGCTGCGGTCGCCGCACTCCGGGCAGCGGGCGCGGTCGTCATCGGCAAGACCAACCTGGACCAGTTCGCGACCGGGCTTGTCGGTACCCGCAGTCCCTATGGAGCGGTGCGTGATTCCCGCCGTGACGACCGGATCTCCGGCGGTTCCAGTTCCGGATCCTCAGTCGCCGTCGCCCTGGGCTTCGCGGACATCGCGATTGGCACCGACACAGCCGGATCCGGCCGCGTACCGGCCGGATTGCAGGGCATCGTGGGCATCAAACCGACGCTGGGCGTGGTCAGCACCACCGGCGTTGTGCCTGCGTGTGCGAGCTATGACTGTGTCACGATCCTCGCCGCCGACCTCGATCTCGCCAATCGTGCGATGGGCGTCATGTCCGACGTCGGAACATGGCCCGCCAAAACACATTTCGCGGCCGGCGAGCAGCCCGTGGTTGCGGTCCCGGACACATTGCCCGCATTGGATGAACACTGGCAGGCCGCATTCGAAGCGGCCGTCGGGCAGGCCGAGTCGGCAGGCATCGCGGTCAAGCGCATCAATCTCGACGACTTCCTCGCCGCCGCCAAACTCTTGTACGAGGGAGCGCTGGTGGCAGAGCGCTATGACGCTGTCGGCGAGTTCATCTCGGCCGCCAAGGATTCGGACGGCCTCGATCCGACCGTGGCCGGCATCATCGGTGATGCCGATCGCTTCCGGGCAACTGATCTATTGGCCGACCGTCGACGCGTCGAGGAGCTTCGCGTCCGCGCACTGGAGACGCTCGGCGACGCGACGGCACTCCTGGTTCCGACTGCCCCGATGCATCCGACACTGGCGCAGGTGGCTGCCGATCCGGTTGGTGTCAACGCGACGATGGGCACGTACACCAACTTCTGCAACCTGTTCGACATGTGCGCCGTGGCGGTCCCGGCCGGAGAAGTGATCGAATCGGACGGCAGCACAGCGCAGTTCGGGATCACCGTGATCGGACGAGCATACGACGATGCCGTCGCCCTCGACATCGCCGGGCGCATCGGCAGCAGCCTGCCTGCCACCGGTCCATCCTGGCCGGAGCGGGCCGGCGCCGACGCCACCGAGGTGTTTGTTGTCGGGGCCCATCTTCGTGGACAGCCACTGGACCGCCAGCTGACCAGTCGTGGCGCCCGCTGGTCGGGTGAGGCCGCGACCGCACCGGACTATCGTCTGGTCGCACTCGACACTCAACCCGCCAAGCCAGGACTGGTTCGAGACAGCGAACACGGCAAGTCCATCCGCGGTGAACTCTGGACCCTGTCACCGGCAGCCCTCGGCGAATTCCTCGCAGAGCTGCCCGCACCGATGACACTGGGGCCGGTAGAACTGTCCGACGGTCGCTGGACCGTCGGCTTCGGATGCAGCCACGACTCGGTGGCCGATGCCGAACCACTCACCGCGACACACTGGTTGGAGCGCTGACCACTCCGCACTAACCCCGCAGTTCCGAGATGACCCGCCCGTACGCCTGCATATCGGCGGCGGGCGGGTCGATCGGCGTGATGTAGCTGACCCCGAACCTGTCCCGCAGTTCCCGGATGCGCGCAACGACCTCACTGTGACTGCCGTGCAATCCGTTTGGCAGGGACAGGAGTTCGGCATCGGTATCCGTCGGCCGATGGCTGCGAAGGACATCGAGGTCGGGGTCACGATTGATGGCGAGATCGAAGATGATCAGATTGATCTCGAGTTGATCGAACCGATCACCGGCCTTGGATCGGATGAAATCAACACGCTCGGCCAGCATCTCGTCGTCGGCCACTGCGGCGATGGCGACGATGTCGGCATGCTCCGCCGCGAGGGTGAGAACCTTGTCTCCGGTACCGGCGATCATGATCGGCGGCGGAATCTGCACCGACGGAGGCTCATGGTCGTCGCGGCCGAGAAGGTCTTTCAGTGCCAGCACCATCTCCCGCAAATGCTGCACCCGCTGCCCAGGAGTCCCGAAAGGTATTCCGGCAGACTCGAACTCATTCTCCACATAGCCGGCGCCGAGACCGATCTCGAACCGTCCACCACTGAGTTGATCGACGCTGGCGATGTCCCGGGCCAACAGTACCGGTCGATAGAAGCCGGCATTGAGCACAAACGTGCCGACCCGGACGGTGGGCGCGGCCGCCGCTGCGGCGGACAGCATGGGGAAGGGCGCCCCGAGTTCCAGGTGGTCTGGCAACAAGATCACATCGACGCCACATCGTTCGGCATCACGCACCTCCGCCAGAAAATCATCCGCGCTGCCACGACCCAGCAGATTCACACCGAAACGGAATTCACGCGTTGTACCCATTTTCTCACCATATCGAAAGAGAATGGAGTTTGGGACGGCGGTGGCGGGCAGCCCGAGAACTTCAGAAGGTCGTTGATGTCAGTACCCCTCATTACACTAATGGACCGCGAACGTGAGTTTAGCGAAAGATGTTGCAGTACAACGGGATCAGTTACTCCGAACACTTGTGCGAATGCGATGGGACGAGTAAAATTGGGCCATGGACTTCGGGGGAACGTTCGCCAGGTTGTCCGATCTGGCAGGGGATGCGGCTTTGGTCGCCGGTGATGATGCGCAGGTATCTTCACGAACGGTGGCAGTTATTCGACTCAATCATGTTGTGGAGCAAGTTCTTTTCCGTCTCGTCGGCGAGGTCGATAAGCGCCGGATCGCACAGAAAAGGGGCGTGGGGTCCACAGCCAAACTATTACGGGACGCAGGTGTCGCGCCGACCGTCGCACACCGGTATGTGCGAGTAGGTAAGGCACTCAGCGACATTCCGTCGATTGCCGATTACGGAATCGACGGACAACTATCCGGTGAGCACGTGGATGCGATTGTGAAGGGGCTCCATCATATTGAGCGTCGCAATCCAGAACTCCCGGCTACTGACCGTGCCGATTGTGAGCGCGGACTACTGACCGAAGCGTTGATGGGGACGCCGGCGGCAGTATCGGTACGGGCACGGCATATGGCGTTGGTGTTATCGCCGCCGGATAAAGAGATCCCGGACGCCGAAAACCATGATTTGAACGAGTTGTCATTCGGAACCGGCGATGACGGACGCACCCACGGCACCCTCGATCTCGATAGTCTGCTCGGCGAAAAGCTGGCGGTGGCACTCGATCCACTGTGCAGGCCGGTACCTGAACCCGACGGCTCGCCGGATCCGCGGAGCACAGGCCAAATCCGGGCTGATGCGCTGGAACGATTGCTGGATTCGTATTTCGATCAGGAAGACCGGCCCACCCGGGGCGGGGCGAAACCACATGTGACGGTGACAGTCTCGCCGGAATATCTGCAACAACTGCAGCTGCGCGGTATCCCAGGTCCCACACCGCCGGCCATGGCGCCAAAATTCGAATGGACCGGCCCCGCCTCAGCACCCACCGCCCAGATGGTGGCCTGTGATTCGGTGATCACCAAGATCCTGCTCGACAGTGAGTCGGTGCCACTCGATGTCGGACGCGACCAACGCACCGTCACCCCCGCGATCCGCAAAGCGTTGATCGCCCGCGATCAGGGGTGTGCGTTCCCTGGATGCGGCTGCGCCGCGGTCTACACCGACGCCCACCACATCGACTTCTGGCGCAACGGCGGCACCACCAGCCTGACCAACATGGTCCTACTCTGCCGCCGACACCACCGCTACATCCACCACCACGGCTGGACCGTGTTCCTGGGCCACGACGGCCATCCCTGGTTCATCGCACCCGGCACCACCACCGAACTACGATCCCACGCCCGCCGCACCCTGACCACCGAACTCACCGCCGCATAAGACGGCGGGGCACCGAACCGCAAGACCGAGCAACACAGGCTGAACCCTGTGTACTGCAGGACCTTTGACAACTGAATAGTGAACCCCCGGGGCCATCAGATCCCGGCCCGGCCTGGTAAACGCGCACTGGCGCGATTCTCACCAGGCCGGCCGGGACATGGTGGTACAGCTTCGCATGACAGCGCAGTGGTCGACCACGATTTCGGGAGCGAAACATCCTGCTGCTGAGGCATTTTCGCACAGGCGGCCGCCACGCGGCACAGTCCTACCGCGAAGGTCTGCCACGCCCGACGCCACGCACGCCGCGAACTGCTTTCCGCGCGGCACGTCGGGTCACGTTGCGGATCGAAATGGGTGGGTTGGCCCGCAGTGCAGCCAGTTCTTCGTCGTGTCGGCGCTGGAGGTCGGCGATCTCGTCACTGTGCTGCGCACGCTGTTGCTCGAGCTGGTGTACGAGTTCGTCGCGATTGACGGCGGCCTCGGCCATCTCGTATTGCATGGCGAGAACGCGGGTGTACAGCGCAATCCGATTGTTCTCCATGGCCGCCAGCAACGGCGAATTGTTATAGGGTTCGAGCGCCTCACGGAGACGCTCCGCGCGCTCCACGTCTCCGGTTGGGTAGATGATCCCGAGTCCAAAAATTGCCGGCACCAAAGCGAACTCGTGCGTACCCGACGGTTGCGCTGCCAGTGCGTCTTCGACCGCGGTCAGCACGCCGTTGCGCTCACCCCCGGCCTCGACGGCGACTGTGAACTGACCGAGACCGACGAAACCCGCCGGAGTGACCTCGTCGTGCCACACCGTGGGCCCGTCATCACCGTGCTCGTGAACAGCCTCGGTATCGACCGCGTCGGCGTCGTAATACAGATCTCGCCGACCCCAGGGCCACAAGACGTCATGAAGTATGACGATCGCGTCGGGAGCCTTGGCCAGAATCCAGTCGAGTTCGGCACGGACGGTGGCGTAGTTGTGGTCACCGTCGAGTACGTAGACATCGCCACTCGGTATACCGTCGAGAATCTCCGGCGAGAACCCCTCCACCAGGTGGAGATTGGGGTTATCCGCCAGAGCATTTCGCATCTCCTCGGTCGGACTCGATTCGATGCAGTACACGTCGTTTGCACCGCGCTCGAGGTAGATCGAACTCGCGCCGCCGGATTCGACGCCCACCTCCACCACGATCGCCGGACGCGCCGCCGCGAAGACGCGGCCGATCACCTCGGAGAACAGGGTCAATGAGTGCAGAAGCAGTGGAGCCCTGCGCGCATTCCGCGCCTGGGCATGTGGATCGCCTCGATCCCCGAACTCAGGTGTCGTCACGGTCGTCGTCCTCTTCCTTCGGTGGAGGTGGCGGACTCCCGGCGCGAGTGACGATGCGGGCCACACCGGCAGCCAATGCCAGCGGCCCACCCGCCCGCAGTTCTTCCTTGGCGCGAGCGGTCAACCTGGCGAGTCGCGGTCCGGGTGGCGGTCGATGCTGCAGGCCCGACAACGACTGCGGGAGAACAGCAAACGCGATGGTGACCTGAGCGGTACTGACCGGAGCACCGGCCCGCGCGGCCAACGGTATCCACAGCGCCGAATGTGGGGCGTGGAACTCGACCAGATTGCCGCCCAGCCACGTCGATTCCGCGTACACCAGGCCGGAGAAGTCCCCGGGATGCTCCCAGCGCAGCGGTTCCGGCAACCGATGTCCGCCTGCGGTGACGGTGGCCTCGATCCAGTCCACCCGCACCAGCGCCGGACGCCCCGGGATCGCCAACGAGATGTCGGTCGCGTCGAACGCCTCGAAGTTCAAGCGCGCGAACGACAATCCGTTCCGGTTGATCCGCAACGGAACCTTCGGTCCGTCATGCCACTTGCCGTCGCCGGTCCGGAAACGCAGCACAGTCTCGCCACCCGGGTCGTCCGGTTCGAAGACCTCGGCCGGTACGGCACCCGAATTCACGGCCTCGGCAGCTGCGGCCAGCTTCGGATCCGTTGCCGCCAGAACCTGCGGCCAGAAAGAGTCCCGCATCAGGAGGTCAGTGACATCCCCCGGCGACATGTACCCGACGGCGGGTAGGAGATCCACCGGGACAACATGACTCACCAGATCGGAGCCGAAGTTGTCCTCGTGCTCCCACGCGCCGAAGACCGAGGCCTCGTCAGCAGTGGGCGAGATGATGGACGACGCCAGGATATTACCGAGCAGCGGCACCTCACCACCGTTGAACGCCGGCCACTCCGACAACGCCGAGGCGTAGCGAATCCATTCGCCCTGGAACGCGTGAACACCCTCGTGCAGGGCTGCGCGCGCGTGTATCTGGCTTGCCGAACCCGCTATCGGTCCGAGGATCGGTTCGCCCTCAGGGGTGAAGTCGAGCAGCGATCCGCAGAGGCTGCTCACCCCCTGTTCCAGAACCTCCGGACTTCGGATGAGGGGGCCGACGATCTCGACGGGTTCACCGGCGGAACCGAGATAGCCTTCCAGACGCAGACCACGCAGTGCGACCGCGGTACTGCGCGTGTCAGTCGCGAGGTACAGGCCTGCCGGTGTGATCGGAATCCCGGCCAGCTCCAAGGCCGTTGCCAGCTGGCTCTGGATGGTGGCGCCCCACCCCAGATCCACCAGCGTGAGATCGGTCGAGTCGAGTGCACCAACCGACCGCAGATGCGCGAGGAGCCGTTCTCGGGTGGCTGTTGCCGTGGTGGCGATCCGGTTGCGTATCGACGGAGACTCGGTCAGGGCGGTGGCCACGTCGTCGGCGATGATCCCGTTGTCGAGCACCGTGCCGAGCCGCGCCGACAACGCCGGGACGTCACCGGGCCGCAGCTGGAGGATGCCAAGCAAGCCGCCGATGGTCATACCGTGACGGCGCCGCATGAACTTGTGGATGCTGTCCTGATCGACGACTCCCAGTGCCGCAACCGATGTCAGATGCCGGGACAACCACACCGGCTTCGCGGTGACATCGAAGCCGTGTTGGCGGGCAGCGTTGTTGATCAGGGTCGAGAGCATCTCCCCTTCCCGCATCGGACACCAGAGCGTCGAGGTGCCCTCTTCGTGAGCCCGGCGCGCGGCCCATTCGGCAAAGCCGGTGAGCACCGGTCCGAGCACCGATGCGCCGTAACGCCACGTGCAGGCCACATCGGGCGCGACGGCATCGAGTTGCGCATCCTCGATCAACTTGGCGCGCAGGCTCGTGATGCCGAAGTCGCCCTGCGTCAGATCCAGACGAGGCGCGCTGGGACCAAACGGTCCGAGTGGGCTGCGCTCGCGGCGCAAGATCGGCTCGTATCGCTCACCGATTCGCGTGAAGTGCACGGTCCGGACACCCAACTTGCCGGGCACCGTCACATCCGGACGCTTGTTGTCGCCGATGTGCACGATCTGGCTTGGCACCACGCCCAGCGCCTTGACCACGATCTTCCACAGACCTTCGGCCTTGTCCACACCGTGCTCATGCGAGCGAAAGAACCTCGCGGACTTGAGCGGTTCAAGACCCGGCTGGTCGAGAAAGCGGTCGAGATGTTCCTGGAGGAAGTAGGTGTCGGACACCAGAACGATCGGAATCGAGTGCGTGTGAGCGGTGTTGATCACCGACGCGATGTCGAGGTCCGGAACCAGGGTCCGGTATTCCTCGGCGATCTCGGCCTCGACGTAGTAGTCGATGTCGCCTGCCAACATGATCGCGGTGGGCATCTCACGCCAGATGTCATAGATCGACACCTCGGGGCCGAGTGCTCCCCGTCGCTCCCGCGAATCCGATTCGGCCACGATCCGCATCCGGCGGAAGGTGGCGGCATCCACCCACGACGGTAAGGCGCCCTCTCTCGCCAGCCGTTCACCCAATACGGCGAACAGATCGGTCGGCCGCGGAACCCGCCGCCACAACACCGTGTCGAAGATGTCCAGCGATAGGACAGAACATGATCCGTCCTGCAGCATCTGCTGTACGTCTGAGAGGGTGGTCCGGCCGCGACGCACCACCTGGTTGTCGGATTCCATCACTTCGTTGATCAGGGCTCTGTCCAATCGTGTTCGTCTGGGTCCAGCCCATCCTAGTGACGCAACCCACTCATGGCGCGAATGACTGATTTGCCGGTCTCGAAACAATGGCGGTCCAGGTACAGAGTCTTGCAATCCAACATCGCGGACTGCGGATATCTCACCGGAACTCAAGTGGGCCAGCATGTTGATCACCGACCCGGTACCTGCAAGATGAGTGGCATGGGTGTCATCTATCTGGTTCGGCACGGTCAGGCCGGCGTCGACGAAAACGGCTACGGCAGTTTGACGGAACTGGGCCGCAGGCAGGCTCGCAACGTCGGCAGGACGCTTGCCGCCCGCGCAGGCAAGGTGAACTTCACGGTGTCGGGAAACCTCGCGCGCCAACTCGAGACGATCGAGGAGATCGTCGCGCAGTTCCCGAGCGGTGCAGCGCCGGAACCGGTGGTGAACCCGGGCTGGAACGAGTACGACCTCGAGCGCCTCGCCCAGACCCACGTGCCGCCCACCGGCAACGCACCCGAGGCCGCCTCCGCGCAGCGCGGGTTCCAGCGCAACCTGGACGGCGCGTTGATCGAGTGGGCGAATGCGGCTGACGGTTCGTATGCGAAATACCGCGACGGTGTTCGAGGGGCCCTGGCCCAGATCGCCGAACACGCCGGACCCGGCCAGGTGGCGATCGCGGCGTCGTCCGCCGGAACCATCGGCGCGGTGATCGCGGACCTCTGGGGCATCAGCCCGGAGAACTGGCCCGCGGTCTCCCGGACGATGGTGAACGCGTCGATCACCAAACTCCTCGTTGGCAGCTCGGGCATCAACGTCATGTCGGTGAACGATCACGCCCACGCCGACATCGATGACGACAACGAAGGCACCCGGCCGATGATGACCATGCGCTGACCGCAGACCGGGCGAGGGCTGATCAACGTTTGCCAGCGGCTGCGCTGGGCACACTGCGGATATGCAGCCGCAACGGACGCAGGCCCGCAACATCCTGGTCACCGGCGCCACCGGATACATCGGCGGGCGCCTGGCACCGCGATTGATCGAACGAGGGCACGATGTCCGGGTGCTGGCGCGAACACCGGACAAGCTCCGGGGTGCCCCGTGGGCTGAGCGCGCAACGGTGATCAAGGGAGACCTGTCGGATCCGGCATCACTGGCCGAGGCGTTCGACGGCGCCGACGTGATCTATCACCTGGTTCACTCCATGGGCGGGACCAAGGACTTCAAAGCCGAAGAGCAGCGCGCGGCCCGCAACGTGGTCGCAGCGGCCGAGGCCGCCGGAGTGAGTCGCATCGTCTACCTCAGTGGATTACATCCCACCGGCGTCGAGCTCTCGGAGCACCTCAGTTCACGCTCCGAGGTCGGCGAGATCCTGATGGACTCCGGCATCGAGACGATCGTTCTGCAGGCAGGCGTGGTGATCGGCTCGGGTTCGGCGTCGTTCGAGATGATCCGGCACCTGACCGAGCGTCTACCCGCCATGACCACGCCCCGGTGGGTGCACAACAAGATCCAGCCGATCGCGGTGAACGACGTCCTCCATTTCCTGGTCGAAGCCGCAACCGCCCCGGTACCGGAATCCCGGACCTGGGACATCGGTGGCCCTGATGTCCTCGAATACGGCGACATGATGCAGGTATACGCCGAGGTTGCGGGCCTCTCCAAACGACGAATCCTCGTATTGCCGCTGCTCACACCAACACTCGCGAGTCGATGGGTGGGCACCGTGACACCGATTCCCGGCGGGCTGGCCCGCCCGCTGATCGAATCACTCGAACACAATGCGGTCGTCTCCGAACACGACATCGCCACCGTGATACCGCCTCCCACAGCAGGATTGACACCGTACCGGAAGTCTGTCGAGCTGGCACTGGCGCGGATCGACCGCGGAGAGGTCGAAAGCACCTGGAAGAACGCATCACCCGACCATCCTCCTGCCGACCCGATCCCCACCGATCCGAAGTGGGCGGGTGAACAGTCCTACACCACCAGCCATTCCGGCAACTCGCTTGTCGACCCGGCACGGCTCTGGGAGGCGGTCGAAGCCTACGGCGGCAACAACGGCGAGTACTCCGGTCCTCGGCGATGGATGTGGAAGATTGTTTCGGCCGAACCCGGAAAGGCGCTGCGGCTCAGATCAACTCATAAGGTCCCGGGGTCCGCATGGCTCGATGTGGCCGTATCTGACACCGGGACCGGATCCCGCCTCGACCTGCGCACGGTGTTCTATCCGCGAGGTGTGGTCGGACGTGGCTACTGGTACGCGACGTTACCCGTCCACCGAAAAACGTTCGACACCATGGCAACCGATATCATCCAGCGGGCCGAAACCGGATCCTGACCCCGGCGACAAGGATTTTCATCCCTGCATCGAGGCAGGAGGACCATACTGAAGTGATGGAGAACGTTCCGGACCCTGGTGGTGAGGCGTTCGGCCGGCTCGCTTGGGAGACGGCGTACAAGTACCTGTCCGCGGCTGCCAATGACGCACCGCCGGGCGTCGACGATCTCGAGCGCCTCGCTGTCGCCGCCTATCTCACGGGACGATACGAAGAGAGCATCGACGTGTGGGAGCGGGCATATCAGGCAGCAATCACCTCGGGCGATGTCGTCCGGGCGGTGCGCTGTGCTGCGTGGCTGGCATTCGGCTTACTCAACCGTGGTGAGCTGGCTCGCGGCGGCGGCTGGGTCTCGCACGCGCAGCGACTGCTCGATGATGCGGATGTGCACGGTGTGGAGCGTGGATTCCTGGGCTATCTCGCCGCGGTGAGACTCCATTTCGAAGGCGACACCGACGGCGCTCATCGAGGTTTCGTCGAGGCCTGCACGACGGGCGAACAATTCGACGATCCCGAACTGGTCGCGCTGGCGCGGGTCTGCGTCGCGCGGTGCCTGATCGAAAGGGGTGAGGTCACAGAAGGAGTGGCATTGCTCGACGAAGTGATCGTTGCGATTGCCGCACAGCAGGTTTCACCGATCGCCATCGGCGACATCTACTGCATGGCAATCGACGGTTGCCATGAACTCTTCGACCTCCGGCGCGTGCAGGAGTGGACAGCGGCGTTCAACCGGTGGTGCGAGAACCAGCCCGAGCTTGTGCTCTACCACGGTCAATGCCTCATCCACCGCGCCGAGATGATGATGCTGCACGGCCGGTGGACCGATGCCGCCGACGAGGCCGAGCGGGCATTCGACCGGTTGTTCAGCCACCCGGCCGTCGGCGAATCACTGTATCTGCGAGCCGAGTTGCACCGACTGCGCGGAGAGTCGGCATCCGCAGAGGTCGCGTACCGACAGGCGAACCGCCAGGGTCGGCAGCCGCATCCGGGGCTGGCGCTGCTACGCCTGGCCCAAGGCGACGTGGACGGGGCAGGTGCGGCGATCCGGAGGGCGCTTGCCGAGGCCACGCGTCCGGCCGAACGGGCGGCCCTGCTGGCCGGCTACGTCGAGATCGTCCTCGCCGGTGGTGATGCGCTCGCCGCTCGGGCCGGGGCCGACGAACTGGCGTCGCTCGCCACCATGTGGAGCACAGCCTTCCTGCGCGCCGCCGCCGACCACGCGACCGGCGCCGTACTCCTCGCCGACGGGTCACCAGCGCAGGCCCTGATCGCCCTGCGTCGTGCCGTCGAGGGGTGGCGCGACTTGGGCGTGCCGTACGAACGGGCCCGGGCCATCGTGTTGATCGGTCGTGCCTGTCACCGGCTCGGTGACTCCGATGGCGCCGAGATGGAGTTCGCGGCGGCCCACGCCATCTTCGCCGAGCTTCGTGCGACCACCGACCTGCACCGACTCGAGGTGACCACGACGTCTACGCGGCAGGGGTCGGCATGCGGACTGAGCCCCCGCGAGCTGGAGGTGCTCTCGCTCGTGGCCACCGGCGCGACGAACCGAGCGATCGCCGCCGACCTCGTGATCAGCGAGAAGACCGTGGCCTCCCATGTGAGCAGCATCTTCACCAAGCTGGACCTGTCGTCGCGGGCCGCCGCAACGGCCTACGCGTATCGGCACGACCTCATCTGACCAGCCCACCACGCCGAGACTGCGTCCCTCCGCAGAATCACCTACTCGCGCCGGGGTCGAAAATCAGTGATTTGTCCGATGTGGTCGAGCTGTGTGCTTCGTACGGTTGTTTCACACCACCAACCCACGGGAGACATCATGAGTGACGCAGATATCGCCGTTGTACGGCGTTTCACCACACACGGATGCGTCGCAGGCAAACTCGACGTGATCGACGAGGTCTTCACCGAAGACTTCGTCAACCACGACCCGATGCCCGGGCATGACACCGGCCGGGAGGGTATGCGGCAGACGATCCAGATGCTGAACGACGGGTTGTCCGACCGGAAGATGGTGCTCGACGAGTACCGGTCGGCAGGCGACACCGTCGTCCAGAACGCTCTGTTCGGCGCGATCCATACCGGCGAGATGCTGGGTGTTCCCGCGTCGGGCAACGAGGTCATGGTGCGCGGTATCGAGATCTGGCGCGTTGCCGACGGTCAGATCACCGAACGGTGGGGCGTGATCGACGTCGCTGGTCTGCTCGCCCAATTGGGCGCCACCACCGCGGCGGCCGGGGCGACGTCGTGATGTCCGCCGTCGACATTGCCGACCGGCCACCGACGAGCGAGGCGGTCACGATTCTCGACGGCGTGGCGGCGATGGCACCGTCCATAGCCGATCGCGCCCGCGAGATCGAGGCGGCCCGACGAATGCCCGCCGATCTACGTGCGGAGCTAGACGCTCTGGGATGCTTTCGAATGCTGTTGCCACGCAGCCACGGTGGGCTCGGTATCGAGTTGCCTTCGGCGATGAAAGTCCTCGATGCACTGGCGCAGGCCGACGGGTCGGTGAGCTGGACGGTGGGGATCGCCGCAAACGGCTGGCTCGACGCGAGCCACCTCTCACGCGGAGCCTTCGACACCCTCTACGCCGACGGGCCGACGGTCATCGTCGGCGCTTTCAACCCGAGCGGGGTGGCGGTGCGCGAGGGTGACGGCTACCGGGTCAACGGTCGCTGGGCCTTCGCCAGTGGCTGCCAGGACGCGCACTGGCTGTACGGCAACTGCATGGAAGGCGACGGCTCTGACGGATCGGATCCGCAGATCCGATTTGTTGTGTTCTCGCCCGAGCAGGTCGAGATCGAGGACACCTGGGACGTGTCGGGGCTCTGCGGCACGGGCAGCCACCATTTTTCGGCTCGAGACGTCCTCGTCCCCGCGGAACGGACCTGCCTCATCATGGTCGACGAACCGTGTCTCGACGACCCACTGCTGCGCATCCCGGTTCCGGCCTTGATTGCGCTCCAAATCGCCAGTGTCGCAGTCGGTATCGCGACCGGAGCACTCGCAGACGTCGTCACCCTGGCAACGCGAAAGGTGCCGCTGCTTGGCCCGTCAACGCTGGCCGCGAACCCGCTGTTCCAGTACCAGCTGGGTAACGCCGATGCCACGCTGCGCGCCGCGCGCAGCCTGTTGTATGCCGATGCCGCCACGACCTCGGCGAGGGCTCGGGCCGGCGACGAGTTCACACCGGAGTTCCGGGCGCACCTGCGCGCGGCGTGTACGTGGGCGGTGGCAACTGCGGTCGAGGTGGTCGACACCGCATACACGGCCGGGGGTGGCACCTCGCTGTACTCCGATCACCCACTCCAGCGCAGGCTGCGCGACGTTCATGCGATCACCCAGCATTTCCTCGTAAAGCTCGACAGCCTCACAACGGCGGGTGCGATACTTGCCGGACAAGACGTCGACCTCACCGTCTTCTGACGCACCGGGTCCGGTGCGCTGATGCGGTGGCGGAGGTGGTCACCATGCACGGTGACGGAGTACGTGTCCTGATCGTCGGCGCCGGTATCGCCGGTCCTGCCACCGCACGCTTGTTGCATGACTGGGGCGCGGCCGTCGAGATCATCGAGCGGGCCCCGACCCCGGATCCCGGGGGCACCGGAATCTACTTGCTGGGCAACACTGTTCGAGCGCTCGAGGCCATCGGACTCGCGCGCCCGGTGGTCGGCCTCGCCGTTCGAATTTATCGCCAGCGCACAGCCGACCACCGTGGTCGTCTGCTGTTCGACGTCGACGTCGACGAACTCTGGGACGGGATCGGATCGTGCCTGGCCATGCCCCGTGCCGACCTGAACCGAGTGTTGATCGACGGGGTCGCCGATGTGCCGATTCGATGGGGTGACTCACCACAGACCATTGATTCGGACGGAACCGACATCACGGTGCGAACGACCGCGGGCCATGTCGGCCACTACGACCTCGTCGTGGGCGCCGACGGTGTGCACTCCACGGTTCGCAGACAAGTCTTCGATGTCGACCCGACCGCGCCGGTCGGCCAGTACGCATACCGCTTCCTGACGGAGTGGGACGGCCCGCCCGGGCTGTGGTCGGTGCGGCTCGGGCCGGGTTCGGCATTCCTGATGATCCCGATCGGCCAGGGTCAGGTGTACTGCTACTGCGACGGGCCGATCAGCGATCCGGTGGTTCCGCTGCGAAATGTGCTGTCGGACTTCGCTGAACCGGTCCCGACCCTGCTCGATGCGCTGGACAAGAGGGGCCCGGAAGCGGTGCATGCCGGGCCGGTCGAGGAGGTCGTGCTCGACCGGTGGTCGCGCGGAAACGTCCTACTCATCGGCGACGCCGCCCACGCCACCTCCCCCAACATGGCTCAAGGTGTCGCGATGGCCCTCGAAGACGCCACCGTCCTGACCGAATCCCTTTCGGCAGCAACGAATATCACCGAGGCACTGGCGGCATTCGAAAAGCGCCGCCGCCCGCGGACGGACTGGGTCCTCGCGCAGACCCATCGCCGCGACCACGCACGCAACCTGCCACCGATGATCCGCAACGTCGTGCTCCGCCGGGCCGGCAAGCGCATCCTCCACGCGAACTACCGGCCTCTGCGCGACATCCCATGAGCCACGGCAGTTTCGACCCTCAGGCCCGACCGAGGCTGGTTCCCGGTCGAGTCAACACGACGCCGGGAAGTACTGCGTAGCGGGACAACTGCGTCACCGCCATCGCGATCGTCGCGACATCGGCCGCGGTGATCATCTCCTCCGGCGGGATCGTGGTCCAGGACGACATATCGGTGTTCACATATCCGGGAGAGATGGTCGATGCGGACACACCTCGCCCGGACTCCTCCAGATTGAAGGTCTCGCACAACGAGATCAGCGCGGCCTTGGTCGCGCCGTATGCCGCGAGTTCCGGTTCGGGATGAACTCCGGTGATCGATGCGATGGCGATGACCTTTGCGGCCCCGGCCAATTCGGCCGTGCTGCGCAGCGTCGGGAGCAGCATCTGCAGCAACACATACGCCGACCGCACGTTCACCTGATACAACTTGTCGAAACGGCGGGCGGGCAGGTCGCTGATCGGACCCTTTTGGCCCATACCGGCATTGAGTACCAGCGCATCGAGGCGACCGTACTCGGTGACGTGCATCGCGGCCAGATGCATCAGCTGCTCTTCGTCGGCGGCGTCCGCGGTCACCACTTCGATGCGCCCACCGAAGGTGTTGGTCAGCCGGGTTGCCAGCTCCTGCAGCGGCTCCGGACTCCGCGCGCTGATCGTCAGATCCCAGCCATCGGCCGCGAACCTCGACGCGATCTCGGCGCCGATACCCCGTGAGGCACCGGTCACCAACGCGACTTTACGACCCTTGTCCTGCTCTCCCACCGAGACCTCAGCTCTTGTTGTTGATCGCCCGCAGGCCGGCCGCCATGAACTCGCCCGTTGCGGCGGCGGCACTTTCGGCACCGTCGCCGGACGACGAGCCACTGCGTGCCCGGTGGGTGATGCCCTCACCGATCACACCGAGCTTGAAGTTCGCCAGCGCCAAATAGAAGTTCCAGTCGGACAATTCGCGACCGGACGCTTTCGCGTACCGCTCGGCGAGGTCGTCCGGCGACGGATAGCGGTCGCTCGTCCATGCCGCGTCCATGCCGAGCACCGCGTCGAAGATCGGCGCGCGGTAGACGCACATCAGGGCCACGTCGGTGAGCGGATCGCCAAGCGTCGACATCTCCCAGTCGACCACGGCCTTGATCTTGCCCGGATCATTGGCGTCGAGAATCGTGTTGTCGACCCGGAAATCACCGTGGACAATCGAGTTGGACGTCTGCTTCGGAATCGCTTCACTCAGTGCCGCATGCAGTTTGGCGACATCGTCGAGTTCGCGGGTCTTCACGTGTTCCCACTGGCGCGCCCAGGTCTTGACCTGCCTGGCCACAAACCCGTCGGGCCGACCGAACTCGCCGAGGCCCACGGCCTGGTAGTCCACCGCGTGCAGGTCAGCAAGCGCCTGGATCAGGCCGTCGACATTCCGCTCGACATCGTCGTCGGTGAACGCCTTGAGGTCGTCTGCGCTACGCACAACTGCACCGTCGACGAACTCGACAACGGTGAACGGCGCACCGAGCACTTCGCCTTCCTTGTCGAAGGCGACGGTGCCCGCCACCGGGACCGCGGTGTCCTGCAATCCGTTGGTGACCGTCCATTCGCGGTTCATGTCGTGCGCCGATGGCGTCAGTCCGCCGGTCGGTGGGCGCCGAACAACCCAGTGCGAGTTGTCATCTCGGACCGTGAATGTCAGGTTCGACCGCCCGCCGCTGATCAGCTCGACCACCAGATCGCCTGAGACCGGAACACCACGCTCGATCAGGAACGTGCGGAGCTTGGCGACATCCATCCCGGGCAGCGAGGTCATGACGCCTTCCCGGCGGCGATGGCCTTCTTGGTCCTGCCCACGGCGCGCTTGGCGATGGCCCAGCGGTGCACCTCGGACGGACCGTCATAGATCTGGAACGGACGGAGCTCACGCTGCAATCGGGCCAGCGGCAGCTCATCGGAAACGCCCATGCCGCCACACATCTGGATCGAACGGTCGACCACTCGGGAGAATGCCTCGGCACCGAACGTTTTCGCAATCGAGGTCTCATCGCCGGCATTGGAACCCTGATCGAGGGCCCAGCAGGCCTTGACCAGCAACGCCCGGGCAGCGGCGAGGTCGATCTCGTTGTCGGCCACCATTTTCTGGATCATGCCGAGGTCGCCGAGCTTGCCGCCGAATGCCTCGCGCTGTGCGACGTAGTTCAGCGCAACGTCGTGCGCCCGGTTGGCACTACCCATCCAGCGCATGACGTGGGTCATCCGGGCCGGTCCCAGACGGACCTGCGCGTAGCGGTAGCCCTCGTCGACCTCACCGAGGACATCCTCGTCGGGGACGAACACGTCGCGGAATGCGACCTCGCAATGCCCGCCGATCATCGCCCGGTCGATCGTGTTGATGTGGCGTCCGACGGTGATGCCCGGAGTACCTGCCGGGGCGAGGAACATCGTTGCTCCGCCGCGATCGCCGGGGGCACCTGCCGTGCGGGCCATGATGATGAAGAATCCGGCGCCGTCGGCTCCGGTGATGAACCACTTGTCGCCGTTGATCTTCCAGCCGCCGTCGACCTTGGTCGCCGCGGTGCGCAGAGCTGACGGATCGGCACCGGCACCGGGTGCGGGTTCGGTCATGGCAAACGCCGAACGCTGGTCACCGGCGGCCAGCGGCGCGAGGTACTTCTGTTTCTGCGCGTCGGAGGCGATGTGGGCCAGCATGTGCACGTTGCCCTCGTCGGGGGCACCGATGTGCAGGGCGATGGGCCCGAAGACCGAGTAGCCGGCCGCCTCGAAGACCGGCGCGCGGTCCGACATGTTCAATCCGAGACCGCCGTATTCAACCGGGGCGTGCGGTGCGAAGACACCTGCCTCACGGGCACGAGCGCGCATCTCGAGCCGGCGCTCGTCGCCACCGGCCGCGGTGATGTCGCCGGCGAACTCATCCTCGATCGGCAGCACGTAGTCGCGAACGAAGACGTTCGTCTTCTTGATGATGTCCTCGACCTGGGGATCGTAGGAAAGCTGAATCGCCATGGGCACCTCCTTGTGCGCGGTGCTCGGCGATCCGGAACCCGGCCCGACCGAGCGATCGTTCGGTAGTTGGGGATCACCGTGCCATGCCGGGACCGGGGTGGTCAAGCCGCCCGGTTCACTGCGCCCCGGGCATGACTCCCACCATCTGCCGTGCGATCAGCAGATATCGAGACACCAACTCGTCGGGACCGAGGCGTCCCCGTGGCCGGTACCACGTCGAAACACCGACACACATGGTGGCGACGGCCCGCGCAGCATCCTTGGGATACGGGCACACGAAGTCCCCCGTCGCCACGCCTGCCTCGACGATGTCGTCCACCATCCGTTGCTGGCGGTCGCGGAGCGCGATGTACTCGAGACGGAAGTCCGGTTCGAGGCTCCGGGTCTCGGTGGAACCGACAAACGCCCGCGCCCGGCGGTACATGTGGAACCGGAGGAGCGATTCGACCACCGCGTCGAACTGCTCCAAGGGCGCAGGACCGGCTTCGGCCAACGCGGACTCCGAACGGTCCAGGAGATCGCTCATCGTCCGCTCGAGCAGCCCCTGCAACAGCGACTGCTTGGACGGGTAGTGGTGATAGAGGCCCGGCACGCTCAGACCGGCGCGAGCAGCGATGTCACGTACCGACGTGCCGTGGTAGCCGTGCTCGGCAAATGCCGAGAGCGCAGCAGCGAGGGGGACCGGGAGGTCTTCCTCATCCCCGTACTGTCGCCACGCACCGGAGCTCCGCGCACCATCATCGCTGGCGTGCGACGTCGGATCGACCCCGGAGTTCATGGATCTCAACCTAGCTTGTCGCGCCGTCGGCCCCATGCGCACGCACCGACTCACGAGCCCGATTGGTGATCCGTCCCGATGATCCGGCAAGCTGAACCGATGCAGGCCGACCCCAATTCGTCCCGGCCTGGTTCCGTCGGTATCAGTTCGTCACTGACGCTCCTGTTTGCCCTCACCTGCGGCCTATCGGTCTCGTCGCTGTATCTGCTGCAACCGGTCCTCGACGCGATCCGCGCGGACTTCGCCGTGAGTACCGCCACCGCAGCACTGGTGGTGACCGCCGCGCAGCTCGGCTACGTCATCGGCATGCTCCTCTTGGTTCCGCTCGGCGACCTGTGGAATCGAAAGCTGTTGGCGCCCAGCATGATGGCCGCGTCCGCAGGCGCCTTGCTACTGAGTGGACTGGCCCCCGGATTCATCGCACTGTTCGCGACATCGGTCCTGGTCGGGATCAGCGCGGCCACCGCGCAACTCGTCATCCCCTGGTCGTCGTCTCTGGCACTGCCCTCCGACCGCGGCCGCGTGGTGGGTGTGGTGATGAGTGGATTGCTGATGGGCATCCTGCTCGCCCGCCTGGTCAGCGGCCTGATCGCCGAGTTCGGTGGCTGGCGATCGGTGATGTTCGCCTGCGCCGGACTGATGGCGGTCCTTGCGGTCGTCGTGTATTTCATGGCGCCTCCCGACGCCGCCCGGCCGCATCAGCCGTACGGGCAACTGCTCCTGTCGGTGGCCCGGATGGTCCGCACCGAGACGATGCTGCGCCAGCGGATGGCACTGGGATTTCTGACGATGTTCGGATTCAGCGCGATGTGGACATCGACGGCATTCCTGTTGTCCGGCAACCGCGGTGAGCACTTCGACTACTCCGAATCGGCGATCGGTGCCTTCGGGTTGGCCGGGATCGCCGGCGCCGCGGGCGCACCGCTGATCGGCAAGCTCGCCGACCGCGGACATCTGCGCCTTGCAACAACTTCGGCGTGGCTTGTCACCATCGCGGGCTGGTTGCTGCTGGCGTGGCCCGGCACCCCGCTGGCCGCCTTCATCATCGGGCTCGTGGTGTTCGACCTCGGAGCGCAGGCTTCACAGCTGTCGAACCAAACCGCCATCTATTCACTGGCGCCCGAGGCCCGCAGCCGCGTGACCACCGCCTACATGGTCACGTATTTCACCGGCGCGGTTGCCGGTTCGGTGTGCTCGGGATTTGCCTATGCAGGTGGCGGCTGGGGCGCGTTGTGCCTGATCGGGATCGGCGTCTCGACCCTCGGCCTGCTGTTGTGGGTCGGCTTCGACCGCTGGAACAACCGCCGGCTCAGTGGTTCTGATCAGCCCGCTGCGGAAGCAACTCCGACACCGCGCCGTACATCATCGTGACACATAGATCGACGAGTTCGTCTGTGCTGCAGTCGATCCTGCCATCGATCCAGGCGGACAGGACCTGCCCGAACCCGCCGACGTAGAAGTGGGCGGCGCCCTGCACCTCGGGTCCGTTGTCCTCGGCGCCCGAATTCTGCATGGTCAGCGCCGCGAACATCAGGATGGTGTCCATGCGCTTACTGGCGAGTTTGCCGCTCAGCAGGGTCTGCGAGAACAGCACCCGCCCGCGCCTACGGTCGGCATCGATCCGGTCGACGATGACCCGCACGACCGACGCGATCTGGTCGCGGGTCGATCTGCCGCCTGCCAGCACGGCCTCTTGCGCAGCCGCCGCGATGTCGAGTACGACCTCGTCGTACGTGGCCGCGACCAGCGCGTCTACATCCTCGAAACTCTCGTAGAAATACCTGGCCGTCAGACCGGCCCGCCGACAGACCCCGCGCACGCTGATCAGCCCGCCGTCGGGCGAACCGAGGATGTCCAAAGCTGCGTCCACCAAAGCAGCCCGGCGCCGTTTCACCCGGTCTGCTCCGTTTTCGCCGCCATATGGGCGCAAGGGGTCAGCCATCCTCCCATCTTGTCACCTCGTGTTCTACACCATTGACTTTCGGTCAACGGGTCGGTTGAATAAAAGCGACAACGCACGTAGTCACAATGTTCGCGGCGAGAAGGGCAGACAATGACGTCTGGGATCATCGATGGAAGCAGCGCCCGCTCTGCGGAGACACTCACACCGCTGTGGACCCGGGACGAGGCTGACCGCGCTTCCGGAGACCTGCTGGAAATGCCCGGCATCTCGGCTCTCGCCGGTGCGGCAAATGTGATCATGCAACTTGCGCTGCCTGCGGTTGGTTACGGCGTCGCCGAGAGCAAGGTCGACTCCGGCAACCTGTTCAAGCACCCGCTCAAAAGGGCCCGCACCACGCTGTCGTACTTGGCGGTCGCGGTCAACGGGACCCCTGCGGACCGCAAGGCCTACCGCAAGGCGATCGGCCACGCCCACGCCCAGGTCAAGTCGAGCGCCTCCAGCCCGGTGAAGTACAACGCCTTCGACCCGAACCTGCAGTTGTGGGTTGCCGCCTGCCTCTACAAGGGCTGGGAGGACATGCAATACCTCTACGGGGATCCCGAGGCAGTCACCGAGGAGGCCTACCAGCAGGGCGCTCTCATGGGCACCACGCTGCAGATGCCCCGCGACATGTGGCCGGCGACTCGTGCCGACTTCCAGGAGTACTGGGACACCACCGTCGCCGCACTGGAGATCGACGACACAATCCGCGAGTTGCTGCTGTCGATCTCCAAGTTCGAGTTCCTGCCGCGGCCGTTCTCCTTCGTGATCGGCGGCTACGGTCTGTTCGTCACCACCGGCTTCCTGCCACCCGAGTTCCGCGACAAGATGGGCTTGGCCTGGTCCGATCGGGACCAGCGGATGTTCGACATCCACAACCAGCTCGCCCGGGCCGTGGCGACCCGACTACCGAAGCCGTTGCGCGCCTTCCCCTTCAACACCTACCTGTGGGATGTCCGGCGCCGGATCCGGACGGGCCGCGCCCTGACCTGACCGGACCGGCCTATCCGACCTGCGGATAGAGCGCCTCGATGGGACCGGCCAGGCCCGCCTTGACCGCAATGCTCACGTCGTCGGCCAACACTTCGCTTGCACCGGCCTCGAGGCCGGCGTAGGCGGCGCGAATCACGTCCGCGGGATCGTTCTTCGGGACGTCGACGCCTGCAATCATCGGGGTGTCGGTGTAACCCAGATGCAATCCCAGCACCTGCGTGCCCTGCGAGGCCAGTTCCAATCGCAGCACATTCGTTGTCATCCACAGCGCCGACTTGGACACGCTGTACGACCCACCAATCGCCAACCAGCTCAACACCGAATGAACGTTGAGCACCGCGCCGCCACCGCGGGACGCGAGTGCGGGCGCGAACGCCTTGGTCACCAGCAGCGGTCCATACACATTCGTGTCCATCAGCCTCCGGATCTCCGAGATCGACTGATCGAGAAGCCTTCCGGGGAGAATCGTTCCGGCGTTGTTGATCACGACGTCGACGTCGGGCGCCTGCTGTGCCGCCGTGGCGATCGACTCCTCATCGGTGACGTCGAGGCGTAGCGGCACGATCCGATTGTTATCCCAGTCCCGTGGATTCCGGGCCGCCGCGTAGACCTTGTTTGCTCCCAGCGCGATTGCCTGATTGACGAATTCCGTTCCCAGGCCGCCATTTGCGCCGGTGACCAGCACGGTCGCATCCTTCAGTTTGACCATGTGCGTTTCTCCCTTCGCGATCAGAGGTTGACCGCTCTGTCGAGACAGTACACCTCTGACTATTGTTTGCAATAGTCAGGAATTCCTCTCAGATCACCCTCTTCAACGAAGCCGGTGTCAGATCAGCGACGCTCGTGTGGCCCGACAGCCCCAGCGTCAGATCCAGTTCGGCGATGATGTTGGCCACGACGTCGCGGGCACCATCGGCGCCGGCCAAAGCCAGCCCATACATGTGCGGCCGACCCACACAGACCGCATCGGCACCGAGTGCCAGCGCCTTGAAAGCATCGGCGCCTCCCCGAATTCCCGAGTCGAGCAACACTTTTGCGCGCCCCTGCACCGCGGCCACAACGTCCACCAGCGCGTCGACCGATCCGATCGCCCCATCAACCTGCCGACCACCGTGGTTGGACACCAGAATCCCGTCGATCCCCAGATCTACGGCCTGCAGGGCATCGTCGGGATGCAGGATGCCCTTGAGCACGATCGGTAGCGATGTGCGCTCACGAAGCCCGGCGATATCTGCCCAACTCAGCGAGGGGCGCGAATAGATCTCCAGGAATGTCTGCACCGATTCCCGCGGAACAGGTGAAAGCAGGTTGCGCACAGCACCTCCCGGCGTATTGCGTGCCATCGAGATCAGGGACTTGATGGCGCCGACGGTGATCTGCGGTCGCTCCCGCGGGAGCGCTGCCGCGATCCGCTCGCGGACGATGTCGATGAACCGTGGGTCCGAGGTGTACTGGTCGATCCCGAGCCCCTGGGCAAAAGGCAACGACCCCAGGTTGAGATCCTGAGGACGCCATCCCAGCATCGTGGTGTCGAGAGTGACGACTATGGCCGCGGCCCCGCATTTTTCGGCCCGATTCAGGAAGCTGTCGACCAGGTCCTCGTCGGTCGACCAATACAGCTGATACCACCGCGGCGCACCGGCTGCGACCTCATCCATCGCAGCCGCGGTCTGTTCCATCGGCACACTGCCCTGGCTGGAGAAGATATACGGAACGCCGATCTCTGCAGCGGCACGTCCGATGTGAATGTCGGCCTGCGGGTACGCCAGAGCACCGGCTCCCACGGGAGAGAACAAGATCGGCGCCGACAGTTGCTGCCCGAAGAGTTCAGTTGCCAATGTCCGCTTCGATACATCTCGCAGCATGCGGGGCACGATCGCCCACCGGTCGAAGGCCTTGCGATTGGCCGACATCGTGCCGCCGTCACCGGCGCCACCGGCCACGTAAGCCCATGCCTTCGGTGACATCTTCTTCTTCGCTGCCCGCTCGAGCGCTTCAAAATTGGTTGGCACCTGAGGTTTTCGGCCAAAGACACCGTCCGAATAGATGGCGTTCTGCCGGGCCCGGCCCACCGAATCCACCCCGCCTGCCGAATCTGAAGCGTCGCTACTCATCGCTCCACCGTAGTGACACCGGGTTGCGGAGAACAATGGTTGACGGAACACGGCACCAGGGGCACGGTGGAGGCACAGACTCGCGAACCCGAGATCGATTCTCGATGAGGAGAGATATGACAAACGCGACCCGTATCGTGCTGGCCGAGCGGCCGCACGGTGAACCCAAGGACTCCGATTTCCGTTTCGAGGAGTTTCCACTGCGTGAGCCACAGGACGGCGAGGTCTCGTTGCAGACGCTCTACCTCTCCCTGGACCCCTACATGCGCGGCCGGATGAGTGCCGCGAAGTCGTACGCGCCACCGGTCGAGATCGGCGACACCATGGTCGGCGCGACGGTGTCCCGCGTCATCGAGTCCACCGTCGACCGATTTGCACCGGGCGATGTGGTGCTCGGTTACGGCGGTTGGCAAACCCATTCGGTGGAGCCTGCCAAGCAACTGCGGCGTCTCGACCCGAAAACGAACCCGCCTTCAACCGCGCTGGGCGTCCTCGGCATGCCCGGGTTCACCGCGTATTCGGGGCTGCTGACCCTCGGCAAACCCAAACCCGGCGAAACCGTAGTGGTGGCGGCTGCGGCGGGACCGGTGGGATCAGCCGTCGGCCAGATCGCAAAGATCAAGGGAGCGCGCGCCGTTGGCATCGCCGGTGGTCCCGAGAAGGTCGCCTATCTGGTCGATGAACTCGGATTCGATGCCGCGGTCGACCATCGCGCCGACAACTTCGCCGAGCAGTTGGCCGCAGCCACACCCGACGGCATCGACGTGTACTTCGAGAACGTAGGCGGCGCGGTGTTCGACGCAGTGCTGCCTCGGATGAATCTCTACGGCCGGATCCCGGTCTGCGGACTTGTCGCCAACTACAACCTGACGTCACTTCCCCAAGGCCCGGACCGGACCGGGCAGCTGATGGGAATCGTGCTGGCCCAGAGCCTGACAATCCGCGGATTCATCCAGACCGAATTCGCCGCCGAACAGATGCCGAAGTTCCTCGAGGAGGCCTCCGGATGGGTCGCCGACGGTTCGCTGAAATACCGGGAAGACATCACCGACGGCTTCGAGAACGTCCTCGACGCATTCCGCGGACTGCTCAAAGGACGCAACTTCGGCAAGGCCCTGGTCCGCGTCGCCAGCTGATCCCGACCCCCAGACCCCAGACCCCAGACCCCAGACCCGAAAGTGTGCCCTTTTGGCGAACAAAAGCCCAGGTGGGCGCCGCCAAAAGGGCACACTTTCGGGGTGCGGGGGTGAGTTGGGGCGGTCGGGTCAGCGCAGGCGTTTGGGCACGACCATCGGCAGATCGGTCACCGGATCGGGCACGACCACGGCGTCGAGTCCGAACACTTCCCTGATCAGGTCGGCGTTCACCACGTTCTCGGGACGGCCCTGTGCAACGATCCGGCCACCCGACAACGCAACCAGGTGATCGGCAAACCGGCAGGCCTGGTTGATGTCGTGCAGCACCGCGATGATGGTCCGGCCCGCATCCCGCAGGGACGAACAGAGCTCGAGCAGCTCATATTGGTGGGTGATGTCCAGGAACGACGTGGGCTCGTCCAACAGGAGGTAGGACGTATCCTGCGCCAGCACCATCGCGATCCAGACCCGTTGCCGCTGACCGCCGGACAGCTGTCCCACCTGACGCTCGGCGAGGTCGGTGACGCCGGCCTGCTCCATGGCGCGGTTCACCGCCTCCTCGTCATCGGGTGACCACATCGACAACACCGACTGATGCGGGAATCGTCCACGACGCACCAACCCGTGGACCGTGATGTTCTCCGGTGCCACCAGATCCTGTGGCAGAAAAGCGATCTGCCGCGCCACCGATTTCGGTTTGATCGAATTGACGTCCGCCCCATCGAACTCGATGATGCCGTCGACGGGTTTGAGCAGCCGCACCATCGCTCGCATCAGTGTCGATTTGCCGCAGGCATTGGGGCCGACGATCGCGGTGAACGCGCCGTCCGGGATGTCGAGGTCCAGACCGGTCGACACGACTCGCCCCTCGTATCCGAGCGTCACGCCACGCACCCGCAGTCGGGACGGTCTGGTCCAGGCCGTCGACCCGGCCACCTTGTCAACTGTCACTGTCCCAATCCTTTTCGTGCGCTCTTGACCTCTTTGACCAGCAGCCAGAGGAGGTAGGTTCCGCCGATGGCGGTGGTGACCACACCCACCGGCAACGACACCGGCGCCAACAACAACTGCGCGATGAGGTCGGCGGCCAGCAACAGCACCGCACCGGTGAACGCGGCCGGAATCAGTGCCACCCCTGCGGACCCGGCAAGTCGGCGCCCGATCTGCGGCGCTGCCAGTGCGATGAACACGATCGGTCCTGCCACCGCGGTCACAGTCGCAGTGAAGATGACGCCGACCCCAACCAGCAACAGCCGCAACCGATTCAACTGCACACCACTGGTGACGGCCAGATCGCTGCCCAACGTCGACTGATGCATCGGTGACGAGACCGCCATCAGTGCCAGCACCATCACCCCGATGATGACAGCCGGTAGCACGAGCTCATCCCAGTCCACCCCGTTGATCGACCCGGCATTCCAGCCCGCCGCAGCGATCGCCACATCGAGTTCGGCGCGCAGAATAATCCACGAATTGACCGCTGTGAGCATGGCATTGAAGGCGATGCCGACCACTATGAGGGTCACCCCACCACGCCCGGATCCGAGCGAGAACGCGTAGATGAGGGCGGCGGTGGCCAGGCCTCCGATCACGGAACTCACTGCCAACTCACCCGAGGTGCCCGACAGCACGGTGATCGCAACCAGCGCACCGGTGTACGCCCCGGCGTCGAGGCCGATGACATCCGGGCTGCCGAGTGGATTGTTGGTCAGATTCTGAAAGATGGCTCCTGCCAACCCGAGTGCGCCGCCGAAGACCAGTGCGGCAACGACTCGGGGCATCCGCCAGTGGGTGATCACAAACCAGTCGTCGCCACGCCCGACCAATGCTTGCAACACCGTAACCGGCGATGACCAGTCGCTGCCGTAGCTCAGTCCGACGAAGGCGAGTATGACGGCGAGGAAAGCCATGGTCGCACAAGCAGTCACACCACGTCGCTCGGCGCGTAGCGTCACCTTGCCGGTGCGGAGAACTATCGCGCTCACAGTGTCATCGCTCCGAACTTCCTGACAACCCAGATCAACATCGGCCCACCCAGGAATGCGGTCACGATCGCGACCGGAACCTCACCGGTCGGCAGCAGCAACCGGGCGATGATGTCCGACGCGACCAGGAGGATCGGTCCCACCAGCATCGAGTAGCCGATCAACCAGGGCACCGACCCGGCAGCCAGTTGACGCGCGAGATGCGGAACGATGAGTCCGACAAAGACAATCGGACCGGCGATCGCGGTTGCCACCGCCGCCAGCATCGTCACCAAGAGCACCACGATCGTGCGGGTCAGGCCAACCCTGGTGCCCAGCGAATGCGCAACGGTCTCACCCAGCGCGAGGGTGTCGAGCGAGCGCGTCATCATCATCGCCGCGATCAGACATCCGATGATGATCAGAATCGGGATCATCAAATCGGCCTGCTCACGGCCCGCCAGCGAGCCCACCGACCAGAATCGGTAGCGGTCGAACACGTCCGGCTTCATCAGACGCAGGCCCAACGAAATGCCCGACAGCACCGCGGTCAGCGCCACGCCTGCCAGGATCAGGTGCAGCGGAGAGGTGCGCCCAACGGCATAGACGGCAACGGACGCGATCAGCGCACCGACGAACGAGAGCAACACGATCGGGATCTGGCCCTGGACATCCCACAGGGCAACACCGACGGTCAACGCAAATCCGGCGCCTGCCGTGACACCGAGGATCCCCGGTTCTGCCAATGGATTTCGTGTCATCGCCTGGATCAATGCGCCGGATGTGCCGAGTGCTGCCCCGACCACGAAGCCGAGTAAGGTCCGCGGCAATCGCACGTCCCGAACGACGATGTGGCTGTCGTCGGTACCGGCATAGTCGGTGAATGCCGCCCAGACCTCGCCCGGCGCAGTGGTGCGCGCCCCCACGCACAGGCTCAACACCATCAGCAGAAGCAACGCCAGCAGCAGAGTTCCGGTGATCGCGGTGTTACTCAGACGCCGACGCGGACGCGCCGTGGCAACCGTGGTTGTCACACTCGCGCCCGCGCTCGAACGGTCCGAACCGAACTAGTGGTCGTGATCATGATCGTGGTGGTCGTGATCGTCGTGGTCGTGATCGTGGTCGTCGTCTTCTTCGTCGAGGTCCACCTCGTCCTCTGAGACGCCGCGTTTCCAGTAGCCGGTGATCAGCTTGTCGAGATCCCGACGACTGCGCAGCGGCTTGATGTCCCCGGCTTCGCCTGCGGCAAAGAGGAACACCCGACCGGGCGGCAGATCCAGCGCGTTGACCGTGTCGGCCAGCAACGATGAGCCCGCCGGACGGATCAGCCACCGGACCCGAACATCGCTTCGCGTCGCCAACGGGTACTGCTGGTGCTCGGGGTTCGTCACCTCGACGACCACATCGGCCGATACATCCTGCGGTGACTCGTCGAGCCACCGAGCCACAGCAGGCAGGGCGGTGGCGTCGACAGCAAAGACGTAGTGGTCATAGTTGTGCGGAAAAGTCTGGGCGCCAGGTGGTCCGGCCACCACCACCGGATCACCCGGCGTGGTGCCCGTCGCCCAATCCGATGCCAGACCGCCTTCATGCACCACGAAGTCGAGGTCGAGTTCGAGCAACTGCGGGTCGAACCGGCGAATCGTGTACTTCCTGGTCGTCGGATACGGCAGCGGCCAGTCCAGTTCCTGTTTCGCGTTCCGGGTCGGGATCCGAACCGTGCCATCGGCGTCCGCGAAGATGACCTTCACATGGTCATCGGCCTGATAGGTGTGGAAGCCGGCCAGTGCCTCACCCTGAAGCGTCAGGCGAAGCATGCCCGGTGACACCATTGTTCGGCGCTTGACGGTGACCGTGCGAATACCGATCGGGTATCCGATGCGTGCCAAGCGATCACCGGATCGATGATGGGTGGCAACGCGCTCGGCCGGATCGACGCGGCTTGTCCTCACGACGCAGCAGGGGCCGCCGACGGTGCCGGCTCCAGCAGTGGCGCCAACGCCGCGTCGATCGCGTCGAGGGTCTGCATCGCAGATGCGTAGGTCGCCGCCTCGGTGTACTGCAAGCCGTAGACCTGACCGGCTTGAACTGCAGGCAGATTCTTGAACAGCGGCGAATCGAGGACGTACTGGACCTCTGCATTCGGCTTACCGTCATCCCCGAGGGTGTAGGTGATCACCTGGGCGTCACCGAGACTGGCCGGAATCTCCTCGATCGACGGGTACTCCGAGACGGCAGCTGCGCCGTTGCCCTTCTCCTTGACCTCTCCGTAGTAGGTCACGCCGAGGTCCTGGGCGACATTCGTGCCCCACGATCCGCCGAACTCGCGCATGAAGTCACCGGCAGCGGAGTCTCCATATGCTCCGACATGCCCGAACTGCAGCGATCCGAGCACACCCGCGTACTTCTCTTTGAGGGCAGCGGCCTTCTCTTCGTAGGCCGCCTTGTCGGCCGCATAGGTCTCGCTTTCGCCTGCGGCGTCGAGCTGACGGGCGGTCATCTCTCGCCACGCCGACGGCACGCCGGGGGTGATGGCGACCACCGGGGCGATCGATTCGAGTCGCGCAATGTCGATGTCGCCGAGTGCGGGCTTCGGTACGCCGATCACGATGAGGTCCGGTCGCGCATTGGCGATCGCCTCGTAGTTGGTCTCGGCTGCCGATTCGCCTGCCACCTTCTCCAGCTCGTTGTACTCGGCCAGATCCTCTTCAGACATCAGGTCGGTGCCGCGCTCCCAGGTCGAGATGCCCACCAGCGATGCGTCCGACTCGACCAGTGCCGGGACCGCGTAGCCGGTCGCAACGATGCGCTCGGGGTTGACCGGGATCGTGATGTCCCCGTTGTCGGCGACAAAGACCCTGGTCTCGGCGCTATCGGAGCTGGAATCGTCGCTGCCACATGCGGCGGCGCCCAGGACCAGGCCGGCCGAGATGGCGACTACGCCCAGGCTCTGCCAATTCTTGTGAGCGAACATCTGCACTTCCTTCTACTACACGGAAAATCGTGATGCGTACCCCACGGCCGCATCCGAACACCAGCTGAGGTTAGCCTTACATGGCTACCTCACGGCTACTTTGAGAGGACACTTCGTGACGCTCGGAGGACAGTTCGATCGCTCCGCGACACCCGGCGTTTTCGGGGCCGCTGCCGACCCGTTGTGGGTTGAGGAATACGGGTACGGTTTGGGACCCACCACCGGGATCCGGATCTTGAAGTACGCATCGGGCGGCGCCCTCGAGATCGCGAGATCTCGCAGCGACTTCGTCCACCAGCTGTACTGGACACCGGACGGAATGCTGTCGGTCCGCCACGGCAACCGGACAGAGTTCATCGGCAACAAAGAAGCGTTATGGGCACGGCGCGGCGTCACCCACGAGGTGTTCGCCTCCCGCAAGCAGATCGTCTACCGCGTGTGCCTGCGCGAGACGCCGGCGAATCTGAAAGACCTGCGGGTGGCTGCGGTGTCGACGAACCTTCAGGCCCGTCGCCTGATCGAGCAGATCGCCAGGCCCGGGCAGGACGAAGGCGAGGCGCTGGCCGCACGGGCTCTGATCATGACCGGCCTCGGCGACACCCATCGCGACCTTGCGGGCCGACACCCGATTGGCGCGCCGGTCAGCCGCAGTGCAGGTTTTGCCGACACCATCGCCAGCACGTTGCTGCACGATCCGTCCGACCAGACCAGGCTCGACGAGTGGGCCACCCGACTGCACACCAGCACCAAGACCCTGCAGCGCGACTTCGTCCGCGAGTTCGGGGTGCCATTCTCACAGTGGCGCACCAAGATCCGACTCGAGGCCGCGGTCGTTCTGCTCGAGACGAGTTCGGTGACCGAGGTCGCCCATCTGGTCGGCTATGCGAGTGTCCCGGCGTTTGTGTCCGCGTTCGCCCGCGAGTACGGACACACACCGGGACGGTTCGTCACCCAGATGACCGACACCGCCTGACCTCCGCCAATCCCCCACCCCCAAACGCTCCAGGTATACGAAGACGATCCACATATATGTGGATCGACTTCGTATTTCCGGAGCGTTTGTGGAAGTCGGGCTCAGATCGGGAGCTGTCAGGCAGGCATCGTCAGCACCGGCTTGATGGTCGAGCCGGTACAGGCCGCTTTCCACGCGGTCCCGAAGTCATCGAATTCGTATGTGGTGACCAGCTTTTCGAGCGGGAGATCACCTCGCATGTGATGTCCGATCAGTTCCGGGATGAACTGCTCAGGCACACTGTCACCTTCCACGACACCACGAAGCCGCAATCCCCTACCCATGATCAGCCCGACCGGCAGATCTGCGGTGGGGACACCGAGTCCCACGATGCCCAGTTGTCCACGTGGACGTAGCGCGGTGAGTGCGTCCGACAGCACCGACGGCAGTGCTGTGGTGTCCAGCGCATGGTCGGCGCCGCCACCGGTGATCTCGACAAGTTCGGCGACAACCTCCGATGCCGCCGGATCCAGCACGTGGGTGGCGCCGAGATCGGTTGCCAGCGCGCGCCGTTCCGCTTTCGGATCCACCGCGACGATGATGTCGCAGCCGGCGATCCGGGCACCCATCACCGCGGAGAGTCCGACTGCGCCCGCGCCGAACACCACCAGTGACTGGCCGGCATCGGGGGTCAATGCATTGAGCACCGCCCCGACACCGGTTTGCACACTGCACCCCAACGGTGCCGCCAGCGAGGGGCTGATCTCATCGCCGATTCGAATTGTGTTGCGCTGATGCGTAAGTGTGTGGGTGGAGAAGCTGGACTGACCGAAGAAATCGCCGATGATCGGGCCGCCCGAATGGCTCAGGGCGTCGCCACCATTGCCACGCATGTTCAGTGCTGTCGACCGCTCACAGTAGGCCGGGGAGCCTGCCATACAGCTGCGGCAGATCCCACAGCTGTTGAACGTCAACACAACCCGGCTGCCCACCGAAATTGTGCAGTCCGGCCCGACAGCCTCGACGACACCCGTGCCCTCATGGCCGAACACCATCGGCAGGCGCTTGGCAGGCCACCGGGCCGCCAGGGAGATGTCGGTGTGGCAGATCCCCACCGCATCGATCCGCACCAGCACCTCGGCGCCGACCGGCGGCCTGATCTCGATCTCCTGCAATTGCGGCGATCCACCCACGGCGGTGAGGACCGCGGCGACCGCGCCCTTCCTGCCGACGGACGTCACTCGCGGACGAGGTAGAAGTAGAAATGCTTGTCACGTACCAGGCTGGTCTTGCCGTTCATGATGCCCATGACGTGGGTGTCGTCAACCTTCTTGAAGTGATCGATCACGGGTTGTCCGTCATAGACCATCGCCGCCGTGGTCTCGCCGCGGAACTCCACCGCCCACAGGCTGGCCTCACCCTTGCCGAGCTCCTTGTTCGAGTACAGGTTGCCGTCGTCGTCGCGGCAGACGAGCGGCTTGACGTCGTGGTAGCTGTCGAAGGTCTTTCCATGCCAGTTGACCAGCTCGAGCTGGCCGTCCATGGCATGGCCACTTGGCAATTCACCACCCGACCAGGCACCGAGCATGAAGTCTCGGCCGATCGGCTCGAGACCGGCCCACAGCTCGTCGAGCAGCGCGGGATCGCTGACGGCCTGGCTTTCCTTGAGTTCAAAGAACGTGGCAACAGCTTTGTCGTTGTTCATCTCCACCTCACTACACCTTCGACGATCCCGGCGATCCCGATCCAGCGGACTCTGAGAACGACAGTAGTCAGAAACTCGTCGCCCGCGAAATGTATGACCGAAATCCGTGATCATCAGAATGCCGCACCGAGTATCAACACGGTCCCCAACGTCCCCATCACCGCCGCGACCACGACATCCAACAACTGCCAGGCACGGGGTCTGGCAAACAACGGTGCCAGACGCGACGAACCGAAGCCCAACCCCGCGAACCAGAGCAACGACGCCACGCATGCGCCGGCAGCGAACACCCACTTGCTCTGCGGACCATGACTGTTGGCAATGGCGCCCAACGTGATGACGGTATCGAGGTAGACGTGGGGGTTGAGCCAGGTCAACGCGATCGCGGTCCCCACCGCTGCCCAACGCCCTGCCGCCGCGGTTCCATCTGCGACCTCCATCGCACCGGGTCGCATCGCCCGCCGTGCAGCCATCGCCGCGAGCACCAGCAGATAGATACCTCCTGCCACCGTGGCCACGTCGACCACCTGCGGATATGCCGCGACCACGGCACCGAGTCCGGCGACACCCGCCACGATCAGCACCACATCCGACACGGTGCAGATCGCCACCACCGACATCACGTGCTCACGCCTGATCCCTTGGCGCAGCACAAAAACGTTCTGCGCACCGATCGCGATGATGAGGCCGGCGCCGGTCAACAGACCCGCCACTGCGGGAACCAGAATGCTCACCAGACCACGCTAAGTCTCTGACGTGATTGAATCCAGCGATTGTTTTTAAAGAACCATTAGACTGAATGATGATGGACATCAGCAGTGAGGGCCTCCAGACACTGGCCGCGGTGGTCCGCGAGGGAACCTTCGACGCCGCCGCGGCAGTCTTGCACCTCACACCCTCAGCGGTGAGCCAGCGCATGAAGGCACTCGAGACCGCCGTGGGTGTGGTCCTGGTGCAACGCACCAAACCTGCCCGGGCGACGCCAGACGGCGAAATCCTGCTGCGCCTGGCCGCGCAATGGGATCTGCTCCGACTGGAGGCAGTCGCAGCGCTGGCCGGTAAACCCGAAGAGGGACATGAAGACTGGCGCGATGTTCCGCGAATGCATCTACCCATCGCCGCCAACGCCGACTCGATCTCCATCTGGCTGCTGCCGGTGGTCGCCCAGATCCAGCAGCTGCATCCGGTGGCTGTCGAGGTGTTGCGCGACGACGAGAGCCACTCCACCGGCTTCCTGCGCGCCGGGCAGGCGGTCGGAGCGATCACGTCCGATCCGCGGCCGGTCCGCGGTTGTACGGTGCTCCCACTCGGCACCATGCGCTATCTACCGGTCGCAACCACCGAGTTCATCGAGACCTGGCTTCCGAACGGACTACGGGCCGCCGATCTCGCCCGGGCCCCGATGGTCTCCTTCGACCGCAAGGACACGATCCAACTCGATCTCCTCAATCGACTCACCCGCAAGCACGTCGACCCGCCTGCGACCTACGTGCCCGCGTCGGTCGAGTACCACCGCGCCGTCGAGTTGGGCGCCGGCTGGGGTGCGGTGCCCGCCGCCCAGATCGAACCCGCGCTCGCCGCCGGGACCGTCAAGAAGCTCGGCAATCACCACGTCGACATCCAGTTGTTCTGGCAGTACTGGAAATTGGGGTCACCGATCATCAACGACCTCACCCGGCTGATCAAGGCCAGTGCCCAGAAGTTCCTGATCTGACGCCGCTTCCTTCCCTCCGCCCGCAGGCACGAGTTCTTCGACGCTCGGGGTATCACGTAGTGGGTTGGCGATCTCGTCGTCGCGCAGACGGAATGCAAAGAACGCGACCACGGCCAACGGAACCGGCACCAATCCGGCGATGACAAATGTTGCGGTCAGCCCGATCAGCTCACTGACCGGGGCAGCGATGGCCATCGACACCGGCATCAACGCTATCGAGACGAAGAAGTCGAGGCTGGAGATCCGGCCGAGCATGTGTGGAGGTACCCGCCGCTGTAACAGCGTGCCCCACAGGACCATCGGACCGTCGAATGCCATTCCAAGAACAAACGCTGCGACAACAAAAGCCCAGAGCTCCGTGGCGAGCCCGACCGCCACCAACGGCACCGAACACAGACCCCAGATCGCAAACATCACCGACAGGTAGCGGCGGGGCATCGGCATGGAGGCCAGGATGATCGCACCCAGTCCGGCGCCGAATCCGAAGGCCGCCAACACGATCGCGTGGTCGCCCGCGTCACCGCCTGCACGCTCCTTGATGGCGAACGGCACGAGTACCTCGATCGGCCCCATCACCATCAACACCAGGACCAGCGAGTACAAAAGCGTCGCCAGCAGCCAGGGGGTGCGCCACATGTAGGCGAACCCCTCGGCGATGTCGGTGACGGTACCGCGCACCAGGTCGGCTTTCGCGCGGGGCTCGTGACTCGGCGGCGTCGGACGCATCAGGAGGTAGAAGGCCCCGGACAGCGCCGAGGCCACCGCCGACCCGACTATGGCAACCCCGGGTGAGGACATCGCGATGAGTCCGCCGGCAAGAGCCGGTCCGGCAGCCTGAAAAATGGTGGGCCGCAATACACCTTCGATGCCATTGGCCGCCATCAACTCGTCCCGCGGAACCAACGACGGGATCATCGCCGAGTACGTCGGGTAATAGATACCGGTCGTGACGCCACCGATCAACGACACCAAAACCAGATGCCACAGCGTGATGGTCCCGGTCAGTGCGAGCACACCGACACCGCCGATCGCGACGAGCTTGACCGCCTCCAGCGCGATGAGGATGGTGCGCTTCGACATCCGGTCCGCGAGCACACCGCCGAGCAGTGTCGAGGCGACCATGCCGACGGCGGCAACCGCGGTGACGATCGACAACTGCCCCGGCCCGCCACCCATCCCGATGACCTGCCAGACAACACCGACCGTCCAGATCCCGTCGGCGAACATCGCCAGCACCAGGCCCGTACACAGAAGTCGATACTGCTGATGCGCGAAGGGCTTCAGCGCCCGGGGCAGGCCAGATGGTGCGGTCACCCACCAACTGTGCCCGATTGGGTACGCCGTACGCCAGCGATTTTCGCCCGGACCTGACAGACGAACTCGCCGCCACCTGGGATTTCGTGACGGCGAGTTGGCGTTGGGTGAGCGACCGATCAGATCAGTTCACACCGATGACTTCCTGCGCGATGGCAGCAAGCCGGGTCTGGGCAGCGGACACCACGCCCTGCCGGTTCTTGTGTGCCTCTTCGTAGGCGAGGACGGACCGGATGTCAGCCGGCTTGGTGAGTTCCCGGAGTTGGACGATCACCGCGTTGACGTTCAGCGAGTCGTAGTCGTCGATCGGCAGGTCGGCGGGATCGACCACGCCGGCGGCCTCGCGAACGGCGTGCACCGCATCCGCAGCGCCCACGGCACCCTGTGCCCGAGCAGTGTCCTCGGCGGCGTCGAGCGCCGCATCCCGGGTTGCCCGAGCGGTCTTGCGGGCGGTCTTTCCGATGTCGGCGGCACGCTCGGCGGCCTCGGCCACCTGTTTCGCAGCCGCATCACCGGTCGAGCTCAACCGTCCGACGGCGTCGTGACCGGCATCGGTGGCCAGTTTGAATACGGCCTCGCCGGTCTCCTGCGTCTTGTCGACGAATCCACCGAACCGGGCGGGCGCAGTGCGGAGCGCGTCGACAACACGTTCGGCACCACGCGCGGTCAGCGTCGCGGGGATACCGGCAACGCGCAAGGCGGTGCCGCTCGCGGCCTGCAAGGGACCGCGTCGCAGGGCCACCGGGCCACCGATGGCCTCTTCGGCCAAGAGCGTGGTGATCCAGTCGACGGTTGCCTCGTGGGCGACGATCAGCCGCTCGGCAAGTGCAACGATCTCGGGTTCACCCTCGGAGGTGGCCAGCGCCTTCACGTACTTCGCCCGGTCGAGCAGCTGATGCTCGAGGGCTAGGTCGCCGAGCAACGCCTCATCAAGGGGCTGGACCTGTTCGGCAACGGCCTTCGCGGTTGCTGCCAGCCGACCGAAGACGGGGCGCAGCACATCGGGCAGTCCGCCAAGTTCACGGATGGCTTTTTCGATCGCGACGGCACGGATACGACCGTTCGCGGCGTTCTGGGACAGTTCCCGGCGCACCGCTTCGGTGCGCGCCTGGGCGGTTCGGGTCTCTGCCACCTGGATCTCGGTATTGGTCAGGGTCAACAACGTCCGCAGCTGGTTGCGCAGAGTGCTGGTGGAAAGGCTCATATCAGTCTCCTCAGGATTGGTGGGCATCGATATTGAGCGTCCTCAGGAGGCGTACCCGTCAGCCCGTCAGATAAACGATGGAGAGAGCCAGATCACATATCGTTTCGCGTGTCGCAGTACGGTGAGACCGATCAGGTGGCCGACGACAAAGGAGATCGAGTGTCCCAACTGCACGGCGTACGAGGGCACACGACGCCGGACCACTGGGGTCCGGCCTTCGTCGATCTGGCCGATCCGCGGAAATCGACCGAGGAATTGGTCCCCGGATGCCTGATCGCCGTCGATTCGGGCGGCGGCCCGATCTCCGATGAGGCTGAACGTCTCGTCGGCCGTTCCACCTTTGCCCTCACGGAGGCGCCTGCGCACGATCGCCGTTTCATCACCGTCGACTCGATACCGGCGGCGATCGCCACACTGACGCAACGACTGGCCGACCGGCCGGTCTCGGCGGCGGTCTGCGACGACGTGCTGCGGGCAGGCGAATCGAACACCGAGACCTTCAGCGGGCTGATGACCGAGTCGCTGGCCTATTCGACGCTGCAGGCCGGCCGCGAGTTCGGAGACTGGCTGGCCGAGCAGGGACCACGCGGTCTGGCCGATCCGCCACAGCCCGTTGTCCTCGAACGGGCCGGCGATGTTGTTGTCGTCACGCTCAATCAGCCCAAGCGGCACAACGCTTTCAGCAACACCCTGCGCGCCGGCCTGATCGACGGCCTCAACGTTGCCCTGAGCGACCCGACGGTGACCGGGGTGGAGTTCCGGGGAAACGGCACATCATTTTGCAGCGGAGGAGATCTCACCGAGTTCGGCACCTTCTCCGATCCGGCGGCCGCCCATCTGGCCCGCACCCGTTTCAGCCCGGCGCTGCTTCTCAACACGTTGCGCGATCGACTCGGCGAAAACCTGCGGGCCTACACCCACGGCGCCACGATGGGCAGTGGGCTGGAGATGGCAGCGGTCTGCGGGCACGTCACCGCGCATCCCGCCACGGTCTTCGGACTCCCCGAACTCACCCTCGGGTTGATACCCGGCGCAGGCGGGACCGTCAGCATCCCCCGGCGTATCGGCCGCTGGCGCACCGCGTATCTGGTACTGAGCGGCGACACCATCGATGCCACAACAGCTTTGGACTGGGGCCTGATCGACGAGATCAGCACCTGACCGCCGAGGACTCGAGCGAACCGATGTCTACGCGGTCCTGATCTTCGGTACCGCAAAGGATTCCGGGTCGGCCCGCTGCCAGTCACGTTCCCATTCGCCGCGTTCGGTGCCACGGATCAGTTCACCTTCATCAAGCCACTCGAACAGATCCTCGAACGACTCCGCCGACGAGTGACCAACCCGCCGCATCACCACCGCGGGCCCGAGGTCGTCGAAGCTGGTCAATCCCATCGCGGCCAACACCTGCTTCGCCGACTCCACCGTTGCGCGTTGGTAATTGAAGACCCGATCACCTTTGTCCTCGACATCGAGCGCCCGTGCCCGGCGGGCATCCTGCGTGGCCACACCCACCGGACAATTGTTGGTGTGGCACGCCTGCGCCTGGATACAACCGACCGCCATCATCATGGCGCGCGCAGCGTTGGTGAAATCGGCACCGAGCGCCAGAGCCTTCACGATGTCGGTACCGCCTGCGATCTTGCCCGCGGCACCGATCTTGACCCGGCCCCGCAGGCCGGTGCCAACCAACGCGTTGTGCATCATCATCAGACCCAGGTTCAACGGTGTACCAACATGATCAGCGAACTCCGGCGGCGCCGCACCGGTACCACCCTCGGCCCCGTCGATGGTGATGAAGTCGGGCGCTATCTCGGTGCGCAGCATCGCCTTGCACAGCGCCAACACATCCGTGCGAGTGCCAACGCACAGCTTGAAGCCCACCGGCTTTCCCCCGGACAGGCGACGAAGCTCGGCCACGAAGTGCATCAGTTCGATCGGGCTGGTGAACTCGCTGTGCGCCGGTGGACTGATCACGGTGACACCCTGCTGCACACCGCGGGCCTGCGCAATCGCCGCAGTGACCTTGGAGCCCGGCAGCACGCCACCGAGCCCGGGTTTGGCTCCCTGACTCAGTTTGATCAGAATCGCCTTGACGTTGGGCAGATTCGCCTTCTCGGCAAAGCGCTGCGGGTCGAATCTCCCATCGACGGTTCGACAACCGAAGTACCCCGAGCCGATCTCCCACACCAGCGGTGCACCATATTCGAGATGGTGCGCGGTCAGTCCGCCCTCGCCGGTCTCGTGAAGAAATCCACCGCGAGCTGCACCTTTGTTCATCGCACGCACCGCATTTGCCGACAGCGCACCGAAACTCATCGACGAGATGTTGAACAGGGGCGCGTCATACGGCTGGGTGCACTGGGGTCCGCCGAGGCGTACGGTCGGGACGGTCTGCGCCATCGGAACCGGCGCCATCGAGTGCAGCAGGTAGTCATATCCCGGTTCGGTGATCTCACGTTCGGTCCCGAATGCCGCCTCGGCATGTAATCCCTTGGCCCGCTGATAGATCAACGATCGAACATTACGGTCGTATGGACGGCCATCGTAGTTTCGTTCGATGAAATACTGCTGCAACTCGGGCCGGATCGATTCGAGTATGAATCGCATGTGCCCGATCACGGGATAGTTCCGGAGTATCGAATGCTGCTTCTGAAGAACGTCATAGATGGCAACCAGCAAAACGATGACCACGATCGCAACCGCAAACCACCACACGGTGTGCCGGTTGACCGCAGCCGCGAGCGTGAGCACACCGGCCGCAGCCACCAACCCCAGGAGCACATTGAACTTCACCATGGATGGAGCTTAGCCGCGGCGCGCCAGCAGGTTTCGCCAACGCACCTTCGCTACGACGAACGCAGTAGTCGCCCGGTCAGGCCTCGATCGTCTCTTCTGCACCGACGCTGCCGAAGACCATCGCTTCCTCGATCCGGTCGAAACGATGATCGATCGCATCCAGGACGTAGTTGTGGCGCACATGCCAGGGTCGGCGGGTTCCCGATTTGGGCAGCACGTGGGGCGATCGCAGAATATATCCGGCGTGCAGATCGAACGCGGGAATCTCGGTGAGCGCCTCATCTCCGCGATGGGGATAGGCGTGCGTGTATCCGTTCGCACCCATATGTGCCAACAGTTTTGCCACCGACTGTGCGGTCATGTCGGATCGCAGCGTCCACGAAGCGTTGGTGTAGCCGACGCTCCAGCCCAGGTTGGGTACGTCTTCGAGTAGGTGGCCCTTGTAGACGAATCTGTCGTTGAGTTTGACCTCTGCTCCGTCGACACTGACGACTACACCGCCGAGCGCTTGTAATTGGAGTCCGGTGGCCATGATGATGATATCGGCATCGAGGTGTCCACCCGAGACAAGTGCAATACCGTCGGCATCGAACGATGCGATGTGGTCGGTGACCACCGTTGCCCGTTGTTCGGTGATCATCGTGAAGAGATCCGCCTCGGGTGACAGACACAGTCGTTGATCCCACGGGTTGTAGCTGGGCTTGAAATGGGTGTCGACGTCGTAGCCGTCCGGCAGATTGCGGACGGCCACGGTGTGCAGGATCTTGGTCATCGCGCCAGGTGCCAGGCGCGAGAATCGAAAGAGCAACCAGGCGAACAGTGCATAATAGTATCGGATGATTGCGTGTGAGGCCTTGCGCGGCAACACCTTACGAACAACATTGGCATATCGATTCACCCTGGGTCCGGAGAGGACATAGGTAGGTGAACGCTGCAGCATCGTCACTGACCCAGCCTGCTGCGCCAGCGCCGGAACCAGTGTCATCGCCGTGGCCCCACTACCGATCACGACCACATTCTTGCCCTCGTAGTCAAGATCCTCGGGCCAGAACTGCGGGTGGATTATCCGCCCCGTGAACTCGTCCTCACCGGGAAACACCGGCCGGTAACCCTCGTCGTAGTTGTAGTAGCCGGTCCCGAAGAACAGGAACCGGCAGCTGTACGTCACGTCGGTGCCATCCTGCTCGGCGTGCACGGTCCAGGTGTCGGATCGCGAATCCCAGTCGGCTGATCGGACCCGGGTGTCGAACGTGATGTGCTGATCGATCTGATGCCGCCGCGCGGTGTCGGTGAGGTATTCGCGGATGTGATCACCGTCCGCGATCGCCTCCGGCCGCGTCCAGGGTTCAAACGGATAGCTGAGGGTGAAGATGTCGCTGTCCGAACGGATCCCCGGGTACCGGAAGAGGTCCCAGGTGCCGCCGATCCGGCCGCGTCGTTCCAGGATTGCGTAGCTCAGTCCCGGGTTTCGTTCCTTGATGCGGTACGCGGCGCCGATACCCGACAAACCCGCTCCGATGATCAGGACGTCGGTGAACAAGGCATCCTCATCGGGGATACCTGATGCTGACTGTGCGGTCATACGGAAATCTCCCAGTCGTCGTCGACTTCGGATCGATTCGCGCTTCACCGCTCACCCGGGGGTCAACCCAGTGCGATGACCATGCCAACCGATCCGAACACCACGATAAGCACCAGGAGGTCGATAAGTCTCGGAGTCCGATCAGATCGGGCCACCGATCCGATTCCGCCACGGGCTTCGACGGCCGCCGCGAGCTCCCTGCCGTTCTGCACCGCCAGCGAACAGACGACTGTCAGGCAGGAGATCCAGCCGTTGATCTGCTCGCCCATCGATGGGCGATGGTCGGGTTTGCGTTGCGACATCGTCTGCAACAGAGTCCGGAAGTCGCTGATCATGAACGGACACAGTCGCAGCGCGAGGGCCACCGACATGGCGGCGGACTGGGCCGGGATACCGATGCGCGCGGCCCAACCGACCAATCGTTGCGCAAACGAAGGTATTTCAACCATCGGTGTCGTCCAGCAGAACAGCAATGCGCAGTAGAGCGACAGCACCGTCATGCAGATGAGGATTCCCCAGTAGATCGCCCCACCGAGTCCGAGTTCCACCCCGGCAACCGTGACGTACGGTTCGTCGCCGCCCAGCGCCGTGATCAATCCGCCGAACAGGGTGATGCCGATCAGCCACTTCGGCAACCGGGGCAGTGCGGCGCGCGGAACCTTGCCTAGCAAGGTCCAGCCGAGTGCGATTCCGGCCGCGACCCCGACACTGAGCCAGGTCGGCTCGAGCATGAACATCACCGCAACCGCAGCCAGCGTCAGCAACTTGGTCCCAACCCACAGTCTCCGGGCCGGCGAGGAATGTGGCAGCGCGCGAACAACATTGGCGAGGTTGGCGGTGGACTTCACCTCCGACGGATCGGGTGCCGGCTTGACCGGCGCTCCGTCGATCGTGCCCTCGTCGACAACCACGGTGCGGTCGACGAGGTCGGCGAGTTCACCGATGTCGTGAGAGATGACGACCAACGTGGTGCCCGAGGCCTTCACCCGGCGCAGTGCCCGGACCATCGCGGCTCGGGCCGGGGTGTCGAGCCCGGCCAGTGGTTCGTCGAGCACGAGCAATCGCGGCTTGCAGGCCAACAGACCAGCCAGTGCAACGCGGCGTTGTTGCCCGACCGAGAGCTGATCCACGAGCGCGTCACCGAGCACCGCCGGATTGAGTCCGAGCTCGATCAGTGCGACGTTCACCGCCAGGTCGTCGACGCCTGCGGCATCCTTGATGTCGGCGCGCACCCGCGAGCGCACCAGTTGCAGTCTGGAGTACTGGAATCCGAGCAGGGCATGCTCACGGCCGTTGCGGACCGGTTCCCCGTCGACCATCACCTGCCCTGACGTCGGTTTCTGCAATCCGGTGAGAACCCTTGCCAACGTGGACTTCCCGGCACCATTGGGTCCGGTGATCAACACGGCCGACCCCGCCTCGATCCGCAGGTTCAGGCCGCTGAAGATCTGGTTGTGCCACGGGGTACCCGCGTCATGGGCGAACCCGACGTCGTAGAGGGCAACGTGTGCGCCGTTGATGTGCCCCACCGACCGGCTGGGATTGAGCAGTTCGGTGGAGACCTCACGGTGGGACGAGTCGAGCACGATCTCCCGATCGGCCAGCGCTGCCTCGTCGACGTCGTGCGTGATCTGCAGGACGGCGGTGTCCCCGCCGTCGGCCAGTTCGCGGAAGACCTCGATCACCGACGTCCGGCCTTCCTGGTCGATCATTGCCGTCGACTCGTCGCTGATGAGGACGGCCGGTTCCCGCGACAGCGCGGCGGCGATGGCCAGACGTTGCAACTGTCCGCCCGACAGGGTGCCGGTCTCGCGGTAGAGCATCCCGCTCAGACCGACCCGGTCGAGCAACTTGTTCATCTGTGCCTCGGTGAGATCGTGATTACCCCAAGCCAAGTCGTCTGCGACAACCATGCCCAGCACCTGGGTTTCGGGACGCTGGCTGATGACAGCCGTGCCACCAGGCTTGCCGAGACCGACCGCACCGGGGCGACTGACGGTTCCGGTTGTCGGTGCCCGGCCGGCCACCACTTTCGCCAGCGTCGACTTGCCGACCCCGTTGGGTCCGGTCACCGCGACGACCTCACCGGCGTCGAGTTGCAACGAGACATCCCAGATCGCCGGGACCGGGGCTCCCGGATATTGCACCCCGACCCTGTTCAACCGCATCGGCAGCGGCGCAACCGGTCCGGACTCGTCGAGTTTCTCCTCGACATGCGGGACACCGAGTCTGGCGATCATGGGCGGCAACGGCTGCCGGTGCACGACGTAGACCGCCAGCCCGGACACCGTCACCCCGACAACGCCGACAGCCGGTATGGCGATCCACCAGTAGTCGATGCACCAGTTGATCACCGGGCCGATGGCACCGGTCAGTCCTTCGAGCCCGGCGTTGTTCATGACCCGTTCGGCGCCGCGCCAGCCGTTGCGGATCTGGGTGAACATGAACTCGCGGTAGTCGCTCAGTGCGGCGATCATCCCGGTGGCGATCGCCGCGGACGGGATGGCGATGAAGACAAACGTGTTCAGGGCAACCTGAGGCGACTTCCAACCGCGGCGCAGCGCTGTCCCGGACAGGATGCCGAAAACCGCTGCCGAGCCGACGAGGTTCGCCGCCGTCACCCCACCGAAGAGGAACGCGACGATCCAGCCCGTCATCGCGCCGAGCAGGCTCACCCGCAGCCGCCTGCGGCCGGCGAGGATGGCAAACGGTACCGACGCGACCAGGACCGCAGCGCCGCCGATGGGCAGCACCCGGCTCAGCACACAGATCGCCGCAGCGACGTCGGCCAGGGCAGCGGCCTCCGCGATTTCCACCGCGGTGACCCGGCGCCCGGTTCGGGTGTTCTTGCGCGCACGCACGGTGTCGCCGCGTTCAGGGATCGGTTCGTGTTGTTCGATCTGTCCAGATTGCCAGACAACCCCGATCGGGGGCGCGGGGCGGCGAGGTTCAGCCGGCCTTGCGCTTCGCTGGCGCTTTCTTGGCCGGGGTCTTCTTGGCGGCGGCCTTCTTCGCCGGAGCCTTCTTGGCCGCGGCCTTTTTCGCCGGAGCTTTTTTGGCCGCCGTGTCGCTGTCGGCGTCACCGGACGCAGAACCACCGCGGTCTTTCACCGACGCCCGCAGCGCCGCGAGCAGGTCGGCGACCTCCGAGTCGTCGCCCTCCTCCTCATCGTCCTTGGTCTCGGGTCCGGTGAACGCCTCGGTCCCCTCGGCCTTCGCCTCGATGAGCTTGCTCAGCTCTTCTTGATAGGTGTCCTCGTATTGGGTGGGGTCGAAGTCGCCTGACATCGACTCGATGAGCGAGGCGGCCATCTGGAGTTCTTGTGGCTTGAGGTCGGGCGATTCATCAAGAGACGGGAACGCGGCCTCACGTACTTCGTCGGGCCACAGCAGCGTCTGCAACGTCAGGACATCGCCGACCACTCGGAGCGCCGCCAGCCGCGTACGGTTCCGGAGCGTGAACGTGGCGATTGCCAGACGGTCCGTCTTCTTCAGGGCCTCGCGCATGAGCGCGTATGCCTTCGGCGACTTACTCGCAGGCTCCAGGTAATAGGGCTTGTCGAAATAGATCGGGTCGACCTGATCGATCGGCACGAAGTCGGTGATCGCGATCTCGGGGCTGCGCTGCACCGGGAGTTCGGACAGATCATCCTTGGTGAGAACCACCGTCTGCCCGGTGTCACTCTCGTACGCATTGGCTATCCGCGAGAACTCGACCTCATCATCGGTGCCCTCACGAACCTTGCGGTATCGGATGCGGGTGCCGTCCTTCGAGTCGACCTGGTGGGACGTACGGTCATGGCTCTCCGTCGCGGAGTACACCTTGACCGGCACATTCACCAGGCCAAAGCTGAGATCGCCCTTCCAAATCGAACGCATATCGCCATTGTGCAGGTATTGAGCATTTGACGCAGCCCCCTGCGGCGATGAAAAGTCGTGGCATGCCCAGGCGCGACACACTCGAGGTCGACGGACACAGCATTGCGGTCACCCACCTCGACAAGGTGATCTATCCCGCGACCGGCACGATCAAGGCCCAGGTCATCGAGTACTACAGCGCGATCGCCGACGTGATGTTGCCGCACATCCGAGACCGGCCGGTGACCCGAAAACGATGGCCCGACGGCGTCGAATCCACCCCGTTCTTCGAAAAGAACCTGCCTGACCATGCTCCGAAATGGATTGGCCGGGCGCGGCTCGGGCACAGTGATCGGGACGTGGTGTATCCGGTGCTGTCCTCTCGGGCCGAGTTGGTCTGGCTGGCTCAACAGGCCGCCCTCGAATTGCATGTCCCGCAATGGACCCTCGCCCACTCGACCGGGCGGGACGACGCGTCGTACAAGGCGGACCGGCTCACCGATCGAGTTGTGCTCGATCTGGATCCGGGCCCCGACGTCACCCTGTTCGACTGCGCACAGGTGGCGTTGCGGGTCAAGGACATGCTCGACGCCATCGGCCTGCCATGTTTCCCGGTGACAAGCGGATCCAAGGGCATCCATGTGTATTTCACGCTGGAATCGGCCATCTCATCGGATTCCGCGCGCAAGGTCGCCAAACAGATAGCCACCGGACTGCAGTCGGAGAGCCCCGATCTGGTGACCGCGCAGATGACCAAATCGGTGCGTGGCGGCCGGGTGTTCGTGGATTGGAGTCAGAACAGCGCGTCGAAGACCACCCTTGCGCCTTACTCGATGCGCGGCCGCGAGCAGCCCTGGGTGGCCGCACCGCGACTCTGGGAAGAACTGGAAGACAAAGACATCCGGCATATCTTGTTTGACGGGATGGCCGACCGGATCGACACGTACGGTGATCTGCTGGCTGATCTCGAGAACACGTCGGCAGCGCAACCGCTGCCGACATCACCAACCTCACCGACGACACCGGTCGTCGACCTCGGCGACTACCGCCGCAAGCGGGACGAGCGCAAGACCCCGGAGCCGTTCGGGGACAGTCGATCCGATGCTGATCGCAGTACCGAACCCATGTTCGTGATCCAGGAACATCATGCCCGCCGTCTGCACTACGACTTCCGCCTCGAGCGTGACGGCGTCCTGGTGTCTTGGGCGGTCCCCAAAAACCTTCCGCTGGAAGGCGACAAGAATCGGCTCGCGGTCCAGACCGAGGATCACCCGATTGATTACGCCGACTTCTCGGGCGACATCCCGTCCGGCGAATACGGTGGCGGTCATGTGGAGATCTGGGACCGGGGTACATACGAGACCGAGAAGTGGCGGGACAACGAGATCATCGTTCGCCTACACGGCGAACGCATCCAGGGCCGTTATGCGCTGATCAAGACCGGTGACAAGAACTGGTTGGCGCACTTGATGTCCGACGAAGCACGGCCGATCGTGCCCGACAGCCTGCGCGATCCGCGGCCGATGCTTGCCACCGACGAGACCATCGAGCATCTCACCGACGACAAATGGGCCTTCGAGGGCAAATGGGACGGTTACCGAATCCTGTTGCGCTACATCGATGGAAAGCTCCGATTGACGTCGCGTTCAGGCATCGACATGACTGCGGACTTCCCTCAGATCCACACGGTCACCGATGATCTGGGACTGCTCGATGTGGTGCTCGACGGTGAGATGGTGGTATTCGACGAGCAGGGACGCACCAATTTCACGCAGCTCGCCGGCCGCAACAACTCCGAAGACCTCGACGTCAAACTGCTCCTGTTCGACATCCTGTATCTCAACGGCTCGTCGCTGCTCCGACACACCTGGCAGGATCGGCGCGAACTGCTCGAGGAGATCGGCAAGGCGTTCTCGTCCGATGCGCCCGTGCAGGTTCCACCGCTTCTGCCCGGACCGGGTTCGGCAGCCATCGCCCACAGTCGTGAACGCGGCTGGGAAGGTGTTGTCGCCAAGCGGCGAGACTCGACCTACCAGCAAGGCCGGCGCTCCAAGACGTGGCTCAAGCAGAAGAACTGGAGCGACATCGAGGTGGTGATCGGTGGCTGGCGACCCGGCAAAGGTGGTCGCAGCAACCGGATCGGCTCACTGTTGATGGGCCTGCCAGAGGAGACCGGGCTGCGCTATGTCGGCCGGGTCGGGACCGGATTCACAGATGCCCAACTCGACGCCCTGCTCGCCGAACTGGAGCCCTTGCGCCGCAAGACTTCACCGTTCCTTGGCCACCTCGAGCGCCCCGTCGAGATGGACGCGGTGTGGGTTCTGCCCAAACTCGTCGCCGATGTGAGGTTCATGGACTGGACAAGCACGGGTCACCTACGTCACCCCTCCTGGCGCGGGATCCGCCGGGACAAGCTACCCGGCGACCTCTGAGAGCAGGGAAGTAGCACGGCTGCACGTGCCCAGAATCTGCGAGCGAGCTACGGTATTTACGGGTTCTGATGGCCGCCCTGCGCCCCGCGGGAACCCACAGCCGCACCAAAAGGAGTCCACGTGCTCGTAGTCGCGCACATCAGCGATCTTCACTTCAACGGAACCGCCGCAAAGCGCGACCGGATCCAAGCTGTGCTCGATTACATCAATTCCAGAGCCGACGGCATCGACGCGCTACTGGTGACGGGCGACATCACCGACAACGGTCTGCCATCCGAGTACAAAGAAGCCGGCGAAACACTGCACAGTCCGCTGCCGACCCTGATCTGCCCGGGAAATCACGACTCCCGCGACGAGTTCAACCAGACCTTCCTGGCCGGCGAGCCCTCCCTGCGCAGTACCGACCACACCGCTCCGCTCAATTTGTCGCGGACGATCGCGGGCACATTGTTCCTGATCTGCGACAGCTCCATCCCCGGCGAGAACGGGGGCTACCTGACCGACGAGACCCTCGCCTGGATGGACGAGCAGATATCCGCCGCCGGACCGCAGGTTCCGGTGTTCGTTGCGTTCCACCATCCCCCGGTTGTGCTGCAGATGCCGATGATGGACACCATCCGGCAGACCGGGGAAGAGCGGTTGGCCGCACTGGTCGAGCGGCATCCGAACATCACCATGTTCATGTGTGGACACGCCCACACCGGCGCCGTGACCACCTTTGCCGGACGGCCGCTGTGCCTGGCCCCCGGCGTGGCCTCGACCCTCAACCTGCCCTTCGAAGGGACCGATGTGGTCAACGAGACACAGCCTGCCGGGTTGGCGTTCCACACATACGCCGATGGCCGTGTGATCAGCCACTTCCGGTCTGTTCAGTGCTGAACCGCCGCGATCACGCGGCGGTTCGGTCCGCCTTGATGCGGTCTGACGGCAGGCCGAGGATGTCGGTCGCGTCCACGTAGATGTCCCGCTGATCAACCTTGGCGGGCACCGACAGGTTGCCGATCAGTTCCCGGGTCGATGTGGTCGCCGACACCACCGGTATCCCGGCGACAACCAGGTCGGCCGCAGCGCGCCGAACCTGATCCGGAGAGGTCACCACCACCACGTTCGCCAGGCCCAACTGCCCGGCGATCGCAGCGCAGGCCACCGCACCCTGCGCAGGCGAGCGGGCTGCGGAGTCGGCGTGCAGACGGGTGGCGGCGATACCGTGGTCGACCAGCCAGGTGCGCATCACGTCGGCCTCGTGTTGTCCGCGGGCTTCGGCACCCCCGGAGATGATGACCGGAGATTCGTGGGCGACGATCGCCTGGGTCCAGCCGGCGAACAACCTGCTGGCCGTCTCGGCGGTGGGTGTTCCGTCAGAGTTCAGGCCGGCTCCGAGCACCACGATCCCGGTCGTCTTCCCGTGCAGGCCCGGCACCGGATTCGGGCCGACGACCACTCCGCGGCTGATTCCGGAGAGCGCCTCGCGAACACGTCCCTGCAGTGCGCGATCATAGGTCCCCAGGGCGGCCAGTGCCGCCTGATTCGTCCGGGCGTCACCGCTGTAGTCCGACCAGATCGCTTGCAACGCAAGCGCATCGGTGTCGGCGGGGCCTGCCACCAGAAGCTGACGGAGTGCGTTGAGCCCCAGCGGCACCTCGCCACGGCGGAACTGGAGCTGGGCAGAGTTGTACAGGTTCGCCGTGTCCGTCCCGGACATCACCGGCGACACCGCGGTCGGCGTGTTCATGACAGTCGGGATCAGTGCGACCGCTCCGGTCGACATCCCGATGGCGGCGGCCGCGGCCACCAGCGCTCTATTCACTCGCGCCACACGCGCACCACTCGTCACACTGGCCACCATAGGCGGTCAATGCCACGGGACCACATTCAAGCGGTCTCAGCTCGATAACACCTACCGGCCGCCCCCTGGACATCATCCACACCGGGTGATGCCGGAAACACCCCGTGCAGGCACCATCGGCTCTCATGGGCCTGTTCAACCGTTCACACGAAGACAAACCTGCCGCGATCCGCTATCAGATGCGCGAGAAACTACTCTCCATCGGCGACGACTACTGGATCGAGAACAGCGCCGGAGAGAAGGTCTTCAAGGTGAACGGGAAGGCGGTTCGCTTCCGGCAGACGTTCATCCTCGAAGACAGCCGGGGCTCCGAGCTCGCGAAGATTCAAGAACGCAAGTTCAGCGTCCGGGACAAGATGCATATCCAACGCGGGGACTCAGAGGCCACCGTGCACAAGGCCATGCTCGGGATCCGGGATCGGTACACGATCAACCCGGATTCCGGGCCGGACCTCAAAGCCAAGGGCAACTTCGTCGACCATGAGTACGAGATCGAGCGCGACGGCGACACCATCGCCACGATCTCCAAGAAGTGGTTCCGGCTCCGGGAAACCTATGGTGTGGAGATCGCCGCGAACGAAGACCAGGCGTTCATCCTCGCCATCACCGTGTGCATCGACGAGTTGTCCCGCGGCTGAGCGTTCAGCAGGTGCTTGATCTCAGCTTGCCGCCCTCTAATGATCGGCCGCGTAGCTCGAGCGCGTCGTGCGCCAGGCCGATATACGTATGGGCCGTCGATATCCCGGCCTGGTAACCCTCGCTGTACTCAGCAACACCGGGCGGGACACCGCTGCCTCGTTCCTGATCGAGGCGACCCTCGATGATCTGCAATGCCGCGAGCTCCCAGCGGTGACGTCTGGCCGGGTTCTGTTCGACGAGTGGTGTTGTCGGAGCCCCGGCGAGCTGGTCGAGGACGCACAGGCGCGCAAAGCCCATACCCGCGCCATGCCCACGCCGATATTCATCCGGCTCATCCCTCCCGCAAGCAGTGGCCGAAAAGTGTTCATGCAATGAGGTCAGCATTTCCGTAAGCGTTCTCTCACGACTGGGCGCGTCAGGCATTTTTGCGCTTCCGCATAATAGATCCACTTTCCGCCACCCTTTTATTTTCGCGCTGCGCTTTCATTGCAATTCGCTTTTTCTTCGCCGTTGTCTTCTTTTCAGTCGCCATCGACATCTCCTTGTGGTCCGTAGCACATCAGCGACGCTCAGGCCGCTCACCTCCAAGACCATAGCCAAGCCCACAGGAAGGTCAAGTTGTCCATACTGTCCTGTGGGACTGCAACACAGTAGATTTCAGGATCTCATCCGGGGCAGATTGACCGGACTGGCTTTTATTTTTTTATGGGCTAGAGTCCATTGGACCGAGTGCGATCGGAGAAGGAGTGAGGATGCGCCGTGAAAACGGTACTGATGGAGGTTCGCTTTCGGGTGTGTGCCACACCCCGGCGGGCCCAACGCTTTTTTGACCACGTCGCCGACGTCGTTTCTTCTACGCTTCCCGAACGAGTACAGCGCTACCAATTAGTGCAGCAAACAGATTCTGTACTCTTGCGGCGCCAATGGGAACGCCTCAACGGCACTTTGGCCCTCGCCCCACCCCAGACGCAAGAGATCGGGTACGGACTCCACGATCCGACCGGACGCCTGACGGCGCAAAAGGTCGAGAGCATCGCCAACGACGCGCTCGCCGACCTCGCGTCGCAGCAATCACCCGGCGACAGGGCACAAGAATGCGTGCCGTGGATCCTGACCTTGAACGCCGCGACCGACCGCGCCTCCCACGATGCGATCACGGAGCAATATCCGCCGTTGGACGTCGGGCCGCTGCGCAGAACACATCCGAGAATCGCGATCTCCGGGCGCCACAAGACAAACCACTAAGGAACATCCATCATGACCACCACCGATCCGTCCTGGATCAGCGCTGCCACGCGCGAGCGTCTCGAAAATGAAGTGGCACAACTCTATCGAGAACGCGATGCGGCGTCGGCTGACCTGATCAAGCATCGGAACATGGGCGATCTGGACAACAATGACACATACCACCGAGCGGTCGGAGCGCTCGATCACGTCAATACCCGAATCGCGCGGACTCATGCCGTCCTGGCCACCGCAACAACGACCACCACAGACGACGGCACCGTACAGCCGGGCTCGATCGTGACAGTCCGGTTCGATCACGATCATTCCGACACCGACACATTCCTGCTCGGAATGCCCGAGGAACACGAGACCGGGAGGATGCAGGTGTGCTCACCCGAATCGCCACTCGGGCGGGCGATTCGAGGAGCCCGACTCGGTGACGACTGCCGGTTTCTTCTGCCAACCGGAAAACATTGCACCGCAACAATTCTCGCAAACACGCCCTATACCGCCTAGGCAATCTCGAACGCCACGGAATTCGGCCCCTATCCCCGAAGGGGGAATCATGCAGATTGCAGCCTCTCCCCGTATACCTGGTGGACCGTTGCAGCGACCACACCACGATCCGGTGTTGTTGTTGGGACCCACCGGCGGACTGAACGCGGCTGTCCGGCGCGCGCTCGCCGATCACGGCGTGACCGCCACCGATGATCCCCGCGATTTGCTGACACCCGAGGCGGGCGAAGCACTTGTCATCGTCACCACCAACACCCCGGCCACGCCCCGGCGCCGAGGGTTCGGCAGGTGGCGTGAATACGTGGTCCGCCAGGCCGCCGAAGACCGTCTCACCGAGGTCGTGGTCGACGCGGCGAGCACGGTATCAGGGGCGCGCGTTCTCCTACTCTGCGATACGTCCGACGCAGCGTCGTCACGAGCTGCGATTCGGGCAACCAGGCAACTGGGCCAACGTATGGCGTACGAGTGTGCATTGAACGGTGCACCGATCAGTTCCACGACCTACGTGGTGATCGACGATGCAACACCTTCCATCACCGCCATCAACGCAGCTGTGACCTGGTACTTCACCCACCAGACGCCGGCGATCGAGGATCGACCATACTGAGCGGACTCAAGCCACGGGTAACCCTGGAAGGACCGCCATGACCATTTCCCCGATCTCGCGCCGCGACCTCGATTTCCTCCTCTACGAGTGGCTCGACGTCACGGAACTGACGACGCGGGAAAGGTTCGCCGAGCACTCCAGGGAGACATTCGACGGAATGCTCGACCTGTGTGCCGATATCGCCGCCAAATGCTTTGCCCCGCATAACAAGAAGTCCGATCAGAACGAGCCGCACATCGGCCCTGACGGCAAAGTTGTCATGATCGACGAGGTCCGTGCCGCGCTCGCCGAGGTGGGCAAGGCCGGCATCATCGCCGCTCCGTTCAACGAGCAACTGGGCGGCATGCAACTGCCGACCATCATCACCCGCGCCGCCGGAGCCTGGCTTCAGGGCGCCAACGCCGCCACGTCGTCGTACGCCTTCCTCACGATGGCGAACGCCGGACTCTTGGTCGAATACGGCACGCCCGAGCAGATCGACACCTGGGTGCGCCCGATGCTCGAGGGTCGATTCTTCGGCACCATGTGCCTGTCAGAACCGCAGGCCGGATCGTCGCTTGCCGACATCACCACCAAGGCCCAGCCCGCAGACGACGGCAGCTACCGCATCACCGGTACCAAGATGTGGATCTCCGGTGGCGACCACGAACTGTCCGAGAACATCGTGCATCTGGTGCTCGCCAAACTTCCCGGTGGCAGCCCCGGGGTCAAGGGCATCTCCCTGTTCGTCGTGCCGAAGTATCTCGCCGACGGCACCCGCAACGATGTGGCGCTGGTGAGCCTCAACCACAAGATGGGCAATCGCGGCACCACCAATGCCCTGCTCAACTTCGGCGACGGCACCCACAGCCCGTCCGATCAGGCCGGCGCCGTCGGCTACCTCATCGGCGAGCCGCACCGAGGGCTCTCGTACATGTTCCACATGATGAACGAGGCCCGGATCGGCGTCGGATTCCTTGCCACCTCACTCGGTTACGCCGGATACCTGCAATCCGTCGAGTACGCCAAAGTCCGCACCCAGGGTCGCCCGGTCGCGTCCAAGGATCCGAGTTCGTCGCCGGTGCCGATCATCGAACACGCCGATGTCAAACGGATGCTTCTGGCCCAAAAGTCCTATGTCGAGGGCGCATTGGCGCTCGGCCTCTACTGTTCCAAGCTCGTCGACGAGCAGCGCACCGATCCCGATCCCGAATCGGCAGACCGCATCGAGTTGCTGCTCGACGTGCTGACACCCATCGCCAAGAGCTGGCCGTCGCAGTGGTGCCTGGAGGCCAACAGTCTGGCCATCCAGGTGCACGGCGGATACGGGTACACCAAGGAGTTCGACGTCGAACAGCTCTACCGCGACAACCGGCTCAATCCCATTCACGAAGGCGCACACGGCATCCACGGTATGGATCTCCTGGGCCGCAAGGTCGTCATGGGCGGCGGCACCGGCCTGGTGCTGCTGGCACAGACCATCACCGCCACGATCGATCGCGCCGGAGAGCGTGAGGCCGAACTCGCCGGCGCTCTGCGGACGGCGCTCGAGCGGCTCATCACCGTGACCACGCAGGTGTGGTCGGCGGGTGACCCCGAAGTCAGTCTCGCCAACGCCACTATCTACCTCGAGGCTGCCGGACATGTCGTCATCGCCTGGATGTGGCTGGAGCAACTCCTGGCCATCGGCGACCAGCAGGGAGCTTTCTACGACGGCAAACGCGCTGCTGCCCAGTACTTCTGCCGCTACGAACTACCGAAGACCAACCCGCAATTCGATCTGCTGGCAGCACTGGACCGCACCACCCTCGACACCGATCCCGGCTGGTTCTGACCGCACCCACGTGAATTCACACCGGCCACCTGAGGTTTCAGGTGGGCGGTGTGAATTCGGGTGGAGCTGTGGGCCGCAGCTTTGTTGTCACTGCAGCCCATTTGTTACAGCGCTTTGAGTTCCTCGATGATCAGGCCGACCGATTTCTTGGCGTCCCCGAACAACATCGACGTACCCGGCAGCGTGAACAGCGGGTTGTCGATACCGGCGTAACCCGATGCCATACCGCGTTTGAGGACGATCACCGAACGGGACTGATCGACGTTGAGGATCGGCATCCCGTGAATCGGCGAGCTCGGATCGTTGCGCGCCGCGGGGTTGGTCACGTCGTTGGCGCCGATGACCAAGGTGACATCGGTACGGGCGAACTCGCCGTTGATGTCGTCCATTTCCTTCATCGCGTCGTACTCGACACCAGCTTCGGCGAGAAGGACATTCATGTGTCCGGGCATACGACCGGCGACCGGGTGAATGGCGTACTTCACCTCGACGCCCTTCCCCTCCAGGATCGCCGCCATGTCCTTGACCGCGTGCTGAGCCTGCGCCACCGCGAGTCCGTAACCGGGGACCACGATCACCTGGTTGGCGTACGCCATCTGGATGGCCGCATCAGCGGCAGAGGTGGCCTTGACCGTGCCCTGCTCACCGGCCGGACCGGCAACACCGGCCGCTCCGCCGCCACCGAACGAACCGAACACGATGGCCGGGATCGACCGGTTCATCGCCGTGGCCATCAGGTTCGTCAAGATCGAACCCGACGCACCGACGATCATGCCTGCCACGATCATTGCCGTGTTGTTCAACGCCAGACCCGCTGCCGCAGCGGACAACCCGGTCATCGCGTTCAACAGCGAGATGACCACCGGCATATCGGCGCCGCCGATCGGCAACACCACGAACAGACCCATCACACCGGCAGCAACCAGCACCAGCACGATCCACCACTGCGAGCTACCCTCGCCCGGGCTGGCGTTGATGCCGATGAACACGCACGCCGCGAGCGCCACCAACAACAGGACGATGTTCGCAACCTGGAAGATCTGGGCGTTCTTGACGAATGCCTTCTCGACCTTCTTGTTCATCAACTCTTGCAACTTGAGGAAGGCGACCAACGAACCCCAGAACGACACCGAACCGATGATCGCCGCGAACAGCGATCCGATCACGATGTGAATGGTCGGTGATTCGCCATGCTTGAACTCGGAAAACCCTGCGGTCTCGATGAACTCGGCCCAAGCGATCAACGCGACCGTGCCGCCGCCGACACCGTTGAACAAAGCAACCAGCTGTGGCATCGCGGTCATCTTGGTGCGCTTGGCAGGCGGCACACCCAGGATCACACCGATCGCAAGACCGGCCACGATCAGAATCCAGTTGATGGCGTAGGTATCGCGGATCTCGATCAACGTCGCGATCACCGCCAACCCCATGCCGGCAGCAGCGATCCAGTTACCGCGGACCGCGGTCTTGGGCCCGGTCAGGCCCGACAAACCCAAAATGAACAGCGAAAACGCAACAATATAAAGAATATTGACCAGATTGTTCACTTCTGGACTCCCTCAGACGACCCGGCTGCATCTTTTTCGTTCAGCGGAGCCTTCTTGCTCTTGAACATTCCCAACATGCGGTCGGTGACCAAGAAGCCGCCCACCACATTCAGGGTTCCGAAGATCAACGCGATGAAAGCGATGATCCGCACACCCCACGGAGCATCATCGGGCAAGCGGCCCAACACGATCAGGGCACCGAGGACAACGACACCGTGAATGGCGTTGGTGCCGGACATCAATGGCGTGTGCAGGGTGTTGGGCACCTTGGAGATGACCGCGAAGCCAACAAACCCGGCCAGCACGAGAATCGCGATATTCGCGAGAAGTCCCGAATACATATCAGGCACCTGCCTTCTGTGTTTCGCGCGTGACACAGGCCGCGGCGAGGATTTCGTCGTCGAAATCGGGAATGATCTTGCCGTCCTCGCCGAGCATCAACTCGATCAGCGCAAGAATGTTTTTCGAATACAGCTCGGACGCGTGCTCGGGCATACCCGCCGGAAGATTGAGCGGTGAGCAGATCATCACGTCATGGCGGATCACCTCTTGGCCCGGTTCGGTCAACTCACAGTTGCCGCCGGTCTCACCGGCCAGGTCGATCACAACGCTGCCCGGCTTCATACCCTCCACCGCGCCGGCCGTCACCAGGCGCGGCGCCGGACGACCCGGCACCAACGCGGTCGTGATGACCACATCGAAACCCTTGATCGCGTTCTCCAGAGCCTGCTGTTGCTGTGCGCGTTCGTCATCGGTCAGCTCGCGGGCATATCCGCCTTCACCGGCCGCGTCGATCCCGAGATCGAGCCACTGCCCGCCAACAGACTTCACTTGCTCGGCAACCTCGGGACGCACGTCATAGCCGGTTGTCCGAGCACCCAACCGCTTTGCGGTCGCGAGCGCCTGCAACCCGGCCACACCCACACCGAGCACCAGTACCGTGGCCGGCTTCACCGTTCCGGCGGCGGTGGTCAACATCGGGAAGAACCGGGTCGAACGCTCAGCCGCCAAGATCACAGCCTTGTAGCCGGCGACGTTGGCCTGCGAGGACAACGCATCCATCGACTGCGCCCGCGAAATACGCGGAATCGCCTCGACAGCGAAGGCCTGCACACCCGCCGACTTCAACCCGCCGATCTGATTCTCGGCATTACGCGGATTCAGGAAACCGATCAACGACGAACCCGACGACAACCTGGCGATCTCGACATCAGTAGGCGGCGCAACCTTGACCACCACATCTGCCGACCACGGATCGCCGATCGAGGCACCGGCGGCCACATACAACGCGTCCGGGATCAACGCGCCCAGACCTGCGCCCGACTCCACGACCACCGATACACCCTTGCTCACCAAAGTGGCGGCAACCTTCGGAACCAGCGCGACCCGGCGTTCCCCCTCCGTCGTTTCGCGCACGACACCCACACTCATAGAAGCTCCCTTGTCATGGGGTTGGCGGTTCGTCGGTGACACCTTCGTCCGACGCCTGCCCACAAATGGCCGATGTGGCACACGACTCACGTGCGCCACATCACTGCGTTGGAACATAGCATGATCAAATGGGCAGGGGCAGTGTGTAACTGAACACAGTTCAGTTACACAACCGTGCCATTAAAGGCTCTTATCCGGTTGCCCAGTTATCCGCGAGTAACCGAGGTGGCGTGGTGTGTCCGGGTGCGCGACGTCGTCAGAAAGCGACAGCGACGACCGGGTCGCCTGTCGGCTGCGATGACCCACCCTCGGGTTCGACCGTGACACCGAACTCGTCCGACCCGGACACCCCGTCGACGGCAACGGCCTGACGGCCCGGTGACCCCTGCATCAGTCCGACAGACAAGGGCTCATGATCGTCCCCCATCAGCCACATCTGATACGTCTGGCCTGCGGGGACCGGGGGCAACCCATCGGCAAGGACAACCGCTTTGTTCTCGTCGCGCGAAGCCACGACGGTGACGCTCGCGCCATCGCCGATGTCGGCCTGCTTCATCTGCATGTCCGGCGCCGCCAGCACCTGACTGATCTGCTTGTCCAGGTCACCCTGCGCGACTGGTCCCTCGGCGTCCGGGGCAGTGACCCGGCCGACCATCACTCCGCCGATGATCAAAATCAGAGCCGCCGCGACCGCACCGACGGCGATACTCGCCCGACGACGGCGCGATGTGATGTCAACCACATTCGATCGTGACTCGGTGTCGGGCGCCTGTTTCGGCTCGCCGGACTCCGGTGCCGCCTCGCGCTGCGGCAACTCGGCCAGCAACAGTCCGCGGATCCGCGGTGGCGGCGCGGTGGCGTACTCGGCCGACAGCGAAGCCAGCGCCTCGTGGGTGCGGGTGATCTCCCCGCGGTACCGCTGCCGCTCGGCGAGCGGCGCTTCGGCGATCTCACGCTCGACGCGGGCGACCTCGTCCGCTTCCAGTGCCCCGAGGGCAAAGAGCTCGATGTGCTCGTCGAGCCAACTGTGCTCAGCCATGGGGGTTCGCCTCCAGACACTGCTTCAGGCGACGGAGGCCGTCGCGGATACGTGATTTGACGGTTGGGAGAGCTGCATCGAGCCGCTCTGCTACCTGCCGGTATGTCAGGCCCCCATAGTAGGACAGCTCAATACTCTGACGTTGCGTCGAAGTCAGGCTGCCCAGGCAGAACACGACGTCGTCACGTTCTTCACGGGACACGACGGACTCGGCCACGCTGTCGCTGGGCAGTTCCAGATTCGACACCGAGTAGTCGGTGGATCGCCTGCTGGCTGCTTCCTCGCTGCGAACGCGGTCGACTGCCCGCCGGTGCGCAATGGTCATCATCCAGCTCAGCGCAGAGCCGGATGCGGGATCGAACCCTTCGGCCTTCTGCCACACCTGCAGGTACACCTCCTGCAGCGTTTCTTCGGCATAACCACGATCTCGTAGAACTCGAAGGATCAACCCGAACACCCGGGCGCTCGTCGCGTCGTACAGGTCGGCAAAAGCCGCTCGATCGTGGCCGGCCGTCCGGATCAACAGATCGGCGAGGTCTACCCGCGCTTCGGGAATTCGGTCGGTCACATCCATGACAGTAGCGATAGTCATCAGAACACCTACTCAATCCGCAGCACTCGGTTGTGCCAACCGGTGGCGCCATCAGGTATCGGCGCAACCCGTTCCTCGGGTTGAACCTGTCCGGTCTTGTCGGTCGCGCGACAGTAGATGGTGTGTTGTCCCGCGGTGGCCTGCCAGGTCCAATACCACTGCCGCCAGGTGTCATCGGAATACTCCGTCGCCAGCGTCGCGGTGTTCCACGGACCGTCATCGACCCGGACCTCGACTTTGGCAACCCCGCGATGCTGCGCCCACGCGGTCCCGGCGATCACCACATCGCCCACCGGATGCCGCGACAATCCGGCAGGCCGGTCGATGCGCGAGGCGGTCTTTATCGGAGCCTTCTCACCCCAGTCACGCTTGGTCCAGTACGCCTGGGCCTTGTCGAACCTGGTGATCTCCCAGTCGACGACCCACTTGCATGCCGAGACGAAGCCGTACAGTCCGGGGATCACCTGCCGAACCGGGTATCCGTGTTCGAGCGGCAACGGCTCGCCGTTCATACCGATTGCCAGCATCGCGTCGCGGCCGTCCATCACCGCCTCGAGAGGTGTGCCCGACGTCCATCCGTCGACGCTCGTCGAAAACAACATGTCGGCGTCGTCGCGTACACCCGCCCGCTCCAGAATCGCCTTCATCGGATAGCCGACCCAGTCGGCCGTACCGGCCAGCTCGCCGCCGACTTCGTTGGAGACGCACGTCAGCGTCACGATCCGTTCGGTTGCCTGCATGTCCATCAGGTCATCCCAGGTGAGGGTGAACTCACGCTCGACCATCCCGTGCACCCGTAGTTGCCAATCGCCGGTGGTCAGCGCCGGGACCTGCAGGGCGGTGTCGATGCGATAGAAGTCGTTGTTGGCGGTGACAAATGGGGTCACGCCCTCGACCTCGACATTCGCACCTGCCGGAATCGGGGTGGCCGCACTGGCCGGCCGTGGGAGCTGCACGCGTTTGCGATCGGCGATGACGTCACCCATCGTCGAGATCTGCCTGCCGATGAAAGCGGCGGCTCCGGAGATCACCACGATCAGGCCGGCTGAGATCGCAAAACTCCTACGCGACAGGCCCTCCCGCGTCGGTGCGGGCTCATCGGACGCCACCGCGTTCACGTCATCCTGATCCGCGCGACCCTGCGCGATCTCACCCTGACGCGACCCGCTGAAGAGAAACCCCCGCAGGTAACGCAGCACCAGGACACCAACCACAATCGCAATCAGGGAGGGCAGCGCGTACCAGTTGTCCGAGGTGGGCCGGTGCATTGCCGCGATGACACCGAAGATTCCGAAGGCCGCGATCAACACCGAACCCACAGGGACAGAACGTCGTTCGACGATACCGGCCACCACCGACAGGAGTGCCACGGCAATCCCGATGCCCCACAACAACACCGGCTTGTCATTGGTTCCGAACGTCTCGATGGCGAACTCACGCATCGACGCGGGGGCGCGATCGACGAGGAACGATCCCACTGCGTAGAAGGGCGAGGCGTAGGAGGACACGAATGCTGCCGTCAACTCCCCGACAGCGAGTCCGGCACCTGCGGCCACCAGGCCGGCGAGCCCGTGGCGTGCCACCGCTGCTATGTGCAATTCCTCAGCCTCTCAGGAGTTTTCAATCTTCCTTTGTCGGGAGGTGATTCGTATCCATCGACGTTTCGGATGGCTGAGGGGCGGATCAGAAGTTTCCTTCATCCGCACCCATCCGCCCACCGAGCAGCTCCGAACCTGCCGTGACCGACAAATGATCGGCGCCACAGATGCCGCAGGTGGCCGGCGCCGCACATACATGACCGACGTTATGGATAAGGACAGCGAAGATGGCTCTCAAACGAATTCAGCGACTGGCAGTAACCGTGGCGAGCGTTGGCTTGGCAATCGGCCTCGTGGCAGGTTGTTCGGACGACAGTTCCGACTCCTCGTCGGACAGCGCCACGAACTCGGCGATGACCTCGGCACCGATGACCTCAGCGCCGATGACCAGCGAATCAGGTACTTCGGCAGAAGCCGCCACCCTGGTCGGCCCGGGCTGCGCGGCATACGCCGAAGCCAACCCGACCGGTGCAGGATCGGTTGACGGCATGGCCGCCGAACCGGTCGCCACCGCAGCCGCCAACAACCCGTTGCTCACCACCCTGACCGCAGCGGTCTCCGGTGGGCTCAACCCCGACGTCAACCTGGTGGACACCCTCAACAGTGGAGAGTTCACCGTCTTCGCACCCACCGATGACGCCTTCGCCAAGATCGATCCGGCGACCATCGAAACGCTCAAGACCGACAGCGACACCCTGACCAAGATCCTGACCTACCACGTCGTGCCCGGACAGTTGTCGCCCGATGAGGTCATCGGCGACCACGAGACCGTCGAAGGCCAAACGGTCACCGTGACCGGTCCCGTCGACACCCTCAAGGTCCAGGACGCCACTGTGGTCTGCGGCGGTGTGAAAACCGCCAACGCAACCGTCTACCTCATCGACACGGTGCTGATGCCCCCGGCCGCATAACCTGCGACCAGGCATTCACCAACTGAGGTAGATCAAGAACTCGGGCCGGGGCGGCTACACCCCCGACCGGCCGCTCCGGCCCGGGCCTTGCGTCTCCAATACATCAAGTTTCCACAGTTCGCCCGACAACTTCGCCCGCCGATACCACGAATTCCGATGTCCTCCCATATCGTGTTCGTTGTGACGGTAGGCCCGGTCCCTGGAGATCAGATCGAAACCGCTGCGGCGGAAACCGATCCTCCCCAGCGAGGAACTCTTGTCGAGTTCATGCGCAGGCCCCTGCCCATGCAGGTCCTGCGCTTTTCTGCGGTCGGGATCATGTGCACCACCGCATACGCCCTGATGTACCTCACGCTGCACGGGCTGGTCGGCGCGCAGGCCGCCAATTTCATCTCCATGCTTGTCGCGGCCGTCCTCAACACCGCCGCCAATCGCGCCTTCACGTTCCGGCTGCGGGGCTCTTCACAGCTGCTCACCCATCACATCCAGGGTGTGGCCGTCTTCGGCTTCGGCTGGGCGCTGACCGCGTTCTCGCTGTTCGTTCTGCACCAGATCTCAGAGCACCCGTCGAGCCAGCTCGAACTGGTCATCCTGATGACAGTGAATCTGATCGCGACCGGTGTCCGGTTCGTGACCTTCCGGCAGATGTTCGCTCGTGCGCTGCGGAAGCAGCTCGCCGCTGCCTCCGCCTGACGCCGCCCTTGGTACACACAAAAACGCTCCACGTGCAGCGAACTGCATGTGGAGCGTCTTCGTTTCTGTGGAGCGTTCAGCGGGATGCGGCGTGCCGACCGGCCCGACGGCCGAAGAACGATCCCTCACCCAGCTGAGTCCCGCTGGCGTAGCCCTTGCCGTCCTGCGCGAGGTTGGCGGCCCCGGCTCCGGCCGCGTAGAGACCGGGAATCGTCGCACCCGATTCGGTGAGCACCTCACCGTCGACCGAGGTTGCCAGGCCACCCATGGTGAACCCGGCATACATCGCCTTGCCAAGCGACATGTCGAACGCCGCCCACGGGCCCTGGTCCTGCGGCGCCAGCCACTCGGGACGTTTGCCGAAATCGGGATCTTCCCCGCGTGCGGCATATTCGTTGTACCGGGCCATCGATGTCTGCAGATTTCCTTCGGGGATCCCGAGCGCCGATTCCATCTCCGCGATGGTCTCCCACCCGTCGATGAACGGCACCAGCGGAAACTCCGGACGTTCCATGTGTGCCTCGTCGACGATGAGATAGGCCACCGCGTCCGGCTGCTCCATCACAAATGCCGACGTCCGCGAGTGATAGGAGTCCTCGCACACAAACCTTTGGCCGTCTTTGTTGACCGCGAGGCCCGTCAACAGGATCGACGGCGGGTAGACCGGGGCGGTCACAAACGGTTGATCCATGTGTTTGAGTCCGCCACCGACAGACGCCCCGAGCCGGATACCCAACCCGTCGTCGTAGGTGCTGCCCAGCGTGTAGGGCTTCTCGGACATCTGCGGGACGAACTCCGCGACCATCGACTCGTTCATCACGAAACCACCGGCCGCGATGATCACCGCCTTGGCCTTGATGAACCCCGTGGCCTGTAGACGCTTCCACCGCACTCCGACGACTTCACCGCTCTCGTCGACCACGAGGTTGCGGGCACCGGTCTCGTACCGGATCTCCGCGCCGATCTCGGCCAACCGTTTCACCAGCAGGTCCGTGACCATGCCCGCACCTCCCAGGTCGCCTTCGACCGGAACCTTGTGACCGCGCGGCGCCGGAACGGCCTGCTCGCAAAAGGGCCAGACCTTCTCGTTGCCGGTGTACATCAAGCCCTGGGTTCCGGGCTGGATCACGGCCTTCTCCGGGTAGTAGCTGCGCTCGAATTCGAAGCCGAGCGACTCGAGCCAGTCGAAGTGCTCGACACTTCCCTGGCAATAGGCGCGGATCTTGTCCGGTTCGGGTTCACGTGAAACAGCGAGCAGGTATTTCTCCATCTCTTCGGCCGAATCCTCGTGCCCGGTCGCCTTCTGCACCGCGGTGCCACCACCGAGATAGAAGTGTCCACCGGCCATCGCCGAGGTTCCGCCTGCAACGGCCGCGCGCTCGAGGACCAGCACCCGGGCTCCGGCGGTTGCCGCCTCGACCGCAGCACTGCCGCCGGAGACTCCGCATCCGACGACGAGCACGTCGACCTCATCGGACCACTCGTCAACCGTCGATACGGCCACCACCTCGGGCAATTCAGCCTTCATCAGCGCAATCCTCACTCTTCCCGCGGGCGACGCCGAGGTGAGCACCCCCGCGATTCGACCCTCCGACCTAAACTAGAACTCGTTCTACTTTAGGTCAATGAGGCGACTGGGGACACAGCTTCAGACGTGTTCGGAAATGAGCGCTGCGACCGTGTTCGGCTCCAGCGCCGAAAAGGTGTGCCGAACATCGCCTGGATAGTGGATGTAGTCGCCAGGCCCGAGTTCAACCGGTTCATCGATCAGACCGACCAGCGCTCGGCCGGACACGAGCACCACGTGCTCGACGACGCCTGACATGTGCGGGTCGGAATCGCGGGGTTCGCCCGGCTGCGCGGTGACGAGATAGAGATCCCTGCGGGCGTAGGTGGGACAGGCCGACAGCAGCGTCGCCACATAATCCGACCGCTCGGACGACAGGGCCGGGCCTTCGCCGGATCGGATCACCTGGACGCGCGGGGCCGGCGGCTGCACCAGCAGCGCAAACGGCACCTCGAGGGCGGTGCTCAGTGCCCACAGCGTTTCCACACTGGGGTTACCGTTACCCGCCTCCAGCTGCGACAGCGTCGACTTCGCGACACCCGCCCGTCGGGCGACCTCGGCCAGCGATAGTCCCGTCCGTTTGCGTTCGCGCTGCAGTGCGGTGGCGATGGCCTGCAGTGGTGCGCCGGTCATGTGGTTCTCCTCGAACTGTTCGGTATTACATACCAACGACTTCGTTCGACTGACACTACCGTTCGTTCGGGTTGACGAACACCCGCTCAAAGGTCCACTATAAAAGCCATGCGTTCGATATGGCGAACACTTGACCCTGCACTGGCCCGCGAGGTGGCACTCGTCTGTGCTGCGATCTCGTTGGTGGGGTTGTCCTTCGGCGCGATCACGGTCGGCAGCGGCTTCCCGATCTGGGTACCGATGCTGATGTCGGTGGTGGTGTTCGCGGGCGCCGCCCAGTTCGCCTTCGTGGCCATCATCGCCGCAGGCGGGACCATCTTCGCCGGGGTCGCCGCCGGACTCCTGACCAACGCGCGGCACATCCTGTTCGGATTCTCCCTCGGCGACGTATTCGGTAAGTCGATCGCCTCACGTCTGGTCGGCGCCCACCTCATGATCGACGAATCCGTGGCGTTCACCATCGCGCAACGTGACCCGGAGAGGCGACGAGCGGTCTATTGGGCCTGCGGCGCAGGCCTGTTCGTCTCCTGGAACCTCGGCGCTGTGTTGGGTGCGATTGGCGGCAGCATGCTCAGCGATACCAACGCTTTCGGGCTCGACGCCGCATTTCCCGCTGTGCTGCTGGCATTGATCCTGCCCAGCCTTCGGGACCACACCACACGTAAGGCAGCCTGCGTCGGCGCCGTCATCGCGGTGGCTGCATCGCCGTTCACCCCGGCCGGGACCCCAATCCTGTTGGCGCTCTCCGCAGTTGTCCTTGCGGTTCCGATCCGCCGACCGCAGCAGGCGGTGGCGAAATGAGCGTGAGCACACCCACGCTGCTTCTCGGGATCGCCGCACTGGCACTGGGCACCTTCGCGTTTCGCTTTGCCGGGCCCGTCCTGGCCGGACGATGGACCATACCCGAGCGATTCGAACAGCTCACCGCAATCGGTACCGTGGTCCTGCTGACCGCACTGGTCGCCACAGCCACATTCATCGAGGACCACGAGATATCCAGCCCGGCCCGAATTCTCGGAGTGGCCGTCGGCGGCGTACTGGCCTGGCGAAGGGTGCCATTTGTGGCTGTGGTGGTGGCTGCCGCCGGATCGACGGCGCTGCTGCGACTGCTCGGGATGTCCTGACCTTCGTCAGGCGCCCAGCCAATCCAAGATCTCCTTGGTCACCTTGTTCGTCGCATCCGAGTATTCGGGATGCTTCTTCAAGAATGCCGCAACCAGCGGGCACACACCGACGATCTTTTTACCTTGCGCGCGAGCATCATCGAGCGCTTCTTTGACCAGGATGGTCGCAAGCCCGCGGCCACCGAAGGCTTCTTTCACCTCGGTGTGATAGAAAACCCGTTGCGCCACACCGTGGTCATCGGTCCGGTCCGCGTAGGCCGCCAGACCGGCACGCTCTCCGCCGACCGTGACGATGTACCGATGTTCAGCCGGGTCGTCGGCCACCGTGACCGGTGCGCCGGTTTTGTCCGCGATTGCCCCACTGTTGTTGGTCATGACAGCTGAAACTGCCTGTGCTGCTCGAATATTCCAGCTCATCGCGACGGCTCCTGACGTGGTTTGATCCTCGCGTTGGGCAACGCAGGCGCAGGCAGGCGGATGACCGGTCCCTCATACCCGGCCACTTCACCGAATCGACCGGACTGCTGCTCCCACTGCTCCCGGTAGGTCACGATGTCTTCATGGCTGCGGCCGACGAAGTTCCACCACATCACCAGATCTTCGTTGAACGGCGTGCCACCGAGAAGTATCACCCGAGAAGGCTGGTCATCAGAGCTCTGCAACGTCAACTGGGTCTGCCCGGTTCCGATGTAAGCCATCTCCGTTCGCGCCACCTCGGCGCCGTCGACACTGACCGCGCCCTGATCGACGAGCACACCGTGTTCGAAGTCCGGATCGACCGGGATCGTCAGCATCGCACCGGTATCCAGGTCGATCTGAGCACCGAGCAGCGGACTGAACGTCTTCACCGGCGACGTACTGCCCATCAGCGTTCCGATGAACACATTGATCCGCCCGACGTCAACATACAGCGGTTCAGGCACGTAATGGTCAAACCCCCGGCCGGTATCCCGAGCGTCGGCAGGCAGCGCCACCCACAGCTGGACGCCATGGAGTTCGGTGGTTTCCGGCGTCGACACCTCCGAATGACAGATCCCGTGTCCGGCGGTCATCAAATTGACCTCACCCGGACGGACCATCGCGTGAATGCCGTGACTGTCACGGTGCTCGATCTCACCGGAGAACAACCAGCTGACGGTCTGTAGCCCGGTGTGTGGATGCGGTGGCACGTTCATGCCACCGGTGTCCTGCACGTTCGCCGGACCATAGTGGTCGGCAAAACACCACGCGCCGATGAGGGATCGAGCCCGTTGCGGGAGTGTCCGATGAACCAGCATCGCCCGTGGTCCACCCAACGGGACGTCACGCGAGGTCAGAATCTGCACATGGAGATCGGTTGACGGTGCTGATGCGCAGTCGATCTCCGGACCCTCGACAAGGTTGCTCATCAGCCACTTCTCCCGGTTCGCGTCATGATCCTGCAGGCATTTCCCAGTCCGAGCCACATCGAATATTCAACCGAGCAGACAGGTCATGCCGCAGTGGTGATAATTACCGATAGTAACGGCGATGTACGCCCGTAAAGCCCATTGTGGACGCTTGGCCCGTTGCATCGTGCGAGTTACCCCAAGATCATCACCACACCTGGAGGTTTGATCCAATGGCCACTCCGACCACAGTTCAGAAACTCGCCGCCGAGGCGCTTGGCACCTTTTGGCTCGTACTCGGCGGCTGCGGTACCGCAGTGTTCGCCGCCAAATCCATCGCCCAGGACGACGACACCGGAACGATGTACCAAGTGGGCGTCGGTTTCCTCGGTGTCTCGATCGCCTTCGGTCTCACCGTCCTGACCGGCGTCTACGCTCTCGGCCACATCTCGGGTGGCCACTTCAACCCGGCGGTGACCATTGGCGCGGCCCTGGCCAAACGCTTCGAATGGAAAGACGTTCCGGGGTACATCATCGTCCAGGTGATCGGAGGTATCGCCGGAGGCGCGATCATTCTGGCGATAGCCAGCGGGCGAGATGGTTTCGAGGCCAAAGGAAATATGGCCGCCAATGGATTCGGGGACCACTCCCCGGGCGGGTACGCATTGTGGGCCGCCCTGATCGCCGAGGTTGTGTTGACCGCAATATTTGTCATCGTCATCCTGGGCGCCACCGACACGCGGGCACCGGCGGGTTTGGCCGGTGTCGCGATCGGCCTGACCCTGACCCTGATCCACCTGATCAGCATCCCGATCACGAACACGTCGGTGAACCCGGCCCGATCCACCGCGGTGGCGTTCTTCAACGGGAACGGTGCGCCGGGTCAGTTGTGGCTGTTCTGGGTGGCACCGATCGTGGGCGCGGTCATCGCGGGCGTTCTCTATCCGTTGGTCTTCGACAAGGGTGCAGAAGAACCAGAGCTCGACCGGATTCCCAATCCGGCTCAAGGCCGCTGACATTCGCCAAACGACAAGGCCGTGTAAAACCGACCGTGGTTACCGGAATCGGCGCAGCCGCAGGCTGTTGCCCACCACGAACACCGACGACAGGGCCATCGCCGCACCCGCGATCATCGGATTGAGCAACCCGACAGCGGCGAGCGGTATCGCGGCGACGTTGTAGCCGAAGGCCCAGAAGAGGTTTCCCTTGATCGTGCGCAGGGTGGCCCGCGACAACCGGATCGCATCCGCGGCCGCTCTCAGATCACCGCGTACCAAGGTGATGTCGCTTGCCTCGATCGCGGCATCGGTTCCGGTCCCCATCGCGAGCCCGAGATCGGACTGTGCCAGGGCCGCAGCATCGTTGACACCGTCACCGACCATCGCGACAGTCTTTCCCTGTCCCTGCAGGTCTTTGATCGCGTCGACCTTCGCCTCGGGCAACACACCGGCGATAACCGTTTTGATGCCCACCTGCGCAGCAACGGTTTTCGCCACTGCCTCGTGATCTCCGGTCAGCAAGACCGGGGTCAGGCCCAGATCGACGAGTTCGGCAACCGCTTGCGCCGACGTCGGTTTGAGCACATCGGACACCACCAGCACACCGCGGATACGGCCGTCCCATCCGATCGCGATCGCCGTGTGGCCGGATCGGGCCGCCGAGTCGATTGCGGACGCGAGCTCATCGGGAAGGTCGAGGCCTGCATCGATCAGCCACTGCGGCCGTCCGACCGACACCGACACCTCTTCGACGATGCCGGTGACGCCGAGCCCGGCGGTGTTGACGAAGTCCGACACAGAGGCCAGGTCACCGACCCGCTCCTCGGCGCCGACGGCAACCGCCCTCGCAATCGGGTGCTCCGAGGCATTCTCGACCGAGCCGGCCCGGAGTATCACCTGGTGGATGTCTTCTCCGTCGGCCACCACCACCTCGGTCAGCGTCATCTGGCCAGTGGTGACGGTGCCCGTCTTGTCGAGCACGATCGTGTCGACCTGCCTGGTCGATTCGAGGATCTGCGGGCCCTTGATCAAAATGCCCATCGAGGCACCACGTCCGGTGCCGACCATCAGTGCCGTGGGAGTCGCAAGACCGAGGGCACACGGGCAGGCAATGATGAGTACCGCGACCGCAGCGGTGAACGCGTCGGTGGCGTTGTAGCCCAAGCCGAGCCAGACCGCAAGGGTACCCAGCGCCAGAACGATCACAATCGGGACGAATACGCCCGAGATCCGGTCAGCCAGACGCTGGACCTGCGCCTTTCCGGTCTGCGCCTGCTCGACCAACCGTGCCATCTGAGCGAGCTGGGTATCGCTCCCAATGCGCTTGGCCCGCACAATCAGCCGGCCGCCGGCATTGACCGTAGCGCCGACAACCGAGTCACCGGGTTCGACTTCCACCGGCACCGATTCGCCGGTGAGCATCGAGGCATCGATTGCGGACGAACCACTTTCTACCTCACCATCGGTGGCGATGCGTTCGCCCGGTCGCACCACGAACAGGTCTCCGACCGCGAGTTGCTCGATCGGGATCAGCTTTTCGCGTCCTCCGACGAGGACGGTGACGCTCTTCGCGCCGAGTTCGAGCAGACTCCGCAACGCACTGCCAGCCCGCCGCTTCGACCGCATCTCGAAATAGCGTCCCGCGAGGATGAAGGTGGTGACACCGGCCGCGGCTTCGAGATAGATGTTTGCCGTGCCATCGGACGAGGCCATATCCATGCCCCCGTGCGCGATCCCGGGATCACCGGCCGCACCGAAGAACAGCGCGTACAGCGACCATCCCAGGGCCGCCAGCGTTCCGACGGAGACCAGCGTGTCCATCGTGGCGGCGCCGTGGCGCGCGTTGATCGCGGCCGCCCGGTGGAATTGCCAGCCACCCCAGATAACCACGGGCGCAGCCAATGTCAGCGACAGCCACATCCAGTTGTCGAACTGCAGCTGCGGGATCATCGCCATCGCGATGACAGGAATCGACAGGGCCGCACTGACCAGGGTCTTGTGCCGGAGTGTGTGTAGTTCAGGATCGGGCTTGTCGTCGTCGGTGTGGTCAACGCCTGCCGGTTCCGGCACCTTGGCGTGATAGCCGGCCGCCTCGACAGCCGCGATGAGGTCCGCGGTGTCCACCGTCTCGGGGTAACTGACGCTTGCCTTTTCGGTGGCGTAGTTGACCGTGGCCGCCACACCGTCGAGTTTGTTGAGTTTGCGCTCGATCCGATTGGCGCACGACGCGCACGTCATGCCGCCGATCTCGAGATCGATCTGCGCGGGTGCTGTGGTGGTCATGCGTTCAGCCCAACCGGTATCCGGCATCGACAACCGCCTCTTCGATGAGCTCGCGCGCAACAGGTTGTGCGACATGGATATTCAATGCGCCGGTGCCCAGATCGACTTCAACGCGGTCCACCCCGGGGATCTCGCCGACTTCTTCGGTGACCGACGCGACGCAGTGCTGGCAGGTCATTCCGACCACCTGGTAGGTCTCGACACTCATCTCATACTTCCCCTCTATGAACGGACCAGCCGGGCGATCGCCTCGGTGGCCTCTTTGACTTTTGCCTGCCCCTGCTCGTTGCTTTCACGGGCGGCATCGACGACGCAGTGCGACATGTGCTCTTCGAGCAGACCGAGGCTCACTGCTTGCAGCGCCTTGGTCATCGCGGACACCTGGGTCAGGATGTCGATGCAGTACTTCTCTTCCTCGACCATCCGCTGCAGTCCACGCGCTTGGCCTTCGATCCGCTTCAGTCGCTTGAGGTAGTCGTCTTTGCGGTGAATGTAGCCGTGCTGATGCTCTTCGGTCATGGTTGCTCCTGTCGCCTGTCAACAGAACTACCATACCCCCCTATCGTATTCCCATCGACCAGATCCACCTGTCGATCGAACAGCAGACCGGGGTCGGTCAAGACTCGCGTTGCGCCTTGATGACCGTTGCCAACTCCGACAGGAGGCCGACCAGATCGACCAGCACCTCGTCGACCGAGCGCACCCTGCCTGCGACGTGGTCTGCCATCCATTCCGGCACCTCGCCCGCAGGCTCATCGGAGTGCCGGGAACGGCGACCGGTTCCGGCCCGGACATCGACCGGTTCGGGTGCCGGATCGGTCGATTCGTGCCGTGGACTGTGCGTTTCTGCCTCGGGAAGCGCTTCCGGGGCGGGGACGGGTTCAGGCGCACTCGGGGGCTCTGGAGCGTCGGGCGTGCTCGGGGTCGCTTCTTCCGCGGTCGCCACCGAACCTGATCGGCTCACACCGTTCACACTCACGGTGGTGTCGGACCGGTAGTGCGAGCCGAACCGCGGCGTTGACGTCGTCGGGACGTAACGGTGCGGTCCGCCGTGGCCTGCGAAGAAGACGCATGCCAGATCCGTGCTGTCGAGGACCGGGCAGGGTTCGAGTTCGGTCAGCCGATGGGCGTCGTCGTCATCCGACCACTGCAGCCACAGCCGAAAGCCGTCGCGTGGGCCCGCGCCCGCATCGGACGCGTGGATTCCGGGATGTCCCGAACCCAGGCGGCATCGCTGGACCCATCCATTGTCCGGAGCGTCATCGAAGGCGGCATGCGTGTCGGTGGCAGCAATTACCGTTGACCAACACACATCGAATTCTCCCGCCACGGGTCCATCTTGTCCTCAAGTGGTAGTGGTCGCGAGTTCGACACACGAGTTGGGAGTACTGATGATCGGTTTCGTGAAAGCAATTGCACTTGACGGTCCGAATCCGGTGGAACTGGCCAGTTTTTACCAGAGAGTGCTCGGCGGAGACCTCGACACCAGTGACTCCGAATGGGTCGAATTGGACTGCGGCTTGGGTAAGGCAAAGCTGACGTTTCAACGGTCGACGAGTTACGTCCCGCCGACATTTCCCGACCCGAACGGAAGTCAGCAGGTCCATATCGACATCCAGGTTTCCGATCTCGCCGCGGCCGAACCCCAGATTCTCGAAGCGGGCGCAACCAAGGTCGAGGGGCAGGAGTTCGAAACGTTCCGGGTCTATCTGGACCCCGTCGGCCACCCGTTCTGCTTGGTGCTGAACTGACCTGCGTCCGGACCAGAATCGCCTGACTGTGATAACCCCTAGTCAGGTGGCGTATATTTGGCGTCATGGTAGCCGTTCTGGATGACAAGTTGGCCGACCTCGATCGCTGGGTTCCCGGCAATCGGTGCTCGATCACGCGCGCCCTCGATGTGGTCGGCACCAAGACAGCGATGTTGATCCTGCGAGAGGCGATGTACGGCACCACCAGGTTCGACGGGTTCGCGCGCCGGGTCGGGGTCAGTGATGCCGTGGCCTCTGCACGCCTCAAGGGACTCGTCGATGCCGGACTCCTGGAGAAGGCCCCCTATCAAGAGCCGGGGCAGCGCACCCGGTACGAGTACCACCTCACCGAGATGGGCACCGACCTGATGCCCGTCGTCTTCGGGCTGATGCAGTGGGGCGACAAGTACCTCCAGCCCGAGGGCCACCCCCTCGACCTGATCTCCGACGTCACCGGTGAACCCGTGAAAGCCGGACTGACCACACCGGACGGCACCGAGGTGCCGCTCGACGAGCTACGGATATCGCTGGTCAAGCCCTGATCTGTTGGTCATGACCTCGACGGATAGACTTTTCACTCATGGTTTCCGACGCGGCGCTGCGCACTGATCTGGTCGTGGTCGGGGCCGGTGTCGCCGGCCTCACCGCAGCGGTGAGCGCAGCCGAATCCGGCCTGGATGTCCTGGTCATCAACAAGGGGCGCGGCTGGCATCCGGGCGACCGCGAACCCGGTACCGCCACCTATTTCGCCCAGGGCGGCATCGCCGTGGTCGAGCCCCACAACACCGAGGACTCGATCGCGCTCCACACCCGCGACACCGTCGTGGCCGGAGCCGGACTCACCGATCCGGCCGCCACCGAATCGATCGTGAGCGAGGGATTCGCGGCGGTCACCGCACTGGTCGGCTGGGGCGCAGAGTTCGATGTCGGCTCCGATGGCCGCTTTCTGCGGACCCGCGAAGGTGGCCACAGCGTTCGCCGCATCATCCACGCAGGCGGTGACGCCACCGGCGCCCAGGTGCAGCGGGCACTGACGCAGAAGGCACTGTCGCACCCGAAGATCAGGGTGCTCGACGACACGCACGCCCGGCAGATCCTGATCAGCGCTGACGGAACGGCCGTCGGCCTGAGCATCGGTTCGGGCGACGGCGTCCGCACCGAGGTGTACTCACCGACCGTTGTGCTGGCCACCGGCGGCGTCGGCCACATGTACCGAGCCACCACCAATCCACTCGGCGCGACCGGCGACGGCATCGCTCTGGCCCATGCGGCAGGCGCGGCGGTGGCCGACATGGAGTTCATCCAATTCCATCCGACGATGCTCTACCGGCCGGGAGTCCGGGGGCGCCGCACCCTGATCAGTGAGGCGTTGCGCGGCGAGGGCGCGATACTCGTTGATGTCGAGGGTAATTCGGTGACCGCAGGCGTTCATCCACTCGGCGACCTCGCACCACGCGACGTGGTGGCAGACGCGGTGAGCGCGGCGATGACCCGCACCGGCGCCGAACACGTCTATCTCGATGCCCGGCACATCACCGGCGTCGCTGCGCGGTTCCCGACCGTCACCGCCGGGATCGCCGAGATCGGCATCAACCCCGCGGCCGACCTGATCCCGGTGGTGCCCGGCGCTCACTACCTGTGCGGTGGCGTGGTCACCGACACCGTAGGGGCCACCACAGTGCCCGGCCTGTATGCCGCAGGCGAAGTTGCACGCACCGGCCTGCATGGCGCAAATCGGTTGGCGTCCAACAGTTTACTCGAGGGACTGGTAATGGGCCGGCGGGTGGCACAGGCTGCCGCCGGGCGCGTGGGCACCACGGTGGCGGAACCGGATTCGAGGCCTACTTCCCCGGTTCCGATCGCAACACGCCAAGAACTCCAGGACCAGATGTCCGCACATGCTGCCCTGAGCCGCGATCAGAGCGGCCTGAGCGCACTGGCCGACCGGCTCGAATCAGCGCCGGCACGCCACCCCCGCGACGTCACCGACCACGAGGACGCCGCACTCACCCTGACCGCACAGCTCGTGATCGCTTCGGCATTGGCGCGCAAAGAGTCTCGCGGATGCCATCACCGGACGGACGATCCGGCCATCTGACGGGCGCCGGCACGCGCAGTGCACTGAACCGCGACCTTCGACAAAGCGAGCGGACCAGTCGTCCCTGCCTGCCGAGCACCGGCGACCAACGCAACGCTCCGGAAGGCGACGGTGCCCCAGGCCGCCAGTAGGAGTACGTACAGGCACACCGAAATGACCTGGAGCAGAGCCGAACCGGTGGCGAATCCAAGGGCGGCCGCACCGGTGACGCAGGTTCCGACCGGGAAGGTGAAGCTCCACCAGGCCGGGGTGAAGCTCATTCCCTGCCGTGCGTTGTGGACCGTGACTGACACCGCCAGTATGAAGACGAAGACCGCAAACCCGCCCATCACCAGCCCGTAGCCGATTCCGAGGATTCGGAGTCCGGCGGCGATCGAGGTCTGATCGCCGACGAAAACCAGCGATGCCCGCTCCCCCAAAAGTACTGCGGCAGTGACGGACTGTCCGATCAGGCCGAGCATGATCCACATCGTCGGGGCGACCTGCGCCGAGGGAAGTCCACGGTGGATCAGTCGCGAGTACACCATGCCGATGGTCAGCAGTCCGACGAGCAGGCTCAGCCCGAACATCCCGTAGCAGATGGCGAGCACACTCATCCGCAGCTGACCGGCCGAAATGTGCTGGATCAGCAGCGATCCGACGGCCGCCGACACCATCGGGGGCACGACCGGCAGCAACCAGCTGGGCATCGCTCCTGACTGTGCGCTCTGGGTTCCGATGATCATTCGGAACGGGATCCAGACGGCGGTGAAGATGCCTGCGGCTGTGCCCGCCAACCACAGCAGTCCACCGATCCAGACGGCCACACCTTCGCCGATGAACTGCGGTCCGAGTTCGATGGTGCCGGCACCCACGGTCAGCAGCGCCATCGCGGGCGCCCCGTAGAAGTGGGCCATCACCGGATCGGCGGCATGCCGCGCCGGGCCACCCCGCAGGAACAGGATCGAGGCGACCACCAGTCCGACCGCAGCCAGCAACCAGAACGCCGTGGTCAGCGCATTGAATCCGGGGACGCTCGAGTGCAGTGCAACGCCGGAGGTCGCGACGATGCCTGTGCCCATGATTGCGGCGAACCAGTTCGGTGTCATGGATCAAGCCTGCGGCGAGCGACACTTGTGCGGTAGTCGGCTTGCCCTTGTCCCGATACAAGCTGTGCTTGTACCCTCGACCGATGGTGTTGCCCGCGCGAGTCCCCGACCTGTCCGCGTTGGATGTTGTTGTCTCGGTGGCCCGCGGGGGCAGCATGAGCGCGGCGGCGCGAGAACAGAATCTGAGCCAGCAGGCGATCAGCGCCCGAGTGCACTCGGTGGAGCGCGAACTGGGGATCGTCCTGTTCCGTCGCTCCCCCAGCGGAACCGAGCTCACCGCCGAGGGTGTTGCCGTCCTGGAGTGGGCTTCGGGGCTGTTGGATGCGGCAGAACGATTCTCGGCCGGTGTCGATTCACTGCTCGGGAGCAAGCGTGCGTCGCTGGCCGTCGCCGCATCCATGACCGTTGCCGAGTATCTCATCCCACGCTGGGCTCTCACGTTGCGCCGAACGCATCCGAACACCCGGATTCGGGTGCAACCCATGAACTCTGCCGATGTCACGCGCGAGGTCTTGTCCGGCTCGGTGGATGTCGGATTCATCGAGGGCCCGGAGACCGACAGCCGACTCGAGGCGCTGACCGTCACCCGCGACGAACTGGTGGTCATCACGCGTCCCGATCACCCGTGGGCGCAGCGCGGGCGACCCATCTCGCCTGCCGAGCTGCGCAAAACCCCGCTGGTGCAACGTGAACCAGGATCGGGTACCCGCGTGACCTTCGAGTCGGCCCTTGGCGACGTCACCGACCCGTTGCTGGAGCTGAACTCCGTCGCCGCCGTCAAGGCCGCGGTACTCGGCTCGGACGCCCCGGCCGTGTTGTCGAGTTTGTCTGTCGCACAAGAACTCATCGACGGCAGGCTGACCCGGATCGAGGTCGAGGACGTGTCGATGCCGCGGGACCTGCGCGCGGTCTGGCCCCGAGGATCCGGCCTCCGTGGACCCGCCCGCGATCTGGTGTCCCTGGCGGCCCACGAACAGCAGGCCACAGCATTCGAACATCGAGGCGGCCATGACATTTGAATCAGGCACCAGCCACCACGCCGATGTCCGCGAAGCCGAGATCGCCTGGTCCGAGTCCGGAGACGGTCCCGCCGTCATCTGGGCACACGGCCTCACCTCGAGCGGCTCCGGACAGGAACGGTCCGGGATGTTCGACTGGACGCCCCTGAGCGACGAACATCGGCTGATCCGATACGACGCCCGTGGTCATGGCAGCTCGACCGGGGAACCCGTGCCCGGGCACTACACCTGGCCGAACCTGGGCCTGGATCTGTTGGGATTGCTTGACCAGGTTGCCGGTGGCGAGCAGGTCGACGGAGTCGGATCGTCGATGGGTACCGCCACACTGCTCCACGCCGCGACCCTGGATCCGCGCCGATTCCGGCGACTGGTGCTCACCACACCACCCACGATGGGCTCGGTGCGGGCAGCGCATGTGCGCGGATACCTCGACGGCGCCGCGTTGATCGAACGTTCTGGTCTCGCCGCATACGAAAAGGCAAGTGCGGCAGGGCCACCGCCGCACATCTACTCCGGTCTGGTCGAGACGCCACCCGCGCTGGAGGTGGCGGAGTCCCTGCTCCCGTCGATCCTGCGCGGCGCCGCGCTCTCCGACCTACCCGACAGCGACGCCCTGGCCACGTTGCGGCCACCGGCACTGATCCTGGCCTGGTCGGGCGATGCCGGCCATCCACTGTCGACCGCACGCCACCTGGCCGAGGTGATTCCCGGCGCCGAGTTGGTCATCGCCGATACGCCCATGCAGTTGCGGCGATGGCCGGAGGTCGCGGCCGCGTTTCTTCGTTGAGCCCCAAGTTGCTGCGCCGAACCCGGTGTAGGTCGAACCCGGTGTAGGTCGAACCCGGCCTAGCTTGAGCCATCCACCAGCCGGTTGGTCAGGTCGATGAAGACCTGACGTTCCGCGGTTGTGAGGGGACTGAGGAATTCGTCCTGGACGCCGTCGAGCACCGCGTCGAGTCGCCGCAATTCAGTCCGTCCGGGTTTCGTCGCGGACACGACGTTGCGACGCCGGTCCGACGGATCGGGTTCACGAAGGACCAACCCGGCCTCCGACAGGAACTCGATCGCCCCGGACACGTCACTGCGATCAAGACCGGTCATTCGGCAGAGATCAGCCTGGCTAGAGGAACCGGCTTCCTCGAGTGCGGCGAGTATTCGATAGTGGTAGGGCCTCGCTCCGGCCTGTTCAAAAGCATCCCGCAGCAGTGTGTGCCCCCGCAGCTGTGCCCGACTCACCAGCCATGTCGCTCGCTCATCAAGTCGTTTCACCATGGCAACCACCGTATCAACTTGTTGGTTGGACCAACGGATTGCTATCGTTGGTCGCACCAACGATTACCGAACCAACACTCAAGGAGTGGTGATGATCGCTTTCGGACCCCAGCTCATCGGTCAGACCGAAAAGGCCCTCGGTGCCCTGCTCGGCCTTGCCCTGACCTCGCACAACCTGACCGAGCCCGAGTGGGTCACCCTTCGACTCGCCGAACAGTTCGGCACAACCGAAACCCCGGACACCGAATCCTTGGCGGAGTTCATCGGGAACAGGGCCCATTTCGCGAACCCCCGAGCATTGCTGTCGGGTCTGACAGAGCGCGGACTCGTCGCAGGCAACCTGCTCACCGAGGCGGGTGACACCACGGTTTCGGCAATCAAACGGGAGATCGCCGATCTGACCGCACCACTGTGGACATCACTCGACCCCGACGACATTGCCGCGGCCGAACGCACCCTGAACACCGTCCACCAGCGGGCACAGGCGATGCTGGCAATCCCCACCTGATCGACTGGTTAGCCTGCCCTATTCGTTGACCTGAACTTGAAAGTTCGGCTACCCGAACTCTACGATGTGAAGATGCGAATTCACGCAGGGTTCGCCCGCGCAACCGGCCTGCTGGTAGCAGCGGCAGCCGTGGTCACGCTGAGCGCCTGCGTGGGCAAAGTCGACCGTCTCGATGACCGATTGACCGTGTTGACCACCTTCACCGTGCTCCAGGACATCGTGGCCAACGTTGCCGGTGACAACATCCGCGTCGAGTCGGTCACCAAAGCCGGTACCGAGATCCACGGCTACGAACCGACGCCCGGCGACATGCGCCGCGCCGCCAGGGCCGACCTCATCATCGACAACGGGCTGCACCTCGAGGCCTGGTTCGAGCGGTTTGTCGATCGGCTCGACGCACCCCATGTCGTCGCCAGCGAAGGTGTCACCGACATTCCCATCTCCGCCGACGCCGGCGCGGGCAAGCCGAACCCGCACGCGTGGATGTCGCCGCTGAACGTGCAGATCTACGTCGATAACATCGCCGATGCACTCGTCGATCTCGACCCCGACAACGCCGCCGAATACCGGGCCAACGCCGACCGCTACCAGGCGCAGCTGCAGCAGATCCACGACGAGATGGTCGATCGCCTCGATGACGTCCCTGCGGCGAGCCGCGCCCTGGTCACCTGCGAGGGCGCCTTTTCTTACCTGACCCGGGACACCGGTTTGCGCGAGAAGTTCATCTGGCCGGTCAACGCCGAGCAGCAGGGCACGTCCAAACAGCTGCAGTCGACGATCGAGTTCGTCCGCGACAACAACATCGGGGCGGTCTTCTGTGAGTCGACCGTCAGCGACGCCGTGATGCGGCAGGTCGAACGGGCCACCGAGGCCCGATATGGCGGGACTCTGTACGTCGACTCGCTCTCAGAATCCGATGGACCCGTGCCCACGTACCTGGACCTGATCCGGCATGACGCAGGCGTCATTCTGGGCGCCCTCACCCAAGGTGGAAACCAATGACGGCAGCAGCCGAAGAATCTTTGCCACGGGCAGCTGACGAAGACCTGCCCCCGTCGGCCGTCACCGGTCCACCGGCACTGGTCATCTCCGGGGTCAGCGTCTATTACGGCGAGGTTCACGCCCTCGAGGACGTGAACATCACCATCGCCCCAGGACGCATCTGCGGTCTGATCGGCATGAACGGGTCGGGCAAGTCGACCCTGTTCAAATCGATCATGGGCCTGGTCAAACCGGATTCGGGCACCGTGTCGATCTCCGGCGGGACACCAGCGCAGGCTCGACGCAAAGGCCTGGTCTCCTACGTCCCGCAGTCCGAGGACGTCGACTGGTCCTTCCCCGTCTCCGTCCGTGACGTCGCCATGACCGGCCGCTACGGCCATCAGAACTTCATCCGTCGTGCGAGCAGGGCCGACAAGGAAGCGGTGGCACACGCGCTCGAACAGGTGGAGTTGACCGAGCTGGCCGATCGACAGATCGGGCGACTCTCCGGCGGACAACGCAAGCGTGCGTTCGTGGCCCGCGGCATCGCACAGGAAGCCGATATCCTGCTCCTCGACGAGCCGTTCGCCGGCGTCGACAAGAAGTCCGAGGCCACGATCATCACCTTGCTCACCAAACTGGCGGCCGAGGGCAAGACGATCCTTGTCTCGACCCACGACCTCGGTTCACTCGGGATGTTCTGCGACGAAGCCGTCCTGCTCAACAAAACCGTTCTCGTGCACGATTCACCCGACGTGGTCCTGCGGCCACGCGTTCTCGCCCGGGCATTCGGGATGGACATCGTCGACGGAAAGGTCGCGCCATGATGATCGTCGACTGGTGGCTCGATCCCCTCGCCGAGGACTTCATGGTCAACATGCTGTTGGCCACGACGGTCGCCGCCGCCGTCTGCGCGATGATCAGCTGCTGGATCGTGCTGATCGGCTGGTCCCTGATGGGTGATGCGGTATCGCACGCGGTGTTGCCCGGAGTGGTGCTCGCGTACATCGTCGGCGCCCCGTTCGCGGTGGGCGCGTTGATCTTCGGACTGGCAGCGGTGCTGCTGATCGGGGTGGTGCGCGACACCAGCCGGGTCAAAGAGGACGCGGCGATCGGCATCGTCTTCACGACACTCTTCGCGTTCGGCCTGGTGCTGATCTCCATCACCCCGAGTCAGACCGATCTCAACCACATTCTGTTCGGCAACGTGCTCGGGGTGTCACAGTCCGATCTCTGGCAGATCATCGGCCTGGCCATCGTGACTGTCATAATCCTGACCCTCAAACGTCGCGACCTGACGCTGTTCGCCTTCGACCCCACCCACGCCCACGCCATCGGCCTCTCGCCCCGCCGCCTCGGCGCCCTGCTGCTCGGACTGCTGGCACTGACTTGTGTTGTTGCACTGCAGATTGTCGGCGTGGTGCTCGTCGTCGCGATGCTCATCATCCCCGGGGCGTCGGCGTATCTGCTCACCGACCGCTTCAACCGGATGCTCGTCATCGCCCCGATCCTCGCCTGCGTTTGCGCCGTGCTCGGGATCTACTATGCGTACTACCTGGACGTGGCGCCCGGTGCGATGGTGGTATTGGCTCAGGGCCTGGCGTTTGCGGTCATCTATCTGTTCGCGCCGCGCCAGGGCGTGTTGGTCAAGGTGATCAACCGGGCACAGCGACGGCGCTCCTCGGCTCTCGTTGCGCCCTGACGCGTGAGAGGTGAGTGGCGATGGTTTCGTATGCGGAGACGTTTGCTCGCAGTGCGGATGATCCCGAAGGGTTCTGGCGCAAGGCTGCCGAAGCAGTCGACTGGTACCAAGCCCCCACCTCCGCCCTCGAAACGCTGCCGGGCGGCGCCTACCGCTGGTTTCCCGGCGCCACCCTCAACACCAGCTTCAACGCCCTCGACCGGCACGTCCTGGCCGGGAATGGTGATCGGACCGCCCTGATCTGGGATTCCGCCATGGTCGGCGAGACCCGCACGTACACCTACTCCGAACTGCGCGACGAGGTCGCGACCTTCGCAGGCGTGCTCGCCGAACGCGGTGTGAAGGCCGGCGACCGGGTCATCGTGTACATGCCCATGATCCCGGAGGCAGCCATCGCGATGCTGGCCTGCGCCCGCATCGGCGCCGTGCATTCGGTGGTATTCGGCGGCTTCGCCGGTCCCGAACTCGCGACCCGGATCGACGACGCGCGGCCCGTTGCACTGATCACCAGCTCCGGCGGTCTGGAACCCGGTCGCACCATCGAGTACCTGCCGATGGTCGCCAAGGCCCTCGAGCTGTCCGCGGAGCCGCCTGCGACGATCATCGTCAAGAATCGTGAGCAGATCGAAGGCAGCGCCGCCGACCACGAGGGCTGGCACGACTGGGACGAGCTGACCAAGAAAGCGACTCCGGCAGAACCTGTTTCCGTCGCGGCCACCGATCCGCTCTACATCCTCTACACCTCCGGCACCACCGGGAAGCCCAAGGGCGTGGTCCGCGACAACGGCGGACACGCGGTCGCATTGACATGGTCGATGGCCAACATCTACGACATCAAGCCCGGCGACGTGTGGTGGACCGCCTCCGATGTCGGATGGGTGGTCGGACACTCCTATATCGTCTACGCGCCCTTGCTGATCGGCGCGACCACCGTCATGTACGAGGGCAAACCCGTCGGCACCCCGGACGCCGGAGCTTTCTGGCGGGTGATCGACGACCACAAGGTCAAGGCCCTGTTCACCGCACCCACCGCCATCCGGGCCATCCGCAAGCAGGACCCGGATGCCAAACTTCTTGCCGATCACGATATCTCGACACTGCAGACGCTCTTCGCCGCCGGCGAACGACTCGACCCGGACACCTACGAGTGGGCCACCAAGGTCCTCGGCGTACCGGTTGTCGACCACTGGTGGCAGACCGAAACCGGATGGGCCATCGCCGCCAATCTCCGTGGCCTCGAACCGATGCCGATCAAGGCCGGCTCACCGACGGTGCCGGTTCCCGGATTCCGGGTGGAGATCGTCGACGCCGAGGGCAAGAATGTGGAGGCCGGCGGCGAAGGCAATATCGTCATCGCACTGCCATTGCCGCCCGGGACCCTCGCAGGTCTGTGGAACGACGAAGCGCGCTACCACAATTCGTACCTGAAGACCTTCCCCGGTTACTACCTGACCGGCGACTCCGGCTACATCGACGCCGACGGCTACGTCTTTGTGCTGGGCCGCTCCGACGACGTGATCAACGTTGCCGGACACCGCCTTTCCACCGGCAGCATCGAAGCCGTCGTGGCCTCTCATCCCGCGGTGGCCGAATGCGCGGTGATCGGGATCCACGACGACCTCAAGGGCCAGCGTCCCAGCGGATACGTGGTCCTCAAAGAAGGTGCCGAGATAGACGACGCCACTCTGCGGTCCGAGCTCGTGAAGATGGTGCGCGACGAGATCGGCGCGGTGGCCACCTTCCGTGATGTCACCGTCGTCAACGGTCTGCCCAAGACCCGGTCGGGCAAGATCCTGCGCAAGACGATGCGCCAGATCGCCGACCACGAGGACTACACCGTCCCCTCCACCATCGAAGACACCGCCGTCCTCGACGCCCTCAAGAAGCAGATCGGCTGACCCCCGCACCCCGATGATGTGCCCTTCTGGCGAACATAAGCCCAGGTGAGCACAACCAGAACAGCACATCATCGGAATTGCAGGGCTGCAATTTTGCAGTCCTGCAATTTTTGGCTAAGTTATTTAGATGGTTACAGCACACAAGGAATCACTGCGTGATCGGAAGCGTGCTGCCACCTGGGCCTCCATCCACCAGGCAGCAGCTGCTGCGGCCATGGCGCAGACCGACCTGACGAAGGTGACCATCGAAGAGATCGCCGCCGAGGCCAACATCTCGCCGCGCACGTTCTTCAATTACTTCCCCACAAAAGAAGACGCGATCCTCGGACTCCGCGCCCCGTTCATCGACGACGGCACCGCCGCGGCCTTTGTGATCGGCGACGACGACAACCTGCTCGAGAAGGTCGCACTGCTCCTCTTCGACGTCTTCGAGAAGACGGCCGGCGGTGCCGGCGGCCGCCAGGTGCGCGTCGAACTGATGCACCGCCACCCCGACCTCGCCCGGATGCGGCTCGCGCACACCGATCAGATCCGCCACCTCGCCCGAACACTTGTCGAGACCCGGCTCGCAGAATCCGGCCGGTGGCAACGCCGCAATCATTCGGTCGATATCCAAGCGACCGCGCAGATCCTGGTGACCGCGGGTCAATCCGTGGTCCGCATCGCAATCGACTGGCTACTCAATGAGCCCGATGCCGACATCCCGCCCGACGAACTCGTGCACAGGGCCGCGCAATCGTTCACCACCATTCTCGAGGAGGCCTAAATGGCAGTCGATGTCCCGTCGGTTCGCACGCCGGACACCGAAGGGCAGGCCTCGCACCGCTCTGTGCTGCTGATGTTCGCCGGGCTGTTGGTGGCAATGCTGCTCGCCTCGTTGAACACAACCGTGATGAGCGCGGCGCTGCCGACGATCGTCGGTGAATTGCACGGCACCAACCAGATGTCGTGGGTCATCACCTCGTACATCCTGGCGTCGACGGTTGCCATGCCCATCTACGGCAAGCTCGGCGATCAGTTCGGTCGAAAGCCGTTGCTGATCATCGCGATCAGCATCTTCACCGCGGCATCGATCGTCGGCGCACTCGCCCCGAACATGTTGACGCTCATCGTCGCCCGCACCATGCAGGGCCTGGGTGCAGGCGGTCTGATGGTCCTCGCCCAGGCGACGATCGCCGACGTGGTCCCGGCCCGCGATCGTGGTCGCTACGCGGGGATCATGGGCGGTGTCTTCGCGGTCTCCTCCGTCGCCGGACCTCTTCTCGGTGGATGGCTCACCGAGGGACCCGGCTGGCGCTGGACCCTGTGGATCAATCTGCCGCTCGGCGCACTTGCGATCATCACGGCGATCGCCTTCTTGCACCCCCCGAAGATCGCTCGCGTCAAACGCAAGATCGACATCGTCGGGATGGCCGTCCTGACCCTTGCGACGACCGGAGTCGTGCTCATCGCCAGCTGGGGCGGCTCGCAGTACGAATGGACGTCACCGACCATCATCGCCCTGGTGGTCGGCACCATCCTCGCGTGGATCACCGTGATCCTGGTCGAAAGCCGTGTCGCGGAACCAATATTGCCAATGGCACTGTTCCGGCAGCGCAACTTCAACCTCACCACGGTCGGCGGCTTGTTCGGCGGAATCGGTATGTTCGGCGTGATCTCATACCTGCCGACCTACCTGCAGATGGCACTCGGCGTCAGCTCCACCCACGCCGGACTTCTGATGGTTCCGATGATGGCAACTATGACGGCTTGTTCCATTGCCTGCGGGCGGTTCGTCTCACGCACCGGCCGGTACAAGGCGATGCCGATTGCCGGTTCACTGCTGATCGCACTGAGCCTGTTCCTGATGTCACAGGTGGCGTTGTCGACCCCGACCTGGATGATCTGCGTCTGCCTCGGAATCCTCGGAGGCGGACTGGGTATCAGCTTCCAGATCATAATCCTGATCGTGCAGAACACGTTCCCGTACAGCCTCGTCGGGACCGCAACGGCCGCCAACAACTACTTTCGTCAGATCGGAGCCTCCCTCGGAGCGGCATTGGTCGGCAGTGTCTTCGCGTCCCGCCTCGCCGAACTGTTGGTCGGTAGAATTCCCGCCGATGTCACCGCGGCAGGCGACGGTGCGAAGTCACTGACACCGGCCATCGTCCACGGCCTTCCGGACTCGGTGCGCGACCCGATTGTCAACGCGTACAACGAAGCACTGATGCCGGTCTTCCTTTTCATCAGCCCACTCTGCGTGCTGGGAGCGATCCTGCTGTGCTTTGTGATCGAGAAGCCTTTGGCCACAACGGTTGCCCAGGACGAACCGGTGACGTCGACAGCCGACCAGTCGCCGGTCACGCAAGCAACAGCCGACCGGTAGCCCGAGCAGCGCCGACGCCGACAGCAACCGGCAAAGGGATTGTCCGACACCGTCGGTAAGGTGACGCAGATGCCGTTCGCCGATGAACTACTCGGACCCGATGCCGTGTCCGGGCTGGCGCGATGTCTCACCCTTGGTGGACATCGCGCCACCGAGACAAAAGCAACCGCGGCAGTATTCGACGGGATGGCGCTCAAGGCCCGGTCGGATCTGGTGCGTGATGCACTGATCGTCGACCTCCCGGACGACTTCGATGATTTCGTCGCCGCGATCAACACCTTGATCGCGCAACCCGATTGCACCGGCTGGATGGTCTGGCCGATCACCGAGGCGGTTGCGGTCCGGTCCACGGAGGCAGGCACGGCCAAGGCCTTCGACACCGGCCTGGTCCTGCTGAGAAAGCTGACACCACGCCTGACCGCCGAGTTCGCGCTGCGGACGATGCTGATCGCCGACATCGACCGCACGCTGACCGCTGCAGTCCGGTGGACCACGTCAAAAGACGAACACGTCCGCCGGCTCGCCAGCGAAGGCACTCGCCAATACCTGCCGTGGGCCAGGCGGGTGCCTGCTCTGATGCAGCGGCCCGAGGCGACCGCACCCATCATCGATGCGCTCTACCGCGATCCGAGTGACTACGTACGCCGCTCGGTCGCCAACCACCTCAACGATCTGAGCAGGCAGCATGCCGACGTGGTTGTGCAGACTGCAGGTCGATGGCTGGCGGACCCCGACGACAACACCGAACGACTCGTCCGGCACGCGCTGCGCACCCTGATCAAACGTGGTGACCCCGATGCCCTTGCGCTGCTCGGTTTCGCGGCTCCTGCCACAATCACCGTGACCGAGTTCGATATCGATCCGCTGGTTCGGGTCGGTGGCAAACAGACACTTCGCGCCATCGTCCACAACACCGGCGATGAGCCCGTCGACGTGGTGATCGATTACAGCATCGGCTTCCGCAAGGCCAACGGCACAATCGCCCACAAGGTGTTCAAATTGTCCGGCAAATCGATCGCGCCAAACCAACAAATCACCGTCGCAAAGTCACATTCATTTGCTCCCATCACCACGCGCCGCTTCTACCCCGGCGGTCATGAGCTGGCCTTACAAGTCAATGGGCGCCGAATGGCATCCGCTGCATTCGAACTATATTTTTGATCTTCAACATTCAATTTCCCGCCATTGATCGGGGCGTTGCTGGTTAGAATCAGCGGGGCCCGGGTCCGTTTTGGGTGATGTGCATACCACGCGCTCTCCTGTTATCTTGCTGTTATCTTGCCTGGCCGCTCGGCGATCGCGGTCGATCCTGTGCTGTTCGGATTGCCTCAAACAACGACGTACAAAAGGAAACTCATGCGAGCAAAGACTGCCTGGCGGAAGATCATTGCCGGCTCCCTTGCCCTTGTTGCCGGAATGGCTGTCTCCGCGGTTGTCACTCCAGGCACTGCTTCGGCTGCTTCACAGACCGTTCGGGTCTACTCCGCCTCGATGAACAAGACCATCCCCGTGAAGGTCATCTCGGCGGACGGTGGTGGCAGCCACGCAACGCTGTACCTCCTCGACGGCCTGCGCGCGCCGAACAACAACAACGGCTGGCTCATCGAGACCGATATCGAGAGCTTCTTCACCGGCAAGAACGTCAATGTCGCGATTCCATTCGGCGGCGGCGGAAGTTTCTACACCGATTGGCAGCAGGACGACCCGACCCTGGGCCGCCAGAAGTGGGAGACCTTCCTGACGCGGGAACTGCCCGCGTACATGGCGTCGAACTTCGGCAGCGACAATCGGCGGAACGCGATCGCCGGCCTGTCGATGAGCGGTACCTCGGCGCTCAACCTGGCCAGCAAGCACCCGGACTTCTATCGGGGTGTCGCCTCGTACAGCGGCTACCCGACCGTCAGCACGCCCGGATTTGCCCAGGGCATCGCAGCCTCGGTGATCGAGATGGGCGGCAATCCCGTCAACATGTGGGGCGTCTGGCCCGGTGGCGCGTGGACCCAGAACGATCCGTCGCTGAACCCTGCCAGCCTGCGCGGTAAGCGCGTCTACGTCTCCTCGGGATCCGGCGCGTTGAGTACCGATCCGATCTTCAATCCGACCAGCGCGGCGTTCGATCCGGTGAAGTTCTCGCAGATGGTGCCACTGGAGACCGCCGCTTCGATCAGCAGCTCGCTCTACGTCGCCAGCCTGCGGGCAGCGGGCGTCAATCCGCAGACCCACATCACCCCTGAGGGTGTGCATTGGTGGACCTACTGGGCGGACCGCCTCAAGGAATCCTGGTACGGCACGCTGGCTCCGTCACTCGGGGTCTGACACTCCACCAGATCAGTACCTGAACAATCGGCCGCGATTCGGAACTTTCCGAATCGCGGCCGATTTGTTTGGTCGCCACGGTCCATCAGGAGACGGTGATGACAACCTTGTCCGGGTAGAACGCGAGATGCCCGGCGATCTCAGACACGGCGTCGTACGGCTCCTCGTACGTCCAAGCGGCATCCTCGATCACGCCGTCCGGGGTGACGAGGTCGTAATAGGACGCGTCGCCCTTGTAGGGGCAGTGCGTCTTCGTCGAACTACGTCGGAGCAGTGACTGGTCAACGGCATCCAGCGGAACATATGCGACCGGCGGATAGTCCGCTTCCTGAAGTATCAGGGCCCTGGAGGTGTCGGCGACGACGGTGTCGCCTGCCCGGATCCGGACCTGTCCGGCGCTGGGCTCCACGGTGATCGGATGGGTGTCGTCGGGTATCAATCGAGTTTTGGTCATGTGATCCACCTCTCATCTTTGTCCAACAACGACACCGTACGCGGATGCATTCCACCCGAACCCCATGCTGATCGAGATTCACAGGCGCCGAAGATATTGCGCCGTCTTGTCGTCGGCCGGATAAAAGCTCTCGACACTCAGTTCGTCGACGGTGACATCGAGCGGTGTCCCGAAGGTCGTCACCGTGCTGAAGAACAAGAGCTCTTTGTCGTCGACGCGCAACCGGAGATAGACCGCGACGTCACCGGAGAGCGTCGGATCCTCGTCGACGTCGTCGGTGAACGGATAGGCCTGCAACTCGGCGAGCAGCTCGATCAGAACCGGGTCGCCGGTCACCTTGATCTGGCGATCCAACCGGTCGAACAGGTGGCGCCGCCACTGGCCGATGTTGACGATCCTGTCGCCGAGTCCCCGGGGGTCGAGACTGAATTTGAGGACGTTGAATGGCGGTTCGAGCAGGTCGTCGGGAGCATCCTGGGTGAAGAGAGCCACCGCAGCATTGGCGTCCACCAGGTTCCAGTGCCGGTCGACGGCCAAGGCCGGGTACGGCTCGGTAGCGGTCAAGACTTGGCGCAAAGCGCTGCGTACCATCGTCATTCGGTCACCGTCGAGTGACGACTCCCCATAGGTCGGTGCATACCCGGCCGCCAGCAAAAGTTGGTTCCGCTCCCGCAGCGGTACATCGAGATGTTCGGCAAGCCGCAGCACCATCGTCCGGCTCGGCGCCGAACGGCCGGTTTCCAGAAAGCTCAGATGCCGCGCCGACACCTCGGACACCGATGCCAGTTCCAATTGCGGGACCTTTCGGTTGATTCGCCACTGCCGCAACAGGTCCCCGAACAAATAGCGCTGCTCGCCGGTCATCGTTCACATCCCTCATATGGTCGCCTGTCGAGCATTATCGACCCTGCGGTCACTGTTGGCACCTATGATCAGGCCCGGACCATCGACCCGCAGGAGTGAAACCATGAGCGTGCTCGACCGTTTCCGGATCGACGACAAGGTCGTGATCGTCACCGGCGCATCATCCGGGTTGGGTGTTGCGTTCGCCAAGGCGTTTGCCGAAGCCGGCGCCCGGGTCGTCCTCGCGGCGCGCCGAGCCGACAAACTCGAGCAGACCGCCGCACTCGTCGAATCAGTAGGTGGCACTGCTTTGACCGTGGTCACCGATATCGCCGACCCGGACCAGGCCGGCGCTCTTGTCGACGCCGCGATGGCTGAGTTCGGGCAGGTCGACGTGCTGGTCAACAATGCCGGAGTGGGCACCGCGTTCCCCGCCACCAGGGAGACGCCTGAGCAGTTCCGGTCGGTCATCGACATCAATCTGAACGGTTCGTACTGGGCTGCCCAGGCTTGCGGGCGGGTGATGACGCCGGGAAGCTCGATCATCAACATCTCGAGCATCCTCGGCATCACCACCGCCGGTCTCCCGCAGGCTGCGTACTCGGCCAGCAAGGCTGCCATCTCCGGCCTGACCCGTGATCTGGCCCAACAGTGGGGTAGCCGAAAAGGCATCCGGGTCAACGCGATCGCGCCGGGATTCTTCGAGTCGGAAATGACCGACTCGTACGCGGACGGCTACCTCGAGTCCATGGCTCCGCGAATGATCCTGGGCCGCAGCGGCGATCCGGAAGAGCTGGCCGCCACCGCAATCTGGCTGGCCTCACCGGCTGGCGGATACGTCACCGGCCAGACCATTGTCGTCGATGGCGGCGTCAGCATCACATAGGGGCACTAGCTTGCCCCGGGCATCTTGTCGATGAATCCGTAGACGCTGGTGATCTTGTTGTTGCTGTCGACGGCGGTAACGTCGAATCCGACCACCAGCGGCTCCGCGCCTACTTCCGGCACCAGCTCCCACGTGAAACGGGCGATGTTGTGGTGGGTGTCGAACACGTCTCCGCGAACAAACTGCAATCCCGCGAATTGTTCCTGGGCGCCTGCGATCACCGCGTCGATTGCGTCCAGACCGCTCACCGAGGCGAGCGGGTCTGTGTAGACGCCGTCGTCGGCCCAGACTGCGCTGATCAGATCCCGCCGGGCGACGGCATCGGTCTCGTTCCACGCGGCAAGATACTGATCGATCAGCGCAGACGCTGCGGCCTCGTGTGTGGTCAACATGGTTTCGGTCATCGGTTTCTCCTTCACCTGAGGTGTTCTTTGTGGGTGAAAACCATGCTGCCCGTGGCAGGTACCTCCCGGCGATGACGTCCGAGGTAAGTATTTTCGCCACGTTTGTGACATAGGTGATTCGGGCATGCTCGGGGCATGACCTTTCCCCATGAGAACGAAGAGCCCCTCGGCGAGACCGAGCGGACAGCCGAAGAAAAAGAGGCATACAACGCCGCGCAACACGGGGCCGATGACGAGCGCGATCACGCGATCGGCGGCACCGAGGGCACCACCGACGGCCAGTGATCCGCCTTCATTACATCCGCTAACCATGCGTGGTCGGCACCGCGGTGTTTAGGATTGTCGACAGAATCTCCATGGATTCCCCCGTGGCGGAAGGACGAGGCTCACTTGTGGCTGTGCCAAGCAGGTCATTCGATGAACAAGGACTTCCGGTCAGCCTTGTGGATGTCGCAGGCCGCCGTGTCCGGGAATCGATCCTCTCCGGGGCGTTGAAACCCGGAGACAAGATAGTCGAAGAACAACTGTGCGCCAGCCTCGGCATCAGCCGGGCACCATTGCGCGAGGCACTGCGACTACTCGGACAGCAGGGGCTGGTCGAGCATCTACCGCGACGCGGATCCCGGGTCACCGCGTGGTCACCGCAGGACATTCTGCAACTGTTCGAGCTGCGGCACGTCCTGGAGCGGCATGCCATCGAATCCGCACTCCCGCTGGCCGACCTCGAAAAGGACCTCGATCCGGTTCGTGAGGCGCTCGAGGACATGCGCATCGCCGCCGACCGCGACGATGACCTCGAGAAAGACGATGCCCACCGCCGGTTCCACGCCTCGGTTGTCGGGCTGGCCGGCAACCGGCAACTCGACATCGCGATGGAGCCGATCCTGCTCAAGCTCCAGCTCCCGATGGCCATCAACCTGCGCAGCGAAGCCCGCGTGCACGACCCCGCCGACGGAATCCGGCGGCACCAGCACGTGCTCGACGCTCTGGAGACCAACGATCCGCGGATAGCTGTCGCGGCCGCCAGGAACCACGGGCAGCTCGATTATCTGGACCTGGAGAGCAACAGCTAACACAATCGATACGCAGCCGTTCCGCGGTTGGCACCATTCTGTCGACAATCGACATTATGACTTTCGATTTCACCGCAGCAGGACCATCCATCGGCCCATCGGTGGCGGAGATCCTGCAATCGCACGCAAGTGGCACCGGCTCACCCACCAAAACCGCCGCGAGAGTGGCCGACGCGATCGCGGCCCGGGGCGACGACGGCACCTGGTTGTCGACGGTGCCGCGCGCCCAACTTCTCGCCGCCGCCGAAGAAATCGAACAGCGCCCCGGCGCCCGCACGCTTCCGCTCTACGGGGTGCCGTTCGGTGTGAAGGACAGCATCGATGTCGCAGGCGTCCCCACGACCCTCTCCTGCCCCGACTATGCGTACGTCGCCGACGCCACCGCACCGGTGGTGCAGCGGCTACTCGATGCCGGCGCCCTGTACGTGGGCAAAACCAATCTCGATCAGTTCGCCACCGGACTCAATGGCACCCGAACTCCACATACGGTGCCACGCAGTGTCTACGGCCGGGACATGATCTCCGGCGGGTCGAGCTCCGGATCGGCGCTCGCGGTTGCACTCGGGCAGGTGCCGTTTGCCGTGGCCACCGACACCGCAGGCTCGGGGCGGGTGCCGGCAGCCCTGAACGGTGTTGTCGGGTTCAAGCCCTCTCGCGGGCTGATCAGTACCGTTGGCCTGGTCCCGGCCTGTAAGTCGTTGGACTGCATCACCGTCATGGCCGGATCGATCGATGACACCGACCGAGTTCTCGATGTGGTGATCGGACGCGACAACAACGATTCCTGGTCCCGTGACCGCGGCCCGCGGTACAACCACGGCGCGATCCGGGTCGGACTGCCTGCCACCGATGAGCTGGAGTTCTTCGGCGACACCATCATGCAGGACGCCCACCTGGCATTCCGGGAACGAATCACTCTGAGCGAGACAGTGGTTGCCGCACCACTGGCACCTTTTCTGGCTGCAGGCGCCCTGCTCTACGCCGGCCCCTGGGTCGCCGAGCGACTGGTCGAGTTCGCCGATTTCCTGGCCGCGCATCCCGATTCGATCCATCCGGTGGTCCGCGACATCCTGCACAGTGGTGAAAAGTACACCGCTGTAGACGCATTCGCCGCGCAGCAGAAGCTGCAAGAACTCAAGGCACAGGTGTCCCGCCTCTGGGAGCACATGGATGTGATGATCGTGCCCACCATCGGGACGACGTTCACCGTCGAGGAAGTCCTGGCGCGGCCCATCGAGTGCAACACCGTCCTCGGTCACTACACCCACTTCGGCAATCTGCTCGACCTCACCGGAGTAGCGGTACCGGTGGGTATTGCCGCCGACGGACGTCCGCTGAGCGTGATGATCTTGGGTCCGGCATTGTCCGACGACACCGTATTGGCCCTGGCCGCACGCATTCTCGACGAGCCGCGCGACACCAGTGAGCTGCCCACAGATGTGCAGCAAACCCTCTCCACAACAACCACATCCACGAGGGAGAATTCATGACCCCATCCACCGTAGAGACGGCCTCACCCGGTCCGTTCACCCTGATACCCGAGAAGACCGCGCTGATCGTCATCGACATGCAGCGCGACTTCATCCTGCCCGGCGGCTTCGGCGAGAGCCTCGGCAATGACGTGGACATGCTCCTGAAAGTGGTCCCGCCCCTGGCCGATCTCATTGCCGCCGCGCGGGCCGCCGGCATGTTGGTGATCCACACCCGCGAGGGCCATGAACCCGATCTATCCGATTGTCCGCCTGCGAAACTCAACCGCGGAGCGCCATCCAAGCGGATCGGCGATCCGGGCAAGTACGGGCGGATCCTGATCCGCGGCGAATACGGCCACGACATCATCGACGAGCTCGCCCCTGTCAGCGGTGAGATCGTCATCGACAAACCCGGCAAGGGCGCCTTCTACGCCACCGAACTCCAGCAGATCCTCACCGACGCGGGCATCACCCAACTGCTGGTCACCGGGGTCACCACAGAGGTGTGCGTGCACACCACCACCCGGGAGGCGAACGACCGCGGATACGAGTGTCTGGTCGTATCCGACTGTGTTGGTTCATATTTCCCGGACTTCCAGCGAATCGGGCTGGAAATGATCTGCGCACAAGGTGGAATCTTCGGCTGGGTTGCCGATTCCGCGGCGGTCATTCCCGCCATTGCCGATCTACCCGTCAAGTCGGAACCCGCACCTGCCTCCCGAGGCTGAAGGAACCAGAAGTCATGACCACTGAAGTCAACGAAAAGACCCCTGTCCCTGCCGCGCCGGACGGACCCGTGACCATCCCCTGGTGGACCCGAGGTGACACCAACGCCTTCTTCGGCCTCGGATTCAACATCCTCGTCAACGTCCTGACCCTCACCGGACTCCTGATCTACGTCGTCGGCGTCAACGAAGGCGACGTCTTCGGTACCGTGCTCCCCGCCCTCGGCGTCGCCCTGATCCTGGGCAATCTCTACTACACGTGGTTGGCACGGCGCCTGGGCCGCAAGGAAAATCGCACCGACGTCACCGCTTTGCCCTACGGCCCGAGCGTTCCGCACATGTTCATCGTCGTGTTCGTGGTGATGTTGCCGGTGTACCTGAGTACCGACAACGCCGTCGCAGCCTGGCAAGCGGGTCTGGCATGGGCATTCATGATCGGCGTGATCGTGATGATCGGAGCCTTTGTGGGCCCGTACATCCGCAAGATCACGCCACGCGCAGCGATGCTCGGCACCCTGGCCGGTATCTCCATCACCTTCATCTCCATGCGGCCTGCCGCCCAGATGTGGGAGGCCGCATGGATCGGCCTGCCGGTACTGGCGATCATCTTGATCGGCTTCTTCACCAATGTTCGCCTGCCGGGCAATGTTCCGGTCGGTTTGGCTGCGCTGCTCGTCGGTACCGCCATCGGCTGGGCCGGCGGGTTCATGGATGCACCGGCGGTCGGCGACGCCGTCGAGAACATCGCGCTGGGCATTCCCGACCAACGATTCGACATGCTGTTCGACGGTCTGGCCGACCTCGCACCACTTCTCGGCACCGCAATACCCCTTGGTATCTACAACTTCACCGAAGCGATGAGCAACGTGGAGAGCGCAGCTGCCGCGGGAGACAACTACAACCTGCGCAGCGTGCTCCTCGCCGACGGTGCCGGCGCCTGCATCGGTGCCGGGTTCGGTTCCCCCTTCCCACCGGCGGTCTACATCGGCCACCCGGGGTGGAAGGACGCCGGTGGCCGGGCAAGTTATTCACTGGCCAGCGGTTTGGCGATCGGCCTGCTCTGTTTCCTGGGATTGTTCGGGATACTCGAAGCGCTGCTACCTGTTCCGGCGATCGTGCCGATTCTGCTGTACATCGGTTTGTTGATCGGCGCGCAGGCCTTCCAGGCGGTTCCACGGATCCACGCCATCGCGGTGGTCGCGGCAATCCTGCCCAACCTCGCGCAGTGGGCCCATGGGCTCATCGACAACGCTCTGGCTGCCGCCGGCACCAGTGCCGGTGAGGTCGGCTTGGGCGCATTGAACGAGGCGGGTGTGGTCTACGAAGGCCTCAAGGTACTCGGCGAGGGTGCGGTTCTGGTGGGCCTGGTGCTGGGCACCATGGTCACCTTCATCATCGACAAGAAGTTCCTGTACGCCGCCATCGCCTCTGCGGTCGGTGCCGTGTTGTCATTCATCGGTCTCATCCACGCACCGGAGATCGCCTGGAATGCCGCCCCTGAAGTGGCGCTGGGCTACCTGTTCTTCGGAATCGTCTGCCTTGCATACTCATTCCTTCCCGGAGCAAAGGAGGAAGTCGTCCACGACGAGTCCGACGTGATGGCGGAGTAGCCGCAATCCTCGAGACTCAGCGTCCCGACCTCACCGTCGGGGTGCTGAGTCGACCGGCCCCATCGGGGAGTAGACAAGACACCCACCGGGGCCGTTAATCCGGGTTTGTCAGACCCATTCGGTAGACTGCCGGGATTTGCGCGTTCCATCGGAATACACTGTGGGACAGTCGAAATACTCATATCGAACACTTGTGCGTATAGCTTCCTTCGGGTAGCTTGGAATCATGGACTTCGGGGGAATGTTCGCCAGAATCTCAGATCTGGCAGGGGATGCGGCTTTGGTCGCCGGTGATGATGCGCAGGTATCTTCACGAACGGTGGCGGTTATTCGACTCAATCATGTTGTGGAGCAGATACTTTTCCGTCTGGTCGGTGAACTCGATAAGCGTCGGATCGCGCAGAAGAAAGGCGTGGGGTCCACAGCCAAACTATTACGGGACGCAGGTGTCGCGCCGACCGTCGCGCACCGGTATGTGCGAGTAGGTAAGGCGCTCAGCGGCATTCCGTCGATTGCCGATTATGGAATCGACGACAACTATCCGGTGAGCATGTGGATGCAATTGTGAAGGGGCTCCATCATATTGACCGTCGCAATCCCGACCTTACTGACGCCGATCGCGACGATTGTGCGCGCGGGCTATTGACCGAAGCACTGATGGCCACACCGGCGGCGGTATCGGTCCGGGCACGGCACATGGCCTTGTTGCTGTCACCACCAGACAAAGAGATACCCGACGCGGAGAACCATGACTTGAACGAGTTCTCGTTCGCGACCGGGGATGACGGCCGTACGCACGGCGTGTTGGATCTGGACAACCTTGTGGGTGAGAAACTGGCCGTCGCGTTGAAGCCACTATCGACACCGGTTCCCGAACCTGATGGGTCACCAGACCCACGCAACAACGCCCAAATCCGGGCCGATGCCCTGGAGCGACTGTTGGATTCCTATCTCGGACAGGAAAACCGGCCTTCCAGCGGCGGCGTGAAACCGCATGTGACGGTGGCAGTGACACCCGAACATCTCCAGGCAATACAGTTCCGCGGACTCGTCAATGCCAAACCGCCGGCGCCGGTGCCCACGTTCGAGTGGACCGGCCCAGCCTCAGCGTCCACTGCGCAGATGGTGGCGTGCGATTCGGTGATCACAAGGATTCTGGTCGACAACAACTCGGTGCCTCTAGATGTCGGTCGGGACCACCGCACCGTCACCCCCGCGATCCGCAAAGCCTTGATCGCCCGCGACCGGGGTTGTGCGTTCCCCGGTTGTGGTTGCGCTGCGGGATACACCGACGCCCACCACATCGACTGGTGGCGCAACGGCGGCACCACCAGCCTGACCAACATGGTCCTGCTCTGCCGCCGACACCACCGCTACATCCACCACCACGGCTGGACCGTGTTCCTGGGCCACGACGGCCATCCCTGGTTCATCGCACCCGGCACCACCACCGAACTACGATCCCACGCCCGCCGCACCCTGACCACCGACCTCACCGCCGCATAAGACGGCGAGACACCACACCGCAAGACCGAGCAACACAGGCTGAACCCTGTGTACTGCATGACCTTTGAGAACTGAATAGTGAACCTTATGAGGCCGACCGGTCGGAGTGCTCGACCACTCCGACCGGTCCCCTCACGGGGGCGACGCATACTAGCGTTGAGCCGTCGGCCGCACCACGATTTCGTTGACATCGACATCATCGGGTTGGTTGATGACAAACCCGATCGCGCGGGCAATCGCTGAAGGCGCAATCGTGTTGGCCCGGTACACCGCCATCGCCTCTTGTGCGCTCTTGTCGGTGATTGTCGAGGCCAGCTCGGATTCGACCACGCCCGGGGTGATCGTGGATACCCGAAGCCACGGCTCGCTCTCCTGCCGGAGGCCTTCGGTGATGGCCCAGGCGGCATACTTGGTCCCGCAATAGACCGCCGCGGTGGGCGACACCTGATGAGCCCCAACCGAAGCGATCGTGACCACATGCCCGCTGCGCTGCTCGGCGAACACCGGTAGGACCGCGTTGATGCCATACAGCAGCCCGCGCACGTTCACATCGATCATGCGTTCCCACTCGTCGACCTTGCCAGAGCTCAAGGGAGACAGCGGCATCACTCCGGCGTTATTGACCAGCACGTCCACCCGACCGTGCTCGGTGCGGGCTGCTTCCACGAAAGCCTGAACGTCACCGCGGTCGGTCACATCCAGGGTGTGCGCGGCGGCTCGGCCGCCGGATGCCTCGATCCGCTCGACGAGTGCGTGCAGGCGGTCGATCCGTCGGGCACCCAGCACAACGGTGCAGCCCTGTTCGGCCAGGTGCAGTGCGGTTGCCTCGCCGATTCCGCTGGAAGCGCCGGTGATGAGAACGATTTTGTCCATCGGTTATGTCCTTGTCTCGTACGGATTTTGATTCCGATTACCATGATGGTCGCGGAATCATCTGCGTACCAGGACTTATCGACCCGAGGAGTGGCACACCCAGCCTCAGACAGCCGTCCGACTCGGTCAGCTGCGACGGGATCCGGGTTCGGCTGCCTGCGAACGGGTCGCGACCAGGGCACCCAGAAGACGAAGAGCGTCGCGGGCCGGGGTACCGGGTTCCGCGGTATACACGATCAGTTGCTGCCCAGGCGCTTCCCGGATGTCGAACACCTGGACGTCCAAGGTGAATTCGCCGGCATCCGGGTGCACGAAGTGTTTGGACTCCGACGTCTTCCCTCGGACCTCATGTCGCTTCCAGTACCGGCGGAACTCGGTGTTGGCGAGCAGTTGCTCCAGCAGCTCCCGAAGCTCGGCGTCAGAGCCGTCCCGGCCGATCACCGTTCGCAAGTTGGCCGCACAGGTCTCGGCCGAAAGATGCCACCGGGCAAAGAACGTCGGTGCCGCCGGATCGAGGAACACCATCAACGCCACATTGTCGAAACTCTCGAACGGCGAATAGAGCTCGTCGGCAAGGGCATTGGAAGCCAGGACGTCGAGTCTGTCGTTGATGATCATCGCCGGCGTATCGGTCCAGGCATCGAGCATGATCTGCAGCTTTGGTGACGGACGTGCGCGCCTGGACACCGGGCTCGGATGAAAGGCGACGTCGGCAAGCTGGAAAAGGTGTTCTCTCCCAACGCTGTCGAGCCGGAGCGCTCTGGCCAACGCATTCAGCACGGCCGCCGACGGATGTCTTTCGCGCCCCTGTTCCAGACGCGCGTAATAGTCCACACTCACCCCGGCGAGCGTGGCGATCTCCTCGCGACGGAGCCCGGCCACCCGCCGGTGACCGGTCGAACCCGGCATCCCGACGTCTGCGGGCGTCACCGCGGCCCGTCGGGCCTGCAGGTAGACCCCGAGTTCTCCCTGTTTGTTCACTGCGTTCACCTTAGGTGCGACATCGTCGGTGAGCCAGGGTGCCGCGCTCCCTGGATGATGACGGCCTCGACATCCACGCCGACCTCTGGTTCGTTGTAACCACACACACCCGGGCATAGAGTTCGAACTGCGCCGGACACTCGATCGGACCAGTCCGGCAGGTGATGCGAGAGACGAGGACGTGGGATGAACGCCGAGGCAAGCAGCGCACCGGTAGTTGTCGGGATCGACGGTTCAGAGGGCTCCCTGGGTGCCGCACGGTGGGCAGCGGATTTTGCCGCCCGTAGCGGATCTCCACTGCAGTTGCTGCACGCCATCCCCCGGCTCGAGTGGTACTTCGCGAACGCGATGGTGTTCAGCCCGGAGTCGCTGGCCGAAGAACTCGCCGCCGACGGCAACAAGAAGCTCGACGATGCCGAGAGCGTCGTCCGCGAACGCCACCCCGAATTGACGATCGGCCGCCGGATCGTCAATGAATCCGTGCCCACCGTCTTTGCCGAGAGCTCGGAGACCGCGCGCTTGATCGTTGTCGGCGCGCACTGGCACAACGCCGCGAGCGATCTGGTGCTCGGCGGCCACGTCATCCGGATCGTCAATCAGGCGAAGTGCCCCGTACTGGTCTGGCGCGAATCCGAGGCCACCCGCACCGGCAAACCGTTGCCGGTGGTGGTCGGCGTCGACGAATCCGAGAATTCCCTCCGGGCCATCCGTGCGGCGTTCTATGTCGCCGACACCCTTGGCGCGCCGGTGACGGTGGCCCACATGTGGGAAACCGGTCCCGCGATCGGACTCGGATACGGCGAGGGCCCAGTCGACTGGAACCTGATGAACCTGTTGAAGTCCAATCAGGAAGAGAAGATGGACGAACTCCTCGCACCCCTGCGCAAGGAGTTCCCCGGCGCGCACATCCACAAGGTCTACACCGACAGCGGCCCGGCCAAGGGCCTCAAGAAGATGTCGCAGGAGGCCCAGTTGGTGGTGGTCGGAAGCCGGGGTCACGGCAAAATGGCCGGCGCTGTCCTCGGTTCGGTCAGCCAGAGCCTCATCCACCACGCCGAATGCTCTGTCTTGGTCGTTCGCTGACTTACCCGTTGCCGTGACCCCAGGCGTCTCGATCAGCGCAGTGACGAGCCCTTGACCAGCGGCAGGTCCGGGTTGGCGGCCCACGCGGTCATCGATCCGTCATAGATTGCGACGTCGGAGCGGCCTGCCTGTGCCAGCGCATGGGCCACACCGGTGGCCGCGATCCCGCCACCGCAGTAGGTGATCACCTTCTTGTCGGCGTCGAGCACACCCGCTTCGTCAAGGATTGCCTTCAACTCTTCGACCGGCTTGAAGCCACCGTTCTCCAGGTCCAGTACGTTGAAAACAGGCAGGTTGATACTGCCCGGGATGTGCCCGTTGCGGGCGTAATTCGTGGTCTCACCTCGGTAGGTGGCCTCGTCGAGGACGTTGACGATGATGGTCGACTCGTCGTCGATCGCCGCGAACACGTCATCGGTGGAACGAAGCAGTTCAGGGCGTCGATTCGGGACAAAGCTGCGCGGTGTCGGGACCGACAAGGCGTCGGTGGTGTCGTATCCGGCTGCCTTCCAAGCCGACAGGCCACCGTCCAACACGGTGACATTGTCAAAGCCCTCGAGGCGCAGATGCCACCACAACCGGGTTGCCCAGAATCCCTGCGACTGGTCGTAGACGACGACTGTCGCGCCGGTACCGATGCCCAGCGCTCCGGCGGCCTTGGCGAACTGTTCCGAACTCGGCACGGTCCACGCCTGGTCACTGGCGGTGTCGGCAAACGTGGTGAGCAGATCAGCGAACAGCGCTCCTGGGATGTGCTCGGCGTGGTAGGTCTGCTGACCCGACTCCGGTACGTAGGGGCCGTCTTTCGGGATCGGCAGATGCGTAGTGGAATCGACCACGACAAGATCTGGATCGCCGAGATGGGCGCGCAGCCAGGCAACGTCGACGGTGGCTGGGACTGACTCGATACTCATGAGGCCTCTCATCAATTGATATGTGTTCGAACCCCCTCCCCTGACCGCCAGGCTAATACCAAGCTTCGCGTGCACGGCCGGTCGGCGACCTCACTGAACGCAACCGGGGGTCATCGCGCGCGGCGGGTAGTGTCGTCGCTGCCGACCGCGGGGCCGCCATACCCCGCATATTTCACCGCAGAAAGAACAACGATGATCAACCACACACCGTCCTGGTATGACGACGAGGTCCAGGCCGTCTCCGATCTCGCTCGCGGATTCTTCGAGCGTGAGGTCATGGCCCACGCGGAACGTTGGGACAACCAGCGCCGCGTCGATCGCGATGTGTGGCGCAAGGCCGGCGAACTCGGCCTGCTGCTGTGCTCGATCCCGGAGGAGTACGGCGGTGGTGGCGGCACGTTCGCGCACGACTTCGCGGTCCTCGAGGCCCAGGGTTACGCCGGCGACTTCGCGATGGGGTTGAGCATCCACAGCGGGATCGTCGCCCACTACATCAACGAGTACGGCAGCGAAGAGCAGAAGCGTGCGTGGCTGCCCGAGATGGCACGCGGCGAGCTGCTCGGCGCACTCGGGATGACCGAGCCGGGCACCGGGTCCGACCTCAAGGCGATCACCACCACCGCCATCCGCGACGGCGACAGCTACGTGATCAACGGATCGAAGACCTTCATCACCAACGGTTCCACGGCCGACGTGATCGTCCTCGCGGTCAAGACAGACCCCAAGGCCGGCGCCAAAGGCGTGTCACTGGTCCTCGTCGACACCCGCGACTGCGACGGCTTCGTCGTCGGACGCGTCCTGGACAAGGTCGGCCAACACGGTGCCGACACCTCAGAACTGTCGTTCACCGACGTGCGGGTGCCGGTGGCAAACCTACTGGGCGACAAGGAAGGTCAGGGCTTCGCACAGCTCATGACCCAGCTCGGACAGGAACGGCTCATCATCGCCGCCCAGTCGGCCGGAGCGATGAAGCGGGCCATCGAAGAGACAGTCCGCTACACCAAGGAACGACAAGCCTTCGGTCACAGCATCTTCGAGTTCCAGAACACCGCCTTCGAACTGGCGGAATGCCAGACGATCGCGCTCACCAGCCAGGTCTTCTTCGACCATTGCGTCGAGCAGCACCTGCGCGGAGAACTCGATCCGACGACTGCCGCCATGGCCAAGTACTGGCTCACGGATCGGCATTGCGAGGTTGTCGACCGCTGCGTACAGCTCCACGGTGGCTACGGTTACATGCGCGAGTACCTGATCGGCCGGATGTACGAAGACGCCCGTGTGCAGCGGATCTACGGCGGCACCAACGAGATCATGAAAACGATCATCGCGCGAGCGCTCTGACCCGCGATTACCACCCGGCGCGGTGGGACTCGACGCTACCGGATGTCGGGGTTCTGCCGCGCCGCGACGACCACCCGGATCGCTTCGATTTCGTCGTCGCCCGGATCGAACGATTGTGTGTCGAGCACCGCGCCGAGCCGACGGAAGTACTCGTGCTCGGTGATACCGAACTCCACGAGGATGTCCTCGGCTGATCCACCGCCGAAGAGATACCAGCGGCGCGCGAAGCCCAGGATGTCCGCGGGCTGGTCATCGAGGTTGTCGTGTGCCTTGGCCATGTGTCCAATTATCGCTTGGCCGCATCCCATTTCGCACATCGGCGACGTCATTCGAGCGGATTACAGCTGGTGGCGTTAACACCGCGTGAACGCTGCCGCGAGCCGCGATGTTCGGAGCGTGCGCGTCGGAGACAGCAGTCGCCATACGACTACAGGCCGGTCTGCGAAGATGGCACGGGATACCGCGTCCACTGCAGTATCGCCACCTACCGAGCACGGGAGCCGACGAGTTGTCCGAGTCATCATCGAGACTTCTCGACCAGCTGGATCGGCATCAGGTCGCCATCTACCTCGGCGCCATCGCGTCCGGTGCGGCAGTGGCCTGGGCGGCGCCGGGATCCGGTTCTGCACTGGCCACCGTGATCAACCCGGCCCTGGGCGCCTTGCTGTACGTGACCTTTCTTCAGGTGCCGGCCACCGACCTCGGACGTGCACTGCGCGACCACCGGTTCGTCGCCGCGCTGCTGGTGGTGAACTTTGTGGTGGCACCCGCCGTGGTCGGCGCACTGTTCACCTTCTTGCCCTCCGAACAGGCTGTGCGCGTGGGTGTTCTGCTGGTCCTGCTGTGCCCGTGTGTCGACTACGTCATCGTGTTCGCGGGTCTCGCAGGCGGCAGCCGCCGGCGGTTGATAGCGGCCACACCGCTCCTGCTGTTGCTCCAGATGGCACTACTCCCGCTCTACTTATGGCTCTTCATGGGATCGGATCTCACCGACGTGGTCGAGTTCCGGCCGTTTGCCCGGGCCTTCCTGTTCCTGATCGTCGTCCCGCTGGCACTGGCCTGGATCACCCAGTGGTCGGCGGGGCGCACAACGATCATTCGGCAACTCGAGGTGGCGGCCACCGCCACCATGGTCCCGCTGATGGCGGTGGTGTTGTTCGCGGTGGTCGGCTCCCAGCTGCCCAAACTCGACGGAAACTACCGCGATGTTGTTGCGGTGGTACCGGTTTACGTGGTCTTCCTGATCGTCATGTCCGGCGCCGGGGCACTGGTGGCCGCGCTGTTCTCACTCGACACCGCCGGTCGACGTTCGGTGGTGTTCAGCGGGGCCACCCGCAATTCGTTGGTGGTGATGCCACTGGCGCTGGCATTGCCTGCCGGATTCGAGGTAGCCGCCGTTGTTGTCGTCACCCAGACCCTCGTCGAAGTGGTCGGGATGGTCATCTACGTCCGGGTGATCCCGAAACTCGTACCGGCCCAAACCTAGTGACGGACTGGCTCACCCGCCAGCAGTGTCAATTCACCAGTCGCAGCGACGTCCGCGCCCGACGCACGGTGACCCGCTGGCCCCAAGAGACCGTCAGAGCATCGGATTCGATGCCGTCGCCGAACACCACCAGATCGGATTCGGCAACGATCCCGAGTTCCTCACCGTCGTCGAGCAACCCCTGGGTGAGGTCGGTGCCGGTGGCCGGTGACGGCCAGGCCTCGCGGACGAACCAGCACAGGTCCAGCGCAGGCCGCGTCGGTAGAACCAGCCTGCTGCGACGTTCGAGCCACACCGATTGGCACCACCCCGTGGCCCCGGTCCCGGTGCCCACCAATACCCCGGAGGATGACTGCCGTTCGCGGGCCGTGCCGAGTTCGATGCGGTAGCGGGCCGATTGGTGGGACGGGTGTCCGATGTAGATCTCGTTCAGTGCCCGCAACACCTGACCATCGTCGAGTTCGGCCTCGACCATGGTGCACCGAGTGAGCTGCTCGAGCGCCTCCGGCCGGCGCAGCAGGTCCGCAACATCCTGGCTCCGGTGATTCACCAGCACACCGGGATTCATTGCCGGTTCGGCATTCACCCCGATCACCGGCTGACCATCTAGGTACTTCGCAACGTTGGCCACCAGCCCGTCCTGACCGACCACCACAACAACATCTTCTTCACCGAAGACGAAGCGGCTCAGGTCGGTTCGTTCGACCATCCCGCGGCGCCAGTCCACCGGTATCGCCGCGTCGACCCGGGTGCGGGCCAGTTGGACCGCATCGTGGCGAGCCTGCACTCCGGTGATGTTGCGTCCGCGGGACTTCAGGAAGAACGCGGCCTGGCCACGGGTGCCGTGCTTGGCGAGCAGTTCGTCGAGTTCGGTGCGGCGGTATACGACCACCGCCCGTGGTGCCAGTGCCATGATTCTTTCCTTCCGCGGGTAGGTGCGTTGTCAATTGCGTTCGGCGGCAAACCGACCGAGGATCTGTGTCAGCACATCGGGCGTCAGGTTCAACGTCCCGATCTCCGGCAGGTTGGCAGCCAGTTCCTTCAGCGCCAGCCCCAGGACGATGGCTTGATCCAGATCGCGATACGGCATCAGCGCTGCCGCATCCACCTCGGCCTGCGCCATGCCGACCACGCGGGTGGCCTCCGCTTGGGTCTGCGCCAGCAACTCCTGACGTTGCGCATCGGCCTCCGTGCGGATCTTCTCTGCGGCAACCTCTTCCGTTGACCGCTTCCGCGCATTGCGTCCCTGTTGGTCCACCAACTGTTCCTCGCGGCGAGCGAGTTCGATCTGGCTCTGCAGCTCGTTCTCCGTGATCGTCCGCTCCCGTTCCACCGCCACCGCACGTCGTTCATAGGTGGCCCGGTCGGCTTCCTGCTGCACCTGTTCCCGCAGCGGTGTCTGCAGTGCCCGTTCCATCTCGGCCTCCGACCGCAGGGCGACCACCCGGACATCGACGACCTCCAGACCGGTCTCGGCCAGTCTCCGGTCGGCGAGCAACCCGACCGCGACGCGTTCGCGCACCGGCGCCACACCGTCGGCCAGTGCCTGTCGCAGCGGAGTGCCTGCCAGCAGGTCCAGTGCGTGCTGTTGGGCGGATTCGGTGAGCAGGCCGGCCAACTGATCCAGAGGCCTTGCCCGCCACACCCCCTCGTCGGGATCGATACCGAAGTCGATACGACCGGCAGCGGTGTGCGGGTCGACGATCCGATAGGTGACGGTGGCCTGGACGGTCAGGTCCTGGAAGTCCACTGTGCGGGCGTGGAACAACAGCGGGAGTTGCTGGTCATCGACCGGGACCTCACTGACCGACGCATTCAGTGGCCGGAACCAGAACGCCTGGGCCAGCCCCGAGTGCACCAGCTTCGCCTTTGCCGTGTGCTCGATGTACATGTTCGGCGCGCACCGCATGTGACGCAGGAACATTGCTCGTTTGATGTCAGCCATGACCCGGCCTTCCTCTGTTGCTCGTCTCGACGATCCATTGTTGTCGTCAGATTGACGATAACCCCAATCGTCGCTAATCGTCAAGATGACGATTAGTATGAGCGCATGGCTTCCGAGTTCTGGTTCAACGCCGCCGCCAGCGTCGACCTTGTGGTCCTGACCATCCACGATGGCCGGCTGTGCGCGTTGCTGGTCCGCCGCGGCATCGAGCCGCACATCGGCGAGTGGGCGTTGCCCGGCGGATTCATCCACGACGACGAAGACCTGCGCGACGCCGCCTACCGGGAACTCGGCGAAGAAACCGGAGTGGGCCGCGACAGCGTCCACCTCGAACAACTTGCCACTTACGGTCGCCCGGGCCGTGACCCCCGGGGCCGGGTCATCAGCACCGCATACCTGGCGCTGACGCCGCAGGCCCCGGCACCGGTGGCCGGATCCGACGCTGCCACCGCAGCCCTGCACCCGGTCGAGACAATTCTCGGTGACACACCATCTGGCAGCACAACATCATTGGCGTTCGACCACAACGAGATCCTGGCCGACGGTGTCGAACGCGCCCGGTCGAAGCTGGAGTACACGCCACTGGCCACGACATTCTGCGAGCCCGAGTTCACCGTCGCCGAACTGCGCCGGGTGTACGAGACCGTCTGGGGCCGAACGCTCGATCCCCGCAATTTCCATCGCAAGGTAACCGGCGCCCCGGATTTCGTCCGGCCGACCGGAGCCATGACCGGCCGTGACGGCGGTCGCCCCGCCGCGCTCTACACCGTCGGCGGCGCCGCCTTGCTTCACCCGCCACTGCTGCGTCCCACCTGACGCGGCGAGTCCGATACTCATGCACGCCAACAATCGAGAATCAGAAAGCCGGTGTGGCCCAATGGCAATCATGCTCGTTCAATCAACCGATCGCGTCCAGGTGCCCTGGAAGAACGGGGCCGGAATCACAGAGGAGATCGCGCTTCTGGCCGATGCCTCGGGTACACCGATCTGGCGCATCAGCGTCGCCGATCTGCCCGGCGCGGCGTCCACGTTCTCGGAGTTCGAAGGATTCGACCGCATCTTCACCGTCATCGGCGACCACGGTGTGGTGCTGGACTTTTCGGGGTCGGCCGTCCCGGTCGATCCGCTCACCCCCTATCGGTTCGCCGACGACAGTGCGCCTCAGTGCCATCCGCGTGGACACACCCGGGCACTCAACGTGATGGCGCAACATGACTCCACCGACATCGCCGTGTCGCCACTGCCCGGTCACGGTCGCCGGCCTTTCACCACCGATCCCGCCGTGATCACCGGAATGTTCGTGATTTCCGGAAGCATCTCGGCGGGCGATCTCGTCGCACACCCGGACGACTGCCTCCTCATCCATCACAGTGAACAGACACTATCTGTGGACGGTACCGCGATACTGATCGAGATCACTCCGCACTGAATGGGTGGCGGAAGCCGGTGCGGGGTCGGAGGACGGCAACGGCGGAGGTGATAGATGTTCACCGCACAAAGGGAGTTCACGGCCTACGGGCCGTCGTACTGGACAGTGATCGCACTGTTCGTCGCGGTCGCCGCGCTGCTGGTCTGGCTCGGGCGACGGCAGAGCGAAGCTCAGGCGCGGCGCCTGCGCCGCACCCTGGCCGTTACGACCGCCGCGATCTACGGTGCAGCACTGATCTATTCGCTATTCCCGCCCAGCATCGACGGGTCTGTGCCGCTGCGTCTGACCGATCTCGCGACGGCGGCGGCGGCCTACGCGCTATGGTCGCAGGCACATTGGGCTTACGCGCTCACCTACTACTGGGGTCTGGTGCTGAGTGCGCAGGCGTTGATCTCACCGGTCCTGACCGGCCCGGACTTCCCCAGCTACGAGTTCCTCACGTTCTGGGGGATCCACCTGCTCGTCGTCTGGGCCGCGATCTACCTCACCTGGGGTCGGCGGATGCGGCCGCAGTGGCGCAGCTACCGGATCGCGGTCCTGGTCACAGCGATCTGGGCGGTGACCACGTTCACCTTCAACCGCATCGCAGGCACCAACTACGGATTCCTCAACCGGAAACCCGACACGGCGACCCTGCTGGACGTGCTGGGGCCATGGCCGCTGTACGTGCTGACCGCGACCATCCTGATCCTCATCGTGTGGGCCCTGATGACCTATCCGTGGGTGCGGACCCACCGCGTCCAGGATGAAAGTCCGTCCCGGACCTGATCGCTCACTGTGCAGCGTTGGTTCGAATGACCAGTGACAGGATATGGCCCATGGGGAGACTGTGTTTTGCACTGACGGTCGTGGGTGGTCTGGTCGCGTTACTGGGGGCGGCGCTGTACCAGGGGCTGTCGAGTCCGGGCGGTGGTAGCGGGTACGTGGTGGATTACTTCGGGGCCACGTCCTTTCCCGATGATCACATCACCTCGGAATCCCAGCGCTACGTGACGGCGGGTGCGGTGGGTGCGGTGATCGGGTTCGTCACCGGTGCGGTGTTGCACCTGGTCGGCGTCCGGGTGGATGCAGGTACTCGCGTCGGCCTCACTGTGCTGGCGGGTCTACTCGGATGCACTGTCGGCCTACTGCCCGCGCTCATCCCTTTGACGACCGGAACTGACCCACCCGGTGGTCTCTCACCCCTAGAGCTCTACGCGGTCACCGGAATGTTCGCGTATGCCGTCGCCCTCGCTGCCGTGCACTTCTCGCTAGGGGCTGTCGGTGCTCCGGGTACGAAGCCGACGACGCACGCGACGGCAGTCGTGCTCCCTGCCGGTGCGATTCTCGCAACAGCGGCCGGGGTGTTCAGCGCGTGGTGGTTGGGTTTCTCCACCGTCACCTCGACGTGGATCGTCGTAGTGGTCGAGGTGATCCTGATCCTGTGCGCGTCGTTTGCGGTGTCTCGTGGGGTGGGAATGCGACGGCATACTGCTCAAGAGCGTTGACCTGCGCGGTATCGGCACAGCGACGGGCGATCCGGTACCTCCATGCGATCAAGCGGGTCCGCGACTAGCGTGGAGGCAGCACTCCAATCGAAGCGAGGTCTAGATGACGTTCCCCTTCGAAGACGCAGAACCCATCGGCGAGACCGAGGAACTGCGCAAACAGGCTGCGGTCTACGAAGCCGGCGAGCACGGCCACGAGATCAACCGTGGCCACGCCCTCGGCGGAACCGCGGGCTCCATCGACGGGCAATAGTCAACGACCAGCAAAAGCTGCAACGATGTCGGCGGCCGACCCCGGGCGGGTGTCCCGAAAACCGGTACCCGCCCAATGGTTGGTCGCGTGCGGATCACCGGCCCGGACCGCGGCCTTACGCAGAGGCCCGGTCAGGTAATGGATCTGGGGATACGCCAGGGGCGCGGTCTGATCGTGATTCTGCATGAACCGGTTGCGTAGTCCGCGCGCGTATCGCCCAGAGAATGCGCGGGTCACGGCGGTTGCGGTGAACTGCGGATCGGTGAGCGCGGCCCGTGATACCGGATTGGTACCGGCTTCATCGCTGAGCAGCAACGCCGTGCCCACCTGCGACGCGACCGCACCGAGCCCGAGCATCACCGCGGCGGCCTCCGGCGTGCTGATACCACCGGCCGCGACCACGACATCGCTGATTGCACCGGCCGCGACCACCAATGTTTCCAGCGAATCGGTGGACGGTCGTGCCAACGGATCAAAGGTTCCGCGATGGCCCCCGGCCCCCGGACCTTGCGCCACCAGCCCGTCGACACCTCGGGCGACGGCCTCCTGCGCCTCGGCCTGCGTTGTCACCGTCCCGAGCGTGGCCACCCCGGCGTCGGCGAATCGCTTGATATCGCCCGCGTCGGCACATCCGAACGTGAATGACACCACCTCGGGACGCAGGTCCAGGAGCACCTCGACTTTCTGCGCGTAGTCGTCATCGGTGTATTTGGGCTCCCCGAGGTCGACGCCGAAGTGCCGGGCCAACGCCCCGAGTTCCTCCGCGTAGGCAGCGATGTCCGCGGGCTTCCCGACGTCCGGCTGTGGCACGAAGAGGTTCACCGCGAGAGGTCCGGATGTCAGCGAGCGCGCCACTGCGATGTCGTCGGCGAGCTTGTCCGCTGTCAGCAACGCTCCGGCGAGAAAGCCGAGCCCACCGGCCTCGGTGACCGCTGCCGCCAGCTGCGGAGTACTGGGGCCACCTGCCATCGGAGCCCCCACGATGGGTACCTCGAGAGCACGAACGTCGAACACTGCCACGGCCAACCTCCTGCGTTGAGTAGTGCTACGCCGACGGTAGCCTTTCTGCCATGTCAGAGACGATCACACAATGACAACTCCCGTCGAGATCTCGACTGACGGCGCCTGCCTGGGCAATCCGGGACCGGGCGGATGGGGTGCCGTCCTGCGCTACAAGGAACACGAGAAGCAGATCTCCGGCTCCGAGCCCGACACCACCAACAACAAGATGGAGCTGACCGCAGCCATCAAGGGGCTCGAGGCTGTGAAGAAGCCGTCGACGGTGATTCTGTATACCGACAGCACTTACGTCCGCAACGGAATCATGAAGTGGGCGTCGGGATGGCAGTCCAACGGCTGGCTGACCAAAGACAAGAAGCCGGTGAAGAACAGTGAATTGTGGCGTGAACTGATCGCACAATGTGACAGGCACGAGGTCGAGTGGAGGTGGGTCAAAGGCCATTCCGGCGACCACTACAACGAGATCGCCGATGAACTCGCCACGAGCGCTGCCCGCAAACTGAAAGAAGGATGATGAGTACCGAACCTGTTCCGGTTGCCCTGATCCCCGACCACGATAGGTATCTGGCGCAGGCGATCACCTCGGCAGGCGGCGAGATCGTCGACCTCGCCGATGCCCGCGCTCTGGTGTGGACCGGCAATGTCGATGGCTTTCCCTCACCCCTGCCCGACCACATCGAATGGGTGCAACTGCGACTTGCGGGGATCGAATCATTCCTGAACGCAGGCCTTCTCGACGACAAGCGCATCTGGACCAATGCCTCGGGCTTTTATGCCGAGAACGTCGCCGAACACGCCCTGGCATTGCTGTTGGCCGGGCTCCGGCAGATCAATGTTGCGGTGCAGCGACATTGGGACAAAGACGCGATCGACACCGCAGTTCGTTCGCTGCACGGTTCCACCGTGGCCATCATCGGTGCCGGTGGGATCGCCCGCTCGCTGATCCCGCGCCTGCGGGCCTGCGGCGCAGATGTGCTGGCCGTCAACCACTCCGGCCGACCGGTCGACGGGGCGATCGACACGCTGCCGTCGAGCCGACTCGACGAGGTGTGGTCGCGGTGCGATCACGTGGTCCTGGCCGCGCCATCCACCGACGAGACCCGGCACATGATCAACGCGACCACCCTGGCCGCGATGCCGTCACACGCCTGGGTCGTCAACGTGGCACGGGGACCTCTCGTCGACGAGACTGCGCTGTACACCGCACTGACCACCGGTGAGATCGCAGGCGCGGCCCTCGACGTCACCGATCCGGAACCGCCCGCCGTCGACCATCCACTATGGGATCTGCCGAACGTGATCATCACCCCGCACGTGGCGAACCCGTCATCCGGCCTGACGCGGACCCTCGCCCCCTGGGTCGCCGAGAACCTGCGCCGGTTCGCTGCCGGCGGCGACAACATGCTGGCACTGGTCGATCCGAACGCCAGCTACTGATCTTCCGGGAGGTCGTCGTGCGCACAAGCGTCCGAGTACTCATGTCCCTCGCCGGGGCGAGTGTGATCGCGTCGTGCAGCGGCGAGAGCGGAAACACCGCGCCCACGAGTCCATCGCCGCCGACGTCGGCCCAGACGTCAACCCAGATCCAATACCCGAGTACGCCGGCAGACGTCGTGACCGACCTCGATGCACCGTGGTCGATCGTGTTCACCCAGGGTGCTGCCCTGATCAGCGAACGCGACACCGGCGACATCCTCGAGATCGTCGGCGACGGCACCCGCGTGGTCGGGACCGTCCGCGATGTCGCACCTGCCGGTGAGGGCGGTCTGCTCGGACTGGCGGCCCACGACGGCGACCTGTACGTCTATTTCACCGGCAGCGACGGCGACAACCGCGTGGCGAAGTACTCGCTGACCGGATCCGCAGGCGGTCTCGGGCTCGGTGAACCCAAGGACATCCTGGTCGGGATCCCGGGTGGGCGTACCCACAACGGCGGACGCATCGCGTTCGGCCCGGACGGCATGCTCTACATCACCACCGGCGATGCGCAGGAACGGTCCAGTGCCCAGGATCCGTCGAGCTTGGCGGGCAAGATCCTGCGCTTGACACCCGAGGGCACGGTGCCTGCTGACAACCCGACCGCGGGAAGTCCCGCGTGGTCACTGGGTCACCGAAATGTGCAGGGGCTGGCCTGGTCTGACGATGGCACCATGTTCTCGGTCGAGTACGGCCAAGACGCCTGGGACGAACTCAACATCATCCGGCCTGGCGGCAATTACGGCTGGCCGCAGGTCGAGGGCATCGGAGAGGCGGTCGGCGACAGCGCCTACATCGATCCTGTTCAACAGTGGCGCCCCGACGAGGCCAGCCCCAGTGGCATGACCATCGCCGACGACACCATCTACGTCGCCAATTTGAAAGGTGAACGGCTGCGCGCGATTCCGGTTGCAGATCCGTCCACCGCCGAAGAGTTGTACGTCGACGAGTTCGGCCGACTCCGCGATGTGGCGGTAGCGCCCGACGGTTCCCTATGGTTTCTGACCAACAACACCGACGGCCGCGGCAACCCGCAACCGGGCGATGATCGGATCAAACGCGTCGTGATCAGCTGAACTGAACGCGATCAGCCGAGATCAGTCGGACTCATCGATGTTCAGTTGTTCGAGCCGTGCTTCTTCGAGGTCGAGCAGATGCTGCGCGTGGGACAGTGCCTGCGAGCTGCACAACCCCAATTTGCGGACGCGGAGCAGCGTCTTTCGTTCGGCGACGAGCACCGCCATGCGAACCCGAAAGTACTCGTCACGGCCGCGTTGTTCGACCTCGGTGTCACTCTGGACGCGCCCCCGACCGATGATGCTGTCGTTGCGAACCATGTCGATGACTGCGTCTGACACCCTGTCTTCACCGGTGCCGATCACTGCCGGATCACGCAGTGCATCGGCGGCGGCCTCCCTCAGCTCGCCGACCAGCTGCTCGTATTCACCGCGCAGCCGGTCCTGATCGTCGGGTGCGACCTGCGCCATCCGGATCACCGTCGGCAGTGTGAAACCTTGCAGCAGAAGCGTTGTCCCGGCGACCACAAACGCGATCAGGATCAGCTGCGGCCGGTGGGGGGTGTCCGACGGCAGCGTCTGTGCGGCGGCAACGGTGATGGCGCCGCGCATACCCGCCCAGCCGAGCACCACACCGCCGCGCCATCCGAGGGTCTCGTTGAGTTTGAAGGCGACGTCGGCCGAGACCCGCGTCATTCGGGTCTGCATGTGGCGCAGTCGTCGTTCGGTGAGTACGTCGTCGGGTTCGCGGGCGTCGAGCCTAGCCTGCATTTTGTCCAGGCGCGGGATCGACTCGTGGGCGCGCTTCGTGTCGCGGCGCAACAGCGCGACCATCGGTGCCACGAAGGCGATCCGCAGCAGGATCACGATGACCGCGGCGAGCAGTCCGAGGCCGACCGCGTGCCAGGTGCTGAACGAGCTCTCCTGGACATCTTCGATCGATTTCTTGAGCTCGAGCCCCATCAGCAGGAACACCGCGCCCTCCAGCAGGAAGGCGAGCGTGCGCCAGTTGACCGCCTCCGTGAGCCGGTCCTGTGCACCCAGATGCTGCGATGCCTGATGGCCCGTGACCAAACCTGCGACCACGACGGCCAACACGCCCGAGGCCCCGGCCTCTTCGGCGGGTAGGTAGGCGATGAACGGCACGACCAACGAGATGGCGGTGGTCAGGATCGGGTCGTCGAGCAGACCGCGGACGCGGACATTGACGTAGCCGACAACCACCCCGATCGCCACGGCGATCACCACGGCCAACACGAAATCGCCGGCCACACCCCAGAGCGTCACCGTGCCGCCGAGCGCTGCCACCGCGGACCGCAACAACACCAGCGCCGAGGCGTCGTTGACCAAACCCTCACCTTCGAGGACCGCCACCACTCGCGAGGGCAGCCCCAACTTCTTACCGATCGAGGTTGCCGCGACCGCGTCGGTCGGGCTGATCACCGCGCCAAGAGCAAAGGCCGCGGGCCATCCCAGGTCAGGGATCAGGGCGTGGAAAAACCAACCCGTCCCCAGCGTGGTGACGACGACCAGCAGGACCGCGAGCGCCGTGATCGGTTTGAAGTTGCGCCGGAAATCCTGGGCAGGCATGTTGACCGCTGCCGCGTACAGCAGCGGCGGCAGCACACCCGCCAAAATGAGTTCCGGTGAAATCTCGACGTCCGGAACCCCGGGCAGAAAACTCAGGCCGACCCCGACGATCACCAGCAACAACGGTGCCGCGACACCCAGCCGGCCCGAAAACACCGCTACGCCCACGATTGCGATGACTGCCAGGACGAAGACCAGTGTCAGTTCCACACCCACACCTTGCCACCGCTGTCACGAATCACCGGCAGCCGAGCTGCCTTGGTTGTGCAACTTCGGCCCGGTCGACGGTTGGTTCGGCGCGGTCAACGGAGTGGCCCTACTTCCAGGGCGCGAGGACTTCGTCGGCCCGCACGGCCAGGACCATCTGGAACAGCGGACCGAAACTGACGCGGGCGACCCCGAGCGCAGCGAAGGCGGCCTTGTTGTTGTTCACCGGATGCCCGATGGCGTTGACCGGCAGTGGCAACTCCTCAACGAGCCGTTTCTGTACCGCATCCTCGTGGAAGCCCACCGGGTAGAGCACGTCGGCACCGGCCTGCGCAGCCAGTTTCAGGCGGGCAATGGCCCGATCGACCCGGTCGCCCTCGTCGCCGACCTGTTTGACGAACAGGTCGGTCCGGGCGTTGATCACCACATGTACGTCGGTGGCGTCGGACGCCGCGCGCAGGGCACCCACGAAGTCGGCGTGTTCCTGCGCTTCCCGCAGACGGCCGCCCTCGCTGTGGACGGTGTCCTCGATGTTGAGTCCCACCGCGCCTGCAGCGATCAGTCCGTCGATCAGCCGTTTGGGGTCTTCGCCGTATCCGGCTTCGATGTCGACGGAGATCGGCACGTCGACCGCGTCGGTGATCTGTTTGATGCGGGTGGTCAGTTCGGTGAAGGTGATGCCCTCGTTGTCGGATTTGCCGATCGAATCCGACACCGGATGACTGCCCACGGTCAGTGCGGTGAATCCCGCGGAGACGGCCAGGTTGGCCGACCACGCGTCCCACACAGTCGGCAGGATCACCGGGTTTCCGGGCTGATGGAGTTCGAGCAGAGTTGCGGCCTTGCTTGAGAGTCCCGTCATGCCCTCTACAACTACGCCGGTTGTCGTCAACATTCCGCGAAGTGGGCAGATATGTATGCGCCGCACGATGCCGGGGCTGTCAGATAAGCGTGCCACCATGAACGGGTGACTCAGAGCGCTTCGGCCCACGCGTTATGGCGCGGTGGGGTCGGTCTGTCCCTGTGGTTCACCGACCCCGATGGGCAGCCGTGCACCGAGCACGTACCCGACGGCTTGCCGCCCGCACTGGACACCGTTGTCGGTGGTCGGTCGCTGCGGCGCACCATCACGGTCTCCGGGCCCGGCGCCGATGACCGGCGCGACATCGCCTCGGTGACGCTCGGACCGGCGGCAGCATGTGAACTTCTCGAGGCCATCAAACCCGACGACGTCGTCGGCGGAGAGTTGCGCTACTACCGCTATCTGCTGGATTCGACCGAGCGATTCGTCCGATCAGGTTCGGTCACACCCGCCGTCAACCGGGTCGCAGGCGAGTGGGCTGTCCGATGGGCACCCTTGGCCACCACCACCTGGCGCACCTGGTTGTCGACGGCGATTGCGGCGGCCCCGCCCGTGGTCCTCGCCAACGGCGACACCGACGCAATCATGGACTTCTGCGGTGAGATGACCGACCATCTCTGCCGAACCAGTTGCCGCGACATCAAACCCGATGCCGTCCGATCCGCATTTGTCCGGACCTTGCTACCCGACGTCGATGCGCCGCCGATGTCCGCGGACAAGGCGACGTCTGCCGCGTCGGCCTGGTCGCAGTGGGCCGACGGTCTGCGGCTCGGTGAATCCGCTCTGGTGTTGCGTCTGAACGAACCAGACGAGGGCGATGAGGACACCGAAGGAGATCCGACCAGGTGGCGCCTACAGGTCTGCCGCCGGACCGTCGATCGCCCCGACGAACCCGTGGAGCTGCGGCGGCTCGACGCCCACGAGATCGATCAGGTCACCACCGAGGTCGCGGGCGCGGTCCGGGCCTTTCCCACACTCAAAGCCGCTCGCCACGACCACTATTCGCTCGATTTTCTGCTCACCACCGACGTCGTGCTCGAACTGCTCGACACCGGGGTCGCGGGACTCGCCGAGGCCGGATACGAAGTGTTGCTGCCTCGCTCGATCGCACATGTCCGCCCGACGCTGACGTTGCGTGGCAAGCAGGAGGGCGGCACACCGCAGCGGTCGGTGGTGGTCGGATTCGACGAGATCCGCAACTTCCAATGGCAATTGGCGCTCGGCGAGGACGTTCTCAACGCCGCCGAGTTGGACGCGCTGGCCCGCCAGAAGGGCGACCTGGTGAAGGTCCGGGGCAAATGGGTCCGGGCCGACAACGCCGCGTTGTCTCGCACGGCGGCGTTCATCCAGACGCAGAAAGCGCTGGCCGAATCCGGTCAGCCCGCCGACATGGGCGAACTGTTCGCCCTGGTGACCGACGGTGATGACAAGCTTCCGGTCCCGGTCAGCCGGGTCGAGGGTTTGTCGTGGCTCGACGAGATCAAACGCCGTGGGCGCATGGCGCCACCCGTCCTCGCAGCGCCGCAATCATTGCGTGCCGAACTGCGGCCCTATCAACAGCGCGGCATGGAGTGGCTACGGCATCTGAGCTCATTGGGTATCGGTGCGGTGCTCGCCGATGACATGGGGCTTGGCAAGACAATTCAGGTCCTGGCGTTGATCTGTGGCGAGCGTGAAACCCCTGACGCCCAGGCAGATCAACCGTCTACAACGCTGCTGATCTGCCCGATGTCGGTGGTCGGCAACTGGGAGCGGGAGATAGCCCGGTTCACCCCGCAGTTGTCGGTGCTGATCCATCACGGCCCTGGACGGATGGCAGGGCAACCGTTCACCACTGCCGCAGCGGGCGTCGACATCGTGATCACAACGTTCGCCATCGCATCCCGCGATCGAAAGTTGTTGAGTGCCAACACCTGGGACCGACTGGTGGTCGACGAGGCGCAGCACATCAAGAACGTCGCCACCGCACAATCAAAGGCGGTTCGATCGATTCAGGCCCGACACCGCATCGCAATGACCGGCACCCCCGTCGAAAATCGTCTCGAGGATCTGCGGTCGGTGATCGATCTGGTCAATCCCGGACTCCTCGGCACCGCCTCGACCTTCAAATCCCGGTACGCCGAAGCCATTGAACGAGAGCGTGATCCGCGGGCAGTGCAGCGCCTGAACGCCGTCACGTCCCCATTCATCCTGCGACGGGTCAAATCAGATCCGACAGTGATCTCCGACCTGCCCGAGAAGGCAGAACTGACGGTCCGCGCCAACCTCACCATCGAGCAGGCGGGCCTGTATCGCGCGGTCATCGATGATCTGATGGAGGCCCTGGGCAGGGGTGAGACCAAGGAGGCCGGGAGTGAGCGTCGCAGAACAGTTTTCGCGGCGCTGACGCGACTCAAGCAGATCTGCAATCATCCGGCCCACTATCTCGGCGACGGTTCGCCGATCATGCGGCGCAACGAACATCGTTCCGGCAAGATCGAATTGCTGGCGGACATCCTCGAGAACATCGTCGCAGACGGCGAGCGAGCGCTGGTGTTCACGCAATTCACCGCATTCGGGACGATGTTGCAGCCGTGGCTCTCCGATCGGATCGGCCAAGAGTTCTCGTTCCTGCACGGCGGCCTGAGCCGCACCGCGCGTGACACTATGGTCGCGGAGTTCTCCGACCCCGATGGGCCCGCGATCATGCTGGCATCGTTGAAGGCAGGCGGCACCGGACTGAATCTCACCTCGGCCAATCATGTTGTGCATCTGGATCGTTGGTGGAACCCCGCCGTCGAGAACCAGGCCACCGATCGCGTCTACCGGATCGGGCAACAGCGTCGGGTGGAGGTGCGCAAGTTCGTGTGTGTGGGCACCCTGGAAGAACGCATCGACCAGCTCATCGCCGACAAGCGGGAGTTGTCCGAGCTGACCGTCTCCACTGGCGAGAGTTGGCTCGCGAACACCGCGGACGACGAACTCTACGACCTGATGCGCCTGAGCGACGAGGCGGTGGGCGAATGAGCCGCACACCCAAGGCGCCTCAGCGCGGCTATGGTCTGACACCGTGGTCCAAGGCCTTCCTACTGGCCGTCGAATCAACTGCCGAGGCACGCAAGATCACCAAGGCCCGCACCTACTTTCGTGACCGCGTGGTCATCGATCTGGTGGTGCGGTCCGGCCAGGTGAAAGCATTGGTCCAGGGTAGCCAGCTCGATCCGTTCGAGGTGACGATCACCACCGGACCGGCAGATCCCGCCACCGTCCTGTCGCTGCTACGCCAACAGGGTAAGACCGATGACCTGGTCGCGGTCACGCGTGGTCGGCAACCCGAAACCCTCGGATCGCTGGTGATCCCCACCGAGGCATCCGACATTCGCGTCGACTGCAATTGCCCGGATGCAGCCGACCGCTGCATCCACCTGCTCGCCGTCAGTTACGAACTGGCCGCCGCCATCGACAAGGAACCATCCACGCTGCTCACCGTGATGGGCACCGACCTGGCCCTTCTGCTCGCACACTTGCGTGATGCTCCCGCCGACGCGGAGACCGAGACAGCGCCCCAGCCGGCGGTCATGACCGAGGTCGACTTCTACGGCGACGGCAGGCAGATGCCCGCGTTGCCCCATCCACCCCAGCTCGATGTGCTGTCCGAACTCGACACCACCGAGTTGTCGGCTGCACTGCGCCGTTCAGGTGCCGCAGCAATGGATGTGGCCCAGGCCGTCGACGAGCTCGCCGAGTTGTACGCCCGCATCGTGCACTGATCGCCGACCGGCGCGAGAGCAGATGGGCCTACCGGCGCCAGAACAGGTGGTGGGTCACTCCGCTTGCGCTGGGTACGGTTTCGAGGAAGAACCGGTCTTCGAGCTCTTGCGGGGTGTCCCACAGACGCAGGCCATTCCCCAGCGTGATCGGTGCGACCGCGACGTGCATCGAGTCGATGAGATCTGCGTCGAGGAACTCACGGACGGTGCTCACCCCGCCCCCGATACGGACGTCCTTGCCGTCCGCAGCCGCCTTGGCCTCAGCCAGTGCTTCGGCCGGCGACGCATCGATGAAGTGAAAGGTGGTGTCGGCCAGCGTGAACGACGGACGCTCGTGGTGGGTCAGAACGAATACCGGGGTGTGGAAAGGCGGCGTATCGCCCCACCATCCTTGCCATTCGTGGTTCTGCCACGGCCCACGCTCCGGCCCGAACTTGTTGCGCCCCATGATCTCGGCACCGATATTGTGGTCGAAGTCACGGATCAGGTAGTCGTCGAGACCACGAGTACCCCCGGGGCCGGTGCGACCCGGAAAACCGGCGGTGGCGAAGCCCCACGCATGCAGATCCCTGGGATCGACGCCGTCTCCGAACGGCTGATCGATGCTTTGGTTCTCACCTGCGCCGACGCCGTCCAAAGACACGCCAAAATTCTGAACCCGGACCAGCTGCGACATTTTTCGTCGACCTTTCGTCTGTCTGTGAGTACCGCTTGCAAGACAGACTGCGAACGGCGACCGAACTCATCGGTCCCGGGAGCCTAACCGAGGGCAGGCCTGATCGCGTCCGCGACGGGAGTGGACGGACGACCGATCAGCGACTGCAGATCACCGGAATCGGTGTCGAGTTCACCGCGTGCGATGGCCGCGTCCGAGCCGGCGAGCATCGCTGCGTACTGCTCGGGCATCCCGGCACCGGCCAGCAGGGCGGCGTAATCGGCCTCAGGAAGGTCCTGGTATTCGACGGGCTTACCCGACACATCGCTGATCACCTCGGCGAACTCTGCGTAGGTGAGGCGGTCGTTGCCGCCCAATTCGTAGATCTTGGCACCCTGATCGTCGTCGGAGGTCAGCACAACGGCGGCGGCCGCGGCGTAGTCGGCGCGGGTGGCGGCTGCGAGCCGGCCTTCTCCTGCTGCACCGAAGAGCTTGCCGAACTCGATGGCCTGCGGAATCGCGGCAAAGTAGTTCTCCCAGTACCAACCGTTACGCAGGAAGACAGACGGCACCGACGATGCGGTCAACCGCTGTTCGGTGGCCAGGTGTTCGGGTGCCATCGCGGTTCCGCTGGTATCGGCCTTGAGGATGCTCGTATAGGCGATCAGCTGTATGCCGGTGAGTTCGGCGGCCTCGATCACATTGGTGTGCTGCGCGATCCGCTGTCCGATCTCTGACCCGGAAATCAGCAGCAGCTTGTCGACGCCTTCCAGCGCGGCCCGGAGTGCGGCCAGGTCGGAGTAATCAGCAACCCGTACCTGCACGCCCTTGGCCTGCAGGTCTGCCGCCTTGTCCGCGTTGCGGACAACAGCCACGATCTCGGCCGGTGCGACACCGCGCCCGAGGAGTTCGGTGATGACGTGGGCTCCCAGATGCCCCGTTGCTCCGGTCACTGCTGTGGTCATATCTGCTCCATCTCGTCGGCGAATCCGTACTCTCCCCACAGTAGGGATGCTGACCCGGACTCAATTGACTCGATCTGGTCACGGCTTGTGATCAGAGTCGAAAACGCCTCCCCGATGCTCGACCGACGACTATTTTTCATCCAACAACCGGTTCGGTTGCGATGGCCGGCGGGGGTCGGGATGCAGAACGTACGCAAAGTCGGAGTGGTTCTCGTCGCTGCGATACTCGCCCTGTTCACCGGTCTGGGAGCGGGGCCGGCCGGCGCACAGGATCCGCTTCCGGTCACATACAACTTCTTCTCCGGTATCCCCCACGAGTTCGCAAACCCCGGGGGATCGTTGCCCGGCAGTAACGACTGGAACTGCAAACCCTCGCCCGAACACCCCCGGCCGGTCGTGCTGGTCCACGGCACCGGTGGCGGAGCCCAGACGAACTGGGGCACGTACGCACCGCTGCTCGCCAACAACGGCTACTGCGTCTTCGCCCTGACCTACGGAAACCTACCGGTGGTGCCGTGGCCGCTCAGCGCGATCGGCGGGCTGGACCGGATACAGGACAGCGCCGCCGAGCTGGCCACCTTCGTCGATCGCGTGCTGTCGGCGACCGGGGCCGAGAAGATCGACATCGTCGGACACTCTCAGGGCACGCTGATGCCGACGTACTGGCTGAAGTTCCTCGGCGGAGCCGGGAAGGTCGACAAGTATGTGTCGTTGGCCCCGCTCTGGAACGGGACCACGGTCGCAGCCGCGCGTGAATTGAACATGTACACCGAAATGCTTGGGCTCGGATGGTTTCAGGAGATCACCGTCGGCGCGCTGTGCGGCGCCTGCCTGCAGATGGTCACCGGCTCAGACCTGCTGCGCACACTCCAGGCCGGCGGCATCCTCGACCCCGACGTGACCTATACCAACATCATGACCCGGTACGACGAACTGGTCGTGCCGTACACAAGCGGCAGTCTGGTTGCCGCCAACTCGACAAACATCGTTGTCCAGGACGGTTGCTCGCAGGACTTCTCCGAACACACCGGAATCGCCGGATCACGTCGTGCGGCAACCTTTGTCCTCAACGCGCTCGACCCGGAGAACCAGCAGCCCGTCGGCTGCTGGTTCGCCGCACCGTTCACCGGCGCCTCCTAGCGCCCACCGCACCGAATCTGCCCGCTGAGCAGGCAATTCCCTGTCTTTCGATTACTTTCTCCGACGTAGGTGGTCTCACTACACAACATCCCACCAAGCCAGGAGTACCGATGACCACCACCACACGTCCCAGTTCCGCAGCGTCCAACACCCCCTCGCTCGGCCGCCCGGCTCGGATCGCCGGTTGGGTGGTCACCGGAATTGTCTCCGCTCTCCTACTCGTGGACGCCGTGTCGCACCTGGCAATGCCCCAGAGCGTCAAGGATGCGACGTACGATCTCGGTTTCACCGATGGAGACGCCACCGCCATGGGTCTCGTCTTACTCGGATGCGTGGCGCTATACCTTTTTCCACGAACCTCGATCCTCGGTGCAGTACTCCTGACCGGCTACCTCGGTGGTGCTGTCACCGCATTGATGGTGTCCGAGGAAGGGTTTGCCGCAGGGGCCTTCTTTCCCATTGTTGTCGGAGTGATCATCTGGGCAGGCCTCTGGTTGCGCAGCACCACCGTGCGTTCGATCATGCCGTTGAGCCCACGATGAATCACACCACGGGCGGTCCGACGTAGCGGGCGATGGGACGGATGATCTTTCGATCCTCGGCCTGCTCAAGGATATTCGCACACCAGCCGACCACCCGGCTGACAGCAAAGGTGGGGGTGAACATCTCCCGCGGCACACCGCAGCGGTCCATCACCACCCCGGCATAGAACTCCACGTTGGCGTAGAGGTTGCGGTCGGGGTAGGCATCGGCCAGGACCGCAACCACGTCCTTCTCGACCTGGACCGCGAGGTCCACCAGCGGACCACCCAGCGACAATGCGATGTCGCGCAACATCTCTGACCGCGGATCGACCGTCCGATAGACGGCGTGCCCGAAGCCCATGATGCGACTGCGGTGCGCGAGTTGCTCTCGGGCCCAGGCGGTTGCGTCCCCCATCCCGCGGATCTCGTCCAGCGCATCAAGTGCACGGTCAGGTGCCCCACCGTGGAGCGGGCCGGAGAACGCACCGATCGCGCCGCACACGGCCGAGACCACATCGGCGCCGGTGGAGGCGATCACCCGGCCGGTGAAGGTCGACGCGTTGAAGCCGTGATCGATGGTCGCGATCATGTACTGCTCCACCGCCCGGGCAGCACCGGGCGTCGGATCGACGCCGGTCAGGCTGTACAACCAGTTCTGCGCCACCGAGAGGTCATCACGTGGTTCGACCGGGTCCTCACCGGCGCGAATCCGGTAGAGGGCAGCCAGAATCGTCGGAGTGATCGACGTGACCACCAGCGAATCGGCGATGCGCTGCTCCGGACTGCTGTCCCACATCGGCGCGATCTGGTGTGTCGCCGCAAATGCCGAAAGCACCGTCCGGAGTCCGGCCAGCAACTGCCGCTCGGTGCCGGCAAGGGCGACGGTCCGCAGCAGCGATCCCAACTCGTCCGGTATCGCCCGAAGTGATCGGGTGTGGGCCACGAACTCCGCGAGTTCGGAAGAATCTGGAAGCCGACCGTATACGAACAGGTACCAGACCTCCTCGAACGATTTCGTGCGAGCGAGCTCGATGGCCGAGTATTGCCGATACTGATAGAAGCCCTCGTCACCGCGGACGTCACCGACGCGGGTATCGGTCACGACGACGTTGCTCAATCCGGGTGGCGCAACAATGACGGACATTGATGCCTCCGATCTTGTTTTGTGTTCTTCTGGTACAGCAACATTCGGCTCGATATTGATCTGTGTCAATGTTGATCGAATCAACATGGAGGTCCCGACGATGACAGTTGAATCCCGGCGCACCGGACATCGACGACGCTGGCCCACCCCATTGCGCCACGACGGCCGGGACTACCTGACCACCGCGCAGGTCGCCCGCATCCTCGGAGTCAAGACGCAGACGGTCTATGCCTACGCCAGTCGTGGCACATTGACCAGCGCCCGCATCGACGGTGTCGGTGGGAGTGTGTTCGCCGTTGACGAGGTGGACGCGGTCGCCCGACGATCCTCAACCCGTCCACCCGCCGGGGTCGTCGAGCGAATACGCACGCAGATAACCCTTCTCGACAACGATCGGCTGTACTACCGGGGCCGCGACGCGGCTGTCCTGGCAGATGCCACCCGATTCGAAACCGTCGCCGAGTTGCTCTGGGACCACACCACGGACTGGGATGTGAACCTATTGCCTACCAAGGTCTTCCGGCAGATCTCCGCATTGCAGCCGACCACCGGCCGCGGTGTGGACAGTATCAAGATGGTCGTCGACGTCCTGGGATCACGGGATGCGCTGCGCCATCAGATCTCCCCTGCCGCGGTCTGCGCACGAGCCGCAGGCATACTGGCCAACACTGTGGCCGCCCTCCCGCCACTGACCGACAAGCCTCCCCTCGACAACTCCCTGGCAGCGCGGCTCTGGCCACGACTGAGCACCGTCACGGCCACCCGGCAGCGGATCCGGCTACTGAACATGGCGATGGTGTTGCTCGCCGATCACGACCTCTCCGCGGGCACCGTGGCCGCCCGGGTTGCGGCCAGTTCCCGTGGCAGCATCTATTCGGTGATCACCTCCGGTCTCGGAGCACTCGACGGATCGCTGCACGGCGGTGCCGCCACCCTCGCCTACCGGTTCCTGCGGGAGGCCACGTCAGACCCGGCAGCTGCCTTGGCGACGGAACTCAAGGCATCGGGCGGTGTTCCCGGCTGCGGCCACGTGGTCTACAGCCACCAGGATCCACGCGCCGAGACCCTGTTGACCGCGCTCGCGTCCGCCTCCGGTGGCAACCGCAAGGTCATGCCGACCATTGCCGATCTTCGACCCTTGCTCGCCGAGTCGGGCGCCGGATTCATGAACTCCGACATGGCACTTGCCGCGTTGGCCCTGCGTTACGACATGGCCCCGGACGCCGCCGAGACAATCTTTGCCCTGTCGCGGATCGCCGGGTGGGTGGCGCACGCCATCGAGGAGTACAACGAGCCGCGACTTCGATTCCGTCCGGAAGGTGTGTACGTGGGCATCCGGCCATGACGGGTCCGCATGGCAGGATTGGCTGCGCGACATCCCGTTCGACCCTGAACGTTCGACCCGGCAAGGAGCACCCATGACCACCGAGAACTCCCGATTCGAACCAGGTATGCAGATCCGCCGGGAAGTGATGGGTGACGAGTTCGTCGACCGCGCCCTGGCCCGTACCGAGGGCACCGAGTCCGAGGCCATCCAGAGCGCGGTCACCGACCTCGTCTGGGGCGGTATCTGGTCGCGGCCAGGACTGGAGCGCCGCGACCGCAGCCTCCTGAACATCGGACTGCTCACCGCATTGCGAGCCCATGGCGAGCTTGCCGGCCACGTCCGCGGCGCATTGAAGAACGGCCTGTCCCGCACTGAGATCACCGAGGCCGTCATCCATTGCAGCGGATACTGCGGCGCACCCGCCGCATTGTCGGCCATGGCGGTGGTCCAAGAAGTTTTCGACGCCACCCCGACCGACTGACCCGGCGATGCGGACCCTCGGGATCGACCTTGCGTCCCAACCGAATCGGACGGCGATGGCGACGATCGAGTGGTCCGGTGCCGGTGCGTCAGTTACTGCCGTGCAGACGATTGTCACCGACGCGGACATCCTGGCGGCCGTACCCGGGGCCGACAAGGTCGGTATCGATGCGCCGTTCGGCTGGCCCGATGCGTTTGTCGATGTGGTGTCCGCCCAGCACGTCGGTGATGTCCCTCGACAACAAGCGCTGTTCGCAGATCCCGGTGTGACCCGGTTTGTGGCCCGCCGTACCGATGAATGGGTACGCGCGACAACAGGTTTGATCCCACTGAGCGTCTCCGCCGATCGCATTGCCTACGTGGCATTGCGCGCGGTTCGGTTGCTGGCACACCTCGAAAGCCCAGACTTCGATGCGAGCCGGATCAACGGAACCGCGGTCGAGGCCTACCCCGCTGCGGCATTGAAGACCTGGCAACTTCGTCACAACCGATACAAGGGCGGACCGCATCTGGTGTCGCTGGCCGCCCTGGTCGACGAACTAGAGGTCCAGGCTCCATGGCTGAACCTCGGACCCCACCGAACGCTGTGCACGACCAGCGATGATGCTTTTGACGCAGTGATCACCGCTCTCATCGCGCGGGCCGCCGCCCTCGGTCTGACCGTATTGCCCGATGCCGAGCACGCAGCCATCGCCCAGCGTGAGGGTTGGATCCACGTCCCGAGCGCGCCTCTCGACGCTCTGGCCCCTCAGCTGTCCTGAGCGTCCAGCTTCTCGGCGACGTCGGCGGGGAATCCGCCGGTTGCCAAAGGACCCCAACGGGTTGGCGTGATGCGGATGAGCGACTTGTTCTGGAGCCTCATCGCGGCGCGATACTCATCCCAGTCCGAGTGTTCACCGGCGATACTGCGGAAGTAGTCGACCAGCGCGTCCTCGGCCTCCGGCATGTCCAACACCTCGGCCGTGCCGTCCACCTGAACCCACGCCGCGTTCCATTCATCCGACAACACACAGACGCTGACAGCAGGATTCCGCTTGATGTTGATCGTCTTCGCCCGTCCCGGATAGGTGGCGATCACGATGCGACCCTGCGGATCGACACCACCACTGACCGGTGACAACTGCGGCGTTCCGTCGGCCCGGACCGCGCTGAGCAGCATCTTGTGTCTCGGACGAACGAAGTCGAGCAGTTCAGCAAGTTCCACATGATTGTTTGTTGCAATGGTTCTGGCCATGCATCCAGCCTACGGACTACGGTCTGACGAGAAAAGCACACGCTCCAGTCATGAGCACACGTTGCAACGTGTGCTTATGACTGAAGCGTGTGCATCTGTTCGATGTGTGTCGCGGCCGACCTACAGGCCCGCCCGCAATTCGCGTTTGAGGAGTTTGCCACTTTGGTTGCGTGGCAATTCTTCGACGATGACAACACGTTTCGGAACCTTGAATGGCGCGATCCGTTCCTTCACATGAGCGATCAACACCTCCGGTGCAACGTCGCCGGCATCGGGCCGCAGCACGACCACCGCGGTGATCGCCTCGATCCACTTCTCGTCGGGGGTGCCGATCACGGCGACCTCGGCGACGCCGGGATGTGTGTAGATGACGTCTTCGACTTCCCGTGAGGCCACCAGGATCCCACCGGTGTTGATGACGTCCTTGATGCGGTCGACCACGGTGAGGAAGCCTTGTTCATCACGGGTGACAAGGTCGCCGGAGTGGAACCAGCCGCCACGGAATGCCTCTTCGGTGGCTTCGGGGTTCTCCCAATAGCCTTGGCACAGTTGAGGTGAACGGTAGAGGACCTCACCTGCCGTACCGTCGGGAACGTCGTTGCCCTCGGCGTCGACAACGCGTGTCTCGACGAAGAACACCGCCTTGCCGCAGGATGCCGGCCGGTCAGCGTGGTCGTCAGGTCCGAGAACGGCAGCCAGCGGACCGATCTCGGATTGCCCAAAGCAGTTGTAGAACTTGATGTCCGGGTATCGCTCACGCAAACGGTTCAGCACGGTGACCGGCATGATCGACGCCCCGTACTGGGCCTTGCGCAGGGACGAGAGGTCGCGGGTGTCGAGATCGGGATGACCGGCAAGCGGTACCCATACGGTGGGCGCGAGGAACAGCGATCCGATCTTCTCCGCTTCGACGCGGCGCAGGATCTCCGGAATGTCCGGTGTCTCCATGAGACTCACCGTCGCACCGACCGACAGCGACGGGATCATGAAGACGTGCATACCCGCCGAGTGGTACAGCGGCATCGCGATCAGCGGATTGTCATCCTGATCGAACTCGAGTGCGATCACCGACGACACGTACTCGTGGACCATCGCGCCGTGGGTCATCATCGCGCCCTTGGGCTTTGACGTCGTGCCCGAGGTGTAGAGAAGCTGCACGAGGTCGGTGTCGGCCACGTCCCAGTCGATCTCCGGGACATCCCCGGCCGTGCTGCGCTCGAGGAGTGATCCATCCTCGTCGCGCAGGGTGATGACCTTCCCGATGTCGAGGGCATCGGCGACAGGCGTCAGGTTCTGACGCAACGCCGGGTCCACCAGGACTGCGCGGCTACCCGATTGGCCGATCAGGTACGACAACTCGCCTTCTTTGAGCGCGTAGTTCACCGGCACGTGGACCAGTCCGCCGCGGGCGCAGGCCAGGAAGGCGATGACGTAGGCGTCTGAGTTGGTGCCGTAGGCCGCCACCCGATCGCCGGAGTTCAGGCCGAGTGACCGCAGGTAACCCGCAGCCCTGGTCACCGCACCGTCAAGCTCGGCATAGGTCCAGGCGCGGTCGGCGAATCGCAGCGCGGTCCGGTCGGGAAACCGCGCTGCGGTCCGGCGCAGAACTCCATCAACGGTACTGAAACGGGGGTTGGCGATCATGCCCCGACTTTATAGGACGTCCAAGTATTGACGGCAGCAGATTCACTGCCCTGCCGGATAGTCGATCTCGACGTCGAGAACCCAGGTGACACCGAACTTGTCCACGAGCATCCCGTACAGCGGAGCCCAGGCGGCCGGACCGAGATCGACGACAGTGTGCGCCTCCGCGGAGAGTTCCTTCCAGTAGGCGGTGACCTCCTCGGCGTCCCGGCCGCGCACCGATACGAAGTGCGCGTTGCGCCCGGCGGCGTAGGGCATGGCGGACGGCACGTCGTAGGCCATGACATGAAAACCGTTCGGCGCCTGGACCTGACCCCACATGATCTGGTCGGCCTCAGCCGGTTCCTGGACGTTGTGGGCATCCGAGTAGCTGATTGCGGTGAGTTCTCCGCCGAATGCGCCTTGATAGAACTCCAGTGCCGCCTTGGCATCGCCGCGGAAGTTCAGATGGTTGGTGACCGTGATCGACATTGTTTGCTCCTTGATTGGTGCGCTCTGTGATTGACAAACACCAGGGTCACACCAGTAGTGGACACATGATGGCCACTACTTCCGGCAAGATGACGCCATGGCTGAAACCTCGGCTCGACTCCTGGCGTTGCTGTCGCTGCTCCAGACCCGGCGGGTGTGGGCGGGCCCGCAGCTCACCGAACGACTGCAGGTCAGCAGTCGTACGATGCGCCGAGACATCGAGAACCTGCGGGAGATGGGCTACCGCATCGACGCGATCAAAGGTCCCGCAGGCGGTTATCAACTGGGCGCCGGATCCGAACTCCCGCCGCTGCTGTTCGACGACGAGCAGGCCGTGGCCATCGCCGTCACGCTGCAGTCCGCCACCACGCCTGGCATCGAGGAAGCGGCAGCGCGGGCCCTCGCCACCGTCCGACAGGTCATGCCGGCACGCCTACGCGGGCGTATCGACACGCTCCAGGTGACCGCCGTCCCGCGCACGACCACCGGTCCGGCCGCACCGCTCGATACAGACATCCTTCTTGCGGTCAGCGCCGCGGTGAGTGCCTGCGAGGTCCTGCGATTCGACTACCGAACCGATCAGAGGCCGGACGTCGACGTCGTGCCACCGCGACGAGCCGAGCCCCATCACGTCGTCAGCCACGACGGCCGGTGGTATCTCGTCGCGTGGGATCTCGACCGTGAGGCCTGGCGGACCTTCCGCATCGACCGGATGACACCACGGATTCCGACCGGCCCGCGGTTTGGCCGACGGGAGATTCCCGGAGGCGATGTGGGCGCGTTCGTGGCTGCCCGTTTCAAGGGTTCGCGCGGTGCGAATTCCTGGCCATGCCAAGGCGAGGTACTCCTCGATCTCCCGGCAAGAACGGTGTCGCCGTTTGTGGAGGACGGGACCGTCGAAGATCTCGGCTCAGCTCGTTGTCGCCTCTTGATCGGCTCGTGGTCGTGGACCGCATTGGCTGCCGGGATCGGTCGGTTCGACGCCGATTTCGAGGTTGTCGGCCCGCCCGAGCTCGCGGAAGCCTGCGTGCGCCTGGCACGCCGGTACGCAGACGCCGCAGAATGACGGCACGGAGTCCCACCCCACATTGCGCCGCGGATCCCCCTACTGGAAAGTGATGTCTCGTGGCCTCTTCGACTTTCATCCGGCGCGCACGATTGGTGCCGGTCCGCACGCCTGCGGCGACCGCCTCACCCGTGGACATCCGGATCACCGATGGGGTGGTCACCGAGGTCGCACCCGAATTGCGCCCCGGATCCGACGACGTGGTGCTCGACGCCGACGGCCGATGGGCGATTCCGGGACTGTGGGATCAGCACGTGCACATGTCGATGTGGGCTCAGACCAGGACGCGAATCGACGTCTCCGCTGCCACCTGCGCTGCCGACGTAACCCGGATCATCGCTGACCATGTCGCGGCACTACCGCGGCCGTGGCAGGGCCGCGCTCTCCTCGGCTTCGGCTTCCGGACCGCACTGTGGCCCACCCAGCCCACCGTCGCCGAGCTCGACGCCGTGAGCGGACATCACCCGGTCATCCTGTCCAGTGGCGACGTGCACACCGGCTGGCTCAACAGCAAAGCGCTTGCACTACTGGGTATTCCACCACGCGATACACAGCTGGTTGAATCCGAGTGGTTCGACGTGCAACCGGCACTCGCGCAGTTGTCGGCGGCCTCGAACGATGTCGATTCGCTTGTCCGCGCAGCGGTCGACGAGGCTGCGGGACGCGGCGTGGTGGGCATCGTCGACTTCGAGATGGCGGCTGGACATCGTGAATGGCCGGAGCGTTTCGCGGCCGGGATCGATCAGCTACGGGTCGCGCCCGTCACGTACGCCACCACGCTCGACGAGGTGCTCGCCGCCGGGCTACGGACCGGGGATCGGCTGATGGAGAGCTCGGACCTGCTGACCATGGGCCCGCTGAAGATCTTCTCCGACGGTTCCCTCAACACCAGGACCGCGCACTGCTGCCAGCCCTACGCCGACGCCGACGAGCTCGAATATCCACGAGGACAACAGATCTACGATCGCGAGACGATGATCGAGCTGTTGGCCCGCGGCACTGCCGGTGGACTCCACATCGCGTTGCACGCCATCGGCGACGCCGCAGTGGATCAGGCGCTGAGCGCTTTTGAGGCCACCGGCGCTCGCGGCGGCATCGAGCACGCGCAGCTGATCCGCTTCGCCGACATCCCCAGGATGAAGGCGCTGGGCATCCGGGCGAGTGTGCAGCCGGCACACCTTCTCGACGACCGCGATGTCGCCTTCCGATGCTGGCCCGACCGCGGCGAGCGCTGCTTTGCCCTGCGGTCGATGCTCGACGGTGGTGTTCGGCTCGTCCTGGGATCCGACGCCCCGGTCTCGATCCTCGATCCCCGGTTGGCGATGGCGGCGGCTGTACATCGCGGCCGCGACGGCGACGACCCGTGGAATCCGGCCGAATCACTGACACCCGCAGAGGCCTTGGCGGCCAGTACCGGCGGGCAGCCGGCCATCACCGCAGGCAACCGGGGTGATGTGGTGCTGCTCGACGAGGACCCGCTGCAACCGGCCGAGACCACCGCGCAGGCGGCGCAGGTGTTGCGTAACCTCGGCGTCGCGGCAACAGTCACCGCAGGCCGCATCACCCATCTGGCAATGTGACGTACGTCAGGTCAAGCACTGTCTGAGTTGGCAGCAAAGCGGTCAGATCGGTAGGTTCCTACAGTCCGACGGCGCTGACCTCGGGTAACAATCGCGGGGTCGACCAGTCGCGCCGTGCAATCCCCCCCGCCGTAAGACCAGGCCGTAAGACCAGGCCGTAAGACCAGGCCGTAGGACCAGAAAGTGAACTCCCCGTGCCCAGCGCAGTGAAGACCGCCCATTCGCAGACGCCACCGGCAACGGTGCGCTCGCTGCTCCGCAATCCGGTGCAGCTGCGCAAAGAGATCCTGGCCGGTCTGGTGGTCGCACTCGCGTTGATCCCCGAGGCGATCTCGTTCTCGATCATCGCCGGGGTCGATCCGCGGGTTGGCCTCTTCGCCTCGTTCACGATGGCCGTCACCATCTCGATCGTCGGTGGACGTCCGGCGATGATCTCGGCGGCCACCGGCGCAGTGGCGTTGGTGGTGGCACCGGTGGTCGAGGAATACGGTCTCGACTACCTCCTGGCAACGGTCCTTCTCGCCGGGCTGCTGCAGATCGTGCTCAGCCTGGCCGGCATCGCCAAACTGATGCGGTTCATCCCGCGCAGCGTGATGACCGGCTTCGTCAACGCGCTGGCCATCCTGATCTTCAGTGCGCAGCTGCCGCAGTTGTTCGGCGACGACATCCCCTGGCTCGTCTATCCACTGGTGGCGGCGGGTCTGGCGATCATCGTCTTCCTGCCGCGCCTGACCTCGGTTGTCCCGTCACCCCTCGTTGCGATCGTGGTGCTCACGGTGCTCGTGACGTCAGTCGGCTGGGACGTCCCGACGGTCGAAGACGAAGGCGCCCTGCCCGATTCGTTGCCGTCACTCCTTCTGCCCGACGTGCCGTGGACCTGGCATACGTTGTCGGTCATCGCGCCGTACGCGCTGGCCATGGCCCTGGTCGGGTTGATGGAGTCGTTGATGACCGCCAAACTCGTCGACGACATCACCGACACCCACTCGAACAAGACCCGTGAGAGCTGGGGGCAGGGTGTGGCAAACATCGTCACCGGATTCTTCGGCGGCATGGGCGGTTGCGCGATGATCGGCCAGACGATGATCAACGTCAAACAGTCGGGCGCCCGCACGCGGCTGTCGACGTTCTTGGCCGGAATCTTCCTGTTGATCCTGGTGGTGGTGCTCGGCGACATCGTCGGTGTCATCCCGATGGCCGCCCTGGTGGCCGTGATGATCATGGTGTCGGTCGGCACGTTCGACTGGCACAGCGTCCGCCCCCGCACATTGCGGTTGATGCCGTTCCCGGAAACGCTCGTGATGCTGGTGACGGTGGTGGCCACCGTGGCGACAAGCAACCTGGCGATCGGCGTGGTCCTGGGAGTGCTGACGGCGATGGTTCTGTTCGCCCGCCGGGTGGCCCACCTGACCGGCGTCGAGGCGACAACGGAGACCACCGACGGCGTGGAGGTCCGGCGCTATCGCGTCACCGGGCAGCTGTTCTTCGCGTCGAGCAACGATCTTGTCTACCGGTTCGACTACGGAGGCGATCCCGACTCCGTCGTCATCGATCTCAGCGCGGCGGACATCTGGGACGCCTCGACGGTCGCCGCCCTCGATGCCATCTTGCGGAAGTACCGTGATCGCGGCAAGGAAGCCACCATCGTCGGACTCGCCGGTCCGAGTCTGGAGCGACTCGAACGTCTCTCCGGAAAGCTCGGAGCCGGACACTGACGTCTGGCGATCTCGACCCAGGGTCAGTCCTCGATCTTGAAGCCGACCTTCAAAGTCACTTGAAAATGGGCGACCTCACCGTTCTCGACGTGCCCACGGGTCTCGATCACCTCGAACCAATCAATATTGCGCAGCGATTTATTTGCCCTCGCGATGGCTTTTTTGATCGCGTCGTCGGAACTCGACAGTGATGTTCCCACGATCTCTGTGACTCGATAGACGTTCTCGCTCATTGGCGATCCTCGATTCTTCGTTGAACGGAAATCGTTCGATGGCGTCAATCCCTCGCACTGCCAACGGTACTGATCAGGAGCAGCCGTGGAGGCGTTCACGAAAACATCGGCCACAATCAGTTCCCCGCGGGGGCCGGTGCATCCGACTACGATTCAAAAATGGGCATGCCCGTCCGCCAGCTGAGCTCGAGGTTCGTCGCTGCAGCAGGTAGGCGTGATCCCGATTTCGACGCGCTACGGCGCGCGATTCGATCGGCACTGGTCATTCCGGTCACCGCGGCGGTCGCGATACACCTCGGGGACGCGCAAACGTCACAGTTCGCGATCTTCGGTTCGGTTGCGCTCCTCATTCTCGTCGATTTTCCGGGCAGTCGCACCCGTCGGGCAGTGAGCTACTGCGGTCTGGCCGTTGTGGGCTATGCCTTCATCAGTGCGGCCACGGTGCTCGCCGAGCCCGGATGGCTGGCCTCGCTGTCGATGTTTGTGGTGGGCGTGGCGGTGTCGTCTACCGCGATCCTCGGTTCCAGTTTCTCGGCGGCGCAGCGATCGGCACTGTTGCTCTTTGTCGTTCCGGTCGCCACCCCCGGGGGCGCGCTGACGGATCGGTTGCTTGGCTGGACCCTTGCCCTCGTATTCGGCATCCCGGCAGTCCTGTTCCTGCTGCCGCCGCGCCACCACAACGAGCTACGCAACCGCGCGCGCCTGGTGTGCAGTGGATTGGCGGATTATTTGGCATGTGGTCCCGACACCACCGCGACGAAGCCGGCCACAGTCGACGTCGACGCTCTGATGGATCGACTTCGACAGGCCTACCTGGGCACCAATGCCCGGCCCGCCGGCCTGTCTGCAGGCAGTCGGGCGATCATCAGGGTGGTGGACGACCTCGAATGGCTGACCACTCAGGTGATCCGGCGCAAAGTGCAGCTGTCCGATGACCTGCGCGGACCTTCTGTCCAGGTGCTACAGCTGGCGGCCGACATACTCGCGACAGACGGCCGACAGGTCGGATTGGGCGCGCGCACTGAGCTGGTGGACGCCGCCAACCACCTGAGATCGTTGATGCACAACCGTTTCGGCACGAACCTCGACGTCCTTCTCGCCGATCCCAGTGACGCCGAAGCCGAGGCGGACGGCGTGAGATTGCTCGAAATCCACACCAGCTGCAGCACCATCGCACTGATCGGCCGCACCGTGGCGTGGGCATCGGCCGCCGACGCGCGACCGATGCTGCAGAAGATTCTCGGCCGACAGTTACCGTCCACTGGGGCAGCAGATTCGGTGCTACCCGAGTATCAGTCGACGCGGATGTCGATTTCGTCGACCTTGGTCAAGCACTCGGTGATCGCGCGAAATGCGTTGCGCACCGGTGTCGGTCTCGCGGCTGCTGTCACCCTCATACAGATAGTGCCTGTGCAACACGGATTCTGGGTGGTCCTCGGCGCCCTGTCAGTACTGCGCACCAGTGCACTGGCAACAGGTTCGAATGTGCTGCGCTCGGTGCTCGGTACCGTAGTCGGGTTTCTCGTCGGAGCGCTCATCATCACCGCCATCGGCACCAGTGAGATCGCCCTGTGGACCGCGTTGCCGATTGCGGTGTTCGGCGCCGCCTACATCCCCAAGGTGATCTCGTACGCCGCGGGCCAGGCGGCATTCACGGTGTTCATCGTGACCCTCTTCAACGTGCTGGGTCCCAGCGGTTGGAAGATCGGACTGATCAGAGTCGAAGATGTGGCGATCGGCTGCGCCGTTGCCGTCGTCGCGGGAATCGTGATGTGGCCACGCGGCGTCGCGGCAACGGCCCACGCCGCCATCAACTACTCCATTGCCGTCCACGCCCGCTATCTCAGAGCTGCCACGACCAGGATGATCACGGGCTCGACAACCGCCACCGAGGCCGCTGTCACCGAGTTGCGAACGGAAAGCCTGATTGCCTACCGAGCATCCGATGATGCAGCGCGCCAATATCTTTCCGAATCAGGAACAGCCGTCGAACGTCGCACGCCGATGGTGAGCGCGGTGGGACGATCCATCCGGCTACGCATCGTCGCCGATTCCATCGCCGACCTCACACCCACCTCACACCCGGCTGCAACCGGCCCGAACATGTGCACGGTCATCGATATCCAGGCCGCCCGGGTCACCGTCGACACCGTCAACACCGCCGACGAGCACACCCGGGACCATCTGAGCCGAATCGCGGCCGCAATGGTCGCCGCGCTTCGCACCGACTATGAGAAAAACGGCTTGGGCATCGACGAGGCGCGTCCGCTCATCGCGACAGCGGCCTACCTCGGCGAGCTCGAGTTGATGCGCGGGGGCAGACCGCTATAAATCAGTTGCCGCAGCGGCTGATCGCAGCAACACTGTCCTGACCTGCACAATCTTCGCCCACATAGGCCTTGGCAGAAACTTTGCCAAGGCTGGCAATTCTGCCACTGTTGGCAGGAAGTTATTGAACGGATAGTTACTGCCATGGAACTTTTGGTAATCATCGGACCGGCTGTAGTGGCCGGAATCATTGCGGCGTACCAGAACCACACCTCGCCGTACGCACCCCTCGATGCCGTTCGCCGGCCGACGTCCACACGTACCCAGATCGAACTCGAAATGATCACCCGGCGCGAGAGCGCATCCACCAACGCTTGATCAAAACCATTTGCCGACAACCGATCTCGTTGCACCGCGTGCATGATCGGCAAAGCTGGTCTTGGATGGGATCTATGACGACCCCATCCATCGATCCCCAGGTGCCACCAAGCGGGCCGGGTTGCCTCGACTGCGACAACACCGGAGGCTGGTGGTTTCATCTCCGTCGATGCGCGGCATGCGGACACATCGGATGTTGCGACGATTCCCTTTCACGTCATGCATCCGCCCATGCCACGCAGACCGGGCATCCGATCATCCAGTCATTTGAACCGGGCGAGGACTGGTTCTGGGACTACTCCAGCAACGACTATTACGACGGACCCGAGCTCGCTCCCCCACACTCTCGGCCCGCCGACCAGTCCACACCCGGACCGGAAGGCCGAGTTCCCACGGACTGGGTCGAACAACTGCGCAACCGCACCGACTGACCTGCCTCCTTCCGGCCGGAATTTCGCGCGCGCCAGCGCAAAAGGGCACTGTTTGTCCCCGAATACCTCTGTTGCCACGGTCTGGTCCGTAGTCTTCTCTGCAGACCAGACCGGAAGAGGACAACCTATGCCCACTGAGTTCGACCTACTGCCCGAGAACGCCGAAGAGCTTGGCCTGGAATCTGATCCGCTCCCACCGGTGACCCGGATCGACACGGTTGTCGACGGCCGGACCGTCAGTGCCCTGCGCTGGGGCACCGCGTCGCCACGGGTGGTGTTGCTACACGGCGGTGGCCAGAATGCCCACACCTGGGACAGCGTTCTGCTGGCTCTCGGGGTACCGGCTCTGGCCATCGATCTTCCGGGTCACGGCCATTCGGAGTGGCGCGAGGACGGTGACTACCGCCCCCATGTCAATGCCCAAGCCGTGGGGCCGGTGATTCGTGCCCTCGCTCCGGAGGCCGAATTGGTGGTGGGGATGTCGTTGGGTGGACTCACAACCGTCTCGGCGAGCGCCCGGTACCCCGGGTTGATCAAACGCGCGATCCTCGTCGATGTCAGCCCGGAATCGCCCAAACGGGTGGAGAACCTCAGCAACAAGGAGCGTGGCACCGTTGCGTTGGTCAGCGGCCCGGACACGTTCGACGATCTCGATGAGCTGATCAACCTCACCGCCGCGGCCGCCCCGAACCGTCCCAGATCTTCGATCCGGCGTGGTGTCATCCACAACACCCGGCAGACCGACGACGGCCGCTGGCGATGGCGCTACGACCGGTTCCGTAAGTCCATCGAACCCGAGCCACTGTGGAAAGATCTGTCCGACAGCAATACTCCGATCACGCTCGTCCGCGGTGGCCTCTCGCCGTTTGTTGCCGACGACGACGTCGACACATTGCGGCGGCATCGGCCCGGCATGGAGGTCTTCACCGTCGACGGTGCCGGGCATTCGGTGCAGAGCGATGCACCGCTCGAGCTCGCGAATATCGTTGCGAGCGCGCTGCGCTGAAATCGATTAGCCCAGGCTGCGCGACTGATTCGCGATACTCTTTGACGGCTTGACGCATTCAGCACTCAATTCGGTACTCATGCTGTACGTCCGCCGATGGAGGAGGACCCTTGACCTCACCGGTTGCCGACAAGGCCCCTCCGCGCGCGAAAGTTGTGCTCGGAACACTGATTCTGGTTGCCGGTGTTGCCAACATCAATCTCGCTGTCGCCAATGTCGCCCTGCCGGATATCGGTAAGGACTTCGACGCAGGCGCCACCGGCTTGAACCTGGTGGCCGTCGGCTATTCCCTCGGCCTGGCCGCCTCGGTTCTGTACTTCGGAGCCCTCGGCGACCGGCATGGCCGCAAGCGGATGCTCATCATCGGCATGGGCCTGTCGATTCCGGCATCACTCATCGCCGGGCTGGCCCCCAACATCGAGATCTTGTTTGCCGGTCGCCTCCTCGGCGGTATCGCGGCGGGCCTTGCCTATCCGACAACCCTGGCCATCATCACCGCGTTGTGGCAGGGCCCGAGCCGCACAAAGGCCATCGCGGCCTGGTCGGCGCTCGGCGGTGCGATCACCGCACTGGGTCCGGTCCTGTCCGGTGGGCTGCTCGAGGTGTTCAGCTGGCACTCGGTTTTCCTCGTCACCCTGCCGCTGGCCGTCATCGCGCTCATCGCTGCACTCAAGTTGGTACCCGGTGACAACGGCGACTCCACGGACCCGGTCGACAACCTCGGCGGCGTCCTGTCCATCGCCTTCATCGGCGCCATGGTGCTGGCGCTGAACTTTCTCCCGATGGCAGGCGCCGGGACGATCACCGCAATCCTGGCGGCCATCGCACTGGCCGCAGCCATCGCGTTCTTCTTCCGACAACACCGCGCCGCCAACCCACTGTTCGACCTCAAGATCGCTGCCCGCCCGACTTTCTGGGTCGCCGCAATCGGTGGCATCGTGGTGTTCGGCACCCTGATGGGCGCGATGTACATCGGGCAGCAGTACCTGCAGAACGTTTTGGAGTACTCGACCCTCGCGGCAGGCGCCTCGGTTCTTCCCGCCGCCGCCTCCATGGTGGTCGTTGCTCCCCTGTCCGCGCGGATGGTCGAGAACCTCGGATCGCGCACCACACTGCTGGTCGGATTCGCGTTCATCGGTCTCGGCATGGTCTTCGCCATGACGATGTGGAGCGAGAGTGCGCACTACTGGCAGGTCGCGTTGGTCTACATCTGCATCGGTGTCGGGGTGGGTATCGCGGGAACGCCCGCGTCGCGTTCGCTGACCGGTTCTGTTCCGCTGTCGCGAGCCGGAATGGCCTCGAGCATGTCCGACCTGCAGCGCGATCTCGGCGGGGCGATCATGCAATCGATTCTCGGTGCGATCCTCACCGCCGGCTATGCGCACAACCTGACGAAGCAGATCGCCGGATCGCCCGATGCCGACACCATCACCGACCAGACTCAGGCGGCGCTCACCAAATCGTTCTCCAGTGCCGAGGATCTCGCGGAACGCTACCCCGACAACGCTACCGAAATCCTGTCGGCTGCGCGAGAAGCGTTTGTGGACGGCGACTTTCTGGCCTACGCCTCGGCCATCCTCGTTGTGCTCGTCGGCGCGGTGGTCGTCAGGATCTGGTACCCGAATGTCACCAAGGAACGCGTACTGATGAAAGAGTATGCGGCTGAAGAGAACTGATGGTCAGACACCGTCAGCTTTCCTTCTTGTTGCGCCAGATCCGTTCGAACGGCAACCGCCAGGCGTGCGGTGCGATGAGCTGATGGATCGCGTTGGGCCCCCATGAACCCTGACTGTAACTGCGGACCGGGGGTGGATCGTTGAGCAACGGCGCCGAGACATCCCACAACCGTTCGATGCCCTCCGCCGTGGTGAAGAGTGTGTGATCGTTTTTCATCGCATCAAGGATGAGACGTTCGTAGGCCTCCAACACCAGGTCGGCCTGCTCGGTTTCGTGCATCGCGAACTGCAGACTCAGCTTGTCGAGCTTCATGCCCGGACCCGGCTTTTTGCCGTAGAACGAGAGCGACACCTTGAACTCGTCGGCGAGGTCGAACGTCAGGTGATCCGGACCCTGTTGCCCCACACCCGATCCGTCCGGGAACATGCTCTTCGGTGGCTCGTGGAACGCGATCGAGATGATGCGCTGTCCATCGGCCAACCCCTTGCCGGTTCGCAGGTAGAACGGGACCCCGGCCCACCGCCAGTTGTCGATTTCGGCCTTGAGCGCAACGAAGGTCTCGGTCTGCGACTCGGCGATGACACCGGGTTCATCGCGATAGCCGGTGTACTGACCGCGCACCACGTTTCGGGGATCAAGCGGCAGCATCGACCGGAAGACCTTGTTCTTCTCCTCACCGATCGGTCCGGGCGCCAACGCGGTCGGTGGTTCCATCGCAACGAAGGCAAGGATCTGAAAGAGATGGGTGACCACCATGTCCCGGAACGCGCCCGTGGATTCGTAGAAGTGCGACCGTCCTTCGAGCGCCAGCTTCTCGGGTACATCGATCTGGATGTAATTGATGAAGTTTCGGTTCCAGATCGGTTCGAACAACCCGTTGGCGAACCGGAAGGCCAGGATGTTCTGGGCCGCTTCCTTACCGAGGAAGTGATCGATACGGAAGATCTGATCCTCCCCGAACCACTTGTGAATCGAGGCATTGAGCGCGACAGCGCTGTCATGGTCGGTACCGAACGGTTTCTCCATGATCACGCGGGACTTCTTCACCAGATCCGCTTCGTGCAGCATCTCGAGCACGGCCATCGCTGCCATCGGCGGCACGCTCAAGTAGTGCAGCATGTGGGCGTCGGTTCCCAGCACCGAAAGCTCCTGCCGCACCTGTGCGGCGAGCGCTTCAGCGCCTGCGCTCTGCGGCACATAGGTCAGGGTCTCGGCGAACTCTGCCGCTGCTTCGGGTGTGAAGACCCGGCTGGAGAACTCGCTGCAGGCCTTGACCGCGACTGCCCGGAACTCCTCGGTGTCGATGTCATCGAGCGAGGTCCCGACGATCCGCATCGGCGGCGCCAGTTTCGACATGAACAGATGAAACAAGCCGGGCAACAGTTTTCGGCGCGCCAGATCGCCCGTGGCACCGAACAACACCACGACATGGGGCGGCACCTTCTTGGCTGCTTTGACCCCGAGGGCCGCTTCGAGTCCGGACACATCGTCGATCGTCCCACCTGGGAGCGAAGTAGGCAGTGCAACCGGGCAACCCCCAACTTCGCCCCTGATGACCTATCGAGGGCGCATAGCCCTCGGCAGGTCGCTATTGCGCAGTTTTCAGGGCCGGACGGACCGAGCCGGCCACCGACGACAGCGAGGCGAACACGGCAGAATAGTCGGCGGCCGCCTGCGCGATGAAGCTGTCGAGTTCGGGCAGATCGTCGATGACGAAGTACAGACCACGGCCCGGGATCGCGGCACCCAATTCCAGGAGCAAGGGTGCCAGCGTTGTCTGTGGTGCCAGCGAATGCGTCAGGTCCCCACCGGTGAACACGGGTATCGCCACCACGCCTTTGAGGCCATCTGTACCGTACTGATCGAGGAATGCCTTCAGCAGTCCGGTGTACGAGGCCTTGTAGGTGGGTGTGGCAAAGATGACCAGGTCGCTGGCCGCGACCGAAGTCTTTGCTGCGGTGACCTTTTCCGAACCCCATTGGAACAACTCATCTGCCAGGTCGGCGAGTTCGATGACATCGACCTCGTACGATCCCGGCTCGAGCAGCGCAGGCACCAGCGCTTCGGCGACCGTCCGGGTCCGCGACTGCGGCTTGGGGTTTCCGACAACTACCGAGACCTTCAACGATCCTGCTTCAGACAACGCGGTCAGCTCCAGACTTCATCGTGGCGGGGGGTTCATCGGCCGTAGACCAGCGATTCTGCAGCCGTAGGTGACGCTATGTCACCACGACAACCTAGCCACGGGTTTGAGTCGCCGCGAGTTTTGGTCTTCCCGCGGGATGAAACCCCCCACATCTCGACAGCCAGATCACCGGTACCTGTACGGACCCGTCTACGCTCGAAGACAGCATTTGGTCGCCGCACCACGCGGTGTCCGACCCGCGACTTGTGACCCCACGAAGGGATAGTGCAGTGACCAGCAACTCCGACGAACTTCTCGGCTACGCCGCGGGCGAGATCGTGCGTGGCGAGGGACGCGGAGCGCCCATGGGCTTCCCGACCGCGAACATCCGCACCGAAGACGAGAGTCGGATCCCCGAGGACGGCGTCTACTTCGGTTGGTTCGGGCTGGCAGAGGGTGAGCCGCCTCGTGGCCGTCTACGCCCGGGCACGTACCTGCCTGCGCTGATCTCGGTGGGCAACAACCCGACATTCGACGGTCGTACCCGCACGGTCGAGGCCTACGTCATGGACTTCGAAGAGGATCTGTACGGCGCCCACGCGATCGCGGAGCTGACAACACTCGTGCGCCGCATGGAGAACTTCAACTCGATCGACGATCTGGTGGTCGCCATGAACGGCGACAAGCAGGCGGCCCGTGATCTCATGGCGAAGTACCCGACGCGGCCGGAAAGCTGACCGCACCGGGCCTTGTCCGTCAAAGGTCAAGCGCAACAGCAGCATCGAGGGCAACCTCGATGCTGCGCATCCAACCGTCCTTGAGCGCGGCCTTCTGATCTCCGTAGACGCTGACACCGTCGACGAGGTTGCTCGAGCAGGCACACACCATGCCGGCGCGCAGACCTCGCAGCTTCGCGACGACGTAGAGCGCCGAACTCTCCATCTCGACGTTGAGGATTCCCATCTGCGACAACTGGGAAATCCACTCCGGGCCTTCCGCATAGAACGCATCGTCGGTGGCGTTGATGCCGGAGTACACCCGAAAGCCGCCGCGCTGCGTCGCCATGGCCTCGGCAACGCGCCGCAGTTCTGCTGCGATCGAAATATCCGGTACCGCAGGGAAACCCGGATGAACATACGCCGCGGTGGTTCCGTCATTGCGCAATGAACCCTCGCTGATCAGGAGATCACCCGGCGCGATACCCGGCTGCAGGCCGGCCGAACTCCCTACGCGGATAAGCGAAGTGACACCGACCCTGGCCAGTTCCTCCACCGCGATGGCAGTCGATGGGCAACCCATCCCCGTCGACGTCGCAGTGATCAGTTTGCCCTTGTAGTAACCCGTCATCGTCCGGTGTTCGCGATTATGGGCGATGTCACGCACATCGGTCAGAAACTCTGCGACAAAGGGCACCCGGAACGGATCACCCGGCAACAACGCAACTGTTCCGACCTCACCCGGAGCCACCCCGATGTGGTACTGCCGGACATCGAGTCCGGCGGCGTTCTTGTCGACGATCTGCTCTGACACTGATGGCTCCCGGCGTTGGTGGGGTGTAGTTGCTTGTGCAAAGTAGCGCGCAGTTGCCTGATCCGCCTGCCGAGCTCGAAGCTTGCATGAAATCGACTCATTCCGGGTACCACCGGAACAGTTCACAGAGTGTGAAGCAACCGTGAGTTCACAGAGAGGGAGGCCACCGTGACCAATGACGTCGAAAAGCGCTGGAACGATCCCCCGACATTCCGGGCCGCTGCCAAATACGTCATCGTGGTGATCGCCCTGGCCGCAATCTGGCTGGCTGCCGACCTTCTGATCGACCCTTCCAGCCTGCTCTGGGGTGCGGGTTCAACCGCGATACTGCTCCTGGGCGGCATCGGCGCCTTCATCGAGGGCTACCGGGTGTGGAAGCGCGGTGGCACCTGGACGATCTGGCAGGGCGCCGGATGGTTGTTGTTCGCACTGATGCTGGCGACGATGGGTACGGCGGCACTCTGAGTCGCATTGTGGCCGAACCTTGTTCAGCGGCCGGTCAGCTCGCATTCTTCCTGGCGTTGGTGAAGTACGTGTTCCGTGCGATGCGCGAATCGCCGAACGTGACGGCCCGCTCCCGCCGCGATCCGGTGGCCAGCGTCGCACCCCAGTTCAGCAGCGTGCCAATACGATTGCGAGCTCCGGCCAAGAAGACGATATGGATGACCCCCCACGACAACCAACCCAGGCGTCCCGAAAGATGAAGTGGCCCGGCCTGAACGAGTGCGTGACCCCGCGCAACATACGCCGCACTGCCCAGGTCTCGATACTTGAACGGCGTCCGCGTGGCGGCGCCGCCCGATGCGACCTCCGCAGCGATCAGCTTGCCTGCATACCGTCCGCCCTGCATCGCGACCTCTGCCACACCAGGCAACTTGTCGCGGGACATCAGGTCACCGACCACCCAGATGTTCGGATGTCCGGGGACCGTCAGGTCCGGTTCGACGGCGATGCGCCCGGACCGGTCCTGCGGGACACCCAACGCCGCGGCGAGCGCCTTGGCAAAAGGCACGGCCTCCACACCGGCGGTCCAGACGACGGTCTGTGTTTCATACCGACTCGTGGTTTTCGGCTCCGCCTTGGTGGTCGTCTCGACATAACCGGGACCGACCTCGGTGACATGAACCCCGAGGTGGGTCTCGACACCGACCCGCTCCAGCGTGCGCTGTGCATTCTTCGACAGTCTCTTGTCGAAGGAGGGCAAGACCCGGTCACCGCTGTGGAACAGCAGCACCCTGGCCTCGCAGGGATCGATCGACCGGAACTCGTTCGTCAGGGCATGCAGGGCCAATTCACGGATCTGACCGGCGATTTCCACACCGGTCGGTCCACCACCGGCCACCGCAAAGGTCAGCCAGCGCGCTCGCTCTTCGGCGGTGGGAAGTGACTCGGCCATCTCGAATGCGGTGACCAGTTTGCGGCGGATGGTCAAGGCGTCGTCCAGCGTTTTCATGCCCGGCGCCCAATCGATGTACTCGTCGTGCCCGTGATAGGCCTGCTGCATCCCGGCGGCGACCACGAGGTGGTCGTAGGGCAGATCGAACATCGACCCATCGCTTCGGCAGGCCGTCAGCGTTCGGGTGTCGACGTCGATCGCCGTCGCTTCACCCAGTGCCACATGGGTATTCTTCTGCCGCCGCAACAGGTGTCGCAGCGGACTGCCGATCGAGCCCTCGGACAGCACGCCCGTCGCACATTGGTAGAGCAGCGGCTGAAAGACATGACTTGTTCCGCGGGACAGCAGGGTGACGTCGACGTCGGCGTGCCGTAGTTTTCGGGCGGCATTCAGTCCGCCGAAACCTCCGCCGACGATCAATACACGCGGGCGCTCAAATGTGGTCATGTTCTCTTTCGGTCGCGAATTGCCACCACCAAAGGCTTGAGCAACAAGCCTTTCCATCACTGTCGTGACTACTGCGAAAGTCTATCCCCCTCCCTTTCTTGCTGTGTGGTGCATCACCGCCAGGTTCATTGACCGATTGAGTCATACGCTTTAAGTTCAATCAGTCGGCTGCTTTAGTACTCACGCGCCCACGAACCTGAATCTCTCTGGAGGCGTTACATGCACGTTCCCGTAGCCGGCGACACCACCAAGGCTCCGCCGCCTGGGCCTATCGTGGCGATCCTGGCGTTCTCCGGTGTGGTCGCGGCCCTGATGCAGACCGTGATGATCCCGATCATCCCCGAACTGCCCAAACTCCTCGACGCTTCACCGTCCGACACCGCTTGGGCCGTCACCGCCACCCTGCTGACCGGCACCGTCGCAGTACCCGTCATGGGTCGACTCGGAGATATGTTCGGCAAGCGCCGGTTGCTGCTGCTGAGCCTGATGCTCCTGGTCCTCGGTTCCGTCGTCGCCGCGCTGAGCAACAGCCTGATCCCATTGCTTCTCGGTCGGGTGTTGCAGGGTCTGGCGGGAGCGGTGATCCCGCTGGGAATCAGCCTGATGCGCGATGCACTCCCCAAAGAGAAGTTGGCGAGCTCGGTGGCCATGATGAGTGCCTCGCTCGGCATCGGCGGTGCACTCGGCCTGCCCATCTCGGCCCTGATCGCCGAATACGCCAACTGGCACTTCCTTTTCTGGATCTCCGGTGCACTCGCTGTACTTGCCACCGTGCTGGTCCTGGTGTTCGTTCCCGAATCTGACGTCCGCAGCGGCGGCAGCTTCGATTACGTTGGCGCCGCGTCACTCTCGACCGCGTTGATCGCCCTACTGCTCGCGATCTCCAAGGGCTCCGACTGGGGCTGGACCAGTGGCACAACCCTGACGCTGGCAGCGCTCTCGGTCATCGCGTTCGCTGTCTGGGGCTGGTGGGAGCTGCGGACCAAGCTGCCACTTGTCGACCTGCGGGTCACCGCCGGCCGACAGGTGCTCTTCACCAACCTGGCATCGGTTGCCCTGGGCTTTGCGATGTTCGCCATGACGCTGGTGTTGACGCAGGTACTCCAGCTACCCGAGAGCACCGGGTACGGGATGGGCAAATCCACTCTGATGACCGGCCTGGCGATGGCCCCATTCGGTGTGGTGATGATGCTCGCGGCCCCCGTGTCGGCGCGGATCACCAACTCGCGAGGCCCCAAGACAACCTTGATGATCGGTGCCCTTGTTGTTGCTGCCGGATACGTCCTCGGGGCCTTTGCCCTCAGCACCGTCTGGCAGATCATCATCGTCGGCATCATCATCGGCATCGGCACCGGTTTGGCCTATGGCGCCATGCCCGCGCTGATCATGGGTGCCGTCCCGATGTCGCAGACCAGCGCTGCCAACAGCTTCAACACGCTGATGCGCTCGCTCGGAACATCCTTCGCCAGCGCCATCGTCGGCGTGATCCTGGCTCAGATGACGATCTCGTCCGGCGGGTTCGACGTGCCGTCCGCGGACGCATTCAAGGTGACCATGCTGCTGGCCGCCGGAACCGCACTCCTCGCTTTTGCGTTCACAGCGTGCGTTCCTCGCTTCCAGCCACAGCCGTCCCCGGTCGAGCTGCCCAGCGACGCCACCGACATCGAAGGGTCCACAACCGCTGCTCGCTGAATCGTCCGCCGATACGCTCCATGCGTCATGGTGCGTGGAGCGTATCTGCGTTGAACGAGGCCTCGGAGGTGAGCGGTGGAGTACATCGATTGTGTGGTGATCGGTGCCGGTGTGATCGGTTTGGCCATTGCCAGGCAGCTCGCCCGCAGCGGGCGTGAGGTACTCATCATCGAACGGTCCGAGTTGATCGGGTCGGAAACCAGTTCACGGAACTCCGAGGTCATCCACGCCGGTATCTACTATCCCGCCGGCAGCGCCAAGGCACGCTACTGCACGACCGGCCGAGACAAGCTCTACGCCTACTGCGCCGACAACGGTGTTGATCACCACCGGATCGGCAAGCTCATCGTGGCAACCGATGCCGATCAGTTCGACCGCTTGTTGGGCATTGCCGCTGCCGCAGAGATCAACGGCGTCAACGATCTTCGGATGGTCCACACGGACGAACTCTCCGACCTCGAACCCGACTTGCAGGCCGGACGGGCACTGTTGTCACCGTCCACCGGGATCGTCGACAGCCATGGACTGATGAGTGCCCTGCGGCGTGATGCCGAAGAATCCGGCGCAACCACGGTGCTGCGCAGCACCGTGATGGGCGGATCGGTTGCCGGGACAGGCAAGGATTCGTCGATCGTCCTGACCATCGATGACACCGAGATCTCCTGCGGCACAGTGATCAACAGTGCCGGGTTGGGCGCGTGGGATGTTGCGGCGCAGTTCGATGGCTTTCCTGCCGAGCACCTTCCGAAGCGCTACTACGCCAAGGGGAATTACTACACTCCGACCGGCGTCAAGGTGCCCTTCTCGCGACTCGTCTATCCGATCCCCGTCGACGGCGGACTGGGCGTACACCTGACCCTCGACCTCGGCGGTCAGGCCCGTTTCGGCCCGGACGTCGAATGGGTGAACCGTGTTGACTACCGGGTCGATCCGACCCGAGCAGACAGTTTCTACTCCGAGATACGCCGGTACTGGCCTGCGCTACCCGACAACTCGCTCACGCCCGCCTACTGCGGTGTCCGGCCGAAACTCTCCGGCCCGGGCGAACCGGCCGCCGACTTCCTGATCCAGGGCCCCGCACAGCACGGAGTCACCGGGTTGGTGAATCTGTTCGGCATCGAATCCCCCGGGCTCACATCCTGTTTCGCCATCGCCGAAGCGGTGGCCGACGTCGCCGACTGACCGGTGCACCCGCCTTCGATAGGGGTCTAGCGGCTGGATGTCCGGCGGAGGCGGGTGTTCACGAACTCGCCCATCCCCCAACGTCCGAGTTCTCGACCGAACCCGGAGCGCTTGACGCCGCCAAAAGGCAAGCCCGGCAACGTTGTTCCGTGCTCGTTGATGTACGCCATACCGACCTCGAGGCGATCGGCGATGTCGCGGGCCTTGTCGAGGTCGGAGCCCCAGACCGAACCGCTCAAGCCGAAGTCGACGTCATTGGCGAGCTTCACCGCCTCGTCCTCCGACGCCACGGAGTAGACCATCGCGACAGGACCGAAGATCTCCTCGGAGTAGGCGTCCATGTCCTTGGTGATCCCGGTCAGCACGGCCGGACGCATGAAGGCGCCATCTCCATCGACCGCTTCACCGCCGGTGTGCAACTTGGCGCCCTGCGATACGGCCTTCTTGACCTGATCGACCACTGTGTCCCGGGCATTGACCGACGACAGCGGCCCGACCACGGTGTCGGGATGTGAGGGGTCACCCACCGTGGCCGACTCGAACTCCGCGGTGACCGTCGCGACGAATGTGTCGAAGTCTTTGTCGCGCACGATGAAACGCTTGGGACTGTTACATGCCTGGCCCGCGTTCGACAATCGACCTTTGGCCGCGGTCCGCGCCGTGTTCTCCAGATCGGTGGTCTCGAGAACGATGAAGGGATCGGACCCACCGAGCTCGAGTACCGCCTTCTTCAGATTCCGCCCCGCCGTCTCGGCGACGGAGGCTCCCGCCGCTTCGCTGCCCGTCAACGACACTCCCCGGACGCGGGTATCGGCGATCATGTCGGCAACCTGGTCACTGGACGCAAAGACGTTGATGTACGCGTCGGTCGGTACGCCCGCCTCGTGAAGCTTCTCTTCCATCAGCTGAGCCGACCCGGCACAGATCGACGCATGTTTGAGAATGATCGTGTTGCCCGCCATCAGGTTCGGAGCCACAAACCGGGCAACCTGATAGTAGGGATAGTTCCAGGGCATGACACCCACGAGCGGACCGACCGGTTCTTTCTGAACAATCGACTCGTCCGCCCCGCCGACGTCGAGCTTCTCGCTCTTGAGCAGGTCCGGCCCGTGCTCCGCGTAGTAGCGGTAGATCGCCGCAGCCAACTGCACTTCGCCAAGCGCCTGTTTTGTCGGTTTACCCATCTCCGTGGTGATGGCCTGCGCCAGCTTGTCGGCCTGCTGTTCGTACAGGTCAGCGGTCCGGGCCAGTGCTGCGGCGCGTTCGGCCGGACTGGTGGCCCGCCACGGCTCAAACGCCGCCATCGAACGGCTCAGTACGTCTTCGACACCCGCCGCGGTAAGGCTCTCGAACTCCCGCTCGGTCTTGCCGGTGGTCGGATTTGTGGTCGTGTAGGTACTCATCGCCCCCGAGTACCCAAGTAACACCGGCTTAACACAATGATGTGCGGTTCTGGCGAACAAACTCCCAGGACGGGACCGCCAAAACCGCACATCATCGGGGTTTTCAGGTCAGTGCGAGACCGCCTTTTCGACGCCGACCCCGGTGAGTGAGCGAACCTCCATCTCGGCCTGCTTCGCTGCGTTCTCCTGCTTGCGACGCCCGACGTAGGTGCCGATCACGGCCAGCAGGAAGCCGGCGGGGATCGAGACGATGCCCGGGTTCGACATCGGGAAGAAGTCGAAGTTCGCATCGGGGAACATCGAGGTCGCCTTGCCGGACACAGCTGGTGAGATCACGATCAGTCCGATGCAGGTGATCAGGCCGCCGTAGATGCTGAAAAGCGCACCAGTGGTGTTGAACTTCTTCCAGAACAGCGAGAACAGCAAAGTCGGCAGGTTGGCCGAGGCGGCAACCGCGAAGGCCAGGGCCACCAGGAAGGCGATGTTCTGCCCCATGGCCAGGATGCCCAGCACGATCGAGACGAGGCCGATGACCACAACGGTGATCCGCGAAACCCGGACCTGCTGCTCCTCAGATGCCTTGCCGCGCTTGATGACACTGGCATAAATGTCGTGAGCGAATGAGGCGGAGGCGGTGATGGCCAGTCCGGCAACCACGGCGAGGATGGTCGCGAAGGCCACCGCCGAGATCACGGCCAAGAAGATGGTGCCGCCGAGCTCGAATGCCAACAGCGGCGCGGCTGAGTTCTCCTTGCCCGGTGCGGCGAGGATCTTGTCCGGGCCAACCGATTTGGCGGCACCGTAACCGAGAACCAGGGTGAACAGGTAGAAGGCGCCGATGAGTCCGATCGCCCAGGTGACCGAACGACGCGCCTCTTTGGCGGTCGGGACCGTGTAGAAGCGCATCAGGACGTGGGGCAGACCAGCGGTACCGAGAACCAAAGCGATGCCCAGCGAGATGAAGTCGAGTTTCGACATCTCGCTGATGCCGTACTTTGCACCGGGAGCAGCGATGTCACGGCTCGCGACCGCCTCGTTTGCCGACCCACTCACGGTGGCCTGCGCATCGGCGATCAACTGCGAGAAGTTGCCCTTCACCGCGAACAACACGAGGAAGAACATGACGCCTGCACCGGCGATGAGGAGAACCGCCTTGACCATCTGGACGTAGGTGGTGCCCTTCATGCCGCCGATGAGGACGTAGGCGATCATCAGGACGCCGACCACGGCGACCACAATACTTTGACCGAACTTGCCGTCGATGTTCAGTAGCAGGGCGACAAGTCCACCCGCACCGGCCATTTGGGCCAGCAGGTAGAACAGCGAGACCGTCAGGGTGGACAGCGCCGCGGCCATCCGGACCGGACGTTCCTGGAGTCGGAAGCTCAGAACATCGGCCATCGTGAACCGGCCGGTGTTGCGCAGCAATTCGGCAACGAGGAGCAGAGCCACCAGCCAGGCAACGAGGAAACCGACCGAGTAGAGGAAGCCGTCGTAACCGTAAACGGCGATGGCGCCTGCGATACCGAGGAACGATGCGGCCGACAGATAGTCGCCTGCGATCGCAAAGCCGTTCTGCGGTCCGGAGAACTGGCCGCCACCGGTGTAGAAGTCGGAGGCCTTCTTGGTGGTCTTGCTGGCCCGGATGACGATCGTCATGGTGATGACGACAAAGGCCACGAAGATGGCGATGTTGAGTGCGGGGTTACCTACCGAAGCGGTATCCGCGGCGAGAATGGTCATTTGACCGGTCCTTCCAGCTCTTCGCGGATGGCCGCGGCGCGAGGATCGAGGTCACGATTGGCGAATCGCACGTAGACGGCCGTGATGACAAACGTCGAAACGAACTGCCCGAGACCGAAGATGATGCCGATGTTGATGTTGCCCCACACTTTGGTGGCCATGAAGTCGTGCGCGTACGTGGCGACGAGGACATAGAGCATGTACCAGGCCAGGAAGAAGCCCGTCACGGGGAAGACGAACACGCGTAGTCGACGGCGCAGATCCTGGAACTCCGGACTTGCCTGCATGTCGATGAACGCCTGTGCGTCCGGAGCCGGTCGCTCGGGCGACCTATCCGGGCTCAGGTCTGATGTGGTCACGGGAGACTCCTGACATAAACGAGTGAGAGAACCTGTCAGGAGACGTTATTGAGGTCCAGGTCACATGAATATGGTGTGGTCGCAGTCACACGGTGAGCTGTCGAACTGTGCGACGAACGGTCGATTCTGAGCGACGAACGGTAAGCGGCCGCGCCCCGAATCGGGCTCAGCCGCGTGGGGACTGCCGACGCGATCGGAACGTTTCTAGGTCCCGGCGACGAGCGCAGCCACGGCGCTGCGGATCGCCTCGCGCTCGGGGCTCGGGGCCACGAGACCGTCCGCACCGATCAACGCTCGTGGGATCGGCACGTTGACGCAGGCTGCATCGATGATTCGAGCGTCGGTGTACTCGAGCACGGTGCGCAGCGACGCGTACGTTCCGACGGACCGGTTGTGGATCGATGACGGGTTGATCCACCCGGTTGGCTTCTGCGTCGTCTCCACACCGCCGACGGTCCACTCCAGCAGGTTCTTCAGCGCCCCCGGCATAGCACCGGCGTACTCCGGCGTGCTGAACAGCAGCGCAGTCGACTCGTCAATCAGGCGACGCAGCTCGATCACGGCCGGCGGCGGGGAGTCGTTGTCGAGGTCGGGGTTGAAGTGCGGCAGATCACTCAGCCCGGCGTATGTCACCGCGGTGGTGCCCTCGGGCACCACCGCGGCCGCCGTCGCGACCACCGCAGCATTAACTGAGCCCTCACGGACGCTGCCACTGATCATCAGGATGCATTGAGCCGTCATCCGGCCACTGTAGGCGGCAAACGATGGAGTTCTGTTCAGCACGATCTGCGATTGATTCACTCCTGCTCCTCCGGCATCACCACGATGTGCAAAACGAATCGAAACGCCGGTACGAGGGGCTACGTTCCTCAGAGAACCGACTGGGGAGGATTGAGTCCATGGATAGAGGTCTGCCGGATTCACTGGCTGGAGTTGGGCTGACTGCGATCGGAGTGGCATTGATCCGCGCGCGCGAAACTGTACGCACGGATGCTCTGTTCGCCGATCCGTACGCACAGCTTTTCGCCGAGGCCGCCGAGACAGCGTTCTTCGACCTGGACGCGCCCGAGAACGCTGTCGACACGTGGGAGCGGATGCGACAACTCGTTGACGACTTCTACGATGATCGCGTTCTGGCCACGAAATTCTTCGACGACTACCTGCTCGCGGCCTGCGAGCAAGGGTGCGAGCAGGTCGTCATCCTGGGGGCAGGCCTGGACACACGCGCCTTTCGACTGCCGCTGCCGGCGCACATACCGGTCTTCGAAATCGATCTCCCACCGATGTTCGACTTCAAAGAACAAGTACTGGCGAAAGTCCAGGCCCCCAGACCCGGACCGCGACACACCGTTGCCACCGACCTACGCGGACAGTGGGAGCATGACCTGCTCGCATCCGGGTTTCGCCAGGACGTTCCGACCGCCTGGCTGGAAGAGGGCGTGCTGCCTTACCTATCCGACGACGTCGTCAGGAGCGTGCTCACGACCATCACCGAACTCTCGGCTCCGGGCAGCCGGCTTGCTCAGATCGCCCAACTCGCAACGGCACCAACACAATCAACGTCCGAGCGGTACCAGAAACTCAAAACGCTTGTCGGCGCGCCCGACACCGCTACCACGGGGCGTACCGACCGCGACACCACCAGCCAGCTCCACCACATGAACTGGCAGACAATCATTCAAGGTCAATCCGATCTGCAAGACCGCTACGGTCGGCTCACCCCATCCCCCGAAGGCACCCATTATCTGACCGCGGTTCTCAAGCCGTCGGACTCCACTCCCCTTTCCTAGTGCGATCACCATAGTTGTTGCGGCACTGCATTTTTCGCAAGCGGACCGCCGCCAGACAACCGCGCGGATCGAGGTCACGATTGGCGAATCACACAGAGACGGCCGTGACTACAAACGTCGAAATGAACTGCCTGAGAACGATGTTGATGTTGCCCCGCACTTTGGTGGCCATGAAGTCGTGCGCGCTGTGCGACGAACGGTCAGTCTCGAGCTGCACGTAATAGCCCGGGGCATTCAGGCGCGCGGCAGCACGCCGACGAGCGTCGCAGTGAAGGATGACCGCAGGGCTTCGTCTAGCTCCGGATGAAGTATGCCGAGGGCGGGTTCGTCCGCGTAGACAGTCAGGAGGCTCGGTGGCGTCGGGACGTACGCCGACAGCGCGCCCGCCGAGATCAGGCTCATAAAGCAGAACATCTGCGCGCCATCGCCGAGCTCTGGCAGGTGAAGACGCACGAGATCGGCCATGTCGGCGAGTCTGGTGAGGGAGGAACGCTTGTGCTGCTTGGCCACCTCGACCGAGACGTTTCGCTCCAGAACAGCACCCTGCGCGCCGAAGAGGTGGCAGAGCACCACCCGTTCCGACAGTGACCGGCTGAGGATCTCGGCGAGCTGACCTGCTCGCACGTCCGGCGTGGCCTGCGCCTCGACGCCCGCGTCCAGTTCGTCCGCCAGCTCGGCGAGCCAGCTCCCCATGAAGGCGTCCTGCAGTTCGAGCAAGACCGCCTCGCGCGACTCGAAATACCGCAAGACGTTCGACTTGGCCAGGCCCACCCGCCGGCTGAGCTCGTTGAGGCTCACCTCGGCCACGGGCATCTCGTCGAGCATCGCCGCCGCCGTGTCCAGGATCGCCCTGCGACGTATCTCGCGCTGCTCCTCGCTGCGTGCCCGCTGAAATGTCACGGTTTGACCTTAGCTTAAAGACCACCGGTCCGTTGGGGGAATTAAAGACCGTCGGTCCCTTGACAGGAGACCGCCGGTCTTTTATGTTTATTCCACAACAGACCGATGGTTTCTTAAGGAGTACGTCATGAGCAGCAACTGGAACGACCAAAACATTCCCGAGCAGCACGGCCGGGTGGCGATCGTGACCGGCGCCAATACCGGGCTGGGCTTCGAGACTGCGCGAATGCTCGCCGAACGCGGGGCGACGGTGGTCCTGGCCGTCCGTAACATCGAGAAGGGCAGGCAGGCAGCCGCCCGCATCAACGGCGACGTCACCGTCCAGGCCCTCGACCTGACCTCACTGGATTCGGTCCGCTCCGCCGCGGCCGACCTACGCGCCGCCCACCCGCGCATCGACCTACTCATCAACAACGCGGGCGTGATGCACACCCCGCGCCAAACCACCGCCGACGGCTTCGAGCTGCAGTTCGGCACCAACCACCTCGGCCACTTCGCCCTGACCGGCCTGCTGCTGGACCGGCTCCTGCCCGTCCCCGGCTCCCGCGTCGTGACGGTGAGCAGCATCGGCCACCGCATCCGGGCCGCCATCAACTTCGACGACCTGCAGTGGGAGCGCTCATACAGCCGCATCGCCGCCTACGGCCAGGCCAAACTCGCCAACCTGATGTTCACGTACGAACTGCAGCGCCGGCTCGCCCCGCACGACACCACGATCGCAGTCGCCGCCGACCCCGGCCCGTCCAACACCGGACTCGCCCGCAACCTGCCCACCGCGCTCCGTCTGCCCCTCACCGGGCTCGCACCACTGCTCACCCAGAAGGCCGCCATCGGCGCCCTGCCCACCCTGCGCGCAGCCACCGATCCGGCCGTCGTCGGCGGGCAGTACTACGGCCCCGGCAACCGCAGGGCGATCCGGGTATATCCCGAACTGGTCACGTCCAGCCCAGACTCGCACGACCGAGTGGTCCAGCGGCGCCTGTGGACCGTCTCCGAAGAGCTCACCGGCGTGACGTTCCCTCTCGGCCTGGCCGTACGGTGACAACGGCTGGACTCATGACTGCTCCGCCACATTCAGCGATCCTCCCCGTGGTCGAGACCCACCTCGCGATCGCGCCCGACCCCCAGCCCTTCCGGGGCGTGCAGACGGGTCAGAAGCCGCCCGACATCAGCCGGGACCCGATCGGTGGTCAACTTGCTGACCAGCACCATCGTGACAAAGGCCAACGGCACACTGACCGCCGCCGGATAACCGATCAGCACAGCGGGCCAGCCGTCGAGCATGCCGTCATCGACGCCGCCGACCGATGTCGCGAGGGCGGCGCCACCGGCGACAACACCACCGACGATCAGTCCTGCCGCCGCGCCCACCGCGGTGAGTCCGCGCCACCAGATGCCCAGCACCAGCAACGGACACAACGTCGAGGCGGCGACAGCGAACACGAGACCGACGGTGCGGGACAGGTCGATGGACGTCACCCCGACGGCCAACAGGAGGGGAAGCAACCCGGCCAGCACGGAGGCGACACGGAAGTCACGGACCCGTCCGCGCAGCACGTCGGTACTCAGGACGCCGGCCACGCTGACGAGCAGGCCGGACGACGTGGCGAGGAAAGCTGCGATGGCGCCTGCAGCCACCAGCGCCGCCAGCAACTGGCCACCGATACCCGACAACACCGAGCCCGGCAGCAACAGCACAGCGGCGTCCGACGCCCCGGTGATGAGCAGCTGCGGTACCCAAAAACGCGCGAAAACACCGAGCAGGGTGGGGAACAGATAGAACACCCCGAGCAGACCCACCACCGCCAGCGAGGTCGCCCGGGCGGCCCTGCCATCCGGATTCGTATAGAAGCGCACCAGCACGTGCGGGAGACCCATGGTGCCCAGGAAGATTCCGATGATCAGCGAAAAGACCTGGAACATCGGGTGCTCCCCGCCGAAACCCCATCCCGGGGTGGCCCATTCACTGTGCGTTGACGGCGCGCCGGAGACCACCGGTACGGCCGATCCAGCGGCGAGTTCGAGCTCGGCCCCATCGCTCAACGTGTGTTCGCCCGGCTGCAACATCAGAGGTCCGGACACGGCGACGTCGTCGACCTCCCCGAACACATTCACCTGCAATGGGGTTGCCACGGTGACGACAACGTCGGTCGTGACGTCGACAGTCGTTGCCGTCGACACCGTCGGTGGCGCTTCGGACCCCTGATCATTGCCGACGCCGTAGAAGTGGATCGCCAGGACAACGGCAGGCACCGCGATGGCGGTGAGTTTGAGCCAGTATTGAAAAGCTTGCACGAAGGTGATCGAACGCATCCCGCCGCCAACAACATTGGCGATCACGATCAGCGCGACCACCACCGCGCCGACCCATGGTGGAACACCCAGCAAGATGTTGAGTGTCAGACCCGCGCCCTGGAACTGCGGAACCATGTAGAGGATGCAGATGAGGACCACAACCGCAGTCGCCAGCTTGCGTAAACGCCTGGACTGCAACCGGAATTCAGCAAAATCAGGGACGGTGTAGGCGCCGGACCTGCGGAGCGGAGCCGCCACGAACAACAACAGGCCGACATAGCCCGCGGTGAAGCCGATCGGATACCACAGTGCGTCTGCGCCGTACTTTGCAATCAGTCCCGCAACGCCGAGAAATGAGGCAGCAGAGAGATATTCGCCGGAGATGGCCGCGGCGTTCCATTTGGGTCCGACGCTGCGGGAGGCAACCAGGAAGTCGGATGTCGTGCGGGCCAGGCGGACTCCGTAGGCTCCGATGGCGACGGTGGCCACTGCTGCGACAACCAGTGCGATGAGTGTCGGGACCGGCACCGACTGTCCGGATATCGTCTGCATCTGTGGGATCTCAGTCGTCGACCAGGTCGCCGAACTCTTCTTCATTTCGGTCGGCGAGACGGTTGTAGATCCAGCAGACGCCGAGCAGCAGCGGATACACGGCAAATCCAAGGATCCACCAGGGCAACAGGATCCCGAAGATCGACACCTCGGTCAGTCCCGGAAAAATCTTCATCAACACCGGAATCGAACACAGCAGTAGCAGGGTGGGCGCGGCCAGTCGCAACGCCAGCCCCAGCTGTGCGCGCATCAGCCCACGGATGAGTGCGTCGCCGACCTCGGTCTGCTCTTGGACCTCCACCCGGGTACGGACGGTGCGCGCCCCTCGCCGCGTTGCGAGAACGACCCGCTCCCGCGCCCGCGGCGGGCCTTCTCCGGCGGTTGTCATCGGGTGAGCCGATCCTGTCTGGGGCTACGGACAAGGCGGTCTTTGAGTTCCCGGGTGTGCCGCCGGCTCACCGGCAACTCCACCACCGCCGCATTCGGGCCCGGCCGGAGGAGGACAACCATGCCGGATCCAACCGTGCGGATACCGGTGACCAGCGACGACGACACCAGGTATGAACGATGAACACGCAGGAATCCGGCGCGTGCCCAACGGCTTTCGAGCGCCGAGATGGGGATACGAACCAGATGGGATCCGGTTACGGTGTGCAGCCGGGTGTAGTCACCCTCGGCTTCCACCCAGGCCACGTCCGAGCGATTGACCAGTGTGGTCGAACCACCCATCTCGACCGGGATCACCTCGTCCGGATCTTCGATGACACCGGGTTGCGAGCCTGGGTCCGAATCGGATGTCTCCCGTTGCTCGACCACCCGCCGGACCGCCTCTGCAAGACGCTGCGCTCGTAGCGGTTTGAGGAGATAGTCGAGCGCCCCGAGGTCGAACGCGGCCACCGCCCGATCGTCGTGCGCGGTCACGAACACCACGGCAGGCGGGTTGGCAAAAGCTGCCAGCACCCCGGCCAGTTCGAGTCCGTCGAGGCCCGGCATGTTGATGTCGAGGAACACCGCGTCGATACTGTCGGGACGATCCTTGATCAACCGCAATGCGGTGGTCGCGTCACCGGCCGTCAGCACCTCGGCCACCGCGTCTTCGGCCCGCAGCAGATACGCGAGCTCGTCGAGCGCCGGCCATTCGTCGTCGACGGCCAGCACTGTCAGTGCCGGCCGTTTCGTGGGCGCGGAATCCTTGTTCGTCTGTGACACAACAGGGTCTATCGTGCCACGTACGCTCCTCCTCGAGCCCACCAACGCGGCGGAACTACATGGCCGAGCATCCGGCATCCACCGGCAACGCGACGCCGGTGACGTATCGGGCCTTCTGACTCACCAGCCACATCACAGCGTTGGTGATGTCTTCGGCTTCGACCATCGGTACCGGCAGCATGTTCCCGCCCATGGACGACGGACTGCCCTGCTCCGCGTGCATCTTTGCCATGTACTCGTTCATGACCATCGGTGTCGCAACCCCGGTCGGATGGACCGTGTTGACGCGGATGTTGTGCGCTGCGTACGCGTTTGCCGCCGAATGCATCAAGCCAACGATCCCGTGTTTGGACGCGGCGTATCCGAACACGGCCGCACTCCCGTCACCGCCGCGTCCGATCAGACCCTGGACCGAACTGGTCAGGACGATCGATCCGCCCCGGCCTTTACGGATGATCGACGGCACGGTCGCCGCGATCGTGTTCCAGGCCCCGAACAGATTTGTCTCGACGATGTCGCGGTAGAGCTGCTCGTTTTTCGGATCGGCGATCCCAAGCGCGACCACACCGGCATTGGCGACGACGATGTCGATCTCGCCGAGTTGCGCGACACCGCCCGCGACAGCAGCTTCGAGGTCGGCCAGCTGTCGCACGTCAGCGGTATACGTCGAAATCCGGCGACCCTTTTCGGCGACCAGGCGGGCGGTCTCGTCGAGATCCTCTTTCGTGGCCAACGGATACGGAATGGAGTCGATGTCGGCGCAGATGTCGATTGCGATGATGTCGGCGCCTTCTTCGGCCAACGCCACACAGTGGCTACGGCCCTGCCCTCGTGCCGCACCCGTGACCAGGGCGACCGTGTTGTCGAGTTCACCCATCGCTATCTCAGCCCTTCGCCGACGCAGCGCGATGCGCTTCGGCCCCCGCCCTCATCGTGGCACTGAACCAGACATCCTCTTCCTGGAAGTCGTACGTGCGCCATCCTTCTGACGTCCGCACAAGCTTGTGGCGATACCAGCCGCCGCAGTCACTCTTTTCGGTTTGACCAGGCAGGAGCATCGGGTTGTAGAACATCGCCCGCACCTCGGCGGTATCACCGGTGATCGTGTAGTCGATGTTGGTGATGAAATGCTGCTTCATCGGCAGCATTTTCATCGAGGCTTCCAGCCATGCGGAGATCTCCGCCGGATTTCCCGTCGGGCCACTGACAGCGGAGTAGTCGACGCGCGCATCCTCGGTATAGAGCGAGCGCCACAAATCCCAATCCTCGGAGTCGACCGCCTTCGCGTAATTCGTCAAATGCTGCTCGATTTCCAGCCTGTCGACAACCTCTTGGATATCCACCTGACAACTCCTCGCTACGAAAAATACTGATCCCAGAACAGCATTCGCACCATCAGCACAGCACGGAAACGCTATTCTCTAATTTGAAAACCTAGCTTGCTTCGTATGATCTACGTCATAATCGCCCGCTGTCAAGATGCGGGTCGCACTTGAGTATCGACACGTCAGGAAGTAGCACTCGATGAGACATATCCCCGACGAGCTGGCAAAACGGTACCGAGACGACGGTTGGTGGACCGACGAAACCATCGGCGAGCTGGTCGGTCGCGGATTGGCCGACCGCGGCCACCTCGCATTCGAAGTGCACTCCGCGACCCACCCGTACGTGGGGACCTTTGCCGATGTCGAGCTGATCGCCCGCCGGCTGGCCGCCGGACTCCGTGATCGCGGCGTCGGCGAGGGCGACGTGGTCGTCGCGCAGCTGCCGAACTGGATGGAGGCCGGCGCCACCTTCTGGGCGACGTCGTTCCTCGGAGCGGTCATCGTGCCCGTGGTCCATTTCTACGGCCCCAAGGAGATGGCGCACATCATCGCCACCACCAAGCCCAAGGTGGTGATCACCGCCGAGGGCTTCGGGAAGATGACCTACGAGCCGGACCTCTATCGTGATGTCCCGGTCGTCGGTGTTGTCGGAGCGGACTTCGACGAACTCCTCGCGGATGAGCCGATGGCCGGGATCGTCAAGGCCGACCCGGCCGCGCCTGCGCTGATCGCGTTCACGTCCGGAACCACCAGTAAGGCCAAGGGTGTGATCCACAGTCACCAGACCCTGGTCTGTGAAACCCGGCAGCTGGCCGCTCGCTGGCCACGCGACGGGCAACCGCAGATCACCGGCGCACCCATCGGTCACTTCATCGGAATGGTCAGTGCGTTTCTGATCCCGATTCTGGAGGGATATCCGATTCACCTGATCGACGTCTGGGATCCGGCCGTGGTGCTCCGGCTGATGACCGAGCGGAAGCTGAAAGTCGGTGGTGGTGCACCATATTTCGTGACCAGTGTGCTCGATCATCCCGACTTCACCCCCGCGCATCTGGAGTTCATGCCCTACGCCGGCCTGGGTGGCGCCACCGTCCCGTTGACCTTCACCCGCCGACTGACCGAACTCGGCGTCACCGCCTACCGCTCCTATGGCAGCACCGAACACCCCTCCATCACCGGGTCGAAGACGACCGACTCGGTCGCCAAACGTACGGAGACCGACGGCAGCGCGCTCGAAGGCGTGGAGCTGAAGATCGCACCCGACGGCGAGATCCTCTCCCGCGGCCCCGATCTCTGCATCGGTTACACCGACGACGTGTTGACGGCCAACGCTTTTGACTCCGACGGCTGGTATCACACCGGCGATATCGGGATCCTCGACGAGAACGGCAGTCTGACGATCACCGACCGTAAGAACGACGTCATCATCCGCGGTGGCGAGAACATCAGCGCGCAAGAGGTCGAAGAGGAGCTTCTCGGATTACCCGGTGTCGCCGAAGCAGCGGCGGTCTCCGCGCCCGACGCCCGACTCGGTGAACACACCGCCGCGGTACTGCGACTCAAGCCGGGCGCAGCGATGCCCACGCTGGACGAGCTACGGGCGCATTTCACCACATCCGGTCTGGCAAAACAGAAGTGGCCCGAGGAGCTTCACCAACTCGACGAATTCCCCCGCACACCCAGCGGCAAGGTCCAGAAGGCTGCGATCAGGAAGATCGTGGCCGAGCGCAACCAAACGAGGGAAACATCCAGTGTCCAAAGCTGACATCGGATCCGACACGATCAGGAGATCGGCAGTAGCCCACGTTCGGCAAAGACCTTCTTCGCGGTGAGGGTGGCGTTCAGCGCGCGCGGAAATCCGCAGTAGACAGCCGAATGCAGCAGCGCCTCGATGATCTGGTGCGGCGACAGACCGACGTTGAGTGATGCATTGATGTGGACGTCGAGTTGCGGCTCGCATCCGCCGAGCGCTGTGAGCATCCCGAGGGTGACGAGCTGGCGGTCGCGCGGTTCGAGACCGGGTCGCGAGTAGATGTCGCCGAACCCCCATGCCACGACCTGGTGTGCGAGTTCTGGCGCAACATCTTTCAGCGAATCGATCACGTTCACGCCGGCTTCTCCGTCGATCGCGTCGAGCACCGATCGTCCATGGTCGTACCGTTGTTCGCGCGTGGTGGCGTCATTCATGGGTGTCTCCTGCATCATTGTCGTTGCGGTCGCCGGACGCGGCGGCCAGGTCGTTGCGGTAGATCGCGATTTTTGATTCGAGTGCCTTCTCGTGCTGCCGCAGGGTCGCAATCTGTTCTCGCAGCCCCGCTTGGTGGACTTCGAGTAGCTCGAGCCGGGCGGCGACAGTCCCATCGCCTTGCGCACGGAGTTCGGCGTACAGACGCATCCGCGAGATCGTCATCCCGGTTTCGCGGAGTCGGAGCAGGAACTTCACCCACTCCACATCCGCCTCCGAATACCGGCGCTGATTCCCAGGATTTCGGCTGACGGATTCGATCAGCCCGGCACGTTCGTAATAACGAAGGGTATGCGCCGATACGCCGGTCACCAGCGCCATCTGCGCGACCGTCAGACCATGGGGATCGACTTCAGTCGGCGCATCGTCTTTCTTCATAGAATGCAGCGTAAGAGTTAGAGCGCACTCGAAGTCAACCCCAAGGTGGCGGCGCGATTCAGACCGAGATACCCGGCCGGAACTTCGGTACCCGCATGCTCACCTTGGTTCCGGCGCCGGGCGCCGTTTCGACCACCAGTCCGTAGTCGTTACCGAACGCCGCGCGCAACCGGTCGTCGACGTTGGCCAGACCCACGTGGGCGCTCTCCGTGGCGCTGGGCCCGCCGGTTCCGGTGACGATCGCGTCGAGATCACCGGACCGCAGGATTTCCGGATCCATCCCGATGCCGTCGTCCTCGACGCTGATCACGCAATCCGTACCCTCGTCGGCCGCGATGATGGTGACCGTCCCACCCTCTGGCTTACTCGAAATACCGTGCCGTACCGCGTTTTCCACCAGCGGTTGCAACGCCAAGAAAGGCAATACCACGTTGAGGACCTCGGGAGAGACCTGCAGTTTGACCGACAGTGACCCCCCGAACCTGGCCCGTTCCAGCGTCAGATAGCGGTCGATGTTGCGTAGTTCGTCGGCGAGCAACGTGTACTCGCCTGCCGCGCGAAACGAGTACCGGGTGAAGTCGGCGAACTCCAGGATGAGCTCGCGGGCCTGATCGGGGTCGGTCCGCACAAACGACGCCACGGTGCCCAACGCGTTGTAGATGAAATGCGGACTGATCTGAGCCCGCAGTGCGCGGACCTCGGCCCGGTCCAGGCGGGCACGAGAGGCATCGAGGTCAGCCAACTCGATCTGGTTGCCCGCGTAGTGGGCCACCTCGGTGATCGCCGACAGCATGCCCGGTCCCGGCTGGTTTCGGGTGACCACACCGATCACGCCCACCGATCCGGCGCCGTCGGCAGGCATCGGTTGCACGATCAGCGCCCGGACACCGGGTTCATCGAGTTCGGAGGCCTTGATGAGGATCCGGCGCCCTTCGGCGGCGGCTCGAACCGAGGCGTTCGCGAACTCGGTTGCGAGCCGCTCGTGAGATCCGGTCCAGGCCAGGACCACACCGTCGGCGTCGGCGATGCCCAGTGCGTCGGCAGCGGTCAGACTCTGCAGATGCGGTGCGGCCTGCGCGGCCGAGTCGGCATTCAAACCACGCCGCAAGGGCCTGGCTGCCAGTGACGCGGTGTGCAGGGTCGCGTGTACCGCCCGCTCGGCGGGTGTCGTCAGGGTCGGGCGTGTCCGAACCCGCAGCGCCACAACGGCAATCGCCACCACCAGTACCGCGATGACAACAACGGTGATCGTGATGCCCGACATCAGCGGCTCATCACGTTGTCGGTGGGTCTGCTCAGCGATCGGCGACAGCGTAGGCCGCGCCTGCGGCCGCTGTGGTCACGGCGAACACCGACGGCCAGGCACCGATCTTCTTGGCCAGCGGATGCGACGCACCAAAGGCGACCAGGTAGCCGGCCAGCAGCGATCCGGCCACGACCGGGCCTTTCTCCTGGTACCACCGGGTGGCGCACCAGCCACCTGCCGCGGCAAGCACGACGCCGCCGAGTTCACGACGCCCGCTGTATCGAGCGGTGGCGTATCCGCCGACGAGTCCGGCGGCAACAACAGGGGCAGTCAATGGGGTACTCACCCCAACGACTCTACCGCCGCCCGGTCAGCAGCCCGGGTGTCCACACGCTTAGCGCGGTGGCTGCCAGGAGGGGTCGCGGCCGGAGAGTCCCAGTAGTCGCTCGAGGTCCGAAGCACCTTCGGCCGTCGGGACCCGCGGGCCGAAAGTCTTACCGGGACCCTGATAGTCCGGGGTGAGCATGTTGGGCGCAAACGCCGCCGACACTGCCGCAGCCTCGGGTGCGGGGTCCCATACCTGGCCCGTTGCCACCGCGAGGTCCCAGCCATGAACCACGTACTCCCACAGGATCATCGACATCGCCATGTCCCCAGGCATCGGGTGCTCGCCGAGGTAGAGCGGGCGTTGGTCGGCGCCTGCTCGCACGGCTGCGTCGAGTTGCGCTGCCGCCGAACCGATCACCTCGGCGGCAGGCCCCGCCACCTGCGGTACCTGGGCCCCGCCAGCTTGTGCCCGGCCATCGGCATCGGCGAATCCGGATGCGAACGTGGTCAGCCAGCCCGCAACGTGGTTGCGCAACTGTGCGACATCGAGTTCGGTACACGGCGTGGGCGCGGTGTCGTGGCCGTCGGTGTTCGCGACGACGACCGCGAGGTCGGCCAGGACCGGCCGGAGTAGGTCAACAGTTGAGGTGGTCATGCCATCGAGTCTTCTCCACGATCACCGGCTGTGTCTTGAAGAAATGCGACAACCGGCGTCAGCGGCCTCCGGTCATGGCCTGGGTGCCGATCACCGACAACAGTTCGAGACGTTCACGGGCAGGCGTGCCCGGCTGCGGGAAATAGACAAGCAGATGTTGGTCCGCGTTCTGGGTGACCAGCGTTTCGCATTGCACGGCGATCTCACCGATCTCGGGGTGGATGAACCGTTTCACGGCACTGGTCCGGATTTCCACCCGATGTTCTGACCAAAATTCGACGAACTCTTCACTAGCGGCCTGCAGAGCTCCCACCAGTCCCGCCACCACCGCGTCGTCGCCTCGCTTGGCGGCGACGGCGCGCAGGTCACTGACGTGCTTGCGACCCATCATCTCCCAGTCCTCCGGGTTGAAAAGCCTGCGGGCCTGAGGATCTGTGAACCAACGCCAGGTGAAGAAGCGGTCCAGTCCGGTCACTGCCGATCGATCACCGCCAAGCAGCACGTTCATCCGGTTCTGTGCCAGCGTCTCGCCGAGTTCTGAGATCACGCAGGCCGGGATGTCGTCGAGCTTGTCGAGTAGGTACAACAGACCGGGACCGACATGGGAATCGCCACCGACGCGCGGCGGTGGCGCATGTCCGCACAGCAGATAGAGGTGATCGCGTTCGTCGTCGGTGAGCCGCAGAGCGCGCGCCATCGACGCGACGATCTGCGTCGACGGGTGCGGGCCTCGGGCCTGCTCCAACCGGGTGTAGTAGTCGGTCGACATGCCGGCCAGGACGGCCACCTCGTCACGACGAAGTCCCGGTGTGCGACGGCGAACGCCTTCGGGCAGTCCCACGTCACGGGGGACGAGCGCCGCGCGGCGGCGGCGCAGGAAGTCGGCCAGCTCGTCGCGGTCCATACGTGTGCTCACTAGGACAACTCTGCCCGTTCGCGGCCTCGCGAGCCAGGGACCGGCGGTCCCCCGATAACCGGTCTCTGCCACCGGCCGCGCAAACTGTCCAGGCTGGGTGCATGAACATTCAACAGGTAACCCTCGGCAAAACAGGACCATCGGTCTCCCGCATCGGCCTCGGTGCGATGGGTATGTCCAGTATGTACGGCCCCAGCGACGACGCGTCGTCCAGCGCCACCATTCACGCCGCGATCGATGCAGGCGTGAACCTCATCGACACCGGTGACTTCTACGGAAATGGCCACAACGAGATGTTGATCGGCCGAGCGCTGCGCGAACGTGATCGCGACGACGTGCAGCTCAGTGTGAAGTTCGGCGGACTCCGTTCTCCTGACGGCGAATTCATCGGGTTCGATACCCGACCGGCTGCGATGAAGAACTTCCTCACGTATTCGCTGACCCGACTCGGGGTCGATCACATCGACATCTACCGCCCGGCCCGCCTCGACCCGGCAGTCCCGATCGAAGAGACAATCGGCGCCATCGCCGAGATGGTCGACGCCGGCTATATCCGCCACATCGGCCTGTCCGAGATGGGCAGCGACACGATTCGACGCGCTGCAGCAGTGCATCCCATTGTCGACCTGCAGATCGAGTACTCGCTGATGTCCCGCGGCATCGAATCCGAAATACTGTCGACCACCCGTGAACTCGGTATCGGGATCACCGCCTACGGCGTGTTGTCGCGCGGCCTGCTGAGCAACTCGGTCGGGGCCGGAGCCACATTCGCCCCCAACGACTATCGAGCGCACACCCCACGTTTTCAGGGCGACAACCTGACCAAGAACCTCGAACTCGTCGATGCACTCGCGACGATCGCCGACCAACGCGGCGTCAGCGTCGCACAGCTCGCGATCGCCTGGGTACTCGCCCAGGGTGATGACATCGTCCCGATCATCGGCACCCAGAAGGTGACACGGTTGCACGATTCCCTTGCCGCCCTTGATTTCCACCTCACCAAGGCGGAACTCGACAACATCGAGGCCGCCGTCCCGGCTGACGCCGCTGCCGGCGGGCGCTACGACGAAGCCCATATGGCGATGCTCGACAGCGAGCGCTGAGCGCCGGCCTCATCGGCGCCCATACGCGACCACTGATCTCCAAACACATTCACCTGCACTACTATTCGATGGAATGGGGATCGTCGGTGCCAGGATCATGTGGGATATCAGATTCGTCGCCGGTCAGTTCCGCCAACTTTTCGGCCAACACCGCATCGGACACATCCGCCGATGAGCAATCGTTGATATCGGCAAGTATCAACTCCAACTCGAGGTACTTGTGCACCAACACCGGAATCGAAGAGGAATCAACCGGAATCTCATCAGAAGAACCGTCAGTCATCATGCCCCCCAGCACATCTGACCGAAATCTTGCCAGTGAGTCTATCCGCGATGCCGCCGCATGTCGAATGTTTGTTCGAACATTCAGCGCACACTGTTCAACGTGCTACTTTCTAGAACGCTAATCCGTCGAAGAAGCCGAGGGTCCCCCGTGAGCAGTGACAAGCCTGTGCTTGTGCCCGATGAGACCTGCTGGAAGATCGCCGAGGCTGATCGACTCGCTGTGATCATCGACGCGGCCGACTACTTCAGGCATGCAAAGGCCGCGATGTTGCAGGCACGCAGCCGAATCATTCTGATCGGGTGGGATTTTGACACCCGGATCCAGTTCGAGCCCGAAGGCCAGACCCTCGATGGACCCAATACTCTCGGCGATTTTCTGAAGTGGTTGCCGCAGAACCGACCCGGGCTCAATATCAACCTCCTCAAGTGGAGCTTGGGGTTGGGTGCGATCAACAGGGGGATGGCGCCGGTTTTCATTCAGAACTGGCTCACCGACCCCGCTCTGCAGTTCGAGAACGATCTGGTGCACCCGGTTGGCGCGGCACATCATCAAAAGATCCTGGTGATCGACGATCAGATCGCGTTCTGTGGCGGCATCGACATGACCGTCGACCGGTGGGACACCTCCGACCACCTCGATCAGAACGATCGCCGCACCAAGCCCAACGGCAAGACCTATGGGCCCTGGCACGACGCGACCACCGCCGTTGACGGAGATGCGGCCCGGGTGGTCGGCGAGATGGCACGGGCCCGATGGCTGGCAGCAACCGGGCGCACCCTCGAGCAGGTGACCGACGTCGGGGACACCTATTGGCCCGACACACTGGTCCCGACCATGGAATCGGTCGACGTGGCCGTGGCGCGGACACTGCCGGAGATCCCGGGCCGGGACGAGGTGCGCGAGATCGAATCTCTCTATCTCGCAGCCATAGCCGCCGCCCGGGACTACCTCTACATCGAGAGTCAGTACCTCGCGTCGCGGACCATCGCCGAGGCCCTGGAGAAGCGCCTGCGCGAAAGCGGAGGACCCGAGATCGTGATAGTCCTGCCCCGACATGCCGACAGCTGGCTCGAACAGCAGGCGATGGACGGTGCCCGCCACCGCCTCCTCCAGTTCCTGTGGCAGGCCGACACCGAAAAGCGTTTCCGCGCATACCATCCGGTCACCGCGGACGGGGAGCCGATCTACGTGCACGCCAAGGTCCTGGTGATGGATGACCGTCTGCTGCGCGTGGGGTCATCCAATCTCAACAATCGGTCGATGGGCTTCGACAGTGAATGTGACCTCGCCGTCGAGATCGATCCCGACCTTCCCGAATCGAATGAGAACCGCATTGCGATCCGCGGAGTCCGGAATCGGCTGCTGAGTGAACATCTCGACGTCGACGTCGACGCACTTCAAGCTGCCATCAACAACCACTTCGGACTCGTCGCCGCCATCGACGCAATGCGCGGTGACGGCAGGACCCTTGTCGAGTTCGATCACGACATCGTCGACGGCGAGGACAGCCCCTTCGCCGAGAACGAACTGATGGACCCCGAGCAGACCCGATCATCGTTGTTGGAGAAGACGTATCGGCTGGTTGTGGGCCGACGACGGCTCCGGGCGGCAGCACACCGAGAGCTCGCTGACGCGCACTGACCCCTATAACGAGTAGCTGCGCATCACGCCCTTGCTGATGATCGTCTTCTGGATCTCGCTGGTGCCTTCGCCGATCAGCAGGAACGGAGCCTCTCTCATGAGGCGTTCGATCTCGTACTCTTTCGAGTATCCGTAGCCGCCATGGATACGGAAGCTGGCCTGCGTCACCTCGGAGCAGTACTCGCTCGTCAGGTATTTCGCCATCCCCGCGGCCACGTCGTTACGTTCACCGGAGTCTTTCAGCCGGGCCGCGTTGACCATCATCAGATGTGCCGCTTCGACTTTGGTCGCCATCTCCGCCAGAGAGAACGAGATCGCCTGGTGCTGGACGATGGGCTTGCCGAAGGTGCTGCGCTGCTGGGCATACTTCGCAGCAAGCTCGAACGCCCTGATCGCCACGCCGCAGGCGCGGGCCGAGACATTGACGCGACCGACCTCGACACCGTCCATCATCTGATAAAAGCCCCCGCCCGGCTTGTCCCCGAGGACCATGTCGGAGGAGATCCGATAGTTGTCGAACAACAACTCCGTGGTGTCTATCCCCTTGTACCCCATCTTGTCGATCTTGCCGGGGATCGTGAGACCTGGTGCCACCTCACCGAATCCGGCGGGTTTCTCGATGAGGAAAGTGGTGAGGTTGTCGTGCGGTTTGGCCGCGCCCTCGTCGGTGCGGACCAGGGCGGCAACCAGGGTGGAACTGCCACCATTGGTGAGCCACATCTTCTGGCCGTTGATGACGTAGCCGTCCCCGGAGCGCTGGGCCCGCGTACGGATCGCGGCGACATCTGACCCAAGTTCGGGTTCGGACATCGAAAAGGCTCCGCGCACTTCACCTGTCGCCATCCGAGGAAGGAAATGCGCCTTCTGCTCTGGCGTCCCGTGTTGGCGGATCATGTAGGCCACGATGAAGTGTGTGTTGATCACACCGGACACACTCATCCAGCCGCGCGCCAACTCCTCGACGCACAACGCATAGGTCAGCAGCGACTCCCCCAGTCCGCCATACTCTTCCGGGATCATGAGCCCGAAGAGACCCATCTCGCGCATCGTGTCGACAATCGCCTGCGGATAGGTGTCGGACTGTTCGAGCGCCTGCGCATTGGGGATGATGTCGCGCTCCACGAAATCGCGGACGGTGGACAAGATGTCGGCCTGCACCTCGGTGAGGTCGTGGGTCTGCGCCAGGCGCGTCATCTACGTTTCCTTCGTGGCGATGGGGGTCGACACCCGGATGGCCCCGCGCGCCTCGAGGTCGGCAATTGTGTTCTCGCTCAGACCCAGGCACTCGATGAGCACGGAAGCCGTGTCATCGCCGTTGGCAGGCGCAGGCCGGGCCGCCGGGTACTGTCCGTCGATCGACATCGGGGTGGTCGGCGCGAGATAAGAGCCGATGCGCGGCTGATCGACCTGCTGGAACATCGGATTGTCGGTGACGCGGGGATCGGCCGCGATCTGCGCGAAGGTCAGGTAGCGCTCGTAGAGCACAGCGGTTGTGCTCAGCTCCTTCTCCACCTGATCGATGGTCCGATCCAGGAACCAGATCGAGAACAGACCACTCAAGACGTCGCGGTGGCGGAATCGATCACTGTCTTTGCGAAAGTCCACGCCCAGTGCCGTTTCCAATGCGGCTACGGCGTCGGCGGTGCCGGTGACCTCGGCGAGGTCGCGGAAGTGTCGCGGGGTGACCGCGACAACCATGATCGTTTCGCCGTCGGCGGTGCGGAAATCACTGCCGTAGGTGCCGTACACAGAATTGCCGACCCGGGGCCGGTCCGGTCCACCGAGTTGCACCTCGGCCAGGTAGCCGAGGTGTCCGATCGTCGCCAGCGCAACGTCCTCGAGGGGCAACACAATTTGTGCCCCTTCCCCGGTGCTCGCACGGCGATGCACCGCAGCTGTCACCGACAGGGCCGCATACAAACCGCAGGCCACATCCCATGCCGGCAGCACATGGTTGACCGGTGTGCCGAGGGCAGTCGGGCCGGTGACGAGCGGAAAGCCCATCGCCGCGTTGACCGTGTAGTCGACTGCCCCGCGCCCGTCCGCGCGACCGAGCACCTGTACGTGGATCAGGTCGGGCCGGGCCTGCGCCAACTCGTCGTAGTCGAGCCAGTCCCGGCCCGCCGCGTTGGTGACCACAATTCCCGCTTCGAGAATGAGATCTCGGATCAGTGCGGTCGCCTCGGGATCACGAAAGTTCGCGGCCAGCGACCGTTTTCCCTGATTCAGGTTCGCCCAGTAGATCGACTCGCCGTCCTCGGTGACGGGCCAGCGCCGATAGTCCGCGGCACCGCCGATCGGGTCGACGCGGATCACCTCGGCGCCAAGCGATCCCAAGGTCATTCCGGCAAGAGGTGCTGCGACGAAGCTGGATACCTCTATGATTCGTAAACCCGCCAACGGTAACGCCTGGGGTTTGCTCTCCGGGCTCATCGGGCGGTAGGCACAGTGCAGAAGGTCATGGGTCCACCTTGCATTATGGGTCTGAAAAGGGGAAGGGAAGGCACATGCGCGAGGTTGTTGTCTGCGAGCCGATTCGCACCCCGATCGGCCGTTACGGCGGAATGTTCAAGTCGCTCACCGCTGTCGATCTCGGTGTCGCCGCGATGAAGGGTCTGCTGGAGCGGACCGGAATCGCACCGGGCGAGATCAATGACGTCATTCTCGGTCACTGCAACGGCAACAGTGAGGCGCCGGCGATCGGTCGGGTGGTGGCCCTGGATGCGGGCCTACCGGTGACCGTTCCCGGCATGCACATCGACCGCCGTTGCGGATCGGGCCTGCAGGCGGTCATCCAGGCCGCGTTCCAGGTCGGAAACGGCGACAACGAACTCGTCGTGGCCGGCGGCACCGAATCGATGAGCAACGCCTCGTTCTACTCCGTCGACATGCGTTGGGGCGGCGCACGGTCCGGCATTTCGATGCACGACAGCCTGGTCCGGGCCCGGTCGACCGCCGGTGGCCGCTTCTACCCGGTGCCAGGCGGCATGATCGAGACCGCCGAGAACCTGCGGCGCGAATATGGCATCAGCCGACTCGAACAGGACGAACTCGCGGTCGCTTCCCACACCCGAGCCGTCGCCGCACAGCAGGCAGGCATCTTGGCCGAAGAGATCGTGCCGGTGTCGGTGCCGTCCCGATCCGGCGACCAGCTGATCGACACCGACGAGCATCCGCGCGCCGACACCACTGTTGAGTCGCTGTCCAAACTGCGCCCCATCATGGGCAAACAGGATCCCGATGCCACCGTCACCGCGGGTAATGCCAGCGGTCAGAACGACGCCGCATCACTGAGCATCGTGACCACCGCCGAGAAGGCCGCAGAACTGGGTCTGACCCCCTTGGTCAAGCTGGTGTCGTGGGGCGTGGCCGGCGTAGAACCGAAGCTGATGGGCATCGGGCCGGTCCCGGCAACCGAGAAAGCGCTCGCCAAAGCGGGACTCACGCTGTCCGACATCGACCTCATCGAACTGAACGAGGCATTCGCCGCACAGGCTCTCGCTGTGATGCGGGAATGGAAGTTCAGCGCAGACGATCACCAACGCACCAATGTGCACGGTTCGGGTATCTCGCTCGGCCATCCCGTCGGCGCAACCGGCGGCCGGATGCTGGCAACACTGGCCCGCGAGATGCAGCGTCGCGACGCCCGGTACGGCCTGGAGACCATGTGCATCGGCGGTGGCCAGGGTCTGGCAGCGATCTTCGAAAGGGTCTGACCGAGACCTATTGGCTCGACGTCTCGGTGGGCTTGCCTGCGACCAGATCTTCCAGACCCAAACCCCAATGACCGAAACGACGATCGAACCTCTCGGCCCGCTGCCGAGCGCGTTCGATTTTCTCCGGTCCATAGTGCTTACGCGCCCAGCGTGATTCCGGGCGCCCGATACGCAGCGCCGCAAACCAGGCGAGCGGCGGAATGAAAGCCCCGACGGCTGCGGTGGAGTACTTGCCCTTTTCGACACACATCAGCAGCGCGACAATGTGGACCGCTGCCATCACCAGCAGGACCACATGGCCTGCCCCGAAACCACTGTCTTCGGTGAGCGGATTGAGCCCGAGCAGAAACAGGCCGAGGACCGCGCAGGTCATCGTCACCACCTGAACCGAAAGCTGGCCCTGCTTGGACCAATAGACGTCTTGCAGGCGAAGGATCATCGCGAACTCGTCGAGTACCAGAGAGGCTCCGACCCCGATCATCACCGCGCTGATCTCTGCTCCCGGCGACGCTCCGTCGACGCCAACCGACGTGAACGCGCCGGCGATGGTCAGGACGATGCCGGGCACTGCGTGATGGATGTGAACGCCACCGGACACGTTGTCGCGGAACGGTCCCCGGCCCGCGCGGATCATCCTCGTGATGATTCGGGTGATGATGAACGTCATCAGAAATCCGACAAACGCCAACGTCAGCGGCAGCTTTCCCGCGGACACCAGGCTATCGAGCAGCGACATAGGGCAAAGTTACCCGCACGTCGTGCGTATGCCGGACATCGTGCGATTTACGTTCCCACTGCCGCCCGCGCTCGCTTAGTGTCGCAACGCATAAGGCCGATGAAGGAACCGGACGTGAGGAGCGCAACATGCGACGAAGTCTGGCAGCGATATTCGCGGCCGGGGTCACGGTATCCCTGCTGGCCGGTTGTTCCGACGACTCCGATGAATCAGCTGACCGAAGTACGACCGCATCATCAACCCAGTCGGCGACGACCGAATCGGCGTCGCCGATTCCGGATTCCGCCGACGCGACCGCGGCACCCGTCGGCGAGGGCAACCTTCGCGCCGACTGCGCGGGTCTGACCTCCGACGATCTGACGCAGATCTTCGGCACCGAGTTCGACACGCCGATACCGTCGAGCGGCGCCAACAGCACCATCGACGACATCAACTACCAAACCGTCGGGTGCAGCTTCGAATCCGTCGAATCAGAAACCGATGCCAATACGATCGAAGTCGATCTGGACCTGTCCTTTGCAGAACAGTTCAGCGACAACGCAGTGCAATGTATCGAGCCGTCCGACCACGTCCACCCGGTGACTCCCGTCGCCGGCCTCGGCAATCAAGCGTGGTGGCAGCCCGGCGATTTCGGGAACTCGACCGATGCCGAAGGTGAGCTCACCGTGTGTGTGGACGATGCCCTGATCGCTGTCGAGATCGAAGGCCCGCAAGAACTCCGGGAGACCCTGCAGGAGCAGGCAATCGAGATCGCCCGGATTGTTGTTGGCTGAGCCGGCTCAGACGTCCGCCATTCAGGCGTCGATGTAGAAGTCCAGATCGAGGGGTTCGGTGCCGCCGTACGTCGAGAGGTCGGTGACCCCCGCGCCCTTGAGGACATCCGCATCGATCAGGACTTCACCGGTGACCGAGGACGGCCGCGCCAAGATCAGCGTGGCGGCATCGGCCATGACCTCCGGCTCACGCGCATGCAGCGCGGCCTCGGGATCGGCCTGAAGGTTCTTCACCGCGGCGGTGGCGATGGTCGTCTCGGGCCACAAGCAGTTGCTGGCGATCTTCTGATCTGCGAACTCGGCCGCGAAGCCGAGAGCCAACACTGTCATGCCGTACTTCGAGAGTGTGTACGCGGGGAACTTGCCCAGCCAGTGCGGCGACATGTTGAGCGGGGGCGCGATGGACAGAATCTGCGCATTCGGCGACTTGGCCAGATGCGGCAGGGCCGCCTGCGTCAGCGAGAACATTCCGCGGACATTGACGCCCTGCATCAGGTCGTAGCGCTTGAGCGGCAGGTCAGCGGTCCCGGCCTCGTTGATGACGCTGGCGTTGTGGATGAGGATGTCGATGCCACCGAAGGTCTCGACGGCAGTTGCGACTGCGCGCTGCACGTCGTCGTCGACGCGCACATCACCGACCACTCCGACAGCTTTTCCGCCCGCGGCCGTGATCTCGTCGACTGCGGTATGAATCGTGCCCGGCAGCTTGGGATGTGGCACATCGGTCTTGGCCAGCAGCACGATGTTGGCGCCCCGCGCGGCCAGCGCGAGCAGGATCGACAAACCGATACCGCGGCTGCCACCGGACATGAGCACGGTGCGGTTCTCGAAGGCATTGGAAGCCAACGACTCCAGCTGATTGTCCGACATGGTTCGCAAAGCCCTTCGACGTAGTGATGCGCAACTTGCTGCAGGTTATCAGAACGTCATTCTCGTTTGCGAGAGGAACCCTCTACCAGGCGCGACCGAATCGGAAAGTCGAGTACGCATGACACACCGAGCCCCTGGGACGAGAGTTGTCACCAGGCCCATCCGGACCCACAACACGCCGACGAGCGAGGAAACGATGAAGACCTACAACGTCCAACCCGGCGATACCCTCTTCGCCATTACGCAGCGCGAGTACGGCGACGGGACCCTCTACCCGGTGATCGCCCGCCAGAATCATCTGGCCGACCCGAATGTCATCAGCATCGGGCAACAACTAGAGGTTCCCTACGTGACGTTTCGCCACAGGTTCTCGACCCCCGACAGCTCCGCGGCCCGGCAGGCGATCACGCAGAATTACTACGGCACCACCGACACCGCGACGCAATTGATCTGGGAGATGATCAACGGGGTCGCGCAACGGCCGATTCAACCGGGGTCATGGTTACTCATTCCCGACCTCGCCAATCCCGGCCACCACACCGTCGTCACCGGCGACAATCTGCACGAGCTTGCCTTCCGCTGGTACGGCGACGACCACTTGCGGATCATGCTCGCACACGCAAATCAACTGCCGCACAACGCGATACTCGCTCTCGGGCAGGTCCTGATCAGACCCGGCCTGAATCGGCGCGCCCATGTTGCCGGCGACACGCTTCACACGCTGTGCGAGACCGAATACGGCAGCGCGAATCTGGATACCTGGATCGGGGTTGTCGCCGCCGCGAACCACATCACCGCACCCGATTCCTTGTTCGCCAACCAGGTCGTCTACTTCCCGCGATAGCCACGAATACCGTGACCGGCCGGCCACCTTTACCGCCCCGGTCAGCCCTCACTTCCCGGCGTCGGAGGGTTCGTCGCACCCTGACCTCGGGATCCGGGCGGTAACCCCGAAACAACACGTACCTGTCGATCGATAGGCTGTCTCCCGGCGCTACCGCACGACTACAGCCCGCCGCACCGCGGGAAACCGTCTCGCGATGCTCCGCGCATGAAGGAGCACGATTTCTGATGATCGACACGAAACTGCAGGATCTCTACGACGAAGTGATCGCCCGCAACCCGGGCGAGGACGAGTTCCACCAAGCCGTCAAAGAGGTGCTCGACAGTCTCGGCCCCGTGGTCGCCAGGCACCCGCAGTACACCGACTCCGCCATCATCAAGCGGCTCTGCGAGCCTGAACGCCAGATCATCTTTCGCGTGCCCTGGACCGACGATGCCGGGCAGGTCCAGATCAACCGCGGCTTCCGGGTCGAGTTCAACTCCGCACTCGGACCGTACAAGGGTGGTCTGCGGTTTCATCCCAGTGTCTACCTGGGCATCGTCAAGTTCCTCGGGTTCGAACAGATCTTCAAGAACGCCCTCACAGGTCTACCGATCGGTGGCGGTAAGGGCGGCTCCGACTTCGATCCGAAGGGCCGTTCGGACGCCGAGGTCATGCGGTTCTGCCAGTCGTTCATGACCGAGCTCTATCGGCACATCGGCGAACACACCGACGTCCCCGCCGGTGACATCGGCGTGGGCGGCCGCGAGATCGGATACCTCTTCGGTCAGTACAAGCGCATCACCAACCGATACGAATCCGGTGTGCTGACCGGCAAGGGCTTGTCGTGGGGCGGTTCGCAGGTACGAACCGAGGCCACCGGGTATGGCACGGTGTTCTTCGTCGGCGAGATGCTGAAGGCGGCGGGTGAGTCGTTCGACGGTAAGCGTGTTGCAGTATCCGGGTCGGGCAACGTTGCCATCTACGCCATCGAAAAGATCCATCAGCTCGGCGGCACCGTCATCGCGTGCTCGGATTCGAGCGGATACGTCGTCGACGACAAGGGCATCGACCTCGACCTACTCAAAGACATCAAGCAGACCCGGCGCGGTCGTATCGCCGAGTACGCCGAAATCCGCGGCGGTGGAAGCACATTCAGCACCAACGGCACCATCTGGAATGTTCCGGTCGACATTGCGCTGCCCTGCGCGACCCAGAATGAGCTCCAGGCCGACGATGCGAAGGCCCTCATCGCAGGCGGTTGCACCATCGTCGCAGAGGGCGCAAACATGCCAACCACACCCGAGGCGACCCGCCTGTTTGCCGACTCCGGCGTACGGTTCGCCCCGGGCAAGGCCGCCAATGCCGGCGGTGTGTCGACCAGTGCGCTCGAGATGCAACAGAATGCGTCACGGGACTCGTGGTCGTTCGCGCACACCGAGGCGCGTCTCGCCGAGATCATGCGCAACATTCACGACACCTGCCTGCACACCGCCGACGACTACGGTGTCCCCGGCAACTACGCAACCGGGGCCAACATCGCCGGATTCACCCATGTTGCCGACGCGATGATCGCGCAAGGCCTCATCTGAGATCCGACCCGGAGATTCAGCGGTTACGGCGCCAGATCGCGGCGGACAGCACCGTCGCAAAGCCACACCAACCGGCATAAGGCACCAGTGCCGCCGCCGCGCTCGACGATGCCGGCGCGGCACGGCGGACCAGATCGACGCTGCTGGCGGCGAGCGCCGCGGCCGTCAAGGTCGCAGCGCCGGTACGGTGCGCTTTGAAGAACACCCAGGTCCAGGCGCCGTTCAGGATCAGATTCGCGATCAACGCACGTTCGAAGGCAGCCGCGTCGATGTGGCGCATGTCGTCGTTCAATGCGTCGATCGTTGCCGCCGAACTGATTGCGACATCGGTATACAGAGCCGTCCACGCGATCGGGAACACTATTGCCGGTGGCTGAAATGGGGGCTTCGACAATCGGCGATACCAACTCGAATTGGTGTCTTTCGATGCAATCGAGCCGACCACGGCCGTGATGGTGACCGCGCTGGCGGTTCTGACAATCGAACGCATTACCGGCACTCCCGTCGACATCGAACAGTCCTACCCGCCAACGTACCCCCGGCGACCGGACCGTCCGACGTCATCGGAGGATGAACCTCTCTGCCCTACACCAGCAGGCGTCCGAATCGGCACCGCAGATGCGCATTCCAGAGAGGTAGACGAAAGCCCAACTGGGACACCCACAATGACCCCTGTCGACGTCCATTTCGCTGCCGTCCACGGAACCCGGCGAATCAGTTCACGCCGTGACGTTGCTCGGTACAACACCGCGGGCAAGAGTCAGCGGGAGATCGTTGTAGGTGGCGATCCCCGGGGCAGCGGCGACAACGGCGGAGATTGCGTGGATGGGCGGCAACGCGGTCATGATGTTCCCGAGCTTGAGGAAGTCGGCCATGGTTTCGGCTTCGTAGTACGGCGGCGGAAGGAAACCGATACTCATGTTGACCGTCGGACGGCCGTCGATGGTGATCTTCCAGCTCTCGGCGCCCATTTGCCAGTCAGGTTCGAGGGTCTGGCCCTTGCGCCATCGCACGTTCACGTCGATCAGCGTCGTATCACCCACGCGCCCTTGCCAACTCACATACACGCCGGCAACACACCCCGCCGGGATCGTCCACGAACCCAGATCCACGTCGGCCGTGGTGTGCGCATACTCTGCCTCACAGACGATTTCGTCGAGTTCGACGCCGAGCGAATCGGCGACCAGGCGGACCGCCTCGGCAAAGATCGCGGTTCCGTTGGCGGCCATCGGAGCCAGATCCGGATCGTCGATGGGAGTGCCGAATCCCACCGGCCGCTCCGTGTCGGGTGAGTCGTAGAAAGTCGTGTCCGCGGCTTCGGCAATGGTGACCTTGTCGACCCGGTCGCAGGCATTCGTCGCCACAATTGCGAGGAGTTCGGCGAAGCCCGGACTCACACCGGAGCCGAAGATCGTCGATCCGCCAACGTCGCAAGCCTCCAGGATCCGGTCCCGGCCCTCCCCGAGATTGTGGCCGGTGATGAACGACGCCGAGGTGACGACGTTGGCGCCGGACGACAGGATCGTGACCAGTTCGTCGACGTTGATCCACATGGGGTTGTAGACCACCACGTCAGGTTTCAGCGCCAACAGTGCGTCGACGTCGCTTGTTGCCGTGACACCCAGCGGCGCCATCCCGCAGAGTTCGCCGACATCGCGTCCCACTTTGTCCGGAGACCAGGCGAAACAGCCGATGAGTTCGAGTGTGGGGTTTGCGGCGATCGCCTTTGCGGCTTCGATTCCGATGTTGCCGGTGGTCCACTGGACCACGCGGTGAGGTGTGAGGTTCTTCGGTGGCATAGCTGCCTCGATTCAAGTCCGGCGTTTCCACCATGACTACACGGGACGACGCACACCGCGGCGCATTTTCGGAATCTTTTTCCCGATCGGGGAAAACTAGGTCAGGCAGAGGAACCGATCACCGCCAGGCGGTGCTCCAGACCGGCGATGATCACGGCCAGATCGAACTCGAGTTGGCCGTCGCCGGACCCTGCACTCTGTCTGGCCGCCACCAGCCTGCGAAGCACGGGAAAATCCGTGTCCGGGGCGCTCGTCAAAGTGCGGGCCACATCGGGTACGTCAGGGTGGATCTTGCTGTCGTTGGCCTGCAACGTGTCCCGCCCGGTCGAGTAGGCCACCTCGGTCAGCAACGCGAGGATCCGGCCCGCCTCATCGACGCCGAAACCGGCATCGACCAGGGTTTGCAACACCCGCTCGATCGGAGCCAGCGTGCGCACACCGCCTGCGCCCGGTAGGCGGATGTACATCGCCAGCGCACCCACCGTGACAACCGCATCGCGCATGGCACTGGCATACCGCCGGATCACCTCGCGCCAGTCGGCGCCGGTCGGTAATTCCACCCGGCTCAACTCGGACTCGAACACATCGAAGGCGACCAGCTCACGTAAGCCGTTGAGATCATTCACGTGGTAGCTGAGAGCTTTACGGTCGACGCCCAACACATCGGCAACCGCCTGCATCGTCATGGTGTCCTGCGGCAGGGTGCGTGCGGCCCGGATGATGCCCTCACGACTGATGCGTGGGGGGCGCCCCCGGCGCGCAGCAGCGGGATTCTCATTCGCCGAGTCCGGCAATGCGCACCTCCCTCGGGCTTGTGGCCAACCCTAGTTCAGTGATCGGTAGACCTACGCGCAGTCTGGCCAGAAGTATGGGCAAACCCTTTCTTGAAGCGGCACACTGAAAACATGACCGAGAACTGGGCCCTCGCCGACCTGTACCTGAGTAACGTCCTGATCGGAGATGATCCGGCCCTCGACGCCGTCATCGAAGCCAATGCCGAGGCGCAGCTACCGGCGATTGATGTCGCACCCGTCCAGGGCAAGTTCCTGCACCTGCTCGCACGAGCGATCGGTGCCCGGCGGATCCTCGAGATCGGAACACTCGGCGGATACAGCACCGTCTGGCTGGCGCGGGCAGTTGGCGGCAGCGGACGTGTCATCACACTCGAATACGAGCCACACCACGCCGAAGTGGCCCGGGCAAACGTCGACCGCGCCCTGGTCGGCGAACGCGTCGAGATCAAGGTCGGCGCGGCATTGGACATCTTGCCCACCCTCCCCGCGGACGCCCCGTTCGATCTCGTGTTCATCGACGCCGACAAGCCGAACAACAGCAACTACGTGCGCGCCGCGCTGCGGGTGTCGCGGCCGGGCACCGTCATCGTCGTCGACAACGTCGTCCGTGCCGGCGCCATCGCCGACCCGACCGAGGACGACGAACGGGTGGTCGCCAGTCGTGAGGTACTGGATCTCTTTGCCGCCGACCCTCGGCTCGATGCCACCGCACTACAAACGGTGGGCGTCAAGGGCTGGGACGGATTCGCAATTGCGCTTGTTCAGGACGTCGCCTAGATCTGACCCCGGCGCTGCAGCGGTTTGCGGTGCCGATTCCTCTGGAACCGAGTGCGGCGAAGGCGTTTCCCCGAAGTTCGTCCCACGGGCGGGCAGGCATCCGACGATGAGACCGAGGAACACAATCCACACCGCGGCAGGCAAGAGATCCCAGACCGCCCACTCATCTACCAACTTCCACCTGTTGTCCAGCAGGTGTTGGGCGCCCAGTGAGAGAAGGCCGCAGATTGCGATGACCAACGTCGCCCACCGGCCGGCCACCCATCCCCACACCGACAGAGCCGCGAGTATTGCACCAGCGGCCGCCGCGACAAAGAGGTTGTTGTCGACTCCGTCAAATCCCCAACTATCCGGAAAGTGCTCATCACCGTCGGCCAGATAATGAGCTGCGACAGCAACTCCGATCGCAGCCACGATCGCCAGGTAGCTCGCGCGACGGCGATACCCGAACTTGCCAAACCGTCGAGTGCGCGATGGTGGCCGCAGTCGGTATGCCCGCTGATTCAGCCAATGCTGCCCGGCTCCGATCGCGACCAGCGCGACAATGAATGTCTCAAGACTGGTCCGGATTCCGAAGTCGCGTATCCAGCTCACATACGAGCCGACCAGCAAATAGGTGGCGATACAAGCAAGTACGATCCCGATCCCCATCGACCATCGCCGGTACGACGGCTGGTCGGCCGCTTCTGCCAACTTGATCCAGTCGCCGGATTCGGGTTTGCCGACATGGGGTTCGTCTATCCCGCCAAGGCGCGACCGGAGACTTTTCCACCTACTGCTCGCCAATCCGGCACGGATACACATGAATACGCCGGCAACGATGATGATCCCGTAGAAGACCGTCTGGACTCCCCGCGACGTGGTACCTGCCCCCATGAGGGTGGCGGCGGCGAGAATCGTGACGATCGCCCACACCAGGCGTAGCGGGTCTGCCACCAGTACAGCCACGATGCCCACGAGCTTGGCGATGATCAATGCAATCCGGGTGGCGATTCCGCCGAACGACCACCGCGATTCCGTTCCGGGAAGGCAGGCGCGTATCGCGAGCGGCAATACCCTGGACGCCAGTGCAAACCGGTAGCGGTGACTGATCGCAGCAAGCGTGTCACTCCCCACTGTTTGCACGAGGGGTTCTTCGCCGGTTGGCGGTGGCGCATCGAGCTTCGAGTCAACCAAGATCGACGATTGCAGGTGGGAGATCCTGTCGGAGAGAGGGTCATCCGCAACCCCTTCCGGCCCGTCATCAGTCAATCGGTCACTTCTGGCGTTCTCCAGAATCTTGACGATGCCGGAGGCGGCGTCCAAACGTCCCCACTGCCAATCATTTTCACGCCACGTCCATTTGAAGAATCCGCCGAACCGCGAAAGGGCGTTGCCTGCCAATTTGGTGTCGGCGTTCATGAGGCCGGCCTTGTCGCCGATGATGCTCTTCATCACCGATTCGTCCGGGAGTTTTCTCAGCCACTGGCCGAGATGCTTCGCGCGCGCGGCGGCGTACAGCGTGGGTACGTCAATCGTTGGTGTCTCGTCGCTCGTGATCTCGTCGTATTCGATTATCGACACCGTCGACGGAATACCCGTCACCGCGAAGATCTTTCCGACTTCGACAATGTTGGTGTCGAGTGGGCAGTCCGCGTAGAGGTACGGGAACACCGACTCCTTCCAAGCCGTCCGCGCTCGTCCGCTCACCGTTGGACTGTGAAGGATCGCGTCGATGGGTCCTTCTGTCTCGCTTTGGATCGCCACTCGTGCACTTTCGAGCCAGTGCCAGCCCTGGTCCAGGAATGGAATCTGTGGGCCGGACGATTGTCCGGTGGATTCACCCATCCTCGGCCAGGAACCGAGACCCACATAGAAGTCGTCGGAAGTACCCGAGCCGACCCTCTCCAGAAGGGACTTCGGCACAGTGAGTTCCTTCTGCTTCTGCCAACTACTCTCCAGCCGTCCACTCAGGCAATAGGCCTCAGAGTTTTGAGTAGGCTCCCATCCGACCTCGGGAGTGCTCGCACCAGACCTCAGCGTCACAGCCACCTCTTCATCGACCGTTCGCAGTCGCGCCTCGAAAGCCAACGCGATACAGCGGTATAGGCCCTTCTTCCGCTGGGAGAGACCCGGCAACAGCGCATGTGTCGCCGGCGCGCTTGAATCAGTCGCCGCCAATGCTTCAATCCCATGTACCCATGCCAAAAGGACGCGGGCCGCATCGAGGATCGCATAGACGTCTCGCTCCAAATCGGCTGCAACCGCCCTTGTTTTGTACTCCCTGGCCAACTTGGACTTCAGCTGCAGCAGGTCTGAGGACGTGAGGACTCCATAGTCCGCGGATACTCGCGGCGGCCGGCAGAGCTCAGACCATGGATCCGACAGCACCCGCGCAAACCTGCCGGCATCCACTCCGATTCGACATTGCCGGTAGCGGTCGGAACTCACGGAAGGGCAGGCGCCCTCAGCCGTGCCCAACAGCGCCGCGAAAGCGGCAAGTCGACTTCGCAGCTCCAGTACCGAATCATTGTGGGCACGAAGCAATGCCAGCTCATCACCGGCGCGCTCGGAGCGTTGTTTGAGCGCCATCGACTTACGGATGACAGGTATCCACGACGCGGCGGATCCACGGTCCGTTCTCGCGGTCGACGGGGCGAGGTGTGCCTGCCTATTCGACGGCGGCTCAGGGTCGAGATAGACGAGCCGGCGTTCGGTGGGTTGCGATGCCGGCGCGCGCTGTATCGCGCGGATTGCACGGTCGATCGGAATGTTGTCGAAAATGCCACCGTCCACCACATCGAACGGCAGATACTTCGTGTCGCCATCCAGATCTTTCGCGGCGTCAGGGCTGTCCGGGACGGGACGGGCAAACGGAAAGCACCGCGCCATATCTGGTTTCGGACTCTGTTGTTCATCCTCGCATGAATAGACCGTTGCCGGTTCGAACGCACCAGGGAAGGATGAGGTGGACCGGGCAGCCAGGGCCATTCGACTGAGCGCAATGTCTACATCCGCGCCCGTGTCCCCGAGACTCGGAATCGTCGAGTATGACGTCCCCAATCCGCCGGGACGACGAGTGAACGAGAATCCGGTCGCATTGCTGCGGTGCGGTTGGGATCGATCCTCGAGCATTGTCGCCGCCAATTCCACTGACAAGTGCTGAGCAACAACAGGATTGGTACCAGCTGTCGTGTCATCGTGGTTATTCGAGGCTTGGGCACCGGACCGGCCGATCTTCGCGAGCGCCTCCTCGATAACGGCGAGCAGGCGTTCGTCTCCTCGGAGAATCGACTGGACGCCCCCTCGACCTCGCCCGCGAAGAAGTTCCCAGATCCCACCTTTCTCGATCCAGGTGTCGTGAACCACGCGGTCCATGACCACACCGCGACTTTGGGCCAGCCCCAGAAGAATTGCGTTGAGTCCACCGGCACTTGCACCCGCGAGAATGTCGATCTCGACATTCTCGAATTGCGTCCTGCGCAACAGATCTGCGTAGATCTTCGCCCGTTCGCGCTGCCCTTCGCTTTCCGTCGCGCAGTTGGGGTAACCATCCTCCTGCAACGCGCCGTTGCACGCGCGGCGGAACAGATCAAGTTCTGCGACCGCGCCCCCGATCCAGACGGCCAGACTCACACCGCCGCGCATCGCCAACGCCAGCCGGAGCGTCTTGTACTGGCCTGGGGTTGATTCAGCCATCGTTACCCCTCGATCACAGGCCACAGACAACCCTGGACGTCGCGACCAATTGCTTTGCAATTGAACAGCACCAGAGGCAATTTCGATAGCGAATTTGGCACGAAATCACAAAGTCTGCCCTTTCAGGCAATCTCGGACAAATGCCTACGCCCGTGTCAGGAAGGCCAGCACCGCAGAGAGCCAGGCCTCGCGGGCCTCGATCATCGTCCAGTGCCCGCAGTTCGGGAACACGTGGAGTTCGGCGTTCGGGATGTCACGCATCGGTAGGACGGCCATGTCCACCGGGCTGACCCGGTCGTCGCGGCCCCAGGTCAGCAGAGTCGGCGCTTTCACCTTCTGCAGCTGCGCCCAATACGGCACCGCGTCTGCGGAGTTGTTCGCCGCAATTGTCGCGGCAAATGCCTTGCTGCTGTACATGCGTCGTGCGATCTCCAGCGTGGTGGGCTCGGTCGCAAGCTCCCAGCGCTCGTCGATCAGTTCCGGCGTCACCAGTCCACGATCATGGACCATCGACAGGAGCCAGCGGATCATGCCTTCCCGCGTGGGGTTGTCGGTGAACTCCATCAACAGTTTGATGCCCTCGCTGGGCCCCGACGAGAAGATGTTCTTGCCCATGCCGCCGATGGTGATGAGCTTGCCGACCCGCTCGGGTTCGGAGATCGCGACCTTCGTCGCGACGATGCCACCCATCGAGTTGCCGATGATGTCGACGGCACCGAGACCGAGTCCGTCGAGGAAGACGCCGACGGCGGACTCGGCCATCACCATCGGATGTCCGTCGACGGGGTCACTCACACCGAAGCCGGGGAATTCGAGTACCAGGCAACGAAAATGCTCCGCCAGTTCGGCGAGCACTCCGCGGTAGTTGCGCCATCCGGTAACCCCGGGGCCCGATCCGTGGAGCAACAACAGCGGCGGTCCGTCACCGGCCTCGTGGTAGCGAAGCACTCCGAGGCTCGTCTCGAGTTCCCGTCGGCTCTGTTCATAGCTCACGTCTCCAGTCATGGACGACGACGTTGCCAGGGCACTACCAACGTCCACAGTAGCGATTCCGCTGAACGAGATGCCAGATCAGCAACAATCGCTGTGTACCAACAGCTTCCGCTGTGTGGAGGTCGGATGGCCTTCTTCCGCGAGCTCAGCCCCGCGAAGCGCGGGCAAGCAACTCGCGGGCCCCGGCACTGCCGTCGAGCAATCGCGCAGTGCGGCGGCGGATCAGCCACCGACCATCGATTCGCCCGAGGTCGAAGCGGTTCGCGGTGACGCGCCAGACCCGAAACGAATCCTCGCCAACATTGCGACGCAGGAGCAGCGAGTGGCACGTCGCCACCGCAGTGTCGCCGTCGACACGGATATGGACGGGGTCGAGCAGATGCCCGCAGCCCTCGTTGATGTAGTCCTGATGGGGCCTGGTGCGCACCATCTCGGTGATCGCGTCGCGTCCTTCCATCACCCGGATGTCGATGTCGTAGACGGCATCGTCCGCCCACAGGCGACCGACCGCATCGGCGTCACCGGCGTCGACGGCCGGACCGTAGGCGGTGAGCACCTCGTGGATGGCCGCCTTGTCTTCGAGGGTCTGCACGCGCTCGAGCAGGGAAGCCACCAGGTCTGCGGTGTCGGTCATGTCAGTCCTTCCGAAGTTGCAGGCATCCACAGGTGATGCCGGTACATCTCGTTCTACCGCTATCGACCCGACCGCACCCCAGACGTCCCGCTCAACGGAAACGTAGGTGCACCATCACTGTCTCGCTGGGAATGTTGGTCACACCACACCTGCACAGTGCGTGCAGGTCTTGTCAGTTCCGTGGAGAAGTCCCCACGCAGTCCCCGGCTCGTCATGGGCCGAATTTCCAGGAAGAGTCACGCCATGGGCCAGGTATTGGACAGAATCATGCAGCACGCGGACGAGATCCGCGCGGGCGCCGCCGAAGGCGAGTCGCTGATGCGGCTCACCGACACGACCGCGAAGCACCTGCGTGATTCCGGCATCATCCGCATGTTCCAGCCGAAGGAATACGGCGGATTTGAGGGGCACCCCCGTGAAGCCGCCGAAACCACCATGGCACTCGGTGCTCTCGACGGTGCGACGGGCTGGGTCGCCGGCATCGTTGGCGTCCATCCGTGGGAACTCGCATTCTTCGATCCCAAAGCCCAGGAAGAGATCTGGGGCGAGGACAACGACATGTGGATGGCGTCGCCGTACGCGCCCATGGGTGTCGCGGTCCCGGTTGACGGTGGGTACATCCTCAACGGCCGCTGGTCGTTCTCGTCGGGCACCGACCACTGCGGCTGGGTGATGATCGGTGCTGCCGTCGGCGACAAGGACGGCAACCGCACCGACAAAGTTCTGCACGTCGTGCTGCCCCGTTCGGACTACGAGATCGACCAGGACAGCTGGAACGTCATCGGTCTGCGGGGCACCGGCTCAAAGGATCTGATCGTCAAGGATGCATTCCTACCGGAGTACCGAACGCTCGACGCCGACATCGTGCTCAGCGGCAACGGGTGGCGCCACGCGGGACGCGACGAGACCCTGTACCGCTTCCCGTTCTCCTGCATCTTCCCCCTGGGCATCACGTCATCGCTGATCGGCATGACCGAGGGCGCGCTGGCCTGCTACATCGCAGCGCAGAAGGAACGTGTCCAGGTCACCGGCGTGCCCATCAAAGAGGACCCGTACGTCCTGTTCGCGATCAGCGAGGCGGCGTCCGAGATCTCCGCTGCCCGACTGTCGCTGCTCGAGACGGTCGACCGTTTCTGGGACAAGACGGATCGCGGCGAAGAAATCGGTTTCGAGGAACGTGCAATCGGCCGACGTACCCAGATCGCGGCCGCATGGCGGGCGGTGCGTGCGATGGACGAGGTGTTCGCACGTGCCGGTGGCGCTGCGGTGCATACGAAGACCCCCATGCAGCGGTTCTGGCGTGATGCCCATGTCGGTCTGACCCATGCCATCCACGTGCCCGGCATGACCTACCACGCTGCCGCACTCGCTCAGCTCGGCGGCGACCCGCAGGGCGCATACCGCGCAATGATCTGACCCTCTTCATATTTCAAGGACGGAAGCCATGACAGAACTTCGGGGTCTCGGTTACCTCAGAATCCAGACGCAGGACGTGGCGCGCTGGCGCGAACTGCTCATCGACGGCCTCGGCATGGCCGTCGGCAGCGGCCCCGAGCCGGACGCGCTGTATGCCCGAGTCGACGAACGGCGTTCGCGCATCTCGGTGCTCCCCGGCGATTCCGACAAGGCACTCGCCGTCGGCTGGGAGGTGCGCGACGAGTTCGCCCTGCAGCGAGTGCGGGAAGCCGTCGAGAAGGCGGGTGTCGAGGTGGAGGTCCTGTCCCGGAAGCAGGCAAGCTACCTCGACGCCGAAGAGGTCATCGCGTTCGACGACCCGGCCGGAACCCGCCTCGAGGTGTTCTACGGTCCCGTTCTCGACCACAGCCCGGTTGTGACGCCGTTTGCCGGCCGCTGGGTGACGGGCGGACACGGCCTCGGCCACGTGGTGCTGCCTACCGCGAAGTTCGCCGAGTCATACGAGTTCTACACGCAGGTACTCGGATTCCTGCCCCGCGGCTCGATCCGGCTCGACGAGGAGGGATTGGCCCGGGTGCGGTTCCTCGGCATCAACCAGCGCCACCACAGCCTCGCGCTGTGCCCGGCCCCGCCGACCGAAGAGCCCGGCCTGGTACACCTGATGACCGAGGTCGACACCCTTGACGCGGTCGGTCAGGCGCTCGATCGGGTCAACCAGCAAAAGTTCTCGATCTCGTCGACACTGGGTCGCCACACCAACGACAAGATGATCTCGTTCTACGTCCGGGCTCCGGGCGGCTGGGATCTCGAGTTCGGAACCGAAGGCATGCTCGTCGACGAACGGTTCTACACGTCCGAGGAGATCACCGCCGACGCCTACTGGGGCCATGATCAGTCGGGCTCCGAGCCGCTGAAAGCTTTCATCCCGACAGCCGGCTGACCCCCTCTCACCGCCGGTCAGAACACATTCAACAGAGAAGCACCGTGACCCTCGTCGCGGTGCTTCTCTGCGTTCACCCGCCACCCGAGAGCGAAGAACCCCTTCGCCACTCAGACAGCGTTGCAGTACCATCCGATCATTGATTGTCCGATCAATCAATGATTCCTTTTGCTTCGGAGTTCCCTTGCCCCCCACAGACCACGAACGACCCCAGACCGTGATGGGACGAGTACTTCTGTTGCTCGAGCCGTTTCGAGAATCCGGCAGTCTGACGCTCACCGAACTGGCCGAACGCACCGGGTTTCCACGATCGTCGACCCATCGAATGCTCTTGCAACTCGTAGAGGTCGGCTGGATAAGTCGCCATGGAACCAGCTACCAGCTGGGCCCGAAGCTGACCGAACTCGGATCCCTGGCGCAGAGCCATGACCGGATCCACCAGGCCGCCCGCGCGAGTATGTACCAACTGCACAAGCACACCCGAATGGCGGTTCACCTGGCAGTTCTCGAGGGCGACGATCTGCTCTACCTCGAAAAGATCGGCGGCAGATGGGCGGCGAGCGCCCTTCCCACCCATGTCGGGCAACGCCGGCCCGCACACGAAACCGCCGAGGGCGTCGCTCTTTTGGCCCACCGCGACGGCCATGAGCCCGCCGCCGAAGAACGCATTTTCGACGGCGACAGAGGCGAGCAAGTGCACTGTGTCGCCATCGCTTTCGATGCGCACCACGGCGAGATCGCCGCGCTGTCGCTGACCGGGCCGGCCGGACGAACACCGGAAGGTGCCGACCGCGACCTGGCCCGGGCCGCCGACCTGGTGGCCTCGACGCTCTCCATCTGAGCCCGGCGCGTCACAAATCCGCACCCGAAAGCGCATGGCCGGAGACGCACATCACCAATTCACTTTGACCCACGTCACAGTCCTGCTATCGTCATATCCACATTGATTGAGCGCTTGATCAATAGAATTGCCACGCGCTTGTAGGCCACAGTCCCTGCCTGCTGACCGATGGAGGTTTACGTGAGAAACGGCGACGACTTTTCCCCGGCTGTCATCGACCGCGTGGCAGGTCTGCTCGATGAGTTCCGTGACGGTAACGAGCTCACCTTGTCCCAGTTGTCCTGCCGCACAGGCCTACCACGTTCGTCGGCTCACAGGCTGCTGTCCCAATTGGTCGAATTCGGCTGGGTGAGCAGGCATGGGCAGTCATACGGTCTGAGCCGCACGATGTTCGAGTGGGGCGCGCTCGCCCAACAGCAAGACAGCCTGCACCGGGCCGCGCACCCGGTTCTGCATGAACTTCACGCCACCACCGGACTCGTCGTTCACCTCGCGGTCCTCGACGGCAATGACGTCCGCTACCTCGACAAAGTCGGTTGTGGCCCGGTTGCACTCCCGTCCCGGATCGGTGGGCGGCAACCCGCCCTGCGCACCGCACTGGGCAAAGCGCTCATCGCACACTCCGGCGTTGATCCGATGCGCAATCGATCGGCAGTGGCGTCCTTGAAGGCGGGGGGCACCAGTGTCGGACTACGCCACGAGATCGCCCACATTCGGCAGCGCAACGTGGCACACGAACGCGAAGATTCGGTGCCCGGCGTTGCGTGCGTGGCCGCCCCGATCGGCAACACCCGGTCCTGCGTGGGCGCCCTGTCGGTCACCGGGCCCGTCAACAGAGTCGACACCGTCACCCTGGCCACCCCCGTTCGGGCAGCAGCGCGGGCAATCTGGCAGGCCTTGGGCGAGAACGGATCTGTACGTCAAGCCGGATGAGCGGCCCGGCCTCACGACGTCAGCGGACGAGTGCTTGCCCGCCGTCGACGGCCAGGGTATGACCGGTGATGTATCGGGCGGCGGCGCTGCACAGGAATACCGCTGCGGGACCGATGTCGGCCTCTGGATCCCCCAGCCGCCCGAGCGGGACCGTGCGGAGATATTCCGCGGCAGCTTCGGGTTCGTGCTGCGCCCACTGTTCCATCGACCGGGAATTGGCCAGCGGCAGAAGCGCATTGACACGAATTCCGTCGGACGCCCATTCGCACGCCGCGGTCCGGGTCAACACTCGTACCGCCTCTTTCGCCGCCGCGTAGGCGCCGGTACCAGAAGGATTCCACCGAATGCCGGCCGCTGATCCAAGGTTGACGATCGAACCGCCACCCTTCAGATATCGATGGCAGGCCCGCATCATGAGCCACGTCGCGGTCGGACCAGATTCCATGCCCTCTCGATACGTCGCCTCGTCGATGTCCAGCAGCAATCCCGGTGCCGGACTCTGAGCGTTGTTGACCAGCAACGTGATTCCACCGAACTCACCGGCGACCGCAGGCACCAGTGCTTCGATTGCGCCACCGTCGGTCACATCGCAGACAAACGCCGCCGCTCGACCGCCGCGGGTGATGATCTCCTCCGCCACGGCACCGAGGGTGGCTTCCGTGCGGCCGACCACCGCCACCTGCGCTCCGGCCGCTGCCAACGCAAGGGCGATGCCACGCCCGATCCCCTGCCCGGCGCCGGTGACGATGGCGGTGTGGCCGTCCAATACGGCCGGTTGAACAGGACGACCATCAGACGAAGTAGTCATGCATACTCCTTCAGAACATTTGAACAACCGGAGCCATTGATCGATTGATCAATGGCTATGGCACAATCAGCGCCATGGGCACCCGACGCCCGAATCCGACAGGGGTACCACCGTGGATCCGCAAGAACGCAGGAAGCTGATACTTGACCGCTCGGCCAAGATCTTCGCTCGAAAAGGTGTGTCCGCGACCACCATTCGCGAGATCGCCGAAGCGGTAGGTGTCTATTCGGGCGCGCTGTACCACTACTTCCCCTCCAAGGAAGCAATCGTCACCGAGCTCATCCGCGAGTACATCGAAGATCTGTCGGCACGATGCAATGACCTACTGGCGCGCGAGCTACCGCCTGTCGAGCGCCTGGTGGCGCTCGGCGTGATCGCGCTTGAGACCAGCGAGCAATACCACGGCGCCACGTCGATCTGGCGACGTGAAGGCGAGTACATGCGTGAACGTGTGGTCGAGGCCGATATGGCGGCGACCGCCGACACCATGGAGGTTGCCTGGCGCGATGCCATCACCGAAGGCGTTGCCGCCGGTGACCTGCGCACCGACATCGACCCCAAAGTCTTTCAAGAACTTCTCTACGACTCGTTCTGGCACGCCTCACGCTGGTTTCAGCCAAGCGCTGAGCAGACCTTGGCCGATCTCGCCCGCACCGTGATCACCGTGTTCGTCGACGGGATGCGCCACCGCGACACCTGACCTTTCGGCCCTGCCACCATCCGCAGCAGAGCCGAAAGGCATGGCATCACTCCTGGGGAGCTGCGAGGTTTTCCTCGACTTCTTTGTGCCAGTTCTCCAGGGCACGGGTCGTGTCGACCTCGAACTCGAAGCGCTCGGTCATATCTGGGGTCACATCTTCGATGTCGACGTAGAACTGGCTGTACCACCTACGGAGCTGGTACACGGGACCGTCCTCCTCGGTGAGGAGCGGGTTCTCGATACGCGTCTTGTGCTTCCAGATCTCGATGTCCTGCCCGAACTGCTCTTCGAGACCGTCGGTGAACAGCGTTGCCATGTCGGCCATCTGCTGGTCGGTCATCCCGTCGATCTTCTTGACGATGGTGCCGAACTGAAGGACAAACGAGTTCGAGGTGACCGGGTAATGGCAGTTGATCAGCTTGGACTCGATGGTGGAGCCATCGGCGACGGTGTAGATCGTGTCGAGCATGAATGATGGGCCGTAGTAGAAGGCGTCCGAGATTGTCTGCGCCTCAGGAAGATCCATCTGCACACCGGTCTTGATGTCGTCACGGCCATATGAGCGCATGTGCTGCCCGGCCACGTGTCCGTCGAAGACGTTCTTGAAGTATTCCGGCATCTGGTAGTGCACGTAAAAGAAGTGGGCCATGTCGACGACGTTGTCGACGATCTCACGACAGTGTGATCCCTCGACGTGGATCGTCGTCCACGTCCAGTCGCTCCACTGTCCGTCCTCGTAACCCTCGATCTCCGGAATCGCAAGCTCTGCAGGCGGTTCGGAACCCTGCGGGCAGTTCCAGACCATCAAAACGCCGTTGCGTTCCATCGTGGTCCAGGTCTTCGTCCGAGCAACCTTGGGGGTGCGACGAGCGTAAGGAACCGACTCGCAACGGCCCTTGCCGTTCCAGCGCCAGTCGTGGAACGGGCAGGCGATCGCGTCACCCTTGATCTCACCCCGGGCGAGGTTGCCACCCATGTGTCGGCAGAAGGCATCGAGCACGTTGATCGTGCCGGTGGAGTCGGCGAATACGACCAGATCGGTACCGAAGACCTTGACCTGGTGTGGCTTTCCGTCACGAAAGTCTTTCGCCAATCCGATGCAATGCCAGCCACGCGCGAAACGTGTCGGATTGGTGCCGGTGTCGATGTTTCGGATCTCGATACGTTCTTGCTCGACGGTCATGGGTTCTCCAAATGGGGTGTGTAGGAAGGTCAAACAGGCTGAACGGGAACGGTGGTCACCGGAGGGGGGTGAAGACTTCTTCTGCGGCAAGGGGCAAGACCGGCGGCTCAGATCGCGTGGTCATCGGAATCTTGCCGTCCTTCACCGCTTCATCGACCGTGCGGTCGAGGGCTTCGCAGCGCAGCAGATAGCCACCGGAATCGACAGCAGCGGCTGCGGCCATCTCCCGGCACGCCTGGGAGGCCTCGGTGGTCCATTGAAGGCTCGTGTGAGCGGGGCTGTACTTCGCGATGAACACGCGAGCGTCACAGGTGTGGCAGGTGAGAGACTGCAATTTTCCGGATCCCTTCCTCGGATAGACCGAGACTACGAACCAGGATGTGGTGGGGACCACAGGAATTCAGTCCAGCGGAACACCGCGTTCGCGCAAGTCAACGCCGGAACCGGCGATCGCTCGCATTCGGCTCAGGTGGTGTCCTTTTGGGGATTGCCAAAATCGGGATCAGCGGGAACAACTTTCCGCGATTTCCTGAACTTCTTGACCACGCGATCGACGAGGAAACCCAATACCAACGCGAGACAGATCGACACGACCGAACCGAGCAGCGGCTGTTTGTCAAAAAGGTCACCGACGAACCGCCCGATCAGACCCGAATACAACGCCCACGTGGTACCCGCGATGATGCTCAGGGGCACAAACTTCTTCCGGGGGTAGTGCGTCGCACCTGCGGTCATGTTGGCAGCAACGCGACCAACCGGAACATATCGGGCCGTCAGTATGATCACCGCGCCGCGCTTGTCGAGCCCGTGACGCGCCCTGCCGAGGGCCTCACGCACCTTGGGTTTGCGCATCCACGAGAAGCGTTCCACGCCGACCCGTCGGCCGATCGTGTAGGCGATGTTGTCGCCGATGATCGCGCCCAAGGCAGCAAGGAGGATGATCAGCCATAGATATGGTCGGCCCGTCGATCCGGACAACGACGCCAGGGTCGTCAGGACCGATTCGCTCGGTAGCGGCGGAAAGAACCCGTCGATGACGCACAACGCGAACAGCACCGGATACACCCATAGCGCGCTGGCCTGAGCGCTGATGAATTCGTTGATCACGTCCATATGCGCAGCCGTGCTTCCTGTCTCTGCCGGTTCCGGGTGTGCACCGGAACAGGCGTCGGACATACTTCGCAAACCGGGTGGCCGGAGCACGGCCGGTTTGCCACACCACCGATCCTGACACGGCGCCGACAGTAAAACCGCCCGATCAACGGGAAAGATCAGCGAACACCCGCAGTGCTTCACCCTTACCGCCGACCCCAAAATCGGACTTTTCGCACCACCCGTGCCGGCATGGTCGGGGGTCGTGGAGAACCGATCACCAATCCCTCCTCGACTCTGTCGTCCAATGCCAGGTCTGATTCCCGCCAGTCTTCAGTGTTCATTGCAGTGAAGATCAAGTGGCACAGACCAGATCGCCAAAATCGTTGGCGGGTAACACATGGAGCAGACGATGTCGAGAATTGCGTTGATCACCGGATCCAACCGTGGGCTGGGTTTCGCCGTTGCGGAAGCGCTTGGACGGGCCGGCTACACGGTGATAGTCAGTGGCAGGACACACGAGAAGGTGACGTCGGCCGTCAAAGAGCTACAGGCACAAGGGTTTGACGCGCAGGGCCAGATCCTCGACGTCAGTTCATTCGAGAGTGCACGTTGTGCCGCGGACGATCTGCGCGACCGGCACGGACATCTGGATCTGTTGGTGAACAATGCCGGAATTCTGCCGGAGGCCACTCAACCCGGTGACGTCAATTTCGTCCATCCCGCAAGTGCGTCGCAAACCTTCACCGTCAATACCGTGGGCGTCCTCAACGTCATCGAGGCGATGTTGCCACTGATTCGGCGGAGCGATGCCGGACGGATTGTGAACGTCTCCAGCACAGTTGGCTCGTTGGCAGAGCAGGACGATCCACAGTCGCAGTACTTTTCGATGATCGTGCCGGCCTATCAGGCCTCGAAAGCTGCACTGAACTCGATCACCATCGGCTTGTCGAAGCTGCTTGTCGACACCCCGATCAAGGTGACGTCGGTGTGTCCGGGGTATGTCCAGACCGACCTCTCCCCCGATAGCAGGGCGCAGGCGCCGCTCACCGCGGACGAAGCGGCCGAGGTGGTTGTCCGCGCCGCCATGCTCCCCGACGACGCCATGTCGGGAACATTTGTGGACGCAGCTGGTTCCGTGCGCTGGTGACCAGGGATGAAGGACGTCGCGGCGGCGGCGGACCACATTGTCCGCAGCCGCCGTCCGCCGCCTTCTGCTCTGCGGGACCTGTCGTATGGAATCGAATTCAGTAGCAACTGGCGTAGCTGTAGTAGCTCGAATCGTCGTTGGACTTCGACACGACGCGTCCGTTGACCCAGATGGTGCACGACACGGGGCCGCCGTCCTCATCAACGATGCTGACGCTGGCGTAACCTCCGTACTCGTCGGTCACGGTGTAGTCGTAGAAGCCACACGGGGCGCCGTTCTTCTGTTTGGGCAAGCGGATCCGATTCTCGGCCGAGTGATTGCCGTACGCGTTGGTGTAGTCGATGTCGACCACACCGGGCGAGCACAGCATGTAACGCACCCGGTCGTACTGATCGGTACCGAGTGCGTGTGCCGGGGTCGCCGCAAGGCCAAGTGCCCCGGCCAACGCCGAGCCGGCAACAACAGCAACCACTGCGCGACGCATGATTCTTGACATCATTCTTTGCCTCTGTTCTCCAGGAAATCTGTTGGAGAACGAATATCAGACGGCTCAGACAAAACAGGGGGTGACAACAACGGGCCGAATGGGTTTCGCCGCTTGTCCCATAGACGACCCCAATCCATTCCTGGATCAGTTCTACTGCAGCACAGACACATTCGCCGACCCGGCGATTATCTTCGGCTCAAGATGTTCAATCGATCGGACTACAGAGGGACTAACGTTGCGCCACAGACACTCTGGACGATGATTCCGCTCGCGCTAGCGACGGCGAACCATCCCTGCCACACGAGTTTTGGCGTTGAAGGCGGCTTTCATCGCGCGATCCGCAATCGATCCGTCGGGCGGCAGCATCTTGATCTGGCGAGCAAACTCCATCTGGTCGTAGCGAACAGTGTTTGTGACGACCTTCCCATCTGCGATGACAAAGTGGTCGAAACCCTCGAAGTCGATTGACCGCCCGGTTCCGGCCACTCCGACGAAAGTTCCGGCGTGACGACCGGTCAAATGCCAATGGACGAGGACGTCTTTGCCGGCCTCGGCGATCGACAGGACCTCCATGTCGAAGTCGTGCACGGCCGCGAAGACCTGCTCGAAGTAGGCGGCGACCACGTCGGCTCCACGACACGTGCCGGTTGGGAAGTCCACGAGGGTTTCGGCGGTCCAGAAACCACGCAGGCTGTCGATGTCCTTGGCATTGAGGCGGCCCAATGACCACCGGACGAGTTCAGCGTTGGAGACGTCCCTCGGCGGGGCGGTGGTGGTCGAGGTGTGGCTGGGATCGGGCATCTGTCCTCCATGCACTTCTATTTGCGGCAAGTTCACTGGCGCCGCCTGGCGGGCTTCCATCCCAGACTGACATCGCACGCCGCCCAAAGCGCGTGTAGTCGACTACTCGACTGACGCCCCTTCAACCCCGCCGATCTGGAGTTCGCGTAACGAACTTGCTGGTCTGGACGACATGGCTTCTGTAGCGGCCACGATCGGGGGGAGACCGATGGACGACGAGAGTTCTTCGCGTAAGAAGGAAGCGTGGACCTTCGCGCTGGTCATCGTGTCCGTCCTTGCGCTCGGGATCGTGCTGGCAGGATTTCTGCAACCTGAGCGGGAACCGGAATTGACGACGGCTCCGCCCACGTCGACCACAGAGGCCGAACCCACTGCGCCCGTCGAATACGAAAGGGTGGAAGAACCTGTCGACCTGACGGCTGACATCCCTGGTTGCGATGTCGTCGAACAGCCCGACGAGTCCGGGGCCTACAGCGCGATCTCGGTCTTCACAGGCGATGAGCAGACCTACGACAACCCCAAATTTCCCTGGTTCAGCGGGCCGAAGGCGACCGCGATGTCGAATGCAGTTGCCGAGATATTGCCGGACAGCGCAGAGATCGAGTTCGCGAGCCCAGAGCGGTCGCTCGTCTTTCAACCAATGATGGACTTCGGTGACTCCGACTCGGCGCCGGACGGGTATACGTCGGCGTCGGGTTCAGTGGTCAACGGGGACGCGAAGGGAAGCGTGTACGTCGGAGTACAGCAGAGGACTGCGCCGATTCCCCCATGTGTGGCAGGCTATCTCGACGAACGTCGCACCTTGCCTGACGGCGTTGTGGTCGATGTCCACGACACCTGGCGGGAAGTGGATGGCGTTCGGACCCTCAGTCGGTCGGCACAGGCATACGTGGCCGACGGATCATGGATCAACGCAAGTGCCACCGACAGCTTCGGGGGCGCACAGCAGGAGAACAGCGGCGAAATCCCTTTGACCACAGATGATCTGGTGCGCATCGTCAGCGATCCGCGGCTCCGCATCAGCACTGTCGTCCCGCCGGGCACACCCGCGCCGTCGGAAGAATGTTATGGCTACTCCGAGACCAACGGCCCGGCCGTTACTCGTGAGCAGGCACGCAAACTCGACGCCATCCTCGCGACAATCGATCTCGGCGGGCCGAAGCTGAGACCCTTGCAACCCGGCGGGAACGACACCCTGTGCACTGCGGATCCCGATGCGGGACTCGAGATTTCAATCGCCGGAGGTCAGCCTCTTCCCGTCGAAGAGCGCCCGCTTCCGGGTTCCGATACCCAGAAGACACTGCGAACCCTCGCTGACGGGACCGTTGTACAGACCGAGCGGTCCTTCCAGTCGTCCTCCCCGATGAACAAGCCAGAGGAATCCACGATGCAGATGTCGAGTTCGGTCATCGTGACGCGACCTGCCGGGACGAGGATCTCAGTCAGTTCCAGTGCGGCAACATCCGATCAGGTGCTCTCGTTCAATGAGCTCGAATCCATCGCACTCACACCAGGATTGGAACTGTAGACGTGCCCGACAAGAGCACCTGGCAACTCGTTGCGGCCGCGGCAGCTGCCGTCGTCACCCTCACCGCAGCGGGGTTTGTGCTGGTGGACCACCACACGCAGGCATCGGTCAAGAAGATCACCGGGACGACCGCGCAAACGCCCGGACTCGCCTGGTCCCTTGATGCCGCCGAGTACCTCGGCCGGCCGTTTGCCGACTTCTCCGACCCGCGCGGGGGATCCTCGTACAACTCCGGTCTCCCTGGATTCATCCTTGCGGGAGGCACCCTGGTGACCATTGCCGGCATCCCCAACGACGGATACACCCTCGACGAAGCCGTCATGATCGGCGTCGACCCCAACGATGGGACCGTCCGCTGGGAGGCTCCCGCCGCCGATCTCCAGCAATGCAGCGAGGAACCGCTCGGCGGCAAGATCTATTGCTATGCAATGGATGACGAGTACGAGCTCGTCACCTATGACATCGAATCCGGCGAGACGGCCAGGCGGTCGATTGAGGAATCGATTTTTGGTCTCACCACCACCTCGGACACCCTTTTCATCGTCGAAGGCAGTCCCGAGGAGAACGATGTGCGGGTCCATTCAGGTACGTTCGATGACGTTTCCGCCAGCTGGTCGCAAAGCTTCGACATCGGAGGCGGATGGGAGGACGTGTTCGGTCCCGACACGCTGATTGTGACGGACGGCGTCGGCCTCGTGCGGATCAGCAACACGATGGCGCAATTCGATGCCGAGTCGGGTAGCGAGCTGTGGAGCAGCGGCGACAACTGCGTGTACGCCGCGAGTCTCGAATCCGGTGGTGTTGTGGCGCAGGCGAACACCGATTGCGAGTCCTACGACACCATTTCCGAGCAGCTACTCAGAGGCCCCGACGGAGAGGTACTCGCCACCGCGACGACCTCCGCCCTGCAGAGCCCAATCCTCGAACACACGTCAGGCTCCGATGCCCCGATCCTGCTGGGCGATTCCGCGTACGACCGTTCCACCGGCGATCGACTCTGGACCAACGTTGATCTCGTAGCCAACGGCCAGGGCGCGTACGGAACCGTGAAAGCCGTCGTCGGCGACATCGCCTACCTCCGTGACACGTCAGGCGAAGTCGAGACGGAAACGGGTATCGACCTGGGAACAGGAAAACAATTGTGGCACAACGATACCGCCGAGACATTCATGCCGACCGCGGCCAGTGACAGCTACATCGTCGGTACCGATGGGGTCGCGTTGACGGCTTTCGACGTCAGCACCGGCAAGGTGGTGTGGACCGCGCCGTTCACAGCCATCGACCCCGATCCCGAAACATTCCTCTCGGGTAGTGCGACCGAACGGTACGACGACGGGTGGATCTTCTCGTCGGACCGCCGGATGATCGGTCTCACACCGCTGCCGCGGTGACCGGTGCGGTCATGGGCACAGACGGTCGATCGCGTCGATGATTGCGTGGCGATACCACGCGTAATCGTTTCCGCCGGAGTAGGTTTCGAAGTGCACATCACCTCCGGCGTCCTTCGCCGCGTCCGCGAACCACCGTGACTGATCGACCATCGCGCCCTCGATGTTTCCGACCTGCACCACAACGCGATTGGTGAAAGTGCGGGTACCGGCCATCCGTTTGAGCGACCGAGTGAGCGTCCCGGGTCGCTCGTAGTCGCGTGTTTCGCTCTCTTCGTCGAACCAGAAAGACCCCGACTGTACGATCGCAGCGTCGACGAGGTCGGGGAGGTCGATGAGAAGACCAGCCGCAGCCAGGCCACCGTAGCTTTGGCCGGCGACGATGATCCCTTTCCATCTGATTCCGGCTCGTTCGAGTGCCGGAAGTACTTCCCGCGTCAACAATTGCGTCATCAACGCACGCTTGTCGAGAATGCGCCGGTCGGGTGTGCTGACGAGGATGGCGGTCGGCGATGGTCCGGTTGCATCCCTGTTGCGCTGGGTCATTGCGCTGCGATAGCCGAATTCGGAGTCGGCCCACAGGTCTCCGTCGAACATCACCAAGAGTGGTCCATCCACGTCACCGGGAAGAATCGTCAGCGTGCGACCCGATTCCACTACGGAATAGGCCGATTCACCCTCTGATCTCGCATCCTGGTCAGGGTCCGGCCACGCCGGGTGTGTCCGCGCGCCCGGCAATTCCAGCACCGACGACGAGCCGCGCATACCGAACGGACGGCGAATCACATCAGGATTGGCTGGGTCGGAGACGAGATTGTCGAGGACCTGGTAGATCGAGAATTTTTGTTGCGCTTCAACGGATTCGAAGACCAAGAAGCCGTAACTCACGCATGCGTCGTCCGGAAGTCGGACCGTCGTCGCATATATGCCCCGGCTCGGTGAGCGTCAGCCCGATACCGCCGTGGATGGTCGTACCGGGATAGCCGGTCAGATGAAGCGAGACGACCACGGGAACATCGCTGTACCAACGAAATGTGACATCGGTGTACCCGGCGACCGGGTTGGGTTCAGTGACCGCCATCAGTTCGACTGCCTCCTCCCGGTTCAAGACGTACCGTGCTCGAGAATCGCCATCAATGCGGCACTGAAAGGCTCAGAGCCGACATCGCCTCGGACAGCTAGTTGTTCGCTGTAACCGACGAGAACTGCGACAAAGGCTTCGGCGATCTGAGCCGGGTCACCCGGGTGATTGTCAGGGATGAGTTCAGCGATCGCCGTCCGCAGCTCTTCGAGTTGGGCACGAACTACCTCCGCCAATGCCGGCGACAGCGCGGCTTCGGCGTAAATCTGGGCGACCAGTCGGGCATGGCCGGTCTCTTGCGACATGGTCCGCATGTGCTCGAGTAGATCCCGAACCGCCTCGGCGTTGAGTGCGTCAGGAAGTGCGCCACTCGCCTGTTCACAGACTGCAATGACGATCTCGTCTTTGCTTCGGAAGTAACGATAGATCGCCCCGTTGGACAGGCCGGTCTCAGCGACGATGTCCGCCATCGACGTTCGCGCGAACCCATGGCTGGCGAACCGAACGCGGGCGGCGTCCACTATCTGTTGACGTCGCGCGTCGAGGTGCGCTTGGGTGACCTTCGGCATAAAAGAGTGACCCCTCGTTTTATTTGGTACGTTGAGCAGATCGTACCGAACACCATCTGGAGCCCACCATGCGCTACAAGACCTTTTCTCGCCACAGCGGCCTTCGGGTGTCTGAATATGCCCTCGGCACCTCGACCTTCGGTGCAGTCGAGACCCTTGACCGACCCGATGCCTCCCGCACGATCTTCGACGCCTTCGTCGCTGCGGGCGGCACCACGTTCGACTCCTCCGACGTCTACCAGGGCGGGCGGGCCGAATCCGTCCTCGGCGAACTGCTTGGTACCGATAGAGACGATTTCGTGGTGATCACCAAATACACAGGTCTCCGACAAGACCATTCCGGCCCCGGCACAACTGGAAACAGCCGGAAAACCATGATCCGCTCCCTGGAGGCCAGTCTTCGCCGACTCCAGACGGACTACGTGGACGTGTTCATGCCGCACTTCCCGGACGGTGTCACGCCGGTCGCCGAGATCCTCGATACCTTTGACGACTTGATCCGATCCGGAAAGATCCTGCACGGTGGGCTTTCCAACTTCCCTGCCTGGCGGATAGCCGGGGCCGCAATACGATCCGAGCTGGCGGGCCATGCACCTTTGATCGGCATCGAGACCGAATACAGCCTCGCCGAACGTTCCGCCGAGCGGGAACTACTGCCGATGACCCAGGCCCACGGCCTTGGCGCGCTGCTCTATTCACCGTTGGCGGGTGGACTACTCACCGGCAAATACCGCCGCGGCGAGACAGGTCGGCTCAATGCTCACGGCGGCGGAGTCGAGGACGAAGGGCACAATGCGGCCGTACTCGACGCCGTGCTGGCCATCGCCGACGCGATTGGCAGCACCGCCCTTCAGGTGTCCATGTCGTGGCTACGCCGTCGGTCCACACTGGCGAACACCGCACTGATTCCGATCATCGGCCCACGCTCCCTCTCACAGCTGCAGGCATACCTCGATTCGCTCGAGTTGGAGTTGAGCGAAGAGCACTATCAGCGCCTCGACGACGTCAGCGCTGTCCGGCTCGGGACACCACACGAAGATGTGACGGCCGCACTCGCGGGCGGCTACGACGGTGACCGCACCTCGCTCGACACACCCCTGATCCCAGCGCTCTGACCGACAGAACTCGCGATAGGAAGCCAACTATTATGTCCAGCAACGTACTCGGTGTCAGCTTCGACGCCCACGACGCCTACGCTATCGCCACCTTCTGGGGCGAAGTCCTGCAATGTGCCGTCGCCGATGGAGCCAGCGCAGACCACGCCTCACTCGCGACCGAGCCAGACGCGTATCGCCCGCGGATGAGCTTCCACCGGGTCCCCGAAGGCAAATCCGTGAAGAACCGGATGCACCTCGACCTCACCACCACCGACTTCGACACCGAGATCACCCGACTCATCTCCCTCGGCGCAACGAAACTCAACGATGTCGACCTGGGTATCCGGTGGGCGACGCTCGCCGATCCTGAAGGCAACGAATTCGACGTCATCGACGGATCACACACCGGAGGCCGGGCGGCTGCCGCCGACAGTGGGTAACCGGGCCGAACAAGTTGCCGCGCAGGCAATTTACGACCGAAGCCGCACTGCAGCTCGACATTTCCCGATGGCGGCAGAAATCAGCCGCGCGCCATATCCACGAACTTGCTCAAATGTAGTTGGTGCGCAACGGTAATCGTTGCCGTCGGACCGTTACGGTGTTTGCCCACAATGATGTCCGCTTCGCCGGCGCGTGGATCGTCGCGTTCGAAGGCGTCGGGCCGGTGCAGCAGGATGACCATGTCGGCGTCCTGCTCCAGCGAACCCGATTCACGAAGGTCGGAAACCTGGGGACGCTTGTCGGTACGTTGCTCGGGTCCACGGTTCAGCTGGCTGATCGCGACCACGGGAACTTCGATCTCCTTCGCCAAAAGCTTGATGCTTCGCGAGAATTCGGAGACTTCCTGCTGGCGGGATTCGACTTTCTTACCCGATGACATCAGCTGCATGTAGTCGATGACCACAAGCTTGAGGTCATGCTTCTGCTTCATACGCCTTGCCTTGGCACGGATTTCCATCATCGTGAGGTTTGGCGAGTCGTCGATGAACAGTGGCGCCTCGGAGATTTCACCCATCCGCCGGGCCAACCGTGTCCAGTCGTCATCACTCATCCGGCCGGCGCGCATATCGCCGAGCTTGATCTTGGCCTCGGCGGAGAGCAACCGCATCACGATCTCGGTTTTGCTCATTTCCAGGGAGAACATGGCACTGGCCATGCCGTGCTTGATCGAGCAGTTTCGCAAAAAGTCCATGGCGAGCGTTGATTTACCGACACCTGGTCGCGCGGCGACGATGATCATCTGGCCGGGATGAAGCCCATTGGTCAGCTCGTCGAGATCGTGGAACCCGGTCGGCACGCCCTTGGACATTCCGCCGGCCGACGCGATGGAGTCGATCTCGTCCATCGTCGGCTGCAGCAACTCTTCCAACGGAACATAGTCTTCGGTGGTGCGACGCTCGGTCACCTCGTAGATCTCGGCCTGCGCACGGTCGACCACTTCGGCCACATCCTGGCCATCGGCGCCGGCGTAGCCGAACTGCACGATGCGCGTGCCCGCCTCGACGAGTCGGCGCAGGATCGACTTCTCGGCGACGATCTCGGCGTAATAGCCGGCATTGGCGGCCGTCGGAACCGTGGAGATCAACGTGTGCAGGTACGGCGCACCGCCTACTCGACGAAGTTCGCCCATGCGGTCCAGCTGGCCTGCCACGGTCACCGCGTCGGCCGGCTCACCCTTGCCGTACAGGTCGAGGATCGCGTCGTACACAGCCTGATGAGCGGGCTTGTAGAAGTCACCCGGGCGCAGCTTCTCGAGGACATCGGCAATGGCGTCCTTCGAGAGCATCATGCCGCCCAGAACGGACTGTTCCGCAGCCATGTCCTGAGGGGGTTGACGACCAAAATCTTCGCTCGGTGGCGCCTGATCCTGGGGTTGAGCATATCCGCGGTCATCAACGACGGCCAAGATGCCACCCCTTCGCTAGTTTGTTCGGTTCAAGTCTCGCAGGCCGCTCCGACATCTCGGAACCGCCATGCCGAAGCCGACTCGATTCGACACACTCCGGCAGACACTAAGGGCTGGTGCGGATCCGGCCAAATGCACCTGTGGATCAGCCTGTTAGCCAGCTGTGCACCATCCGCCACATCTTGTTAGCGCCCTGTGTGGAACTTGTGGATAACTCAAGTCACATTTGTGATCATCCCAGCTCAGGGGCTGTTCAAGACTTTTAGTTACTGTGGATAGCGTTCTCGCGGCGTGTCCCCGGATGTCCGGTTTCGGGCGTGTTCGGTTTAGCTCACGATGAATCACGGGTGACGCGCAGACCACTGAGGTGCAAACATCCGACTGGTTTTGCGACCTATCAAAAGTGATCTTCGCGATCGTTTTTGCTTGACGCCGAACCTGACCACGTGATCGGCCCAATAGTGGTGGAATGAAGTGTCGGGGACCATTCGGGGGAGGCGTTCGTGCGAAAAATACTCGGAGCAGTCATTGCAGGTGCCGCGACAGTGGCACTTCTGACAACGGGCTCGATGGCATCGGCCGCACCATCGCCCGACTATCACCAAGTGCCGGACCTATCCGGCTATGCAGCGATTGATCCATCGCCCTACCGCTCCCCCGATTACGCCGACAACGGGCGCACATTCTTTGTCACCCCGAGCGGTCGCGCCTGTGCGCTGGGCCCCGGCTACGCATTCAACGGCTGCAGCGGACATCCGCGAACCGCACCCCCAGGGAAAGTCGGAGTGGCCATCTCCGGCGGACAAGAAGGCCCCTACTGGGTCCCGGCCAACACCAGCTACCGAACCACGCCGACAGGCGGGTTCCCCGCGCCACTCCTCGACGTCGGCCAGTCGATCACCGTCGAGGGATCAACCTGCGCCGTGAGCCCCGTCGGTGTCACCTGCGTCGCAGGTCCCCGCGCGTTCACGGTCACGCAGACCTGGTTCAAGTTCGTCTACCCGGCAGGTGACACTCGCCATGACAAGAACTCTGATCCGCGCTTCCTGCCGGCAGACCAACGCTGACAACATTTTCTCAGATAACGAGCGCACCAGCCTATTTCGGATCTTCGAGGGCCTCTTGGTAGGCCTCCATGGCAGCAACCATCGCCGCGAAGACCCGATGTGCAGCCTCGAGATCGGAGTCGGGCAACTCCGCGAACGCGTCCCGCATGTGTCGGCCGAGTGGCGCAAAGAACTCCCGTGCGACGGACATGCCGTGATCGTCGTAGTGCAGCATCACTTTCCGTCGATCGCGTTCATGTGGTGCCCGCCGGATGTGTTGGGTCGCGATCATTCTCTCGACGAGGTGCGTCACCGCGCCCCCGGACACCTGCATCCGCTTGCCAAGCGCCCCGGCGGTCAGCGGCTCACCATCGGCGTCGGCGACCATCACGTGCAGCAATGCCCGGAAGTCGTTGGCGCTGAGATCGTTCTGCCCGGCGAAAACCCTGGTGATCCGATCCGATTCGGCGTTGAGCAGCCGCAGGTCAGAGGACATCTGAGTTTCCAGCGCAGCACGCGGATCCTCAGATGGCGGTTGCTCGGACACAAGTTCCTTCTTCCGGTCAAAGCATCTCGACACCGAGATACTTTAGTTGCTCAATAGTTGAACATATGAGACGGTTTTGCAATGGCGATTATCGACAAGTCCATCCATTCTGGCACCCGCTGGGACCGCTTCGCTGCCCTCGTGACCGGTCGCCGGTCGTGGTTGGTCGCGCTGGTCGTGTTGATTCTCGCCGGTGGCGCGATGGGTTTGATCGGCGGTAACGATTCGGCCGAAGAGGCACCCACCTCGCTGCCGACCTCAGCCGATTCGGCGCAGGTCAAAGATCTCCTGGAAGAGTTCCCCGATTCCAACGTGGCGCCAGCGGTCCTGGTGACCGTGCGCACGGACGGCGGCGTGCTCACCGCCGCCGATCAGCAAGCTGTGGCGGCCGCACACCAGCGCATGCTCGCGATCGACCGTTCCGTACCTGCCGATACCCCGGCCGGACCGCCCGTGATCACCTCACCGGACGGGATGGCCGCGATCTCGATCGTCCCGGTCAACACCGACTTGAGCGGCTTCAAACTCACCGACCTCGTCGATGAGCTCCGCAGCGCCGCCGACAATGGTCTGCCTGCCGACCTCAAGACCTATGTCACCGGTGGCCCGGCCTTCGGCGCTGACACCGCCAACGCCTTCTCCGGCGCCAACATCACCCTGCTGGCAGTGACCGCGCTGGTTGTCGCAATCTTGCTCATCGCCACCTATCGCTCACCGATCCTGTGGCTGATTCCGCTGATCGTCGTCGCCTTCGCCGACCGCGTGGCCAACTCGATCGGCACCGGACTGGCCGAACTCACCGGCCTGTCGTTCGACGGATCCACCGCCGGGATCACCAGCGTGCTCGTCTTCGGCGCCGGTACCAACTACGCCCTGCTGTTGATTTCGCGGTACCGCGAAGAACTCCGCACCGAACCCGATCACCGGGTGGCCCTGCACTACGCCGTGCGCCACGCCGGCCCGGCGATCCTGGCATCCAACGCCACCGTTGTGTTGGCGTTGTTGACCCTGCTGCTCGCCACCCTGCCGAGCACCCGCAGCCTCGGCGCCCTGGCCGCCGCCGGCCTGGTGGTCGCTGTCCTCTTCGCGCTCCTGGTACTCCCACCGCTGTTGGCGCTCTGCGGAACTCGGCTGTTCTGGCCATTCATCCCCAAGGTCGGTGACCCGATTCCGACCGAGGGTGGTCTGTGGTTCCGGATCGCCGGCGGCGTCTCCCGCCATCCGATCAAGGTGTTGGCGGTCGCCCTGACCGTGCTCATCGCATGTTCACTCGGTCTGGCCGGCGCCCAGATCGGCCTGTCGCAGACCGAGCAGTTCCGGGTGAGTGCCGACTCTGTCGAAGGATTCGACGCACTCGCGCAACACTTTCCGGCCGGCGAGGCCGACCCGACGACTGTCGTCGCGAAAACCGATACCGCACAACAGATCCAGGGTGTTCTCGATGCCACCGACGGTGTGGTGTCGGCAACCGAGGACGGACGGTCCGAGACCGGATGGACCAAGTGGTCGGTGGTGATCGATGCCGCACCGGCATCACAGCAGGCCTTCGACGTCATCGACGATCTACGTTCGGCCACCGCCGATGTCCCGGACTCCGATGCGCTGGTCGGCGGTTCGGACGCTCAAGCACTCGACACCCGCAATGCCGCGGAAAGCGACCGCTTCCTGATCATTCCGCTCATCCTGGCCGTGGTGTTCGTCATCCTCATCGTGTTCCTGCGAGCCCTGGTGGCGCCGGTGGTCCTGGTGGCCACCACGGTCTTGAGCACCGTCGCCGCAATCGGTCTGGGCAGCCTCATCAGTGAGCACGTCTTCGGTTTTCCCGCCCTCGACGACAACGTGCCGCTCTACTCGTTCCTCTTCCTGGTCGCGCTCGGCATCGACTACACGATGTTCCTGGTGATCCGAGCCCGGGAGGAAACCCCGGGGCACGGGACCCGCGATGCCATCATCCGCGCGGTGGCCTCCACCGGTGCCGTGATCACCAGTGCCGGAATCGTTTTGGCAGCCGTGTTCTGCGTGCTGGGCATCTTGCCGCTGATCACACTCACCCAGCTCGGCATCATCGTCGGCATCGGCATCCTGCTCGATACCTTCCTCGTGCGCACGGTGGTCATCCCGGCGCTCTTCAGTCTGATCGGGCCACGAATCTGGTGGCCCGGCAATGTGGATACACAAGCGCGTCCACAACCTGTATCAGAACCGCAACCGAAGTAGGAGACGACAACCATGACGTTCTCGACTCGTCGCATCACCCAACTCGTGGCAGGCGCCCTGGCAATGGGATTCGCCCTCGCCTTCGCCGCGCCGGCCTCCGCAGACATCAGCTCTGCCCCGCCGCCGTTGAGGCCGGTGGCCAAACTCGACACCCAGCGCTACCTCGGTGAGTGGAACCAGATCGCCGCACTCCCACAGCCGTTCAACCTGATCTGTGCCCGCGACACCAAGGCCAACTACCAACTGATCGACGCATCGAACATCCGGGTCGAGAACACCTGCATCACCTGGACAGGCGGAGACAACCGGATCGTCGGTAACGCCCGCGTCAACGACACCGTCACCGGCGCGCAGCTGCATGTCAGCTTCCCCGGTGTGCCGACGCAGGAGTCCAAGAGCGGACCCACCAATTACGTTGTCTCCCATATCGCCGACGACTACTCGTGGGCGTTTGTCGGCAACCCGTCGCGCACGTCGGCCTTCATCCTGTCCCGCGAACCGGCGGTCAGTGCCGAGGGATGGAAGGAAATCCGTAAGGTCGCCGAGGACAGCGGCTACAACGCCTGCCTGATCCTGACCTCACCGACCACCGGTGGCTCGAACGAGATCCGGCCGCTCTGCACCGTCTGATCCCGTCGTCGCAATACCCGGAGATACAACAAACCCCCGACCCAAAGGGCCGGGGGTTTGTCGTAGACAGAAGCTGACTACTCGGCAGCAGCCACGGTCAGGTCGAACTTCGCAACGATGTCGTTGTGAAGGCTGACCACAACCGGGTACTTGCCGGTGGCCTTGATGTGCCCCTTGGGCAGTGCGATGCTCCGCTTGTCGAGCGACGGTCCACCGGCGGTCTTGATGGCACCGACAACATCGTTGGCGGTCACCGAACCGAACAGCTTGCCGGAGTCGTGGGTTTTGACACCCAGCTTGACCTCGGAGAGCCCTTCGATGGCCTGCTTGATCTCGTTGGCGTGCTCGACGCCACGAACTTCGCGGGCAGCCCGTGAACGACGGATGCCTTCGACCTGCTTCTCTGCACCCTTGGTGGCAGCGATCGCCAGTCCACGTGGGAGCAGGAAGTTACGGCCGTAGCCATCCTTGACCTCGACGGTGTCGCCGGGGACGCCCAGGTTCTCAACCTCTGCGGTGAGGATCAGTTTCATATTCTTGGTCCTTTCCGCTTATCGAGAGGTCGAAGTGAAGGGCAGCAAGGCAACTTCACGCGAGTTCTTCACCGCGATGGCCACGTCACGCTGATGCTGGACGCAGTTACCGGTGACCCGACGCGAGCGGATCTTGCCACGGTCCGACAGGAAACGACGCAGCAGCGCGGTGTCCTTGTAGTCGATCAGTAGGTTCTTCTCTTTGCAGAAGGTGCAGGCCTTGGCCTTGACAACCTTTTCTGCGCCACGGACCTTCCGTCCGCCTTTAGCTTTTCCAGCCATGTGTACTTACTCCAAAAAATGTTCAGACGGCTCGGGTTTCATCCCGATGGGTGTCTGGAAATGTTCGTCAGAACGGTGGTTCGTCGTCCCCGCCACCAAACGATCCGCTCGCGGGAGCACTGCCCCACGGATCGTCGTTCGATGCAGCTGCACTCGAGTTACCTCCGCCGCCACCGCCACGGTTTCCACCGCTGCCGCTGCCGCCGGACCCGAAGTTGCCGCCACCTCCGCCTGTTCCGCCGCCGCGCGAGGCCCGATTGACCTTTGCGGTGGCGTAGCGAAGTGAGGGACCGATCTCGTCGACCTCTAGTTCCACTATCGTTCGCTTCTCACCCTCACGGGTTTCGTACGACCGCTGCTTGAGCCGGCCGGACACGATCACCCGCGAACCCTTGGTAAGAGACTCGGCAACATTTTCCGCGGCATCGCGCCAAATGTTGCACCGCATGAACAGCGCTTCGCCGTCTTTCCAGTCATTGGTCTGCCGGTCAAACGTCCGCGGCGTGGAAGCCACGGTGAAGTTCGCGACAGCGGCACCGGACGGTGTGAACCGTAGTTCCGGATCGGCTGTCAGGTTTCCAACGACGGTGATGACGGTATCGCCAGCCATGTGTATCTCCCGAGATCAGTTGCGGTTGCGCAGTGGTTTGGGGTCGATGTGCACCGAGCGAGCCCCCTGTTGAGAGGAAGCCTAGAACTCGGCACCGACACGCACTAGGACGTTCGCGGAGAACTTTTGGTTCTCTTGGAACACCGGGTAGCTACTTGGCTACCTTCGGCGGCTTGGCCGCAGCCTTGGCAGCGAACTTGGCAGCAATCTTCGCCCGTCGCACCTTGGCCTTCTCGTCCACGCGCATCACCTTGGTGCGGAGCACCGATTCGTTCAGCTTGAGCTGGCGATCGAGCTCGGTAACCGTGGCCGGTTCCGCGTTCAGATCGACGACTGCGTAGATACCCTCGGTGTGCTTGAGGATTTCGTAAGCAAGACGGCGCTTGCCCCAGACATCGACGCCTGCAACATTTCCGCCATCCTGGCGAATCACGTTGAGGAAAGTATCCAACGAAGGAGCAACAGTTCGCTCATCCAGGTTGGGGTCAAGGATGACCATCAATTCGTAATGACGCATAAGACCTCATCACCTCCTATGGACTAGGTAGGCCACGGACGTTCCGTGGCAGGAGGGTCGCCTGCGTCGGCAACCGAGCCAGGGTACCCCAGATGACCCTGACCAGCGAAATCCTCCCTACCCCCATGGGTGGCAACGCCCACGCGACAACCCATCTCCTACCCTGTAGCCCATGCCTTCGCCGCCGGTCCCTTCGACATGGGAGCTGACGACCCCCGACAAACCATCCTGGCGAATGCGCCTGAGTTCGGGTCGCGGCGAACTGGTTTTGATCCTGCTCATCTCGCTGGTGATCAGCTCGCTGTTCATGTGGCTCGGCTATCTGGGTAAGGCCACCTGCGGCGGAGCACCGTTCGACGCGTCCGGTCGCAGCGCCCACTGGCCCGTGGGAACCGGCGAAATCGTCATGCCGTGTTACTCCGACCTGCAGTTCCTCTGGGTCGGCCGCGACATCAACAACCACATCTTCCCGTTCATCCACGGCGGCATCACCGATAACGGCGTGCTGTACGGCGGCGTTGTCGAATACCCGGTTCTGTCGGGACTGCTGATGTACATCGGTGCCAGCGGCGCGCACACCGATACCGACTTCCTCTTCCAGTCGGCTCTGGTCATCGCGCCGTTCGGTGTCCTGATCGTCATCCTCCTCGCGCTACTGGCGCGCTGGTGGGTGCTGCTGTGGGCTGCAACACCGGCACTGATTCTCTATGCGTTCCACAACTGGGAGCTGCCGGTCGTCGCCACCACCGTGGTCGCGGTCGCGATCATGATCTTCGGCGCGCGGATCAATCCCCGCACCGGACTGCCGTGGCTGTCGCTGCGGACCAGCGCCTTGTGGACGTCGTTTGTCCTGTCGATCGGGTTCTGTCTCAAGATCTATCCGGGGCTATTCGTCTTACCGCTGGCCATCTTTGTGCTGACCCGGGCGATCGGTGCCAAACAGTCATCCAAGTCCGATCTCGATTGGAAGGGCGCAGGCGGCGTGGTCGGGGTGGCGATCGCGACGGTCGTCGCCGTCCAGTTGCCGTTCATGGTCGCGGGCTTCGAAGGCTGGAAGGCTTCTCTGTCGTTCCAGGGCAAGCGCAAGGCCGACGTGGACACCAACTCCATTTGGTACTGGGGCCTTCGACATCTGACCGGCGACGGACCAAACGATCCGGGCAGTCTCTACAACTCGCTCGTCGGCGTGGCCTCACCACTGATGATCATCGTCGGGATGGCCGCAGCCGTCTGGTTCGGTGTCCGGCACTGGCAGCGGGGCAACGTCTTCCCGTGGATAGGGACCAGCGCGGCGATGTTGGCCGCGTTCATGCTCTTCCACAAGGTGCACTCGCCGCAGTACACACTGTGGATACTGCCCTTCTTCGTGTTGCTCGCCGTCGACTGGCGGATCATCGTGCTCTATCTGATCGGCGATGTGGCACTCGATCTCACCATCTTCCGGATGTTCGGCATCCTCACCCGCGGCGACGACATGACCTGGTGGGTGATGGGTGGCGTGCAGCTCGGTGTTTGGTCTCATGCGCTGTGTCTGCTGATCCTGATCTACCACTTCGTCGGTGCGCCCCTGCGGGTGCCGCCGAAAATCGCTTCACCTGAGAAGGTCCCGGAGACTACCGTTCCGGCATGAGCTGGTTCACCGCGCCTGTCCTGACCGGAGTTCGAGTCACCCTGCGCCCGTTGACATTGTCCGACGCTTCCGCGCTGTATGCGGCGGTCGATCACCAGGACGCCTACAAATGGACGACGGTCCCGACCGATGCCGACAGCGCCACCCGATACATCCAGACCGCCCTCGACACTCCCGATCGGGTGGCGTTCGCCGTGCTCGACCAAGACTCTGGCCGGATCGTCGGGTCCACCAGTTTCTACGCCATCGAACCCGCAAATTGGACGCTCGCCATCGGTCACACCTGGTATTCGACGACAGCCCAGGGCACCACGGTCAACCCGGAGGCCAAACTCCTGCTGCTGCAACGGGCTTTCGAGGAACTCGGTGCGGTCCGGGTGGTCTGGCACACCGACGAACGCAATGCCCAGTCCCGGGCCGGGATCGCGAAACTGGGTACCACCTTTGAGGGGCTCCTACGCAAACACCGGCCACTGCCCGGACCCGCCGAGGAGACCCGCTCGAACGGACCGCGGCCGTCGTTGTGGCGCACCACGGCCCAATACGCGATGACCGACGAGGACTGGCCCGCGGCCAAGAAGGTTCTGGAGCAACGCTTGCGCCGATGAGGTCGCGGCGGGTCAGGCCCGCGAACCGACCTCGAACGCTTCGGTGGGCGGTTCGCTGTCGACCGAGGTTCGGGTTGCCTTGCGCGGCCACGGCATACGATCCGGCGCGTTGTCCAGAACGCCGCCGCCGGGATCGTCGACCACGATGCTGCGCCAGCCACGGCCACGGCGAACCAGGTCTGCGGTGGGGTGATAGATCTGCCAGATCACCATCGCGCAGAGGCCGATCACGGCAACGTCGCGGATCACCACCGCCGACAGGAACCACTGTTCGGGCAGCCCGTCGTCGGTTTCCTTGTACAGATACCACATCATTCGGGGCACCCACACCAGAGCGTCGATCAGCATCCAGCCCAACAGGATTCGGGTGTGCGGTAGAGCCAGCACCGCCAGCGGGACGAGCCACAGCGAGTACTGCGGACTCCACACCTTGTTCACCAGCAAGAACCCGGCCACGGTCAGGAAAATCAACTGCGCCAGGCGCGGACGCATCGGGGCCTGGAATCCGATGAACACCACCACGAGACAGACCAGGATGAACAGGCCCATGCTGATGGCATTGAGCAACGTCGGCGACTGACCGGGCTGATTGCCCCACTGGTAACCGGTGATCGCGGAGATGACATTGAACAGGGTGTCGGGGTCGGTACCGCGGTCTGAGTTGTACCGGAAGAACTCGGTCCAGCCGCGAAAGTGGGTGACCATGATCGGCAGATTGATCAGCAGCCACGTCGCCGCGGTCAACGCCGCGGTCACCAAGAAGTCGCGCACCTTGCCCACGCGCAGACACAGCACGAGCAACGGGATCAGCAACAACGCCGGATACAGTTTCGCCGACATGCCGATACCCAGGAAAATGCCTGTGAGCCACGGGTTTCGCCGCGACCACGCCAGCATCGCGACCGAGAGCGCCGCGATGGCGACGGCGTCGAAATTGGTGAAGATGTGCACGATCACCAGCGGCGACGCCGCGGCCAGCGCCGCAGCCCACACCCGCCGCTGCGCAGTCAGTGCCGTCGCCCAGATGGTCACCAACCAGCACAGGGCCAAGCCCAACGCCACCAGGTTGAAGAACAGGACAACGTCCAGAGCCCCCGGAACGCCCCAGTTGTCGTGCGCCCAATCCCAACCGTGTGCGGTCTGCGCCGCCGCGTACATGAACATGCCGGTGAGGACCGGGTACTCCATGAATCGCTGCTGCTGACCGCCGGCCCCGTCGTCCTCATACCAAGATGTCTTGTAGGGGAACGCGCCCTGGTCGAGCCGCTCGGCGCTGTACAGCGGAATGGTGTCGGCATAACACATTGCGGTGTATTGCCGGTGGTTGTCCCAGTCCAGGCCCATGACCCCGGTCTCGGAGTCCGGGGCCTGCTGCAGACAGCCGGCTTTGGCGTACCAACCGAGCGCCAGGAACACCAGTGCGATCAACATCAACACCCGAACCGGGGTCCAGGTTCGGCTCCGGCCGACAACCGCGTGCAGGCCGATCGGGCCACCGATCACCATGCTGCCCGGCGCGACGATGGGATCGGTGCGGCTGGGCAGCTCGCGGGTGGTCACCTCACGGCGATCCGTCGCCGACTCCGCAGGCGCATCGAACAGGTTCAACGCATTGGTGGTGTTCGCGTCGGTGGTATTCGCGTCTCGGGCATGTGTGTCCCGCTCCGGCCCTTGATGTTCCGTCGGCACCGCAGAGCCCCCCGGATCTCCGTCGGTGGCCACGGACCCCGCCTACGGATTCCTGGTGGGCGGCCCGGCCTCTTCAGACGGCAACTCAGGTTCCGCCTCGGGTTCGGGTTCGGTCTCGGTTTCCTCACTGGCCTCACCACCGCCGGGCAGCGGGATCACGATGCCCGGCGCCAACGTCACACCCGGTCGAGAGGTCGTCGTCTCCGGCTCCGTGGTCGTCGGAGCCGTACTGCGGGTGGAAGTGGTCGAGGACGTCGGCGGGGCCTCATATGGAATGCCCGAAACACCGCCAACCGCAGCCGGCTTCGGGAAGTCCTCGATCGGCTGGCCTTCGAGCGCGGCGTTCATCGCCGTGCGCCAGATCTGCGCGGGCAGCCCCGAACCGTAGATCGTGGAGCCGTTGTAGTTCACCAACTCGGTGCCGTTGTCGGTGCCGACCCAGACCGCGGTGGACAGCTGCGGCGTGTAGCCAACCATCCAGGCGTCTTTGTTCATGCCGGTGTCGCCGAGCTGTGTGGTGCCGGTCTTGGCGGCCGATGGTCGCGAACCACCATCGAGCGCATTGCCGTTGGAGTACGCGGCGACAGGTTGGAGTGCGGCCGTGGTGTTGTCGGCGACCTCGGCCGGAAGTCGGCGTTCACCCTGGTCGTCGTTGCGCTCGAAAAGCACGTCGCCCTGCGAGTTCTCGACCTTCTGCACGAAGTGGGGTGTGTGGTACATCCCCGATGCCGCCAGGGTCGCATACGCCGATGCCATGTCGATGACACGTGAGTCGTACTGTCCCAGCACCACACCGCCTTCGACGCCGGTACCGTCCTGGTTCTCCAAAGTCGGGGTGCCGTCGGGCCGGGTCTCCGGGATGCCGGCGCGGTGCGCGGCATCGGCGACGGCACTGGGTCCGCCGTTGAGGTCCATCATCAGCCGGTAGAACACCGTGTTCAGCGACATCTTCATCGCGGTGGCCAGGTTGCAGGTACCGCACGACGTGCCATCGGAGTTGTTGATGGTGACGCCGCCGGACTCGAACGGCGCCGAACTGTATGTCTTGGACAGTGGAATGCCCTGCTCGAGAGCGGCCACCATCGCGAAGACCTTGAACGACGAACCGGTTTGCAGATCAGCCTGCGCGTAGTCGAATCCGTTGCCGTCGTTGCCACCGAAGTAGCCCCGCACAGCGCCGGTTTGAGGATCGACCGACACCACCGCGGTCCGCAAATCCTTCGGTTCACCGTCCAGCGAACCATTGGCCGCGTCGACGTTTGCGGCCTGCACCTGCGGGTCGATGGTCGTGCTGATCTTCAGTCCGCCGGTACGGATCTCGTCTTCGGAGATGTCGAGGCCACCCAGTTCGGCGAGTACCTGCCTTTTGATGAGCCCGTTGGGTCCATCGCTGGCCGGATCACCGGTCTGCGCCTGCTGATCGACCACGTTCGGGTACTGCTGGGCGGCAGCCTCGTCCTTGGTGATCGCCTTGGTGGTGACCATGCCGTCGAGCACGTACTGCCAACGAATCTGCGCTGCTTCGAGATTGGTGGCCGGATCGTAGTAAGAAGGGGACCGGATCGAGCTGGCCAGCACTGCCGACTCGGACAATGTGATGTCGCGGATGTCCTTGTTGAAGTATGCCTTTGACGCCGCCGCGACACCGTAGGCGCCACGACCGAAGTAGATGGTGTTGAGGTAGGCGGCCATGATCTCGGGCTTGGACCACTCGTTGGCCATCTTGGTGGAGATCGCCAACTCGCGGAACTTGCGCTGGTAGCTGGCTTCGTCACCGGTGAGCACGTTCTTCACGTACTGCTGGGTGATCGTCGACCCACCGCCGGCACTTTCGTTGCCGGTGATCTTGCCGAGCGCGGCACGGCCGTATCCACTGATCGAGAAGCCCGCGTTCTCTTCGAACTCGCGATCCTCGGCGGCGATGACGGCCTGCTGGAGCACCAGCGGGATGTCCTCGATGGGGACGTCGGTGCGGTTGCCCTCCGCTGGGACGATCCTGGCGATCTCGCCCCCGTTGGTGTCGACCACCGTCGCGACCTGGCTCTGCTTGATGTCACCCGGGGCGGGCACTGCCACATCGGCGTAGGTGAAAAGGAACACAGCTGCCATCACCACCACGAATCCGGGTACCAGCGCACCACCGAGTCCGAGGACCCACGCGGCAGCCTTTTGCCAGGCCCGCTTCTTTTGCACCGGTGTCCGACCGGGGGACGCAGATTGCCTGGCGTCACCGTTGCCGGTGGTCCAACCAGATCGATTCGGTCCGTCAGGGCCGTTGCTCACAGATACTTCTCCATACCTTCAGTGCCCATTCCTGCTGGGCCTTTATCGGCGTCCGCCTTCGCGGATCCACCGGTAGTCGTGTCGTTCGATGCCCGTGCGCCGGCAACCCGGCGGGTCCGCCTTACCGGCGGTCGCGGAGGCAATCCCGACACGTACGACTGGACCAGATGGTTCCAGCTGCACGTGCGGCACACCTCCACCACATGTACCGAAAATTCTTCCTGGCTCGCTGCCAGGCGCTGAATCTCTTCATTTGTACGGGCCGAACCCGAAACCTGTCCAAGTTTCTCGCCGAACACCCAGGAAACGATCGTGACCTGCTCTTTTCGGCAGATCGGGCATCGTTCCGAGCTGGTCAGGCCGTGAAACTTGGCCGCCCGCAGCAGATAGGGGCTGGCATCGCAGACCTCGGCCACACCGGTACGCCCGGCGTAGACCTCGGCCAGCCGGGACTTCCGCTGTAACGCGTAGTCCACCACCTGTCGCTGCATCGGCACTCGTCAAGAGTACGTGGCTCCGACCAGCACGCGGTTGCGGTTGTCCGGCGATGTCACTTTCAGTGCAGTCCATTCTTACTCCATCGAGCGGACCGAATTGGCCGTCGACCGTGCCGAGCTTGTCCGTTTCTGCGATGGTCTCGGCCCACACGACGGTGGTCTCAGCCCGCTCGGCGGCTGGGTTTACAGGTGATCGATGCAGGTCAGCGCGCTTTGAGGTACCGGTTATATCGGCGCGATACATACGTGTGTAACATCAGGCATACAGGTTTCTGAAACACGTCGGATGGAGGTGTGACCGAATATGCTCGAACTCGCAGTACTCGGCTTGCTCCTCGAGTCTCCGATGCACGGCTACGAGCTGCGCAAGCGGCTCACCGGCCTGCTCGGCGCATTCCGCGCGTTTTCGTATGGATCGCTGTACCCGTCGCTGCGCCGAATGCAGGCAGACGGTTTGATCGCTGAGGATTCGGGCGCACCGGGGACTCTGAAGCGACGCGCTCGTCGCGTCTACGCATTGACCCCGAAGGGACGGGAGCGGTTCGCCGAACTGCTCGCAGACACCGGCCCGCAGAACTACACCGACGATGGCTTCGGAGTGCACCTCGCATTCTTCAGCCGGACTCCCGCCGAGGCTCGCATGCGCATCCTCGAGGGTCGGCGCCGGCAAGTGGAAGAACGCCGCGAAGGTCTCCGAGAGGCTGTCGGTCGTTCGAACCGCACAGTCGATCGCTACACCAAGCAGCTCCATCAGTTGAGTCTCGAGTCGAGCGAACGAGAAGTCCGCTGGCTCAACGAGCTCATCGCCGCCGAGGGCTCGGAACGGACCGAGGATTCGACAAATACGTCGAGGAATCCCGGACCGTTGCCCTCGGAAACGGTCTTTGCAGAACCCGAAACAACCTCAGTAACACCACACAAAGAAGGGGAACCCGACCATGGGTGACAACAATTCAATTCGCGTGGCGATTGTTGGCGTGGGAAACTGCGCCTCATCCCTGGTCCAGGGCGTGCAGTACTACAAGGATGCCGACGAGAACGCCAACGTTCCCGGCCTCATGCACGTGAAGTTCGGCAAGTACCACGTCCGCGACGTCAACTTTGTCGCCGCGTTCGACGTGGACGCCAAGAAGGTCGGCTTCGACCTCTCGGACGCCATCTTCTCCAGCGAGAACAACACCATCAAGATCGCTGACGTGCCGCCGACCGGCGTCAACGTCCTGCGCGGGCACACCCTGGACGGACTCGGCAAGTACTACCGCGAGACCATCACCGAGGCCGACGGCGACGGCGTCGACGTGGTCCAGGTCCTCAAGGACAACAAGGTCGACGTACTCGTCTCGTACCTGCCCGTCGGATCCGAACAGGCCGACAAGTTCTACGCACAGTGCTGCATCGACGCCAACGTCGCGTTCGTCAACGCCCTGCCTGTCTTCATCGCCAGCGACCCGGTCTGGGCCAAGAAGTTCACCGACGCCGGTGTTCCGATCGTCGGCGACGACATCAAGAGCCAGGTCGGTGCCACCATCACCCACCGCGTCATGGCGAAGCTGTTCGAAGATCGTGGCGTCACGCTCGATCGCACGTACCAGCTCAATGTCGGCGGCAACATGGACTTCAAGAACATGCTCGAGCGTGAGCGCCTGGAGTCCAAGAAGGTCTCGAAGACGCAGGCTGTGACCTCCAACCTGACCGGCGCCCTGGCCAACAAGATCGAGGACAAGAACGTCCACATCGGACCTTCGGACCACGTCGCGTGGCTCGATGACCGCAAGTGGGCCTACGTCCGCCTCGAAGGCCGCGCCTTCGGTGACGTGCCGCTGAGCCTCGAGTACAAGCTCGAGGTCTGGGACTCCCCCAACTCGGCAGGCATCATCATCGACGCCGTGCGCGCCGCCAAGATCGCCAAGGACCGTGGCATCGGTGGACCCATCCTGCCGGCTTCGGCCTACCTGATGAAGAGCCCGCCGGAGCAGCTCGCCGACGACGTCGCGCGCCAGCAGCTCGAAGCGTTCATCATTGGTGCAGACGCCTGATCCAGGTCACCAGACCCGGTCAGTAACTGACACAAACCAAGAGCCGCACACCTTCTCCGGTGTGCGGCTCTTGGCGTATGCCCGATGTCAGAAGGCAATCGAATGGTGCGGCGAAGACGCCTACAATATGGCGAAGGTGCATCAAGGCCCTGAAGTCGCGCAGTCCGAGCAACTTCCGTTGGCCCGGTACCAGGAAGTCAATTCCGGCATTTCCAACACTTGCTCGTCAAGTGGATCGGCGAGGGAGTCGACTGAGAGGTCTACGACCATGCAAGCCTTGCAATACCGTAAAATCGGAGCCCGGCCCGAAGTGGTCGAGATCGACAAGCCCTTACCGGGCGCAGGCGAGGTGCTCCTGCGAATGACCGCCGCCGGAGCCTGTCACTCCGATGAGTTCATAATGTCGACTCCTGCGGATCAGTATGCGTTCCAACCACTTCCACTGACTCTCGGACATGAGGGCGCCGGAATCGTCGAAGCACTCGGTCCGGGGGCCACCGGGTTCGAAGTGGGGCAATCCGTACTCGTATACGGACCCTGGGGCTGCGGACTGTGCTATCCGTGTGCGCAGGGCAGCGAGAACAACTGCATTCACGGCATCAAGGCACCCGGCATCTACCGGCCCGGCGCAATGGCCGAATACATGATCGTCGACGACAGCCGTCATCTGGTGCCGCTGGGCGACCTCGATCCCATCACCAGCGTCTCGCTCACCGATGCCGGATTGACGCCGTATCACGCTGTGAAACCGACGATCCCGAAGCTGGTACCCGGTACTACAGCGCTCGTCATCGGTGTCGGTGGACTCGGCCACGTGGGTGTACAACTCCTCAAAGCGCTCACACAGGCGAGCATCATCGCGGTCGATATCGCCCCCGAGAGCATCGAGCACGCACTGCAACTCGGCGCCGACCACGCCTTCGCATCGGACGCGGCGGCCGCCGACCGCATCCGCGACATCACCGGCGGACGTGGGGTCGACGCCGCCTTCGATTTCGTCGGCGCGCAGGTCACCGCCGACCTCGCGCAGTCATCGATCGCCGTTGACGGAGAAATCTCGATGGTCGGCGTGAGCACCGGCGCAGTGCCGGTCGGCTACCTCACCGTCCCCTTCGATGTCTCGGTGCGCGTGGTCAATTGGGGCACGAGGCCCGAGCTGATCGAGGTCGTCGAACTGGCCCGTCGGGGCGCGATCGAGATCGCAGTGGAAGAGTTCGCCATGGCCGACGCACCCGTCGCGTACGAACGACTCCACGCAGGCAAGATCCGCGGGCGGGCGGTGGTCGTTCCGACCCGGTAGCCCGCCCGCGGTTCACCGATTGCTACATCGTCCCGTTCAGGAACGCCGAGTAGGCGGGCAGGTCGAGCTGGCCGTGTCCGCTCAGGCCGATGACGATGACCTCTTCTTTGTCCGAATCACGGACGTGGTCAACAGCTGCGGCGATCGCATGGGTTGATTCCGGCGCCGGGACGATGCCCTGCGTCCTGGCGAACAGAACGCCGGCGGCGAACGCGTCCTGCTGCTCGATCGCAATGCCATCGACGAATCCGAGCTCAACGGTGTGGCTCAGAGCCGGCGACATCCCGTGATAACGCAGGCCACCGGCATGGATGGGATCGGGCACGAAGTCCATACCCAGCGTGTGCATCTTCAGCAGCGGTGTCAGACCCGCGACATCACCGTGGTCGTAACGGTATTCACCCTTGGTGATCGACGGGCAGGCGGACGGCTCCGCGGCGATGATCTTCGGATTCGACCGGCCGTGGATCTGCTCACGAATGAACGGGAACGCCAGACCGGCCAGGTTGGAACCGCCGCCTGCACAACCGAAGACGTAGTCGGCGCCGCCGGACTCCACCAGGGCGAGCTGATCAACGGCTTCGATCCCGATCACACTCTGATGCAGCACAACATGATTGAGGACGCTGCCGAGCGCATACCGCGCACCGGGATCCTTCACCGCCGCCTCGACGGCCTCACTGACCGCCATCCCGAGACTGCCGGTGGTATCGGGCGTCGCCTTCAGGATTGCGCGGCCGGCCTCGGTCAGCTCCGACGGGCTCGAATGCAGTGTCCCGCCATACGTCTCGATGAGGTAGCCACGGTAAGGCTTCGATTCATAGGAGGCCCGGACCTGCCACACCTCGACATCTATGCCGAACAGCGCGCCCGCGAAGGCCAACGCGCTGCCCCACTGACCGGCACCGGTCTCCGTGGTCAGGCGGGTGACGCCGTCCACCGAGTTGTAATAGGCCTGTGCCACTGCGGAGTTGGTCTTGTGACTACCGACCGGGCTCACGCCCTCGTACTTCACGTAGATCCGCGCCTTGGTGTTCAGCGCCTCCTCGAAACGCCGGGCCCGGATCAGCGGGGAGGGCCGCCACATCTTGTAGATCTCGCGGACCGGTTCCGGGATCTCGATGTAGGTCTCCGTCGACACCTCCTGCGCGATGAGCCCCGACGGGAACAACGGCGCGAGATCGTCGGGGCCTACCGGCTCCTTCGTGCCGGGATGCAGATGCGGCGGAATCGGCTCGGGCAACTCCGCTGCCAGGTTGTACCAGTGTGTCGGGACATCCACGCTGATCAGGTCGCGATTGGCTTCGGGGGTCTCAATGGTCATGCACACGACTTTAGGCGTAGCCGCGTCGACGGTCACGGGGGTTACGGCGAAACCGAGACGATCGGAGGCCGAGCCCGGATAGCATCCGACATGATGATCAACCGGATCCGAAATCGCGAGGCATTCGACCCTGACCTGCGCCTGCACTCGTTGCTGGTACCGCAGCACCTGGTCGGGCCCCGCACGGTTCCGGCGATCCGATGGTTGTCCAAACTGATCCGCGGCAGTTCCGCCGCCACCGTCCACGAGATCGCACCCGGTGTGAGCGTGCGGTTGTTCCGGCCGACCAAACCGGCCGCGGTCCCGGGACCGGGGATCCTGTGGATCCACGGCGGCGGCATGGTGATCGGCACCGCGGCGCAAGACGATGCCACCTGCAGACATTTCGCCGACGCCGTTGGTGCGACGGTGGCATCTGTCGAGTACCGGCTCGCCCCGGAGCACCCCTATCCCGTCCCCGCGGAGGACTGTTACGCCGCGCTCCGGTGGCTTGCCGAACGACCCGAGGTCGACCCGGACCGAATCGTGGTCGCCGGTGCCAGCGCCGGTGGCGGATTGGCCACCACCGTCGCGGCCTTCGCCCACGACCGCGGCGAGATCACCCCGATGCTGCAGTTGCTGGTCTATCCGATGCTCGACAACCGCTCGGTCACGCCCGATGAGAACCACCGGCTCTGGGACGCGAAGAGCAACCGATACGGCTGGGACAGTTATCTCGGCGACGCCTCACCCGAGATTGCGGTCCCCGCCCGCCGCACTGACCTGACCGGCCTGGCCCCGGCGTGGATCGGCGTCGGATCACTCGATCTCTTCCTCGAGGAAGACCAAACCTATGCCGAGCGGCTGCGAGATGCCGGTGTGCCGTGCACGTTCATCGTGATCCCGGGCGCATTCCACGGCTTCGACATGGTCGCCACCCGCGCACGCATCGTCCGAGACTTCTTGGCCGCCCAGACCGACGCCATCCGCGAGGCGCTACGTACCCACGACCGGTCGAGACTGTCCGACGAGTGACCCGGTAGAACCGGCCCGGACGAGTACTACGGCCCGTAGTAAGGTGGCTCGACGGAACAATTCGGACGCCGCGTTCTCGGATCGACAGTGCGGGAAGGGCCCCGGACGGACTGCTCCGACTGCCCCACGTCACCCGACTGGTCGACGGCAATATGAGCCGTCGTTTGTCGGTGCTCACCCGCAAGGAGTTTTCCGATGTTCCTCGCAATTCGCGAACTGATCTACGCCCGGACCCGGTTCTTGTTGATGGGAGCGGTCGTTGCGTTGATCTCGGTCCTCATGGTGATTCTCTCCGGATTGTCCACGGGCCTGGTCGACGATGGTGTCTCCGGCCTTCAGCGCAGTCCGGTACAGGCATTTGCATTCGCCGAGGGCACGAAAGCCGACTCGGCGTTCTCCCGGTCGGTTGTCACCCGGACGCAGGCCGAGACGTGGGCGCAGCAGCCCGACGTCGAGCACGCCGAACTGATGGGCAACTCGATTGTCAATGCGCACAACAGTGATGGCACGCCCGTCGACCTGACACTGTTCGGCGTGACTCCCGGTTCATTTCTCGAACCCGACGCCGCCGAAGGCACGGCCATCGCCGGACCGAACGACATCATCGTCAGCTCAACTGCCCGCGACGAGGGTGTCGAGATCGGCGACCGCATCGCGATCGATCGCATCGGCACCGAGCTCAATGTTGTCGGATTCACCTCGGACAAGCGCACATTCGGCCACGTCGACATCGCCTATGTCCCCCTGACCACCTGGCAGGAGATCAACAGCGGCGGCGCCGACACCGACGGCTCTTTCGACCCTCGAATCTACGACGAGGCCAGTGTGGTCGCGATCGAAGGAACCTCGAACCAGCTGCCCGACTTGACTTCCGGTGATACCGCGGCCGGCACGTCGTCAAAGGACCTCGAGGACTCGTTCGATTCTTCACCCGGATACGCGGCGGAGACGATGACCATGTCGATGATCACCGTGTTCCTGTACGCGATCTCCGCGCTGGTGGTCGGCGCCTTCTTCACGATCTGGACCGTGCAACGTACGCGAGAACTTGCGCTCCTACGCGCACTCGGAGCCTCGACGCCGTACCTGCTCAGAGACAGCATCCTGCAGGCAACATTTGTCCTTCTCGGCTCCGTCGCCGTGGGCGTCGGTATCGGGGTCGGGTTCGGATCCGGACTCAGCGGAACCGGGATGCCCTTCTCCATGCAAGCCGGGCCCATTCTCCAGGGCGCTGTCCTGCTGATCGTCCTGGGACTACTCGGCGCGGCCGTCGCGGTGATCCGAGTCGCCCGCATCAATCCACTCACCGCCCTGGGGGAAAACCGATGACCACCACTCGCACCACAGGCCTCGAACTCCGCGACGTCACACTGACATTCGGCGACGGCGACAGTTCCATCACCGCCCTGAACAACGTGAACCTACAGGTCACACCCGGCGAGCTGGTCGCCATTGTCGGGCCTTCCGGGTCCGGCAAGTCGACCCTGCTCGCGGTTGCCGGCGGGCTGACGGTACCCACCACGGGTTCGGTTCACCTGGCCGGCACCGACCTGAGCACGGTTCCGGCGAAGAAGCTGACGAAGATCCGCCGCGACCACATCGGGTTCGTATTCCAGACCGCCAACCTGGTGCCGTCGCTGACCACGCTCGATCAACTGCGACTGATGCCCACGATCACCGGGCGCCGGGGGCGCGATCCCCTCCCGCTGCTGGAGGCCGTCGGTATGAGTCACCGCCTCGACAAGCGGCCCGGTCAGTTGTCCGGTGGAGAACGACAGCGGGTGGGTATCGCCCGGGCACTCGTCACCGAGCCGTCGTTGCTACTCGTCGACGAACCGACCGCCGCGCTCGACCGTAAGCGCAGCCACGAGGTGGTGCAGGTGCTCGCCGAAGAGACGCACCGCGCAAACGTTGCCACCATCATGGTGACCCACGATCACGACGTCCTCTCCCACTGCGATCGGGTGGTCGAGATGATCGACGGGCGCCTCACACCAGTGGGTTGACGTCCGGGGGTGCGCGCCTAATAGATCGCGACGCGGTCCGGGTCGAAATAGTGCCCGACCCGACGGGCATTGAGTTGCCGGAAGATCTCACCCGCCGCCGACGGCCAGGCCGACGTGGTCACCGATTCGCTGGCGCGCAGGACCGTCACCGTGATCAGTGCAACGCGTCCGAGCGGGGTGTCGAAACCGCTTGGTGCACCCCAGCCCTTGTTGCCAAGGAGGACGCCTGCGGTGCCGTTCACCAGCCATTCCCGTGGACCGGTGATGCCTGCCAGTTCGACGTACACGGCCTCGGGCGCGGCCGTGATCGAGCCGACAAAATCGGAACCATCGGTGGCCGCCCGTTCGGCAACCGCCGACAGCACCCCGAAAAGCCAATGCTCACGGGCACTCTCGTCGGCCCGCAGCCCCGGTTCGATCGACTCCAGGAAGAACTCCGCTCCCACACCGAGCATCGAGCCACCCGCCACCGGACCATATGCGGTGCTGGTTCCGCCGCCGGTCAGACTCGGTGCCGACAGTCCGTCGGTGGCGAGCAGCGTGGTTCGATCGCGCCGCACCGCCCGAAAGGCCCGGGTCCCGCCCGGCCAGAGCACGCCGCCGGCGTCAAGTGGCGCGAGCAGCGGTTCGTACATGTCTCCGACGCTGCGCCACAGGTTGTCCCTAGCTGTTTGGGCCTCGCGTGCACCCGGTACATCCGCGGTGGACTCGGGTTCGCCTCGATTCGCGACCGCAATACCGCCGTACTGCACCGGGGTCGGGGCGGAGGGCACCTGGTTGGCCTGATGTGCGCGCTGGAAAGCGCGTTGGGTGAAGGCCAACTCGTTCGCGTCGGGAGTCATTGCCGGCGTGGGTATCTCGACAACACCGTCGTCGGCAACGAGGAAGATCAACCGCATCTGGCCACCGGCCCGAGCCGGGTCGGAGGGAGCCCGGGTGAAGACCCGCCAGCCGGCCTGAATACGTTGCGCGGTCAGGGAATACAGATTGTGCCCGACAAAGTTCACCCGCCGCACGCGAATGAAGTCGAGTGCGATGGCCACCGCCGAAGCCGGGTCGGTCGCATGCGTGGGCACCGAACCCGGGCCCGGGAACGGGAAGTACGTCCCTGACAGCAACTGCGCCAACGGTATTCCACCGACGTAGTCGATCAGCCATTGCGGCGCGGTCCTCGGGTATCGGAGCAGGTCATCCCGATAGGAGTCCGGGTCGAAGATCAGGCCCGCATCGATCGGTCCCATCTCCCCGTGATCGTAGTGAACCACCGGTGGTGCGGCGCTCAGCGTGATCTCCACGGTGAGCGCGGCGTCGTGCCCGGCCTGGTAGCGGCCCACCCGCAGATCTCGGGCCAGTTCCAGCGCAACCGGCGGCGCCGGAACCGGGGTGGGCGGCACCTGGCCGAAGTAGGTGAGCGTGTACCGCGTCGCGGTTCCGGCGAAGCTGAAACAGATCTTCGCGCCGACGGCGCCGGGAGGCGCCGAAGCCTGGACGGACTGCCCGATGGCGGCGATGAACTCGGCTTCGGGCAACAGGCGTGCGTGCGATGTCGACCAGTAGGTCACCGCATCTCACCTCGCTACCTGACTCGCCGGATCCGTCTCCAGATGCCGCGGCGACACGCTCATCTGACGTCTGGCGACCATTATCGCCGAAGAATGCCCACCCGCGGTATGACCGGGGTGGGCGTTCGACCTTGCGCGGTTGCCGACGCTACGCGCCGTTGCGCCGATCTCGCCACGCACACATCTCGGTGACCAGCGACAGATCGTAATCCGGGCCGTTCACTCCGACGGTGAACAGTGTGACGCCCTCATCGGCGAGGCTCTCGGCCAGCGCGATGGCGGCCTCGGGGTTTTCGGCCGCGGACAACTCGCTCGACCGGACGATCTCGTTCGGATCGCGTCCGATCGCGGCGCAGTGCCCGGCCAGGACCTGCGCCTTGTGGCGGTAGATCTCCACATCGACGAACGAATGCCAGATGTGGGCGTGCTCGGCCACGTACTTGAGCGTCTTCTTCTCGCCGCCCCCGCCGATCAGGATCGGGATCTCGCGGGTCGGTGCGGGGTTGAGTTTGCCGAACCGGTCCTTGATCCGCGGCAGGGCCTCGCCGAGCGCATCGAGCCGGCCACCCGCGGTGCCGAACTCGTATCCGTACTCGGTGTAGTCGCGCTCGAACCAGCCCGATCCGATTCCCAGGATCAGTCGTCCACCCGAGATGTGGTCGACCGTTCGGGCCATATCCGCGAGCAGCTCCGGATTCCGGTAACTGTTACAGGTGACCAGCGCACCGATCTGGATGTTCGAGGTCTGCTCCGCCCACGCGCCGAGCATCGTCCAGCACTCGAAGTGCTCACCGTCGCGCTCACCGTAGAGCGGGAAGAAGTGATCCCAGTTGAATGCCATGTCGACCCCGGCATCCTCCGCCCGAAGAACTGCGTCGCGGATGTCTGAGTACTGGGCATGTTGTGGTTGCAGCTGAACAGCGATCTGGATAGGTGCGGTCATGAATTCAGTCTGCCTGAGTTTCGGCCCGAATTCTCCTGGGTGATCGCGGCTTCGGCGGCGTACTTCCCACACATTCCGTGCACACCGCCGCCTGGAGGGGTGGATGACGAACACAGGAACACGCCCTTCACCGGCGTTGCGTAGGGCACCCGAGCAGCGACCGGCCTGGTGAACTGCTGCCGAAGATCCGAAATGCCCGAATTCATGTCGCCACCTACATAATTCGGGTTGTAGACGGAATACTGTTTGGCGGTCATGGTGTGCCGGGCCAGTACGACGTCTCGAAAACCCGGTGCGCACCGCTCGATCTCCGCCTCAACGGCCGCCGTCATGTCGACGTCGCTGCCGTGCGGCACGTGGCAATACGCCCAGGCCACGTGCTTGCCTGCGGGGGCCCTCGTCGGATCCAGCACGGTCGGCGTGCCACCGATCAGGTTCGGACGCTTCGGGATCCGGCCGGCCTGCACGTCTTTCTCGTTGTCGCGGATCTGCTGTTCGTTTTCGGCGATGTGGAAGGTGACCGTGGACCCGGTGTGGGGGTCGGTCCACGGGATCGGCTCTGACAGGGCGTAGTCGATCTTGAAAGTGCCCGGCCCGAACCGGAACTTCGCGAGCCGACGACGATAGCGGGTCGGCAACCGGTCACCCATGATGCCGGCGAACTGCCGAGGATCGATGTCGAAGAGCTTCAGCGGTGCATCCGGCAGGTCGTCGAACTTGTGGACGGGATGGTCGGTCTCGATATGCCCGCCGTGCTCGCGGAGTGCACCGGCAAGCGCATCGGCGATCGACTGACTACCACCCCGGGCCAACGGCCAACCGCCGGAATGCACCAGCATCCCGAGCAGCAATCCCACCGCCGCTGTCGCGACCTCACCAGGCGGTCTGACCACATGCGTGGCGATCGCCGAGAATGCCGTGCGCGTCCGGGGATCCCGAAACATGATCCGGTTGAACACATCTGCGCTGAGCAGCGCCAGCGGACCAAAATGTGCGGCAGCCAGAAGGTGCCGGGGTATCCGGAACGGGCCGAAGAAATCGGAGATCAGATCCTCCGAGTGGGCGGCAGCGTATCCCAGGGTCGCCGACCAGGCACGAGCGTCGCGGCCCAGGAACTCCCTACTCCGGGCGAGGTCGGTGTACAGCGGCAGAGCGGTCCCGTCACCGAACACATGCGACAGGCCGATTTCGGGCACCAGCCACTGCAGGCCGTGCCGCGACAGATCCATCGAATTGAACGCCGGAGAAGCCATCCCGGTCGGATGCACCACCGAACACACGTCGTGGTGAAAGCCGGGCTCGGTCAGTTCGGCCGTCCGCGTCCCGCCACCGATCGTGGGGTGCGACTCGAGTACCAGCACTTTGCGGCCGGTCTTGGCCAGGGTCAGCGCCGCGGACAAACCGTTCGGACCCGATCCGACAACCACCGCGTCGTACCCATCTGCTCCCATGTCCATCAACGGTAGACCTCAGATGCCAAGACTTAACCACTGATTCATCCCGGGTTCGGACACCGGTTGTTTACGCCGCCTAACGTTCGACCGGTTGCTCGACGTCTGTCTATCTGGGGGAGCCCGCAGTGCGTATTCCGCTCACAATCACCACCAAGCACGAAGGGGCGTCTGCGCGTTCCCTGGTGACCTGCCACTACAAGTGTGGTGACGCCTGCTGGCATGAACCCCCGAACACCAGCAACAACACGTACTTCCGTGACATCGCCCGCGGAGCCCTCTCGCGGCGTTCGATCCTGCGTGGCTCAGCGGCCGCAGTGGTGGCGGTCGGCGCCACCTCGGCACTGGCAGCCTGCGGCGACGATGGTAAGTCGACGGCAACGAGCAGCAGCACTGCCGCCGGAACCGGTGTCGGTAACGCGGCGGAAACCGGCAGCACCGGAATGAACTTCGCATCGGTCGCACCGAATGTCGAAGACGCCCTGGTGATCCCGGAGGGCTATGAACAGGCGGTGGTGATCCGGTGGGGTGACCCGGTGCTGCCCGGCGCCCCTGAGTTCGACTTCGACAACCAGAGCGCCGAAGCCCAGGAGAAGCAGTTCGGATTCAACAACGACTTTGCCGGGCTGATCCCCATCGACGGCCAAGCCGGTCACTTCTACCTGGTGGTCAACCAGGAGTACACGACCGAACAGTTCATGTTCAAGGGCTACAAGCCGAAAGAACCCACCGACCAGCAGGCCCGCATCTCGATGGCAGCCCACGGGATCACGGTTGTCGAGGTCCAGAGTGAAAGCGGTTCGGGCAAACTCACACCCGTGGTCGGCGACCGCAACCGACGGCTTACGGCGATGAGCCCGTTCACCCTCACCGGTCCGGCGGCAGGCAGCGAGTTCGTGAAGACTGCCGCAGATCCCACCGGGACAACGATTCTCGGCACCATCGGCAACTGCTCCGGCGGCCTGACCCCATGGGGCACGATGGTCTCCGGCGAAGAGAATTTCAACAACTACTTCACCGGTGCGGCATCGGTCACCGAACCGGTCGCCAAAGAGCGTCTGGACCGCTACGGATTCGACGACGAGGACGACTATCACCAGTGGGGCCGGTACGAAACCCGATTCGACCTGGCCCAAGAACCCAACGAGGGCAACCGATTCGGTTACATCGTGGAGGTCAACCCGCACGATCCGGAGTCCACCCCGGTCAAGCATTCCTCGATGGGACGGCTCAAGCACGAAGGTGCCAACATCTTTGTCACCGACGACGGCACCGTGGTGGCCTACACCGGTGACGATCAGAAGTTCGAGTACATCTACAAGTTCGTCTCCGACAAGAAGGTTCAGCCCGGACTCGGTGCCGCGGCAATGCGCCACAACATGAGCATCCTGTCGACCGGCACCCTGTACGTCGCCCAGTTGAGCGGCAACGAACCCAAGTCGATCGACGGTAGCGGCGCACTACCGTCGTCCGGTTCTTTCGCCGGAACGGGCAAATGGTTCCCGCTGCTGACGGTGACCGACGACGGCGCCCAGTCGCGCGTCGACGGCATGACCGCCGAAGAGGTCGCGGTGTTCACACGAGCGGCCGCCGACAAGGTCAACCCGACCAAGATGGATCGCCCCGAGGACATCGAGGCACATCCGGTCACCGGCAAGGTGTACTGCGCGCTGACCAACAACAGCGATCGCGGAACCGATGGCAAGGCCGCAGCGGATACACCAAACCCCCGCAACAAGAACAAGAACGGCCAGATAATCGAGATCACCGACGACCACGGGGGTACCGACTTCACCTGGGACCTGCTGCTGGTTTGCGGCGATCCGGCAGCCGCCGACACCTACTACGGTGGCTTCGACAAAACCAAGGTCAGCCCGATCTCCTGCCCCGACAACGTCGCCTTCGATCCGCACGGCAACCTGTGGGTGTCCACCGACGGCAATGCCCTCGGCAACAACGACGGCCTGTTCGCCGTCGCCCTCTCCGGTGAGAACCGGGGTGAGACAAAGCAATTCCTCACGGTCCCGCGCAGCTCCGAGACCTGTGGCCCGATCATCGGAACCGACCGGGTCATCGTGTGCGTCCAGCATCCGGGAGAAGAGGACGACTACTCGGCCGACAAACCGTATTCGCATTGGCCCGACGGTGGCGACAGCCAGCCCCGTCCGGCAGTGGTGTCGGTCTGGAAGACCGGCGGTCAGATCGGCATCTGACGCCGTACACCAGGCCCGCGCTCGGGGACCCATTTCAGAAGAACTGGACGCGAAAGCCTATCCACGGCGCCGTGAATGGGTTACCTTTCCATGGATCCGACGGGGAGGGATCTACGGGGTGGGGGCGTGTACCTGGTGTGTCGACCGGGGCAGGGTTCGACGCGTGAATCATCACCCTGCACCGGATCACGCCATTGCCGAACTATCCACGGAGCGAATCAACGTGTCAGAACAACCGCAAGAACCCACCCGCATTCAGAAGATCCTCGGGGCGATCTTCATCAAGGCCTACCAGCTGAAGCAGAAGATCAAGCCCGCACCCGCGGCGCCCCCTGCCACACCTGCGCCCACACCCCAGCCCGACACCGAACCCACGACAAACCCCTAGGTGAAGAGTTTCTCCATCACGTCGCTCACCTGGGCGGCCAGGTAGTCCCCGGCGGTGTCGTCACCGCCCAGCCACCGAATCAGAGCCTGCTGAAACAGTCCGTCGATCAGCGCGTAGGCCTGCGGTGACTGCAACGCCGGGATTGCCTGATCGAGCTCGCAGTAGCGGGTGACAACCCGCCACGTCATGTCTTCCAGACCCTGCTCGATCTCGCCGACCGCCGGCCGGAACCTCTCGTCGAAGAGGCTCTGTGCCCGCATGTCGTACCAAAGCCGATGCATCGACGCATCTTCGACGACAGAGTCTTTCATCGCCGCGGCAAACCGGATACACAGATCGGGGGCGCTGGTGGCTCCCTCGGTGGCTGCGTCATATCGGGTCACGCATTCAACCTTGTATTCATGGACAACAAAGATCATGAGCTCGTTTTTGTCCGCGAAATAGTAGTGCAGGACGCCGTGGGTGAAATCCGAATCATTTGCAATGTCACGCAAACTCGTGTTGGCATAACCGCGTTGGGCAAGTGTCAGTAAGGCCGACTTCGCCAGTTGTCGGCGGCGATCGCCGAACTTGTCCGGACGCCGATCACCGCGCGGATTTTTCGTAGGCGTACTCATCACAAGGGATTCTATGGCCGCGCGACCTCGGCAATCAATTGTCTGCCCACCTGTCAAACAATTCCTCACAAATCTTTCAAGAGATCCTGCGGAGATGGTCGACAATCAACTCGCCCACAACTTCGGGCTTTTCGAGATGCAGAAAGTGACCGGCATCCGGCACGATGCGGGCTTCACTGCCCGGTGGCAGGATCTTTTCGACGCGCTCGGCAAACCCGGCCTGCATGCAACCGTCGTCGGCGCCGTGTAGATACAGCAGCGGTGTCAGCGGCTCACCGAAGGCGGCCGCCTGCATGCGGTGATATCGACCAGCGCTGCGACCCGGTCGTAACGTCGCCCGGTAGTAGCCGAGCACTGCGCTGCGGTGCTGCCGATTCGGTAAGGCGGCAAAGACCGCCGGAAGATCCTTGCCTGCGTCATGGCCTGGTGACCAGCGACGCCACAGCAGCGGGATCAGCCGGTCCAGGCTGCGCTCCGACAGACGCGGCAGCTGGACGAACATCATGTACCAGCTCATGAACAGCTGGCGGCCGAGCAGTTTCATCAGCTGTGTCGTGTTGTCCGACAGGGACGTGAAGGCCCCGACCAGTGGCACCGACATCGACACCACCGCGGCAAATGGGGAATCCCCGTATGCGGCAAGCCCGCTGGAGGTCAGGGCACCCCAGTCGTGACCGATGACCACCGCCCGGTTGTCGGCCTCGAGAAGCCGATGGATTTCGACCGCGTCGTACATCAGCGCACCCAGGTGATAGTCGCCGTCCGCCGCGACCGTCGACGGCGCATAGCCCCTGGTGAACGGTGCGACGACCCGGTATCCCTCCGCCGCCAACCGTGGACCCAGATGCCGCCAGCTGTGGGCGGTGTCCGGAAAACCATGCAGACACAGCGCAAGTGGGCCGTCGGACGGCCCCCACGCGAAGGCGTTGAGCGTGACCGTCGGCAATTCCAGGATGATCACCTCGGCGCCGGCGGGTGCGGCTACCGGTGACGCCGGAGGCGGGTCGACTTCAGAGGTCATCTGAACCACTCAATCGGACAGCGGCCGTGGTGTCCAGACCCCAGAGGGATGTTTCAGTCGAGCCAGTCCAGGACCGCTGCCGCGGTCCATGATTGCTGCATGCTGCCCAGCGGCGCACCGGTGAACGGTTCGTAGTACTCGGCAAAGGACCCGTCTTGCGTCTGCCGCAGACCTTCTTCTCGAAGACGTGCCGACCGCTCGGGCCAGCCGCGCTGGGCAAAAGCCCACGAGAACAGCCACGTGATCACCGGCCAGACCGGCCCGCGCCAGTACTCCCGCGGTTTGAAGTCCGCGGAAATGGGTGACGTGGAAGGCGGCACCGCATATTTCAGATCGGGGTGTCCGCAGAAGCGTGGGCCCTCGAACAGGCGCAACAGAGCGCGTTCGCGATCGCGGGGCAGACCACCGCAGAGCAGCGGCGCAAACATCGCGATGGTCTCGGTGTTGATCCAGCGATCTGCGCGAAGATCGAAATCCCTTGCCGCCCCGTTACGTTCCGACGTCGAGGCCGCAACCCCGGCGCGAAAGCGTTCGGACCAGGCCCGCAGGTCGCGGACATCGGCGAGCGGTTTGGAATACTCCTCGCCGATCGTGGCCAGGACGTCACAGGCGACCGCGAAGATCGCGCTGACGAACACGTCTTCGATCGCGAAACTCATCACGTCGGGAAGAATCGCGTCGTCGTAATTGGCGCGCTTCATCTGCTCGACCAGCCACAGATATCGGTCGTATTCGATGTCGGTGGGACGCATCGACGCATCGGCGCCGTGCGACAGATCCGCTCGGGTGTACGGCGGGAGATCGAGACCCGGGATCACGTTGTTGTAGGCCGCATCCCAGCGCGGGGAATTGTCCATCCCCGACTCCCAGCCGTGGTAGAGCGTGATCCGGCCGCGCCCCTTCGGATCCCGCGCATGCGCCAGCCACCGGTGCCAGCGCACCAGATCACCCCAGCGCCGATCGAGGAACCCCTCGGCCATCGACCGGGTGGTACGACCTTGCCGCCGGGAATGATCGAGGATCCGCTGCACCGCGATCGCGTGCACGGGCGGCTGCGTGATGCCCGAGGTGTGTGGTGCCCGCGGCGCATTGAACGCGAGTTCGGCGCATTCCCAGCGGGCCGGGCCGGGGAAGTAGCCGTCGCGACCATTGGCGAACACGATGTGCGGGATCATCCCGTTGCCCCACTGCGCCGAGAGCAAGGTGTCCATCTCGACCACGGCCCGCTCAACACTCAGCGGTGCCAGACCCACCGTGACAAAGGCGGCATCCCAGCTCCACATATGCGGATAAAGACGCGGCGCCGCGCTGGTCATCGTCCCCAGATCGTTGCCGCGCAGAAGATACGCAGCGCGGGCGGACAGCTGTGTGTTCGTGAAGCCGGAGTATCCCACGCTCCACATTCTGACCCCCGACTTCCATTCGCGCCCGGCCTGGTCGCCCGACCCGCCCGGCGTCTGGTCCATCGGCACTAAGGTTGAGGTCATGCCAACCGCGTTGATCACCGGCGCCAGCCGCGGGCTGGGAGCGGCCATCGCCCGCCAACTCGCCCCCACCCACGACCTGCTGCTCGGCGGCAGGCCCTCCACCGACCTGGACAACATGGCGTTGTCTCTGGACGGTGCGAGCACATGGCCGGTCGAACTGACCGATCCCGACGAGATCGAGGCCGCCACCGAAGCGATCAGCTCACTCGACGTGCTGGTGCACAGCGCCGGGGTGATCAGCTGGGGCACCGTCGAGGACTCCCCCGCCGACGAGTGGCGCCGGGTCCTCGAGGTCAATCTCATCGCCGCCGCCGAACTCACCCGGCAGCTGCTGCCTGCCCTGCGCAACGCCGGTGGCCATGTGGTGTTCATCAATTCCGGTGCCGGCCAACGGGTCAACGCCGGTTGGGGGGTCTACGCGGCCAGTAAGTTCGGACTGCGGGCACTGGCCGACGCGGTCCGTCTCGAGGAACCCGCCCTGCGGGTCACGTCGATCTTCCCGGGCCGGATCGACACCGAGATGCAGGAAGAACTCAATGCCATGGAAAGCGGGGGCGACTACGACGGGACCCGCTACCTGCGGCCCGAGACCGTGGCCGCGGCCGTCGTCGCCGCCATCAACACCCCGGTCGACGCCCATCCGCAAGAGATCGTCCTCAAGCCCACCGGTCGTCACTGACAGGGCTGACAGGGCTGACAGGGCTCAGCCCTCGGCGGCCGGCCGCAGGAAGTCGCCTGCCACCGCCACCGCAGGCCCCGAACTGTCACCGCCCACCACCAGCGACGCGAAGGCGATGTCGCCGCTGATCCCCGCGAACCAGCCGTGCGCGTGGGTGTTGTCGCCGTACTCCGCGGTGCCGGTCTTACCGCCGAGACCGTCGATGTCGGCCAGCGACGCGGCGGTTCCCGACGTCACCGTCTGACGCATCATCGTCCGCAAGGCCGCCACCACATCGGGATCCAGCGGCGATGGCGTCTTGTCGGCGGTGGTGCTCTCCCCGATCACCAGGCCCGGCAGCACCATCGAGCCGTTGCCCAGGCTTGCCTCCGCCACCGCCAGACCGAACGGCGACACGGTGACACTTCCCTGGCCGATCCCGTTCTCCACCCGCAACGCGGGAGTATCCGCGGAGCCGACCTGACCGGTGACCGTGGTGATGCCGGGAACAACGAAGTCCACACCGATTCCGAACTGTTCGGCAGCGGCAGGCAACGCATCGGCTCCCAATCGGTCCGACAGTGTCGCCATCGTCGTGTTGCACGAGCGTGAGAATGCGGTGGTCAGCGGTACCGAGCCCAGATCGAAGTCGTCTTCGTTCGGGATGGTCCGGCCCTCGATGGTCGTGCGGCCCGGGCAGGGCAGCTGCGACTGCGGCGTCACCGTTCCCGACGACAACGCCGCCGCGGTTGTCACGGTCTTGAACGTCGATCCGGGCGGGTACAGCCCGGTAAGCGCTATCGGACCCTCCTTGTTCGCGGCCTCGTTCTGCGCGACCGCGAGTATCCCGCCGGTCGACGGCGAGATGGCAACCAGCACTGCCGGTTTGGTCTGCGCCGACACGGCCCGCTGCGCCAACATCTGTAAACGTAGGTCCAGCGTCAGTCCGATCGGCTCCACCTGTTGCGGGCGAACGGTCTTGAGCTGATCGACGTTGTTGCCGCCTTCATCGACGATCCGCACCGACCACCCGGCCCCGGCCGAGATCCGTTTATTCCATAGGTCTTCCATACCGGCCAGCACCGGCGACTTCAACCCACGCTCGGCGGTGAGCAGTTTCCCCTGCTCAGCGACCTCGACCCCGTCGACCGAAACAAGCTGTTCCCGAACTCTTTCCAGATCATCGGCGCGCAGTGTTGCGACGTTGACGGTGGGACCGCCCTGGTCTTCGGCCGCGGCCCGGATCGACGCGTCGGTGATCGAGGGGTCGATCCCGGCGAGTATCCGGGCCAGCGCAGCCGAGCCCTCACCGATTGCCGCCTGATCCAGCGTGATCACACCGACCGTCTGCCATGTCATCAGTTCGGCGCCGGATCGGTCGACAACCGGGGTGAGAAGTTCCTTGTCGTCGGAGTACTGAAAGTGCGTGGCCGGACGTAAGTTGCTGTGCAACAGGGTTGGTGACCACTCCAGTCGCCAGCCGTCGTCGGTGTCCACGGATCGGCCGGTCGTCTCGTACGTCAGGTCTTTGCCCGGCCCGAATGTCCACGCCATGGTCAATCGGCCATCACCACCGGCGGCTTCCACGTCGCCGACCGCAACATCGACCTCGGCCTCTTCCCCGAGTTGATCGAACATGTCCGCTATCGCCGCCCCGGCCACAGCTGGATCGGTGGTCTGATCAGCCGCCTTGGCCACGTCTTTGTCGTGCAGCGCCGACGCGAAAGCCTCGAAGTTGCTTTCCGGATCGTCCCCCGACGAGCTGCAGGCCGCCGCAACCAGCGCCACGACCACCAGCACCGCTGCGGTCACACGTCGAAGGCCGGGCCGGGTGCGCTCATCAATACTCATTGCTCGCGAACTCAACCACCCCGGCCCCACCGCCCACAAGGTCGCAACACTCCGCCGGGCGATAGCGTTCTGCTATCACCGCAGTTCGGCCCCACCCCCGGCGTCGCCAAGGACCACTGGCCGCGCCCGATCCGGGAGCTAGACAACGGTGGTGGCGCCGGCGGCGTATGGCAACCAAGGGGTCTCGCGGAGGGCGGGGCAATGTTCAGGGGTTGGGTTGTGCGCGATGTCGATCATCCGGTCGAGGGCATCGCGTGCGGCAGCCAGATCTGCCATCGCGGCGCTGATGCGGTCGCGTTCTGCGGCGAGGAGCTCGAAGCCCTCGGGGGAGGCCAGGCCGGTGTCGACACAGGGCAGCAGCTGCAGGATCGTTCGACTCGACAGACCGGCGGTAAAGAACTGCTGGATCAACTTCACCCGCTCGACGGCTGACTCCGGATATGTGCGCTGGCCACTGGAAGTACGTTCAGAAGCAAGAAGACCCTGCTCCTCGTAGTAACGGAGAGCTCTCGTGCTGACTCCTGCGCGGTGTGCGACATCGCCTATCCGCATCCTGTTCGCCTCTCTGAAAGGGTGATCCCCGTTCGCCGACTTGCCCTTGACGTCAACGTGAGGTTTTAGAGTAGCCGAAGTCGGGCCGGATACGACCCGACGACCACACAGAACTCTTTCAGAAAGCAAGGCCCCCATGGACATCACTGATCAGATCGCCCTCGTTACCGGAGCCAACCGTGGCATCGGCCGTCAATTCGTGCTCGAGCTGCTCGAGCGTGGGGCAAGCAAGGTGTACGCGACGGCCCGCCGCATCGAGACCCTCGATTTCGACGACAACCGGGTGGTGCCGTTGCGGCTCGACCTGACCGACCATCAGTCCGTCGTCACGGCGGCGACCGCCGCACCGGATGTAACCCTCCTGGTCAACAACGCCGGCATCTCGACCGGCGCGCCGCTGGTCACGGGCGACCTGTCCGAGATTCGCCGGGAGATGGACACACATTTTTGGGGAACACTGGGCGTGATCCGGGAATTCGCCCCGGTCCTCGCCGCACACGGTGGTGGTGCAATCGTGAACGTACTGTCTGCCCTGTCCTGGTTCGCCGCCCCCGGCTCCGGTTCGTATTCCGCTGCCAAAGCAGCTGAATGGAACATGACTAACGGCGTGCGCCTCGAGCTCGCCGCTCAGGGCACCCTCGTACAGGGTGTCCTCCTCGGTGCTGCCGACACGGACATCTCGGCCGGCTACGACGGGCCCAAGATCGATCCCCGCGACGTGCCCCGTCGCTCACTCGAAGGCCTGGTCGACGGCTCGATCGAGGTGATCGTCGACGACTGGACCGCGATGGTGAAGGCGTCACTGGCCACAGACCCTGCCGCATTCTACGAGCAGATGGCCGAACTCCTCGCCGTGAGCTGACCAGCGCAGCAGGCACTTTGCCTCGCAGCGACAGTCAGACAAGTGGGCTCCGGACCTCCGTCACCGCAATTCTGGCGGCGCGTCCGATCGCGGCCTCCACCGTCGGGAGTGACATCTCCGATCGGGCGGCATGGGTGAACACGGCGACCGCGATCGGATGCTCGCCGGGGTATTCGACCACCGCAACCTCATTGCGGATGGCGCCGAGTGTTCCGGTCTTGCCCGCAATGGTTGCCACCCCCAGCGGGAAACCCGACGAGATACGTTGCTGCCACGCCTGTTTACGCATGGTCTTGCGGATCAGGTCGCACATCACCGGTGAGGCCACCCTGTCGTCCCAGATCAGTTCGAGTAATCGGGTGGCCTCGCGAGGTGTGGTGGCGCTGGCCAATGCCGGGTCGTACGCGCTGATGGTGTCGTCGCGGTCGATGTTCGCCAACGCCGAAAACGCCTCGGAGACCGAGTCCGCCCCGGTCTCGGCCACCAGTTGTTGCTGCAGTTGCGCCATTCCACCGACCACTCGCGTCCCGTCCAGACCCGCCGTCTCGAGTAACTCCCGAACCGCGGGCAGACCGACCTCGGCGAGAATCACATCGGCAGCGGCGTTGTCGGAGATCACCATCATCTGTACCGCCAGATCACGCCAACTCAACGTGATCGGATCATGCAGTGCGGCAATGCCCGTCGGCCCGGCCGCACATGTACGCGGATCGACGGTGACCGTCCCGCCCAGATCCAGCTCCTCGCGATCCGACTTCCGGCACAGCGCCACCATGAGTGGGAGCTTGTAGACCGATGCCATCACCACCGGATCGTCTGCCTGCCAAGCGAACTCGCGCGCCGGTGCCCGGCCGATGGTGCGGGCGTGGACCCACCCCGCGCAACCGGCATCGGCGAAGGTCTCCCCGATCCGGGATCGGGCGCTCGCGGCATCCCGGGAGATCACCGGGAGATCACCGGGAGAGCTTCCACAACGCGGATTCGACCGCGTCGATCGCCTCGTGATCGGCTCCCGCACGCCGCACCACCAGCAGTCGTAGCGGCACGTCCTCGCGGATCATCGGAACCGGCGCGATGCCGGCGATGTGCCCGAGGTGATCAACACCCACCGCCAACGCAAATGCCTGACCGCCTGCCACCGCGGCGATCAGCTCACTCGAGGTCCGGACTGCCATGACCTCGACGTCCAGCCCGCGTACGTGGAGTGTGTCCAGGAGCAGGTCGACGGCAGACGGGTTCGCGGTCCGCGGCACATGCGCCAGCGCCAACCCGTCGAGCATCCGCACAGATGGCCGCGCCGCCGACGCCACCGGATGGCCCTGCGGAACCACGAACGTCCGCTCGATGCGAACGGCCTGTCCCGCTTCCAGATCGTCTCGGACACAGGGGTGCTCGACCACGGCGAAATCGATCAGTCCCTTCCGGACATCCGCTATCAACTCGACTACCGTGCCCGTGACCATCCGATGCCCACGATCAGTGCCCAGCGCGGCGAGTGCCGTCGAACACCGGGCAGCAATCGCCGGATCAAGATCCGACGGCAACCCCCATCGCAGGACATCCCGGTGTTCCCGCAATCGCCGGGCCTCCCCGGCGAACCGCTCCGCGTCGTCGACCAACACCCGGGCACGGGGCAGGAGTTCGCGCCCCGCACCGGTCAGTACCGCTCCCTGCGGTCCACGGCGGATCAGTTCGACACCGAGTTCCTTTTCCAGTCGTCGCAGCCCCTGGGATACCGGGGGTTGTGTCATCTCCAGACGCGCGGCGGCGTGACCAAAATGTCCCTCTTCGGCCACCGCGACAAAAAACCTCAGGTGTCGGACAAGATCCATGACCCCCACTGTGGCATCTTCACCGATCCTCGTCGTAGCCGAGTTGGACCCGACCCCACGATCTGATCGGTGGCCTGGCTTTTCAGAAGTCGAGAGTCGTCGCGAAGTGCACCAATGCCGCGCCGACCTCCCCGGCACGTTCCATCTGGATGAAATGACCGGCACCCTCGTATGTTTCGACCGTCCGCAGCCGAGGCATCATCTGACGCATCCGGGTGATGGCTCCCGTTCCCGCCATCGTCAGAACCGGGTCGTTGCCGCCGCAGAGAAACATCGCGGGTACATCGAGCATCCGGGGAGCGATGTCCTGCTGTTCCCAGTTGAGGTCGGCGGCGCGGTACCAGTTCAGTCCGCCGGTGAAACCTGCTTGGCGATAAGCACATTCATAGACGTCCATCTCGGCCGCCGTCAGCCACGACCACGGGAGGGGCGGAGCCTGCGGCAGGACGTCGAGGTATCCGAGCCTGGTGTCGTCGTGATGAGCCGGGTGCTGCCAGATGTCGAGGTAGCGGTACGACCCCGAGAGCGCGTGATGGATGCGGTGCAGAAACTCCCGGGGCGCGCCGTCGAGTTCGGCATCCGCGAGTCCGGGCTGCAGGAAGTATTCGAAGTGGAAGAAGTGTTTCTGCGCCATGGCGGTGAACGCATCGGACGGCCTGATCGGAATCCGGTCCGGCGTGTACGGCATCGCCATCAGAACCAGTCCCGCAACACGAGTCGGGTGCTCGAGCGCCAAAGTCCATGTCGTGGGTGCACCGAAGTCGTGGCCGACCACCAGCACGCGTTCGGCGTCCAGGGCGTCGAGCAAGTCGATCAGACGGGTACCGACGGACGTGTATGTGTACTCGCCGATGGCTGCCGGGGCGGTGGTGCCGCCGTATCCCGGCATATCCGGGGCGATCACCCGGAACCCGGCGGACACCAGCGGCTCGACCTGATGACGCCAGCTGTACGCAAGGCCAGGGAAGCCGTGGCAGAGCAGTATCGCCGGCCCGGAACCCTCGTCGATGAGGTTCCAGTCGAATCCGGCGACAGACATCTGCCGATAACGCATGAAACTACAGTTGCTGCAGGTCCTCGGGCCGCCAGACCGCGCGCATCGTCTTGATCTTGCCGTTGTCGTCGAACACCATGATGTCGACCGGGGTGATCTTGAACGACATCCCGGCGGTTTCGGTGATCAACGTGAACTCGAACACCGCGGTGTCACCGGCGATCTTGGTCCAATGGATTTCTGCGGTGGCCTTGTCCATCGCAGCGATCACGCCGTAGAACTCGATCAGCGACTCGCGGGTGTTCCGGATGTCGGCCCCGATGGGGTCTTCGACGGTCGCCCCGTCGGCGTAGAGGTCGGCGACCTGTTCGGGCGTTCCGTTCGCAACCAGGTCGACATACGACTCGACAACCTTCTGCAATTCCTCAACACTCGCCATTCTGGCGTCTCCCCTCGAGTATGTAGAACGTGTTCTAGTTCGAGGCAGGACAATACCCCGCCGGCACACTGTGCCGACGGGGATTTGAGGAGTTCGGAGTCCGGGCTACGCGGTCAGCGACTCTTCTTCGCTGCCCCGGCGGCGGTCTTCGCGCCTGCGTTGGACAACTCGCCTGACGCGTTCTCCAGATGCGCCCGGACGAACCACTGGAACTTCTCGAGTTCGGCGGTCTGGCCGATGAAGATGTCCTCGGTGACCGGATCGATCTCACCGGCGATGGAGATCGCCTCGCGCTGCGAGGTGATGAAACCGACGTACACCAGATCAAGCGCACCGAGGTGGGCTTGGACGGTGTCGCGGCCGACCGAGTAGTCCTTCCACGAGCGATCCTCCTCGATCGCCTTGGCGGTGCCGTTGGGCGATCCACCCAGCGTCGCAATTCTCTCGGCGAGAGTGTCTGCGTATCCGCGAGCCAACTCGACCTGCGGATCGATCATCTCGTGGACACCGATGAAGTTTGGACCGACAACATTCCAATGAATGTGCTTGAGGGTCAGATGCAAATCGTTGAACGCACTGAGTCGTTCCTGCATTACTGCGATCAGTTTCTTTGTAGCGTCATCAGAGAGGCCAGGTGCGGTGAATGTCATGCGAGCAGGGTTCCCATCGACCACCGGCGCCAAACGTCCCCAATCGTCGCCGTGTGACGTTCAGACACACGTTGGACAAACGGGCCCCGATGTCCTTGACACCCCATACCCGGTGGGATTGGGTCAGTTGAACACTAGTGCCGAAGTCTCAACGGATTGTCGAAGGATTGCGAAATGACGCAGAACCCACCCCCACCCGGGAACGAACCAGACGTTCCCCTCGGAAAGGATCCGGGGCAGGCCGAACCTCCGCAGGGTGGCCAATACCCGCCACCGGGCGGATACCAGCCCCCACAAGGTGGGCAGTACCCACCACCCGGTAGTTACCAACCCCCACAGGGCGGCCAGTATCCGCCGCAAGGTGGCTACCAGCCCCCACAGGGCGGTCAATACCCTCCCCAGGGTGGCTACCAGCCCCCACAAGGTGGGCAGTACCCACAGCAGGGTGGCTATCAGCCCCCGCAAGGTGGCTTCCCGCCACCACCTCCGCCCGGGCAGTACGCCCCGCAGGGTGGCGGCTACCCCGTCGGCGGCTTCGGACCTCCGCAACTGTCGGTCGGCGCAGCGATCAGCTACGGCTGGGAAAAGTACAAGGCGAATGTCGGTCCCTGGATCGCGATCTGCCTGCTGGCGTTCGTCGTGAGCCTGTTCGTGTCGTTCGCATTCTCGGGTTTCAGCTTCAACGACGAATCAGTGGTGATGAGCCTGCTCGGCAGCTTGGCGTCGTTCATCGTCAGCACACTTTTCAAGGCCGCCCTCACCAATGGCGCCCTGGCTGAACTCGACGGTCGGCGTCCGAACGTCGCCGCGTTCTTCAACTTCAGGAACCTCGGCGCGGTGTTCCTCGTCGCCATCGTCGTTGGTATTGCCACCTCGATCGGCTTCATCCTGCTGGTCATCCCGGGCCTGATCATCATGTTCCTGACCTGGTTTGCGCTCACATTCGCAATCGATCGCGATCAGGACGCGGTGACCGCGATCAAGGCGAGCTTCGAGCTGACATCCAAGAACGTCGGCCCACTGTTCCTGCTGGCGCTCGCCAACACCGGACTGATCGTCCTGGGAGTCATCACCTGTGGCCTCGGATTGCTGGTGGCCGCACCGATTGTTGTCATCTCCAGCACCTACGCCTACCGCGTCCTCACCGGCGGTACGGTCTCACCGACCGCCTAGGTCAGTAGCGACCTGCGGGTCCGGCTTCACCAGAGCCCGATACCAGCGCCGATCATGGCGCCGGTATCGGGTTTTTGTCGTCCCTGGCAGGGGCGCGGCTAGCCTGAACCGGTGAGCGGACACCATCAGTCGGGCGACCTGCGGCTCAGCGTGGTTCTCGCTTCCTGCCAACAACTTCCGAACAGCGACGGTGACGACGACGGGCTCGCCGAAGCGTTCGGGCGGGCCGGTGTCCATGCGAGGTGGCTGCCGTGGGACGACGCGGGAATCCACGACGACGACGCCGTGATCCTGCGGGCCACGTGGGACTACCCCGAGAGGTTGGACGAATTCCTCGACTGGACCAAAAGCGTTCGCAGACTGATGAATCCGGCAGATGTGGTCAGATGGAACTGCGACAAGGCCTACCTGCTCGACCTCGAGCGCGCCGGGATCCCGATCGTTCCCACCGAGGTGTTCGCACCGGGCGCCCCGGTGACAATCCCCGACGGCGAGGTGGTCGTCAAACCGGCGGTGGCCGGTGGTAGTCGCGGCGCCGCCAGGTTCACCGAATCTGCCGGCGCGCTGGCTCATTCCGCGGCACTGCACCGCGACGGCCATCGGGTGCTGGTGCAACCTTTCGATCCACTGATCACCGCGGGAGAGACCGCACTCGTGTACCTGGCTGCGCAGCGTTCGCATGCGTTCACCAAGGGCCCGATGCTCCCGGAGCCCGGCGAAACCGGGGAGCTCGACGAATCCGGGCTCTACCTCGTCGAGAAGCTCACCCCGGCCACGCCACCAGAAACGTTCTGGGCCTTGGGTGATGCCGTCATGGAAGCCGCGGCGCAGACCGTCGGAATCGCGCCGTCGGAGCTGCTCTACGCGCGGGTCGATCTGGTGGGTACCGCCGAGTCGGGTCCGAAACTGCTGGAGTTCGAGGCCATCGAACCGTCACTCGGGTGGCGGCAGATCGATGGCGTCGACCGCGCCGCGGCCATGGACCGCTTTGCCGTCGCCACCGCCGCTGCCCTCGCCCGGGGATGACACCGTCGCGGGCACCGGCACTTCGGTGAGCCGCACGCCCGCTTCCCGGCGCGCCCGGCCGCGATAGACCAGGACACCGGTGATGGCGCAGATCCAGACGACGAACTGCACGGTCCACGCGACCCGGAACGAGTCGAAGGAGTAGCCGCCCATCGCGCCGATGATGCTGCCCATCATCTGCATCACCACCATGGACACCAGGAACCCACCCATGTTGACCAGGCCCTGCGCGGTCCCCAGGACCGCACCCGGGTTCGAGGTCCGGGCAAAGTCGAATCCGATCACCGATCCGGGGCCCCCGACCGAGATGACCACCACCAGCAGCATCAACAACCACATCGGCGCCGCAGTGGGAAGCAGCAACACAATCGCCCAGATCACCGCGTTGCTGCCCATGATCACGAGCACCAGATCCGACCGTCGCTTCGGGTGGCGTCCGGTGAACATACCGATCAGGATCCCGGCGATGACGATCACACCGACCGACACCGTCAGGATTCCACCTGCCGTCTCCTTGGAAAGTCCCTGTGCGGCAGTCAGATACGGGATGCCCCACATCAGCGAGAACACTGTGATCGAGAACTGGGTGCCCATGTGGGTGAAGAAACCCAATTTGGTCCCGGACCGCGACCACACCGTCTTGACGCCCGCCAACGTCACCCGCAGCGAGGTCCGTGGCACGGCCGTTTCGGTTCCGGGCGGAGCGTTGCGCACCACCGCCACTGTCAAAACCACCGACAGCAATCCGAGGGCGGCGGCCGACATGTACGCCGGGGTCCAACCGTGGACATCGAGCACCTTGAGGAACGGCACCGCCGACAGCACCTGACCGAACTGTCCACAGATCCCGGTCAACTGCGTGACCAGGGGCACCCGTCGCGGCGCAAACCATCGGGGAACCAACCGCAGTACCGAGATGAAAGTGAATGCGTCGCCGATCCCGACCAGGATCCGTGCCGCGATCGCGACCGCCAGGTCGTCGGTCAGCGCCATCGTCATCTGTCCGGTGACCAGGATCAACCCGCCGATCACGAGCATCGACCGCGACCCGAACCGGTCGAGTAGCAGTCCCGCAGGAACCTGCGAGAGCGCGTAAACGGTGAGTTGCAGGACCACGAACGTCGAGAGCACACCGGGCGAAGCGGAGAATCGGTCAGCGGCATCGAGCCCGGATACACCGAGTGTGGTTCGGGCGAGAATCGCCACCACGTAAGCGAATACACCTGTCGCCCAGATCACCCACGAGCGCACAGACATCCCTTTCACGCGTTCGGCCCCAGCTTTCAAGCATGGTCCCCATCGATTCGACCCCGACATCCGGCCCAAGGGGCAGTGCGCACGATGGGTCATGAGCGATGATGGAGCCGTGCCGAATCCCGATGAGCCACCGGCGGATCAACAGCTTCCTATCGGTGCGGTCGACGCCCGGTTCACCCTCGCCGCCGAGCGGACGGTGCTGTCATGGTTCCGGACCGCGCTCGGGCTCGTCGCGGCCGGGTTGGCTGTGATGCACGTGCTGCCCGACTACTCCACCCAGATGTCTCGTGACATCCTCGGCATCGGCATGGTGGCGTTCGGCGCGTTCACCGCGATCGCAGGCGGCATGCGCTGGAAACAGACCAGTGCCGCGCTGCGGGACGGTGGCGAACTGCCCGGCCCTTTTCCCATCTGGATGCTGATCGCGCTGCTCATCGGATTCTCGGTGTTCGCGGTTGTCCTCGGATTGCAAACACGCTGAGCCGTCCCCGTGGCGCCTGGAACACCAGGACGTCACCCGTCGTTGTAGTGACAGAACTCCACGACTCCCGCCGAATGCCCGACACCGGTAGTCGGCGGTGACCAATATCAAAGGAGAGTCCCCGTGTCGCATGAGTACCGCAAAGATCCAGAGACCGTCGCCAACCTGAAGCCGGCGCAGTTTGCCGTCACGCAGGAATCCGCGACCGAACCGGCCTTCCGGAACGAATTCTGGGACAACCACGAAGCCGGTCTCTACGTCGACATCGTGTCCGGCGAACCGCTGTTCACCTCGACCCAGAAGTTCGACAGCGGCTGTGGCTGGCCCAGTTTCACCACTCCGATCGAACCGGCGAACGTTGTCGAAACGAGTGACACCACACATGGGATGGTCCGCACCGAGGTGCGTTCGGCCCACGCCGACAGCCACCTCGGCCACGTCTTCAACGACGGCCCCATCGCCGAGGGCGGCCTGCGTTACTGCATCAACTCGGCAGCACTTCGCTTCATCCAGGTCGCGGACCTGGAGAAGGAAGGTTACGGCGAGTATCTCAAACTGTTCACCACCGAGGAGGCGAAGTAGATGAGCGAGAAGGCGATATTGGCAGGCGGGTGCTTCTGGGGCGTGCAGGACCTGGTCCGCAAACTCCCCGGCGTTCTCTCGACCCGGGTCGGATACACCGGCGGCGATGTCCCCAATGCCACGTACCGAAACCACGGCACGCATGCCGAGGCGCTAGAGATCGAGTTCGATCCGAACCAGATCACCTACCGCGACCTGCTGGAGTTCTTCTTCCAGATCCATGACCCGTCGACCAAGAACCGGCAGGGCAACGACGTCGGTGCCAGCTACCGTTCGGCGATCTTCTACACCGACGACGAGCAGAAGCAGGTGGCACTGGACACGATCGCCGATGTCGACGCGTCGGGACTGTGGCCGGGCAAGGTTGTCACCGAGGTGACCCCTGCCGGCGACTTCTGGGAGGCCGAGCCCGAGCATCAGGACTACCTCGAGCGCATCCCGAACGGGTACACGTGCCACTACGTCCGGCCGGGCTGGAAATTGCCACACCGGGCGCAGACCACCAGCTAGACCCGCATTTCTCAGAACCCCCCGCTCGACTCCGGTCGCGGGGGGTTTTGACTTTCCTGCCAGGAAAGTAGATACTACTTTCCCAATAGGAAAGTGAGTTCCTCATCATGGCTGATATTGATCCGGAAGAAGCCCGCAGCGCCCTCGAGTCCGCCGAACGCGCCCGTCGCCAGGTGAGCGACGAAGTGGGTTTGCCCAACCGGTACTGGTGGGGCATGGCTGCAGGCTGGCTGGTGTTGGGAGTTCTTTCCACATTCACTCCGTGGTGGATAGCGCTGGCGGCAACAATCCTGTTCGGAGTGGGGCATTCCGTTCTCGCATCGCAACTGTTGAGCGGCCGTCGACGCACCTCCCGCCTCCAGGTCAGCCGAGAGGTGACCGGTGCGAAGAACGCGATCATGGTCGTCGGGATCCTGCTGATCCTGGTGGCGCTGACCATCTCGTTCGCACTGATTCTCGACGCCCAGGACGTCGGGATGCCCGCACTGTGGTCAGCATTGATCGTCGCCGTGATCACCGGGGTCGGCGGACCGGAGATCCTGAAGACGGTGCGCAGATGGGCGCGCGCGTGAGCGCAACCGATGGTTTCGACGAACTCATCCACCCGAGTACACGGCTGTCGTTGGTTGCGACCTTGGCGGCCGCCGACTGGGCCGAGTTCGCATTCCTGAAAGAACGACTCAACCTTTCCGATTCAGCGCTGTCCAAGCAATTGTCGACGCTCGAAGGTGCCGGCTACCTGATCACCGAACGGGCATCCACCGGTCGCAGACGAACGGTGCGGGTCAGACTCACCGACGTCGGACGGCATGCCTTCAACGGCCATACTGCTGCGTTGCGGGCCATCGTCGGCATGAACGACCCGCGAACGTAAACCACGTATCCAACCGTGGCGGTCGCACAGGCATAGATTGACTCGATGCGCCGCCGATTGAGTGCTTGGCTACTGAGCGACATCACCGAGGAACCCGCCGGGCACCTCGGACCCCTTCGCAAACCAACACAGGCCGAACACAAGCACAGCTGGTGGAAGGTCATGTGCCTGACCGGTGTCGACTATTTCTCGACCCTCGGCTATCAACCGGCCATCGCTGCGCTGGCCGCGGGCCTGCTCGCCCCCCTCGCGACGCTCGTCCTGGTCTTGCTGACGCTCTTCGGTGCCCTGCCGGTGTACCGGAGAGTCGCCCGCGAGAGTCCCCGTGGCGAAGGCTCGATCGCGATGCTCGAACATCTACTGCCCAAGTGGGGCGGCAAGATCTTTGTCCTGGTGTTGCTCGGGTTCGCCGCCACCGACTTCCTCATCACCATCACATTGTCGGCCGCCGACGCATCGGCGCATGCGATCGCCAATCCCCTTGCGCCATCGTTTCTCTCAGGCGAACAGGTGCTGGTCACCCTGGTCTTGCTGGCACTGCTGACCGCGGTGTTCCTCAGGGGTTTCACCGATGCCATCGGCATCGCGGTCGGTCTGGTGACCGTGTTCCTGATCCTGAACTTCGTGGTCATCGCGGACAGTTTCTGGCAGATCGCCAAGGACCCGCACCTGATCACGGCGTGGCGATCGGCGTTGACCCTCGAACACAGCAACCCGTGGATGATGCTGGCGATCGCACTGGTCGTGTTCCCGAAACTGGCGCTCGGCCTGTCCGGATTCGAAACCGGGGTTGCGGTGATGCCACAGATCCGCGGCGCTGCCACGGACACCGCGCAGGATCCACGCGGCCGAATCCGCGGCGCCCGTCGGCTCTTGACCACCGCGGCGCTGGTCATGAGCGGATTCTTGATCACCTCGTCACTGGTGACCACGATCCTCATCCCGCAGGATGAGTTCAAGGCCGGTGGTGAGGCCAACGGCCGCGCACTCGCCTACCTGGCCCACGAGAACATGGGCAGCGTGTTCGGAACGATCTACGATCTGAGCACCATCGCCATTCTCTGGTTTGCCGGTGCATCCGCACTGGCCGGACTCCTCAACCTGGTTCCCCGTTACCTCCCCCGGTACGGGATGGCGCCGGAATGGGCACGTGCTGTTCGCCCACTGGTTCTGGTGTTCGGGTTGATCGCCGCGTTTGTGACGATCTATTTCAAAGCGAGTGTCGATGCTCAGGGTTCGGCCTACGCAACCGGGGTGCTGGTCCTGATCACCTCTGCCACCGTTGCGGTCTCGCTGTCGGCCCGCAGGCGCGGCCAACGCATGCTGACGTGGATGTTTGCCTTGGTGGCAGTGATATTCGCCTACACCACCATCGCCAACGTCTTCGAACGACCGGACGGGGTGAAGGTGGCCGCGTTCTTCATCGCCGCGATCTTGTTCGTGTCGCTGTTGTCCCGCGTGAACCGGGCATTCGAGCTCCGTGCCACGTCGATCGAATACGACGAGATGGCAACCGAGTTCATCAGCGAGGCAGCAGCTGCCGGGACCGTGGAGATCGTCGCCCACGACCCCGACCGCTTCGACATCGAGGTGTACGACACCAAAGCCACCCAGCAGAGGACCGACAGCCACCTGGGTCAGGCCATCCCCATCCTGTTCCTCGAGGTCAATGTCACCGACTCCTCCGACTTCGCCACCGATCTGCTGGTGCACGGACGACAACGCGGTCCGCATCGGGTGCTGTGGGTGAACAGTCCGGCCGTCCCCAATTCGATCGCCGCGATCCTTTTGGACATCCGCGACCGGACCAGAGTCAATCCGAACGTCTATTTCGACTGGTCCGAAGGAAACCCGATGGTGAACCTGCTGCGGTTTCTGTTCATCGGCCAGGGCGAGGTCGCACCGGTCACCCGAGAGGTCCTACGACGGGCCGAACCGAGCACCGCCCGTCGCCCACGAGTGCACATCGGCTAAAAACCCAGTCCCATCCAGTCGGTGGCGGTGAACTCCTTCTCCAGGTGCGCGGCCTCGACCTTGACCTCATCTGGATCGGGGTCGAGACCGTCGCCGGCGAAGGCACGCAATGCGGCGATGACACCGGCCTCGTAGGTTTCGAATCCACCGATGACCACACTGTCCGCCCGCCACCACACCAATAGGTGCGATCCGCTCGGCGACGGACAGAAACCGATCACCCGGCCATCGCGGGCCAACGTCGGGCAATCGTCGGGGAAGCCGTCGGTTTCGCTCATGGGAGCACTGTATTCGCAACTCCCGACGCACCCGTTGACCAGCAATAACACCGATCACGCCGCGGCGGTTGTGTTTGCCGCCGAGGCGCACAGGGTAGTCCGTGAGCACCATCGACATGTCTGGAGCTGATCGTGAACACCGTTGTCTGGATCGTCATAGCCGTTGTAGTTGTACTCGTCCTACTTGCACTTGCCGTCGTCCTGGTGCGCAAACGCCGCGCCCACCGCCGGGTCGAAGCCGGACAGATCCGGGAAGCCGCCTCCCATCGAGTGAACGAGGTCCAGCGGAACGAGGCCATCGCCGAAGAATCTGCAGCGAAGGCGCGCCGCGCGCAAGCTGACGCCGAAGCAAAGGCCGCCGAGGCCAAGCGCCTGTCGCACGAAGCCCAGACCCATCATGGTGTCGCCGCGTCCTCACGTGAGGAACTGCAGGCCGAGTTCGAACATGCCGACAAAATCGATCCCGATGTGCCGCACGCGGGCCGGCATGAGCGCCACGGCGACGGCGACAATACCGTCGGTGTCGATACTCCGGTTCGCGACGGCAATCCGGTCCGCCCCGATACTGCGGTCCGAGAGGGCAATCCGGTCCGCGAGGGCAACGTGGCCCCCGGCAGCAACGTGGCCCCCGGCGGCAACGTGGCTCCCGGCAGCAACGTGGCTCCCGGCGGAGATCCGGCCAGGCGCATCGATGATGCTCCGGCACCCGGCCAACGCCACACTCCCCAGTAGCGGGGGGTTCGGCGAAGTCAGATGAGGCCGGTCACCTCTAGTCCGTCCAGAGCAAGGTTGGCCGTGCCCAGAAGCAGGTTCATCTCGGCGAGCGTCGCATCGTGAGTCGCAGGATTCTGCAAACCGAAGCTGTTGGCCAACGCGATGGTCCGCACCGACTGGAACATCAGCGTGGTGGCCAGTTCATCGCCGAAGATGTCGCCGGCGAACCAGCCCGTGAACAGCCCCTCGAGATCGGTGCCGTAGGTCTCCTCGAAGTCCGTGACGATCGCTGGTGTCGCGTCCACCAGGGCACCACCGAATGTATAGAAATCCTTGGTGTTGTCCGCGGTGGTGCCGATGTTGACCAGTGCTTTGGGGAAATCGATGATCAGGTGCGCAAAGATGGCGCCCGTGACAACCCGTCCGGGACTACGGTCGCAATCCTCGGTCAGCGCCAGCGCAGCGGCCCAGTGTGGCGACGGTGTCCCACCGGTGACGAACTTGTGCAGGTCGGTCAGGTACAGCCGGACCACCTCCACTGCAAGGTCGCCGGCCCACTCCGGATCGTCGTACACCCCCGAATCGATACTCGGACCGACGAGATTCAGGATCTCGTCGAACGCCAACGGGAATGTGCCCCGGTAGTCGTCGGAGTGGGTCAGCTCACCGCGTAAGGCGGCGATGCGATCTCGCGCCTGCGCGAAGGTGTCGATACCGGCGGGGTCCGTCAGGTCGGCGAGTGTGCTGTCGAACTCAGGTGTCGACGGGGGCACACACGCCGACGCGGCAGGTGCCGCGGTGCCGGCGGGAGCGCTCAACGTCGCGGCTCCGAGAACCAACGCAGCCGTCACGACTGCGGCTCGGACTGTCTTGTTCAGGATCACGGCCGGAACACTAACGTGTGCTGTGACCGATTGCATGTTCGGGTGTCGGCGTCATCTCGCACACGCCGCTCAGAACTGCGCGCCGTTTCCGGTTTAGGCTCGGCAGATGCGGTATGGGATCTCAATACTTCCGGACCAGCCATGGCATCAAGCACGGCCGAAGTGGGAACGTGTCGAAGGCATGGGTTTCGACCACGGGTGGTTCTTCGACCACCTGGTGTGGGGTGGTCTGCCCGACTCCCGGTGGTTTTCCTGCATTCCCACGATGACCGCGGCCGCCGCGGTGACACCGATCAAGCTCGGGACATTCGTGGCCACACCCAATTTCCGGCATCCCGTCTCGTTCTCCCGCGAGATCGAAACCCTCCTCGACATCGCCGGCGACCGGATCCTGCTGGGACTGGGCGCCGGTGGCACCCCCGACGACGGTCTCGAAGGCCGAGCTCCGCTGTCCGCCAAACAGAAGGTGGACCGGTTCCAGGAGTTCACGCTGCTGCTCGAACGGCTTTTCCACGAAGACCACGTCACCGCGGACGGCGAGTACTACCAGGCCCGGAACATGCGGCTCGTCGGCGGATCGGTACTCGACAGAATCCCGTTCGTGCTGGCAGGCAACGGCCCCCGATCAATCCGCTTTGCCGCAAAGTACGGCGATGCCTGGATGACCACCGGCGCGAAGGTCGAGACGCTCGACGAGTGGTTCACCGGGATCGCCGCGAGTTGCGGGTTACTCGACGAGGCACTGATCGCCAATGGTCGGGATCCTGAGGGCTTCGATCGTTATCTGAACCTGGATGCCTCACCCCAATTCTCACTGGAGAGCATCGGGGTCTTCGACGAGATGGTCGGCCAGGCAGCAGAACTCGGATTCACCGACGTGATCACCCATTGGCCGCGGGACACCGATCCCTTTCGTGGATCTGTGTCTGTTTTGGAGTCGTTGACAGAGCGCGGATTCAATAATCCGTAGCCAAGAGCCCGTTCGGGAACGAAGCGGTGCCCGTTCGCGCCAGGTTTGACCACACCCCTTACCGGGCGGCCTCGGCGCGGTTATCGTCGAGCGGATCATGTACTCAGACCGCACAACGGACACACGATTCGAGTCGACGCCGCCTCGATCCCGATCCTCCTCTGCCCCAACGCAACCGGGTCCCGCACTTCTGAGTTTGCAACGCGATGCCGGCAATGCGGCGGTGACGAACGCGATCACCGGAACCGGCGGCCCCCAGGCATCCGATCCCGCCAATGCCCAGTCCGGGGAGGCCGGCGCGGCCCCGATGTTCCCGGTCTATGACCGCATCGCGCGGACGAAGAAGATGGTGGACGCCACCGCATTCGAAGCCGAACGCGCTGCACTCGGTCGTCGGTTGCGCTATCAGATGAAGGCGATCCCGGAGGACGCCAAGACGATACTGAAGGAATACCCGTTCGAAGAAGTCAAGGAGATGTACGCCGAGTCGATGGAGCTGCTCGGGCGGGCAGCCAACCACTACTCCCGTGGCAACCTGCTCCTCGCCGGGATGTGGGCGCGCGAGGCGGGGAAGTACACGGACATCGAGATCAAGGCGCACCGGATCTTCATGGGACAGTCGGTGTGGTCGTACGTCGGCAAGCGGGTCGGACTGGCCGTCATCGGGATCTTCGAGGGCGCGGCCGACTCCTTGCTCGGTCTGGTCGACATGGGCGCAGGCCTGGTCGGCGTCCATCCCGGGCTCGTCGAGTGGAACACCCAGCGCTACAACACGATCAAGGGCGGCTTCACCTCGGCCACCGGTATCGACCACACACTCGTCAGCGATGACGAACTCGGCCGCTTTGGCGGAAAGGTCGCCGGCGGAATGGCTTTCGGTGGCGGGATCGCCAAGGCAGCGCAAGGTGGAAGTGTGGCAGCACAATTCCTGATGCTGACCCAGGTCGGCGGCGGTATCCGGATGACAGTTGACGGCATCGGCGTGATGCGCGGCCAAGGGAAGTCCTGGGGAGAGATCTTCAGCGATCCAGCCGTGATCGCCCAGATAGCCGGGGGTATCGCAGGTGTGGCGGGAATCGGATCGGCGACCGTGCCCGCGGTGCGCGACTTCCTCAACCAGGTAGGGCTCGTCGCGACCGCCGCCCAACTGTCCGGGATGACGGCGACATTGGTGAAGATCCAGAACGACACCACCCTCACCGACGAACAGCGACAGCAACAATTCCTCGATGCGACCGCCAATCTCATCGTGGCAGTGGGTCTGACCGCCGACCAGCAATACGGTGCCAGGCAACCTGCCGCGGCACCGGAGACCATCAGCCAACCCAATACTGTTCCAGCAACCACCGCGGCACCGGAAGGCGTGCCGATACCGGCTCCGGCATCCAAACCGGCTGCACCCAAGCCGAGCGTGCACGAGCGGTTCGACCTGTCCGACACCCCGGACGGAACCCAGCCTGCGCCCGTTCCGGCATCAGCAGGAGGACGCGGCAGTGGGGCAGGCGGCAGCCGAGACAACGACGGCCCGACCTCTCCAGGCGACAACAAGACCGTGACCCGCCCCGCACCCCACGACGCCGATGCCGTCACCGACCTGGGCGACGTCATCGAACCCCCGCAGCCCACCAAGGCACCCGAACGCGACGTGCACGGTCGGTTCGATCTATCCGACACCCCGGCACCGGTCGAATACTCCGCGAGAAGCGCACAGGCCCAGGCGACGACCGCCCGCCAGTCCCTCGACCAGATCAAGGCTGCCGCAGGTGAGGTGAGTGCGGTGATCGACCGGGCAGGCGCCAAATCCACCCCCGCGTCAGAGGTTGTCGCCTCCGCGGGACGAATGATCAACCGCCTGACCAAGGAAAGCGCGGATCACGCCCGACGCGCGGCGGAGGCGGCGGAGAACGCCGCGGCCGCACGGCAGGCGGGCGACCACAAAACCGAGCGACTCGAGGCCCGGGTCGCCGAGTACAACGCCAACCAGGCCCGCAAGGCCGCCACCGATGCCACTCGGCTGGCCCTCGCGGCCCAGATCGACGGGGTCAATCCCACGAAGTCGACGAACAACTGCGGACACGTCATCGAGGCCATCGAAGCCCGGCTGAACGGGACGAACCCCGGTGCCCAGGCCCGCGCAAGCGGCAATCTGCATCTGGGCTCCACACCTCGCTCGGACGGCATCCGCTACAAGGAGAGCATCGGTGAACAGTACGACGGATCGTTCGACCCCAGTACCGAGCCCAAGGTCGCCGCGAACCTCGCGGCCCGCGGTGAGGGGGCTCAGGGAGTTGTCTTTGTCCATTGGCTGGGCGCCGATGGCAAGGCACTCGACATCGGGCACTTCTTCAATGCTCTTTACAAGAACGGGACCGTCTACTATCTCGACGGCCACAGCGGCAACGTCGCAACCACAATCGCGGCGCTGTACCCCAATTCGCGAATCGGTGCGATTGATTTCATGGCGATCGAACGGCACTGAGCCCGGCCCGGGGTCGAGGTTTCGCCGGGAGACAGCACTTCACGGTGGATGAGGAGGCTGTTCCCCGGAAGTTCTCGGCGACGTCGGATTCCGCTGTCGATGAACACCGGCACCTGCGGGAACAACGCTCCTGAATTCGAAGTTGAGCCGTATGAACTTAACTTTGGAGGAAGCATGACCGAACTCAATCGCTTGCCGGTGTTGTTCCTGACCGAGCCCGTTCTCCTGCCCGGAATGGTGGTGCCGGTCGAGCTGGACGACGCCGCTCGGGCTGCGGTCGACGCTGCGAAAGCCAGTGATCCGGAGACGAAGACGAAGCCGGAGCTCGACCAGTACGCAGGCAAACTGCTGGTCGCTCCACGCCTGGACGACCGCTATCCCGCCTACGGTGTCGTGGCCTCGATCGTGCAGCTCGGCCGGATGGCCGACGGCCAATCAGGCGCCGTGCTGAGGGGCGAATCCCGCGCGCACATCGGCTCGGGCACCACCGGCCCCGGCGCTGCGCTCTGGGTCGAGGTGGAGCCTGTTGACGAACCCGACGTCACCGACGACGTCCGTGAACTGGCCACGGAATACAAACAACTGGTGCTCGCGATGCTGCAGCGCCGCGAGGCCTGGCAGGTCATCGACTCCGTCAACAAACTGACCGATCCGTCGGCACTCGCCGACACCGCGGGCTACGCGTCGTATCTGACCGACGTCCAGAAGCGTGAACTGCTGGAGACCCCCGACGTGGGGACCCGCCTGCGCACCCTGATCACCTGGACCCGCGACCATCTGGCCGAGGTAGAGGTCAACGACAAGATCGCCGGCGACGTCCGCGACGGCATGGAGAAGACGCAGAAGGAATTCCTGCTGCGTCAGCAACTGGCCGCCATCCGCAAGGAACTCGGCGAGGACGAGCCGGACGGCAGCGACGATTACCGGACCCGCGTCGAATCCGCAGAACTGCCCGACAACGTCCGCGAAGCCGCGATGCGCGAAGTCGGCAAACTCGAACGAGCCAGCGACCAGAGTCCCGAATCAGGTTGGATCCGAACGTGGTTGGATACCGTCCTCGAATTACCCTGGAACGTCACCACCACTGATTCCACCGACATCAAAGGCGCTCGGGCGGTCCTCGACGCCGATCACCACGGTCTGGACGACGTGAAAGACCGCATCGTCGAGTACCTCGCGGTACGGGCCCGCCGGGCCGAACGTGGCCTGCAGGTCGTCGGCGGCCGTGGCTCCGGAGCCGTGATGGTGTTGGCCGGACCTCCCGGGGTCGGCAAGACGTCGCTCGGCGAGAGTGTTGCACGGGCGCTGGGCCGCAAGTTCGTTCGTGTCGCCCTCGGTGGCGTCCGCGATGAGGCCGAGATCCGCGGCCACCGGCGCACCTACGTCGGCGCGCTGCCGGGCCGTATCGTCCGGGCCATCGGTGAGGCGGGATCGATGAATCCCGTTGTACTGCTGGATGAAATCGACAAGGTCGGCGCCGACTACCGTGGCGACCCCAGCGCGGCCCTGCTCGAGGTGCTCGATCCGGCGCAGAACCACACGTTCCGTGACCACTACCTCGACCTGGACCTCGACCTGTCCGACGTGGTGTTCCTGGCCACAGCCAACGTCATCGAACAGATCCCGTCGGCGCTGCTCGACCGGATGGAGCTCGTGACCATCGACGGCTACACCGAGGACGACAAGGTGGTCATCGCGCGTGACTACCTGCTGCCCCGGCAGCAGGACCGCGCCGCCATCACCGACGACGAGGTGGAGGTCACCGACGCCGCGCTCCGCAAGATCGCGGCCGACTACACCCGGGAACCGGGAGTCCGGCAGTTCGAGCGCCTCCTCGCCAAGCTGCTGCGCAAGGTGACGACGGAACTCACCGCCGCAGGCAACACCGACAAGGTGCTGGTGGACGAGCCCGATTTGGTCGGGTACCTCGGACGACCCCGGTTCACCCCGGACGCCGAGGAACGCACCGCGGTGCCCGGTGTGGCGACCGGACTCGCGGTCACGGGCCTCGGCGGTGACGTCCTCTACATAGAGGCCGGATCCACCGACGGTGAAGGTCTGGTCCTCACCGGACAACTGGGCGACGTGATGAAGGAGTCCGCGCAGATCGCGCTGAGCTACGTCCGTTCGCACGCAGCCGAATTCGGTATCGATCCGAAGGCATTGGAACGGAGCATCCATGTACACGTGCCGGCAGGTGCCACTCCCAAGGACGGACCGTCCGCGGGTGTGACGATGGTGACGGCGCTGGTGTCGATGGCAACGGGCCGCAATGTTCGTGCAGACGTCGCGATGACCGGCGAGGTCACACTCAACGGCCGGGTCCTGCCGATCGGCGGGGTGAAGCAAAAGCTTCTCGCTGCGGCCCGCTCGGGAATGAGCACCGTATTCATCCCGCAACGCAACGAGCCCGATCTCGACGACGTGCCGACCGAAGTTCTCGAAGCCCTGACGGTGCTCCCGATGACCGATGTGGCACAGATAGTTGCCCAGGCACTCGAGCCGCTCTCCGAAGGCGCGACCGCCGCCGCCTGATCACCCCCGACCTGAAGCCCACCCGCAACCTTGTTGCGGGTGGGCTTCTTTGTGTCCGACGCATCTCGAATTACTTAGCTTAGCTACAGAGATTTCCCGAAAACAATTGCTGCCTAGCTGCTTTCGCAAAGCATCTACAGCACAGCGCATTCCACACGCCAAATGCGTAGTGACTCAAATCACACCAACGGCTCCCAGCACCGATAACGCGCAAATTTCGTAAATCGGAAATCGGTTTGTCACGTCAAGACACCTCGATGAAACAAAACCTCCCTATTTTTATGCAGGTACACGGAACCGTATACGCGCGGTTCTGGGTCGGAGCGCTGCTTGCCGACCTCCCCTTTTGGTGCAAATTCTCGTGCAACGCAACACAAGTGAAAGGCCGCTATGCCGCAATCCGATGCTGTTCCCCAGAGGTCCCGGTTCCGCCGGTCCGCCCTCGTCGCCCCTGCCGCACTCGCAGCGGTTGCCCTGGCACTCAGTGCCTGTGGCAGCTCGGCCAGTGATGAGACCACCAGCTCGGCCACTTCGTGTGTCGACACCTCTGGTAGCACAATCAAGGTCGGCTCTCTCAACTCGCTGTCCGGCACCATGGCGATTTCCGAAGTCACCGTTCGTGATTCGATCGCACTGGCGGTCGAAGAGATCAACGCCTCCGGCGGTGTCCTTGGCAAACAGATCCAGCTCGTCGGTGAAGACGGCGCCTCCGAGCCGACAATCTTCGCCGAGAAGGCCGAGAAACTGATCAGTAGTGACTGTGTTGCAACAGTTTTCGGTGGCTGGACCTCATCGAGCCGCAAGGCGATGCTCCCGGTCTTCGAAGACAACAACGCGCTGCTCTACTACCCGGTGCAGTATGAGGGCCTCGAGTCCTCGCCAAACATCTTCTACACCGGTGCCACCACCAACCAGCAGATCGTCCCGGCGCTGGACTACCTGAAGGAAAAGGGCGTCAAGTCCCTCTACCTCGTCGGCAGCGACTACGTCTTCCCGCAGACGGCCAACCGCATCATCAAGGCCTACGCAGAAGCCAACGGCATCGAGATCAAGGGCGAGGATTACACGCCTCTTGGCTCCACCGACTTCTCGACCATCGTCAACAAGGTTCGTTCCGCTGACGCCGACGCCGTCTTCAACACCCTCAACGGTGACTCCAACGTGGCGTTCTTCCGTGAGTACAACAACGTCGGCCTCACCGCTGCGGACATGCCGGTCGTCTCTGTCTCGATCGCCGAGGAAGAGGTCGGCGGAATCGGTGTACAGAACATCGACGGTCAGTTGACGGCCTGGAACTACTACCAGACCATCGACACCCCGGTGAACAACGCGTTCGTCGCCGCATACAAGGCGAAGTACGGCGCCAACAAGCCCACCTCTGATCCGATGGAAGCCGCGTACGTCTCGGTCTACCTGTGGAAGAACACCGTCGAGAAGGCGAATTCGTTTGAGGTGGCAGCGATTCAGGAAGCCGCAGGCGGCGTCACTTTCGACGCACCCGAGGGCCCGGTCACCATCGACGGTGACAACAACCACATCACCAAGACCGCACGTATCGGCGAGATCCGTTCCGACGGTCTGATCTACACGATCTGGGAGTCACCGGCACCCATCGAGCCCGATCCGTACCTCGAGGGGTACCCCTGGGCCGAGGGCCTGAGCGCCAAGTAGTTCAGCTCGACAGCGACGACGGAAGCCGGCAAATAGTGATCGGGAAGGAACACCCCTCGTGGATGTGCTGATAGGACAGACGTTTACCGGACTCAGTCTGGGGTCGATCCTGCTACTCGCAGCATTGGGACTCTCACTGACCTTTGGTCAGATGGGTGTCATCAACATGGCTCATGGTGCGTTCATCATGACCGGTTCGTACACCGCCTACGTGGTGCAGGAACACGTGGTGTCCAATACCAATGTCTCCCTGATCGTTTCGCTCTTTGTCGGCTTCCTCGTCGGTGGTCTGATGGGTGTACTCCTCGAAGTCACACTCATCCAGCGCATGTATCACCGGCCACTCGACACCCTGCTGGTCACGTTCGGTGTGGGCCTGGTCCTGCAACAGGCCGCCCGCGACATCTTCGGCGCACCCGCGGTCAACGTGGTCGGCCCCGAATGGCTCAGCGGTGGTGTCGACATCTTCGGCGCGGTGGTGCCGAAGAGCCGGATCTTCATCATGATCCTCGCAGTCGTCTGCGTGGTGGCGCTGGCGGCAACCATGAAGTACACACCCATGGGCCGGCGGATCCGGGCTGTGGTGCAACACCGTGAACTCGCCGAGACAAGCGGGATCTCAAGTCGCAAAACAGATATCACCACCTTCTTCATCGGTTCGGGCCTGGCGGGCATCGCCGGTGTGGCACTGACACTGATCGGTTCCACCAGCTCCAACACCGGAACCACCTACCTGATCGACGCCTTCCTGGTGGTTGTGATCGGTGGCCTCGGCCAGATCAAGGGCGCAGTCATCGCGGCCGTGTCGCTCGGACTGCTCAATTCATTCATCGAATACAACACCACCGCCTCGGTGGCCAAGGTGATCGTCTTCGTCCTCATCGTGGTCTTCCTGCAGATCCGGCCGCAGGGACTGTTCACCGTCAAGACGAGGAGCCTGGTATGAAACAGTTCTTATCCTCACGCTGGCAGGCATACTCCGGCTTCGCGATCGCCGCAGTCATCCTCTTTGCCATCGCCCCTGCCGTACTCAGCGATTTCCGGCTCAATCTGCTCGGCAAGTTCCTCTGCTTCGGCATCGTGGCCGTCGGTATCGGATTGGCTTGGGGCCGTGGCGGAATGCTGGTCCTGGGCCAAGGTGTGTTCTTCGGTCTCGGCGCCTACATCATGGCCATGCACCTCAAGATCTCTGATGCAGAACTCCGGGGCGACGACGTCCCCGACTTCATGCAGATCGCAGGCAAGACCGAACTGCCCGCGTACTGGCAGCCGTTCGCCTCACCGGTCGTCACGATCCTGGGCATCTTGTTCATCCCGGCCGGTGTGGCTCTGATCCTCGGCCTGGGAATCTTCAAACGTCGTGTCAAGGGTGCGTACTTCGCCATCCTGTCGCAGGCTCTCGCGGCCGCGTTCGCCATCCTGCTCATCGGCCAGCAGAGCACCGGCGGCAGCAACGGGCTCAACCGCTTCCGTAGCTTCTTCGGTCTGGCACTGAATGATCCGGCCAACAAGCGACTCCTGTTCTTCATCGCCGCAGCAACATTGCTGATCGTTGTCGCACTCACCCGCCAGCTGATGTACAGCCGCTACGGCGAACTGCTGGTTGCCGTCCGCGACCAGGAAGAGCGGGTCCGCTTCCTCGGCTACGACCCCGCCAACATCAAGCTCGTGGCGTACACCGTCGCCGCACTGTTCGCGAGTATCGCGGGCGCACTGTTCGTTCCGATCGTCGGCATCATCTCCCCCGCGGACGTCGGTATCGTGCCGTCGATCGCATTCCTGATCGGTGTCGCCATCGGCGGACGCACGACGCTGCTCGGCCCGGTCCTCGGCGCCATCGGTGTCGCGTGGGCTCAGACCAACCTGTCGGAGAACTTCCCGTCCGGCTGGGTCTATGCCCAGGGTCTGCTCTTCATCGTCGTGGTCGGCTTCTTCCCCGCCGGATTGGCCGGGCTCGGAGCCCTGGCCAAGTGGCGTCGCAAGAAGGCTGAACCCGACCCACCCGAATCTGAGCCCGATCCAGACAAGGCGGACGTGACACCAGTGGGAGCTTCCTCATGAGCGCAAATGAAACCTCGGTTGTGGTGAAAGAACCCGAACTCGGTGGCAACGCCGGTATGTCGAGCGACTACCTCCAAGTCCGCGGCCTCTCGGTCAGCTTCGATGGTTTCAAAGCCGTCAGCAACGTGGATCTGACTCTGCTGCAGGGTGATCTACGGTTCCTCATCGGCCCCAACGGCGCCGGTAAGACCACCGTCATCGACGCCATCACCGGCCTGGTCCCAGCGACCGGGTCCATCCAGAAGTCCGGTGTCGAGCTGGTCGGCAAGAAGGTGCACCGCATCGCTCGCCTGGGTGTGGGCCGAACCTTCCAGACCGCCAGCGTCTTCGAAGAACTCACCGTCCTGCAGAACCTCGACATCGCCGCCGGCGCCGGACGCGGTCCGCTGACGCTGCTGCGTCGCCGATCCGGCATTCTGCCCGAGATCGAAGAGGCACTCGAGACGATCGGCTTGCAGCACCTCAAGGACTCCCCCGCCGGGATCCTGGCACACGGCCAGAAGCAGTGGCTGGAGATCGGAATGTTGCTGGTACAGAACGCTTCCGTGCTCCTTCTCGATGAGCCGGTCGCCGGCATGAGTCACGAGGAACGCGAAGAGACCGGACAGCTGTTGCGCCGTATCGGCGGAGAGCGCACCGTGGTGGTGGTCGAACACGACATGGAATTCATGCGCTCGTTCGCCACCTCGGTGACCGTGCTCGCCCGCGGCAAGGTCATCGCCGAAGGCTCTGTCGCCGACGTTCAGGCCAACCCACAAGTGCAGGAGGTCTATCTCGGTACCGCAGCCGGCGGCTCCGAGATCGAAGAAGCCGCCGCCGCAGGATCCGAAGGGACCGTCTGATGCTCGAATTGATCGATGTCCGTACCGGTTACGGCCGCACCGAGGTCGTCCACGGCGCCAGTATCGAAGTACCCACCGACGGTGTGGCCGCGGTGATGGGACACAACGGGGCGGGCAAGACCACCCTGCTGCGCGCAGCCGTCGGCCTGTTGAAAGTCACCAAAGGAACCGTCAAGTTCAACGGCACCGACATCACCTCGATGCGCCCGAGCGCGCGGGTGGCCAGGGGTTTGGCCTATGTCCCGCAAGGCCAACAGAGCTTCGGCTATCTGACCACAGCCGAGAATCTTCAGGTTGTCGCCGACGGCCGCAAACGTGGCAAAGAGCTCGTCGCCGAGGCATTGGACTTGTTCCCGGCACTGACAGAACTCCTGACCCGTCGGGCCGGCCTGCTGTCGGGTGGTCAGCGCCAACAGCTGGCCATCGCGCGGGCCCTGATCACCGAACCGAAGATGCTGATCCTGGACGAACCCACCGAGGGCATCCAGCCGTCGGTGGTCGCCGAGATCGAGAACACCATCACCGCCCTCACTCAACGCGGTGACATGGGAGTTCTGTTGGTGGAACAGCAGATCGGCTTCGCGCTCGAAGCCGCCGATCGGTACTACATCCTCGAAGGCGGTCGAATCACCTCATCCGGCGCAGGCGGCGCCGACGCCGAAGCCGGTGTCCGCGAGGCGATGACCATCTAGCGCAGTGCCGCCGAGCGGGCCGAAAACACCGCCGAGCGGGCCCTTGTCGTCGCACACTGGGGTGATGGCATACGACGAACACCTCGCAGGCCGGATCCGGGAACTGGTCGGACCGCAGCCCGGTGTGTCCGAGAAGCGCATGTTCGGCGGTCTGGCCTTTCTCGTAAACGGACATATGGCCATCGCGGCGAGCGGAGAAGGTGGAATCCTGGTCCGGGTCGCCGCAGATGAACGCGCGATCCTGCTGAACGGCAAGTACGTCACGCCGATGGTGATGCGTAACCGGGAGACCCTTGGCTGGCTCCGAGTCGATGCCGGCGGCGTCACCACGAAACGCCAACTGCAGACCTGGATCGACCGGGGGGTCGAGCAGGCACGCCTTGCACCCTCCTGACACAGCTCGCGATCCGTCGGCGGCCGCTCAGGTCGAACGGGCGATGCCCGGGAGACGCTGTGGATCACCGAGGGTGAACATTCCGGTTTCGGATCCGATGGGATATGACAGTTGGCGGATCTGACCGTCCGCAGTTGACGCGGTTGTGTTGTCGCCCAAGTGATGTGCTGCGATCGACAGGAGCGCCCACCGTGTGGTCGCGAGGTGATCGGGCGGTGGTGCCGGTGCCTGCTGAAGCGATGTCAACGCGCGTCGGTGATCGCCTGCGGCACAAGCCGTGATGGGGGTCGTCCACGGCGTATTGGGGCCGAAGTCGACGTCGTCGAACGTGTGGAGACCCGAGCCGCCTCGTAGGGCATGGACCAGCGCGATCAACGGGCCGAGCCCACGGGTGATGCCCGGCATTCCGCAGGAGGGCAGCAGCGACAGCGCCGTGGCGTAGCGTTGACGGACCTCTGGCTCCGGGCCATTGGTGAGGTCCGCGCGGATCGCGCGGTACCAGGTGGTGAAGAATCCCGCGAGGCTGCGCTCATGGTATTCGCCGAGCCCGTCAACAGTGGCCGCGTGGTGGTCTGCTTGGTCGAAATCACCTGTACTGGTGCTTGTTTGGAGACAGATCAAGTGTCCGAGAATCTGGTAGGTCGGAAGATCGTGGTCGGTTCCGAGCGCGATGAGTTCTCCGCCGATCGCGTGGCGTTGCCCGGTGGCATCGAGCGTGTGGAACGACTGTAGAAACGCGGCGTTGAGTGCGACGCACAGCACGGTGGGATCGCCGAGGTCGCGCGCCATCGCGACCGCACGATCCGCGGCCTCAGCACCGGCAGGCCCACGGGTACCGCGTGATTCGATACCGATGAGGGCCAGTAGTCGGGCGCGTTGCGCGGGAGACAGTGCGCCGTCGAGGAGTTCGAGACACCGCCGGGAGGCAGCAACGATCCAGGCGGATCGTGCCGGATCGTCGGATATGGTCCAGATACCCGGGATCTCGAGGCGGGTGAGGAAATCTGCGGTCAGGCGAGGATCGGCGCTGGCTGCGAGTTCCGTTGCACCCGTAGAGCGTTCCGATTGTGCAGTCAACAATCCGTCCGCACCACTGACCGCAAGGTCGCGCAGCAGGACCGCCGAGCTGAGCACCCGGGATCGCCCACCCTTGGGCATGAGCGCTGTCACCGAGGACTGCCATGGTTGCCCGACCTGGTCGGGGAGACCGTCACCCCGGAGGAGATCTCGGTGCACCCGATCGAGTTCCGCCGCCGGGTCCAAACCGAACTCATCCGCCAAACGTGTGCGTGCGCGGGTCAGAACCGATAGTCCGTCTTCGGTGCGGCCGGCGTCGTGCAGGGCGGTCGCCAGAAGGATCCACGCATGTTGCCGACTCGGGTGTCGGTCGACATGCGACTGCAGCTCGGCGATGGCGAGATCACCTCGACCTGAATGGATCTGCGCCTGCGCGAGTGCTTCTACCGTCCGGGCGTGGAGTTCTTCGAGCCGCGCGGATTCTGCCCCGACCCCAGGTAGGTCGCGGTGATCGGCAAACGGCGTCCCACCCCACAGGTCGTTCAGAGCGTCGGGAAGTCTGACCAGCCGCTGCGCCCAGGGCATCGAATCGACCGAAGCGGCGAGCTCGGCGAACTCCCATGCGTCGACCCGCGCCGAGTGGTCGAGACGATAGAAGCGGCCCGCAGTCACCACGAATGCCGAAGGCACGCCCCTTGGCCGCTGCGGTTCGAGTCGGCGGCGGATGTCGGCAACGAAAGTGCGGATCGCTGCGACGGGGTCCCGCGGGATCTCCGCCGGCCACAACGCAGCGGCCAGATCGTCGACCGACACCCCCGTGCCCCGCGCGGCCACCAGCCGGGCCAAGAGCTGCGCCTGACGCCGACCTCCGAGCTCGATCCGTTCACCGGTCGGCGTGCGTCCACCGACAAACCCCAGGACGCACACCATCGCCGCGGCGGTCGCGGGTGGATCACTGCGAGGACTCATCGGTTACTCATCGGCTCCGCACAGACTCGATCCGAACGACATCACGCCTCAACTGTAGGAGACCCGATCACCATGACCACACCATCCATCGCCGGATTCGAATATCACCGCGTCCAGGTCGCACCCGAGGTCGCCTTGAACGCCGCTGTCGCAGGTCAGGGCTCGCCCGTAGTTCTACTGCACGGGTTCCCGCAGACCCATCTGTGCTGGCGTCACGTTGCCCCGGAGCTGGCCGACAACCACACCGTGATCGTTCCGGACCTGCGGGGGTACGGCGACAGCGACAAACCGGCAGAGACGAGTCCGGACGTCTACAGCAAGCGGACCATGGCGGACGACGTCGTCGCACTGGCCGCACATTTCGGCTTCGACAAGTTCGCGCTCGTCGGCCACGACCGCGGCGCACTCGTGGCCATCCGCGCCGGACTCGATCACCCCGACCGCATCACCCATCTGGGTAGCCTCGATGTCCTACCCACTCTGGACATGTGGGACGTCATGCACGGGGTGTCCGCCGCGGTCGGCTTCCACCTCTATCTCATGGCCCAGCCGGCCGGGTTACCCGAGGCGATGATCCGGGGGAGTGCCGACACCTTCTTCGGCCATTTCCTCGATGCCTGGGGCGCCGATGGACAGACGATTCCCGCCGACATCCGGGCGCGGTACCTGCAGGCGAGCGCCGACGCCATCGATTCGATCGTCGCCGACTACCGCGCGTCAGCAGGCATCGATCTCGCACACGACCAGCAGGACCGTGCCGCAGGTCTGAAGCTGACCATGCCCGTCACCGTCATCCAGCAGGATTGGGGCATGCAGCTGGGATTCGACGGCGAGCAGATCTGGAAGAGCTGGGCCGACGATCTCGATCACCGCCTCCAGGACTTCGGCCACTTCATGGCCGAACAGTCTCCTGCCGAGGTGCTTTGCGCCATCACCGACCTCCTGAAACGTTAGATCGCCGAAAGGTTTCAACCTTGCCGCAGGTCGGTACTCTCTGGTCGTCTGATCCGCGTTCGAACAAGGGAAGCAAATGAGCGTCAAATCCAAAGCCATGTACAAGCCACTGTCAATCGCTACCGGCGTGGTCGGTGGGTTGGCTGCCTCCGCTGCCTTCGGACAGGTGTGGAAACGTCTGGGACATGACGCCAAGGTCCCTGACCCCAAGGATCTGAGCAGGAGTAACACCGAAGTGCTTGTCGCTGCCGCCCTGCAGGGGCTGGTCTTCGGGCTGGTGCGCGCGGCCGTGGACCGTGCCGGTGCCCGCGGCTACAAGGCCATGACACACGAGGATCCCGCCTGAGCGGACCGGGGTGATGCTCGCGTGGGCCGGTGCCAACGCAGCCGGCCCATGTGCCCTCGCCGTACCCACGCTGTCAGGGAGCCTGGCGCCACCAGGCGAGCACGTACAACGCCATGGCCGAGATCAACCCGGCCACCACCCACAGCACCACGGTGTAGTCGACCCACGATCCGAAGGGCGGCGACCCGGGGAAAATGTTGCGTAGTGGGAGGACGGCGAACAACATGACGGCGAACCAGGTGACCATCGGCGGCTGAAACGCCTTGCGGCGGCGCACCGTCTGGATGGCGACGAACAAGGTGCAGCCGGGTAGCACGACGAGCATCGCGCACAGCGCCAGATCGAAGACGAGGGATCCGGCAGACCTCGACCCCTCGATGGTGAATGACTGTCCCGCACCGGGGTCGTCGTCACCGGCATCGATGTCCCAGCCGCTGAGCGAATCGGTGATCGCGACCTCGGTCTCGAGTGGTTCGCGCTTGTCGCCGATCTCGCTGACGCCGCGCACCACAACGGACTCCGAGGTGTACTCGTCGAAGGGCCAGGTGCGGATGTCGCCGTAGGCATAGAGCGAGACCGCCAGCATCCCCGGCCGTGTCCCACTGGCGAACTCGATCCGCTGGTTCGCAACCATCGGTGACACGTCGATCAGCAGAGTGTCCTTGAGGTTGCCGTCCTCGTCCACCAGATTGCCACCGGGATACACCGACACATGCCCGCCGAACGAATACTCCGCGCCGTTCACGGTGTCTATATCGAGATACACGAGCACGCTATCGGCAGCAGGCTCACGGGTGTCGGGCTGATTGCCGGAACCGCCCAGGGCATACAGGAGCAGAACCGACACGTACACCACCAACAAACCGGCGACGACCGCCAGACCACGCAACATCGCTGACCGCCGTGGGGCACGCGCCATCTGTTCGTCTCCAACCCGTCGTCCTGCCCTGGAGCCGAACTCGACTCCGATCGGACAAACCAGGTCCGGTCGGAGTCGAGTCTGTCAGCAGTTCTACGGGGCCACAAGTTGATTCGACATATTGCCGGCGAATCCACCGACCTGCGCGAGACGTCCGAAGTCGAGTTTGACCAGTTGATCGGCAAGATCGAAGTAGCGATCGTCGTGGGTGATCACCACGACCGTCTTGCCTGCCTCCTTGAGGTCGCGCAGGATGCGCCGGTAGAAGAACTCCCGGAACTGTGGTTCCTGATCGGCCGCCCATTCGTCGAAGACATAGATGGGACGATCCTCGAGCAGCGCCGTCACCAGGCTGAGCCGTTTGCGTTGTCCCTGTGACAGATTGATCGTTGACAGCTTGCCGCCGGACACGGTCACCTTGTGGGCGATCTGCAGCTGGTGCAGGTAACCACGTACCTCGTCGTCGATCCCGGGGCGGTCGAATCCGAGGTAGTCCTCGAACAGGTGGAAGTCGGTGAAGACAGCTGACGCGTTCTGCCGGTACCACTCCACATTGTTGTGGTCGATGGGTTCGCCGTTGAGCACCAGCTGTCCGCGGTGGGGTGCATACAGACCCGTGATCAGTTTGGCCAGAGTCGATTTGCCGCTTCCGTTGCCGCCCACGATGAAGGTGACCTGCCCGGGGTCGAGCGTCAGGTCGATGGGTCCGAGGTGGAAACCCGCACCGTCGTCGGGGCCACCCGGAGGCGGACCGGACGGCCGCTGACCCGGCTTACCCGGCTTCTGGGGTGGACCGGCCTGCGGAGGCGGGGGCGGACCGGTCAGCTGCTCGCCGTGATAGGCGTAGCCCAGTCCGCGCAGCTCGATCCGGGCGCAGGCGACAACCGGGCGATCGGTATACGGCAGGTTCGACTCGTCGTTGGCCGACACCATCGACAGGTCCATGTCCCCGATCTTCGCCAGCGCGACATCACCGCGGAGGATGTCGGGGATCAGGTGCATCATGTTCTGCATCGGCATCGCCAGGAACGTGGTGATCAGCACGTAGCCGATCATGTGCTCGTGCGGAATGTCCAGCAGCAGAGCCAAACCGAACAGAATGAATGCCATGGTCGCCAGCTGGCAGAGCTGACCGAAACCCTGGGCAATCGAGAACTTGGCTCCGGCGGAGACATTCTTGGCACGCAGGTCCTCGGCGGTGCCGAGCAGATGCCGGTCCATGAAGTCCTGGCGACGTCCACGATGCAGCTTGAGTTCCTTGATGCCGAAGGTGACCGACTGGAAGGAGCGCAGCAGGTCGTCCTCACGTTCCCGAGCGTGCTGATAGATGGCCCGCACCCGTCGCAACACCGTCTCCACACACATGATCGCCAGCAGCGTCGATCCCACGGTGATCGCAAAGATCGGGCCGGAGAGCATCGCCAGGAACACCAGGCATCCGACGATGGTGGCGGCGTCGATGCAGATGCTCGGAATCGCCGAGACCGCCATCGACAACGCCCGCACGTCCTCGGTCAGCGTTGCGATCAATCGATGCATACCCAGACGTTCGAGATGTTCGAGCGGTGCCGACACCACTCCTGCGCTGAGCTTGGCCCGCAATCGGTAGATCGCGTTCTGCGCCAAATGGATCAGCACGATCTGCGAGAGCAGTCCGGTGACCAGGACGACAATCGCAGTGATCGCAAATCGGATCACCATGTTGTCCGGGTGGGGTGGCGGTGAGACCACGGTGTTGATCTGGGTGACCAGATATGCGTTGGCCGCACCGCCGATCAAGCCGGCGATCACCGCAAACGCGATGCCCTTCCGGGACACGGAGATCAGAAATCTGATGAGCTGCATGATGGTTGACCTTCAGTTGGTGACTCGGCGGTCGCGTCAGCGACGGACGATGTCGAAGAGGAGTCCCTCCAGGGTGACTCCGGGGGCAAAAGAGAAGGCAACACCGGTGGTGGACTCCTCGTTGTTGTCGGCGCCACGCTGCGCCATCTGCTCGAGCACGAAGATCAACGAGACGCTCAGCATGTTCCCGTAGCGGGCCAGGATGTCCCAGCTGACGTCGGCGCGCTCCGGATCGATACCGAGCGAGTGCGCCGATTCGTTGATGATCTTCGGGCCACCGGGGTGGATCGCCCACAGCTCGACGTCGGACTTGCCGAGGCCGTGCGACCCCAGGACCCGGGTGATGACCGGGTCGACACCACGGTAGATGTACTGGGGGAGTTCCTCCGCGAGTTCGCAGGTGATCCCGTTGTCGTTGACTCCCAACACGATTCCGTCTTCGGCGTCGTCGAGGAGTTCACTGAAGGTCTCGCGGATCACGATCCGGCCTGCCGGGATCGGCGCATGGGCCTCACTGGCACCGACCACCACCGCACCACACCCGTCGCCGAAGAGGCTGTGGGTGATGACCTCGTTGATGTCGTCGGCGAACACGGCGTTGACCGAGGACACCTCCAGACTGATCACCAGCGCCTTCTTGTCGGGGTTGGCGCGGGCGAAGTCACCGGCGATGCGGATACCGTTCATCGCGGCCGCGCAGCCCATGAAGTTCACGACCACCCGATTGGTACTGCGGGACAGTCCGAGTTCCTTGATCACCGCGACATCCACACCTGGCGCGATGAAACCGGTGCTCGTGACGAACACCAGCAGTCCCACCTCGACCTCACCGCCTGCGCTGCTCAGGGCCCGGCGGGCGACGTCGACGGCCAGGGGAGCGGCATGCTCGAGGTAGAGGTTCATGCGTTCGCGAATGGTGCCACGCCTCTCGCTGAAGTCGCGGAACTCGGGATCGGTGGGGTCGATGGCCAAGTGGCGCTCGTTGATTCGGGTCTTCTCGTAGACCCGGCGGATGCGGGCCTGCTGGGTCGGATCGGTGAACAGTGCGGCCACCTCATCGGCGGCATCGGTCTGGGAGAAGACCTGCTGCGGTGCGCCGGTGGCGATGCCCTCGATCACGGCGACCGTGGTCGGTGGGGCCGGCGGCAGACTCGGGCGGATGTGTGGACGCCGGCCGACAAACGTGGGGTGCGATCCGGTGATGGGCTGATCAGAGATGACAGACATGGGGGAGTGGTCCTTTCGGGTAACGGGAAGGTGGTGCGGGGGGTGTGCGCTGGGACAGGGTCAGCAGGGGGTCAGACCGTCCCGATTCCGGTGAAGCCTTTGATGGTGTAGTCGGCACAGGTCTTGAGTGCGGCCGGTGAGAAGTGCTCCCGGAAGAACCCCCATCCCTGTTCCTGGGCCGGGCGTGACCGCGAACCCAGGTAGACGCGGCACTGTTTGGGCAGACGGTCGGTGACAAAGCTTTTGGCAGGCAACCATTCGACACCGAACTCGGCAGCTTCTTCGCGCACCACGTCTTCGGTTGCGATGTTGGCAAAGCCGCTGCGCTGGAACGGAAGAACGTGATGGACGCGGTGAGAGCTGAGGCCGGCGGACAAGAAGCAGTCGGCATAGCGGTTGCCGATGACCTTCAGGTCGTAGGCCTTCTCCAGCTGATCTATGGCCCAGTCGTCGGTCTCGACCTCGGGTAGGTCGTGGGTGTCGACATCGAAATCGTGACTGGCCACCACCAGGAAGGTGCTGAACCAGAGGACCGCGACGAACTGTGCCAGCCAGGCCCAGAAGTCGCCCATCGCAATGAAAATCGCGAGTTCGGAGATCAACAGGGCTCGCAGGCCGAAGGCGCCGATGAAGTGCGGCAGGCCACCCCGCAGCGACCCGTACATGTCGGAGACACCGACCTGTCTGGTCAGCTTGCAGATCTCCAGCAGCCGGATGACCATGCCGGTGGTGGCGTGCCCGAACTTGTGGAGCGTGTGGATCGGCACCCGAAAGCCCCGGGGCAGATCCATCATGAAGGTGAAGACGTTCTTCTTGATGTCCACCTCACTCTGGGTGTGTGGATGATGCAGCAACGCATGGCCATCCGCTGTCACGAACGAGAGGGCGACGTAGTTGATGTCGAAGGCACTGACCAACGCCTTGTTTGCACCCTTTTGCGCCCGATGGATCGCGTAGTGTCCGTAGCCGGCAATTCCACTGCGCAACAACACCATCGCGATCACGAAGACCGGTAACGGCATCCAGCTGGTGTCATACAGGCGCAGGGCTTGCACGGCAAAGTACGCCAACACCAATGCGATGACCACGATGTTGAAAATCGTGTCCATCCGCTTGATCCGGGCGGCGAGTTCCGGTTCGCGCAACCGGCGCTTGATGCGGTGCAGCAGGTCGTTCTTGTCATCGAACCGGAAGTGCGGGGTGTCACGCCAACTGTCGAAACCCTCCTTGAACAGGAAGTCCGGCGCGTTGGCCTTCGGATGGATGTCCTCGACCTCGGCGTCGCGGTCGAGTGCGTACTTCTCCAGCATCTTTTCGACCCGCTCAGGATTCTTGTGGTACGAGCCGATGATCGAGGTGATGTCGCGGTTCTTCGTCCGGCCGATGAAGAACTCCCCACCGGGATGCTTCGAGATCCACTCCGTCAGGTCGTAGGCCCGGCCCTTGTAGATCCACACATTGGCCAAGCGAGGTCCGCCGTCGGGTCCGGGCGCCCGGCCGAGGTCGTGGTCCTCCGCCGGCCCCTGATCGACGTCGACGTCGCTCGCCTCGTCGGTCTGCAATTCAGTCATCCGATTCCTCCGTGTCGGCTGCCGGAATCAGGTGACGGCAGCGGTCTTGGTTTGGCTATAGGAGTACGCGGAGGCGGCCGATGTTCCCGGGCGAGGAAACTGATTACGGTCAATTGAACGACTTTTGACATGTGGCGCGGGGCTATACCGTCCCTGAGCATGTCAAATCAACCTTCTCGCACCCCGCGAATCACACGCTCGAAAACAAACCTGTTCGCGGCCGCGGTCGCGCTGTCGCTCTCCGGAGTTCTGCTGACCGCCTGTGGCGGTGGAGGTTCCAACGATTCGGAACAGACTGTGTCCCAGTCGGTTCCGCCGGTCCTGGAAACATCCCGATCAACTCAGCCATCGGTGGTCGCCACTGATCCGGCCGCCGTGATCGAGCAGAGCTCCCAGACGACCCGGATGATGAACTCCGTCCACATCGCGCTGGTGGTGGACGAGTCGATCGAGAGTCTTCCCATTCAACAGATCGACGGTGACGTCACCAATCAGCCGGTTGTCGGCGCCCAGGGTGCCGGCGAGTTCCGGATCAACAACAACCTGACGGCGTCCGATTTCATCGTCGCCGGCGGCAACCTCTACACCCGTGGCGAAGGCGCAAACAGCTACACCAACCTCGGCCCGGCCCAGCGGATCTACGATCCGGCCATCATCCTCGACAAGGACAAGGGATTGGCCAATGTGATCTCCAAGGTCCAGAATCCGACGGTCGTCGGCACTGAAGAGATCAACGGTGTCGAGGCGATCAAGATCGAGGGCACCATCGCGAGTACGGAACTCAAGCCGATCCTTCCCGAGGTCGACAAGACCGGCGCCGAGCTTCCCGTCACGCTGTGGGTCACCGCTGAAGCCCCGTACAACCTCGTACAGATCACGGCCGAGGTCTCGGGAGGCGAGGTCAACATAGTCACCTCGAAGTGGCAGGAACCCGTCACCGTCGCAAGCCCCGAATAGTCGCCGGTGACACCGGCAGCAACCACCGAACATCCGACGTCAGGTAGCACCGAGCCATGACCACACGTATCCCCGCCGAACTGCAGATATGGGTCGACGGGATCCAGGCTCCGCCTGCGGGGGGCACCACCCGGATCCAGATCGGCCGGGTGCCGGAGAACGACATCACGATCGACCATCCGCTGATCTCCCGGCGGCACGCGGTGCTGTCTTGGAACGGCGGATGGTCGATCAGCGATGCCGGGAGCACCAACGGGATCTATGCCGGTGGTCAACGGGTGCAGTCGGTGAACCTACGGGGCACACAGGACGTCCGTCTCGGTGGGCCCGACGCCGGACCGGTGTTGCGGATCAGAATCACAGAACCCGTTCCGGCACCGGTTCGGTCCCTGCAGAAGCCGGCCGGGGCCGACGACCGGCCACACATGCAGGCGCTGCGACAGAACATGTCCGCGGTGTATCAAACCGCCGGGAATCAGCCGCCGCCGCAACGCCAGGCGGTCGACATCGCCAGCGGATCGACCATCCGCATCGGTCGAACGCCGGACAACGACGTCGTGGTCAGCGACGTGCTGGCATCTCGTCATCACGCCCAGATGATCAGCAGCCCATCCGGATTGGTGATCGAAGACCTGCGCAGCGTCAACGGAACATTTGTCAACGGTCGCCGGATCACCCGACAGCCCCTCACCGACGGCGACGTCGTCACCATCGGCAACAGCGACTTCGTGGTCTCCGAAGGCCAGTTGGTCCGTGGCCAGGCCCAGTCGGTGGTATCCGGTGGCGTGCACGTGAGTTCGGTGAGCCTGACCATCGATGGCAAACAACTGCTCGACGGCATCGACTTCACCGCCGCACCCGGGACACTGACCGCGATCATCGGTCCGTCGGGTGCCGGTAAATCGACTGTGTCCAAGATTGTTTCGGGTTCAAACCATCCATCTGCGGGAACCGTGACGTTCGAAGGGCACGGCGTTCACGAAGAGTACGACGCACTCCGAACCCGGATCGGTATGGTCCCGCAGGACGACGTGCTGCACAGCCGTCTGACCCTGCGCCAGGCCCTGCGATACGCCGCGCAGCTACGACTGCCTCCGGACATGTCCCGTGCCGACCGGGATCTGGTGATCGACGGAGTGCTTGCCGAACTGCAATTGACCGAACACACCGGTACCCGTATCGACAAACTCTCTGGTGGACAACGTAAACGGGCATCGGTGGCGATGGAACTGCTGACCGGACCGGCGTTGCTGATCCTCGACGAGCCGACGTCCGGACTGGACCCCGCGCTCGACCGGCAGGTGATGCAGACCCTGCGGCGGCTCGCCGATGCCGGTCGTGTGGTCATCGTCGTCACCCATTCCGTGGCCCACCTGTCGATCTGCGATCAGGTGCTGTTGCTCGCACCCGGCGGAAGGACCGCGTTCTGTGGTCCGCCCGGATCCGTGAAGACCGCCATGGGCACCGATGATTGGCCCGAGATCTTCACCTATGTCGCCGCCCACCCGGAAGAGGCGTCGAATCGCTACCGGGCCACGGTCCGACGGCAACCACCGCCGACGCCACCACAACCCGGATCATCGCGACCGCGTTCACGTCAGGCGAGCGCACTGCGGCAGGTCAGCACGATCGCGCGCAGACAGTTCCGGCTGATCCTGGCAGACCGCGGATACCTGGTATTCCTGCTGCTGCTCCCGGTGGTCCTGGGAGCGCTGACCCTGGTCATCCCCGGGTCGGCGGGATTCGGACTCAACGCACCCGGAACCACGGAAACCCTGCAGATCCTGGTGATTCTGGTGATCGGTGCGACCTTCATGGGGTCGGCGCTCACGGTCCGGGATCTGGTCGGTGAACGTTCGATCTTCGAGCGCGAACGTGCCGTGGGGCTACGCCCCGGCGCCTACCTGGCCGCGAAGGTGCTCGTCTTCGCGGTGTTCGCGATTGCGCAATCGGTGATCATGCTGTTGATCTGTTACGCCGGCCGAGGCACTCCCGGCAAGGGCGTATACCTGCCTGCCACAGTCGAACTCGGCATCGACCTCGCCTTGCTGACCTGCATCGGCGCCCTCATCGGCCTCGCCATCTCGGCGTCCGTTCGTACTCCTGAACAGACCATGCCACCGCTGGTGGTCGTGGTGATGATCCAGCTCGTGTTCTGCGGGGGCCTCTTCGCCCTGCACGATCGGGTCGGATTGGAACAGATCGCCTGGCTGATCCCATCCCGATGGGGTTATGCCGCAGCGGCTTCCACCGTCGAGGTGCAGTGGACGACACCTGGATCGGCCACCGAGGACGAACCGCTCTGGCAACACGCCATGACCACCCTGGGTACCAGCTACGCAATCCTCGGCGCGATGGCCGTGGTCTTGACCGTGTACATCTACAGCCGACTGCGGCTGAAACGATCCTGACCTCCCCATCTTGGTGGGTTCTGGGGAACGCGACCTGCGCGTTTACTCGCCAAAACCCACCAATTCCGGGGTCAGGGGATGATGTTGACCATTCGGCCGGGCACCACGATGACCTTGCGGGGTTCACCGTCGAGCAACGGGATGATCTTCTCGTCCGCAAGCGCCGTCGCACGCAACGTCGCCTCGTCTGCGTCGGCCGCAACGGTCATCCGGCTGCGCACTTTGCCCTTGACCTGGATCGGGACCTCGATGGTGTCGTCGACCAGCCACTGCTCCTGCGCCTCCGGGAACGGCCCGTGTGCCAGAGAGCCGTTGTTGCCCAGGCGCTCCCACAGTTCTTCGGCTGCGTGAGGTGCCACCGGCGCCAGCATGAGTACCAGCGGGGTCACCGCGTCGCGCGGCGCACCGTCGGGATACTGCTTGGTCAGGTGGTTGGTCAGCTCGATCAACTTCGCCACTGCGGTGTTGTCGCGCAGGTTCGAATAGTCCTCGCGCACACCGTCGATCGTCTTGTGCAGCAGGCGATTGGTGTCATCGGACAGGTCCACGTCGACGACCCGGGTCTTGCCGGTCATCTCGTCGACCACCAGACGCCAGGCACGCTGCAGGAATCGTTGCGCACCGACGACGTCCTTGGTCGCCCAGGCCCGCGAGGTGTCCAGCGGTCCCATCGACATCTCGTAGACACGCAGGGTGTCGGCACCGTAATCGCGGCAGATGTCGTCCGGCGCAACGGAGTTCTTCAGGGACTTGCCCATCTTGCCGTATTCCCGGTTGACCTCTTTGCCCTCGTAGAAGAACTTGCCGTCTTCTTCGACGACCTCTTCGGCCGGGACGTAGACGCCGCGGGAATCGGTATACGCGTACGCCTGGATCATGCCCTGGTTGTAGAGACGCCGGTACGGCTCGGCCGAGCTGACGTGCCCGAGGTCGAACAGCACCTTGTGCCAGAAACGCGAGTACAGCAGGTGTAGCACCGCGTGCTCGACGCCACCGACGTAGAGGTCGAGCCCGCCGGGATCGTTCTCGCCGTGCAGGTCCGGCCGCGGTCCCATCCAGTACGCCTCGTTCTCCTTGGCGCACAACTCATCCGGGTTGGTCGGGTCGATGTAGCGCAGCTGGTACCAGGAGCTACCGGCCCACTGCGGCATCACGTTGGTGTCGCGGGTGTAGTGCTTGAGACCGTCGCCGAGGTCGAGGTCGACGTTCACCCAGTCGATGGCCTTGGCCAGCGGCGGGGAGGGTTCGCTGTTCGGGTCGTCGGGATCGAACGAGATCGGCGCGTAGTCGATCACATCCGGAAGTGCCACCGGCAGCATCGAATCCGGGATCGCGTGCGGCGCACCGGACTCGTCGTAGACGATGGGGAAGGGTTCGCCCCAGTAGCGCTGACGCGCAAAGAGCCAGTCGCGCAGCTTGTACTGGACGGTGCCGCTGCCGGTGCCGTCGGCTTCGAGACGCTCGATGGTGGCCGACTTGGCCTCGTCGACCCGCATACCGTCGAGGAAACCCGAGTTGACCAGCGGTCCGTCGCCGGTGAAGGCTTCGTCGGCCACACCCTGCTCCGAACCGATGACCTCGATGATCGGCAGCTCGAATGCGGTGGCGAACTCGTAGTCGCGGCCGTCGTGGGCCGGCACCGCCATGATGGCACCGGTTCCGTAACCGAGCAGCACATAGTCGGCGATGAACACCGGGACCTGCGCGCCGTTGAGCGGATTGACGGCGTAGGAGCCGGTGAAGACGCCGGTCTTCTCCTTGTTCTCCTGCCGTTCGAGATCCGACTTCGCCGCGATCGTCTTGCGGTAGGCCGCAACAGCTTCCGCCGGGGTCGCCGCACCATTGGTCCACAGTGCATTGACATCGGCGGGCCACTGCGCCGCGATCAGCTGATCGACGAGCTCGTGTTCCGGGGCGAGCACCATGTACGTCGCACCGAAAAGGGTGTCGGGGCGGGTGGTGAACACCTCAATTTTACAGTCCCGCACAGGAGACGAAGGCGAAGCCGGAGCTCGACCAGATGGGACGCTGAATGCGACCTGCGCGCCGCGGGAGCGGCCGATCCAGTTGCGTTGCATGGACTTGACCTTCTCGGGCCAGTCCAGCAGTTCCAGATCGTCGAGCAGGCGGTCGCTGTACGCGGTGATGCGCATCATCCACTGCCGCAGGTGTTTACGGAACACCGGGAAGTTGCCGCGGTCGCTGCGACCGTCGGCGGTGACCTCTTCGTTGGCCAGTACGGTACCCAGTCCGGGGCACCAGTTGACCAGCGAATCACTCTGGTAGACGAGCCGGTAGTCGTCGATCACCTCGGCCTTGGCAGCCTCGTCCAGGTCCGACCAATCCCGGCCGTCTGCGAGAGTCCTTGCTCCGGAATCGAATTCGGCGATCAACTCGGGGATGCGGCGGGCCTTGCCCGCATCGCCGTCGAACCAGGCGTTGTAGATCTGCAGGAAGATCCACTGGGTCCAGTGGTAGAAGTCGACGTCGGTGGTGGCCACCCGGCGACGCTCGTCGTGGCCCAGGCCCAACCGGCGGATCTGTTCGAGGTACCGCTCGATGTTGGCCTCGGTTGTCGTGCGGGGATGCGTTCCGGTCTGCACCGCGTACTGCTCGGCCGGGAGCCCGAACGAATCGAAGCCCATCGTGTGCAGAACGTTGCGCCCGTTCATCCGGTGGAACCGCGCATAGACATCGGTGGCGATGAAGCCGAGAGGATGCCCCACGTGGAGTCCGGCGCCCGAGGGGTACGGGAACATGTCCTGGACGAAGAGCTTGGCGTCGGGACCGTCGAACACCGACAGATCACCTGCCAGGTCACCCACCGGGTTGGGCGCCTCGAAAGTGCGCCGCTCGGTCCAGTTCTGCTGCCATCGCGCCTCGATCTGCCCGGCCAGCTCTGCTGTGTAGCGGTGCTGCGGGGATTCGTCGGGGGCTGAAGTCGTCGGGCCAGTCACTTGACCAGGGTAAAGCCTGACTGATCTGAGCTGCAGGCAGGCCTGGGTGACCATTGATTTTACGTGGCCTCGTATTGTATGGGCGTGACCGTCGCAGCAAACATCCTCGCCGTCATCGCTCTGGCGCTGGCGCTGGTCTTCGGAGTATCCGGGGTCCTGGGCACCGTGAGGCGCCTGCCCCGCAACCGTTGGCTCGGCGTGCGTTCCGCCGAGACCATGGGCAGCGACGAGAAGTTCCAGCTGGCCAACCGCGTCGCCGGACCCGGTCTGATCTGCGCAGGTGTGGTCCTGGTGATGGGTGCCGTCCTGGCGATCCTCCTCGGTGGCACCGCAGGCGTGATCATCGCCATCGCGGCCATCGCGGTCGGTATCGGCCTGGCCGGGGTCATCGGCTCTCTGGGCGTCCGAGCGGCCGCAGCACTGCCCGATCCCGCCTCTGACTGCGGTGTCAGCGGTGGTTGCACCAGCTGTTCTCTGCAGAGCATGTGCACCACCGACAGCGCCGCCGGTGGCGCAGCGCCCACCGACTAAAGGCGTGGCGCGCTCACCGCTGGCCTTCCTTCACCGCTTCAACATCGATGGCTTCATGGTGGCCATCATCGGCGCGGTGGTCGTCGCGACGATCTTCCCCGCCCGCGGCGTCGCCGACGACATCCTCGACTGGGTGGTCAAGATCGGCGTCGGGCTGCTCTTCTTCCTCTACGGCACCCGACTGCATCCGCGTGATGCCCTCACGGGCCTCACCCATTGGCGCCTGCACCTGACAATCCTGGGATTCACCTTCGTGGTGTTCCCACTGCTCGGCCTGGCGCTCTGGCCGCTGCTCCCGCATCTTGTCGGCGACGATCTGGCCACCGGCGTGCTCTACCTCTGTCTGGTCCCGTCCACGGTCCAGTCCTCGATCAACTTCACCTCGATCGCCCGCGGCAACATCGCAGGTGCCATCGTCAGCGCGTCGGCGTCGAATCTGCTGGGTGTGTTCCTCACCCCGATGCTCGTGGTGCTCCTGATGAACTCGTCCGGCGACATCTCGTTCTCGGCCTCGTCGGTGGTGACGATCGTCCTGCAACTATTGGTGCCGTTCATCGCCGGACAGTTACTCAGGCCGCTGGTGGGACGACGGATCGCGGCGCACAAGAGCCTCACGAAGTTCTTCGACCGCGGCATCATCGTGCTCGTCGTGTACGCCGCGTTCGGTGACGGTGTGCGGGACGGCATCTGGAGCCAGGTCAGCTGGTGGCAGGTGGTGATCCTCGTCGTGCTGGCCGTGGTCTTGGTCGCCGTGATGCTGTGGCTGACCGGTGCCGGATCGCGGCGCCTCGGATTCGACCGGGCCGATTCCATCGCAATCCAGTTCTGCGGCACCAAGAAATCACTGACCACCGGTCTGCCGATGGCCGCTGTCCTGTTCGAGGGTCGCACCATCGGCCTGATCGTCCTGCCGCTGATGATCTTCCACCAGGTTCAGCTGATGATCTGCGCCTGGCTCGCCGCGCGCTACAGCCGCCAGTCCGAGGTCTAGCCCGAAGTCCGGGTTGGTCAGCGCACCGGTCGCGACACCGGAACGTTGACGTAGCTCGGCGCATTCGGATCGAGCTGGATGTGTTCGGGCTTGAGCTGCGAATCGTTCAGCAACGGCCGCAACGGAACACCTCTCGGGAAGTTCGCCGCGAACACATCGATCCGCAACCGATGTCCGGGTTTGATCAGCGCATCGGTGGCCAGCAGGCCCACGTCGAGTTGCACGGCCTGGCCCGGTACCACCGGCTGACGCGTTGCCAGGGTCAGGGTCTGCACCGGATCCACCACGTCACCGTCCGGACCGTACCCGGTTGCATCTTCGTCGAGCGCCCGCAGCGAGGCCACCAGCTGGCCCGACGTGAGTACCGTCGAGGTGCCGTCGGGGGCAACATCATTCAGGGTTGCCGTCCAGTATCCGTCAGTCGCATCCATGACGGTGTTCAGATGCAGATTGATCGGACCGCTGAGGCTGGTCGACTCGGCAAACGGGGTCGTGGTGAACGTCAACGCGCTGGATTCGGCGGTCCGTGAATCCTCCGCGCAGAACGAGAACACCGCGAGGATGCCTGCCGTCTGCTGCGCGGCATCACGCGAACACAATGTGGCCAAAGCCGGTGCGACCGTGAGCCTGCCTCGGCTGTCGGATGGGGCGGCGGACAGCGAGCCGTCACGCACCGCGTGCGGCGCCGTACCGCTCGTACGGTCGGAGAGGTAGAGCCGCTGGTGGTTCATGCCCGGGCGCGGGAAGTCCTCGGCGGTGGTCCAGCCGTTGCCCTGCTGGTACAGGGTGGCCGGTCCGTAGTTGTCGATGCCGTTGTCGATGCCCTTGAGCCACTTGTCGAACCACGCACGTTGCAGGACGTCGAGCCGTGGCGGATAGCCGGGATCACCGAAACGAGAACCGCCGGTGACGTGATAGGTCGGGCCCATGATCAGCTGTTTGCGGCCGTTGTCGAGCGGGATCTCGTCGAACATCCGCCACTCACTGTTGGTGAACAGGTCGTACCAGCCGCCGTAGATCATCGTCGGCGTGGTGATCTTCTCGGCGAAGGCCTGCCAGTTGGTGCGTTCGGAGGAGGTGTCGTCGAGCAGGCTCTGCGTACGTGGTGGCACCGCGTCGATGGTGGGTGCGGTGAGCGCATCCAGTAGTTGTGGGGCGAAAACAGCTGGGTCAGAAAGCCTGGACCCCAACCACTTCCAGTCGAATGTGCCGTTGAACATCGACGCCACATCGGGCACGAACTTGAGTCCGTTCACGAGCGCCAGCCAAGCAGGCAGGAAGCCCACACCCAGTGCACCGCCGGGGGCAACGATGTCGCGGATCAGGTCGCCACCGGGTTCGACCGGGAAGATCGCCTTGAGCGGCTCCGGATTCTTGTTCGCCGCCTGGATCTGATTGATACCCGAGTAGGACGCCCCACTCATGCCGACCTTGCCGTCGGACCAGCTCTGGTCGGCGGCCCAGTTGATGACCTCGACGGTGTCCTGCTGTTCGCGGGCCTGAAAGACGTCCCAGACACCCTGCGAGAAACCGGTCCCGCGCACATCCACGACCACCTGCGTATAGCCGGAGCGGACCAGTGCAGGGTCGACGCTGAAGGTCTGGGCAAAGCCGCCTTTGAGGGTCTGCACCAAATCGGACAGGCCGTCGATCGGGGTTCCCGAGAAGTTCAGCAGGTCGGCCAGTTGCAGGGCCAGCGGCGCCAGCACCGGATTCGACAACGCCGCATCGGCAACAGCGCTCACCAGTTTCGTGTACGGCGTCATGTTCACGATCACCGGCGTCTTCGTGGCAACCGGCCTCGTCGCGGCGTCGGCCGGCCGGTAGATGTTGGCCTTGAGGACGGTGCCATCGCTCATGGTGATCGGGACGTCCCATTGGACGTTGATGCCGGGATATTGCAACGGACCATCGTGTTGCGCGGTCCACCGCTCACCATCCGTTCCACCCGTCGGATCAGCCAGCGCTGCAACAGGATTCGCGAATCCTGCAATCAGAGTGACTGAAACGAGACCGGCGATCACACTCGCACATCGACCCCACAAAACCATCGGACCCCTCCGCATTCCCCGACCCCCGAGCAAGCGTCTGCTGAGACGCCGCTCACATCAGGGATGAACAATAACAGGTTATCGAAATCCAATCGACAATCAGAGATCAGTTACGTTCGAGCTCGATCGGGTGTGTCGACAGCATGGGAAGCGGCCACGGCTGACGCCGCAGGACCTGCGACCAGAGATCGACCTCGGCGGGGGCGATCACATCGGTTGGCAGCGACGGGGCCACGATCCAGCTGCCGCTGCGCAATTCATCACCGAGCTGTCCGATACCCCACCCGGCATAGCCGGCGAAGATCCGGACACCGATCAGGAAGTGACCGAGTTCGTCGGCGTCGGCATCGAGATCGACCAGGACCACGCGGCCGTCGACCTGTCGCAGGGCAGGCACATCGTCGATCTCGACACCGGGTCTGACCACCCCGAGGCACAGCGCCGAGTCCTGTTTGACCGGACCACCCACATAGACAGCCTTCGGCCGGGCCGCGGTATCGGTCCATGCCGGCAACAGGTTGTGCACTGCCGTCTGACTCATCCGGTTCAGGACAACACCCAGACTGCCGGCGTCGTTGTGCTCGATGACGTAGACGACCGTGCGCCGGAAAGTCGGCTCGGCGAGATCGGTGGACGCCATCAACAAACTGCCGGCGGATATCGCCTCGGTACCAGATGACACCCGCACATGATGCCACGCCGATGGCCCCAACAGGCTACGGCGAACAGTCGGAACCACCCGATCTTTTTTCGCCGGAATACCCGATCGTGAATTCGTTTGTAGGCTGGACACGATGAACGCCGAACAGCCCGTCGCGGACCCAGAGCCGCATGTCCGCACCAGCCATGAGCGGTTGGCGTTGCGTGATTTCACGCGGTCGTTTCGGGAATCGCCCGGCCTGTCCCGGCTTCTGTCCGTTCGGTTCGGCAGTCAGTTCACCGATGGCCTCTTCCAGGCCGCGCTTGGCGGCGCGATCCTCTTCAACCCCGAACGCCACGCCGATCCGATGGCGATCGCGGCCGGGATGGCGGTCCTGCTTCTGCCCTATTCCCTGATCGGTCCGTTTGCCGGCGCGCTCCTGGACCACTGGGATCGACGGTTGGTTCTCGTCTGGGCCAATGTGCTGCGCGCGATCCTGGTCGCGATCGTGTCGGTGGTGATTGCCACCGGAGCCGGCGACACCGGTGTGCTGATCGCCGCGCTGGCGGTGACCGGTGCAAGCCGGTTCGTCGCATCGGGGCTGTCCGCGTCGCTGCCCCACGTCGTCTCTCGCGACCTGCTGGTCGGCATGAATTCGTTCTTCACCACCGCCGGTTCCGGAGTTCTGGCCCTCGGTGCCGGTGCCACCTTCGCCCTGCGCGAGATCTTCGGGTCCGACAACACCGGCAGCGCCCTGACCCTGCTCGGCCCAGTCGTGATGGCGCTGATCACCGCAGGTGTCGCCCATCGATTCAAACCACTGCAGCTGGGCCCGGATCATCCCGACTTCGTCGGTCCTCCGATGCCCGGGCATCCGGAAGGCACCGCCATGCGCGCGGTCGCGGTTGGTCTGGGCCATGGCGCCCGTGCGGTCTGGAGCTCGCCACCTGCCGCGGCAGCCCTGTCCGGTGTGGGCGCCCATCGCATCGTGTTCGGCATGAACACGCTCCTGCTACTCGTCCTCACCAAACAGTCGGCGCTGGGCGGTGGATTGACCGGCTTCGGGCTCGTCGCGGGTCTGACCGCAGTGGGCATGCTGCTCGCCGCGGTGATCACCCCCTTTGCGGTCGCCCGATTCGGGCGGCAGCGCGCTGTGGTGTCGGCGCTGGCCATCGGAACGGTCGCCCAGCTCTCGTTGCTGAGTTTCAACGGTGTGGTCATCTGCTTCGCCGCGGTGGTCCTGGGGCTGATCGGCCAGGTGTGCAAGCTGTGCGGCGATGCCGCCATGCAGATGGACGTCGACGACGCCCGCCGCGGACAGGCATTCTCATTCCAGGACGCCCTGTTCAACGTCGCGTTCGTCGCTGCGGTCACCGCCGCCGCGATTGCCATCCCCACCGACGGCAAGTCCGCGGTCCTGGTCGTGGCCGGTTGCGTGCTCTACGCACTCGCCATCGTTTCGGTCACCCTGATCCACCATCGACCCGTCCCGGCCTGCTCACCACCATCGGCGCCACTGGCGACAACCGCCTGATCCGTACCCACCGCGCGATCAGGTGACTTCACAGGAGGCACGGTGCAGTACGGAATCGTTTTCCCCAAAGGTGACAGTGCAGATTTTGCCGAGATGGCAGTGGCCGCCGAGGAAGCGGGCTGGGACGCGGTGTTCGGCTGGGAAGCGCTATGGGGCGTCGACCCCTGGATCTCCCTGACCGCCGCGGCCATGCGAACCAGTCGTATCAAGCTCGGGACCATGCTCACGCCCCTGCCCCGGCGCAAACCGTGGGACCTGGCATCGACCACCGCCACCCTGGATCGGCTGAGCGGTGGTCGCGTGATCCTGAGCGTCGGATTGGGTGCACTGCATCCGGGCTGGCTGGCATTCGAGGCCGATCAGGGACGCAAGGTGCGTGCCGAGCTCCTCGATGAAGGTCTCGACGTCTTGTTCGGGCTCTGGGGTGGTCAGCCCTTCACCTACGACGGCAAGCACTACCAAGTGCGGCCCACCGATTTCGAATTGCCCGATCCGCCGGTCCAACAGCCCAGAATCACCACGTGGTGTGTGGGATTGGAGGGTTCTCGCAAATCGATGTCGCGGGCGGCCCGGTGCGACGGATTGATCCCCAACTTCGCCGGTGCGCAGGGCCCGGAACCGCAACCGTTCGAGCGGTGGGCCAGTGTGGCCCGCGACATCCGAGAGCTTCGCGAGGAACTCGGCTACAGCGGGCACTATGACGTCGTCTATGAGGGCACCACCGACCTGACCGACCCCGCCGGGGAACGCGAGCGGGCCGCGGCACTGGCCGACGCCGGCATCACCTGGTGGTTGGACTCGGATTGGGGTGCAACACCCGACGATCCCATCGCCTACCAACTCGGACGGATCAATGCCGGGCCACCTTCGAGCGCCGTCTAGAAAACGTTTCGCTCGCAGAGTCCCGCAACGGGGCCCCAATTGTTTCCACCCCGACCGCTCAGAATCCCGCGCCGGCCACCGCTCCGCTCGGTCCACCCAGGCCGACTACCCCATAAATGGGGTATCTGCGGTGGTCAGCGGCATATTTTCCATCCGAACTCCGATTTGCGAAAATTGATCGTAACCTTTGCGAAAGAACCTTGAAACAAGGGCCTAATTCGAGTGTTTGTGCAGTTCAGCGCGGTGACGAGCGCTCGAGCATCCATACGCCGGCACAAACATCGCCGATACCGTGACAGAAAATATCGGCAATTTCCTCACATCAAGGCGACAAAACAGGGAATCACCTGGCACTATTGGCGAATGCGCAATCGTGACGAGGTGTCTGAGTTCGCCATTGAACTCAATAAGCTCTGTGCTACTCGCTGGCCAGGTGGGTCGCGCACTGCAAATGCAGAGATTGCTGACTGGGTGACGGCCGAAACAGGCCGAAACATCGATCGGCAATTTGTATGGCGGATCCGTAAGGGCCGCGTAATGAAGGTGGACGGCGCAGTTCGCGACGCCATCTGTTCATTTTTTGGAGTCTCGAAAGAGCATTTCTCGTTCAGCCCCCGCACACTCGGCCAAGAGGTGCAGGCTGCTATCGAGGAAACAGGACTTCAAGTAGCCGGCCTCCGCGCCGATCAGCTGTCGTCGACCGGGCGGGCTGAACTCGCCTCCCTACTGCGAGAGGTGAGTCGGGTCCTCGAAGCCGAGAAGAGCGTCGGACAGTGATGACCCGGCAGAAGATGTTTCGCCTTGCCGCGGCCATCACACCGATGAGCGGATGGGACTGGGACGATTTCGAGTCCCGGCTCGGCGAGCAACTCGAATGCGACGTCCGGTGCATCACGTCGGAGTCGTTCAACTCCGGCGAGATCACCGGAGCCGCATTGCGGACCAGCCGCGGGACCGCGATCATCGTTTCTCCTGCCAATGTCTCTGACGCGCACCGGATCCACATCGCAGCCCACGAGGCCTGGCATCTCCTTGCCGGCCACGAGGGTTGTGATCAGAACGCACGTCGCGAAGCACAGGCCGAGGCATTTGCCACGACCGTCGGCACGCTCGCCGAAGGACGGGGCAGCGAACCCCGCAATAATCGCGCTTTGACTGCAGCGTTCGGAGCTGTTGGCATAGTCGCATGAGCCAAGCTCTGGGCGCTCTCGCCTGGATAGGGGTCGCCCTGGGAGCGACGCTCGCCATCCGTGGGGCCCTGTACCGCCAGACAGCGACGACCGCCTTCGGCGTGTGCGTCGCTTTCTACTGCCTGACCGGGGAGACCTACACCGCCCTGGTTCCAGACGACGGTGTCCGCCACGTGATGAACACCTCCGAACGGATCTGGGGTGCCACCTCAGCGGTGATCGCCGGTTGCGCCCTGGTCGCATCCCTGATGGCGGTCCGCCGCGGCAACAGCAACCCGGGATCCGACCTCCACCACGATCCCGACCTCAACCAGCGGATAGTGCTTCTGGTGGTGGCTGCCGCCGCCTCGATAGCCGTGATCAACCTGGCGCTCGCCCACAGCGCACTCGCACCGTCGGCGAACTTTCTCTCCGACTACGGGCACATGTACCAGGTGGCGATGTACCAGGTGGTATTCGCCAGCTGGATCGGATTTCCGGCCGGTTATCTCGGATGGACCGTTGTCCGTTCCGAACTCGGTCCGCTGCGCTATACCGTCGGGTTCGGTGGACTGTGTGGTGTGCTCTGGGCGATCTGGAAGATCATCGTCACCGCAACGATCTGGATCGGCGACATCGACATCGCCGAGAACAGTCCGGTGAGTGTGACTCTCGGATTCCTGGCCCTGGCGTTCTGCGTGATCGGGGCACTACTGCTCGGACTGACCGCGTCGTATTCCGCCTGGCAAACCGGGCGGACCTATCGGCATGCACGCGCGATCGAAGACCGTCGCCTTCGGCACCACAACAGGGCCGCCTGACATTTGTGCCGTACGCGGGCTGCACCGCCGCGGCTCTTGAGAGTGGCTGCCGATTCATCTCGGCGACCGCCGCGTGTGGTCTGACCCCTCAGATACCGAATCCCGGTTGGCCCGGCAACATCACCGCATCCGCGGTCCCGTCGAGATCGTGGTCGACGAACAACTGATCGAAACCTTGATCGCCGTCGGTGTCGAAGTAGACGCGCCCGCCCGAGCGCACCACCACGATCTCACCGCGACCGTCCGAGTCGCGGTCGTAGAGCAGATCAGCGGCGTCCCCGTCGCCGACAAAATCGACCTGCGCGCGCGAACCCTCAGAATCTGCGTTTGCCGCCGCGGACTGCGGCGCGCCATCAAGCGATGTCCACGTGAGATGGATGTCGGTTGGCTGGGGTATCGGGGGCGGGGGTATCGGTAGTTGAAGGTTCGGGGTCGGTGCGCTGACCCGCGGATCCGGCTCCGGATGTCCCCACACGCCAGAACCGTTATCGGAGAACCATTTGTCGACCGCACCATCGTCATCGAGGTCGAGACCACTGAGATCGGCCCGGCCATCGCCATCGCGATCCCAGATCACGTCGTCGACTCTGCCGTCACCGTCGAAATCGAGCCGAACCGCATCTGCCGCACCTCCGCCGAGCACCACGTCGGCCTGCGACGTCCATGTGGTGATCGATCCGTCGCCAATTCCGAAGACGTACTCGATGACCGGGTCCATGGGTACTTGGACGGACTGGACCCGTGCGCCGGTTCCGGGGCGCCCGAAGACGGTAGCGTGTGATGCACACCATGTCCCGGCGTCGAGGAGGATCTACGGATGTATGTGAGCGAGCTCGGCGATCTGTGGCATCGCGGTCGCACCGAGCCGATGAACATCCATCTCGATTCGGCGGCGGCATCACGCTCCTCCACCAAAGTCATCGAGACGATCACCGCGCACCTGTGGCGTGAATCCGAGCGCGGCGCCTACGTCGCACAGGAACAGATGAGCGAGGCCCTGGACCGCTGCCGTCGCGATATCGCCGCGCTCGTCGGACATCAGGCCCACGAGCTGGCATTCCGGGAGTCGGCAAAGGCCGCGCTGCGGGCTCTGCTCACCTACTGGAACCTCCCGATATCCGCCACGGTCTGGGTGGCCAAGAACGAGTTCGGCCCCAACCTCGACGAGTTCGAACGCCGCGGCTACGCCGTCCACACCATCCCCTCCGGCGACGTATACGGGCATGTCGACACCGACGCACTCGAGAACATGCTGCAGTTCGACCAGCCCGACTTCATCCACATCTGCCATATCGGCTCTCAGAGCGGCGTGGTCCAGCCGGTCAGCAAGGTCGTCGAGCTCGCCAAGGTCGCCGGTGTGCCGGTGGTGGTCGACGTCGCGCAGGCGCTTGGCCAGCGCGACTGCGCATCCGGCGCCGATGTCGTCTACGGCACCAGCCGTAAGTGGCTGGCAGGCCCGCGCGGTGTCGGATTCCTTGCCGTGCGTGCGGATTCGGTGCGCCCGGTGGAAATCGAGAGTTCGGAAGCCTTCGTGGCCGGACGTCTCGGACTCGGTGTGGCGATCCAGGAATTGCAGAGCTTCGGGCCCGAACGGGTCAACCGGGAACTGGCGGCCATCGGCCGCTTCACCCGTGAGCGCCTACACGGTATCGGCAGCTGGGAAGTCCTCGAACCGATCGACGAACCGTCGGCGATCGTCACCCTGGCCCCACCACCGGGATGGGGTCCGTCGGACGTAATGGCCGCTTGCGACAAACTGCGATCGATCGGAATTCTCGTAACCTGCGCGGATTCCTGGCGTGCGCCACTGGATTCGGAACAGTCGGTCCTGCGGATCAGCCCGCATCTGGACGTCCAGCGGTCCCACCTGGATCTGCTTGCCGGCGAACTTCGCGGGATGGGCTACTAGTTCGGCGTCAGGGCCCCACCGAGTTGACGATCCCGGCGATCTCGGCGACGGCGGCCCTGGCAAGGTCCGCATCCTTCTGTACCAAGGAAATTCGCGTTCGGCGGGCCAGGATGTCGTCGACCGTGCAAGCACCTTCGTGGGTGATGGCGAACTCGATCTCGGCCCGGGTGACGTCGATCCCGGGCGCGATCGGGGCGGCCGCATCCGGCACCTGTGCAACGTCCAGCACGTGTGCGGCCTCCGCACCGAAACGGGCGATCAACGAACTCGGCAAACCCGAGTCGTCCGGTGTCCCCGTCGCCCCGATGAGCGGCAGTTCACTGGTGTGGCACGGCCCGGCTCGCAGGCCCGAACGACTCACGGCCTCGTCGACCGCCTCCTCGGCCATCGCACGGTATGTGGTGAGCTTGCCCCCCACGACCGTGATCAGACCGTTGTCTCCCACTGCCACAAGGTGTTTGCGCGAGAGGTCAGCCGTGCTCAGCGGCACCCCTGGACCGATCTCCTCGACCAACGGACGCAGGCCGGAGAAGACTCCGCGGACATCGTCGGTGGACAGCGGACGTTCCAGCGCCTTGTTGATGTTGTCGAGCAGCAAGGTGATCTCGGCATCGGCCGGCGTCGGCACGTCCGGGATCGGTCCGGGCGCATCCTCGTCGGTGAGACCGATATAGGTACGACCGAGCTGCTGCGGCAATGCGAACACGTACCGACTGATGCTGTCGCCCAAGGGAACTGTGAGTGCACCCGTCGGGTTGCCCAGCGATGCGGAATCGACCACGAGGTGGGTCCCCCGGCTCGGCCGCAGCTTGACGGTCTCGTCGACCTCACCGGCCCAGACACCGGTCGCGTTGATGACGGCGCGCGCCCGGATCCCGAACGTGGCACCGGTGCGGACATCGGTCAGGGTCGCTCCCGTACCGGTCACATCCGTTGCCCGGGTGTAGGTGCTGATGATCGCGCCGTGTGCGGCAGCGGTTCTCGCCAAGGTCACCACGAACCTGGCATCGTCGATGAGCTGCCCGTCGTGGGCCACCACCGCGCCCCGCAGCCCGTCGGTACGGATTGCCGGACACAATTCCGCAGCTTCGGACGCCGACACCCTCCGGGACCGCGCCAGGACTTCCGTCGGCGTTTTGGCATTGTGGCGCAACACATCCCCGGCCAGCATTCCCAACCGCGCGGCCAGGTTCCCCTTCACCGAACCACCGGCGAAAACCGGGATGACCTGCGGCAGTGAATGCACCAGGTGTGGGGCGATCACCGTCATGATCCGGTGCCGCTCGACGGCCGACTCCTGCGCGATCGACACATCGAGGCTTGCGAGATATCTCAGGCCTCCGTGGATCAGCTTGCTGCTCCACCGACTGGTGCCGAAGGCGAGGTCCTGGGCCTCCACCAGTGCCACCGACAGACCACGGCTGGCCGCATCCAACGCGACGCCGGTTCCGGTGACGCCCCCACCGATCACCAGGACATCCAACGGCTCAGTGCGCGACCGTAATTCATCCAGTCCGGCGCGACGTGACGCCGGGCTCAGTGCTCCGGCCGGGAATTGTTCGGCGATCACGGCGCCGCCCGTAGGTACGAGTGCAACGCGTACCGCAGTTCCACGGTCCATCGATCGGCCAGGATCGGTTGCACGATCGCATGCGACTGAATCGCCGACTGACAGATCAACAACACCATGGCGGCCATCTCATCCGGAGCCCCGTCCCGGACGTCGCCGCGATGCTGACCGTCGGTGATGGCGCGTTGCAGAATCGTCAGGGCAGCGTTCTGGCTGCGGCCGAGCCTCACGAAAACATAGGGGGCAAGAGCGGCTGACGGCTCGCGCCACAGCATTTCGAGGAGGTTGTTGACGCGGATCGCATCGGCGACGGCAACCAGGCGATCAACCTTGTCGTCAAGGGTCGTGCCGCGTGCGGGGATGTCGGCGATCGTGCCGATCAGCTCCCGGGTGACGAGGTCGGCGGTCAGCGTCCGCACGTCCGGCCAGCGCCGGTAGACGGTCGGCCTGCTCACGCCGGCCTCACGGGCCACTTCCGCCAACGTGATCTTGCGACCCGCCGCGCGAATCAGCGCCGCGCGGGTCGCATCGAGGACCCGATCGGTGATGTTGGCGCCCATCGCAGCGGCCACCGGGTCGGAGGTGCCGTCATTGCGGTTTCCGGGCGGGGACGTTCCAACCATGGACGATTTATCGTTACGGATTGACATGTTGTGTAAAACTGTAACTCATGACGGTCGATTTTCCACAGCATTCCCTGCCACTGCCCCCGATGCGTTGGGACGGCTGGGGATCACCCGAGGCCGCCACCGAGCTCTCCGAACCGATCAGGACCCTCCTGTCCCAAGTTCTCGGCGTCTCCGGCGATCGGATCCCGGCCCCGGCCGCCACCGAGGTCGAACTCTCGCCTGTCCGGCTCACGGACGCCGACCTGGATGCCCTCCGCGGAATCGTCAGTGCGGTGTCGACGTCCGACGGTGATCGACTGACCCGGTCGGGTGGTAAATCGACCCTTGATCTCCTGCGCCGCAAGACCCGCAGACAAGACGCACCGGACGGTGTGGTCGAGCCCGCCACCGAACAGGAGATCTCAGATCTCCTGGACTGGTGCGCCAGATCCCGGATCGCGATCGTTCCCTTCGGTGGCGGCACCAGTGTGGTCGGTGGGGTCGACCCGGTCGCCGGCGCCTTGCGAGCGGTGATCAGCCTGGATCTGCGGCGTTTTGATCAGCTTCTGTCGATCGACACCATCTCCGGTGAAGCCGTGCTGGGTGCAGGCATCACCGGCCCGCAGGCCGAAAAGCTTTTGGCTCCACACGGATTCACCCTCGGACATTTCCCGCAGAGCTTCCAGTTCGCCACCATCGGCGGGTTCGCGGCCACCCGATCATCAGGTCAGGCCTCCGCCGGATACGGCCGGTTCGACGACATGGTCACCGGCTTGCGGGTGGTCGCACCCACCGGGATCATCGACCTGGGTGGGGCGCCGAAGACCGCAGCCGGACCCGATCTTCGCCAACTCTTCCTCGGTTCGGAAGGCTCCCTCGGCGTGATCACCGCCGTGACCCTCCGAGTGCGCCGCATTGCGCCCGTGACCCTGCACGACGCCTGGCACTTCACCGACTTCGACTCCGGTGCAGCGGCTTTGCGAGCGGTGGCGCAGCAAGGAGGCGGGCCGACCGTGATGCGACTGTCCGATGAGGCCGAAACCGGTGTCAACCTCGCCAGCCCGGACAAGATCGGTGCCGACACCGACACCGTTTCCGGTGGATGCCTGGCCATCACCACATTCGAGGGAACCGAGGCGGTCGCCCGGTCTCGTCAGGAGCTGACCGGACAACTGTTGGCCGCCGCGGGTGGGACGTCGCTGGGCGCCGCCCGGGCACAGGCCTGGGAACACGGCCGCTTCAACGCCCCCTACCTACGGGATGCGCTCCTGGACATCGGGGTCGGCTGCGAGACACTGGAAACCGCCACCACCTGGTCGAACGTGACCGCACTCAAGACCGCGGTCACCGGCGCCCTGACCGAGGCCATCGGACGATCCGGCTCCCCGGCGCTGGTGCTCTGCCACATCTCCCACACCTATCCCACCGGCGCCTCACTGTATTTCACGGTGGTCTACCGTTTCGGCGACGATCCGATCACCGAATGGTCCGGTGTGAAAGACTTTGTCGGTCAAGCGATTGTGGATTCAGGAGGCACGATCACCCATCATCACGCCGTCGGTACCGACCACCGCCGCTGGTTGCCGACGGAGATCGGTGACGTCGGCGCCCAGATATTGCGGGCGGTCAAATCCACGCTCGATCCCACCGGCATCCTGAATCCGGGCAAACTCATTCCATGATCACCCACCGGGTTGCCGCGCTCATCAATCCGTCCGCACGTCACGGCCTCGCAGGCGCCGCAGTCGCCGCCGCCGTCGAAGCACTGGTGTCGACCGGCCTCGAGGTCACCGCGTTGACTGGTTCAAGCGCCGACGAAGCCCTGGAATTCGCTCGAGGAGTCCGCTCGCCCGAGCACGACGCCCTGGTGGTGGTCGGAGGCGACGGCACCATCCGCCTGGCGTTGCAGGCCGCCTACGAGGCGGGCGCAGACGCGGTACCCATCGGGCTGATGCCTGCAGGCACCGGTAACGACACGGCGCGGACACTGGGCATCCCGCGCGACGATCCGGCCGCAGCGGCCGCCATCATCCGCGGCGGTGCCCGCCGGGTCTGCGACACCGCCACCATCTCGCTGTCCGATGGCAGCGTGCACGCGTTCGGCACCGTCGCCGCCACCGGCCTCGACGCCCTGGTCACCGAGCGCGCCAACACCCTGTCATGGCCGAAAGGTCAACTGCGATACCCGATTGCAGCTCTGATCGAGCTGGCCCGGATGAAGCCGTTTCCGTATCAGATCACCGTGGACGGCCGGCAAATCGAGCGCGATCTGGTGCTGGCGTCGGTGGGGAACACCGCAAGCTACGGCGGTGGGATGCAGATCACTCCGTCGGCCGTCATCGACGACGGGGAACTCGACGTCATCCTGGTGCACCACGGGCCACGCCTGAAGCTGATGGGTTTGTTCCCAACCATATACAGCGGCAAGCACATTCATCGCAAAGAAGTGGAGCAGCTGCGAGGCAGACGCATCGAGCTCACCAGTTCCAGGAGGACGCCGATATACGCCGACGGGGACCGGATCGGCGAGCTACCGGCGACCATCGAAGTCCGTCCGGGTGCGGTATCGTTTCTGTCGTCGGCAGCGCCGGGGGGTGTTTGAGAGTTCTCCTGTCCGATCCATGTTCCGAATTGATCAATACAGGAGTTCTGCGTGCAGAAGCGCGATGTATCAGCCCACCTCGACGTCGACATCACCGGCGAGACGGATCTCGAGTTCCAGATCGCCGTCGCGCCGCATCCCGGTGCCGAGGTGACCGAGACTCTCTCATTCACCCTCGACGGAAAGCCCTTGGACGCCAGGGAGATCAGCGGACCCCACGGCAACAGAATCCAGCTGCTGCATGCCGGCACCGGCAACCTGAAGGTCGCATACAAGGCCACCATTGTGGGGGAGACCGCACCCGCGACGGCCACCGAATACGATCGGGCGCTCTATCTGCGACCCAGTCGGTACTCCGAGGCGGACAAGTTCTTCGGTTGGGCCGCAAAGCAATTCGATACGAACGCCGAACCGGCCAAGCTCCTCGAAACCGTTGCAGCCTGGGTGGGCAACCACCTCGACTACACACCCGGCGCCAGCGGTCCCACCGACGGCGCCACCGACACCCTGCTCGCCGGAGCCGGTGTGTGCCGGGACTACTCGCACCTGGTCGTCGCGGCGCTGCGCGCGCTGAATGTGCCGGCCCGACTCGTCGCCGTCTATGCGCCCGGATGTGACCCGATGGACTTCCACGCCGTTGCCGAAGCACTTGTCGATGACCAGTGGCGGGTCGTCGACGCGACCTGCCTGGCACCGCGTCAGACCCTGGTCCGCATCTCGACCGGACGCGACGCCGCCGACACCGCGTTCCTCGACAACCATGGTGGCGCAATCACTTTGAACAACACCACGGTGACCGCAGTCGTCGACGGCAAGCTGCCCTCCGACGACATCGAGGACCTGGTCTCGATCACCTGATCGGCCGGGCCCGGGGTGCTAACTCTGTTGTTGCGCCCACCACTCGCGCAAGGCCTGCTCGGCCTCCTCATGCGACATCGGGCCGCGATCGAGCCGGAGTTCTTTGAGGTAGCGCCAGGCCTGACCGACCTGTGGTCCGGGCGGCAACCCCAACAACTCCATGATGGCGTTGCCGTCGAGGTCGGGCCGGACCCGGGCAAGGTCCTCGTCCTGCGCGATGCGGGCGATCCGCTCTTCGAGATTGTCGTAGTTCTGCTGCAGCCGACGCGCCCGGCGTTTGTTGCGGGTGGTGCAGTCGGCGCGGACCAGTTTGTTGAGGCGGGGGAGTAGGACACCGGCGTCGGTGACGTATCGGCGGACCGCGGAATCGGTCCACTGACTGTCGCCGTAGCCGTGGAATCGCAGATGCAGGAAGACCAGATTCGCGACGTCCTCGATCACGGCCTTCGGATACTTCAGTGCCCGCAGCCGCCTACGGACCATCTTCGCGCCGACCACCTCGTGATGGTGGAAGCTGACGCCGCCGTTGGGTTCGTGCCGGCGGGTATCGGGTTTTCCGATGTCGTGCAGGATGGCCGCCCACCGCAACACCAGATCCGGGTCGCCGTCCTCGAGGTCCATCGCCTGCGCCAGCACCGTCAACGAGTGGGTATAGACGTCCTTGTGCTGATGATGCTCGTCGATCGCGAGCTTCATCGCCGGGATCTCGGGGATCACCCGCTCCGCCAGACCCGTTTCGCAGAGCATGTCGATGCCGTCGACCGCGTGCTGTCCGAGGATGAGCTTGTCCAATTCGACCGCAACCCGTTCGACCGTGATCCGATCGATCTGGTCGGCCATGGCCTTGATGGCCTCGAACACCCGCGGACTGAGGGAGAAGCCCAGCTGCGAGACGAACCGCACACCCCGCAACATGCGCAGGGGATCGTCGTTGAAGGAATCCTCGGGGGCAGCAGGGGTGTCGATCACCCCGGCGAGCAACGCCTCCAGACCACCGAGCGGATCGACGAACTCCTGGCTGCCGTCGGCGCCGATCTTCACCGCCATCGCATTCATGGAGAAGTCACGCCGCACCAGATCGTCTTCGAGGGTGTCCCCGAACCGGACCTCCGGGTTCCGCCCGACCCGGTCGTAGCTGTCGGCGCGGAACGTCGTGATCTCGATCTGATGCCCGGACTTGACCGCGCTGATCGTCCCGAAGTCGATGCCGGTGTCCCAGATCGCGTCGGACCAGCCACGCAGTAGTTCCTGCACGTCCTGCGGGCGGGCGTCGGTTGTGAAGTCCAGGTCGTTGGTGAGTCGGCCGAGGACCGCGTCCCGCACGGAACCACCGACCAGGTAGAGCTGGAATCCGGCCGCGGCGAACTTGGCACCGAGGGGATCGAGGACGTCGGAGAGCTCCTGAAGCGACACCGCGGCAGCGGCCAGCAGCCGCGTGCGTCGTTCGTCTGCGCCTGCGGAATCGGCGGCAGAGGAATCGGCGGCAGACGGGGGAGTTGTCACGAAACGCCAGACTAGTCGAGCGGGACCGGCAGGGGAGTTCACGGGCCACCACAGGGTGTGACTTCGGTGCCTGATCGGCCACGCTGGCGGAAACAGCCGGTTACCGACGACTAGCATCTATTGAGTGTCAGCCGAACCCACAGAGCCGAGTAGGGACGTCACCCGGCGTCCTCGGCGACGGCGCGGCAATCGCCGCGGGGGCGGCGCTGGTCAGACCACCGATCCCAGGCCACCCGCAGCGGTGTCCGATTCGCCGGCGACGAACGACCCGGCAACCGACAAGTCGCCCGCAGGCGGAACATCGCGACGATCGCGTCGCGGCCGGCGACGCAAACCGTCCCGTCCCGTCGACAACACGGTCGATGCCGCCCGCAGCGAATCGACCGGTGTCGCAGGCACCAAGGCCGCCGACGGGCGGACCGCGCAGGTCAAGCCATCGGACGTCGGCAGGTCGAAACTTCCCGCGAAGGTCCCGGCGAACCTTGCAAAGCAGCGGTTGCGAACCGTCCGGGAGACCTCTGCCGGCGGTTTGATGGTCTCCGGCCTCGACGGTCCCGACAACGAGCGGTGTGCCGCACTGATCGGTCGCGTGGATCGTCGTGGCCGCATGATGTGGTCGCTGCCGAAGGGTCATATCGAAACCGGCGAGACCGCCGAGCAGACAGCCATCCGTGAGGTCGCCGAGGAGACCGGCATCAAGGGCAACGTCGTCGCGCCCCTTGGCAAGATCGATTACTGGTTTGTCAGCGAGGGCAAACGTATCCACAAGACGGTGCACCACTATCTGATGCGGTTCACCGGCGGAGAGCTGTCCGACGCCGACTACGAGGTCGCCGAGGTCGCCTGGGTGCCGCTGGCCGATCTGCCCCGTCGCCTCACGTACTCCGATGAACGCCGCTTGGCCCGCGTGGCCGAGGACGTCATCGCCGATCTGACCGCCGATCCCGATCGGATGGCCGAAGCCGAGGCCCTTGGCACACGCAGCGAACCCAACGCCTACGAGAAGGCCGCCGCCGCGCGCAACCAGAAACGCAACGAACCACCTGCCCCAGTCCAGAAACCGCGTCGACGCCGTCGGCGCGGTAGACGCGGTTCCGGTCGCGGCGGCGAGGGTTCGGCAGGTAAGAGCGGGGGAGCGGCCGCGCACGGCCCAACCGGCGACTCCGGCCCATCAGAAGCCACGTGAAGGGCGGTTCGATGCGGGCTCGGGGGATCGGCCACCTGCGGTGGTTCCTCGTTGTCCGGCGACTCCTGATTGTTTTGGGCGCCACGCTGATGGTTGCGGTGCCGCTGGCCCCCGCAGCGCTCGCAGCTCCCCGCGATGTGCAGACCGATTCGGATCAGTTCCTGCAGATCTCCCTCGAGTCCATCGATCCGTCGACGGTGTCGACCACCAGCACGGGGACCGTCACCGCGCGCGGAACGCTGAACAACATCGGGGACCGTCCCGTCGGCAACATCGCGATGCGCATGGAGCGCGGCGACGTGATCACCAGCAGCGCGGGTCTGGGTGAGTCGTTGTCGGCGGATCCGAACAGTTTCGATATCGTCGGCAATTTCGTCGACGTGACCAAAGAACTCAAGCCCGGTGAATCGGTGCCGTTCACCCTGCGGCTCCCCTTGTCGGCGGACGATTCAGACCGGCCCAGCCTCGCCATCGACACACCCGGCGTCTATCCCATCCTGATCAACGTCAACGGCACGCCCGAATACGGCGATGCGGCCAGACTCGACGATGCCCGGACGCTGTTGCCGGTCATGGGGCTACCCGATGACGACACCCGCGCGCAGACGCAGGGCTCGGCCGGATCGGACTCCACGTTGCCCGGGGCCATCCCGGTGGCACCGGACGGATCCATCGCCCCGGACACCTCGCAGCCGATGGGCCTGACACTGCTGTGGCCGATCGCCGCACCCGCGTCGCTGGCACCGGGTGTTACCGGAGGCGGCGACGAAACGGTCCGCTTGATGGACAACGGATTGCGGCAATCGCTCGAACCCGGTGGCCGACTCGACACGCTCCTGACCGCGATGGAGGAGACCCACGCACAAGAGGCCAACACACCGCTCACCCAAAGCCTGTGCCTGGCCATCGATCCCGATCTGCTCGTCAGTGTCCAGGCCATGACCGGCCCCTACCTGGTCAGCACTGACCCCGGCGATCCGACCGGACCTGCGTTCGAGGGCACCGGATCGGCGGTTGCCAAGGCGTGGCTGGCCCGGTTGCAGGCACTGGCACCGACGATGTGTGTCGTGGCGACCTCGTTTGCGCATGTGGACACGAACGCGCTCGCGCAGGTGGACGACTCGGGGCTCTCCAAGGCCGCACTCGCCACACCGGCCGACATCGTCGACACCATCCTCAAAGTGAAAAGCGTGCGCGGACTCACCCTTCCCACCTCCGGCGTCCTCGACGACAAGGCCGCAGGCGTGGTGAGAGAAAACGACTCGGTCGGGACGCTCCTGTCCGCGTCCGCGGTCCGGACCACCACACCCACCTCCACCAACGGTGAGTACCCGCTCGGCGACGACCTTGCCGTTCAGACCTTTGATCCCGCGATGTCCAGTGCGCTGGCCGCGATGGGTGATGCTCCGCGCTCCGCGCAGGTCACCCCCACCGATCAGCGCGACGGTTGGTTGCGGGGCAGCGAGGCGGCCCGGCGACAGACCGCGCTCGGAGCAATGATGTTCTCGGCACTCGCGCCGACGACGTTGTCCGCGATCACCGGCGATTCCGCACAGGCCCGGAGCGACGACCCGATCGCCAGGACGATCGGACGGGGTCAGGTCCTCATGCCGCCGCCGACGTGGTCGGCCACCGCAGACGACACCAAGGCCGTGTTGTCCACGATGACCCAGCTGCTCACGTCCAACCTGGGCGTCCCGCGTCCGCTCGAGACCCTGGGCGCCGACCTGACCGCCACCGCAACCGCACCGGCCGGGGCCCGACTGACCGCACCGGCAGGCGCCGACATCACCGGACCGCCGGAGCAGACCATCACCGCCGTCGGATCGGACACCACCCAGACCTGGGATCTGCAGGAATCGATGGTCGCGCGTTCCGATGTCCCGATCACGCCGCAGGCGTACATGGCTCCGCTTCGTGAAGACCTGCTCCGCGCGATGGCATCGGTCTCACCGCAGGATCAGCAGGCCGCAACGGAGACCGGTGAGATGCGGACCTCCGCGGTGGCGATCACGATCGCGGGAATCCGTGGCGGGATCGGCATTCTCGATCCCGGTGGCCGTTTCACCCTGGCCTCCGAACGGAGCCCGCTGCTGCTGGTCATCCGCAACGACCTCCCGGTGGCGATGCGTGCCCGTCTGTCGATCTCCGCCCCGGCCGGTATGACGGTCGGCGACCTCGGCGTCATCGAGATACCGGCGCAGGGAACGCGGCAACTCCAGATCCCGACCCGGGCCGACCGCTCAAAATCGATGACCGTGCAGATCGGTTTGGTCACATCCAGCGGTGTCCCATTGGGTAGTCCGATCGAATTGTCAGTACATTCCAACGCATATGGACAACCGCTTTTCATCATCACGATCTGTGCCGGTGTACTACTCGTACTCCTCGCAGGCCGACGGCTCTGGCACCGATTCCGCGGCGAACCAGATCCCGCTGACCTCGACAGACCCGAACCAGACGAGCATGAGCGTCTGATGGCCGACAGTCGCGCCCTCCACAGCGGGGGTATCGGTACCTGGGCTTCGCCGGAGCCCGGGCAGCGGCCAGGGCACAACCCCGGTCAGCCTGACGGGGACGACCGATGACCGATCAGCCACCACCACCACCGCCGCGGCGCCGTCCGCCACCGCGTCCCATGCCGGGTCCGGGAACAGGTCCGCGGCCACCGTCGGGGCCGCCACCGGGATTTCGGCCCGCGCCCCAGGGAGGTCCGGCACCCCAGCCACGTCCCCCGCAGGACGTGCGGCCGACGGCCGGTGAGCCGCCCTCGACCCGCGGACGGGTGAACCGGGCCGCTCCCGCGCCGATCACCGTCGACCCCAAGTCCGACGAGCCGACCGCCAACACGCCGCGTCAGCCGTCGGACGACAGTGTCATGCGGACCAGCGGTTCGATCGCGCTGGCCACCCTCGTCTCACGTATCACCGGTTTCGTCCGCACCGTCCTGGTGCTGGCCATGCTCGGTGCGGCGGTCGCGTCGTCGTTCCAGGCCGCCTACGTGCTGCCGAACATGATCGCCGAGGTTGTCCTTGGCGCGGTCCTGACCGCGATCGTCATCCCGGTTCTCGTCCGCGCCGAACGCGAAGACGCAGACGGGGGAGCCGGGTTCATCAACCGGGTCTTCACCCTGACGGTCGTCTTACTCGGGGCCGCCACCCTGATCGCGGTCATTGCGGCGCCGCTGCTGACAGCCCTGAATCTCGGTGACGGCAAGGTCAACCGGGATCTGGCCACCGGACTGGCATACCTGCTGTTGCCCGCCATCCTGTTCTACGGCCTGTCCGCCTTGTTCATCGCGATACTGAACATGAAGGGCCTGTTCAAGCCGGGCGCCTGGGCACCGGTGCTCAACAACATCGTGCAGATCATCACGCTGATCGCCTATGCCGCCAGTCCCGGTGAGATCTCCCTGGATCCGGTCCGGATGGGCGATACCAAGCTGCTCATCCTCGGTATCGGCACCACTCTCGGTGTGGTCGCGCAGACGCTCATCCTCGTTCCGGCGATCCGCCGCAGCGGTGTGAAACTGCGCCTGCAGTGGGGTCTGGACGACCGACTCCGCAAGTTCGGCAACATGGCCGTTGCGATCGTCCTGTACGTCGCGGTGTTGCAGGTCGGTCTGATCGTCACCTATCGCATCGCCTCGGCAGCGAGCGCGGACGGTGTCAGCGTCTACGCCACCCAGTGGCAGTTGCTGCAGTTGCCCTACGGCGTCCTGGGCGTGACCATCCTGACCGCGATCATGCCGCGACTGTCCCGCAACGCCGCCGCCGACGACACCCACGCGGTGATCGACGACCTGTCACTCGCGACCCGTCTGACGATGGTCTCGCTTGTTCCGGTCATCGCGTTCATGACGTTCTTCGGCCCCGCCATCGGTGTGGCCGTCTTCAACTTCGGGAAGTTCAACGCAGACACCGCGTCCCAGTTGGGCAGTGTGCTGTCGTGGGGCGCGTTCACGATGATCCCGTACGCGATGACACTCGTGCAGCTGCGTGTGTTCTATGCCCGCGAGGATGCCTGGACCCCGACATACATGGTTGTCGGGATCACCGCGGTCAAGGTCGCCGCGTCGTATCTCGGCCCGGTGATGTTCGACGACCCGGACGACATCATCCGCTGGCTCGCCCTGTCCAACGGTCTGGGCTATCTGGTCGGCGCCGTTGTCGGACATTTTCTGTTGCGCAACCGCCTCGGTGGCGCCCGGATGACCAACGTCGGCCGAACCGTGTCGTGGACCCTGGTGGTCTCCGTCGGATGCAGTGCGCTGGTGTGGGCGCTGGCCGAGATCTCCGGGCTCGACCGACTGTCCACCGATCACGGCAAACTGGGGTCGATCGCCTACCTCGGTCTGGTCGGGATCGTCACCATCTCACTGATCTACATCGTGCTGACATTGCTGCGCGTGCCCGACGTGCTGACCGTCGTGGTCGTGGTTCGACGCCTGCTTGGCCGCTTCATCCCGGCCATCGCACCGGCACCCGAGCCCGAGACCGAGGGCGCGGCCACGATGACGATCCAGTTCCCTCGGATCTCGGGCGAGGAATCTGTTCCGTATTCTGGCCAGGTCGAAGTTATCCGACGCTTCGATCGGGGTACATCGAGCTGGCAGGCCTACACGGTCACAAGCGGCGGCGCTGCCGGAACCAACTTCCGTCAACCACAAGACCTGCGGTATCGAAGGAAAGGAGCGGGCGCTTTGGGTAAACAGGATGCCGACAGCAAGTCGGTCGAGGTGCCCACGCCGCCACGCCCGTCCGTCGGTGCGCCAGGTCTCGACGAGACCGCGCAGATGAACCTCGCCGATGTGGCAGCAGCCGCCAAGGCCACACCCGAAGCGCCGACCGGGGCCCGTCCACCGGCTCCCGCCCGGCCGCGGGTTCGCCGGGGCCCCAGGCTCGTTCCGGGAGCTGCCGTCGCCGGCGGCCGGTACCGGCTCCTGCAACATCACGGTGGATCGCGCGGTCTGCAGTTCTGGCAGGCCCGCGACATCAACCTCGACCGCGATGTGGCACTCACCTTTGTCGATGCCGAACAGGCCGCTCCGCTACCGGAAGCCGGTGTGCGGATCGATCCCCGCGACGAGGGCCCGCAGGCAGTGCTGTCGCGGACCCTACGGCTCGGCCGGATCAACTCGCCCGGCATCGCGCGCGTCCTGGATGTGGTCCGCGGATCATCGGGCGGAATCGTTGTCGCCGAGTGGATCCCCAGCTCGTCGCTGGCCGACGTCGCGAAGTCGAATCCGTCTCCGGTCGGCGCTGCTCGTGCGGTCCGCGCACTCGCTGCCGCCGCCGAAGCAGCACACCGCAACGGTGGCGCCCTGTCCATCGATCACCCCGAACGCGTCCGGATCAGCCAGGAGGGCAACGCTTTTCTGGCGTTCCCCGGTACGCTCGCCGACTCTGACAAGTCTTCGGATGTGCGTGGTCTCGGAGCTGTTCTCTATGCACTCCTGTTGGCCCGCTGGCCACTCGACGCCGAGACCGGGATCGAACTCGCCACCAGCAGGCGATCAGCCGAACCGATCGGTGGTCTGCCGCCTGCCGCACCCGGCAACGACGGTCTGCCACGTGAACCCCGGGCCGAACGCCCCGACATCCCGTTCGAGATCTCCGCGGTCGCCGCCCGGGCTCTCGAGGGCAACAGCGGGATCCGCACCGCGGCCACCGTCCAGCACGTTCTCGACCAGGCAACGGTTCTCGACCAGCAGACCGACCTGATCGCCCAGGTCGGGGCCGACGGCAAACCGGTGAGTTCGTCGCCGCGCGCGACGCCGAAAATGCTCGGCGGAGGCGGGGACGACGACACCAAGAAGCCGCGTTCGGTGCGCACCATGGCGATCCTGGCCGGCGCGGGACTGTTCATCCTCTTCCTCGTGATCGCGGTGGTCGTCTGGGCCACCAGCGCTTTCGGCGGCGACGACGAGACCCCGGACATCGACTCGATCTTCTCCACCTCGGCAGGTCCGTCCGGAGAAGCGGCCCCCCAGGCCCAGGCTCCTGCTCCCGCGGCACCGGTGGGCCTGACCGCCGTCACGATGCTCGACTACTCCGATCAGGTACCCGACGGCCGGACCAACCTGAACAACGTGATCAGCGGGCAGGCGCCGGCGTGGAAGACCGATGAGTATCGCGGTGGAGCCAAGTTCGGCAACCTCAAACCCGGTCTGGGCCTGATGTTCACCCTCGACCGGGACGCGACGCTCTCCGAGGTCATCGTGCGGTCACCGACACCGGGCATGCAGCTGGAGATCCGCACCTCGAACTCCCTTCAGACGGCGTTCGAGGCCACCACACTGGTCGGGGCGGCCACGCTCGAAGGCCAGGAGACCCGGATCCCGATCAGCGACGCCAAGCCGGCCAAGTACGTCCTGGTATGGCTGACGTCCCTGCCACGCAACGACAGTGGGCGCTACCAGGGTGCCATCAGCCAAGTGTCGATGACGGGCTAGTACGCCGCTGTGACCGACGACCTGCCGGTGGGTGCGGTGCGCTGTGAGGACGGGCTGATCCGTCCCGCCTGGGCCGCGCAGTCCGGTTTGATGCGCGACTACTACGACAACGAGTGGGGCATGCCGGTGTCCGGCGAGAACGCCCACTTCGAACGTCTTGCGCTGGAGGGGTTTCAGGCCGGACTGTCGTGGGCGACCATTCTGCGCAAACGTCCGGCGTTCCGGGAAGTCTTCGCCGACTTCGATGTCGACACCGTGGCCGGCTACGGGGAGGTCGACGTCGCCCGGCTGCTGACCGATGCCCGCATCATCCGGCACCGCGGCAAGATCGAGGCCACCATCGGCAACGCACGGGCTGCCCAGAACCTACGCGCCGAAGGCGGTTTGGTCGACTTCCTGTGGTCATACAAGCCGGCGACGACCCCACGCCCGCAGACCATGGCCGAGGTGCCGACCACATCGCCGGAGTCGGTTGCGATGTCCAAGGCATTGCGGGCAAAGGGTTTTCGATTCGTCGGTCCGACCACCATGTATGCGCTGATGGAGGCAGTCGGGATCGTCGACACCCATTTGATGACCTCGTTCCGGCGGGGGAGTTCCGGCATCTGGCCTGCGTGAGCGCCGTCGCACACCGATTCACTCGTGGACGACGATGACGACCTTGCCGAACGCCCGTTCTGCTGCGTAATACCGGTACGCATCGGCCGCCTCCGCAAGTTCGAATTGCGCAGCAATCGGCGGCTCGATGCAATGTTGGCTGATCGCATCAACGAGTTGCCGAGTATGACTGACCGACCCCAGGGCGATCGGCTGCAGCGCGACGTTTCTCCCGAAGGGCAGCAACGGATCGATCGATCCGGCGGCTTCGGTACTGACCAGGCTGAGCCGACCACCCACCCTGGTGGCCGAGATGGATTCGTCGACCGGGCCGTACGTATGAACAACCACGTCGGCACCATTCCCATTGGTCAAGGGACGGACGCGGTCCGCGAGTCCTGATGTTGCGGAAGATATGACGTGCGAAGCCCCCAATCGATGTAAGTCCGGTGCGCGGAGCGGGTCCGAAGACGTCACGATGACCTTCCAACCCCGAGCGGCGGCGAGTTGAACCACGAAGGTCGACACCGCGCCGCTCGTCGTTGTCAGCACCGTGGTGCCGGGTGCCCAAGGTTGCGGGGTGAGTAGCGCATGCCAGGCCGTGACGGCTGCGCACGGCAGTGTTGCGGCGGTGGTGTAGCTCATGCCGGTTGGAATCGGTACGACTGCGCATTGGTCCAGGACGACATATTCGGCGAGCATCCCGTCGAGGAAGCCACCCAACTGCGCGCTCACCGCCGGTGAGAACGGCCCGTCGGCCCACTGTGGAAATACCGCGCCCAGGACCCGGTCGCCGATCTTGGCCGCACTGACCTCATCGCCGACCGCGATGATCTCGCCGGCGCCGTCTGACACGGGGATGAGGGTGGGTTTCACGGGAAGCGGATAGTTTCCGTCCAACACCGAGAGTTCCCGTTTGTTGAGACTGACAGCGTGGACGCGGACGAGGACCTCGTGCGGTCCGGGTTCCGGAACCGGTAGTACCACCGGTCTGAGGCTGTCGAGGCCGCCGCCGAATTCGGCGAGCCACGCCTTCACCGATCCGCCTTGAGGTACCCGTGCGCGGCTACGATCTTGCCGTCCCGGACGGCGAAGATGTTCACGCCCCGTTGGATGAGGGTCCCTGACTGATCTACACAGCGCCACTGCTGGACCACCGACTCGCCCGCTTCGATGACTGCCTCCGGCTCGAACTGCATGCCGGTGTCCGCAATCAGCTTGCCCCACAAGGCGCGACAGGCGGCGCCACCTGTGACGACGTCTCCCTCAGGAGCCGGGCCCGTCGTGTGGATGACGCAGTCATCGTCGACAAGCGTCTCGATCGCACTCGGGTCGTGGTCGGTGAAGGCGCTGTTGAATCGCTCCACAACACGGGACGATCGAGGACTGGTGATCTCGGGAATGGTCATGAGGCAACCATCGGTTCATCAGGGCATGAACTCAATTCCCTACAAGGAATCACGTCGCGTGATCCACTTGACCGCGTGACCAGTACGACGACGGCTCTGGACTTCGGATCATCGCTTCGACGGTGGCGCAATGCTCGGCGGCTGAGCCAGCTCGACCTGGCGGTCAAGGCCGACACAACACAGCGGCACCTCAGCTTCCTCGAAAGCGGCCGCTCAGTTCCCGGACGCGACATCACCACCCGACTCGCACACGCCCTGCAACTCGGGCTGCGTGAACGCAATGCGCTTCTGGCGAAGGCAGGCTTCGCGCCCGAGTATTCCCTCACGCCACTCGACAGTCCTGCTCTCGAGCCGATTCTCGGCGTACTTCGCACCGTGCTCGACGGGTACCTGCCCTACCCTGCGGTCCTACTCCGCCATCCCGGCACCGCCGTCGCAAGCAACGACGCACTGCAACTGCTCACTGATGGAGCCGCATCACACCTGCTGGAGGAGCCCGCCAACCTCTTCCGTCTCGCGCTGCACCCAGATGGTCTGGCCCGCCGCATCCGCAATTTTGCCGACTGGGCACCTCATGTCGTGGAGGCATTCGAGCAACGCGCGCACGCTCATGACGATCCCGAACTCTGGCAGCTCGCCGCCGAACTGCGGTCGTACCTACCCCGGGGGTCCGGCTCAGACCGGCTCAGCGGCGCGATTGCGCCGCTGCTGCTCGACACGGACGAAGGCGTCGCCTCACTCGTCACAACTCGGATGACATTCGCCAACACCACGGACGTCACGCTCGACGAGATCGAACTCGAAGCCTTCCTGCCCACCGACAAGAAAACCGCTCTCATGCTGACGCGTCTGTACGGCGACACGGACCTGGAAAGAGGGAATGCGCTGTAGGCGCACCGGTTTCACCGCTCCGACCGGCTCATCGACGGGGACCAGTACTCATCGGCGATGCCCGTGCGTGTGCTCGCGAACAAGTTCGGCGAGGTTGGTCGGGTAGATCGTTTCGGCACTCGCTTCGATGTCGGCCGGGAACCACCAGCGGTGGGCGAGGATCGAACGACGCTCGAGATCGGTCCAGCCGGCCGACTGCGGCTCGAACGACCGGACATGCGCGGCGAAGTACACCTCCACCTGATGGATGGCCTCGCCGACGAAGACGATGTCGAACTCGCGGTGGAAGATCGGGCCAGAAATCTCCCCGACCAAGAGACCCGTTTCCTCCAGAACCTCCCGCCGGGCGGTCTGCTCGTCGGACTCATCACCCTCACGTCCGCCACCCGGCGTGAACCACCAGGGGTCGGCGGCGGCGTTACCAGGGTCGATACCGCGGAACAGGAGGGTTCGGCCTGCCTCGTCGATCAGGATCATCCTCGCGGCCTGTCGACGACGTCCAGTCGCTCCCATCGTCCACCCCTTCCGGCGTTCACCAGCCTGCCAGAACCGATGCGGGCGCACTGAGCTCAGCCCCAGGATCTCGCTGCGAACCACCCGCGGAAACCGACCGTGCAGGCAGGCACCGGCCACAGACGCCTCTCCGGAATACACCGCAGATGTTCATCTGCCGGCCTGCCGATGTCCGCGTTCGGGGTTTCTCAATGTGTTTCGCTAGTGTGTGTTGGTGACGGTTGTCAGCCCGGGCGTCCGCCCGACACAACCGCAGCAGCGCAGGGCCGATCGGAAGCGAGTGCGTTGATGGTGGCTCGAACGGCCGAATATCCCAGGCCGAATCACTGCATAGTGCACATCAGCGACACCCATCTGATCGACGGTGACGGCGATCTGTACGGCGGTGTGGACAGCAAATCGCGGTTACGCCAGATCTTGGTGGAACTCACCGGGTCCGGTGTCGAGATCGATGCGCTGGTCTTCACCGGTGACCTGACCGACAAAGGCGATCCGCGCGCCTATGAGACACTGCGCGGCATGGTCGAACCCGTCGCCGACCGGCTCGGCGCCGAGCTCATCTGGGCGATGGGCAATCACGACGATCGCGCCACCTTCCGGGTGAAGCTGCTCGACGCGGCACCGGACACCGGCACCATCGACAGCGTGCACGATATCGGCGGCCTACGGATCATCACCCTGGACTCGACCGTCCCCGGCCTGCATCACGGCGAGGTGACCGACGCTCAACTCCATTGGCTCACAAACCTGTTGGCGACACCTGCCGAACACGGCACCATTCTTGCGATGCACCACCCACCCGTGCCGTGTGTGCTCGACCTCGCTGTACTCGTAGAACTACGCGATCAGCACCGACTCGCAGATGTGTTGCAGGGCAGCGACGTCCGATCCATCATTGCCGGGCACCTGCACTATTCGACCACCGCGACCTTCGCCGGGATACCGGTCTCCGTGGCCGCCGCCACCTGCTACAACCAGGATCTCAACGTGCCGGCCGGGGCGATGCGCGGCCGCGACGGGGGGCAGGGTTACAACCTCATCCACGTCTATGACTCCACCGTGGTCCATTCGGCCGTACCCATCGGCACGTATGCGACTGTGGGCGAATATGTTTCACCCGATGAGACCGCGCGCCGCCTGGCCGCGGCCAATATCCGCATCGCCGAGAGCAGCCGGCGGAGCCCGGTCAGCCGGAACTAGTGTCGCGAGTCGAAAGTTTCTTGCTTGTATCCGGTGGAGCGATGGGTGGCTGGCAAGGCGGAGGAGGAAGGCATAGCGGAGCTATACCGACCGACGACAACGCTGCCAGGCGCCGATCGAACGACGAAGACTGCAAAAGAACTTTTGACTCGGGGCACTAGTCCGACGCCGCCTCTACCACTGTCTCCCACGGTGCGGCGATGGGGAAGTAGCGGTCGAGGAAGCCGATCACCGTCTGGGTGCGAAGTTCCAGATCGACCTCGGGGGTGCTGCCGTCGTTGAGACAGAAGAAGTCGACGGCCCGCCGTGGCAGCATCTTCTCCATGGCCTTGAGTCCCGCAACGGCGGTCGTGTCGATGTACTTGACCTTGGCGTCTTTCTGTACCACCGCGCGACCGGTCATGAGCGCGTAGTAGTGGTACAGCGAATTGGTCACCGAGATGTTGCTACTGGTGCGGAAAGCGCTGGCGGCGGTGGCGGCGAACTCCTCGGGAAATTCTTTTTCCATCTCCTGTAACACGCTCTTGCGCAACGGAGTTGCCGCATGTTCGAGGTGCCGCGTCGTCATCAGTCCGAATCGGTTCTGCAGCAGTCGGCGGTTGACCCTGGCGGCGTTCTCGAAACCACTGCGGTCGGCGTCGCTGTATCCGAGTCCGATCCGCGTGGTCGCCTCGATGAACATGCTCACCCCGCCCGAGGAGAAGAACGCCTGCGGTCCGACCGGACGTCCGAAGAACATGTCGTCGTTGGAGTACAGGAAATGCTCGGACAACCCCGGGATGTGGTGGAGCTGGCTCTCGACGGCCTGGGAGTTGTGCGTCGGCAGAACCGACGTGTCGACGAAGAACTCCTCGCTCGGAACGAAGGTCACCCGAGGATCGTCGGCAAGCCACGCCGGACGCGGGGAGTCGGTGGCGACGAAGATGCGGCGAATCCAGGGCGCGTACATGTGGATCGACCGCAACGCGTACTTCAGTTCGTCGATCTGCCGGTATCGCGCTGCCGACGCATCCCCTTCTCCGACAATGTAATTCTGCATTCGCTTGGCCCGCTGAGCCTGGAACTCGGCCGATGACCCGTCGACCCAGGAGAAGACGATGTCGATGTCGAAATTGACGTCGGAGGCATGCCCGGCGAACATGTTCTCGATGGTGGGCCAGGTCAGACCGTAGCGCTCGACGGTCCCGCGGACGGCTTCGTCCGTCGGGATGGTCCGCCGGGTCAGCGAGTTCTCGATCGGCAGGGTGATCTCGGTGTCGTCGAAAGACCACAGCTCTATCTGCACGGCCGTCGCAGCGCCGTAGTGCAGCCCACTCTTCGGTTCGACGCGCGGTCGATAGAGCCGGAAGATTCTTGCCTTCGGGGATAGCGACAGCTTCCCGTCGCCCACCAGTACTGCCTTACCCCGTTCTGCATCAACGGTTTTCGAGTAGAACGGTTCTCGTTCGCACGCTGCGACCATAGCTGCCTTGAAGGCGGCACGCTCCGGCCACGCGATCGCGATCACCGGTCGTTCGTCATTGCCGCGAACCAGGAGGTACGCGATCTCGGCTGCGTCAAGGACACCACGGATGAACAGCAGATCCTCGACCATCGCCTCTTGCGGAGTGGTCGACGAGATGGCGAGCGCGTACCGGCCTTCGAAGCCCACGACATTCGGCTGCTCCCGCAGGCGGGCCACCGACGCAGCCGACTCCCGGACGACTGACTCCGGGATCTCTGGCTCGGGAGGGACGAGGTAGATCTCATGGGGGGCTGGGGATGAAGTGATGTCATTCCTTCCGGGGACGGCATACGGCCGAGTGTTCCCCGGAATCTCAACAGTGTAGATCGTCTCCGGCCGCAGCCCGAATGCCGATCTCCATGCCCGATTGCGTGGACGGCCCACCAGGTCAGCGAACGTATCTGAGGAACAAAAAATCGTCATGTGCAAGGGCATGCGCGAGGGTGAGGCCCCGCGGCTCGACGAGTCGACTCGCCGGGCGCGCCCGAGCGGTGCTTTCTTGGAGCCCGGCGAACTTCGGTGCCACCGTCAAACACAATTCGTCGACCAGGTCTGCGACGACCAGTGCGTCCAGCAATGTCGGACCGCCCTCGCACAGAATGTGTTTCAGCCCACGGTCTTTCAGCGCCGCGACTGCCTCCGAAAGATCGACGGTCTCGTCGCCGACAGCGATGACGTCGGCGCCGCAATCCTGCGCCCTGGTGCGCGCACGGGTGGTCGTGACGATGATCGGTGGGGGAGTGGCACCTATCAATCGTGAGGTTTCGGGCAGGACGCCGGTATTGGTGACCACCGCGATCGGCGGTGCGGTCATCGCCCCGCGCTGTTCACGTGCCCGCTGGTAGGCGTCTTTCAGGACCACCGGCCCGTAGTTCTCTGCGCGCACGGTGCCGGCACCGACCAATACCACGTCGGCGAAGATTCTCATGGCCTTCAGCAGCGCTTGGTCGGTGGCACCCGAGATCTGACGCACCCGCCCGTCGAACGCCGCTTCCCCGTCGAGGCTCGTCACCATGTTCGCCCGGACGCCCACCGGCGGATCCCCGTACCAGTCGACGGCCAGCGCCATCGTGTCCACCTCACCGGAGGGCAACAACCGCACCGTTGAATCGCTCATGCGTCGTGTCCCGGCTCGAGGTCTCGGACATCGGAGAAACTCACCAGTTCCTGGGCAGCCGCGGGAGTTGTCGCACCGTCGAACGGTTCCACCAGCAGTCCTTCGTGGTCCCCGGCGTCGATTCTCCGGATGATTCGGCCCACGAACCACGCAGCGGCGTCATCGAGGATGGGCAAGCCACGCGGTCCTTCATGCCAATCGCATCGTTTGAACTTATCCACTTCGTCACCGGTCTCCGAACCGAACAGACGCGCAAGGTCGATGTCCTTACGGGCAAGGACGTGCACGGCGAGGTACTCCGCGTCCTGGACCACCCCAAAGGTGTGATTGCTCTTGGACACACCAACGAAAAACCGAGACGGACTGATGCTGGCCTGGCTCGCAAAGCCCACCAGACAGCCCGCCAACCGATCCGACGCGCGGGTCGTCACAACAAACATCGGATAATCCAACTGGCCCACCAGCTGCTCGAAAGCGGGTTCAGAGGAAGCCTGTTCACTCACCACTTGCTCATCCTTCGTCACACCAATCACAAACATTCTTGGACACGTTCCGCTTTCAGTGTCTCCAACGGAGTAGAACGCAAACCTCACGGACAGATTTCGCCTGCCGGCGGGGGGATACGGATTTTGCGTCTGCCATCGCGTGGAACGTTTGCCTACATTAGTCTCCACCCATGGCCGAGTGGGGGGAGGTCTGTGGGGATGATGCACGGACTGATGAGGAATTGCTTGCGGCTCACGTGGAGGGGGACTCCGATGCGTTCGGGATACTGATCACGCGGTTGCAGGGTCATTTGTGGGCGGTTGCGCGCCGGACCTCGCATTCGGACGAGGATGCGGCGGATGCTCTGCAAGACGCGCTACTCAAAGCGCACCGGATGGCCCACGGGTTCCGCGCCGATGCCAAGGTCAGCTCGTGGATGCACCGCATCGTGGTCAACGCATGCCTCGACCGGATTCGCCACAACAAGTCGCGCCTGACGGTGCCGCTACCGGAGTTCGACATCTCCGAGCTCGCCGATCCCCACGACCAGCACGGTGACGTCGACCTGTCGGTCTCGATCGGCCGGGCTCTCGACGCCCTGCCCGCGGATCAACGAGCAGCCATCGTGGCCGTCGACATCGAGGGATATTCGGTGGCCGAGGCGGCGGCGCTCCTGGGTGTGCCCACCGGGACGATCAAGAGTCGTTGTGCGCGGGGACGCGCCAAACTTGCTGTGACACTGGGGCACCTGCGGCAGACCGCCGACGAGACCAATTCATAGACTGTCCATGCGGGCCTCAAGGCCGGCAAAGATGACCTCGAGACCGAAGGTGAGTTCTTCGGTATAGAAGTCGCCGGGCGTGTTCGCCTCGTCTGTCACCGCCGCCACCAGGTGCGGATAGACCTCGGGGGCAGCAAGTTTCACGATCGATGCCTCAAAGGCACCGTCGTCGGCGGTGACGCCGTGCTCCGTGACCGCACCCAACTGGATGGACTGGCGGACATGATTGCGCACAAATCCGTCGACGAGCAGAAGGGACGACAATTTCTGTTGGCCCGACATCGATGTCTCTTCGAAGGCCTGGAGTCCACATTCGGTCCAGCTCAACAGATTTGGGGTGATCGGCGCGGTGTGCATGGGCGCCGTCACGATCCAGGGTCGGGATATCAGCACCGTTGCGATCTCGCGCGCCCACCTCTCGAGTCGGGTACGCCAGTCTCCGGTGGCGGTCAAGGCGGGATCGGCGCGGCCGTAGGCGACGTCGAGCATCACCTGCTGCAGTTCCTCCCGGGAATCGACATAGCGGTACAGCGACATCGTGGTGAGCCCGAGGGTCTCGGCGACCGCCTTCATCGAGACCGAGTCCCAGCCCCGCTCATCGGCAAGCGCCACCGCCGCGGCTCCGATGTCTCCGATGGACAGCGACGGCTTGGGACCCCGACGACCGAGGACCTCTTGTCCCCAGAGGAGCTGCATATGACGCGGCATCGGTCGATCGTCGGTGGTCATGAGGTGATCCTACTAACTGCTTGCCATCTACACAGTTAGCTGCCTACTATCCGTGTAATAGCTAAACAGTATCTTTCATACACAGTTTGGATACCGGATGCTCACCACCCGCTCACCATGGCTCGCTCTCACAGCCTTGTGCCTCCCGATGCTCATCGTCTCGATGGATGTATCGGTCCTGTTCTTCGCTGTACCGTTCATCTCCGCAGATCTCGATCCGTCGCCGGCTCAACAACTCTGGATCTTCGACATCTACGGATTCGTCCTGGCCGGCCTGCTCCTGACCATGGGCGCGGTTGCCGACCGGGTCGGACATCGCCGCCTGCTGCTCATCGGGGCAATCGGCTTCAGCATCGCCTCGCTGCTCGCGGCCTATGCGACCAGCGCCGAGATGCTCATCGGGGCCCGGGCGCTCCTTGCCGTCTCCGGCGCCACACTGATGCCGTCGACGCTGGCCCTGGTCCGGCACATCTTCATCGACGACACCCAGCGAGCGAAAGCCGTCGCCACCTGGACCGCCGTGATGACCGGGGGGGTTGCGGTCGGCCCGATCATCAGTGGTGTACTGCTGGAACACTTCTGGTGGGGATCAGTGTTCCTGATCAACATTCCTGTGATGGTGCTGCTGCTCGTGGTGGCCCCGGTCCTTCTCCCGGGTGACACCGGTGACCGGACGCGGCGGGTCGACATCATGAGCTCACTCCTGGCACTGGTCACCATCCTCCCGATCATCGAGGGCATCAAAACGCTCGCATCCGACGGTTGGGGTCCCGTGCGCGTCGCCTATCTGGTTGTGGGAGTTGCCGGCGGCCTGATGTTCGTGCGCCGTCAACAGCACCTGGCCGAGCCACTGGTCGACCTGACCCAATTTTCCGATCGGCGCTTCGCGACGACCATCTGGATCAACATGATCGCCATGTTCGGCATCCTCGGCAACGCCATCATCGTGACGCAGTATCTGCAGTCGGTCCTCGGTCAGTCACCGCTGGTCGCGGCGCTGTGGAGTCTGCTGCCCTCGGTCGCAATCGCCTTTGTCGCACCATTGACCGCGGTCCTGGCCACCCGGGTCGGTCGGCCGCCGGTGATGATCGGCGGGCTACTCGTGGCCGGTGGTGGCTTCGCAATACTGGCGACGTTCACAACAACCGACTCGTTGATAGCCGGCCTGATCGGAGCGACATTCCTGGCCGGTGGTCTGGTCGCCACCAGTGCCATGGTTTACGACTACGTGGTCGGGGTCGCGCCCGCGGAGCGTGCTGGTGCCGTGGCCGGGCTGCTCGAGACCACCACCGAACTCGGAGGTGCGCTGGGCATTGCGATCCTTGGCAGCGTCGTGAATATGGTGTACCGCAACACATTCGACTACTCGTACCCCGTGGACAACTCCGCGCGAGAGAGTCTGGGCGGTGCCCTCGCCGCAGTCCGGACATCATCTGCGGCAACCGGTGACGAGTTGGCGGCCGCAGCACGTACCGCGTTTGTGAACGGTCTGGTGGTTGCCTCGGTGGTCGGTGCGGTCGTTCTCGTACTCACCGCACTGGCCGCCATCCTCCTGCTCCGTCGACCCACCGACGCCGCGACTGCCCGGGCTGCGGTCTACTGAGGACATGGGTTTCACGCGCGCCGAACTCGAGTCGTATCGAGATGCGGTCATTCCCGACCTCGTCGGTCCGGGGTGCCGACTGCTGTTCGTCGGGATCAATCCGGGATTGTGGACAGCTGCGACCGGCGCGCATTTCGCACGTCCGGGCAACCGCTTCTATCCCGCGTTGGCCCGCGCCGGAATCGTCGATCGGGTGATCGACGCATCGAACGGATATCGCGAAGAAGACCGGGAACTGTTGTTGGACAGTGGTATCGGTATCACCAACCTGGTGCGTCGAGCAACGGCCCGCGCGGATGAGCTGACTCCCGAGGAACTCCAGACCGGTGGCGAACAGTTGGTGGACACTGTCCGGACAGTGTCCCCGAAGGTGATTGCAGTCGCCGGGATCACGGCATACCGCAGCGCATTCGGGGAGCGGAAGGCATCGTCAGGCCTTCAGGAACACACGATCGCGGGTGTCCCGGTGTGGGTGGTCCCCAACCCCAGCGGACTCAATGCCCATGCCACCATCGACTCACTTGCCGCCGACTACCGCGAGCCGGCCAGGGCCGCGGGAATCGTCCGATGACAACTGGTCCACCGAACTTCTGATTCAGAGGGAACCGACCGTGCCGCGACGACGTCCTAGCTGAGTATCGATATGACTGGCCATCGAGATGACGAGGGAAGCAGGGGTCCGCACGATGTTCGGTATCGGCAACCGAGTACACCCACACAGTGAGTTGCTCGACCCGCCCTACCCCATAGATGTGATCGCTGACCTGCACGCAGGGGTATACCCCGAAGACTTCGCGAAACTGCTGAAACCCCGGGTACTCGCCGATCCGGACGCCGGTGCCATCTGGGCGGCACTCGAGGCCACCACCGCCCAATTGGCCGAACTACCCGCCTCACCGATCCCGGTCCCGCCGTTCGCTCAGGAGCGGATCGATCAGACGCTCAGGACACTCGCAGAGGCCGACCGCGGCGGTGCACAGATCACCTGGCTCTCGCGCCATCGCGGCGCCGTCGCGTCGTCGCTCGCGGCAGCTGCCGCGGTGGTCGGGATCGCAGTCGCGGCCACCTTTGCCTTCACCGCCGATTCCCTCGACTCCGACCGGGCACCGGTGGCCACGGCACCCGACGCCACCGCCACCCTGACCCCCACCACGCCGGCGACAGCCACACTTCTCAGTGTCCTCGGCAGCAGCGAGAATGGGGGATTCGTGGACCGGGTAGCGCAGGATCGGTGTCTACTCGCCAATCAGATCCCACCGTCGACCCAAATATTGGGGTCCGGATCAATCGACAACGCCGGCAGTCGTGCCGTGGTGATCCTGCTGTCCACCGGCACGATGGGGACGTTCGACGCGCTGGTTGTCGGGACCGACTGCACCACGGGTAACCCGGCGACCATCAGCCGCACCACCATCGGCGACAAGTGAGGCGATCGCCACTGCAGCGACCAGACCGACCGGGGCAACAGCCAGATGTCCGGTGGCCACAGCCCACACCAGCGGCCCGACCGCCGCCACCAGGGCCGTGATCGCCCCGACCAGCAGACGATTGCCGCCTTGACCCCGCCCTCGCGCGATCGATCCGGGCACCAGGTGCATGAGTGCGGCCGCCAGTAGTACCGAGCCGATGAGGTCGCTGGGACGGTGCCAACCCCAGACCATCAGGTCCTGGGATACCAAGGTCAGCCACCCGACGCCGGCGATCGCCGCGACGGGCGCGATCGAACGTGGCGCGGCCCGGACGATCGCGGCCACACAACCCGCAGCGGCAGCGGCGTGCCCACTGGGGAAGGTGTTGGTCACCCATCCGAGCCCGTCGAACTCGGGGCGGGTCAGCAGATCATCGCGCAGAAACTGTGTGAGCACGATCCCGACAACCGGAAGAACAAGCAGCACAACAATACTCAGCCGACGACGGGCCATCAGACCCAATCCGATGATCGCCGCGGCCGAGACCACCCACAGCCTCAGGTCGGTGACCGAACCCAGACCGACAATGTGGGGGAGATCAGCGGTGGCGCCGGTCCCGCGTAGGGACAGGAAGGCCCGTTGATCGGCCCGCTGACCGACCGCGGTGTGTACTGCGACCAGATAGACGGCGACGATCGCGGCCGTCAGCGATACGACCCACAACACCGACGACAGCGACAGCTGTCCTCGGGATGCACGAAGTGGCGACGACCGATACATGCGCTCCATGGTGCCGCAAAACCCTGTGAGTCCTCTCAGGCACTGCGTCACGACCGTGTCCGGGAACAGAAGCCCTTAGGCTGATGTTTATAAAGCTGTCACCCAGTGAAAGAAAGTGGAGCATCGATGACCTCAGCAGGTACCGACACCGTCTACGACGTGATCATCATCGGATCAGGTCCGGCCGGCTACACGGCAGCCGTTTATGCAGCTCGCGCGGATCTCTCGCCCGTTGTATTCGAGGGCACACAGTTCGGCGGCGCGTTGATGACCACCACTGAGGTAGAGAACTTCCCGGGCTTCCAGAAGGGCATCCAGGGCCCCGAGTTGATGGAAGAAATGCGTGAGCAGGCGATCCGTTTCGGCGCTGACCTGCGCATGGAGGACGTCGACGCGGTCCGCCTGACCGGCGACATCAAGGAGATCGACGCCGGCGGCGAGACCTATCGCGCCAAAGCAGTCATCCTCGCCATGGGCGCAGCGGCCCGCTACCTCGACGTCCCCGGCGAGCAAGAACTGCTCGGACGTGGCGTTTCGGCCTGTGCGACCTGTGACGGCTTCTTCTTCCGCGACCAAGACATCGCCGTGATCGGCGGTGGCGATTCTGCGATGGAGGAGGCCACCTTCCTCACCAAGTTCGCACGCTCCGTCACCGTGATCCACCGTCGCGAAGAGTTCCGAGCGTCGAAGATCATGCTCGACCGGGCCCGCGCGAACGACAAGATCCGCTTTGTGACCAACACAACGATCGGGCGCGTTCTCGGCGAGACGTCGGTGGCCGGACTCGAGCTGGTCGACACCGTCACCGGTGAGACCTCGAAACTCGACGTGACCGGCATGTTCGTCGCCATCGGACACGACCCCCGCAGTGAACTGGTCAAGGGCCAGGTCGACCTCGATGCCGACGGTTATGTCCTGGTCGACGGTCGCACGACCTACACATCGCTGCCCGGAGTCTTTGCGTCCGGCGATCTGGTTGATCACACCTATCAGCAGGCCATCACCGCCGCCGGTTCCGGTTGCGCCGCGGCCATCGACGCCGAGCGCTGGCTCGCCGATCAGGCAGATTCGACCGAACCCGAAGTACCGGAAGCCGTCGGAGCAGTATCGGCCGCCGCCGGGGCCTGAACCACCCACCAACCGCAGGATCCGTTCAATTGAACGGCCTGCAAGCAGCTGTGAAAAGGAGAACACAATGGGAGCAAATACCGTGGTCGTCACCGATGCCACATTCAAGGAGCAGGTACTCGGAGCCGACAAGCCGGTCCTCGTAGACTTCTGGGCCACCTGGTGCGGACCGTGCAAGATGGTCGCCCCGGTCCTCGAGGAGATCGCCGGCGAGAATGCCGGGAAGATCACCGTCGCCAAGCTCGACGTGGACCAGAACCCCAACGTGGCCAGGGACTTTCAGATCATGTCGATCCCGACCATGATTCTGTTCGAAGACGGTAAGCCCACCAAGACCATCGTCGGAGCCAAGGGCAAGGCAGCTCTGCTGCGCGAGCTCGACGGGGTAATCGGCAAGTAAGATCGCCCCAGGGCGGCAACGGCCAGACATCAGAAGCGTGACCTTAAAGGTTCCGGACTGGTGCCTGGCCGTATTGGCTCTGTCATCCGATTGCTGAGACACTGACTAGCGAGTTCGTGTCCCGGCTCATCAGGTCCGTATTGTCGTCAGTCCGTGTTATTGCTAGAAGGAAGGCCACTCCGATGCCGTTGTTCCGGTTGGGGGATCACGGATCCGCTGTCGCCGAAATACGGGCAATCCTGACTAATCAGGGTTTGCTGGCCGACACCGTTCCCCTGTTGGGTCGGGTTGTCGACACAAACGGTTGGGCGCCGCCAGAAGCCGTCTTCGATGTCGAGACCGATCAGGCCGTTCGCGCATTTCAGCAGCAACGTGGACTGCTCGTCGACGGAGTCGTCGGCCCGGCCACCTTCGGCGCGCTTCATGAGGCTTCTTACCGCCTCGGCGCCCGGGTGCTGTTTTACCAGTTGTCTGCCCCCATGCATGGCGACGATGTGGCAACACTGCAATCCCGGCTGCAGAATCTCGGTTACTACACCGGTCTGGTCGACGGCCACTTCGGTGGCGACACCTACACCGCGCTGTGCAACTACCAGAGCGAGTTCGGCCTGAGCGCCGACGGCATCTGCGGACCGGCGACACTGCGATCTCTGGAACTGCTCGGAACCCGCGTCACCGGTGGTTCTCCCCACGCGATTCGCGAAGAGGAGCACGTCCGTCGTCTCGGACCGCAGCTGTCCGGCAAACGCATTGTCATCGATCCCGGTTCCGGTGGTGACCATCCCGGTGCCGATCCCGCCGAATCGGCCATCGAAGCCGAGATCCTCTGGGATCTCGCGCGCCGTCTCGAAGGCCGGATGATCGCAGCCGGCATGGAGACCTTCCTCTCGCGTGCCGAGGATCAGAACCCGTCGGACAAAGAGCGCGCCGAGATCGCGAATTCGATTGGCGGCGACCTACTTATCGCCTTGCGCTGTGCGCACTACCCGAACAGTCTGGCCAGTGGTGTCGCGTGCTTCCACTTCGGAACCTCGCATGGATCGACCTCCACGATCGGCCGTTCCCTCTCGGGCTTCATCCAGCGCGAGATCGTTGCCAGAACCGAACTGCGCGACTGCCGCTCGCATGAACGTACCTGGGATATTTTGCGCCGCAGCCGGATGCCCGCGGTCCAGTTGGACATCGGCTACATCAGCAATCTTCACGACGCCACCGAACTGAGCAATCCAGCAGTACGCGACACGATCGCCGAGGCAATTCTTGTCGCGGTCAAGCGCCTGTACCTGTTGGAACGCGACGACCAGCCCACCGGCACGTACACGTTCGCCGGATTGCTCGCGTCGGAACAGATTCCCCGCTAGTCCAGATTCTGCGCTGGGCACAACCTTTCGACCCCGGCCATACCCGAGCGAGTCAGGGCTGAGTCAGCGCCGGAGCATGTTTCGGCGTCCAACGGTCACCGCGGTACGTTCTCGACCGGCCACGTCGATAGCGGCCATCACAACCAACTTCTCGAGTGCGCTCTCGACGCCGGCTTTCCAACCGAGGTCACTGTCGAGCTCCAGCCGCAGCCGTGGGAATCGGTGATGTGCTGACACCACGTCGAAGCCTGATTCTTTGAGGAACTCCGCGTCGATCATGCAACGCGGGCAAATGGTCTCGTCGCCGACGATCTCTCCGTCGCCCTGTTCGACCTTCAGGTCGGCTCGCTCGGATCGCACGATCCCGAACGCCTCGATCGCGCGCACTCCACGACGGGTGAGGTCGACGATGACAGCCCGCACCAGATCCTCGGCGGCATTGTCATGACCGGGGTCCACCCACATCGAGGACAGGATCACAGCGTCGGCAGAAACCGGGGAAGTGGGGAAGAGGGCCGAGCGGGGGACACTGAGTGGAGAACCGTAGAACGCGGCTCCGACCACCTTGCCGGTCTTGCGATTGATCGCAACCTGTCCGCACGTGCCCCACTCGAGCAGGATCATCGAGACCCACGCTTCTTTGTCGAACTCGCTCGCGAATGGTTCTCCGCCCACCGTGTCGGGGATCAGCTTCGGTTGCATCTCCCAGAACACACAGCGCCGACCGTGCACGGGAAGTGACTCGAACCCGTCCATGGTGAGCGGCGTTATCGTTACCGACACGGACCCGCCGCCTCCTGAAAACACGTCATTGGACCAAATACTGCAAAGAACACGTCTCAGCATAAGCGATGGCGGAATCCGGTTCGCGCCGAGCGAGGGTGAACGTCAATTCTGTTGTTACAAAACATCTTTCAGCAATATCAGAGCTAATTGTCGGCATTGTTGTCACTGTGACGTTTCACCCGCACCCACCGGTACCCGAGATTTCGCGCTGAATTCTTCACCCTTGCGCGATGATGTCGACCAGTCGCTCGAGATCACCAACCGAGCCGAATTCGACCGTGATCTTGCCTTTGCGCTTGCCCATTGCGACCGTCACCCGGGTGTCGAGCTTGTCCGAAAGTCGCTCGGCCACGTCTTGTAGGCCGGGCATCTGAATCGGCTTCCGCTTCTGCGGGAGGGGAGTCTTGCCGTCCTCACGATTGGCCAATGTCACCGCTTCTTCGGTCGCACGCACCGACATGCCCTCCGCGATGATCCGGGCCGCCAGGACTTCTTGTGCGTCCGCGCCTGCCTCGAGCGAGAGCAGCGCCCGCGCATGGCCCGCCGAGAGTACGCCCGCGGCAACCCGGCGCTGAACCGGAATCGGAAGACGGAGCAGTCGGATCATGTTCGTGATCACCGGCCGCGAGCGCCCCAGTCGGCTCGCCAGTTCATCGTGGGTGACACCGAACTCTTCGAGCAGCTGTTGGTACGCCGCTGCTTCTTCCAGAGGGTTCAGCTGCACGCGGTGGATGTTCTCCAGCAGCGCGTCGCGCAGCATGTCGCCGTCTGCGGTCTCCCGGATGATCGCCGGGATCTTCTCCAGCCCGGCTTCCTGGCTGGCTCGCCACCGGCGCTCGCCCATGACGAGTTGGTACTCGACGTCGCCTTCGGGTTCGGCCAGTCGACGCACCACGATCGGCTGCATGAGCCCGAACTCGCGGATCGAGTGGATGAGTTCAGCCAGGGCCTCTTCATCAAATGCGGTACGCGGCTGCTGCGGATTGGGCTGAATCCGACCGGGTTCGATCTCTTGATAAATGGCTCCCACGTCATCGATCCCGTTCGGATCGGTGATGGATGGGGGAGTGGGTACCGGTGCACTTGCGGAGTCAGTGGACTCTGCAGCGGAGGGATCTCCGGTGCCGGAAGCAGTCCCGCTTCCTTCGGTGGTCGCGCCGGTACCAACAGCTGCATTTCCACCTCCGGCGCCGCCAGCATTACTGACGAGCGTTGCCGGGTCACCGGGATCCGCAGCAACGGCTCGGCCGCTGCCGAACATCACATCGGTGGCAGCCGAACCCATCCTCGGACCCTCAGTCGGACCGGTGGGGATCAGGGCCGCGAGTCCGCGCCCCAGTCCGCCTTTGCCGCGCGGGGGAGCTTTCACCGGCTTCGTCCCGCCCGGCGCCTTCGAAGTCTTCTTGTCGTCGGTCACAGCCGCCCCTCCAGTTCTTGTTCTGATCGGAATGCAAGCTCACGACCGGCGTCGAGGTAACTCATCGCTCCACGTGAACCCGGGTCGTACTCGATGATTGTGTTGCCGTATCCGGGGGCCTCAGAGACCTTCACGCTGCGCGGAATGACCGTGTTGAGGACACGGTCACCGAAGTGCTCACGGACGCTCTCAGCGACCTGATCCGCCAGTTTTGTCCGGCCGTCATACATCGTCAGGACAACGGTCGACACATGCAACGCGGGGTTCAGATGGGCCCGCACCAGGTTGATGTTCGAAAGCAATTGGCTCACACCCTCGAGGGCGTAGTACTCGCACTGGATCGGGATCAACACCTCCTGAGCGGCGACCATCGCATTGATGGTCAGCAGGCCGAGGGACGGCGGGCAATCAATGAGGACGAAGTCGAAGTCGTACTGTTCGAGCGTCTCCCGGTCGAGCGCATTGCGGAGGCGATTCTCGCGCGCCACCATCGACACGAGCTCGATCTCGGCGCCCGCCAGATCCAGCGTGGCAGGTACGCAGAAGAGACTCTCGTAACTTGTGCTCTGAACGATGGTATCGGCGAAAGGCACCTCGCCGATGAGAAGCTCATAGACGGAGGGGACACCCGAGCGATGATCAACTCCCAGCGCGGTACTCGCGTTGCCCTGAGGATCGAGATCGATCACCAGGACCTTGAGTTGATGCACGGCCAGTGCCGCCGCGAGGTTGACCGTCGTGGTGGTCTTACCGACGCCACCCTTCTGATTCGCGATCGTGATGATCCGCGTCTGTGAGGGTCGGGGGAGGGAACCATAGCCTCCCGGTGTCAATACCCGGCTGGCGCGTTCTGCCGCAGCAGCAATGGGTGTGTCGTAGTGGGGTTGGGGTTTGACCTCATACGCGCTGGTTTCACGTGAAACTGTTTCACGTGAAACATACGGTTCATTGGACACGCTTTCGCTCCTTCGGCTACGCCTACCGAACATTCTGCGCTCTGTCACCGACGTCCACCAATTCGAGTGGCAACAACAACTGTTGTCGGCGTTTCGAGTATCCCAGAACCACACGTCTCGACATGAAGGTTGGACAGTCCGATCCGCCCCAAGGTTCCCTGATGCTCGGAAATCTCTTCCGTAGCCGACGATCCCTTGATCGCCATCAGTCGGCCACCGGGCCGCAGTAGGGGAACGCACCACTTGGCCAAGCGGTCCAGCGGGGCAACCGCTCGGGAGGTCACCACATCGGCACCCCCGACGATCTTCTTGACCGTCTTCTCTTCCGCCCGGCCACGGACCACTTGCACATCAAGTCCGAGCTCCTCGACAACTTCCTCCAGGAAGGTCGCCCGGCGTAAGAGTGGCTCGACCAACGTCATCCGCACCGACGGCTTGGCGATAGCCACGGCCACGCCCGGCAGGCCGGCGCCACTACCGATATCGACCACATTCTCGCCGTCGGACAGGAGGTCTCCGATCACGGCGCAATTCAACACGTGACGGATCCACAACCGGTCCACTTCCCGTGGTCCGATCAGCCCGCGCTCGACACCGGCCCCGGCCAAACTCGACCAATATCGTTCTGCGAGCGGCAAGCGTTCACCGAACACCGCCTGCGCGGCAGCCAACGTCTTCTCACCCTCGGGACCATCAAACTCTGCTGACAACGTCATCCTCCGTTTCACGTGAAACATCACCGCGTCTGGTGCGGGCACCGAACGCGGACGAGCAAACTACATCGGTGTAACTAGTGCTGCACCAAGTGCTGCACCAAGCATCGATAACGCAATGGGCCCCGGCGAAACCGCCGGGGCCCATCGCATCAAACATTTGGAGATCAGGACTTGAGTACTACAACACGGCGGTTGGGTTCGGTGCCTTCGCTCTCGGAGTACACACCCTCGACTGCGGCAACCGCGTCGTGGACGATCTTGCGCTCGAAGGGGGACATCGGGTCGAGGGTCTCGCGCTCGCCGGCCTCGAGGACACGCTCGGCGACCTCGGTACCCAGCTTGGCCAACCGCTCCCGACGATCCGCACGCCACCGCGCCACGTCCAGCATGAGCCGACTGCGGTCACCGGTGGTGCGCTGCACGGCGAGCCGTGTCAGTTCCTGGAGCGCATCGAGGATCTCACCGTTCTTGCCCACCAGCTTCACGAGATCGGATCCGCCGTCAATGCTGACGATCGCCCGGTCTCCGTCGACATCAAGGTCGATGTCTCCATCGAAATCGAGGACGTCGAGCAGCTGCTCCAGGTAGTCGCCGGCGATTTCGCCTTCTTCTACCAAACGCTCCTCGTCGGACATCTCCGGCTCATCCGACGCCGAATCCTCGGTGGCAGTGTCATCGGCAGCAGTCTCTTCGTTCACGTCTTCGACAGCGACGTCTTTGGTCTCTGCACTCATCGCAATACCTCGCTTTGTACTCTTCCGGGGAGCTGACCTCGCATTGTGTCAGCGCCTTTTCTTACGTCGTGGTTGGTTGCTGCTCGGGCGTCCACCGGCGGGCTTCTTCGCATTGTTCGAAGCGGGGGAGCCGGCGGCCTTGGTTTTGTCGGGCGTCTTCTTGGTACCCGGAGAATCCTTGGCTGGGGTTGTGTCGTCGGCGGCGGTGTCATCACCGTCGGCCTCTGAGTCACCCTTGGACAGATCGACAGCATCAGCCTTGGCGGTGTCTGCCGCCTTACCCTTGGCGACGGGCTTTGCTCCCGGCTTCGGCTTGGCGGACACAGCCGGCTTGGCGCCGGGCTTGGGTGCGTTCTGCGACCGCTTCTCCAGCTTTGCGGCCTTCTCTTCTTCTTCTTCTTCTTCGATCCGACCGAAGACGATGTGCTGCTGTCCGTAGGTCCAGAGGTTGTTCGAGACCCAGTACAGGAGGATCGCGACGGGGAAGAAGGCACCGGACACCAGGATGCCCAGGGGGAAGACGTAGAGCGCGAGCTTGTTCATGATCCGCGTCTGCGGGTTCTCAAGCGCCGCTTCGCTCTGGCGCGCCACGGAGGCCCGCGAGTTCATGTGCGTCGCGATGGACGAGATGATCACCAGCGGGATCACCAAGATGATGATGTTCGCGCGCGTGAAGTCGATGACGCCGTTGGCGCTGAACGCCACCCATTCGGTCTCGGGCTGGCTGATTGCGGCCGACAGTGGCACGCCGAACAGACGGGCGTCGAGGAAGTTCTGAACGAGTTCAGGACTGAAGATGTAGTTGGCGGTATTCCGGGTCTCTTCGGCCGTCATGCCGAGCTGGCCGAAACCGGTACCCATCCGGTTGAACGAACGCAACACGTGGAACAGACCGATGAACACCGGGATCTGCGCCAGCATCGGGAGGCAGCCGAGTAGGGGATTGAACCCGTGCTCCTTCTGGAGCTTCTGCATCTCCTCGGTCATCTTGACCCGGTCTTTGCCGTACTTCTTGCGGATCGCCTGCATCTGCGGCTGGATCTCTTGCATTTTCCGCGTGGTGCGGATCTGCTTCACAAAAGGCTTGTAGAGGATGGCGCGCAAAGTGAAGACCAGGAAGATGACCGATAACGCCCAAGCGATACCGTCCCAGCCTGGGGTATCTGGCATCACCTGGCTGAACAGCCAGTGCCATACCCACATGATCGCCGAAACCGGCCAGTAAATGAAATCGAGCACGTCGTCAGTTCCTCACTGTTACAACACAATTCGACTCTGCAGCCGAAGAAGATCGGTCCAGATCCCGCTCGCTGCCCGATGTCGCATAATCATCGGGTTCAGCTTGGTGCCTGCAACGGCGCTCCGGGATCGGGTCATAGCCCGGTTTGTGCCAGGGTCCACATTTCGCAAGCCGCACGATGGACAGCAGACCGCCTCGGAAGAATCCGAACTCGGTCAATGCCTCGACGGCGTAAGTACTGCAGCTCGGTTCAAAACGGCAGGTCGGTAGCCGCATCGGGGAGACCCACGTGCGATAGAGCTCGATCAAGAAGATGACAGCCCGGCGCGGCCACATCGCCACCAGGTGACGAAAACCCGCTGCCGCGCTCATCACGCAATCGATTCGATACGGCGTTGAGCCTTACTCAATGCACCGACAAGTTGCTGTTCCAACTCTGGCTCCGAACAGGTGGCACTACCGGGTAACGCCCGGATAACCACCATTGTGGTCGGCTCACACTGGGCGAGCAACGACCGGCAGGCCGCACGCAGCCGGCGTGACACCGCATGACGGGTCACGGAATTGCCCACCGACTTACCCACGATCAATCCGATTCGTGGTCCGCCAGTGGTGACAAAATCCGGGTGCGACGGCCTGTAAACATGCGCAACCACATCACGCCGACCAACCCGCACCCCATTTTTCAGAGTGCGGGTGAAGTCCGATCGCCGGGTGATCCGGTTGGGCGGAGCCAACACGAGTTGCTGCGGCCTGCTACGCGGGCTGCGGTTCCGTGCCGACTCAGGCCGTCAAGCTCGTGCGTCCCTTGCCACGACGTGCATTGACGATCGCGCGTCCAGCGCGAGTACGCATACGCAGCCGGAAGCCATGCACGCGTGAACGACGACGGTTGTTTGGTTGGAAAGTCCGCTTGCCCTTGGCCACGGCCAAATCTCCTCATGGTGATGGGCTCGCTTACACAATTTGAGCCCAGCTTGTTAATCGGTGGTCTGTTCGCTACCTCGAAGCATCGGACGGGCGAGCAACCTTTGTACCGGTGTGCTCACCGCAGCCGGAATCGACGTTCGGCGACCGTTCGAGACTACTGATGACGGGCGGGCGGGTCAAACCGCCCCGAAAGTGCCGAACCACCCCCGACCTGCGAAATCGACGATCGACACGCCTCGGGGCAACGGATTCTTGCCTTTACCTGCAAGATGTGGTTTTCGGTTGTGACCCCTGACCAATGTCTGTTAACTTCACCGAAGCTATCCACCCGGGGCGGAATCGCGATCACCCATCTGGGGTTCGCTGTTGTCTCGCTGTTGTTCCACACCTGTGGATAACGGTGTGGACAATTGGTGACGAACCCACCAGGAGGGATGACCATGCCAGCCGATTCCGATCACGATTCTTTCACAGTGATCTGGAACAAAGTCGTAACCGAGCTCAACGATGACAGCACCGGAAACCGACTTCCACTCTCGAAACAACAGAAGGCCTGGCTCTCGCTGGTCCGGCCGTTGACGCTTGCCGAGGGCTTTGCACTTCTGACCGTTCCGACCCAACGTGTGCAGGAACAGATCGAACGCGGACTACGCGAACCGATCGTGACCGCGCTGAGTCGGCATCTGGGCTATTCCGTCGACCTCGGTGTGCGGATCGATCCGATCGCCGCCGCCGACACCCTCTTCGATCCGTATGAAGCCGATCGCGCGAAATCCGAGCGCGCCGAGAACAAAAAGGCTCCAGCCGGGCAGCCGGCAGCCGCTTCCGGTTCTGTCGCGACGGGTTCGGCCGGACCCGGCCAGGTTTCGCCGGAACCCGCGGGCGCACGCCCCGAAGAGGGCGACAACCGATACCTGCAGTCCGTTCCGCCGCTACCCCCCGAAACCTTCGCCTCCCGCGACCGTGATCTCGGTCGCACCGGGGCCGCCGAGTGGTCCGGCTACTTTTCCGCGGCGTCATCGAAGTCTGATTCGAGCGGTGACTCGAGCCTGAACTCGAAGTACACCTTCGATACCTTCGTCATCGGTGCCTCGAACCGTTTTGCCCACGCCGCGGCTGTGGCCATCGCCGAAGCACCGGCGCGTGCATACAACCCGCTGTTCATCTGGGGTGAATCCGGACTGGGTAAAACCCACCTGCTCCATGCCGCCGGTCACTACGCGCAGCGACTGTTCCCCGGTATGCGGGTGAAGTACGTCTCCACCGAAGAGTTCACCAACGACTTCATCAACTCGCTTCGTGATGACCGCCGGGTGGCCTTCAAGCGCCGATACCGCGACATGGATGTACTCCTCGTCGACGACATCCAGTTCCTCGAAGGCAAAGAAGGTATCCAGGAAGAGTTCTTCCACACCTTCAACACACTGCACAACGCGAACAAGCAGATCGTCGTGTCGTCTGATCGACCCCCCAAACAGCTTGCAACACTTGAGGATCGACTCCGTACCCGCTTTGAATGGGGTCTGATCACCGACGTTCAGCCGCCGGAGCTCGAGACCCGCATCGCCATCTTGCGCAAGAAGGCGCAGATGGATCAGATCCGGGTACCCGACGATGTGCTCGAGCTGATCGCCTCGAAGATCGAGCGGAACATCCGCGAACTCGAAGGTGCGCTCATCCGCGTGACGGCGTTCGCCTCGCTGAATCACTCCGAACTCGACACCGCGCTGGCCGATGTGGTGCTCCAAGCCCTGCTACCGGACTCGGCAAGCCTGGAGATCACCGCCGCCACGATCCTTGCCGTCAACGCCGAGTACTTCGACATCAGCCTCGAGGAACTCCGCGGACCCGGTAAGACCCGGTCCATCGCGCAGGCCCGTCAGATCGCCATGTACCTCTGTCGTGAGCTCACGGACCTCTCGCTACCGAAGATCGGTGAGACCTTCGACCGTGACCACACAACCGTCATGTACGCCGACAAGAAGATCCGTAAGGAAATGGCCGAACGCAGACGCGTCTACGACCAGGTGCAGGAACTGACCGCACGGATCAAACAGCGCTCACGCCGTTAGACGACAGCACGACAGCACGACAGAGAAGACCCCACAGCGGGCGGCCATCAGGCCGCCCGCTGTTCTGTTTGTGCGCCGGAGAACCCGCTCTCCGGGGCACCGTGAACGCCCGCATCAAAGCGTCCGTGCGAGCGGTCGTCAACGGTCGCACGAACCCGTCCGAACGACCACACCCTCAACCTCTGGTCGAGACTTGTCATCCGTGGGATCTCACAAATCGGCGCTCTACTCGTTGTCGCCAGCCTGTGTACAACTCCGTGGATAACTCCGAATTTCTGTGGATAAGCGGTGCACGTTTCCCCAAACTCCAAGGTCTGTGCACATGCCGGTCATGTTGGTCCCCCAACCACCAAGAATTCGCTACCAACCCCTCAGCCGCCCTCACCTGGCAAATTTGGTACCTATCCACAAATTCACAGTGCCTACTATGAATACGAATTTATCCATCAACAAATCTCTTTAAAAGCAGTGCTGTGCACAAACTGCTCCACACCCGCTGCCGACAAACCATCCATCGATGTCCCTGAGCACCCCCATCGGCACCGAATACTTGGGATCCGCCTTAGAGTGGAGACCCTGACGCCTGCGCTCGTCGGATGTTCTGCGTCCGCAGGCAACCTGATGCGCATCGGAAAGTTCAATCAAGAAGGGCAAGCTGGAGACTATGAAGTTTCGGGTGACTCGTGACGAGTTTGCAGATTCGGTCGCGTGGGTTGCGCGCAGTCTGCCCAGCCGACCACCGGTACCGGTGCTCGGTGGAGTCCTGCTGACCGTGACCGATGCGGGTTTGTCCGTATCGGGATTTGATTTTGAGGTATCTGCGCAGGTCAACGTGTCCGCAGAAGTCGCTGATGAGGGCCAGGTCCTGGTCTCGGGCAAGTTGTTGGCCGACATCACCCGTGCCCTCCCGGCCAAGCCTGTCGATGTGCAGCTCGACGGGACCCGCGTTGCGATCGTCTGCGGTAGTGCCAAGTTCTCGCTGCCCACGATGCCTGTCGAGGACTACCCCCAGCTCCCGGACGTGCCCGACAAGACCGGATCGATCCCGGCGGATGTCTTTTCCGAGGCCATCACCCAGGTTGCCATCGCAGCCGGCCGCGACGACACGTTGCCGATGCTCACCGGAATCCGACTCGAGATCGACGGCACCAAGGTTGTCCTGGCGGCGACCGACCGGTTCCGGCTCGCTGTCCGTGAGCTCACCTGGACCCCTGAGGTCGCCGACACGACCTCCGCGGTCCTCGTCCCGGCCAAGACCTTGTCCGAAGCCGCAAAAACCGCAGGTGCCGACGGCAGCTCTGCTGTCGGGTTGGCCTTCGGTTCCGGTGGCAGCATCGGTGCCGACGGCCTTCTGGGCATCGTCGGTTCCGGACGACGGACCACAACTCGTCTCCTCGATGCCGAGTTCCCGAAGTTCCGTCAGCTACTGCCCGCGACCCACACCTCCGTCGCATCCATCGAGATCGCGCCGTTGACCGAGGCCATCAAGCGTGTGGCCCTTGTCGCCGAGCGTGGCGCCCAGGTGCGTTTGGAGTTCGGTGAGGATTCGGTGCTGCTCACCGCCGGTGGCGATGACGCCGGCCGCGCCGAGGAGCAGGTCGACGTGAAGTTTTACGGCGAGCCGCTCACCATCGCCTTCAATCCGGGATATCTGCTGGACGGACTGAGTTCGCTGCACTCGTCGACGGTCGACTTCGGGTTCACCACCCCGTCGCGGCCGGCCGTGCTGCGTCCGGGCTCCGACAGCGAGCCGTCCCCTGACGGCAACGGTGCCTACGCTGCACCGAGCAGCGAATACACCTACCTGTTGATGCCGGTTCGTCTGCCCGGTTGAGTCGCCCGCTGACACGGTGCTCGGGCGAAAAACCTGCGCAGCTGACCGGACCGGATCCTAAATGAGGGAGGCGCCGCCAGAGTCGAGTCAGACGATGAGCGTCGGCCCGACCGAGATTGTCCGCGAGCACCGTGATCGGTACGAAGATGGGGACGACCATGCAGATGGGTTTGGTGGGACTGGGAAAGATGGGTGGCTTCATGCGCACCCGGGTCCGGGACGCGGGCATCGAAGTGGTGGGTTACGACCCGAGACCTGAGGTCTCGGACGTTGCCTCGCTCACCGAACTCGCCGGTGCGCTCCCCGCTCCCCGGATCGTGTGGGTGATGGTGCCCGCGGGTGAAGCAACCCGCTCGACCGTGCGTGACCTCGCCGATGTCTTGTCTCCCGGAGATCTGGTCATCGACGGCGGAAACTCCAAATACACCGATGATGCAGTCAATGCAGAACTGTTGGCCGCGAACGGAATCAAGTACATCGACTGTGGTGTATCCGGTGGTGTCTGGGGTTTGGAGAACGGCTACGGATTGATGTGTGGTGGCGCGAACGAAGATGTGGAGCGGGCCATGCCCATCTTCGATGCGCTTCGCCCACCGGGAGAACGTGCCGATGGATTTGTCCACGCAGGCAAGGTCGGTGCCGGGCATTACGCCAAGATGGTGCACAACGGCATCGAATACGGACTGATGCACGCCTACGGCGAGGGCTACGAAATCCTCGAAGCCGAGCCACTCATCGAAGATGTCGCCGGAACCCTCCGTGCCTGGACCAACGGCACCGTTGTCCGCTCGTGGCTTCTCGAACTTCTGGTGAAGGCTCTCCAAGAAGATCCTGGACTGGCCGAAATACATGACTACACAACAGATTCCGGTGAAGGACGATGGACGGTCGAGGAAGCGATCAAGCATTCGGTCCCGGCCAACGTGATCTCTGCGGCCTTGTTCGCCCGCTTCGGCTCTCGTCAAGAAGGTGGTTCGCCTGCACTCAAGGCGGTGTCGGCGCTGCGTCAACAATTCGGTGGGCACTCGGTGGTCCAGAAGTCGACAACATGACCGGGAGTTGATGGGGCGAGGTGTATGTCCGTAATCTGACGCTGCATGATTTCCGTTCCTGGGAGCATGTGTCAGTCGAATTAACACCCGGCACAACGCTTTTCGTCGGAAGAAACGGCTTCGGCAAGACCAATCTACTCGAGGCCCTGTACTACTTGTCGGGCTTGCGCTCGCATCGCGTCAGCACCGATCAGCCGTTGATCAGGTCTGGTGCGGAGCAGGCCAGGTTGTCCGCGACCGTGGAAAACGACGGCCGGGAACTGACAGTCGATCTGCTGATCGTCGCGTCCAAGGCCAACAAGGCCGCGATCAACGGTGCACCGCGCCGCCGTCCGCGGGACATCCTGGGGATCCTGCGCACCGTGATGTTCGCTCCGGAAGACCTGTCGCTGGTGCGCGGCGACCCGGGGGAGCGTCGACGATTCGCCGACGAACTCACCGCTGCTCGTGGCCCACGATGGGCGGCGGCCAAAGCCGATTACGATCGGGTGCTGCGGCAACGGGCCGCCCTTCTCAAGACCGCTTCGGCGGCGCTGCGTCGGGGTGGCGGTGACGCCGACTCGGTGATCAGCACGCTCGATGTCTGGGATGCTCAGCTCGCCGAGTACGGGGCGCAAGTCACCGCGGCCAGAATCGATCTCGTTGCTGAACTGGGACCGCATGTGCGGCAGGCATATTCGACGATCGCGCCGCAGTCTCGGCCGGCATCGCTGCATTACCGTTCATCGGTGTCGGAGAATGTGATCCCGGCGGAGGGGGAGAAGGCCGACCTCGAGTACATCGAGGCTGTGATGCTGAGCGATCTGTCGATGCTGCGTAAAAAAGAGATCGAACGAGGTGTCTGTCTGGTCGGACCCCATCGGGACGACATCGATCTGATGTTGGGCAACGAACCGGCGAAGGGCTTCGCCAGCCATGGAGAATCGTGGTCGATGGCGTTGTCGCTGCGACTGGGTTCGGTGGAACTGGCCCGTGCCGACGGCGTCGAACCGGTCCTCATGCTCGACGATGTGTTCGCCGAACTCGATGCCAAACGCCGTGAGAAGCTGGTCGAGGTGGCCGAAGGTGCCGAGCAGGTGTTGGTCACCGCTGCGGTTGCCGACGACATCCCGGCGCAGATCGGTGGCCGCACCGTTGCGGTCAACATCGTCGAATCCGAAGGTGTCCGAACGTCAGAGTTGGTGGTACAGGGATGAGCGAGAGCGATTCGGATCGACCTTCCGGTGGTGCCGACACGCCGCAGGGCGGTGAATCCGGCAATAAAAACCCGGCGCCGACTGGCTACGACATGGCCCGTAAGGCGCTGGAGGACGCTCGCGCAGCAGCCAAGGCCGCCGGAAAATCGGTCGGACAGGGCCGGGCGTCACCGGCCGCACGCAAGCCCGGATCACGTCGACCCACCCGACGCGGCTGGACCGGTGCCGGTCCGGATCAGTACGACCCACAGCCGTTCGGCCGACTCGTGGGCGGTCTGGCCGGGCGTCGCGGCTGGAGCGACAAGATCAGCGAAGGTACCGTTTTCGGGTCCTGGGACCGCATCGTCGGCGAAGAGATCGCGTCGCATGCGCAGCCAAAAGCATTGCAGGAACGAGTTTTACACGTCACCGCTGAATCGACGGCCTGGGCCACCCAATTGCGGTTGGTCCAGTCACAGATCATCGCGAAGATCGCGGCGGTGGTGGGCGACAATGTGGTGACCAGTCTGCGGATCACCGGTCCACAGGCTCCGTCCTGGCGCAAAGGTGAGCGCCATGTTCGCGGCCGCGGACCGCGGGACACCTACGGATAGAACCATCACCGGGGTCGATGTCGGCAAATGGGCGAGAAAACCGTCGCAACGAACGTCGGACCCCAGAGTTGTCGGTCAGACTTGGACTCTGTCGAGAAAATCCGCCAGGAGAGACGTGAGGGGTGCGGCAGGGCTATCTCTTGTCGCCTCACCCAGTAGTATGTAGTGAGTTGCCCCGAACCGGGGCAGACCGCCGCGTGGAGAACCCCCGGAACAAGCAGAGATCTGTGACTGCCGGGTGCGTGCTGCGTGGTGAATCATTGGCGATGTAAGGAGCGGACGCACTCGTGGCCGACAGCACCGAACCCCAGCAACCGGCAGCCTCGGAACCGGCGAAGACCCCGGAACCGGCAAAGAAAGCCCCGGCAAAGAAGAAGGGGAACAGCGAATACGGTGCGGACTCGATCAGCATCCTCGAGGGTCTCGAGGCGGTCCGGAAACGGCCCGGTATGTATATCGGATCCACTGGAGAGCGCGGACTCCACCATCTGATCTGGGAAGTTGTCGACAACTCTGTCGATGAGGCGATGGCCGGATACGCCACGCGTGTCGATGTCACCCTGCGGGCCGATGGCGCCGTTCAGGTTGTTGACGACGGCCGTGGAATTCCGGTCGAGATGCACAAGACCGGCGTCCCGACCGTCGAGGTCGTCATGACCCAGCTCCATGCCGGTGGCAAGTTCGACTCCGACTCCTACGCTGTCTCCGGCGGTCTACACGGTGTCGGTATCTCGGTGGTCAACGCGCTGTCGACCAAGGTCGAACTCGAGATCGCGCGTGACGGCTTCAACTGGTCCCAGACCTACAAGAAGGCAGTTCCCGAGCCACTGGTCAAGGGTTCGCCGTCCAAGAAAACCGGAACCCTGGTGCGGTATTGGGCCGATGACTCGATTTTCGAGACCACCGACTACAACTTCGACACCATCGCACGGCGACTGCAGGAGATGGCCTTCCTCAACAAGGGCCTGACCATCACTCTGACAGATGAGCGTGCGGCCACGGTTGCGGTCGGTGATGCCGACGACGTCGAGATCGCCGAGGCACCCAAGTCCGAAGACGAACTCGCCGAAGAGGCGGAGAACACCGAGCTCGCCGAAGATGTTCCGGTCGATGCCGAGGGTAAGCCCGAAGTTCACAGCAAGAAGCGCCGCACTCGCACCTATCACTACCCGGGTGGCCTGGAAGATTTTGTGGCCCATCTGAACCGGACCAAGCAGGCGATCCACCAATCGATCGTCGGCTTCACCGCCAAGGGCACCGGCCATGAGCTCGAGGTGGCCATGCAGTGGAACAACGGTTACGCCGAATCGGTGCACACCTTCGCGAACACCATCAACACCCATGAGGGTGGTACGCACGAAGAGGGTTTCCGCGCGGCGCTGACCACCACCGTCAACCGCTACGCGCTCGACAAGAAGCTGGTGAAAGAGAAAGACGGCAAGCTCACCGGTGATGACATCCGTGAGGGTTTGGCTGCGGTCATCTCGGTGAAGGTCGCCGAACCCCAGTTCGAGGGTCAGACCAAGACCAAGCTCGGTAACACCGAGGTCAAGAGCTTTGTGCAGAAGGTGAGCAACGAACACCTCTCGCATTGGTTCGAGGCGAATCCCGCCGAGGCCAAGATCATCATCAAGAAGGCGCTCGATTCTGCGCAGGCCCGTTTGGCCGCCCGAAAAGCGCGAGAGTTGGTGCGCCGCAAGAGCGCCACCGATATCGGCGGTCTGCCGGGCAAGCTCGCCGATTGCCGCAGCAAGGATCCCAGCAAGTGTGAGGTCTACATCGTGGAGGGCGACTCGGCCGGTGGTAGCGCCAAATCCGGTCGCGACTCGATGTACCAGGCGATTCTGCCGCTGCGCGGAAAGATCATCAACGTCGAGAAGGCGCGGATCGACCGGGTTCTCAAGAACACCGAGGTCCAGTCGATCATCACCGCGTTCGGCACCGGTATCCACGACGAGTTCGACATTGCCAAACTGCGGTACCACAAAATCGTGCTGATGGCCGACGCCGACGTTGACGGACAACACATCTCGACGCTGCTGATGACCCTGCTGTTCCGTTTCATGCGCCCGCTGGTCGAGCACGGCCACGTCTATCTGGCCCAACCGCCGCTGTACAAGCTCAAGTGGCAGAAGGGCGCCGCACCGGAGTTCGCCTATTCCGACCGGGAACGTGACGGTCTGTTGAAGGCGGGCGCCGAGGCCGGCAAGAAGATCAACAAGGAAGACGGCATCCAGCGCTACAAAGGTCTGGGCGAGATGAATGCCAAGGAACTGTGGGAAACGACCATGGATCCCGCGGTCCGAGTTCTCCGTCAAGTGACGCTTGATGATGCCGCTGCCGCCGATGAGCTGTTCAGTGTGTTGATGGGTGAGGACGTGGTCGCGCGCCGCAGCTTCATCGCGCGCAACGCGAAAGACGTTCGCTTCCTGGACGTCTGACCGGCGTCGTCACTCACCCATCAGCCTGATACAACGAAAGCGAAACGATGACCGACACCACCTTGCCGCCCGACAGGGGCGAAGGCGACCGCATCGAACCGGTAGACATCCAGCAGGAGATGCAGCGCAGCTACATCGATTACGCGATGAGCGTGATCGTGGGCCGCGCCCTGCCCGAGGTCCGCGACGGTCTCAAGCCCGTGCATCGCCGGTTGCTCTACGCGATGAACGACGCCGGTTTCCGCCCGGACCGCAGCTACGTCAAGTCGGCCAAGCCGGTCGCCGAGACGATGGGTAACTACCACCCCCACGGTGATACCGCGATCTACGACGCCCTGGTCCGCCTGGCCCAGCCGTGGTCGATGCGGTACCCGCTGGTCGACGGCCAGGGCAACTTCGGTTCGCGTGGCAACGATGGCGCGGCCGCCATGCGTTACACCGAAGCCCGGCTGACCCCGCTTGCCATGGAGATGTTGCGTGACATCACCGAGGAGACAGTCGATTTCATCCCGAACTACGACGGCAAGACACAGGAACCGACGGTATTGCCGTCGCGTATCCCGAACCTGCTGATCAACGGCTCGAGTGGTATCGCGGTCGGTATGGCGACCAACATCCCGCCGCACAACCTCGGTGAAGTCGCCAATGCCATCTTCTGGGCCCTGGACAACTACGAAGCCGACGAGGAAACCACCCTCGCCGCGTGCATGGAAGCCATCAAGGGACCGGACTTTCCCACCTACGGACTCATCGTTGGTGGTCAGGGCATCCGGGATGCGTACACCACCGGTCGCGGCAGTGTGAAGATGCGCGGTGTCGTGGAGATCGAAGAGAACAAGGGCGCGACCACCCTTGTCATCACCGAGCTGCCGTACCAGGTCAACCCGGACAACATGATCCTGTCGATCGCCGAGCAGGTGAACGAAGGAAAACTCAAGGGCATCAGCAAGATTGATGACGAGTCTTCTGATCGTGTGGGTATGCGCATCGTGGTCACGCTGCGTCGCGACGCGGTGGCCAAGGTTGTTCTGAACAACCTCTACAAGCACAGTCAGCTGCAGACCAGCTTCGGCGTGAACATGCTGTCGATCGTCGACGGTGTACCGCGAACCCTGCGGTTGGACAGGATGATCCGGCTGTACGTGGCCCACCAGATCGAGGTCATCGTACGGCGGACCAGGTATCGGCTGCGCAAGGCCGAAGAGCGCGCCCATATCCTGCGTGGTCTGGTCAAAGCCCTTGACGCACTTGATGAAGTGATCGCACTCATCCGTCGTTCGCAGACGGTTGATCTGGCCCGTACCGGATTGATCGACCTGCTCGATGTCGACGAGATCCAGGCCGACGCGATCCTGGCGATGCAGTTGCGGCGCCTCGCCGCCCTGGAGCGACAGAAGATCGTCGATGAGTTGGCGGAGATCGAAGTCGAAATCGCCGACTACCAGGACATCCTGGCCAGGCCAGAGCGTCAGCGCGCCATCGTGCGTGACGAATTGGCCGAGATCGTCGAAAAGTTCGCCGACGAACGCCGGACGAAAATCATTGCCGCAGACGGTGATGTCTCGGACGAGGATCTGATCGCCCGTGAAGACGTCGTGGTCACGATCACCGAGACCGGCTACGCCAAGCGCACCAAAACCGACCTGTACCGCAGCCAGAAGCGCGGCGGCAAGGGCGTGCAGGGCGCAGGGCTGAAGCAGGACGACATCGTCCGGCACTTCTTCGTGTGCTCCACGCACGACTGGATCCTGTTCTTCACCACCAAGGGTCGGGTCTACCGCGCCAAGGCATACGAACTGCCCGAGGCCAACCGCACCGCCCGCGGACAGCATGTCGCCAACCTTCTGGCCTTCCAGCCCGAAGAGCGCATCGCCCAGGTCATCCAGATCAAGAGTTATGAGGATGCCCCGTACCTGGTACTGGCCACTCTCGGTGGACTGGTCAAGAAGTCACGTCTGGTCGATTTCGATTCGAACCGCTCCGGCGGCATCTTCGCGATCAACCTGCGTGGCGAAGACGAACTCGTCGGTGCGCAGTTGTGCAGTGCCGAGGACGACCTACTGCTGGTGTCGACCAAGGGCCAATCCATCCGGTTCTCCGCAACCGATGACGCGTTGCGGCCGATGGGCAGGCAGACCTCGGGTGTCCAGGGGATGCGTTTCAACGACGATGACCAGTTGTTGTCGTTGAACGTGGTCCGAGAGGGCACCTATCTGCTGGTGGCTACGTCCGGTGGCTACGCGAAGCGCACCGCGATGGACGACTATCCGGTGCAGGGTCGTGGCGGCAAGGGTGTGTTGACGATCCAGTACGACAAGCGGCGTGGTGCCTTGGTCGGCGCACTGATCGTCGATGACGACAGCGAGCTCTACGCCATCACGTCGGGTGGCGGTGTGATCCGCACCGCGGCCCGCCAGGTTCGCAAGGCGGGACGCCAAACCAAGGGCGTCCGCCTGATGAACCTCGACGAAGGAACTACGCTCTTGGCTATTGCCCGTAACGCTGACGAGCCGGATGAACTGGTGGAGGAGCAGAGCGGGCCTGCTGGCAAGAAGTAGCCAGGAGACCAGCAGCACTGAACGGTCGGAGCAGGCGAGGTGCTCCGCGAGACGACGCCGAAGGCAAAGGAACGCATGAGCACACCCAATGAGCCCACGGAACCCAACACCGAAGGCGACTCGGCCGGGACCCCTGGGCCAGTGCAAAAGCCGGCTTCGTCGAACGGAGCGAGCGCGCAAGCGCCTGTTCCCGGGACCAACGGGGTGAGGCCTGCCGTCTCGGTGCAGGATCAGCCGCCGCGGGACCCCGAGACGGGCCCTGCCAAGGCGCAGACCGGCGGCGATGAGACGAAGGCACATCCGGTGACACCGCCACCATCGGGACCGGTACAGGGTCGTCCGACAGCTACCGGTCCGGGTGGGGTTCCGCCGTGGCAGCGGGGCGGGGTCGGTGCTCCCGGTCCGGGTCAGCAACCTCCGCAGGGTCCGGCGGGTGGTCCCGGCAAGCCGCTGCCTCCGGCAGGCAACCAGCCGCCTCCGGGCGCTGCCGGGCAGCAGCCTCCCGGTGTCCCGACGCAGGGTCGGGGTCCGGCCGGACCGCCTCCGGGGCGTCCGTCCTCGGGTTCAGGCGCACCCGGGCAACCCGGTGGTCCGCAGACCGTCAAACGTCCGGTGATCACCGGTACCGCGGCGCCGAAACTGCTCGATGGCCCGACTCGGAACATCGATCGCCGGGATCTCGCTCAGGAGGATCTCCCGGACCTCGATGCCATTCACCATCCCGAGGCCGCTCCTGCGCCGATACAGCCGATCTCAGCGGTCCCGGCGCACAGTCCTGTGGGCGCTGCCCTGCGTGCGTCGGTACAGCTGCGTCGGATCGACCCGTGGTCTGCCTTCAAGGTGTCGGCAGTGCTGTCGGTGGCGTCGTTCTTCGTCTGGATGATCGCGATCGGTGTGTTGTATCTCATCCTCGACGGTATGGGCGTCTGGGATCAGATCAACAACTCCTTCGGAACCCTGGTGTCGAGCGACACCGAGACGGAGTCGTCGTTCGAGATCAGTGCCGGCGGTGTGTTCGGAATCGCAGCGTTGGTCGGAGCCGTGAACGTGGTGTTGTTCACAGCGTTGGCGACGGTTGGTTCGTTCATCTACAACCTGTCATCCGATCTTGTCGGCGGGCTTGAGGTCACTCTCGCGGATCGCGACTAAACAGGGTCTTTGACCAGCCGTTTTGTTGTGTGGGGCCGACGTCGGGTAATCTCTGATTTCGGTTCAAGGGCCTATAGCTCAGGCGGTTAGAGCGCTTCGCTGATAACGAAGAGGTCGGAGGTTCAAGTCCTCCTAGGCCCACTGTGACCATGAGTCCACACCGCGGACGAAAACCCGAAAGGGACGTGATGAAGTTCGTTTTGATCACCGCCGCGGCACTGGCACTCGTAGTCGCGAGCCTGCTCGCCGAGTCTCGTCGCAAGATGGAGATTTGGCACGGGTTGCCCGAAAGTCAGTGAGAACTGGCGCCGGGGCCTTAGCTCAGTTGGTAGAGCGCTGCCTTTGCAAGGCAGATGTCAGGAGTTCGAATCTCCTAGGCTCCACAGAAAAATGACCACCTTCCCGAATCCGGGGAGGTGGTCATTTTTGTGTCGGTAGGTATTTCGCAAATCCAACCGGAATGCGAATTACATAGATGCAATTGTTTCACGGGAAACATGACCGATTCGGTGCCGCACACGTCCTGAGCGCCGTTCTGAGGCCGCGAGAAGTCGCGCACGGCCTCAGGTCCGAGTTGGTGTCCGCGGGCCGCTCCGACAAGAGTGAGGGGCATGGAATTACGTGTCTTCGTCGAACCACAGCAGGGTGCCACCTACAGCGATCAACTGGCGGTGGCCCAGACCGCAGAGGCAGCGGGGTACGGGGCGTTCTTCCGCTCCGACCACTACCTCGCGATGAACGCCGAGGGGCTGCCCGGACCGACGGATGCCTGGACCACACTCGCCGGCATCGCGCGGGAGACCTCCACGATTCGCCTCGGCACGTTGGTCACCTCGGCGACCTTCCGGTATCCGGGCCCGCTGGCGATCACGGTCGCGCAGGTCGACGAGATGTCGGGTGGCCGTGTGGACTTCGGTTACGGCGCCGGCTGGTTCGAGGCCGAGCACAATGCGTACGCCATCCCTTTCCCGTCGCTCGGTAAGCGGTTCGACCGCCTGGAGGAGTCGCTGGCGATCATCACCGGCCTATGGACGACACCGGTGGGGCAGACGTTCTCGTATACCGGTGAGCAGTACTCAGTGACCGATTCACCGGGACTGCCGAAGCCCGTTCAGAGTCCGACACCGCCGATCCTGCTCGGTGGCCAGGGCAAGAAGCGGACGCCGGCGTTGGCCGCGCAGTACGCCAGTGAGTTCAACGTCCCGTTTGTCTCGGCGCAGACGGCACAGGAGACGTTCGGTCGCGTCCGGCAGGCCTGCACCGACCGGGGCCGCTCACCCGACGACCTGGTGTATTCCGCCGCACTGGTCGTGTGTGCGGGCGCCGACGACGCGGAGGTGACTCGACGGGCGGCAAAGATCGGCCGGGACGTCGACGAACTCAAGGCCAACGGCCTCGCCGGATCCCCGGCGGAGATCGTCGACAAGATCGGGACCTACGCGCAGGTCGGCGCATCGAGGATCTATCTGCAGGTGCTCGACATGGCAGATCTGGCTCACATCGACTACATCGCCGACAAGGTCATGCCTCAGCTCTGACCCGAAGATGCGCTCCACATACAACGATCCGCTCCACTTGCAGCGCACTGCAGGTGGAGCGGATCGCGGAAAGTGGAACCGATTGTGAAGAGGTGCGTCAGCTGCCGGTGCCGACGATGTAGAGGTAGCCGCCCAGCACCAGCACGGAGGCCGCCAGGTAGAGATAGCCGACCCAGAGCGCGGCGATGGCGAACGAGCTGCCCTGTTCTCCGCTGCGGCGGATCTGTGCACGCGCGATGTGGCCGCAGATGATCCCGGCGATGAACGTCACGCCGATCACCGACAAGACCAACGCCGCGATCGAGGTGCGGTTGGTCCTGTTTGCCCGCGATGTGGGTGCGGGTGTCATCTGTGCTCCGGTTTCGTGATCCTCGACGGGGTCGGCGAGATAGGCGGCGGAGTAGTCGTCGTAGTTCTCACTGCGACGATCCGCCGGGTCGTGGGTCTGTGAATATGCGTTGCCGGGCCCGGCCGCGGGCGAACCGATGCCTGCGGCGGGACCGCTCAGCGGGGCCGGGGATGACGTTGATTGCCACGGTGGGGGCTGCTGGGGGCCGGATTGCCCCGGTCCCGGCCTGCCGGGGGCCGGCCGGTAGGGCGCACCCGGTGGCGGGCCGGATCCCGGCATGGGCGGTGGGACGCGGTTCGGCGGCGGCTGATTGACCGGCGGCGGACCCGGGCGTCCACCCTGCGGGGCAGGACCCGCGCCTTGACGCGGGGGCTGCCGATAGCCGGGAGGTGGCGCACCCGTAGGTCCTCGCTGCTCCCATGCGGGCACCGGCGCATTGCGCCGCCGGGTTGGGTCCCCGTTCTCAACACTCACGAATCACACGGTACCCGTCTGCCCGGTGTCAGCTTTCCGTCTGGCCGTTCGATGACGGCGACGAAGATGACGGCGATGACGGTGCGGAGACCGGTTCGACGTCGTCGACCACCGGGACATCGGTCAGGCGCGGGGGAGCGGCGGCCACCGAGGGCGGTGCCGGACGGCGGCGACGGGAAATCGCGAACACGGCCGCACCCGCTGCCAGGGCACCGGCGGTGATGAGCGCAATCTTCAGCCGTCGTCGCGAAGGCTTGATCGTTGCCACCTGCTCCGGCAGTGCGTCGGCCAGGCCGGTGCGTTGCAGGCCGGACACCACGGTCGGATTGGTGATCTGCACGGGGAAGGTGTCAGCGGCGCGGTGACGGTATTCGTCGGTCAGTCGGCGGGCGTCCGCAGCGAGTTCGGCTTCCTTCGAATATGCCTGGGCTCCAAGTTTTTTGGCACCGGACCAGGCAGCTGCGCCGGTGGTGCGGGTGGCGAGGGCAGCAGAGTTGAACGTCTTGCGGATACCGATGCCACCCAATCCGAGCGATCCCCGGGTCACATTCGTCAGACCTGCCAGGCTCTGGTTGGTACCGAGACGCAGGCGCTGACTCGAGGACAACGCGACCGCCTTGTCTCGCACTGCTTTCAGATCAGATTCGAGTGTGCTCATGAAAAAACTCCTCGGGTAGAACCAGCTGGATCGACTCCACACTAGTGCCACCGGTGATGCGATCTGGGCGGTTGTGTCCGGGGCATCACAGCCGAAGTGGCACCATGGTGGGCGTGACCACAGCATTGAAAACCGCAACCGCGACCCTGCACACCAATAAAGGTGACATCAAGATCGCCCTGTTCGGTAACCACGCACCCAAGACCGTTGCGAACTTCACCGGCCTGGCAGACGGCTCCAAGGACTACTCGACGGCAAACGCCTCGGGTGGCGACAGTGGACCGTTCTACGACGGCGCCGTCTTCCATCGGATCATCTCCGGCTTCATGCTCCAGGGTGGTGACCCCACCGGAACCGGCACGGGTGGCCCCGGCTACCAGTTCGAAGACGAGTTCCACCCGGAGCTCACCTTCAGCCAGCCGTACCTGCTGGCGATGGCGAACGCCGGACCGGGCACGAACGGTTCGCAGTTCTTCATCACCCTCGGACCCACCCCGCACCTGAACCGCAAGCACACCATCTTCGGTGTCGTCGAGGACGACGAGTCGAAGAAGGTCGTCGACGCGATCGGCAGTGTCGCCACCGACCGTCGGGACCGTCCGCTTGAGGACGTTGTCATCGAGCGGGTCACGATTTCCTGACCTGTTGTGACATACCAGCCGCCGGCTTCTCAATCGCCGTCTCCACCTACCCAGGTGTGTGTTCGGCATCCCGATCGGCCGACGGGACTGGCGTGTAGCCGGTGCGGGCGTCCGGCCTGCTCCGATTGTCTGACCCCGGCCGCAGTCGGCCAACACTGTGTCGACTGCGTCCGGGCTTCCGGTCGTCAGGTTCCCCGGGCCCGCACCATCGGTGCCAAGGTCGCCTGGGCCACCTACACCTTGATGGCGATCAACATCGCCCTGTTCTTGATCGTCGCCGCCCAGGCGAAGAGCATCACCGACGTCGCGGCGTCGTCGCAGCTGTTCGCCGATGGCGCGCTCTGGGGGCCGTTCATGGCTTCGGGCGAATACTGGCGGTTGCTCACCGCCGGCTTCTTGCATTTCTCGCTGATCCACGTCGGGATCAACATGTTTTCTCTGTACATCCTGGGTCGCGACGTCGAGTTGACCCTTGGTACCGCACGTTTCGTCGGGATCTACCTGACCTCGTTGCTCGGTGGCAGCGCCGCGGTGATGCTGTTCGGTGACTCGCTGGCCATCAATGCCGGTGCCTCGGGAGCGATCTTCGGTTTGATGGGTGCCACGCTGGTCGTGGTGCTGAAGGCCAAGATCCCGGCCACCGGTCTGTTGGGCATCATCGCCCTGAACGTGGTGCTCTCGTTCACGATCCCGAACATCTCGATCTGGGCCCACTTCGGCGGCCTGGCATTCGGCGCCGCGGCGGCCGCAGGAATCGTCTACGGACCGGAGCTGCTGCCCACCCGATCACGCAATCCCCGCAATGCAACGGCGGTGGGATTCCTGGCGATGGGCCTACTGATCGTGGTGGCGCTGGTCGTCGGAATCGTGAAGGCCCAGACGCTGACGTTCTGACGGGTTCACCGAACCCGCTATTTGCGCTCTTCCACCGGTAGTCCGGCCGCGCGCAGCGCATCGGCCACATCGAGTGGGTTGGTGCCCAGATCCCAGCGCCCGTAGATGACCAGACGTTCCCCCTCGTGGGCCTGCTCATCGTCCAGATCAAGTTCCAGATGCGGTACCCGGCGGCCGAACCGCGGGTACGTGAGCACCTGTGCCCGGCGCACGTCGTCGAACGAATAACTACACGTCCCCCGGAAAAGCGTGCGGACGTGTAGTTCGCGGCCTTCTACGGCCAGCTTCGGACGGATCCACAAACTCTGCCCGCCGAGCAGCAGGAGCAGCAGCGCGGCGATGAGCATCAGTGCCATGCCCGCAGGGTCGGTGCCGGAGAAAAGTCCGGCGCCACCCAGGGCGAGCCCACCGACCACCATCAGTGCACCCATCGGTGCTGGTGTCGCCCATTCCAAACGTGCGTTTACAGAGTTATCCACAGGCCTTATCCACATTGAGGATGAATTACACACATGTTGTTCCACAGCTGTGGATGAATGAAAGTGCTGTTCACCGCCACTTCACTCCACAGGGGTTATCCACACTGGGGATGAATTACACACATGGTGTTCCACAGCCTGTGAATCATTGAAGGTGCAGTTCAACGCCACTTCATCGTCATCACGAGACCGGCAACCATGAACCCGAATCCGATGAGGAAGTTCCAGGAGCCGAGCTCGTACATCCAGTTGAGGATCTTGCCGGGAGCGCCGAGGGACTCGGGCGTGGCGACCAGGTAGAACACCATGAGCCAGGCCAGGCCCAGCAGCATCAGGCCGAGCATCACCGAAACGAAGACGGCGCCGGAGGGGCCGGCCTTCACTTTCACCGGTGTGCGGCTGGCAGGGTTGATCGTGTAATCGGTCTTCTTGCGGACCTTTGACTTGGGCATGACTTCCTCGGTTCGCGGGTACAAACGTTTCCCTATAACCTAACGCACCCGTCGCCGGGTGCCGGAGTTCTGCGGCTCCCCGGAAAGTGGGGTGAGCTCGCGGCATCGACCCAGGTAGCCTGTCGACGTGAACCCTGGTCCCCCTGTGCAGATCCTGGTCGTCGACAACTACGACAGCTTCGTCTACAACCTTGTCCAATATCTCGGACAACTCGGAGTCCATGCCCAGGTCTGGCGCAACGACGACGAGCGGCTGGCCGATCAGGCGGCCGCGGTGGCGCAATTCGATGGTGTGCTGCTCTCGCCTGGACCGGGAACACCGCAGCGAGCCGGAGCGACCATGTCACTGGTGGGTGCCGCCGCCGCTGCCGGTACCCCGTTGCTCGGGGTCTGTCTTGGCCACCAGGCCATCGGCGCCGCGTTCGGTGCAACCGTCGATCGGGCACCGGAGCTCCTGCACGGCAAGACCTCGTTGGTGACCCACAACAACGAGGGTGTCCTGGCCGGTCTGCCCAACCCGTTCACCGCCACCAGATATCACTCACTGACGGTGTTGCCGAAGACAATCCCCGACGAGTTGGTCGTCACCGCCCAGACCGATACCGGGATCGTGATGGCGATGCGCCACCGCGAACTACCGATCCATGGCGTGCAGTTCCACCCGGAGAGCGTGCTCACCGAAGGTGGCCATCGGATGCTTGCCAACTGGCTGACGGTCTGTGGCATGGCCGTGCCCGATGGTCAGGTCAACACCCTCGAGGCACAGGTCGCCGCAGCGCTGGGCTGAGGACCGCCCGCGTCAGTCGGTTGGCGTGACGTCACATCCGCGAGCGTCGGCTGGAGTGGATTGCCTGGCGCGACATCGCTGCCGACGCGTTGACGATCTGATCGCCGAAGCGTTCGAGTACAAATGCCTGGGTCGCTGCCAGGTGGGCTCGGGCCAGTCGTTCGGCCTCGTCGGCCCGTCCGGCCGCGATCTCCTCGACGAGGCGGCGGTGGGCGTGAACAGCGCCTTCCGCTGCGTGTTCAGAGGGGTACTCGCCGTGCCGGGTGCGGGCTTCTGCCCACGCTTCTCGAGATGGTAGGCGGCAGAAATATCGTCGGGGCGGTGGACCTCGGCTCCACCGATGCTGCCGCGCCGAACCGTCACCAGCACAGCGCAGCAAGCTGCAGATGATCTTTCAGGATCCGATCTCCTCGCTCAATCCGTTGCGACGTGTCGAGGACATCGTCGCCGAGGGTCTGCGCATCCAGGGCAATCTCGGTAAGTCGGAGATTCTCGCGCGGACCAGGGCGATGATCGAACGGGTCGGCCTGGATCCGGACACCGCTTCTGACCGTCGCCCGCATGAGTCTCCGGTGGTCAGTGCCAGCGCATCTCGATCGCACGTGCCATGGTCTTGGATCCTGAGATTGTCATCTGCGATGAACCGGTGTCGGCTCTCGATGTCCTGGTGCAGGCTCAGATCATCAATCTCTTGAAGGAGATGAGAGAGCGATACCAGCTCACGCTGGTGTTCATCGCGCACGATCTGGCGGTGATCAAGAATCTCAGCGACCGCGTGGTCGTGATGTACCTCGGGAAGGTGTGCGAGGTCGCGGCCACCGACGAGCTGTTCTCTGTTCCGGTACACCCGTACACCCGTGCGCTGATCGACTCGGTGCCCGAACCCGACCCGACCGTGCCGGTGTCCGCGGCGCAGCTGCAAGGTGACCTGCCCTCGCCGATGAACCCACCCAGCGGCTGTCGCTTCCGAACGCGGTGCCCGTCGGCGCAAGAGCGTTGTGCCGTCGAAGAACCGGAGATCCGGGAGATCCGCCCCGGGCACTTTGCTGCCTGTCATTACCCGCACTTCGACGGCCCCTCGGCCAAGGGGCTCGGTTAGAACAGGGCGCGTCACGCGCGGGACCGCGAGCCTTTACTGTCCTTGCCTCTGTCATCACCCACACCACGCGCCGAGCACCTTCGGTAGCGGGGAGCAGCTTTCAGCCGCGTACGTGCAACCCGAACCCGGTGCGTCCAGCCGGCTCGAGTCCCTCCTTCAGTTGCAATGAGGGGATCTCGTAGTCACCGAAGTTCTGCCGCCGGAACCCGATTGGCTCCGTCGAATGCAAGGTGAGCAAGCGCTGCTCGAATGCTTTCGCGACGTCCGGGTAGTCCTCGTCGCTCATCCTGTCCGTGCCGTACAGCACGAACGGTGGCAGCACCTCGATCCCCGGGTAATAGAGGATGCCGTGCTGGAACGGGAACAGCAGGTCCTCGATCGGACCGTTGATTCCGCGCGGGGTGTAATGCGACTCCGGTCCGCCGGTGGTCACCGACAGTAATGCTCTCTTGCCTGCGAGAGTGCCTTCACCGAATCGTTCGCCGTATTTGGTGTCACTGTGTTCGCCGACGCCGTATGCGAAGTGGAAGCTGAATACCCGATCTACCCAGCCTTTGAGAATCGCGGGCATCGTGTACCACCACAGCGGGAACTGGAAGATGATCGTATCGGCCCACAGCAACTTCTCTTGCTCCGCAAGAACATCCGGTGTGAGCGTCCCGGCGTCGAAAGCCCCACCCGAGTTCCGGGCGACCTGCAGCGGGCTCGAGGCGTGGGGGCCGAAGTCCTCGGCGTCGACGACAGCTTTCCAGTTCATCGCGTACAGGTCGCTGACCCGCACCTCGTGTCCAGCGCTCTCCAACGTCGAGACCGCAAGGTCCTTGAGTGAGCTGTTGAGCGACGTGGGCTCCGGGTGGGCGTAAATGATCAGTGTCTTCATGGAAACTCCTTCGTGTCGGGTGCTTTCGATTCTGGGTGCCGCGGCGCCGGACATTCAGGGGCGCTGTTACCAACGGATGGGACTTCCTGGTATCGGCAGGACCACCTTCACCCGCACTACCTCGGCCAAACCGAGTCCATACTGAGGGCATGGACGATCTTGCGGGCTTCCTGCGGACCCGGCGTTCCCGGGTCGACCCGGCTGCCGTCGGCATTCCCTCCGACAGTCGCCGTCGGGTCGAAGGTCTGCGCCGCGAAGAGGTCGCACACCTATCCGGAGTCAGCGTCGACTACTACGTACGCTTGGAGCAGGGTCGCGCGACCCAGCCCTCCGAGCAGGTCCTTGACGCACTCGCCCGCGTCCTCGAACTCGACGACACCGAACGTGGACACCTGCACCGCCTCGCCCGGCAACGTCGACGGCCCGCCAAGACACCGAACGGACAGCTCCGACCGGAACTGCTCAGCGTTCTCGATCTGGCCGCCAGTGCACCCGCGCTGATCATGAATCACCGCCTCGACGTGCTCGCCGCAAACAAGCTCGCCCGCCTCCTCTACGGGACACCGATACCGGGTCTGAACACCGCCCGCCACATCTTCCTCGCCGAAGCCGAACGTGGCCTCTATGCTGACTGGGACACGTGCACCCTCGACGTCGTCGGGCATCTGCGCCTGGCCGCCGGAACATACCCAGATGACCCACGATTGGCTTCGCTCATCGGTGAACTCGCGATCGGTAGTGAACGATTCCGCAGTCTCTGGTCCCGCGCAGACGTACGCGCCCGCACACACGGACGCAAGGCATACCAGCACCCGCTCGTGGGACTACTGGAACTTCATCAAGAGAACTTCGCGCTACCCGACCAGCCCGGTATGGAACTGATCGTGCTCACTGCCACCCCCGAGAGCCCCACCGCAGACGGACTGCGTCTACTCGAAAGCCTGGGAACATCCGCGACCGTGAGGGACCGCGGTGTCCAGTCATTGTGCGCGACAACACCCGCCGACGATTAGGAGTCTGGGGGCAGGGTTGCCCGCTCAAGGTCGAATAGCCACCAAACGTCTGCCGACGGTGCATGAATTTCCGGGCATCGCCCGCGTCCAATGCCACGATCCCACCATTGAGGGCCGTGGCACGCTCTTTGATCCGTTCGCGCGGCCCACACCTGTGGCCGTTCCCAGAACCTCGAGTACGTAGACCGCAAGCTCTCAGACCCACGCCCTGGCGGATGCTGATTCTGTGACCGGTCGACCGCAGGTTTCGTATACTGCGCACCTGCGCGAGACGTATAAGATTCATTGCAGTAGAACGATTCTGGCGAAGGAACCACGATATCTCAACCGAGACGGTGTAGCCGTTTGGGCATCGATAGGGGCGCGAAAAGGTACTCCTTTCGGTGACGCCGGTGTGAGACGGTGGTTCCATGACGGCATCTGATCGCGATTCGGCAAACGGCCGGCAAAGATCGAACGCGCCGCCAACGTCGCGCTGGCGAGATCGATGAAGAAAACCGATCCAGTCACGAGTGCCGCCGCGGTCTCTGTGGCTGCGCTATGCGCGGCAATCGCTCTATCTGGGTGCGGAGAAACAACCGTCAACGAGGGCATCGCAGCTACCGAGCCCGCGACAACAACCCTGACTTCACCCTTCGACGCCACTACAGATGTCAGCGACGTACGCAACCTCATGGCCGCCTCGACCCACGTCTTTAGCGGACAGGTCGCATCCATCGCAGGTTCTAAGACTCGGGACAGCTTCCCCGAAACCCAGTACACCGTCACCACCGGCATCCAACTGAAGGGCGACATACCTGCCACCGTGACCGTCAACCAACAAGGCGGAACGAGGGACGGCGTCTATATGTCTTTGGGCGGCGACCAACCGCTCAAAATAGGCCAGTGGTACCTATTTGCCACACGGACGTCGCAGTCTGAAGGCTGGTATACCGTCATCCCCGTCTACGGCGACGTCGCCATCACCGAACAACAAGCACTCGACCCCGCCTCACCGCCATTGGCAGCCGCGGTCACAGCCATCCAGGACAACCTCGATGGCACACCCCCACCATCACACCCGCAGCCGACTCGATAGCCACCGCCACATTCGATTTGAGGGCTACCGCAGCTTTCGGATACTGCACCTGCGCAAGACAAATGGGATCACCGCAGTCAATGCGCACCACTTGCTTGCCGCGCCCGTGTTCATTGATGGAACGATCTTTGCGGGATCCTCGATCCAGCTAGATCAGTACGTATTCGTGGCGGCCGTCTACAAGAGCAGTTGGGTAGGTGCCCTACATCCGAAAACGATGTACCCGACTCGACTGCGCAGCGATCTCTGCACGTGGGGATTCGAGGCCGGTTTCGAAACCTTGACCTTCCGCTGATGGTGAGCGGCTGACCAGGTCAAGGAATACCGCAAGGTTCGGATATTACGCGTGTTCCAGCGTGTGAGATCTGATGAACCCGCCCAGCGGCTGTCGCTTCCGAACGCGGTGCCCATCGGCGCAAGAGCGTTGTGCCGTCGAAGAACCGGAGATCCGGGAGATTCGGCCCGGGCACTTCGCGAGGGGAGTCCGGATGACCCAGCGACGGAAGCGGCCATCGGTATGGCCGGGTGGGAGCTCTCGCTACTGCGGTCAGTCGAGGACGACGACTGGCTTGCCTGGCATTCTTCCTGTCTCCAAGCCGGCCTGCGCTTCGCCGACCTGTTCGAGACCGTGGTAAACGTGCGCGATCGCGACCTTGATTCGGCCCTCGGTGATGGCCTCTAGTTGCTGGTGGAGTACGTCGGCGGGAAGGTCCGAGGCCTCGCCGGCATAGGCGGTGAGACGCACGCCGGTCGGGATCTGAGCGAGCGGGTTGAAGGCCTGGATCGTCCAGTGGTCCGACAGTGCTCCGGTGAAGCAGACAGTGCCTCGGTTGTGGACGGTGTGGAGGGGAGGAGCTTGTCGATGTTGCCGGGTTCTCTGAGCACAACTGCTCGCATGACTTCTTCCTTCAAATGCCGCATCCCGCGGCGTGGATTCCGATAGAGATCCAATGTGATTCGTTGAGGTAGCGACCGGGAACGATCGACTCGTACCCACGTTGCAGAGCTCGCACCTGCTCTGACTTGACGGCGACGATCCGTTCGTCCGGATCGTCGGTGACGATCAGGATGACCTGTCCCGCAACCTGGTAGACGTCCAGCTTGCCGACGAAGGGACGCCCGCAGTCAGTCACCGACCGTCTTCGGGTCGATGGGCCGGCGAGATTTGGGCAGCGTGTCAACCACGAGTCTGTAGGATTCGGTCACCAGTTCCTCGACCAGATTCGTGTCGATGGAGTCGCCGGGAGCCAGCGTGATCCAGTGCTGCTTGTTCATGTGGTAACCGGCAGTGATGTCCGCATATGCCCCACGAAGGGCTGCGGCGTCGCTCGGGTCGGACTTGACGATCACGACCGGCTGGCCGGCCAGGTCCCGCATGTGGGAATCCTGCGGAACCTCGGTCATCAGCATGAACCATTTTTCGTGAACCTTGGCGGCCTTCCAGCCGGGTTCGAAGGGGTCCAGCGTAGTTGCCGGGAGGCTCTCAGCACACCTTTGGGCTGTGTTCTGCAGGGTTTTCCCGTCCATGGTCGCAAACCCCCTCAGCAACACGGGCACAGCCGGAGCAATGACGGGGCCAGGCTCCCGCTCGCCGCTCTCTCGATGTACTCCCACGTTACGGCCCGTGCCCACGGTCCACGACGTATTGGGTGTATCGCGTGCCCGAGCGAGTTCGTTCGCATCATGTCCGAGGGGCCCGGGCGGGCGCAGCGCCGGCGGATGTTCGTTGCTGACAGGCTCACTGTTTCGGCAGCGGCCCCGGCAAGGGCTCAGAGCTTTCGGGCGGCCTGCTCGCCTTCCCAGATGGCGTTGAAGATTCGCCGCGGCGCCAGTGCATCTCCGACCACCTGGACATCGACACCACTGCCGTTGAGCTCACGGGCCAGTGCATCGTCGGCGGTGTTGCCGAGAACCAGCACGATGGCGTCGATCTCGGTGAGGACCGAAGTCTCGTGTGTGTACACATCTTTCAGCATGACAGTGTCACCGTCGATCGCGGTCACCTCGGTTCCGGAAGTGAATGTCATTCCCGCCCTGCGTAGTTGACCGAATGCGAACGGAAGGTCGTGAGCATCCGCGAAGGCGTGTCCGAGCTGGGGGTATTGCGAGACGATGTGTACCGGATGGCGTCGACTGAGAAGATACTCGGCGGTGACAAATGCCTGCCGGTCACCGGTGTCGTCGACGATCAGGACCCGGTGAGGTATTTCGGTGCGGCCGGTGAGGATCTCCGCAGGGGTATAGACGTTCCACTGGTCGGAGCCGGGTAGCGCCGAGGCGGTCACCCAGCGGTCGGGATGCCGCGATGTCCAGCCGTGCCGGATCGGTGTGGATCCGGTCGCGATCACCGCCGCGTCGTAGTGCCCGATGAGATCGTCTACGCTCGCCCGGTGTCCGAGCGCGATCTTGACGTTGCTGCCCGCGAGCTGTGTTGTCAGCCAGTCGGTAACGCCCGACCACTCGCCGTACGAGTCGGCCATTGCGATCAGTCCGACCTGCCCGCCGAGTGTGGATTCCTTCTCGAAGAGCGTCACCTCGTGGCCGAGTTCGGATGCCGTCAGAGCCGCACGCAGTCCCGCTGGTCCACCGCCGACGACCGCGACGGTGCGTGGCCGACGAGATCTGACGTCGTCGAGGGCGAATATGCGTTCGCGGCCGACCTTCGGATTGTGTATGCAGGCGAGTGGGCCTCGTGCGAACGAGGCGACGCACCAGTTCGATCCGATGCAGGGCCGAATGGTGTCGGATCGCCCCCGCTGGGCCTTCTCCGGCCAGCTCGGATCGGCGATGAGCTGACGCGCCATGCCGACGAATTGGGCTCTGCCCGTTACGAGTACGTCTTCGGCCATCTCCGGGGTGGTGATGCGGCCGACCGCGACCACGGGCACCGAGACCGCCCGGGTGATCGCGGCGGTGTCGGCGACCTCGTATCCGGCGGGCCGGGCAGCCGACGTTCCATAGATCTGCATCCGGTCCAGATAGGTGCCCTGACTGGTGGAGATGTAGTCGACGGCGCCCCAGCGTTCGATTTCGACGGCGATCTGGACCCAGTCGGCGTTGGTCAGAGCGGCGGCGGAATCTCCGTCACTACTGTTGAGCCGGATTCCCAGGATGCGGCCGGTGGGGACGGCCTGCCGGACCTCGTCGACGATCCGACGCACGATGCGCATCCGATTCTCGAACGAACCACCGTAGTCGTCGGTGCGATGATTGGTTGCCGGAGAGAGGAATTGACCGAGCAGGTAACCGTGGGCCAAACCGTGGACCTCGATACCGTCGACCCCGCCCTCGATCGCGTACTCGGCGGCCCGCACGTAGTGCGCCACCAGTTCGTCGATCTCGGGCAGCGTCATCTCGTGGGGGATCTCGCGGTAGATGGTGTCGGGCACAGCGCTCGGTGCCCAGGTCGGCAGACGGCTGATGATCCCGTCGGTCTGCCTTCCCCGATGCCACAGTTGTGCCAGCAGCAAAGTCCCGTGTGGATGGACGGCCTGCGCCACGGTGCGGTAACTGTCGACCACCGCCGCTTTGTACGCGAGTATTACACCGCGGCGCGGCTGGCTGGTCGGATGAACTGCCATGGCCTCCATGGTGATCACGGCGACGCCCCCGCGAGCACGTTCGGCGTAGTAGTCCGCGCTGGCGTCGGCGAACGTGCCGTCGGTGGAGAACTCCGTGGCATGTGCCGTCATCCAGACCCGGTTGCGGGCGGTGCGCGGCCCGAGGGCGATCGGTGAGAACAATGTGGGGTATTCGTGGGGCATGTGTGGCTCCAATACCTGGCCATCGGTGATGAACGTGCGGTCAGTGTTGCGCCAGCAGCTGTCCGAAGCCCTCGATCTGGTCGGGGATTCCGTTGGTGCGCAGGGCATGCCAGTAGGTGGCGGTATTGACCGCGATCACCGGGAGGCCGAGACGCTGTTCGGCGTCGGCCGCGATTGCTCCGGCACACATGTTGGCCCCGAACTGGACGATGGCACGAGGCCGGGTCTGCGCGAGGCGGTCGAATCCCTCCTGCACGGTTTCCCTTGTGGTGTGCGCGATCTGCACTGCGCTGGGGGCGCGCAGGTGGATGGCGTCGTGCAGCTGGTAGCCGCAGTTCTCGACGAAGGTCCGCAGATGTCCCTCGGAGACAGGTTGGTACGGGGTGAGCAGTGCGATCGGCCCTTCACTCACGCCGAGCGCACGCAGCGCGGCCGGTATCGCGTCGCCGGCATGGACGAGCCGCAGTTCTTCGCCGAACTTTGCTCGAAGTCGTTGCTGGATACCGTCGCCCGCTTTGGGGTCGCCGTACACCGCCTCGATCGAGACGCCGAGGACGATGCAGTCCGGCTCGCAGGTCAGGACCCGCTCGACGGCGTCGTCGAGACCGCGATCGATGTCGCGTACCAAGAGTTCGAAATCGTTGTCGTTGCTGGTGATCCGGTCAGGGATGTGAATGCGCCCGATGTGGTTGGTGACACCTGGAGGCCGCATGTCGTCGTATTCGGGCTGAACGACGGTATTCACCGAGGGCGTGACGACTCCCAATTTCAGTCGCCAACCCAACGCATCGGCCATGAGCGATCTCCCTCGAGTGGTAGGGCCCTGAGTTGCCGAAAGGCAATCGGTGCCCTTATTGCATACACGCTCAGTCGCAATCCTAGCAAGGATTGAAATAGTTAAGAGGAAGACCTACATTGCATACACATCCAATCATGACCGGCGGATTTGCTGCCGCAATGATGAAAAGGAGAGCGAGATGGCCACACTCACCACCCGCAAACTGACCGATGTCGTAGGGGCCGAGCTGGTCGACGTCGATGTCGACCGCTTGCGCAACGACGCCGAATTGCCCGCGGCGTGCATGTCCGCGCTGGAAGAACATGGCGTTCTGCTGCTACGAGGTCTGCCCATCGACGACGAGGTGCAGGTTGAGTTCTGCCGAAAACTCGGTGATGTGGTGCAATTTCCGGCTTATCCGAATCCGGACGTGATGGAGATCAGTTTCGAGCCGTCGAATCCGAATGTGCGTTACTTCTCGAGCAACGACCATTGGCATTTCGACGGTTCAATGGACGAGACGCCAGCGAAAGCTGTGGCCCTGACGGCGCACGTGCTCGCGAGCGACGGCGGCGAGACGGAGTTCAGCAGCACATATGCGGCCTACGACGTCCTGACCGAAGACGAGAAGGAACGATATGCGGGCCTGCGGGTATTGCATACGTTCGAGGCGATACAGCGGCGCAGCTACCCGGACCCGACACCGGAACAGCTCGAGGACTGGGCGACGTGGCCTGAACGTGAACATCCACTGGTGTGGGAACACCGGTCCGGGCGACGGTCTCTGGTCTTCGGGCACAGCGCCTCTCACGTCGTGGGGATGGATTTCGATGAGGGCCGCGCGCTGTTGGCCGATCTGGAGAAACGCGCCACCTCGCCGGATCGGGTGTTGCGGCACGAGTGGCAGGTGGGCGACATGGTCCTGTGGGACAACCTCGGTCTGCTGCACCGAGCCTGTCCCTTCGACCGGACGGAGGCGCGTCGGATGCATCGCACCACCCTCGCGGGAACCGAGCCGATCACCTGAGCAGCCACGGCATCCCCAGAGGTCACGACATACCAGAGGAACTGAACATGCAACTGAAAGACAAGGTCGCCGTCGTCACCGGGGCCGGCTCCGGTATCGGGAAGTCGATCGCGCACAGGTTCGCCGCAGAGGGGGCGAATGTGTTGTGCGCGAGCATAACCGGGCGCGCTCTGGACGTTGCCGAGGAGATCGGCGAGGATGCGGTAGGCGTCAAAGCGGATATCAGCAAGGAGGAGGATGTCCAGCGCATGATCGCGACCGCGGAAGAATCGTTCGGGCGGGTCGACATCCTGGTCAACAATGCCGGCTTCGGCGGCACCATGATGCCCCTGCATCTGCAGAGTACCGAGGATTGGGACCGCGTTCACGATGTGAATCTGCGCGGGGTCTTTCTGTGCATGAAATACGGGGTTCTGTCGATGCTCCAATCCGGCGGCGGATCCATTGTGAACATCTCCTCGATGACGGCCATGGTCGGCTTCAAACATCACGGTGTCTACGGTGCGGCCAAGGCCGGGGTCAATCAGCTGACCAAAACCGGGGCCCTCGACTACGTGGACAACAACATTCGGGTCAATGCGGTGTGCCCGGGGACGGTGTGGACGGGTTTGGTCGCCATGTCCAAGGAGTATCCGGAGCCGCCTCCGGGAGCGACCCGGGTGCCGGGCATCCCGATGGATCGTTGGGGTATGCCCGACGAAATAGCCTCGGCAGCATTATTTTTCGCCAGCGATGCATCCTCGTATATCACCGGTGTGCTGATGCCGGCCGACGGTGGCTACTCGGTGGGGTTCTCGGGGATGGGTGCCGAGAAATCGGGGCGGACTCCTGCCTGACGCCCAGGTCCTCGTTCGAAGGCCGAGCAGCCTTCAACGAGTCGAGGAGAGCGGTTCGCTGTTCTCGCCCGCCGTGTTCACCTCGAGCTGGGCAGCGGAAATGCTGAACTTGGGGATGAACCAGGCGATCCCGAAGGACAGCAGCGAGGCCACGGCGCCGCAGGCCATGACGATGCGGAACGCGCTTTCGGTGGGAACGGTCGTCGAGCCCACCGACATCGTCATCTGAGCCAGGATCACTCCGGCGATGGCACTGGCGAAAGATGTTCCGACAGAGCGCATCAATGTGTTGAAACTGTTCGCGGCACCGGTTTCGGTCTCCGGTACCGCACCCATGATCAGGGCGGGCATGGCGCCGTAGGCCAACCCGATGCCGAAGCCGATGATGATCGAGATGAGCACCATCTGCCAGATCGAGTGCATGAACATCACGCCGGTTCCGTATGCGATGGCCACGGCGATCGCGCCGAACATCAACGTGGTCTTGGGTCCTCGGGTTGTCGTGATGTGCGCGGACAGCGGCGAGACCAGCATCATCATCAGTCCGGAGGGCGCCATCACGAGTCCGGCGACCAGCATCGACTGCCCGAGGCCGTACCCGGTGGCGGTTGGCAACTGCAAGACCTGGGGGAACACCAGACTCATCGAGAACATGGCGAACCCGAGAACGATGGAGGCCATGTTGGTGAAGAGCACCTGGGGCCGGACACTGATCCGCAGGTCGATCAGCGGTTGCGGCACCCGTAGTTCCCACCAGCCCCAGATGACGAAGAATGCTGCGGCCAGGATCGCCAGACCGGTTGTCGTCGAAGAGGTCCAGCCCCAGTCGGCACCCTTGGAGATCGCGAGCAGCATCGAGACCAACGCGATCGACAGTGACAGTGCCCCACCGAAGTCGAAGCTACCTCCGCTCCGGATATTCGATTCGGGCACAACAACAATCACCAGCACGGTGGCGATGATGCCCATGGCGGCCGACGCCCAGAACAGAACGTGCCAGTTGGAGAACTCGGCGATCAGGGCGGAAACGGGTAGACCCAGCGCGCCGCCGACCCCGAGTGAGGAACTCATGGTCGCGACGGCGCCGGGCAGCTTCTTGGCAGGCAGCATGTCGCGCATGACGCTGATGCCCAGGGGGATGACACCGGCCGCCATGCCCTGCAGCGACCGGCCGACGATGAGGGTGACGATATCGGAGGCCAGTGCGCAGACCGCCGAACCGGCGATGAGTAGCGAGAAGCAGACCAGCAATATGCGGCGTTTGCCGAACATGTCGCCGAGGCGGCCCATCATCGGGACGGAGACACTGGCCGCGAGCAGGGTGGCGGTGATCGCCCAGGCGGTGTTGGACGCCGACGCGTCCAGTAGTCCGGGCAACTGAGGGATGATCGGAATGATCATGGTGTGGGTCAGGGCGGCGACCACACCGGAGAACGCCAGGACCGCGACGATGGCGGCCGGTTTGGCATCGATGGGCTGGTCAGGGCCTGAGTTTTCGGCGGTCGACATCGGCAGACTCCATCAGGCGCGCTTTCGAGAGCATCAATCAGTCAATTGACTTACCTAAAACTAGATCTCAGTTGTGGTTCAGTCAACTGGGCGGGGTCGGGGGTGATCCACGTCATCGATTCGAATCTCGGGAACCTGACGGCCCGCTGCTAAATCAACTGATTGACCAGGTGGGCGAATGAAGGTTGAATGGCGTCAGGAACGGGCCATATTCCTCTCGTGGCCCGGCCTGAAGTACAAGGTGGAAGTGGACCGATGACTGCGACGGCTGGATCAAAATCGACGCGTGCGGTGGCGACACGCGAGCTCATCCTCACCGCTGCCGAACGACTCTTTGCCGAAGAGGGCGTCTTCGCGATTTCGAATCGCCAGGTGAGCGAGGCCGCGGGACAAGGCAACAACGCGGCAGTCGGATACCACTTCGGCACCAAGACGGATCTGGTCCTGGCGATTGTCAACAAACACTCTTTGCAGATCGAGGAGTGCCGCGCGAAGCTGCTCGAGGAAACCGAGGGTTCCACTGACATCCGCGCGTGGATCTCGTGTCTCGTACGGCCGTCGACGCAGCATATGGCCGAACTCGGCACCCCGAGCTGGTATGCGCGTTTCAATGCGCAGGTGCAGACCGATCCGTCCCTGCGGCTGCTGGCTTATCAGCAGACCGAACGGGTGTCCCCGTCGTTGACCCCGATGGTGCAGGGCCTCGGGGCAACGCTTGCGCACCTGCCATCGGACGTCCGCGTCGCACGCGCCACGATGGGACGACTGCTGATGACGCACATGTGTGCCGAACGCGAACTCCAGCTGGCGACCGATGACACGGCTGACGCTGCGAGCTGGGACGACTTCGGAACCGATCTGATCGATGCCATGGCGGGTATGTGGACCGCGCCCGTGACCCGCTGAGCGCACCTCACACAACACAGGCCGACGACCCGATGAGGGGCGCCGGCCTGTATTTTTTGGTGCTTGGCTACTTGGAGACCGGCCGGTGGAAGGCAGCGAGCTGGACGCCGGCTGCCGCCAGTCCGACACCCGCTGCCAGGGCGGCACCCTGGTTGGTGCTGAGCTTGCTGTCAAGACCCAGGGCGCGGTCGACGCTGAAGCGGCCGGGTCCGATGGCGGCCAGGGCCACCGCGGCGGCTGCGAGGTTGGCGACGTACTCCCAGCCCTCCGAGGTGATGAAGAAGCCGTTGGGCTGATGCACCGAGCGGGCGGCGACTGCCATCGTGCCGACGACCGCGGCCGCGGCGAGGGGGGTCCCGGCTCCGGCGACGATCGCGGCCCCGGCCCCGACCTCCACCACGGCAGAGGCCTGCGCCTGCAGCTTCGGCTGACGGAAACCGATCGATCCGAACCATCCGGCGGTGCCTTCGAGGCTGCGGCCGTGCTTGATGCCGTGGGCGATCATGGTCCCGCCGATGGCGGCGCGAAGCAGCAACTGCACGGCGGTATGGTCGGATTTCGGTGCGCGGAACAGGCTAGTCATCGGTGCGGGGACCCTTCGTTCGGTACGTGTGCGTCAAATCTCACTCATGAAGGGTGTACCACCTCGTCACACCTTCCGGCGCGGCGAGGGGCCGAACTGCCAGGAACTACGGCAGCAGTGCAGCCCGGCCGACGGTGATCGTGATCGCTCCGTCCTTGCGTGCCAAGGTCCCCGGTGACGGTGTCTGATCGAGAATCTTGCCGTCGTCGGAACTACCGAGCGGGACGTTGCGCGGGACCGTCGTGATGGTGCCGCGTTCCCATCCGGCCGTCGTCAGTTGTGTTTCTGCCTGGGCGGCAGTGCGCCCACGCAGATCGGGCACCACGTACATGTTGCCGCGACTGACCGTCACCTGGATGACGCTGCCTTCGTCCACCTCTTCGCCTGCGTTCGGTGAGGTGCTGATGACCGTGCCCTGCGGCAGTTCGGAATCCGCCTCGATCGGTGAGATCTCCAGCTGTAGCTGCGTCAGATTGGTCCGTGCCTGTTGCAGTCGCTGGCCGGTCAGGTCGGGCACGGTGACCAGGCGGGGCCCGGTTCCGACCTGCATCGTGATCAGAGTCGTGACGGTCTCGGTGCTGCGTGCCGGCGGGTCGGTGCCAACCACCTTGCCCTTGAGCTCGGCGGTGGAACTGACCTCGACCGATCTGACGTTGCCGAATCCGAGATTGTTCAGTTCGGCGGTCGCCAGATCCAGCGTGCGTCCCCTCACGTCGGGCACCTGCTGGCGCTGCGGACCGGCCGAGACGTACAGCGTCACCGTCGAGCCCTTGTCGGCTGATACCCCCTCACCGGGTGTGGTGCGTGTCGGATTGCCCTCGGGGACGGTGGCGCTCGGTTCATCGCGCTGGTTGACGCGGAAACCCATCGTCTCCAGTTCGGCTCGCGCGTCGGCCGCGGACATGTCCGTGACTCGTGGGATGGAGATCTGTGGCGTCTCGTCCGAGGCCCACGGCCGGATCAACAGCAACGTGACGGCCACGACCGCCAGGACCGCAAGTGCGCTCAGGGCCGCATATTTCAAGGCCTTGCGACGCTTCGGCGGCGGATCGTCATCGCCGCGGCCAGGTGAGCCCGTGCCACCGACCCGGGCAACCCGGGCACGGGGCCCGGTGTCGATCAGGGCGGTACGGTCCTCGTCGCTCATCACCATCGGTGCACTCGGCTTGCCGCCGGCGAGCACCTTGATCAGATCCGAACGCATCTCGGCGGCCGACTGGTAGCGGTTCGCCGGGTTCTTGCTCATCGCCTTGAGCACGATCGAGTCGAGCTCGGGTGGGATACCCGGACGCACCGACGACGGGATGGGCGGATCCTCCCGGACGTGTTGATAGGCCACGGCCACGGGGGAGTCACCGGTGAACGGGGGCTCTCCGGTGAGCAGTTCGAAGAGCACACAACCCAGCGAGTACACGTCGCTGCGGGCGTCGACGCTCTCTCCACGGGCTTGTTCGGGCGACAGATACTGGGCGGTGCCGATGACCGCTGCAGTCTGGGTCATCGAGTTGCCGGTGTCCGCCATGGCACGGGCGATGCCGAAGTCCATCACCTTGACCGCACCGGACTTGTCGATCATGATGTTCGCCGGCTTCACGTCCCGATGGACGATGCCGTTCTGGTGCGAAAAGTGCAGGGCCGCAGCAACATCGGCGATCCAGGTCATCGCCTGACGGGGGCTGACATGACCTTCGGCCCGCAGCACGTCGCGCAGGGTTTCGCCGTCGACGAACTCCATCACGATGAAAGGCAATGGCCCCTCGGGTGTTTCGGCCTCGCCGGTGTCGAACACCGACACGATGGTCGGGTGATTCAGTGCCGCCGCATTCTGGGCCTCGCGCCGGAAGCGGAGGTAGAACGTGGGGTCGCGGGCGAGGTCGGCGCGCAGGACCTTGATCGCGACGTCGCGATGCAGCAGCAGGTCGCGGGCCAGATGGACCTCGGACATGCCACCGAAACCGAGCGTCTCACCCAGTTCGTAGCGTTCTGAAACCTGCCTGGGGACAGCCATCAACCACCATTCCCGGAATCAGGACCCGTGGTCGTGGTCGTGGCATCAGCTGCGTCGGAAGCGCTCTCCTCGCGGGCAGGCAACCCGGGGATCGAGATGCTCGGCAGCGTGAAGATCGGGCTGCGCTCCGTTGTGGTGGTCGTGGTGGTCGGCTCCGGCGTTGTGGTGGTCGTGGTGTCCTCGGTTGTGGTCGTCGTCGTGGTGGAGCGGGTGGTGGTTGTGGTTGTTTTCTCGGTGGTCGGCGGCACCGTCGTGGTGGTCGTCGTTGTCCGGGGCCTCGACGAACTCGGCGACGGGGTGTCGGGGTCGTTGTTGGAGGACATCAACAGGAAGCCGACGGCGATGAGCGCTCCGAGGAGCAGCAGCACCGCGACAGCGGCCAGCGCCTTTTGTCCGCCCGACCATCCGTCCTGCGACCCCGGCGGAGGCGTTGCCGGTCCATTCGGAGGTGGGGTGGCCCGAACGGCGCTGGTGCTGGCAGGCGGAACCATCGCCGCGGTGGCGGGACGGGACGCGGCCGCGGCCGAACCGGGTTGCGGCGGACGACGACCGGCGCGCACGGCTGCGACGGCGTTGGCGAACTCGCCACCGTCGGCGTAGCGCTGAAGGGGGTCCTTGGCCATCGTGATCTCGATGAGTTCACGAACATTGGTCGGCAGATCCGCAGGCAGCGGCGGCGCTTCTTCGCGGATGTGTTTCATCGCCACGGTGATGGCGCCGTCCCCGAGGAACGGGCGGCGACCGGAGATCGCCTCGTAGCCGACGACTCCGAGCGAGTACACGTCTGATGCCGCAGTCGCGTCTTCGCCCAGCGCCTGCTCGGGCGAGATGTACTGCGCGGTACCCATGACCATGCCGGTCTGGGTGACCGGGGCGGCGTCGACGGCCTTGGCGATGCCGAAGTCGGTGATCTTCACCTGACCGGTCGGGGTGATCAGGATGTTGCCGGGTTTGACGTCGCGGTGGACCAGACCGGCATCGTGCGCGGCCTTGAGAGCCCGGCCGGTCTGTTCGAGCATGTCCAACGCATTGTGCAACGACAGCCGTCCGACCCGGGACAACACCGCGTTGAGCGGCTCACCGTTGACGAGTTCCATCACCAGGTAGGCGACAGACCCGGCACCCGGGTCCTGCGCTTCGCCGTAGTCGAAGACGTTGGCGATGCCCGGATGATTCAGCTGGGCGGTGGTGCGGGCCTCCGTGCGGAAGCGTTCGAGGAACTCGGGATCGTCGGAGAACTCGGCCTTGAGCACCTTCACGGCGACACGTCGGCCCAGCCGGGTGTCCATGGTTTCCCACACCTGGCCCATGCCGCCGGTCGCGATCAACCGCATCAGCCGATAACGGCCGGCGATGGTCGTCCCACCTTGCAAACTCACGCGGTCACCTCTCACCTACGAGCGCGTTGATGACCGCGCGCCCGATTGGAGCGGCCGAGGAGCCGCCCGTTGCCTGTAGTCCTCCATCGCCGTTCTCGACGATCACCGCAACCGCGACCTGGGCATTGCTCGACGGCCCGAACGCGATGTACCAGGCGAACGGGGTCTCGTCGGCGCCCTGGGTATCGGAGTGTTCAGCTGTGCCGGTCTTCGATGCGATCGGCACCGGTCCGCCGGCACCCGTGGTGTTGCGCTCGGAATCGACCATCATCGCGGTCAGCGTGGCCGCTGTCTGCGCGGAGATCGGTTCGTTGAGTGCGTTCGGTCGGGTGGTGTGCAGTGTCTTGAGGTCGGGAGCCTGGAGTTTATCCACGAGATAGGGCTGCATGCGAACTCCACCGTTGGCGATCGTTGCCGCGATCATCGCGTTCTGGATCGGGGTGAAGCGGACGTCGCGCTGGCCGATGGAGCTCTGGCCGAGCGCGGCGAGGTCTGGGATCGGGCCGACGGTGGACTCGGCGACCGGGAGCGGCGTGTTGGGCAGCTTGGCGTCGACGCCGAAGGCATTGGCCTGATTCTTGATCGTCTCGATGGGGTTCTGCAGCTTCGAGGTGGACAGGTCGACGAATGCCGTGTTGCACGAATACTCGAGCGCCTGATGCATCGTGACGCTGCCTCCATTGGAGGCGGGGCAGGTCTGGTTGCCGTAGTTGGTGAGCGAGGTCTGCGTCTGCGGCAACACGATGCTGTTGTCGGCGGTCAGCCGGGTGTTCTCGTCGAGTCCCTCTTCCAGTGCCGCCGCGGCCGTGATCACCTTGAACGTCGAACCGGGTGGGTAGGTCTCGTTGAGCGCGCGGTTCAGCATCGGCTGATAGCCGGTGGCATCGGCCGGATTCCAAGCGGCCCATGCGTCTTCGCGAACGGTCGCGTCGTGGCTGGCCAGCAGGTTCGGGTTGTAGCTGGGGGTGGAGACCATCGCCAGGATCGCGCCGGTGCTGGGATCGAGCGCAACCACCGCCCCGCGGCAACCCCCGTTGCAGCCGGCTGTCATCTGTTCGTAGGCGACCTGTTGCGCCCGCGGGTTGATGGTGGTGATCACGTTGCCGCCGCGCGGGTCGCGGCCGGAGAACATGTCGGCAAACCGTTGCCCGAACAGGCGGTCGTCGTTGCCGTTGAGGAACGAGTCCTCGGCTTGTTCGAGGCCGGAACTCCCGTACTGGAACGAGTAGTAACCGGTGACGGGGGCGTACGCGTCTGCCCACGGGTTCGGGTAGGTGCGCAGGTACTGCAGTCGATCGTCGGTGGGGACGGACTGGGCGATGACGTCGTTGCCTGCGGTGATCTGGCCCCGCTGGCGTGAGTACTCGTCGAGCAGGACCCGCTGGTTGCGGGGGTCGGCCCGGAGGTCGTCGGCCTTGAAGACCTGGACATAGGTGGCGTTGATCAGCAGCGCGAGGATGATCACCATGACTGCCGTCACCACGCGACGGATGGGAATGTTCATGGGCGTTTCACCATTTGCGTGGGTGCATCTGCGATCGGAGTCGGTTTCTTCTTGGTCGGGTCGGGTTCACGCGCGGCATTGGACACGCGGAGCAGCAGCGCCACCAGGATGTAGTTGGCCAGCAGCGAGGAACCACCGTACGACATGAACGGCGTGGTCAGACCGGTCAGCGGGATGAGCTTGGTGACACCACCGACGACAACGAAGACCTGCATGACGATGGTGAACGACAATCCGGTGGCGAGCAGTTTGCCGAAGCTGTCGCGCACCATGATCCCGGTTCGCAGTCCGCGGGTGACCAGGACCAGATAGAGCATCAGGATCGCGGCCAGCCCGACCAGCCCGAGCTCTTCACCGATCGTCGCGATGATGAAGTCGGTGTTGGCGAACGGCACGATGTTCGGGCGGCCCGATCCCAGACCGGTCCCGAACACACCACCGGTTGCCAGTCCGAACAGCCCCTGCCCGACCTGATAGCCCTGCCCGTAGAAGTCGCTGAACGGGTCCTGCCAGATGCTGACCCGGACCTGGAGATGTGAGAACAGCTGGTAGGCGAGGATCGCCCCGAGTGCGAACAGACTGAGGCCGATGATGAGCCAGCTGACCCGTTCGGTCGCCACATAGAGCATCACCAGCATCGTGGAGAAGATCAGCAGCGACGTTCCCAGATCCGACTCGAACGCCAGGACGCCGATGGAGATGACCCAGGCTGCCAGCAGGGGACCGAGGTCGCGGGCCCGGGGCAGGTCCATGCCGAGGAAGTGTTTGCCCGCGGTGGTGAACAGGTCGCGTTTCGAGACCAGCAGGGACGCGGTGAAGATGATGATCAGGATCTTCGAGAACTCACCGGGCTGAATGTTGAACAGCGGCGTGCGGATCCAGATCTTCGAGCCGTTGATCTCCGACATCGACGACGGCAGGATCGCCGGGATGGCCAGGAAGATCAGGCCGCCGAGACCGAGGATGTAGCTGTACCGCGACAACGTGCGGTGGTCGCGGATCAGGATCAGGACCGCAACGAACGCGACGATGCCCAGGACCGCCCACAGCACCTGTTGATCGGCGTCATGGGTGCGGTCGATGGGGCTGGCGGTCTCGCCGTTCTGTCCGGTGCCGAGGTCGAGACGGTGGATGAGCACCAGGCCCAGTCCGTTCAGGGTCGCGACCAACGGCAGGATCACCGGATCGGCATAGGGCGCAAACCGGCGGACCACTAAGTGGGCAAACCCGAAGAGCAACATGTAGGCGCCGATGTACTTCGCGATATCCCAAGTGACGCTTTGGGATTGAGCGAACTGAACCAGGATCAACGCGGCGAAGACGATGACGGTGGACAGGCCGAGCAGGGCAAGCTCGAGGTTGCGTCCGGTGTATGGCCGGGCGGGGCCCGGTGCTGGGGTCTGGGTGACTGCGGCCTGTGACATCAGCGGCCCCGACAGTTCCCCGGCGGTGTGACCGGTGTCGTCGGCAGCGGCGGCATCGTGCTGGCCGTGCCGGATTGCGGAGCAACGGTTGACGTCGTCGTCGAATCACCAGGCGCCGGTGCCGGTGTCTGTGGTTGCGGCGTGACCGCTTCGGTTGGCGCCGACGTCTCTTCCGGGCACAGCGACAGCAGGTTGTCCATCAGGTCGCGGACCTGGGATTCGGCGTCTCCGAGCGATACCGGGTCGCGGCCGTCGAGGGAGGCAGGCGCGGTCCCGGTCAGGTCGGAGACCTCCAGCGGCACGCAGTCGGCAGGCCGGTTGCCGTAGTCGACCAGCGTGACGGTGGGGTTGTCGGTGTCCATGCCCTTGGTGCAGGTGATCTTGCTCAGCTCGTGCAGGCTCATCCCGAGGACCGAACCCGGTAGCCCGCGATAGACCACGACCTGGCCATCGGATTGGCCCACATAGTAGTTCGACCGGACGATCGCGCGTCCGACGAACAGTCCACCGATCAGCAGGGCGATGATCCCCACGGCAACGCCTGCGAGGATCCATTTGCGGCGCGGGTGTGCCTGCCGGGGTTCGGGTTCGGGTGTGCCGATCGTCGGGCGACGCGGGGTCTGCGCGGGCGGCCGCAGCGCCGCCGCCCGGCCGGCCGAGGTGCTCGGATCGGGGACGTACTCCTGGTCGTCGCCACCGGCAGCACCACCGACGATCGGCCGGCTCTCGCCGTAATCGACATCGACGACGTCGGCGATGACCACGGTGACGTTGTCCGGACCACCGCCACGCAATGCGAGTTCGATGAGCCGGTCGGCGCAGTCGCGGTGGTTCTCGACCGACAGCATGGTGTCGCGGATCGTCTCTTCACTGACCACGTCCGACAGGCCGTCGCTGCAGAGCAGATAGCGATCGCCTGCCCGTGCTTCACGCACGGTCAGCGTCGGTTCGACCTCGGTACCGGTGAGCGCCCGCATGATCAGTGAGCGCTGCGGATGCGTGTGGGCTTCCTCGGCCGTGATCCGGCCTTCTTCGACGAGGGTCTGCACGAACGTGTCGTCGCGAGTGATCTGGGTGAGTTGACCGTCGCGCAGCAGATATCCGCGGGAATCGCCGATATGGCAGAGCCCCAGCCTGGAACCGGCGAACAGGATCGCGGTCAGTGTGGTCCCCATGCCGTCGAGCTCGGGAGCCTCGGCGACCTGATCGGCGATCGCCTGATTGCCCCGCCGGGTGGCCGCGTCGAGTTTGGCGAGGAGGTCTCCACCGGGTTCGTCGTCATCGAGGGGCCGCAGCGCCTGGATGACCAGTTGGCTGGCGACTTCACCGGCCGCGTGGCCGCCCATGCCGTCCGCAAGGGCGAGTAGACGGGCACCGGCGTAGACCGAGTCTTCGTTGTTGGCGCGGACCAGGCCACGGTCGCTCCGCGCGATATAGCGCAACACCAGTGTCACGGGCGCAACTCAATCACGGTTTTGCCCACGCGTACCGGAGTTGCGATGGGCACCCGCACAGCGGTGGTGACTTTCGACCGATCGAGGTAGGTGCCGTTGGTGGATCCGAGGTCCTCGACGTACCAGTCGTCACCCCGGCGGATCAGGCGTGCGTGACGCTCGGAGGCGTATTCGTCGGTGAGGACGAGGGTGGAGTCGTCGGCCCGCCCGAGAAGGACGGGCTGGGTGCCAAGAGTGATGCGGGTATTGGCCAGCGCACCATGGGTGACCACGAGATATCGGGCAGCGCCTTTGACCCGGGCCGGTGAGCCCTGGGTCCGGCGTTCGAACCGGGTGGGCGGTCGTTGGCCCGTCGCGGCATAGACATCGCTGCGGATAACTCGGAGCACTGCCCAGATCATCAGCCACAAGAGCAGCAGGAAACCGACACGCGTCAACTGCAGCACTATGCCTTGCACGTTTTCTCACCTCCTGGGCCAGCCATCAAAGTCCAGTGCATCTTATGGCCCAGTGGCCTCTATGTAGCTACTCGGATGTGTCACCAGCTCGAAGAAAGTGAGTCGGGTCATGCCGGGGTCGGTGGCCGGAGCCCCCGCGCCCGTCGGGTGAGCGGTCTACTGGAAGCGAACGGTGATGTCCGAATGTCCCACGCGGATACGGTCGCCGTCAGCCAATTCCCAGCTGCTGACCTGGACATCGTTGACCGTGGTGCCGTTCGTGGAGTTCAGGTCGTTGAGCAATGCGCTCGATCCGTCCCAGCGAATTTCCACGTGGCGACGCGAGACTCCGGTGTCCGGTAGCCGGAACTGCGCATCCTGTCCGCGACCGATCACGTTGGAACCGTTACGCAATTGAAAGGTGCGGTTGCTGCCGTCTTCGAGAAGCAAAGTGATGGAGCTGGGCGCGTAGCCAGCCGGCGGCGCGTAGCCCTGCCCGGCATAGCCACCCTGCGGATCCGGGGCGGCGTAACCCTGCTGGTCGCCGGTGTAACCCTGCTGGTCGCCGTAACCCTGGTCGTATCCGCCCTGCTGGTAGCCCTGGTCGTATCCGGGCTGTGCGTAGCCGCCCTGCTGGCCGTAGGCGGGCTGCTGCTCGTAGCCACCCTGCTGGTAGCCCTGGTCGTATCCGGGCTGCTGGGCGTAACCCTGGTCGTAGCCGCGCTGGTCGTATCCCTGCTGGTCCGGTGCGCCTGCGCCCGGCTGCTCGGCGGGATAGCCCTGGTTGTAGCCGCCCTGCTGGTAGCCCTGGTCGTATCCGGGCTGTTGGGCGTAGCCACCCTGCTGGCCGTAAGCGGGCTGCTGTTCATAGCCGCCCTGCTGGTAGCCCTGGTCGTAGCCGCGCCGGTCATAGCCCTGCTGGTCGTACCCGTCCTGCTGGCTGTATGCCGCAGGAGCGGCATCGGCGTTCTGGTCTTCGGGCTGGTACGGCTGCTGACCGGGAGGCGGATAGGAGCCCTGTTCGTAACCTCCGCGCTGGTCATATCCGGAGTTCTTGGTCATGGGAACGGCTCCTACTGGTGGGATTCGGTTTGGTCCTGCGGGTTGCGGCCCTGCCTGTGGACGGGGCGGGGGCGGCCCGGGCGGGCCTACCTGTTGGTCACCCGGTGAGGGTACGGGCATCGGGCGAGCATCGGGGTTAACTGCACCTCGAGCCCGGAACTGACCCGTGTGCAGGGTGGGTGACTGGGCAAACTCGACAACCACTTCGCCGTACGTCTGCCACCCGTTGTCTCGGATGAAGTTCTCGAGGTGCTTGGAGAACGTTTTGCGATTCAGTTCGTATTCCGCCGCCATCTCCTGATGGTCGGTCGAACTGACCACCAGGGTGTACGCGTTGGGCGCGAGTTTGCTGCCGTCGCCGAGGTCTTCGAGAAGGTCTTCGGCCTCGCGCTGAAGCGCGTTCTCGACCTCTTGAGGTGCTACTTTGCCGCCGAAGACTCGGGCGAAGCCGTCATCCACCGCACCTTCGAGCTTGCGTTCGATTCTTTGCAGAATCCCCATCACCGACGACCTCCCTCCGCATTGTCAGCGTGTCGGCGTGCCAATCGTGCTTTTTGATGATAGCGACTCATCTGTTTCATGGGCACTCCAGGGAGAACATCTGCACCGTCTGCCACAGATGCCCCATATCCGTCCCACTATCCGTCCCTCCAATATTGCAGTCATCGACAGGGGATGTCGCGCGGCGCGAGATTCATACAGTCACCGAGCCATCGACGGTGACGTGGTCACCGCAGACTTGGGCGAGAAAGTAAACGTAGCCTGGTGGAGGCGATCGAGGTCGCCACCGAGCAGTTGATCCCGGGCGACGAGGTCATCGTGGTCGTCGATCACAACCGTGCGCTGCATGCAGAGCTGGTCAAGCGATACGACTCGGTGATCCGAGTGGTGGGGAACGCCGGCACCCAGGGGTTGTCCGGTGCCCGGAATACCGGCAGTGCACTCGCCGACGGTGCCCCGTGATCGTCTTCCTCGACGACGACGCCTACCTGCGCGCGGGTTCACTGGCCGCCACCCGTCGCGCTTTCGCCGAACCGGACGTCGTGTGCATCGGTGGCCGGGTGGTCGCGGACTGGCAGTCGGGCCGGCCCGGCTGGTTCCCCGACGAATTCGGATGGGTTGTCGGCTGCGACTACCGGGGCCTGCCAGCCGATGGCGGATCGATACGCAACCCGATCGGCGCGGCGATGGCGGTGCGCAGAGCAGAACTGGCTGCGGCAGGTGGATTCAGCAACCGGCTCGGGCGTGTCGGTTCGGTTCCGGCCGGATGCGAAGAGACGCTGATGGGTATCGAACTCCAACGGCAGAATCCGGACGCCCGGATCATCCGACACGAGGGCCTGGCCGTCGACCACCTGGTCACCGCCCAGTGAAGCACGTTGCGCTACTTCGTTTCCGCTGCATGCACGAGGGGCGTTCGAAGGCGGTGCTCTCCACGATGGTGGGATCCGAACGCGGACTGGCCTCCGAACGGTCCTATGTGCTGCGGACGTTGTCGTCGGGGCTCTGGAATCAGGTCCGGGCCGTGCTCGGTGGAGATCTACACGGTGTGACGCGGGCTCTGATGATGGTCGTCGGTCTGGTTGTCACCGCAGCCGCGACGCTGACGTCCTCACTGGTGGCAAAGATCGGTGGGACCGGGTCGGAACCCGAAGGGCACCAGAGTAATCCGGGCACTGCGCTGACGCCCGATGAACTTGTGACGGTGGTGATCCCCACGGTTGGACGGGAGTCGCTGCAGCGCACCGTTCAGGCACTTCTCGATCAGGATCATGAACAGACCGAGATCTTGGTCGTCAACAACCGGCCGGGTCGATCCGATGTCGCCGCATTGCTCAGTGACTTCACCGATCCCCGAATTCGAATCGTCGATGAGGCGAAACCCCGGTGTTGTTCGTACGCAGTCATTTCCGCTACCGCACTGCCGGCCGTCAACGATGACCGCTCAGCTCGACCGGCCCGCATCCGGAAAACCGGGGCAGGGCCTTATGAACACGCCCTCGACGGCGCAGATCCGGTACCCGGGTTCGCAGCAGTGCCGGCACATCGGGCAATCGGATCGATGTCCGCTCCCGGGCGATTGCGGTGGTGTACAGGGCCGGTCGCGACGTGGAGGACTGGTCGGCTCGCATTGCGACATGTGCGACCGAGGTGAGGATCTCGCGGTACCGGAAGCCCCGGAGGTCGGCTTGCCAGGAGGTGTCGAGATCGTGGGCCGCCACTTCGGCCAGTACGTCGTCTCCGATTTTGAACAGGTCAAATGTGTGACTGCTGAAGTGGGTTGAGATCGAACCCGGTCGGTACAGGTACCAATAGAGGGGCTCATCGATGAGGGCCACACGATCGGCGCGCAGCCCGAGGCGCACCAGCGGCGCGAAGTCCTCGTAGCTCTGGCCTTCTTCCCATGGCCGGCTGCCGAGTATCTCCCGCCGAAAAATCTTGTTGCAGGCGTACGCCTTTGCGCCACCCCTGATCAGGAGGTGGGCGAAGTCCTGCCCGGACATCTGCGGGGGTGCCGTAGAGCGGTTCGTCCACCCCGAGGTCGTTGTTGTTCTCGTCGACTCGGCGCGTACGGGTGCAAGCGAAGTCGGCGCCGTATTTCACAATGGCCGTTGCGAGCAACTCGATGAAGTCGGGGTCGGCACGGTCATCACTGTCGAGAAACCAGATCAGGTCACCGGTAGCGAGGTAATCGCGACTGTTGTAGATCGGGATGACCACACTGACCGTGGCGGGGGTGGTGCGCACCGAGAGGAACTCCTGTGACCAGCGCAACGGATTGACCATCCGGGTAGGTGCGTTCTGCTTGGAGAACGCGAACAACCAAAACGTCGACAACAATCCGGTTCGCCTGGCGGCCTGTTCCGGAACCCAGGCACAGCAATGGAATCTGGTGGAGGCGACGCCTTCCACGCCGCCGACCACAACCAACCCGCCGACCACAACCAACCCGCCGACCACGACCACGCCGCCGCCCACAACTCCGGGCCCGTCTCCATCGGGCCAGTCGGTTCCGAAGGCAAACCTGCAGGGGTGGCGCAACATCTTCTGGGACGACTTCACGAAGAATGCTGCGGTGGGCAGCTGGGGCAGCGAATGCGACGCGAACAAGTTCGCCTACACCGGTGCGCAGGGACAGCGGTGGCGGGCCTATCCAAAGTGTTATCGCGACTCCTACAACGCCCGGCCTTACCGGTCAGACGCAGTGCTCAGCGTGAAGAGTGGCGCACTGAATTTCGGGACGGAGAGTTCGATTTTCCGGAAGGGGAATTGGGCGGGACTCCGAATGGCTATCACCACTATGCCGGGGCGGCGGCCTGCCCGGCCTGCCAGGAGACCGCGACCAATCTGACGGCACGGTTCACCGACTGGCACACCTACACGATCGAGTGGAGCCCCGGACGTATCCGATTCCTGCTCGATGGCGCGGTGGTACTCGACAGTCCGCGGAACGTATCGGACAAGCCGATGCGCTGGCAGTTGCAGACCGAGACGAAGGGGACCGGCCCGGCATCGGGAAACCTGCTCGTGGACTGGGTTTCGGTGTGGGCGTACTCGCCCTAGCCGACACGCGCCATCGGAAAGCCTAGAAGGGCTGTCCGAGTAACACTGCGATCAACTGAAATGGCATTGTCACGAACATCGCGGCAACGAAGAGTGGATATCGCACGGGGTCGCCAGCCAGATAACCCTCGGCGAGCCATGCCATCGTGTCTGCTGCAGATCCCATGTGTCTCTTCCCTTCACCGCTTCGATCCGTCGGATTGCCGGTATCAAAAGGATTGTCGACGCCGAAGGCCGCTTTGTTACACAGATCACTTATGGGTTCTGCAGTGGAAACGTCGCTTACGGATGATTTCGGAGCAGTGCAACGGTGTCGCCGACGGCAAGGTTCAGTGCGGCTGCTACCGATTGCTGTTCGTGGACAGTGTCATAGAACGTTGCCGTGAAGGTCATGTCGCCGTCGGCCATCGCCGACGTCACGGTGATCGATGCGTTGCCTGCGGGATCGCTGGCGACCAGGAACTGAGCCGGGGCAGTGTCGTCCCAGGGGATCGTCGCGGTGCGTGGAACGGTGTTCAGGCTCGAATAGAGCAGGGACACACGATATTCGGAGGTATTCGCTGAATCGGATACGGGACGGCTGCGCCCGGCCCGGCAACGACTTACCCTGACCTTGAGACTCGACACCACGAGGTTGGCGACCGGGCGGCCGATGGTGAACGCTTCTGTGATCGCAGTCTGCAGCGATTGCGGCGTGACACCGGGGCCGTAGTCGAAGTCGAGTCCGGCCGCGAAGTTGGCGAGGGTGTGCTTGTTCTTCGGTAGATACAGGCGTGCGTCGAAGGGAAGCGTCACCCGATCGGTTGGTTCGATACCGGCTTTCTCGAAGGCCGCACGCAGGGCCAGCACGATCAACGTCACCACGGAAACCCCGGGCTGGTGCTCATCACGCCACGCTCGTAGCCCGTCCAGACTCGCGGCCGGTATGCGCGCGATCGCGGTTGCCGGGATGGCCGTCACCGCCGCCGGTCGGACGGCGGCATCGGCGGGCTCACGTGTCGCCGAGATGGGCGTCAGGTCGCGGTTGCGGCGGTACCAAACCGCCATCCGGAGTAGACGGCGGGGATCGGCATAGGTGCGCACGGCCGCGGTGATGAGCGGTGGCAGGGCAGTGCGTCGCCACAGGTCAGGATTCAGGGGGTCGACGCCGGCGAGTATGACCTCGATGAACCGGGACAACAGTGCGATGTCGCCGACACCGTGGTTGTAGTCGATCAGCAGGTACTGGCCGGCGACCCCGACTCGGGTTCGCTTGATGCCGGGCTCGCGGAAGGACGTTAGCAGGGCCTGGGGGTCATCGGTGGGTGGGAGGACGACAACCCGGTCCGCGACATCGGCCGAGCACTTCCACCGGTTGTCCGAGGTCGCCCAGAGGCCGATCCGGGCAGCTGGGCCGACCTGGGCGAGCCGGGTGTACCGGTCGAGCACCACCTGTGGATCCAAACCCGAGATGGGGCCGATACCTGTTTCATGGTTCGCTAAGGGTACCCATACAACTGCGTGGAGTGTGGCCCCGGACCGGCAAACCGACGGACTGAACAGCGGATTTCTGTCCGGGTGGCCGATCGTGTTAACGTCTCATAGTTCTTTTCGGAGAGATTCGGAAGGGGCAGCCACGGGCGAGTGGCGGAATGGCAGACGCGCTGGCTTCAGGTGCCAGTGTCCTTCGGGACGTGGGGGTTCAAGTCCCCCTTCGCCCACAGAGAGCAGTTCAGCTCACATGCAGTACAGAGGTCAGGTTGCAGAAATGTAGCCTGACCTTTTGCTTTCTCAGCAAACTCTGCTGGGACTGCCCCGCTTTGGTTGAGTGCAGTGACCTGCCGGGTGCTCGGCTTCTCGGCCCAAGCGTTCTAAATGGCGCAAATGCCCAGTCTCACAGCGTAACCGGGACAATGCCCGTCTGATCAATGCCGCCATGGAGTCGTTCTTCGTCTCCGGCGGCGTAGTGGCGGACAGAACGTCAACGATGAACCAAGGCTCCTAAGTGGTCACACCACGTGCTTCAACAATGTCGGATCCGCTGCTGAGGTAGCCGTTTGCGGTTGAGCGGTGTTGCGAGCCAGGGCCAGTTGTCTGCTTTGAAGTCGCCGCGCTCAAGGCGTGATGGCCGGGCGAACATCGAGACAATCACTGTCGTCGACGGCGAAGATAGGGAGACTGTTCCTTCCAGAGGAACGATCAGGATAGGCCGATTGTCCTGGCAGTATCCGAATCGGCGGAACGTTGAGCGGCCAGTTAGTCGTTGACGGTGCTTCCGGTCACAAAACGCTGTGGTACGGTTTTCGCATCCGTAATGCCAGAGCGTTTCTCTCAAAGGAACGGAGTTGATGTGGCTTCTTCTGCACCGCTAGACGGTGTGCGAGTTCTCGACGTTTCGACAATCCTGGCCGGCCCGCTCGCCTGCCAGATCCTCGGCGACTTCGGTGCCGACGTCATAAAGATCGAGCACCCGCGCGACGGCGACAACATGCGCGGCCACGGCCGCAGCAAAGACGGCGTGCCGATCTGGTGGAAGGAGATCAGCCGCAACAAGCGCACCGTGGCCCTCGACCTCAAGGACCCGCGTGGCGGCGAGGTCTTCCGCAAGCTCGCCCGCACCGCTGACGTCATCGTCGAGAACTTCCGTCCCGGCACCTTCGAGCGGTGGGGGCTCGGTCCCGACGTGCTGCTCGAGGAGAACCCCGGCCTGGTGATGGTCCGCCTCACCGGCTTCGGCCAGACCGGCCCGTACGCCTCGCGCGCCGGATTCGGCACCCTCGTCGAGGCGATGAGCGGTTTTGCGGCGGCCACCGGCCAGGCCGACGGCCCGCCGACGCTCCCGGCGTTCGGGCTGGCCGACAGTATCTGCGGCATCGCCGCGTCGAGCGCGGTCACCATGGCGCTGCGCCACCGCGACAAGACCGGAGAGGGCCAGGTCGTCGATATGAGTCTGCTCGAGCCGATCATGGCCGCCGTCGGCCCCGGCCCGACCGTCTACCAGCAACTCGGCGAGATCGGGCAGCGTCACGGCAACCGCTCCACCAACAACGCGCCGCGCAACATCTACGCCACCAGCGACGACGGCTGGGTTGCCGTCTCAACCAGCGCCCAGCGGATCGCCGAGCGCGTCATGGAGATCGTCGGCCACCCCGAGGTGATCGACGAGCCGTGGTTCGCCACCGGCGGTGGCCGCGCCGAGCACGTCGACATGCTCGACGACTACGTCGGCGGCTGGATCGCGCAGCGCACCCGCGACGAGGTCATAGCCGCGTTCACCCAGGCCGGCGCCGCGATCGGGCCGGTGTACGACGCGAAGGACATCGTCGAGGACCCGCACATCCGCGAGACCCAGATGCTCGTCGAGGTCGACGACGCCGACCTCGGCCCGATGCTGCAGCACAACGTCATGTGGCGGATGAGCAAGTCTCCCGGCGAGATCCGGTTCACCGGCCGTGACCTGGGCGAAGACACCGATGAAGTACTGACGGAGGTCGGTGTGAGCGCCGACCAGATCACCGAACTGAAGGAGAGTGGGGTCATCCGATGACCGATGCATTGCTCAACGCCGTCCAGCAGGGCACGGACGTCATAGACCTGGGACGCGAGCTGCGCGTCGGCATGCCGCAGTCGCCGAACCACCCGCAGTTCTGGCACACCCTGCCGCGCCGCCACGGTGACATGACGCGCGCCGACGGCGGCAGCGCCGCCAACGACATGATCACCATGGGCACCCACGTCGGCACCCACATCGACGCGCTCGCTCACGTCTCGCACGACGGCAAAATGTACGGCGACGTCGACGCCAAGCAAGCCGGTGTCGGCGGCAAGTACGTCGAGCTCGGCGTGCACACCATCGAGCCGATGATCCGCCGTGGCGTCCTGCTCGACGTCGCCGGACTCAAGGGCGTCGAGTGCCTCGACGGCGGCACAGAGATCACCGTCGCCGACCTGGATGCCGCAGAGGCCGCCGCGAAGGTCACCGTCGGCGAGGGCGATGTCGTCCTGATCCGCAGCGGATGGGGCAGCAAGTTCCCAGACGGCGCACCGTATGTCGGCGGCCCGACCGGCGTCCCCGGCGTGAGTGAGGCCGGGGCCCGCTGGCTCGCCGATCGCAAGGTCCACGCGGCCGGCGCCGACACCATCGCTTTCGAGCGCCTCGCGCCGGGCGAGGGCCACGCCCTGCTGCCCGCACACCGCGTTCTGCTGGTCGAGAGCGGGATCTACATCATCGAGGCCATCGACCTGGAGAAGCTCGCCGACGCGGGCTGGGGCGAGTTCACCTTCGTGCTCGTCCCGATGCCGATCTTCGGCGCCACCGGCTCGCCGGTCCGTCCGCTGGCGGTGCGCAGCCGATGACAGAACCGACTCTCGCGCAGCAGCTCGCGAAGTTCGCGGTCGGCACGTCGTACGAGACACTGCCCGCCGACGTGGTGGAGAGCGTCAAGATGCGCGTGCTCGACACGCTCGGCATCGCGACCGCCGCCACCACGCTGGAGACCAGCCGCGCCGCCCGTGAGTGGGCGCGCCGCCAGGGTGTGGCCCGGGACGGCTACGGTACGTCGGGCATCGGTGTCACCGAGCCGCTGCCGGCCGCGCAGGCCGCGTTCGTCAACGGCGTGCTCGCGCACTCCCTCGACTACGACGACACCCACCTCCCGTCGGTTCTGCACCCGAGCGCCTCGGTGGTCCCCGCGGCCCTGGCCGCCGCCGAGCAGGCCGGCGCCGACGGCCGCGCGGTGATCCGCGCGATCGCCGTCGGACTCGAGGTGTGCGTGCGCATCGGCATGGCCGGCTACGACCGTGAGGCGGGCAACTCGACGTTCTTCGAGCACGGCCAGCACGCCACGTCGATCTGCGGTGCGATGGGCGCCTCGGTCGCCGCCGCCCTGCTCGACGGCGCCGACGAGAAGCGCATCGTCGACACGCTCGGCGTCGCCGCGTCGATGGCCTCGGGAATCATCGAGGCCAACCGCACCGGCGGCACCGTCAAGCGCATCCACTGCGGGTGGGCCGCGCACGCCGCGATCAGCGCCGCCGAACTCGTCGGCCTCGGACTGACCGGCCCGCCGACCGTCCTGGAGGGCCGCTTCGGCTTCTTCCAGGCGTGGCTGCACGGCACGTTCGACGCCTCGGAGATCACCGACGGACTCGGCACCGAGTGGGCCGTCCCGGGCATCTTCTTCAAGCCGTACCCGGCCAACCACTTCACGCACGCCGCCGTCGACGCCGCCGCCGCACTGCGTGGGCAGGGCATCGGCGTCGACGACGTCGCCGAACTGATCCTGGGCGTCCCCGAGCAGAACAAGCGCACCATCGGCGAGCCGATCGAGGTCAAGCGCACGCCGGAGACCGGCTACATGGCGCAGTTCAGCGGACCGTACGCGGTGGCCATCGGCCTCCTCGGCGGCGGCGGACTGGGGGCGGGCCTGGATGACTACACCGACGAGCTGGCCGTCGATCCGCGTCGCCGCGAGATCATGGCCAAGGTGGACGTCGTCGCCGACGCCCGCTGCACAGAGATCTTCCCGGAGCAGTTCCCCGCGGTCCTGACCGCGCGGCTGACCGACGGCCGGGAGGTCGTGGCCGAAGTGCTCACGACACGGGGCGGGCCGGCACGGCCGCTGTCCTTCGAAGAATTGACCGCGAAGTTCCGGGACAACGCCCTGCGGGTGCTGTCGACCGACGAGGCGGACCAGTTGGCCGACACCTGTCGCCGACTGGACGAGTGCGCCGACCTGCGAGGCCTGCTGGCTCCGCTCACCGGTATCGACGCACCGACCCCCGGCTCGCACTGACGAGTCCCACCAAGACTGATAGCCGAAGTTGAAGGAGCGAGAACAATGGCTGAATTCGATCTGGTCATCAAGGGCGCCCAGGTGGTGCGTCCCAGCAGTGAGGCACCAGAGCTGCTCGACGTCGCCGTCTCCGGCGGCACCTTCGCTGCGATCGAGGCGGACATCGACGCCGACCGCGCCGCCGAGGTCGTCGACGGCACCGGCAAGCACCTGTTTCCGGGCGTCGTCGACGTTCACCAGCACTGGGGCATCTACAACACGCTGTCCGAGGACGCTGCCACCGAGTCGAAGGCGTCTGCACAGGGCGGTGTCACCAGCGGCATCACCTACATGCGCACCGGTGCGTACTACTTGAACAAGACCGGCCCGTACAACGAGATCTTCCCGGAGGTCCTGGAGGCCACCAAGGGTCGCGCGTACACCGACTACGCGTTCCACATCGCTCCGATCATGAAGGAGCACATCGACGAGATCCCCGACCTGATCGGCAAGTTCGGCGTCCCGTCGTTCAAGATCTTCATGTTCTACGGCGCGCACGGCCTGCACGGCCGCTCGACCAACCAGGCGTCGTTCTTGATGCTGCCGGAGGACCAAACCTACGACGTTGCGCACTTCGAGTTCGTCATGCGTGGCATCGAGAAGGCCCGCCGCGACCCGCGTTTCGCGAAGGATAAGGACAACATCTCGCTGTCGCTGCACTGCGAGACGGCCGAGATCATGCGCGCCTACACCAAGCTGGTGGAGGACGAGGGCAAGCTCACCGGTCTGGAGGCCTACAGCGCTTCGCGTCCGCCGCACTCGGAGGGTCTGGCCATCACCATCGCGTCCTACCTGGCGCACGAGACCGAGCTGCCGAACATCAACCTGCTCCACCTCACCTCGCGTAAGGCGATCGAGGCGGCCATGACGATGCAGCAGGCGTTCCCGCACATCAATTTCCGTCGCGAGGTGACCGTCGGCCACCTGCTCGCGGACTTCAACACCGCTGCCCCGGGAGGCAAGGTGAACCCGCCGCTGCGTTCGCGAGACGACGTCGAGTCTCTGTGGGAGCACGTCATGGCGGGTAACTTCTCGTGGGTCACCTCCGACCACGCGTGCTGCAAGGACGAGGCCAAGTTCGGTGAGCCCCGCGAGGACGTATTCCTGCAGAAGTCGGGGTTCGGCGGCGCCGAGTACCTGCTCCCGGGCATGGTCAGCGAGGGCCGCAAGCGTGGCCTGAGCTACCCGCGCATCGCCGAGCTCGTCTGCAAGAACCCGGCCGACCGCTACGGCATGGCGAACAAGGGCGACATCGTCGTCGGCTACGACGCGGATTTCTGCCTGCTCGACGACACCGTCGACTACACGGTGCGCGCCGCGGACTCGCTGTCGGTCCAGGAATACACCCCGTTCGAGGGCTTCAACCTGACCGCCAAGGTCACCGACACCTTCCTCCGCGGCAACGGCGTGTTCCGCGACGAGAAGATCATCGGCGAGCCCGTCGGCCAGTTCGTCCGTCGTTCGGGCGTCGAGGCCTGATCCACGGCTGAACACCACGAGAAGGGGCGCGACCGGAATCCGGTCGCGCCCCTCTGCGTGGTCTGCGGCGATCCGGGACCGAAGTGGGGGCGCCGACGAGGTGGGGGTGTCGAGCGCGTCACGCGCGCTGCAGGGTCTCCTGCGCGGCGCGGATCACAGCACCGTCGATGAGTCGACCGTGGGCGTCTACGGTCACTCCGCCATCGGCGGCGGCAAAGCGGTCGAGGATGTCGCGTGCGGCGGCGACCGCGGCATCGCTCGGTGCCAGCACCTCGTGGATCACCGGGATCTGGCCCGGGTGGATCGCAGTGCGCGACCGGAAACCGAGTTCGACGAGCTCACGGGTGCTCCGGGCGAATGCGTCGAGGTCCCTGAAGTCGGTGGAGGTCGGTGCCACCGGCGCCGGCAGCCCGGCAGCGGCCGCGTTCAGCACGACCTGCGCCCGTAGGCCTGTCACGGCGGAGACGGTCGCGTCGCTGCGCGCCATGCGTAGATCGCCGAGCAGATCCACCTCGCCGACCGCGAACGTGGTGAGCCGCGGATGCCGCGCCAGCACCGGAAGATCGAGGATCGCGGCGGCGTCTTCGACGAGACCGACCACCGGGAGCCTGCCGACGCCGCGTTCGGCCTCCAGCCGCTCCAGGAGTTCGCCGACGGCGTCGAGGATGGCCACCGAGCACTTGGCCAGCAGGATGCCCGACAGTGCCGGCCAGACGACGGCGTCGCAGTCGGCGTCGGCGAACGTCGGGTCGACGCGCACCCACGTCTGCGCGCCCTCACTGCTCGATCCACGCCTGATGAGGAAGTCGCGTACCGCGGCGCGGGCGGCGCCCTTGTCGGCGAGGGGAACGGCGTCTTCCAGGTCGAGGACGACGGCGTCGGCGAGGCCTGCGACGGCCTTACCGAACAACGGCGGCTTGTTGGCGGGGACGTAGAGGAACGACCGGGGGAACACAGCGGGTCCTTTCACGGAGGGCAGGAAGAAGCGTCAGGAGCGGATGCGCTCGGTGATCGCCCGGGCTGCGTCGACGACGAGGGCGCCGTGCGCCTGGTGCGAGTCGAAGTCGTACCGGAAGGCCGGGCCCGACGAACTGATCGAGCCCATCACGTTGCCCGCGGCGTCGAAGATCGGTGCGGCGATCGAGGCCGCGCCGGTGCCGCGTTCGTCGAGCGAGATCGCGTATCCGCGCTCGCGGATCTGGTCGAGTTCCCGCCGGTAGCCGTCCTCATCGAAGTCCGGATTGATCGACCGGAGGTCGTGCACGGCGTCGTCGATGAACGACCCCGGCAAGAACGCCAGGATCGCACGGCTGGACGCGCCGAAGTGTAGTGGCAGCCGGACGCCGATCTCCACGACCATCTTGACCTCCTGCGGCGACTCAACTTGATCGAGGTAGACGCGCTCCTTGCCGGTGAGCACCGACAGGGTGATCGTTTCCTGTGTCTGGTCGCGGAGTCGGCGCAGGATCGGTGCAGCCAGCGAGCGCACGTCGATTTGGCTGAACGCACGCGCCGACAGTGCCGCGGCCGCCGGACCGAGCATGTACTCGGAGGTGTCGGGCACCGTCTGTAGCAGCGAGCGGGCGACGAGGGAACGCAAGATGCGATGCACCACCGCCTTGCTCAACGACAGGCTTCGCGCGATCGCCGAGACACCGAGCGGGGCGTCAGACCGGGCGAACAGCAGCAGGACATCGGCCACGCGGTCGGCCGCCTCGGTGCCGCCAGACGTGGCGGTGCCCATCGGGGTTGTGTCTGCCATCAAAGGCCTCCCTTTTGCCGTCGGCGAGCGCCGACACGGCGGTGATCGCCTCGTTGGCCCAGTCGGCGCCGCCGACTGACAGTAGCTTGGCAGGCTTGGCCGCAACGTCGGAGTAGGCGAGGCCAGGCACAGCCGCGGCCGGCACGTCGAGTGTGATCGCGACCGCACGGTTGGCGACCAGCGGTTCGATGTGCCCGGGCCTCACACGTGCTGCGATTGCGAAGCTCAGCGCCGCGTAGTGGCAATCCGATTCCACCGGACTGTTTCTTCTATCGGAACGCTCGATTGCGAGCTCCGCCGATCTCATGCGTCGCACCCGATCTGCCGAGTTCCGTGAAAATATGGCCTTACCGCACCCTTTTCCACGGTTTAAGAGTAACGCACGGCACATTTGAGGTGAGTGGCGTCACATGCTAGGTTGAGATTCATCGCGTGTTACGTTCCGTCTAGCGGAACACTTGTCGAGGTGTGTTGGATTCGGAGTCCGAGTAGGAATGGACGCCACGTCAGGAGCGGACGAAATGAGAAGAAGAAGGCTGGTGGCGGCACTCGCCGCCGCACTCGGTGCGGTACTGATAGCAGGCTGCGCCAGCGGGGTGGCCGGCGACGACGAGATCGCGATCGGGACCCTGCACCCGCTCACCGGGGTCAACGCCGGCGACGGAGCTCAGCTGGAGAACGGCGCGAAGCTCGCGGTCGAGACCGTCAATGCCGCGGGCGGCATCAAGTCGCTGGGTGGCAAGAGGCTCGTGATCGCCCCCGGCGACACCAAGGGTTCGGCCAAGACGGGGCAGAGCGAAGCGCAGCGCCTCGTCAGCAATGGCGTCGTCGCGATGATCGGCAGCTACCAAAGCGGGGTATGCGCCAACGTCGCTGTCGTCGCCGAGCGCAACGAGGTGCCTTATCTGATGGACATCTGCGGCGACAACTCGATCCTCGAGAACGGGTACGAGTACACCTTCCGCATGCAGCCGCCGAACTCGCGGTTCGGCGCGAGCACCGCCGACTACGTCAAGGAGGTGACCGATCAGGCCGGCACCGAGGTCACAAAGGTCGCCTACCTGCATGAGAACACTGCCTTCGGCAACGGCGTGTCGGCGGCGTTCAAGAAGCGTGCTGCTGAGATCGGTCTGCCGATGGGCCCGGAGATCTCCTACGCCGCGGCGAGCGTCTCCGATCTCACCACCCAGATCGCACGGGTCAAGGCCAGCGGCGCCAACATCCTCGTCGTCTCCGGTTACTACCGCGACGGCGTGCTGGCAGCCAAGGCGGTCGCCACCGTGAAGCCGCAGCTCGACGCGGTGATCGGCGCGGCAAACGGCGCGTTCGACCAGCCGCAGTTCCCGAAGGACGCCGGAGCCGCAGGCGATGGCTACTTCGATGTGAACTACCACATCAACGACAAGAGCAAGGAAGGTCAGGACTTCGTGCAAGCGTATGAAGAGCAGTTCCACGACACGCCTCGTACCGGAGCGGCTCTGGCCTACGACTCGGTGATGGTGATCGCCGCAGCGCTGGAGAAGGCCGGCTCCGACGACCCGAAGGCGGTGCGCGATGCTCTCGGCCAGACCGACGTGACCCCGGTGGTCTTGTCGGACGGCCCGGTGCGATTCGACGAGACCGGTGAGAACCTGTCGACCCTCCCCGTTCTCACGCAGGTCCTCGACGGAGCTCCATTCGTCACGTACCCGCCGCAGTATGCGGTCAAGCCGATCGTGTTCCCGGCAGGACCGGGTCGATGAGCGCGCCGCATACGAGTGCGGAGGTGAGCTCGGACGAGGGCACCTCGAGCATCGGGGCCCGGGCGATCGCCGGCGTCAGGTCGTCGATTCCGTCGGCCGTGATGCTGGTGGTCCTCGTCGTCCTCTTCTGCGGGGCGCTCATCCGCTCCGGCAGTATGGCCGTCACCTGGCAGGCGGTAATCACAGGCATCATCACCGGCGGCGTCTACAGCCTGCTGGCCATGGGTCTGACGATGATCTTCGGTGTCCTCGACATCGTCAATTTCGCCCACGGCGCGTTCTTGACGGTCGGACTGTTTGTCACCTACCAGTTCGTCGAGTCGACCGGGATGAATCCGTACATCGCGCTGCCGATCGCCATCGCGGCACTGTTCATCTTGGGCATGGGAGTGCAGAGCCTCCTATTGCACCGCACCATGGGGTCGCTGGAGAGCCAGCTGCTGATCACCATCGGTCTGTCGTTGCTCATTGCCAACGTGCTGCTGATGATCTTCCGCGGCGATCCGCTGTCGGTGAGCCTGTCGTCCGATCCGGGCGTGAACATCTTCGGTGCGGTGGTCACCCGCTCACACATCATCGCGTTCGTCGGTGCGTTGGTTCTCGCCGGTCTGGTGTACCTGCTGCTCAACCGCACCTCGTACGGTCGCGCGATCCGCGCAGTCGCCGCCAGCCCGCAGGGCGCCGGCCTCGTCGGGATCAACGTCCGTTCGGTCTACGCGGTCACTTTCGGTCTGGGCGCGGCGTGCGCCGGTGCGGCGGGCATGCTCATCGCACCGTTCACGACGATCTCCCCGACCGCGGGCGAGCAGTTCAACATCCTGGCCTTCGTCGTGGTCGTCATGGGCGGCCTCGGCAACGTGATGGGCGCCCTCATCGGCGGTCTGATCGTGGGCCTCGTCGAGCAGCTCGGCGGTGTCGCGATCGTCGGTCAGAGCCCCCTGCTCGGCGTCTTCATCTTGTTCCTGCTGATCCTGTTGATCCGTCCGCAGGGCCTGTTCGGAGGTTCGAGCAAATGACAACCGCGCTCACCCGCATGCTGCCGAAGTCGCCGGTCGGCGCGAACGGCTCGCGTAACTGGACCCGCCCGCTGGTGTTCCTGGCGATCGTCGTGGTCGTCTCGGCGTTCACCCCGCTGGTCCTACCTGATGCCCGTCAGGCCGTGGCCATCAACATCCTCATCATCGCGATGATGGCGACCGGCTGGAACCTGATGAGCGGCTACGGCGGCATGTTCAGCTTCGGCCACGCAGCGTTCTTCGGAATCGGCGCGTACACCGACGCCTATCTGATCGTCCACTTCGGCATCTCGCCGTGGATCTCGCTGTTCATCGGTGCCGCATTCGCGGCGCTGGTCGCGATGATCATCGGCTATGTTGCGTTCCGCTACAAGCTGCGCGCTGCGTACTTCGCCTTGGCGACGTTCGCGTTCGCCGAGATGCTCCGCCTGCTGGCCACCAACACCGACTTTCTCAACGGCACCGCGGGACTGCACGTCCCGCTACTCACGGAAGACTCGTGGTGGATGCTGCAGTTCGACGCGAATGCGCCGCAGTACTTCTACATCGGCCTGGCCTTGCTGGTCATCTGCGTGCTGATCACGATGTGGTACCTGCGCTCGCGGCCGGGTATCTACACCGTCGCCATCCGCGACAACGAGGAGGCCGCCGACTCGCTGGGCGTCGACGTGATGCGCGTCAAGCTGACGACGATGGCGCTCTCGGCCGCGATCACCGCGGTCGCCGGAGTGTTCTACACCCAGTACTACATCTTCGTCGACCCGGACATCGCGTTCGGCAGCGAGCAATCGGTGCAGGCCATCACCCCGGCCGTCATCGGCGGCATCGCGACCATCGCCGGCCCGATCGTCGGGGCCCTGATCATCGGTCCGCTCAACGAGCTGACCGCCGAGTTGGGCCGCACCCCGCCGGGGTTCCTGGACTTCCTCGCCGGCCGCAGCGGCCTGGATGTGGTCGTCTACTCGATCCTGCTCATCCTCATCGTGCTGGTGCTGCCCAAGGGAATAGTCGGGACGATCAAGAACTGGTGGAGACAACGATGACCAACGTTCTCGAAGTACGGGGCATGAGCAAGTCGTTCAAGGGCGTGCACGCGCTGGCCGATGTCGAGCTCGATGTCCCCGAGGGCTCGATCGTCGGCGTGATCGGCCCGAACGGTGCAGGCAAGACAACTTTCTTCAACTGCATCACCGGCACCATCACCCCCGACACCGGCTCGGTCCGGATCTTCGGCAAGGACGCGACGGGGCTCTCGCCGCACCGCATCGCCCACGCCGGCGTCGGCCGCACCTTCCAGCTGATGCGCCCGTTCGGGACGATGACGGCACGGGAGAACGTGATCACCGCGGCGCTGACCAAAGGCGGCTCGCACAGTGTCGCGCAGAAGCGCGCCGACAAGGTCATCGAGGCGACCGGCATGGCCGAATGGGCCGACATGGTGTCCGACTCACTGCACACCGCCGCGCTCAAGCGACTGGAGCTGGCGCGCGTGCTGGCCCGCTCGCCCAAACTGCTGCTGCTCGACGAGGTTCTCGCCGGCCTGGTCCCGTCCGAGCGGACGCCGGTCGTCGAACTCCTCGCCGAACTTCGGGAACGAGAGGGCCTGAGCATGGTCTTCATCGAGCACATCATGGCCGCCGTCATGCGGCTGTCCGACTCGGTCGTCGTCTTCGATCGCGGCCGGGTGATCGCCTCCGGCAATCCGGAGGCGGTCGTTGCCGATCCGACTGTCCAAGAGGCCTACTTGGGAACGGAGATCGCTGATGCTTGAGATCGACAACATCACTGCCGGATACGGCAAGCTGCAGATCCTGCACGATCTGAGCATCCACGTCGACGCGGGCGAGCTCGTCTCGGTGGTCGGCGCCAACGGCGCAGGCAAGACCACAATGCTCCGCGCCATCAGCGGACTCATCGAGACCCGCACCGGCGAGATCCGGTACGACGGTGCGAAGATCTCCGGGCTCAAGCCGCACCAGGTCGTGCGGCACCGGGTGATCCAGGTGTCCGAAGACCGCGACCTGTTCGGTCCGATGACGGTGGAGCAGAACCTGGTGCTTGGCGCGTGGACTCGCGACAAGAGCGCGGTCGACGAGGAGATGGGAAAGGTCTTCGAGCTGTTCCCGATCCTCAAGGAACGGCGCAAGCAGACCGCGCAGACCATGTCCGGCGGTCAGCAGCAGATGGTGGCGATCGGCCGCGCCCTGATGTCGCAGCCGAAGCTGCTGATGCTCGACGAGCCGTCGACCGGTCTGTCGCCCAAGCTCACCTGGGACGTTCTCAACGCCGCCGCGGCGATCCGGGAGACCGGCATCGGCGTGCTGCTCGTCGAGCAGAACGCGGCGCAGGCGCTCGCCATCTCCGACCGGGCGTATGTCCTGGAGAGCGGCAGCGTCGTCCTCGAGGGGCCCGGTAAGGAATTGGCGGGCGACGAGCGAGTGCGGAAGGCCTACCTGGGACTATGACCGAGCAGACGACGACACTCGACGCCGACCAGCAGGCGGCGCTCGCCGCGGCGACGAGCCTGGGGACGTGGGCCGCAGACCTGACCTGGGGGTCGGTGCCCGCACCGGTGCGCGACCGGCTGCGGCTGGTGCTGTTGGATACCCTCGGCGTCACCATGCTCGGGGCGCGGCTGCCGGAGCGCGCCGGGCTGGTCGACGCGTGGACGCCGGGCGCCGGCGACGCCCCGCTGATCGGCGTGGGTGTGTCGACGTCGCCGGAGATCGCCGCGTGGCTCAATGCGACCGCGTTGGTGAGCCTGGAAATGGACGAGGGCAACAAGTTCGCCGGCGGACACCCTGCCGCGCATGGCTTCCCCGCGGTCCTCGCGCTCGCCGCGCAGCTCGACGCCGACGGTCCGTCGACCGCGGCCGCGCTCCTGGTGGCGTACGAGGTGGGCGCGCGGTACGGCCGCGCGTCAACCGCGGTTCCGGGACTGCACCCGCACGGCAACTGGGGCTTGACCGGGCCGGCCGCCGGCTGCGCCAAGCTCCTCGGGCTCGACGCCGCGGGCATCACAGCGGCCGTCGACGCGGCCAGCGGCATGCCGATCGCCGGACCGTTCTCAGCGGCACTCGACGGCAACCCGGTCCGCAACGAGTGGATGGGCGCTTGCAACATGTCCGGCCTCGCCGCGGCCCGTCTGGCCAAGGCCGGGATGGCGAACCCGACCGGAATCGCCGCCCACGGTCTCGGCCGCCTGCTCGGCACGTTCGACCCGGCCGTTCTGCTCGAGAAGCTGGGGGAACGCTGGGACATCGGCCTGGGCTACTTCAAACGGCACGCGTCCTGTGCGTTCACCCATCCGGCCGCCGACGCGACCCTGGTGCTGCGTGAGCGGCTCGGCGACGCGGGGGTCGACGAGATCACCGGCGTCCGGGTCTCGACCTACTCCGCGGCGGCGAAGCTGCACCGCACCCGCTGGAACAACCGGCTCGCCGCGATGTTCTCCATCCCGTACGTGGTGGCGACCGCGCTCCTGCACGGCCGCGTGGCACCCGACGGTTTCGACTCATCGTCGACCCCGGAGTTCCTGGCCATGGCCGACCTCGTCGAGGTGGTCGCCGATCAGACGTTCGACGACCGGCTGCCGGATGCTCGCGGCGCCGCCGTCGAGATCACCCTCGCCGACGGCCGCGTGCTGCGGGAGGAGGCGGCCAATCCGATCGGTGACGCGGCCCGGGAACCGTTCGACCACGAGCGCACCGTCGCCCTGCTGCGCGATCTGCTCGGCGACGGCGACACCCTGGCCCGTGTCCTGGAAGCGGCGTCGTCGCTGCCCGACGCGCGTGGCGTCCGCGCGGTGCTGCACACCCTGATCAACCCCTGACCGGAGGAGTCCTACATGAAGATCTTCGCGACCACTCCGCTCCACGTCGGCGCCGACGAACTCGCGCGCCGTCAGCAGCGGTACGACACCATCGCGCCGGAGGGCCTCACCGTGACGCTGCACGACCTGCCAGAGGGTGCGCCGACCAGCCTCGACTCGGCCGACGACATCGCGCGTTCGGACGAGTACGTGCACGCGGCGCTCGCCGGTGCGCCCGCCAGGTTCGACGCCGTGATGCCCGATTGCGTCCTCGACCCGGCCGTCGCGCGCCTGCAGGACGAGCTCGACCGTCCGGTGATCGGCATCTTGCGCATGAACCTCGCCTACGCGGCAGCACTCGGCACCCCGACCGGCGGCGTCGTCCGCAACGACGCGATAGCCGCCGAGATGCGGCGCGTCGCCGGCGTCTACGGCTGGACGAAGTGGCTGACCGACGTGGAGATCCTCGATCTGCCGTTCGACGCGGTCAGCGAGGGCCCCGAGTGGCAGGCACAACTCGACGCGGCGGCCGCCTCGCTCGCTCCGCGTGGCGTGCGGTCGCTGCTCAACGGCTGCTCGGCTGTCGACGTCGACCCCGACCACCCGTCCGCCGTCCCGGTGGTCGACCCGGTGATCCGGGCCCTGGAACTCGTCGCGGCAGGAGGCAGAGCGTGACCGCCGAAGGACCCGACCTCGTCGTCGCCGGCGCCGGCGGCGGACTGATCGCCGCGCTGCGCGCCGCTCAGCTCGGGCTGGACGTCCTGGTGGTCGAGGCCAGCGAGCACTTCACCCGCGGCAACAACACCTCGATGTGCACCGCGATGATCCCGGGCGTGGACAGCCGGTTCCAGAGGGAGTTGGACATCGAGGACTCAGCGGACCTCTTCGCCGCGGACGTCGACCGCAAGACGAAGGGCTCCGGCGACCAGCGTCTGGCGCGCACCCTGGCCGGGGTGAGCGGCGAGATGGTCGAATGGCTGGCCGACGAGGTCGGTCTGGAGATCTCGTTGATGACCGACATGCACTACCCGGGCCACTCGGTCGACCGCTGCCACACCATCCCCGAACGGCACGGCAACGCGCTGATCGACCACCTGGCGCGGTCCGCCCGCAACCACGCGAACATCGACATCCTGGTGCCCGCGCGACTGACCGACGTCGAGCTCGACGACGACGGAAAGGTGTGCGCGGTCGTCGTGGCCAACCCATCCGGCACCACCGAGCGCATCGAGACGCCCGCCGTGCTGCTGGCCACCAACGGCTTCGGCGCCGACCACACGATGGTCGAAGAGCACATGCCGGAGATCGCCTCGGCCATCTACCACGGCAGCGAGACCTCGCTCGGCGACGCGCTGCGCATCGGCACCGAACTCGGTGCGGCGTCGGCGTACCTCGACGCGTACCAGGGCCACGGTGCGCTCGCCGCCAAGTCTGCGACGCTGCTGGGCTGGGCGACGATCATGCACGGCGCGATCATGCTTGACACCACCGGTCGTCGCTTCGCAAAGGAGACGAGTGGTTACTCCGAGTTCGGTCCGTACCTGGCGCAGCGCCCGGGCGCGACGGGCTGGGTCGTCTTCGACCGCCGAGTCCACGACCTGTGCGAGCCGTTCACCGACTTCCGGCAGACCGTCGAGTCGGGCGCGGAAGTCTGGGCCGACGACGCCGCGGGTCTGGCCGAGGTCACCGGTCTGCCGGTGGAGGCCGTCGTCGCCGAGCTCGAAGAATCGGCGCGCGCCGCGCGCGGCGAGATCGAAGACCGCTTCGGCCGTGAGTACGAGGCGCCCCTTGAGGCGCCGTACGCCGCTGTCCGCGTGGTGCCGTCGCTGTTTCACACGCAGGGCGGCCTCGTCGTCGACGAGAAGGCGCGTGTGGTCGACTCCGACGACAATCCGATCCCGGGTCTGTTCGCCTCCGGCGGCGCGGCGGCCGGGGTGTCCGGGCACGGTGCCGGCGGTTATCTGGCCGGCAACGGTCTGATGCCCGCGTTCGGCCTGGCGTACCTCGCGGCGACCGTGGTCGCCAATGGCTGATCTCACCGACGTCGAACGCGACGCGCGGGAGTTCGTGCAGCGTGCGGCGGGTTTCGCGCAGGTGGTGACATTTGGCCGGGCCGAAGAACCCGTCGGACGCACCACCAGCGCGTTCCTCGCCGACGATTGGACCGTCGAGATGGTCCAGCGCCGCGTGCACCGGCGCAACGAGCAGATCGAACGCGACCCGCGGGTGCTCGTCAGCTGGGTCGGCTCGCCGTCGCCCGATTCGGAGAACGACTCACCATGGACGTTCGACCTCGGCTTGACCATTCCGCGCGTCGTGTTCGTCCGGGGCACCGCCCAACTGCTCGATGCCGACGAGACGTGGGACATCTACCACCACCACACCGAGCGGTTGCGCGCCGCGGGCCACGTGAAGGCGCCCCGGCGCGAGCGCGCCGAGATCGACGAGACCATGCGTGGGGTTCGGGTGACCCCGAGTGGGATTCGCGTCGAGGGGTTCGGCGAGGGCGCAGAGGCCTTCGCTCTCCCCATTCCATGACCGCAGATGCAGTGAAGGGACCACACCGATGATCAAGGCACTTCTCGGTTACGACATCGTCGAGGGCGTCAGTGAAGAGGACTACGAGCGCTGGCTGTTCGACGTCCACGCACCCGATTTGCTGGCCAACCCGCACGTGGACCGCATCGTCTTCAACAAGATCCTGTATCCGGTGACGTCGGCGTCGGGCGGCACCGCGCAGATCCCGCCGAGCCAGAGTTTCTACCGGATCGCCGAAATGCACTTCGCCGACCACGACGCCTACCAGGCGTACCGGGCGTGGTTCGACGAGAACCCTCTGGCTGCCGAGCGTGGTCCGGCCGGGCGCACCGACTTCAGGTTCTATCTGATCGGCGAGAGCACCGTGGTGGAGCGCGACCAGTGACAACCTTCGATGCGTCGAAGGTCGTGCTCGACGTCCCGGCGCCCGAAGTGACTGATCGCCTCGCGAATCTCGCGATGACCGTCTACTCGGCGGCCACCGTCTCCGGCGACACGGCCGAGGCGTTGGCCCGGTCGCTGCGGGCCGATGCGTTGGGCGAGCCGACCGCGGCAGAGTCGTCCTGGGCCGACCTCATCGCCGCCTCGACCGGGTTCCCGCTGCTCGGGACCGGGCGCGTGGCACCGACGTATCCGGCGCTGATGTGGGACGGCGCCCGTCTGGCGGCTGTGGCGCCCGACCGACGGTGGGCCCCGCTGCTCGCCGCGCTGGCCGCGGCACCGGCCGGCACCGGACTCGAGTGTGTCGGGCGGGCGGTGGCCGCCGGTCTCTGCGTGCTCGACGAGACCGACGACCTGCTGGGAACCGCACCGCTCGCATATCTGACGTCCGCGACGCTCGCCGCGGCGGCGGCCGCGTCCCTCGTGGGGCCTGCAGAGGGAACCGACCTGGCGTCGGTACTCGATCTCGCGGCGAGTCTTCAGGTGTTCACCCCGGGCGCCCGTCATGTCGGCTGGGCTGCGGGGCACGCGGCTGCCTCGGGGTGGCTGGCCGCGACGCTGCCCGCCGACGCGATCACTCCCATGCCGGGCAGCGTGGTGCACACGCTGTCGGCGGCGGCCGGGCGACCGGCGGCGGCAGGCAATGACGTACCCCGCACCGTCGACGACCTGCTGGGACAACTGTCATGAGCGGGCCACAGGTCCTGCTCAATCTCGCGCGTCCGCGCGGCGTGCAGGACCCGCTGGTGGCGGCGCAGCGCGCGGTGCGCGCCGGCGCGGACGGCGTCGGGTTCGCCGACAGCCCGCGACTGTTCCCGGACCCGTTCCTGAGCGCGGCGAGCCTGCTGGGCTCCACCGATGCGGCCCTGTCGGGGCCGTGTGTCATGGGCTTGGGGCTGCACCATCCGAGCGTCGTCGCGCAGTCGTGCGCAACGCTCGCCGACCAGTTTCCGGGCCGAGTGCTGACCGTCGTGGGCCGCGGCGAGAGTTCTCTGGTCAACGAAGGGCTCCCGGTGCCGTCCCTGCGGGCGTACCGGGGTCTGGCCAAGGAGTTCGTAGCCCGTCTCGACTACCTCGCGCCGCAGACCGGGCCGATACTGGGTGCTGGGTCGGGACCGCGCACCATCGAGGTGAACGCTCAGGTCGTGGGCGGTGTGCTGCTCGACGTGGGTGCTTCGGCGCCCGTCGTGGCACGTGCGATTGCGACTGCACGTGCCGCCCGCCCGGACACCTCGTGCTGGCTGTTCCTGCGCGGCGTCGTGACCGCGGACGACGCGCAGGCGCGCGAGGCCGCTGCGCCGATACTTGGGTCGTGCGCGACCCGTCTGGTCAGTTCGCCGCAGTGGTACGGCGTCGCCGACGACATGGTCGACCGGGTAACGGCGGTCGCCGCGGCGCACGACTACCGCCGGCACGGGACTGTCGAGGCGTCCGCGGCGCAGGGCTCGGACAGGGAGGCGCAGGAGCTGATCCGCGACCTTTTCCTGCTCACCGGCTCGGCCGACGAGATCGCAGCCCGCCTGCGTCCACTTGCCGATCTCGGCGTCGACGGTGTCGTGCTCGCCGGCGGCACCGCCGGCGTCGAAGACCGTCTGGCGGCCACCGTCTCGGCGGTGCGCGCCGGCCTGGCCCCCAGTGGGAGGAGATGAAGAGATGACCGACTTGGTGCTCGATCTGGCTGCACTGGGCCGTTTTGTCGCCGACACCGATCGCTGCGATATCCCCGAGGAGACCTGGACGTTCGGGCGTCTGCTCCTGCTCGACTCGCTCGGCGCGTTGATCGGCGGCCTTCGATACCCAGCGGTTCAGCGGCTGGGCCAGACCCTGCAGATCGCCGACGAGGAGGCCGGCGGCGTGCCGTTCGCCTGGATGACGACGCTCGGCTCGGCGGCCACCTGGCTCGACGCCGACTCCGGCGGCTCGTTTCACCCGGCGGGCGCCAGGCTCCCACCTGTGCCGACTGCCCATCCCGCGCCTCACGTGCTGCCTGCGTTGTTGCACGCGCTCGCTGACAGGGACGTTGACGACAGGGACGTCGACGACGATCCGGCAATCGCAGCCTTCGTCCTCGGGTGTGAGGTGGGACTGCGGTTCGGCGTCGGAACGTCGTTGCGTCCGGGTCTGCACCCTCACGGCATCCACGGTCCGATTGCCGCCGCCGTCGCCATGAGTGCGCTCGCGGGCGCTGACGCAGAGCAGTCGACGCGAGCGATCGAACTGGGCGGTTCGCTGCCGCTGGCCGCCACGCTCGCCGTCCCTGTGCACGGCGGGACCGTGCGCAACCTGTGGACCGGCCTCGGCTCGTATTACGGTGCGCTCGCTGCCGCGTCCGCTGCGTCGGGGACTGTCGACGAGGGTCTGCTCCGGGCGCTCTACGACGGGGTCGTCACCACAGACGCCGACGTCGACGAGATCACCGGGCAGCTGGGGGAGCGGTGGCGGATGCGCGACAGCTACCTGAAGCCGTACGCGTGCGCCCGTTGGGTCCACCCGACTCTCGACGCCCTGCAGATAGCGCTGGCCGCCGCGGGCGGTCCGGCGCCCTCGGACATCGTCGCGATCGACATCGACACGTTCGCGTTCGCGGCGTCCCTCGACAGCGACGGTGCCGAGTCGGATCTTCACGCCCGCTTCTCAATTCCGCGCTGCGTCGCCTCGGTGGTGCTCGACGGACGCTTGGATGCCGACGGATTCCTACCCGAGCAGTTCGACCGGCCCGACATCGGCATGTTGGTCAATCGTGTGCACCTACGCGAGGTTCCCGCATTCAGCGCCGAGCTGCCGACCAACCGTCCGTCGCAGGTCACCGTCCGGACCGTGTCGGGGAACTTCACCGCCAAGGTCCGCAACGCACGTGGCAATCCCGGGTCGGCGCTGACCGTCGACGAGGTGGTCGAGAAGTTCCGCGGCAACGTCGGACAGTTCCTGCCCGTTGACGTCCTCGATCCGGTGATCGGCACACTGACCGGCCCCGACGCGCGCGGCTCCGCCACGACGACGCTGCGCGACCTCGCCGTCGCGGTCCGCTCGGCCGTCGTCTGACGGCGGACACTTACGAGGATGGCCTTGATCAACTCGCGGTTCGGTGCAGCGATTCGCCAGTATTCGACGCTCGCCCCCGACTACGTTCATCGAGGTTCCGCACGCCGGTGGCACTCTCGGATCAGGTACCGGTGAGCACCGCGGATATCTCTTGTCCGGCTTCCCGGATCAACGTGATGATCCTCGTCCGGCGTTGGGCATCGGTACGGAAGATGGGTGCCGCCGTCCCGATCGACGCGACGACTTTGCCGTGTGAGGTGATGGCTGCCGCGGTACCCCAGATCCCGTCGTCGACCTCTTCGTAGCTTTCGGTCCAACCCTCCGCGCGGACCGCGTCGAGTGACTCGTGGCCCAAGAGGCTGGCCGACGCCGGATCGAGGGTCGGCAAAACCTTGGCGAGGTGTTCGTCGCGTTCTCGAGGGGTCATGGAGGCCAACAAGACTCGGGCCATCGATCCACGATGCAGCGACATCGCCTGTCCCCGGTCGAACTGAAGTCGAACGGGGCGACGGGATTCGACGCGATCCACGCAGTAGACGGCGTCTCCGCTGCGGCGCGCGATCAGCACGGTCTCGTCGATCTCGTCGCGGATACGGGTGATGTATGGGAAAGCGATGTCCATCAACGGTGGACGGGCGGCTTCGCAGGCCGCAGCGAGGCCGATGACCATGTCTGTGACGCGATATGCGCTGTCGGGTGCGCCTTCGAGTAGTCCGACTTCACGCAACAATGCGACGTATCGATAAGTAGATGTCGCCGATAGTTCGAGTTCGCTGGATAGTTCGGCGACTGTCCAGGTCGGGCGTTGCGCGGTGAAACACAATAACGTGTTGAGCAGTTTTCGACTGCTCCCGGCACCTGAGACGCGGTGCTCTGTCGAACCGTTGACCATCTGGCGTCATTCTCCTCAAGGATCGGGGGCTCGTACGAACCCCCCACATCGGTTCTCAGTTCCCACATTATGCAGATGCCGAAGGCGTCAAGTGAGGTGAAGCCAGCAATTTAACATTTCTACAATATGGTGGGGCTACAGTCGTATTCTGGCAATCAGTCCGCCGAGGTTTGGCGCAGAAGAAAGTGGGACCGGCATGTTCGTGCACCAGGGCACCCTGACACTACGTAGTGATGTCACCGCCGCGCAGATCGATGACATCATCAGCGGACTGCTCGACCTCCCGAACTCGATTCCCGAAGTTGCCGTCGCCCAGGTCGCGCGGGATGCGGGGCTTGCGCAGGGTAACGCGCACTTGACCTTTCGGATGAGTTTCGTCGACGCCGCGGCGTGGCAGGCCTACCGGGTCCATCCCGCGCATGTTTCGGTGATCAAGGACTTCATTGCCCCGGTGCTGGAGTCCAAGGCCTTTGTCCAGTACGACGAAGCGGCCATGGCCACCTCCTGATGGAAACTTCCTCAAAGCATCGCGACGGGCGCAACACCGGCGCGGACGGTGAAACGAACAGTTCCAGTGCGGGTTTCGGGGGAAGCCTGCCGCTGGGGCACCGGCCGGCGCTGATCATCATCGACCCGGCTCGGGCGTACACCGAACCGACGTCACCCCTGTTCGCTGGTGTCGACACCGCAGTGGATGCAATGATCGCGTTGCGTGAGCGGGCGGCAAGCGCCGGCATTCCGATCGTGTTCACCCGCGTCCACTACGCCGACGAGGCGGGGGTCCTGGGCGGTCGCTTCTACCAGAAGGTCCCGTCGCTGCGGTGCTTTGTGGAGGGTAATCCGCTCGGCGACTACATCTCCGGCCTCGAGCCGCGCGACGGCGAGGTCGTGGTCACCAAGCACTATCCCAGCGCGTTCTTCGGGACGGACCTCGCCGCGGCCTTGCATACCCGTGGAATCGACACCCTGCTGATCACGGGACTGTCGACGAGCGGTTGCGTTCGGGCAAGCACCATCGACGCCATGCAGCATGGATTCATCCCCGTGGTCGTCCGGGAGGCGGTCGGCGACCCGAACCCCGATGCCCACCGATCCAATCTGCGGGACATCGCCACCAAGTGCGGTGAGGTTCGATCGCTCGACGAGATCTACCGGTATTTGGACGATTTGGCCTGACGCCGCCCGTCGGAAGTTTCCATTCCGTGGGAATAGGCGACGAATTCCAGCGCCGCAGACTTGATTTACGTAAAGGTTACAGAAGGCATGGTGCGGATCGTTCGCGCTCGATTATGGGCGTTTCGCACGCCGGAACGTTACTGAAAGACCAGGTCAGGGTCGTCGTCGGCACCATTTGGGCTGGATCCGAGTCCGCTCCGCCACGGCTTGTTCACACGTACGAAACATACGGTTAGTCATTTCCGCATGGTGGGTGCTGATCGACTTTCTGGGTATTGACGTTGTTAATCCAGCCACATAATCTCCTCAGTATCCACTATGTGGCGGACGCGTTTCCGCATTGCGATAGGAACTTATGAACGTCGAGTTGGGCCAACAGGCACGAGCCAGCCTCCAGTTCCTCGGCGCTGTCCAGGAGTTCGCCGGCGGGACCCTGCAGAAGCGGGCAGCGGAGGAGTACGAGCGGGCTGTTCCGAATCCACCGTCGGATCTCGACGATCAGCGTGAATCTGTGTATGCGGCGCTTGAGGATTCGTCTGCATGGGCCTTCGACAGGTTGATCACCCGGTGGGTCGCCGAGGAGATCTACGTCCGCGCACTTCCGGCCATCGAAACGATCCGGCCAGAAGCCGAGCAGTTCCTCGAGGTGACGAACCCGAGTGGATCCCTGACCCTCGATTCAGATCTGGTGCCGCCCACGTACTGGGAACATGGCTTCCACCTCACGCCTGGAGGCTGGGACGGACACGATCTGATGGGCCCGGCCATCTCGGAGCTCGCCTTTGTCTACGTACTCAGTCCCGGCGGGGTCGGGGCAGTGCGAACCGGTGAGAATCTGAACGATCAGCGCACCATGGTCGCGGCCGAGGCCCCGCGCGAGAGCTATCGTCACATCGTCGAATTCGGCGCCAGCGGTGGGCGATACACATTCAAGTTGCGGAGTGCTTACCCATCCGCCGCGATCACTGCGGTTGAGTTGTCCGAGACCGCGTTGCGGTTCGCCTACGCTCAGGCAGCGGTTGTCGACGCCTGCATCGACTGGGTGCAGGCCGCCGCCGAGAACAGTGGATTGCCGGATGGCTGCGCTGATCTCGTCACCAGCTACACGCTCATGCACGAGGTCCCCGAATCGGTGAACCGCCAGATCGTCGCCGAGGCCTTCCGCGTCCTCGAACCCGGTGGTGACCTCGTCATCAGCGAAATCGCGCCGTACGAACACCATTCGGCGTTCCGGGCGGTGGTGCTCGACTGGGAGACCGAAAACCGGGGTGAACCGTACTGGCGTGAGGTGATGGCGATGGATCTCCCGGCCGCCCTCGCAGCCGCCGGATTCGTCGACATCGAAGCCTATGGGGTCGGTGGCGGGATCTACCCCTGGATCACCCGAGCGCGAAAGCCCCTGACGACGAACGGAACCGACCAATGAGCACCGTTGACATCCCGGCAGGCGAGCAGGCGGGCCGTCCCGACTACCTCGGTGACACCAAGACCGACGATCTTGCCCGGATGCTGTTGGAGCTGACTTCTGAGGTCTGGGCCCTGCGCGACCGCAACGTGATCCTCGAGCGCCTACTGTCCGAACACGGCGTACTGTCTGCCGGCGAGGTCGATGCGTATCAGCCCGACGAGCAGTTGGCCTCGGATCTGTTGGCACAGCGCCGATCTCTGGTCCGACGGGTACTCGGCGCGGTGCTGCCATCCGATGAGCGCACCGCTGCCGCCCTGCGCAATCACTGACTGCATTCCCGTGTCCGCCCGAAGTAGGTGCGGACTGCCATTTTCTTCATCACTCACCACACTCACCAGGAGTAGCCACATGTCCCTGCAATCTTCGTTTTCCGGGATCTCGCGGGGCGCGAGCACCCGCCATCGCCTGCGCCGGCTCGGCACCGTCGGAATCGGCATGATCGTCGCGACCGGACTGGTCAGCGCCTGCGCCCCCGACGAGTCGTCCGCTACGAGTAGCGACAGCATCGTGATCGGTACCTCGACTTCGATCAACCCACTGACCGGTCTGAACTCGTCGTACCAGACGTACCAGTACAACGCCTTCGATTCGTTGGTGCGCTGGCTCGCCGATGACGAAGAGGCGCAGCCTCGTATCGCGACCGAGTGGACCAACGTCGACGCCCTCACCACCGACTTCACAATCCGCGATGGCGTGAAGTTCCACGACGGCACGACCTTGACGGCGCGCGATGTGGCGTTCTCCTTCAACGAGATCATCGCCGAGAAGTTCGTGACGGCGTCCAACCTCGCAAACATCGAAAGCGTCACCGCACTGGATGATTCCACCGTGCGGATCGTCACCAAGACACCGGAGCCTTTGCTGCTCAACATCGTCGCGCAGGTGTTCATCGTGCCGGAGGCAGCCTGGGAGGCCGCCGGTGGTGCGGACGGGTTTGCCGCCCACCCAATCGGCAGCGGACCTTACGAGATCACTGACTTCGACATCGAGAACTCGGTCACCTTCGAGGCTTTCGACGATTTCTGGGGTGAGGCACCGGCAACCGATACGGTCGAACTGCGGTACTTCTCCGACTCCAGCGCGCTGGCCTCGGCCTTTGAGTCCGGACAGCTGACGGTGGCGCACGAACTGCCGGGCGCATCGCTGCAGACACTGAAGGGCGATGACCGGTACGAGGTCACCGCATCGTTCAGCGGCAGCCAGAACATGTTCCAGTTCAACACCAACAAGGCGCCCTTCGACAACGAAAACGTCCGTCGCGCAGCCAACCTCGCCATCGACGCACCCGCTCTCGTCGACGCGCTGACCTATGGGGCAGGCACACTCGAAGACGGCCAGTTGCCGATCGAGGGCGTCTTCGGCCATACCGACACCATCTCCCGTCCGGATTACAACCCCGACGAGGCCCGCAAACTGCTGACCCAGGCCGGCGCCGAGGGAACCCCGATCACCATCTCCGGGATGTCTCTCTACCGGCCCCTGCTCGAGGCGATCGGTGGCCAGTTGGCCGAGGTCGGGTTCAAGCCGACGATCGAGGCGAACGAGACCGCGGTGTGGTTGCAGCAGTTCCGTTCGGGCACCGACGCCAACATCTTCTTCCGTGGCACCTCGTACACCGGCGTCTTCGATGCAGATCGCCCGTTCTCGTTCATCTCACAGGGCGAGCGTCCGTTGGTGAACGACCCGAAGTGGACCGAGCTGTACCAGGCCACCAAGACCGAGATGGATCGCGATGTGCGCGAACAGAAACTGATCGCTGCGAGCCAGTACCTGTTCGACAAGAACTACGTGCTGTACACCTACGGACGTCCGTCGGTCGGAGCCGTTGTCGCCGGAACCACCGGGGTCGATTTCGGTACCGGCATCATGTTGCAGTTCGACACCGTGTCGACCTCGTCGAACAGCTGACCCGACAGGCCGCAGCTGACCAGACAAGCTGCAGCTGACCCGAGAACGAAGGCTAATTCATGAACACCACCACCCTTCCCGCCGGTGAGTTGATCGATCAGCGCGGTCGCGCCGAGCTGGAGTTCCTGCAGGCATTGCGGGTCGGACTTGCGCCGTTGCGCAACAGGATCCGGACGACCGTGCAGGACTCAGGAGCACTCGAGGTCCCATTCGTGGGTATCGAGGATCTGCGGGAACGGGTGGACGGTGTTTTGGCGGACAACGCCGATCATCGGATAGTCGGGGCCGTCCTCCGGTGGAGTCGCCAGGTGGCGACTCCCCGGGCGGTCGCGGCATTCGAACGTCGCCGCGAGGTCCTCGCGCCTCTCGCGGCTCCGGCCGGCGTCGTGATCGACACCGGTGAGAACCCGCCGAGGTATTGGGACTATGAGTTCCACGCCACGGCGGGTGGCTGGGATGGTCACCCGGACATGGGCTTTGTGCATCACGAGATGATTTATCATTTCCTGCTCAAGAAGATCTATCCGGGTGATCTCTTCGCCCAACGTCGGCAGGTGGCGGCCGCGGCACCCCGTGATGACTACAAGAGCATCGTCGATATGGGTTGTGGCACCGGGCAATACACGCTGCAGTTGGCACAGGAGTATCCGCAGGCCGCGATCACGGCAGTTGATCTGTCGCGAACCCAGGCCCGCTATGCACTTCGGCGGGCAGAGGACGCAGGCGCGGCGATCACGGCCGTGCACGCCAACGCCGAGGCGACGGGACTTCCGGATGGTTGTGCAGATCTGGTGACGGCCTTCATCCTTCACCACGAATTGCCGCCTCACGCAACACGGAATACGTTCACCGAGGCGTTCCGACTACTCGAACCGGGTGGGCACGTTCACTTCTCGGATGTGGCACCCTACGATCGTCGATCTCCGTACCAGGCGTGGCTCGACGACTGGGATGCCGAACAAGGAAATGAGCCGTGGTGGCGCACCGCCGCCACCCTCGACCTCGAAGCGGCTGCCCGTGCCGCCGGATTCGTCGATGTCCAGCAACAAGCACTGGGCGCCGACGCCTATCCCTGGGTCATCACCGCCACCAAGCCCCCACAGGAGCAACTGTCGTGAATCCCGCGCCCACCGTGGATATTTCGAAGCACGAGACAGTCGCCGACATCGCGCTGTCGATGCGCGAGCTCACCGTGCACCTGCCCCGCAGCGGCAGTGCAGACCTGCAAATCCTGCACGGAGTCGATCTGGAAGTTCCTGCCGGAGCGGTGGTCGCGCTGGCAGGGGAGTCCGGGTCGGGAAAGTCGACGGCAATGCTGTCGGCGTTGCGGCTGCTGCCCTGGGGTGCCAGGATCGGCGGTCACATCGAGGCGACGGGCGTTGACGTGGTCGCGATGTCGAAGCGAGAGTTGCGGGAGTTCCGGGCCCGCCACGCGCGGGTCGTGCTCCAGGATCCTTGGAGCTCTTTGCATCCCATGCACACGATCGGTTCTCAGCTCATCGAATCTGCGCGTTCGGGTGAACCCGGACTGTCGAAGTCGGCGGCCAAGGAACTCGCGGTGGAGACCCTGACGCGGGTCGGAATCGCCGATCCCCAGGCGCGGATGAAGACGTACCCGCACCAGATGTCGGGCGGTCAACTGCAGCGCGTGGTGATCGCGATGGCCTTGGTCGCCAAACCGACTCTGCTCTTCTGCGACGAGCCGACCACCGCGCTCGATGTCACCACCCAGGCCCAGATCCTCGAGCTGCTCCGGACCCTCAATCGTGAGACCGGGCTGACGATCGTGATCGCCAGCCATGACCTCGACGTCATCGCCGGCATCGCGGACCGGCTGGTCGTGATGTACGCCGGGGCGGTCGTCGAGCAGGGACCGGTCGAGGAATTGATGACCAAACCGCAGCATCCGTACACGTGGGCGCTGCTGCAGACGGCACCCGAACACAACCGGGGCCGACGGTTGCGCACCATTGAGGGCCGGCCGCCTGCTCTGGACAACCTGCCGTCCGGGTGCGCGTTCGCGCAGCGTTGCGACTTCGCGACCGTCGAGTGCGAAAGTACTCGTCCCCGTCTGCTGCCGCTGCCGTCATCTCCTGAGCACTCCACCGCCTGCCTGCGGGTGCAGCACGAATTCCCGTCCGGGGATCAGAACGCAACCGCGGCGGCCATCTCCGAAAAGAGCCTGACATCGTGAGCGAATCGAACACAGACTCCGGTGACGGCACGGTGCTGGACATCCAGGATCTGGTGCAGCACTTCCCGGGTCCGGGCGGTACCACGGTCCGTGCGGTCGACGGGGTGTCGCTCCAGGTGCGGCGCGGTGAGACCGTCGGGCTGGTCGGCGAATCCGGCAGTGGCAAAACCACTGTCGGGCGGGCGGCCTTGCGGCTCTACACGCCGACAGCTGGAAAGGTCGTGTTCGAGGGCACCGACGTCACCCGACTCAAGGGACGGGCACTGACCCGGGCGTTGCGGCAACGTAGCGCGATGGTCTTCCAGAATCCGTCGACCTCGCTGAACCCGTTTCTGCGGATCGAGGACGCGCTGGCCGAACCACTGATCATCCATCGGGTCGGAGACCGTGACGAGCGTCGACGCCGCGTGGTCGAGACGCTGGATCTGGTGGGACTCGGTGGCGAGATGGGTTCGCGCTACCCACACGAACTGTCCGGAGGACAACGGCAGCGGGTAGGAATCGCTCGCGCCCTGATGCTGAATCCGGCACTGATCGTCGCCGACGAGCCCACCGCGTCGCTGGACGTCTCGGTGCAGGCACAGGTGGTGAATCTGTTGCAGGACATCCAGGCAGAACGTGACCTCGGTTACCTGTTCATCAGCCACGACCTGGCCCTTGTGCGGCATCTCAGCCACCGGATCGCTGTCATGTATCTCGGACGTATCGTCGAAGTCGGCACCGCAGCAGAGGTTTTCGACAATCCACTGCATCCGTACGCGGCATCGCTGGCCTCGATGCAACTCGCCCCCGACAAGCGAATCGTGCCCCAGGGCGACCTGCCATCACCCAGCAATCCGCCGTCGGGATGCCCCTTCCATCCGCGGTGCCCGATCGCACGTGACGTCTGCGCCGTCGAACGGCCCGCTCTGGCGCCTGCCGATGACGTGCGTACCGATCGGCAGGTCGCATGCCACTTCCCCGGGGAACTCACCCTTTCCGAGAAGGGCGCCCACGCTGCCGTTCCCGCGGCACCACTCCCCACGTCGATGCGCAAAACACCGGCGGCCGGCAGTCCGGCTTCGTCCGCGCTCACCGCGACCAGTAGTTAGGACCCACACCATGCCCGGATTTGCCCGCGACGATGCTCCGTACCTCACCGCGAACGGTGACACCGACGCCCTGATGCGCATGATGCTCGAACTCGCGTCCGAGACATGGGTGCTGCGCGACCGGTTGACGGTCATCGAGCACACCTTGGCCGGAGCAGGCATCGACCTGTCTGCGATCGACCAACCGGTGAGCGACCCGGAACTCGCCGGCCTTCTCGCCGAACAGCGCAACCTGCTCACCGAGCGGCTGATGGCTGCGGCGAGTGGGGCTTCCCTGGGACCGGTCCAGCCATGAAGGTCTTGAACTACCTGATCCGCAAGCTGCTGCTCTTGGCGACGGTGATCGCGGGAGTGACCACCTTCATCTTCATCCTCGTCCGGTTGTCGGGCGATGCTGCCGAACTGATGTCACCGCCCGAGGCCAGCGAGGCCACGGTCGAGGCGACGCGAGTCCGGCTCGGTCTCGACGCCCCGGTCCTGGTGCAGTATCTCGACTCGCTGCGTGGTGCCTTCACCATGGACTTCGGAACATCGTTCGTCTCCAAGCTCGATTCCGGCTCGCAAGCCTGGGCTCGGTTGGGACCCAGTCTGTCGCTCGTCATTCCGGCGCTGCTGTTGTCGGTGTTGCTGGCCGCAGTGGTAGGTGGATATGCGGCCCTGCACCAGGCTCAAACGCGGGGCCGGCTGCTGATGGCGGTCGCTTTTGTCCTGGACGGCATCCCCTATTTCATCACCGCGTTGCTACTCGTTCTGGTCTTTGCGATCAACCTCGGTTGGCTGCCTGCCACCGGGGCCGGGGGCACGATCGGTTTGGTCCTGCCGATCATCGTCCTGACCATTCAGGGCTTCTCGACGCTCTCGCGGCTCGTGCGTGGACAACTCATCGACGCGCTGGCCCAGGGGCCGGTGATCATGGCAAAGTCCAAAGGTCTCGCACCGCGGACGGTTCTGGTCAAACATGCTTTCCCCCTCGCGATTCCGCCGATCGTCGCCTTCCTCGGAATCCTCTTCTCGCTGTTGATCGGATCTCTGTTGATCCTGGAACCGATGCTCAACTATGCCGGGCTCGGACAACTACTCGTCCGTAGTGTCTCGGCGCGAGACTTTCCGACGGTGCAGGCGTGCGTCTTTGTCATCGCGGTGCTGATCACTCTGATGAACATTGCAATGGATGCCGTTGTGCATCTTCTCGATCCCCGACTCCGAGCGAAGGCGTCCTCATGAGCGCTACGACCACCACACCGCGCCGGTCGCAGGGCCGGGTCCGCGAAATCCTCGGCAAGGCCTGGTCGAATCCTGCCGGAAAGATCGGCTTCTGCCTACTGGGTCTGCTGGTGATTCTCTCGGTGTTCGCACCGTTGATCGCCCCGCACGATCCGACCACGCAGATTCTTGCCGATTCCAACACTCCCCCGATGTGGATGGGGGGAGAGGGCGGTTACTTTCTCGGCACCGACTCGCTCGGGCGAGATGTGTTCAGCCGCGTACTCTATGGGTTGCGATTGAGTCTGACCATCGGCGTGGTCACGGCGACCATCAGCGCGTTGCTCGGTTTGTTCCTCGGCGTACTCGCGGGATACTTCGAACGATTCATCGGACCGGCGCTCCTGCGACTGGCCGACATCCAGTTCGCGATTCCGTTCATCGCGGTCGGCATCGCGCTGACCGCGGTCCTCGGTCCCGGCATCGTCACCCTCGTGGTCGTGCTGTCGGTCTGGTCCTGGACGATCTACGCGCGCACGATCGTGCGCTCGGTGTCGCAGGTGCGCCGCCTCGACTTCGTGGTCGCAGCGCGCACGCTTGGCGCGTCGACATCCCGAATCATGCTGCGGCACATCGTTCCGAGCGTGATAGGACCGGTCATCGTGTTGTGGTCGGTCAGCGTTGGGGTGACGGTTCTGGCCGAGAGCGGATTGAGTCTGCTCGGTCTGGGCGTGCAGGCGCCAGGGTTCTCTCTGGGATCTATGTTGGGTGACGGCCAGACCGCGCTGCGCCTGGCCTGGTGGTCGATTGCCTTCCCCGGTGTGGCATTGCTCTTGATCGTCCTGTCTTTCAACATGGTTGGCGACGCGATCCGCGATGCGCTGAACCCTGGCGCCCATGCCAAACCACAGAATCCGGAACTGACATGAACCAGAAGGTACCCAGCGCTCCCGACCTCGACGCGCTGTACGGGCAGGTGCCCGACGACGTCGCGGCGTGGATCGAAGGACTCGATCTCGCTCAGACCGTCGCGGGAATCAGCGTGCCCGCGACTTCGCAACGGCCGGTACCCTTTCCGGCCACCGAAGAGGTCATCGCGCTGGCCCCGTTCGGCGACGCCGGTATCGTAGATGCCGCGGTTGCCGCGGCGACGGCGGCAGCTCCGGGCTGGCAGGCGATCTCGTGGGCACAGCGGCGAGCTGCGCTGTACTTGTTCGCCGGAGCACTCGATGAGGACGTCTTCACGCTGTCGATGCTGCTGGTTGCCGAGACGGGCCGCCCGCTGCGGCGGTGTGTCAGCGAGGTGCTCAGTGCCGCGCGCTTTGTCCGAACGATCGCCGATACCGGTCAGATGGACACGGACATAGTCCATCCCGACAAATCGATCCGGATGACCGGACGCCCCCTGGGTGTCGTCGGGGCCATTGCACCGTGGAATTCGCCGGTATTGCTCGCGGTGGTGAAAGTCGCGAATGCTTTGATGGCCGGAAATACGATGGTGCTCAAGAGTTCACCGTTCACGCCGCTATCGGGTCTGCGGTTCGGGATTCTGGCGAGGGAGATCTTTCCGGCGGGCGTCCTCAACGTGCTCAACGGTGGACCCGAGGTCGGGGCGGCCATGGTCGCCCATCCCGGCGTGGCAAAGATCTCGTTCACCGGATCGACTGCGACAGGCAAGGTGATTGCAAGGGCTGCAGCAGATCAGCTCAAACGGATCACCCTCGAGCTCGGCGGCAACGATGCCGCGATCGTGATGGCGGATGCCGATCTCGGCCGATTTGTCGAAACCGCGTCACAGGTGGGTCTGCTCAACTGCGGTGCGTTCTGCGCGGGTGTGAAGCGGATCTACGTCCACAGCAGTCGGGTCGACGACATGGTCGATCTCTTCGACAATCGTTTACGGCCAGTGCAACTCGGTGATCCGTTTGATATCACGACCGAGATGGGGCCGATGCAGAATCGTCCCCAGTATGAACGTGTGCTCGGCTTGAACTCCGCAGCCCGCGCGGCAGGCGGTCGGGTCCACGGACATCGTGGCCCGATTCCTGAGCGGGGTCTGTTCATCGCCCCGACGGTGGTCACGGGTCTGCCGTCCGATCACCGGCTCGTGGTCGAAGAACAATTCGGTCCGGTGCTCCCGATCATCGCGTTCGATTCGATCGATGATGCTGTCGCCCAGGCGAATGCGAGCGAGTACGGATTGGGTGGTTCGGTGTGGGGCAGCGATGTCGAGGCGGCCGAGGCTGTGGCCACGCGGCTCGATGTCGGCTCGGCCTGGGTGAACCAGCATGGCGCTTTCGACGCCGCGATCCCGATGCCATTTGCCGGCCAATCCGGAATCGGTATCGACTACGGCGGATTCGGCGTACACGAGCACAGTCAGCGCACGGTCGTGAACGTCGCGCGGTGAAGCATCCCGCATGGTGATGGTGCCGCAAGCAGCGGTACTGTTACCCATATGATGGAAAGGCGATAGCCATATTATGGAAATCACAACTTTGGACTCGTTTGAGTCTCTCGGCGCGGACACGGTCCGGGTAGCTGCCGCACAATTCTTCTCCGGAACCGATGTCGCTGCGAACACCGAACTGTGCGCCGCCTACATTCGCGCCGCGGCGGCGGTCGGTGCGCAGCTGATCGTGTTGCCAGAGAACAGTAATCGACTGCGGAACTACGGCAGCCGCGAAGAGTGCCACGAACTCTCCGAGACACTCGAAGGTGAGTTCGTCGCCGGTCTCAAACAGGCCTGTCGTGATGCCGGCATCCATGCGGTCGTCGGCGTGGACGTGCGTGGCGCCACGGCGCCGGACGTCTACATCGCGTCGTTGCTGATCGGTCCTTCCGGGGACCTGCTGTACGTCCACCACAAAACCGTGTTCTGGGACTACGAGTACACGCTCTTCACACCGGGAAGCAAAGAACTCGAGGTCTTTGACACCGAGGTCGGCCGTCTCGGACTGCTGATGTGTGCCGACGGCATCGTTCCGGATGTTCCCCGAGTACTGGGAACCATAGGCGCGCAGGTCTTCTGCAACTCTCTCAACTCTCGCGGGCCCGACGAACTGCGGGTCCATGTGCCCCTGCGTGCCATGGAGAATCACGTCTGGCATATCGCGGCGAACACTGTCGGAGGCCCGGCCGACGCCTGGCCATGGATGGGTGGGTCGCAGATCGTCAGTCCGACAGGCGAAACTCTTGCCTGCGCCGGTGAGGAAGATGAAGGCCTGATCTGGGCCGACATCACTCCTGCCCTGGCCGACAACAAGGACGTACCGGGTTTCGCCGACGTATTCGGCTGGCGCCGCCCGGACCTGTACGGCGACCTGATCAGCGAGCACGACTCGCTGCCCGTGGCATCGATGCTCGGTCCGGTGGATCCGCAGCGACCATCACAGTTTCTTGACGTTGCAACGCTGCAGGTTTCGTACTTTCACAACCAGGAATGGACGATAACCCGCGCGGTCGGGCAGATCGCCCACGCCGCAGCGCAGGGTGCAACCCTCGGGGTGCTGCCGGAGCTCTTCTGCTTCAGACCCGGCGAGGTGGCCGCAGATCCGGCCGCGGCCGCAGTGATATCCGCGCGGGTGCTCGAAACCATTTCCGCTGCGGCCAAGGAGCATTCGCTGTGGGTGGCGGTCAACCTCGTCGAAGAGTCTGTTGACGGTGGTCACCACAGCACCGCGTATCTGATCGACGACAGCGGCACCGTGGTCTTCCGATACCGCAAGACCCACCTCGACCACGCAGATCTGCAGTGGGCGCGCCCCGGTGACGCCATCGAGGTCGCCCACACCGAGATCGGGGCGATCGGGATGATGATCGGCTCGGAGGTATGGGTTCCCGAGGTGATGCGACTGCTCACCTTGCGTGGCGCCGAAGTTGTTGTGCATCCGGCGAACTGGGACCGAAAGGAGGCGCCCGAGATGGCCGCCACCGAGCGGACGGAAGAGAACCGCGTGCACCTCGTATCGGTGAACCGGCTCGACAGCCCGGCAATCGTCGGCAGCCAGATCGTGCGCGCCGATCCGTTCATACCCGGCCAGCCGATCGCGCTCATGCGTTATCCGTCCGCGCAGTGGACCAGGCACGGCTTCGAAGAACAGCTGATCGTGCGGCTCGATCTGCGGGAATCACACAACAAGATGATGGGGTACCACCTGGACCCCGTCGGTAGCCGTCAACCGCATTTGTACGGACCACTGCTTGCCGAGAAGAGCTGAGACAGAACATGTCTGTGAACACAGAACGCACCATGGAGACGGTTGTGGTGGCCGGCATGGGGCCGGTGGGTATGGTCGCGGCCCTGAAGCTGGCCCAGTTGGGTCACGAGGTCCTGGTCCTCGAGGCAGGCGACAGCTTGTCCGGCGAATCACGGGCGTCGACCTTCCATCCGTCGACTCTCGAACTGCTCGAAGAGCTCGGTGTTGTCGACGACCTGCTTGCGGTGGGACTCGAGGCGCCGGTCTTCCAGTACCGGGAACGCGACGGCACGGTCCTCTCGGAGATGGACATGGGTCTGCTCAAGGGAGAGACCAAGTACCCGTACCGGATTCAGAGCGAGCAGGACAACCTGACCCGCATCATCCACGAGGTCCTGGCCACGATGCCCAATGTGACGTTGCGGTTCTCCAGTCCGGTGGTGCGGGTTGAGCAGGGACACGACCACACCCGGATCTTCCTGCCCGACACCGACCGCGATCGTCCGATCCTGACCCGATGGTTGATCGCCGCCGACGGCGCGCAATCGGCGATCCGCAAGTCGCTGGGGGTCTCGTTCGAAGGACGGACATACGACGAGCGTTTCCTGGTCATCTCGACGACCCACGAGTTCCGCGACGACTTCGCGGATCTCGCGTACGTCTCGTACATCTCCGATCCGGAGGACTGGGGTGTGCTGCTGCGTACCCCCAACCACTGGCGCGCACTGTTCCCGATCCGGGACTCCGAGTCCGATGAGCAGGCCCTGGAGCCCGCAGCGCTGGAAGCGCGGCTGCAGGGTATCGCGGCTCAGCCGACGGCGTACGACATCCCGCACGCATCCATCTACAAGGTGAACATGCGTGCGGCCGCGACGTTCTCGGTTGGCCGCACGCTGCTGGTCGGAGACGCCGCCCACGTCAACAACCCGCTTGGCGGCATGGGTATGAACAGCGGCATCCACGATGCGTGGGCAGCTGCGCTCTGTGTGGACGCGGCACTGGACGACACCGACGACACCCATGCGGCAACGTTGTACAGCGAGCTGCGTCGTGATGCCGCACTCAACCATGTGCAGGCCCAGGCGCAGAAGAACTACGACTCGATGCGCTCCGACGACGACGAGGTCCGGGCTGCCCGTGCCGACGAGCTCTCGGAGATGGACATCGAGCTGCTCGACAAGCGGGCGCACCTGCGTGCCTCGGCGATGTTCACCTCGCTGCGGATCACGCTGGGCCGCTTGGCACGTGAGTTGCATGCGGTTCCGAAGACCGCCCGGCCCGCTGGGCGCGTCCTGTCGGAGAGGCTCTGCTACGGCCCCGTGATTGCTCCTGGGGTCTATGACGGGGTGACGGCGCGCGCCGCCGTCGACGCAGGTTTCGGTGTCGCTTATGTATCCGGGGCTGCCGTGTCGGCGACCGCGCTTGGCCGTCCTGACCTGGGTTACCTCGGGCTGGCCGAGATGACCGAACAGATCCGGCGCATGACCGCGGTCACGGACCTGGCGTTGATCGTCGACGGAGATACCGGTTACGGCGGTGTCCTGCAGGTCGGCGAGGCCGTCGAGCGATTCGAGCGGGCCGGTGCTGCAGCCATCCAGTTCGAAGATCAGTTGGCGCCCAAACGATGTGGACATTCCGACGGCAAGGAACTGATTCCGGTCGAAGAGATGACGGCGAAGGTCGCAATGGCGGTGCGGAGCAGGCGCAGCGCGCTTGTGATCGCACGCACCGACGCGCTCGCGGTCGACGGTGAGGAGACCGCGCTTGCGAGGATTCAAGCGTATGCGGCGGCCGGCGCAGACCTGATCTTTGTCGAGGGCGCATATACGGAGACGCAACTGCGTCGCATCCGCGACGCAGTGCCCGGCGTGCCGCTGATGGTGAACCTGTCCGAGGCCGGTGATCATTCCGCGCTCCCGCCGGAGCGTGTCCTGGCCGAATGCGGTGTCGCCCTGATGATCTACCCGGTTGGCCCGTTGTTGGCCGCGGCCGGGGCGGTCGCCCAGACGTACCGATCAATTCGTCGTACAGGTGCCTCGGGCCAGTCACATCAGGACTGGCAGGCCCTCACCGAATCGCTGGGCGTGGGTGCTGAGTTGGCAGTTGACGCCGAGGTCGGCCGGTGGGCGAAGGCAAAGCTGGCGCAGAGCACCACTTCAATCGAGAGGGACCCACAATGGCAGGAACCGGTACGTCAGTGATCACCAAGGGCAAGAAGTTCGGGCTGATCGTTCCCTCGACGAATACGTCGGTGGAGCGCGAGTTCCACCGGATCCGGTTGCAGGACTCGTCCTGGCACACCGGGCGGATCATGATCAAGGCCGTGGCCTTGGACTCCGCCGACGCGTTCGGGTTGTTTCGGGAGAACCTGAACGAGGCGCTCCCCGCAGCGTTGGAGACGGTGATGACCGCCGACCCCGACTACATCGTGATGGGGATGTCGGCGGAAACCTTCTGGGGTGGAGTGGCCGGCAACGCTGAGTTCGAGGCCAACGTTCGCCGCCTGACCGGCCTGGGGGTGTCAACCGGAGCAACCGCAGCCGGTGAGGCACTGAAGGCGTTCGGGGCGCGTCGAATCGGCGTGATGACGCCTTACCAGCCTGTCGGTGATGAGCAGGTTCGTAAGTACTTCACCGAACTGGGCTTCGACGTGGCAGGCGTGCACGGCCTGAAGTCGGCATCGGCCACATCGATCGCAGACGAGACCCCGGAAGCCATCCGGGCGGGCTTCCTGGCCGTCGACGGCCCGGACGTCGACGCATTGATCCAGTGTGGAACGAACCTGGAGGCGATGCAGGTGGCGGCCGACCTCGAGCGTGAACTCGACAAGCCGGTGATCGCGATCAACCTCGCCACACTCTGGCATGCGTTGCGAGTGAACGGGATCAAGGATCAGGTCGACGGCTTCGGTTCGTTGCTTGCCAAGTTCTGACCCCTACACGGTTTCGACGACTGCAGACCCAGAAGCACACGCTCCAGTCATAGGCACACGTTTGAACGTGTGCTTATGACTGGTACGTGTGCTTTTGTGGTCATGTAGCAGGCGTCTAGAGGCCCAGTGCCTTCTCGAGCGTCGGCCATGCCTTCGGCAGTTGGTCCTTCCAATACGGCCAATCATGCACCCCGACCGGCTCGTACGTCACCGTCGCCGGAATATCCAGCTCGTTCAGGCGATTTTCCATCGTTCGGGTGCATTGGTTCGAGCCGACCTCAAGTGCACCGCCGACAATCACGGTTCTCGCGTAGTTGTCTGAATTCGGATCTTCGTGCGGACCTGGCAAGCCGTTCCCGACTGACATGTAGATGTGTTTACCGCGCAATGCTCCTGCATTGATGACGGAATCGTGCGCCTTCCATTGTTCGTTGCCGAACTCGCCCCAGATGTTGCCCGGGTCGCCGCCCAGAAGTGAAGCACTGAGCTGGATGGAGAGACGGCCCACAGCATCACTGGTCGAATAGCATCCGCTGAACGACGCCACTCCGTCGTAGATATCCGGATTCCTATGGGCGAGCATCATCGCAGCTTGCGCGCCCATGGAATTTCCGGCGATTGCATTGACGCCGTTGGTGTTCAAAGCGTTGTCGATCAGTGGCGGCAACTCTTTCGTTGCGAAGGTTTCCCACCTGTTCAGGCCGAGGACTGGGTCGATCTTCTCCCAGTCGGTGTACACACTCGAGCGCCCGCCATTGAGCATCACGACATTGACGTTTTTGTCTGCGAAGAAGCTCTTGGCACCTGCCTGGTACATCCAGCCACTGGCGTTGTCCCCGGCGCTAACTCCGTCGAGCATGTACAGCGTCGGACGCTTCACCGAATTGTCTGCGGGCAGCAGGACATCGAGTGTCACCGCACGGCGCAGTGCTGGTGATTCGACTTTGTACCGAACGTGCTTTCCGGATTCTCCGGTCTTCTCGATTGCCGGGACGAGGATGTCGTCGCGTAGGACCGGCGGCGGGCCGGGATCCTCCTGGAACGGTCCCGGTACGGTCGATCCGGAACCGACGCTGCCACTGCCTGAACTGCCCAAGCTCGGTGCTGCGCCGGAGACTCCGCTGAACATGAGTGTCGCGGCAGCGGCGACCGCTCCCACCGTGCCCAAGCACGCGGTGCGCCGCAATATTGAATGAGCGGTACGGGTCGTGTGGCCCATCGGTTCCCCCAGGTAATGACTCAGTAAAGGTTGAATCGAAACATACCGCATCTTTAATTGAAGGCTGTTCGGTGATGGTCGCCCCAAAATAATGAGACCAAATTGTTTCTCAAAAGCGGAGTTCACCCATGGTCGTAGGTTTCTTCGGATTAATCCCTTTCGGGGACGACGATGTGAACGCTTGTACTTCGATTCTGTTCACTAAACGGAAACCAACCTGTTCGGCACCAGGTGGTATTTGGCGAATTCGACAGTTGATCGGCTTAGGTCTGGCCTTGCAGTGTGTGGGATCTGACCGCCGTTCTCGGCGTCCGGTGGTCGGGTCTCCACGTGATCAGCAGGGCCAGTGCGAGGAGGATCTCTGCGATGTCACCCCAGTAGTACATGAGCGTTCCGCCGTCTCGGAGTTCTTCCGGTGGTGCAGCAATTTTCACGAGTATCCCGGCGTACAGGAGTTGGGCAATGATGGCGTGCCCGGCAATGGCCGCGCCGAGAACCACCAGCCGCGTGCGTACCGATGGGCGGTCGGGTCCGGGGTCTGGGCCGGCGATCATCCAGGCGAACAGGTATCCGGCGATGAAGAAGTGCACGTGAATTGCTCCGTGCACCAACGGATTGGCCTCGGCGAGTCCGAACAGCGGCGTGAAGTACAGCAACGCCAACCCGCCGAGATTCGCAGTGAGCAGGACAATCGGATTGGTGGTCAGGCTTGCGGGTTTCGACCGCAACAGATGCACCAGTGAGCGACCCCACCGCGGCGGGACCGACCTCAAGACCAGAGTCATCGGCGCGGCCAGGACGAGTGCGAGTGGCGCGAACATGCCGATCAACAGATGTCCGAGCATGTGGTCACCGAAGCTGTCAGACACCGATGGGCGCAATGCGATGATCAGGATCGCGATGCCGATCATGAAGCTCGTTGTGCGCCAGTGATTCCAGCCGCGAGGTTCCCGCGCACGCAGGAACGCGGCCATCAGATACATGCCGGCGACAACGGCCATGGCGGTATAGGGGAGGACCACGTCCCAGTCGATACCGGGCTGTGCCGACGATGCGTGAGCCAGGGCGCTCATGTCGGGAGTTCCGCTGTAGGGGCCTCCGCATCGGTGGGACGTGCCGAACGCTGCAGAAACCAGCCGACCGCGATGAGTGCCGCACCCAGGATCAGGAACCCTATGTCCCAGAGGGTTTGGTGTTCACCTCCGCGGACGTGGTGAATCGCGAGGATGTGATGGTCGATGATCCCCTCGACGAGGTTGAAGGAACCCCAGCCCACCAGCACCCATCCCCACAGGGCGCGTGAGGTCCACAACCGGCGCCTGGAGCTCGTCACCCGGGAGAAGAGCAGTGCCAGGCCGATCAGGACGGCGAGCCAGGTGAACGTGTGGAAGAACCCATCCCACAGTGTGTTGATCTTCAGTCCGTGAACGGTGTCGGAGGGGTAATAACGCACACCGATGTGGTCACTGTTGGTGCTGGTGAGCATGTGGTGCCATTGCAAGATCTGATGTAGCAGGATTCCGTCGACGAACCCGCCGAGTCCGATGCCAAGCACCACACCGGGAAGCGTCAGCGATCTGGCCGTCGTTTCCGCCGTGGAGTCTGCGGATGTACTCATTCGATCCCCTTCGGAGGTGGTGTTCACCTGCACCGATGCGCGAACTTCGTTCAGTTCATGACGCTCGGGTAGGTGACACGGGTAGCCGATGGGGCGTGGTCGCAAACATCGAACGAGGCCCCCCCGGGGAAGTCTCCTTCGAGCCGGTCATTCCTTCAGGGTGTTGGCCATCCAGTCCACAGTTTGCATGCCGAACAGGTCGGTGCCCCATCCGTACAGGTTGGTCAGCGCGTTGAGCATGCTGCAGTCCGATGGTTGATAGCTGACCTCGGTACCTCCGGCCCGATACTTCGCGGTCAGATCCCGGGCATCCTGGGCCGGGACCAACGACATCGGTGAATCGTCGGCTACGCAGGACGTGATCAACACCTTCGACTTCGGTGTCTTGGTTCCCAGCAGGTTGTCGTTGTAGACGTGTTGGAACTCTGGGATATCCGCCGGGTTCTGGCCGCTGGTGAACAGCGTGCGCAGCGGCAGGAACGGTGTCGCGAAGTAGGCGGGTGTCTGACACTGGGTCCGGAATACATCTGCCATCGCCTTACCGGCGGGAGTGAGTTTCTCGTCGATCTTCATCTCCGGATAGCGCGGTTCGAGGCCTAGCAGCGTCGCGAACGCGAAACCTGAACCCACAGACCCGTCGGCGGTGCGAATGAAGTTGCGCTGGTTGACGACCATGCCTTCTAACACGGTCGACTTCACGTTGAGTTCGGGAGCGTAGGTGGCGTGATTCTCGGCCGCAAATGCTGCGCCGACGCCGCCGCCCGCAATCCCGAAGATCGAGATCGGGGCATCAGCGCTCAGGCCTGCCTCGGGCAGGGCCAACGCGGCCCGCACACCGTCGAGGTTCGCATTACCGCCGAACTTTCCGGCAAAGACGCCGTGAGGCAACGGATCACCGTCGTTGCCGACATCCGAGATCATCACCGCCAGACCTTTGCCGAAGATCTGGCCCAGCGGTCCCAGCGCAGACCACGAGGAACCGTCCATCGGCGCGCCGCCCGTCCACTGGGTGCTGGGATGGCAGTAGGCGCCGACGCTGTCGTTGGCTTCCTGATACGCGACAACGCCACGTTCTGAGTTTTTCTTGCCGTCGCGGGGAATCATCAGGATGCCGGTACTGATCTCGGCGATGCCGTCGAGGTCGGTGGTGACGTACATCAACTTATAGGCGTCGATGTTGCCGGGACGAAACCCGGTGAACTGCACCGCAACCGGTTTGGCCTTGAGGATGGTTCCCGGTTTTTCGTCGCCTCGAAGTCGCGGCTCGTCGTAGAACGGATCGCCTGGGGCCAGGCCCTGGAAGATCTCGTCGGGGCTCGCAACACGGCCATCGGCGAACGTTCCGATGACATAGCCGTTGAAGACCTCACCCAGGTCTGGAGTACGCACCGGTTCTGCTTGGACCGCTGGGATATTCACAGACACTGCCACCAGTGCAGCCAGGAGGATCGACAGGGTTGCTGAAAGGCTTTTCACGACACGCTCACCTTCGTACCGGCTGCGGCTGACTCCAGCAGCGCCGGGATGCTCATGATCGGACGGTGTGTTTCGAGCTGGGTTTCATAGGGCGTGCGCAAGATCCGTTCCAGAGCCGGCCAATCGTCGTTCACCAGAATCTTGTACTTCGGCAGCAGCTCGGTGGTGATGTAGTCCCACCGCTCTTCGTATTCCGCCCAATTCCAGGTGGGCAGTGGGCTGGTCAGGATTGCGGTGCGACCGTCGGCGAGACGGGTGCTGATCTCGATGGGCCGAAATGACCTCGGGGCGATGACACCTGCCACAGATGGGGAGCCGCCTACGGTGCTCACGTAGGTGATCGCTTCTCCGACATCGTCTTTGTAGGCACGGGTCTGATCCCACTGCCCTTTGATGACCTGTCCTTGCTCACGTTGCAGCAGAACAGCATTGCCTTGGGCGATTCGGTTGGGGTCGTGTGACGCGATATCGCGCCAGGCGTCGAGGATGTCATCGCCGAACAGGCCTGCCGCCCGCATCTCTTCGAGTGGGGCAAGGCCGCCGACCACGTACGCGCGGTGCATGGGCATGAGGTCGCTGAAGATGTTCTTCTGCATCACCAGAATGTTCCCGAGGACGAAATGCAGATCGTCGGGGCTCACCGTGGATCCGACGCGTGCGAGTGCCCGCAGTCCGGGCGGCAGTTGCTCGACGAGACCGGTGGCGATCTGGTTTGCCTGCCCGACAATGGTATTGGCGAGACCTTGCAGCCGGGTCCAGTCGAAGATGTTGGTTGCGAGTTCGAAATCGATGAGCCCGCCACCGAAGTCTGCGCCTACCTGGCCGGCCATCCCGGCCCACTGGAGCTCGCGGTGATTCAACTGGAGTTGTTCATAGAAGGTGTACGACTTGATCAGATTCTGTCGATTGGCCTCGACCCCGAGTCGGGGATTCCACGTGGGCAGATCGATACCGGCGGCAGTTGTGGTCTCGACCAGCCAGTACTGGTAGAGCAATGCCGCGTAGCGGTTTGGTGCCACAGCTCCGGCGCGGGCTTGGTCGAGGAGGGTCCGCAGTTGTGCGGGATCGGTGGGCAACGCGGAGTTCACACCGCCCGGGCCGCGGGATGCGTCCCGATTTGTCAGCGGTAGATCGAGGTAGCGGTCCAGGCTCGGGGCTGGGTCGGCCTGGGCAACGCCTCCGACGCCACAGAGGGTCAGGAGGGCGGCAATGGTCACCACTCCCAGGCGCAGGAACGGGCGGCGCAAATGAACGTCACGATCATATCTCATTTATGTCTCATTTCGGCTCGCAATTTCAATGAGACGATATTGCAGAAGCGTCCCGATGGATACCCGGGTGCAGTGGCAGTCGACGGATTGCCGCAGCTCAGGGCCGCCTGCCGGAGGTATATGTGACTCGATTCATAGTTAGTCGGGCTTCTGGCGTATGCCGGGTAGGGCGGGTATGCGCTCAGAGCGAGGGTCCGGTGGTGTGGATACCGACCCTTTGGACGCGACCGTGAGAGTTGAAGTCCCCGCGGGTGGAACTTCCGGCATGCTTGAGGGGTGGATGCGTTCTTTGAGTTCGTGGGCAGTTACTGGTGGCTGGTGTTTGTGTTCGGCGGAGCGATCGGTGGTGGCCTGAAGACGATCGGTGCGGCCAACGAGCGTCGCGCAGAACGCCGGCAGGAGCGGTATCGCCTCAAACAGCAGGCGAAAATTGCGGAGATCGAGGCATCCGGTGAACGGCGGTTGGATGCCGAAGCCGTGCGGCGAGACATCGCGAAGACCCTCGATGAGCACAATCAGACCGATGCGCGCTGGTTTGCCTACGAACTTGATGCCGCGACCCTGCTCGACTTCCCGATGATGATCGACCTGCGTGACCCGCTCACCATCGACTTCCATCGGGCGAAACGTAAGGCCGATCTGTTGCGGCCCGACAGCGGCGACGACCTCCTCAAGGACAGCGAGCGCAGGCGTGAATACCGCGATGCGGTGCACGAGTACGCCACCGCCTTCGACGTCGCCGAAACCGAGGCGAAGCGCCGCCGCCGGTCGGGTTTCACCGAGCCCGAGCAAGAGCGACTGCGCCGCGGACAGAATCTGCTACATCTCGCGCAGGACACTGAGGCACCGCAGCATGAACGGCGCAGTGCATATGACAGGGCGCGCAAGGAACTCGACGGGTTGATCGTGTTGCCTGCCGCCACCACGCAACAGCTCGAGCAGCGGGTCGCCGGTCAACTCGAGCGGTGACGACCCGCCACCGAGCCGGATGTCAGTCCCTGGGAGGCGGTGCCACCTCGACGCCACCGGACTCGTGTTCGGGGCCGGCGTCGGGGTGTCCCTCGGGTACTCGATTCCGAAATTGTGCAGCCTCGCTGGGCCTCTCGGTGTCGACGGCACTGTGTGGTGCCCGATGGTAGGGGCCGGGCTTGGGTCGCGCCTGTCCTCCGGGAAAAGCGAGGCGGAAGATCGTCCGATGCACCTGTCCCCACTGGCTACCGAACGGACCTGAGTTGTAAGGCAATTCGTAGCGCTCGCAGATGTCCTTGACCTTCGGCGCCACTTCCGAGTATCGGGTGCTCGGCATGTCCGGGTAGAGGTGGTGCTCGACCTGGAAACCGAGGTTGCCGCTGATGACGTGGAACAGCGGACTGCCCTCGATGTTCGCCGAACCGAGCAACTGCCGGGCGTACCAACCCCCGCGGGTCTCGTTTACCGTTTCTTCCTTGCTGAATGTGTAGGTCTGGTCGGGAAAGTGGCCGCAGAAGATGATCGCGTGCGCCCATACGTTGCGGATGATGTTGGCGGTGAAGTTCGCCGCGAGGGTCGCCAAGAACGTTTGCTCGACCCCGGGAAGCGTGCGATCCATCAGCTCGGCGGCGACTTTGGCGCGTTTACCGGACCCGGGCGCGCGACGCAGCCGGTTCGCCAACCGCGACTTCCTGGGTTGATCGATGCGCCCGCCCGACCCGAGTTGTGTCAGGGCGAAGGCGCCTGCACTGATCGTCGGCCAGCCGATGTAGTCCTTGATCACCTGTCGCCGCATCTTGACGCCGATGCCCTTGAGGTCGTGCCAGAGTTCCGACATCGACTTCTCGCCCTTGCGAATGGCGTCGAGGTCGAGGTCGTGCAGCGCGACACCCCACTCGAAGAATGCGGTCAGCAGCACGTTGTAGAACGGTTGCGCGAGGTACACCGGGTTCCAGGGCTGGCGGGGATCGATCCGCATGATCTCGTAGCCCAGATCCTTGTCCTTCCCCCGGATGTTGGTGAAGGTGTGATGGATGTAGTTGTGTGAGTGTTTCCATGCTTCGGCCGTGGACGCGGTGTCCCAATCCCAGACCGAGGAGTGGATGTCAGGGTCGTTCATCCAGTCCCACTGTCCGTGCATGACGTTGTGGCCGATCTCCATGTTCTCGAGAATCTTCGCCATTCCCAGGCATGCGGTGCCGGCGACCCACGACACCTTCGACCTCGATCCCAGCAAGAGCACCCGGCCGGCGACGGCCAGATTCCGCTGGGTGGCGATCACGTTCTTGATGTACTGCCGGTCGCGTTCCCCGAGGTCTCCGTAGACCTCGTCGTGGATTGCGTCGAACTCTTTGCCCAGCATCTCTATGGTTTCGTCGGACAGATGCGCGAGCGGGCTCTGCTCGTTGTCGGTCCGGGCTCCGGTTGCTCCGGGGCGAGTTCTACCCTTGGCTTCGTCGATCGTCATGACTCTCCTTCGATCTACAGGTCGATTTCGATGTCGCCTTCGGCGCTGTTCACGCAGATCCGCACCGAGGCACCGGCCGGCTCGCTGACTTCACCGGTACGCAGGTCTCGTAGACTTCCCGACTTCACCGTGCCCACACACGTATGGCAGATGCCGATTCTGCAGCCGTACTTGAGTTCGAGGCCGGCATCTTCCCCCGCAGCCAGAATTGTCTGTCCCGGTTCGCATTTGGCATCGGTCTTGCTGCGGACGAACCGCACCGCGCCACCCTCTCCGGCACCGGCGGCACCGCCGATGATGGGCTGGAACCGCTCGAAATGGATGCGCTCTGCGGCGTCGTTGCTTTCCCAGTGTTCGACGAGGGTATCGAGCATTTCGCCCGGTCCCGAGCACATGGCCTCACGTTCCCGCCAATCCGGGCACAACTCGTCGAGATCTTCGGGTTTGATGCGGCCATCCTCGCCGGTGAATCGGATGGTCAAGTGCAACCCGTCCTGGCGCTGATCCATCTCACGCAGGTCGCGGTGGAACATCACCTGCGATTCGGTACGGGCCGAGTGGATCACCACCACGTCCCTCATGGCGTCGTTGTGGTCCAGGCTGCGCAACATGCTCATGATCGGCGTGATGCCGCTACCGGCACTGATGAAGAGCAGCTTGTCGGGACACGGGTCGGGGAGTGTGAACACACCTTCGATCTCGCCGAGCCGGACGATTTCACCCGGGCGGATCTTTCGCACGAGATACGGCGAGACCACACCGTTCTCGACGAGCTTGGGAGTAACTGCGATCAGGCCGTCCCTCGGCTCGGGATCGGAGGTCAATGAGTAGGCCCGCCAATGGAACACGCCATCGATCACCACGCCGAGGCGCACGTACTGACCCGGGAGATGACCCGGCCACTCGTATCCAGGCCTGATCCACACCGTGGCGGCGTCAGAGCCCTCCTGCCGGACCTCTTCGATGCGACCGCGCAACTCCCGAGTGGTCCACAATGGGTTGATCATCTCGAGGTAATCGTCGGGCTGCAACGGACTGAACAGGTGGCTGATCGCCCGGAGCGCCTTTCGGCGCAAGGCCGGGACCTGAGGCTTGGCTCCGCGTTCAGCCACGGCTGCCCCGCTTTGCCGTGGACAACTCTTTGCTCGATGGCATGCTCACGTGGACAACCCCCGGGGTCCGGTTCGAGCATCCTGCGATGCACGAAACTTGTCGGTCACCTGTTCGGCGACTCGGCAGGTACAGCTGCAAACTCAACCGAACAGACCGGTGGTTACCCAGTTCGCGATGTCCAAAACATTGTCAGGAAACGATTTCGTCAAGAATTGTCGGCCGGCCCCGATGCGGCGTCGGCCGAGGCCGGTGGCACGACGCCCGTTGCCAGGTTGCGTGCACTGGTCGATCGGCCGAGTATGGCGGTCTGGTCATCCACCTGGGTGAGCAGATTCGGCGCGTCGGCCAGCGACCGACGTTCCCCCAATGCTGAATTGAGCAGTGGTTTCAGCCAGCCAGCGACGCCGACCCATCTGGGTACGTAGACGTGGCGCTTGCGCCGCACCATGCCTCGAACGAATGCGGTTGCACACTCGTCCACCGACGCGGTCCTGCTCAGCGGACCGGGAAGCGAGTCGATGTATTCGGCAACCACCGATAGGTCGCTTCGAACGTCTCGCACCATTGGAGTGTCGATCCACGACATGTGCGCACTGCCGACCGCAACACCCTGATGGGCGACCTCGAGCCGTAGTGAGTTGGCGAAATGCTCGACGCCCGCTTTGCTGGCGTTGTACGACGCCATCCCGGGCGCTGCGAGATATGCAGCCATCGACGACACCACCAGCACGTAGCCCCCTCGTTCGATGAGAGAGGGCAGGGTCGCCCGCACGGTATGGAACACCCCGGTGATGTTGATGTCGATCACGCGGCGAAACGTCACCGGATCGACGTGCAGGACCGATCCGTAGCTTGCGATACCGGCGCAGGCCACGACCGCATCGATCCCGCCGAAAGCACTTACACCGACCTCTACCGCCGCTTGCACTGACGCCAGATCGGTTACGTCCGCGACCGCGGAGACGGCTGTCTTGGGGCCGAGTTCGTCGGCGAGTTGGCGCAGGGAACTCTCGTCGACGTCGACGAGGATCACCTCTGCGCCGCGAGCGGCCAGCGCGCGGGCTGTTGCTGCTCCGATCCCGCTCGCCGCCCCGGTGATGAGAACTACCTTGTTGCGCAGTGTCGCCATGATCGCCGTCCTTTGCCGAGGGTGGGGGAGTCGATCCCTTTGCAGGCGCAGACAGCCTAAGTAGCGCTCACTGCGGGCAGCGCGAGTAGTGGACTACCCCATTCTCGAAAAGGCCTATCCCGGCTGCGGGACGCGCTTGCTCAGGAGCCAGGCGCCGATGCCCACCGCAGCAAAAACCACGGAGACAGTGATGAGGGTCAGTGCAAATCCTCGATCGCCACCGCCGTAGACGGCCATCAGGGCGACACTCACCGCGCTGCCGACGGAGAAACCCAGGTACCGCAGCACCATGTTGAAAGCTATTGCGCTGCCGGTCTCTTCGCTCGGGATATGCGGAATGATCAGCACCGCAAGCGACGAGAAACTGAATCCGCTGGCCAACCCGCCGATCGCCATCCAGAGCACTGCCCAGGCGACATGGTCGTGGAACAGCGCCACACCCATCGTCGAGCACATGAAGATCGCGCAGCCCAACGGCAGCACCAGGTCTGGGCCGAATCTTTTCACGGCCGCCAACGACATACGGCTGCCGACGACACTCATCAGCGAATACGGTGTCAGCATCAAACCGGCAACGGCGAGCGACTGATCCAGCCCCCAGTCGGGGTTCTGCACGAGCACGATGACAAGCGTGATCAGCGTGTACATCGCGATACCACCGCCTGCGGCAACAAGATTCGGTGCTGCGACTCCGGGTCGGACCGCGAGTCGGAGATCAACGAGAGGCTGGTCGCAGCGCAGCGTCCACACAATCCACAGCGTGAACGCGGCGATACCGCCGAGGGCCAAACCGAGCGTGCCAGGCGAGAGCCATCCCCAGCTCTCGCCGTGGCTGACCGCCAGCAGGAACGTGGCGGTGCCGGTCGACAACAGCACCGCGCCAGTCCAATCCACCGGCATCCGCGTGGATGTACGCGACCCGGGAATGTACCGGAGGGCCAGCAGCAGCGTGATGAGGCTGAGGGTTGCGCCCAGCCAGTACGCCGCATGTAATCCCCAGAGATGAGCCACGGTTGCGGTGATCGGATAGCCCAGGCCGGCCCCGGCAATGCCCGTCACCGAAAGTAACGCGATCGCGGACGCCAGCTGCCGCGGGGCAAATGACTCGCGGGCGACCGCCATCGCGAGGGGCACCAGCGCCAGACCGACTCCCTGCATCGTCCGGCCGATCACCAGGGCCTCGAAACCCAGTGGCAGAGCAGACAGTACGGATCCGGCGGTCACGACGGCGAGGCCGACCAGAATCGTTGGACGCCGCCAGGAACCACCGCCGAGCCGGCCCAGGACCGGCGTTGCGATGGCTGCCATCAGCATTGTCGCGGTGAGCGTCCATTGGGCCTGGGTGATCTCCACGTGGTAATCCGTCGAGATCTTCGGCACCAGCGGTGCGCCGAGACTGCTGACGATGGACGTGATGGTGGTGACCAGTGCCAGGGTGAACAGCAGGATGCCGTACCGCGGCGGAGGTGCGTCTTTCGCGGTCATCGAGGGGCGAGGCCGGCGAGCAGTCTCACCGTTCGGATTCCCACTGCGCCAAGATGGTTCGTAGAATGCTGACCAGTGGCAGGGGTTGATCCATCATCGGGTGATGGCCCGCGTCCGGGAGGTCGACCACGGTGGCCGGATTGGCGAACAGCCCGGCGATCTCTTGGGCCATCTCGGGACTGACCATCCCCAGCTCGCACCGGATGTACAGGGAGGGGGTCACGATCTTGCTGAGCAGTTCCCGAAGATTCACCATGCGTCCGGCTTCGTGCCGTTTGCGGAACATCTCCGGATCGAACTTCCACATCCACCCGGCGTCGGTCTCCTTCACCGATTCCTCGGCAACGTGCCTGGCCACATAGGGCAACAGGACGTCCTGCCGCGGTTCGGTCCGGAACCGGACGCAGATCTCGTCCTTGTTCGGATGGGCCTTCGGGACGCGGGCGAGCTGCCGGATGATGATCTCCTCCGGAGGCTCGTCGAACAGGGGCGAGTCGATGATGACCAGGCCGGCAGTCGCGTCGGTGCGCGTGGCACCGAGCACCGCGGCAACCCAGCCACCCATGCTGTGCCCGACCACATACGGCTTGCCGGAGATGCCGCCTGCCTTGGCCGCTTCGAGGACCTCGTTCGTCCAGCCGTCCATCGGGTACTGCGCGCGGATCTCGCTGTCGCCGTGCCCCGACAGGTCGAGCGCGACCACGCGATGTGCCGGCGCGAGGAGTGGGGCAATGTGGTCCCACCAGCCCGAATGCGCGGAGCCGCCATGGACCAGCACCACCCCGGGTCTGCCTTCGTCGCCCCAGCAGCGAAGGTGCACACGGGCGCCGTCGATCTCCACATCACGGTGCTCAGGCTTGTCGGCCAGTGCAGCGGCGAACCAACGCGGTTCCGTGATCGGGCTCGGTGTATCGGCCGTCATCGCTCACTCCTTTGCCACGCAAATATTCGCCAAGCCTATCGACCAGCGAGAACCGGTTGTTTGTCGGGACGCAACTTCCGGCCCGAGGGTTGCCCTGCTGGGCGGGTGCGCCCACGATGAGCCGATGACTGGGAATCTCGACGACGACGACGAGTGGGATCGCAAAGTACGCCACGAAACGCCCATGCAACGTCTCGACCGCAACTGGTCAAGCTTGCTGCAGGAGCTCCGCGTCGTTCAGACCGGTGTGCAGATACTCACCGGGTTTCTTCTGACTGTGCCGTTTCAGGACCTTTTCTATACACAAGACGCTGTCTTCCAGGGCGTCTTCCTGGTCACGGTCTCGGCTTCCGTCAGCGCAACTGTTCTGCTGCTTGCGCCTGCGGCGATGCACCGCATCCTCTTTCGTCGACATCGACTGCGGGAGTTGGTGTTCGCCGCACAACGCTTTGCTCTCAGTGGGCTGATCTTCCTCGGCTTGGCGCTGACCGGGGTCATGATGATGGTGTTCGAGCTGGTGATCGGACGACAGGCAGGCTGGATCGCCGGTGGGGTGGTGGTGCTGGTTTTCGTCAATTTCTGGTTTGTCTTGCCGTGGCGGTATCGCCGGCGCGAGCTGTGATGCGGACCGGCGACTCAGTCGTCTTTGTTTTTGTCGTCGTCCTTGTGAACGAGCTCAGGTGCGACCTCCCGCGTGGCCATCCCGCCGGTGCCGCCCTCATCGACAGGGCCGGGTCGGCCACCTTTGGGTTCGTCGTCCTTGGTGCGCTTCGAGTCCTTCTTTTTGTCGGTCATCGTTAAAGGGTAGGCGCTCCGCAACTGCGGTGGCATGCTCGATTCATGGCCGTTGACCTGCCCACCGCTCGGCGATTGTGGCGATTGCTCGAACCTCTGCACGCTGTCACCTATTTCTCCGACGAAACCCGTGAGGCGCTCTCGGCCGCCGGTTACCGGGGGTTCTGGATGGGCTACTTCGCCGCGCGGGCCGCGCCGCTGGGGCCGGTGGGACCCGAGATCGTCACGGCGCTGTTCTATAACTTCGCGCCGTCGCACGTGGCCAGGGCCATCCCGGACGCCTGGGATTTCGCACCACCGGAAACCGCGCTGCGGGTCCGGGAGGACGCCGCGGTGGAGACCCTGTCCCGCTTGCTCGGCGACGACGCCGCCGACGCCATCGACCGAGTGGTCGCGTTGCTGTATCCGGTCGCGGACAACGCAGATCTCGGTGGGAGGGCACTGTTTGCCGCGAACGCGGCGCTCCCCTGGCCGACGGACCGGGTCGGTGCCCTGTGGCATGCGGCGACCCTGTTGCGCGAACACCGGGGCGACGGCCATGTCGCCGCCCTGACCACGGCCGGGATCAGTGGACGGGAAGCCGGTGTCCTGCATGCCATCGCGACGGCGATCCCACGCTCGGTTCTCGACGCGGGCCGCCAGTACACCGACGAGGAATGGGAGACGCTGACGGCACGGCTGGCAGATCGTGGGCTCCTCGAACTCTCCGGCGCCATCACACCGGCGGGCCGCGCACTCAAGGCCGAAATCGAGAACACGACCGATCGGCTCGCTGCGCCCGCGTACGCGCAGCTGACCGACAGTGCCGTCGATGATCTGACGACGTCGCTGATGGAACTGACCAAGGTGGTGGTGGCCAGCGGGGAATTCCCGTCGGCGAACCCCATCGGCCTTGATCTCGACGATGTGGGCTGATCAGCCATACACTCGGCGCATGGGTTTCAACGACGACATCATCGCCGAGTTCCGCGCCAACGACGGCAAGGTCGGTGGCAACTTCGAGGGTGCGCCGATGTTGCTGCTGCACCACAAGGGTGCCAAGAGCGGCAAAGATTTTGTCACGCCGTTGGTGTTCCAGGCGGGTGAGGGCGTCAAGTACGTCTTTGCCAGCGCCGCGGGGGCTCCGGAAGATCCGCAGTGGTTCCGCAACGTCAAGGCCAATCCCCACACCACCATCGAGGTCGGTGGCGACACCATCGCAGTGACGGCTTCGGAGGTCACCGGTGCTGAGCGGGATCGGATCTACGCGCAGCAGGCATCGGTCATGCCCGGTTTCGCCGACTACGAGAAGAAGACCACCCGGGTCATCCCGGTGGTCGCATTGACGCCGGCCTGAGGCGCTCGGCGCCGCTCAGCGGGCCGTCTGCGGCGGGACGAGTGCGCCGCGGTCGGTGTCGACGATCTCTGCGCCGAGCGGGAGCAGTGACACCGGGATCATCTTGAAGCTGGCAATACCCAGCGGGATGCCAATGATGGTCAGGCACATGGCGATACCGGTGACGATGTGTCCCAGGGCCAGCCAGATTCCGGCGAAGATCAGCCAGATGACATTGCCGATCGCCGATCCCACTCCGGCCGTGGGTTTACGGATCACAGTTCGCCCGAATGGCCAGAGCGCGTATGCCGCGATCCGGAACGAGGCGATACCGAAGGGGATGGTGATGATCAGAATGCAGCAGATGATGCCGGCGGCGATGTACCCCAGCGCCATCCAGAATCCACAGAGCACAAGCCAAATGACGTTCAGGATGGTCTTCACCACACCCATTGTGCCAAAGTTGTCCAATTCAGTTCGGGCGAATGAATTTTCGGGAGCGTGGCAATGAGGTTCGGCCTGCGAGAGGTCCTGTGGTCGGTGGCGGTCACGGGAATTGTGATGGTCCGCCTGGTCACGACGCTGAGCACCGCACTGCTGATCATGGGATGGATCGTCGTGGCCGTCCGATCCAGTCTGAACAACGACTGGTTGTGGCCCGCAATCATCTCCGGAGTGCTCCTGGCAGGCAGCACGCTGCTGTACAACGTCGCGAGAGGCTGAGCGGGACTCACACGCCGAGGTAGGCCAGAACCGCGAGCACCCGGCGGTTGTCGTCGGCCGACACCGGCAGATCGAGCTTGGTGAAGATGCTGTTGGAGTGTTTGCTCACGGCTTTCTCCGTCACGAACATCGCCTCGGCGATCGCCGCGTTCGACCGGCCTTCGGCCATCAATGACAAGACTTCTCGTTCGCGCGCCGAGAGGCGGTCTATCGGACCGTTGGATCGCTGTCCGGTCAACAGTTGCGACACCACCTCGGGGTCGAGAACCGTGCCACCACCGGAGACCTGGCGGACGGCGTCGATGAATCCGGCCACGTTGGCCACGCGGTCTTTCAGCAGATAACCGACTGCGCCTTCACCACTCTCGAGCAACTCGCGGGCATAGAGCTGCTCCACATACTGCGAGAGAACCAGAACGGGGAAGCCGGGGCGCTGATGGCGAATCTTGATGGCCGCCTGCAAACCCTCGTCGGTGAAGGTCGGTGGCATCCGGACATCGAGTACGGCCAGATCGACGGAGTCGTCGGATAGTGCCGCATCGAGTTCGGTGGCGTTGTCGACCGCAGCGACCACATCCATCTGATGGGCGGCCAGTATGCGCGAGAGGCCGTCGCGCAACAGGGCGTGATCTTCGGCGATCACGACGCGCATGGCACCTCCATGGAGATGATCGTCGGACCGCCGACGGGACTGTGGACGTACAGCGATCCGTCCATGGCCTTCAGCCGCTGGGTGACACCGTGCAAACCCGATCCGGTGGCCACCGCACCGCCGATCCCATCGTCACCAACCTCGACCCTGAGCACGCCCTCGAAGATACCCATGGAGATCCAGGCGTTCCTGGCGCGGGCGTGTTTACCGACGTTGGCCAGGGCCTCGGCCACCGCAAAGTACACGGCATTCTCCATCGCGGCCGGAAGACGTTCTTTGACACCGAGATTCAAGGTCATCGGAATCGGCAGGTCGAGTGCCAACGCCTCGACGGCCGGCCCCACTCCACGGTCGGCGAGTATCGGTGGATGTATGCCGCGCACCACCGAACGTAGATCGCCGAGCGCCGCGGTCGCCGATGCCCTGGCCTCGGCCATCAGTTGTTTGGCGGCCACCGGGTCTTTGTCGATCTGACTTTCGGCCAAACCGATGGTCATGCCAAGGGCCGCCAGGCGGGCCTGCGCCCCGTCGTGCAGATCCCGTTCGACGCGTCGCAGTTCAGCTGCGGCCGAATCGACTGTCGCAGCGCGAGATTCGGTCACCTCATGTACCCGGGCCTCCAACACCTCGGCGCGGCTGCGGTTCAGGACACCCAGGTCCATGGCGGCACGCGCTTTCATCAGCGGCTCGACAAACGGGATCAAAACCAGCGTGGCGGTGAAGATCACGCCGACAAGCGAGATCACAAAACCGATGGTGGACGCCAGCGCGAGCCATCCGAGGTCCCGCCAGCGCAACGAATCCGAACTCCACACCGCGAGCAGATGAAAGATCCCGCGGCGGTTGCCCGCGGGCTTGTAGTCGCCGGCGCGCCACGGACGGTTGAGCACCGCGGCCCCCATCCGTCGGTGCAGGTCGCAGAGGGCGCCGATGATCGGGACCAATCCCCACAGCGCCAGTGCTCCCACGGAGATCAGAATCAGAGGTATCGCAACGACCGCCACGATGAACAGCACCAACGCGATCGGCGCCAACAGAGTGGTGCACAGGGCGTACATCGCTGCCCGCAACCACCGGACGACCAGCGTCGGTTCTTCCTCGGAGTTCACTGCTTCCTCTCTGACCACGCCGGACCGCGTCACGACTTCTCGCCGGACTGCATCTCCAACTGAAGTGCAAGAACTTCATGGTGCCGCGATCCCTCTGACAAAACAGTAGTGCTGGGCCCACCCCGGTGGTGGACTATTTCGCCGCGATCGGGGGGTTTACCGCTCCTGACCTGGTCGGCTCGGACGAACAGAGTTGTAGGTGGCCCGGTGACCACCGGGCAATCCATCTGAGGTGCCAGGGCATCTCAAGCATCAGGAGCTCACATGAGACAGATGACCCGAGGACCACAGGCGGTGGCTCGATGGAGTGCGCACAATCCTTGGCGCGCAATCGGACTCTGGTTGGCATTGGTGGTGCTTGCAGTGTTGTTCAGTGCACTGATCCCCACCCAGACCACTGACGACGCCGACTACCGGGTCGGCCAGTCCGGGACCGCAGACCAGATGATCCACGACGCCGGCCTCGCCGCACCCGACACCGAGTTCGTCCTGATCACCGGTAATCAGGATGATGCGGTGGTCGCCGCTGCCGAGCTGCGCGACCAACTCGCCGGCTCCACCGAGGTGCAGGAGGTGGCAGTCCCGGTGGAATCACCGGATGGGTCGACACTTTTGACCTCGATCTCGCTGCGGGCGCCCCCGGGCGATGAGGACCCGACGATCGCCGACATCGATGCCGCGGTTACTTCGGTCCGGGCGGATCACCCGAACCTGCAGTTCGGGCAGACCGGTGACGTCACGCTCGACGAGGCGATCAATGAGCAGGTCGGCGAAGACCTGGTCTCGGCCGAGATGATCAGCATCCCGATCACGTTGGGCATCATGCTCTTTGCCTTCGGCGCTCTGATCGCGGCCGGCATCCCGGTGTTGCTGGCCATCACTTCGGTGGTCGCGACCATCGGCATCTACGCGCCGATTTCCTACCTCGTGCCCTCTGAATCCACCGCGTCGTCGATGGTGCTGCTGATCGGTATGGCTGTGGGCGTGGATTATTCGTTGTTCTACCTCAAACGAGAACGCGAGGAACGGCGTAAAGGGCACGGCACGCTCGACGCTGTGGGAATCGCTGCGGCCACCTCGGGGCACTCGATTGTCGTCTCCGGTGTTGCGGTGATCGCTTCACTGGCGGGTTTGTACGTTCTCGGCAACGCAACGTTCAATTCGCTTGCCACTGCGGCCATCATCGTGGTTGCGGTCGCCGTGATCGGTTCCCTGACGGTCTTGCCCGCTCTGCTTGTCAAGTTCGGACGGTGGGTCGATCGTCCGCGGGTGCCATTGCTGTGGCGCCTCAACAACCGCATCGGTGAGGGCGGGATCAGCTCGCGCATCATCGGGCCGGTTGTGACGCGGCCGGTGATCGCATTGGTCGCCGGGCTGGCGGTGATGCTGGCACTGGCGATCCCCGCATTGACCATGACCCTGCGCAGCGGCGGTCTGGACACACTGCCGCAGGACATCCCCGCGGTTGCGGTCGCGCAGCAACTGGATGCCGAGTTCCCGTCTGAAGGTTCGTCGGCCAACGTTGTTGTCTCCGGCGGTGATCGGGCCGCTGTGACTGCAGCATTGACCGATGTGGGTCAGGCTGCGACCGAGAGTGGGGCCTGGACTGTCTCGCAGGAGCCGCTGAGTTCGGCGTCGGGGACCACCACCGAACTGCGGCTTGCCAGCACCTTCGAACAGGGTGACACCAAGTCCGATGACGCCATGCTCGACTTGCGCAACACCGTTGTGCCCGAACAACTGGACGGCATCGACGGAGCCGAGTTCGCGGTGGGTGGTCAGATCGCCGAACAATACGACTCGACGAAGGCACTGTCGGACGGGCTGCCGATCGTGGTCGCGGTGATCCTGACCCTGACGATGCTGATGCTGGTGGTGACGTTCCGGAGCCCGGTGATCGCATTGGTCTCCACCGCCTTGAACCTGATGTCCGTTGGCGCGGCGTTCGGTGTGCTCGCGCTGGTGTTCCAGCACACTTGGGCCGAGGGGCTACTCGACTTCACCTCGAATGGGACCGTTGTCGAGTGGATCCCGATGTTCCTGCTGGCGGTACTCGTCGGATTGTCGATGGATTACCACGTGTTCGTACTCAGCCGGATCCGCGAGGGCATCAACAACGGGCTGCCCCCGACTGTCGCGGTGCGCGCAGGCGTCACCCAGACGGCCGGAGTGGTGACCAGTGCAGCACTGGTCATGGTGTCGGTGTTCGCCTTGTTCGCCGCGCAGAGCATGGTCGAGATGAAGCAGATGGGCGTGGGCCTGGCGGTGGCCATCCTCATCGACGCGACCATCGTGCGGCTGGTGCTGTTGCCGTCGGTACTGGTGCTGCTCGGGAACCGGGCCTGGTGGCCTCGGCGCATCCGGACCAACGATCCGGTGGTACCAAAACGGGAGGTCGCACCTGTTACGACGTGACGTGGTGCACACTTGAAGATGTCGGGGCTCGAGGAGAAGCGGAGGCGACGCGGTGAGTGAGTTGCAGACACCTCCCCGCGACTTCTGGTCGGCGCTGGAACCAGGTGAGGATCCCGCTGCGCGGCTGGAGCAAGTACGCCGAGCCCATGAACTCTTTGTGCAGACCGGCACGATGTCCCCGGCAACCGGCCGCACCTCGGTGCGGTCGGTTGTTCGGGATTCGTGGATGCGATCGGCCAAAGGTGGCGTCAACCCCTCCGGGATGACGGATGACGACAGCATGTCGTGGAACGACTTCCTCGAGTACCGCAACGGCCATCCGATGGCCGCCGCGTACCCGCTGGTTCGTTCGCTCATGCTCGATGAGGTTTCCGATTCCGGCGTGGTGGTGGCACTCACCGATGACGTGGGTCGGTTGTTGTGGGTAGAGGGCGACCACAAAGCGAGAGACCAGGCCGGCGACATCAACTTTGTCGAAGGGGCGTTGTGGGCGGAGCAGGTCGCCGGCACCAACGCCCCAGGTCTGGCTCTTGAGGTCGACCACGGGGTGCAGATTTTCGGGGCCGAACATTTTGCGGTGCGGGTGCAGGACTGGAACTGCGTGGCAGCGCCCGTGCACGATCCGGTGACGGGCGCGGTGATCGGTGTCATCGACGTGACCGGTGGCGAGCGGGTGGCCACCCCGTTCGCGTTGTCGATGGTGAAGTCGGTGGTCGCCGCGGTCGAGGGGGAGTTGCGGATCCGGTCGCTCACCGGCGAAGAGCCCCGATCGGAGCGGTCCGGCGGTCCGAGCTTGACGGTGCTCGACGGCGATCGGTATTTCTGGAGGCCTCCTGGCCGGCCGGCGATGCGACTGTCCCGTCGGCATGCCGAAATCCTGGTACTGCTCGGTGAATATCCCGGCGGACTGGGCACCGAACAGATCGCGACCATGCTCTCCGACGACGGCGTCGACCCGGTGACGGTCCGCGCGGAGATCTCCCGGTTACGACGCGACCTTGGTCCCGATGTTGTCGAGTCCCGGCCATATCGGCTCACCGCACCCATCGATTCCGATCTCGGACAGGTGCGTCGGATGCTGCGGACCGGTGAAATCACCCGGGCCATCGCGACTTTCGGCCGTGGTGGACTTCTGGCGGTATCAAAGGCGCCCGGGATCGCCGATGTCTTCGAAGAACTCAAAGAGGATGTTCGCTCGGTCGTATTGACATCAGGGGACCCGGAGCTGTTGCGGGCCTGGACCGCTTCGGCGCATGGTCGCGAAGATCTGACGGCCTGGCGCAGCTGGGGTCAGATGTTGGCCCCCGGTCACCGGGACGAGGCGTTGGTCCGAGGCCGGCTTCGCCTGCTCGACCGTCGTTTCGGCATCTGATCCGACACCTGCTCACCGGCGCTGCCGCAGGTGTGCCGATCCCGAATGTCCGGCATTTGGTGCACTGAAAATGATTGCCGAACAACATATTTGAATTCGCCTGTACCTTTCGTCGGGTTTCGAGACGATGTTCACCCAACGTCCGGCGATTGTTCCCGCGGAGTTGGGCAGCGGTCGGGGGAATCGGCGTTTACTTCAACTCGCATCCAGTTCTGCCGCCAGAGATGTTGGCGCGCAGTCCAACACGTCCGTTTCAAGCCCTGGCGTGCGCCGGAGCTGACCGAGGGGAATCGCAGATGAAGTTCAGGAACAGACTGGTGGCCGTGTCGGTGCTGGTGGTCGCCTCGATGAGTGTTGCGTTCGGCGGCGCATACGCCGACCCGGCTCCGGCCCCGACCGAGGGCGCGAACTGGAAGGCGACCCGTGAAGGATCGTCGGTCATCGTCACCACCGACAACGGCTCGCTGGCCAAAGAAGGCAATCTGCTCGTGCTGCATGACAATCAGGGCAACGTGGTGGAATCGGTTCCGCTGACGCTGGCCATCGATGATTTCCAGCACCCGGTCAATGCGCAGGTGACACCCGCGTCCGCGAGGTTGTCGGTGGACACCAATCCGTTCGCCGCGACGTTCGCTCCGGTCCGTCACAATGTGGATCTGCCTGCAGCTGTTGCGAGTGTGAAGGACAACATCACCCTCACCGCTGCCATCGGCGGATTCCTCGGTGCCGCAACCGGACTGGTGGGCGGTTGCCTACTGGGTGCGGTTGCTGCAGGTGTCGTTTCGGCGCCTGTTGTGCTGCTGTTCGGTGCCGGACCATTGGCCGGCTGCATCGGCGGCGCGATCCTGCTCGGCTCGGCCGCCTCACTGGCCGGTACCGCCGTCGGCGGGCTCGGGGCCGTCGCTGCAAATGTCGGGCCGTTCATCCAGCTGCTCAACGCACCACCAAAGGCGAAGTAGTCGGGCCGACTCGCCCGCACTTTGCCTCTCATATGCCAGGTCCGTCCGGACGATTCGGACGGGCCTGGCGCTCTTTGTGCAGATCAACGCACAATTAGAATGAAACTCCCAATATCCAGAATGCTATTCTCGACAGATCTGAGGACCGATCGTTGGGAGAGCATGTGACAAACGCGGCGGAAAGTCTGGCCGGGCGCCGGATCATCGTGACGGGCGGCGCCAGCGGAATGGGTGCGGGACTCGTTCGCGCCCTGCCGTCGCTCGGTGCGTCGGTGGTGTCGCTAGACAGTGCGGCGGACGACGGCAGCGCCGTTGCGTCCGAAGCCGGGGTCCGGTTCATCGCCTGCGACGTCAGTGATCCGTCCGACGTGACCACTGCGGTATCGGCGGCCGTTGAACATCTCGGTGGGCTCGACGTGCTGGTTCATGCTGCCGGTATCGCCCCGGGCGCCCCGGCGGGTGAGTTGCCCATCGAGCAGTGGAACCTGGCGATGGCGGTCAACGCGACCGGCACGTTCTTGATGAATCAGGCAGTGTTACCGGCGTTGATCGAGGCCGGTGGTGGTCGGATCATCAACTTCGCATCGGCAGCCGGGATCACCGGGTATCCGGGCAAGGCGGCCTATGCGGCATCCAAAGGGGCCGTGGTCGCCTGGACGCGAACGGTGGCGCTGGAATGGGCGACCCACGGGATCACGGTCAACGCCATCGCGCCCGCCATCTGGACGCCCATGTATGACCGGACCCGCGCATCGATGACGCCGGAACAGTTGACGGCGCACGACGCGAGTATGGCGAAAACCGTTCCGCTGGGCGGCAGGCTCGGCGATATCGATCGTGACCTGGTGCCGGTGGTTGCCTTCCTGGCCGGTCCGGGTTCGGGTTTCATGACGGGACAGATCTACTCCGTCGACGGCGGCAAGTTGATGCTCCGCTGAGAACCTGCGGCGGTTAAGCGCCGGTATCGCGTCATCTGGTGATGTCGGTGGACTGACCGACGTAGAGTCCGCGTCCGGTGACGAGCGGCAGATCCAGTGTGGTGCGGATGCCGGGATCTGCGGCGATTACGGCGGGGATGGCGTTCACGATGCGGCCGGCAGCAGCAACAATCGCGGCGTGGTTGTGGTCGCCTTTGATGCTGGTCGGGCAGATGTCCACGGTGTAGTTGGGCTCGCCGGTGATCTCCACCCGGTAGGAACCGCCCTCCTGCGCGGGTCGTGCCCAGTCGGGACGAAGGTCGTCACGCAGTCTGGTGACGTGTTCGACGACGATGGCGGAGTGCCCGTCGACCTTGCCGTGGATCTCGAAACGCATGGCGGCGACCGTCCCCTTCTCGATCCGTCCGACGGCAACGTCGAACGCCTCGGGCGCGGGTTCCAGCTCGAAGTTCTCGGTGATCTCGTCGACCTCGATGCCCAGACCGGCCGCGAGCTGGCGAATCGTTGTGCCCCAGGTGAAACCGAGGATGCCGGGCTGAAAGAGGATCGGGAGCTCGTCGAGAGGTTTTCCGAATCCCATCACATCGAACATCACGATCGCGCCGTCGTAGGTGGCGTAGTCGGCGATCTCCATGACGCGGACCTGCTCGATCCTTTGGCAGGTGCCGGCCAGCGCGAGTGGGATCAAGTCGTTGGCGAAGCCGGGATCGACGCCCGTGATGAAAATGCTGGAGTTGCCTCGTTGCGCCGATGCCTGGACCCGGTCGATGTTCTTGTCGGGCAGCAGCTGCCACGGGTACTGCAAGATCACCGGCGCCGAACCGACAACATCGACGCCGGCTTCGAGGATCTTCTGGCAGTCCCTGAGTGCATCGCCGGTACGGGTGTCGCCCATCGCGCAGTACACAACGCAGTCGGGCTTCGTTGCCAGCACCGCGTCGATGTCGCCCACCGCGGTGATGCCGGTGGTGATCTCGAGACCGGCCAATTCGCCGGCGTCTTTACCCACCTTGGACTCCGTGGAGACACCCACCGCGGTGAGTTCGTAGTCCGGGCTCTCGATGAGCTGGGTCAAAGCCAGGCGACCAACATTGCCGGTGCCGATGTGGGCGACGCGAACGGACATCGAAGTTTCCTCGTAACCTGGTGCGAACGATGGTCGACACAGACGTGCCGCTGATCCCTTACAGGGTTTTGTGTGGGACGTCCGTCACCAGTCCGCCGTCCACGACGAATTCGGTGCCGGTCGCATAAGACGATTCGTCGCTCGCAAGGAACAAGACGAACGTCGAGATCTCGTTTGACGTGCCCGGTCGGCCGAGCGGGATGGTCACCAGGTCATCTGGGAACTTCTCCGTCATGGGCGTCCGAATCAACCCGGGATGCAACGAATTGACCCGGATGTTGTGTGGAGCCAGTTCCAGCGCAACCGATTTCGCGAGCCCACGGACGGCCCATTTCGTGGCGACGTAACCGTGGGCCCATGGTGCTCCGCGGAGGCCCTCGATCGACGAGACATTGATCATCGACCCGCCACCGGCGGCGATCATCGGATCCGTCGACGCCTGGATCCCGAAGAACGTGCCCGTCAGATTGACGTCGATGATCTTCTGCCACTTGTCGTGCCTGAAGCCCTGGATGGAACTGCCGTTGGCGATACCGGCGTTGTTGACCAGTACGTTCAGCTTGCCGAACTCGCCGACAGCAGTGCCGACCGCGGCTTCCCACTGATCAAACTGCGACACATCGAGGTGGACATAGCGCGCTGCGTCGCCGAGCTCGTCGGCCAACGCCTTGCCCTCGTCGTCCAGGATGTCGCCGATCACGACCTTTGCGCCTTCGGCGACGAGGAGGCGTGCATGCGAGGCACCCATCCCGCGAGCGCCGCCACTGATGATTGCAACTTTTCCGTCCACGCGTCCCATGGGGCGACACGCTACCTGCATCGTCGGACACGTGTCCAGACTTTCGTCTGAACTGCTGTTCGCATCAAGCGGCCAGGTGTGGTTCCGAGGCGGGGCGGAGATGTGGACAGGGCGAACAACTCGCTCGACCTCTAATGCTCGGCGGTACTCACATCACCGGGCGATGCGAGCAGCGATCTCGGCGGCCAGCGCCAGCGACCCGGGGTCGTCGGTTGCGACGTAGCGATCGGCAGCGGCGTCGTAGGCGGCACCGGCGATGGATCCGTGATCGGCGTCGAGTTCGACCAATTCGACCGGCCACCGCCACCTTTCGAGTGTCGCCGCGAACTTTCGGCTTGCTGCCGGCGGTACGGCGTCGTCGCGCACGCCCTGTAGCAGGGTGAACGGCACCCGCTGTGCGGACTGCGGGGGTTCTTTCGGCAGGTGCTCGCCGGTGATCGGGTCCGTGGCCATGAAGGCACCGGCCAGGCAGATCGTTCGAAGGATCCGGAGATCGAAATCGCCGGCGTGGATGGTCAGACTCGCGGCCGCCAGACCACCGAGAGACCAACCGACGAGGACGATGCCGTCGGAGTCACCGGGGCCGTTGTTCCGGTTCGCCGCGAAGTGCGCCGAGGCGAGCAGAGCCGCCCGGCCGTTGTCCGCGGCGTGTGAGTTCCAGTCGGGTGCGATGACATGAAAACCGCGATCCGCCACGAGTTCGGCGAGCGGCCGCACCGCGGCCCGTGCGTCGGTTTGCATTCCGTGCCAGAGCAACACCGTTTGCGAATCCGGTGCGCCGAACACATCTGCCAAGCGGCTTGGCGCGTATTCGATGGTCTCCATCCCCCGAGTCTGCCCGACTGCCAAGCGGTTCGAGGCGAAACCTCAGGCCAGCACCAGCATGATGACATCGACCGCGGCAATGGCGATGGCACCGTAGAGCGGAGCGCGGCCGGGCCCCCGCATCGTCGCGAGCGCGATGATGACCACCACCCCGAGTCCCGCCCACATCCACGCCAGCTGCGAGTTCGCGACCACTGCGATGGCAGTAGCTCCGACGAGCAGGACCGCCGCGACGTACGGGATGCGTCGGGCACCCAGGACGTGGGGCAGTCCCCGAACGCCGGTGGCGTCGTCGTCGCCGAGGTCGGGTGCGACGTTGAGCAGGTGGCCGCCGACCCCGAGCAGTCCACTGACCGCGACCATCCACAGCGGGGGCAGGTCATTCGGGTCCGCGGTCAACGTGACGATCACCGGCAATGAACCGAAGGCGACGAAATAGGGGAGCCATGACATGACCGTCGACTTGAGCCCGAAGTTGTAGGCCAGGGCAGAGCCGACGCCGAACACCAGGTGCACCGTGCCTGCCGCCAACCCGCATGCCATCGAGGCCACCACGCAAACGACAGCTGCCACCGCGACGGCCGATCTCGCGGTCGCCAGGCTCAGATCTCCGGACACCAGTGGTTTCTCTGTCCGTCCGACCTGCCGGTCCCGGTCGAGGTCGATGAGATCGTTGCTCCAGCCGATGAGGAGCTGGCCGCTGAACAGGGCGACCGTCAACACGACAAGCGAGCCCACATCCAGGCCGACGGCAACACCGAGCGCCGCGGTCAGCAGCGTCACCGCTGCCGATGGGACCACGTGCCCGGCCGCCAGCAGTGCGGCCACCGGTTTCGTCGCCATGGGCTGCACCTTTCCGTCTATCGGCCGAGGCCGCGGATCACGATCGCGGGGACCAGTTGCTCGGCACTGTCCCACGAACCGTGGTTGCCGACAAGCATCGACTCGAACGGTTCGACGACCGAGCGGATCATGGCGGTATCGCCGCGGGCCGCGGCGACCACGTCTCCGATCCTGACGCGAACATTGCCGCGGACCGAGGGACCGAACCAGCCGGCATCGATCGCGTCGTCGCGGCTCAGCACGGTCGCCCTGTCGGCGAGCATGCTCTGCCAGGCGATCTGGACGTCACCTGCGGCCCCGTCCTCGGTGTACACGTGGCGTACCCGGGCTTCTCCGGCGATGGCGGTGGTGCCCGCGGTGAGTTCGGGATGCAGATCGATGTCGAAACGCCCCTGCGCTGTGTTGACCATGCCGTGATCGCCGGTGATGACGAGAGTGCGACCCGCAGGCAACTGCTCCGCGAGTTGACCGACCATGGTGTCGATCTGGCGCAGCTGCTCACGCCACGATGGTGAGCCCGGGCCGTCGAGGTGTCCGGCCAGATCGAGTCCGCCGTAGTAGGCGTAGCCGAGTGTCGTTGCGGACGTCGACATCTCGGCGAGGATCGCAGCGCGCAGGTCGTCCAGATGCTCGGCCACGATCATCTTGTCGGCTCCGCGCAGCGCCGCCCGCGACAATCCGGAATCGACATGCAGTGCGGGCACGATCTGCCGCGTGGTGAAACCCTGTGCCCGGCACTTCTCGAAAATCGTTGTGGTGGGTTGAAATTCCTCGGGGACAACCGTTTTGGTTAGTCCGTGGTCGTAGTGGCCGTGGACGCACCAGCGCAGCGAGTTGAGGATCGGCGCTTCGGGTTTGAGTCCGCCGCCGCCCGCGCGGAAGGTGTACCCGAAGATGCCGTGCGTGCCCGCCGCGCGTCCGGTGGACAGGCTCGTGAGGCTGACCGCGGTGGTGGCGGGAAATCCGGCCGCCACGGTGGTGGAGTTGTCCATCGCCGCGGCATTGAGATGGGGCGCATCGCGTGGGTGCGCGGCAACCAGTTCCGCACCGAGCCCGTCGATCAGCAGCAGTGTCGCGGATTGCGCGGGCACCATCTTCAGGTGGTTGTCGAGGTCGGCGGCACCGAGGGAAGCCGCCATCGATTCGAGGACGGCGGACAGGGGCGGCAGGCTGTGGCGCGGATCGAGATCACTCATCGTCGATCACGCTAACGTGTGCGCGATGATGCGGTGGGCACGGCGGTGCGTCACCGCGACGTCGAGGATGTGCCTCGCGGCAGTGAGATGAGGGATGCGGCGAGGAAGCACAGCGCGCCGATGAAGGTGCCGCCCTGGTCGAGCAGTGGCGCGATCGGCTCGCCCGAGGCGTCCACGTATGCGCCGACCGCGGAGAAGCCGAACGCGATCGAGCCGACGGTGTTCAGGATCGTCGCCGACCAGCCGGGTGCGTCGGGTTCGTCGCGTCGCCGATAGAGGCGTATGGCGTAGACGGCCAGTCCCGAGCTGATGAGGAAGGCGATCGAGCCGTAGACGTCCGGCCGCCAGACGAACTGGTCCTGGTCGACGATCGTGTGCACAACCAAGGCCGCGCCGGTACTGATGTTGAAGGCAACGGTGCCGACCAGCTGCACCGCGGCGGACAACCATTCGGAGATGTGGACGTCTCGTCCGGCCCGCTGCGACCCGGCAATGGGTCGCGCAGCACCTCGCAAGCGTCCGCAGAGTTGAAGCTGGACGAACGCGGCGAACGTGAAGAACCACGAGCCGACAAAAAAGGAGCTGTTGGACACCGTCGATCCGGCCCAGTCGGCAAATCCGGGCGCCGAGCCCAATGCGAAGAGCGTCGACCCGATCGCAAACCCCCAGCATTCGGTGCGTGCTGAGTGGCGGATCACGTGAATCAGACTAGCCGGTGTGGCGGAAAAAGAGGCTCTGAGCACCGAAGATCGTGGTTGCAACCCGGATGCAACGGAAGCACTCGTAGTGTGTGTTGTAGGTCACACGGGTGGCCGAACGCTGCGCGTCGCTCACCCGTAGGCAACCAGGCGAAGAGGAGCTCAGCATGACCGTTTATGCCAACCCCGGAACACCCGGCGCCGTGATGAACTACGAATCACGGTACGAGAATTGGATCGGTGGCCAGTGGACGCCGCCGGTCAAGGGGCAGTACTTCGAGAACCCGTCACCGGTCAACGGCAAGACATTCTGTGAGGTTGCCCGGTCGACGTCCGAGGACATCGACCTTGCTCTCGATGCGGCCCACAAGGCTGCTCCCGCGTGGGGCAAGACCTCGGTCGCCGAGCGGTCGCTGGCCCTGCTCCGCATCGCGGACCGGATGGAAGAGAACCTCGAGAAGATCGCTGTCGCGGAGTCGTGGGACAACGGCAAGGCCGTTCGCGAAACACTTGCCGCCGACATTCCGCTGGCCATCGATCACTTCCGCTACTTCGCAGGCGCGTTGCGCGCGCAGCAGGGTTCGCTCTCCCAGATCGACGAAGACACCGTTGCCTATCACTTCCACGAGCCGCTGGGCGTTGTCGGCCAGATCATCCCGTGGAACTTCCCGATCCTCATGGCCGTCTGGAAGCTGGCTCCCGCGCTGGCCGCAGGCAACGCGGTGGTCCTCAAGCCTGCCGAGCAGACGCCTGCCTCGATCCTGTTCCTCGTCGAACTGATCAAGGACCTGCTGCCCGCCGGTGTGCTGAACATCGTCAACGGATTCGGTGTGGAGGCGGGCAAGCCGCTGGCCTCGAGCAACCGCATCCGCAAGATCGCGTTCACCGGCGAGACCACCACCGGACGCCTGATCATGCAGTACGCCTCGGAGAACATCATCCCGGTGACCCTGGAGCTCGGTGGCAAGAGCCCCAACATCTTCTTCGCCGATGTGATGGCGGAGGACGACGGTTTCCGGAACCGCGCACTGGAGGGTTTCACCATGTTCGCCCTCAACCAGGGCGAGGTGTGCACGTGCCCGAGTCGGGCGCTGATCCAGGAATCGATCTACGACGACTTCATCGACCTCGCGGTGGAACGGACGAAGAAGATCAAGCAGGGCAATCCGCTCGACACCGACACCATGATGGGTGCGCAGGCGTCGAACGATCAGTTCGAGAAGATCGCCTCATACCTCGCGATCGGCAAGGAGGAGGGCGCCAAAGTCTTGACCGGCGGCGAAACCGTCACCCTCGAAGGCGATCTCGCGGATGGCTACTATATCCAGCCGACCATCTTCGCCGGAACCAACCGGATGCGGATCTTCCAGGAGGAGATCTTCGGTCCGGTGTTGTCGGTGACCAAGTTCTCCGACTACGCCGACGCGATGTCGATCGCCAACGACACGCTGTACGGACTCGGCGCCGGCGTGTGGACGCGTGATGGTGCCACCGCCTACCGCGCAGGACGCGAGATCCAGGCCGGTCGGGTGTGGACCAACACCTACCACGACTACCCGGCACACGCGGCCTTCGGCGGCTACAAGCAGTCCGGCATCGGCCGCGAGAATCATCTGATGATGCTCGAGCACTATCAGCAGACCAAGAACCTGCTGGTGGGTTACGCTCAGGATGCCAAGGGATTCTTCTGATCCACCAGGTATCACCAAGCGCAACAAGCTATTTCGTCAGAAAGTGATCTGTGATGACTCCTACTGATCGAGTCGTCGCGACTGAATCCGCCGTGGAGCTGTTGACCAAGCTGTCGGAGCTCCACGGCGGCCTCATGATCCACCAGTCCGGTGGATGTTGTGACGGCAGCGCGCCCATGTGTTACCCGGTAGGGGAGTTTCGTGTCGGCAGCAGAGACGTGCTGCTCGGCGAGATCGAACTCCCGGAACCGCTGCCTGCGGTGCGGGTCTGGATCCAGGGTGACCAGTACGAACTGTGGAAACACACCCAGCTCATCCTCGACGTCGTGCCCGGACGTGGTGCCGGATTCAGCCTCGAGGCACCCGAAGGCGTTCGTTTCCTGGCCCGCTCCAGGGTCTTCGACGAAGCCGAGAACACCTGGCTCGACGCCTGCCCACCGCGCACGGGCGCCGACGTCACCTGAGCGACGAGGTTACGCCATCTATTCGGCTTCTTTGATCCATCTCGTTGCGTACATCGTGTTCGGGCCAAAGAACTCGTGGACGACGTCATCGACTGCGTTCAAGCCGTTTTCACTGTTGGTCATGATCATCACGCTGCGTCCGGTCGCGGGGTACGCGATGAAAAAGGCCTTGTATGCGCCGTTGTCACCCCAGTGCCAGATCGCGTCCCCGAGTTCGTTGGTTTGCAGCCCGATACCGAGCCCCCACTTGACGTGGTCGATCGCTTCCTTGTCGCTGCCGCCGTGGTCGGCGCTACCCGCCGCGGTGAACATCATGTCGCGGGTGCCGGGTGTGAGCCCTTCGCCCCCGAGGAGCGCGCCGCGGATGAACTTGTTGTAGTCGGTCGCCGTGGTCCGCAGGGTGTACGCGACGTTCGCCCGGGGGAAGTTTCGGACGGGTTTCGGGGTGCCGTCCGCGGTGTGGCCGACGGACGTGACCGTGTCGAAGGCTGGGTTGGTGACGAGGTCGCTGCCTTTCATCCCGAACCGGTCGAAGACCCGCTTCCGGACCAGTTGTTCGAAGGGTGTCCCGGTCAGCGACTCTACGGTCTTCTGTAGGTAGTAGAAGCCCTCTCCGGAGTACGACCACTGGGTTCCGGGCTCGAAAATGGTGCTCACCGGCGTGGTTTCGAACTCTGCACTCGACGGCCCGGTCGCCCAGTTCGGCAGACCGGAGGTGTGTGTCATCACCATTCTCCCGGTGATCCGTTTGGCGACCGGGTCTGCCGCGATCCGCGGATAGTCGAAATAGTCCGACAGCGGTCGGTCGAGATCGAGTACGCCCTCGTCCACCAGCTGGAGCACGACGTACGAGGCCACCACCTTCGTCAGCGACGCCGCTTCGAATACCGTATTGGAAGTCACCGGGCTGCCAGTGGCAACGCTCGACACCCCGTAGTTGAAAGCACGCTCGGAGCCGCGATCCGAATAGATGACTTGGGCGCCGGGAATGCCTTGCTTGATCAAGGCAGCGTTGATCCGCTGTGCGACAGCCACATACGAGTCGTTTGCCGAGGATCCGGTAGATCCGGTAGATCCGGTGGATCCGAGAGAGCCAAGCCAGCCCGGGGTGCTGGACGTGTCGGCCAGGGCCGGAGCAGCAATTGATGCGGAGAGCGCAATTGTACTGGAAAGGGCCACAGCGAGAACAGGTACCAGTACCTTGTGTTGGACAGACTTCACTTGACACCTTTGGACGATTGGTCGACGGACTCGCTGATTCTAGGGCGGGCCGGAGCCGAGATTGCCCCTGTTAACCAGATCCTTACCTACGCAAACGAGATTGAAACAAACAGTCAGTTCTGTCGTTCTTCCTGCCACACAACAGGTCCCAAGTGTGCTGCATCACTGTACGGTTGGGAGCCGAATAGCTCCTTCTGTGAAGTGGCATCGGCTCGAAGCGGATATAAAGTTGCCGGACTGGCTCGACGCCTGCCCGCCGCGTCGGTTCGACGATGTCTCAACGAGGCGGGCGCAGGCCGTCGAGCACAACAGTGAGTAGATGGCGTGCGCGAGTTTGCCATTCGGATGCCTCGAGGCGGGTGAGGTAGCCGATCAGCAGTATGACGTCGCGGGCGTCCACGTCGGGCCGGATACTTCCGTCGGCCTTGCCTGCGTCGAGGAGCAGCGTCACTGCTTTACCGATCGGCCCGAGGCTGTGCGCTGAAAGGTCTTGCCAAACAGCCACTTCCACGGCTGCGAAAATCCACCGTTTGATCTGGGCGTAGTCGGCGACCCGGTCGAACCACAGTGCCAAGGCCACGGTCGGCTCGTTCTCGGTCAGGAGTGCCGGTGCAGCGGCGACCAGCTGTTCGACCTCGACGCGGTAAACCTCGGTGAGCAGATCTTCTCTGGTCGGGAAGTGTCGATAGAGCGTGCCCTGGCCGACCCCGGCCTGCTTGGCGATTGCGTTGAGTTGTAACTCATCTGAGGTTGCGATGAACTCCCGCGCGGCATCGATGATGCGCATGCGGTTCTCGGTTGCGTCGGCTCTTCGGCGGGAGGAGGTCATCGGGTCCCAACCGTACTCGACTGGCTAAGCGGACACATGTCCGCTACCGTGAACTCACCTAAGCGGACACGTGTCCGCTACGAGTGAGGGAGTTCTTTTATGTCAGATCTGCGCGGCAAAGTTGTTGCGATAACCGGCGCGAGCAGTGGCATAGGGGAGTCCACTGCGCGCCTGCTTGCCGAGCGTGGAGCAGCAGTTGTGCTCGGCGCCCGTCGTGTCGACCGGCTGGCGAGGATTGTGGACGACATCAATGATCGAGGCGGTCGTGCGATTGCCTGCGCAACGGATGTGACCGTGCCGGACGATCTCAAACGTCTTGTCGCGCGGGCGGTTGAGGAATACGGCCGCCTTGATGTCCTGGTGAGCAACGCGGGTATCAGCAAAATCGGGCCGGTCGCCGACCTCGATGTCGAGGGTTGGTCAGCAATGATCGACGTGAACGTTCGAGGTGTGCTGCACGGAATCGCGGCTGCATTGCCGGTCTTTCGGGACCAGGGAGAAGGCCATCTCGTGACAACGGTGTCGACGTCCGGTCTGAAGATCGTCCCGAATCAGGCGGTATACGCAGGCACTAAGAATGCGGTCCGGACTCTACTCGAGGCGCTTCGACAGGAATCGACAGACGGCGTACTGAGGACAACATCGATCTCACCGGGCATGGTCAGCACCGAACTCGCCGATTCGATCAGCAACGACGAAGTGCGGGCACAGATCAGACGGAGTATGAGTGACTTCGGTCTCGACCCGGCGGCAGTCGCCCGAGCCATCGCTTTTGCCATCGAGCAACCGAGAGAGGTGGAGATCGGCGACATCGTCCTTCGTCCGACGTTGCAAGCCTAGGAGCTACAACCAAGGGCCCTTCCAGTGGCGCGTTGGCGGTCGCATATTCTGCCCGCAGCACCCCGGAAGGAACGTTGAGCAGTGATACAGGATAAGCAGTGACCGCGCTCCGGCCGGTCACGTTCCACTCGGTGATGCGTGGTTTGGGCCCTTCTGCTGCCGCTGGTCAACCGCGCGAGATGTTTCGGGCGGGACTCGGCATCTTGATCGGCCTGGGTGTGGTCGGGTTGCTGCTACTGGTGCCGGGTGTGGATCAAGAGCTCGGGCTGTACATGATTGCGCCGTTCGGTGCGACAGCCGTTCTGGTGTTCGCGGCGCCGAGTAGTCCACTGGCGCAACCGTGGCCCGCGGTTGTCGGTAATACGATCTCCGCGGTTGTCGGTGTCGCCGTGACCCTGCTGGTACCTGATGTGACGTTGCGGATCGCGCTTGCCGTCGGGCTGGCGGTGGCCGCAATGATCTTGGTGCGCGCGGTGCACCCGCCTGCAGGCGCGGTCGCGATGACGGCCGCGTTGTCCCCGGATGCCGTTGATGCCCTGGGATTTCGGTTCGCTCTCGCGCCAGTCGCCGCCGGTACCGTCCTACTCGTGGTCCTTGCGGCGGCGTATGGACGTGCGACCGGAAGGCACTATCCGTTCCGGCAGTTCGATGCAGCTCCGCCACCCGCGGAAAGACTTGGTCTCAGCGAAGACGAGCTGTCCGGAATCCTTCAGCACTACCGGCAGACGCTGAACCTCGGTGTCGCCGACCTTGCCCGGTTGATCGGCGCGGCAGAACTACAGGCCGCGAGTCATCGAACCGGGCCGTTGAAGGCCGACGACGTCATGTCTCGCGACCTGGTGACCGTGCCGCCGGATGCAACGCTCGATGATCTTGCGGAACTGTTTCGGCTGCACGGGTTCACGTCATTGCCGGTGGTGGATCACGGCGGCGGATTCCTCGGGGTCGTCTTTCAGATTCACTTGATAGTTCGGCTCCAGGATCCGGAAGCGCGCGGAGGATTCGGGAAGCCGACGTTGCGGTGGGCAGATCGCCGTGGGGAGGTGATCAGAGCGCGCGACCTCATGGCGGTCGAACCGGCCGTCGCGTCACCGACGACACCGGTCGCTGCAATGCTGCCGTGGCTGTCCGAGAGTGGTTGCGAGGCAGTGCCGGTCCTCGATGGCAGGGCACTCGTCGGCATCGTCACCCAGACCGACTTGATCGCGGCTCTGGCACGGCAGACCCTGATCGGACAAGTGCCGCTGTGAGGATGACGCCGACCATCAGGAATGCCGCGACGTAGCCGGCCACTGCTGCCCAACCCCCGGCCGTATAGGCAAGACCGCCCAGCGCCCCAACCAGGGAAGCCCCGATGTAGTAGCTGAGCACGTACAGGGATGACGCCTCGCCACGGTGTTGCGTGGCGCGCGCACCGACCCAGGCGCTCGCCACCGAATGTGCGGCGAAAAAGCCTGCCGTGAAAAGGGATATACCGATCAGGATCGTCGGCAGCCAGTCCGGCAGGCTCAATGCCAGGCCGGTGATCATGACGCCGATGGCGATGACCAGCACTCGGCGCCTGCCCCAGGAATCGGCCATCCGCCCGGCGACGGCGGACGAGATCGTTCCGGACAAATACAGGGTGAAGACCAGTCCGGCCAAGATCACCGGCAGGTTGAACGGACTGGCGATCAGCCGATATCCGAGGAAGTTGTAGACGGTCACAAACCCGCCCATCAGAACAAACGCCAGACCGTACAGACATAGTAGGGGTGTGTCACGCAGGTGGACGGCCAGGTTGCGAAGCGTCTTGCGTAGCGAAACCCGTTGGGGAACGAAGTTATTCGACTCCGGGACCAGTTTGATGAACGCCACCGCGAATCCCAGTGCCACGAGAGATGCCAACTGTAGCGCCCACTGCCAGGCGGTGATGTCGATCGCCAGGGTGGGGATCATCCGCCCGGTCAAACCGCCGATCGTGTTGCCCGCGACGTAGGTTCCCATCGCTGTGCCAAGGGCACGCCCATCGATCTCTTCGGCAAGGTAGGCCATCGCGACTGCGGGAACCCCTGCGCACAACAAACCCTGGACTGCCCGGCCGGTAAGCAAGATCTCGAACGTCGGACTCCAGGGCAGCACAAGTCCCAGTAGGGCGGCGCTCACCGCTGAAATCGACATCACCCGCACCCGGCCGAAACGTTCGGACAAGACACTGGCCGGGATGATGGCGATGGCCAGCAGACCTGTACTGACCGAGATCGCCAGAGCAGACGTGGCCGGCGAAACACCGTAGTGCTCCGAGAAAATCGGGAGCAGACCCTGCACGTAGTAGAGGGTCATGAAGGTCGCCGTTCCGGCTGAAAAGAGGGCCAAGGAGGCTCGCCGATAGCCCGGCTCACCGAGACGATATCCCGCAGGCTGCACTTCGGACTGTGGGACGGATGTGTCGGATGCGCTCACTGTGTCTACGGTTCCATGTGTTCGATTCAATAGGAAATGAATCATATGATGATGGCTAATGCGCGAAGTGCATAAGGAGGACGGATGGCTGCGGACTGGTTCATCACGCTTGCCGAACTACAGAACGTCTCGGCCGCGGCCCGTCGGCTCCATTTGGCCCAGCCGACTTTGTCTCGAATGCTCGGTCGCCTCGAGCGCGAGGTCGGGGTGGCACTGTTCGATCGGCACGCCAAACGGCTGCAACTCAATGCGTTCGGCGAGATCTACCTTCGCCACCTTCGTCGTGCTGTCGCAGAGATGGATACCGCGAAGTATGAGATCGCCCAGTTGGCCGACCCGGTCGAAGGGTCGATCGACCTGGCATTTCTGCACTCGTTCGGAGTCTGGCTGGTACCCAGCCTGATTGGCGACTTCCGCCGCGAACGGCCGTCCAGGGTGGCGTTCACGCTTACGCAGGGCGCCGCCGATCCGGTGATCGAGCGTGTGCTCACCGGGCCCGCGGACATGGCCGTCGTGTCGCCGCGTCCGCTCACCACCGAAGTCGGGTGGTCGCTGATCATGCGCCAGCGGTTGGCACTTGCGGTGCCGGCGGACCACCCGCTGGCGGTGCGCGACGAGATAACCGTCGTCGAGGCGAGCGAGGAGTCGTTCATCACAGTGGCGCAGGGGTACGGAATGCGGCGGATCCTCGAAGAGCTCTGTGCCGACGCCGATTTCCGGCCCAACATCACCTTTGAGACCACTGAGCTCGGGACGGTTGCAGGCCTGGTGGCCGCCGGATTGGGGGTGGCCATTCTTCCGGTCGAGGGCAATCCCCAGCTGCCCCCGGGTGTGGTTCTCATCCCCTTCGTCGGTGAAGAGACGTCGCGCGAGGTGGGGCTGATCTGGAAACGCGACAGCGCAATGAGTCCGGCGGCTTCTCGATTTCGGGACTTCGTCACCGAGTGGGCGAGATCGGCGGACGCCTGATCGACGAGATCGTCAGGCCGCGATGTTGCGCTTCTTGGGCCGGATGCGGTGCGGATCGACATCGAAATCCTCTTCGGCGAGCCCGAAGGAGATGATCCGCGTCGGGTGGATGCGGATGATCGGGCCCGCAGCGCTGCGTGGTTCGACCTGCTCGGCAGTGCCGCGGATCTCGAGGCAACGCACCCGCCAGGGGTCCCGGGAGGCGATGTCATCGACCACGAATGCGACCGTGGGGTTGGCGGCGAGATTCTTGTATTTCTGACTTGCCGCCATGTTGAACCCGGTGATGTCGATTGTGCCGAGGTCGATGTTGCACGTGAAACCAACAGGATTCACCTGTGGGTTTCCTCCTGGCTGGAGCGTCGCCAAACGTCCCAGATCCTGCGTCGCAAGGTATTCGATCTCGTCGTCTGTCAACGTCATCTTGTTCCCCATCTCGTCGTCGGCAGAGTTGCTGTCCACAGTTTCCGACTTCAAGTGGACTTGAAGTCAACCCGAGATGGGGTCGACAGCTACATGGACTTCACGGCCGCAATAGCCCCACCGTCGACGAGGAGGTCGATGCCGCTGATGAAGGTCGCGTCGGGGCCGAGCAGGAACGCGACAGCAGCGGCGATGTCGTCGGGGGTACCGAGCCGCTTCGTGGCAGAGCGTTCGACCATCATGCGCATACCCGCACCGCTTTCACCGGCGAGTTCCTGTTGTCCCATCGGGGTCGAGATGACGCCGGGGCTGACGGAGTTGATGCGTGCCCCGCGTGCGCCCCACTGTCCGCTTGCGGCCTGCACGCGAAGTGCGTTGGCGCGCTTGGCAATCGCATAGTTGACGCCGGGCTCGAGGTCGGTGCGCAGGAACGGCAGTTGCAGCAGCTCAGTGGTCGGGGTGCGGGCAAGGGCCTTCTCCTGCTCGCCGTCGAGCCCTCCGGCACCCAGGTATCCCGACATGCTCGAGATCACCACGCCGGCGCCACCGGGCGCGATGATCTGCCCGAATGCGTCGAGCGACAGGGCGACTCCGAGGAGGTCCACCTTCAGGATGGATTCCGAATCTGCCTGTGTCGGAGACAGTCCGGCGGTGTGGGCGACCTCGGTGACGGCACCGAGTGAGGCCGCGGTGTCGGCCAGGGTGGCAATCGATTCCGGAAGCCCGACATCGACCTGCTGCGTCGTCACCGTATGGCCTTCGCCGCTGAGGGTTTTGGCTGCGGCAGCGAGGGTTTCGGTGTTGAAGTCTGCGAGCAGAATGTGCTTGCCCGGGCCCTGTCTGCGGGCGACCGCGAGACCCATTCCGCCGACCCCGATGACAACCAGCACGTTCTTGTCCATCACTGCACTCCTGTACTCGAAGGTGGCTGGGTTGCCGCCTCCCCTGACCTGTCGACGATCGACTGCACCGGTGTGCGCGAACCAATTGCCGACATTCTGCAGGCTACTGCTTTAGTCGGGCATCAGCGCAAGTCTGCGGTAGCTGAGCGCGAAATCCGAGCCCATCCTGACGATCTCGATACGCGCGGGTGAGGAGAAAACGCCGCGGGCCTGCTCTTGGGTGCATAGGTTGTCGTTTGACCACTTACGTGTCCGGGTGCCCGCGCCGGGCCTCAACTGAGCAGAGTCGGAGATCTCTATGGCTACCTTTGTGCTGGTACACGGCGGAGGACATGGCGGTTGGTGCTACCAAGCAGTCGCGCGACTGCTTCGGTCTGCGGGCCACGACGTCTACACGCCGACACTGACCGGTCTGGGCGAGAGATCGCACCTCGTATCCAAGGATGTGAACCTCGACGTCCAGATCACCGACGTGGTCAACGTTTTGGAGTTCGAGGATCTGCACGACGTGATCCTGGTGGGCCACAGCTACGGCGGGATGATCATCACCGGGGTCGCGGATCGTGCCACCGCGCGGATCGGTCATCTGGTGTATCTCGATGCCGCCAATCCTGAGAACGGTCAATCGCTTGCCGACGTCGCAGGACTGCTGATGGAGGCATCCCGGTCGGTCGGGCGAGTGGTGGACGGCGTCGAACTCGTGCTGTTCCCGGGCACCGATCCGATGGGGTACTACGGCGTGACAGACCCCGATCAGATCGCCTGGATGAAGCCGAAACTCACCCCGCATCCGTGGGCCTGCTTCGAACAGAAGTTGTTGTTGGACAACGAATCCGACATTCGCGAGATTCCGCAGTCACACATCGTGTGTACCGCGACCCTGCCGTTCCGCGACGTGGCAGCGTTGCAGGCCGCATCGGACGGGCGGGTGTGGGATATCGACACCGGCCACGATTTGATGATCTCCGAACCCGAAAAGGTGACCGAAATGCTGCTTCGGGTGGTTTAGTCCGCCACCTTCTTCCCCGGGAGCCGGCGCGGAGGGAAATATTCCCTTGGTGGGCACTCTCGGGGATGAACTTGTCCATGTCCTGCCCAACTGGTCAGTTGGGCTGGTCAAACGCATGTGGTCGACACTTATACTCGATCCGAATCGCGTGGCCGGGGGGGGTCTGGCCTGCAGTGGGGGAGACTGAGATGAGCAAATTTCAGGCTGATGTCGACGAGTTGGTACGGCTTGGCGGGGTCTTACATGGACTTGCGGCGGAAGCGGCCGCCTTGCGGGTCGGACCGGCTGCCGGTCCGTATTCGTCCGTTCAAGGAGGAATCCTGGCATCGGTCGCCGAAGCATCTTCGATTTCGGGTGATCTGATCGATGGTGCACTCGTGCCTGCCCTGGACGAGCGCCTTGGCGAGACCGGGGACGTGATGATCAATGTCGCCTGCCAGTTCCGAGCCGTAGACGAACAGTCGGCAGCCAATCTCGCGTCGACATTCACCGCAGCAACCGGTGACTGGAACCCGGAGGAACCCGTCTGATGGTGACCAGATCACAACTGGCGGCGTTCAACCCGGCGACGCTGACCAGCATTGCTGATGCCTGGACGGCGCTGGGTGTCAGTGCAGAAGCCCTGTTCGAGCGGTATCAGGCCGGCGTTACAAGAGCGGGCGAAATCTATTGGGAGGGTACGACCGCTGAAGCCGTTCAGGCTCGCGCAACCGCAGATAAGACCGCCGTCGGAACGGTCGCGGATGCGCTCGACGCGGTGGCGACGACGGCAAGGCAGGGCTTCTACGAGATCGATGCACCCTTGCAGCGCGCCAGGGCCGCCATTCTGGCCGCAGAGACCGACCGTTTCACAGTCTCGGAATCTCTGGCGATCACCGACAGTGAGTCCGATCCTGACGATGACCGGGTCGCCCTGCTCGCCGAACGTGTACGTGAGTTGAACGACGCCGTCACCGCGACCGTCAATGCCGATGAGTCCGTCAAGGGGCAGTTGTCCGGCGCGCGTGAAGGACTCACGGCGACGTTCACCTCAGCCGCCACATCGGGCGGGGGACAGGGTCGGGTTGACGGTCGGGCCCTGGCCAACGACCCCTCCGCGTTGACTCCGGAGCAACTGCGGCGCATCCAAGAAAGCGCGCACCTGACTGACGCGCAACTCGATGCACTCGCTCGCGGCGAAACCGCTGCCATCCCGGCATCGCAGATGGAGTACCTGAATCAGCTGAGTACGGCGCTGGACGGCAAGTCACCGCAGGAGATTCAAAACCTGCTTTCGAAGTTGTCGCCGGGTAACCAAGCAGCAGTGGCGAATTCGTTGCAGATTCTGTCGAATGAGAAGGTGACAGCCTCAGTGCGCGGCGATGTGGAGGTTCCGACCAACGGTGGACTCGACTGGTTGCCGACTGGGATGAAGGAATCGCTGACCCGAGATGATCTGACGGTCATCGGCTTTGAGACCGTCGGAAGCAGCGTGCTACCGAGCGTGGCTCTGAATGGCGTCGCCGACAACAAAGCGATCGCCGGAATCGTTGCGAAGGGCGACGGTAGGTATCAGAGCGGCTCTGCGCTCGACAGCGCACTGCTCGACGTCGGGCGACAGTACCTGGATGCACAGGTTGCGCACGAGCAGAGTCCGAACAGCAAGTTCGAGTACTTCACCGTGGATGGACGTGGCACTCAGGACATGGCGATCACCGAAGAAATCTTCAGCGCGGTGGGCGGCGACAAGATTGCTGTCGAAGCGGCAGTGGATGATTCGGGCCATGGCGGTGACTTTGTGAAGGATGTGCTTGCGCACAACTGGACTGACGATGGCAAGGCAGCGTCGACGCTCTTTCAGTTCAACGAAGGCGACGCGACGATAGAAGACCATGCCAACGCGAACGATGTTGCGACAGCGACCCGTACGGGCAACATCATGGAGGCCGTTGCGCGTGCGTCGAGTACGGACCAAGCGTGGGAGTATCTGCGGAACGTTCCAGGTGCCGACCAACAATCGGCCGGACAACTCAACCCTGAACTAATGCAAACAGTTGCCAGCAGTATGAGCCCCTACGTGGGAATTATGGCGGGTGGTGGCAGCGACATTGCCGACGGCTTTGACCCGGGGGGATGGTCAGACCCTGATGGGAATCTGAACTTCTTCGGCTCGGCAAATGTGTTCGCTTTGATGAACACGGATGCAGTGGCAGGGACCACGTTTACGCAAGCCGTAATCGGGGAGCAACTGGCGGCCGAAGGGCGATATGCATCCGACCCATCGTCACCCCTTGCGGAAGGGAATCTGTTGAAGGTTGGGGCCCTACTCGGTCTCACGGATAAAGGCATGCTTCTCGCGATGCAGGATCAATATAACGACGAGGCCGCCCACGAGGAAGAAATATATGCACGGAAAGAAGGTGCATTCACAGGATTGATGGAAGTACTGTCCTTCGGGGTGGACAAGGTTCCCGGCGGGGAGTTTATAAATCTGGCGAAGGATGCGTCGGGTGACATTTTGCAGGAGGCAGTTATTGGCGCGGAGCCAGGCGATCCTAGAGAATCGGCCGTAAGCGGACCAAACTTCTCTCGTCAGGCGTACAACATACTGAATGTGACTCCCGACTTGCCTCCCGAATTTAGACTCAAATACCGAGAGTTCTTCGATGGCCAAGGCAAGTTGATGAGCTGGGACGAGGTGGTTGACAGTGGACTGCCTGTGACTTCCGCGGCGGCGGGATACGACAGCATGCTCCAGGAAGTGTACAAAAGTGAGACCGTTGTCCAGAACATCCGGAACGGATACAGCGACGCAATACGCGACCACACAAAGAGTGACGACAAGGACTCCGATGGCGGTTAGTCGGGTTTGGCGGGTTGCAATCCTCACGGCGTGCAGTGTTTTGGCCGTGACGGCGTGTGGTGATGGGGCCGATTCCTCACCAGCGTCGTTGAAGTCTGAGAGGTTTACAAACTTCACGCCACATATCTGGTCGGCGGAATCCGGTATCGATTTGTTTGGTCGTGGATCGGAGTTGATACGGGCGGCGAGTGAAGCCGGGTTCTATTGGCCCGCTATTGAAGAAATTGATGATTACTACCCGGGATTCATTTCGGCTTTGGTTCCGGAACAAGGCAACTTTGCTCGCACTCGTTGGGAGACTCGAGCGGAGTATCTGGACGCGCTCGACGAGACAATGTTCCTTCATATTGCGGACTATTCTGAGAGTGAATCGCGGGTGGCAGCGACGGTATGCCACTACACGCTTCACTCGACGCCGGGATCTAACGAGGTCGACCCCCCGAGCCGCGCATATCGGATCGTTTTGGAGAACGTAGGCGAGTCAAAGGGGACGCCGGGCGTGGTCGACCATGACGCGGCGCACGGTTCAGAGGAACAGCAGACACCATCGTGGAATGTCTTCGGGTCGTGGAAGATCAGGCTGGGGCAGGTCTTCTTTGGTGGGACTCAGGAGGCTCCGACCAAAGATGGGTTCTTCATTCCGCAGGAGTGCCGAGATTGGTGGGCGGAGAGGTTTCCAGGATTGGCACCGTTGGAACCCGGATCCCCTTATCAGACACAACCACCGGGGTTTGTAGCGCCGGTGATGCCGGTGGGAGTGCAGTTTCCGGGCTGGATCGGTCCTTCGAACGTGGCGTAGTTGGTGAGGGCCCCGGGATTGTTCCTCGGCAGGAGGCAACTCAGGGGGATGAAGTTGGGTAGAAATCGTGGCTGGCTGGTGAGCTTCGCCAGTGATCAGTAACCGAGAGCCAGGGGAGTCCGATGGTGGTTAGTCGGGTTTGGCGGTTAGCGTCCCTCGCCGCGTGCGCAGTCCTGGGCGCGGCTGCATGTGGAGAACTGGATGTAGAGCGATTGTCGGCCGAGCCTGAATCATTCAGCAACTTCACGCCACATGTGTGGTCGGCGGAATCTGGTTCCGATTTGTTTGGTCGTGGATCGGAGTTGATACGGGCGGCAAGTGAAGCGGGCTTCTACTGGCCTGCGATCGAAGAGATCGATGACTACTTCCCTGGTTTCACGGGCGCTCTGGCTCCTGGGCAGGAACCCTTCACACTCGCTCGTTGGGAGGACCGATCAGAGTATCTCGCTCCGATAGACGAAACGGTCTTCTTGCATATCGCCGACTACTCAGAAACGGACACAGTGATATCGGCGTCGGTCTGTAGTTACATGCTGCACTCGATTCCGGGGGTGGACGATGTAAATCCGCCGACCGGTGTGGATCGAATCGTGTTGGAGAACGTTGGCGGGTCAACGGGCGCGGCCGGTGTGGAAGATGTCGATCCGGATCACGGAACCGAACTGCAGCGGTCGCCGTCATGGAATGTGTTCGGGTCATGGATGATTCGATTGGGCAAGCCGATCTTTGGCGGTACCGAAGGGGCGCCGCGGGACGACGGTCTCTTTGTTCCGCAGGAGTGCCGAGATTGGTGGGCGGAGAGATTTCCGGGACTGACGCATCCGGATCCTGATTCGCCGTATCAAGAGCAGCCTCCAGGATTTGTGGCGCCAGTTATTCCTGTGGGAGTGCAGTTTCCGGGCTGGATCGGGCCTTCGAACGTGGCGTAGGGGCTTGAGCCGCCAAACTCGCCCCGTAATAGTGTGGCACTCAAAGGATCTCGTTCGGAATGCTCAGTACAGCCCGGGAAAATACTCCTTGCGAATGTGTGTTCGATTGGGTACGGTGGAGTCAGTCGACCACAAGTACGCCGTATCTGACGCCTTCCCCGCAGAGACACTCCGGTCGACGCCCCCGGTTTGCTCTCTCCTTGGAAGGTGCTGTGCTATGCGACTTCTCGAGATGGTCGACGAATTGGTTGACCTGGTCTTAACCGATGATGCAACTGCCACGCTGGGTATGGCGAAGGATCTGATCACCCTGCGTAACGCGACGGAGCATCAGCTCGCGGTGTGTGCTGCGGTGATCGACGAGTCGGGCATCGCCCGTAAGGCCGGCTCGACAACAGCAAAGTTGCTGCAGGCCAACGGTGCTGCACCAGTATCTGCGTACCGCTGGTTACGCATCAGCGCAGGCTTGATGGGTCTGGATCGTACCGCCGGGTATTCGCGGGACGGGTTCCTGTCCTCCGAACACGTGGACGCGGTGGTCAAGGGCGTCGCCCATATCGTCGGCCGGTCCGAGGATCCGGTGACACCCGAACAGCAGGTCGGATTTGAGCGGAAACTGCTGAACCACACCATTTCCGGAGCCGCACCAGCTGAGATCGGTGCAGAGGCCCGCGCGCTGGGCAACGAGGTGGCCAGGGACACCGGTGGTCCGCCGCCGGCTGAGGACCGGTCGCTGAACAGTCTGGACTATGCAGTCCGTGAGGGTCGATGTGTCGGTACGTTCGATGTGGATGCGGTGATCGGGGAGAAGTTGTTTTCCGCGTTGGACTTCTGGTCCAAAGCCCGTCCTGAACCCGACGGCTCGGATGACAGTCGAAGCCCCACCCAACGCCGAGCCGATGCGCTACATCAGTTGTTGGATTGCGGTGGTGGTGGACAAACGCTGGTGTCGGCGCCGCGAACCGAGGTGATGGTCACCGTGCCCGCCGATCATCCCGAGGCTGCCTCGCTGCCGTGGATGGGTCCGATCACCGAAGCAACCGCCGCTGCGTTGGCGTGCGATTCATCAATCACCTCGATCACCCTCGACGGGCAGCAGGTCCCGATCAACCTGAGACCACCGAAACGTTTGTTCACCGGACTGGTCCGTAAAGCGATCATCATCCGCGACACCTGCTGCGTGAAATGCGGTGCGAAGGCGGGCTGGTCGGACTGCCACCACATCGTGCACTTTGTCGACGGCGGCCTCACCACCCTCGACAACGGGTGCTTGCTGTGCCGCACCTGCCATATGGCTGTTCACAACACCGGGTGGGACGTGATCATGGGATCCGACGGACACCCGTGGATGATCCCGCCCGCCGACATCGACCCGCAACGAAGACCGCTACCGGCCTACAACCGGCGAACCCTGACTCTCGCCGCCTAACCGGCGACCACCCCGGATCCGCTGCCGCAACGAGATATTGGCAGCGGCGGACGAGCCATCTCCATCAGTCGCATCCGACCACGCGTCGGGACCGCGCACGAACTCTTGACAACTCCACAGTGTGAACGACCATTGGTGCTGCCGCCCGGCGGCCGGGCGGCAGCACCAATGCGCCATCTCGATCTAGTCCGCGTATGACTCGTTGAGTTCGGCGATGGTCATCTGTGAGGAATCGGTGATGATGTCGAGGATGTTGCCGTATTCCGGTGAGTCGGAACTGACGATGGATACGTGGTCTTCGCCCTTCAACAGGACGAGTTCGCCGATGCCGCCGCGACGGTCGACCTCTTTGATGTACCGCTCCGACAGGTTCGGTGGCACCAGGGTGTCGGCTGTGCCGTGGACCGCGATCACCGGCATGGTGACGTCGATGTTCTGGATGGGATCGACGGAGGCGTACCGATCGGGAACCTCTTGCGGTGTCCCGCCGAGCACGGTCACGATGCGGTCATTGCCGTGATTGGCGGCGTAGACCATGTCCAGCGGCCCGGCCAAGGAGACAACCCGCGTCGGACGAAATTTGGGACTGTGGCCGACCTCGTTGGCATTCAGCTGATTTCGCGTTCCGGCCCACATGGCCAACTGCGCGCCTGCGCTGTGGCCGACCACCAGCTCGTCATCGACGGTGATTTGGGGGAACTGCTTGTCGATCTCCGGTACGAAGTCGAGGGCGTTGGCGACATCGGTGAAGGTGGTCGGCCAGCCACCTCCGGAACCGACGCGGCGGTACTCGATGTTGTAGACGGCCATACCGCGTTTGGCCAGGTCCAGCGCGTACGGGCGCATGGTCTGGGCATCGAGCGCCGACTTCCAGGAGCCCCCGTGGATCAGGACGACGAGCGGCGTCGAATCGGTGGTCTGCTCGCCCGCGGGCAAGTAGAGATCGCCCCAGTTCTGGTCGGGGTCGGCGCTGGGGGAGGCGTCGTATGTGAGTCGATGAACGGTGATCTCGTCGAGCGTTTCCGCGGTCGACGATGGCGCGGCCACCGGAGTCGGTGCTGTGCTGGTACATGCACAGGCCGCGGCGATCACACCGATGAATCCGATAGCAGTGGCCACCGTTTTGAATAGCTTCATGGGAATAGTAAATCGCAGCTGCCCGGAGGGCTCCCAAAAGGCCGCTGTTTTGTAATCGCTAATAACAATGAATTGATGTGGATCCGGGAGTGCCTCTCGCACAATGACATTTGTCATGTCGGATTCGTGACATCGACAGTGTGATGACTGCGGTAATCAGCGCATGATCAATTCATGAGCACAACAGCGATTGAATTGCGTGGACTGACAAAGTCCTTCGCCTCATCCGGCGGGCCGGTGCGGGCCGTCGATGGTGTTGATCTGCAGATCAATGCCGGAGAGGTGGTGGCGTTTCTCGGCCCGAACGGGGCGGGTAAGACGAGCACCATCGACATGATCCTCGGACTCTCCCAACCTCAGTCGGGAGATGTCAGCATCTTCGGTCTCAAACCGTCCGTCGCCGCCGGCAGCGGACGAATTGCCGCCGTGATGCAAACCGGCGGCCTACTACCCGATTTCACGGTCTCCGAAACGGTCCGGGTGGTTGCCGCGTCCTTCGGTATCAGCTCATTCGGCCACGTCATGGAACGAGCGGGACTCACCGCCATCGCCGAGCGTCAGGTCTCGAAATGTTCTGGCGGTGAGCAGCAGCGGTTGAAGTTCGCGTTGGCGCTGTTGCCTGATCCGGATCTGATCGTTCTCGATGAGCCGACCGCCGGAATGGATGTCGAATCACGCCGCAATTTCTGGGCGACCATGCGAGCCGACGCCAAAAACGGCCGGACCGTGGTGTTTGCGACTCATTATCTGGAAGAAGCCGACGACTTCGCCGACCGTATCGTGATGATGGCCCACGGCCGAATCGTTGCCGACGGTTCGGCTGCGAGTATTCGGGCACAGGCCAGCGGCCGCAGCGTTTCGGCAGTTCTCGGCGGCGACGATTTGGCCCGCACAGTGACGAAATTTCCCGAATTGGCAGACGTCACTGATCGTGGGGGCCGAGTCTTCCTGCGTACGCAGGACTCTGACGAGCTTGCCCGATATCTGCTCACCGAGACCGGGGCGCGCGATGTCGAGATCACCTCGCACAACCTCGAGGACGCCTTCGTCGCACTCACCAGTGAAGACTCGCAGAACCCCGAGAGGATCAAACGATGACCACCCTTACTCCCCCCGCAGGCGGGCTCTTGCGTGGCTTCTCCCTCACCTACATAAGCCTCGATCTGCAGCGGGTACTGCGGAATCGGCGTGCGCTGATCTTCACCATCGCGATTCCGACCCTGATGTATGTGATCTTCGGGGCAAACGCCAGCGACAGCGGTGACAAGATCGGCAGCGCGAACACCGCCGCATACGTGCTGATCCATATGGCGGTGTACGGCGCGATCCTGGCCACCACAACCACAGCTGCATCTGTTGCGATCGAACAGCAGGCCGGTTGGACGCGAACACTGTTGATGACTCCGCTGACCCCGGCGTCCTACGTGCTGTCGAAGGTGGTTGTTGCCCTCACGGTGGCAGCGATGCCACTGGTGTTGCTCTCGGTGGTCGGTGTCTTCACCGGTGCCAAAGCGCCGGTGGGGCTGTGGATCCTCTCGATACTGCTCGGGTGGCTCGGATCGGCGTTGTTTGCAGCCTTCGGCCTGGCCGTCGGCTTTGCCTTGCGGAGCGATGCCGCAACCCAGGTGCTCGGTGGCGTGCTCACCCTGTTGGCCTTCGCGGGCAACCTGTTCGTCCCTCTCAAGGGTGCAATGCTGACGTTCTCGATGTTCACTCCGATGTTCGGTATCGGAACACTGGCGAACTATCCGCTCACCGGAGGTGAGACGGCGGACGGCGACCACATCTCATTGCTCGTGGTATTCGCCAACATCGTGGTGTGGGGCGCCATCTTCGGATACGCCGCAATTCACTACTACCGCAAAAGCACGACGCGTCAATAGGTAAGTTCAGGTGGGCAACAACTACATCCATCAGAAAGCGGAGACATCAACATGTCATTGATCGCACTTCTCGATCTCAAGTTCAAGGCTGAATCCCTCGACGACGCCAGGACCGTGATGAAGCGGGTTCTCGCGGAAACCAGGGCATTCGAAGGATGCGAAGGTGTCGAGGTGCTGATCGATCAGGCCGACCCGGCTCACTTTCTGGCTGTTGAACGCTGGGCATCCGCCGAGCACGATGCGAAATACCGGGAGTTCCGGGCGGGCGAGGGTGCGATCACCGATCTCGGGCCGCTGCTGGCCGGCCGGCCGGCTCTGACCGTCTACCAGGCTGACAGCGATATCTGAACACTGTCGCTGGGCGCAAGATCTGGTGTCTCGGTGCGGGCGGTCTCATTGACCGCCCGCACCGAGACGTTCAAACCACATCGATGTCGTCTCGGTAGGACTATCCGATGTCGAGACTGACGAATGACTGGTTCCGCGCCTGGCGCGACGGCCGTTGGCCCTTCGCGGCGGTGTGGTTGTTGTTTCTGGCCTATCCCATCGCGGAGACGGTGACGTCGACGTCTCTGACTTTCTCCGTCCGGGTTTTTGGCCTCGTCGCATTGGGCGTCTTTGCGCTGGGCTATCTGTTGTCTTGCGTATACCTGATCAACGATCTGGACCGGGCCACCGGCAGTTGGCGCCGCGGGGCAATTACCGGGTTCCTGTTACTCGCCGCCATCGCAGGCATGATGACGACCATCCTCCATGAGGAGGTCTTTGCGTTGGCGCCCTATCTGATGGCGTTGGCCTCCTTCGCCTTTCCGTTGCCGGTGGCAGTCGCGGTATGTGTGCTGCTGATGGGCGCCGCCGTGCTTTTGCCCGAGCTAGTCGACGATTGGCAGATCGACACCGGAATTGTGTTGATGTTGTTGGTGATCGGGCCGGTGTTGCTGACGGTACGGATGCTCCGAACCAGGGAGGAGTTGCGGGGAGAAGCCGCTGCGACTGCCCGTCGACTCGACGAACAACTCGCCATCATCGGTGAGAGGGAACGGGTGGCACGCGATGTACACGACATACTCGGTCATTCGCTGACCGTGTTGACTATCAAGGCCGAACTCGCAGGCCGGCTGGTCGATGTCGACCGTGCTGCCGCCAAAGCCGAGATAGCCGACCTGCACCGGATCTCTCGTGAGGCGCTTGCGGCGGTCCGGACAACCGTGGGCGGCTTGCGTTCTCCGGATCTCGATTCCGAATTACTCTCGGCGCATACAGCTTTGACGGCCGCGCAGATCATCCCTGAGCTCCCTTCGGACACGTCCGTCGTCCGCGTCGAGAATCGCACCCTGTTTGCCTGGGCGCTGCGTGAGGCCATCACAAATGTCGTCCGGCATTCAAGCGCGTCTTCATGCCGAGTAACACTGTCGCCCAGCATGATCTGCGTGATCGACGACGGCGTCGGACAGGCCGGCGGCGGTATCGGGAACGGTCTGCGTGGACTGCGGGAGCGCGTCGAGGCGGTCGGCGGGCTATTGGTTCTGGAAACCAGCGACGGTACAGCTGTCCGGGTCTCGGTCGAACAAGGAGAGACAGTTTGAGTGAGATCAGGCTGCTGGTCGCCGACGACCAGGCGTTGGTGCGCGGCGCGCTGGCCGCGCTGCTGAACCTGGAGTCGGATCTGACCGTTGTCGCTCAGGTGGGTCGAGGCGACGAAGTGCTCGAAGCGGCCCGAACCCACGCCTGCGACGTCTGCCTGCTCGATATCGAGATGCCCGGGATGGACGGAATCGAGGTGGCGAGCACCCTTCGGCGTGAACTGCCGTCCGTCCGCACCCTGATCGTGACGACATTCGGCAGGCCCGGATACCTGCGCCGAGCCGTTGAAGCAGGCGCCTCGGGGTTTGTTGTCAAAGACACCCCATCCGCGGACCTGGCCGATGCGGTACGTCGGGTCCATGCCGGACTCCGGGTCATCGACCCCACCCTCGCGACCGAGAGCCTGGCCACCGGAGGCAACCCACTGACAGAACGGGAGCGGGACGTGTTGCGGCTGGCGATGACAGGTGCGCCCGTCATCGAGATCGCTGCCCAGGTGCACCTGTCGGCGGGAACCGTGCGCAATTACCTGTCCAGTGCGATCGGCAAGACCGGGACCGGATCCAGGCTCCAGGCCGCGCGGATGGCTCAACAGCACGGTTGGCTCTGATCAGGTGCGCTCGGTCCTGTTTGTGATGTAGCCGACAAACGAACGTTCGGCAGCTGCGGGAATCGCCCGGAGGAGGGCGGCAGGGGTGGCTTTTTGCCGGGCGCGATTTCAATCCGGCGTGGGTGCCGTGAGAAAATAATTCGATGTTTGTTGCCGGGGTAATCCTCCGTGCAATGATCAGCGATCATCTGTGGTCAGCAACGGCGCTGGCTAGAGCATGTGGGACTGGCCTACGGGCACGTAAGTGCAGGTGGAGCGAGTGTTTAGGTTTACCTTAGCTGGTTAACGTCCCACGTGTGTAACCACTGCTGAAGCGGTGCGCTCCGACTGAGCGCGATGTTTAAGGGCGAATAGTATGAAGCACGCTCCCGGCCCGATTGGGCTCTACGACCCGCAGAACGAGCACGACTCCTGCGGTGTCGCTTTTGTTGTCGACATGCATGGTCGGCGTAGCCGCGACATCGTCGACAAGGCGATCTCGGCCCTGGTGAACCTCGAACATCGTGGCGCTGCCGGCGCTGAGCCGAACACCGGTGACGGTGCCGGGATCATGATCCAGGTTCCCGACCGCTTCTTCCGTGCGGTTGTCGACTTCGAACTGCCTGCCGAGGGCTCGTATGCCACTGGCATGGCGTTCCTGCCGCAGGGTTCGGCCGACGCCAAGACCGCGTGTGACGGTGTCGAGAAGATCGTGACGTCCGAGGGCCTGACCGTCCTGGGCTGGCGCGATGTCCCCATCGAAGAGGCTTCGCTGGGCGCGCTCGCGCGTGACGCCATGCCGACCTTCCGCCAGATCTTCATCGCGGGAGAGAGCGGCGACAACCTCGAGCGTCGTGCATACGTGGTGCGCAAGCGGGTCGAGACCGAACTCGGCGCCAAGGGTGCCGGACAGGACGGACCCGGTCGCGAGACCGTCTACTTCCCAAGCCTTTCCGGTCGTACCTTCGTATACAAGGGCATGCTGACCACCCCGCAGCTGCGTGGTTTCTACATCGACCTGCAAGACGAGCGTGTCGAAAGCGCACTGGGCCTGGTCCATTCGCGCTTCTCCACCAACACGTTCCCGAGCTGGCCGCTTGCCCACCCCTTCCGGCGCGTTGCCCACAACGGTGAGATCAACACCGCAACCGGCAACGAGAACTGGATGCGGGCCCGCGAGGCGCTCATCGACACCAGCGTCTTCGGTGAAGGCACCGCGGAGAAGATCTTCCCCGTGGTCACCGAGGGTGCCTCCGACACCGCGCGATTCGACGAGGTTCTCGAACTCCTGCATCTCGGTGGGCGCAGCCTGCCGCACGCGATGCTGATGATGATCCCGGAAGCCTGGGAGCGTCACGAGTCGATGAAGCCGGAGCACCGGGCGTTCTACGAGTACCACTCGACCCTCATGGAGGCATGGGACGGACCGGCATCGGTCTGTTTCACCGACGGCACCCTGATCGGTGCGGTCCTCGACCGCAACGGCCTGCGCCCGAGCCGCATCTGGGTCACCAAAGACGGCCTGGTCGTCATGGCCTCGGAGGTCGGCGTCCTCGACATCGACCACGGAGACGTGGTGCAGAAGCTGCGCCTGAAGCCCGGCCGGATGTTCCTGGTGGACACCGCCGCCGGCCGCATCGTCGACGATGCCGAGATCAAGGACGAGCTCGCCGCCGCGCACCCGTACCAACAGTGGCTCGACGAGGGCATGAAGCACCTCGATGACCTGCCCGGTGAGCCGCACACCCACATGGCCCACGACCGGGTCAAGCTGCGTCAGCAGGTGTTCGGATACACCACCGAGGACATCAGCCTGCTCGTCGAACCGATGGCCCGCACGGGCGCCGAGGCGATCGGATCGATGGGCACCGACACGCCCATCGCCGTGCTCTCGAAGCGTTCGCGGATGCTGTTCGACTACTTCCAGCAGATGTTCGCGCAGGTCACCAACCCGCCGTTGGACGCGATCCGCGAAGAGGTCGTCACCAGCATCGGTGGCACGATCGGGCGTGAGGCCGATCTGCTGAACCCGGGCCCAGAGTCGTGCAAGCAGATCGTGCTTCCGCAGCCGATCCTCGACAACGACAACCTGGCCAAGCTGGTGCGTCTGGGCGAGGACGAGCGGTACGCCGACTACCGCAGTGTGCAGATCCGTGGCCTGTATCCGGTTGCCGAAGGTGGCGCCGGACTGCGTAAGGCCATCGACGATGTCCGCACGCAGGTCTCCGCGGCGATCGCCGACGGTGCCCGCCTGGTGGTCCTCTCGGATCGCGAGTCCGACGAGACCCTCGCCCCGATTCCGTCGCTGCTGCTGACCTCGGCCGTGCACCATCACCTGGTCCGGGAGAAGACTCGCACCCAGGTGGGCCTGCTGGTGGAGGCCGGTGACGCCCGCGAGGTGCACCACATGGCTGCACTCGTCGGTTTCGGTGCCGCCGCGATCAACCCGTACATGGCGCTGGAGACCATCGAAGATCTCGCTCTGCGCGGCGTTCTCGGCGGTATGGATTACCAGACCGCCCAGAAGAACTACATCAAGGCCGCAGGCAAGGGCGTCCTCAAGGTGATGTCGAAGATGGGCATCTCCACGTTGGCGTCGTACACCGGAGCCCAGCTGTTCCAGGTCATCGGCATCGACCAGGAAACCGTCGACGAGTACTTCACCGGCCTGCGGTCCCATCTCGGTGGCATCGGTCTCGATGAGATCGCCGCCGAGGTTGCCGTCCGCCATGCCGTGGCCTTCACCGACCGTCCCGAAGAGCGCGCGCATCGCGAGCTCGAGGTCGGCGGCGAGTACCAGTGGCGTCGCGAAGGCGAATACCACCTGTTCAACCCGGACACCGTCTTCAAGCTGCAGCACTCCACCCGCACCGGCCAGTACTCGGTGTTCAAGGAGTACACGAAGCTCGTCGACGACCAGTCCAAGCAGATCGCTTCGCTGCGTGGTCTTTTCAACTTCAATTTCGGTGACCGTGATCCGATCCCGATCGATCGGGTCGAGCCGGCCAGCGAGATCGTCAAGCGCTTCTCGACCGGTGCGATGAGCTTCGGCTCCATCTCCGCCGAGGCGCACGAGACCCTCGCGATCGCGATGAACCGTCTCGGTGGCCGCTCCAACTCCGGCGAGGGCGGCGAGAACGTTCGTCGTTTCGAGCCGGACGAGAACGGCGACTGGCGTCGCAGTGCCATCAAGCAGGTCGCGTCGGGACGTTTCGGCGTCAACTCGCACTACCTGACCAACTGCACCGACATCCAGATCAAGATGGCCCAGGGTGCGAAACCCGGTGAGGGTGGACAGCTTCCGCCGCACAAGGTGTACCCGTGGGTCGCCGAGGTCCGGGGTTCGACTCCCGGTGTCGGCCTGATCTCGCCGCCGCCGCATCACGACATCTACTCGATCGAGGATCTCGCTCAGCTGATCCACGACCTGAAGAACGCGAATCCGGAAGCTCGGATTCACGTGAAACTTGTGTCCGAAGTGGGCGTCGGAACGGTCGCCGCAGGTGTGTCGAAGGCACACGCCGACGTGGTGCTGATCTCCGGCCACGACGGCGGTACCGGTGCCACGCCACTGACATCCGAGAAGCATGCCGGCGGACCCTGGGAACTCGGCCTCGCCGAAACCCAGCAGACGCTGCTGCTCAACGGACTTCGTGACCGCATCGTGGTGCAGGTCGACGGCCAGCTCAAGACCGGTCGCGACGTGGTTGTCGCCGCGCTGCTCGGTGGCGAGGAGTTCGGTTTCGCCACCGCACCATTGGTGGTCGCCGGCTGCGTGATGATGCGCGTCTGCCATCTGGACACCTGCCCCGTGGGTGTTGCTACGCAGAACCCATTGCTGCGCGAGCGGTTCACCGGCAAGCCCGAGTTCGTCGAGAACTTCTTCATGTACATCGCCGAAGAGGTCCGGGAACTGCTGGCACGCTTGGGCTTCCGCACCCTGCAGGATGCTGTCGGCCAGGTGCAGATGCTCGACACCGCCAAGGCTCTGGACCACTGGAAGTCGGCGAAGGCGGGCAAGCTCGACCTGTCGGCGATCCTGGTGCAGCCGGATTCACCGTTCATGAACCAGGACCTGTACTGCTCCGGCAGCCAGGACCACGCGCTGGACAAGGCCCTCGATCAGCAATTGATCGCCCAGGCCCGTCCCGCGATCGACAAGGGTGAGCGGGTGGCCTTCACGTCGAAGATCGCCAACGTCAACCGCACTGTCGGGACGATGCTCGGTCACGAGATCACCAAGAACTACGGGGCCAACGGACTGCCTGACGGCACCGTGATCATCGACTTCACGGGTTCGGCGGGCAACAGCTTCGGCGCGTTTGTGCCCAAGGGTGTGACGCTGCGCCTCAAGGGTGACGCCAACGACTTCGTCGGCAAGGGCCTGTCGGGTGGCCGCATCGTGGTTGCACCTGCAGACAACGCCCCCGAAGGCTTTGTGGCAGAAGAGAACATCATCGCGGGCAACGTGATCGGATTCGGCGCCACCGGCGGCGAGATCCTGCTTCGCGGAGTGGTCGGCGAACGATTCTGCGTACGTAACTCCGGTGTCACCGCGGTGGTCGAGGGTGTTGGCGACCACGGCTGTGAGTACATGACCGGTGGACGGGTGGTGGTCCTCGGATCGACCGGCCGTAACTTCGCGGCCGGTATGTCCGGTGGTATCGCCTACGTCTACGACCCCGCAGGCGAATTGGCGGCGAATCTGAACACCGAACTCGTTCAGCCCGAATCGCTCGAAACAGACGACCTCGAGTTCCTCGAGAACATCGTGAACAAACATCGCAACGAGACCGGTTCGCCGGTCGCACAGGCGATCCTGGACGATTGGGCAAACAAGGCCCAGAACTTCGTCAAGGTGATGCCGCGTGATTACAAGCGAGTGTTGCTGGCCATCGCGGCAGCAGAGAAGGACGGACGCAGCGTGGACGAGGCAGTTATGGAGGCCGCACGTGGCTGATCAGCGAGGTTTCATCAAGCACCCGAAACGGGAACTGCCGCAGCGCCGGCCGGTACCGCTGCGCCTGATGGACTGGAAAGAGGTCTATGAGGACTTCGACAAGAACACCCTCAAGACCCAGGCCAGCCGTTGCATGGACTGCGGTATCCCGTTCTGCCATAACGGTTGCCCGTTGGCCAACCTCATTCCCGAGTGGAATGACCTGGTGTACAAGGATCGCTGGGCCGACGGCATCGACCGGTTGCACGCCACCAACAACTTCCCGGAGTTCACCGGACGCCTGTGTCCGGCACCGTGTGAGGCGTCGTGTGTGCTGGGCATCAACCAGCCGGCCGTCACCATCAAGCAGGTCGAGCTCGAGCTCATCGAGAATGCGTTCGACGAGAGCTGGGTCACCCCGGTGCTGCCGTCGGTGAAAACCGGCAAGTCGGTTGCGGTTGTCGGTTCGGGCCCGGCGGGCCTGGCCGCGGCACAGCAGCTCACCCGCGCCGGCCACGATGTCACCGTCTTCGAGCGGGCCGACCGGATCGGTGGCCTGCTGCGGTACGGCATCCCCGAGTTCAAGATGGAGAAGCGCTTCATCGACCGTCGCCTCGAGCAGATGGAGGCCGAGGGCACCACATTCCGTCCCGGAGTCAACGTGGGCGTCGACCTCACCGTCGACCAGCTGCGATCCGACTTCGACTCGGTGATCCTCTGCAACGGCTCCACCGTGGGCCGCGATCTGCCGATCCCCGGGCGCGAGCTCACCGGCATCCACCAGGCGATGGAGTTCCTGCCCTGGGCCAACAAGGTGCAGCACGGCGACGACGTCCTCGACTCCGATGGCCAGCCGCCGATCACGGCCAAGGGTAAAAAGGTCATCATCATCGGCGGTGGCGACACCGGTGCCGACTGCCTCGGGACCTCGCTCCGCCAGGGCGCCGAGATCGTGCATCAGTTCGAGATCATGCCGCGTCCCCCGGAAGAGCGTGCGGAGTCGACTCCGTGGCCGACCTACCCACTCATGTTCCGCGTCTCGTCGGCGCACGAAGAGGGCGGCGAGCGTGTCTTCTCCGTGAACACCGAGGAGTTCCTCGGTGAAGACGGACGGGTCACCGGGTTGAAGGCGCATGAGGTCGTGATGAACGCCGGACGCTTCGAGAAGGTCGAGGGCAGCGAGTTCGAGCTCGAGGCCGATCTGGTCCTGCTGGCCATGGGCTTTGTTGGACCCGAGCGCGGCGACTTCCTCGACAAGCTCGGCGTTGCCTACAACGAACGCGGAAACGTCAAGCGTGACAACAACTTCGAGTCGACCGTACCCGGCGTGTTCGTGGCCGGAGACGCCGGACGCGGGCAGTCGCTGATCGTCTGGGCGATCGCTGAGGGACGGTCGGCAGCAGCTGCCGCCGACACGTACCTGACCGGTTCCTCGTTGCTGCCGACGCCGATCGAACCGACGCAGGCACCTCAGCGATAGGTGATGCGAAATCCTCCCGGGCCTGAGAGGATGTGCACGGGCGAGGAGCGATATCAGATCGTTACCATGCTTCGTGTTTTCGGATCAGCGGAGGAAACGGCATGCGGTTGCGTCGATGGGTCAGTGCGTTCGCGGCGGGGATACTGACAGCGGGAACGCTGACGGCGCTGTCCATTCCGATTGCCTCGGCTGATCCGGAGGACTGCCCGGAGCTCTACGTGTTGGCGATTCCCGGTACCTGGGAGAAGTCGGCCGACGCTCAGATCCGGGGGATGCTCGCGTATCCGACCACGGGTCTGGGCTCGGAAACGAAAACCCAGCTGGTCGGCTACAACGCCACCGCCTTCCCCTGGGAAGACGGCGGCAGCATCTACGGCGAGTCCAAGGCGCAGGCCGTGGCCAACGCCGAGGGTCTGGCGGTCGTGATGACCAAGCGGTGCCCCGGCACCAAGGTCGCGCTGATCGGCTACAGCCAGGGCGCGGACGCGGCGGGCGACGTGGCCGCCGACATCGGGACCGGACGAGGTGTCATCTCACCGGCCAAGTTCGCCGGTGCCGTACTCATCTCCGATCCTCGGAGGTCGAAGCAGGATGCGCTGATCGGTCCGAAGCTGAGCGGTGAGGGCAACGGTGGGCCGCGGCAGGGTGGATTCGGCTGGGTCAAGAACCGCACCTTCACCATCTGCGAGCCGAACGACCAGTACTGCAATGTGCCCCGCGACTACTACGTCTCCCGGATCGCCGGCTACCTCGCGGAAACCAGTGACCCGAACCCGGATCAGGTTGCCCAGTACCAACTCGAAGCCGCAGCGATCGTCGGTGAATTGATCACCCAGGGCGGTCCGGGCGCACTCGTCGATGAACTGAGCAACGAAAAGGCCCGAGCGCAGATCGTCGCCTTCGACAAGTTCCTGCAGTCGGGTTCCCACGGCAGCTATGCCGACTTCGAGGTGCAGCCCGGAGTGAGCGCACTGCAGTGGGCACAGAACTTCCTCGCGGGTCTCGCATAGGTCAGCTGGTTCGCACGTGTGGCTGTTGGGGCAGATGTGACTCACCCGCGTGTTCTCCGTAGAATCGGAAGTTCACCGGCGTAACGTGACCTACGCAACATTGTGTACCGCATTGAGGTGCTGACCTGCGGAGAGTAACGCCGCAATCGGCCAACACGACACATGACACAGATGCCGTAGACGGGCCGAAGAGTGTCACGCGAACCGTCTGCAGTACCGTGAATATTTTCCGCAGTAGTAAAACAGGATGTGATCAGTCGTGAAACTGGCGAACTCCCGCACCCGGCGCCGGACTCAAATTCTTGGGATGACTCCACACCTCTTCGGGTCGAATGGACTGATCGCCCATCGTCGGCTGGCCCGGATGTTCCCCGAAGACGGCGAGCGTCTGGCGACCTCGGCGGATCTTCGTCAGTTCAACCTCTGATCGCTCGATCCCGCGAATTCGTCGATCAGCCGTGCGGTGACCGCCGGCTGCTGGACCACGAAATAATGTCGGGCCGGGTTCACCGCCCGGTACTCGGCACCCAGCTGCGCCGCATACCGGCGTTGCTTCCATTCCCAGTAGATCCTGACCGGGGTACGCCGCCCCGAAACCGCTGACACGACAAGTGTTGGAGCGAGCAGCTCGGCGGTCCGGCGCAACCCGATCAGTTCGGAATTGAGCACCCCGAACGCCGTCTGCTCCACCAGCAGTGCTCGGGGATAGTTCTTCCCGCCGAAAACCTCTGCGATCCAGGTCTTCTGTTGATCATCGAACCCGTCCGGCGCTCCGGGATATGTGGCGATCGCATGGCCGACAACGCCTGCGGAGCGGGGTAACGGCAGCTTGTTGATCAAACTTGCCGCCACATGCGCGAACCGATTGCTCCAACTCGGCGGCACGAATTGCAGCGGCACCACCACATACGAACCGTCGAGCATGATCACACCGGCAACGCGCTCGGGTCTGCTGCGCGCATACGCCTCCGCATACAGCGACGCGAGCGAATGCCCGACCACGAGAACCGGCTCAGTGATTCCGAGGGCGTCGAGGATCTGATCGATGCGTTCGCCCTCGGCGGCCAGCGACGGGACCTCGCCTTCGGGCAACGGCTCGGAGAAACCGTAACCCGGACGGTCATAGCGGATGATCGTCCACCGATCCTCGAGCAGTTGGGTCGCCTGATCGAAGTCGAACCAGTTGCCGCCCAATGCCGCCAGATACAACAGCGGCGGGCCCTGGCCATCGACCACCACATGGGTCCTGCGGCCGGCAATGGTCAGAAAACTCCCGGGTGGCTGCACCTCCGCAGTGTAGTCGGGGCGCCCCGTATACCGAGGTCAGGCTACTTGCGGCCGCCCACAAGATCGCGCATCTGTTCACGGCGATCGACATATTTTCCGTAACGAAGGCGGGCCCTATCGATCTTCGTCTGCGAATAGAAGCGTCTGGCCCAATAGGAATCGGGATGGGCCAAGCGCAGCGAGCCGAAGAATCCCAAGAGCGGTACCGGCAAACCGATCAGGCCGGTGGCGAGCTTGCCCTTCAACAAACAGATGACCGTATAGAGCAGGTGGACCAGCACTCCCAACGCGACCAGCGTGCCGCCCAAGGCATTGGAGTGCGGTTCGTTCTCACCGATGGGGGAGGTGGCGATCAGCATGGCCAGGCCCACCACGGCCGCGATCATCACCGCGTCGATGGACTTGCGGCCCTCCTCGGACCAATAGACGTCCTCAAGGTGTAACCACAGCGCGAATTCGTCGAGGGCCAACGCCGCCCCGATCCCGAACAGGGTGGCGAGCACTTCAAGCCACGGGGCATCCGGCCGGAATCTGAACTCGAGCAGAGCGGCGACAAGCACCAGCAGGATGCCCCACACCTGGTGGTGGATGTGGACACCACCGATATAGATGTCGTTCACCGGACCCGAGTCGCGCTCGCCGGCCGGGTCGTTCTTGCGGGCCTTGATCGACAGCGTCAACCGCCGGGTGATCGCATACGCGACGATGAAGCCGATCAAGGCCGCCAATGCCGCAGAGCGGCCGGTCTCGACAATATGTGTGTGAAACCAATTCACTACTTGTTCGAACCGCTCTACTTGGGTTTCGCGAGTGGGAATGCGAGCGTCTCGCGGATCGACTGCCCGGTGAGGAGCATGACGATCCGGTCCACGCCGATACCCAGGCCGCCGGTCGGCATCATCCCGTGTTCGAGGGCCTGCAAGAAGTCCTCGTCGAGTTCCATCGCCTCGGGATCACCGCCTGCCGCTAGCAACGACTGCTCGGTGAGACGTTTGCGCTGCTCCACCGGATCGGTGAGTTCGGTGTAGGCCGTGCCCAATTCGACACCCCAGGCCACCAGGTCCCAGCGTTCGGTGACACCCGGAATGGTCCGGTGCTGACGGGTCAGCGGCGACACCGACGTCGGGAAGTCCTTGTAGAACGTCGGGAACATGGTCTGGTCCTCGACGAGGTGCTCGTACATCTCCAGCGCCACCTGGCCGGCATCCCAGTCGTTGCGGTAGGCGATCTCGTGCTTGTCGCACAACTCTTTGAGGTACTCGACCTCGGAGTACGGGGTGACCTCTTCGCCGATCGCCTCGGACACCGCGCCGTGCAGGGTCTTCACCGGCCATTCACCGGAGATGTCGACCTTCTCGATCTCCCCGTCCTTGCCCTCGATGTAGACCACCTGCTCGCCGTGTGCGGCGACCGCGGCGTTCTGGATCATCTTCCGGGTCAGATGCAGCATCCGGTCGTAATCACTGTGTGCCTCATAGGCTTCGAGGCTGGTGAACTCCGGGTTGTGCTTGAAGTCCACACCTTCGTTGCGGAAGTTGCGGCCCATCTCGAACACCCGCTCCATGCCGCCGACGCACAGCCGCTTGAGGTAGAGCTCGGGTGCGATGCGCAGGTAGAGATCGAGATCGTAGGCGTTGATGTGGGTGCGGAACGGTGCCGCGTTGGCGCCACCGTGGATTTGCTGCAGGATCGGTGTCTCGACCTCCAGGTAATCTCGGCCGGAAAGGAAATCGCGCATCGACTTCACGATCGCGCTGTGGACCCGCATCAGTTCACGGGCGCGTGGATTGACGGTCAGGTCCACATACCGTTGGCGCACACGGGCTTCGGGGTCGGTGAGTCCACTCCACTTGTCCGGCAACGGATGCAGGCACTTGCCGAGCATCCGCCAGTCCTTGGCCAGCAGCGACAACTCGCCCTTGCGGCTACGTCCGACGGTGCCGCTGACCTCGATGAGGTCGCCGAGATCTACGGTTGCGGCCAGGTCAAGCGTGTCGGGTTTGAGTGCAGCCGAATCCACCAGTACCTGCATGTCGCCACTCCAGTCGCGCACATCGCAGAACACCACCTTGCCGAAGTCGCGCATCCGGATCACCCGTCCCGCGATGCGGCCGGTGGTGCCCTGGGGTGCGGCCACGGCCTGGGCGATGGTGTGTGTCGGCGGATAGGCAGGCGGGTACGGATCGATCCCGGCGGCTGTGAGCGCTTCGAGCTTGGCCAGACGCACCCGGACCTGTTCCGGACGTCGCGGACCGCGATGCTCTCTCTCGCCTTCACTTTCGATCAGTTCGGCGATCCGGTCGATGTCCACGCCCGGGGGGACCGACGACGAGCCACCCGTGAAGTCGCCGCCCCTGTCGAACTTGGGCAGCTTCACAAAACCTTCGTTGACCACCGCCGCCAGGCCGACGCGCGGCACGGTGCGGGCGTCCTCGAAACAGAGGAAACGGGGCACCCATTCGGGCTGGTACTTGGCGTTCGACTTGTAGAGCGACTCCATCTGCACATACTTCGAGGCAAAGGTCAGCGCGCCGTACATCGCCCGCATGATTGGGCCGGCACCGATGGTGCCGCCTTCTTCGAAAACCGCGCGGAAAGCCGCGAAGTTCATTGAGATGTAAAGGATCCCGAATGCCTCTGCGTTCTCGGCGAACTCGGTCACCATCGTCTCGGTGAGGCCGTTGATCGAATCGTGGTCGCGCCGCATCACATCGAGCGAGGCGCCGGTGCTGCCCCACGGCACGAACGACAGCATGCCGACGACCTTCTCGTCGTTTGTCCCCGCATTCTGAACGGCTTCGACCAGGATCGACCGCCCGTCCTTGGGGTCGCCGAGGCGGCCGAGCGCCATCGAGAAGCCGCGCTCCTCGTCGGTATCCCGCCAGGCATCGGCGCGAGCGATCATGGCGGACATCTGTTCTGGCGTCAGATCTTCGTGGCGGCAGATCCGGACGGTGATCCCCGCACGCTTGGTGCGCGCCACCGACTGCCGCACCGCCTTCATGTCAGGCCCGTTGAGGTTGTAGCCGCGCGCGTGGATGATGGCCTCGTCGCCGATGTTGAGCGTTTTGAGACCGGCGGCATCCCATTGTTCGGCACCGGTGACACTGACCCCGATCGCTCCGGGATGCCAGCCGTACTTGTCACAGATCTTCAGGAACTCGGCGATCGCATCCGGCCAATATTTCTTGTCGCCGACGGGATCTCCACCAGCCATCGCGGTGCCGACCTCCACGCGGTAGGTGATCGCGGCCAATCCGTTGGGGGCGAACACCACTGCCTTGTCGTGCCGCGTCGAGAAGTAGGCCAGTGAATCGTCGCCGCTGTATCCGTCGATCAACAGGCGGATCAGGCGTTCGTCGTCGGGAGTCATCGAGTTGTCGGAGCGCTGCGAGCGGAACAGGATCAGCGCCGCTGCAATGAGCGCAAGAGCCCCGAGAACACCGAGCAGGGTGTCGATCGGCTGATACGAGTGGTACTTGTCGTAGTCGGTCGAGATGTCGACCGACCCAAACGTCACAACATGATTGATCGCATACGGCAAACGGTGGGACTGCGGGAGTGTGTCCGGCCAGATCTCGACGAGCGCCCAGCCGATGAGCGATGCGGCGACCAGGCCTGCGACCAGAACTCCCAGGGCGCGCCAGATCGCTCCGCGGCGGACCTTTGTGTAGAACTGCTGGTAGCTGGCAGCGAGATACACCAGGGCGAGCAACTGGAACGCGAGTCCGATGAAGATGTTGATCCGGACCACGGTGTTGACGCCGTTCTCGGATGCCAACGGCTCGAACAGGTAGACAACGTTGGCCGTACCGAACAACAGGATGTAGGCAACGGTCAGCCACCATGCGACGCGCTTGCGCGAGGCGAGCGCAAAAGCCAAGAGCGCCAGCACAAGAGCCCATGCCAGGCTGGTGTCAGGCGCCGAGACGAGGTAGTTGTCGATGTAATCGCGCGGCACTTCGGTGAGGCGGCGGAACTGATACGAAAGGCTGCTGAGCAGGGAGATCCCGGCCAGAACGCCGACAACCCAACTGGCGTACCGGGGAGCAGTCCGGAACCATCCCGCAGGCGGCGTCAATCTGGATGGTTTGACGATGGGTGAGCTTGTCTCGGAGATGGTTTCGGGTGTTTCGACGCTCACAGGTGGGTGCCTTTCCGCAGCTGGTCCGTAACAACGTTAACGTGCGGATGAGATGATTGGATCGTGAGCCGACAAACAGTTCCGATCCGTGATGACTCAATCCGTCTGGGCCAGTTCCTGAAACTGGCCAATCTCATCGAATCCGGCGCCGAGGCCAAGGAGGTGATCGCCGACGGCCTGGTCAGTGTCAACGGTGAAGTCGAGACCCGGCGTGGGCGGCAGCTTGTTGTCGGCGACGTCGTGGAGATCGGCGGCTTCGAAGCCGCCGTGGGTGCGCCCGAGTGATCGGTGCCTTTATTACCCGTCAGTAGGAAGTGTCGTTAGGCTGAGGGTCATGAGCGAAACGACGTTTGTAGCAACCGCCGACCTCGTCGATGAGATCGGCCCGGATGTCCGCAGCTGTGATGTCCAGTTCACCCAGTACGGCGGCACCCGGGAGTTCGTCGGACCGGTCACCACGGTCAAGTGCTTCCAGGACAACGCGCTCCTGAAGTCGATCCTCTCCGAACCCGGCAACGGTGGCGTCCTGGTGATCGACGGGGCGAACTCGCTGCACACCGCGCTGGTCGGCGACGTGATCGCCGAACTCGGCCGCAGCAATGGATGGTCGGGGATCATCGTCAACGGGGCCATCCGCGATTCGAAGTTGATCGGCGCGATGGACATCGGCGTCAAGGCGCTCGGGACCAACCCGCGCAAGTCGACCAAGAGCGGTGTCGGCGAGCGTGATGTCCCGATCGAGCTCGGTGGCGTCACATTCAATCCAGGCGACCTCGCGTACAGCGATGACGACGGCATCGTCCTCGTCGCACCCGCGGAGTAGGGGCAGCATCATGGCAAAACCTGATCAGAGCACCTTCGACCGGCTCCGTGGGCTGGTCGCCATCGACGATGCCGACGCGCGGCCGACACGGCCGGTGCTCGAGGCGTTCAGCGGCACCGAGATGACGACGATCCCGGTGGGCACCGCCGACGACGTCACCGTTGCCTTTGAGAAGGCGCGCATCGCGCAGGCGGACTGGTCGAAGCTCTGGCCGCGGGACCGGGCGCAGATCCTGACCGATTTTGCCGACCTGGTGATGAAGAACCGCGACGCCCTGGCCGACATGGCGCAGGCCGAGACCGGCAAAGCCCGCGGATACGCCCAGGAAGAGGTGCTGGACGTGGCGATGACCGCCCGGCACTACGCCAAGACCGGCCCGAAACTACTGGCCGCGGGCCGGGTCAAGGGAATGCTCCCGATCGTGACCGACACCCGCGTTCGATACCAGGCCAAAGGTGTGGTCGGGGTGATCTCGCCATGGAATTACCCGATGACTCTGGCAGTGTCCGACGGGCTGGCGGCGCTGATGGCAGGCAACGGGGTGGTCCTCAAGCCCGACAGCCAGACCCCGTACTGCGCACTCGCGGTGGTCGAACTGCTGTACCGGGCCGGTCTGCCTCGTGAGCTGTTCGCCGTGGTGCCCGGACCGGGTTCGGTGGTCGGCCAGGCGATCGTCGCCCACGCCGACTATCTGATGTTCACCGGTTCCTCGGCCACCGGCGCACAGCTCGCCGAACAGGCCGGTCGTCGGCTCATCGGATTCTCCGCCGAACTCGGCGGCAAGAACCCGATGATCATCACCAAAACCGCCGACATCGACAAGGCCGTCGAGGGGGCGGTGCGCGCGTCGTACTCCAACTCGGGACAGCTCTGCATCTCGATCGAACGGATCTACGTCGAGAACTCTGCGGCCGCCGACTTCGCCGCGAAGTTCGCACGCCGGGTCGCGGCGATGTCCATCGGTGACGCCTACGACTTCTCCACCGAGATGGGTTCGCTGGCGTCGGCCGCGCAGGTCGACGCGATCGAGGCGCACGTCGAAGACGCCAAGACCAAGGGGGCCACCGTCCTGGCCGGTGGTCGGCGGCGTCCGGATCTCGGCCCGTTCTTCTATGAGCCGACGGTGTTGGCCGGTGTGGAAGAGGGCATGGACTGCTATGCCGACGAGACGTTCGGTCCGCTGGTGTCGATCTATCCGGTCGAGTCGGTCGACGAGGCCATCGAACGCGCCAATGACACCGAATATGGTTTGAACGCAAGCGTTTTTGCCGGTTCATCGGAAGAGGGTCGAAGGATCGCCGCAGAACTTCGCGCAGGCACCGTCAACATCAATGAGGGCTACGCGGCCGCCTGGGGATCGACTGCGGCCCCGATGGGTGGCATGGGCAAGTCTGGCGTCGGACGTCGTCACGGTGTCGAGGGACTCCTGAAATACACCGAACCGCAGACCGTCGCCGAGCAACGCATCATCGGCCTCGGCGGCATCAAAGGCGTGCCACGGTCGTTGTTCATGCGGATCGTTCCGGCGTTCATCAAGTCACTGAAGTTGTTGCCCGGTCGCTGACCTCTCCGCGACCGGGCGCGGACAACTGAAGGTTCTCAGCGCGAGCGCCGACGGCGAAACACCACGACGCCGACAGCCAGGATCGCTGCGATAAGCCAGGCCAACTGCTTGCCTCCGACCGACCGGGTGGCAGGCAGCGGGGTCGGCTCGGTCTGCTTGAGTGCGGTGAACCGAGACGGTTGTGCCGGGGCGGGTGCGGCAGGCGACTCGGTAGGCGGTTCGGTGTGCGCGACCGGTGTGGACGGCACCGTTGCCGGCGGTTCAGCAGGTCCGTTGGCGGCCACCGCCTGGGCCGGGGTGGACTTCGGCGGGGCCGTGTTGCGCGGCTTGTCGGGACCGCGCCGGACCGGCGGTTTCTGGGGGCCGGCCTTTTTTGTCGCAGCCTTTTTTGCCGGGACCTTCTTGGCAGGTGCCTTCGCGGCCGGCGCTTTCTTGGCGGTGGACTTCTTGGCAGGAGCCTTTTTCGCCGGTGTTTTCTTCGGCCCAGGCAGGTTCGGTTCCGCCGGGCGCTCGGGCGTACCGTCCGGTTGCGGCTCGGATGCGGGCTGTGGATCCGGGTCTGCCATGCGGGCGTCGCTCCTTCGCGGGATCAGCGAACAGGGTTTCTGGGCCTCCGCTGGCGTCGGCGGTTGCGTGCTGTCAATGATGCCTGTCCGCAGCGCCTCCGGCTCAGTTGGGTGCGGTCGACCCCAGTCCGGCGGCCAGTCCGATCACCACGGCCATGATCAGTACTTCGGCAACGGCGAACCGGAGAGAGGAGGTTTCGGGAAGCCGATGTCCGGCAGCCTGCGGTACCCAGCGTTTGCGGAGGTAAACGGCAGACATCAGCAGGATCACCAGGCCGGTCGACTTCGCGAGCAGAATCCGCCCGTACCCGGTCGTCCAGAGTTCCGGTAGTGAGTCGAGTTGCAAGACCGCGGCAACAACACCACTGCACACCAGGGCGAGCACGCACCACTGCGCCTGCCGAGAAAATCTGGGCAGACCCAACGCCCAGGCCTTCCGGCCTCTGGCGGTCAGTGCCAGCGCGATCAGGGACCCACACCACCACGCCGCGGCGAGCACATGGATCGCCAATGCTGCGGCACCACCGGTCTGTTGTCGCAGATGTCCCGTGATCGGCTCGATGACCACACCGAGGGCCGCCATGGCTGCCGCGGCCTCCGGTGCGACAAGGTTCGGCCGCCGGATCCAGACGATTGCCGCGATACAGATCCCGACAGCGCAACTGGCACTGATGATGGTGGGTGTGGTGCCGCCTGCCCGCACGAAGTCGCGGACACCGATGTCGGTGGCGGACCGACCGACAATCTCGGCGGCATGCAGCCAGGATGCGATCAGTGCGGAGATCGCCCACAGCCCGGCGGCGACGGACATCTGCCGCAGGGCACCGGGATCGGCGGGGTCGCCTCCGAGGAGTCGGAGACCGCTCAGTCCGAGGACGGTCATGGCGGCCACCAAGGCGACCGCCTGGGCCGGTGCCTCGGGCTCTGGTCCGGCCGGGTGCGCCACCAGCGCCGCCAGCAGCACGCCGACACAGGCCGCGGGTACGGCACCGAGCAACCACTCGCGCCGTGCCGTACCCGCGGTCATGTGTCTACTTCTTGCGCTGCGGCCGAAGCGCGAATGCCAGACCGCCGGCAAACAGCACCACCGCACCGACGATGAACGGCCACACCGGGACTCCCGACGACGATGAACCGCCATCATCGACCGCGGCGCCGGGCGTGCCCTGGCCCTCGGTGGTCAGCGTGAAACTCATCCGACCCTCCACCGGGTGGCCGTCAGCCGACGTCACGCGGTAGTTGATGGTGTACACGCCCACGGGCCCCAACTCGGAGACCGGTGCACTCATCGTGCGGCCGGTGACCGTGGCCTCGCCGGACTGCCAGTAGTGCTCGTCCGGCCCGACCACGGTCAAGCTCGGAAAGCTCTCCTGCATCGGTTCGTTGAAGGTCAGCGTCACCCTTGACGGCCCGACCGCCAGCGACGCGCCGTCGGCGGGATCCGAGCTCACCAGTGCTGCATGCGCCGACGCGACCGGTGCGGTGGCGATACCCGCCAGCACGGTGAGGAGTAATACCCCCAGGGTGAGGGCGGCCCGCCTCATCGGCGTGAGCGCAGCAGTGCGCCGATGCCGATGCCGATACCCAATGCGCCCAACGCGATTCCGATACCGCCGAGCCAGCGGGCGGTGTTGTCTTCCTCGTGCTCGGAATCATCGGACTGTGCGCTGTCGTCGGTCGAACTTCCGTGGCCGTGGCCGTCGGCCGATTCTGCGGCCAGCGTCACGGTCGGGGCCGGCTTGTCGGGCTCGGGCTCACCCTCGGTGGTGGGCTGATCCCAGTTGACGACCTCTCCGTCGGAATAGGTCTGCACCGCCGGGAATTCGACGGTCTCCTGCTTGGGCAGGGGGCCGGCCGACAGCGGGAACTGCATGAACTCGCCGGGCGCGATACCCGGATTGCCCTCGACGACACTCCAGGTCACGGACGTCGCTTCTTCGGTGGTTGCATCCTTGGTGATCTCTGCGGTCCACCCCGGAATGGGTTCGGTGCGAGCGGATTTCAGATTCGGCAGGGTGACACTCACCGAGACGGTGTTGGCGGTGTCGGATTCGTTCGGAACCCGGAAATCGATGACGCCGTAACCGCCCTGGGTGAGGTTTTCGCCGACGGCGCTCACATGAGCCGAAGCCGAACCAACACCGAGTAGTGTGCCGGCCCCGATGAGTGCGGTGGTGGCGATACCGGCGCCGAGGAGCCGGGCTCGACGTGAGAATGAAGACATGCGTGATTCCTTTGGTAGAGAAGAGGTGTCATCACCCGACTCGGATGTCCGGGTGGTGAATGTGGCGAGTGGAATCAGATCGCCGGTGGACCTCGAACCCCGATGCCTCCGGGGGCGATCAGGGCGATCAGTGGCTCAGGGGCCGGAGTTTGTTGTGCGACTGGTCGATTGCGGTCCGTGATCGGCACACCGATCAGGAACTCGAGCGCCCGCAAGACCGAGGTGATCACCTGATACAGGCGGTCGGCACCGGAAATCAACAAGGCGCACAACGGAATTGCAATCAAGTGCGTGATCAGCATTGCGCCGGTATTGCTGTGGTGTGACATCGCCGCCGGCTCGGCGGCCGCGGTGAGTGACACGTGTGCGGCGACCTGGGTGCCGGTCAACAGGACGAGTAATCCGGTCGCCGTCCTGAGCTGCCTGCTCAAGGCCCCGGCAGCCACGCCGAGCAGGGTCAGCAGCAGCAGCCCCGGAGTGCTCGGGAGATGGCCCGACGCCACACCGTGGGCGGCAACCGCCAGCGCCGGTGCGGTGAGGGCAACCGCCAGAGGAGTCAGGGGCGCACTCCGAGTCGGGCCAGCAGATCGGCGTCGATGGCCTCGAGTTCCCGCGAGATGGCCGTGTGCGCGCTACGGCGTCGGGCGGCGGGCATGGTCTCGGCAGCGGTGACCGCGGTCGACAGATCGGACAGGCGCTGATTCATGATCGTCGTGAACGTCTTGGTCTCGGCATCTGCGGGGTGCTTGGCGGCCAAGGCCTGCAGCGACTCGTTCGCACCGGCGATCCGGGCGGACAGCGCCGCGCCGTGACCGCTGTATTTGTTCAGTTCGGCAACCGGTACCCCGGCCCGATCGGCCTGGATGCGGTTGATCTGTTCGCGGGCCGCGGTGCTGGCGCGGTAGGCCACCGGCACGAGTACCGGCGACAGGACCTTCGCAACCGACAGGTAACGCTTCACGCGGGTGGGCGAGAGCAGTTTGCCGTCGGCGACAGCCTTGGCGTTCGCCTGGGCGATCTTCAGATTGGTCGAGTTGGTCGACTTGATGAGCTTGGCGGCATTCTTCTCGGACTTCGACCGGGACTTCTGTGCCTTCTTGGCGAGCTTGCGCCGTTGCTTGAGCTCGGCCTGGGAGAACTTTCGTCCAGATTTGTCTTTGAGGCGCACTTCGAGTTTGGCTTTCGCCTTCAGTGCCTTCGCCTGGGCTTTGCGCTCTGCCCGCCTGATGCGTCCCGACTTGAACAGACCCATACGGTTCAGACCCTCTCGTAGTGACCACCCGCCCCGTCGCCATCGCAAGCGGCTTGCACAATTGTCGTGCAGTTGCGGTACAAGCATTACATAGCGTGGGTCCGGCGCATGCACCGCTGACGCGCACGGAAGGATGATGTGGATGGCAATTCGTTCATCGGTGCCATCTGGCCCGAAAAGACCCCCGTTACTCAGTCCTCGCGATCTGAGTGGCTGCGAGCATCGGCTCGCCCGCGATTCCCTCTTTCCCAAGGTGGAGTCGGTTCCTGACGACCCGTCGGTCGCGCTACGCAAGGAGGCGGCCGCTGCGCACCGCGAGCGCGTCCGCGAGATGCTGCATGGCCTGCATGCCGACGAGTTGCACCGCTGGGCCGACGTCGCTTCGGGTCGGACGGCGCGGGCACGGGCGAAGGCGACCGTCTCTGCGATGAACGCAGGCGCCAAGTGGATCTGGGGCGCCACCCTGCCCGACGACCCAGAGTCGGGACGTCGGGGCTGGGCGGAAATGCTCATCCGGACCGACACGGGTTACGTCCCGGTCATCGTGGTCAATCACAAATCGTTTGATGCGGGGTCCGGTGCGGTCACCAGCCCAGTGTGGACATGGCAGCCGTCGGTGGACGAGACCCGCAAGGTCCGCGGCAACTCTCGCGACACCACCCGCCTGGCGCATCTGTATCGCATGCTGCAGAAACTGGACTTGGCGGCGACGACCCCGACCGGCGGTGTGATCGGTCTCGACCCCACGGCGATGGTGGTCCACGACCTCACCGACGCCGTGGTCCGCTACGACGACCTCCTGCAGCGCCGGCTGGGCATCGCGCGCGGCAAGGTCGCAACAGCGCCCTCGCGGATCGGGGAGTGCCGTAATTGCATCTGGTGGAGTGTCTGCGGACCCGAACTCGAGCAGGCCCACGATGTGAGCCTGGTGGTCAACGGGAATCTCACCCAGATGCTCGCGACGGTCGGGGTGCGGACCATCGATCAACTCGCGGGGTACGACGGCCCGCTTCCCGAAGGGTTGTCGAGTCTGGACGATCCGATCCTCTTGGCGCGGGCCTATCTCGCGGATGTGAAGTTGATTCGCCGGATGCCCGATGTCGAGGTGGTGCGGGCCGACGTCGAGGTCGACGTCGACATGGAGAGCTATCAGGACGACGGCGCATATCTGTGGGGCACCCTCCTGACCGACAACACCGATCCGTCGCGCCCGGTGCGCTACATCCCGTTTGTCACCTGGACGCCGCTGCCGACCGTGGACGAGGCGCGATCCTTCGCCGAGTTCTGGGGGTGGCTGATGACGGAACTACAGACAGCAATTGCGAATGGCAAATCATTCGCGGCATATTGCTATTCACAGCAGGCCGAGAACAGGTGGCTGCTGGGTTCCGCCGATCGATTTGCCGGTCACCCGGGTATTCCGACGCGCGACGAGGTCACGGCATTCATCAACTCCGAACACTGGGTGGATATCTATGAAGCGGTCAGCCGCAATTTTCTGAGCCCCGAAGGAAAAGGTCTCAAGAAAATAGCCCCCCATGCGGGCTTCACGTGGCGCGATGACGAGGCCGGTGGTGAGGCGTCGATGCAGTGGTATCGCCGCGCGGTCGGACTCGACGGTGACGATGTCGACCACACCCAGCGCGTGCGGTTGCTCGAATACAACGAGGACGACGTCCGTGCCACCAAGGCGTTGCGCGAGTGGATGGATGATGGGGGAGCACAGCACATTCCGCTGGGGTCGGAGTTACCGGCGCCCGCCCCTGCGTCCGATCACTGAATCCCGGGGCCGCGAATCCCGAGCGGCAGTGAGGTTGTCAGCTCCGAAGTGAGCCGCGCAGCGATTCGAGGAACGAGCCACTTCCCAGCAGTGCGAGCGCACCGAGGACGAGTAGGCCGGCCGGTGCGAGGTCGCGTGCGGTATCGGCCCCGAAGCAGCCGCCCGAATCCGTGGTTCCCAAAGCGCATTGCGCGGAGGCCGACACCGGGTCGATGGCGGTGTTCACGGGTGCGACGGTTGCCGGGGCCGGGTTCTGTAGTTGTGAATCCGGGTGGGGTGCCGTCGGGGCGGGGATGCTTGTCGCGGGTTCGACCGTCGGAATTGATTCGACCGCAACGCTGCTGCCGATGGCGCCGCCACCGTCTCCCGTCCCACCGCCACCCGTCCCACCGCCGGTCGGCGCGAGCGGGGTGACGCCTGCGTCCTGGGTGTCGGGCGTTGCCGGGGTGTTCGACTTCGGGAGCCGGCCCGGCGGCCTGGTCGAGGTCCGCAGCGAATTGCCATCGGACGACGTCGATGTGGCGCCACCGCCTGCAGGCGGGTTGTAGGGCGGAGCCGGAGGTCGGGTCCGCGTTGTCGTGGTGCTTGTGGGTGATCCCGGATCGACGGGCACTTCGGTGCTGGTCTCGGTTGGTGTGCTGGTCTGGGTCGGCGAGTGTTGATGTTCGCAGTTCGACCATGCCGGAATGCAGTGTGCGGAAGCCGCGGAATTGGTCACCAACAGGGAAATACTGCCGATGAGCAGAGCGCACATTCCGAGAAATGCCGACCACCGCAGGGTGCTCACACGGCGCGCCCGATGCTTCGGCATCCATCCTCCAGGTTGGCTTCCACAAATCAGCTATTGAAATTTTCGCCTGTTCACGGTTTATTCAGGTGGGCAAGTCAGCGTCGACTCCGCCCAAACCGGAAAAATCATGCATCCCCCGGAGCGCCTGAACCTGATTGGCAGCTATTTTGCAGTAAGCTACCATATGGCAAACAGGGCATACGGCGTAGTGAATTTTCCGAACTGCTAGCCGTTCGTGCTGCGGCGATCGGCCTCACAGAGGGACACCTTTGATGCGTGTGGAGCATGGAATGACTGACAATGTGCAACCGGTAGATCCAGAGACAACCACCTTCGACCCGGGTCTGTTCGCCCGGCGACTCGAAGAGCTGTTTCGGACCGTACCCGGGCCCAACGGTCGCGCTTACAGCGCCAAGGCCATCGCCAATCGGTCGACCGAACTCGGATTCCGACTCGGGGAGTCGTACTTGAGTCAACTGCGGTCCGGTAAGGCGAAGTCGCCTTCCTTCCGCACGGTGGAGGGCATATCGGCGGCGTTCGGTGTGGACGTCCACTATTTCCTCGAAGACCGCGCTGCCCAGCGCACCCGCGACCAGATCGACCTGATGCGCCTGCAGGCCGACACGAACGTGCAGTTGGCGGCGTTCCGTCTCGCCGGCTTGTCGAGTGATTCGGTGACGGTCGTCAACGAATTGATCAAGGTGCTTCGCGTCCAGCAGGGTCTGTCCGCGGATCCGCCGGATCTGTTGAAGTCCTCTGAACCCGAACTCGGCCACGGCCACTCCGGGCTGCGCGTTGTCGAAAGGCACGAAGCCGCCGACTAGCTTTCGAGGGGGGGCGGTACCGTACGGGGTCATGCGGTCCGAAAGAGCTTTGCGGGCGCTGTGTCGCCGCGAGCTCGCCGATCTGTCGCTCGATCTGCCGCTCGATGCCGAACAGCTGTGTCGGTTGTACGGCGAGAAGCGCGGGCGAGCCATCAAGATCATCGCGCACCCGCTTCCGGCTGGGATGCCGAACGGCGTCTGGATGATGGCCGAGGACGCCGACTACTTCTTCTATCAGGCCAGCACCACCAGAATTCACCGCGATCAGATCGTCGTCCACGAGTTCGGGCACCTGATCGCCGGTCATCAGATCCTCGGTTCTGATCCCTCGATGGTGGTCGGTGGCGCGTTGTCGCCCGCTGGTGGCGACGAACAGCCCATGCACGACGCCCTGGGTCGTACCTGTTACTCCGATGAGCGTGAGTGGGAAGCCGAGATGCTGGCGACGATCATCAGGGAATGGGCGGCGAAGGCTGTGCAAGGTGTTGGACGATCGGCTAGACATGGGGGATTGCGCGGTATTCAAAGCGTGCTCGGGGGGCATTCGGGATGGTTGTAGGTGTTGTCAACGCTGCTGCCTTGGTGATCTTCGCCGTCGCACTGTGCTGGCGCATCGATCGGATCCGGCGAGAGCGTGCCGGCCTCCAACCACTTGCTTTGACGGTGGCTGTCGCCGCGATGACGTTGGCATTTGTCGACACCAACGCGCAGGTGCGCGAGTGGCTCGATTCGGCTCTGTTCACCGGGGCCGGACGGGTGTTGTTCTACTGCCTGTTGGCCATCGGGGTGGCCGCCCTGGTGGTCGTCTTCTTCTTCGGGACCGCTGAGAGCGGTCGCAGGCGCCGCGCCGGAATGGAAGCGGTACCGCTGGTTGTCGCAATGATCGGGCTCAACGTCGCGATGCTCGCGACCCCGACCCCGGTGCGGACCAGTGGCGTGTCGGAGTGGACTGTCCAGCACATCGGTTTTGCGTTGTTCTTTGTCATCGCCGGCAGCTATCTCGTCTACGCGCTTGGCGCCTGTGTCCTGTCGATCGCGCGCTATGTCGGCCTGGCGGAGGGCTATCTGCGGCACTCGCTGATCGCCCTGCTGGCAGGTTTGACGATGGTCGGCGTCGGCGCGCTCATCCAGACAGTCTTTGTGGTGTCGGCCGGTCTGGGTCTGTTCAGCCTTCCGGTCCTGCTGACGATCGCAGGGGTGATCTCGGCGGTCGGTGCGGTGTTGTTCCTCGCAGGCATCTCCTACCCGATGGTGCGGGCGCGGTGGATGACGCTGCGCCACGACATCCGCCATCGACGGCACCATCGAGAACTCGAATCGCTGTGGACCCTGACCACCTCCGCGATACCGGAGGTGGTCCTGCCGCCGCGAACCGGCGGCCGCGTCGAGGGCTCGATCAACCTGATGTACCAGCGTCGTGTCATCGAGATTCGGGACGCGGTCCTGCAACTCAGTCCGTACCTACCGGAAGACTTCGACAGTCGGCCGATCGCCGAGCAGGCCGACGCCATGTTCGTTGCCGTCGCCACCTACCGGGAAGCCGGTGGTTCGTCCGGTGCGGTTCGCGAGGTGCTCGTCGGGGCCGCCGACGATCTCGACTCCGATGCCAGGCCGCTACGACGACTCTCGCGGGAGTTGGGTCGCGCGGCCTCCGGCACCACGCGGGTACGACACCGGGTGGCCTAGCTTCGTGTGTGGGAACGCGAATTCCCTGGCGAACCCGTTGTCGGACGTGGGTTTTCATCCGCCACGGTCGATTTCGCGTCAGACGGTCAGCAAGACCTTGGTGGCGCGGCGTTCGCTCATGGCCTGGTAGCCCTCGGCGGCTTGTTCGAGCGGCAAAGTGAGATCGAAGACCTTGCCGGGGTCGATGGTGCGGTTCCAGATGAGGTCGATCAGTTCGGGTAGGAAACGGCGCACCGGTGCCGGTCCGCCATGCAGATGAACTTCGGAGAAGAACAAGTCCAGTCCGGGGAGTTCGACGTCGTGGGAGACGCCGACGTACCCGACGTGGCCTCCGGGACGGGTGGAGCCGATGGCCTGCATCATCGATTGTTGCGTGCCCACTGCCTCGACGACCGAGTGCGCGCCCAGACCGCCGGTGAGTTCCTTGATCTTCGCGATGCCGTCTTCTCCGCGCTCTTCGACGATGTCGGTGGCGCCGAACTCCCGGGCCAGGGCCTGGCGGTCGGCGTGACGGCTCATGGCGATGATCCGATCGGCGCCGAGCTCTTTGGCAGCCAGGACTGCGAGCAGTCCGACGGCGCCGTCACCGACAACGGCGACGGTTTTACCCGGTCCGGCCTCGGCGGCGACGGCACCGAACCATCCGGTGCCCAGGACGTCGGAGGCCGCGAGTAGCGATGGGATCAGGTCTGGGTCGGGCTGACCGGGTGTGGCGACGAGTGTTCCGTCGGCAAGGGGGATGCGGGCGTACTCGGCCTGGGTGCCGATCGCGCCGATGGGGATTGCGTTCACGCACCGCGATTGGTAGCCCGCTTGGCAGATTTCGCAGGTGTTGTCCGAGGCGAAGAATGACCCGACGACGAAATCGCCGACCGAAAGATTCTCCACGGAGTCGCCGATGTGCGTGACCGTACCGACGTACTCATGCCCCATGGGCATGTGATCGGCGGGGTCGTCGCCGCGGTAGGGCCACAGGTCCGATCCGCAGACGCAGGTCGCCGCGAGACGAATGATCGCATCGGTCGGCTCGACGATCACCGGGTTGGGACGCTCTTCGACCCGCACGTCACCGGGCTGGTTGAGAATGACTCCTCGCATGAGTGCTCCCTTCATCGGGGGTGATACCTCCACATAACCAGCATCTGGTGGCCAGCGGGAGTCACTGAGGAGAGATGTATCGCCAGGAAGCCCCTCGATTGGTTTGAACGGAGGTCCGATCGGGAGATGCAAAAGCCGGGCCCCGTGAAGGAACCCGGCTTTTGCGGTAGATCTGAGGTGGCTAGCGCGGAGCCATCCGCAGCGCGCCATCCATCCGGATGGTCTCGCCGTTGAGGTAGTCGTGGTCGACGATGAACGCCGCCAGCTTCGCGTAGTCGTCGGGTACGCCCAGACGCTTCGGGAATGGAATGCCGGCTTCCAGGGACTTCGTGAATTCCGGCGTGAGGCCGTCGAGCATCGGGGTCTTGATGGTGCCGGGGGCGATGGTGCACACGCGCACGCCGACCTGGGCGAGGTCGCGGGCCGCGGTGATGGTCATCGCGTGCACGCCACCCTTGGAGGCGGAGTAGGCGATCTGACCGACCTGGCCTTCGAACGCTGCCACGGAGGCGGTGTTGATGATGACGCCGCGCTGGTCGTTCTCGTCGACCGGCTCCTGGCTCTGCATGCGGTTTGCGGCCAGGCGCATCACGTTGAACGTGCCGAGCAGGTTGATCTCGATGATCTTGCGGAAGAGTTCGAGCTCGTGCGGACCTTTTTTGGTCAGGATGCGGCTGGCCCAGCCGACACCGGCGCAGTTCACGGCAACCCGCAGCGGAGCACCGGACTCTGCGATGGTGTCGAGAGCGGCTTCGACGTCGGCTTCGCTGGTGACGTCGGCGGCCAGGAGGGTGACACCCTCTACCGGCTCGGCCTTGTCGATCGACGGCTGCAGGTCCAGCCCGAAGACAACCGCGCCTGCATCGGCGAAACGCTTGGCGGTGGCCGCGCCCAGACCTGAGGCTCCACCGGTGACCAATACTGCTGATCCTGAGATCTCCACGACTTGATGCCGTCCCTTCGATGAGTGTCCACGGGGAACGTCCTAGACCCCGCGTCTATACACCCTAGTCAGAGACTTTCGCGGCAGCCCGGTCGGCTGCTGTCTGGTTGGCTCGGGCCAACTGCGCGGCTTCCTCGCGACGGGCCCTGATCAACCACACGCCGACCGCTGTGATGATCGCGACCAGGCTGATCGTCGCGATGGTGATGGTGAGATCGTCGGCGCTGACCAGACCGTCGATGGTCAGCCAGGCGGCGAAGACGAAGAAGAGTGCTGCGGCGCCGACGGCGATCGTCTTCTCCGGCAGGCGCCGGCCGAGCATCGCGCCGACTCCGATCGCCAGGGCGTCGGCGGCGACCATGCCGATGGTCGAACCGATCCACACGCCGAGCCAGTTGTTGTCGGTCGAGAGGGTGATGGTCGCGAGCATCGTCTTGTCGCCGAGTTCGGCGAGGAAGAACGATCCGATCACGGCGAACAACACGGACTTGGTGACGCGGTCGGCCTTGACCGACTCGTCGTCGTCGAGGCTGTCGCCGCGGATGGTCCAGAAGCCGAAGACCAGCATCGCCAGGCCACCGACGATCGTGAGCAGATCGGAGGGGATGGACAAACCGAGGAAATGGCCGAACCCGACCGACACCGCATGCACCAGGGTTGTCGCGATGGTGATGCCCGTGAGCACCACCCACCAGCGGTACTTGAGGGCATAGGTCATCGCCATCAGCTGTGACTTGTCGCCGAGTTCGGCCACGAAGATCACGCCGAAGCTGACCAGGAATGCGGTAATCACTTAGCCAACGTAAATGGCATTCTCATATTTGCGCAAGTGATTGTTCACCCGTATTTATGCAGGTAGGGCGACCTTTTTTAAAAGTTAGGCTACCCGAAACTTAGGTTTCCCTTACCCGCGTTTACCGGCTCGGTTCTCCGCGTGGTCCTGACGTGCGCGGACTGCGTGATCCGGCGGTACTCAGGCGGCGAGCAACATCGCGAGAACTGCGGTGTCGGGGTCGGTACCGAGGTCCACGCCGATCTGATTTCGCATCATGACGACAGTCCCGTCGGCCTCTGCCTCGGCCCAGCCCGCACGATGATCGAGTCCGAGTTCAGGGAGGCCCGGAAGCAGCACGCACCCCGACGCGACATCGGAACATTCCGGCAGGGACGGCTTGGTCTCCGAGGGCGGATGGAGCATCAGCAGTGCAGGCGGCGGGGTCGTGAAGTGCCCGGATTCGGCGAAACTGTTGTCGAAGACACTGCCCACCGCGAGCATCAGGCCGACCGTGTCCGGATCGCAAGCCTCGGGCCGATCCTCGATGACGCTGAATACAGTTGTGGTCCGAAGAAATCCGGGTCGGCACGCGATGCGGACCGAGGCGACCAGCGTCTGTGTCCATTCCAGGGTGGTGTCAGGCCAGCGGCCGGAGATCAGAATGCCTCGCAGTTGGCCCTCTTGATGGAAGGGCGTGAGGCCGATCGGTTTCAGTCCGGACCGCGGTGCATGGCGTCCGGTGGCGTCCTCGTTCATGGTGACCTCCTGTTGCCGGAAGTGAATGTCACTGCTGTGGGTCGCCTTTGACCGGTCGCGACGCATATCGCGGTGTTGTGGAGCTGTCGGTTTTGCGGAGCTGTATTGGAAGCATGCCCGGTAAACGGTTGGCATACAAGCCGACTCGACTGCCACAACGGCGGGTTGAGGAGAAGTTTCGCCCGCGAACGCCAAACGGCGACCATCCCCCGGGCTGGGGGAGATCGCCGTTCGAGTAGATCTGCCGCGCAGTTACCTGCCGGATTTACGAGATCAAGCAGTCGCCTTGGCGAAACGCTCAGCGGCGTCGGCCCAGTTGACGATGTTCCACCAAGCCTTGATGTAGTCGGGCTTGACGTTCTGGTAGTCCAGGTAGAAGGCGTGCTCCCACATGTCCAGCAGCACGATCGGGGTCTGGTTCGGCGGGATGTTGCCGCTCTGATCGGTGAGCTGCAGGATCACGAGCTGGCCGATGAATTCGTCGTACGCCAGCATGGCCCAGCCACTGCCCTGAAGGGTGGCGGCGGCGGCGGTGAAGTGGGCGCGGAACTTGTCGAAGCTGCCGAACTGGTCGTCGATGGCTGCGGCGAGCTCGCCCTCGGGCTTGTCTCCACCGTTGGGGGACAGGTTCTTCCAGAAGATGGAGTGGTTGGTGTGGCCACCGAGGTGGAAGGCCAGCGTCTTCGTCAGGCCTGCGACCTTGTCTGCGATCGTGCCGTCTTCGCGTGCCTCGGCCAGCTTGCCGAGCGTGGCGTTGAGGCCGGCAACGTAGGTGGCATGGTGCTTGCTGTGGTGCAGCTCCATGATCCTGCCGGAGATGTGCGGCTCGAGAGCTGCGTAGTCATAGTCGAGTTCCGGCAAGGTGTAGTCAGACACGATGTTCCTCTCACTGGGGACCGGTCGTCCCCGCTTGGTAGTCGGCGCTGGGCATTTAAGGGGCTTACCCAATTGAACGCAGTTCTACCCTTCCGTAGGCGGTTGGGATGTGCAATACCGCACGCCGAATGCACCTCAAGCCCAGTTGAGGTTTGAGGTGTCCGATTGTGGCGGTCTACAGGTCGTGGACCAGCGGCTATGCGAAGAAGATGAGGATCAGCAGGAGCGCAAGGAGGGCGACGATGCTGATGCTTGTGGTGACGCACCGGGTCGCGACATTGATGGGTTCGGACCCCGGCCACGCGCTTCGGCGACGCTCGAACCGTCGGGCGCCTGCGCCTGAGCTGGTCGAGGATGCCACCCGATCTCCTACCGTCAGCAATCAGCTTTTTCGGCCCGAAGTGACTGTGATCACAGGGGCTTTGTGTCGCACAGCTAAACACGTCTGCTCCCGCGACTCAACCCGAACGGGTAAATCGGCACCCTTGTTGTGACCGGGAGATCCCGATCGGGTGGGTGGTTAGGATTACCCGATGATCAGCTCCATCGCACTGCCGCGAGAGATCCGCATCGGAGCCGGGGCGATCGATCAGCTACCCGACGTGATCGTCGGACTCGGCGCTCGTCGACCACTCCTGATCACCGACAGTTTCCTGTCTTCGCAGGGTGCGCCAGAACGCGTCGTGCGGGCGTTGGAGGCTGCCGGACTCGACGCCGACTACTTCGACGGAACCGTTCCCGATCCCACCACCGCATCGCTGGAATCGGGGCTGCGGGCCGTCCGCGATCACGGGGCGGACCTGTTGATCGGTTTCGGTGGCGGCAGCCCGATGGACACGGCGAAGGCGTTGGCTCTGCTCGCGGTCCGAAATGGCACGATGCGCGACTACAAGGCCCCACTACGCAACGATGCGCCGGGATTGCCGGTGGTGGCCGTGCCGACCACCGCGGGAAGCGGATCCGAGGCCACACAGTTCACGATCATCACCGACAGCGAAAGCGACGAGAAGATGCTCTGCATCGGACGCGCGTTCTTGCCGGTCGCGGCGATCGTCGACTACGAGCTGACGCTGTCGATGCCAGCCCGGCTCACCGCCGACACGGGTATCGACGCGCTGACCCACGCCGTGGAGGCGTACGTCAGCCGGAAGAACAACACGTTTTCCGACGACTTCTGCCTGCGAGCGATCACGGCGATCGGCGGGCACCTGCGACGGGTGTATGCCGACGGTTCAGATCGCGACGCCAGGTCGGCGATGATGCAGGCGGCGCTCCATGCCGGGATCGCCTTCTCCAACTCATCCGTGGCGCTGGTCCACGGCATGAGCAGGCCGATCGGCGCGCACTTCCACGTCGCGCACGGTCTGTCGAACGCCATGCTGTTCGCGGCGGTGACCCGGTTCTCCCTTGACAGCGCCACCGAGCGTTACGCGGACTGCGCTCGCGCACTGGGCTGTGCCGCGGTGACAGACTCCGATCAACGCGCAGCTGGTCTACTCGTCGACGAACTCACCAGGCTGTCGGAGGAACTGGCGGTCCCCACCCCGCAACGCAGCGGTATCGCGCCGGAGCGTTGGGACGAATTGATCCCGCTGATGGCGCGCCAGGCGATCGAGTCGGGTTCCCCTGCCAACAATCCGCGAATCCCGTCCGCCGGAGAGATCGAGAAGCTCTACGCGGAGATCTACAGCTGATACGTGAGGTCTTCGGCGCACCGAAGCGGCAACTATCATCGCCTGCGGGCAACCTGCGAGGGTTGCCGCGCGTCCAAGGCTGGACCACCGCAACACACGAAGTGAGAAGAACCGAGGGGGACACATGGCACGGCCGACTGCCGCGCAACTGTATGCCGCCTACGGTGACAACGCCGACAGCGACGTCACACTGCGGCTCCTGCGTTCCCGTAGCGCGGTGCCGTACCTGGCGATCATGGCGGCACGGCTGGCCGACGGGCAGGTCGACGGCGACCACCTTGCGGCCGGCATCGAGAAGGACCTCGACGACCTGGCCGGGCACTGGACCGATCGTGGCTGGGAACTGCCGACGCCGGACGACCTCCTCGACCGGTGGGTGCGGGCCGGATACCTGGCGCGCACACTCCACAACGATTCCGCCATCGAGCGTTATCAACTCACCCGGGGTGCCACCCAGGCAATCGCACAGGTGCAGGCGGTTCGGCAGAACCGTACGGTGGCCACCGAGACCGTGCTCGAACTCGTGATGTCGCGGTTGTCCAACATCGCGGTGTCGATCGACCCCGACCCTGGTGAGCACATCCGGGACATCGACCGCAAGATCGCTGAATTGTCCAGGCGGCGAGAAGAATTGGCCGCCGGTGCGGTGCCGACAGTGGATACCCGACGGGTGCTCGACGACATTCGGATGGTCACTTCACTCGCGGAGCGCATGCCCGCGGACATCATCGGATACGGCGAGAAGATGCGCGAGAACTCGCGGGCACTGTTGACCACCGGCATCGATGCCGAGCAGGGATCGCACGCCGACGTCCTCAACCGCATGTTCGACGGACATGACGCCCTGGCCGATTCCGACGAGGGCAAGGCCTTCGACACCTTCTACACGCTCATCGCAGATCACCGTCTGCGAGAGGCTCTGGAGTCGAGCATCGAGCGGATCGCCACCGGGCTGCCGAATCTGCCGCCCGACCTCCTCGACACCTTGACCGGGTTCATCGACCGTATGTGGGACGAGGTACAGGCGGTCGACGAGGTGCGCGGGCAGGTCTACCGCCGCATCAACACCTTCGTCAAGGACGGCGACTTCCTGCACTACCGCGCGTTGCGGGCGCAGATCGCCGATGCCCAGCGGGCCGCGATGGTCGCGTTCACCGAAGCCGGTCCGGGCCGCGACATGGGAATCGAGGTCCCCATGAGTGCCGCGGTCACCAATTCCGTTGGCGCACTGATATTCCACGACGGCATCGTCGAGTCGCCGGGTGCGGTCGCCGATACCGCAGGTGAGATCAGCATCAATCCCATCGACCTGGTGGGTGTGGAGTCGATCGACTGGCATTCGCTGACCGATGCGGTCAACGAGGCGCTGAGCATCGGTCCGGCGGGCATCGACGAGGTACTCGCCCGGTTGCCGAAAGCCCGGACCGGTGACGTGGTCGGCATCTGGTCGCTTGCCCAGCGTCACGGCGCCACCGACAACGACAGCACCGTCACCGTTTTGGCCCACACCGCCCGTGGGCTGCGTGAAATCTACTTGCCCGCAGTGCGATTCACCAGCGCGCTACCCGATCCGATCACGGCGTTGCCGCACGAGGTGATGCACTTGCTCGATGAGCCAGGTCCCGATGACACCGCCCCCAGTGCATCCGCCCCCAGTTCTACCAGGAGAGGTCGATGACCACATCGGAAGATCAAGTCCCCGAACAGGCGGACGCACCACAGGTCGCGGTGGAGCAGGACGGCGATGACCTGTTCGTCGACTCTCCCGAGGCATTCGATGCGCCTCCGGTCGACTTGTCCCACTTCGCATTCGACGGATCGGTACCGGTCGGGAGCATCAGTGAGGTCCGGGTCGACGCGCGATTCGAGGGCGACACCTCGGCGCTGCCCGCACCGGTTTGCTACGCCCTACAGGAACTTGTTGCCGCGGCGCATGTTTCGGTGCGATCACGCAACTGGAAGACGATCGAGATCCATGAAGAGGTCATCCGGTCGAGGCTGTCAGAGCTGAATCTGCAGCTGGAGATCAATCGGGAACACAAGTACGCGTTCACCAGGCAGGTCTCGGAAAACGACCCGAGGCAGCGCAACATCCTGCGAGCGCAGACACTGACGTTGGCGGCCTCGGTGCTGGCGCTGTTCCTCCGCCAGAAGTACCTGACCAGTGCCGACGAGTCGGTGGTGGTCGAACGTGGCGAGATCATCGACCACATGCTCACCTACAAGCCGGTGTCGGATACGGACGAGGCCGGATTCGTCAAACGTATCGACGCCGCGATCAATCAGCTCGAATCCCGCAAGATCATCAGGGCACTTCCGGGCACCGACCGCTTTGTGGTGCTGGGCGTGATCGCCTCCCTGCTCGGACCCGAGCAGGTGGCCGCGTACACGGAGGCGTATCGACGCCTGGCCGGTGACTATGAGGAGGCCGGTACCGATCTGGCCGAACTCGATGACCAGGAGCGCACATCATGACCGAGATCCTGGAACGTGACGAAAACGGCGCCCGACCATCCGAACTCGCCGGAGACGAAGCCGAAGGCGGAGCTCGACCATCCGGAGACGAAGCCGGAGGCGGAGCTCGACCCTCCGAACTGGCAGGCAGGCGCACGCTCAACATCGGGCAGTTCCGTTTGACCAGACTTCAAATGGTCAACTGGGGCACGTTCGACGGATACAAGGACTACCCGATCGACGAGCGCGGCGTGATGCTGACGGGTCCGTCGGGGTCGGGTAAGTCGTCGATGATGGACGGCCACTCGGTGGTCCTGCTGCCCACCTACGACCAGGTCTTCAACGCGTCGGCCGACCTCACCGCCAAGGGCGCCAAGAAGGCTGCCCGTTCGATGGCCGACTACGTGCGGGGTGCATGGGCGGAGAACGACGATCGCTACAACCAGTCGCAGGTTCAGTACCTACGCGCCGACGGTGCCACCTGGTCGGCGATCGCGGCCACCTACGACAACGGTGCAGGGTCGGCGACAACCGCGGTTGCGATCAAGTGGTTCCCCGGTTCGGGTACCGATGGCAGTTCGCTGCGGTCGTGGTACCAGCTACACGACGGGCACTGGGATCTGTTGTCGCTCAATGCCTGGGCCCAAGGCGGTTTCGACATCCGGCGTTTCCGGACGACCAACCCGACGGTCGAGTGTTTCGACGTGCAGAGTGCCTATCAGGAGGCCTTGCGCCGGCGGGTGGGCATCGGCCAGTCGTCGGCCGCGCTGTCGTTGATGGGCAAGGCCAAGGCGATGAAGAACGTCGGCGACCTCAACCTGTTCATCCGTACCTACATGCTCGATCGCCCGGAGACCTACGCCAAGGCCGAGCGATTGGTGGAGAACTTCACCCAACTCGATGAGGCGTACCAGGCCGCGGCGCGCGCGAATGCGCAGGAGCAGGTGTTGCGCCCGATCCCCGAGGCGTGGAAAACCTATTGCAGCGCAGAGGAATCCACCACCAGGGCCGGCACATTGCTTGGTCCACCGATGCGTGGTTTCATGCGCGAGCATCGGATGACGTTGTTGCAGGAACGTCTCGACCGGATCGACGCCGACCGGTTGCGCCTGGACAACGAGGTCGCCAACTGGGAGAACCTGGCCGACGAACGTGAAGAGCGCCATGGGTCCCTGCGTGATCAGCTGACGTCCGAGAAGGGCGAGCTGACCACTCTCGAATCGGAACTGAAGTCGTTCGAACAGCAGGTGACCGCACGTAACCGGGCCTACGAGCGCTACTCCACATTGGTGGGCGGACTCGGTGAACAGACCCCGGAGACCCAGGACGAATTCGCGGCCTTGAGGTTGCGGGCACCGGAGATCGCCCGGGCAGCAAGGGAATCGGCAGAACGGCTCGCGACGTCGGCGCATTCGTTCTTCGCTGCCGAGACCGATGCGCGCCGCGCGTACGAGGGTGCGGTCGAAGAACTGTCGAGCCTCAACACCCGTCGGTCGCTGCTGCCCCGTGAGGTGCTCGGGCAACGTGACGGGATCGCGCAGGCCACCGGTGTGCCGCCCGAGGACCTCCCGTTTGCCGCCGAACTGATCGACGTCGACCCCGAAGAGAAGGACCGCTGGGCCGGCGCCGCCGAACGGGTGCTCCGTGGCCTCGGTATGACGATGCTCGTGCCGGAGACCCACCGGCGGACGATCGGCGACTTCGTCAACCGCACCAACCTCGGTGGCGTCCTGGAATACCGCGTTTACCAAGAGAATGCGTCATCGCCGGGCGTGCCCGTGCCCGGATCGTTGGCGGAGAAGCTCCTGGTCGACCGTCGCCATCCGGCGGGGTCGTGGCTGGCGAATGTGGTGGCGCACAGTGCCGAACACATGTGCGTCGATCTGCCTGCCCAACTCGAGAACCATCTGCTGGCGGTGACGCCGCAGGGTCTGGTGAAGTCCGGCCGCGACCGCTTCCGTAAGGACGACCGCCGGTCGGTGTCGGACCGTACCCAGTGGATTCTCGGGTCGAACACCGACGGTAAACGCGCTGCCCTCGAGGAGTCTCGGGATCACCTCGAAGCGGTGTACCGCGAGGCTCGTCAAGCTGCCCAGGACAAGCGAGATCTGTTGGAGCAGAACCGGGAACGCGCGAAGAATGCCGATTCGCTGGCCGGATACGCATCGTGGGCCGAACTCAACTGGTGGTCGTCGCAGCGCGATGCCGACGAGTTGAACGCCCGCATCGACCGGGTCCGCGAGAACCGCGTCGACCTCGCCGAACTCGAAGAGCAGGTCGAGATCGCGCGCGCCGACTGGCGTGAGGCCGTGGCCCGGGTGGGCGCACTCGGTGATCAGTTGGGCCACATCGGATCTGACTGGGACCGGTGGTTTGCCGAGTTCGAGCAGGTCAAGGCCGAGAACTTCAAGATCGACGACGGAGACCGCGGGTACCTCGCAGAGGTGCTCGCCGAGACCTTGTCCGTGGGTGGCAAGACGCTGACCCTGGACAACTACGGCGAGGTGCGTTCGGATCTGCGGAACGCACTGGAAGCGATTGTCGGCAAGGCGAATGCCGAACGCGATGGCGCGGAGAACAAAGTCGTGCGGGCGACAGAGGCCTTCTTGCGGGAATGGCCCGAGGCGTCGGCGAACCTGAGCGCCACCATCGAGTACGCCGCTGATCTGGTGTCCATTCACACCAGCCTCGTCGAGCACGGTCTGGCCTCCACGCAGCAGCGCTTCCGGCAGCTGATCACCACGGACATCAGCCATTCGGTGTCGAACCTGTACAAGGAGATCACCGACACCAACAAGCGCATCACGCGCGGTATCGCCGAGGTCAACCTCGGACTGCACCGCGTGGACTTCAACGAGGGCACCTATCTGCAGATCGCGCAGCTGCACAATCCCACCGACGAGTCCCGGGAGTTCGCCAAGATCGTCGACCAGATGATCCGGGATGCCCCGGCTGCCAAGGGTGGCGACGGTGCGGTGCTGGCCCGCCAGTTCTATCGCATCCGCGATCTGGTGGCCCGGCTCACCGGTACCGATGCCGAGAGCCGTCGCTGGTGCGACAACGTCCTGGACGTCCGCAACAGCTACACGTTCTATGGCAAGGAGCTTGCGGCCGGTGCACCTGCGGACGATCCACCGGTGCACACCTACCGCAACACCGCATCGAACTCCGGTGGCGAGCAGGAGAAGCTGGTGGCGTTCTGTTTGGCTGCGGCGCTGAGCTATTCATTGAGCCACGGTGGGCACGAGGCGAAGGGGCAGGCGGAGCTCGACCCTCGGCCCAGCTTTGCACCGTTGATGCTCGATGAGGCGTTCAGCAAGTCCGATGAGACCTTCAGTTCGCAGTCGTTGCGGGCGTTCGAGCAGTTCGGATTCCAGCTGATCATCGCGGCCCCGATCCGCATGGTCGGAATCGTCGAACCATTCATCGGCCAGGTCATCCTGGTGGACAAGCAGGTCGGTGAAACCGGGGCTCGCTCCGATGCCCGGGCCGCCACGTTCGGCGAGTTGGCCGATGCGCGGACCTCGGGTGGACGTAAATAGAAACGGGTGAGCTATGGCCGGACCGATCAGCTTGCGGCAGTGGAACCGGACGTTGTTGCAGCGGCAGCACCTCCTCGAACGGGTTGACGAGGATGTGCTCGACGTACTCGATCGTTGCGTCGGGTTGCAGTCCCAGGATCCCAAGGTCGCGTTCTACGGATTGTGGTCGCGGATAGCCGATTTCGACCCGGCGGACCTCGATGAGTTGATGACCGGTCGCGAAGTGGTGCGGATGGCACTACTGCGCAGCACCGTCTTCCTCATGGATGCCGAAGACGCGCGCTGGGTGCGACCGCTGGCCCAGGCGAGTATGGACGGCGAGATGCGGAACAACCACGTCAAGCATCTGGCAGGCGCCGATCCCGAGGACGTGGCCCGGCACGGACGTGAGTTGCTCAGCGGTACAGAGCTTTCCGTGAAAGATCTCAGCGCCGCCCTGGCGCAGCGTTGGCCGGACGCCGTCGCGGCGTCTTTGGCAACCGTTGTCCGCTGCCTGGTGCCGCTGGTCCAGGTACCGCCGCGGGGAACGTGGGAGGGGTCGGCCACCACCACCTACAGCCTCTACGACGACTGGTGTGGTCCCGGTGAGTCGGCCGTGACCGGGGACGAGGCGGTCAAAGATCTCATCCGCCTGTACCTACGCGGGTTCGGCCCCGCGACGATCAAGGGGATCCAGAGCTGGGCGGGCATGACACGACTCCGTCCCGTCGTCGAGGCGATGGAAGCCGATTGGGAGCTGGACAAATTGACCGGCCCGGACGGCGAGGAACTGTTCGACCTCGCGGGCATGGCCCTTGCCGACGAAACCCTGCCTGCGCAGGCCCGTCTGGTGGCGCCCTTCGACAACATCGTGGTCGCGCAGGGAACCGATCGCCGACGGGTGGTCGATGACGACGTGTTCCCGCATCTGGTCACCCCCAACGGAAGATCACCCGGATTCGTGTTGGTCGACGGCCGGGTGGCGGGCACCTGGAAGCCGGTGAAAGACGGAAAGAACACCGCCATCGACGTCAACTACCTGGTCAAGGTGTCTGCGTCTGAGAAACGTGGTGTGGAGTCAGAACGCGAGCGCCTCACTGCGTTCTGCACTGCAGACTCGTCAGGCACCTAACCCTTGTGTGTCACTGCGCCAAATTCCCGGACCGCGGATTGCGGTGGGTGATGCAGTAGCGCCGTCCGATCGGATCTTCCATCACGGTCCAGAAGCGTTGGTGTTCGACCACTTTGGCACCCCAGCCCTCGTGCCGGGCAACCTCCTCCTCGGGATGGGTGCTCGCCAGATCCAGATGACCGCCGATGTGCCGGGATCTCACCCGCTGCAACATGATGCGCAGCGGCATCTCGTCGGGTCGGCGTAGGTTGCGGAACTCCGGTAGTAGACCCTGCCGCCACGGCCAGGCGGTCAGTGCCGCCCAGAAGTCGCACTCGATGTCGTAGTCGGCGGTGGGGACGTCGATGGAGAGCTGATCGATGATGCTGATCGTGTCGCCGGGCCAGCGGATCGGGCGGGAGCGACGGCTTTCGCCCTGCCAGGGGACCAGGCAGAAACTGAAACCGCCGGGTGAACGCAGGACCGCGACGCCGGGATTCTTCGAGACGATGGTGGCGCCGAGCGCACTCGCCTGGTGGATCGACTCGGTCAGATTGTCGACATGGAGATCCAGGTGCACGCCACCATCGCCGGAATCGATCCGTTGGACCCGAAGGTGGGGGTCGCCGTTGAAGGGTTCGAGCGAGGCGAACTCGCGGTTGGAGCCACGGGCCGGTGACACCGTGCTGCCGGCGATCGCCCGCCAGAACGTCACTTCGTCGCTGAAACTCTCGCGCGGGAAGTCTAAGAAGGCGGAGAGCCATCGGACTGTCATATAGGCCAGTGTGGGGGGTCGGGGCCGGCGCTGCCCCGTCATTCCGGTGGACGGGTCCGCTTACTGTGGACTGATGGGTCCCTTGAAGAAGATCGCACGCAGGATGGCAAAGGCGCACGCCGACAAGGTTGCAGTTGTGCGTCTGGAGGGGACCATCGGTGGGATCGGGCCCGGTCGCAGTGGGATGACCGCAGAAAACCTCGAATCGAACCTGACGCGCGCATTCGAGACCGAACGACTCAAAGCGGTTGTTCTGGTGATCAATTCACCCGGTGGATCGCCGACGCAGTCGGAGTACATCGCGGAGCGCATCAGGCAGTTGTCGTCGGAGAAGGGCGTGCGCGTCATGGCCTTCTGCGAGGACATCGCGGCCTCCGGTGGTTACTGGATCGCGTGCGCCGCCGACGAGATCTATGCGGCGCACACGTCGATCGTGGGTTCGATCGGGGTGGTCTCGTCCGGCTTCGGCCTGCAGGACCTGATCAGCCGGGTCGGGGTGGAGCGTCGGGTCCATACCGCCGGTGAGAACAAGTCCCGGCTCGACCCCTTCACCCCGGAGGAGCCCGAGGACGTCGCCTGGTTACGTGGTCTGCAGGACGACCTCCACGGTGCCTTCATCACATGGGTGCGACAGCGCCGCGGCACAAAACTCGTGGGGACGGACGCGGAACTCTTCAACGGTGATGTCTGGGTTGGCCGCGCGGCGGCCGATGTGGGACTCGTCGACGGTATCGGTGTCCTCCGGTCGGTGATGGCCGAGCGATTCCCGGATGCCGAACTGGAGATCATCGCCTCGCCCAAGCCGTTGTTGGCCCGACTCGTCGGAGGTGTGGCATCGGACACCACGGTGGCCGGAGCGAGCGCCGAAGCGGTCGACGGCTTCGTCGGCGGTGCCATCTCAGCGGTCGAGCGCCGCGCTCAGCGGATGCGATTCGGGGTCTAGATCTCTCCCCGTTTCGGCGCCAGAATGCAAACCCGCTGGTGGTGCCAAAGTGACGGGTGGGTTGTGGATAAATGGGCCCGTTGTTTGAGATTGCCTGTGAGTAGCCGACGGACGTAGACCGAAAGTTATCCACAGGCACCCCCTAATGTGCTGGTTCAAAGGGTGCCGACCAAGGGTCAACCTGTGGATGAGGCTGTGGAAACTGTGGAGAAGTCACCAAGAAAGGTGGACATAGAGTGAACCGCGTCACAATTTCAGTTGAAGCTGGTCACAGAACATGTCAGATGCTCAATCGTCGACCCTGATTCGGCACGGAATTGACCAAAATGAAGGCCCTGTGGATAACTTGTTGATAAGTCCCAGCTCGTGCCGCGCGGACGCCGTGCGTGCCACCATGGTCGAGTGAGTATGTCGGAAATCCCTTCGGTACCCGTAACCGAGCTGCCCGCCGATTTCGTCGGCGCGACCAATGCGATTCTGTTGGACGTGCGCGAGCCCGACGAATGGGCGGAAGGTCATGCGCCCGGTGCCCTCCATATCCCTCTCGGGGATGTGCCCGCCCGCATCGACGAAATCGACCCGGATGCAGACCTCTATGTCATCTGCCATTCCGGCGGCCGGTCCGCGCGGGTGCTCGGCTACCTGATGCAGCGGGGATTTCAGGGCGCCAACGTCATCGGCGGCATGGTGTCCTGGGCGCAGTCCGGTCGACCGCTGGAATACGGTTCGGGGGCAGGGGGAGCCAGCCCTGACCCGGGGAATTCCCCGTGAGCAGACCCACCGGAGCACCGCCGGCACGGGACTACTGCCCGAATTGCCGCATCGCGGGTCCTCACGATCCCGGCCGCCCCCATTGTCCGCGGTGCAACGGTCCGCTCACCCCGTTGGACGCCTACGGCCGGATCGCGCGGCCGGGGGCCGCTCCCGGCGCCCAGATGAGTGCTCCCGGCCGCCCGATCACGCAGGCCGAACGTAATCACACCTACGTACCGGCCCGGACGACCGGAGCCGGCACATCACGTCCGGCACCTCGGCCCCAGCGGCGCGTGAAATGGGTGGTGACGTATTCGGGGGTGGCGCGAACGGCAGGTCGACGGCGGGTGGCCGCGGAGCCCACACCGACCCCCCACTACGACCACAACCCCGGCTGGGGTCTGGTCGACACCCCGCTTTCCGAGCCGGTCGCACCGGAAAAGACGTATATCGAGCGGATGGCGGCGAAGTTGCCGCAGCTACTCATCGCCTCCGCGGTCGTCCTCACGCTCGCCGCGCTCGCTCAGACCTGGCTGTACGTGCTGCTCGTGATCAATCTGGACGCCCCGGTCAGCTACGCGATGGTGCTCGCGGCCCGGACCGCGGTGATCGCCACCGGGGTGGCCGCGGTCGGCATGATGATCGCGTGCCTGTTCGCGCTCGCGGGCTGGCTGATCGAGGAGCGTCGTGTGGCCTACCGCCGCCATGATCAGCGGGACCCCCGTACGCCCGAACAGATCATGTTGGGCTGCTGGATCCCGATCCTGAACCTGGTCAAGCCGTTGGCGTTCTTCCGTGAGCTCCTCGACCGCCGGGACGATCTGCTTCCCGACTACACGGGCAAGCGACTGTGGTGGCTGTGGGCGGGCTGGCTGGTTGTCAACGCGCTGGTGGCCACCGGGGTCGGCATCCGCATCTTTGCCGACTCCCTGGTGTGGCAGTCGAACGCGCTGGTGCTGGTGATCGTCACCAACCTGCTCAGTGCGTTGTTCGCGGTGGCGCTGTGGTGGACCATCACCCGGCTCCTGGCGCGGGAAGCGCCGGTTTCGGTCCCGAAGCGATTCGTGGTCGCGGCATGAGTGACACCCCGAGGGTGGTCCGGCAGGAGAAGCCTGCGGTCGTTGCGCATCGCGGCGCCTCGGGCCATCTGCCGGAACACACCCTCGCGGCGTACGAACTCGCTTTGGAACAAGGCGCCGACGGGCTCGAATGCGACGTGCGGCTCACCGCCGACCACGAGTTGGTCTGCGTGCACGACCGTACGATCGATCGGACCTCGGACGGTTCCGGTGTCGTCAGCGAACTCACACTTGCCCAGCTCCGGGAGTACAACTTCGGTGCCCGGCACAGTTCGGGTATGCAGGCCGAGATCCTCACACTGCCCCAATTGCTGTCGCTGACGCTCGACTGGAAGCGGCCGGTGCGGCTGTTCATCGAGACCAAACATCCGGTGCGATTCGGCGGGCTGGTGGAGCAGTTGCTGCTGGCCGAGCTGCAACGATTCGGCGTCGCGAGCCCGGCATCGGCCGACCACAGCCGGGCGGTGGTGATCTCGTTCTCCACCGCAGGCGTCTGGCGGATCCGCCGCAACGCCCCGATGTTGCCGACAGTCCTGCTGGGGGACACCGCTCGTTTCCTCGGCGGCAGTGCCGCGACGGCGGTGGGTGCCACCGCGATCGGGCCGTCGATCTCCACGCTTCGCGAACATCCCGATGCCGTCGACCGCGCGGCCGCTGCGGGTCGCGCGACCTACTGCTGGACCGTTGACGAACGCCGCGACGCCACGTTCTGCGCCGACCTGGGCGTCGGATGGATCGCAACCAACTACCCCGACCGGGTCCGGGGTTGGCTCGCTGCGTAAGTTCGGGGCGTGGCAAAGAAGAGTAAACGTGGCAGTGGTCCACGCCCCGGAAGTAATCGCGCCGAGCGGGTAGCAGCCCGGAAAGAGCGGCTGGCCGAGGCGGTCGCGCAGGTACCCCGTCCATTCGCCGGCCTCGCCGCCGAATGCGACCTGGTGGCCCTGCGTTCGTTCGTGGCCTCGGCAACCGCTGACCTGCCCCTGATCGCTCCGGGCGCCAACCCGGTCCGGCTGGTCACGGTCCTGCCCGGAGCCGGCCCCGCGCTGGTGCGTGACGAGGATTCGGCGACCGTCGGTCTTGTCGCATTGCAGACCCAGCCCGAACCCGAAGATCCGGGCCTTGCTCTGGCCGCGGCGATCCAGTGGGCGACGGAAAGTGCTGCCGGAGACTCGCTTTCGCAGGTCGCGACGGCTGACTCCAAGCCGCTGACCGAGGTGTTCGATCCGACCAAGTCGCTGACGGTCACCGTCCACGACGACTTCAACTGGTGGATCGAGGGGCAGGCCGATCCGGCTCCCCAGATCAAGGCGATGATCGAGCAGGCCAACGCCGCGATCCATCCGTCCGCACGCCTGGAAGGCGATTTCGTCGGCGCCCCGTGGTGGGTCGATGCCGGTGAACGTGCCCATCTGCGCTGGGTTCGGCCCGAGGACGAAGACGAGATGATGGCCGCCCTGGCACGCGTTCACGCGGCCGGTGGCCTGACGCTGGGCGAAGGGTCGCGTTTTGCCGGCTCGTTCCGCACACACGGACTACTCGTCCCGGTATTCGACCTGGACCGCGAACTGCATGCCCAGGAATGGACTGCGGGCGCCGAGAGGTTCAACCAACAGCTCAACGAGGCCCTGGCCACGGACGCCGAGCTGACCAGCGAAGAGCGCCGGTCCCGCGACGGGATCCGGGCACGCCAGGTCACACTGCGCTAAGGCTCGCGACAGCGCAGTCCCGACAATACAAAGCGGGCCCGACCGGATCAGATCCGGTCGGGCCCGCTTTGTGGTGGAGGAACTACCGGCTGCCACCGGCAACCGCCGGAGCCGTCGCGTCGGGCGCGGCGGCCTTGGCGATCTCTCTGGCGACAAAGTTCTCGAGATCGAACAGGTTGCCTTCGCAACGCTGCGCGATGGTCTGCAGGGTGCGCATGGTGGCGACCTCTTCGAGTTGTTCCTTGAGGAACCACTGCATGAACTGCTCGCCGAGGTAGTCACCCTCGTCGCGGGCGGCCTTGGCCAGCGCGACGACCTGGTCGGTGACGCGCTGTTCCTGTGCCAGGGCCAGCTTGATCGGCGCCCGGTAGTCGGCGAAGTTGTTCTCCGGCTGATCGATGCCCGGGGTGTAGACGGGCAGATCGCGGTCGAGGAAGTACTGCGTGATCATCATCGCGTGGTTGCGCTCTTCAGCGGCCTGGGCGTAGAAGTGCGCGGCCAGCTGGGGCAGGTCTTCCCTGTCGTAATACGTGGCCACTGCGATGTACTGCTGCGCGGACGAAAATTCTTCGCGGATCTGGTCGTGCAGGAGCTCGTGGAAATGTGTACGTTTGGTGCTCATGTCAACGAGCGTAGGTGCAGGTCAAAGCCGTTGTCATCCAAGCTCATCCTTACTTAGGGTGGCTTATCCAAAGGGTCCGAAGGGAAGGATTACCTTGCCTGACAGCGCATTCCGGATCGCTCGGAAGCGGTTCGGGAGGTGTGACGCTGGGCCGAAGTGGTCGGTCGTACCTGCTGAACTACTGAACACTCGTGTCTGGCAATTGATTTCGGAAACCTGGCCCATGCCGCCACCGGCGCCCGGCCGAGCGGCGCCGCGACGTGAACAGTATTCCTGCTGTGGCACAGGACACAACCCCGCGCCGAACCGGGGCGACTGAGTGTGGTGGGTATCTCATTCGTGTCCCTCGTGAACTCAGGTGGCAGGTGAGTGTTCTTTCTGCCGTTGCGACGTCAGATGGTTGATGACCAATGCGGCGAATACCACGGCGCATCCGGTGGACCCGATCCCGAGCGCCAATTCGATGCCGTGCTCGGTCGGGTGGAGGTCGGTGTTCATATGCGCGGCGAGGACAGCCCCTGACAGGGCACTGCCGAAGGCTCCGCCGACGGTTCGCAGAACCTGATTGAAGCTCACGGCACTGCCGAGCGCGGTGTCGGCAACGCTTCGTGTGATCAGTGCGGGCATCGCCGCGTAGGCGGTACCCATACCGATACCGAATCCGAGCATGCCGATCAGGATCTCCCACAGGGAGTCGTGATCGAGCCACAGGTACACGCTCGAGATGGTGAAGATGCCGGCGCCGACGAGCAGCAGCGTGCGCACGCGAATCCGGTGGGATACCAGTCGGACCACCCGGTTTGCGCCGAAACTGCCCACCGATAGGGGGAACATCACGAATCCGGCCCAGAACAACGGCATCGCGATCCCGTATCCGGTCGATTCCGGAGCCTGGGCGATGAGGCTGATGATCGACAGGCTGATGTACATCGCGGCGCCGAGTCCTATCGCCGTACTGTTGGCCACCAACACATCTGGGGTCCTCAGGACACGAAGGTTGATCAACGGATGTGACACCCGGAGTTCGACGAAGCACCACACCGTCAGAATGGCGGCCGCCGAACCGAAGAAGGCCAGCGTCGGTGGAGCGATCCAGCCCCAGCCCGAGCCCTCACTGATGGCGAGCAGCAGGCATGACAGGCCGGCACCGATGAGTACGGCGCCGGTGAAATCGAACGGTGCGCGCGGCGCGTGTTCGTCGGGACCATCGGGCACGATCCGCCAGACCACGGCTATCGCGACCACCAGGAACAGTGCGGCGAACCAGAAGGCGAAACGGAAGCCCAGCAATGAGGCAAGTATGCCCGTCAGTGGATAGCCAACGCCCAAACCTGTTGCGACGGTGACGGATAGGCTTGATATTCCGGATCGAACCTTGTCTTCGTCGAGGTACCGCCGGGCCAAGGCGATTGTCACCGGCACGATTCCGTAGCTCAAACCCTGTAGCGCTCTGCCGAGCAGGAACACGATGAAGTTCGGTGCGGTCGCCGCCAAAATCGAGCCGACGAGAATGCAGACGAGCGACCCGATGAGAAGCCGTTTCTTGTGCGGGCCATCGCTCAGGCGGCCCATGATCGGTGTCGAGATCGCGCCGACCAGGAGATTGATCGTGAGCATCCACTGTGCGGTGCTCACGTCGACGTCCAGTTCGTGCGAGATGGTCGGGACCAGCAACATGCCGAGCGAGCTCACGACCGCGGTGGTGAGAGCGGCAAACACCAAGGCCGACGAGAGTCTTGGGTGCACCCGGGTTTCAGTCGAGATTGTCATCGGTCACCAGTTTGTGGAGTATCGGGATGAGCGCCTCGAGTGCCTTCTGCTCGTCGTCGTCGAGTCGGGCGGCGATGGCCTCGTTCAACCAATCCGCGCCGATCGCCCGTTCTTTGGCGAGCCGGGTGCGGCCGGCTTCGGTGATGTCGATCCAGATCCGGCGACGGTCGTTCTCATCGGGCGTGCGAACGATCAATTCGGGGGCTTCGAGTTCCCGTACCGCGGTGGTGATCGCCTGGGGGCTGACCTTCTGGGACGTGGCGAGCGTGGAGGCCGATGTCGGGCCGTGTTTCGAGAGGTACGCGAGAATGCCCATCTTGCCCACCGAGATCGTCCGATCCGCGGTGAGTCTGCGCCAGAGCGGATACAACGCTTCCCGGAGTTGCTGGGCGGTGGACTGTGAGGGCGGCATGCAAATAAATGTACAACCAAATTGATCAACCTAGTTGATTAAATCGAGTTGTGTTTGTCACTGGAGAGGTATCCCGGGGTTCGCTCAGCCGGTCTGAAGGAGCTCCTTCGGAAGCTCTTTACCGTCGGCGATGGTTTTGAAGAACTGGGTTGTGTTGTCGCCCCAGGCCAATGAATCGCCGTCGTCGGTGAAGACCGGTCCGGCGTTCGGGGTGGTGACGGTGACCGGATCGCTGCGCAGTGCCCAGGCCAGCCGGGCCAAGTGCCAGAGGTGATCACTCTTGTCGACGGTCAGGGAGTCCACGACACCGTTGACCAGCGGCCAGAACCGGAACGGGTTGAGGATCGTCGAGGCGCTGGTCGCCTTCTGCATCAACGCGGACATGAACTTTCGTTGATTCACCACACGGGTGAGGTCGGCGTTGGCAAATGCCCGGGTGCGGACGAAGCCCAGTGCCTCACGCCCATTGAGTGTTTGGCAACCGGCCTGCAGGTTGATCCCGGCCAGCGGGTCGTTGATCGGTGCGTCCAGGCACATCTCGATGCCACCGACGGCGTCGACGATCTTGTCGAAGCCGCCGAATCCGATCTCCGCGTAGTGGTCGATGCGCAGCCCGGTGTTGGTTTCGATGGTCTGCACCAACAGTTGTGGGCCACCGATCGCAAAGGCGGCGTTGATCTTGTGTGCGCCGTTGTCCGGGATGTCGACGTAGAGGTCGCGGGGGATCGAGATGATCATCGGTTTCCCGCCGGAGCCGTAGTGCACCAGCATGATCGTGTCGGTCCGCGAACCCTCACTGTCGCCGGTGGACAGGGCGGCGCGCTCGGCGTCGCTCAAGCCTTCGCGCGAGTCGGATCCGACCAACAGCCAGGTGGTTCCCGCACTGCTCGCCACGCGGCCCGCGTAGTTCGACAATGCGTCCACCCGGTTGAGCTTGGTGTCGAAGTAGACGAGCAACCCGACCGTGCCGAGCACCATGACGAGCAGCAGGATCAGCAGGGTTCGAAGGATCGGGATGCGTCGGCGACGTTTGCGCTCCGGTGGACGCGTCGGCCCCGGCGTGACCCGGCGAGGTGGCCCCTGCGGCGGCTTGGGGGGCTGGCGGTTGTACGCCATTATCGGCGGTGCCGGACGCTGCGGCGGTCGAGCCGTGCGCGTTTCCGGACTCTCTGCCTGCGACCAGGCCCGAGGTGGCTGGTAACCGGGGTCGGCCGGCTGCGGTGGTCCTACCCGGGTGGCCGGTGGTGGAGCCTGTTGCGGCCTGGCTGGACCCTGCGGCGGCGATCCCTGCTGCGGCGGTCCTTGCTGCGGCGGTCCCTGGTGCGGTGGACGTTGCCCGGCGGGTTGGCCCGGCCCGCGCTGCGGAGGCGGTCCGGTCGGGCCCGGCATCATGCGCCGGGTGCGACCATTCGCAGGCGGTGATGCCGGCGGGGGGAACGAACCCTGATCGGGACGTCTCGCACCGCCGGGGCGGCGGAGGAAAGGCTCGTCCTGGTCAGTCATTGCACAGACTCTAGTCAAGCCAGCTGAGATGATCTCTCAGGAGCGCGTACCCGACAAAGGCGACAGTGTCGATCAACGCGTGCCCGATGATCAGTGGCCACACCCGACCGGTGCGCTGGAACACCCGGCCGTAGACCAGACCCATCAGCACGTTTCCGAACCCGGCGCCGAGTCCCTGGTACAGGTGATACCCGCCGCGCAGTATCGCCGAGAACAGCAGGCTGCGATTTTCGGTCCAACCCAGTTGGCGCAGCCGGGTGATGAGATAGGCCACCACGAGCAACTCTTCGGCCGCAGAGTTCGCGATGGCCGAGAACACCAGCATCGGCAGGCGCCAGAAGGTCTCGTTGAGATCCGACGGCACCACCTGGACATTGAGGTCCATGGCGCGGGCGATGACGTACAGGCCCAGGCCGGGGATGCCGATGATCGCGGCGAGGCCGATGCCGAGCGGGATGTCGAACTTGGCGCGTAGTGCGGGTAACCCGATGCGCGCCAACGGAACTCCGGCCCGCCAGATCAGGTAGACGGCCAGCGCGGCGATACCGAAGAGTTTGGTCGCCGAGAGCAATTGCCGGAAGAAGTCGATGGCACCGAGTTCGGACGAGCTGACGTTCAGGGCCACCGAGCTGCCGCTGATACCGGGCTCCGACATCGCCTTCTCGATCAGAGAAAGCGCTGACGACACCGCTGACAGTCCGAACGTCAGGACCAGGACGATGGTGATCTCGATCCCGATGGCGCGTCGCGCGGTCGGGTCGGTGACGACTTCCGGCTGCGCCGGACGTGCCGGTTGTAGCCACGGGCGCAGGTTCACCCGGTTGAGGTTACTGACGGGCGGCGCGGTGTGGCGTCAGCCTTGGCCGGGCAGGCTGTTCAGAAAGGGGCATCCGGCAAGGGTTCGGATCGCCCGGGACAGCTCGGGGAGGTCGCTGACCGGTCGTGGGAATGACAGTCGAACGTCGGAATCGCTCTCAGATCCCTCGACGCGGAATCGGATCCCGAAGCGGTCGATGCCGAGTGGTCGGACCCTGCCGTCGCGCAGTTCGGCCGGGAGCCGGCCGCTCAGTGCGGAGATCATGTCGGCGTGATCGGTGTCCATGTGCGCAAGCCAATCGGCTTCGAACTCCCAAAAGGGGTCGGGGTCGGCATGGGCGAGGTCGGTCGAGGTCACCGAGGCGGCACCGGAACTGTTTGCCAGAACTGCCGACGACAGGCCCAGTCGCAGTAGCGAGAATCCGTGGCCGATGTCGAGCAGTCCGGGCGACGGGTGGTCGGTGGCGATCTCGCAGGCCAGGTCGCGTTCGAGATCGGAGAGAACCGAATGCAGGGTGCCGTTGAGCCAGATGAGGGAACGGACCTGTTCACGCAGAGTAATGGGGGCCATGTCGGTGACCTCCACCATCGCGGGGAGTCCGGCGCTGCCTGCCTGCCAGGCCAATGCGCAGGCGGCGCTGTCGGAGGGGACCAGGACGAACGCTTGCGAGTCGTACAGATGCACCATCGTGACCGGTGCGGGCTCGCTGCCCTCGATCGCCAGCATCGCGTCTGTCACGTGCATACATGCGGTGCGGATGAACTCGGCATCGGTGGGGCGGTCGATCGCTGTTTTTGTCATCCACGGTCCTCGGTGATTCGGTTCACGCTGTGTAGGTAAAGCTACCCTAACCACGCGACCCGATCGAAGGCAAGCCTCAATTTGCATTACTTGCTGCCGTAACCTCGGAACGTGCCTGCGATCGCTTACTTCGGCCCATCCGGAACGTTCACCGAGATGGCCCTTGACCGTCTGTTGATCGAGAACCCGTGGCTCACCGCCGAAGGTGAACTGGAACGGATCAGCGCCAACAGTCCCGGTGCCACGTTGAGTCTGGTCCGCGAGGGCCAGGCCCGATACGGGTGTGTGCCCATCGAGAGTTCGATCGAGGGCTCCGTGCCTGCAACGCTGGATGCCCTGATCAAGGGCAGTCGGATGCAGATCTTTGCCGAGACGGTGCTCGATATCGCGTTCACCCTGGCCGCACGCGGTGAGGTGACGCCCGGAGACATCAAGACGATCGGGGCGTATCCGGTGGCGGCGGCGCAGGTCCGTGAAACGCTGGCCGCGCGTTTTCCCGATGCGCAGGTGGTGACGAGTGCATCGAACGCGGCGGCGGCCAAGGATGCGGCGGACGGGATCGTCGACGCCGCCGTGACCACTCCGGTGGCGGCCCGCCTTCATGACCTTAATGACATCGCAACCGGCATCGTCGACTCCGACGAGGCCAACACCCGGTTTGTCCTGGTCGGCAAGCCTGGTCCGGTGCCGGCGCGAACAGGGCGGGACCGCACGTCGGTGACGCTGGATCTGCCGAATGTCCCGGGTTCACTGATGTCGGCGATGTACGAGTTCGCCAGTCGGGGTATCGATCTCACCCGGATCGAATCGCGGCCCCGGCACACCGGAGGTTTCTATTTCAACCTCGATGTCGTCGGGCATCTCGATGATTCGCCGATCGCCGAGGCGTTGGGTGCGTTGTACCGGCGCGTGCCTGCGTTGCACTTCCTGGGTTCGTGGCCGTCGGCCCGACCCAACGGAACGCCACCGCCCCGTCATGCTGCGAGTGATCGTTGGCTTGAGTCGATTCGGCTGGGTCTGGAGCCATGAGCCGGTTGTATCTGGTCCGCCACGGCGAGACCACGTCGAATGTGTTGCAGCGCTTGGATACTGCGTTGCCAGGTGCCAACCTGACCGATTTCGGTGCGCGACAAGCCGTGCGTTACGCGCTCGAACGTCCGAAACCCGATGCACCGGTACTGATTTCGTCGGTGGCCTCGCGCGCGCAGCAGACCGCTGAACTGATCGGCTCGGTGTGGGCGGTGCAGAATCAGGTGCGCGATGGGCTCTTCGAGGTGCAGGTCGGCGATCTGGAGGACCAGACCTCCGAGGAATCGCATCAGGTTTTCGCGAAAACCGTACGCAGTTGGTTCGAGGGCCAGACCGGGGTCCGCATCCCCGGAGGTGAATCACTCGACGACGTGTACGCGCGGTACCTGCCGGTCATCGACGACATCGTCGACGAGTACCTCGTTGATCCTGATGCGCCGGATGTCCATCTGGTCAGCCATGGTGCGGCGATCCGGCTCATCGCGGCGCGGCTGGTGAACATGCCTGCCGAGTTCGCGCTCAAACATCACCTGAAGAACACCGGCTCAATCGAATTGGAGCGCACTGCCGACGGCTGGACGTGCACGCGGTGGGGCCTGGAGCTGCCGCCGTTCCACACGACCGATCCTGCCGAACTCGCCCGCGACCCGATGGGCTGACCCAGCGGCGTCCGCGGGTCACCTCGCTCCGGAGGTGTTCAGCCCCAGCCGTTGGCGTGGAGCCAATCGTCGGAAATCCCGAAATGGTGTGCGATTTCGTGTACGACCGTGATCGCGACCTCGGAGATCACCTGCTCCTCGGTGTCGCACATGGCGAGTATCGGATCGCGGTAGATCGTGATGGTGTCCGGAAGGGTGCCGCCGTAGTGGCTGTCCCGTTCGGTCAGCGCAATGCCGAAGTACAGCCCGAGCAGATCGGGTTCCTCGTCGTTGAAGGGCTCCACGAGGATCACCACGTTGTTCATCGCGGCGGCAAGATCTTCGGGGATGGTGTCGAGGGCGTCTGAGACAAGGTTCTCGAAGTCCTTGTCGGTCATCGCAACCGGCATAGATCAGCCGCCGCCGGCCGGGGCTGGGACCTCGAGTGTCGGATTGACCTCTACGCCAGGCGGCAGCGGCACCGGTGTCGGGACGATGCGGCCGTCGGAATCTTCGGCCGACGGTACCGGCACCTGGCCATTGATCAACAAATCTCCCCTGGCATCGCCGACGAGGGTCGCGAATCCGCCCGCATCAGGTAAGCCGATGTAGCACACCGACGTTCGGCTCCCGGCCATCCAGCTCGTCTCCGCCAGGGTCGACCATTGCAGGTTGAGAGTGGTCTGGGCGAGTCGGTCGGCACTGCCGAGGAACTGGTCGGTCAGACCGGGGCAGATCCCTTCCAGATACGCGTTCTGCGCCTCGAGGTTCGGCCATGGCAGACCTGATGCGGGACCTCCGAACTCGACACCCAGGTCGACCACCCCGGTCACCTGGAATGCGTGGGGCTCGGAGCAATCCACCGGATCGGTGGGTTGACGGGTGGAGGGATCGATCCCGATGCAGGTGCCCACCGGCCACTGCTGGGCCTGGTCCAGGTCGCGGACGAACCCGGTGAACGGCGCAAGTGTGCCGGTGGTGCCGGACATCTGCAGTCCACACCGCAGGCTGCGCTCCCCGTTGTTCCACTGCTCTTCCGAGGGATACATCAGATTGACGGTGAAGCGTCCGGCCGGGTCGAGCTTTCCGCCGAGGTAGTTGTTGACGATTGTCGGGCAGTACTCGTCGCGGATCGCGTTGAACTGGTCGGCTCCGGGCCAGGGGGCGTCCTCGCCGAATTGCACGCCCGGGTACACCGAGGTGTCGACGGCACCGGCCACCTCGAACACATGCTCCTGGCTGCAATCGACCAGGGACTGTTCGGCCGGTTCGGCCACCGGCCAGGTGAGGCAATCCCCGGCCTGCGATTCGGAGAACGGTGTGGACTCCGGCGTTGGCTTCGTGTCCCCGACCTCATCGCGCTGAACCTTGCCTGCGTCATCGAAACCACCGACAAGTCCGACAACTGCGGCGCAGACCACTGCGCCCACGAGTATCGCCGCGAGCAAGACCCGGATGGGGTGCTCGTGCATCAGCTGCCCGAATCGACCTCGCCGACTCTCCACAGAGGGATTGTCGTCTTCATGCGAGGCTGAATCGCCGCCTTCTTGTGAGGCGGAATCGTCACCTTCTTGCCTGTCAACCATCGGGGTCCATCATGCCCTTGTCGGCAGGCCCCGTGGCCGGATGGGGCGCACAACCGGACGACCCGGGTCGGCAGCGGGCGCTATCGTCGGCTCATGGACCCGAATGTGCACGGCGAATCGGCCGATCCGAAGAACCCTGACAACACCGAGCCCCCTGCCGACGTGGCCGAGCTGGCCGGCCGGATATTCGCCATGGCGCGTTCGGGTGATCTGGCGATGCTGCAGTACGTGGATGCGGGCGTGCCGGTGAATCTGACCAACCAGGCCGGCGACACCGTGCTGATGCTGGCGGCCTATCACGGCCACGCAGAGGTGGTGAAAGGCCTGTTGGAGCGGGGGGCGGACGTGGATCGCGCCAACGACAAGAATCAGACCCCGCTGGCCGGTGCGGTGTTCAAGTCGCACGACGAGGTGGTTCGGGCGCTGATCGATGGGGGCGCCGATCCGGACGCGGGCACGCCCACAGCCCGAGACGCAGCCCACATGTTCGGCCGCGAAGATTACCTCAGTTTGCTCGGCAAGTAGGGTTTCACACGTGATCGACCTGAAGATTCTGCGTGAGCATCCTGATGTTGTCCGGGCTTCCCAGCGCACGCGCGGTCAGGACCCGGCGTTGGTCGACGTTCTGCTCGCCGCCGACACCGAACGCCGTGCCGCCATCGTCGAAGCCGATCAGCTGCGTTCCGAGCAGAAAGACCTCGGAAAGCTGATCGGGAAGGCACCGGCCGACGAGAAGCAGGCGCTGTTGGCCAAGGGCAAGGAACTGGCCGAGCGGGTCAAGGCCGCGCACGCCCGCGAAGCCGCCGCCAACGACAAGATGGTCGCCGCGCACCGCGCGATCAACAACATCGTCGCCCCGCAGGCGCCTGCCGGTGGAGAACAAGACTTCGTCCTGCTGGAGACCGTCGGCGAGATCCCGAAGATCGAGAACCCGAAAGATCACCTCGAACTCGGGGAGAGTCTCGGCGTGATCGACATGGAGCGCGGCGCGAAGGTCTCGGGATCGCGCTTCTACTTCCTCACCGGTGCGGGCGCCATGCTGCAGCTCGGGCTACTGCAGCTCGCCGCGCAGAAGGCGACGGCAAACGGTTTCACGATGATGATCCCACCGGTCCTGGTCCGCCCAGAGGTCATGGAGGGCACCGGATTCCTCGGCGAACATTCGGCCGAGGTCTACCACCTCCCAGACGACGATCTTTTCCTCGTCGGAACCTCTGAGGTGCCGATGGCCGGCTATCACATGAACGAGATCCTCGACCTGTCCGACGGCCCCAAGCGGTACGCCGGGTGGTCGAGTTGCTTCCGCCGTGAGGCAGGCAGCTATGGCAAGGACACCCGCGGAATCATCCGTGTCCATCAGTTCGACAAGGTCGAGGGGTTCATCTACTGCCGCCCCGAAGAGGCCGAGGCCGAGCACGAAAAGATCCTGGGCTGGCAGAAGGAAATGCTGGCCGCCATCGAGGTGCCGTATCGGGTGATCGACGTCGCCGGTGGTGATCTCGGTTCGTCTGCGGCCCGCAAGTTCGACTGTGAGGCCTGGGTTCCCACCCAGAACACCTATCGCGAGCTGACCTCGACATCGAACTGCACCACGTACCAGGCACGTCGGCTGCAGGTGCGTTACCGCGGCGAGAATGGCAAGCCGCAGATCGCGGCAACACTCAACGGCACCCTGGCCACCACACGCTGGATCGTGGCAATTCTCGAGAATCATCAGCAACCCGACGGCAGTGTGCGGGTCCCGGAAGCCCTGGTGCCTTTTGTTGGCACCGACGTGCTGAAACCGCGCTAGAGAATCACGCCCCGAGCACGGACTGGTTCTCGTCGACGACTTCGGCGCGCAACTCGTCGAGACGAGTCCGATACTCGATGAGCTGATCGATCCGTGCCGACAGTTGGTCACGACGATTGCCGATCAACAGCAATGCCGCGGCGCGGTCGGCGTCGTCGACGAGACTCGGCTCCGCGCAGATGGCCTCGATGATCTGAGCGGATTCGGCCAGGGTGAGCCCTGCCGCGAGCAGACAGCGGACGTCCTCGACGATGCGGACGTCCTCCTCGTCGTAGATCCGGTATCGGTTCGCCGCCAGCTTCGGTTTCAGTACCCCGGCGTGTTCGTAGTGCCGAACCATCCGTGGCAAGCCGGCTTTCAACCGGCATTCGGTCCTGCCGACCTCGCCGCGTTTCGCCGGCAGCAGCCACCACCGGAGGACGTGCTCGCCGAGCAACGGCTCATCGAGCAGGTGGACGCTGTCGTCGCGGTGTTCCCGGTCTACTGGTGGTCGGTCCCCGCACTGCTCGCCGGTTGGATCGAGCGAGTGTTCACCGGCGGGTGGGCCTATGAGGACTCCGAGGATGTGGACGGGTTCCGCACCGCGGTACCCGATCTGCACTTTGTCGGGGTGGCGGGCGTAGGCGAGGACACCTTCGTCCGACGCGGTTACCAAGCGTCTCTGGCCACCCGCCTGCTCGGCGGACTCGCAGACTATTCGGGGATCACCACGGCGAGCCTGACCCTCCTTTATGACAGCCACGCCGAACAGTCCGAAGTGCACGTCCGACGGCTACGGGAGGCCCACGAGACGGGGCTGAAGATCGCTGCCGCCATCAGTCCGTGCCCACAGCCCGCGTAACTCGGGGAAGCGGAGGCGGATTCGGGCCGGTCTGCGGACTTCGTGCGTCCGGTAGAGGCAGATCCGGGTTTTTGCCGCCATACTGCTGAGCATGATCATCGGAGTTCTGGCAGCGCTGTTCGCGTGTGTGGCCTACGGCGTCTCGTCTGTGATGCAGGCGTACGGCGCCCGGCAGTCCAAGCAGAAGGCAGTGGCCGACGGGCTGGAGGGCTTCGAGACCGAAACCGGCGCCCCCTCCATGAAGTCGACCATCGCGGCAGCGTTGACGCTGGCCTTCATCGTCGGAACCTGTTTGGACGTATTCGGTTTCATCGGCGGCGCGGTCTCGGCCCGGCTGGTCCCGTTGTTCCTGTCGCAGACGATCATCAGCGCCAACCTGGTGGTGACCGCGGTCCTCGGCATCTTCGTGCTGGGAATCAACCTGCATCGCCGGGACTGGATTGCGATCAGCGTTGTGATCCTGGCGTTGTTCGCATTGGGTTTCTCGGCTGAACCCGAGGGCACCGGTCGCGACAGCTCATGGTTCCATTGGGGCTTGTTGGCGATCACGTTGGTTCTGATGGCGGGCTCGATCGGTCTGATCCGGTGGCTCGGCTCCAAAGCAGCCATCGCCGCGGGGCTTTGCGCCGGAACGATGTTCGGCGTGGTGGCGATTTCGGTACGGGTCATGGACGGTATCTCCGACTTCGACATCGGTCAGATCCTGGCCGACCCGGCAGCTTACGCTCTGGTGATATCCGGGATCGGCGGCTTCTATCTACATACCGTTGCGCTGCAATTGGGTTCGGTCAACGGTGCCACCGCGGCCCTGGTGGTCGGCGAGACCGTGATTCCAGGTCTTGTCGGTATCATCTGGCTCGGCGACAATGCACTCCCCGGCCGAACCTGGTTGGCTGTACTCGGATTCATCTTTGCCGTCGTCGGGGCTGTTGCGGTCGCCTGGTCGGGGGCGGTGGAGGCCAGTGCAGAAGCGGAGCGAGGCGGAGAGAAGGCAGTGGTATGAGCGTGTCCATGTATGAGCGATCCACGAAGATGGTGCGGTTCGACCAACTGTCGATGGCGATGACAGAAGAGCTCGCGAAGCACTCTGCGAGCCAGCAGTTGGTGCTCGCCGACGACATGCCTGCCTGGCTCACCCACAGTGTCAATCAGCCGTCTCAGTCAATTCTCGGAAAGTTGTTCGGGCGCAGTGCCAACGCCACTGACAAGGATTCCGAACACGATGTCCTGGTGGTACTGCACACCACTCATCTCCTGGTGGTGACCGCTGGTGAGAAACGTGGCACCGCAGCACTTTCGGTACCCCTCTCGCAGGCCTCGGTACGGGTCGGAGGTGCGCTGGAGGATTCGTTCTCCGCGGTGGAGGATTCCGGCATCACCATCGGTGGATTCCCTGGCGACCACGGCCAGCCCGGCACGTTCTACGTCGGCCTCGGGCCCGAACCGGCCGGCGCCGAGTGCGCGGAGGCGATCAGGGCTGCGATCACCGACGCCAAGAATCCGTAGCGCCGATGTCGCGGGTCTTCGGGTGATCACGACTTAAGATGGTCCGGTGCCGGTCAATCGAAGTCGCAAGGCCAGATACGCGCGCAAACGCAAACGCCGGATGGATGCCGTCGAGCACGATCTGCGACCCGAGCAGTGGACAGAACTGAAAGCCGCCTGGGGCGGCTGCGCCTACTGCGGTGCGACCGATAAACCGCTGCAACGCGATTGCGTCCTACCGATCTCCAGGGGCGGCCGCTACACCATCGACAACATCGCGCCGGCCTGCGGTTCTTGTAACGCCAGCAAATGCAATGACGAGGTCACCGGGTGGCTGCGGCGCAAGAAGCTCAACGAGCGCGCGTTTCTGGAGCGCCACATAGAGATCAGCGCAGCGATGCGGATCTCTCACCCGGCGGACGCCGAGTCGGTCACGGATGCAGCAGGATCTTGACGGTTCCATCCTGTTTCTTCTGAAAGATCTCGTAGGCGTGGGGTGCCTGCTCCAACGACAATTCGTGTGTGGCAAACGTATCCACGCCCAGCGGGTCGTCGTCGGTGAGCAGCGGCATGATGTCGTCGACCCACCGCTTGACGTTGGCCTGTCCCATCCGCATCGTGATCTGCTTGTCGAACATCGTTCCGAGCGGGAGCGGATCCATGTCGCCTCCGTAGACCCCGATCAGTGAGACCGTGCCGCCACGCCGCACCGCGTCGAGGGCGGTGTAGACCGCGCTGAGACGGTCCACGCCTGCAGTCTTGAACAGCGGCTGGGCGATGGCGTCGGGCAGCATGCCGGTCATCGCCTGAATCACCTTGGCCCCCAGCGCACCGTGTGCTTCGGCGCCGACCGCGTCGATGACCGAATCGGTTCCGCGGCCATCGGTTCGATCTCGGATGATCTCGGCGATGTTGTCGTTGCGCGACAGATCGATGGTGTCGATACCGCGTGCCCTGGCCCGTTCGAGCCGTTCGGGAACGAGGTCGACCGCGGTGACCTGGTAGCCCTTGTGGGCTGCCACTCGTGCCGCCATGTCACCGATCGGGCCGAGGCCGAGGACCGTCACCGAGCCACCGTCGGGGATGTTGGCGTACTCCACGGATTGCCACGCGGTGGGCAATACGTCGGAGAGATACACAAACCGCGAATCCGACGGACCCTCCGGCACTTTGATGTGCGTGAAGTCAGCGTGCGGGACACGGAGGTACTCCGCCTGCGCGCCGGGCACCTGACCATAGAGTTTGGAAAAGCCGAACAGGGCCGCACCCCGCCCCTGAGAGGTCACCTGTGTGGTCTCGCACTGTGTGGGCAGTTGATGGCTGCACATGTGGCAAGTGCCACAGGCGATCTGAAACGGGATGACAACCCGATCCCCGACGGACAGGTTCTTCACCGCCGAGCCGACTTCGACCACCTTTCCCATCGGTTCGTGCCCGAGGATGTCTCCGGGAGACATGAACGGTCCGAAAATCTCGTAGAGATGAAGATCTGATCCACAGATGTTGGTCGTCGTCAGCGAAATGATCGCGTCCGTCGGTTCTTCGATTTTCGGGTCCGGCACGGTCTCGACGCGCACATCACGCTTGCCTTGCCAAGTCACTGCTCTCATATCGGCTCCTTGTTACGGCGAACTTCAGGTCATCCGCCCCTGTCGGGAGGTACCCCTCGAGCGCCGGGCGCAATCACGATGTGGATGTGGGCACCAGGGATGACAGAGTGGGGGTTTGAGAACTACTCGCAGCGGGTAGGCCGGGTGAGTGAGAAGACGATTGCGTGGATGGGACAGTATTGGACCGATCTGAATCCAAGGCCCGCACCTCAGACGACTATTCCGATGTTGTCGGCTTGATCGAGCAGTTGCGAGCGGGTGATCCCGATACCCCTGCGACCAACCGTCTCCGCGATGACGTGATCACGCGTTGCCTACCGTTGGCCGAGAACATCGCACGTCGCTTCGGCGGCCGCGGTGAGAATCACGACGACCTGGTGCAGGTCGCCCGCCTCGGCCTCGTGAACGCGGTGGATCGCTTCAATCCGGAACACGGTTCGGAGTTCGTATCGTTTGCCGTGCCGACGATCATGGGCGAGGTGCGCAGGTACTTCCGCGACGCCGCGTGGGCGACCCGAGTTCCCCGGCGTCTCAAAGAACTTCACAAGTCGATCAACGACGCCTCGGAAGATTTGTCGCACAGGCTGGGGCGATCGCCGTCGGCGAGTGAGATCGCAGTCGAACTCGGACTCGATGTCGCCGAGGTGACAGAGGGTTTGCTCGCCAGAGGGGCGTATCAAGCACTCTCGACCGATTCCGGCGCAGCGGACGACGAGATCGGGGCGCCACTGCTCGAGACGATAGGTGAAGAGGATCCGGAGTATTCTCACGTCGAGAGTTACGTCATGATCCGGCCGGCACTGGCCAAGCTCACGGAACGGGAACGCCGAATCCTGGTGCTCCGCTTCTTCGGTTCTCAAACACAGACCGAGATCGCCAAGCAGCTCGGCATCTCGCAGATGCATGTGTCGCGAATCCTCTCGAGCACGCTGAAGAAGCTCCGTGAAGACCTGGGGCCAACCGAGACCGACATCAGTTCATTGCTGGGATGAGTGCAGTGATTGGCAATCAACGTCATGGGTACACGACCAGTGAGTAGAGGAAAGGGTTGTCGCCGTGTTGAAACGGGAACATCGAACCTTGCGGGTTAACCTGCCGGGCAAAGGGGGACAAACGTAGTGGGTGACGTTGTGGACATCGATGGGATCGCAGTGGCTCCGGTGAGTATCCGGGTCAGAGCCGATGAGTCGCAGGTACCGATGGTGCGGGCGATCGCCGAGACGTTGGCCGTGCTTGCGGACTTCTCGCTCGACGAGGTGGCCGACATCAAGCTGGCGGTTGACGAAGCGGCGTCGTCGATCATCGGCTGTGCCGCACCGGAAGCCGAACTGATCATCGGATTCACCACGTCGGACCGCGACTTCCGCGCCGTCGTCCAGTCGTGGGTACCGGTCGGGAAAAGCCTGTCACAAACCGGATTCGGATGGCACGTCCTTCAGACGCTCACCAGCTCCGTCGCCGTGCACGAGGGCGCTGTCGACAACGGCGGACGCCTGGTTGCCATCGAACTCTCGAAATAGCCGGATCCCCGAGCGACGGCTGATCACTTGAGCCGGCGCAGCGGTGACGTGGCAGGTCCTTCGAGGATCTCGCCATCGTGACGGAAGCGTGACCCGTGAAGTGGGCAATCCCAGGATGATTCGGCGTCATTCCACTTCAGAATCCCGAACAGATGCGGACAGATCGCGGAAACCCGGTGTTGCCTGCCACCCACGGTGCAGACCCCTACCGGATGTGCACCGTCCCTGCGAACCTCGCCCGTGCGCTCGGTGGCCGATGCGTGCGACTCCGGTGAACCGGCGATCGCGGCGCCAACCCAACCCTTGACCAATTCCAGTCCGACAGCACCGTTGATCATCGCGGCGGTGGGAAGTCCTGAAAGCTGTTGGTAGCGAGAAGAATTGAATGCGCTCGCCCAGGACTTGTGGGCTCCGTGTAGTTGCCCGGACAGCATGAGTGCGGCCGCGATCCCGTTCGACATCCCCCATTTGGCGTACCCCGTGGCCACCACGATGTTGTCGTGCCCAGGAACGAGCGGACCGACATAGGGCAGCTCGTCGATGGAGACGTAATCCTGTGCCGACCAACGAGCTCGGAGGCGGGCGGTCGGGAATGACTGCATGGTCCATTCGATGAGTTCGTCAACCAGTGATTGTTCAGATCGGGTCCGGCCGACGGTGTGGCCCGCCCCGCCGGTGAGCAACACCTCGCCCTCGGTGGTCGGAACGGTACGGACCGACCGCGACGGCTGGTCGGCTGAGAGAAACATTCCGCTGGGAAGCTCTTCGGACACGTCGAAGGCGGCGGTGTAAGACCTTTCGGGATGGAGCCGCGCAAAGTATCCACCACGATCGAGAATTGGTGTACCGGTTGCCAATACAATTGTGCCGGCCCGTACATCGCCCTGATCGGTGCCCAAGACCTGGTCGCCCCGGTCGGTGCGGACCGACCGCACCCGGACGTTCTCGAAGATGTCGGTGCCCTGCGTTTGCGCCTCTGCGGCGAGAACCGCCAATACATCCATCGGGTCGAACTGGGCCTGATCGGTCAAGACCACCGCCGAGCGCGCCGGGAATGCCGTGTCGAGTTGGTCCACACGTTGGACCGGCAATCCCGCTCGTCGTGCGACCCGGAACTCCGTTTCGACGGCCTCGATACCGTCGTCGGACTGGGCGTAGGTGTACGCGTCCCTGAGTTGAAACGCGGCACCCTTGTCGCGCATCAGATCGAGCAACCACCGCTGACCTTCGAAGTTGGCCTCGACATATCGTCTGACGGTGTCGGCCGTGTGTTTGGCCGCAATGCTCGACAACCGCGTGCCCTGCAGCAAACTGAGTTTTGCGGTCGTGTTGCCCGTGGCGCCGAAACCCACGTGGCGGGCTTCCAGTACCGCTACCTGGGAGCCGGCCCGTGACAGCAGTAGCGCGGTGGCCAGCCCGGTGATCCCACCCCCCACCACGACGTATTCGTAGCGGGTGTCGGTGACTGCTCCCGAGGGCGTCTCGACATTGACTCGGTCACGCCAGAATGAGGACACCGGATCGCCATACCCCGATGACGGGCCGACCAAACACGCTGCGAATCAGTCCGAGTTGGCGTCGTCGACCAATGCCCACCGATCTGAACAGAGATCTGGCGACTACTCGACCTTGCTGCTGCGGAGTTCGTGACCCTTCGAGGTCAGGCAACGGCCGCTGCGCAGATCCCACGACCAGCCGTGCAGGTTGCAGGTGAGTTTCTCTCCCTCGATGACACCGAACTTGCTCAGATCGGCCTTCAGGTGGGGGCAGCGTCGCTGGATCTCCCAGCCGTCCTTCACGATTGACGACGAATCATCATGTGCCTCGGCAAACCATCCGTCCGCGTAGGCAATTCGCTCATCGGTCAGACACTTGAAGAAGGTGTAGAGGTATTCGTTGTATCCGCCGATGCGCCACGTGGTGAACCGGGTCGAGAGGAAGATCGTGTTCACCCAGTCGGGTTCGTTGTCCCGCAGAACGGTCCGGACCAACTCGGGTGCGATCCGGAAGCCGTACCGGTACTTGCCCTCGTTCTCCTTGGGTTCACGGACCGTGCGGTTGGGGAAGTCGAGAACGACTGTCTCGTCGCCCATCACAAGCCCGACGGGGTAACCGATCCCATCGCAGATCTGATCACTCTGCGCCATGATCGGCTCGAAGAGCGACTTGAGGGGCTCGAGTAGTGGTTCGCCTTCGGCCGGTGCCCAGGTTGCCTTCTGCGCGGCGATGATCGGGGCGAACTTCACCGCCATCTTGTCGAGGTAGGCGGCCTTGTTCTTGCCGAAGACCTGTTCCGGCGGGTACGGATGGCTGATCTCGTCGAGTTGTGAACCGGTGAACTCCGCGGTGGACCCGGAGACCATCATCAGCCCGCGATGCTTGACGCCGTCGTCGGTGCCGTGTTCCTTCATCTGATCGAGGAACGTTTCCTGATCCGGGAAGATGCTGGTGGGGTCGTTCTCGATGTCGTTGAGGTACCGCAGCTCCTCGTCGAGGAACATCGGCGGCCCGGCCGACGGCACGACCCAGGTGGCATCGACCTGTTCGATGTACGACCGCGCGCGGTCCATGCCGCGCTGGCGCTTCTGCGCCGCGAAGTTGGCCTTGGAACGCTTCGGGATGTCGTAGACCATCGGGTACCAGATCGCGCCCGAGTACTGCAGCATGTGGACATCGATGTGACCGAACTGCTCGGTGATGACGTCGAGATCGACCGGCCGGGCGTCGTTCATGTTGAACACGGTGGTCTGACCGTCGGAGACGACGATCCCGCTGTCCCCGATCGGGCCGTCGGCGGGTGCCCGCAACGCCACGATCATGACGTCGAGGCTGCCCTTGTCATTGGTGACCGTGGTCTTCACCGAGTCCTCGGTCTCCACGAATTTGTGGAAACCGAGTTCTTCCAGCGCCCGCCTCAGGTCGGGAACCGGGTAGTCGGGCAGCAGGACGGTGGCGTCTTTGTTGACGTTGTCCCGCAGGTTCTGCTCGTCGAAATGGTCCTTGTGCAGGTGGCTGACGTAGAGGTAGTCACAGTCGCCAAGGGCTTTCCAGTCCAGCTCACTGTTGTCCGGAAATGGGATCCACGACGCAAAGTATGCGGGGTTGACCCATGGATCACACAGGATGGACCCCGCTGCCGTCTGGATGTGGAATCCTGCGTGTCCAACGCTCGTGACCTGCACGTACTGCCTCCAAAATTGTGGTGCTCTTGCTGCGGTCCCCAGAGTATCGACCGCATGGGGATGGCCGCCTGCCAGCCAACGCTAAGCTCGCGGAATGGAACCGGTCTACGACACAGTCATCGCCCTGGCCCGTTCGCTGTGGGCGGCCGAGGGGCTGACGTTCACGGTAACCGGCGTCGAGAATGTGCCGAAAACCGGCGGCGCGGTGATCGCGATCAACCACACCGGCTACCTCGACTTCACCTACGCCGGGTTGCCCGCGTTCGTGCAGGGTAAACGCAAGGTCCGATTCATGGCCAAAAAAGAGGTCTTCGACAACAAGATCAGCGGACCGATCATGCGCAGCCTCCGGCACATCCCGGTTGACCGTGGCGCCGGCGCCGAGAGCTACCGGGCCGCGGTCGACTACTTGCGGGCAGGCGAACTCGTTGGTGTGTATCCCGAGGCCACCATCAGCCGCAGTTTCGAGATCAAGGCGCTCAAGTCGGGTGCGGCCCGGATGGCTCACGAGGCGGGCGTGCCGATCGTTCCGACCGTGGTCTGGGGCGCCCAGCGGGTGTGGACCAAGGGCCATCCCAAGCGACTGGGCCGGACGAACATCCCCATCTCGATCGGGGTGGGCAAGCCTGTCGACGCAAGCGGCGATCCGGCCGCGGTCACCGCAGAGCTGCACAGGGTGATGAGCGAGCTGTTGCTGGAACTTCAGGAATCGTACGGCCCGCATCCGCAGGGTGAGTTCTGGGTTCCGGCCCGTCTCGGCGGCGGTGCACCGACGCTGGAGGAAGCGAATCAGATGGACGCCGATGAGCAGGCCGAGAAGGCTGCCAAACGAGCCGCCCGGACCGAGGCCGGTCACGGCGGCTGAGGTCGCGAAGAATCGCGACCGACGTTCCATTCCAGGATGACGGTGGTGCCGAAGGCGGTCGGGTTGATGCGCGGGTGATCGGAGAGCGCCTGCATCAGTGGGATCCCTCGCCCGCGTAGCCCCGCGGAGGATGATGCCTTCGCCTGCTGCCAGAGGCCGTGGTCTTGGACGGTCACACTGAGCAGGTAGTCGTACCGGTCATAGATGGCGCGCAGGTTCATCGTCCCCGGTCCGGCGAGATGCGCGTACGCGTGTTCCACGGCGTTGGCCAGGGCTTCGTACACCGCAAGGGCGATCGCGTCGGCGTGGCCATCGGCCTCGGGAACCTCGTCTTGCAGCCAGCTCGCCAGGTGTTGGCGAAGCCGAGTTGCCGCTGCCGGATCGGCAGTCACGTCGGTGAACGCGAGCTGCGGGTTCTCGATCGGCAGGTTCGTCATGGTTTGGTCGCCATCCACCCTTCGGTGTTACCCAGGGGGAGTGGGTTTTATGCGGTGTAGGGGTCGGCGCGGCGTTCTTCACCTAATTGGGCTACAGCTTCGTCCACCGTGGCGTACACGGTGACGGTCTGGTCCAGCCCGACCAGGTGCATGGGCCGGGCAGTTGCTGGTCCGTCGGCCACCACGGCAAGGCGTCCGGTCGGTGCGATGTTCTCGTGCGCCGTGACCAGTGCCGTCATGCCTGCAGAGGACAGGAAGTCGACGGCCGAGATGTCGATGATGAGTCCGGTGGGGACCCCGCTGATCGCTTCGCCGACGGCATCGGACAACTGCGGGACGGTCAGTACGTCGATGCTGCCGCGCACGGTCAAGACAACCAGTCCGCCCTGGCGGTCGGCGGCAATGGTCAGTCCGCTTCCGGCGGGTAAATCGTTGTCTTCGCGAGTGTGAGTCGAGTGTTTGTCGATCGAGTCCATCGAAACCCCTTGTGCCGTGTGTCAGATGAACGTGGCGGCTCATCAGTGAACCGGCCTCGTTCATATTTGCACAATTGATGTTGGCGGGGCCGAAGTCCTGTGTGGCATGCCGCTGTAGCCCTGAACACACGGAAGATCAGGTGCGCGACGTCGCGGAAATCGGGCTGCGCCTGCGCTGCCCTGAATTAGGCTGTCCGCCATGGAACCGGTATTCCGAGCGCTCGAAATGACCGCGAAGACGCTGGTCAGGGCGCAGGGATTGAAGCTCGACTTCGTCGACCTGGACAAGCTGCCCGCCCGCGGTGGAGTGGTGTTGGCGATCAACCACACGGGATATCTCGACTTCCTGCCTGCTGCACTGGGCGTTCACCGTTGCGGCAGGCGCGTGCGATTCATGATCAAGTCGGAGATGGAGAAGATTGCCGTCATGCGCTTTCTGATCAAACACACCAAGACGGTGTCGGTTGATCGGACCGCGGGCGCCCAGGCGTACGAGGTCGCGGTGCGGACCCTTCGCAGTGGGGAAGTGGTCGGCGTGTATCCCGAGGCGACGATCAGCCGGAGTTTTGAGATCAAGGGGTTCAAGTCGGGTGTGGCGCGGATGTCGATTGATGCGCAGGCTCCGATTGTGCCGGTGATCGTCTGGGGAGCCCAACGCATCGCGGCGAAGGGTGGTCCGCGCAATCTGGGAAGGACCAAGACGCCGGTCATCGTCGCGTTCGGAGATCCGATCGCGCCGCCTGCGGCCGGTACCGCGACCACTGACGCGCTGGTCACCACGCTGAAGCAGACCATGCAGTGCATGCTGCTCGAGGTCCAGGAGCGGTACGGCGACCACCCGGCCGGGGCATATTGGGTGCCGGCCCGCCTCGGTGGGAGCGCCCCGACGCTGGAAGAGGCCGAAGCGATGGACATGGCCGACGCAGCCGCGCGGTTGGCGAAAAGGCAAAATGGATGAAATGCCGCCCCCGGAGTTCGTAGGCCCGCCCACACTGATTGCCAGCGATGTCGATGGCACGCTCATCGACGACAACAACCTGGTGCCCGAATTGGTGCGCTCGATGATCAACAAGGCGACTGCCGCCGGTGCCACCTTCGTGATCGCCACCGGACGTCCGCCCCGATGGATCGCCGAGATCACCGACCAACTCGACGTCGAACCGTATGCGGTGTGCGCCAACGGTGCGATCGTCTATGACGTCGCGACCGACCGCATCCTGCACTCGCAAACCCTGGGCGCATCCGTGCTCGAGAAGCTGGCCGAGTTTGCGTACCGACAGATTCCCGGATGCGGACTGGCGGTGGAGAGGGTCGGCAAGAGTGCCCACGACGCCGCGACCCCACCGTTTGTGGCGACGTCGGGTTACCAGCACGCCTGGCTCAACCCGGATCACATCGAGATGAGTGAAGCCGATGTGCTGTCACAAGAAGCGGTGAAGCTGCTGGTGCGGCGTCCGGAGATGACCAGCGATGAGATGGCTCGCCGGATGGCCTCGGTCGTCGGCGATCTCGCGGACGTCACGTACTCCACCGACAGCGGCTTGATCGAACTCGCGGCGCCCGGGGTCAGCAAGGCCAGTGGCCTTCAAGTGCTTGCACGCCTTCGTGATCTGCCGGTCGATGCGTCGGTGGCCTTTGGTGACATGCCCAACGACATCGAGATGTTGCGTTGGGCGACAAGAGGTTTCGCGATGGCCGACGGGCATCAGGCCGCCATCGACGCGGCCGACGAGATCGCCCCGGACAACAATGTCGGTGGTGTGGGCCAGGTTCTGGCCCGCTGGTTCTGACCCGCGGGTTCTGACCCGCGGGTTCTGACCCGCGGGTTCTAATCCGCTGGTTCACATCAAAAAAGGAATCCGCTCCACCTACTTGTATCCGCTCCCGTTGCAACAGGAGCGAATACAAGTAGGTGGAGCGGATTCTTGGATCAGGCAGGCGGTGCGGTGGTCGCCAGGTCGCGCTGCTGGTTGTAGCTGTTGTTGAACTCGTCGATGTAGATGCGGAGCACCTCGACGATGCCGGTGATCAGGTTGAAGATCAACGTTCCGCCCTGGAACGACTGGCTGATGCCCTGTGGTCCGGAGGTTTCACCCGACGTCGGCAGGCCCAGGGATCCGGTTTCGAATCCCAGTGCCGCCCAAGCTGTCTCGATGGCGCCCTTGATCACCTGTGCGCCGGTGGCCTCGGACCAGTAGATCTTGCCGTTCTCGAAGTCGGCGTACTTGGCGGTGCCGTCGGGGGTGGTCTGCTCGACGGTTGTCGCGTTGCCGAGCTCGCCGGAAGGGCCGCCGGTTGTCATCCACTGCTGGGCGATGGCGCCGGTGTCGGTGGTGGACAGGACCTGCGGATTGGCGGTCGGCAACTGGCCGTTGCCTGCTGCGATCGCGCGGATCTGTGGCAGTGCGTCGTAGCCGAACTGGCCGGGGCAGTCGGTGCTGTAGAAGTCGCGGTGACCACTGATCATCGACACCGTTGCCGTCTCACCGGCGGCGTACAGGCCACCCGGGAATCCGATGGATTCCAGCGAACTCTGTCCATTCGGATCGAGTCCGGCCAGTCGCAGCTTCCATCCGAGGAAGGTTCCGGCCGCGTTGATCATCTCGGGTGTCGGCTGCACCTCGTTGAGGTTGCCCATCATCGCCAGGCCCATGGTGTCCTCGTTGAACCCGCCGGTGTGGACGCCCTGGACGTTTTTGTCGAGTCCACCGGCCGTGCCCTCGAAGGTCTGGCCGTACTTGTCGACGAGCACGTTGTATCCGATGTCGCACCAGCCCAGGGTCTGCGCGTGGTACGCGTAGATGCCGCGGACGATCTCGGCGGACTGCTCGGGGGTGTAGTCGTTCGAGCCTGCCGTGTGGTGGACGACCGTGTCCTCCAACGCGTCGTCATATGTCGGCTCCGAGCAGCGCAGCGATTCATCGGCACCCCACTGGGCCCGGGAGATCACCTGCGGGACACCGGGAACTGCCGGTGCGGCGGGAGGGGCGACCTCTGCGGCAGGAGTTTGACCTTCTGCGATCGGTGCGCTCGTTCCGGGCGAGATCAGTGCGGCGCTGATCGATGACAGGGCCTGCACCAGATCCTGTTGGGGTGCACCGGTGGTGGTCAGCAACGGCTGGTCCTTGGGCGTGAATACGCGGGGCGCGATCTCACCCGGAGCGACCGTCGATGTCGGGATCGAGGTTTCGGTGCGTTGCGGCACCGGAGGTGTGGTGAACGTGGAGGTCGTCGACGGTTGGGTTCCGGACGGTCCGGCGGCGGGGTCGGCCGGCCCGCTGCCCGGAGCGGCAACGCCGTCGTTGGTGACGGCGATCTGGATGACGTTCGCTTCACCGATCCAGATCGGTTCTGTGCCTTGCTTGTTCGGGTCCTTGTCGCTGACGCCGTCAATCTTGTCGGCCGAGAGCCATGGGCCCCATGATCCGTCGGGTGCCTTGGCGCGGATGAACGCGGCGGTGTCGGCCAGTCCGTCCCAGGTCAGTCCGACCATCGAGAATGGGGTGTCCTGGCTGATCTCTTTGACCAGTGCGCCCTCGGGTGCGGCGGGTTGGGCCGGTGCGCCGCTGGAAGGAGTGGTGGACTCCGGGACGGTGGTGGCGGGCGCGGTGGTGGACGGGAGAAGGCCGCTCGGGATCTCCAGTGGGATGTCGGGCAGCTCGATCCCGGAGATGTCGATCGGCGGGAGCGTCACACCCACATCCGCCAGTCCTGACTTCACCAGGTTGAGAACAAGCGTCGGAACGTCGTTCAGGCTGACCTGGTTGATGGTCGTCGGGGTGACCGACTGCGCGGTTGGCACATCACTGGGATCAACAGCGAAGTTCGGCGCACTGCCTCCGACCAGGATGGCGACCGGGCTTGCGACGACGACGGCGGCAACAGTGCCCAGGACGATCGAGGGTTTGGGGCGGCGATAGCGCACGTAGTTCTCCTTGTTTGTCGCACTGGTCGAGCTGGTGATCACCGACGTGTGAGAGCACGCCAAAGGGGGCGTCCTGCGCAACGTCGACTTCCCCTTCGACTTGTTAGACCGGCAAATCGTGTCTTTTGTGCGGCCCGAAGTCCACGACCTAGACCGGCGTGGCGTGAAACTCGTGATGCTGTTGTTATGTCCTGTGACTTCTGTGGCTCGGAAATAGCAACTAGTGTCACTTCAGTCCCACTAGTCACATTGCGTGCTGATGCGTGTGTGTGAAGCCGCAGTGGGCGAAACTGTTGCGAAGGGACAGCCATGCCGCGTATCCCAGGCCTGTACACCACTCGACCCATTGGGGGCCGGGCTGCGTACGGTGCCCGGTTGCGGCGGCCGGCAGTGGCCGGGGTGGCCCTGTTGATGGCCGTCGGAGCTGCCGGATGGGTGGTTCCGCGGGTTGTCGAAGCAGATGTTTCGCTTGCGGTCGGTGGCGAGGTGACGCTGGTCGGGCACGGTAACGGGCACGGCCGCGGCATGGGCCAGTGGGGCGCGTTTGGTTATGCCAAACAGGGTTGGACCTCGACTCAGATCTTGAGTCACTATTACGGCGGCACCACCGCGGGGAAGGTGGACAACGTCGACGTCTCGGTAATTCTCACAGGCGAGTCGTCGGTCAATGTCTTCGCGGACGCCGGAATGAGGGTTGGTGATGTGGCGGTGGCACCCGGGCAGGCCGTGAGTCTGTCGGGTTCCACCGCCACCATCACCACCGGCTGTGGTGGTCCGGTGGTCCAGTCCGTCGAACTTTCGCGGTCCCTGGTCTCACCGATCACCCCGGGCCCGGGACGCCCGCCAGCGGAACTGCTCCGGATGTGCGGCTCCGATCAGACAGTCCGTGGTTCGCTCGGTTTTGATGGCGGCAACGTGATCAACGTCGTTCCGCTCGACGACTACGTCAAAGGTGTTGTGCCCAAAGAGAGCATCGTGACCTGGGCCGATGAGGGTGGCGCCGAGGCGCTCAAGGCGCAGGCCGTTGCCGCCCGCACCTACGCACTGGCTTCGATGGATATCAGCAAGCCGATCGACGACACCATGAACTCTCAGGTCTACGGCGGATTCGGTGCCGAAGACCCCCGCTCCAACATCGCGGTCGACGCCACCGCCGGAGAGATCCTGCTCAAGGACGGAAAACCGGCGTTCACCGAATTCTCCTCCTCCACCGGCGGCGCGACCGACGGACGCGACTTTCCGGCCGTGATCGATGAGGGTGACGCGATCTCACCGCACCACGAGTGGACCGCCTCGGTCAGTTCGGCGAGCATCGCAGGCGAATTCGGCGTCGGATCCCTGACCGGCTTCGACGTGATCGAGGCCTACGGCATGGGTGCAGAGTCCGGCCGGGCCGCCACCATCCGGATCAGCGGTACCGGAGGCAGCGTCGACGTTCCCGCGCAGGAGGTTCGCACGCGACTGCAGCTGAAGTCGTCGTTCTTCTCCGTGCAGGGACAGGTGAGCCCGCCCGCGATCATCGCACCGCCCTCGGGCGTCGGCGGCACACCGGCCGCGCCGGCGTTACCGGCCATCCCAACGCTTCCGACAACCCCGGGCACGCCGGGAACCCCTGATTCCTCCACCGGTACCGACGAACTGCTCGGTCAATTGCTGGCACTGGCAGAGGCCGCCATCGGGACGAAGTTTTCCGAATTGGGCGGTCCCGCAGGACTACTCGGAGCAGCCCTCGGACCGGTCGAACCCACTGTCACGGGAACCGGTGCGGTGCAGCAGTTCCAGAACGGTGCCGTGTTCTTCAGCCCCGAAAGCGGCGCGCATGCGCTGGCCGGTGTGGCCTTGGTGAATTACCTGCTTCAGGGCGGCGAAACCGTCTTGGGATTGCCGGTCGAGGATGCGCTGAGCGCTCTTGCCGAAGGGTTCGCCCCAACTTCATCCCCGTGAGTGAACCCCGAGGGCAATGTTGCCTCGGGGCCCCTCTATCGGGCGGATTTCGGGGCCAGGCTGGGATACTGGGCGCGTGAGCGAACCCGGTCCGGCCGCCGCCGGGCAACTCCATCGCAGACTTGGCGTATTCGACGCCGTGACAATCGGGCTCGGATCGATGATCGGCGCCGGTATTTTCGCCGCATTGGCGCCTGCCGCCGCGGCGGCCGGGTCCGGGCTGATCATCGGTCTGGCGATCGCCGCGGTCATCGCTTACTGCAATGCGACGTCGTCGGCGCGGCTCGCCGCCCTCTACCCGGTGTCGGGTGGGACGTACGTCTACGGCCGCGAAAGACTCGGCGCATTCTGGGGCTACCTCGCGGGCTGGGGATTCGTGGTCGGGAAGACCGCCTCGTGTGCCGCGATGGCGCTGACGGTCGGTTTCTATCTGTGGCCGCAGTACGCCCATGCCGTCGCGGTCGCTGCCGTCGTGCTCCTGACCGCCGTGAATTGTCTGGGTGTCGCGAAGTCGGCGCTGGTCACGCGGCTGATCGTGGCGGTGGTTCTGGCCGTCCTTGCGGCCGTGGTGGTCACCACCCTCTCATCGGACGCCTCGCAACCCGATCGGCTCGACCCGTTCACCGATGTCACCGTCACCGGTGTACTTCAGGCAGCCGGCCTGCTGTTCTTCGCGTTCGCGGGATACGCGCGGATCGCCACGCTGGGTGAGGAGGTGCGCGATCCCGCCCGGACCATTCCGCGGGCGATCCCCACGGCACTGGGGATCACCTTGCTTGTCTATCTGGTGGTGGCGGTGGCGGTGCTCAGTGTTCTGGGCGCCGACAACATGGCCGGGTCGGCTGCGCCACTGGCCGATGCGGTGACGGCAGCCGGCGCCCCCGGGCTCGAGTCGGTGGTCCGGATCGGAGCGGTGGTGGCTGCCCTCGGGTCGATGCTCGCGGTTCTGCTCGGTGTCTCGCGGACGAGCATGGCGATGGCGCGTGATCGACATCTGCCGCATTCGCTGGCCGCGGTCCGCGCGGCGACGGGGGTCCCGTACCGCGCAGAACTGGTGATCGGGCTGGTGGTCGCGGTACTGGCCGCGACTGCGGATCTACGTGAGGCGATCGGGTTTTCGTCGTTCGCGGTCCTGATCTATTACGCGATCGCCAACCTCTCCGCGGCAACTCTGCGGAAGGACGAGGGCCGGCCACCGCGGGTGGTACCCGTGCTCGGGTTGGTCGGATGTGTTGTCCTGGCGGCCTCACTACCGGCCGCGTCGGTCATTGCCGGGCTTGTGGTCCTGGCATGCGGCGCTGCGGTCTACGGACTGCGACGTGTGATCGCCCGTTGACGGCGGAGTCATCGCGAGTTCGGGCAGCTGGGACAATGGTCCACGTACCAAGAACAAGGAGATGACCCCATGCGTCCAGAAGCTGACGGAACGGCGCCGCATATTTCGTACGTGATCGCAGGGTCGGAGGCCACCGGCGGCGCCGGGTTACAGGCTGACCTGCGTACCTTCCGGCAGCTCGGGACGTACGGCGTCGGGACCATCACCTGCATCGTCTCGTTCGACCCGAAGTCCGGATGGGCGCATCGCTTCGTTGCGGTGGATCCCGAGGTCATCGTCGATCAGATCGAAGCTGCCACCAGCGCGCACGATCTCGATGTGGTGAAGATCGGCATGCTCGGGACGCCGCAGACGATCGCCGTGGTCGCCGACGCGCTCGCGAAGCAGACCTGGCGGCACATCGTGGTCGATCCGGTCCTGATCTGCAAAGGGCAAGAACCGGGCGCTGCCCTCGACACGGACAACGGTCTTCGCAGTGAGATCCTCCCGCTGGCCACGGTGGTCACACCGAATCTCTTCGAGGCGCGCACCCTTGCCGGCATGGAGAGCGTCGAGAGTGTGGACGACCTCAAAGAGGCAGCTCGGCGTATCGCCGACCTCGGACCCCGATACGTCGTGGTCAAGGGCGGAATGGAACTACCGGGCACCGATGCCGTCGACGTCGTCTACGACGGTGTTGATTTCACTGAGTTCCGGGCACCGAAGATCGGTGAAGAGCGAGTTGCCGGCGCCGGCTGCACATTTGCCGCCGCGATCACGGCCGAACTCGCCAAGGGAGCGGACGTGCTCGACGCCGTTCGGGTGGCCAAGGAGTTCACCAGGGCCGGGATCGTGGGCAGGATCGCCACGAACATGCCCCAACCGTCAATCGGGATCGCGTGATCGTGCGCTGAACATGGCGGTCAGTCTGATCGCTCGCCGTCCGGTGCCCGAAACATCAATGCCGGCAGCAGAATCCCGAAGAACAGCGCGATCGCCACACCGAGTGCGGTTTCGCCGAGCCGTTCGAACAGCCGGGAGGGCGCGCTGTCGGGATTGGATAATCCCAGCAGCATGATCACAAAGAACGTCGTGAATGCGGGCAGAATGTAGAACCTCGAGCCTGCTGTGGCAGCCGCCAGTGTCAGCGTCAGTCCAAAGGCGACTGCGTAAACGACCGTGGGTGGCGAGGTTTCGATCAGCAGTACGGCCAGTGCGCCGCCGGCGATAACCGATGCCAGACGTCCGACCATGCGGGAGATCTGAACGCCTCGCGCCGGACGCATCACCATCAGCGCTGCGGCGCAGGCCCATCCGACATGGTCGAAGTCGAGTGCAAAACCGATCGCAGCCGCGACCGCTCCGGCTGCGCCCAATCGCAGTCCGTATGCCATCCCCGGTCCCTCGGGTGGAGCGTCCCGAGCCTCGGGTTCCCGCTGTGGCAGCACCAGGGAGACCAGCCAGACAAAGGCGGAACCGGCGACGAAAAGCGCAGTCAGTCTTGCCGATTCGCCGAGACCGTCGTAGCTGAGGCCGACGCCGACCATCGGTACCGCGAGGGTCATCATCAGTAGCCCGAGCCGGGCGAACCGGGCGACACCTGCCAGGAGCACCGCGCCCAGCGCCAGCCCGAAGATCACCGGCACGGCAAGCACCGGGTATGGGGCCACCAGTGAACCGGCCATCATCGGTACGCCGATGAGCAGACCGGAGATCAGCAGAACGAGGCGTTGTCTGCGTCGTGGTGGGATTCCGACCACGGCGGCAGGTAGTACACCTACACCGAGGGCGGCGGCCGCGGCGAGGTCAGAGAACGCGACCGCCACAGCGGGTACGGCGGCCACCGCGCCGAGGCCCGCCCCGATACGGCTCCATGCGAAGAGCGGTCTCTCGGGCATGGGCCACAACGCCTTTCGCAGCTGATCCGGCTCAGGGATATCGGGGCAGCCGGATGTGCCTTGTCAAAACGCTAGCAGGGTCCGGTCAGGTAGACGCGCTGGTTGAGGAACCATTTCCCACCCGGACGAACTCGGTTCAGCACAGGCAGATCTGGGCCGAGCGCAACCACGCGGCGAAGGCTTCCTGGTCGGTGCTGTCGGTGACCCACCAGGTGATGGTTCCGTTGACTTCTGAGTAGATGATGTACGCAACGGTGTTGTCGTCGAAGGTGTCGAAGTAGGCGTACACCGGGTCGCCGTCGATTGTCTGGGTGAACAACTCGGAGGTGTTGCTCTCCGCATACGCGGTGTCGGCGATGGCCTTGATGTCGGAGGTACCTGCGTCGAACAGGGCGATGGCGCTCGGTGGTGCTCCCGTGGTGCCTTCGGTGAGTACGCCACTGGCCGGCGCGCAGATGATCGCGGCGACGGCATAGTCCGGACGGTCCACCGTCTGGCAGGTGTCGGCGTCGAACAGATCCGGGTTGGCGTCGACCAGCCCCTGGTCGTCTGCACCAAGGGCGCCAGGTGTTGTGGAAGCGTTTGTCGTGGGTTCCTGGCGTTTGGTGGTGGTCGTGGATTTGGTCGAGGTGGTGCTCGCCGTCGATGTGGTCGACGAGCTTGCCGGCCCGGCTTTGGGGTCGTTGTCCCCGCCGGAACTGGCGATGGCCACTCCGAGAATGGCAGCGACCAGCACAACCACAACCGCAGCGATCGCACCTATCGTGAGATTGCGCTTGCGGTTCGGGTTGGGGACCGGCTGCTCTGGCGGCGAGCCGTAGGCGGCGGCATAACTCGGCGGGGGGTTCGAGCTGTACTGGGGATCCGAACCGTACTGGGGGTCCGAACCATATTGGGGATTCGTGCTGTATTGGGCAGTGGGCACATATTCGCCACCCGGTGCCGGCGCCGGCGCCTCGGTCGAGCCCCAACTCGGTGTACCCCAGCCCGGTGCATTCGGTGGCGGTGGACCGGACGTCGTTTCCGGGGTTGCGGGTTTGGACAACGGAACACCGACGATCGGTGGCGTCGGCAGCGGTGCGCCCGCGGAACCGGCGGAATCCGACTCTGCGACGAGGGCTTCGAGAGCTCCGAGTGCGACCACCGTCTTCGGGTTGTCGAGTGTTGCCACCGTGCCGAGTTCACCGAGGCGCTGCTGGACCAATGGCACCCGTGAGGAGCCGCCCGTCAGGTAGATCTGGACGTCACCGCCGGCACCCGCGCGAGCCAGTGTCCGCCGGGTGAGGTCGACAACCGAGTCGACGTTGGCGGCGATGAGCTGCTCGAACTCGCCGCGTGTCAGTTCGAGGATGGCCTCGTGCCCGCCTGCACTGATGTTGATGACCGCGCGCGGCGATTCGGACAGCAGCTCCTTGGCGCGTCGGATGTTGTCGTCGACGGCGCGCTTGGTCGACAGGTTTGCCTCTGTCCGCAGATACTCCAGGAGTTCGGGTGCGCGTGAGGTGAGCTGTTTGTCGACCCACCGCCGGATCATGGCGTCGAGGTTCTTGCCGCCGAGGCCGTTGCTTCCGTCGTGCGCGATCAGGTCGATCGAACCGGGTGTGGACGTCGCATCACCGATCTTGACAACGGCGACATCGCATGTGCCGCCCCCGTAGTCGACTACCGCAATCGTCTTGCCTGCGGCTTCTCCTGGAGGGATGGCCCGGGTGTAATGCGCGATCGCGGCGCGGGGTTCGGAGATCAGGGTGATCGCGGAACGGTCGAATCCGATCAACTCGGCCGCCCGGGTCAGGACATCGATCTCCTCGGGTGACCAGGCCACGGGGTGCGTGAGGATCAACCGGCTGGGCCGGGTACCGCCGCGGCGTTCCACCGCTCGATTCATTGCCGAATTCAGCACGGCAGCAATGAGGTTCTCCAGTGGCAGATCAAGATTTCCGACCGGAACCGTGCCGGCATTGATGTGCCGTTTCGGGTGCGTGATGAACGCGGCGGGATTGCCTGCGGCCTGGTTGACGGCGGCCTCGCCGACCAGCACATTGCGGTACGAATCCGCGTATACCGACGACGACATGATGTCGCTGTTGTGGGAGAGAGGCACCACCGACGGGGCACCCGAACCGGGTTCGTATCCGGCCGCGGCGGTATTCGACGTACCGAAGTCGATCGCCAGCCACCATTGATTCGACATCGGTGGGGTTCCTTTCGAAGTGAGTTGGCCATCGGAGTCGGCCACCGCCAACGTAAGGCATATAGGCGTTGGCGGCAGCCGATTGTCCTGTGGGTGAATGTCGTACTGCCAGACGACGGTTGAGACAGCGTCGGCTACAGGATTTTGAAGCCGTCCGGTATGCCGTCCTGGTCGAGGTCGGATGCGCTGGTCTCGCTGAACCCGTCGCCGTCGGAATCGGACATCGGGTTCCTCTGATGTTGGTTGTCGCCGACTCAGAGGGCGCTGGTGTCGGGGTTCTCGACGCTGTCGGGATCGATTTCGGTCCATTCGTCGGTGCCGGTCTCGTGGACATAGGCGCTGTCGATCTCGCCGTCCTGATCGTCGTCGACAAATGCGATGTCGTGTTCGCCGTCGGCGTTCTCGTCGAGGAACACGGTGTCGGCGATCCCGTCCTGGTCGGAGTCGGAGACCGCGGTCTCGAAGTGCTGGTCGCCGTCGGTGTCAAAGGCGAGGGTCTCTGCGGTGCCGTCCTGGTCGTAGTCCTGGACCATGACGTCGCCGACGCCATCGCCGTCGACGTCCACGAGGGCGGATTCGGTCACGCCGTCATTGTCGACGTCGAAGACCTCCAGGACGGTGGCGTCTTCGCTGATCTCGGGCATGCTGTTGTCGGACATGTGGTTCTCCTTGTTGGTGTGGGTGCTCGCGATGGTCTCGCTTGCGGTGTTGTTGATAGGAGAGTCCGAACGCGCCAAATGTTCCGGTGGATACGAAAGAGGTTTCCGGGTATCGATCTACTGGTTCGGTAGTACATCGCTGACAGGGGTGTTCTGGCCGGCCGCGAGCCACCACTGGTCGTCCTTGTTCACCAGTACATACATGGCCATCTCCGAAAATCCGGTGGTGTCGGGCTCGCCATCCGCGGACAACGCCTGCCTCCGGATGTGTGTCACCACCACCCCGGGTGCGGGGGAAATGCTCTGAACTGCCTGAAATTCGGACGTCGGTGCTGCGGGTACCTTGCCGCCCATCAGGGACCGATGAATCGTGTTGAGAAGTGAGTATCCCTGGAGTACTTGGCCTTTCGGGCTTCCCCAGAGCACATCTGAGGCGAACAGCGAGTCGTATTGATCGGCATTCGTTGCGTTTTGTAGCCGATCGACGAGGAGCGCAACCGCGGTTGCCACCTCGTCGTTGTCGTCGGCTCGGTGCAGAGTCGGCCGGGTGGTGTCCGTAGGCAGGTTCGATTCAGTCATACGATGACACTAGGAGTTCAAGTGTGCTTTAAGTCAAGCTAACGTGTGTAGTGCGAACGGATGAGCTGGACCGACGTTACGCGGCTAAAAACGCGTATCGGTAACGGGCGCTTGATGATCCGCAAGTTGCCCGAAATGTTCTTTGGTGCACATCAGAGTTGTTGGTCGCGTACATTTACACCGGCGCAATGGCATCCCTGCGCATCACCTGCCCAGAGGGAGTCCTTCATGGACATCAACACTGTCACGGACGTTGTCCGGCGCCCACCGCAGCGACCGGGGGAGATCTGGCGCACCGGCGATGCCTGGCTTGCTGGTGGAACGTGGTTGTTCTCCGACGACCAGCCGCATCTACGTCGGCTGGTTGATCTCACCTCGTTGGGCTGGGAGCCGCTCGTATCCGATGTCGACGGCCTGCAGATCGGCGCCACCTGCACGATTCGCGATCTGTATGCCTTTGTGCCCCCGAATGGTTGGGTGGCCGGGCCGTTGCTGGCGACCAGCTGTGAAGCGTTCTTGTCGTCGTTCAAGGTCTGGAACGCGGCAACAGTCGGCGGCAACGTCGTCATGTCCCTGCCTGCAGGTCCGATGATCACGATGACCGTTGCGCTGGAGGCAACCTACACCCTGTGGGCGGCCGACGGTGGTGAGCGGACGGTTGATGCGGCCGAGTTCGTCACCGGAAACCACGAGAACGTACTGGCATCCGGTGAGATCCTGCGCCGCATCACCATTCCGGCGTATGCGTTGCGCAAACGGTATGCCGTCCGCCGGTTCACCCTGACCAAGATGGGCCGTTCCACGATCTTCATGGTCGGGACACAGACACCGGGCACCACCGATCTGCTGCTGACCATCACCGCCGGAACCACCAGGCCGGTCCGGCTGGCGTTCGACACGACCCCCGACGCCGCCACCTTGCGTGCCGCCATCGATGCGCTGCCGAGCGAGCTCTGGTTCGACGACCCGAACGGCAAGCCCGATCATCGGCGGCACCTGGCGAACCACTTCGCCGAAGAGATCCGGATCGAATTGGCAGGCGGTGTGGCATGACGTACACGGTGAACGGTAAATCCTTTGAGCAACAGCCGGATCCGGGTCAGTGTCTACGCACCTTCATGCGTGATCTGGGCCATCACGGAGTCAAGAAGGGTTGCGACGGCGGTGACTGCGGTGCTTGCACCGTGTGGCTCGACGGCAGTCCGATCCACAGCTGCATCACGCCGGCGTTCCGGGCCGACGACCATGAGGTCACCACCATCGAGGGCCTTGGCACTCCCGAAGACCTCCATCCGATGCAGAAGAACTTCTGTGCGGCACCGGGTTTTCAGTGCGGCTTCTGTACGGCGGGCATGATCATGACGGCGGCGGCGCTCACCGATGCACAGAAACAGGACCTGCCGCGGGCGCTGAAGGGAAACCTCTGCCGCTGTACGGGTTATCGGGCGATCGAAGACGCCGTCAACGGCGTCTCGGAGATCGAGGAGGCAAAGGCGGGCCAGGCCGTCGGAACCAGCGTGGGGGCACCGGCTGCCGTGGATATCGTCACCGGCCGCGCCGAATACACGATGGATGTCGAGATGGAGGGAATGCTGCACCTCAAGGTGCTTCATTCGCCCCACGCTCATGCCCGGATCGTGTCCATCGACAAGTCCGCGGCCCTTGCCGTGCCCGGCGTGCACCGTGTGTACACGTGGGAGGACGTTCCCCGGAAACTGTTCACCACCGCCATCCACACCGACCACCTCGTCGATCCGGATGACACCTACATCCTCGACAACGTCGTCCGGTTCGTTGGGCAACGGGTTGTGGCCGTACTCGCCGAGACCATCGGCGGCGCCGAGGAGGGTTGCCGTCAGGTGGTGGTCGAATACGATCTGCTGCCCGCGGTCTTCGATCCCGAAGACGCGATGTCGCAGGGTGCGCCTGCGCTGCACGGTTCGTCCGACCCCTTCGTTCAGGACCCAGAACACAACATCCTGCTCGAGATCCACGGGCACGTCGGTGATGTCGCGGCCGGGTTCGCCGAGGCCGATGTGATCCACGAGGGGACGTACGCCTCACCCCGGGTGCAGCACGCGCATCTGGAAACCCACGGATCGATTGCGTGGATGCAGGACGGTCGCCTGAATGTCCGGACCAGTTCACAGTCTCCGTCCATTGCCAAGGTCAAGCTCGCGCACCTGTTCGATCTGCGTCCTGACCAGCTACGGGTGTTCTGTAAAAGGGTCGGCGGCGGCTTCGGTGGCAAACAGGAGGTGATCGCCGAGGACCTGGTGTCATTGGCAACGATGGACACCGGTGCGCCGGTATCGCTCGAATACACCCGGACCGAAGAGTTCACCACGGCATCCCCGCGACACCCGATGAAGCTGACGGTCAAACTCGGTGCCAAGGCGGATGGAACGCTCACCGCATTCCAGGTCCGCAACGTCTCGAACACCGGTGCATACGGTAACCACGGTGGTGAGACCTTGTTCGCGGGCAGCGCCGCGGTGATGCTCTACCGTTGCGCCAACAAGAAATACGACGCCTATTCGGTCTACACCAACACGGTGCCCAGTGGTGCGCTGCGTGGGTACGGGATGACGCAACCGGCTTTTGCGGTCGAATCCGCGATGAACGAGCTGGCGGTCCTGTTGGACATGGACCCGATGGACGTTCGGCGCCGGAACATCATCCGTCCGGGCGATGCTCTCATCGCATTCGAAGACGGTCCGGACGATGTGATGTTCAGTGAAGACGGCCTTGGTGAATGCATCGATCTGGTCGATGCGGCGTTGGCGCGCAACAATAATGGTGTGCCGCTGGGTGATGACTGGCTGATCGGGGTCGGAACCGCGAGTTCGATCCATGAGACCGCGCCGCCGACCGAGCACATCTCGGAGGCGTGGGCGACTCTGGGCGACGACCTCGTCTACGAGTTGGCCGTCGGAACGGTCGAGTTCGGTGAGGGTACCTCGACCGCGCACGTCCAGATCTGCGCAAACCAGTTGGGCACCACGCCGTCACGAGTGCGGCTGATCCAATCTGACACGGACCGAACAGGTTTCGACACGGGCGCTTTCGCCAGCGCCGGCCTCTTCGTCGCAGGCAACGCGGTTCTGAACGCATCCAACGCACTTCGGGACCGGATCCTGGCGTTCGCAGCATCGCATACCGGTGTACCGCTCGCCGGCTGCGCGATGGACGACGACGGTGTTCTCTGTGGTGGTACCCGACTGACGCTTGCCGAGATCGTCGAGGCCGGGGCGCGGCGCGGGATCAAGTTCACGGAGGCTCGAAAGGCGTATGGATCACCGCGCAGCGTCACGTCGAACACCCACGGATTCCGGGTTGCGGTTCACCGGATCACCGGCGAGATCCGCATCCTGTACAGCGTGCAGGCGGCTGATCCGGGTGTGGTGATCAACCCGGCCCAGGTTCGGGGTCAGGTGGAAGGTGGTGTGGCGCAGGGGCTCGGATTCGTGCTCACCGAGGACTATCACGTCGATGAGACCGGCACGATGAGAAACCCGAACCTGCGTAACTACCGCATCCCCACGTTTGCCGACGTGCCGCGTACCGAGGTGATCTTGGTTCAGTCGCACGATTCGGTGGGCCCGATGCGGTCCAAAGGGATGGCGGAGTGCTGTATCAACCCGGTGGCCCCGGCGCTGGCCAATGCTGTCTTCGACGCGACCGGCGTCCGGTACAGAGAGCTTCCGCTCACCCCGGATCGGATCTTCCACCGTCTCGGGGCGTCCCGATCGACCGTGGCACCAGCCTGATTCACATTCGACGAACCTCTTTAGGAGATGGCGATGAGCGCCGAAACGATCAACACCGTAGCGACGGTCATCATCGGTCAGAAGGTGCGGCCCGGAGCTGAATCGGCGTATTCGATCTGGCAGGACAGCATGAATGCCGCGGCCTCGGTCTATCCGGGGTTCGTCGCGGCGGAAGTTGCCCAGCCCACCGACCGTCAGCCGGACTGGGTGGTCGTCTACCGCTTCGACTCCGTCGCCAATCTGCAGGCCTGGATCAACAGTGTGACTCGTCAGGAACTCCTGGATCGCGGGCGCGACTACGTCGACGGACCCGCCACCCAGCAGGTGATCAGCGGTGGCGCGCAGGCAGCGGACCCGCTGGTGACGGTGGTTGTGACCCATCGGGTCAAACCTGAACTCGTGGACGACTTCTTGGCCTGGCAGAGCCGCCTGGAGAAGGCCGAGACGAAGTTCGACGGGTTCCGCGGATCCGAGTTGTTCCGGCCGATCGAAGGTCTGCAGGACGAATGGACCGCGCTGTACCGGTACGACAACGCCGCAGATCTCGATGCTTGGCTGACCTCCGCCGAGCGCCGCGAGCTGTTGGCGGAAGGTGAGCGGTTCAGTGATTTCGAACTGCGGACCATCGACAATTCCTTCGGCAGCTGGTTTGCCTTCGACGACAAGGGAAATGAGGCGGCGCCCCCGTCGGGCTTCAAGACGTCCATCGCGGTTTGGGTGGGTCTGTATCCGACGGTCGTGCTCTTGTCGCTGGCATTGTCACCGCTCGAGATGCCGTTGTGGCTCGGGTTGCTGATCGGCAACCTCCTCTCGAGCTTCCTGATGAGCTATTTCACGATGCCCTATTACGTGAACAAACTCCTGAAGGTATGGCTCTGGCCACGGCCGGAACGCACTGCCCGGTGGACCAATTCGTGGGGCTGGGGCATTGTCGCCGCCGTGACGGCATTGTGGGTGGTGGTCTTCTACCTGGTCACCGTTGTGCTCTGGTCGTTGCCCTGAGTCGTTATCCGCCTGTCCGTTAGAGTTGCTCACGATATCCGCTTGTCGGCAGTGAGGTGCTCATGACGTTCAAGAGAACTGTTCTTGCGTTCGGCGCCTGCCTGACGCTCGCCGGCTGATGGAACATGGGTGGCCACCACGGCACGTCAGCGCGCCCTCGCCTACAACTCCACCAAAGTCATGGATTCGGACCTACCGGCCGGGATCGACGGTCTGCTCGACCCACGATGGAAGGGGCAGATCGGATATGCCCCGGAAAGCAGTTCCTTCGAGGTCACCGACGCGATGATGGCAGCGGTGAACAGAGGCGATATCGCGGTGGGGCTGACGAACCACTTCTCCTGGTACACGTTCATGGACAAGGTGGGATCGCAGTCCGCGGTCGCTCTCCACAACTTCTCGGCAGGCGATCCCGGTGCACTGGTCAACGTTGCCGGAGTCGGGGTCCTGGCGTCATCGCAGAACAAAGAAGCGGCATTCGCATTTGTCCGGCAGTTGCTTTCAGCCCAGGCGCAGACGTATTTCGCGAACCAGACCGCCGAATACCCGGTGATCGCCGGCATCGAGTCGAAATACGATCTGCCCCCGCTGGATTCGGTGGCGGGGGCAGACGTGGACCTTGATCAGTTGTCCTCGATCGAGCAGACGCGAACGCTGCTGGCCGAGGTCGGGATCATCTGAGCGCAGCCAGGTTGGCGTTGCGGGCCGTGATCCAGGTCCGCATGCTGTCGATGTCGGCCGTCAGATCGTCTGCGGTCAAACCGTCGCTGGTGGGAATGGATTGCGCCAGGGCGTCGAGTTGTCCCTCGGCCAGACCACTCGCGTAGATCTGGTCGTACAGATCCCAGTACGCGGACTCATAGACCTCGGTGAACGCATCCGACGCGAGGAACCGGGTCTTCAGCGGGTTACCACCGCCCATACCTCCACCACCTGGGCCGACCTGACCTTTGGTGTCGGATTGGGACTTGTCCTGGCCCTCAGGCGCTGCCTGCCGGGTGCCGGTGTTGTCGGGGCGTTGCTGCACCTGCCCGTCCGTCGCGGTTGCTCCGGGTCGGGGGCCCCCGCCACCGCCGCCACCCATTGACACGGTGTCGTCGGGACCGGCAGTGGTCTGGCCGTTCATGGCCAGGTTGAGGTCCCACGCGACAACCGTGATCTTCTCGGTTTCCAGGTCGTACCAGAGGTAGTAGTTCTGGCCCGGGCCGCTCATGTCGTCGGAGTTGACCAGCAGGTTCTGGGTGGCCACGTACTGCGCAAACGAATCGACGTCCACCCAGTCACCGAGGTGCTCGTCGAACTCCTCGTCGTCGGCGTTGTCGAGCCATCGCAGAAAATTGATGATCGGCTCCACGTCGCCGGTTCCCGATGCGTTGAGCAACTTGAACTGGCTGGTGTACGACGCCTGGTCATCGTCGACGTACGCCATCTTCGAGTTCGCGTCGGCCTTGTACAGATAGCCGGGGGAGTCGAAGAGGGTGTCGGCGTACGCGGAGTCGGGATGTTCGAGCAGTAGACGCGTCGAACTCTCGCCGCCGTTGACGCGGTAGACACTGTAGGCGTAACGCTGCGATGCCTGTCCGGTCTCGTCGGTCAGTGACAGGGCCATCGCCTCGTTGATCACGGGTGATCCCGGACGCACGGAGATCTCCGTGAGCCCTTGGTAGGCGCGGCCTTTGGCGTTCTCGTCGAAACTGATCAACAGCGGAAGTGAGCTGGGATCCGCTGCGCTGACGGACCCCATGGCGCCGCCCATCATGCCGCCCATGCCGCCGCCCGGCATCTGCCCATCCGTCGGCGGCTGCATGCCCTCGGGGAGTTCCATGCCTTCCGGGAGTTCCATGCCTTCCGGTGGCTCGAAGCCTTCGGGAGGTTCCATACCCTGGGGAGCTTGGGCGCCCTCGCCGCCGGCACCCCGTCGATCCCCGTCTCCACGTAGACCTATCAATGTGGAGTTGCCCTTGAGACGTACCGAGGCATCCGAGATCACGGTGCCGTCGATCGTCACCGTCGCATTGATCCATTTCTTCTCGCCGTCATCGCTGTACGCGGTGATCATGTCTTGGTACTCGGCGTCGGTGAAGTCGACGGATACCTCGTGATCTTCCGAGTCGTCGAACAGATCGACGGTGCCGGTGATGTTCTCGGTGATCTCCGATGCGACGATCGCTTGATCTCCGGTGATGTACGGACGGATCCGGGTGGTGCCGAACACCGTTGCCATCACGACGACAAACGCCACAAAGGTCGCCACGATCTTCCAGTGCTGGCGCATGCTGACCGGAATATGGTGGCGCAGACTCTTTTTGGGCGGACCGGGCTCAGAGACCGCCGGATCCGGATCGTCGGCCATCAGATATCCGTCTGGTCGTATCCGGTCAGAACGGTGACTCGTTGGCCGGAGTTGACGTCCCTCAGTGCGGCGATGAGCTCGGCCGGCTGCTTCCCTTTCTTCAAGCGCGCGGTGTAGTACAGCTCATTGAGGGCGCCGGCTCTGGTGGATTCCGTTGACACCAGCTCGAATTCGAGGCAGTAGCTGATCATCACGTCTTCGATCAGTTTCGCGTACTCCTGCTCCGGCGGAACCTGGACCTTGACCACCTGGCGCTGGACGTCGAGCTTGTACCAGTTGAACTTGTACATGATCACGAGCACGAGGCAGATCGCCACGGTTGCCGCGATGGCGAGAAGGTAGAAGCGGGTTCCGGTGCACATACCGATCGCCATCACAAGGAAAATGAATCCCACGTCTCGGGTTTCCTTGACGGCGTTGCGGAATCGGATCACCGACAGTGCTCCGACCAGAGCGAATGCGCGCGCGATGTTGGAGCCGACAACCAGCATGATGAGGGCGATGATCATGCCGCACATCACCAGTGTCTGCACAAATGACTGACTGTACGAGACGTTCTTGTGGGTGTAGCGGTAGACCCAGGCCACCGTCGCCGACAGCACAAACGACAACGCCAATGAGCAGATGACGTCAAACGTGTTGAACGTTCCACTGAGATCTTGCAGATCGATATTCACAAACTCTTCCTCAAATCGGACATACTCGCACAGCTCTTGGATTCTTGTGGCACAACAGGTTCTGCTGCACCCATCTGGGATCGCGGAGCCATCCCGAATGCTTCTACGGATTGGCAGTACTTCGACACGCGGATGACCGACATGTTCAGCCGGGCGGTGAGATCGGTGGCCCAGTAGGGCACACGTTCGTTCGCCTTGAGTTCCACGACCGCCAGTTTGGGTGGAATGGTGAATTTGTTTTCCGAAGCGCAGGCGAAGTCGAAATCGCGGTCACGGCCGTGGACCCTGTGGTCGATGGTCACTCGAAGCCCGAGGTCTGCGTCGTTGCCGACGAATGCTTCACGCAGATAGCCGGTGGTGACGATCGGTCGCAGGTCGAGATTGCCGATCAGCGTGGTGACCTCGTTGACAAATGGTCTGTGCGCGGGGTCGCACTCGATGTCTTGGCGCTCGTTCAGCCATCGCAGTGCGGCGCCGTATGGCATCGAGATCCGGCGTTTCTGGGTGACCCTGTTGACGCGTTGCTTGATCTCGACATGCACCTCGGTGGTGTCGGTGCACTGTGCCGGATCCCCGTAGAGACGCATGCGCAATTTGCGCCGGAACTTCAGTCCCTCGATCTTCTCCCAGTAGAACCGCAGATCCGGGGTGTCGTAATACAACGACGTCACCGGGTACCCGCCGACGGGCGAGTACGGATCGGAGTCCATGCGGGCGGAAAGTTCTTCGCGCAGCTGTGGAACCTTCAGCTCATCGACGAAGTATTTGATCTCGTAGCGGTTGAACGCATGCAATCTGCTCGCCGTTTGCTGATATCCCTGGGTACTCACCCCGGTTCGTCACCTCTTCCGTTCCGATACGCCGGGATGAACTCCAGGCGAACGGGAACAGTAGAACTGATGAACCTTGAGGGACGGTCCGTGGTTTCCTGTCAGTTTCCTGTCAGTTGAGGATCAATTGTCGCCGAGACGAATTCAGAACGCGGTGCGCTCGAGCCAGGTCTCCCAGATCTGCTGATCGCCCAGGACCTCGGCGTTTGCTTCAGCAGCCGATAGACGACGGGTCAGTGCCAGCAAGAGATCCGACGCGCGTCCGCGTGCTGCGGCCCCGGCCTTGGTATGGCTGTTGTCCCAGATGATCGCATCGTCACCGCGGCTGATCGACCATTCACCGGCGCTGCCGAGGCTGTCTTCGAAGGCGTGCAGGTGCAGGGTGGACCCGGCGTCGAGTGGGGCGGGCCTGCCAGAACCAGACTGGGCCAGGAGGTCGAGCCATTCGGATATTCCATCGGCGGCAAGAGCTGGGCTCAGCTCGTAGGGAAGACCCAGTGCCAGTGCGGCATCGGCCCGGTGGACCGTCGCCTCGTGGAGACGGCGGCGGATCCACCACGCTGACGGACGCGGGCCGAGGAAGGTCCAGACCGGGGTGTCCGGGCCGGTCTCCGAGACCGCGTCGATCAACTTCTGGGCTCCGTCGTGCAGCCAGTCGATCGCCTGATCCGGATCGGCCGGCGGCTTTCCACCGCTGACCGATCGCGGATCGAGTGGTTGCTCGCGTCGTTCGGCGACGATCGCAGCGGCCCATCGATCGCCGCGGCCGACATGGCGAAACAGTTGCTGGACGGTCCATTCCGGACACGTCGGCACAGGATGGGCCGGATCTGCCTGCCGGATCAGTTCGCCGAACAGGCGGTTTTCTTCCACAAGCGCATCGGAGTAGTCCACCTTCGGACAGTACCGCTTCGGCCGGAGGAGGTCATCCACCAAACGCCGAACGCCGGAACTGCCGGGCCCGATGTTCGTCGGGCAGGTAGGGGCCCTTACCGGGGAAGATCTTCTCGCGGAGTGTGCCCGGTGAATAGCTCTCCTGCATGATCCCGCGTTTGCGCAGTACCGGCGACACGTGCTCGACGAAGTCCTCGAAGGAACCCGGCGACACGACGTACTGCACGTTCATGCCGTCGACTCCGGCATCCTGCCAGGCCTCGATGCGGTCGGCGATCTGCTCGGGTGTGCCGACCTCACGCATGTTGCCGAACCAGCGGACCAATTCGCCGATGGTCATCGATTGGTTCGGCGCCATCGAGATCAGTTTCGCGACGATGCCTTCCCTTCCTTCGGGGCGTTTGGCGATCTCCCCGATGGGTTCGTGCGGGTCGAGTTGTCCGAAGTCATAGCCGAGGAAGACACTCTGTTTGGCGAGATTTGCCTCGATGCTCTGGAAGTCGGTGATCTCTTCCTGTAGCCGATTGGCCTCCTCCTCGGTACTGCCGACGACGAAGCCGAGGATCCCGAGCAGCTTGACATCGCCGGGGTTCCGCCCGTGACGCCGCGCGGCGGCCCGCACATCGGAGACGATCGGTGCCGCCTCATCGGGACTGAGCGCATTGATGAACAGTCCCTCCGCATTTCGGCCCGCGAAGTCGCGTCCACGTGGGGAGACACCGGCCTGGATGAGGAACGGTGTCCGCTGCGGCGACGGTTCACACAGGTGTGGCCCGACGACGTCGTAGAAGGGCCCGACGTGGTTGATCTCGTGGACCTTGGCCGGGTCGGCGTACTGCTGGGTGGCGATGTCACGGATGACCGCATCGTCCTCCCAACTGGCCTCCCACAATTTGTAGACGACGTCGATGAAGTCGTCGGCGCGGGCGTAGCGATCCTCGTGTTCGGGAAGCCCGGACAACCCCAGATTGCGGCCGGCGCCTGCCAGGAACGTTGTCACGATGTTCCATCCGATGCGGCCCCTGGTGAGGTGATCGAGGGTCGACATCTTACGGGCGAACGAATACGGCGGCTCTTGCAAAATGTTCTGGGTGAGAACAAATCCCAGCTCATCGGTGGCGTACGCGAGTGCCGGGATCAATTCCCCGGGATCGTTGATGGGAAACTGCATACCACTGCGAACGGCGGTCTCGCGGGATCCGGAGAACGATTCGTAGGGGGCGAGCACGTCGGCGAAGAAGAGAGTGTCGAAGCAGCCACGCTCGAGAAGCCTGGCGCACTCGACCCAGTAGTCGATCGAGTTGTAGTCGAGCTGTTTGCTACCCGGCCAGGCCCACATCCCCTGATCGTGGTGGGAGACGGAAAAGATGTTGAACGCGTTGAAGATCATCCGCGGGCGCTGGGTCATTGCGACTGTTCCTCTTTCACACCGAGCACCTCACGGCCGACAAGCCCGGCAAGGACTTCGGTCGAGTACGCCATCAACTGACCGGCCTGGGCATCACGCAGATGACGCTGGATCGGCGACTTCTTGAGATAGCCGGTGGCACCGCCGATCCGCACCGCGAGCTGCGCCACATCCACCGCGACCTTGTTGGCGAGGTATTTGGCGCGGGTGAGATCACCGAAGAACGCGGGATCGCCGTTGTCGGCTTCCTGCAGGCCTCGCTCGTAGAGCGCATGTGCGCCTTCGAGCCGGATGTGGGCGTCGGCGACCTCGTGCTGAACCCACTGCTGATGGGAGAGAGGCTTGTTCAGGATCACACGTGACGATGCGTGTTCGATGATCGCTTCCAGCGCCGCATCGGCGATACCCAGGGAGATGGCGGGCAGCCCGGCCGGAATGATCGCAAAGTCACCGAATCCGGGGGCGCGGCCACGATACTCCTGACGCATCAGGGTGTTCTCGAACGAGAGCAGCTGACTCCGGGTGGCACGCAGCCCGAGTGTGTCCCAGATCGGGATGATGGTGACCGTCTCGTCCGGGATCACGCCGAAGAAGGTGGGAGCACCCTCGACCAACGCATTGACCAGTAGGTAATCGGCGATCTCGCTGCCGGAGACAAAACGCTTCGCGCCGTTGAGGATCCAGCCACCGGGCGCCGCCTCGGCTTCCTGCGTGGGATTGAGGAAGCGGTTTCCGCTGGTGGGTTCGGACAATGCGTTGGCAAATCGCTTGCCCGCCAGGAACTCATCGGCGAAGAAGGAGCCGGCGACCTCACGGGTGAGCTCGGACAAGCCGACGCCGGCCCCGGAGTGCATCGTCCAGATGGTTGCGGTCGACGGGTCGGCCTTGGCCAGCAGTCGCACGACCTTACCGAAGCCCAGGTAGCTCAGGCCCGATCCGCCCAGGTGTTGGGGAAGGACCGCCGTGTTCAATCCGGCAGCGTGCAGTGCGTCGAGATTGCCGATCGCGATCTCGGCGCGATCGTCGTAGTCGGGTGCCGTTTTTGCGAAACCGGTTGCCAGTTCGGCGATCGACTCGATCAGCGCATGTTCTTCTTCACGCGCGGACAGTTGCGGGGTGGTCATCGGGCTCCTTCTTTCGGACGAATTGTTGCCGGAGCGGTGGCCGCTCGCGGCGTTCGGCCACGTCCGAGGTGCATGCGGCGCGACACCACACACAGAACGACAAACGTGGCGAGATACGGCAGGGACTGGAACAGTTCGACGGGCAGGCCGAGGTTGCGGGTCTGGGCGAGCAGGGCGAGGCTGTTGAAGAATGCGAACAGCAGGGCGCCGGCAACCAGGCCAAAGGGGTTGCGGCGTCCGATGATCACCACGGCCAATGCGATGAATCCCGCGCCGCCGGTCATACCCGGCGAGAAGATGCCGATGCTCGACAGGGACACCACGGCCCCACCGAGTCCGGCGAACGCGCCGGCGATCACCGCTGCGGCGAGTCGGTAACGGGCCGGTGAGATGCCGCGAGTGATCGCCACAGCCGGGTCGTCTCCCACCGAGCGCAGGCGTAGCCCGAATCGGGTCCTCGTCAACACAAACCAGGACACCACGACGAGGGCCAACGTCAGATAGAAGAACACCCCGGCCTGGGCGAGTCCGGTACCGATCAGTGGGATCTCGTCCAGGAGTGGGATATTGAGCACCGGCTGGGTATCGACCGCGGTATTGGTGGAACCGGAGGGGTTGATCGACTGGTACAGGAAGATGCTCAGTCCCGAACCGATGAGCCCGATGGCGATTCCGACGATGATGATGTCGGCTCCGGCCACCGACGAGGCAAGGCCGAGTAGAAGACCCGACAGTGCACCCAGCGCGATTCCGGACAGCACACCGAACCAGACACCACCGACACTTGATCCGAGGACACCGAAGACCGCGCCGATCAGCATCATTCCCTCGATACCGACGTTGAAGCCGCCGGTTCGTTCGAGGAAGATCTCGCCGAGTCCGGCAAGAATGATCGGTGAGCACAGTGCCAGTGCCCCCGCGATGACGATTGTCCAGAAGTCGAGGGTGTTCATCCGGCGGTTACTCCGATCTTCTGAGAGTCGGTGCGGGGTTCTGGTGCAGATGTGCGCGGCAGCAGTTTGATCGCGGCCAAGGCCAGCGCCGCGGTCAACAGCAGGATGCCCTGGCTGACGGTTCCGATGGCGGTCGGCGTGGTTCCGGTGGCCATCTGTACACCTGCCGCGCCGGTGCCCAGCGCTGCGTAAACCACTGCTGCCACGGCGATTCCGATCGGATTGCCCCGTCCGAGTACGGCCACGGCCAGTCCCGCGAAGCCGATGCCGCCGGCGACGTTCGGTTCCAGCCGGGTGGTGACACCGGCGACCTGCATCCAGCCGGCCATACCCGCGCACAGCCCGGAGATCAGCATCGCGGACAGGATGGCGCGCATCGGGGTCAGGCCCAGTCGGGATGCCAGGAGGGGCCGCTTGCCGTAGACATCGAACAGGAAGGCAGATGGTGTCCGCGTCCACCACCAGGCGCCCAGAATGATGATCACAACGATCACGATGCCGACGTGGATACGGCCGTCGACCGGAAGTTGCGGGATCAGAGACGGTTTCGGAAGTACCGCACTCTGTGGGCTGGCCGCAGTCTGTTCGTCGCGCAGTTGGTTGCGCAACAGATAGGTCAGCAGGAACGCGGCCAGATAGTTCGCCAGCAGCGTGGACAGGATCTCGTTGACACCCCAACGCACCTTGGCGATGGCAGGGATCAACGACCACAGTGCGCCGCCGATTCCGCCTGCGATGGCGCCGAGTGTCAACGCCACCAGCGACGGCACCGACGTGCCCAGCGCAAAGGCGACTGCTGCCGAGAGCGTGGCGCCCAGGATCAGCTGGCCCTCCGCGCCGACCGTGATGATCCCCGCGCGAAGTGCGATGGACGCACCGAGGGCAACCAGTGCCAGGGGCGTCGCGTCGGACAGCGTTTGCGTGAGGTTGTAGCCACTACCGAATGCACCGGTGAACCAGCCCGAGAGCGCAACATCCAATGTGCCGCCGGTACTTGCGATCATCACGGCGACAATGGCAAGTCCGGCAACCAGATAGAGCCCGGCCAGTACCAGTCCGCGGGTGCCGGCGTACCGGCGCAGGAGCTCAGACATTGATCTGACTCCCGCTGGTGAGACCGGCTGCCGCACGGCCGAAACGCCCGATGTCGAAGTCGGCGGTGTCGAACTGATCGACGATCCGGCCTTTGGCCATCACCAGGATTCGGTGAGACAGTTCGCGGACTTCGTCGAGATCGGCCGACACCAGCAGGATCGCCGTGCCCTTGGCCGCGGCATTGCGTACCTCACCGCGAATTGCGGCCGCCGCACCCAGATCAAGGCCCTGTGTCGGGCCGTGCAGTACCGCCACGGCCGGGGCGTCGGTGGACTGATGCCCGCCGAGTTCCCGCCCGACCAGCAGCTTCTGCTGGTTTCCGCCGGACAGGGCACCTGCATGGATGCCGATGTCCAACGGCCGGACGTCGTGGCGCTTGCAGAGGTCGAATGCAAACGCCCGGATCGACCTCCAGTCCATCATCCCGAACCGGCGAAATGGCCTGGGGCCACCGGTGCTGCCACCGAGTCGGCGCAACACCGAGGAATGGGTGATGGGGGAGTCGGGTAGGAGGAAGTCGGCACGAACCTCTGGGACGTAGGCGACGTCGGCCTCGTGCGCACGGCCCGGGTGCCCGGCGATGTCGGTGCCGTCGACCGTGATCGAACCGCTGGAGATGGGAACCATGCCCACTGCGGCGCCGGCGAGCAAGCTCTGGCCGTTGCCTGCAACACCCAGTACACCGACGATCTCGCCGCGCCGGACGGCGAAGCTGACCGAATCGAGGGAAACCTGACCGGGCGCGTTGATGCTGACCCGGTCGAGAATCAGTCGCTGCTCGCCTTCGGCGAACGGACTCGGCACGATCGCATCCGGCGCCGACCCGACCATCGCGGTGACGAGATCGTCGTCGGTGGCGCCGGACATGGCTGCGGCAAGGGTGACGCGGCCACGCGAGAGTGCGGTGACGTCATCGGCGACAGAGCGCGCGTCGGCCAGCCGATGGGTGATCAGGAGAATCGAAACACCATTTGCCGCAAGAAGTTTGAGTCGCGCGAAAAGAGTTTCGGTCTCGTGGGGGCCCAGTGCCGAGGTGGGTTCGTCGAGCAAGAGGATATCGGCGCCCTGGGCGAGTGCGATCGCCAGCTCGCCGAGTTGGCGCTGCGCGAAGCCCAGGTTGCGGACCGGGGTGTTGGTGCGGAGCACCAGTCCGGCCTCGGTGGCCACCCGGTCGAGCGCTGTGGTGGCCCGAGAGCGCGAGGCGATGCGCTCGGACTGGTTCAAGATGAGGTTCTCGGCCAGTGTCAATTCTGGATTGAGGCTCAGTTGCTGTGCGACCAGACCGATTCCGGCACGGATCGCAGCGGTCCGGTTCGGGAGCACAACTGGCAGACCGTCTCGAACAACCGACCCGGAGGTTGGTTGTTCGAGACCGGCCAGGATCTTCAGTGCCGTCGACTTACCGGCACCGTTTTCACCGATGAGAGCATGGATGGTCCCAGGGGCGATGGTGAGGTCCACGTTGTCCAGCGCCTGCGCGGCGCCGAAGCTCTTGGAAACACCATGCAACGAAAGTTGTTTCACCATCAGCCGAATCCCGTACCGTCTCGTCGATTGATCTGTGTTCGCCTCAGGTCAGCTGATCGGCGGGATCGTGACCGCGCCCGAGGCAAGCTGTGCGGCAAGCTCATTGACCTGCTCGGCGATGTCATCGGGCAGGTTGGGCGCAGCCGCGGGCTTGTTGCCATCGGCGTAGATCAGGCCCTTGTTGGCGATGGTGGAGGTGTACGCGTGGTCGCCGAAGGTGTTGTTGTTCAGCTGTTCCACGATCTCCCGCAGTGTGGGGGTGAAGTCGAGCTTCACCAGTCCGATGTTGACCGCCTGTGCGTCCGATGACGATGCACTCGATGCGCCCAGTGTTGCCACGTTGGCCGCCTTGGCCGCCGACAGCACGCCGGGTGTGTATGCCTCGGCCCCGGTGACGATGAGCTTTGCGCCGGAGGCGATCTGGGCCTTCGTCGCCTGGTTGGCCAGGGCGGTGTCGGTCCAGCTGCCGGTGAAGATCGGGGGCAATTCGACGGCTGCCGGATTCGTCACGTCGAGACCGACGCTGACCGCCTTGTAGGTGATCTCGTTGAAGGGGGCGAGCTGTCCTTCGACGACGCCGACCGGTGACAGGCCGGTCTTTCCGGCGATCCAGCCGGTGAGGTATCCCTGCTGGTCACTGGCGTACGTCCAGGTCTCGACGTTGGGAGTGGCCTTGTCGAGGATGTCGGCCGAACCGGTGGCCACAAAATGGGCTTCGGGGAGTTCGGCGGCAACGGTGAAGATGGAGTTCGCGAAGTCCAGGCCCCAACCGATGATGAGGTCGTAGCCCTGTGAGGCGTATTGGCGGAAGGCCGCTTCGGCATCGGAAGAGGTGGTGACCGACTCGCGGATCTGCAGCGAGATCGCGCCCTCGTCCTCGAGTGTGGTGCCGGCATCCGCGGCGTACTGGCTGAAGCCGCCGTCGTTGGCCAAGCCGCCCAGCACGATTGCGACCTTGGGTTTGCCCGAATCGGTGTCGGCCCCGGAGTCGGATGAGCAGGCGGCAAACGTGGCCACCAGCGGTATGGCAAGTAGGACGGCGAGACTCTTACGAAGTTTCATGATGCGGCTTTCTTGGCGTAGGACCCAGTGTTGAGAGCTGCGCTCAACTTGTTGATAAGTATGTTCACGCGATCCGTCCCAGAAAAGAAACAAAACCGCGACGCGTAAAACCGGTCTCACGTTTGACGGGGGTCGGTTCTGGGTGGTACGGAGTGTCGCCACACCACGACTCTGTGGTGGTTCGCTAAAGATGGGTTCTATCAATCTATTTCGAGCATCGGCGAGTAACTGTGCGCGGTGGTCCGGGTTGCGGACGTGCGGTGGTGCTGAAGTGGTCGTGCGCCGGTTATGGAGCTTCGGGACCGAGGTGGTGATAACTTATCAACAAGATCCCGCCGCTGCAGCGCAGTGTGAATGCCCCCGGTTGGGCATACCTCCTCAAAACACCTAAGGAATGTGTTTCACATGAGTGTCGACTCCGTCTCTGCCTCCGCACCGCGTATCGACGAAGGCTGGATCCGTTCGCTGCCCAAGGCGGAAGTGCACGTCCACCTCGAAGGCGGCTTCGAACTCGTCGACCTGATGGATCTGGTGAAGGCCGCCGGTGAGCCGTTGCCACGTCCGGCGGCAACCCTTCTGCAGAAGATCGGTGAGGGTTTCGACGTCGGCGACGGCACACATGCGGCCGAGGTCGGACTGACACCGTTTCTGGAGTTCCTCGACTGGGGTTGCGGATTGATCCGGACCTCCGAACAGGCTGCCCGACATGCGTATCGGTTCGCGGCGCGGCAGACGGCATCCGGGATCGCATACTCCGACGTCATCATCAACCCCTGCCACTGGAGCGCCTGGCGGGACCGCTTGCCCGAGCTGTTCGATGCGTTCGCGGCCGGACTCGACGAGGCACATCAGGACGGGCTCGCCCAGATCCGGCTGTGTGTCTCATTGCTGCGTTCACAATCGGCGACCGATGCTGTCGAGCTGGTCGAGTGGATTGCCCGGTCGCGGCCGAGGCATGTTCTGGCGATCTCAGTCGACGGTGACGAGCGGAGATCGGGGCGGGTCAGCGCAAAGTTCGCCGACGCATTCGCGCTCGCGGGTCGCTCCGGGCTCCATCGCACCGTGCATGCGGGTGAATCGAGTGGGCCGGAAGGCGTGTGGGATGCGGTGAACCTCCTGCAGACCGAGCGGGTTGATCACGGTGTCCGGGCCATCGAGGACCAGCGGTTGGTCGAGCACCTGATCGAGACGCAGATCCCGCTTGGAATCTGTCCTCGATCCAATGTCATCCTGGGCATCTACGACGATTGGTCGCAGCATCCGCTGATCCGACTTCGGGACGCAGGTGTGAATGTCACCATCAATACCGACGATCCGGGTTTGCTGGGTTCGACGCTGGAGGGGGACTGGGCGGTATGCGCGGCGACGTTTGGTCTCGACGAGTCGGATCTGATCGGCTTCGCCCGGGCGTCGGTGGCTGCATCCTTCGCCGACGACGACACCAAAACCGCACTGGCTCAACAGATTGATCAATTCGAGCTGGCGCAGGGCTTCTCGCCCCTGCCGTCCACGTAACTGCCATCCACAGGAGACGCGATGAACAGCAGGCACGGACCCGGCGGATTCGCGGTGGCCGGGGAGACCGAGGATTCGCGCGTCAACCGCGAGTTGTTGCGTTATGTACGTGAGGCGTCCGCAGCCAACAATCCGTTACCGGGCGAGTTGGATCTGATCGCGCGATTGAACTGCACCCGCCAGCAGCTGCGGCGGGCGCTGTCCGAACTCGAACGCCAAGGCGTGCTGCGACGGCGGCAGGGGGCGGCGACCACGGTCGACCCGGTGGGACTCCGGATGAACGTGCGCCTCGAGGATCAGTTCGAGCACACCGAGCTGTTGAAGCTAATGGGGTATCGATCAGAGGTCGAGGTGAGGGTTTCGCGACTCGAACCGTTGCCCGAGAACGTCGCAACGCTGCTCGATGTGGAACCGGGTGCACCGGCGTTGAAGATGGTCAAGCGCTGGCGGGCCGACGGCAAGCCGGCGATGCTGGCGTCCGGATATCTGCTCATGCCCGACGCGTCGGAGCGCGAACTGAACGACTCGGTCTTCACCGCGGTCACCGAGGCCTGGGGCGAATCGTTGGTCTGGGAGGTTGCGACACCGGGCGCGGTGGCCCTCGACGAAGAACTGGCCGAGCTGCTGGAGATGCCGGTCGGATCAGCCGTGATGACACTGGAACTCATCGGTGTCGGTGCCAGTGGCCGCCGGTTGTTCTACGCGTTCGAGCATCACCATCCCGAATTCGTGACGTATTCCCTGCTCCGTACCGTTCGTCCCCCGTGGGCCGCCGGATAGCAGAACGGGGGGTTCGCCTCTGATGTCCCGCGGCCTCGCCTCCTCTAGCGCCCACCGAGCGCCGGTACCCCGGACGATGTGGGCGGCAGCGTGGTCAGCAGCGTGGGGCTCAACGTGGTTGCGTCCGGATTCGGCCGCGCCAGAACGTATTTGCGTACCTCTCCTGAGGGGCCGGCAACAAGAAGATCTGCACCGGTGGTGGTACTGGTGGTCGCAACGTGCACGCCGCCTGCGGTGAACGGTGCAAATGAGGCGATCACCGCGAACTCGATCGGGCCGTCGTGGTGGCCCGGGCTCGCCAAGTACATGGCCGGTGCGCCGTCGAGGCGTGAACCGCTCGAGAACACCTTCACCGTGCCGGCGCCGGCGCTCATTCCTGCGATGATGCTCTTCGCGCCGCCCTCTGCGCCGGCAACCCAGCCCGTCGACAGTGACACACCGCCGGTGTAGGACGGATCGAATGCGAGGAACTCGGACGTCACGGTCGGCGTGATGGCAGCGGTGGAATCGTCGGAGTGACCTGTGTGAGCTTCTGTTTCGTTCCGCTGGGCGTTGGCCGTGGGTGTGTACAGGTCGTACCGGTAGGTCTTGATCAGCGGCGCGTCACCGACGCCGGGCGCGGTCACGATACTGTCCCGGCCGGAGGTCGCATCGACCATGCCGGTTGCCACACTCACGCCGGTCTGCGAACCGGGATACGGGGTGAAGCTCGACCACACCTTCGGCGCGGTGTTCTTGTCCGAGGGGAGATCGGACGAGAATATCTTCACCTGCGATTCGATACCCGGACCGGAACCCACGATGATGTTGTCCTTCAGGGCATTCCCGTCCACATCGACGCCTGCCACGTTGACCCCACCGCGGAAGTCGTCGTCGAACGGAGCGAACCGGGTCAGCTCCTCGGTGAAAGGTGACGGTCCGGCGCCGCTGTACGCCACCACCTCTGGGGCCACACCCGCTCCGGTGCCGGCGATCAGATCGAGGATCATGTCACCGTTGACGTCCGCCATCGCCACGGTTGGCGATCCTTTGTACCCGTCGAACGGGGTGAGCGTCGCGACCGGCTTGTCGCCGTCGCCGTTCATGATCTGTACCTTCGCCGAACCGGTCGGTGAACCACCCACGGCCACAGCGTAGGTCGATTCCTCGGGGATCACGTTGATAATCGCCATCAGTCCGTTGTCCTCGTGGTTGAGGCGGTGACAATGGATCACGTAGCTGCCGATGTAGTCGGTGAACGTGCTGCGCAACGTGACCGATGCAGGGACCAGAGGGTTCTCCTGGTCGTCGGTCACCGGTGCCGGAACGTTGATGTTGTCTATACCCCACGGCTGGACGCCGGTGGTCACGCCTGAGACCGGATCGACGATCTCCATCACCTGGAAGTCGTTGACGTGGATATGCATCGGATGCTCGTCGTTGTTCAGATTGACGACCTTCCACTCTTCGACGGAGTTCAGTCGTGGCTGGATCAACGGGATGTTGGGGAAGAGGTTGGAGTCGAACTCGTATGTGAACGACTTCGGATCGCTGTTGCTGGCCAGGTCGTTGCCGAACCCGCCACTGACCACGAGTTCGCGATGCACGTCGACCGGCATCGAGGCGGTGTCGACGAACGACGTGTAGGCGTCGAGCTGCTGGCCGATGGTGAAGTCGGTGCTCTGGCCCGTTCCGCGATCGGGTGTCGCCTGGATCAGTGTTTGCGTCGGGAAGGTGAAGAACCCGTCGGCGTAGCTGATGTACTGCGGATCGAGGGTGACCGTGCCCAATTCCGCAGGCGGGTTGTCGGTTCCGTTGTTGGTGTACAGCACGCCGTGGTTGATCACGGGTTTCGCGTTCTCGAGCGGGGGCATCTCGAGCACCAGATCACCCGTGGCCGGCATGGTCACGGCGATCGCGTACCGGGAGGCCGGTGGGACCACCAGGCGCGTGCCATCGCCGTCGACCGGACCGTGGACCTCGGTGTACGGATTACCGTCCTGCCCGACGATGGTGAACTTCGGATGATTGCCGGTCGCGGTCTCCGTCAATTGCAATGGCATATAGGCGAAGTCGCTGATATTGGCAACAACCCAGATCTCTGTCTGGCCCGGTTTGATCTTCAGTTCGGGCTGGAACTGGCCGTTGACGGTGAACTGGACATCACGCTCGTTGTCGGGAAGATCCGGATTCGCCGGGATCGTGGTCTTCTCGCCGGTGAACGACTGCAGGTTCTGCGGGACCATCTGGTTCTGCCCTCGGTGGTTGTCCGGGGACAGCGGGCCGGAGTACCAGTTGGTGAAGTACTGCGCACCCTCGGTGGTCTCGGAGAAGTTCACCGGCGCAAGGACGGGCCGGTAGGTGCCGTCGGCAAGCTCGGAGTCCGTGGGGGGTGTCAATGTGCTCACGAACTGCGGCCAGTTCGGCGCGTTCAGCTGATTTCCTTTGCCTGCGCGGTCGAAGACGAAGTTGTACTGCAGCGCCATGTCCCGGATGGGGATGTCGTTCTGGGTCACGATCGGGAGATCGCCGTCCGGACGGCCGATTTCGAGTAGTCCGGCCAGACCCATGTACGTCTGCTGTGCGGTCAGCTGGTGCCGGTGGCTGTGATACCAATACATCCCGTTCGGCATGTCATCGGGAACCTCGTATGTGTAGGTGTTGCCCATGCCGGCCGGGATGTCGAGTAATACGTTGTCGGCGTTACCTTCCGGGCTCACGTGCAGCCCGTGGGTGTGCAGGTTCAGTGGCGTGGATTCCTGTGCCGCCGGGTAGGTCGGCACTTCCTCACCCTTGGCGGTGTAGGACGGATCGAAGTAGTCGGCGATCGTCAGGTCCTGAAGATCGTTGTCGTAGTGGACGATCAGCGTCTCGCCGGGATCGACGCGCAGGGTCGGCGCAGGGTAGAGGTCGGAGGCGGACATCTTGCCGTTCGACGGTGAGCCCTTGATCACGTCGTAGCCGTAGACGAGAAAGCCGTCGACCGGGCCTGATGCGGTGTCGAGGGGGATGGCGCCCTGGTGTGCTGAGAGGCGTACTTCGAGAACACCGCCCGCAGCAGTCAGTTTCACCGGTTCGCGGTAGGGAACGGGGCTGCCACCGGATCCATGGTTGGCGCCGGGGCCGGCTTCGGTTTTCGATGACGAACACCCGGTGAAGATCAGAACGATCGACAACATGATCACCGAAATGGCGACAGATCTCTTGCGCGACACAAACACTGTGGTCCTCACCATCGACGATGAGCGAACCTTACGTGTTGCCCGAGAATTCCACAGTGTGAATTATCAATAGAGCGACGTATTTTCGATCGGAGAACAAAAACGCCGGACCCGATGCTCTCGGGTCCGGCGGCTTTGTTGTTCAACGCGTCAGGGCATCAGTGTGCGATGACGGGTTCGGCGTTCGGGTCGATCTCCGGGATCTTGTTGGGATACAGGACACCGGCGACCAGTGCGCCGAGCGCGAAGAACCCGGCGGCCCACCAGAATGCCGTGTGATAGCTGGCCATGGACGCGCCGTCGGCGATGGCCTGCATGCCGTCGGGGCCCGACGGGCTGTGGCTGCTGACGTAGTTCTCGGCCGCGGTTGCGGCGAAGCTGCTCAGCAACGCCACACCGATGGATCCACCCACCTGCTGCGCGGTGTTGATCGTGGCCGAGGCGACTCCGGAGTCACTGGCCGCGACACCGTAGGTCGCCAGGCTGATGGCGTTGGCGAACACGGAGCCCAGGCCGATGCCGATCATGATCAGACCGGGGACCACGCTGGTGACGTAGGAACTGTCGACCTCGATGTTGGTCAAGTACGCCATGCCGAGCGCACCGACCGTAAGGCCGACCGCGACCATCACTTTGGGGCTCAACCGGGTGATGAGCACCGAACCGGAGATCGCCGCTGTGATGGCGATGGACAGGACCATCGGGAGGAAGGCCAGACCGGTCTCGACCGGACTGAATGCGAGGGTCTTCTGCAGGTAGAAGGTCAAGAACAGGAAGACCGCAAACATGCCGATCGAGGAGATGAGCATGACGAGGTAGGACGCGCCGCGCATGCGGTCGACCAGGATTCGCAGGGGTAGTAGTGGATGCGCAACCTTGGTCTGAACCCAGGCGAAGGCAAGGAGAACCACGAGTCCGATGACAAGGGGGAGCAGCGTCAAACTGTCGGTCCAGCCCTTGGTCTCGGAATTGGCGAATCCGTAGACGATGAGGAAGAGGCCGACGGTGACCAGTATGGTTCCGGCCCAGTCGATCGGCGTCCGGGTGGGTGCCTTGATGTGCTTGGGTAGCAGCACGATTGCGCCGATCAGGGCGATCACCGCGAAGATTACGTTGACGTACAGGCACCAGTTCCACGAGATGTACTCGGTGAGAACACCTCCCAGAAGGAGGCCGATGCCGGCGCCGGCGCCGGCGACGGCCCCGAAGATGCCGAAGGCCTTACCGCGATCCGGCGATCCGGCGAACGTCACGGCGAGCAGTGAGAGCGCTGCGGGTGCCAGCAAGGCGCCGAAGACACCCTGCAATGCACGTGCGCCGACCAGGACCTCGAAGTTCGGTCCCCAGCCACCGAGAGCCGATGCCGCTGCGAAGCCGATCAGCCCGACGATGAAGGAGTTCTTGCGACCGAACAGGTCGTTGATCCGACCGCCGATCAACAGCAGGCTGCCGAAGGCGAGCGAGTACGCAGTGATCACCCATTGCCGATCGCCATCACTGAAACCCAGGTCTTCTTGGGCTTCGGGAAGCGCGATGTTCACGATGGTGGCGTCCAGGACGACCATCAGCTGGGCGACCGCGAGCACGGCGAGGATCAGCCAGCGATGATTGGAGCCGGTCGATTCTCGCGACGGCGAAGTTTGGGTTGTAGACATGTTCTCTTTCAAACGACAGAAACGGAATAGGCGATTCCGCGAATAGTATCAGAACGGAACCGGTGATTCCACTTAGCGCTATGCTGTAGCCATGGCTGAGACAGGGGACACATCCGACGTGCTGCGGGCCGATGCGAGGGAGAATCACCAACGCATCCTCGTGGCTGCTCGGGAGGTGTTCGCGGCCCAAGGGCTCGGTGCGAAGTTGGCCGACGTGGCCAGTCACGCCGGTGTCGGCGTTGGCACGATCTATCGACGGTTCGAGAGCAAAGAAGGGCTCATCGAGGAGCTCTACGCAGCGCGACTCGGAGATGTGGCGGCCATGGTCGGTGAAGCCGAGGCGCTCGCCGATCCCTGGGAGGGCCTACTCCACTTTCTGTATTCCAGTGCGACGATGATGGCCGACGATCGCGTCATGAGGGATCTCGTGTTCGCCGGTGCGCCATCGATTCCACAGACGTCGGGTGCCAGCATCGAGCTGGCCGAACACATCACCGAGGCCCAGGCCACCATCAACGCTGCCGCCGACCACCTTGTCCTGCGGGCGAAGCAGGCCGGTGAACTGCGCGCGGATTTCGAGGCCACCGATCTTCCGGTGCTGGCTTTTTCGATTCAGGCCACCGCTCAGTTCGCGAGGTCACACAACCCGGACCTGTGGCGCCGGACGATGGGCATGATCATCGACGGTATCCGAGCATCACGAACCAGCCTGACACCGCTGGAGAGTCCGGCGCTGACGCCGGAGCAGTTGTCAGAGATATTTGCTGTCCATCAGATCGGAAAGTCCATCTGAGGGTCACAAAGTCAGAAGGGTCGCTTCATCTACCCGCAGCCGGTGACATGTTGATGTCCCTGAATCGAACCCTCGGATGGAGCCAGGCTCAGGTGGGGCCAGATTGGCCGCCGATGTCATTGGGGCCGTACGGCGTACATGGCGAAGGTTTGTGAAACGATCTTGCCGTTGTCCACGACGAAAGTGTCAGTACCGAGGGGGATCTCACTGCCCACGCTCCACGTGACGTAGGCGATGCTTCCATCGACTCGCAGGCTCCGGAGGGCGAAGCGATCAAGGCCCCCGGCAGGGAACGAATCGACGAAGTTCGCGAAGAAGCCACCGATCTCTTGCTTTCCGTGGTAGACGTCGGCTTCGGTGTAGAACCGAGCATTTTCATCGTATTCATTCACTATGGCGGCAATGCCTTTCTGCTCCAGGAAGGCTTCCAGGTGATTTCGGACAATGGTTTCGGTAACAGACGACTCAGTGTTCATGACATATCTCCTGCGTTGTTTCGATTGTTGGTAGTAAGGCTGCTGTGGGTCCTATTTGGCTGTTCTGTGTCCTCGCCGCTGGGTGTGACGCCCTACGGCTTGGCCTCTAGGATGATGTTGAAGGGGGTCTCGGTTGCCCGGCGTACCTGGCTGAACCCGGCCTCGTGCAGCACGGCAGTCAGTTGCCGTTGCCCGGCTTGCGCACCCAGTCCCAGCGCGACTTCCTGCGCCAGCGAACCCGGGATGCAGATCACAGTGGACAGGCCGTAGAAGGTCCGCCCGACTGGGTTGAGGTTGTCCTCGAGTGCGTCGCCAGCGTTCGGCTCCACGAGCAGCAGGGTGCCGTCCGGGGCCAGTGCCTCCCGGATGCGCCGCGCGGCGCCGACCGGGTCGCCCATGTCGTGCAGGGCGTCGAACAAGCACACCAGGTCGTAGCTCTCGCCGGGCAGGTCTTTCGCTGTCGCGACGTTGAACTTCGTCCGATGGTGCACGCCGGCGTCGGCCGCGGCCTGACGGGCGGCCCGGATCGACGGCTCGTGGATGTCGAAGCCGACAAAGGTCGAACGCTCGAATGCCTGGGCCATGATGATCGACGAGGCGCCCCGCCCGCACCCGACATCGGCCACGCTCGCGCCTGCCCGCAGCTTGTCGACCACCCCGTCCAGCGCTGACAGCCACCCGTCTACCAGATAGGCGGCATATCCTGGGCGAAACAGCCGCACCACCCCCGAGAATAACCGCTCATCATGTGCATGCCAGCCCACGCCGGCACCGGTGCGGAACGCGTCGACGAACACGTCGTGGTCGGCGTAGCAGGCGGCGATCGTCTCGAACGCGCCGGCGAGAAACACCGGGCTGTCCTCATTCGCTAACACCATGGCCTGCTCAGCAGGCAACTGGTAGGTGTGTTCAGCCGGGTCGTAGACGACGTAGCCGCCAGCGGCCTGATTGCCCAGCCATTCGCGCACGTAGCGTTCAGCGGTGCTGGTGCGCTGGGCCAGCTCGGCGGAGGTGATCGGGCCGCTGCCGGCCATCGCCTTGTAGAGCCCCAGCCGATCGCCGATGTGTAGCAACAGCCCTGAGATGGCCGCGCCCATGTCGGTGACTGCCTGTCCGACGAACGCCTCGAGCTTCGCATCGTCGAGCGTGGAATTCTCCGTCGTGGTCTCGGTTGTGGTCATTGGTGTCTCCGCTCGTTGGTGCAGGTCCCGGATGGACCCGAGTGCACGTCTGTAGGAACGAGAATGCAGTGAGCTCTGGCACCGCAACGAGTGGAGAGGTCGTACTGCCGGGCATCGCCTCCTGGCGGTCCAAGAACGACGCAAAAGCGAGGGAACACGCGCCAGTACGGGGTGCGCGGGCACGTGGGGCGGTACAAGATTCGTACTACCCAGTGACGATGGGCGGGGGGACAATGGGCAAATGATGAGACGTAAGGAGTACTGCCCGATCGCCTGCGGGGTCGATGTCCTGGGTGATCATTGGACCCCACTGGTCATCCGTGAGCTCATGATCGGCGCTCACGGGTTCAACGACATCCATCGCGGCATACCCAGGGTGAGCCGCAACTTGCTCGCACAGCGGCTGCGCGAGCTCGAACGGCGCGGCCTGGTGACCCACAAGGCCAACCAACCCGGACGCCCAGGGTTATATGAGTTGACCGCCGCAGGCCAGGCACTCACACCGATCATATGGGCAATGGGACATTGGGCCGCAGAATGGATCTTCGGCGACCCCACCGACGACGACTGCGACGGCCTCTCTCTGATCTGGCGCACCCACCAATTCGCCGTCCCCGCCAAGCTTCCCCAGACCCGCACCGTCGTACACCTCGTCCTCACCGGAGCCGGCGGTGCCGAAGGCTGGCTGGACATCGAACGCCCGGCAATCACCGTCTGCAAGGACGATCAAGGGCTGACCGTGGACCTCGCCCTCGAAGCCGACACCGCTCACATGCAACGCTGGCTCGTCGGTCTAGTACCATTTCGCGACCTCATCACCAACGGCCACGCCCGCTTCCTCGGACCCAGCCGGCTCGCCAAGGCCTTCCCCACCTGGTTCGACACCACGCCCTATATCGACGGTCTGCAGCGCGGACAACAACGCAGGCTCCGCGACGCCCTCCCCGCCTGACAGTCCCCACTCCCCGGTTCGGCAGGGTGCGGTCCATCGAGCCGGTAACGGAACCAGTTCCGGTCAACGGCGTGGAATGTTCCATAACTCAACGGCATTCATGGTTTGGGACCGTGATTTGTGACATGAGTAATGGAACACGGATCGACCCAGCACGGTTGTGACTTTCAGCGGTAAGTGGCGCGGTTCTGATGGTTGAAAGTGGCAGGGTTTACACCGTGACACCGTGACACCTGCGCCGCCCCGATCGTAGGTGGCGCACCAGCTGCCCTGGAATCAACCACGACGGCGACGACCTCACGACAAGTCCGACGCACAGACATCAAATTTCGGCGATGAACAACTCCATCATGGCCGCCGATCTGTCAGACGGACCGCTCTCACCGAATATGCGATCCACCAGTGCTGCAACGGGTATCGGCTTGGAGATCTCGTCAAATCTATTACTGACCCGACCCAGCCGAAGCTGGTCGCTGGCATCGACACAATCCAGAATGCGCCGAACGTCGTCTCGGCCGGCCACGAATGAGGTTGTCCCCATCACCTTGAGTACATCCGCGATGGAAACCCAATCGTTGACGGCACGCATCTCATCGAAGATCAGATCCGTGATGTTCATGGCTGATAGCTCACGGACGTCCCGCGCCTTGGTGAGTGAACGGATCAGCTCTGGGCTTAGCCGATGGCTGTCCGCCTGATCGTCGACGTTTTCAACGGAAGCAATTCGCGGAGTGATCCCCACCAGTGGATACCAGTCGCGTCGGGCCTGAGTTTTCGCAGAAGGCTGATTCGTCCTCGACCCAGGCATTGACTACTCCGACGCACCATGCATCCGACCACGTATTGCTGGCGAGGCATTCCAGGTACGCATGAAGTGCGCGATGCGACCACGCTTCCGTTGGCTGGCCGAAGTGTTCGATCAATCCCCGATGCTGTTGCGTCGTCCGGCGTTGCGTCGGCGAGTAGACACGGTTTTCTACTTCGCGGTCGTCGAAGAAGTCCTCGTCGATCATGATGTTCGGCGCATGCAGTAACCCTGATCTGTGGACTGGTACAGGTGCAATATTCGAACCCTGCGGTATTCCCTGCGATAGTCGGTGTTCACTCCGGGGGGCAGTCTGTCGGGTTGCCTTTGACGCACTGAGCCCAAGTAATTGGCTGACACAATGACGACCGGATCGAAGATTCTTCTTGGCCGCTCGAATCGCCCCATGTGGACTCGTACCCGGCTCATCGCTATCACACTGTGTGGACTATTCATTGCAATGGCAGTCTCAATTGCGATGGCCGGCACGGCCTGTGCCTGCAGTTGCCGCGGTTTCACAGCAGAAGAGGCCGCTTCGCGCGCGGCCGCTGTCTTCACGGCGCGAGCCACGGACAAGGTGTCGGCCGGGGCCGATGACATTTACGAGTTCGCCGTGTCCGAGGTCTTCAAGGGCAAGGTTGGACACGTCACCACCGTCGGCACGGCGTCGCAGGGCGCTGGTTGCGGAGTCAGCTACGAGGTCGGACGCGAGTACCTGCTCTACGTATCCGGCCCCGAGGGCGCTAGCGCTGTTTGGGAAAGCAACCTGTGCCTTGGTTCGACCGAACAGACGGATACGCGGATGAACCTCGAAAGCGTCTATGGGACACCACAACCCCCGAATGCATCTGCGCCGGACGTCGGAATCAATAGAGGGACGAAGATTTCGGAGGTAGTCCCGGTGCCGCTAGTAGCTCTTGTCAGCGTCATCACCGTCGGAGTGATCTGGTGGGCGGCTGTAGCGATCCTTCGCCGACGCCGAGCAGACGACTAGGCGTTCTTCCCGGGGAAGTTTTGGACGGGGACTGCCCCCGCTTTGGTTGACGTAAGGGCGGCTTATCGGGCGCGAGGGAGCAGGCGTTCTGTTCGGGGCCCGCGGGGCCCGCGCGGCCCGCGGGAGCAGACGGGTCAATAAGCTACCGGCGCTTCCTATTTGCGATCGGCAACTAACACCGGCAACGGTCGGATCAACCTTTACTCGGACGGTCCCACCGGTGAATGCGGGCTCGTTGTGTCCATCGAACCGTGTCTATTCGTTTCGCTTAGTCCGTGAAACTATGGCGGTTTGTCTGGGGTGATGTGAGGGGATGTCGGTGGGGTCATATCTGATGATGATCGGTACTCCTGCCATGCCGTATGCGGTGGTGATCGCGACATTGATTGTGCTGGCGTTGGCCGCGGCATTGATTGATGTGTTGTGCCGCGATGATGTCGGGGTTCGGTTGTTGCCGCGGTCAGGATGGTTCCTGGTGGTGGTGCTCATTCCGCTGGTCGGACCGTTGGCGTGGTTCATCTTTGGTCATCCCCGTAGGCGGGGTGGCCGCAGTGCGCGGCGCTCGACGGCGGATATGGCGCGATTCCCGGAGTATGACCGGCCGGGCAGGTTTGTGCCGCAGGATCCGGTCGCTGATGCGGAGTTCTTGCAGCGGTGTCGTGAGCGTGCGGAGCTGCAGCGTCGTGAGGCTGAAGTCGAGCGTCGGCGTCGGCAGTCCTGACAAGACGGGGTCATCTGATCGCTGAATTGAAAATTGTCCAATGAGGGGGAGCGATGCCGTATCTGGGTTTGATTGTGTTGGTGGTGATGATCGCGGCATTGGTCGACATCATCGGCAGTGAAGCCGGGGTGCGCGGTTTGCCGCGGTGGGGGTGGTTGCTGTTGGTGATCGTGCTGCCGCTGGTGGGTTCGATCGTGTGGTTTGTTGCCGGGCGACCGGTTGCGGGCGGGGCTTACGGTCGGCCGCGCGGCTCAGGCCGTGCGACAGCTTTGGGGTTTCCCGAGTATGACGAGCCGGGTCGTTTTGAACCGCAAGACCCTGCGGCCGATGCCGAGTTTTTGCGGCAAGTGCGCGAACGGGCAGAGGCGCAACGTCGACAAGGCGAACTGGAGCGGCGGCGGCGCCAACAGGAGGGCGGGCAGTGACCTGTGTGCTGGGACGGGGAGACCGCGAGGACAGGGGCATCGGTGGCGGTCGTGAGATTTTCTCGCCACGGTCGGCGACCGACTGACTACGGGGCCGCGGTCCGTACGATGTGGCGGGTGTAGACCAAGGTGTCGCGGGTGCGCAGGGTGTGGCTATGGCTCGGCGGCGCAGCAGTTGTCGTTGTTCTTCTGGTCGCCGGGGCGATCACTGTGTTACGCGTGTTGCATCCCGACCCGTGCGATACCGCTGTCCCGTATGCGAGCGAATTGGGACTGGTTCTTTCCGACGACGACCAGGTGATCTCGTGTGAATGGCATTCGAGTTTCCCGGACTCCTCTGGAGAAATTATGGTGCGCACCGCATCACGGGCTACGCGCGATGCCCTGTTGGCAGGGTCCGGCGTCACTAAGGAGCTCGACCGATCCCTGGTGAGGATCAACGACGGTCCGTTCCAGGAAGAGGTGCGTCGGCCGAACCTCGAACGCAGTAGGCAGGTGTACACAGCTACTGCCCGCGGCGGTGACCAACTGAGCATCAGTTACGACGAGAATGTGGACGCCGGGCTCGTGCTCACGGTGTGGGCAGTCCAAACCTGACCCACGGCAAGCAACCCCACGTGTCTCGACGTCCTAGGGTTGCCTTGCACTGTGTCGGATGGTGATGAAGTCAACCGCCTGAAGCTGTCGCAGAATGGGCACGTTTGTTCCGCAGGAACTTCACAGCAGCCACGACGCCACTACTCACCTGACTGACCGGAAGCCCTGCATTGCAGGAGAATCGCGAAACGCTGCCACCAGTTATTACGAAACATGTTGCTGCACAATGCGAGTGACCCGATGAGTCCGACTATGTCGGGCCGATCCGTCATCGAGTGCAGTCGCCGTTCTGGTGTGAGTGCGGCTTAGGGTCTTGGTTCGGGGGCGCTTGATGAGGGCATTGCTGGTTGTTTGGTGAGGGTGCCGTTGGTGACAACGGCGGGGCAGTAGCCACTGCCGTCGATGATCGCCGATTTTCCGTCGGGGTAGATGAAGTTGTATTTGAGGGTGTATTCGGGCTGGTTGACCAGCAGAGGGCAGCTCATGGCGTGGTTAGGTTCTGTTCCGGTGTTGAACGATGTGATGAGGTCGGTGAGTGCGGTGCCGGTGTAAGTGACCGGTGCGCCGAAAAGGGTGGCCGGCTGATTGTGTGGCTGTTGGTAGACGCATTCGATCGCGGTGGTCGGGGTGGGAGCAACTATGAACTCAGCGCTGGTGTGTGTCGAGACCGGCCATCGATCATCGTCTGGAGTAGCCGGGCATTGCCATGGCCTCGCCGCAGTGGCCGATGGAACGTTTGCGGCGGTTGAGCTGACGATGCCGTACTGATCGCTGGCGTCAGGGGAATTGCCTGAACAGCTCGCTACGCCAGCGAGCACGACCACGCTGGTTGCGGTTACGACCAGGAGGGCCGGTGAGCGGCGGGTGTCTCGTTGACGGGTTGTGTTCATTGGTCGTCTCCGGCGCTGGGTCCCGCCCCGGAACGCCTGGTGTCGAGTTCGCCAGGTTGCCACTGCTGAGCACGCGAACCAGATGATCGCGACCACCCACAGGGCCGTCTTGAACCAGTTCCACGCCGACGAATCAGAGGTCACCGATTCAAGAACTGACGGACCGAACCCGACAAGAACGATCAAACCGAGTAGATCGCGCCATCGTCCGAATTGGGCGAACCTGTCACTGTTATGCCGCCGACGTCGCATCTAGCGATAGTCGCACGCGAACCCAACATTCTATCTGCAAATGATCGAGGAGGAACTGAGACTGAGGTCCAGGCAGGACTATGATCCAGGTTCTGTTTCGTCACTGGTGAAGAAACAGATTGTGCCGCAGATGTTTACGCAGCAGGAGTTAACCGCCCGCGGCCGGGGGTGTGCCGGTAGGTGCCTGGCCGCCGGGTGGTCCATCGCTCGGCGCGCCGGAACCGCCTATGCCGGTGGCTGTTGTTGGGGCGCGGCCGGCGTATGTGTTCGTCGTTATGAAGGACGAGAAAACCCTGTTCTCGGCCATCTAGATCGCCCGGCGCATCATCGAATAGGTATGCAGCAGAACGGCAACGGCCTCCTCCTCGGCCGCCGAGCCGCCGAGCAGTCCGGCCGCGTGCACCCGCTGCAGCCGCCGGTCCAGTTCGGATGCGATCGCGTCGCGGTCGGCGTGCGGCGGCAGCCCGATACGGCCACCGATCCCGGAGCCGACCAGGACTTGCCGAAGCTCGCCCACCCAGGGGGATTCCGGATCGGTCTGCGTCAGAGACCCCAGTGCTTTGAACTCGGTCATCGTGTGGGCCTGGGGACTTCGGCGCACCTGGCGCAGGATCGACCTGATCTGTCCGCCCGCAGGATGGGTCAGGGCCAGGTGCTCGACCTGGGTGCAGGCGGCCACCGCCCGGCTGATCAGCACCGATCGGGTCAGATTGACGTCGATGTTGGCGCGCAGCTCGTCGACCCTCGAATGTTGTTGCAGCCAGGCGTTGACAGCGTGCGCGCCGCGGGAGGCCACGGCGCGTGCGTGCCGAAGGCCATACTCGCCCAACAGGTCCAGCAATCGGTCGCGTTGCGCGTCGGTGCCGATCGATGGTGTCGGGGATTCGAGCCAGCGCTCCAGTTGCAGGTCGGAGAGACCGGCGAGCGCGGCCAGGGCATCGGCGTCGGATTCGGTGAACTGACCGGTTTGCGCGGTCTGGGCCAGAAGGCCCGCCACCGGTTGCACGGTGAGGAGACCGGCAGTCAACGATGCCGCGATCGCATCGGACTGTTTCTGCGCTTCTTCGATCGGGTCGACATCGCCAAAGGCGCCCTCGCCGAGGGTATCTGCCTTGGCCAGCACCCCGATCGTGTTGACTGCGGAGAAGCCGAGGTCGTGCAAGAACTGCACCTCGTCGGCCCGGGGTGTGGCGTCGAACAGGAAGATCGCCGCATCGGCGTTGACCGATGCCTCGCGGGTCTGTCCGAAGCCGTCGATCAACGCCCGGCGGGTGGCCTGCTCGTGGCCGGTGGTGATGGTCGCCAGACCCGGGGTGTCGATCAGGATCATGCTCTGCAGCAACCGGCTCGGGAGGTAGCGGTTGAGGTAGGCCACGTCTTCGGCGGCAACTCCGAGTTCGGTGACCCGGCCGTCAGACAACGGAGCGCTGCGGCGGACTCCTCCGACGGTGACGACCTCGGCCCGCGAAGGCGCGCCATCCTGGTAAACAGCAACAACTTTGGTGCATTCGGTGGCGGCGGTATCGGCAACCCGGTCGCCGATCAGTGCATTGACAAGCGTTGATTTCCCGGCCTTGACCCGCCCGACGACCACCACCCGGGGCGGAGCCCACAGGTCATCACGGATGCGTGCAGTGGCCTGCGCCAGTGGCCGGTCGATCTGTGCGATGTGGGCGAGGGCACCGGTCAGCTGGTCACGCAGGGCATGGGGCCGGGTACGCCGGACCGGTGGCCGCGTCACAGGGGTGCGCTCGCCTTCTTGAGTCCGCCGATCGCGGCGTCGAGTTGTTCGATGAGCGAGACGATCTCGGTCTGGCGGCGCGTGAGTCCGCGCACGCGCTTGTCCCGGGTCGCCTTGTCCTCCTTGGCGGCCTCTGCGCCGGCGCTGATCTGTTCGCTGATCTCCTCGGTCTGGCCGCGGAGGTGCCGTCGGTACGCCACCACGATTTCTGGGCGCGCGGTGGCGACGGTTCGGTCGATCACCCGCAGGGTCGATTTGCTGGTGAGTCCCAACGTTTCCCGAAGCCAGGTGATCAGATGCTGACGGCCGTTGCGCATCGCGCGGTACCCCAGATTGACCGACAACCAGACGCCGCCGGCGACCAGCCCGATCGGCAACACCGCGGCCATCGCAAGACTTCCGAAGATGGCGCCGCCGACCATGCCGCCGGTCAGCAGATTGGCCCCCATGAACCCCATCATCATCGCGCTGGGGTCCACCACATCTTTCCACTTCTTCTGCACCTCAGGCGAATTGATGTCCTCGGCCACCAACGTGGCGGCCACCGAGTTCATGATGTCCTCCCACTGTTCGTCGTTGCCGAACAGTTGTGCCACCACGTCGTGCAACGCCGAGGCGAAGGTGTCGAAGGACCGGGCACCGGCGGCCTGCAGATCGGAGGTGATTGCGGCGGTGAAGACCTGGGGCTGCTTGCGCAGCACCCGCCAGCCCTCACCGTTGATGCGACCGGTCCAGTCCTCTTTGATCCGGTTCAGGTCGCCGTCCAACTGGGCGGTCGCCCGTTGCCGGGCCAGCGTGATGTCGCGGGACAGGTGCTGATCCCATTCGGTGCCGTGGTCGCGAAGCTCCTTGAGCCGCGCCTTCTTCTTGTTCAGATCATCTAGCGCAGACGAATCACCTTGAACCAGTGCGATTTCGGTGTCAAGACGGGCCTTCATCCGGTGCATGCCGCTGCGGCACACCTGCAGTCCGTCGAGCATCGGGGAGATCTCGCCGAACTCGAGCAATTCGTTGATTGCATCGCGCAGGGCTCCGATCCCGGAGGCGGCGAGAATCTCCTCACGGTGTGCGGGGTCCTGTTCGAGAGCCGCCAATGCCCGAGTGCCCGACACCCCGATCACGGTGGCGGTCCGGCCGAGCTCGCTGCGCACGATCGAGCGATTCTCCTCGGCGATGGTGCGCCAATGGCGGCGGTTCTTGTCGATCTTGGTCATCGCGACGACCACCGACCCGGAGGTCTCGGTGGCAGTCCGCAAGAACTCGACCTCGGGCGCGGTCAGTGGCGCGGCGCTGTCGCAGACCATCACGATGGCCCCGGCCCGGCGAGCGGCGGTCAGAGCAAGCCGGGCGTGCCGGGGGTCGAGACCACCGGCCCCCGGGGTGTCGACCAGCGTCATCCCGGGCAGATGCAGGGGATCGGCGGCCACCACGGCTTCGGTGGGCAGGGCCTCGATGGTGGGATCCTGGACATACCGCCCGCCCATCGTCACCCAGTCGGGCAATTCGGCCAGCGGGATCACGCGGTTGGCGTCGGGGAAGTCCAAAAGCGCCGAGCCGGCCGCGAGGGTCTCATCCGGCGGTGTGAACCAGACACTGGCGCTGGTGGTGATGTCGACACCGACCGGAGCCAGAGGTCGTCCGAGCAACGCGTTGACCAGGGTGCTCTTGCCGCGTTTCACCTCGCCGACGAACACCACAGCACCACCGGAATCGGCGGCGTGAAAGCGCGATTGGGCGAGGTCGGCCGCCTTGGGCTGTCCGTACTTCCGCAGCGCCTCGGTGGCGGCGCCCAGCGCCTCGATCGCATCGGCGTTGGCACGAGTGGTCACGATCACTCCCAGATCATCAGTGGGGCAGGGGCAACGGCGGGGCAGGGTCAGTCGAAGGGACGGTTTCTCCACAAATGACTCTGCCGCATCCACCCTGGTCTGCGACATTGTTCAAGTGACTGACATGAGCGAGCGCGACCTGGTTTTGCGCAGCCAAGAGGGCGATCAAGCGGCCTTTGGTGAGCTGGTCACCCGGAACCGGGATCAGATCTGGGCGGTCTGCCTGCGGATCACCGCCAACAAGTACGACGCCGAGGATGCGCTGCAGGATGCGCTGATCGCCGGCTGGCAGAACATCGGCAAATTCCGCGGCGATTCGAAGTTCACCAGCTGGATGTACCGGATCGCTGCCAACGCGGCGCTGGCCGTCGTCCGCAAGCGGCTCGACACGTCGGCGGACGGACCTCCCGAGTTCGAATCCTCGGCACCGCGCGTCGATGCCCAGGTGGCCGATGTCGACCGCGTGCGCGCGGCCTTGGCACTGTTACCGCTGGAGTTCCGCGAGGCCATCGTCCTGCGTGAATTCGGTGATCTGTCCTATCAGGAGATCGCCGACCAGCAGGGCGTTGGTGTGCAAACCGTCAAGAGCCGGATCAACCGGGCCCGTTCCAAACTCCTCGAAACCCTCTCCTGACCCCCTGCCGCACCCCGATGATGTGCCCTTTTGGCGGCCACCACCTGGGCTTTCGCTCGCCAAAAGGGCACATCATCGGGGGGTCGGGTCAGGTGAGTAGGTCGTCTCCGGTCGTGTCCGTGTGGTCTGAGTAGTCCGTGTGGTCCGTGAAGTCGGACGGGTCGGTGTCGTCGGTGTCGTCGGTGTTGTCACTGTCGGTGTCGTCACTGTCGAAGTCATCGGTGGTATCGCCGACAAACAGGTCGTCGGTGGCGTCCTCGGGATCGTCAGGCAGTGTGCTTTCGGTCTCTGGAATCAGGTCGTCGAAGCCGGATCCGGTGTAGTCGAATGCGGCTTCGAGGGTCTGATCGAAGACCGCCGGATCAACCTGGTCCTGCGCCGCGATCTGGGAAAAGATCCCGTCGAGCTGGTCATCTGGGCTGGTCACGGTACTTCTCCTGGGTCGAGGGTGCGTCCGCCGAAAAGATGGGTCGCCGGTTTGTCAGTGATAGGAGTCCCGCCGACCCCGAAATGTTCCCGCACGGTCACGATGTGTTTGGCGGTGTACGTGCCCGGCGAATCGGAGTAGCTCAACGGTTCGGTTACCCTGAACACCCGTGACCCCCCACAAATCCAGCCCTGATGCCGCGTCCGGCTATGACCTCATTGTGGTCGGATCGGGATTCTACGGACTGACTGTTGCAGAACGGGTGGCCACCGAGCTCGGCAAACGCGTCCTGGTCATCGACCGGCGTCACCACCTCGGCGGCAATGCGTATTCCGAACCCGAACCCACCACCGGGATCGAGATCCACAAGTACGGCGCACACCTTTTCCACACCTCGAACAAGAAGGTGTGGGACTACGTCAACAAGTTCACCGACTTCACCGGGTATCAGCACCGCGTCTTCGCCATGTACCAGGGACAGGCCTACCAGTTCCCGATGGGCCTTGGCCTGGTCTCGCAGTTCTTCGGCCGCTACTTCACGCCGGACGAGGCACGCGCTCTGATCGCCGAGCAGTCCAGTGAGATCGATACCGCCAAGGCGACGAACCTCGAAGAGAAGGCCATCAGCCTGATCGGCCGCCCTCTCTACGAGGCGTTCGTGAAGCACTACACGGCCAAGCAGTGGCAGACCGACCCCAAGGAGCTGCCTGCGGCGAACATTGCCCGGCTCCCGGTTCGTTACAACTTCAACAACCGCTACTTCAACGACACCTATGAGGGTCTGCCGACCGACGGTTACACCGCCTGGCTCGAGAACATGGCGGCGAGCGACCTCATCGATGTGCGTCTGGAGACCGACTGGTTCGACGTCCGGGACGAGTTGCGGGCACAGAGCCCCGACGCGCCCGTGATCTACACCGGACCGCTGGACCGCTACTTCGACTACGCCGATGGTGAACTCGGCTGGCGAACACTGGATTTCGAGACCGAGGTACTCGATACCGGAGATTTCCAGGGGACACCGGTGATGAACTACAACGATGCGGACGTGCCGTACACCCGCATCCACGAGTTCCGGCACTTCCATCCCGAGCGGGAGTACCCGACCGACAAGACGGTCATCATGCGCGAGTACAGCCGTTTCGCCGAGAACGACGACGAGCCGTACTACCCGATCAACACACCTGAGGATCGCGAGAAGCTCAATGCTTATCGCGCGCGGGCGAATGCCGAGACGGCTTCGTCGAAGGTGCTGTTCGGTGGCCGTTTGGGCACCTATCAGTACCTCGACATGCACATGGCAATCGCCAGCGCCCTGACGATGTACGAGAACACGCTTGCGCCGCACCTGAAGTCCGGTGCGCCACTGGCGACAGAGGTGGAACAGTGACCGGGACAACAACAACAGGGACAGTGACAACGGAAGCCGAGCAGTCACAGAGCCCGCAGACACACGACGCGGCAAAAACCTTGCTGCAACGCGTGATTCTCCCGCGACAGGGTGAACCGCTGGACGTCCGGTCGCTCTACCTGGTGGAGTCCGAGAACAACGCTCGACGCGCACATGCGCCGACCCGGACCTCGGTGCTGCTCGGTGCCGAGTCCGAGGTGAGCTTCCTGACCTACTTCAATGCTTTCGCTGCGTCGTATTGGCGCCGTTGGAGCATCCTGAAGTCCGTTGTGTTGCGGATCGAGGTGACCGGCGCCTGCCGTGTCGACGTTTATCGGTCGAAGATCGATGGATCCCGTATCGCGGTCGACGGCAACCTGGTTCCGATCGACGAAAACGGTGACGGTGTCATCGAATTCGAGGTCGGCCTCGAGCCGTTCGAAGACGGTGGCTGGATCTGGTTCGACATCACCACCGACACCGATGTGGAGGTGCGCGCCGCTGGTTGGTACGCCCCGATCGATGCGCCGACCGGTCCGGAGACCAAGCGGGTGACCATTGGTATCCCGACGTTCAACCGACCCACCGATGCAGTGAATGCGCTGCGCGCGTTGACCTCCGACCCGCTGGTCGATGAGGTCATCGACGCGGTCATGATGCCTGATCAGGGCACGAAGCTGGTCAAGGAAGAGCCAGGCTACGCCGAGGCCGCCGCCGCGCTCGGCGACCGGCTGCATATGTTCAAGCAGGGCAACCTCGGTGGCTCGGGCGGTTATTCACGCATCATGTACGAGGCCCTCAAGCAGACCGACAGCCCGTACGTCCTCTACATGGACGACGACATCAGCATCGAGCCGGATTCGATCCTGCGCGCGCTGGCGCTGTCGCGATTCGCCAAGTCACCCATGCTCGTCGGCGGGCAGATGCTCAACCTGCAGGACCGCAGTCACCTGCACTGCATGGGTGAGGTCATCGACCACAGCAACTTCATGTGGACCAGTGCGCCGTACGTCGAATACGACCACGATTTTGCCGAGTACCCGTTGCGTGACCGGGAGAACTCCAAGAATCTGCACCGGCGCATCGACGTCGACGGCAACGGCTGGTGGATGTGCATGATCCCGCGTGAGACCGCGGAGAAGATCGGCCTGCCGATGCCGCTGTTCATCAAGTGGGACGACTGGGAATACGCGCTGCGTGCGGGTAAGGCCGGCTATCCGACGGCCACCATCCCGGGTATTGCCATCTGGCACATGGCCTGGAGTGACAAAGACGACGCCATCGACTGGCAGGCGTACTTCCACCTCCGTAACCGGTTGGTGGTCGCCTCGATCCACCACGAGGGTTCGATCAGTGGCATCCTGAAGTCGATGACCAAGGCCACGGCCAAACATCTTTTGTGCCTGGAGTATTCGACGGTCGCCATCCAGAATGAAGCCATCCGTGACTTCCTGGCCGGACCCGACCATGTTCGGGACCTGCTGCCGACGGCGCTGCCGAAGATCGCGGCCATGCGCAAGCAGTACCCCGATGCGGTGGTTCTTCCCTCGGCAACCGAACTGCCCCGGACCACCGGGGAGGCAACACGTTTCGGGATGAACATCCCGACCAACCCGATCTCGAAGATCCGGTCACTCGGCGCTGCGGTTGTGAACAACCTCCGCCCGGCCGATCCGCGCCATCACGAGGTCCCGCAGGCCAATTACCCGCCGCTGCAAGCGCGTTGGTTCAGCCTCGGCCGGGTTGACGGCGTCACCGTGACCACCGCCGATGGTCGCGGAGTCGTGTACCGCCAGCGGGACCGGGACAAGATGATCGAGCTGGCCAAGGAATCAGCCGCCCTGATCAAGGAACTCCGCGCTCGCTTCCCCGAGATGCGAGAAACCTACCGATCCGCGCATGCGGACCTGACCAGTAAAGAAAGCTGGGAGCGTGTCTTCGGAATCGATTGAGGTCGAGCTGAGTCCCATCGGTGTATTGCGTGGCGAGACCAAGATTCTGGTCGGCATCCAACGTGCGCTGATCAACAAACCGGGAGCGGTGACCGCTGCCCGGGGGCTCTCGCATTTCGGTGAGCACTCCCTGGGCTGGCTGGCTCTGGCCGCCGCCGGCGGGACAATCGCGCAGCTGCGCGGTGACAAGTCCGGACGCGACAAGTGGATCGCCGCCGGGGTCGGGGCGTTTGGTGCCCATGCCGCCTCCGTCGTGATCAAGCGGGTGGTTCGCCGCCGCCGTCCGAACGACCCGCGGGTCGAGATCGGTGTCGGTACCCCCAGTAAGTTGAGTTTCCCGTCGAGTCATGCGACATCGACCACCGCGGCCGCGATCCTGCTGGGCCGCGCGGCGGGTCTTCCGGTCGCTGCCCTTCCGGCGGTACTGGTGCCGCCGATGCTGATGTCGCGGCTGGTCTTGGGCGTTCATTATCCGACCGATGTGATCGGTGGGGCACTGATCGGTGCCACCTGTGCGGCCGCGCTGACCACAGGTGAAAGACTGATCCGAACTGAGAACCGAGGAGTGCAGTGAGCGAGGAGCCGATCGAGCACGGCGCGTTGCGTGGGCCGCCGAAGAATTTGGCAACAGGCCTGGTCAAGGCGGTCAGGCCACGGCAGTGGATCAAGAACCTTTTGGTGCTGGCTGCACCGTTGGCCGCAGGCGCGGTCGACGAAGGCGACGTCCTGGGCCGGACAGCGATCGCGTTTGTCGCGTTCTGCCTGGTTGCGTCGTGTGTCTACCTGATCAACGACGCCCTTGACGTCGAAGCCGATCGAAACCACCCGACCAAGCGGTTCCGTCCGATTGCGGCCGGAGTGGTTCCGGTGCGACTGGCATTCATGCTGGCCGCGGTCCTGGGCGCGGCGTCCATCGGTATCTCGTTCCTGGCGAACTGGCAGCTCGCGGTTGTCATCAGCGTCTACCTGGTGATCCAGCTCGGCTATTGCTTCGGGCTCAAGCACGAGCCCGTCATCGACATCTGCATCGTGTCGTCCGGCTTCCTGCTGCGCGCCATCGCCGGTGGCGTGGCTGCCGAACTGCCCGAAGGTCTGTCCAAGTGGTTCCTGTTGGTCATGACGTTCGGATCGCTGTTCATGGCGGCAGGCAAGCGGTACGCCGAGCTCCAGCTGGTCGAGCGCACCGGCGCCAAGATCCGTAAGAGCCTCGAGTACTACACAACGACGTACCTGCGATTTGTGTGGACGTTGTCGGCGACCGCCGTCGTGCTCTGTTACGGCATGTGGGCTTTCGACGCGGACAGCGGACACGACGACAACGTTTGGTATGCCCTGTCGATGGTGCCTTTCACCATCGCAATCCTTCGCTACGCCGTGGATGTTGACGGTGGTCAAGCGGGCGAACCCGAAGAAATCGCGCTCGGTGACCGTGTTCTCCAGCTGCTGGCCATTGCCTGGTTAGTATGCGTGGGTGTCGCGGTCTATGCCATCAGTTGAACCAACGGTTTTGGGCCGCAGGATCAATCCGGCCACGATCTCACTGTCCATCAGTGCGGTCGTGGTCGGCGCCATCTTCGGTTACGGAGCATGGCAGCGTCGCTGGATCGCCGACGACGGACTGATCGTCCTCCGGACGGTCCGCAACCTGTTGGCAGGCAACGGGCCGGTCTTCAACAAGGGGGAGCGGGTCGAGGCGAACACCTCGACTGTGTGGACCTACCTGATCTGGTTCTGGAGTTGGGTGACCGACGCCCGGACCGAGTATGTGGTGCTGTGGATCGCACTCGTCCTGTCGGTCGCCGCCCTCCCGTTGGCCATGTACGGAACCGGGCGCCTGTACCGCATCGACAAGGGCCGTGGCGCGGTCAACCGCGGTTGGATGTTGCTGCTCCCGCTCGGTGCACTCGTCTACATCGCATTGCCGCCGGCTCGCGACTTCGCGACCAGCGGTCTGGAGACCTCGCTCTGTATCTTTTGGGCTGCCCTGCTGTGGTGTCAGTTGATCGCGTGGAGTCAGCGAGCGACACAGGCCGGACGCCTTGACCGGAAACAGACCATCACCACGCTGTTGCTCGGATTCACGGCAGGTCTGGCACCGCTGATCCGGCCGGAACTGACGCTTGTCGGTGGATGCGCACTGCTGCTCGTGGTCTGTGCGCCGATGACATGGCGGATGCGACTGGCATTCGCAGCTGTCGCCGGTGTGGTCCCGGTCGCCTACCAGATCTTCCGGATGGGTTACTACGGCCTGCTGGTCCCCAACACGGCGGTGGCGAAGGATGCCAGCGGATCGAAGTTCGACCAGGGCTTCCGATACCTGGGCAACATGTTCAGTCCGTATCTATTGCTACTGCCGCTCATCGTTGCAGTGATCGCAGCCGCAGCGGCCTGGTACCTGCGGAGTCGGCAGGTTGATTCCGCGGCCGGTTCGGACGTTGACGACCAGCGCAGCGGATGGCGGGCCCGGATCGCCAGGGTCAGCCGCAGCCTGCAGACCCCGACGGCCGTGGTCGCCCTGATCATCGTCACCGGGTTGGTCGAGGCGCTCTACTGGGTTCGCCAGGGCGGCGACTTCATGCATGCGCGCGTGCTGTTGGTGCCGCTGTTCTTGCTGATGCTCCCGGTGATGGTCATCCCGATCGTCATCCCGACCGCGCTGGGCCGCGACCAGATCGCCGGCTGGGTCGGTGCCGGCGTGATGACCGTTCTCTGGGTGACCACCGTTGTGTGGGCCGTCTCGACCGCACACGTAGCCGGCATGACCAACGGCACGGAGATCGGTCGCGGTGGCATCGTCGACGAACGGCGCTATTACATACAGAACATCGGTATCGAACATCCCATCACCGCCGAGGACTATCTGAACTATCCGAGAGTCCGGGCGATGGTCGAATCGATCGCCGAGCATCAGGACACCGGCGGTGTTCTGTTGCCTTCGCCGAACTACAACGAGTGGTACTTCGATCCGCTGCCGGTGCCACCTCCGGACAACGTGGTCAAGCAGTTGACCGTGTACTACCTGAACCTCGGTATGACCAGCATGAATGCGCCGCTCGATGTGCGGGTCATCGACCAGATGGGCCTGGCCTACCCGATCGCCGCCCATTCGGACCGTCTTCCGGACGGCCGGATCGGTCATGACAAGGATCTGGACCCGGAGTGGGTGGTCGCCGAATCGGGCGCTTACCCGCGGTACCCGGTGTTGCCGCCCTTCATCAGTCAGGACGGGGTCCGGCAGGCGCAGGTGGCGCTGACGTGTAAGCCCACGCAGGATCTGATCGCGGCGTACTCGGCGCCGTGGACGTTCGAGCGGTTCCGGAACAACGTTCGGCAGGCGGCCGGGTTCACGTCATATCGGATCGACCGGAACCCGTTGTACGAACTCCAGCGCTGTAATTTGCCGATTCCACCCCCTGTGCCCTGATCGTGACAATCAGAAACTGTGGGCTCGCCGAATCGTTACCTGAATGTGACCTGTGAATATCAGCGTCCAAGCAGGTAGGGCGAGCGGGCCCCGATTGTGACCCAACGCAAGGTCTCGGAACTGTAACGCCGTGTTTTGCTGGCGCGATAATGATGGAGAACCTGAATTTTGGCAGGTCGCGAGGTAGTTCGGGGCGCGATGAATCCAGCAGTAGGGTTTGTCAGGCCGGGGCCTATCCAATAGGCTCCGTTCGTTGCCGGAGTGCGAGACCCATGTGTCGCCAAGCTGTGTAGCAGCTGAGGGGCCTGGTGGTCCACCGGAGTGCTCGTGGCCGATGATTTCCAAGGCACCCCAGCCGATGGCTGCGGTGCTGGACAGAAAGAGAGTTACATTCGATGCGCGTACGCAGACCTTTCGGGCGAGCGGGATTCGGTAAGCGATTCGTCGCTGCCTTCGCCGCAGTGGCGACCATCTCCGGAGTCGGCGTTGTCGCCGGTACCGGAACCGCCGCCGCCTGGGGCACCGGATCAGGCTTTTCGCAGTGGTATGCGGACGGATGCGGTATGCCCGGTGCAGTGAAGGTCCGGTCGTGGACCAAGCCCGGCAACTACAAGACCGTTGTCATGCTCGATGGCCTCCGCGCAACCAACGACGTCAGTGGCTGGGAGCACGAGACCAATATTCAGAACATGGTCGACCGTGGCGTCAACGTGGTCATGCCCATCGGTGGCGCCGCGAGCTTCTACAGCGACTGGAATGCGCCCAGCAACTTCAATGGCCAGGATTACGCCTACAAGTGGAACTGCGTGATCACGCGTTCGCTGGTGAACGGGATGGATGAGCGCGGACTGCGTGGACCCTCGGGTAAGTACGCAATCGCCGGAATCTCGATGGGCGGCAACGCGGCCCTGGTCGTCGCCGCGAACAACAAGCAGAACTACTCCCACGCCTTCTCGATGTCGGGCTACCTGAACCTCTCGGCGCCGGGTATGAAGTCGGCCATCCGTGTTGCACTCCTCGACGGCGACGGCGGACCGTGGAACGCCGACAGCATGTGGGGTCCGCCGTGGAGCACCCGCTGGTACGACAACGACCCGTTCGTGCAGATCACCAAGATGCAAGGTCTGAATGTTCGCGTCGGCTCCGGTACCGGTATCCCGGGTGTGCACAACGTCAACGAGAATTTGGTCAGCATCGTGCAGGGCGTGCCGCTCGAAACGCTTGCGCTGGCGCAGACCCGTGCGTTCGAGGTCCAAGCCTTCGTCAACCGCGTCAAGCTCACCACCGATTACCCGCTCCAGGGCACTCACGCGTGGGGTTATTGGCAGGACATGATGTGGCGCGCACTGAACGAGGGATGGTTCCGCGGATAGTTCGCCTGTGACCCTCTGGTCACAAAAATCACACCAGTAACAGGTGTGGCAACCTCAAAACCGAACGCCCTACGTGTATGAAACACGTAGGGCGTTCTGTTTTTTCTGCTCACCGGTATTCGGAGACGTAGCGAGACGGAGTTCGACCCGGTGTGCGAAGCAGGTGCGCAGCGGAGTTCCGCCAGAGATCTGGTTTTGATCGTGACTTGAGGAGTAGAGGTACATGCGGCAGAGATTTGTGCGCGGCGCAATGGGACTGATCGCCGGCGCAGTGGCAGTGTCCGCAGTGCTGGGAACATCGACCGCGGCCGCCGCGCCTGTCCATGCGGCTCCTGGGCCGGTGTACAGCGCTCCCGCTGTCGAAGTTCCGGGTGTCAAGATCACCAACACCTTCTGGTACTCCGACCGCCGCGTCGCGATGTGGGTCTACTCGCCCGCGATGGGCACCAACATCCAGGTGCAGTTGCTGCTGGCGCGGGACTGGAACTACCGGCCGTCGAACACGTTCCCGCAGATGTACATGCTGGACGGTCTGCGCGCGCAGGAAGACCAGAACGGCTGGATCATCAACACGAACGTCGAGGATTTCTACAAGGACAAGAACGTCAACGTCGTCCTGCCCGTCGGCGGTGAGTCCAGCTTCTATACCGATTGGCAAGAGCCGAACAACGGCAAGAATTACAAGTGGGAGACCTTCCTCACGAAGGAGCTGCCGCCGATCCTCGAGAAGCAATGGCGTTCGACGGATGTCAGGGGCGTCGAAGGGCTGTCCATGGGCGGTTCGGCGGCGATGATGCTCGCTGCGCGTAACCCCGGCTTCTTCAAGTTCGCCGCGTCGTTCTCCGGCATCCTTCAGCTCAGCTCGTTCGGTATGCCGCAGGCCATCCAGTTCGCGGTGAACGATGCAGGCGGCTACGACGCCTCCAAGATGTTCGGGCCGCCGACCAATCCGGCTTGGAAAGAACATGACCCGTACGTGCTGGCCGAAAAACTGGCCGACACAAGTCTCTACGTGTCGTCGGGCAACGGGCTCGTCGGCCAGTACGACACCTTGTCGACGATCCCCGGCCTGGCCACCAACTACGCGGGTGTGGGACTCGAGGTGCTCTCGCGAGTGACCTCGCAGCAGTTCGCGAGCCGTCTGAACCAGCTCGGTATCCGTGCGCAAGCCGTCTACCGCGACTCGGGAACACATACCTGGCCGTACTGGCAGTTCGAGATGGAACAGGCATGGCCGCAGGCGGCCGGAGCTCTCGGACTTGCCGCCGATCGTCCGGCGTGCAGCACCAGTGGTGCGATCGCGCCGGTGTACAAGGCGAACAAGTCTTCACTCGGAGAATGCCTCACCCCGGAATACGACGTGCCCGGTGGCCGCGCTCAGGACTTCCGTGGCGGCCGGATCATCTGGTCGGCCAAGACCGGCGCCCAGGTTGTGGGCGGCGGCATCGGCGGAGCCTATGTGGCCGCAGGTGGTCCCGGTGGCTGGCTCGGATTCCCGACCAGTGGTGAACTGGCCACGCCGGACAAGGTGGGTCGCTTCAACCGCTTCCAGAACGGCAACATCTACTGGACCCGGACGACCGGTGCCCATGCTGTCGGTGGCGCGATTCTCGCCGACTGGGGCAAGAGTGGCTATGAACGCGGACCGCTGAAGTACCCGACCGGTGACGAGATCGACACCCCGGGTGGCAAGGGTCGCGTGCAGGCCTTCCAGATCGGTGCGTACTACTGGAATCCGGCCAATGGCGCGCATTCGGTGCAGGGCATGATCTTTGACAAGTACCTTGCGCTCGGTCACGAAGGTGGCTGGCTGGGTTTCCCGACCACCAATGAGATCGGTCTCAAGGCGGGCGGAAAGCTCAACGCATTCGACGGTGGCAACATCTACTGGACCCCGGCCAAGGGTGCCTTCGCGATCGCACCCGGACCGATCTTCGATGCGTGGGGCAAGGCCGGCTACGAGAACGGAAAGCTCGGCTACCCGATCAGCGACGAGGAGCCGATCACCGGCGGGACCAGGGTGCGTTTCGAGGGTGGTTCCATCGAGAACGTCAACGGCGTTGTCACGGTCAAATAATTCCCTCAGATCGTTTCGGTAGCCTGGCGGAGGCCTTCGGGCACCAGACCGCACAGACGACGCTCCCGCGAGGGGCGCCGGAGAAGGAAGTGACATGACAGGCAACATCATTCGGGCCGTGACCGTGGGCGCAGCACTGCTGATGACAGCAGCGCTGGCCACCGGATGTGGTGACGACGACTCGACCGCTTCGGCGCCCACCAGTGCGGTGAGCACCTCCAGCGGCCCGGTCAGCGCCACCAACAGTGCGGAGCCCTCACCGAGTGAGAGTGCCCCGTCGTCAGCAGTGACGTCGACACAGGTGACCAGCAAGGCACAGCCCGACGACACCGAGGGCCTGCCGGCAACCGGACCCGCTTCCGCGCAGGTTCCCGTCGGCGTCGACGCCGACGACAAGACGCAGGCGTACCTGGCCGAACTGAAGAAGCAGGGCGTCCAGATCCCGAACGACCCCGACAACGCGCTGGCGCTCAGTGCGGGCCAGACCGTCTGTGAAGGCAAGAAGCAGGGGACTCCGCCCGCGAGCGTCAAGATCTTCGTGGTGCCGATCGTCGGGTCGGGTACGACTGATGAGGCCAAGGCCAACTCGGACGCCGACAAGGTGATCAAGGCCGCCGAGTCGAAGCTCTGCTGACCGGCCGACTTCGATGACACCCAAGAAACGCAAGCGGGGCAAACTGCTGCTCTTCGCCATCCTCGGTCTGGCGATACTGAGCATTATCGCGGTCATCCTCGTGGTGATCCTGATCATCAACCTGCTCAAGCCGGAACCCGTTGGGCCGGAAGGCCCGACGAAGACCCAGACGAGTTCGGTGCCGCGTCCCACGGCGCAACCGGCCGATTGTCCCGATGTGCAGGTGATCTCGGTCCCGGGCACATGGGAGTCGGCGAGTGACGACGACGCCTATAACCCGACCGCGAATCCGCAGTCGTTGATGCTCAAGGTTTCTGGACCGCTGTCGAATGAATTCGATGCGTCACGTGCGGACGTCTACACCGTGCCTTACGTCGCGCAGTTCCGGAATCCGACGAACCTGCAGGACCGGCAGGCCGACTACAACGTCTCGCGCGCCGAGGGTACGCAGAAGACCCGGGCGAAAATCGCGGAGGTCAATGAGCAGTGCCCGTTGACCAGCTTTGTGCTGATGGGCTTTTCGCAGGGTGCGGTGATCGTGGGTGACATCGCCTCCGAGATCGGCAACGGCAATGGCCCCATCGCCCAGGACATGGTTCTCGGCGTCGGCCTGATCGCCGACGGTCGCAGGCAGCCCAACCAGGCGGAGAACGTCGGACCCAACCCGTCCGGGGTCGGGGCCGAGATCGCCCTCGACATCCTTCCGATCCCCGGCATCGATCTGACCGGTCCACGGCCCGGTGGTTTCGGTGAACTCACCGATCGCACGTACTCGCTGTGCGCGCCCGGCGATCTGATCTGTGACGCGCCGACGATTTCCAACCCCCTCGAAGGCATCAACAAGTTGATGGGGGCCATCAACAATCCGATACACGCGATGTACAACACAACGCAGTACTGGAGTGATGACGGTCAGCCCGCGACGGTCTGGATGACCGACTGGGCCCGCGGCGTGATCGACGACGCGCCGTTCCCCAAGCACGAGTAGCCCGTCCTGCCCTGTCCGGCCCATTTTGAACCGCCTGGCTGCGGAAGTAACGTGTGACGCCGAACCGCGCGGCGTCGGGTTGAGCCGATGGCCGCGGGCAATGCGTAATAGGTAGGAGAAGAGATGACTTCAGCTGCGGCGGACTCCGGTCTGCGCAAGTTCCGATTCGGAGCAGGCGGCGAGGGCAACCGTGACGAGGGTGGTGCCCGTAAGTTCGTCAAACTCGCGCAGACCGCCGAGGAGTACGGTTTCGACACCTTCGCGGTGCCGGATCACCTCGGTAACCAGGTCGGTCCGCTTGCGGCCCTTGGTGCCCTGAGCCAGGCCACCGACCGGATCCGCCTCGCGACCTCTGTGCTGGCCAATGGCTACCGTCATCCCGCGCTGCTGGCCAAGGAGGCCACCACCATCGACGTGCTGTCGAAGGGTCGCCTCGAGCTCGGTATCGGGGCGGGATGGATGAAAGAGGAGTTCGACAAGGCCGGCATCGAGTTCGAGTCGCCGGGTGTCCGAATTCGTCGTCTGGATGAGTCGTTGACCATTCTGGACGGCCTGTTGCGCGGCGAAGAGGTCAACTTCTCAGGTGAGTTCTACAACATCAAGGGGCTAGTCGGCAGCCCTCGGCCACGGCAGGGCCCGCGGCCTCCGATCGCGGTCGGTGGTGGTGGTCCGAAGATGCTGGCGCTGGCCGCCAAGCACGCCGACATCATCTCTGTGGCGACCGGCACCACCGCAGAAGGCAAGCTCCGGCTCTCGGATATGACGATGCAGAAAACAGTCGAGCGGGTGGACCGGATCCGGCAGGCGGCCGGTGAGCGCTTCAACGAGATCGAGCTGAACTGGACTATCGCCACGATTGTCATCACAGACGATCGCGAGGCCACCGCAGAAATGGCCCTGGCTGCCCTTGACCAGGGATATCCGCCGAACATCGAGATGGATGCCAAGCTCTCGGTCGAGGACATCCTGGAGTCGCCGTACCTGGCTTTCGGCTCGTTCGAGCAGATCGCCGATCAGATCCGTGAGGTACGCCGTCGCACCACGATGTCGTACGTCGGAGTTTTCCCGACTCAGATGGACGCGTTCGCGCCCATCATCCCGCTTCTCAAAGGAGAGTAGGGGCGGCCCGCGCCGTAGTGGCGTAGGTTGTCTTTCGGCCATCCCGCGAAGGTGGGTGTCCCGGCGAGTGGTGTTCATGTGATGGGCACCGTCGCCGGTACGATGTGAAGGGTTTGGCTCGGGCCGACATGGCTTCGAGTCCTATTTGGCTTGACATGAAAAGTAGGGAACCCTGTTGAAGACGAATCCGAAGGTGGAGCTTGGCGACTGTGCCGAGATGACGCCGACGGCGGAGTGCGACAGCGGTGACCCGATTTGGGCCGGCGCCCCGGCCGCTATCAGGAGTGCGAATGAACAACGAGTTTGACCAGTTTTTGGACGAGAACGGCAATCTGTTCTTCACCGAAGACGCGACTCTGGTCGACTACGTGGAGCGCAATGTTGCCGAGCAGGCCGACACCCTGGCGTATCGATTCATGGACTACAGCCGTGAACGCGACGGCGAGGCCATCGATCTGACCTGGGCACAGTTCGGCAAGCGTCTGCGCGCCATCGCCGCGCGGCTGCAGCAGGTCACCCAGCCCGGTGACCGGGTGGCGATCCTTGCCCCGCAGTCGCTCGAGTACGTGATCGGTTTCTTCGGCGCGCTCTACGCGGGCAACATCGCAGTCCCGCTGTTCTCCCCGGATGAGCCCGGCCACACCGATCGGCTGACCGCGGTACTGGCCGACTGTAAGCCGTCCGCGATCTTGACCTCGACGAAGTCGGCCGAAGCGGTACGTGACTTCTTCAAGCCGCTGCCTGCCAAGGACCGTCCCCGCGTCATCGCCATCGACGCCGTCCCGGATTCGGTCGGAGAGACCTGGGTACGTCCGACCCCGAAGCTGCACGACACCGCGTACCTGCAGTACACCTCGGGTTCGACCCGGGTCCCGGCAGGCGTGATCATCACGTACGAGTCCGTTGCTGCGAATGCGCTGCAGATGATCGATGCGATCGAGTTCGACCACAACTCGCGTGGTGTGACCTGGCTGCCGATGTTCCACGATATGGGCCTGCTGACGGTGATCCTGCCGGCGCTGGGTGGCAAATACATCACGATCATGAGTCCGCAGGCGTTTGTGCGCCGCCCGGGTCGTTGGATCCAGGAGCTCGCGGCGATGGCCGACCGCGCCGACACCTTCGCTGCGGCGCCCAACTTCGCCTTCGAACATGCCGCCATGCGTGGCGTGCCGAAGGACGGCGAGAACATCGACCTGAGCAACGTCATCGGTCTGATCAACGGCAGCGAGCCGGTCACGGTCAGCTCGATGAAGAAGTTCAACGACGCGTTCGGCCCGTACGGACTCCCGAAGACGGCCATCAAGCCGTCGTACGGCATGGCCGAGGCCACGCTGTTCGTCTCGTCGACCAAGCGCGACAACGAGGCGAAGATCATCTATGTCGATCGCGATGAACTCAATCGTGGACAGTTCAAGCTGGTCGACCAGGACGCACAGGGTGCAGTCGCGCAGGTGTCGTGTGGGCAGGTCTCGGTGAGCCAGTGGGCCGTGATCGCCGATTCGGAGACCGCCACCGAACGTCCCGACGGACATGTCGGTGAGATCTGGTTGCACGGCATGAACATCGGTCACGGTTACTGGGGTCGTCCTGAAGAGACACAAGAGACCTTCAACAACGCGCTGAAGAACCCGTTGCCGGAGGGTAGCCACAGTGAGGGCGCTCCCGAGGGTGCCAAGTGGATGAAGACCGGCGACTACGGCGTCTGGCACGACAACGAGCTCTACATCACCGGACGCGTCAAGGATCTGGTGATCGTCGACGGCCGCAATCACTACCCGCAGGACCTCGAGTTCTCGGCCCAGGAGGCCAGTGCGGCGCTGCGTCCGGGATTCGTGGCGGCCTTTGCGGTACCGGCCAACGAGCTGCCGGAAGTGGTATTCGAGAACTCGGCAAGCGGATTGAAGTTCGACGGCGATGACGCATCTGAGCAATTGGTCATCGTGGGCGAGCGTGGGCCGGGCAAGAAGGTCGATCCACAGGAAGTGGCGGACACCGTCCGCGCCGCGATCGCACAGCGACACGGTGTGATGGCGCGCGACGTGTTGATGGTCCCGGCCGGCTCGATCCCGCGAACCTCCAGTGGCAAGATCGCCCGACGGGCATGTAAGGCGGCGTACATCGACGGGAGCCTCCGCGGTGGCTACCAGCAGACCGCGTTCCCCGACGCGCCGATTGAGAACCAATAGTTTGGAAACCCCGATGCCTGAACTGAATAGCGAGCCCGGCGCTTTGAACTCGGATGACAAATTGCCGGGCTCCAGTTTCGGGCCGGGAGACGGCTCGCATTCAGACGGTGACATTGACGTGTCGCCGGTGGGGTCGGACACCGATTCGGGTGCCGCACTCCATGATGACGAGAAGGCCGGGGACATGACGGTCTCGGAGCTGCGTGAGTGGCTGCGCGGCTGGGTCTCCGACACCACCGGGCTGCCGCTTGATCAGGTATCGGATGACCGGCCGATGGAAGAGTTCGGTCTGTCGTCGCGGGATGCGGTCGCGTTGTCGGGTGACATCGAGGACAAGACCGGTGTGATCCTGACGGCCACGGTTGCCTACCAGCATCCGACCATTGCGTCGTTGGCGAAGCGCATCATCGAGGGCGATCCTGATGAGGGTCTCGATGACGATGATGATGCCGAGCGTTATCAGCGGGTACGTGGCGCCGACGACGATATCGCCATCGTCGGTGTGGCAACGCGTTTTCCGAAGGCCGGGCACACACCGGAGTCGACGTGGGATCTGTTGATCAACGGGCGCGATGGTGTCGGTGGACTGCCGGAGGATCGCTGGACGGAGTTCAAGTCCGAACCGCGGATCGCGAAGATCCTGGCGGAGGCGAATCTCAACGGCGGCTACCTCGACGACGTCAAGGGCTTTGACGCCGATTTCTTCCAGATGTCGCCGCGCGAGGTCGAGATGGTCGATCCGCAGCAGCGCCTGGCGCTGGAGCTGACGTGGGAGGCGCTCGAGCACGCCCACATCCCGGCCAGCGACCTCAAGGGTGGTCAGGTCGGTGTCTTCATCGGCAGTTCCACCAACGATTACCAGATGCTTGCCGTCTCCGATCCGGAAGGCGCGGGCGAGACCGCCGCGTACGCCCTCACCGGAACATCCACTTCCATTGTGGCCGGACGGGTTTCGTACTACTTCGATTTCCGGGGGCCGTCGATTGCCCTCGATACCGCCTGCTCGTCGTCGCTGGTCGCGGTCCATCAGGCCGTGCGGAGCCTGCGATCCGGCGAGACGGATGTGGCGCTTGCCGGTGGCGTGAACATGCTCATCACCCCCGCTGCGACACTCGGCTTCGATTCGTTGGGCGTGCAGTCGAAAGATGGCCGGATCAAAGCCTTTTCGTCTGATGCCGACGGCATGATCCGTGCTGAGGGTGGCGGACTGGTCGTCCTCAAAAGGCTCTCCGATGCTCGCCGGGACGGCGACAAGGTGCTGGCCGTGGTCGCGGGCTCGGCGGTCAACTCCGATGGACGCTCCAACGGACTGCCCGCCCCGAACCCCGAGGCGCAGGTTCAGGTGCTGCGCAGTGCGTACACCGATGCCGCGATCAATCCGCGCGATGTCGACTACATCGAGGCCCACGGCACCGGAACGATCCTCGGTGATCCGATCGAGGCCGACGCGCTCGGCCGCGTGGTCGGTAAGGGTCGCGAGGCCGACAAGCCGGCTCTGCTCGGTTCGGTGAAGACCAACTTCGGTCACCTCGAAGCTGCCGCAGGCGCCGCCGGACTCATCAAAGTTGTTCTGGCGCTTGGCGAGAACAAACTGCCGCCGTCGCTGAACTACGCAGGCCCCAACCCGTACATCCAATTCGATGCGCTGCACCTGAACGTGATCCCGGAGGCCACCGATTGGCCGCGGTATTCGGGACACGCGGTGGCCGGTGTCTCCGGGTTCGGATTCGGCGGTACCAACGCGCACGTCGTGGTCCGGGAAGTCACTCCGGAAGATCTCGCGGAGCCCGTTGTCGAAGACGCTGAACCGGTTGCCGCACAGGCGATTGTCGACGACTTCCTCGATGATGACGACGAAGAATTCATGACCGAGGCCGAGCGTGCTGCGCTCGGTCAGTTGGCCGCGGCCACGAAGGTCGCGGAGACCGCGGTGGCGGAGGTCGATCCGACCGAGGGATTCGCCCCCTGTGCGGTCGAGGGTTCGGTTGTCCCGCTTGTTGTCTCAGGATTCGTACCGTCGCGCCGCCGCAAGGCCGCCGCCGATCTGGCCGACTGGCTGGAGACCGATGAGGCCAAGGGCACACCGCTGGCAGACATCGGCCGTACCCTGGCCCACCGCAACCACGGGCGTACGCGCTCGGTGGTGATGGCACGCAGCCACGAAGATGCACTCAAGGGCATGCGCGCGATCGCCGACAGCAAGAACTCGCCCATCGTCTACACCTGTGACGCACCGGATCCGGCGTCTGCCGTCTGGTTGCTGTCCGGTTTCGGCTCGCAGCATCGCAAGATGGCCAAGCAGCTCTACACGGAGAACCCGATCTTCGCTGCGGCGGTCGACAAGGTCGACAAGCTGATCGAAGACGAACTCGGTTACTCGATCGTCGAGCAGTTCCTCGACGATTCGGTCAATTACGAGATCGAGACCTCACAGATCGGCATCTTCACCATCCAGATCGGCCTGGCCGAGTTGCTCCGACATCACGGCGCCGATGCCGGTGTGGTGGTCGGACATTCGATGGGTGAAGCGGCAGGCGCCTACATCACCGGCGGATTGTCGCTGGGTGATGCCGTGCGCGTCATCTGCCAGCGTTCGCGCCTGATGGGTGAGGCCGAGGCGACGCTGACCGGCGACAACATCCGGCTGATGGCACTGGTGGAGTACAGCGCCGATGACATCACCGACGTGCTCGCCGACTACCCGGATCTTGAGATCTGCGTCTATGCCGCGCCGACCCACACCGTGATCGGTGGACCGGAGTCCCAGGTGGACGCCATCGTCGCGCGCGCCGAAAGCGAAGGAAAACTCGGCCGCAAACTGGCGACCAAGGGTGCGAGCCACACGTCCCAGACCGACCCGCTGCTCGGCGAACTCGCGTACGAGCTCACCGGAATCGAGCCGATGTCGCCGAAGATCGGCTTCTACAGCTCGGTGGACCGCGAAGAGTTCTACCGCCCGGGCAGCGACCCGGTGCACGCCGTCGAATACTGGACCAAGGGGCTGCGGCACAGTGTCTGGTTCTCCCAGGCCGTGTCGAAAGCTGTTGAGAACGGCCACACCACGTTTGTGGAGCTGGCACCGAACCCAGCTGTTCTGATCTCCGTCGCCGCAGTGACCTTCGGTGCCGGTATCCACGATGCCGAACTGATCGAAACGCTGCGTCGCAAAGAAGACGAGAGCTACGGCGTGATCAATGCGCTGATGAAGCTCTACGTGCACGGGCATCCGGTGGATGTCGGAACCCTGTTCGGACAAGGCGACTTCGCCGCCATCCCGCGGACCCGCTTCGAGCGCAAGCCCTACTGGCTGACCGCGTCGATTTCCGGCGGTTCCGGTGAGGGTCGTATCCCCGGCTCGCACGTTGCGCTACCCGATGGCCGCCACGTCTGGCAGGTCTCGGCGTCGGCCGCAACCGATCTGACCGAGCTGGTGAAAGCTGCTGCTGACCAAGTGCTTTCCGACGTGAAGGTCACCGCGGTGGTGCCTTACGGCGAGCCCGTGGGAGCAACGACTCTGACCACCACGCTCGCACCGCATCCCGGTGGTGCCGGACTGCAGGTCCATGCCGCCGAGGGCACGTCATTCCGATTGTTGCTCGATGCAGTGGTCACCTCCGGTGCGTCTGTCGCGCCGCCGGTGCCTGCACTGTCGAATGCGGCCGACGCTGCAAAGAACTCGGGCTTCGTCGACAACACCGTTGTCACCGACCCCGAGGTCAGTGACGAGATCGGGGCCCGCTGGGATCCGAACTCCGGTGAGAGCATTGATGATCGGCTGGCCCACATCGTGGCCGAGTCGATGGGTTACGAGGCCGAGGATCTACCCCGCGAGATTCCGCTGATCGAGTTGGGTCTCGATTCGCTGATGGCGATGCGGATCAAGAACCGCGCCGAGTGGGAGTTCGACATCCCGCAACTGCAACTGCAGGCGATGCGTGAGGCCAACCTGCAAGATGTGGTCAAGTTCGTCACCTACGCCGTCGAACATCGCGAAGAAGTGCAGGCGCTCGCCGCTCAGGCCGAAGGGCAGGGCGAACTCGACACTGCCGCACTGGCTGAGCTCATCAACTCCGACCCGTCGGAGAGCGAAACCGAACCACAGCCCGAACCCGAGCCACAGCCAGAGCCTGAATCCAAGGTTGCTCCGGTGACGGTGTCCCCGCAGGCCGCGCCTGCCGCAGCTGTTACTCAACCCGCAGCAGCCGCACCGGCGAACCTGAAGAGTCAGGCCGAAGTTGCTGCCGCTGCCGGCGCCGATGTGCCGCCGCGAGATGCCGCCGAGCGCCTGACATTTGGTGTGTGGGCTGTGGTCACGGGCAAGTCGGCCGGTGGAATCTTCAATCCGCTGCCGGTGCTCGACGACGAGACCGCCGAGAAGCTGACCGCGCGTCTGTCCGAACGGGCAGGCGGTGAGCTCGACGTCGAGGATGTCATCGACGCCGAGAACATCGAGACGATGTCGAATTACGTGCGCGAGCACCTCGAAGGTGGCCTGGTCGACGGATTCGTCCGGTACCTGCGGACTCCCGAAAAGACCGACCGTAAACCGGTTCTGGTGTTCCACCCGGCGGGTGGATCGACTGCGGCCTACGAACAGTTGCTCAAGAAGCTCCCTGAAGATGTGCCCGTGATCGGTTTCGATCGTGTCGAGGGCACTATCGAAGAGCGCGTCAAGCAGTACTACCCGAAGCTCAAAGAGGTTCAGCCCGAGGGGCCGTACACGCTCGTGGGCTGGTCGCTCGGTGGAGCGCTTGCCTATGGTTGCGCGCAGATGCTGGTCGAGCAGGGCAACGAGGTCGCATTTGTGGGCCTGATCGACGTGGTCCGCCCGTCTGAGCCGATCCTCGATACCCCGGAAGCCAAGCGTGCCCGGCTGGAGCGTTACTACGACTTCGCCAAGCGCACATACGGTCTCGACGATGCGCCGTTGCCGATGGACCGCCTGGTGGATGCCGACGATGAGGGCCAGTTCCGCATCATCATGGAGATGCTTTCGATGAGTGACGCCAAGATCCCCGGCGGCATCATCGAGCATCAGCGCACCAGCTTCCTCGACAACCGTGCTCTGACAACCGTCGAGCCGACACGATTCGACGGCAAGGTTGTGCTCTACCGCGCCGACCGGATGCACGAAGGTGCAATCGATCTCGAGCCGCAGTGGGCGCACATCGACGAGGACGGGCGATGGGGCGAGGTCGTGGACGACCTCGAGATCATCCACGTCGGCGGCGACCACCTCTCGATCGTCGATGAGCCTTACATCGGAAAAATTGGTGCCGATCTGACCACTCGGTTGGACGAGCTCTCGCAGGAAAGTGACAAGAGTGACTGACACGACCGCAGGCAAACTCAAAGAACTCCGCGAAAAGCTCGAGGCTGCAAAAGAACCCGGTGGGGAGCGGGCTGTCGCCAAGCGGGCAGCGAAGGGGATCGGCTCGCCGCGTGACCGGTTGAACATGCTGTTCGATCCGGGCACGTTCGTGGAGATCGGTCAGCTGGCCAAGATGCCGGGTGCCGCCGAGAGCGGATACGGCGACGGTGTCGTCACCGGCCACGGAATGGTCAACGGCCGTCCGGTGGCAGCCTTTTCGCACGATCAAGCCGTGTTCGGCGGAACAGTCGGTGAGATGTTCGGCCGCAAGGTGGCGGCGATCATGGAGTGGGCGGCCAAAGTTGGTTGCCCCATGGTCGGCATCAACGACTCGGCAGGCGCTCGCATTCAGGACGCGGTCACCTCGCTGGCCTGGTACGCCGAGATGGGTCGTCGTAGCGACCTCTTGTCCGGCATGGCCCCGCAGGTCTCGGTCATCCTCGGGAAGTGCGCCGGTGGTGCTGTCTACAGCCCGGCCAACACCGACATCCTGGTGGGCGTCAAAGACCAGAGCTTCATGTTTGTCACCGGTCCAGACGTGCTCAAACAGGTGACCGGCGAAGATGTTTCGCCCGAAGACCTGGGTGGCTCGTACAACCAGGCGGCGTGGGGCAACATCCATCACCTGGCCGACGACGAGCAGGGTGCCTTCGATTGGGTTCGCGAGTACCTCGAGTACATGCCGTCGACCTGCTACGAGCGCGCGCCGATCATCAATCCGGGCATGGAGCCCGAGGTCACCGACAGCGACCTATCGCTCAACACCTTCCTGCCCGATAGCGATAACGCCAGCTATGACATCCGCGACATCATCATGAGGGTGTTCGATGACGGTGCGTTCCATGAGGTTGCCGACCTGTTCGCGCCCAACATCGTCACCGGTTTCGCCCGTATCGATGGAACCTCGGTGGGTGTTGTCGCCAACCAGCCCAACGTGTTGTCCGGTGTGCTCGACACGGATTCGTCGGAGAAGGCCGCTCGCTTCGTGCGGATCTGCAACGCCTACAACATTCCGCTGATCTTCTTGGTTGATACACCAGGCATCCTGCCCGGTCTGGAAGAGGAGCGTAAGGGCACGATCCGCCGGTCGGGTCGATTCCTCTACGCCTACGTCGAAGCCGACGTACCGAAGATCACCGTGGTGCTGCGCAAGGCCTACGGCGGTGCGTACGCGGTGATGGGCAGCAAGCAGCTCGGCGCCGACCTCAACTTTGCGTGGCCGACGGCCAAGATCGCGGTGATGGGTGCGGAGTCGGCGGCTGCGGTCCTGACGCGCAAGCAAACCGAGAACGCCACGCCGGAAGACGCCGCGAAGATCCGTAAGGACTTCATCGACTTCTACAACACCGCCATGGCCACGCCGTACCTGGCGGCCGAACGCGGATACATCGACGCTGTCATCGAGCCGGCCAACACCCGCCTCGAACTCCGGCGGGCGTTGGCGCAGCTCAAGGACAAGCAGGTTCTGCGGACACCGCGCAAGCACTTCCTGATGCCGATCTGACGTTTCCGATCGCGCCTGCAACTCCGGCCGCTCGACGTACTGTGATTCCACGATCGCCTTCCCATACGTCGTGGAGTGCGCAATGGAATCGTCTTACAGTTACAAACTGCTTCGGATCGCGCTGGTCGTCTTCGGCACGGTGATGGTTTTGCTCTATCCGCTGGCGCAGGTGTGGCCGTCGGGGTGGGCGTGGCATCACGGTGCTCCGCACGAGTCCGACTACTTCATGATGATCGTCGGCCTGTATGTGACGCTGGGCGTTTTCCTCTGGAACGCGGCCCGGCGTCCGGAGGCCAACGTCAGCCTGATCTGGTTCACGGTTTGTTCGAGCTTCGTCCACGCCGCGATCATGGCGGTGCAGTCCTTCGGCAGCGGCCACGACATGGGGCACCTGTGGGGAGATGTCGCGGCACTGCTTCTGGTCGCTGTCGTGTTGTCGGTTCTGTTGGTGTCAGCTGGGCTCAGTCGACGGGTTCACCCGACTGGACCCACTGCACCAGCTGCCAGATGATTCCGTTGGGATCGGAGAACTGGCAGTACCGCTCACCCCATGGTTCGGTTTCCGGTGCCGTGACGACCTGGGCGCCCGCGGCTTCGATCCGGGCGTATTCGGTGTCGATGTCTTCGACCTCGAACGCCAGCAACATGCCCTGACCTGCGGCGCCGGCTATCGATGCCGGCTTGAACGTCTCCAAGCCTGTTTTCAGGAAGATCATGTTGAATCCCGCGTCCGGGTGAGCCAGCGAGACGAACCCGTCGGCGGACATCGCCTCTGTGAACCCGAAGTGATCCTGCGCAAACGACGCGGAGGCCTTGATGTCGTCGACATTGAGGGACAGTGCGGTGCCGGTGATTTTCACGGTGAGCCTTTCGGTTGCGGTCCAAAATAACATCGTATGGTGTACGAGGTTACCTGAACGATGGGATGTCGGTCGGTGAAACGAAAAGCGGTTCATGATTTGATGCCCGGTAGGACGCTGGTTGCTGGATACTCCGCCGCAGCGGTTGCGTCCGCGAATTATCCGTTGCCAACAGGCTGTGGGTCCCGGGCTCGGTCACCTAGATCGGAGATGGCGTGTTCATTGCCTTCGTCACGGTCACCGTTCTCGGTGTGCTGTTCAATGGTGCGGCCGCCGTCACCTATCTGATCGGCCATGAATACCCCAAAACCCAGGCGGACATGAAGGGCATTCCCCGGAAGTATGTGCCGGTCCTGGGTGTGTTGCTGGCGGCGGGCACAGTGGGACTGTTGGCGGGACTCGCTGTGCCACTGCTCGGAAATCTCGCCGCTGCCGGCCTCGTCCTGTATTTCATCGGCGCAATCGCAGCCCACCTGCGAGTGGGTTCCCGCGACATCGTGGGCGGGATCGTGTTTCTCGTAACCGCGGTCGCTGTCCTCACCCTGGGTCTGATCTACCACGGGCCCTGGTGACAGCGTTGTTGTGGCGCGGTCGTACCATTCGCCATCTCGCGATGAACTCGGCGTTGTCGGACCCCCTCGTTACACTGATGGGTCGCGAACCTGAGTGTCACGAAATATAGTGCAGTGCAACCGAATTAGTTCATTCGAAAGCTTGTGCGAACAGGGTTCGGGCCGTACTGTTGAGCCATGGAGTTCGGGGGAACGTTCGCCAGGTTGTCCGATCTGGCTGGGGATGCGGCTTTGGTCGCCGGTGATGATGCGCAGGTATCTTCACGAACGGTGGCAGTTATTCGACTCAATCATGTTGTGGAGCAGATACTTTTCCGTCTGGCCGGTGAACTCGATAAGCGTCGGATCGCGCAGAAGAAAGGCGTGGGGTCCACAGCCAAACTATTACGGGACGCAGGTGTCGCGCCGACCGTCGCGCACCGGTATGTGCGAGTAGGTAAGGCACTCAGCGGCATTCCGTCGATTGCCGATTATGGAATCGACGGACAACTATCCGGTGAGCACGTGGATGCGATTGTGAAGGGGCTCCATCATATTGAGCGTCGCAATCCAGACCTCCCGGCTACTGACCGGTCTGATTGTGAGCGCGGACTGCTAACCGAAGCGTTGATGGGGACGCCGGCGGCAGTATCGGTACGGGCACGGCATATGGCGTTGGTGTTGTCGCCGCCGGATAAAGAGATCCCGGACGCCGAAAACCATGATTTGAACGAGTTGTCATTCGGAACCGGCGATGACGGCCGCACCCACGGCACCCTCGATCTCGATAGTCTGCTCGGCGAAAAGCTGGCGGTGGCACTGGATCCACTGTGCAGGCCGGTACCTGAACCCGACGGCTCGCCGGATCCGCGGAGCACAGGCCAAATCCGGGCTGATGCTCTGGAACGATTGCTGGATTCGTATTTCGATCAGGAAGACCGGCCCACCCGGGGCGGGGCGAAACCACATGTGACGGTGACAGTCTCGCCGGAATATCTGCAACAACTGCAGCTGCGCGGTATCCCAGGTCCCACACCGCCGGCCATGGCGCCAAAATTCGAATGGACCGGCCCCGCCTCAGCACCCACCGCCCAGATGGTGGCCTGTGATTCGGTGATCACCAAGATCCTGCTCGACAGTGAGTCGGTGCCACTCGATGTCGGACGCGACCAACGCACCGTCACCCCCGCGATCCGCAAAGCGTTGATCGCCCGCGATCAGGGGTGTGCGTTCCCTGGATGTGGCTGCGCCGCGGTCTACACCGACGCCCATCACATCGACTTCTGGCGCAACGGCGGCACCACCAGCCTGACCAACATGGTCCTACTCTGCCGCCGACACCACCGCTACATCCACCACCACGGCTGGACCGTGTTCCTGGGCCACGACGGCCATCCGTGGTTCATCGCACCCGGCACCACCACCGAACTACGATCCCACGCCCGCCGCACCCTGACCACCGAACTCACCGCCGCATAAGACGGCGAGACACCACACCGCATGACCGAGCAACACAGGCTGAACCCTGTGTACTGCAAGACCTTTGACAACTTCATAGTGTGAGGCATTGGCGCCGATGCCCATATCGGGTGCCTCGCGACGTGAGCCGCGTACGCTGTGGGGCACATCGATACGCGAATCGAGGTGCGGCCCATGGCAACCATGCATGCCGCTGTCGTCACGTCGTTTGAGGAGCCTCCGCATTATCGGGAGTTCGAGGTTCCGGCGGTTCCTGGGCCGGATCATCAGCTTGTTGACGTCCTCGCTGTGGGACTGCATCCGCGAGTACGGTCGGGTGCTTCCGGAAAGCACTACACCAGCACCGGGGAATTGCCGATGATTCCGGGTGCCGACGGCGTCGGCAGGCTCCCCAGCGGTGGCACCGTCTTCTTTTTGGCCGATGGCAAGATGCCGGGGCCGATGGCAGAGAAGGCGGTGATCGATATGAGCCGCACGATCCGGCTGCCGTCCGACGCTGACATCCTGCAGGTTGCGGCCGGCATGAATCCGGCGATGTCATCCTGGGTGGCACTGCGCAGTCGGGTCTCGATGCAGCCGGGCAGCACGGTGATGGTCTTCGGGGCAACCGGCAATGCCGGTTCGATGGCCGTGCAGGTGGCCAAATTGCTCGGTGCCGCACGAGTGATTGCAGTTGCGCGCAACCGGTCTCGCCTCGAAGAGCTCAGGAGCCTCGGTGCCGACGTACTCGTTCCGCTGGCTGCGGATGGGGCCGAGGCCGGTGCCGAGATCGCCGCCGCCGGCGTGGACGTCGACATCGTCCTCGACTACCTCTGGGGTGCGCCCGCGCAGCAGACGATGACGCCGCTCATGATGGGTCGCGACGACCGCAGCAAAGCCCTCGACTGGATTCAGATCGGAGCAGTCGCGGGTGCGACCATCGAGCTTCCGTCGGCGATCCTTCGAGCGTCGAATCTTCGGATTCTCGGCAACGGTCAGGGTTCGGTTTCCCCAGCCGGATACATGGCAGAACTCCCGTCGCTCGTCGACGTGATCAGCACGGGAAAACTCGAGATCAGTGTCCGTGCTCAGCCGCTTGCGGAAGTCGAAAATGCTTGGGCGAACACTGACTCCAGCAGAACTCGGACTGTTCTGGTCCCGTGAGGAGTTGTTTGTGACGATGTGGCTTCGGTTCATCCACGGTGCAGGCGGCTATTTCGACGATCGTGAACTGGCAGACAGTCTCGGCGCGGCGGTCGGCGCCGCTGTGGACATGCCGCACATCCCCGAAGACGACATGTCGTTCGAGGTGTGGGCGGCCCCGGTGCGGCGCATGGTTTCCGCGACTGGTGCGGGGGATCTGTTGATCGCGCATTCCTTCGGCGCGTCGGTGCTACTCCGGGTGCTGGCCGAGGAAGCGCGACCGATCCCGTCCCGGGCGTCGCTGCTGGCGATGCCGGACTGGAGTCCGGCGGGATGGGACGTCGCGGAGTACGCGTTCGATGGACCTGAACCGGTTCAATCGATTTCGCTGCACCACTGCCACGACGATGAGGTGGTGCCGTTCGCTCATCTGGCGATGAACGCGGCGCGGCTACCCTCGGCTCGGGTCCACGAGCATCCCTCTGGTGGGCACCAGTTCCGCGGGGTGGTCGACACGATCGCCGCAGATGCTCTGGCTCGGTGGTGATCGCGGTATCAGGGAGCGTTGTTGAGTAGTTTCCTGGCGAAAGCCGTCGCGGCAGAGAGGTCATTGATGCTGGGGCGGTTCTTGTTGACTCCGCCGATCAGTTTGAACGGGCCCATCGTGTCAAGGCCTCGACACGAGAATGTGCCGGCGGTGCGGAACCCTTTGTCTTCCAGAAGGTTTGTGAAGTTTCGGAGGTAGGGGCGGAAAGGTGGCTGTGGTAGGCCGCTGGTGGCGAAGACAAACGCCTCACGACCCGTCATGTCGGGAAGTGCCTCCGCGCTTGTGATCAGTTGCGGATCGAGTGCCATCCAATAGACTCCCGAGCCGAATCCGATTCGATCGGCGGTGGCCAGTTCCGCGGGCGTCGCCTGTTCGGGACGAAGGATACGTGCGTCGAGCACGCCACCGATGGCTTCGGCGACTGCCCTGGTGTTCCCGTGCGATTTCGAAGAGCACACGATGATGGTCTTCACGGCTTTACTCCCTGTCTCGGGCCGAGTATGACCACCTGTGGGCTCATCGCGACTCCGGTGTCGACCGTTGGCAGGTGCCAACTTATGCCTGATCGGGCCTCAGCACAGCCGAATTGTGGCCGAGTTCATCTCGGTTGATCTACTGATCGAGCCCACGGGCCGACAGCGCATCGGCGAAGTGGTCGGCGGTGTGCAGTGCACCCAGAACCACCGGCACGGCAAGCCGATGGGGCATGAATTTCAAACCGCGTGCGCGACGGGCCTCGTCGACCTGGGTGACGAGTTCGACCATGAGGGGGATCGACCGAATCGCAAGGGCCAGAACCAAAGCCATCCGATCGGGTCGGAATCCGAATCGCTGCAGCGGCGTGAACATGCGGGTCAACGCGGCCAGCATGTCCATGGTGCGGGTGGTCAGTGAGACCGCGATGGCCAGGGCCACCGACAGGATCATGACGCCGCAGACGACCAGTGCTCGCTCCCAGGTGGCGAAGATGAGCTGAAAGGCGAAGATCATCAACACAACCCAGAACAGGGGCCGCAGCGAGGCCAGCACGACCCGCATCCGCAACCGGGCGACAACGAATACTGCGGCGACGAGGATGATCCCGAATGGCAGTCGCTCCGGGGTGTTGATCAGGGCGGTCATCGTGATAACCACAACACCAAGGGCAAGGAGTTTGAATCCTGCGGGCAGACGATGGATGGGCGAGTTCCCGGGTTGGTAGACGCCGAGTGCGTTGCTCATGCCATCAGCGTTCGATAGTGCGGGATGGCTTCCCCGGGAGGGCCGTCGGCGACAACGCGGCCGTCGTCGATCGCGATCACCCGGTCGAAATCTGACAGCAATTCGAGGTCGTGGCTGACCACGATCAGCTGTTGCTCAAGTCCGGCGAAGACGCCGCGGATCATCGCGCTGTTGCGGAGGTCGAGCAGCGTGGTGGGCTCGTCGGCCACGATGATCGACGGTTCGGTGACGAGTATCGACGCCAACGCCAACAACTGCTTCTGGCCGCCGGAGAGCTTCTGGGCGGGATGATCGGCGTGCCCGGCCAATCCGAATCGTGCGAGCACCACGCCGACCCGCTCGGCGACCTGCGCCTTCGACAGCTTCCCTCGCGACAGCGACAGCGCCACGTCTTCGCCGACGGTCGGCATGATGATCTGGCGGTCCGGATCGGTGAAGACGAACCCGACCTCTTTGCGGATCGCGCGGGTTTTGCGTCGGGTGTCGAGGCCGTTGACCTCGACGGTTCCGCTGGCGGGGATGACCAGACCGTTGATCATCCGGGCGAGCGTGGATTTCCCGCTGCCGTTGGACCCGACGATCCCGATCCGCCGCTGCGTCAACTCGAGGTCGACGTCGTGAAGTACCGCTCGATCTGCGTAGGCGTGGCTGACGCCTCGGAAGGTTATCCCCGTCATCACCGTCGCAGCAGACGCAGCGGAGTGATCAACCCCGGATATCCGCGATGGACCTGCCGGGCGACGAGTGCGGTGGCGGCGGCCTTGGCGAGGTCGCCGGTCACGTAGATGCCATTGGTGCTCAGTGCGGCCCACCACGTCATGTCGGCGCGGATCATCAGCCCGATAGTGCCGAAGAGGTAGATGACGCCGAGCCCGCCGATGACGTTGATGACAAATCCCGGGATGACCCGGTACTTGGGCATCATCGCGGCAGTCAGCAGGCCGATGACGACGACCGCGGGCAGCCACCCGATGAAGAATCCGGCAGTCGGGGAGGTCAGCGAGACGAGCCCGGTCCGGCCGCCGGCCAGGATGGGCAGTCCGCAGATGGCGAGCGCGCTGAAGATGAGGACCGCGAGCGCACCCTTACGCCAACCCAGGATGGCGCCGGCAAGCATCACGCCGAGCGTCTGCAGTGTGATCGGTACGCCGCTGCTGCCGAGCGTGATCGTTCCGGGTAAGCCCAACGCCGCGATGAGGGCCGCGAAAACAGCTGCCTGCGCGAGATCGCGCACGGTCAGACCGACAGCTATCCGGCGTGGTTGCCCGTCGACGGGCATGGTCATATCTGATGTCACGGTAATACCTCGTGCTGTGGGACGCCGGATGCTGCATCCGGGGTACGTCAGCTCCGAATGAATGCGATTTCGGTGGTGATACTACGGATCGGCGTGGTGTCCGGTTTTCTGACCGCCACCTTTTAGACATATGTCACGGAACAAGGTTACTGTGGAAACCATGCCCAAGGCGCTACCGGTCATCGACACCACCTCGCCGATCTGCTGCGCGCCCGTGTCCGCGGCCCCGGTGACAGATGACGACGCACTGGAGATCGCGCTCCGACTCAAGGCGCTGGCCGACCCCGTCCGGATCAAGTTGATGTCGATCCTGTTGACCGCCGACAGCGGTGAGGCGTGCACGTCGAATCTGGCCGCGCTGCTCGGATTGTCTGAGGCGACGGTCAGTCACCACCTCGGTCAGCTCAGGAAGGCGGGCATGGTGCAGTCGTCTCGGCGGGGCATGAATGTCTTCTACACCGCGCACCCGGATGCGTTGAACGCCCTGCGTGGTGTGCTCGATCCCGACTGTTGTCGATGAGCCCCGGTCAGACTTCGTCGTTGTCCTCATCGGGATGGCGGATGCTGCCGGCGAGCATCACTCCGACGGCGAACCCGGCGATAGGGAACAGGTAGGCCCAGCCGAATCCGACATCGGGTAGGTATCCCGTGTCGCCCTCGATGAGTTTGGCGTTGTGCGGGACCATCCACACGGTGCCGAGGATGGCAGCGCCCGCGAGTGTGCAGCCGACCACGGTCACGACGCTCAGCACCTCGCTGCGGGTCGCCGGGTTCGTGTCCCCCGTGAAATGGATGATCGCCCATCCGACAAGCCCCGCGAAGAACGCAAAGATCGGTGGGGTCAGCCAGATGACCAGGGGGATCTCGAGGGTGAGGTCTTTGCCGCTCGGAACGTGGACGGTCGATGTGCTCCCGGAAAAGTCGTTGGGCGTGATGAAATACCAGGCGATTACCGAGATCACCCCGATCCCGAATCCGAGGAGCGCGGACCGCAGCCAGATCGCAGTCGATAGTCGTGTCAGCATCGCCAACGAGTGTCGCAGCTATCAGCCGTCGGAGCCTTCGAAACGCTGTAGGAGCGGGTCGAGGCGGTAGTCCACGAGTCTGCGCATCACCAGCGACGTCATCGTTCGCTCGACGCCGTCGATGTCAAGCACCTGGCCGGCGATCCGATAGAGGTCATCGGCGTCCCGCGCGACCACCTGGACCAGCAGATCTGTTGCGCCGCTCAGTCCGTGGACCTCGACGACCTCGGGTATGGCGTCCAACGCCTTGCCGACCGCGGTCAATTCGCGCTGCACCACGCTGGTGAGGATGAACGCGGTCATCGGATAACCAAGCGCCGCCGGATCGATACGCCGCTCCACCGATCGCAGCGCACCGCTCGATTCCAGCTTCGCCAACCGGGACTGAACCGTGTTGCGCGACAACCCCGTCTGTTCGGCCAACGACAAGACGGTCGCCCGTGGCTCGGCGGCGAGGGCGCGGAGCACCTTCGCGTCGATCGGGTCGGCCTGGTGACCGCTGCTCATTGTGCCTCCGCTGAGAACCATCGAAACCGCCCTGGTGTGCAAAATGCATACTCTCATGGCCATTGCTTGCGCAGAAAGTCTGTGCGTGATGCAGTCAAGCAACATCTATGGGTAGGAGCAACTGATGGACAAGCGGGACCTCGGATCGCTGGCGGACGTCGAGCAGCGAGTGCTCTGGCTTGCGACGTCGATGATTCACCACGCCAACCGGGTCCGGCCGAACACCTCGGGACTCAAGGTCGGCGGCCATCAGGCGTCGTGCGCGTCGATGGTGTCGATCATGACCACACTCTGGTTCGACCAGCTACGTCCCGGAGATCGGGTCTCCGTCAAACCCCACGCCTCGCCGGTTCTGCACGCCATCAACTACCTCCTCGGCGAACTCGACGAGTCCTATCTGACCCGGCTCCGGGAATTCGGCGGCCTGCAGAGCTACCCGAGTCGCACAAAAGATCCTGATCCGGTGGACTATTCGACCGGATCCGTCGGAATCGGTGCGACCGCACCCATCTGGGGCGCAGTGGCCCGGCGTTATGTCGAGACCACGTTCGGCGGTGCAGGCAAGGGCAGGCAGTACTCGTTGGTTGGCGACGCCGAACTCGACGAAGGTGCCGTGTGGGAGGCGATCCTCGATCCGTCGGTCGCCGAACTCGGTGAAGTCGTCTGGATCGTCGACCTCAATCGTCAGTCCCTGGACCGGGTTGTCCCGAACATCGCCGCGGACCGCCTGGAGAAGATGTTCGACGCCGCCGGCTGGCAGGTGATCACCGTCAAGTTCGGTGCCCTGCTCGAGGAGCTGTTCACGCGCCCGGGTGGGCAGGCGCTGCGAACTCGGATCCTGCAGATGCCGAACCCCGAATACCAGCGGCTGCTGCGCTGCCAGGCAGATGACCTGCGCACCCGCCTGCCCGGTGACGGTCCGGAGGCGCAGGCGGTGGCCGACCTGATCGCCGGACTCGACGACGACACCCTGACCCGGGCGATCCGCAACCTCGGCGGGCACGATCTCGACGCACTGCGCAAGGCGTACAGCGAGATCGACGACACCAGGCCGACGATCATCATCGCCTACACGATCAAGGGTCACGCGCTGCCGACCGAAGGGCATCCGCAGAACCATTCGTCGCTGCTGACGGTTCCGCAATACGACGAGCTCGCCACCGGTCTGGGGATGGACCCGGCCAAGCCGTGGGCCCGATTCGACGACAGCTCCGCCGCGGGCCTGCTGTGCCGCGAAACCGCCGCCGCGCTGCACCGCGACGACACCACTCCGAACCTGCCGCCGCAGGTGCCTGCCGATTTCGGGCGCACGCCGTCGGGAACCTCCACCACCCAGGCGGCTCTCGGTCGTACGCTGCTCGACCTCAGTCGTGAATCCCCTGATGCCGCACAGCGTGTGGTGACCGTGAGCCCCGATGTCAGTTCCACCACCAACCTCGCCGGATGGCTCAACAAGGTGGGTGTGTGGTCTCCGGGGGAGCGTCGGAACTGGTTCGACGACGACTCCGAGACGATCATGCACTGGCGGGAACGGCCGACCGGGCAGCATATGGAACTCGGTATCGCCGAGACCAATCTTGTCGGCCTGATGGGTGAACTCGGTGCCACCTGGAGTCGTTGGGGCGAGCCGCTTTTCCCGATCGGCGTGATGTACGACCCGTTTGTGGAACGGGCGCTCGAACCCTGGTCATACGGAATCTATGCAGGCGGACAGTCGATTCTGGTGGGCACGCCCTCCGGTGTCACCCTCGCGGCCGAAGGCGGTGCGCACCAGTCGATCAAGACGCCGTCGATCGGACTGGAGCAGCCGGGGTGTATCAGCTACGAGCCGGCGTTCGCGATCGACGTGGAGTGGATCCTGTTGTCCTGCATCGGCCGCCTGGGTCGGACCGACGGAAACTCGTCGTACCTGCGGCTGTCGACCCGCCCCGTCGATCAGCGCCTGGCAGCGGTCCCGACCGATCCGGCGGCCCGGGAACGTCGCCGCCGGCAGGTGGTGGCAGGCGCCTACACGGCACGCCACACAGCCGATCCCCAGGTGACGCTGGTGGCCATGGGCGCAATGCTCACCGAATCCCTCACGGCGGCAGATCGACTCGCCGACCAGGGCATCGCCGCCGAGGTGGTGTGTGTGACCAGCCCCGGACTGCTCTTCGAAGCCCTGCAGGCCCGCCGCGGACACGGTGACGCGCCGACCTGGATCCTCGATCAGATCTTCCCGGCCGAGCGGGCCGCACCGATGGTGTCAGTCCTCGACGGACACCCGCACACCCTGGCCTTCCTGCAGACCATCAATCAGGTCCGCGGAATCGCCCTCGGCGTCAGCCGATTCGGTCAGGTCGGCACCCTTGACGATGTGTACAGCTTTCACGGCATCGACACGGACAGCATTGTCCGTGCCGCCCTCGACCTGACCCCCTAGTCCCGATGATGTGCCCTTATGGCGAGCAAAAGCCCAGGTGGGCAACGCCATAAGGCCACATCATCGGGGTGCGGCGGTCGATATGGCTCAGTAACGGGCGCCACGCATCGGGGCGGGGTCGTACAGACCCGAATGCGTGGTCGATCCGATCTCGAGTTGGGCGGGCTTGGCCTCGACGATGGGGGTGAACTTCTGCAGCGAACCCCAATCCCGGCCCCAGTTGTTCCGCATGTACGACGGAATGATGGTGGGCCGCAACATCGCCTGGGTAATGCCCAGTGGTCCGCCGGCGTCGCCGGACATCCAGGTCTGGGTGCTCTGGCGAGTTGCCTCGGCGTCCGGCAGGATGCGCCACTTCGGCACCTCGATCACGCCGTACTTCACCGCCATCGGCTGCTGGCATGGGAATGCCAGAGCAGGTAGCCAGTCGATCAGCACTGGATCGTCGTGGCCGACGAGCTTGTCGAGGGTCTCCATCTTCGTGATGCGAGGAGGCGTGAGCGCCAGCCACTGATCAGGGGCAGCAGAGGTGTCCGCAGCGATCACGCGCACCACAGAGGCCCCGGCGGGGGCATCGCTGAGCGGGAACCGCAGGTTCCGCCAGATCGGCTGCTCGCCGGTGTCGATCGGACCCATCTGGCCGAGCGCCACAACGGTATTGCCGGGTCCGGGGCGCCCGAACTCCACAACCAGTTTCTGTCCGGACTGGACGATGCCGTCACCGTCGACGGCTTCGATGCGCCCGGACGCAGACAGCGTGAGCAGCGGTGAGTCCGCATTCGGCGCGGGCATCTGGTACCAGGCCGAGGTCAGGGATCCGCCGGACGAGCCATAGCTGCCCAGGACCGGGGTGATCGCCGGATCGAGGCCGAACGGTAGACGCACCGTCGAGCTGTTCACGCCGAGAGCGCCTTGGCCGCCGCCGGTTCCGGCCTCGTCGGTGTCGTCCGCCTCATTGGCGCCCGCCCCGGTCTGCGCCGTGTTCAGGGCGGCCGCCTCCGTCGACTCGGTTGCGTCCACGGACAGGTCGTCGGGTACGCCGTTCGGGGTGAATCCGGTCATGTCGGTCCCGGAGAGTGCTTCACCCGGGGTCAGATCGACCTGACCGGCAACAGATGCCGGCTGCAGCAGTCCTGTGTTCGGGTTCGGTTCCACCAGGATGTCGTCGGCCATCGCGCAGATGTCACCTTGCAGTGCAGCCACATTCGAGTTGAGCCACGAGTAGCTGTCGCGCTGTTCATATGCTGCCTTGGCGAACGACAGCAACATGAACAGAACCACCAGTCCGGAGATGACAGGCATGGGGGAGAACGCGAACCGGTGCCAGAACTTCGAGCCCTCTGTGCGCTGTTCGGAGTCGACGTAGTCGTCGCGGAAGTGCTGGTACAGGCCCACCAGGGTGGTGGCGACAGCGATCGCGAGGACGATCCACGCGACCCGGATCCCGGCGATGGCAGGCGGCCGATCCCACCACGGGATGCCGTAGCTACCCACGAACCACCAACCGTTGGTTCCGGCAAACGACAGCGCGGTCACATAGAGCACGGCGGCGGCGAAGAACGTTCGATTTCGCCTGCGCCGCAAGATCGCCGGGGCCATCATCGCGCCGGCGGCCGCCGCGAGCGCCGCGCCGATACCCGCGTAGACACCGAGGTGATGGGTCCACTTGGTCGGTGTGAAGGCGAGGAAGAATATGAAGCCGAAGACACCGGCCACCAGACGCCAGGTGGGTCCCTTCGGGATACCCATCGGTGTCCGGCGACGCAGCAGCATCAGCAGGACGACCATCAGGCACAGGAATGCCATCAGGATGCCGAACCGCCTCGACAGGGTGCCGTCGGCGGTCGGCAGCATCAGGTAGTAGTACCGGACCGGTTCCTGCCACCATTCGAGTGTCGGTCCGACCTCGGTGGCCACGTTCGACGACGTCATGATCGTGGCGAGGGTCTGGTCGGCAAAGATGTTGTACAACACCGCGGTTCCGGCTGCCAGGATCGGTACCAGCAGTGGCAGTAGTCCGTCACGGCCACGGCGGGCCATGATCCGGCGCAACAGTGGCCGGATGCCTGCGAGCAGAAGTGCCACGGCCATCAGGCCACCGGGCGCCAGCGCCAGGGTGAACGACGCGATGATCGCGGCGACCGCCAATGGCAGTAATCGTCCCGTGGCGATCGAGCGGTCCACCGAACACCAGGTCAGCAGGGCGCCGACCGCCAGTGCGGGTTCGGGGCGCAGTCCGTTGTTGTACGGCAGCCAGATGGCCAGGAACACGAACAACGCCGACCACAGGGCCGGGGTCGAATGCCGGACCGTGCGGCCCAGGCGTGGGATCACCTCACGGGAGATCAGCCACCAGCCCAGAAGCCCGAGCAAGAACGCAGGCAGACGCATCCACGGAGTCGACAAACTCACGTGGGTCATGGCCGAGATCACCTGGTAGTGCCAACCGAACGGATCTTGCGGCACACCGAAATAGCGGTAGTAGTTGTCGACGTATCCGGCTTTGCTCGCGATGCGTCCGACCGTGAAGTTGTAGCCGTCGTCAGAGGTGTTGGCCCCCATCAGCCACCACAGCGCCAACGTGGCGAACACCACCACATCCGAGACGCGGATCGTCCACCAACGCCGGGGCAGGAATCGGTGATGTCCGCGACCGTCGCGCGCATCGAGCAGTGCCAGCGCGATCAAGGACAGGATGGTCATCACGATGCCGATGACCATCGCCGCGAACTTCAGGTTTGTCGGGGTGGTGACGAACCTGGTGTCGATGGTGGCCGAGAACTCCAGGCCTTGCGGCGAAACGCTCTGCGGCAGTCCGGTGAACACACCGACGATCTGCGGGCGCAGGTTCGGATCAGGGACGTCGAACGAGAGCAGACCTTCGGTTCCGCCGTTCACGATCTCACCGTAGGCGCGCTCACCGTCGGCGTTGAACGTGATCCGACAATCCGGATTCGACTGGGCTGCAGCACGATCCGCTGTCAGCAGCACCACGTCACGGTCGGTGACGGTGATGCTGTCGGATGTGGCGCGGATGAACAGTCCTCGCGACGTCGCGTCCTGTCCGCCCGCGGGCAACGTCGAGAGCAGTACGCCGCCATCGGCGGGCAGATCGGCAGCGGTGGAACAGGGTACGGACACCCGCATGTCGACCGGTACAAAAGAGACCAGCGGCGCCGAGACGTTGGTGACCTGGTTGTCCTGCGGCCAGTTGAGTTGCGCGGTGGTCTGATTCACCGGCATCAGCGGACTGAGGCAGGCCAGGAGCACGCCGATCAGGCCCGCCACCACGGCAACTATCTTGACGTTCCGGTAACCAGGGCCGGCAAATCTGCCCACTGACCCGTTTTTACTGATGATGCTCGCCTTTTCACTCATTTTCTTGCGGCACCACTCTCAGCGGACCGGTGCGCGACCAGCCCCATTTTGTTTCGGTACCGGTGATGATGTTCGCTTCCGGGGCGTCGGGCACCAGCGGGATCAGGGCCTCGAGAGATCCCCACGAGCGGTACCAGTCGTCGTCGAGGTAGGTCGCAACCGTGTCGGCGCGGGTGACGGCTTCGGTCACACCGAGCACGCCGCCGTCTTCGGCCGCCTGCCAGGTCTTCGATTGCGATGCGGCCGTCGTGCGGTCCGGCAGGATCCGCCACGCAGGGATCTGGGCGACCCCGTCGTTGATGGCAAACGGGCGCTGGCACGGGAACTGGCTCGCAACGGAGAAGTCGATCAGCGTCGGCGCCTGGGATCCGACGACCTCCTGCAACGTCCGCAGCTGCGGTGCCCGCGGTGGGGTGATCGCCAGCCACTGCTTGTTGTTGACGTTGTTGTCCTTGGCGATGATCCGCATGCCGGTCGCCTCGGTGGGTACCTGATCCATCGGGATCACCAGGTTGCGCCACGGCCGGTTCGGCTTGTCCGGACCCGGGTCGATGGGGCGGATCTGCGCTCCGACGTCGACGAACGTGCCGTCGGCCTCTTCGATGCCGAACTGGATCTGCAGTTGCTGCCCGAATGTCATGACGCCCTCTTCGTTGAGCGTGAGGACCGGTCCGGCGGCGCTGAAAGCGAGGATCGGGGAAGCGTCACGGGCCGGCAGTTGATACCAGTCGGTCATCAGTGTGGCCTCGCCCGAGTCGTACCCGTAGCTTCCGAGCACCGGCGTGGTGGCCGGGTCGAGTCCGAATGGCAGGGCGACCTTCGAACCGTTGACCGTCTCGGGGCCGTATCCGCCTGCGATACCCGCGCCCGATCCGGAGACGACGAAGGGCTTGTTGAAGCTGGCCGAGACGTTCATCTGTCCGGGGCGGGCCGATCCGGCCTCGGGTGTGAGGCTCTCCGCGACACCGTTGGGTGTGAACCCGACCGGATTCTCTCCGGCGAGGGCATCGGAGACCGAGACCCCGTCCGCGGGGGTCAGCATGCCCTTGTTGGGGTCCTGCTCGACCAGTACCGCGTCCGCCATCGCGCAGCTGTTGCCCTTCAGGGTGGCGAGGTTGGCGTCGAGGACCGTGTACGCGGGGTAGCGGGAGAGCGCGGCCTTCGCGAACACCGCAAGCATGCAGATCACCATGAACCCGGCGATCAGCGCGATGGGGGAGGAGGCCAGGGTGAGCCGGCGACGGTCGGACTTCTTCTGGGCCTCGTCGCCGGTGTGGACCAGGCCCTTGTTCTGCACGAAGTCGTGGCGCAGGTGCTGCCAGACGGCAACCGCAGCGGCGACGACGGCGAGGATCAGGAAGATCGTCGAGACCTCACGTCCGGCCAGGACGGGTGCCTTGTCGAACCAGGAGATACCGAAGTTGTAGGCGAACGGCCAGGCGTTCTCGCCTGCCATCGCCGCGGCCATGGCAAACATCAGTCCGGCGACGAACACCGAGAGGTTGCGTGTCGATCGGGCCGCGGACTGGGCGACGGCGACGGTGGCCGTGGCCGCCAGTGCGGCTCCGAATCCGGCGAAGATGCCGAAGTGGATCGTCCACTTGGTTGGGGTGAACATCAGCAGCAACAGCGTGATCAGGGTGGCTCCGAGGACGCGCCACACCGGACCCGGGTCGATCGCCCGAATCTTGCTGCGCCGCAACATCACAGCCAGCGTCACGAACATCGACGCCAGCAACAGGAGTAGCGGAACCCGTCGGGTCAGTGCACCGTCGGGCGTGGTGACGGTGATGAAGTAGTAGCGCAGGTATTCCTGCCACCACGAGATCGTGGGGCCGACGATGTAGCGGGTGCGGACCGCGTCGAAGACCGTTGCCAGCGTCTGATCGCGGAACACCACCAGCACCACGAGAGAGGCGGCGGCGACCGACGGTGCGGCAAGGGCGGCCAGGTTCACCCAGCGACCACGGGTGGTGGTGGCCGATTCGCGGCTGCGCTCGATGACGATTCGCAGCATCGGGCGGGCGCCGACGATCAGGACGGCGATCGCGATGACACCCTGCGGGGCCAGTGCCAGCGTGAGGCCTGCCACCATCGCCGCCAGCGCGGCGGGGAGTAGACGTCGCGTGGCGATGGCCTGCTCGACAGCCCACCAGGTGAGCAGTGATCCGAGGATGATGATCGACTCGCTGCGCAGGCCGCTCGCAAAGGGCATCCAGAACGCGGTGAACACCGTGGCTGCGGCCCAGACGGCCCAGTTGCTGCGGCGCACCCCCGCGCCCAGTCGCGGCAGGAGCACCCGCGAGAGGATGAACCAGGACGCCAGACCGGCCAGCAGCGAGGGGATCCGCATCCACAGACCGGATGTCGACACCTCCGACCAGGCGGCGAGGAACGAGTAGTACCAGTCGAACGGGGCCTCGGCGATCCCGTAGAAGCGGTAATAGTTGGCCAGGTAGCCGGCCGATTCCGAGGCCCGGCCCATGTTCAGGATGTAGCCGTCGTCGGGCGATCCGGCGCCGAGGAAATGCCAGATCACCAGGACCGCGGTGACGGCGAGGTCGCTGACCCGCGGCCGCAGCAGTCGCTTCCAGGTACGTTTCCCGATCCGGCGGTGGTAGCCGTCGATCCGGTCAAGCAGGGCCAGGCACACCAGTGAGATCGCGATGGCGATCAGGCCGAGGACCAGGACGATCGTCTTGATCGCGGTCGGGGAGCTGTCGAAACGGTTGTCGACGGTGGTGGTCGCCGAAAGTCCTTGCGCAGTAGCAGCTTCCACGTCACCGGTGGACAGGTCGGTGAATACGCCGTCGAATTGCGGACGCGAGTCGATCCCGAGGAGGCCTGCGGGACCGAGCCCGACGAACTCTGCGCCTGCACCGGTCGGCGTCGACCAGACGTGTAAGTCGCGGCACTGCGGGGTGCCGATGTCGGCGCGCGCTGCGGATGTCGCCAGTTCGTTGCGGAACACCACCGAGACGGAGTTCGCAGACGCGTCGACCACGAGGGCGTTCTGGTTGTAGCGCTCGGCTCCCGGCGGCATGGTCGCCAGGACCAGTCCGCCACCTTCTGGCAGCGTCCCGATCAACGAACAGGGGATCGTCGCGTCGAAGGCCTGCGGGGTCTGCGCGATCAGCGGCGCGGTGACCGATGCGGTCTCGGGAGAAAGCTGCTGGCCGGTGGGCCATTCGATGGTCGCGGTCGACTGTTTGACGGGTAGCAGGGGAGAGACCGCGCAGAACACGATCCCCACGAGACCGGCCACTATTGCGACCCAACGGACTGTCCCCGCACTGGGGAGGTGAGAGGACACAGGCACGAGAGACGATGGTATTGCACTGACCTGAGAACCCGTACCTGCCCCGCGACCAGGGCAAGGTCCGGTTCGTTCTCAGGGTCGGTTCGTTCTGGGTCTCAATAGCGGATCGGTGCCGGACTCCACAGACCCGAGCGGGTTGCGGTTCCCAGGTCCAATTTGGCCACCGTGGCGGGTTCACCGAACGGCTCGTACCGCACCAGCGAACCCCAGTCGCGACCGATGTCGCCCTCGAGGTAAGACGGCACCGTCGTCTTGTCCAGGGCCACCTCGATCCATCCCAGCGGTCCGCCACCGAAGGCATCGGACCACGCACCGACGGCCGCGGACAGGTCTGCGCCCGGTGCGATCCGCCACTTCGGGATCTCGGCGACGCCGTACTTGTGACCGAACGGACGCTGGCACGGGAAGGCCAGTCCGTTGGTCCAGTCGATCTGTACGGGCGCCTTGCTGCCGACCATCGCCTGCAGCGTCTCCAGCCGCGGTACCCGGGGTGGGGTCACGGCGATGAAGTTGTCCTGGGCCAGATTTTCGTCCTTGGCCACGATCCTGATGGCCGTGGTGTCGGCCGGGAACGAACTGCGGTAGGTGCGCAGGTCGCGCCACGACGGACGCGGGCCCGGATCGATCAGGTCGACCTCTCCGGCCACCTGGTAGTCCTCGTTGAGGTCGCCCGAACCGGTCGAGTACTCCAACTTGATGTGCTCGATGTCGAACTGGCCCGCCACGGCCATCGTGACCAGCGGGGTGTCGGCGGTGCGCGCAGGCAGTCGGTACCACGATGAGGTCAGATACGAGGGGAACTGGTCGTCCTGCGAGTAACTGCCGAGGACCGGTGTCTTCGCCGGGTCGAGCCCGAACGGCAACTTGGCCGTGCTGCCGTTGATCCCGGCTTGGTCGGACTCGCCGCCGCCCGTACCGCCTGCGTTCGAGTTGAGGACGTCGGGCGAGGCCGCGACATTTGCGCCGAGAACACCGAGGCTGCCGGCGCTGGCGGTCGAATTGAGTGACAGCGGCAGGCCGTTGGGTGTGAACCCGGACGTTGCCGGGGGTACGCCACCGGCGGGCTGGGTGCCGGACAGACCGTCGACGATGTTGCCGTTCACCGGTTCGAGTAGATCTGCGGAAGGATCGGGCTCGACGAGGACCTTGTCGGCCATCCCGCAGACCTCACCGGTCAACGCATCGATGTTGGACGAGGGGACCGAGAACGACCCGCTCTGCTTCACCGCCGAGGCCATCGAGGTGGCCAGCAGGAAGACGACTACAAACATGGCCGCGATGGCCAGTGGTGAGGCGGCGAGCGTGCCCACCCACCGGCGGCGGCCGCTGGTTTCGGGTGTGTTTGCCGTCTCGGGTTCCCGGAACGGCTCCCGGAAATGGAACCAGAAGGCGGCCAACAGGGCCAGCACGCTCAGGAACAGCAGCAGGCTACCGAGGGCGACGCCCATCCGTACCGGGAGCACGCCCCACGGCATACCCCAGTTGGAGACGTAAAACGACGCGTTGGGTGCGGTGAACGACAACCCTGTGACGAACAGGACCAACGCGACGAACAGCGTCCGGTTGCGCCGGGCATGCATGGCCTCGGCGCTCACGGCGATCGCCGCGATCGCGGCCAGCGCAGCGGCCAGACCCGCGAAGACACCGAACTGGTGCGTCCACTTGGTGGGCGTGAACATCAGGAAGATCAGCGATGCGAACGTGATCCCGACGATGCGCCGCGACGGGCCGAGCGCGGTTCCGGGGATCCGGCTCTTGCGGATCAGCATCGCACCCGAGACCACCAGGCCCACCAGCATCGCGAGCACGGCGAACCGGCGACCCACCGAACCGTTGGCGGAGAACTCGAACAGCGCCGTGTAGCGGTCGAACTCGTTGTACCAGCTCAGTGAGGGTCCCAGTGCCGTCTTCATACTCGTCGACTGGGTGAACGCAGCGAGTGTGAGGTCGGAGAACACCACGAACATCACGAAGACGCCGGCGGCGCCGATCGGCGCGAGCAGCGCGAGGTAGCTCCGGACTCCGCCGCCGATGGTCTTGGCTCTCTTGATGAGCGACATCACCATCGGGCGGGCGCCGGCGATCAACGCGGCCACGGCCATCAGGCCGGTCGGACCCGCGGCGAGACTGAACGCGCCGATGGTGCAGGCCACCGCCGCAGGCAACATCCGACCGGTGGCGATGGCACGTTCGACCGAACACCAGGTCAGCAGTGCGCCGAGGCAGATGATGGGTTCGGGACGCAGACCGTTGTTAAACGGGAACCACGATGCCATGAACACAAACGCTGCGGTCCACGGCACGATGCGATTGACGGTCGCCGCGCGTCCCAGCCGGGGTAGCACCTCATGGGAGATGATGAGCCACACCAGGATTCCGCATACCAACGCGGGCAGCCGCATCCACGGGCTGGCGGTCGTGACGTGCGCGAGCCATCCGAAGACTTGGTAATACCAGCCGAACGGAGCCTCGGGTGCGCCGTACCAGCGGTAGTAGTTCGCCGTATATCCGGCATCCTCGGCGACCCTCGACATGGTCAGGATGTAACCGTCGTCGGACGTGTTGACGCCGACGATGTGCCAAATCAGCAGGCCGCCGATGACCACGGCATCGCGGGCGTTGAATCGCCACCAATTCTGCGGCAGGATCCGTCGGTGTCTACGGCCGTCGGTGCCGTCGAGGACGGCGAGTGCGCCGAGTGAGATCAGAGTCAGCACCACCCCGACCGCGATGGCCATCCACTTGAGCACCGTGGGAGCCGTTGTGTAGCGATCGTCGATGGTCGCGTGCGCCTTCAGGTCCGGCAGGGTGCTCGCCGAACCGGTGAGGTCGGTGTAGACACCGGTGAGCTGCGGGCGCTGATCGCCATCGGTGGTCTCGCCGACCAGCGGCTCGCCCTCGGCGTTCGTCATGCCGACGAACTCGGCCCGCACCGACTCGAAGGTCGCGGTGACGTTGATGCTCTGGCAGTCCTGCGACCGGATCTGGGCGAGGGTGGCGGAGGCGACCGGGGTGTTGCGGACCACGACCTCGACGGACTGGCGATCCAAAGCGTCGGTGGTCTGGCCGGACTTGCGAATGAACAGGCCTCGGGCGACCGATTTCTCGGCCTCCTTCGGGAGGGTCGAGACCAATACGGTCTGCCCTGGTTCGGTCAGCTGGTCGAGGGCAACGCAGGGCACCGAGATCTCGAGGTCGATCGGCACATAGGACACCAGTGGTGCCAACACCGATTCCAGCTTGTTCTGCTGCGGCCAGTTCAGATCGGCTGTGGTCTGGGTGACCGGGAGCAGCGGAGTGAGCAACGCAAGAAGGATTCCGGCAAGCCCTGCGATGATCGCGGTGATTTTCGCGATACGGACCCGGTCTCGGCCTGCGGTGCCGACAGATGGCGGCGTCTTGTCTGTCTCGGCGGCATCTGGCACAAGGACTGATGCTATCGGTCCTTGCGTGTCGGATTGACCAGCGGTGCGGTGGCGCGCAATACACTTTGCGCAATGAGCGAAAAACTGGGCGCGATGAGCGAAAAGCTGCCTGTCCTGTTGCTGAACGGTCCCAATCTCAACACGCTCGGGACCAGACAGCCCGAGGTGTACGGCTCCGACTCACTCGACGACGTGGTGGCGCTCGCGACCTCGACCGCTGCCGAGTACGGATTTACCGTCGATGCGCGCCAGACGAACCACGAGGGCGAGATGCTGGAGTGGATACAGCAGTCCCGGGGGCAGGTCAGCGGAATCGTCATCAATCCGGGCGCCTGGACCCATACCTCCATCGCGCTGCGAGATGCCCTGGTCATCCCGGAGGTACCGATCATCGAGGTACACATCAGCAACGTGCATGCCCGCGAGGAATTCCGGCACAAGTCGTACGTTTCCGGGATCGCATCGGGCGTTGTGGCCGGTTTCGGGGTTCGAGGATATGAGTTCGCGATTCGCCGGATCATCGATCTGATCGGCTGAACCTGACGTCTCCCGCCCGACCGACAGTGTGGTCAGGGTCACGCCCGATGGTGCAGAATGACCCCAGTACGCGGGGCCGAACCCGAAAGTGGACACGTTCGCCCTGTTCAGCGACTCTCGGGCGGCGCGTGGGAAGGATGTGCAGAGCTCCTCGGTTATGATCCAGCAGAGCCTTTGCGCCCACTCGGGCGTTGGATCTGTACGGAGTTGTGTCGGGCCGTGGTGTGAACGAGGTAGTTTCGCGGTCGGTCCCTTTCGAATAGGGACCCGCGTGTTTCTGAGTTGTCTAGGTGTGTGGAGGGTTCTATGCGGGAGTTGTGTGTATGACGCTCCGCGATGACCGCCGACCCGCCACTGCCGATCCGAAGAGCGGTGTGGTCGGCGCCGCGGAGTACGAATCCGCCGAGTTCGACGCGGCAGAATTCGATACTTATGAGTCCGAGCTAAGGCAAACCGGCTTCCGGGCAGTCGCCACTCGTGTCAACCGCTACCTCGCCCGGCCCCGATGGTGGCTTGAAGTCCTCATGCTCGGATCCCTGTACACGGTCTATTCGCTGATCCGTAACAGCGTCGGCGACGTGGCCGACCAGGCCTACCGCAACGCCAACGACATCCTCCGTTTCGAAGACGCCTGGCACATCGCGCTCGAGCGGCCGCTGAACGAATTGGTCCACACCACCGGGTGGCTGGCGAATATCGTTGCCCTGCAGTACGCGACCCTGCACTTCTGGGTCACCCCGGCCGTGTTGATCTGGTTGATGTTCCGGCGCAAGGAGCACTACCGCAAGGTGAGCGGTGTCCTGGTCCTCACCACCGGTCTGGCGCTGATCGGCTTCTACTGCATGCCCACGGCACCGCCGCGTCTGCTTGCCGACGAAGGCTTTGTCGACATCATGGCGCAGACCGCATCGTGGGGATGGTGGCCCGCATCCGGTGCGCCCGGAAGCGACGCGATCTCGAACCAGTTTGCCGCCATGCCGTCGTTGCACTGTGCCTGGGCAACGTGGTGCGGCATAGTCCTGTTCTGCTTCGCGAAGTGGAAGTGGCTGCGGTTCGTCGGTTTGCTCTACCCGCTGACCACCTACTTCGTCGTGATGGGTTCGGGTAACCACTTCATCCTCGACGTGATCGCGGGCGTGGCCCTGCTTGCCGTTGCCGCGCTGATCATTTACGCACCTGCGCTGCTGCGTTGGTGGCGCCACCGATCGGCGGTCACGCCGGCCATGTCTGGAGTGCCGCTCGGATGAGTCTTCCGGCGGCCACGCCACTGTTGCGCTGGCGGCCCCTGTGGCCGATGGTGTTGGCGGCGGTGGCAATTGTGACGCTGTGGCTTGCCCACCCTACGGTTGGTGACCTGCAAGCAGCCATCGCCCGGGAAGAGGCCGCTCGTTCGGGTGTCGGCCTGGGCTACTGGTTCGGTTGGTACGGAGGCGTATCCCCGGGAAGCTATTCACTCATCGTCCCGGCCCTGTCGACGGTGACCGGATCGCTGCTCCTGTTGTGTATCGCGACGGCGATCATCGCGTTGCTGTCGATCCCGCTCTCCAAAGGTGGAACCCACGCCACAGCGTTGATGTGGGCGATCACGATCGCCGCTGTTCTCAACATGTTGTCGGGACGGGTCGCGTTCTCTGTTGGCGCGGCGATCGCCCTGGCCTCGATACTTGCCTTCCGGCGAAACCTGTTGCCGCTGACGGCCATCGGTCTGCTGGTGGCGGGTTTGGCCAGTCCGCTCGCGCCGGCGTTCGTCGGATTGGCGGCGTTACCGTTCGCTCTCGGCAAGGATGCCCGGGCCCGCAAGGTCTGGTGGATTCTGGGTGGGGCCGGGCTCGGGGTCGTCGTGCCGTTTGTGATGTTCGGTGCGCCCGGCGCACAGGGCTTTCCGGCCACCACCTTGTTCTGGATGGCGTTGATAGCGATCGGCGCCTCGTTTGTGCTGACCATTCCGCCGGCCAGGTGGATAGTGCCGCTCGCGAGCGCGGTGGCGATCTTCATGTTCCTCGTCCCGACCGGGATCGGTTCCAACCTGAGCCGGTTCTTTTGCCTTGTGCTGCCGTGTATCTGCTTGTTCTATTCGAAGAAGTCATTGAAGGTCCTGGCGATCGCCCTGGCGCCGGCATTGATCTACGCCGTGTTCGTGGCGTCGGCTGATCAGGTGGTCGGTGCGGATTCCGGTAAGAGTGAGACCTCGTACACACCGCTTCAGTCGCTGTTGCTCGCACAACCGGAGATCGACAACCATCGCGTGGAGCTCGTGGATGCCACGACTCATGCCGGGGCACACAAACTCGGCCTGGACATCAAACTCGCGCGCGGCTGGGAGAATCAGTCGGACTCGCGGTACAACCCGATCTTCTACGAGAAGGATGCGCTGACGCCGGAGTCCTACCAGGGCTGGCTGGCCGAGAACGCCGTCGCTTTTGTCGCGGTCTCCGCAGATCCGTTGCGGCAGTTGAAGGATGAAGCCGCGTTGGTGACCGACGGCCTGCCCTATCTCGATCGCATGTGGGGCAACGACGACTGGACGCTCTACCGCGTCGAGCATCCGAGACCGATCGTGCCGCTGCCACTCACCGTGGTCGAGTCGTCGCCGTCCAAACTCGTGCTGGACGTTCCCAATTCAGATGCGCATCCAATTCAGTTGCGCTACAACAAATATCTCGTTGCACGTAGCAGCGTCGACGAGTCCGTGTACGCCTGCATCGAGGAAACCGAGGACAGCTGGGTCACTCTGCAGGCTGCGGTGCCCGGCGAATACACCCTCGAAGGACTTCTCTCTGTCCGTGGTGTGGTCGGCGCCCAACCTGCAGACTGCGGCGAGTCCTGATTAGTGGCCCCCCAAGGGCCCACACTGTGTAGTTGTCAAAGATCTTGCAGTTCACAGGGTTAGCTGTGTTGCATTGGTGGTTCTGGCAAATGTGCTGTCACAGGGTTGTTATCGGTCTGGCGGTTCCTGTTCCGGTTCCGCCGTGCTTATGCGGCGAGGGGCTCGGAGGTCAGGGTGCGACGGGCATGCGATCTCAGCGGTGTCTTGCTCGCATCATCTGATGCAACAAACCAGGGGTGCCCGTCGTGGCCGATAAATACCGTCCAGCCGCGGTGGTGGATGTATCGGTGGTGGCGTCGGCACAGCAGGACCATGTTGGTCAGGCTGGTGGTTCCGCCGTTGCGCCAGAAGTCGATGTGGTGGGCGTCGGTGTAGCCGGCAGGGCATCCGCAGCCTGGGAATGCGCAACCGCGGTCTCGCGCGATCAGTGCTTTGCGGATCGCCGGGGTGACGGTGCGGTGCTCGCGTCCGACATCGAGTGGTACCGAGTCGTTGTCGAGCAGGGTTTTCGTGATGACTGAATCACAGGCGACCATCTGCGCGGTCGATGTCGATGCCGGTCCGGTCCATTCGAATGTCGCCGGCAGTGCTGGTGCTTTCGAGCTGACACCCCGCAGTTGTATCGCCTGCAAGTATTCCGGCGAAACAGTCACCACCACATGAGGTTTGGCGCCTCCGCGGGTGGGACGGTCTTCTTGATCGAGGTAGGAATCCAGCAGCCGTTCCAAAGCGTCCGCGCGGATCTGCGCGTTGGATCGGGGATCGGGTGATCCATCAGGCTCGGGCACCGGCTTCGACAACGGATCGAGCGCGACCCGAAGCTTCTCGCCCAACAAGTTGTCCAGATCCAACGTGCCGTGACTGCGCCCATCGTCACCGGTCCCGAGCGAGAACTCGTTGAGCTCATGGTTCTCGGCATCGGGTATCGGCTTGTCGGGCGGTGATAATGCCAACGCCATATGACGTGCCCGGGCCGACACTGCTGCCAGGGTGGTGGTCAGTGCTTCGGTCAGTAGCCCGCGCACACAGTCGGCGCGATCGCTCTCGGGAAGGTCAGGGTTTCGTCGTTCAATATGGTTCAGCCCCTTCACAATCGAATCTACATGCTGACCGGACAGCGCCCCGTCGATACCATACGAGGCGACCGATGGAATCCCGACGAGAGCCTTACCCACTCGCACGTACCGGTGCGCGACCGCAGGTGCCATCCCGGCCTGCTGTAACCGTCTCGCGGTCGAACCCTCACCTGACTTCTGCGCTATCCCACGCCGGTCGAGTTCCCCGACCAGACGGAAAAGTATCTGTTCCACAACATGATTGAGTCGAATTACCGCCACCGTGCGCGATGATATGTCGTTATCATCCCCGGTGACCAAGGCTGCATCCCCTGCCAGATCTGACGCTCTGGCGAACATTCCCCCGAAGTCCATGACTCGAGATTACACCCAGAAAGCCATTCGCACAAGCGTTCGAAATGTGTTAATTCGACTGCACTGCAATATCTTTCGCAGATCTTACGTTCTCGGCCCGTCAGTGTAACGAGGGGCTATGACATTGATGACGATGTCGGCGTAGGAACGAACCGGCCCAACGCGCTCAGCGTCTCGTCTCGTACCGGGTCATAACCACCCCGCCGGGAAACGTCCGCGTCTCCACCAGATTCAGGTTCACCCGGCTATCCAGCGTGGTGAAGAACGGCGTGCCGCCGCCCACCAGGACCGGGTGGGTCACGATCGTGTACTCGTCGACAAGCCCGGCCCGCATTGCCGCCCCGGCCAGCGTTGCACCACCAACCCTCATCGGCTCGCCGTCCTGCGCCTTGAGCCGGGTGATCTCCGCGACCGCGTCGCCGGTGACCAGGCGGGTGTTCCAGTCGACCTTCTCCACCGTCGAGGAGAACACCACCTTCGGCGTGTCCCGCCAGTTCCGCGCGAACTCGATTTCCGCCTTCGTGGCATTGGGCTGCTGGTCGCCGGTCGGCCAGTGGGAACTCATGGCCTCCCACAGCTTGCGCCCATACAGCAACAGGCCGACCGCCCGCTCCTGATCGAGCCACCACTGGAACAGCTCGTCGCTCGGCGCGCTCCACCCGAGGTCGTCGCCGGGCGCGGCGATGTAGCCATCCAGTGTCAGGTTCATGCCGTAGATCAGTTTCCGCATCGCGCTCTGCCTTCCGTCAGCCGGTGTCGGAGGTTTAGACCGGTTCAGCGTACGAAACTGATCGGTGTGAGCGCTGGCTCGCAGGTAGTCCTCGCATTCGGGGCACAGCGTCGCCTACGCGGACCAACCTCATGCGATGGAACAGCTAGTTCCGGACCACCAGAACGAACGGGCCGATGTTGGTGACCGTGAAGCGTGGATCGTCGAAGACATTGGGGTTGAAGGTCACCGTGTACCGGCGAACATTCGGGTCGTTGGGGTAGACGTCCTCGGCCAGGCGCAGTGCGTAACCCTCGGCGCTGTAACGGAACAGGAAGACCGTCGGCGGCAGCCAGGGCGAGGAATCCAATTGCCCGATCAGAATGTCGGTGGTCTCCGATTCCGACCATGCATTGATCGCTGCGGCGCGTTTGTCGAACTCCGCCAACGGGTTTGCGTAGTGCGAGGTCAGCCCCTGGAATCCGAAGTACGGATAGATCGACAGGAATCCGTAGTCGGCGGTCAGGACGATGGTGTCGGCCTGTGGCCTGCCCGTCTGTTCGAGGATCACGTCGTTGATCTCCGGGAAGTAGGCCTGTGCACCCGGTGGTCGCTGATCTGCGCGTTCGCCGTAGCCGTCGGTGTCTGTGTACGCGACGGTGATCTCGGCGGCCAGATGGTTCGGGATGCTCTGCCCGACCGCGATGGCGGCGAGGGTCGCCATGATGGCGATGGCGGTGCGGACGTCGCCGAAGCGGCGGACGACGTAGCCGGCGAGTTCGGCGAATCCGTAGACCCCGGCGACGCCGAGGATCACCGTCAGAACCGGCTCCATGCGGAACGAGAGCAGCGTGGTGCCGGTCGCGGTCAGGGCCATCGACAGCAGGCAGAACAGGTAGATGGAAAAGACGGTGATGCCGTATGCCAAAGCGACGGTGCGCGTGCGGAATCGGAGCACGATCCAGATCAGGCCGACCATGGTCAGCGCGCCGATCAGAGACCAGTGCAGCATCGGGGTCGGTAGCACCGCACCCGAACTCGGCAGATAATGCTCAGCGGTACCGCCGGAGGCGGGCTTGTTCCTCAGCCTGTCGATCAGGTACGGCGCCCAGACGATCAACGCGACCAGACCGGCGATGACGCCCATGACCAGCAGGCGCAGGACGTAGTCCCGGACCGCACGCCACCGGGCCGACCGGATGGCGCTGCGTGGAATCGTCTTGTTGGACTGCCCGAACCAGGCCGCCAGCACGAAATAGAGCGCCATCAGGACAGCGGTCATCGCATAGAGGCCGGTGTAGAGCGTGTAGAAGGTGGCGCTCAGACCGAGGAACAGTCCACCGGCCAGGATCGCGGGCCTGCTACCCGAGCGCAGTCCGTGCAGGAGGGTGATCAGCATCGGTGCGCCGATCATCACCAGAACGGCCGCATACGGTTCGGGACTGACGGACATCAGCGTCAGAACCGTGGATGCCAAGGTGACGGCGATGGCCCGGTCGGTACGGATCATGCGCTGCCACAACGCCATCGCGACCGCTGCTGCAACTGCGATCGAGATGATCGACCACGGTTTGTACGCTTCCCAGGCGGGCTGACCGGTCAGGTCGGCGTACCGGCCACCGAGCCAGAACCAGCCGGCCGGGTAGTACGGCGGCAGGTCGGCATACGTCATGTCCGCCAGCCGGGGGCTGTTGGTCAGACGCGTCAGGTATTCGGTCCGGAACTGTTGATCGACAGAGATTCCGAACAGGTAGAGCTTGGTGGCACCCAGCGGCATCGCCAGTGTGACCGCCGCAAAGGACGAGATACCCACCCATGACAGGGGTTTGATCAGACGGCCGGCCTTGCCGGTCCGCGACAGCACCACCGCGATCAACAGGATCACGATGGCCGCCACCTGGCCGGTGGTGGTCAGCGCGGTCGCGACATTCGACGAGTTGAATGCCGGCCAGTCGACCTTCGAGATCACGGCCAGGCCGGCGCCCGAGACCACGAGGGCCACGATGGCCGCGCCGATCAGATCCCCTATCGAGGACAGATGGGTCCGCATCGGCTCAGATGGGAAGCTTGCGGAAGATCGGGCGCGGGATGTGCCGGAGGATGATCATCACGAAACGGAACGGCCCCGGTGCCCAGACCAGTTCCTTGCCCTTGTCGGCCGACGTCACGGCCAGCTTGGCCACATCTTCCTTGTTGACCGTCAGCGGCGCTTCTTTCACATGCGCCGACAGCCGGGTGCGGACCATGCCGGGGCGGATGACGAGTACTCGGATGTTGTACTCGCGCAGTGCCTCGCCGAGGCCGAGGTAGAAACCGTCGAGGCCGGCCTTGGTGGAGCCGTAGACGAAGTTGCTGCGACGCACCCGTTCTCCGGCCACCGAGCTCATGGCGATGATCTGGCCGTGGCCCTGCTCGCGCATCTTCTGCCCGAGGAGCACGCCGACCGAGACTGCTGCGGTGTAGTTGATGGTGGCGGTGAACACGGCTTTGCGCTGGTCCTGCCACACCTCTTCGTCGACGCCCTGGACGCCGAACGCCACGATGGCAACGTCGATGTCGCCGCCTGCGAACGCCTGGTCGATGACGGCGGGGTGCGTCTCGGGCTTGAGTGCGTCGAAGTCGATGCGCTCCACGGACGATGCGCCTGCGGCCTTCATGGTCTCCACGGCCGCCTCACCGGCGGGGTCGCCGGGCATGGTGGCCAGCACCACGCGCATCGGCCCCTTCTTGAGGTACTCGGCGGTGATTGCCAGACCGATCTCGGAGCTTCCGCCGAGGATGAGCACGGACTGGGGGACGCCTACGGCGTTGATCATGAATGTTCCTGTCTACGTTGAGAGTATTTGTGGCTCAGGCGAGTTCGAGGCGTCGAGCCATGTCGGAGATGAACACTCCGGTCGGATCGATCCGGCGACGGGTTGCGATCCACGAGTCGATCTCGGGGTACATGGCGTGGAAGTTCTGCGCGGAGGTCCGCGAATCCTTGGCCGTGTACAGCCGTCCGCCCATGGCCATCACCCGACGGTCGAGTTCATTGAGGAACTCGCCGAGCCCGCGCTTGATCGGGAAGTCGAGGCAGACGTTCCAGCCGCGGAACGGGAAGCTCAGCGGCGCCCGGTTGCCCTCGCCGAACAGCTTGATCACGTTGAGGAAGCTGACGTGTCCGGATGCCTGGATGTCGGCGATGATCGATTTGAATTCATCCTCGTTGCCGGTGGGCACGATGAATTGATATTGCGTGAATCCGCCACCGCGTCCGTAGGCGCGATTCCACTCTCCGAGGACGTCGAGCATGTGATAGAACTGCGGCAAAGTTTTGACCTGACCGGTTTTGTTCGATCCGATCCGGTAATACGCCTCGCCGACGATCGAGAAGTCGAGTTTGTTGGCCAGGCCCTTCGGGAATACGTCCGGCAAGGTCAGCAGTGGCTTGCTGACGAACTTCAGCGGATCCTTCTGCAGTTTCGGCGGGAGTTCTTCGAGCTTCGCGAGGTTGCCACGGCTGAAGGACCCGCGTCCCAGCTTCGGTGGCTTGCTGATCGAGTCGAACCAGCCCGATGCGTACTCGTAGCCGTCCTCGAAACCGTCTTCGAGGTGCAGTGCGATCGTCTCGTCGAGGTTGGCCGTGGTGGCGGTGTCGGCGATGAAGTACGCGCTTTCGGTGCGCTTGAGCTGCACCTTGGCCCGCAAGATGATGCCGGTCAAGCCGATTCCGGCGACCGTGGCCCAGAAGAGTTCACCATCTGGATCGTCGGAGGTGCCCGACGGTGTGAGCGTCAGGACGCGACCGTCGGCGACGAGCAGCGTGATCTCGACCACGTGCTGCCCGAACGTGCCTGCGCTGTGATGGTTCTTGCCGTGGATGTCGTGGGCGATCGCACCGCCGATGGTGACCTGGCGGGTACCCGGCAGCACCGGGACCCACAGCCCGAACGGCAGGGCGACGGCCATCAGCTCATCGAGCGAGACGCCGGCGTCGAGGTCGACGATCCCGGTTGTGTCGTCGATCGAGTGGATGCGCTTGAGCTGCGTCATGTCGATGGTCAGGCCACCGATGTTCTGCGCGGACTCGTTGTATGAGCGTCCCAGACCGCGTGCGATCACGCCGCGGCGCAGGTAGGACGGCTTGTCGGCATTGGCATCGGCAACCTGTGCGACAGCCTTGGCGATCACCTCGACATCAGGTGTCGCCAGCACGTGACCCTCGATCGGCGTCGTACGGCTCCAGCCGACGAGCTTGCGGGTTTCAATGGGCAATTCAGCGGTAGACATCGATTCAGAGACTACCTGGGGTGGAACAGTCGGCCGCGATGTCTGTGTGACAACCAACGATGGTAGGAATCAGGTATGACCACACGATGGGTGTTCATCACCGGAGCCGCAGCGGGTATCGGGCGCGAGAGCGCGCTGACCTTCGCACGCAGAGGATATTCGGTCGGTGCCTATGACATCGACGACGCCGGACTGGCCACTCTCGCCGCGGAGGTTGCCGGGGCCGGTGGGCAGATCGTCACCGGCCATCTCGATGTGACCGATGCCGAAGAGTTCGGTGCCCGCCTCGACGAGTTCGCCGAGCACAGTGGCGGTCGACTCGATGTGTTGCTGAACAACGCCGGGATCTTGCTGGCCGGGGCTTTCCAGGACATTCCGTTGGCTGCTCAACACCGGCAGATCGACATCAACGTCAAAGGCGTGACAAACGGCTGTCACCAGGCTTTTCGGCATCTGAAGAACACTCCGGGCTCCGTGGTGGTCAACATGGCATCGGCCTCGGCGATCTACGGCCAGGCCGAACTGGCCACCTACAGCGCCACCAAGTTCTATGTCCGCGGTCTGACCGAGGCACTCGACATCGAGTGGGGTGTCCACGGGATCCGGGTGATCGCGATGTGGCCACTCTTCGTGCAGACCGCGATGACCGAGAACGTGTCGACGGGCACCACCGACTCGCTGGGGATCCGGCTCGGACCCCAGGACGTGGCCGATGCGATCGTGGCGGCGGTGGAGGAAACCAGCGTCGACAAACTCATCCACCGGGTGCACTACGCGGTGGGCAGGCAGACCAAGGTGATGACGGTCGGGTCGCGGTTCTCCCCGGCGTGGTTGACGCGACTGGTCAACAAACGTCTCGCACATACGTAGAGCGAGACCATTCAGGGTTCGAGGACCGCTGCAGCCGCATTGTGTCCCGGGATTCCACTGACCCCGCCGCCGCGTCTGGCTCCGGCCCCGGCGATGAGGAGGCGGGGATGCTCGGTCTCCACACCCCAGGTCCCCACGGCATCGGCGGTCGGCGCCCACGGCCATTGCAGTGGCCGGTGAAAGATGTTGCCGCCGGGCAGGCCCACGTCGTCCTGCAACTCCAGCGGGGTCTTCGCCTCGATACACGGGTCGCCGTTGATGTCGACGGCGATGACGTCGGCGATGGGTTCGTCGAGCACAGAGTCCAGCGCGGCCAGAGTTGCCTGCACCGCTTGGTCTTTGGCGCCCGCAGCGGCGAACAACCCGGGCGGCATGTGCAGGCCGAACAGGGTGAGAGTGTGCATGCCGTCGAGTGCGCTGCCGAGGATCGTGGGGTCGGACAGTGTATGGCAGTAGATCTCACAAGGTGGTGTGGTCGGAATGGAACCGGCCGCGGCCTGCTGATGTGAGCGTGCGAGGGCCTCGAAACCCTCGTGCACATGGAAGGTCCCGGAGAACGCGACTCCCGGTGCGATGGACTGATCGCGAAGCTTCGGCAGACGTCGCAGCAGCACGTTGATCTTCAATTGCGCACCCTGCGGCGGCGGCCCACCGACTGTCGGGGTGTCGAGCAACGTGTCGAGGACCGCGGGCGCACAGGCGGCATGGATGAACTCGGCCGACGCGGCACCGCCGGGCCAGCCGACCCGGCCGTCGATTGCATCGATGGCAGTCACGTCGACACCGGTCCTGATCTGCGACCCGGCCGCGACGGCCGCCGCCGCCAGCGCGCCGGACACCGCACCCATGCCGCCGACGGGGACGTCCCAGTCACCGGTGCCGCCCCCGATCAGGTGATAGAGCAGGCAGATGTTCTGTAGCAGTGAGGGGTCGTACAGATCGGCGAACGTGCCGATCAATCCGTCCGTCGCGACGATCCCGCGCACGATGTCGTCTGTGAAGGTGTTCTCGATGATGCTGCCAAGGGGCGTGCTGGTCAGCGCGTCCCAGAGATCCATGGATTCGAGGTCGGATCCGGCGATCGACGCCATCTCGCCTGCGCTCATCAGCGGTCGCAGCATGGTCGGGAAAACGCCCTCGGCGATGGTGGACATCACGGCGTAGAACTTCTGCCAGGCGGCGAAGTCCCGGTCCGAACCGGTGGCGGCGCGAAACGACGCTGCTGTGGCCCGGTCGTCGGCGGTGTCGACGAGGATTCCGCGGCTGGGGTCGACGGGCAGCGGGGTATATGACGAATAGCGTCGTCTGACGAGTGTGATGTCGAGGTCGAGATCGGTGATGATCTGCCGGGGCAGCAGCGACACCAGATACGAATAGCGAGAGAGCCGGGCCTCCATGCCGGGGAAGGGCCGGGCAGAAACGGTTGCCCCGCCGATGTGATCGGACCGCTCGAGAACCAGCACCTTACGACCGGCACGTGCGAGGTAGGCGGCCGCGGTGAGGCCGTTGTGGCCGGCCCCGATCACGATGTCGTCGTAGGTCTCCATGCGGTCATGATGCCGCGGCCTGCGTCCCGCTACCAGGCGCTCTGGTCAGACGGGCAATTGTCACGGTGTCTTTATCCGGCCCGGTGGCATTTATCTTGCAGCCAGATCTGAGAACACCATGAGCGTTTATCCAGGCGAGCGCGCCGAATATTGAAATGCGGCGATGAACGCTGAAATAACGGGCGAACCACCACATCCGGTATTATCTTTGCTGTAGGTAATTACCGGTACTTGTTCATCACGTGAGGGGCATCGAAATGCAGATCTGGGGAACCGGAGCATTCGACAACGATGCCGCGACCGCTTGGGTGGGCAAGTTCGACCGCGCCGCTGCAGCGGCGAGACCGATTGTGGCGCGTGCCGCGTTGTCGGCGGTATTCGATCGCAACGACGAGGCTGTCGGATTCACGGCTCTCGCGGCCGCGACGACGGTGGCAGCGGCGCTTCCTGGTAGTCCCCTGCTTGTTGCCGGTATTGGTCCAAAAACACTGGCGGACAGTGAATTCTCGGTGTCAGCCGAGCTCTCTGATCTCGCTCTGGCGGCACTGAAACGGGTCGGTTCTTCCACCAGTGAGTGGTCTCTGGCATGGACCCGCGCCGGACGTCTCGATGACGCGCTCGCAGTCCTCGACGCGGTGATCGACGAGTTGGAAGAACGGTCAGAGCGCGGTCTCAGAGTGCGCGCAGCTTCTTGAGCAAAGGTTTTGCTGCCTCACTCAAGAAGGCGTCCTGCGTATTTCCGCCGATCTGTACCAGCGCGACGTCGGTATAACCCGCCTCCAGAAAAGGTTTGACGCTCTCGGCCAATTCATCGAGGTCGGGTCCACAGGCAATCGATGAGGCGACGTCTTCGGGCCGAACATATGCGGTCGCGCCACTGAAACCTGCGGGGGTGGGCAAATCGGCGTTGACCGACCATCCACCGGCGAACCAGCGAAACTGGTCGTGGGCCCGGGCAATCGCGGTGTCGCGATCGTGATCCCAGCAGATCGGGATCTGGCCGATCTTCCTGGAGTCGTCGGGGTGGTGCCGGACCCATGCGCTGACCAGATCGGCCTCGGGTTCGGTGGAGATCAGATGATCGCCAAGCGGTGCGAGCTTCTCGATCAACTTGTCGCCCGACACCGCGAGACCGATGGGTACCCCATCGTCGGGCAGATCCCAGATTCGGGCGGAATCGACACGAAAGTACTTGCCATCGTGGGTTACCAGCTCACCGGTGTGGAGCTCTCGGATGATCTCGACAGCCTCGACGAACATGTCCTGACGCTGGTCCACAGCGGGCCAGCCCTGGCCGACCGTGTGCTCGTTGAGGTTTTCGCCGGAACCCAGACCGAGGATGAAACGCCCATCGGCGAGTAATTGCATCGTCGCTGCCTTCTGCGCGATGACGGCGGGGTGGTACCGCATCGTCGGTGCGGTCACGTAGGTCGCCAGATCGACGCGTTCGGTGACGTGGGCGACAGCACCCAACACGCTCCAGGCGTAAGGCGCGTGGCCCTGTGACACCAGCCATGGCGAGTAGTGATCGCTGGCGACCTCGAAGTCGAAACCTGCATTCTCGGCGGCCGCCGCGTAGCGCACCAGGTCCTTGGGGCCGCTCTGTTCTGTCATCAACGTGTATCCGTAACGCATACCCCGAAGGGTTCCCCGTGTGCTCGCAGGCAAAACCTGGCCACGTGGTACGCCGATCGGATTGCAGGCATGTACAAACCCGGTGCCGCGGACGGCGGGCTTGTAACGTGTGCCACATGCACGGGGGCGTCGAGTCCTGAAGCACAACCGAAGGTCAGGAGCGCGCATGCCTTATATGCCGATAACCGAATCCATGTTTCTCCTGGCCGAATCGCGGGAGCATCCGATGCACGTCGGAGGCCTGCAGTTGTTCGAGCCGGTGGACGGTGCCGACGACCTCTCCGAGCGGATGTTCGAGACGTTTCAGGCACAGACCGAGGTCCACCAATTGTTCCGCAAACGTCCGGCCTCGCCGGTGGGCGTCATGGGCACCGTGCGGTGGACCCATGACAAAGAAGTCGACCTTGAGTATCACGTTCGGCGAACCGTCCTCCCTCGTCCGGGCCGAGTGCGTGAACTGTTGCGGTACGTCTCGGCCAATCACGGCGCGCTCCTGGACCGGCATCGTCCGATGTGGGAGCTGCACCTCATCGAGGGGCTCGCCGACGGACGCGTTGCGATGTACACGAAGATCCATCACTCGCTGGTCGACGGGGTCTCGGCCCTGAAGCTGCTCGAGAAAACCCTGTCCCCTGATTGCGGCGCCCGGACGGGCCGGGCGTCGTGGGATCCGGAGTTGTTCGTTCCCCGGCCCAAGGCGCCGGACCTGGGCTCGGAGGAGTCCAGGAGTCTGCTCTCCGAGGGATTCAAGATCGCGGGTGAGCTCGTGGGTTTCCTTCCGGCTTCTGCGCGGGTCGGACTTCGGGCCATGCGAGACGCCAACCTGATGGTGCCGATGCAGGCGCCACGCACGATGTTCAACGTCCCGATCGGAGGCGCCCGTCGGTTCGCAGGCGAACAGTGGTCGACCACACGTCTGCTCGCGCTGGCATCGGGGCTGGGGATCACGCTGAACGATGTGGTGATGGCGATGTGTGCGGGCGCGTTGCGCTCGTATCTGATCGATCAGAACGCCCTGCCCGACGACCCGCTGATCGCGATGATGCCGGTGTCGATGCACGCCAAGGATGACGACTCCTCGGAGGGCAATGCGATCACCGCGATCCTGGCGAACCTCGCAACCGATCAACCCGATCCGGAACGCCGGCTGGCGACCGTGATCGATTCGACGAGGGCCAGCAAGCAGGTGATCCGGGATCTGAGCCCGCTGCAGGCGATGGGGTACGGCGCGGTCATCGCCGCCCCGCTCGCATTCTCGACTGTGCCCGGGTTTGTTCGGCTGACTCCGCCGCCATTCAACCTCATCATCTCGAATGTTCCTGGGCCGCAGCATGATCTGTACTGGAACGGCGCCAGGCTCGCCGGTGTGTACCCGGCGTCGATCGCGATGGACGGTCAAGCCCTCAACATCACCGTTGCCACCAACGCTGACATGGTGAACTTCGGGGTGACCGGTGCGCGTGCGGAGGTCCCGAGCCTGCAGCGGATCCTGACCCACCTCGACACCGCATTGGAAGAGCTCGAGAAGCTCTGCGGCGCCGACTGAGGGCCGGGCCGCCAGGTCAGGGCGTCGGAGGGTTCACGATCGAGTGGACGATGTCACCCGAGCGAATGGCGATGTTCGACAGCAGGGTGGAGGTGAACCCGTGTGAATGTTCCACGCCGCCATGGAGATACAGGTTGCCGGCATGGTTGCCCTTGCGTTCCACGCGGTAATCGCGGGTGACGACAGGCAGTCCGGCCTCATCGAAGCAATAGTCGTCGGTGGCGTCGCCCAGCAGGTCGGCGAGGCCGACCGACCGGAATCCGGTGGCGTACACGATTGCGTCGGCGGTGACGGTCTCGGAGGCGCCCGTCGGCAGGTGGCTGATGGTGGCCCGGACACCGTTGCCGGTTTCCACGGTCGTCCTGGGGTCGAGCCGAGATGCGCCGCGGACGAACAAACGTCTACGCCCGCTGACCTTTTCCTGGTACTCGCGCGCATAGAGGTCGTTGATGACGTCCGAATCGACGGCCGAGTAGTTGGTGCCTTTGTGGTAGCTCATCAGCTGCTGGCGAACCTGCGGCGGCGCGAAGTGGAAATCGTCGACGGCCGCGGGATCGAACACGCGGTTGGCGAAGGGGCTGTCGTCGGCCGGGGTGTAGCCGTACTTTCCGAAGACCGCGTGCACCTCGCACGTCGGGTACGTCTCGTGGAGATAGCCCGCCACCTCGGCGGCGCTCTGCCCGGCGCCGACCACCACAAATCGCTGATGGGTCAGGGGCGGCAGGTCGCCAAGGCGGGCGAGCAGGTTGTGACTGTGCCACTGGCGCGGCGACGGCGTCACGAAATCGGGTAGGACACCGGTGATCCCGCCCCCGGCGACCACGTTGCGGGCCGTCACCTCGGCAGTGGTGCCGTCGGTGTCGCGAACCTCGACCACGAAGTGGTCGCCATCTGCGCGAACGCCGCAGACCATCGAGCCGAAGGTCACCTGCTCGGAGACCTGGTCCGCCGCCCACTCGAGGTAGTCGGCGAACTCGGCCCGGGACGGGAAGAAGGTCTGATGGTTGACGAAGTCGACCAGCCGGCCCCGGCACTTCAGGTAGTTGATGAAGGTGTACTGGCTCAACGGATTACGCAGTGTGACCAGATCCTTGAGGAAGGACACCTGCATCTGCGCGCCGGGGATCATCATGTCCGGATGCCACTGGAATGAGGGCTTGCTCTCGAAGAACCGTGCCTGCAGCGGTGCGCCCGACGATGTCTCGTTGTGCTCGTTGACGGCAAGCGACAACGCCAGATTGCTTGGGCCGAAGCCGATTCCGACGAGATCGACTATCGCGGAATCGCGCGTCATGTGGTTCATTCCTTAGGTCGTGAAGAAATATCGGCGGACTGACGGGCTGCCAGTGCCTCGGTCAATCGCTGCAGATACCGATGATTGAGTTCGGTACGCGACAGGAGGACCGCGAAGTCGGCCATGTCGAAATCCGGATCGTACGAGGGAGGGCCGCAGACGGCAGCGCCAATTCGCAGGTACCCCTGCAACATCGGTGGAATCTTGACCCGGCCGGGGGCGGTCTCGATGTCGTCCAGGGACCGGCCGCCGACGTTCACCGGATTCTTGGGGGTGACTCGGAGTTCGGGCGCGGTGATGCTGCGTTTGTACGCGAAGTCGCGGACCTTGCGGACCAGGGATCCGCGCGGTCCGCCGTCTTCCATCTGCACCGATGCGCAACCGATGGCGTGTTCGTGTCCGGTGAGTTCCTGGTACTGGAGGATTCCGGCCCACAACAGGCCCATGACGGCTCCGCTGCGGTGATCGGGTCGGACGGCGGCCCGGCCCAGCTCGACGAGTGAGGGTCGCAGCGCGTCGAGACCGGGGCTGAACTCGAAGACCGTGTCGGTGAACGTTCCCCCGGCCGCACTGGCGCCGTCGGGAAGCAGGAGTCGGTAACAACCGACCACCTCACCGGTGCTCTCCGCGCGGGCGACCAGGTGATCGCAGTACGGGTCGAACCGATCGACATCGATCATCTGCCCGGTGTGCTCGCCACGGACCGCCTGCGGCAATGCTGCCCCCATCTCGTCCGCGAACGACTGATACCGCAGGCGTTGGGCGGCTTCGATATCCGCCGGATTGGTCGTCAGGCTGATCGAGTAGCCGGCCTCGGACGCGGCCGGAATCAGCAACGTGTCAGTGGTGGACATGTGGTTCCTCTCGGGGCTGCTCCACGGCAGCCGGATTCGATACGTGGTCGCGGCGGATCAACGCGTAGACGATGACCGTCAGGACGGTCGCCGCGGCGGCGGCGGCCATCAGGGCCGCCTGCAGACCGGCGGCCGAAGAGTCGCGAGCGATCCGGCCGAGTTCGGGTAGTGCCAGGGCGTATTGGTCGGGGATGAACTCGAGGATCGCCAGTCCCGCACCCGATCCCAGTGCGTCGGAGATCATCGCGGTCTGCTCGGCCGACACGTCGACCTGTGTTCCGGCGATCGTCATCGACGCGAGGTCGTCGCGGGCGCGCGAGGCGGCGAACTGCGTGAACAGCGCGCCCATTCCGGCGATGCCGATCACGGTTCCGATCTGGCGGGCGGTGCTGACCACGCCCGTTGCCATCCCGGATTCGGATTCATCGACAAATGACAGCGCGGCCTCGGAGGCGATGGCGCTCATCATTCCCACGCCGAGTCCGGCGATGATCGAACCGGTGATGAAGTGCGTCCACCCGGTGTCGCCAGAGATCCCGATCGTCGCCCACAGTCCGGCGGCGATCAGGGCGATGGAGAGCGGAACCACGTGCCGCAGCGCCAGCCAGCGCGTGACGACCATGCCGATCGGTGCGCCGACAACGCACGAGATCGTGAGTGGGAGGGCCCGCAAACCGGCTTCAAAAGGGGTGAATCCCAACGTGTTCATCAGGTAGAGCGCGAGATAGTTGGTCGCGGCGATGAGGGTTCCGGAGGTGGCGAACGCGGCGAGTGAGACTCCGGCGAAACCTGGCCTGCGCACCACAGCCAGATTTATGAGCGGATCGGTGGTTTTCGCTTCCCAGAGCACAAACGCGATGGCGAAGAGTGCTGCAACGCAGAACAGTCCGAGGATCAGCGGTGACGTCCACCCCTGGACATTGCCTTCGATGATCGCGTAGACACCGGCGCACAGCGCGACGCTCAGTGTCGCCGTGCCGATGAAATCGATCGCGCGGGTGCCGTCACCGCGCGATTCCTGGACTTTCCAGCCGGTGACGGCCAGCGCAACGATCCCGAGTGGGATGTTGATGATGAAGATCGCAGGCCATCCGAACGCGTCGACGAGCGCGCCGCCCAACAACGGGCCTGCCGCGCTGCCCGCACCCATGACGGCCCCGTAGATCGCGATCGCGATCGAACGCCCCCGGCCGGCCGGGTAAGCCGCGGCTATCAGGGGCAGCGAGACACCCAGCATCATCGCGCCACCGAAACCTTGGACACCACGAACGAGGTTCAGGGTGTTGATGCTCTCCGACAACGCACAGCCCAGCGACGCCAGGACGAAGATCGTCAGTCCGATCTGGAAGATCCGCTTGCGTCCCAGCCGGTCTCCGAGCGTTGCTGCGGTCAGGAGGAATGCGGCCATCGGGAGTGCGTATCCGTCGACGACCCACTGCAGGCCACTCAGGTCGGCGGAGAGGTCGGACTGGATGTCAGCGAGTGCCGCCGACACGATCGTCATGTCGAGCAGCAGCATGAACACGCCGATGCAGACCACGGTCAACGTGGTGCGGGCGTGAACGACTCGATCGTTCAGCGAAAACAAGGGCGCCTTTCGACGCGCGCATGATCAACGCACGTGGGGACGAAACCGGAAACCAAAAAATTGAGAATTGATGCGGGCTGAATGGCGAGATGCAGAATATTGCAATTGGTTGTCTTTGTGCAAAACGCCCGGATGTGGACGATAGGCCCCCCAGTGGCCAATTCGCAAACCACGTGGACTTCTTGAGTTTTGCAATTCTCTTGATTTCTTATTCGACGCCGTGTTCATTCGGGTTCTGGGCCAGGTGGCCAGCCGTGAGTGTGGCCGATCTGCCCAGCCGCTAGGGTGTCTGGGTGGTAGAAGAGCAGGCCGAGGGGCGTAAGACAACCGAACTGGCCGCCGCGGCAGTCGAGACCCCGAAGCCGGCCGGTGGCGATTTGAAGACCCAGGTGGTCCGATTCGTCATCACCGGCGCGGCGTCCGGAGTCCTCGACTTCGGGTTGACCTTGCTCTTCCAGCATGTGCTGGGTTTCCCGGAATGGGCCGCCAAGTCGATCGGCTTTGTGTTCGGCACCACGATGGCCTATCTCATCAACCGGAGATGGACGTTCCGCGCCGAACCGAGTGTGGCCCGCTTTGTGGCCGTCGCACTGCTCTACCTGGTGACCTTTGTGGTTCAGGTGGGGATCTACACCGTGTTGTCGCGAATCTGGGACGACACGGTGCTGTGGAGCCTGGTCGCCTACGTGGTCGCCCAGGGCACCGCAACCGTCATCAACTTCGTGGTCCAGCGGATGGTGATCTTCAAGATCCGCTGACCGCGACCCGCCTGCACTACAGGGTGTTGACCCACGCCAGGCGATCTGACGACAGCGAGAACGTGTCTTCGAACAGCACCACGTAGGTGCCGGGGCCTGCGCCGTCGCGTGCTTCGAAACAGATGTCACCCGCCGTTTGGCCGCCGGGCGCGATCTTGCCCGAACTCAGCATTTGCTTCGAGGGTGCAAATGTGGCGTCCCGAATGGTTCCGGTGGCGTCCTGCAGACTCCAATCGATATAGCCATTGAAGTCATTCTGCTTCGAACCGACATTCTTGATCGTTACGCTGCTGCACAGGTAATTGCCGAAGTCGGAATCGGCGCTTTCCAAAAGGGAAACGGTATATGCCAGATCATCGCGGGTAATTGTGTCGCCACCGGCTGCTGCGGTGTCGTCGTCTAATTTACCCGGGAATTGGGGTCCGGCCTCGCTCTCGGTTTCGGTCTCGGCGGCCCCGGTTGTCGAGGCTTCCGCAGAGGTCTCACCCGAGGCCTTGGTGACGCTGGTTTCGGTGTCACCGCCGCTGCCGGCGACGATCGCGGTACAGGCGCCGATCATTAGAATCGGCACACCGATCACGACCCAGGGCCAGACCTTGCGCTTCTTCTTCGGCGGCTGCTGGTACGGACCCGGGGTGGGGTTGTAGGGCTGGTTGTAAGGGTTGTTGTCGCCTGGCAGGCCGGGATTGGTCATGGCAGATCCTCCTGAGGGGGTGGGGGTTGGCGTGGTGAGAACAGCAGACCGCAACCGGACATGGGGTCGCCTCGTCCAAAGGGACGGCGCCTCTCATACATTCGGACGGAGATTCAGCCGATGCGGTCCGTTCGGTGGATCGTGAAACGTCAGAGATGAGCCGTAGCCTCCATACCGTGACAAAAACTTCCGGCGAAACGATCCGGCGCCGGCTGTGGACCACCGGCGCGGTCGGCTTGAGTGTCTTCGGTTCGATTCTGGCGGTGGCGCTCACCGAAGAATCGGAGAGTGTCCCGGTGTGGAACTCCACCATTGGGTTGCTGTTGAACCTGGTGGGGGCCGTAGCGCTCATCTGGCGGCACCGGTACCCGATACCCGTGCTGGCGGTCTCGGTCATCGGGCCGATGTTCTTCTCGACCGATGCCACCGCGGCCCTCATCGCGCTCTATGCGCTGGCGCAGGCCGAGCGCGGGATCAGGCTTGTCCTGGCTGCGTTCGCCGTCTACCTGGCCTCGAGCGTGTCTCTCACCTACGACACCATGCGGACCCGGGACAACTCGATTCTGACCATCAGCTCCCCGCGGCCCGAAGAAGGCGCGCCGAGCCCGGATTGGGATGTACCGCTGTGGATTCCGTGGATCGTCGCGGCGATCCTGGTGGCCATCGTCGTGACCGTCGCGCTGCTGCGCCATACCCAGGTCGAACTGGCCCAGGTGAAACTGAGTCGGGACCGGGCGACGAAACAGACCGACGTGATGCGTGACGAGATGATCCGCACCGAGGAACGAACCCGCATCGCGCGCGACATGCACGACACCCTGGCGGCAAGCCTGAGCCGGATCTCCTTGATGGCGGGGGCAGTTCAGGTCGGCGGAACCGACAATCCGGAGAAGATCGCCAACAACGCGTCGCTGATCCGATCGACCGCGCACGATGCCCTCGACGACCTCAAGAACATCGTCGGAGTCCTGAGGGGTTCGGCTCCGCAACACAGTGGCCACCAGGGGATCGATGCAGTTGCCGAGTTGGTGCAGGGTGCGCGGGCGGCCGGTCTGCACGCCACCCTCTACACGGACCTGTTGCCCGGCGACGTCGGCACCGTCTCCGGTCATGTCACCTACCGGGTGGTGCAGGAATCACTCACGAACGCGCAGAAGTACGCGGGGGATCAGACGATTCGGATCTCGATAGTCGGCGCCGGTGAACACGGGATCCGCATCAACATCTGCAATCAGCTCAGCAGCCGTCCGCCGCTGGTCCCGGTTGGATCGCGGTCCGGGCTGCGTGGGCTCGCCGAACAGGCAAGGGACATCGGCGGGACGTTCCATGCGGGCGTGGTGGGAGGCGAGTTCGTCACCGATTGTTGGTTGCCCTGGTATTCGTAGTGCCACGAGTCCGCTGTCGGTGCGGGGTAATACCCTGGGCGCACCATGACCGGACCACACCGCATCACCGTGCTGATCGCCGACGACGATCCCTTTGTCCGGCGCGGTGTCTCAGATATCTTTGCCGCCACCTCGGACATCGTTGTCGTCGCCGATGTCGATGACGGTGACCAGGTCTTTGGCGCGGTCGCGCAGTTCCGGCCACACGTGGTGCTGATGGATCTGAAGATGAAGCGAATGGGTGGTCTCGATGCCACGCGCGCGCTGATGACCATGCCGAATCCGCCGCGGGTCATCGCGATGACCGCCATGGATGTGGACGACCTTGTGGTTCAGGCGGTCTGCGCGGGTGCACACAGCTTCCTGAGCAAGGATGAACCACCACTGACGTTCCAGCAGTCGGTACGCGCGGTCGCGGCAGGCAACACGTTGTTCAGCCAGGAGTCGTTGCGTCGCATCACCGGCGGCCGCCCGCAGACCGGGGTTTCCGTTCGGTCCGCGGTCGACAAGTTGAGCGGCCGTGAGCGAGACGTGCTGCGCGCGATGGCCACCGGAGCCCCCAACGCCGCCATCGCCTCGGAATTGTTTCTCAGTGAGACGACCGTGAAAACCCATGTGTCGGCGGTCTTCACGAAACTCGGTGCCCGCAACCGGGTCGAGGCGGCGCTGGTGGCTTTTCGAGCGGGCCTGGTGAGTTGAGCTAGCCGTTGACCTTGCTGATCACCGAATCGGCGAACATGTTGAGGTGGTCGATCTTCTTCTGCAGCGGCTCGGTGTCGTTGCCGACGATGTAGGGGATCCGGAAGCCGACGATCACGTCGGTGATGCCCTTGTCCTCGAGGCGTTTACATCCGTCCGGGGTGTAAGCGTCCATGGAGATCACATGAATCTCGAAGGGGTCATTGGTCTTTCCCTCCCCTTTGCGGATGTCCTGGATCTTGTCGAGCAGTGCGTCGAGTTCCTCGGGTTGCCCGCCGCCGTGCATCCAGCCGTCGCCGCGGATCACCGCCCGTTTGAGAGCGAGGTCGGCGTGTCCGCCGACCAGTAGCGGAATAGGTTTGGTGGGAACCGGATTCATCTTGATCTTGGGGATGTCGTAGAACTCTCCGTGGAACTCGAAGTACTCGCCACTGCTCAGTCCGCGGATGATGTCCATGCATTCGTTCATCCGCCGGCCCTTGCGTTTGGGGTCGACGCCCATGATGTCGTAGTCCTCGGCCCAGGGGCTGGTGCCGACACCGAGCGCAAAACGGTTGTTGGTCAACACCGCAACCGACATCGCCTGCTTTGCCACCAGCGCTGGTGGCCGCACGGGCAGCTTGAGGACAAACGGATTGAATCGGATCTTCTCGGTGACCGCGCCCATTGCCGCCGCCATCACAAACGTCTCGATGAACGCCTTGCCGTCGAGAAACTCGCGGTTGCCGTCTTCTGTGTATGGATACGTGGAGTCCGATTCCTCGGGGTACGCGATCGAATCGGGGATCGTGAAACCCTCGTAGCCCGCCTCCTCTGCTGCCTTCGCCAGTGGCAGGTAGTAGCTCGGATCGGTCATTGCCTCCGCGAATGTGAACCGCATGATCCTCCTAGAATCGTCCTGCGCCCATACTAGAACGAGTTCTATTTTCGTGGTGGAGATCGGTCACCCTTGTTGCGCTGCGGATCGGTGCGGTATATGTGGCAAATGAAATATGTGCTTCTGATCTGCGACGACGAAAAGGATGCGCCCTCCAACGAGGAAATCGCGGCCGACCCGGCGTATCAGGAGTGGGACGCAGAGGTTGCGCGACGAGCCGTCCAACATGGCGGTGCCCGGCTCCGCCCCACCGCAGATGCGACCACGGTGCGGGTTCGCGACGGTGAAACGCTCATCTCCGACGGCCCGTTCGCGGAGACGAAAGACTTCGTCGGCGGTGTCGACATCATCGAATGCGCAGATCTGGACGAAGCGATCGAGATCGCGGCGGGACATCCTTATGCACGTCGAGGATGCGTGGAAGTACGACCCGTCTGGGAATGACCACACCCGACGAGGTTCGCGCCGCGGTCGAAACTGCATATCGACGCGAGTGGGGTCAGGTGGTGGCGACCCTGATCGGGTTGACCGGAGACTGGGACCTCGCCGAGGAATGCGCGCAGGACTCATTCGCCGCCGCCGTGGCGACCTGGACGCGCGATGGTGTCCCACGCCGCCCTGGAGCGTGGCTCACCACGGTGGCCCGTAACCGGGCAACCGACCGGCTGCGTCACGCCACTGCCGAAACGGCGAAACTACGCCAGGTCGCGGCGCTGCCCATGGAACCGGCTGCGCCGCAGGAGATTCCCGACGAGCGATTGCGGCTGATCTTCACGTGTTGCCATCCCGCGCTGCCGTTCGCGGCTCGCGTCGCCCTCACGTTGCGCACACTGGCAGGTCTGAGTACGGCCGAGATCGCCGATGCACTCCTGACCTCCGAATCCGCCATGGCGCAACGACTTGTGCGGGCCAAGCGCAAGATTGCGGAGGCCGGTATCCCGTACCGGATCCCGCCGGTCGAAAGCCTTCCGGAACGGTTGTCCGCGGTGCTCGCAGTGCTCTACCTGATCTTCAACCAGGGCTACGACGAGAAGGATGAGCGCCGCGCACTGGCCGGTGAGGGCATCCACCTTGCCCGGATGCTGGTCCGTCTGATGCCCGACGAGCCGGAACCCCGCGGATTGTTGGCGCTGATGCTCCTGCTCGAGGCCAGGCGCGAACAGCGTTTCGAGGCCGACACGCTGGTCCCGCTGGAGGACCAGGACCGCACCCGGTGGGACGCTGCACTCATCGCAGACGGCGTTGCCGTGCTCGACGGTGCGCTGACGATGCGGCGCCCGGGCCCATACCAGGTCCAGGCCGCGATCGCCGCCTGTCACGCGACCGCAGCCGACACCTCCGACACCGACTGGCCGCAGATCGCGGTCCTCTATGCCGAACTCGCACGCATGACACCGTCTCCGGTCGTGGAACTCAATCGTGCGGTGGCCATCGCCATGGCGGACAACATCTCTGCCGGTCTGAGCCTGATCGACGAGCTCACCGAGGCGGGGGAGCTCGAGGGCTATTACCTCCTTCCCGCGGCTCGCGCCGATCTGCTTCGCCGTGACGGCCGGGTGACCGAGGCCGCGTCGGCGTATCGCGAGGCATTGTCGTTGGCGCCGACGGACGCCGAACGTCGCTACCTGGACCGCCGTCTTCGCGATTTGTAGATGGCTTCAGTCGCGACGCCGGTGAAAAGAATTCTTGGACGATGTCGATCTGGGCCCGGGTGCTTCGTCGGTGGGGTGTAACCCACCGAATGGAGAGGCAGAACAAATGTCGAACAAACAGTATTTGAGCGCCACGATGAACGTCGATCGCTCGCCTGAGGAAGTCTTCGAGTCCATCGCCAACGTGCGCGGATGGTGGTCGGAGAACATCGTCGGCGGCACCGCCGACCTCGGCGACGAGTTCGTCTTCACCGACGACACCAAGTTTGCGGGAGAGATGGCCCTCACTTCGAAAGAGGGCATCCGATTCTGCAGGTTCCATCTGACCGACGTGGTCCCCGGGAAGCGGATGGTCTGGCACGTGCTGGATTCGGTCTTGACCTTCATCGATGACAGGAACGAGTGGACCGACACCAACGTCGTCTTCGACATCACCCCCACACCGGGCGGTGCGACACTCGAGTTCACCCACGAAGGTTTGACCGAGGACTCCGAGTGCTTCGAGGCCTGCTCGCGCGGGTGGGGCTTCTACATCACCGAAAGCCTGCCGCAACTGATCACGACCGGTACCGGGAAGCCCATCGGGCGGTACTGATCACGCGAAACCGAAAGGGAGCCAGGTGATATCAGACTTCCGAAAACTTCTGTGTCACCTGCTTTTCAGGGTTTGCCGAAGCGCTCGCGACGTCCTAGTGACTGCAAACGCATCCAGTTCTTGAACCCGGCCACGTCACGTTGCTGCACAAGGAAATACCAGCCGAATCGTGCGTATTCCTGGGGTAGGAGTCTTCGCATCCCGGGCCTGCTCATCAAATAGCCGCGATTGCGGTATGTGAAAAACCGCTTGGTCTCGTTGTCGGGGTACTGGGTGTGCATCCGGCCACCGAGGATGGGGCGAAACTCGCCGCTGCCGTCCGGATGAAGGTATGCCGTGGTCAGGCAGGTTCCGAAGTTCAGCCCGGAACGCACGAGGCGCCGGTGCATCTCGACCTCGTCGCCGCGGACGAACAAGCGCAGGTCGGGCACACCGACCGCGTCGATGGCGGCAGCCGAGAACAGGGCACCGTTCATCAGGGATGCGATGCCCGGCAACAGATCTGAGGTCTCGCCGTCGGCGAAGAGTTCGGACCGTTTGCGGCGCCACACCAGGCCGCGACGCAGCGGGAATGCCAGGGTTTCGGGGTTGTCGATGTTGCAGACAACCGGCGAAACCTCGTCCAGCTGATGGGCGTTGGCGCACTCGAGCAGCTCCTGCAGGACCTCGGGGCCTTCGGGGCGGCCATCGTCGTCGGCGCACCAGACCCAGTCGGCACCCAGCGCCAGGGCCTGCAGCATCCCGAGGGCAAAACCGCCTGCACCACCCAGATTGTGGGCCGATCCGATGTAGGTCACCGGAACCGGTTGGGCAGCAACGAGTTCGGCGACAGCGCTGTCATTGTCGTTGTCCACGACCACCAGGTGATCGATGGGGCGGGTCTGGTTGGTCAGCACGATCAACGACTGCTCGAGGAGTTCGAGCCGACGGTGGGTCACCACCACGGCGATGACCTTGGGCTCAGGCATCCTTTTCGACCTCGGCCAGGACTTCGCGCACGTGCCGGGCGGCCTCGGGACCTTCGTAGGCGCCGACCACCTCTTCGATGCCGCCGTCCATCCGGATTGAGCCGTGATCGATCCACAGCGCGCGATCGCAGAGCTGGGCGAGGAACTCGTTGGAATGGCTGGCGAAGACCAGGATGCCGGACCGTTTCACCAACTCCTGCAACCGGACCCGGGCCTTTTTCATGAACTCGGCATCGACGGCGCCGATACCTTCGTCGAGGATCAGGATCTCGGGGTCGATCGAGGTGACCACACCGAGTGCAACCCGCACCCGCATGCCGGTGGAGTAGGTACGCAGCGGCATCGACAGGTAGTCACCGAGTTCGGTGAACTCTGCGATGTCGCCCATCTTCTTGAGCATCTCGCGACGGCTCATGCCGAGGAACATGCCACGGACGACGATGTTCTCGTAGCCGGAGATCTCAGGGTCCATGCCGACGCCGAGGTCGAAGACCGGTGCCACACGGCCCTTGATCGCGCAGGCGCCGCGGGTGGGTTCGTAGATGCCGGACAACAGCCGCAGCAGTGTCGACTTACCGGCACCGTTGTGTCCGACCAAGCCGATCCGGTCACCATGCGACAGATGCAGGTTGATGTCTTTGAGGGCCTCGACCACGATCACGTTGGATTCGTTGGACCCGATCACACCACCGGCCCGGCCGAGGACGGACTTCTTCAACGACCTGGTCTTGGCGTCGAAGATCGGGAAATCCACGCAGGCATCCCAGGTATCGACTCGAACTTGACTCATGACCTCACACCCAATACGCCACGCGGGCACGGTAATTACGCAGAACCAGCAACGCCAGCGCCCATCCGACGGCGGTGCATGCGATGACGATCAGCCAGTGGTAGAGCGCCACCGATTCACCCAACAGCGGACCGCGGGTGATCTCCAGGTAGTGATACATCGGGTTGATCTGGACAAGTTTGACCCGGCTGGAGTTGGCGCCGACGTTCTTCTCGAGGTCGACCGCACTCCAGATGATCGGTGTCATGAAGAAGATGAGCTGAACAGCAGTGGTGAGCAACTGGCCGATGTCGCGGAAGCGGGTCGACAGGATGCCGAACACGATCGACACCCAGATCGCGTTGACCACCAGCAGTGCGATGCCGGGTATGACCAGGATCACGGTCCAGGTCACCGGCTGCGGGAAGATGATCAGCAGGACCGCGTACAGCGGGATGTTGTGCGCGAAGATGATCAGCTGACGCCAGGTCAGCCGGTAGACGTGCACGCTCAGCGGAGCCGGGATCTGCTTGATCAGGCCTTCGTTGCTGGAGAAGAGTTCGGCGCCTTCGAGGATCGATCCCTGGATGAAGTTCCAGAAGATGAATCCGAGCATCACGTACGGCAGGAAGTCGTGGATCTCGTTGCCGAAGAGCTGCGAGTAGAGCAGGCCCATGGCGACCGCGGTGACCGCGGTGGCGATGGTGATCCACAGCGGACCCAGCAACGACCGGCGGTAACGCTGCTTGATGTCCTGCCAGCCGAGGAGCAGCCAGAGTTCGGAATGTTTGAAGCCGGCCGAGAGGTCGCCGAAGGCCCTCCGGAGCGACCGCGAATCGGACTCCGCTGGTGGGGGCCGCATAGGTACTTCGTCGGCTGCTGTTGACACGAGAGTCGAGCCTACCGTCACCGCGCCGGGGGCCATCGCCCCCGTGGGGTCGAGCGTCAGAGGTACTGACCGGTGCCGGCCGCACCGTGCGGTCCGCCGGGGCCCCCGCCTGCGAAGGGGCCCGACGGGGGCAGCTGGCCCTGCCGCATCTGTTCGAGCTGGGCACGCGCGGCCATCTGCTGGGCGAACAGCGCGGTCTGGATCCCGTGGAACAGGCCTTCGAGCCAGCCGACGAGCTGCGCTTGAGCGATCCGCAGCTCGGCATCGGAGGGGACGTCGTCCTCGGTGAACGGCAGTGCGAGCCGTTCGAGTTCGTCGCGCAACTCAGGCGAGAGCCCGTCCTCGAGTTCGAGGATCGACGACCGATGGATCTGTTTGAGCCGGGCGCGACTGGCGTCGTCGAGCGGTGCCGCCCGTACCTCTTCCAGCAACTGCTTGATCATGGTGCCGATCCGCATCACCTTCGCGGGCTCGACCATGGCGCGCATGCCCTCGTCGTCATCGCTGGTGCCCTCTGAGCCGGCCGGCGGGACCACAAGGATGCCGTCGTCGTCGTTGACGCCTGCGATCGGACGCTTGTTGAGATTTTCATCGGTCATCGGTTCATTGTCCTGATGTTGAGCGGCGATTGCACGCAGTTGCCCAGACGAGGGGCATTGCGGTGTCGCGGTGACCGTCTATGGTGGCTGCCATGGCTTATGACGTCGCCCGCGTTCGGGGACTGTTCCCGTCGCTGGGTGACGGTTGGATACATCTCGATCCGCAGGCAGGAATGCAGATTCCCGACTCGGTGGCGACAACTGTGTCGAAGGGTTTTCGATCCCTGGTCTCACAGCCAGGTGGCATCTACCCCGCGGCCCGCAAGTCGGCGGGGATCATCGATGCGGCTCGTTCGGCGGTTGCGGATCTGGTCGGTGGCGATCCCCGCGGAGTGGTGCTCGGACCGTCCCGTGGACACCTGCTGAACGTGCTCGCCGAAAGTCTCAACACCCGGGTGTGGCTCGGATCGGAGGTGGTGGTCAGCCGGCTCGACGACGAGGCGAACGTGCTGCCGTGGCTGCGTGCCGCCGATCGTTTCGGCGCCAAGGTGAAATGGGCCGAGGTCGACATCGAGAACGGTGAACTGCCGGTCTGGCAGTACGACGGGCTGGTCAGTCGGTCCACGAGCGTGGTGGCCATGCCACTGGCGTCGTCGACGATCGGGTCGGTGGTCGACGTCGCCACCGCAGCCGCTGTGGTCCACGCGATCGACGGACTCGTCGTCGTCGACGCAACCAGCGCAGCTGCATACATGTTGCTCGACATCGAGGCGCTCGGCGCCGACGTCCTGGTGGTCAGTGCTGACCGCTGGGGTGGACCGGCAACGTCCGCGCTGATCTTCCGCGACCCCGAGATGTTGTCCCGCGTGAGGTCGATGTCGCTGGACCCGGATGCGCAAGGTCCGGCACGACTGGAGATCGACGGACATCAGCACGCACTGCTGGCCGGATTGGTCGCTTCGATCGAACACCTCGCCGGACTCGACGAATCGGCCACCGGTACCCGGCGTGAGCGGTTGGTGACCTCGATGACGGCGCTGAGTGAATACACACAACGACTGCTGCAATACCTGCTGCGATCGTTGGGGCAGTTGAACCTGGTGAATCTGGTCGGATCGGCCGCCGTCCAGATACCGGCGGTCAGCTTCACCGTGACCGGGGTGACCGCCGACAAGGTGGTTCGACGGCTGGCCGACAACGGGATCTGCGCACTCGCCGATGTGAACAGCCGGGTGCTCAGTGGCATCGGCGTGAACGACGTGGGCGGTGCCGTCACCATCGGCCTCGGTCCGTACTCAACGCCCTACGAAATCGATCAGCTGGTGCGCACTTTGGGATCGCTCGGCTGACTTTCGCCATTTTTCGGCCCCCACAGAGGGCACCGAGGGCGTACTGCCCTCGGGCACCTCTGTAGGGATGAAATCGGCAGCACTCAGAGCGTGAGCAGAATTTTGCCCGACACCTGACCCGACTCGAGCAGCACATGGGCGGCGCCGGCCTCGGCTAGTGGAAATGTCGCTCCGACAACAGGTTTGATCCTGCCGTCGGCGATCAGCGGCCAGGTGGTGGCGATGGTGTCGGCGACGATGGCGGCCTTGTCGGACTGTTCCCGGCCGCGCAGCGCGGTGGCGTGGACGGTACCGCGCTTGCTCAGCAGTTGGGCGATGTTCAATTCCGCTTTTACGCCACCCTGCATGCCGATGATCACCAGGCGGCCGTCTTTGGCGAGTGCAGACACGTTGCGGCCCAGGTACTTTGCGCCGATGATGTCGAGTATCACGTCGGCGCCACCATGTTCGGAGATCACCTCGACGAAGTCGTCGGTTTTGTAGTTGATGGTGATGTCGGCGCCGAGGTCGCGGCACAGTTCGAGCTTGTCATCCGAGCCGGCCGTCACGGCAACCGTTGCGCCCAGCGCCTTGGCCCACTGGATGCCGTGGGTGCCGATGCCACTTCCGCCGCCGTGCAGCAGGACGAGTTCACCCGGCGCCAGGTGGGCGGTCCGCTTGAGGTTGGACAGCACGGTGCAGGCCACCTCGGGTAGCGCCGCGGCCTCGATCAGATCCACAGAGGCCGGAATCGGCAGCAGGTGTTCGGCGGCGACCGCGACGTATTCGGCATAGCCGCCACCTGCGATCAACGCGCAGACGTCCGTTCCGGTGGTCCAGCCGACCACTCCGGGGCCGAGTTCGTCGATGGTTCCGGAGACCTCCATGCCGATGATGTGGCTCGCGCCGGGCGGTGGTGGATAGTTGCCCTGCCGCTGCAGCAGGTCGGCCCGATTCACGCCGGCCGCAGCCACTTTGATCAGCACCTCTCCCGGACCCGGGTGGGGCTTGTCGACCTCGGCCACGATGAGGTTCTCGGCCGGACCGAATTCGGTCACGTTGACTGCGCGCATTGAGGTCATCCCTCTACCTTTACTCGGCAGGTGCGGCCGGGCGATAGGTGGTGTCCGTAAGCCGCACATTTAATGGCAGTAAGGTCCCCATTTGTAAACGCTCAATCCTGGCGCGGTTGGGTCAAAAGTCGTAGTCCGGGGGAGAAATGACAGACAATACAGCTGTGCCCTGGCTCGACGACTCTGAACAACTTGCGTGGCGATCGTTCATGAATGGATCACAGCGCCTGTTCGATGCGATCAACGACGCCCTGGTGGAAACCGCAGGTCTCACATTTGCCGACTACCGCATCCTGGTGTTGCTGTCGGAGTCGGAATCGATGCGGATGAGCGCTCTCGCCGATGGCGCGTTGAGCAGCAAGAGCACCATTTCGCGACGCGTGGACCGGATGGCCGAAGCCGGCTGGGTCGAGCGGATGGCCAAGGATCACGACAAGGACCAGCGCAATCGCGTCTGCCGGATCACCGAGTCGGGCCGGACCAAACTCCACGATGCCGCCAAAGGTCACGTCGTCGCGGTTCGTACCTACTTACTCGATCACCTCGAAGATCACGAGCGCGAAGCCATGGCGACGACCTTCCTGAAGGTCGATACGTGGCTGCGTGAGAACCCTCAGGTCCGCGTGAAGTAGGCTCTTGCCCGAAGGAAGCGTGGCAGAGCGGCCGAATGCACTCGCCTTGAAAGCGAGCGTGGGTGAAACCACCGGGGGTTCAAATCCCTCCGCTTCCGCCAACACCCGATAGTGTGCCGTTTTGGCGAACAAAAGCCCAGGTGGGCTACGCCAAAAGGGCACACTATCGGTGTCTGTGGCGGACCATCCGAACGTATTCAAAGTTCGTCGACTTCGGTCCATTGTCGGAATTTTCTGGTTGTTTGGGATACCTTCTCGTCATGCTCTGAGCCGGGCCGTCGACGGCTGCATTTTGCCCGTCTGACCTCCACTTATACATGTCTCGATGGGGGTTGTTTCATTGTTCAAACAAACGAGGAGAAGGCCTGTGGCGATGAGGTTCAAGCGGTCTTGCGCGGGTGCGTTCGTGGCGATTGCGGCAGTGAGTGCTCTGGCGGCATGCGGGTCGGACGACAACTCGACCGACGCCCCGCCGTCCTCGTCGGTGTCAACGACCATTTCGTCGGTGCCCACCACCTCCACACCGGCGTCGTCGACCGCTCTGGCGCCATCGAGTGAAACCGTGGCGCCACAGACCGAGGCCCCGGCCCCGGTCGAGGAGCAGACCCAGGTACCCCAGGAACAGGCGCCCGTCGAGGCTCCGCAGCAAACACAAGAGCAGCCTCAGGAGCAGGCCCCACCGCAGCTGCCCGCCGGCGGCGGTGGTCGTCCCGGGTACTGATCAGGTTGACGTCCAGGGCAGACGATGTGCGTATCGCGAACGCCGAACAGTCTGCGAGCACGAGTGATCCGCGGCGGTCGGCCGACGACCCGAACACGCGTCCCGCAATAGCTCGTGGTGCGCGACTGCCGTCGCTGACCGGGATGCGCTGGTGGGCCGCGTTGGCCGTGTTCGTGCTGCACACGCTGGTGTTCTTGCCGGTCTACCCGTTTTACGGCAGCGAGCGGTATTGGCATATCGCCGAAGCGGTTCCGATGCAGGTCGGGGCGGCGGGTGTGGCGTTCTTCTTCGTGCTGTCGGGCTTCATCATGTACTGGACGCGGCGTGAGGGTGATGGCGCCGGGGGATTCATGTGGCGCCGCGTCAAGAAGATCTACCCGACCAGCATTGTCGCTGTTGTCCTTGTGTTGCTGGTGGTGCCGGTGCCGATGGGCCGGTCACAGACCTGGCTTCCGTGCCTCCTGCTGATTCAGACGTGGTGGCCGGACTGGACGTCGCTGGGTGGGTTGAATGTACCGGCGTGGTCGCTGGCCGCGGAAATACTGTTTTACGCGACCTTTCCGTTCTTGGTGCCGGTGATGGATCGGATCCGCGAGCGGTACGTACCGCTCGCCATCGCGGGCGTATTTGCCCTGATCGTGGCGCTGCACACCGCCTACTATCTCTTCGCCGACGGATACAAGGGCACCGAGAACTTCTATGGCGCCCGCATCCCTGCGACATTGCCGACCACGACGCAGGAGTACGGCTATAACGCCTCACCGGCATTCTTCGCCCAGGACTATGTGGGCTACTCCGAACACGCCTACTGGTTGAGTTACTACTTCCCGCTGTCGCGGCTGCCGGAGTTCTTCCTCGGCGTCCTGGTCGCCCGACTGGTCGTCTCGGGTAAGTGGCGCAACACCAATCTGTGGTGGCCGCTGACTGCACTGGCGATCGCATTCGGCGCGACGTGGTTTGTCCCCATCAACTACAAGATGAGCGTTCTGATCCTGCTGCCGACAGCCGCTGTGATCGCCACGGCGTGCATGCGTGATCTCAACGCGCAGCGCGGACTCAACTCGACGCGGACCATGGTCTGGTTCGGCGACGTCTCCTACGGCTTCTACCTACTGCAGTATCCCGTCATGCTGATCCTCACCAAATACCTGCTCGCAGGCAGAGCTGTCGGCTTCTGGGGCTGGTTGGGTGCCTGTGCCCTGGCATTTGTCGGGTCACTGGCAGCTGCCGCTCTGGTTTTTCACTTCATCGACAAACCCATCACCAAACGGCGCAAACGAAAACCGTCAGTGGCGCAATCGATTTCCCCGGACCGCGCCGCCGAAACCGTGAAAGAGGTACTTCCATGAATCCGACGACGATGCGATCTCGGGTCGCGCACGTTCTGCTGGTCGCGGTGGCCATTCCTCTTGTCGCCCTTCCGTTTGTCGCTGTGGCGTCGGCAGACCCTGGTGGATCCGCAACAAAGGTCGGTGGGACCGTGACGGCGACCGAGCAACCAGGCCACGTCGTTGTACTCGGAGATTCCTTCGCATCGAACAACATTGACATTTCCGGATGCGGGCAGAGCCCGACCGCATGGCCGCAGCAGTTGGCTGATCTCACCAGTCGGCCGTTGATCAACGAAGCGTGCAGTGGCGCTGCCCTGGCCGAGACCGACTACACGATCGCGGACGAAGCCATCAAAGCCGAAAAACGAGGTGGATTCACCGATTCCACTGCCGCAGTCCTCATCCAGCTGGGCATGAACGGGCCGTGGGAGGGGCTGGATTCCGGTGGCGAGTTCGTTCTTGATTGCCTGGTGGAAGGCGGATGCGACGATACTGCGCCCGTCCTCGCGAAGATCACACCGCAGGCGTACGCAGACAAGGTCGGGCCCGTGGTCGAGTACGTTCGCTACTACGCGCCCAACGCCAAGATCGCCATCGTCGGATACCCCGAGTTGATCAGTCCGGACGATCCCAACGGATGTATCAATGTCGCCGGGATGCCGGTCTCGGTTCCGAATACCAGCGGGATCGGCGCATTCACCGAGCGGCTCCAACTGGCTCAGGCCGGTGCCGCAGAACTGACCGGTGTCGAGTTCATCGACGCTCAGGCCATCACTGCCGGACAAGGGGCCTGCAGCATCGCACCACTGGTCAGTGGGGTCGTGAATCCGCAGGCCAACCCCTTCGGTATCCCGCTGCATCCCACTCCGCAAGGCGATGCGGCGCTCGCGAAAACGATCGCGGGGCAGCTGGGCCTCTAGCCCGCCGAGACGTTTCCTGACCGCTATCGGCGTCATCGAAGGCTCGACCTTCGACAATCTCGACGTCACGGTGGCATGCGGCGACCTGAACCTCTGCCGACCACCGCGCCCTGCTGGTCGAGGTGTGAGGTGGGCCGTCGTCACTGAAGTCCTCTCGCGGTATTCTCGCCCCGCGACTGCGGGACAGATGTGATCGAGGAGGCGACAGTGACACCCACCGGTGGTTTCACCGTCGCATCGTTCAACGTCAACGGAATCCGTGCGGCCCGGCGCCGCGGGTTCGATGACTGGCTGGTTCAGCGCGCCCCGGACGTGGTGGGGTTGCAGGAACTACGGTGCGGGATCGATGACGTCGGCGACTTCGGTGACCACATCGCGTCGATCGACGTCGGTTCGATTCCGGGACGCAACGGGGTGGCGATCCTGACCCGGCACGAACCCGCCGCGGTGCGCACCTGGTTGACGCATCCGCCGAAGGCCAGGGGGCTGTCGGTGTTCGCTGCCGAGGGCCGCTACATCGAGGTCGATCTGGCCGATCGGCCCCTGACCATCGGCAATCTCTACCTCCCCAAAGGCGGCCTGCCCGCCGAACTCCAGCGCCCCGGATCGATGCGTGAGCAACCCGACGGCGGAGTCAAATATGCTCGGAAGCAACGGTTTCTGGCCGGATTCGCCCGCGAGCTCGAGCGCAACCGGCGGGCCGCGCGGCAGGCCGGACGGGAGTTCTTGCTGCTGGCCGACCTCAACGTGGCGCACACCGAACACGACGTGACGAACTGGCGCGCCGCCCGCAAGATGGAAGGCTTTTTGCCGGAGGAACGAGCCTGGTTCGATGAGATCACCGGACCGCGTCGGCTGGTCGATGTGGTGCGCACTCTGCACGGTGACCGTCCGGGCCCGCTCACCTGGTGGAGCTGGGCAGGGGAGTCGTTCGTGAAGGACGTCGGCTGGCGCGTCGACCACCAGCTGGCCACCCCGGGCCTGGCCCGGCGCGCACGTCGGGTCACCGTCGACAAGGAATCCGCGCCCCAACTCCGGCTCTCCGATCACGCCCCGCTGATCGTCGAGTACGACGACGTTTGCTCGGAGAACTCACCCTCGCTCGGGTTGTGACGCGAGCGAGGGGTGAGATCAGCGGCGTCGGCCCTTGCCTGCCGGCTTCCCCGAGGCTTGGCGGCGCGCCTGTTTGGCCAATGACTTCTCCTTGGCAGAGCGCTTTGGGGCGGGGACGGAGCTTCCCCGCGACGAGCTGGATTTACGTCCACGCACGATGCCGATGAACTCGTCGGCGAGCTCGGTGGTCGGGGCCGGCCACAACAGGCCGACGGATCCGGCCGGTGCGTCGGTCACCGGGCGAAAGACAAGATCCTTGCGATGATGCAGTCGGGCCAGCGATTGCGGGACCAGTAGGACGCCGGTGCCCGCTGCGACGAGTTCCATTGCATCGCCGGTGGTTTCCGGTTGATGTTCGACTGCTGTTCCCGGCCGATTCGACATCACGATGGGCTCGTCGAGCGGCCACAGGAGGTGTTCGTCGGCCAGGTCGGCAACGCTTATCTCATCGCCAACGGTGAAGACGTGGTCTTTCGGCACGACCACGACGGTCGTCTCCTCGTAGAGCTCGATCGTGTGGTGCGGCCCCGGGTCGCCGTGGCGCAGTGCGTCAGGCAGGCGGGTGATCGCCATCTGCACCCGCCCGTCACGGATTGCGTCAGCGCACGCGGCGACGTCCATCGCGATGAGTTCGAGAGGCGTTTGTGGGATTCGTTCACTCCAGGTACGAACCCACTTGCCGGGTGTCACGCCGGGCACGTACGCCAGCCGAAATGAGGGGGCGTCGTCGGGTGTGGTCACGCCAAGAGGCTACCGCCCGATACCCTTGACAGATGAGTTCGCAGTCGATGAAGCCGGCCACCGCCGCCAAGAAGTTGGACGTGTACCTGCCGGCGACGCCCGCCGAGTTCCAGGAGGGCACCATCACCCGGGAGGAACTCGATGCGCTGCAGGCGGACCCGCCGGAATGGCTGCGCGATCTGCGCATCAATGGGCCCCACCCGAAGAACCTGGTGGCGATGAAACTGGGGATCTCGAAGGGCGCTCTCGTACGCCACGGCATCACCGAGGCGCTGACCACCGAGCAGATCAACGCCCTCCTGTCCGAGATGCCCGACTGGCTCGAGGCCGAGCGCGCTACCCAGATCGAGGTTCGCAAGGAAGCGGCTACCGAAAAGCCGGCGCCTGCCGACCGGCCGCGCGCACGAAGAAGGAAATAAGTATCCCGATGATGGTGGCTTTCGGCGAGTAAAAGCCCCAGGTGGGCCTGGCCAAAAGCCACCACCGTTGGCCCTACCCCGCGACCGCCGCGACGGTTTGAGAACCCAGGGCCGCGAGAAGATCGTCCGACGACGCGACCGCGCCGAAGACGCCACCCTGCATGGTCACCATCTGCAGGGCCGCGCGGTGATTCGACGGATCCGTTGCTCCGGTGCAGTCGGAGAGGACAAGGCATTCGTAACCGCGGTCATTGGCCTCGCGCATCGTGGTGTGCACGCAGACATCGGTGGTGATTCCGGTGAGGATGATGTGCGTGATTCCGTTGCGGCGCAACACCAGGTCGAGATCGGTGGCGTAGAACGCGCCTTTCCCCGGCTTGTCGATGATCACCTCGCCGTCGATGGGTGCGACTTCGGGCACGATCTGCCAACCCTCTTCACCGCGCACCAGGATCCGGCCGCAGGGGCCTTCGGCCCCGATCTCTGCCCCGATCTGTGCGGACCGCCAGCGTTTGTTCTCCGGCAGGTCGGAGAGATCGGGACGGTGTCCTTCACGGGTGTGGATGACGGTCAGTCCCGCGGTGCGGGCGGCGGCCAGCACCCGGGCCGTCGGCTCCAGTGGTGTGCGGGTGAGGGAAAGGTCGTAGCCCATTGCGTCCACGTACCCGCCGGGGCCGCAGAAGTCGGTCTGCCAGTCGATACACAGCAGGGCGGTCGACTCCGGTCGGAACGAACCGTTGTACGGCCAGGCGTACGGAGTGGCGCCGGGGAGGGTGGGGAAGGCGGAAGCGGTTGTCACAGAGTTCCTTTGACGAGATCGGGTGGTGTGTGATCGCTGGTCACGCGGCGGACGGGACGGTCGCCGGACGGATGATGCGATCGTGTGCGAGAGCTGTGAGTGTGGCGACCACAATGCCCACGACGACCACGCAGAGTTCGGGCAACAGATAGTGGGCGGCGAGAGCGGCGGCCGCGCCGAGGCCCCATGCGATGAAGGCGCCGGCCTCCCAGGCTCGGTCCGAACTGCGGGAAGCCTTGCGGCGCAACATTTGATCGGTGATCAGCACTGCGCCGAGTGGCGGCACGACGACGCCGAGCAGGTTCAGCCATTCCTCGAAGTGACTCCAGACCCCTGCCACCGCGAGGGCGACGCCGATCGCACCCAGCAGCACGGTCAACGGCCGCATGCGGACACCGGTCAGCTGACTCCAGCCGACCGCGCCGTTGTACAGGCAGTGCGTGCACACCGACCCCAGATTGATGAATACGAATGCCACGGCCAGTGGGACGAGTACGCCGCCGTGATCGATCAGGATGTTCAGGAAGCTGCCACCGGCGGTGCCGGGATCATCGGAGGCACCCATGGCCACGATCACTCCGCCGATCGTCAATGCGATGGTGTTGCCCACCGGGAAAGCGCTGAATGCGGCGAGGAAACCTTCTCGGCCGTTCTTTGACCAGCGGGTGAAGTCGGCGGTCATCGTGCCCGAGTCTGCGAACAGCGCAACAACCAGCGTGACGGCGGCGCCGAAGCTGAGCGCGCTTGCGCCTGCCCCACCTGAGTACGAGGCGAAATCGGAGGCACCCGGCGTCGAGGAGGCCTCGACGATCGCCACGATCCCCAGCACCAGATACAGCGGCGCCGCGATGATCCCGATGACCGTCAGTGCGCGGATGCCCAGGAGTGTGGCCAGGAGATAGCCGACTCCGGCGATGAGCGCGATCAGGGTCGCGTTCCAGCCCATGCCGCTCTCGAGCGTCGACCCGGTCAGCCCGGTCTGGAAGGCGAACCAGCCGATCACGACAGTGGCCAAGAAGGCGGCCGGAATGCGGTAGCCGCGGGCGCCGAATGTGCGGGCCGCCATCAGCGCGAAGTTCTCGCCGGTCTTGCCTGCCTGGTGGCTCAGGATGCCGACGTAGGCCATCAGGATCAGATTGCCGGTGAGGATCGCTGCCATGCCGAGCCAGAAGCCGAGCGAGTACACCACCATGCCGCCGAAGACCGCGCAGGTCAGGATCATCGGGAAGCCCAGCCATACCGCCGACACCGAGAACAGTGACTTTCGTGCTGCGGTCGGAACCGGTCGGTCCTCGTACTCCTCGAAGGGGTCGACTGGTGGCGGGTTTTCGAGCGTGTCTGTGGCGGGTATGTCGGCGCCCGAATCGGCGTCGATCGTGCTCGCGTGGGGGGTCATGGAAGTCCTTCCGAGAAGGTGCGTGCGATTTCCTATAGGAAACAGTCCCTACTGTCGTTTTGGGTTTCGCGTTTGTGAACTGGTTGTTAAACCGACTTCGGGCGGTATTTTGTGGTCCTCGCGGGACTATTCGTCCGTGGTCAATGCGACTGTGAAGCCCGCGGGTGACAACAGTTACATATAGGATTTCCGTCATGCCCCCGAAGACGCCTGCCGAAGCGGTGCCGGTCGCCGACCTGATCAGGGCGGACGTGGAAGAAGAGATTCTCACCGGCCGTATGACGCCGGGAAGCAAGGTCAATGCGGACGAGCTCGCTCGTGTTCGCGGTGTCAGTCACATACCGGTCCGGGAGGCACTACGTGCGCTCGAGGCTGACGGATGGGTTGTCCGGCGCCACCATCGAGGTACGTTCGTCCGCGAACGGGACCGCGATGAGATGGCCGACCTGTTCGAGGCGCGGCTCATCGTCGAACACCAGGCGACCCGATTGGCAGCGCAACGTCGTACCTCGGAGCAGCTGACGGATCTCGAAGAGATCGTGGCACGGCAGGCCGCCGCCGAAGATCCCGCAGTCCTGGCCGCGATCAATGCGGAGTTCCATGTCGCCATGGCGTCCTGTGCACAGAACGCAGTGTTGTCGTCGATGGTCACCGACCTCAACAAGCGGGTGCGCTTTTTCTATCTGCCCGCTGCGGGGAGTCGACGCGGGGACTCCGTGTCGGAGCATCGCGCGATCCTCGCCGCCATACGTGATCGCAGACCCGACGACGCCGCCGAGTTACTGGCCGAGCACATCCGCGACACCCGCGATGACGCATCCCGTCGGCTCGAGCGGCTAGAAGCTCGCCTCGAACGGGGCCGGGGGCAGGGTGACGACCTGGCCGGCGTAGCTCAGGCCGGCGCCGAAGCCCAATAGCAACGCTGTCTGGCCGCCTTTGGCCTTGCCGGTCACCAGCATCTCTTCGATGGCCAGCGGGATCGATGCCGCTGAGGTGTTTCCGGTGGTCTCGATGTCGTTCGCGACCGGAACATCGTCGGGTAGACCGAGATTGGCCTTCATCAGCGTGTTGATGCGGGCGTTGGCCTGATGCGGGATGAAGATCTCGATGTCTTCCTTCGCAACTCCGGACTGTTCGAGCACTCGTCCGAGTGCCTTGGGCAGAGTGATTGCCGCCCAGCGGAATACGCGACTGCCCTGCATCTCGACAACCATCCGGCCGACCGGGTCGGTCTCGGGATCCTTCGACTGAAACGCTTCGGCGCGGTCCATGTACCCGGGGATGTCGTAGTTCTGCGAGATGGCGTCGCTGTTCTCGCCGTCGCTGCCCCAGACGGTGGGGGAGATGCCGTTCTCCTCGCTCGGGCCGACCACCACCGCTCCGGCTCCGTCGCCGAAGATGAAGGCGGTGTTGCGGTCGGTGGGTTCCATCACCACCGACATCGTCTCGACCCCGATCACCAGTACATGCTGGGCCGAGCCGGACCGGATCATGTCCGTCGCCAGTCCGAGGCCATAGCCGAAACCACCGCAGCCGGACGCGACGTCGAAGGCCGGGATCCCGTTGATACCGAGGTCAAGAGCCACTACCGGGCCGCCATGGGGAATTTTTGTCTTCCAGCTGCCGGTCGCCAGGATCAGTGCGCCGATGTCTTTACGATCAATGCCGCTGTTCTTGATGGCGCGATCGGCGGCCGCGACAGCCATGGACCGTGCGGTCTCGTCCCCGCTGATCCATCGACGGCTCCGGATTCCGCTGCGTTCGAAGATCCATTCATCCGTCGAGTCGAGGATCTCGCACACTTCGTCGTTGGTGACGATCCGTTTCGGTCGGTACGCGCCGATCCCCAAAATCGAGACGTTGCGATGGCCAGTGGTTGCCGCGATGTTCATGCCTGATCCGAGCCCCTTCGATCGGTTCACCGAGTTCATCGATTTTTCGCAGGGTACGCGCTCTCAGGGCCTGTGCGGGGGAGGCGCTACGCCTTCAGTTCCTGTCGAAGCAAATGTGATTGGTTGCGCGCCAACTGTCATCGTAGGGCGCCTGGGTGGAGCCGTACCCACCCGTCGGCTACATTCTGCAAAGGGGTGGGGTTCGGTGCGTAGTGCACCGAGCATTTCGAAAGGCTGACCAACCTCGATGCGCATCACCTCCACACTCGGGGCTCTCGCTCTGGCTTCACTCGTCGCTCTGACCACTGCAACATTTGGTCCGGGCGCCGCCTCGGCGAACATCGGCGAGGCCGGTTCGCAGGCCTACATCACCAGTATCGAAACCCTCACGGACCAGCATCGGGTGATCAATGTGTATTCGCCTTCGATGGACTCCATCGAAGCGCTTGATGTGCTCGTCCCAGCCGACCGCAGTGAGCCGAGCCCAACCCTGTACGCGCTCAACGGCGCAGGCCAGGGTGTGGTGGAGAAGTCCGGTTGGTTCGAGGCCACCGACGTCGTCGACTTCTTCGCCGACAAAGACGTCAACGTGGTCTCCCCGCGGGGCGGCACATTCAGTTACTACGCCGACTGGATCAATGATGACCCGGAACTCGGTCACAACAAGTGGGAGACGTTCCTGACGAAGGAGCTGCCGCCGGTCATCGACGCCGAACTCGGCACCACGGGTGTCAATTCCATCATGGGCATGTCGATGAGCGGCTCGTCCTCGTTGTTCTTGGCCGCGCTCAGCGGTGACCTCTACCAGGGCGTCGCATCGTTCAGTGGATGCGCCCGGACCACCGATGTCGTCGGACGCGAATACATGAAGTTGGTCGTCGAGACCCGCGGCAAGGGCGATATGACGAATATGTGGGGCGAGCCGGAGAACCCGCTGTGGGCCGAGCACGACATGTACCTCAACGCAGACAAGCTCCGTGGCAAGACGATCTACCTGTCGAGCCGAAACGGGCTGCCCGGCAAGTACGACAACGAAGACAACGTGCGGCTCAACGGCCAGGTCAACAGCCTCACGGACCAGATCGTCCTCGGCGGCGGTATCGAGGCCGCAACCGGCCTGTGCACCCGACAGGTCGCAGACCGGCTCAGTGAACTCGGGATCCCCGCGGTGACCGATCTTGATCAGCCCGGCAGCCATTCCTGGGGCTACTGGGAAGAGGACCTGCGCAAGTCCTGGCCCACGCTGGCGGCCTCGATGGGTATTTCTGCCTGAGGCTTTCGGTGACTCAGCGGCCGTTGTGAATGCGGCGCGGGTCGACACCTTCGCGTTCCCAGCCGGCTGCCGCGTACTTGACGTATAGCCGGCGCACGGGAAGGCGGTTGAAGATCGGATTCGCCGCGCGCATGGCTGCGGTGAAGCGGTCGTAGCGCTTCTGCATCTTCGGGTTCCACTCCAGCTCGCAGACATCACGCATCTGCTGGGGCACGGTGCCGATGACCACGGTGCGGACGGCGGCGTTCAACGGACGTGACAGCACCATCCAGATGGGCGCCGGAATCGACTTCGGGCGGGGAAGCCCTTGGCGGAGGTATCCGGTGGCGTAGGTGATCGTCTTTGTCGGCACAAAGCGGTCCAGCATCGAGTCCCAGTACTCGCAGAATTCCGTGTAAGTCTGCGGCTCGTTGCGCGAGCTGACACCGTAGAGGCGGTACCAGGCTTTGCCTTCTTCGAAGATCTGCGCCTTCTCGGCGTCAGTCAGCCGGCGGATGAACGTGTCGGCCGTGTAGATGACCTGGTCGATGAATGTTGCGTGCGCCCAATAGAACAGCTCGGGATTGAGTGCGTGATAGCGCGATCCGTCGCTGTCGATCGTCCCCTTGATCGGCTTGTGGAAGTCGCGGACCCGGCGGCCCCACTCGTGGGGGTTCGCGCTGTAGATGGTGTTCATGATCGGCGGCACCGTGCGCTGCGCGCGGCCAAGGAAATCGGAGAAGATCACCGAGTGGTCTTCGACGCCTTTGGCGAGCTGCTCGATGCAGTTCTCGGTGCCGGCAGTGCGCTGGAAACAGAATGCGCTGCGGATGTCGCCGGAGAACTTCCAGACCAGCGAGTCCGGGCCGAGCGGCGGTGCCGAGTCGGCGTCTCGATCGTCGATCGGCATGGGCGTGGCTTCGCGAACCGCGCTCTCAAATGCTGTCATGGCGCCCCCCTGTGATGACACAACTATCTTTATCTGTTTCAACTGCTCCAACGGTAACAGGTTTCATCGCCGGTCATGCGCTGGGATTGCGGGTATGAAAAGGGGCTGTGAGACGTCAGGCGAGTATCTGTGTCACCAGATCATCGGCGCGAGGAACTTCTCCGCGAAGTGACGGGTGGCGACGGCATCGGTCAGGTCGAGCGCGCGGGAGCGGGACATCGCGAAGGAGGCCACGAGGCGCATCTGCAACTCGGCGGCGAGTCTGAGGTCGTCCGCAGGCATCGAAGCACCGGCCTTGCGCAGTGTGTGCGCGATGGCGTCGCTGAACGAGTCGATGACCGCGTCGGACTGCGATCGCTCGAATCCGATCAACAGGTCGAGCGCCTCGGGTTCGTCCGCGATCAGCCGCCGGGCAAGCGGGTTGGTGCGGAAAGCCTCGATGGTCTGGGTGAAGGCTTCGACCACGGCAGCGCGGGGGTCGAGGCCCTCGACCGAAGCGGCCACACCACGCATGAAGTCTGCTTGCATCCGCGCTCCGACGGCCGTGAGAAGGTCTTCCTTGCTGGGAAACCGGCGGTACAGAGTGCTCCGGCTGACCTGGGCCTGCTGTGCGATCCGTTCCACGTTGGCGCCACGGACGCCCATCGAGGCGAACTCCGCGACTGCCGCCGTGAGTATCGCCTCTTCCTGTTCCTGCTGAGTTGCGTTGGTGCGTTGCACCTTTTCAACCCTACCGATCCGACTTCGATGCATGTTTGACGACATTCATTTCTGGCGACCGCCGAGCGCGAATGGCGCCGGGGTGCTTTAGTGATTCGGTGAAGCACCTCTATCGCGGACAGATCTTTCATATCGCGGGTTCGCCGAAAGTGACCACAGCGCACGACGCCCTTGTCTTCATCGAAGACGGCGCTCTTGTGGTCGATGAAAACGGCACCATTTCATGGTGCGGCGAATTCTCCTCGCTCCCAGATGAACACGACCATTCGGTGGTCGTCGACTATCGGCCCGGATTCATTCTTCCCGGGTTCGTCGACACCCATATTCATTTCCCGCAGACGTTCGCCGGTGATGCCTACGGCGGTGGGCAATTGCTGGAATGGCTCGAGCGGTGCATTTTTCCTTCCGAATCGAAACTCGGCGATCCCGAGTTCGGGCAGCTGGCCGCCGCCGAGTTCACGCGCAGGCGGGTCCGGGCCGGGACCACCGCTGCGATGGTGTTCGGATCGGCATTCCCCCATGCGCAGGACGCATTGTTCGAAGAGACACAGCGACGTGGCCTGCGCATCGTCAGCGGTCGCGGGATCCAAACCCGCGGACCCGATTCCGCGGGTCCTCTGCTGACAAGCGAAGAGAAGGCCATCGAGCTGACCGCGGCAGAGGTCGACAAGTGGCATGGCGCCGACACCGGAGACGTCGCGACCGCACTGTTGCATGTCGCACTCGTGCCGCGGTTTTCACTGTCTGTGACACCGACGACGCTGGCGGCACTCGGTGAGCTGTACACCGACCTGCGATCGAAGGGCGTGTACGTCCACACGCACCTGAACGAGAACAATCGTCCGGGTACCGGAGAGGTCGATGCGACCAAGGCGGTCTATCAAGTCGACAGCTACCTCGACACCTATGACGGAAAGTTCCTGCCGGGTTCCAAGATCGGTGGTGACTCGCTCCTCGGACCACGCACGATCATGGCGCATTCGGTGCATTGCCAGGACGGAGAACTGGCCCGCATGGCCGAGACCGGAACCTCGATCTCGCATTGCCCGGTCTCGCAGCTGTTCCTGGGGTCGGGCACGATGCCGTGGCTGCGGACCGTGGCGTCCGGAGTGAACATTTCACTCGGCACCGATCACGGTGGGGGCGATGAATGGCTGATCTCGCGAGTTGCCAACGACGCCTTCAAAGTCCACATCACCGAGCCCGGTGATGCCGGGGTCTCGATGCATCCGGCGGAAATGCTGTTCGTATCAACCCTTGCCGGCGCCCGCGCGCTCGACATGGAAAACCGGTTCGGCAACTTCGACGTCGGCAAGGAAGCCGACTTCATCGTGATCGATCCCGAGCAGTGGCCGCCGCTGTACAACTCGGTCACCCATGGTGTTCGCGCTGACGATGCAGACTTGGCCCGGGATCAGTTGCTGTTTGCGCTCCTCATGCAATTGCGTGAACCCGCCATCGCATCGGTGTACGTCCAGGGTCGCAAGATCGACGAGGACTGATTCCGTAGATGATCGAAACATCCGGTGAGGCAACCGTTTTTGTTGCCTTTCACCCGGTCTCCGACAACGACTTCGCGGATTGGTCCGGGCAGGTGCGGGTGATCGCGGAGAATGCGGTCGGCTACCGGCACCTCGCGGTGGCCGGAGATCGGCAACCGGCGGTGGCGTTGACGTTTGCTGACGAGGCATTGTTGCAGGCGTGGCTGGATTCACCGGCGTGGTCACGGTTGGTCAAGGTGGGGGCAAGTTGCGGCATCCGCCGCGAGTTCAGCGACCTGGTCACCGTCGACGGTGAACAACCACCATCCGGGGTGGGCATCTTCGTCCACCGGGTGGAACCGGCGAACGTGGCCGGGTTCATTGCGGCGCAACGCAAGTTGATGGATCTGAGTGCAGCCGCACCGGGTTTCGAGTACTCGATTCTCACCGGACCACGCCTGGCCCACGACGGAATCGAAGAGTGGACCGCCGTGGTCAAGTTCCGAACCGATGCTCTGCTGACCCGGTGGCGTGATGCTCCCGAACGTGCGCAGGCCCTTGGCGAACTACGGTCGAATCTCGAGCAAGACTTCTCTTCGTCGTTCGAGGCGAACTCGTTCGGTTCGATCGTGCGGGTCGCCGACGGCCGATCGGCGGCAACACCCGAATGGAAAGTCGGGATGATGGTGCTGCTGGTGCTCTACCCGACAGTGATGGTGCTGTCGCGTTTCGTGGGGCCGTACTTCGACCAGTGGGGCGCCGAGCCCTGGCTGTCCATGTGGCTCAGTCAGATTCTGTCGGTGTCGCTGCTGACGTATCTGTTGATGCCCATGGCCACCGCGGCGTTCTCGTTCTGGCTGGATCCGTTTCGAGGATCGTCACTCAAGGTGTCGATCGTCGGTGTCCTCGTGGTGGTTGTGCTCTACGCCGCCACCCTCGCGTTGTTTGCCAACGTACGGTGGCTGCAATTCTGGGACTATGCCTGAGCAGATAACTGCTGCGGCACTTGGGTAGTGCCTGGCCGGACCTCCCCGTCCGACCAGGCACTGGTCTGGGGGGATCAGCGGAAGATGGTCTTGACGCTCTGGTAGGCGGACATCGCACCGTTGACGTCGATGAACAGCGCACTGACGTGGACGGCCTCGGCGGTTCGGGTCATGATCGATCTCCTTACGATGCGGATCATCCTCTCGCCAGACAGTGTGCCACGTTCTTCAGGTGAGAATCGCTGTTTACATAAATACGTTCGATATGGGTCTGAACTGCGACAACTGATGTCCGTATTGGCCGGATCCCGTGTTCGGTGAGTCACCTACGGTCCTCTTTGTCGGTCGCGCAGTACATTGGGCCGATGGCAGTCGATGATGCGACCTCAGCCTTACTGGCCCGCTTGGCGGAGGCCGGTGAACCGCGGATTCGGCAGCTGCCGGTGGCGCAGGCCCGCGAGGTCTTCGCTGCCCTCGCCGAGCACTTGGAGCCGGGTCCAGATCTGTACGCGGTTGCCCAGGACACCGTGGTGGCCGATGACGGGTACCGGATTCCGGTGCGCGTCTACAGCGCGACCGAACAGCCTCGTGGGGTGATCGTCTATTTCCACGGTGGTGGTTGGGTGCTCGGATCCACCGCGGTATATGACTCGACCCTGCGGCGGCTGGCTGCGATCGCCAATTGTGTTGTGGTGTCGGCTGATTATCGCCTGGCGCCCGAGTATCGATATCCCACTGCTGCACATGACGCGTGGGATGTGACGAATTGGACGGCAGCGAGTTGGCCCACTCTGCCGCTGATTGTCGCGGGAGACAGCGCAGGCGGCAACCTGGCCACCGTGGTCGGACAACGCGCTGTCCGTGAATCCGGTCCCCTCATCGTGTTGCAGGTCCTGATCTATCCCATCGCCGACCATGATCTGGATACGGTCAGCTACCTCGATCCTGCGAATCAACTACTTCTGGACAGAGATTCGATGATCTGGTTCTGGAATCACTACGCGCCCGATCCGGACGTTCGGAACCAGGCGGACGCGTCGCCACTGCGGGGAGTCCTGGTCGGGTCCCCACCGGCGCTGGTGCTGATACCCGAATATGACGTTCTGCGAGACGAGGGTGAAGCGTACGCCGTGGCGCTGGGGGACGCGGGAGTGCCGGTGCAACTCAACATCTTTGACGGCCAGATGCATGGGTTCGTCCAGTTCTCGGGAATCCTGCCTGCGGCCGACAAGGCGTTGGGGCTGATCGCCGAACAAGTCACTGCGGTCACCGGCGGGTGAGCATCGGCCGGTGGTCACACGCAGGAAGAGTCTGCATCAGGCAGGAGGATGTCGGAACCGGCCTCCACCACTTGGCGGGCGAGTACGGCAATTCTGATGTTGGAGTCCTGCGAGAACCTCCGGAGAAGTGCGAATGCCTGATCGGCATTGATGCCGAACCGTTCCATGATCATGCCTTTGGCCTGCCCGATCACGTCCCGGCTCTCGGCCGCGAGTTGTAACTGTTCGTTCTCGCGTGAGGCGGCGAAGGTGAGAGCTGCGTGGGCCGTGAACAACTCGCCGATCACCTTGGAATCGGCATTGAATCCGCCGACAGTGCGGCTGTACATGTTCACGGTCCCGATCCTGTTCGCACCCGCGTCACATGGAAGGCAGAGCATGGCACCCAAACCGGCCGCGGCTGCCGATCGAGCGAATCGGCCCCACCGCGCGTCTCGGGAGACATCCTCGATCAGCACGGTTTCGTGGTGACTTACCGAGTGCAGGCTGGGTCCCTCTCCGAGGCTCATCTGTAGGCCGTCGCAGGTGCCCGCGAACCCATCGACCGCCACGGTTCGTTCGATCGACTCGTTGCTCGCGATGACGATGCTGACACCGTCGGCGGCCGGCATCAGATGCTTCGCCTTCGTTGAAATCGCCTCTGCGAGCGCGCGGATGTCACCGCGTTCCGCGTAGAGCTCTCGGGCGATCACAGCCAGTTCCGCGGGGAGGGTTGTTGTGTTCTCGTTCATGGCCATCCCTTCGCGCTGCACGAATACCCGATGTCGATATTAGCTCCACGACGGACGGTGCACACCACGCCCCCTGTCTGTCGGAGATGGCCAATAGGTCTGTGCGGCAGTGACTCCCGTCAGAAATTTGTTGGGTGGAAGTACTTGGCACGCCCGCTGCGGAGTGCTAAAACTATCGGGCACAGTGATTTGGTCGCCCGCCAGGGTGGCGGGCCATGAGCGACGTAGGAGGTGGGTTGCTGTGCTTCGTTTTGATCCTTTCAGTGATGTTGATGCGTTGACCCGCGGATTGCTGGGTGCCAGGACCGAGGGGACGGGATCTTCGCGAACTCCCCGATTCATGCCGATGGATCTGTGCAAACTCGATGGGCACTATCTGCTGACGGCTGATCTTCCCGGCGTGGATCCGGGTTCGGTCGATGTGAACGTCGACAACGGTGTTCTGACGCTCTCGGCACAGCGCACCGCCAGGTCCGATGACGGCGTGCAGTGGTTGACCAATGAACGGTTCTTCGGAAGCTATCGTCGCCAGCTGTCCTTGGGTGACGGAATAAACACCGCCGGAATCAGCGCGCACTACGACAATGGTGTTCTCTCCGTGACCATCCCGATCGCGGAGAAGGCCAAGCCCCGCCGTATCGAGATCGAACACTCCGACAGTGGTCGCTCGATCGAGTCCAGCGGCTGACAGCACGGAGAGATCCTCGCTCGACATGCGGGCTCCGTAGGCGCTGAACTAACGTTGACGCAAGCGCTGCGGAGGAGTTTTGGATGACATCTGATTTTGTGGTTCCCACTGTCGACATCACGGCATACGTGGGTGGGGGAACTGCCGCCGAGCGGGCTGTCGTCGCTGAACGCATCGACGCGGCCTGCTCGGCGGTCGGTTTCATTCAGATTGTCGGACACGGTGTTCCGAACGCGGTGTCGGATGCTTTCGCTGCCGCGATGGATGATTTCTTTGCGTTGCCGCTCGACGTCAAGAAGGCATATCGGACGCCTCCGCGCATCAATCGCGGTTACACCGCGCCGAAGTCGGAGTCCTTGTCACTGAGTCTCGGTGTCGAGTCTGCCGATCGAATGAACGATTTCTTCGAAGCCTTCAACGTGGGGTCATGCGCGGCCGACTACCCCGATCATCACCTCCCGCACGACGACTACGCCGAAAACCTCTGGCCGACAGAGGCTCCGGCATTCGAGGCGGGGGTATCGGCCTACTACACCGAGGCGGCCAGGGTGGCACGCACGCTCACCCGGATCTTTGCCGATGCCCTCGATCTGGAGCCCGACTTCTTCGCCGGGTTCACCGACCATTCCCTCGACGTATTGCGGATGAACAACTACGCCTTACCTCCCGGCGAGATCGACCTCGGCGGTGAGCTGACCGGAATGGGTGCGCACACCGACTATGGGATCGTCACCGTCCTCTGGGCTGACCAGGTGAAAGGTCTTCAGGTTCTCGGCCACGATGGGATCTGGCACGATGTCGCACCCGCCGACGGTGCGTTGCTGGTCAACCTCGGCGACCTGATGGCGCGCTGGACCAACGAACGCTGGATGTCCACGCTGCATCGCGTGAAACCGCCAATTGTCAACGGCGTCATCGAACGTCGACGTTCGGCGGCGTTCTTCCACGACGGCAACATCGACGCGACCATCAGCACCCTGCCGTCGTGCATCGGCGAGGGCAGCAAATACGAGCCGGTGACGGTGGCCGATCACCTTGCGGCCAAGCTCGCCGGATCACGTGCCGGGGTGGCCAACGCCGCGGCCGAACGAGAGGCCGCCCGGGTCCGGGCTTCTACGGCTCCCTGACCCCGATGATGTGGCCTTTTGGCGGCGTCCACCTGCGGGTTTGTTCGCCAAAAGGGCACACTATCGGGGCGCCTACAGCCAGTCCTTACGCCGGAAGAGCGAGTAAAGAACCGCCACGGAGGCGACGATGATGGCCACGCTGATCGCGAGGCCGAACGAGTTGCCGAATCCCGGGAATCTGACGTTCTGACCGAAGAACCCGGTCACCGCTGTGGGCACCGCGATGATGGCGGCCCACGAGGTCAATTTTTTCATCACCGTGTTCAGCCGGGCATCCTGCAGTGACAGGTTTGTCTCGAACAGTGTTGTCACCATGTCGCGCAACGACTCTGTCCATTCGGTGGCGCGCAGGACGTGGTCGTACAGGTCGGTGAAGCTCGCATCGAGAGCCGGATTGGCTCTGTTCTCGAGCCGGTTTCGCTGGATCAGGTTGACCACTTCGCGCATCGGGAGCACCACCCGGCGGAGTTTGACGAGGTTCTTACGTACCCGATAGGTACGTCGCTGGAGGTCGTGGCTGTTGTTGTTCTCGTCGAAGAGCAACGACTCGAGATCCTCGATGCTGTCGTCCAGCATCTGGACCGCGTCGAAGTGACCATCGACGACGACGTCGAGCAGTCCATGGACCAGCACCCCGATGCCGAGCTTCTCATCATCCATCGCATCCCAGCGCTGCGTCACCACGTCCATATCGAAGCCCTCCGACAACCGCACCGTGATCAGCACGTTCTCCTTGATGAACATGGAGATCCGATGGGTGTGTAAGGCGCCGTTGGTGGACAGCGACGGATCTTCGTGGATGTCCACGCCGTAGACGGTCATGAACTTGTGGTGCGGATAGCTGACCGCTTTGACGCGTTCGGCATCGGCAAGTGCGTCTTCAACGGCCCAGGTGTTGAGATTGAGTTCCTCTGCCAGCTGGCAGAGCGCTTCGTGGCTGGGATTCACCAGATCGGCCCAGGCCAGCGTGGTGTCGTCGGCCAGACAATCGGACAGTGACTCGACGTCGAAGCCGTCCTGGAGTTTGCCGTTTCGCCAGATCCGGCCGCGCACATTTTCGATCACACCTTCGATGGTGCCACCCGGGCTACCTCAGTGGTCGGTGGAGAACCCCGACCGCACCTGGTGTCGCTGCTGCGCGAGCTCGACAAGCCGGTTGATCAGGTCGCTGTAGCCGAGGCCGGACGCCTCCCAGAGCTTCGGATACATCGATGCCGGGGTGAACCCGGGAATCGTGTTGATCTCGTTGAGGAGCCAGCCGCGACCGTTCTCCTCGTAGAAGAAGTCGACGCGCGCCATGCCGGAGCACCGCAGCGCCAGAAATGCGCGTTCGGCCAGCAGGCGGACCTCGGCTATCTGGTGTTCGGACAGTTCCGCGGGGATGACCAGACCGGCCGCACCGGTGACGTACTTGTCCTCGTAGTCGTAGAACTCCGCGCCGGGGAGGATCTCGCCGGGCACCGACGACTTCGGCTCCCGGTTGCCAAGGACGGCGACCTCGATCTCGCGGGCGGTCACCGCCTCCTCGATCACCACGACCTCGTCGTAGCGCAAAGCCAGCTCGATCGCGGTGGCCAACTCGGCGCGGTCGGAGGCCTTCGAAATGCCCACCGAGGAACCGAGATTGGCAGGTTTCACAAAGACCGGCAGGCCGAGGGTGTCGATCGCCCGCTCGATCAGGTTGTCGATCTCATCGGTTCCGGCACGGAACTCGACCCACTTGCACTGCGGGATCTGGGACTGTGCGGTGACGACCTTGGCCATCGCCTTGTCCATGCACACGGCCGAGCCGAGAACCCCGGCGCCGACGTAGGGGACGCCGGCCAGCTCGAGCATGCCCTGGACGGTTCCGTCCTCGCCGTGCGGTCCGTGCAGCAGCGGCAGCACCACGACCGTCTCGTTGTCGGCGCGCTGCAGTGCCGAGAGCGGATCGATTTCGGTGCCCTCGGGCTCGAGTACGCCAGGCAACTCCAGCGTGGCGTCGGCGAGTGTGGCGATCGCCTTGTCGTTGCGGATCCACTTCCCGTCACGGGTGATGCCGACCGGGATCAGCTCGTACTTGGTACGGTCGGCCGCCGCGAGGACGTGCGCCGCGGTGATGCACGACACGTCGTGCTCCGCCGAGGCGCCACCGAACAGCACAACAAGGCGGATGCGGTCGGATGATGCGGGATTGGCCATGCGGCCACGATAGGCCAGCGCCGAACCGGACATTGCCGGTGGTTGGTGGTCACGCCCGCCCGCCCGGTAGCGTCGACGCGTGCGATTCAAGGCGAGTGACGTGGCAGCGGCGACCGGTGGAAAACTCTTCGGCCCCGACCTGGAGATCGACGGCGCGAGTATCGATTCTCGCGGCATCAGGCCAGGCCAGCTGTTCGTGCCGATTGTCGCCGAACGCGACGGACACGACTTCATCCCCGGCGCACTTGCCGCAGGCGCAAAGGTATACCTGACCGCGCAGGCCGTTGACCAGGGCGATGCCCAGACCGCTGCCATCAAGGTCGCCGACACAGCCCTGGCCCTGGCCGACCTGGGCCGCGCTGCTCGGGCCCGGCTGACGGGCCCGGTCGTGGGCGTGACCGGTTCGGTGGGCAAGACATCGACCAAGGACCTGCTCGCAGCAGTGCTCGCGACCACGTACGTGACCGCGGCCAACGAGCGTTCGTTCAACAACGAGCTCGGATTGCCGCTGACACTGCTCGGTGCGCCTGACAACACCGAAGCGGTGGTCGTCGAGATGGGCGCCCGTGGCATAGGTCATATCGAGCTGCTGTGTGACATCGCTCGCCCGACTGTCGGCATCGTGACCCGCGTCGAAGGTGTGCACCTCGAATTGTTCGGAGATCTCGATTCGGTGGCGCGCGCCAAGGGTGAGTTGATCGAGGCGCTGCCCGCCGACGGACTTGCCGTGCTGAACGCCGACCATCCGGTGGTCGCGGGGATGGCACAGCGCAGCGCCGCCAGGGTGCTCACCTTCGGTCTTTCGCCGAGCGCCGATGTGTACGCCGATGACATCGTGATGGACTCCGAATTGCGGGCCCGTTTCACGCTGCACACACCGTGGGGCACCACGCAGGTCGCGCTGGCGGCCCGTGGAGAACACCAGGTCGCCAATGCGCTGGCCGCCGCTGCCGCTGCCGGCGGCATCGGCGTGGGCATCGAACAGATCGCTGCCGGGTTGGGCGGGGCGGCCATCTCCGGACTCCGGATGGAACTGAGCCGCACCGATGCCGGCGTACGGATCCTCAACGACGCCTACAACGCGAACCCGACATCGATGTCGGCCGCACTCGATTCGTTTGCCACCCTCGACGCCCGGCGTCGGGTTGCGGTGCTCGGGGTGATGGCAGAACTCGGTGGATCGGCCGCCGCCGAACACCTGGCCATCACCGAGCGGGCCCGGGCGCTGGGTATCGAGGTGATCGCAGTGGCGGCCCCCGACTACGGACCGGACGCCACCCACGTCGGCGATGTCGACGCGGCCGTTGCCGCCCTCGGAGACCTGGAATCCGGCGACGCGGTGCTCGTCAAGGGCAGTCGGGTGGCGGCCCTCGAACGGGTGGCGGACGCTTTGTCGGCTGTCTGACCCGGGACTGATGACACCGCACCCCGGATTCACCCCGTCACTAACGGGAGTCCGGGGATTGGCCGCGTTGCTGGTGTGCGCCACCCACGCCGCATTCTGGACGGGCAAGTACACCAACGACTTCGAGGGCTGGTTCTTCGCCCGGCTCGAGGTCGGTGTGACGATCTTCTTTGTGCTGTCGGGCTACCTTCTGTTCACGCCCTGGGTGCGATCACTCCAGGAAGGTGATCCCAAACCTGATGTGCTGCGGTATTTCTGGCGCCGGGCGGTGCGTATTCTGCCCGCCTACTGGATCACGGTTCTCGGTGTCTACCTCATCTTCGTGTGGCGTGATGACATCTCGGACGTCGGGCACGGGCCGACCGGGCTCCTCCGCAATCTCACACTCACGCAGACGTACGGATTCGGTTATCTCCATTCGGGTTTGACGCAGATGTGGAGCCTGGTCGTCGAGGTCGCCTTCTACCTGATGCTCCCGGTGTTCGCGTGGCTGATCGGACATCTGATCTGCGGTGGAGGTTGGCATCCGGGCCGGATGATCGCGGCGATCGGTGGGCTGATGATGATCACCCCTGTGTGGGCGGTCATCACGGCCGACGGGGGTATCGATGTGACCGCGCGCTTGTGGCCGCCTGCCTTCCTCGCGTGGTTTGCCGGTGGAATGCTGCTGGCCGTGTTGGCCCGGGTGGTCACGATCTGGCCGCCGACGTTGTCGGTGCTGGTCGGGATCGTCGCGTTCGAAATCGCCTGTACCTCGATCGCGGGGGAACCGACGATCACTCCGGCATCCACCTCGGCGACGATCGTGAAGTCGGCGCTCTACCTGATCGTGGCGTTGGCGCTGCTCGCACCGTTGGTGATCGGCCCGCGCGGACACTGGTGGGACCGGACGCTGTCACAGCCGGCGGTGGTCTGGTTCGGCGAGATCTCCTACGAGTTCTTCCTGGTGCACATCATCGTGATGGAACTGGTCATGGATCTGCTCGGATATTCGCTCTTCAGCGGTTCGGTTGTCGGCGTGTTCGTCGTCACTTCGGTCCTGTCGACCCCGGTTGCCTGGACGCTTCATCGGGTGACCGCACCGCTCTGGCGTCGGGAAACGGCCCCGTTCGAGCGCGTCCGGTAATACTGGTTGAAAGCCCGCAACTCCCCGGAGGCCCCGATGGTCGACAGTTCTGCCTTTGCCGCCTCAGGCGGTGCCGCGGACATTCGCCGCTGGTGCGAGAAGTCTCGTATGCCGGGCAGAGCGCCCGACCTGTCCGATCCGGCAGCCATCCTGATCGCGTCCGGATTCCTGTCCGACCAGGCCCGGGCAGTACTTGTCCGCCGAAGCACCGCCGGTCTGGCGGTACCGGGGATCGGTGGTTTCGGTGAGCTGCGGCGCCTGCAGCGTGAGCTCGGACAGCTCGAGGATCAATTGCGCAACCCCCGGGTCCCCAAGGTCGCGGCGCTGGTGGTGCGCTCGCGGGTGGTGGCCCTCACGCGGCGGCGGGATGCCGCTCGCAACCTCGTGACGGCATCGAAACCGGTTTTTGCCGGAACGGTCCGCGGCATCCGACGCGAACGCCGGGAGGGCCTTCACCTCGACATCAGTGACCGGGAGCGGTTGTTCAACGGGCTGCTGTTCACGCCTTGCCCCAATGCACTCGACGTCAACTACCTGCGGCGTGCCACCGCGATGGCGGCGAGTACCGCCGCGGGCGTCATCGGGCAGCTGACCGACAACCGGTCGAAGGCCGGCCACTGGGTGGCCGGGAAAGCAGCGATCTTCGATGACGCCGAACATGATGAATCATATTCTGGCAGTTCTCGATTCGTCGACGGATACGAGACGTTGCTCTACATTGCGGGCAACGCGTACGACCGGATCGTGCGTTCGCCGGTCTGGCACAGTGACCATTTTGTGGTTCAGCGCGGCCAGATCAATGTGCATGCCGAGATCGCCGAGATCGCAACCGATGTCATCAACCTCCGAACCGTTCGCATCGAACTCGATCGTGTTCGGGCCGTGGCCGATTCGGACGAACGTCTCGCCGAGCAGTTGCGGTCGCGGGAGGCCGAGTTGCGCCCCGTCTGGTCGCAGCTGATCGACCGGGTGGCGGCGCTCTGGGATGTTGCCGATGCGGTGGCGGCCGCGGCGGTGGAGCTGAAGGTTCTCGATCAGGTGAACTACGCCGGAACCATCGATCAGCGCATCGACCACCTCATCGCCCGGTCGGGTGAGCGGGAGTTGTCGGCGGAGAACACGCGGCGTCTCGGTGAGCAACTCGGCGCCGGCCGGGAGCATCTACGTGACTACCGAAACATCCTGCAGGGAAACGTGACTCCGTTTCCCGAGGAAGGCTCCTCGGCCGCTGTCCCGCCCATCCCGGCGCCGCCGAGGACGGCAGGGCCGCGCAAGCAGATCGAGAACTGAACGCGGGCAGCGGCGTTCAGTCCCTGGCCCACTGCCTGAGGTAGTCCTTCTCGACGTCGGTGAGCCGGCGGAGGCGTTGTTTCTCCACATCGACAACTGCCATCTGGGTGGCGGCCACGCATGCCGGTTTGCTGGTGGCCTCGGCGGGTGCCGAACGAACCTCGTATCCGATGGTGAAGTCGACGGAACGAAAACCCTTGATCCACATACTGATCCGCAGGGGGCTGTCCTCGTGTCGGAGCTGTGCCTGATAGCGGATCTCGACGGTGACGATCATCGCGCTCTTGATGAGCGGTGCATACTGTTCACCGGCGCTCATCAGCCAGGCCACCCGGGCTTCTTCCATCAGAGTGACCATCCGGGCGTGATTGATGTGACCAAACGCATCCATGTCCGACCACCGCACGGGGACCTCGGCAACATAGGCGAATGAGTCTGCGGCATTTGAGGTATTCGTCGGATTTTCCATATCCCACATGATCCATGCCGCATTTCTGAACTGGAACCCTCGCCCGAAAATGGGCTCTGTGAGTTGGCTGAGAGTTTTCCATCGTTCTGTACCCTCGGTAGCCTTCGGTCCGGGGATTCGACAACAGGGGAGTGGTCAATTCATGGAGCGCGTTGCACGTGTGATTCAGGCTATGGGTGGACTGGTGGCGTCTGCCGCGTTGGCCACGTCGGGGGCTGCAGTGGTGACCGCGGCGCCGACGACGGCCGAGATCGAGACCGTGACGCAGGTCGGTCCACAGCGACAAGACCTGACGATCGCTTCGCCGGCCATGGGCGGCGACGTCAAGATCAGCGTGCTGACACCCGCCGATCTGACCAGTCCGCGAGGCACGCTGTATCTGCTCGACGGTGCGGGCGCCAAGGACCGCGTCAGTGACTGGCTCACCAAGGGCGGTGCAGAGGAGTTCTTCGCGGACCAGGACGTCACGGCCGTGCTGCCCTCGGGTGAAGGCGCGTTCTATACGAACTGGCAGAGTCGGGACGCGGTGTTCGGCCAACCCCAGTGGGAGACCTTCCTCACGAAGGAGCTCCCGCCGCTCATCGACGCGACGTTCAACGGCAATGGCAACAACGCGATCGCCGGACTGTCGATGGGTGGGCAGGCCGCCTACGCGCTCGCCGCGCGAAAGCCGGATCTGTACACCGGTGCCGGGTCGCTCAGTGGCTGCCCGCCGGTGACGGGCCTGGTAAACGAGAGTTATGTGCGCACCACGCTGGCCAAGGACGGCGCCGACGCCACCAACATGTGGGGGCCATTCGGTTCATCGGGATGGACCGACCACGACCCATCGCATCGGCTCGACGCGTTGCGCGGCAAGAACCTCTTCATCTCCGCGGGCTCAGGGATCCCGGGTCCGCTGGATCAGACGACGAAGCTCGACGAGGGTCTGTCCCGAGAAGAGATGATCGCCGCCGGCGTGACCCTGGAAGCCGGTGCCTACCGCTGCTCGGTTGAGTTCGCGGTGCTGATGCGGGCCAGTGGGGTGGAGGCCACGTCGAAGTTCCGCGCCGTCGGCACCCATTCGTGGCCGTATTGGAAGCAGGATCTCAAGGCGATGTGGCCGGTACTGGCCCGCGGGCTCTGACCGGAGGTCGTTACTCGTGCGCCTGAGTCGGCCGCTGCGGCGCCGGAGGTTGCCTGTGCATCCCCGAGGTTGCCCCAGGGCCTCCGACGGCGGCTGCGGCTAGCTGCGTGCGGCTCGAGCGCGGGCGAAGTCGAGGAATGTGTTGTTCTCGCCTTCCTCGGTGATGGTCACCCGCACGCCGTCGCCGTCGAACGGCCGGATGATGACGCCGGCCTCTGCTGCGTCCCGGGCAAAGGGCAGCGAGTCGGAGCCGAGATCGAGCCAGACGAAGTTGGCCTGACTCGGCGGGATGCGGTAGCCGGCCGACCGCAATTCGGAGCTGACCCGGTCCCGTTCGAGAGCAACCGAACCGGTGCGCGCGAGAAGTTCTTCCTTGGCGTGCAGGCTGGCTATCGCAGCGGCCTGCGCCAGTGAGTTGACGCTGAACGGCACGTGGACCTTCAGCAGTGCATTGGTGACCGAGGGGTCGGCGACCGCATAGCCGACGCGGAGACCGGCAAGGCCGTAGGCCTTCGAGAAGGTCCGCAGCACAACCAGATTCGGATACCGGCGGTGCAGTTCGATGGCGTCGTAGCGCAGGCTCTCGGCAGGCCGCATGTACTCGAAATAAGCCTCGTCGAGGGCGACCAGGACGTCGGAGGGGACTTGGTCCAGGAAGGCGATCAGGCTGTCGGTGTCGACCACGGTGCCGGTCGGGTTGTTCGGGTTGCAGATGAAGATCAGCCGGGTGCGGTCGGTGATCGCCGCCGCCATCGCCGGGAGGTCGTGCACCAGATCGGCGTTCAGCGGCACCTGCACCGGTGTGGCCCCGGCAACGCGGGCTGCCAGCGGATAGGTCTCGAACGATCGCCACGCGAAGAGCACCTCGTCGCCGGGACGGGTGGCGATGGTGATCAGGTTCTGGCAGAGCGTCACCGATCCGCAAGCGGTCTGCACGTTCTCGGGGGCGACGTCGAGGTGCTTGGCCAATTCTTCCGTCAACGCGACCGCACCGTTGTCGGGGTAGCGGTTGACGCGCGAGGCCGCTTCGGCGATGGCCGCCGCCACACTGGGCAGCGGACCGAAGGTGGTTTCGTTGCTCGCGAGCTTGAGAGCGCCGGGGATGTTCTTGCCCGGGACGTAGGCGGGCACATCGGCTAGGTCGGGACGAATACGCGGGGTCACCGATCCAATCTAGCGCCGCGACGTCATGTCTCCAGAAAGTGCGTCTGATCAGACGGTTTGCTCCGGTCGGTGGAGCGTGTGTAATCTTTGGCTCGGCAGTTCGAAAGGACTCCACCAGGAGGCGTGCCAGAGCGGCCGAATGGGACTCACTGCTAATGAGTTGTCTCGCTAAAACGAGACCGGAGGTTCAAATCCTCTCGCCTCCGCCAGTACGACCGAATGGATGCACGACCAGTTAGACCGCTGGACAACTGAACACAGCACGCGCCCGTAGCTCAACGGATAGAGCACTTGACTACGGATCAAGAGGTTAGGGGTTCGAATCCCTTCGGGCGCACAACAGTTACGGCCTGCACCAGCGACTACGCGAGGTGCAGGCCGTTTACTTTTTCCCTGGATGATAGCCAGCTCAACACTTACTCAACACTTTGCCCGAAATTGGTTCCCAAAGTGTTGAGTGCGGTGCGTACGTCTCGCGCAGTATTCGAACGGGCTATGTAGTGAGCTTCAGTGATCGCCGTACTACCGTGGCCGAGCTGTTCCTGTGCAGCCTCGATGCCGTACTCGAGTTTTAGAACTGTGGCGACGGTGCGCCGGCAGGAGTGGGGCGTGATCCAGGAGAGCTCGGGCCCGAGTGCTGCTCGCCACGAGCGGCGGACGTTCGACGGTGACAACCAGTTTCCTGTACTCGTTAGGAATATGGCTTGGTTTGCATTGTGAAGCGAGTGAAATGAGTCCAGCTTCGCAATGCGATGCCGTAGAGCCTGCACTGCGAACTCGGGCAGAATGACAGTCAGGTCGGGACTGCCCCCCTTGCGATGAGGCTGACGGTGCAACGTCTCGCCTTTGCGACGCGGATTTATCAGCGTGCCGCTGATCGTAAGGGTTGGTGGATCGTCGTCAAGTCGGATTTCATTTCGTTGGAGCGCGAGCACCTCACCAATACGGCTTCCCGTGGCGAGCAGAAGAAGAAGGGCGTCGCGAAGGTCATCGGTCGGTCGTGGACCGGGTCGTCGAACCACACTTCCATCAGGGAGTCGACTTATCCCGCATGTGTAGTCGTCGATCGCGGCGACTACGTCCCTCAGCTCTTCTACACTCACGGCTCTGGTCGGGGCGCGAGTCTTGCCCGTCTGTCGAGTTAGTCCGGCAACAGGATTGCGGTCGAGGAGGTCCAATCGCACCGCTTCGTTAAACGTCCCTCGAAGGACCACACGTGCATGCCGAGCCCGTCCAGGAGTCGCTGCGTGAATTCGGCGTAGCAACGAGTCGATCGTTCCAACGGTAATCTCGCTTAGCCGGAGCTCGCCGAGGCTTCCTGAGCAGAGCCTCTCCCAAGCTTCGACGTATGTGTTGTGCGTCTGCTCGGACACATTCGGCGGGCGTTTGCTGTCAAGCCAGTGGCCAGCCAAATCTTGCATGGTCGACTGGCGGTTCAGGCCTTGGGAATCGGCCTCACGTCTCGCCCGTGAGCTCAGCTTCTTCTGAAGACATCGGCGCGCACTGTCGGCGGACATTCCTGTTGCTTCGACGAGACGGACGCGGCCGTCGAGGTCGCGAATGCGCGCTTTCGCGACGTGAGACTTGCCGCGTCTTGTGGTGGTGATCTTCCCCCACTCGCCAGGAGCCATTCGTTCGCGTCCCATAGATGTGCCTCCCGCTCGTCCCGGCCCGTCGAAAGCTAGGTGCCTGAGTCCCCGTCGCCAGCCAACATGCCGTCGGAGGTCATTCTTTCGAAAATGCTTTCCGCCCGTTCCTTGGATGTGAGGAAGACGTATTGCAACATTTCGACCTCGTCTGCCTGGGCATTGCGGGAAAGTGCGCTGTGGAGCTGGGATTGAGCTGCGCGCATGGATCGCAGGGAAAGAAGCCATTCACGCGTGACCGAGACTCGGTCTCGATCTGGTGCGAACTTTTCTCGAACGACGACCGGCGTCGAATTGCCTCCGTGGTCGCTCCACTGTTTGGGAGGCGCTAACAAGGCGCTAACTCCGGAAAACCACTGAAGGGCCTCGTGGGATTCGACGGTCCGTCCAGGGAACACCTCCACATCGCCTTTTGGAAGGTCGGGGTAGACGAGCTGGGCGGGCGAGACCTCGAGCGCCTGTGCCAGCACGAGCAATTCGGCAACGTCGAGACTCTTCTTTCTCCCGATTTCAAGATCGGCGATCACAGCACGGGACACGGGGTGCCCTAGCGATGCTGTTCGGTCGGCCAGAGCTGCTGCACTCAACCTGGCGTGGTCTTTCCCTCGGAGTCGTCGAACTTCGCGGCCTACCCGAGCTACGATCGCTTCAGACCACTGTTGCGTCATGGGAACGCAGTCTACCTAAAATTGGACTGAGATTGCGTCCCACCCCCACGTTCGTTAGTCTGTGGTGCAGAGCCAAAGACATCTGTGGACAACGGGAACCATTGCGTTCCTCAGACGCAACTTGGGGGGCATTGTGACACGCAGGCTGTATACGGTTAAGGAAGCTGCGCTGCTGACCGGATTGAGCCGGGCCAGTATCTACAACAGGCTGAGCACCGGAGATATCCGATCGGTAAAAGTCGGCAGTCGGCGACTGTTCCCCGATACGGCGATCGATGAGTTCATCGAAGGCCTCGAGGAACGGGCCGCCCAGGCGACGCCAGCGTCTCCTGATCGCTAGTCAACTAAAAACGCCCCTGACGGGAACCTCAGTGTTACGAGCACTGAGCGTCTGGGGCGTAGAAACCAGCAATCGGTTGTGAATGGGAGGTCTCTACTGGAACGATAACGCGCGCTCTCGCATTGAGCAACACATCTCGCGAGGTTGGATGCGATGTGTCGAAAGCTGATGCGATTGAGCCGTATATCGTCGTTTCTTCGCAAGGCCCGACGTTAACCAGCCTGCGGCCGTTGCCTGTGCATCCTTTGTAATTCCTCGGTGACCGGCCCCGAGGCGCCATCGTTCTGACTGATCATCGGAAATGTGGTGATACCGAAAGCCACGCGTCGAATGTGACGCGGGGCTAGAGGGCGTGGAGCGGACAACGCGGATGCGGAAATTGGGGGTCACCCCTGGGGGGTCCTCTTGAGGCGGTACGAAGTTCGTCGTATTGGAAGGTAACCCAACCCGGCCACAGATGAGTCTATCTGGCAGCAACCATCAGCAGCGGCCCAAAAGTAACCGCAACATGGCGGTGAAGCACATGGAGGTATCGGATGTCAGTGCAAGTAATAATGAATCAGAAAGGTGGCGTGGGTAAATCCACGCTGGCGATGAATCTGGCGGCCATGAAGGCGGATGTCGTTGCAGCCCCTGGATCAGACGACGAAGTATCCCCCGTTCTGGCGGTCTCGATTGACCCTCAGGGGTCCGCCGTTTGGTGGGCGGAACGTGTCAGCGAACTCCCGTTCCGGATCGCCCAAGCGCACGACGACGCAGACATTCTGCGTCGGCTCCGTGAACTTCCCGGAATCAAGCATGTTGTCGTAGACACTCCCGGCTGGATTGGCGACATCCCCGGAAGCGCGGAAAATGGTGATTCTGGAGACGCACTCGACGCCGCATTGTCGTCTGCCGACTTGGTCATTGTTCCAATCGTCCCAGAACCCCTGGCGTTCGATCCCACCGCGAGAACAATCTTGAAAGTCCTTCAACCGCGTGGAATTCCGTTCGTAGTAGTAGTCAACAATTGGGATCCGCGCGACGGCAAAACAGATCTCGAGCAAACGCAAAAGTTCGTGAAGTCTCAGGGTTGGCCGTTGGCGAATACCGTTGTCCGCCATTACAAAATCCACTCACGAGCTGCAGCAGAGGGCAAAGTCGTCACCGAGTACGCGTCCAACCGCGTAGCGCTACAAGCTCGCGAAGACTTTCGTCGGCTATGCCTCGAAGTCGAAGTTGGGAACTGGTGATGGCTCGCAAAGGGGGGCGCGTTGACCTCGCCAGTCTTGCCACTTCGGTCGGAAAACAATCTCCGGTAGATCCCGCAGCACAGCCCGGCCGGATCTTTCGAGCGAATGTTCCACTAACGCAGCTCGTAGCGAATCCAAGGAATCCCAGATCGGGTCTTCGTAACCTTGACGATTTGGAGTCGATCAGGTCTCGCCAGCTCCAACCCGGAACTGTGGTCAGCCGGGGAGCCTGGCTCAGTCTGTGGCCAGAAGACGAGCGGTATCTCGACGGGGCAAAATGGGTCGTCGTCAATGGTTGTCGCCGTCTGGCTGCCGCCCACAAGTTCGGTCGAGACGGTCTGGACGTCGTCATCCAAGACAGCCTCGCGACTGACCGCGAAACGATTTTGTGGGCGGCGATCGTCGAGAACATCGATCGCGAGGACTTCGATGTTATCGAGGAAGCACACGCGGTTGAACTGATGGTCAAAGAGCTCGGCGGAGCGGGTGCCGCGGCGAAACGGCTCGGTAGAAGCGAAGGCTGGGTCTCGCAGCGCCGTGCATTGCTAAAGCTCACGCCAGAACTACAACAGTCGTTGTGCGCTGGCGAGATAGCACTGAGGCATGCACGGTCACTTGCGACTGTGCCGCGGGCTGAACAGGTAGCTGCGTGGCGGGAAGCACAAGACCACGCGAAGGAACAGAGAGGCGAGAAGGAGCGGCCTGACAGACCAGCCAGCGAACCGACCTCACCAAAGGCCGCTGTGCGAGCACTGCGCAGGCTACGCACAGATCCCATAACGCTCGCGACCGCAGTGTGCGACGTGTACTCAAACGAGCAGATTGAAGAGTTGGTTACCGCGCTGCGCTCGCGTTGAAATGAAAACGCTGGTGTCTTTACCGCGGTAAAGACACACCAGCCGGGTCGAAGTTCGGAGCTGACGCGGGCAAGTACGCGTTCAACGCTTAGGACCTGGCTGCTCGTGTGCGAGGCGATACCTCGAAGGAGAATGGCCAGCACGCGGTCGGTGTGAATGTCCTCGGTGGTCGGCGGTCGATCCTCAGCGGGTAGCACTGCGGGTGGTGATCATGTTCCATTGGTCGACTGCGGCCTCAGACAGCTCATGGACTTTGAGGGCAGGAGCCTTCATGTCGGCACCGAACTTTGGACTTGGTCAGGAGTCCGCAGCGGAGGCTAGAGCGGACTGCAGTTGGGTGCGAGCCCTGTTGAGCCTCGACTTCACTGTCGAGACACCGATGCCCTGGTGTTCGGCGATGTCGACGTAACTAAGGTCGCCGAACTCGCGAAGCACCAACGCGGTGCGCATGTCCTCGGGCAACAATGCCAGAGCTGCACGCAGCGCGTCGAGGTTGGCTATGCGTTCATCAAACCGTGTGCTGGTCTCGTCCTTGAGGACGATGGGCTGATCGGCGGCGTTGAAGTCGACCAGCTGGGTGTGGGCTTTGCGTCGCCGCACGATCATCAATGAGCAGTTCGAGGCGATGCGATGGATCCAGGTGCCGAAACGGGCATCGCCGCGGAACTTTTCGAGGTTCTGCCAGGCAGAGACCAGGGTGTCTTGCAGCGCGTCCTCGGCTTCCTGGCGGTCGCCGACGATATGCAGGCATACACCCCAGATGCGAGGTCGATAATGGGTGACGAGCTGGGCAAACGCTTGTTGGCTGCCTGCCCGTGCTTCGAGCAGCAGTTGTGTTTCATCCATCGATGTCCCCCGACCATCCCCCAGTAACTGCGCAGATCCTATCGGGTAGGCGCTTCAGCGCGCCGACCGACTGTGCGCCAGCCCGGCTATAGGTCTGTGGGAGCCGGACCGTCGTCGTCGAGGTTCGGGCCGAGATCATCGGGTGCGTCCTCGGGTTGATAGCCGGTGTCGGCCGGCGCGTTGTCTTCCATTTCGGTCTCATCGGGGCCTTCGCCGAGGTCCACCTCGACCGCGGGACTGTCCGCGTGGCCGTCGTCGCCGGTCTCGACGTCGTCGTCTCCGAGGTCGATCTCGTCCGGTAGCCGGGGTTCGTCGTCCATTACCGGTACGACATCGCCCACGACGGGGGCGGTAGCGGGATTGAAGGCGGCATCGAGAGCTGCTTGCCACGGCTGTTGTGGGACGTCGAGGTCATCGACGTTGATCCCGAGTGCTGACAGAAGCGATCCATCCTCGCTCACAGCCCACCTCCTTGGTTAGTCATGGTCGCGGAGCACCTGATCAGGTACCCCATCAGAGTTCGATGCACCGACCGCCCTCAATGTTCCCGCTACCGCCCATCGAATGCACAAGTGGGGGACTAAACGGCCACATCATCGGCAGCGGGGGCCTCGGGCGCAGCCGGCTCGGCCTCGGGTGCGATGCCATCGCCGCTGGTGCTGGTGGAGTCGAGGATCCCGTCGCCGTCGAGGTCTTCGGCGTACAGATCGATGTCGCCGTCGCCGTCGACGTCCACCGCGATGTCGTTGACGACACCGTCGTAGTCGGTGTCACGGATGACAGTGTCCGCGGCGCCGTCCTTGTTGCTGTCCAGGACCGACACGTCGGCGGATCCGTCGCCGTTGGTGTCGATGAGGGTTTCGACGATGATCCCGTCTTCGACGATGTCCTGTGCCACAAGGTTGCCGGCGTCGTCGTGGTAGCTGACCAGATCGACCTGGCCGTCGTCGTCGAGGTCGGAGGCGACCCGCAGTGTGCCGTCTTCCTCGAGGCTGGCCGCGGTGTCGTAGGTGCCGTTGCCGTCGGTGTCCTGCTCGATGAGGGTCACGTTGCCCTCATCGTCGACATGGGCGATCTCGGCTGTGCCTTCCGCCGAGGTGCGGTGAACGATGTCGATGGTGCCGTCACCGTCGACGTCGCGCGCCGATTCGTAGGCCGCCGGGGTGCTGGTCTGCGCGTTGGGGGCCGGCTCGGTTGAGGGTGGGACCGCGGCCGAGGCGTTGGAGGTGTAGGCGGCGTCTTCGGGGTTGCCGGTCACGTTCTGGCTGGAGTTCGACATCAGGTGGGCCCTTTCAGGTGGCGCTTCATGTTGTTGTTGGAGATTTAGATGCACCCGATCGGTGAAAGGTTCCCGGGCCGGCAACCTACTTTTCGTCGCGGGCGTTGCCGAGTCCGATGCTCAGGTTTGCTGGGCTGTGAATGTGTCGGCAAACGGGGTCCTGCACTCCCGCGTGTGGATGCGGGAGTGCAGGATTTCCCCAGCTCGATACCGTTATGCACGCCTACCCCTCGTCGACGTGCCCATCGCGGCACCGTGCTGGTGGTCTGGTTACCGAACGTTGTACCTCTGGTACTCCCAGTCGCCGTTGATCAGCTCGGTGCAGTCGGTGCGCGTGGTGAACACCGGTGGGTACTGGGCCAGCTCCCCACGGGCATGAGCCTGTTCCACCGACTTGTCGTACGCGGCCCGTTGCTGGTCGGTCTCCTGCTGATAGATCATGCGATTGACCTGGCAGTCCGCCTTCGTGCTGAAGGTGAACGTCTCGGTGCTGGCCGAGGCCCCACCCGCTCCCACTGCCGTGATCGCTGCTGCGGCGGTGGCTGCCATCATCAGACCTGTAACGAACCGTTTCATCGTCGCTCCCTCTTCTGCCGAACACCTCGCTGTGAGGCGACAACCCAATTGCCTTGTGGTTGTGAAGTATTCGATGCATCCAGGTTCGATAATGTTCCGGACCAGCGGTAAGGGTTTCTGCGACCGACCCTGTCCTGTCCATCATCTGCCACCCTCTAGTGTGGGGCGCAGCCAACAGACGGGGTGGAATGGCTTGTGAATGAACACTATCCGCGTCGCGAACGCGCACCTGGCCAGTGGCCTCAACACCCAGACAGGCGATCAAGCAGACGATTCTGGCTGAACTTCACACTCGTAATGGCGGTAATCCTGGTGGTGCTGACGCTCATCAGCCTGTAAATCGCGTATGGCGCAGCTGTGCATTTACTCTCGGTTGCTCGCTGGCTCCCGGTTGTCTGATGCGGGCACGTTCCATCGCGGCTGGCACACCTTGAGGATCCTGAACACAACTAAGCCGGCCAGGGGGACCCAGATCCACCAGAGCCCGATCCCAAACAGTGCCAGCGCGAAAATCACTTCATCAACATTCATGTGCCCAGTATTGGCGGTCCAATGTGCTTGTGACAGAGCGAAACTACTCAGACTGCGGCAGGGAGATCAGTGGGTTCGTCGGGGTTCAGTTAGCTGATGAGACCGGTATGTTTGAGGAAGGTTTTCGCGGCTTCGTTGTCGCCCATGTCGCCGGTACTCAGTGTCACGCCAGTGACATTGTTGGCGTAGGTGACGTACGGGGTGGATCCTGCGGTGGCGTCGATTTGGGCGGCGGCGGTGCGGTCGGAGCTTTCCATCAGTTCGTCGCCTTCGTCGGCGCCGCGCAGCTCCCGCATCCGGATGATGTCCTTCTTCGTGTATTTGAGGTCGACGCCGACCGAGACCGAGACCCCGCCGAGGCTGTCGTCAGCGTTGATGCCGGCCAGCGAGGGACTGTCTTCTTTGAAGGTGCACCTGATTTGCAGGCCGTCGTTTTCGGTGAAACCGGTTTTGCTGCACGATTCGAAGTCGGCGGTCATCGACGCCGGCAGAGCGGCGAGAACTTCCTCTTCGGTAGTAGCCACCGCGAGTGTTGCCGGGGCGGTCGGGGCTGATGTGCCGGCGGTACTGCTCTCTGCGGCAGCATTGTTCGGCGATTTGCCATCTCCACCACTGGTCAGGACCACTCCCAGCACGGCCGCGCCCGCCAGGACAACGACGGCCGCAGCGGCGGCGAGGATCTTGCCGCGGTTACGTGAGAGTGCCGCCGATGGTGCTGGTGGTTGCGCGGTGGGCAGGAAGTCCGCGGCGCCAGGGATCGTCGGGCTTGTCTGTGTTTGTGCGTACTGCTGACCGGTGTTCGTTTGGTGCGCCGCGGCCAGGGCGGTCAACGCGCCTTGGGCCACCACTGTTTTCGGATCGTCGAGGGTGGCGATTTTGCCAAGCGGGGCGAGTTTCTGGTGTACCAGCGGGATTCGGGAGGTTCCGCCGGTCAGGTACAGCGCTGTGAGCTGGCCGGGGGCGATCCCGGCATCGGCCAGGGCGGCGCGGGTCAGGTGCACCGCGCGATCGAGCGGGGCGTCGATCAGTTCGTCGAACTCGTCGCGGGTGATCTGCAGGGTTTCGTGGAACCCTTCACCGGCCACGGTGATCGTCGCTGACGGCGCTTCGGACAGCAGCTCTTTCGCCCGGCGGATCGAATCGTCGAGATTCTGGCGGATCCCCACCGGTGCTTGGCGTAGGTACTCCCGCAACCCTGGGTTGCGGGCTTCGAGTTGTTGATCGACCCAGCGGCGGATCATGGCATCGAAGTTTTTGCCGCCCAACCCGTTATCGCCGCGTGCTGCGACGACGTCGAAGGTGCCTTGGCCGGTCGCGGCGAGCACCGCGACGTCGAGGGTGCCGCCACCGAAGTCGAAGACAGCGATCTTGGCGCCCCGGTCGATGGCGTGGGTGCGGCTGTAATGCTGTGCGGCGGCGCGAGGTTCGGAGATGGTGGTGATGCGATGCGGATCGGCCCCGGCCTGGGCGGCAGCATCACGGAGTACCTGAATCTGTACCGGTGACCAGGCTTCGGGATGGGTCAGGACCAGATGAGACGGTGGATGACCGGTGTGGGCGGCCGCGGCCCGGGCCAGGACGCTACGCAACACCGCACCGACCAGCACGTAGGCGGGCAGGCTGTACCCGTTGACGTTGATCACCGATTGCTGCCCGATCAACCGTTTCGGCGACGGGATGAATGCGGCCGGGTTGCGTTCGGCACTGTTGAGGGCGACGTCGCCGACCGCGATCCGGTCGGGGGTATCGACGAACACCGCCGAGGACATCACGTTGCTGGTGTGCGAGAGCGCCAACGTTTCGACCACACCGCTGGTGGCACCGGAGTGCGCGGCGGCGGTGTTCGAGGTCCCGAAGTCGATGGCCAGGAGCCAGTCAGCAGTCATGTTCTCTGTCCTTCACCACAGTGGTTGATCCGAGCGAGGGGATCGGGTCGAAGTCTTGGATGCAGCCCGACAATCAAAAGTTCCAGCGACAGTTTCGTCATTGAGTCATTGAGTCATTGAGTCATTGGGTCATTGGGTCATGTCGGTGTAGATGGCGATCAGGGTGACCAGGGCGGCATCTTCGGCTGCGGTCATCGTGGAGAGGGCTTGCCCGTGCGCGGCCGATAGTTTCGCTGCTGCGGTGGCTTGGATCTGTGCGGGTGTGCTGTTGGCCGCCAGCCCGAGCTGTTCGCCGCGACTGCGGCCCTGCAAGAGTCGGCGCAGGTCAGCGACTAGGGGAGAGGTGGGGTCGGCGTCGAGCATGCGGTGCAGATCGGTGAACAGGGCGACCGGGCGCATCGCTGGTTGGGACCGGGCATAGTGCGCGATGCCGCGGATCTGATCGCGGGCCGGATGTGTGTAGGCGAGCTGGTCGAACTGGCCCAGGATCCGTACTGCCCGCTGCAGTCCGGCGAACTGGGAGAGCGAGGTGTGCAGCATGTGCTGCAGGGCAGTGATTCCGGAGCGCTCCACCAACCATTGGTTGAGTGTGGCCGCACCCGAGCGGGCCACCGTGCGGCCGTTGATCAGACCGTATTCGCCGGCCAGATCCAGGAGCCGGTCACGTACCGATGGCTCCAAGGGCGCCGGATCGTCGGACTCGAGGAGCTCGATCAATTCCAACGGGCTCAGCTGACCGAGGACGGTCATGGCGTGGGCGTCGGCTTCGGTCAAGGCGCCGGTACGGCTGGTCTGGGCCATCAGTCCGGAGATTGGGACCACGGTGGCCACGGTGTCGGAGAGCTGCCCGGCCAGGATGCGGGCATGAGCGGCGGCGTGTTCGAGCGGATCACGCCGGCCCAGTGCCCCTTCGCCGAATCCGTCGGCCCGCGAGAGCACCCCGAGGGTATTGAGCGGGGTGAACCCGAGCTGTTTGAGGAACGAGATTTCATCGGCGCGGGGGGTGGAATCGAACAGAAATACCGCGGCATCGGCATCGACAGAGGCGGTTCGGGTTTGCTCGAAACCATCGATCAGCACCCGCCGGGTCGCGGCCTCGTTCTCCGAGGTGAGGGTGGCCAGGCCCGGGGTGTCGATCAGTGTCAGCGACCGGATGGCCGCCGAGGGGAGCCAGCGGTGCAGGTAGGCGATCTGATCGGCCGGCAGCGGCAGGTCGGTGACCTGTCCACTGCTCAGCGGGACCAGATGGTGGTGCCCTTGCAGGTCAACGACTTCGGCGCGGGAGGGAGCGCCGTCTTGGTAGACCGCGACCACCCGGGTTGCTTCCAGGGCTGCGGTTTCGGCGACCGGAGCCCCGATCAATGCGTTGACCAGGGTGGACTTGCCTGCTTTGAGGCGGCCGACGATCACCACCCGAGGTGGGGACCACAAAATGGTGCCGATGCGGTTGGCTTCATCGACCAGGTTGCCGCCCAGGCCGGCCAGCGACCGTAGCGCAGAGTCGAGGACCTGGTGGATGGGATCGGTTGCTGGCGTCATCATTACGCGTTCGCCTTCGCCAGCCCGGTCAGCAGTGTTTCGGCTTCGGTGATGCGTTTGGTGACGATGTCGAGGTTTTTGCCCAGGCGCTGAAGGTTTTTGGTGCGGGTGGCCGCATCGGCGGCCTCGGCCTCTTTGGTGGTGGTGATCTGGGCTTGCAGGGCCTCGATGCTGGTGCGCAGGTGTTCGCGGTAGCGCAGCACGATCTCCGGTCGGGCGTTGGCCATGGCCTGCTCCAACAATCGGGTGGTCGCGGTTTTGGTGGTGGCGATCGTTTCGCGCAGCCAGGTCAGTAGATTGGTTTTGCCTGAGCGCATGGCCCGGAACCCGAGATTGACTGCCACCCAGACGCCGCCGACGACAGCGCCGACACCGAGCACGGTGCTGACCCCGATGATGCCGCCGATCATCGACGATCCCATCACGCCCATGGTGAGCATCGACGGGTCGAGCAGTCCTTGGCGTTTGGACCCGACCTGGTGGGCTTCGATACGCCGGTCGGACAGCGAGGACATGATCTGTTCACAGATGTCGTTCCAGATCACCTCCGAGTCGAAGCGGGGCATCACCACCTCGGTGTGGAGTTGCTCGAGGAACCCCGAGAGTGCACCGCCCATCGCCATCTGCAGGTCGTGGTGCATATCGGCGGTGAACTTTTGTGGGGATTTACGCAGAACTTCCATGCCCTGCTTGTTGATTCGGGTGGTCCAGTCATCTCGGATCTTGTCCAGGCGCCCATCGAGGTCCTCGACTGCGCGGCCGCGGATCATGGTCAGATCCCGGGTCAGATAGTGTTCCCACTCCCGTGAATGCTCTTTGAGCTCGCGCAAACGCTCCAGTTCGGTGGTCAGATCGGCGACGTCTTTGCCGCGACCTTCCACCATGGCGATCTCCTCGGAGATCGTGGCCCGCACCGTGCGCAAACCTTCGAGGCTGGTGCGCAGCGCATCGCGGGCCGGGAGCTGCTCGGCGGCGTTGAGTCTGTCGAAGATTTCGGTCCGCAATGCGGTTATCCCACAGGCTTTTTCGGCGTGATCACGTTCAAGACCTGGCACCATTTCGGCGGCGATGACGGCCCGCACACTGGAGACCCCGAGCACGGTGACATCGCGGTGCAGATGCTGCTGTAGGAGCCGGCGATTCTCGTTGACGATCGCTTTCCATCGGCGAATGTTTTTGTCGGTCTTGGTCACTGCCACGATCAGCGCATCGACCGAGGCGCCGGCATCTTTGATGAATGCCATCTCTGGAGCGGTCAGGGGAGTGCTCGCATCGCAGGCGATGACCACTACACATGCTTGCTGTGCTGATTGCACCGCGAGTTGTGAGAACGCCGGATCCAGGCCGCCGACCCCTGGGGTATCGATCACGGTGACATCGCCCAGGGCGCTGCTGGCCACGGGAATGATTGCTCTGGTCGGCAGCGACTCGATCCGCGGATCGCGCACATACCGGCCATCGATAGTCGCCCATTCCGCCAACTCCCGGGCATCGACCTGGCGGGTGTGGTCTGGGAACAGCAGATGTGCTGGTCCGGCCGGATGTTCTTCGGTGGCCGGGGTGATGCTGAGCGGGATCGTTGAGGTCACATCCACCCCGACCGGGGCCAGATCCCGGCGTCCGATCAGCGCATTGACCAGAGAACTCTTCCCACGCTTGACCTCTCCGACCACCACCGCCGACCGCACCTGGCCCTCGGCGGACAGTTTCTGTTCGGCCAGGTCGGCGATCTGATCGAGTTTGTAGGCCCGCAGTACCTTGCCTGCCGCGGCAACAAACTCATCCGGGGCAGCAGAGGTCGACGACGCAGCCCACACTGGCTCTGCGTTCATGGACATCCCCCTACTGAAATCGACAGGCACCTCACCCCCGATGTGTGCCGGTCACGACCCTAACCGGCACCGTGATGGGTCGCACACTACGGCCCACCCGGCACCCGAGCTCCACCACCACCACACATGGAGTGATCCAGGTCACTGACCTGGAATGGAACCTGGAGGCCATCGAGTGCATCTGATACTTCAGTCCGCCGCAGCTGAGTCCGGCGTTGGCGACGTTGAAAGGAAACACACCTCATGGTGAAGAAGTCGTGTGCGATCCCGGCGGCCCTGCTCGCTGCAGGCCTGCTGGTGGGTGCCTGCAGCACCGAATCTGACGGTGTGGCCGCGTCCGCCTCATCGAGTGTTGCACCGGCGGCGGTGGCCGATCTCGCTCTGCTCGATCCCGGCACCTATCCGACCGAACCAGCCGCGCCCTATGGTCTGGCCACCGCCGACACCATCTTGGACGTCGAAGGCCAACGCCTGGCCGAGTTCACCGTCGTCCCGTTCGAGATCGACCCGGCCCTGACCGACGGTCAGCAGCCCACCCAGGTGCTGCGCAGCAGCCGAAACCTGAGCGGGGTGCTCGGACAGGGTGCCGTGGACGCGCCAGCGAATCAATTCATGCTCTACGGGTTTGTCTCCACCGCCCAAACACCGATCAATACCGCTCAAGACGACGAACGGGCAGTGGTGCAAATGGTGTTGCGGTACACCGACGCCGACCAAGCCAAAGCCGGCGCCCAGCAAATGCACGACGCCCTGCTCAACGAGCCCAACCCTGCGCTCAAAGAAACCGCGGACAAGATCTCGATCCTGCCCAACACGCTGGTGTCGACCGGGACTGGTGATGGTGAGGTGACGGTCAACGCGTTCACCCCGCACGGCGACTACGTCCTCTACACCTGGGCCTCGGCACCAGAAGCCGACAAAGACTGGACCGCAGAGTCCGTGGCCAGCGCCCTCAAGCTGCAGGAACCGTTGATCGACCAGTTCCCTGCCACCCCCACCAAAGAACAAAACGGTGGCAAAAGCGTGATGCCGCAAATGGATCAGAACAACATCCTGATCTACGCCATCCCCGAAGAGGACCCGGACGCCCAAGGTGGCACGGATATGGCCGTGTACGGGCCCCGAGGGTTGGCGCACCGCTCGACCAACCCGTCGCTGACTTTCACCGCCCTGACCGAGGCCGGGGCCATGCACAACGCCAGCTACAAGACCACCGTTTACCGGGCCGCGACCGACCAGGACGCCCAAACCCTGCTCGATACCTTCGTCGTCGACATGGTCAACGCCGACGGCTACGCGGTCGCACCTAGCCCGCCCGGCCTGCCCAACGCCTCCTGCGTCACCAAAGACACCGCGGATGGCACCTTGGACTACTGCATGGTCGCCAACGGCCGCTACGTCGGCGAAGCCTCTGCCCTCGACGATAAAACCGATGCTGACCAACAGATTTCAGCGCAATACCTGATCCTGCAACAAGCCGATCAGGACGCCGAATAGACCGTGATCAGGCCCGGCCAGGTGCGAGGCGTAACACCGCGCGCACCTGGCCTTTCGGCGTCGCTGCGTGTGGCCACCAGAGAAAAATGATGAAGCCCGGCCGGCACTCGGGGGGATGAGGTGCGCTCTTCGGGGGGGAATACACGCGGCCGGTCGGGCTTACATTCCGAGCATAACAACGAGCTCGGGCAAGTCGGTCTCTGCCAGGAGTGCCGTGCGTGGACCAGCGGCCCGGTACCGTTCACAATCACCAAGGGGAGCAGTGGGGGAGATGACTCAAACAATGCGGTACGTGCCATCGACTGTCAGTGCGCAGGTGCGCAGAACGACACTCGGATTGGCGTGGCGCGCGGCCGATCTGTACGCGCTGGAACCCACCAGCGTCGATGCCATCGCCGAAGCCGCCGACGAACTGACCTCGCAGCACCCCAACGACCCGACGATCCCGGCGATGACCGCGGCCGTGTACGACGCCGCCTGCCACCTCGCGGCCTCACGCCTGCACGGCACGGTACGACCGGACGACACCACCAGTTGGGCTGCCTGGCAGGCCAGCGCTGGCGAGCTGTGGCCCATCTTGATCGACGCCGCCCACATCGCCTATCAGCGCCCGGTCCCGGCGGGCGCTCTGGTCGGGCACTACGAGATCGACTCCTAACCGCTGACCAGGACCAGTGCTGTGCCGGAGTTCGGCAACGACCCCGGCTTCCGGCCCTGCGCATCGAATATCTCAGCCCGCGAGCGCATCCTGTTGCGTCGCACAGTGAAAGAGAGTGTTGGTGAAACGATCACTACTGATCACCTCCGTGGTGATAGCTGCGGGCTTGCTCGGTGGGTGCACCGTTAATAGCGATGGCACTCCGCTGGCCGAGAGCACGTCGGCGGCCCCGCCGATCGACCGCGCGCTCCTGGACACCGGGGACTATCCGACGCAGCCGCTGGCACCACTGGGTATCGCCACCGACCAGGATGTCTTGCAGATCGAGGCCCACCGCATGAGCGACTACGTCGCAGTGCCGTTCGAAATTGATCCCGACCTCACCAAACCCCAGCGCTCCACCGCATTTCCCACCAAGTTCATCTTCAGCCAGCAAGACCTGACCGGGGTGGTGCTCAACCCTGGGCAAGTGGACGCACCCGCCAACACCACGGGCATTCTCGGATTCGTGTCATCGGCGCAAACCCCCACGGTCACAACTCAAGACCGTCAACAGGTGCTCGTGCAGATGGTGTTGCGATACAACGACGCCGCGACCGCCGCAGCCGCGGCCCGGCAGATGCATGACGCCCAGGTCAAAGCCAACAAAACGACCGAAGAAAAACTGCCCGGCCTGCCCACCACTCTGGTGTCGAGCAGCCTCGACTCGCGGGGGAACCTGCACACCCTCGAGGCGTTCACCCCGCACGGCTTCTACCTGCTCTACACCCGTGCCGGCGACACCCTTGACCAAAGCGATTGGACAGCAACAGCGATCGCCGACGCTCTTGCAGTGCAAAAGCCGCTGATTGACGCCTTCGAGCCAACCCCCACTATCGAGCAGGGGGGTAGTGCCAGCGGGCGTCCGCAGAAGGATCCGAACAACATCCTCATCTACGCGATTCCCACCGACGATCCGAAACCTCACCAGAACGCGGTCTACGGTCCGCGTGGAACCGCACACCAATCGACCAAACCGGCCCTGACGTACAAAACCCTGATCGACGTCGGCGTCGAGCACACCGCAATCAACAAAACCGGTGTCTACCGGGCCGAAACACCAGCAGGTGCACAAAAGATGATGGACATCTTCATTGATGACTCCCTCGCCGCCGGTAGCTACGTTCTGGCCCCCAGCCCGACCGGGCTACCCAACGCGACCTGCATGACCGAGGAAATCTCCGAGGTCGACCTGTGCATGGTTGTCAACGGCCGCTACTTCGCTGAAGCAGCCGCCATAGGCGACAGAACCGATGTCCACCAACAAATCTCGGCGCAGTACCTGATCCTGGAACAGGCAGACCAGTAAGGGATGGTCTCGGCTGCAGCAGTCCTGCGGGCCACGATCATCCCGGCTCAAACACTACGGTCCGTCACTGACACCTCACAATGCGTCGCTCGCCGTCGGCATTGGCTACGAAGTGTTACCCAGAGCGGGGAGAACAGGGGCTAACGTGACGTGAGTCACTTCTTCTCGGGGAACTCGTAACCCCTATTGGCGCATCAGATACAGCACCTGCCAGCGCAGGGTCGCGTCATCTGAAAGGAGCAGTGGAATCGACCATGAAGCGATACCGCAACTATGTGCCGGCAGTCATTCCGCCTTCACTCCGCACCACCGCACTCGCAATAGGTTGGCGCGCAGCCGATATCTACGCCACCCGCCACGACAGTCAAGACGCCATTTTTGAAGCTGCTATTGAGCTTGCTGGAACTGGACGCGAGGAATCCGACTGCATTTGCATTCTCTTGTTTCGAGCAGTAGTCAACGACTACGCTTGCAATCTCGCGGCGAAGCAAGTCAATTCAACCCAAAAACCCGCGGATCAAACGGATTGGGCTCGCTGGCAATCCATCGAAATAGACCTCTGGCCAACCCTAATGGCTGCCACGGCTATGTCTCACAACGAATCGCTACCGCCTGAAGCGATCCCGGGCCGGTACGTCGACAAGTGAGCCATTACTTACATAGACAAGTTCTTCCGACTCCTCACATCCCTTGGCGTCGTCGTCACCGTTTCCAAAGTCGAACTCATCTCTGGTCGGGAATCCGTAGCTAGCTACTTCATACAAGTCGGAAACGCCCGGCCCGCCAACTCTTTTTGCTTTCGGCAACGATCCAGGGGTGGTCAGAGCGGCCGGTAGAGGGCTTTGGCCGCCGCCATTATCGCAGGATGGTGTAGATCGAGGTGTTGCACCTCGACGAGCTTGGGACGAACCCAGCTCGCGAGGATCGTCCAAGCTGGGCGATGGAAAGACCACCACTGAAGGGCTTGCCATTGCCGCCCGTCAATCGCAGGCGTGCTCTGGGACCAAATGCGGTGTGCCCAACCGGAAGTGACGGCGAGGTTGCGGGTGACGACCTGGGTCGGCCGGAGGCCAACGTCAATGAGGCGATGGGGGTCGTCGAGGTCGCATACCCTTAGGTCGTCAGGAAGCTCGTAGATGCCAAGGCTGCGGCGGGCTCCAGGAACCACCGGAAACTCGAACATCGATTCCGTCCACTGAGCAAGATTGCCGAAGGTCTCCCCACACGCGGCGTCGATTTGCCGAGTCACATACCAAACGTAGTAGTCAGGGTGGTCAGCGCGGCCACCACGTTGGGGGTGATGTTCGTAGAGTGGGTGGCCGGGCTCATCGGCCTTCGCGCTGTCGAGATATGGGAATACGCGATAAACCAACACTCAGGCTGCCCCGCCCCACATTTCAGCATCGATCGCTTCGAGTACCTGTGCCGGACCGCTGGTATGCAGGACATCGAGGGGACGTGCGCCGGCGAGATGGGCGTTGGCGCTCTCTAGCCAGGTTCGTGCAGAGTCTTTGCCCCATACCAGGCGTGCGCGCGCGTAGACATGTTCGAGATCAATCAGCGCTGGAGCTGCCGCCGGGCCTGGTCGTTCCTTGCCTGATGCCCACCGAGATGTCTGTGAGGGGCTAACGCCCACCATCCCAGCGAGTTCGGCGCGAGAGAACGCCTCAACAAGCACTTTCACGCGATCACCAGCCAGCGGATCGTCTGCAGCGACCCGCGCGCCACCTCCTGCTGGCTTGCTGATCTTGCCGTCCACGACAATTGACTTGCCGGTCTTGCCGTCAACCACAATTGAAGTGGTGGTTTTCGCCCGAGTGACCATCCCCTTCCTTGTTTGACTGCGAGTGGCTTGACCAGCGCTTCTGCTCATACGGTCATTCTACCCATGTTTTTTCGTGGGCAACAGGGGGGCCGGGTGTTGCCAGTTGACCGAGACCCTTCGACGAAAGCGTCGACTATCAGGCAGCCTCCTGGAACCTCAGGCCAGAGCGCCTACGGCTCCGAAGATGTGATGCTGATCACACCTACGGACGATCACCTCTCGCTGGCGCATAGGAGTAGAACCAGAGAAACCCTGTTGAAACACGGTAGTAGTCGATCCGCCGTGCCCCAGTGTGTGAGGATGGCGAAACATCGGCGACGACAGATGGAGCTGAACGATGGGGATGCTGGACGACGCCCGAGAAGAGGCAACAAAGCACGCCGTCTGGGAACAATCGCAAGCTGCAAGGAAGAGCGCGGCCAGCGAACAATTGCTCGCCGAACAGCGCGCCGACCTCAAAGAGTTTGTCGAGGCGATGCGCGCCCTCGGTGTTGCACCAAAGAGGTATACGCAGATCAATTTCGGCAAGAGTCTGCCGATGCGTCCGCCCAAGAAGAAGCTGTTCGCCCGGGAATCGCAGCCACGCCGGGACACGGTCACTGGATGGCATATCGGGCAGCACGCTATCCCTGGCAGTAGTCGCTGGACACTGGAGGATCTGCTTGCCTCCGAGTTGCAGCTTCACGGGTCTACCTGCGTCGTCTCCACTGATCTGAACTTCTATCGGAAGCAATTGGTAGAACCGACGCCACTGCCTTACTACGAGCCACACAGCGACTACGGCGAACCTCACTCCGATTGGCTTGGAAAGGTTTTGCGTACCGCAGTCCAGGACATCATCTCCGTGCAGGGATCAAGGTGATCGCCACGTGCCACCGGGTGGGGCATCCTGCCGCGCAACTCTGACAAGTGCCACACCCAGCTTCGGCAAGGGCCTGGTAAAGCCCGGCGGATGGGCTCGTCTCTCCGCTGACGCCGCGCTGAGCTCCCGACCAATTGCTCGATGATGGCGCGACGCGCCAGGGGCAATCGTTCCCAGTGGAGCATGGATTCATGTCGCCTTTCGTCACTGGTGCCGAAATATGTTGCGCAGCAACCGATTATGCCGATAATAGAGACTAGGTCGGGTTCGTGGAGTTGGTCTCTGCCCCGTGAAGCAGGTAGTCGCTGCCGCCAATGAATACCGTCCGTGCAGGCTTCGTGGATATGCAGGCTTCGTCGGCGATGGCGGCGGCGAAGTCGTCGATGGTGGGGAGGGGACCGTGTGCTTTTCGGCTTTCGACTGCTGCGGGGTCTCGCCGTTCGAGTAGGCGGACGATGATCGTGTCGTCGATCATGTCGCCCGAAACTACAGACAATCCGATGCCTGTGTGGGCCAGTCGGTGGGCATAGGAACGCAGGGCGTCTTCGCCGGCCCTCTTACTTGCTGCGATCGGCTCATATTGTGTTGGGACACTGCGCAGGCCGTAGAAGTGCGCTTGATGGCTGGTCACGAACACGATGCGGGAGTGGGGTGGCATCAGCTCGCTGAGCGCCATGGTGAGAGAAAGTTGCGCATCTCTGTTGATCTGCATGGCGTAACCGTCGTCGGCGCCGAGCTCTAACCCCCCGGATGCATTGAGAACCAGAGCATCAAGTCGGCCGTGGTCGGCTGCGATGCGATCCATCAATCGGCCAACGTCGGTTTCGTTGGTGATGTCGGCCTGGATCGGTGTGGCCGAGCCTCCGCCGCTGGCGATGTCCTCGGCAAGAGCCTCGGCTCGTTTGCGCTTCTCGCGGTAGTTGATCAAGACATGGAAGCCGCGCTGGGCAAGGAAGGGTGCGGTGGCGGCGCCGATTCCTCGTGAACCGCCGGTCACCAGTGCTATTCGCGCAGAACTGCCTGTCACCGTCATGCCCCCAGTCACCAAACACTTCGGATTCCGAAGTGCCAGTATGCTAGTTCGAAATTAGAAGCACAACCGTTCGAAGGGGATGCGAGGTGGCGGACGCGCCGTATACGGCCATGGAGCTGCTGAGCCAACGATGGGTGCTCCGGATCGTGTGGGAGTTGGAACCAGGCCCGCTGGGGTTCCTCGAGCTGCGACGCCGGATGGGTAACTGCTCATCGAGTGTTCTGGCCGAGCGTTTAGCGAGCTTGGTCGATTGCGGCATCGTCAGCAAAGGTGGCGACGGTTCATACGAAATGACGCCCGCAGCTGGACACGAACTTTGCCGTGCTCTTGACGAAGTCTGGGCGTGGTCGGACCGCTGGGGCAAGGTCCTCCCAACTCGGGTTGACCGAGGCAGCGATCAAGCGCGCAAGTACTAGGGCCAGTGCGCTACACCCGATTACGCCGATAATAGAAATTCCGTCAACCCACTCGCAGTGGACGGTTTTGGCTACGTTTGTGACTTGAGCGGTGTTCGTACGCGTGTGCAGAAGTCGACGATGTGTTTGACGGGTTCGTCGGGGTGGGTGCTCAATCCTCCGTGGGCGGCGTCCGCTACCACGACGTGTTCGCATCCAGGAATTTTCTGGGCTGCGGCCCGTTCGTTGGCTGGCGGGAAGAACACGTCGTGCTCGAACGCGATGGACAGAGTCGGAATTGCGATGGAGGAGAGCCTATCGAGGTGTTCGGCCCGGTTTTGGGACCAACTGCGTGACGCCGAGAGTTGCCCGGCGAGGCCGTCGACACTGGTCCACCGGCTCCCGTCATCGCCAAGGATGTCTTGCCAGCCGCTGACAGCTTCCGGGTCTTGGATCGTATTCATCGGCAAGGTAGTCATCAGTAACTCGAAGGTGCTGACCGCGGTCGGTAGTGCACCGGTCGACTCGATGAGGTCCAGTTCCATTGTGTCGACCAACTCGAGGATTGGCGACGGGTTGAGGCCGGCCATCAATACCGCTGCGGAAAAGGTGGCGGGATGCTGTCTCAACAAGGCTTGGGCGACATAAGTGCCAAGGGAGTAGCCAACAACGATGACGTCCGTGTGGTGGCCGAGTTTCTGCAGCACCGAGATTGCGTCCGCGGCAAGGTCGTCCACTGAGTAGGGCGCTGGCGGAGCTGATGATGGAGGAATGCCGCGGGCATTGAAGCTGATCACCGAGAAACCGGCGTCTGTCAATTGAGTAGACAGGCCTGAAAACTCCCAGACGATGGCCGGCATTCCCAGGCCCGCGAGGAGCAACAGTGGCTGACCTTTGCCAGTCTGGTTTACGCCTACTCGCACGCCGGTTTGTAGTTCGATCTCGTCCATCCCTGGCCCCCCGGCTGGTTTTCGGCACCTATCCGTCGCCCGGTGCCTCGTGTACAGTAAGTAGAACACGTTCTAGTCCGGGTTGTTGGGCGCGTTGTCGGGAAAGTGCAAAGGCCCGTTTGAATGGGTGCATGTACCACCAGATCCATCCTTTCTTTCGTCACTGGTGACGAAAGGCGTTGAGCCACAATCAATTACGACGATAACATATATTATGTCAAGTAAACTTGATAACGGGCTGGTGGGGCCGTTTTGTGTGCGTTCTCTGATGAGATTGCGTTCAAACTCGGCGATGGCGCCGAAGATAGTGAAGATGTCGGCCGCCGGAGGTAGTCCCTGGGCCGAGGTGAATTCCTCTGGAATTCGATATGTCAATCTGTTACGTTTTCGAGAGTATTGCGTTATGTTGAAATGGCGCGCGGGGGCGCTTTCTTGACACCATTGTTCGATGGAAAGGGTCACTATCGCCATGCGTTTTTCATTGCCTAAAATGTTGCCAAACCGGGGCGTGTTATCGGTGGCAGCCGCCGGTCTGCTGTTTTCTGCGGTGATGATCGGAGGAATCCCAGGGCAGGCATTGGCCACGCCGACAACGCCACAGCCGCCAGCGGGCAGCAAGACTATTGAAACCAAGTCGGCTCGGGAGATACCTGCAAGCGAGGCTCGGTCACGCGCAGCAACTGCACGGACGATGGCAGTTGACACTGACTGTGGGGAGGAAGGTCGAGTCAACAGCTGCAGATACTATGCAGTTACTGTTCAGCAGTGGACGCAAGCCACTCCAACTAGTACTCCCGTGATGTTTGGGTGGTGGGACACAGAATTTAGTATTCAGGTTCGGTCTGATGTGAGGAATAAAGAAAGTACAGTATACTTCCGCGCGAATGTTTTCAAGATACTTCCCGAATCAATCGCGGGCACGATGACCATCGAAATCGGCGTTCAAGAACCATCGGCGGGCGCGGGAAGGTTTATTAGGACTGAGAGTTTTTCTCAATCCGAAGGCGCGTCAAAGACTGACCAATTCGCGTACTACTCGCCAGTTAAAACCGTGAATAGCGCGAACTCAGGCACCACGTTTCAGTATCGCTGGGATAGCGTGACTCCTGTACCTGACCCCACTCCCCCTGCTACCGAGGGGACCTCTCAACAGGTTCGATGCGATAAGACGGTGGCCGTTTCGACAGTGGCAGGGTGCGTCAACTCGGCTTTCGATCCCACGATCTACTTCCCAGCCAGTTCATACGAGTTTATCAATCCGAACATCAGAAACGGGCAATCACTTGGTCAGCCGGGCGCGCCAGGAGGCACGCCACTGACCCGCACTGATCCATCAAACCGCCCAAGCAACCAGGCTGCAGCTTGCAGTGCATCAAAGCTGACTGTCCTGGGACCACCGCCGGATCCTAGTGGCTGGTCGTGCGATGAATATCCGTTCGCTTCAAGCGACGAAGGTGGAGCGAGCGCAACAATAGCGTGGGTCCCCACTGAGGAGAACAGCAAGAAGCAGGGTACCGATATTGCGGCATTTTACCGGGACCATCGAGTGATGGTCGGGGATCCGTTCTTCGTATCTGCTCCATGACTTTAACCAAGCAAGTCACACGCACCAACGAAGGAGATTGACACGATGAAACTCAAGAATATCTGTCGCAGAGTTGCGACGTCAGCGGTGCTATCGGCGGCTGTGCTTGCGTTCGCGCTCCCAGGCGGTGCGTCAGCCCAGGTCGTTTCCGGATGGATTGGACCAGCTGGACCAAACGGGGACGGGGTGCTGTTCTTACAACAGTCATCGATCAATAATGCTCCGCTGGTGGCCAGCTCGAAAATCTATACCGTGACCGGTACCAACGTGGCTCCAGGCGATATCGGCGTACGTGCTCGATTGTTCAAGAGCGGCGCACTCTGCGAGGCGATCAACTACCAGTACAACTTCGATCCGACTCCGCAGCTCTCGCTGGGAACCACGGCTACTTGCGGCAGTGGGTCGTACAACAGTCATGGATTCGTCGCAGTCTGGAATGGTACGAACTCTTACACCGAGTACGTCACATTTCCCACTAATCCGCTCAATTACACTGAGCCCGCAGGACGCTCGGCCGCACCAACGAATATTGATGTCAAAACTGGCACCAACTCGAGTGGGGAGTCTTTCGGGACTGGTGACGTAGCCGATCCGAACGCAGAGCTTCCAGACTTGATCGCCGCAATCGGTACTGACGGCACCCTCGGTTACATTCATTCATCCGAACTCGGTGCGCCTGCAGCGAACCCGACTGCGGTCGCTGCGCTGCCGACCAAAACAGTCGACGGGCAGAAAGTTCGGGGTTCCGCACCGAAGGCGGTCCCCCTCTACAGTGAGGACGGCGTGAGTCAGGTCGGTACCTTCCAGATCAGCTAACGTTTTCATAAGACAACCGAACCGACTGCGCCCGCAGTGTCTTGGGTGCAGTCGGTTCTGTTGGTTCTCCGACAGTAGGTGTTAGGGGTATATGTGCCAGCGGTAACAACGTATTCGCTCCGGGTCGCCGTTGATGGTGCTCAATTCCTCATTCGCGGCAGTGATCCCGAAGACATCTTCGATGATGTCCTCCTTGCACGAGCGACGCAGATGCCACCGAGTCACAGCGACACAGTGTCAATGCTCGTCCTCAGTCCACACCAGAACAACTTCGACACCGCTGTCGATGTTGAGATTTGGGATCAGCGACCAGAGGACGATCGGTCCGAGTGGCAACAGGTCAGCGAGGGACGCCTGACGGTCGATGATCATGGTCTATTGCGTATTGAATCACCCACGGTGGACCTGACCACATGCCAGGTAGTGAGCGGGCACTACACAATCGAGGTCAGTGGTCGTGGCTTCATCACATATGGGTGGCCCGGATCAATCCATCCCGGCGACGTGTGGAGGCTACGGCTGTGGCCCGACGACGGCACGCCACTGCGGCCACCGAAACTGTGGAACCGCCCAGACACGGCGATCTCCGATCCCGCGGACATGGTGTCCGAGCCCCTGCGCTACGGCACAGTTACCAAACCCAAAGGCAGATCAGGACTCGATTCGCAGGTGACGAGGCCGGATTTCACTGCATCCGAGATCGCCAACAACCAGATCATCGCCACGATCTATGACTTTCCTGGGAGTGTCTACCTCTACGCTGCAGATCCCGAACTCGTCACCACAATTTGCAATCAAGACGACGACACGCAACGACAGATCGCCCTCTGGGCTGCCGGCCAGGCATGCACCCATACCAACGTCATGCATAGACAATGGGTACGCGACGCAATCGCTGCGACCGCACAGAACAAGACCCTGGACCTTGAGGATCGCTATGAACACATTCGTGAACAAGCCGATCCCACACAACCACAGTGGCCGGGCCTGTACCTATTCAGCTACCCCACCCTCCACCGAGCTCTGACCAAGCCCTTCGATTACAGCGACCCCCACCCTCGCCACTATGCGGCATTCGCCATTGCCGCCATCGCGGCAGCGGGTCATGAACCTGCCCTTCGTGCAGCAGTGGAAGCCCTACACCTGGCATGCCTTGCAGTCGGCGACAAAGACACCGATCTGCGCGAGCAATTACGAACCTTCCTTGCAAACACCGACCAGTGAAATGCCGAGTGTTCCCGAGATCTTTGTTCCGATAATCCAGGTAGAGCGCACGCACGCACTCCACTCCAGGTCAAGGCCAGGAGCGACGGTCGGCAACGCAAGGAGCGCAACGAGAATGGCGCTATATCGACTGCGCTGCAACACATTAGAACCCCCTAACCTTGTGTAACCTGACTGAATCGTGGATTCAGGTTAAGGCCAAGATCTGCGCTAAGTCGACTCACAAAAAGCCACGGGGCAACATCTATCGGGTGTTGTCAGGGTTGAATGCAAGAATCGGACCACCGCAGAAACGAGGCGTGATGACGACTGACGGTAGCGATGATCAACCGGCGACGTGGGCCGAATACACAGCCCGACAGCCATCTGCCGCCGAACTAGACCGTTGGGCAAACGACCTGATCGACCGTGCCGACCTCGTAAAACGCCTCGGCTGGGACGACTTCCGGCACACCTGGTCCAGCGGCGAAGTGTCAGGAACAGCGCTACTCCTAGGCGACCTTGATCTTCTGGCAACCACAAACGACACAGAACAATCCGCGCTCAACACATGGGCAGCGAACCTCTGGGGAATCGACGGCGGCCAACTCGACACCGACAACGGCCTCGAACGCACCTGCGCCTGGTTCTACGCCCTGCGCCAACGACTCACCGAGCAACCCGGCTGAAGAAAACCTAGCGCTCGGCGCGCTGAGCTGCGACCGCAGGATTTTCAAAGCTGCGACAGCCTCGCCGTCGTCGCGCAATCGCCCTGTCTGAGGTGTGACTCGGTGACAGTGATGAAGCGTCTCCATGGCGTCGCTGCCGATATCCAGCGCCCCGATCAGCCGCGAAACGGGATGCTCGACTCCCGCACAGTCGTCGTCTGTTCCCACCACGGTCGCCGAACGGCCAACACGTCCTCGACCGCGGCGACCTGAGCCGCCTGGTCGGGAGCGGGGCCAACCACGATCTCGCGGACCGTTTCAGTCGCACGTGGCGGAGGTGGGCTTCCCGTCTGAAAACGGCCGTTAACGACCAAGTCGACATACGGAACTAAACCGCCGCTCCGCGGCCGAGTTTTCACCTTGTACCGAGCCTCATTCGACACCAGCAACCGCCACTCGCGCTCGGCCGCGAACGCCTCATGCTTGATACTCGCCATCGTCTGAAACGTCCGAATCCCAACGGAATACCCTGGACTGCCATCAGGATCGCTGATCAGACTTCCCGAATCCCATTGGGAACAAATCTCAGATACCAGCGTCTCAACCCGCGCTGCTGCATCGACCGGACCATAAGCAATCGGAGACAAGCGTGCGGGCACGGCCAGGTCCCGGACCATCCCGTGATCGGCAAGCTGGATCTGAATGCTGTGGAACATCAGCGCCTCAGTTGAAAACCCGATCGCGAAACCACCAGTTCCGCCGGCGTATCCGCGCCACTGCGACAACAGATCCCCGTCCTCGCAGAAGCAGGCAGCAAAGCAACGCCACGGCCACCTGTGCATCGACTCCGGCTCGAACGTCGTCGCCGATCGACCAAACGCGATCCGCAACTGCGGGCCCAACGAATCATCATCACGGGCCGTAGCGAACCGGCGCCGCACAAACTCCGTCGCATAACTCAGCTCAAGCGAATCGTTCATATACCGAACATCCGAAGCCATCAGATGAGCAGCACGCCCGTACACAAAATCATCGGGATCGGGGTACTTGTACCGCTCCTTTTCAGGCGGAACGGTGCGCATAGGCCACGACCCAGGATTCAAAATCCCCTTCAAGCCCGCAGCATCCGTGTAGTAATACAAAACCTCAGGCAATGGCGGAACAGAAGGAGCCTCATCGGTTGTCATGGCCCCAATAGTGCTTCCACCGCACCACTCAGAGTTACCGCGACCCCCACGACCTCTACCTGATCCGCGCTTGACACCGAGATTGAGAGTCCTCCCGACCCCCCGTAGTTCCCGCCCAATCACCTAGACCAGGACGAACCTCTGGGACAAGGCGTGGCCCTCATGGCTACGGCATCTTTCTTCTGCTCAGGCGGCCCAATCTCCGCTTCGAGAACTGTCGATCGCACGCTTCGGAGCCCGCCGATCAGGCACTCACCAGAACCAGACTGCTCACTCATCAAACAACCCCTGACCACAGCACATTCACAACCCACGACACTATCCTCAAAGGCACTGCGAAACGGCTCTCGCCGCCCAACCAACATGGAGACACGGCCACGTGAAAAAGCACGGCAGCGACGACGCCACACCCGATCAACTAGCAAGAAAACGAAACCGGAAAGCCATCCTGGCAGTTCCAACCGTCGCAGCCACTACCTACGGCATCGCGCCACTCATCTTCTGGACCTGCGCCCACGACCCTAATTGGGCAGATTTCTGGAAAACAGCGGCCACCCCCTACGGAACCATGACCGCCGGCTACGCCGCCATCACAGCCGCAGCAATCGCGCTCCACAACGGCCGCGAACAACGCAAACAAGAACACCAGCACGCAAACCGTGAGCACACAGCCGAAATCATCCGCGACCTGCGCACCAGATTCACCACCGCAACACAACAACTCGCAGACAAAACCACTACCTTCCAACAAGCCGGCGCCTACGCACTCGCCTCCCTCGCCGACGACTGGATCGAACGCGACAACCGCCAAGAAGCCCAAGTCTGCATCGACGTCCTCTGCACCTACCTACGCACCCACCACCACACAACAGCCCAACAACAAGGACTCCCCCACAGCGAAAATTACGACTACACCCAACAACCACCAGACCAACCAGTCCGCGACACGATCACCCGAATCATCAACGACCACACCGGAATCATGGGCGCGTACGAAAGAAGCTGGAGTACTTTCAACTTCGATCTCACCGGCGCCCACCTCCACAATCTCGACTTCGGGACCTCCCGATTTAATGGTGACTACATCGTGTTTAACCATGTGACATTTACGGGGATCGTCAACTTCCTCCTGGCACAATTCGACGCCGAGTGCGTCTCTTTCGAAAAGGCCGAGTTCGTCGGTAAGGTCATCTTCGACGAGGCGGAGTTCACCAGTGAATACACCACGTTCCGCAACGCGATCTTCGATAGCGAAAAGATTACTTTCCATGAGACCAGATTCGATAGCGAGATGAACCTCGAAAACGCCGAGTTCAAGGTCGAAATCTCCTTCGAGGAAGCCACGATAGGCCCCCGTGGCACCAAGATCACGGTCGATTGGGCGGACGATCCAGACGACCAGCCCCAGAAGGTAACACCACGGCCCTGGCCACCACACATCGCAGCTGCCACGACACCAAGCCTCTAACTTGGTGTCGTCCGGGTACGCGACTCGGATGCGTTCAATTGGGGTGATGACTAGCTCACGGTTTGGCTAAACGAGGTGGCGATATAGAGTCGTTCGCCCGACGCCAAGGACTTCGGCGATTTCGGTCATATGTATTCCGTTGTCCCGCATACGTTTTGCTTGACGAATTTTGGCAGCGGTCATGACCGGTGGTCGGCCCCCGGTGCGGCCGCGGGCACGAGCTGCTGTGAGCCCGATCTGTGTGCGTTCACGGATGAGGTTGCGTTCGAACTCGGCGATGGCGCCAAAAATGGTGAAGATGAGCCGGCCGCCGGATGTGGTGGTGTCAATGGATTCGGTGAGGGATCGGAATCCGACGCCTCGCTCGGCGAGCTGTTCAACAGTCTCCAGAGATGGCGCAGTGATCGGCCAAGCCGATCTAGTCGCCAGACAACGAGAGTGTCACCCGATCGCAGGTTGTCTAGAAGGTCATCGAGCTGTGGCCTGGAAGTTGTGGCACCGCTGGCAGTGTCAACCCACACCCGTGAACATCCCGAAGCCTTGAGAGCGTCGCTCTGTGCCTGCGCGTTCTGCTCGGCCGTCGAGACCCTTGCATACCCAAATGATTCGCCCACGACTCGAAGTGTTCCATAACTCAACGACATCGCTGGTTATGGACCGTAGATTTGTGACACGAGTTTTGAAACACTAGCGCTCCCAGCGTGGGTGTCTCGATTGATCGTTGTTCCAAAAACGAACGATTTTGGGACACAGCTCGTTGAGACTACATCGACCACGGTTCGCCGAATGCTCGAAGTCAGCAACGCCCAAGCTTGAGATCGCAGCTGTACTCGGGCTTAGGGCGACCTCGCATGGAATCTCGCTATCCTGCTTGGACGCCCGGCTAAGGACGCGCCTGGCCGGCGGTCGCAATCCTCCCTAAAGAATGAGTGCCGACGCAGCTTGTTTTTGGCTATATACAGGAGAGTTCAGGATCTTCGCGTCGCCCGAACAATTGAATCATTAACAAAGCTATAGATGCGCCGGTCTCGGAAATGTATGGAATAGTCGAACCTGATGCAGTCCGACACTAAGGGTGTCTCGTACGGGCCAGGCCTCTAGGGCTGGTCGGGGAGCGAGACAAACTTTTTCGAACCAGGAGACTATTGCCAAATGGGTGTTGCGCTATGAAACCCACAACTTGCCAGAGTCGCGCAGGAAATGAGGCGCAAAGCGTGACGAGGACGAGGCTATTAAGTACTGGTGACGGTGTCTTAAAGCCTTTTGCGACGCGCTTGGATTCTGACCTGATACGACGGCTGAAACTTTACTCAGCGGCGACGGGGATCTCTGTTCAAAAGATCGTCGCCCAAGCCATTTCGAAGTTGCTCGACGAAGCTCGCCAGAGACAACGAATAGTTTGAGTTGCCTGTCCGACGGTATCGCGCCGCAATCTCTGCCTGCAGAGTGGCTGTTGGTTGGTAGCCCTACCGTGAAACCTCACGGATGGTGTAGTTGCCGTCGGTGTCGACAGCGGTGGCGAGGTAGACCTTGTCCATATTTCCGATATAGACATGACATTCGATTTGAAGGCCAGGAAGCTTCGGGAAAGAAGAGGCGCCCAGCGCTACATGCGTGATGGCATGGAGTCCGTACTTTTTCGCTGCGGCGTCGATCGCGTCTTGCTGGATCCGGACGAGGTTTATCCCGTCATCCGGAGGAAAGAGTGTAGGAAGGATTGCGCCAGCGGAGTCCCGTCGTCCTGATTTATAGTATAGCGCTTCTTCGCTTTCGGAAGATATCTCTGTGAAGCCTTCTTCCGGTTCCCAATGTAGTGAGTCATTATCGACGACGGGCACCCAGGAATCAAGGGGAGACAAACTCGAGAGGCTTCGCTCGAGGTCGGCAAGCATGTCCTCGATGCTGGCCCACCGGGGGCCTTCTTCGTCAGCAGAATACTTGTCATAGGCGCGAATGCAGCCTCGATATTTGCCAGCCCGGGCGTCGCAGTAGTGCCAATAGGCATCGCCTGTGCTGATCGGGATATAGGCTGGTAGAGCCAGCGACGCCGAGGTTCCAGCTTCTGCATATTGGGCCACCACGCCGTTGTAGCCACCGGTATAGGCGGCGTGGTCTCGGTCCGACATCTCCCGAGACTGGTTACGCATTGATGCGTGGTACGCAACAACCTCATCGAGGGACAGCATTTCTTCTCCTGGAAGGAGCTCTCCGCCGAACTCACCACTTTGGAGTTGCGTAACCTGACCGTTTTGCAACATGAACCATTCTCGAAGTTCCTCAGGCCATGGTGCTTCTGTTGCTGCCTCAGCGTGCGCAATCTCCTGGATTGCGGCACCTGTGCGAAACGAGCGTCTAGTCGCCGGCGCAACGTCAGCTAAGACAGACATCAAAGATGCCCATTGCTGGTAGAGAGTCATCCATGAACTGTAGCGGTCCGATTCACGTCCCTGGTCTGAGGCTAGTGGGACTACGATTGGCTGGCTCGTAGATGCCAAAGTTAGAATGTTAACAATTCTTGCATAATTAAATACATAAGTCTCCGACCTTGGGATATGGCTGCAAAAATGGTGGGCACTGCACACATGGCGGTCTTTAAATGATCGGCTGGCGTTCTCCCTCTGCTATTTTGTGACCCTTGGTAAATGTTTAGTTTGCCTACGGTATCGAAGGCGGTTTCTGCTTTGAAATTTCCCCGCATATTTACGCGCGCAGTTCTGACTGTCGCGATCTCACTTTTGGTGGCCACAGGGATGGCGTCTCCAGCAATGGCTGACGGGCAGTACGGAAACTTCTGGGTGGGTGGTCGAATCCATCAGGAATACATCGCGCAGGGAGGACCCTCGTCCTTGGGGAACCCCACGAATGCCGAGTCGGATGCAGCTCGAGGTGGGAAGTTTCAAAACTTCGCGAATGACGGAGCGACGATCTATTGGCACTCGGCAGTGGCCGGCGGAAATGCCAGGATGGTGCGCGGCGCGATCAAGGAGAAGTTTGCCGAATATGATTGGGAGTGGGGTCCTCTCATGTACCCAACCATCAGTGAGCACACTCTCGCGGACGGGAAGTACAACACCTTCGAGGGGGGATCGATATATTGGTCGGCGTCAACTGGAGCCCACGTTGTTTGGGGCTCGATCCGAGACCAGTGGGCCGCGCAGGGCTACGAGACAGGCGCTCTTGGATACCCCGTTACCGATGAATATGAGGAAAATGGTGGATTCCAGCAGCAGTTCGAAGGTGGCTACCTGTCGGTTGGTGTAGGGCCAGACGACGATCTTGATCCTAACAGGACAAGTACGACAATCGGTGTTGATGACCCCTACGACAAGATTGGCGCAAGGTTCGCGGGAGAAATGTCGGTGGGCGGTGAAAAGTGTAGCGCCTTTGATGCTGCGGGCTATCAGAGTTGCTTGATGGTTGGGGACGAAAGTGTGCCGGGTGACGACGTCGATGCGCGGCGATCCCCAGTTCCGAGCACGACCGAGCCGAGCACGACCGAGCCGAGCACGACCGAGCCGAGCACGACCGAGCCGAGCACGACCGAGCCGAGCACGACCGAGCCGAGCACGACCGAGCCGAGCACGACCGAGCCGAGCACGACCGAGCCGAGCCGGACCGAGCCGA